>NZ_JBEXAC010000002.1:0-2630809 GCF_040567655.1 Chitinophaga sp. H8 | reverse complement strand
CGGGATATAGGCAATCACCTCAATTTTATTGGTCAAACGCACCTTAGCCACTTTACGCAATGCGGAGTTAGGCTTCTTTGGCGTGGTAGTGTACACACGTGTACAAACGCCACGACGCTGAGGGCAGCTATCTAATGCCCTGGACTTGGATTTAGCCCGGATAATTTCTCTTCCTTTTCTTACTAATTGTTGTATAGTAGGCATTCTTTACCTAGTTTTTTTTCTGTCGGTTTACAATGACATCCAAAATTCCCATATAGGATTTTTGGGACGGCAAAGGTAAAACTATATATGTGAATAACAAAATTGTTTCGAATCTTTTTTTGAAAAGGGGCATTTTTATAATAGGGCTGCTACTATATACTCCCACTCTTCCTGAAGTGCGCCCGCAGGCATTACCTTCCCTGCCTGTGCATACCAATAGGCGGCATTGCTGTTATCTCCTTCCTTACGATGCAGGTACGCATGTACCCACGATCCATTCCTTCCCTGCACATCCTGCGCTATTTCATGCGCTTTCTCCCAATCTCCTTTCCCATCCCACCATAATGCTTCCAACAATTTAGAAATACTTGCCGGAGGTGTTTCTTTCGTCAACGATGCCACAAATTTGGCTAAAGTCATAATGTGAGGTGCGAAATTAATTTAAAAAAATGATTTTCCCTGATTTCGGTTCTCCGGATAGCCAGTTTGACATCCAGCAAACAAAATTACAATAAAAACAACACCAATAACTACATCCATCTAATCCAGACTGCCTCCGCTGCTGTAGATCAGGCCGTGCAGGTTTACAATCAACAAAGGCCCTATAGCAGCTGTGATTACCTCACACCGGAGCAGGCACATCAAACACAGGGAAAACTAATACATCGTTGGAAAAAACGGCGACAGCCTGGCGCTCGAATCAACATTGAAGATCAATAGGTTATCTACATATCCAAGTGGGAACTAAAAAGAAAAAAAGAAGCAAAAAAAGAAAATATATAGTAATAGTAATAATTGATTCTTTTGCTAATCTTTAGAACTGTAAACCGCCATAAGGATTAAAAAACAGGTAGGTAAACTTTAATCCGGATTATTTAGCATGGGTGTAAACCTATTTTAGGACGAGCCCCCCCTACCTCCAAGCATGCTTGAAGCATAGTTAAAGCATAGTTAAAGCATAGATAGAGTATGAATAGAGCATAAAAGGCTATAAAAAGGGTATAAAAAGGGTATAACAAAAACATCCTGTGGGGCAAAATTACCACACAGGGGTAAGTCGCTTAAATAATCAATATCCACTCCTCCGCTGCATTTTGCTAAAAGCTAACTGCTAATAGCTAACAGCTTAAAAACATCCGCTGCATTAAGCTAAAAGCTAATAGCTCAAAAAAAATGAGCCACTCCACGAGCAGCTCACTTTTTGTATTAAAATCACATAACGATTTGAAAACTAACTTATTTTGAAGTTCCAGTTCCGGGTATCCTCCGCCCTTCCAGTACGGATGGCATCCAGTCGCTGGATCACTTCACGCCCTACATCATATTTGGTGGTATCCAGGGTCAACTGCTCGTTCTGGTAGTTCAGCTGCTCCACATATGCCACACTGGCCGCAGTACCGGTACCAAATACTTCCCGCAAGGTACCATCCTTGTAGGCGGCTACAATCTCATCAATAGAAACCGGCCTTTCCTCTACGGTAAAACCCATATCCTCCAGTACAGACATCACACTGGCCCGGGTTACTCCCTCCAGGATAGTACCCTGACTAAGATCAGGTGTAAGGGCTTTATTACCAATAATGGCAAATACGTTCATCGTACCGCACTCCTGCAGGTACTTATGCTCATAGCCGTCTACCCACAGGATCTGGTCAAAGCCTTCTTTCCGTGCCTGCATGGTAGGATACATGGCCCCGCCATAGTTGCCTGCTGCCTTGGCATATCCTACCCCACCAGGAAACGCTCTCACATATTTATCCTGCACCAGTAGCTTGATCGGCTTGTTGAAATAAGGCCCCGATGGTGAATTGATAATCGCAAAACGATAAGTATCTGAAGGGCGTACGCCTATAAACTCATCTGTGGCAATCATAAAAGGACGCAGGTAAAGGGAACAGCCCTCCCCGGTTGGCACCCAGTCACGGTCCAGATCAATCAACATTGACATACCTCCTATAAACAACCACTCCGGTACTTCCGGCATCCCCATCCGCTCCGCGGAAATATTAAAGCGCTTGTAATTGTCATAAGGACGGAAAATCATCGGATTCCCTTCCTGATCTTTATAGGCTTTGATACCCTCAAAAATAGCCTGGCCATAGTGCCATGCTGCATTGGACGGACTTACTGAAAAGTTTTGAAAAGGCAGTATCTGGGCATTCCCCCACGCTTTACCATCAAAATCCGCCACCAGCATATGGTCTGCATATTTTTTACCAAACACCAGGTGGTTAAAATCCACTTCACTTAACCGGCTATGGGTAGTTTTTGTGACTTTAATCTTCTTTAACGCTTCTTCCATTACTGTTGAATTTACGGTTGGATAATCTGCTATCATGATGGTTAATCGGTTTTATCTCAATATTTTTACACTTTATTCGCTGGCAGTTTGTCCATCTATACGATGTGCAAATAAACTGATTTTTCCCCAGGCGGGGCCTTAACATTACATTAAATTGCAACGTGTATGTCTCTTGATCAAGTTCAACTGGATCCGTATTTTCTGGCTAAAATGTACACCCAGCCAATCATTCCCGGGGAAAACGCTCCTGTTGTTACCGAGCAAAAAGCCCCGCCTAAAGTGAAATTTTTAGGAGAAAATCAAAAAAACATCGCGCTCTTCATACAAAATGAAGGGGAAGCATACTTAAATGATGAATTATTCAACCTACTCACGAATATATTAAACGCCTGCAAACTTGGCATGCAGGATGTTGCGCTTATTAACATCCATAGTTATCCTGATCTGGGTGTGGCCGACTGGAAATCGGCGGTGCCTTTTCAACGGGGGGTTATTTTTGGTGCTGCTCCGGAAAAATTCGGACTTGCGGATATCCCAGCCTATCAATTAGTCACCGTAGCTGGTACTACCCTGCTATTTTCCGATGCCCTGGAAGGCATCGGTCAGGATAAAACCCTGAAAGCAAAACTCTGGATGGGACTGAAACAATTACTGGGGATTTAATACCAGCCATTTCACTGCATAGCGCAGGCTGTATATAAAAAAGAACAGGATAATCGGCAAGGAACCGGTTATCCTGTTCTTTTTTCACTTAACTATTTATAAATCCCGGATATTTCACTGGTTTAAAAAACGCATATCCGGGTAAAATACAATAGCTCATCAGGGTTTCACCACCCATCTGTTCACCGTATTATCCGGTCCTTCCAATACTATTTTGTAAAAATCTGAGGGCATGTCTGCTACGCTGATGGCTGCCTGTTGTGCCTGCAGGGGCACTTCTCCCAGGAGCTTGTACATATCCTCTCCACCTGTTTTAAAGTGATTGGTAGTAGCTACCCATATTTTCACCTTCCCTTTTTTCTCCGCTGCTTTCCAGCTTAACTGTAACTCACCGTTTTCCAGTTTTGCGGCAGGTGCCGTTAATGATATTTTGCCTGTCAATGGTACGCCGTCCAGCTCCCTGGCATTGGCTTCAGGTACTGCGATGTTCAGAAAACGTACCAGGGTAGGCGTGATATCTGTAATACCTGGCTGCCCTGTTTTGAAATAAGGATTCAGTTGTCTGGCATTTGTAACGATCCAGGTAGTACGCTCCCGGTCCGACTGCCCTCCGTGGTGATGACCGCTGCTGGCATCCCGTCCGTGATCTGTGGTAATGAAGATCACCCAGTCCTCTCCAAACTTTTCCCGGCGGTAGGTAATAGCATCCCAAAGACGTCCCATCTGGTCATCTACCATTTTTACTGCTTCGTACATCCGGGGGCCATCCCCATACCGGTGTCCCATATCATCGCTATACTCCAGGTATACCCACGACAGATCCGGTGCATCGGTACGGATATAATCCGACGCTTTGGCTACTACTTCTTCATCAATCAGGTGAATATACCGGCTGTCCTTGTCATGTGGAAAACGAACCGTATCCAGTTCCATGCCGTCTACATGATGATCTATATGCAGGTGACCCGTTTGGGCCAAGCCGTCGCCTACCAGTTTGGTACGGTTATCCAGCCAGGTGGAAAAAATAGCCGTTTTCTTTTGAGGATAGGCCTGCTTAAAAAAGCGGAAAATGCTCCAATAGTTATAATTCTGCGCAGCAATATCGTTGTCCCATACATTATGCTTATTTACCCAGGTACTGGTCAGCAGGCTGTTATACCCTACTGCCGATATCGTGGGTGTCTGGGAATAACCACCTTTCTCTCCGCCTACATAAGCACGGGTATATCCTCCTTCTTTTGCAATCCTGTCCAGATGAGGCGTGGGCTGCTTTTCTATCACGTCTGCCGGAATACCGTCTACAATGACAAACAATGCTTTCTTTTGTTTTTGTTGTGCTATCAGTGTAGTACCGGAAAAAATCCCGATACAGACAACAATCGTTTTTAACATGATTTCCTGTTTTTCTGATAATGCCCGGTATACTAATCTTTTTTCAACAACCACATCACCCCGTTCACATCATCCCCCTGGGGATACTGGCTGTTAATAGCTGCCGTCACATTTTCCTGGTTCAAATTTAATTCCCCTTCCGGATACATCCAGCGTTTAGGGATCTTTTTATCATTGAGCATACCATTGCCGGATACATCAAATATCGGAAGACCGGTACGGCGTTGTTCATAAAACGGCTGCCAGCCAGAATTTAAAAAGAAGGCAATATGTTTCTGTTTAAAAATATTCTCCAGTTCATGACCAGGTTGCAACTGTACGGCTGGTTGTGTTTTATAAGCAGTGATAGCTGCAGGCGCTATTTTAAAAAACTCCATGGATGCCTGAATACCATTTTTGTAATAGGTATCTGCATTGCCGGTCATCCAGCCTTTTAATACGGCTTCGGCCAATATAAACTGCAGCTCTGCATACCCCACAGCAATACCGGGTTCATTTACAGGATCATTAAAATAACGTTTCGCAATTTTGGAGGCTTCTCCGGCAGTAACACGGATCGTATTTTCATCAATAGTGGCACTGCCTTTTACGCCACCATAAGCATTAAAATCTCCATCCGGCAAACCTGCCTGTTTGGGAGCCTTTTCGGCAAAGCGGAACAGGCGCGGATCTTTCAGCCCTTTTAAGGTATTCACAAACGTTTCTTCCATGTAATAAGCCGTTTGCAGGTCATTATTATTATAGTAAGGATAACGGTTGTCCTGCAGGTCTACATACTTCAACTGCCCATTGTCCTCATTACCGGAAAATAAAGGATACTTATCCGGGTTATTAATGATTTCAGCAAAACGTTGTTTTACCCGCAGCTTAGTGTTGTTTTCTTTGAGCGACAAGCTCATAAGTATCCTGATGCTGTAGCTATTGATCAGTTGTTTCCATTGCTGGATATTGCCATTGTACACAATATCTCCCCTGATCTCATCGGCAGCTGCCGTCAGGGCGTTATTGGCCGACTGCAAACTATCCAGTACTGCCAGGAAAATATCTTCCTGCTTATCATATACCGGTATAAAACCACCTTCATCTCCGCGCAACGCTTCTGTAGAAGGCACATCTCCAAATGTGAGAGTAAGCCGCATGATAAAGTAAGCCCGGAAAAATTTAGCCAGGGTAAGGTATACCGGCTTATTAATACGTATCGCTTCCTGCTCCATTTTATACACCTGGCGCAGGTTGTTATAATCGTCAAAGCTTGCACGCTTCCAGCCATAATACTGATTAGCATTTACGCCATCCGTGTATACCAGCTGACGGGCAGCCAGCGCATTGGAAGTGCTTACCTCATTAAAGGCACGGGTTTCTATAAATGTGAGTAACAAATCGGGCGTTGCCTGGGTTGTTCTGTTAGGGTCTGTTTGAAAGGATTCAAACTTTTTACAACCACACCAGGCAGTAAGCAGGAAAAGGCCTATTATTATTGATAGCTTTTGCATAAAATACGAGGTTGTGGATCAGAATTTTAAATTCACGTTAAAGCCCATACTACGGGTGGAAGGCGTTTGCAGCTCATCCTTCCCCGGGTCTGGATCAACATTGGGCAGTTTTGAAAACAGCAACAGATTACGGCCTACCAATGAAACCGAAGCATCCCGGAAGAATGTTTTGTTCATCCATTTTGCAGGTACCTGCCAGGTAAGATTTACTTCCCGCAGTTTCAGGAATGTTTCTGAATAGTAGTTGTAATTGGTGTTGGCAGCATTACTGGTATTGATCATGTAATCAATATAGTTCACCCCTTTGGTATTAGTAGCAAACTTGCGGGTATCTGATACAATGTTGCCATCTCCGTCATACTTCAATTCTCCGGAAGTGATCACTACACCAGGCCCTACATAGGTGGCCTTACCTTCATTGGCATCATCCCTGAACTGATTGACTGTACCGGGATGGGTTCCGCCCCACCACAT
Source organism: Chitinophaga sp. H8 (assembly GCF_040567655.1). Taxonomy (NCBI): domain Bacteria; kingdom Pseudomonadati; phylum Bacteroidota; class Chitinophagia; order Chitinophagales; family Chitinophagaceae; genus Chitinophaga; species Chitinophaga defluvii. Next base: position 2,624,281 of record NZ_JBEXAC010000002.1, on the reverse strand, counting down.
TTTCTGATTGGTGCTGGAGTAGATCAATCCACCAATACGACCATCTACGAGAAACCGTAATGTAAACTGTTTGTAGCGGAAAGCGTTTTCCAGACCATAGGTCCAATCAGGATCTGCATTGCCCACAAACCGGGAAAACACATCTTCTTTAGGAAATCCATTGCTTTCATATACGATATTTCCCTGGGGATCCTTTTCATAAACACCCGCAAAAATGCGATCCATCCGCTCTCCTACTTTTATCTTATTCAGGTCTTTGGCGCCGCCGAATATTTCTTTCAAAGTGCGTTTATAGGTGCTGAAGTTGGCGGTTATATCCCAGCGTAAATCCTTACTGCGTACGGGTGTTGCCGTTGCCATTATTTCCCAGCCGCTACGGAGGTACACATTCCCGTTTTCCAGACGCCAGTTATACCCGCTGGCATTGGATACCGGTACTCTTACAATGTTGTTGAAATCACGTGCCCTGAAATAAGTAACATCCAGTCCAAAACGATTGTCCAGTAATTTTACTTCCAAACCCGTTTCCCATGCATTCGTAGTCTGCGGTTTCAGGCCAGGATTACGGCGCATATCTCCAAAAGACAGAGAAGGAACGCTATTCCATTTCAAGCCCCTGTCGTAGGTGGGCAGGTAATTGTAAGTATAACGCTCTTCTTCATCCAGACGTCCTCTGGACACGGAAGACCAGGAACCTCTTGCTTTCACATAAGGTAGCCAATGTGGTGTTTTCACCAGTTCGGATATAATAATGGATCCAGCTACAGAGGGATAGAAAAAGGAGTTATTGGCAACCGGAAGCGTGGAGATGATGTCATTACGGCCGGTGAGTGACAGATAAAATGCGCCCATGTACTCCATGTCCAGCAATCCATATGCACTGCTGGTCCGTCTTTCCTCCAGGGTATTTTTGCTGATAACAGGGTTGGTGGAATTGTCCAGGTTATAGAATCCGGGAATAGTTAATCCGTCTGTTTTGCTATCCTGGTATCTGTCGTTGCGATAATAATTAGAACCGCCTACTTCCGCATGAATCGTAAAGTCTTTACCAAAAGTATGCTCATAACGCAATGCCAGATCGGATACCAGATCAAAATAATTCTGGGAACCCACGGTATAATTACCCCTTGATTTATTACTGTATCCAATATAGCTCATCGGCTCTTTGGTACTGGTAGTTAATCCATAGGAGTTGATCCCGGTACGGAATTTCACACTGAGGTCGGTATTGAGTTTATAATTCAGGGCCATAGAACCAAAGGTGTTGTTCTTGTAATACCCGGTCAGCAGTTCATAAGCCTGGAAATAAGGGTTATTGTACCAGGACTGGTTATAGTGTCTTTGCTGCAGTCCTTCTTTTCCGGGTACCCAATAGCTGCGGAGATCTCTGATATCCACATCCGACCCTGTCCATAATACAAGATTATAGAGATAGTTGCCAGGACCATATCCTACCACCGGATAATTATCTGTGTACTGGCGATTGTAGGTAATACGGGCATCCACGTTAAGTCTGTCAGTCAGGTTATAGTTACCGGCAATACTGAAAGAGCTGTTGTTCAGCTGTGTATTTGGTACAATTCCCTGCTGATAAATATGCGAGGCAGAAGCGCGGAAACTTCCTTTATCATTGGCCTGGGTAATGCTGAGGTTATTGGTAGAAATAATCCCTGTCCGGAAAAAGTTACGTACATTATTTTTACCACGGGATAACCAGGGCAAAGGCTTGAGTGCGCCGGTGTTAGGATCCATAGGGCTGTTGTACTGGGGTGTTTCCCAATAGCCACTTGGTGTAGAAGCATCACGCTGGTCCAGTTTTGGTCCCCATATCCATCCGGATCCTTCTGTGCCGCTGCCGGAACCATCTACATAAGCGTAGCTGCCCTTGTTACCATTGCCGTAGGTAGTTTGCACATCAGGAATACGGATAAAAGAAGGCTGAAACATGGTAGAGGAATTGAACTCTACGGAAAGCTCCTTTCCTTTCCCTCTTTTGGTGGTGATCATAATAGCCCCGTTCTGACCGATAGAGCCATACAATGCAGAAGCAGAAGGCCCTTTCAGTACACTCAGGCTTTCCACATCATCCGGGTTTACTTTCCACATATCGGCTGTCTGATCAGGAATACCATCTATCACGATCAAAGGTTTTTGTCCGCGCAGCAGGATGTTCGCATCCTGGAACATGTCGGTAGAATTCTGGATCACCAATCCTGCCACCCGGCCGGTTAAAGAACCGATCAGGTTAGGTTCCCTGGCTTTTACCATGTTTTCTCCCTTTACTTCCTGTACCGCATATCCCAATGATTTCTTTTCCTTCTGAATACCCAGGGCCGTTACCACTACTTCGCTTAACCCCGAAACATCCTGGGCCAGGGAAATATTTATTTCTGTACGGCCATTAACCGGCATTTCCTGAGGTTTATACCCCAGCAGGGAAAACACCAGGATTTCTTGATCGCCTACATTAGCGAGGGAATAACGCCCGGTACCATCTGTAGAAGTACCTTTTGTTTTACCCTTTACGGCTACCACCACACCAGGCAGCGGACTATTATTAGCCGCATCTGTTACCAGCCCTTTCACATTAATCTGTGCCATGGCGTTGACAGGTGGGATCACTTTAATAGCATAATAATTTTCCTGGATCGCCTCACAGGTAAGGCCCAGCGGCTGCAGTAATAAAGACAAGCCTGTATGCAGATCAGCCTGTTCCATCTTTTTGAGGAGCTGGGCATTAATGGTTTTACCAATCAGTATCTCACTGTTGTAATTGAATTTTACCTTGCGTAGATTTTCCAGCATAGGAAATACTTCTACCAGGCTGTACATCGGACTGGCTTTATATTTTGCGGCATTTCTGGCCAACATTTCCTGCGCTACAGCTCCGTGGGGTATGCCTATGGCCAGGCATAGCAGTATTCCTACTACCTTATTAACAAGTAGCTTTTTTTGCATAATAATGCGTTTTAGTAAATAGGAGTTTAATGTTTTGTTCTTGGCAATGATTTACTTGGCCTTCGTAATCACTACCTGATCACCGTGTTTATAGATTTTGAGATCCAATGACTTTTCAAGAATTGTTAGCATTACATCCAGGTTACCAGCTGGTGTAGTACCGGTAAACTGCAGGGTAGCCAGTTCTGCAGCAGCAAAAGAAACCTTTACGCCAAACTGCCGGGTCATCATTGTTGCAATATCTGCCAGACTGGTTTCACGGAAGGCATGTAGCCCGTCTTTCCAGCTGGTCAGCTGCAGGGTATCTGTCATTTGTTGTGTCAACTTATTATTATCAGGCTGATAAGCCACCATTTCACCGGGTACCAGTACCACCTCTTCCTTCGTGTTATCCCCCTTGGAAATATTCACCTTTACTTTACCACTATTCAGTACCACCTGCGTTTGCTGACTGGTAGCCAGCACATTAAACCGGGTGCCCAATACATCCACCTGGGTTGTACTACCGGCATGTACCGTAAAACGTCCGGCTGCATCAGCCGCTACATTAAAAAAAGCTTCCCCGTTAATCCACACCTCTCTTTTATTGGCTTGCCATCCGGCACTGTCATATTGTAAAGTAGTATTTCCATTCAGTGTAATACGGCTACCATCCGGGAGCAATAAGTGCTTCACTTCCCCTTTTACAGTACTATAAGCGGTTAGCACCGGTTGTTTTACACCTGGGCGGTATAACCAAACCACAGCTCCTACCAGTGCTGCGGCGGCTGCCGCTATACCTATCCATCTTAAACGCACGCTCTTTCCCCGTTTCACCTCCGGCGTTGCTCCTGTTCCCAATATATTATGCAACACCCGCTCTGCTGCTACGTTACCCATTGGCAACATACCAGACATTCCCCCCGCTATTTCATCCGGCATAGGCAACATTTCTTCACTTCCCTCCTCCTGCAGATAATTCAACAGCTCCGCTGTTTCCGCTGCTGTACAGGTGCCATTGGCATGTTTGATAAAGAGTTGTTTGATATGTGCTGCATCCGGGATCATCTGAATCACTTTATATATAATACAATCGGGAAAGACGGAAGGACGATCCGGGATAAAAATATTTTTTTCTGACGATACGTGTTATGGGTGATAAGCCACTCCTACTATCAGCAGTGGAACAATAATATCATGGTGTACATGTAACTGATGTTTTAAAAACCGGCTTGCTTTTACAATCTGGTCTTTGACGGTATTCTTGGAGATCCCCAGTTTTAAGGCAATTTCTTCATGCGAAAGCCCTTCTATCCTGCTTAAACAGAAGATCAGCTTTCTTTGGGGAGGTAGTTGGTCGAGCATTATTTTCTTTACCCGCTGCAATTCTGAAGTGGCCAGATATTCTTCTGTATTATTGGAAAATACAGGCTGCTGGTAAAAGACGGCCTTTTTCAGTTTTTCATCCAGGGCGGCCTTTTTCAGGATATTAAATACACAATGACGGGTGGCTGTATAAAGGTAAGATTGAATAGATTGGGCAGGATCCAGCTGCTGACGGTTGATCCACACTTTCATAAACACTTCCTGCACCACCTCCTCCGCCAGCTCTGCCGAACGGGAAAGTTTACAGGCATAACCAAAAAGCGCATCTTTATAAGTATAGAATAGCTCCCGGAATGCGGAGGCATCTCCATCCTTTATTTTTGATACACACATAGTTTCAAGCTGGCTCATGTTAATAATGCGCAAAAATCAGGAATATTTATTACCGGGCTATTACCCCAATGTTAAGGAATGAATAAGCTATAGTTTACTTCTAAAGTAGCATATTGATATAACATATGCAACTAATATTATGGAGCGGGATATCATATCCCGATGATCCTGCCTCCGGCGGTGTTTACTGACCGGGGGGAGAAAATGCGTTATATTTGTCCCTGTTAATCAAGTAAAAAAATAACATGCGTACGCTCGTATTTGCTACCAACAACGATAATAAGATAAAGGAGATCCGGTCCTTGCTGGGCAATAACTTCCAGATTATTACCCTGCGGGATGCCGGTATAGATATTGACATTCCGGAGCCACATGACACACTGGAAGCAAATGCCACCGAAAAATCACGTACGATCCACCAGCTTACCGGCCAAAACAGCTTCTCCGAAGATACTGGCCTGGAAGTAGCTGCCCTCCAGGGTGCCCCAGGTGTTTTATCTGCCCGGTACGCCGGAGAGCAGAAACTGGCAGCAGATAATATTGCCAGGGTATTAGCGGAACTGAAAGGAAATACCAACCGGCAGGCGCAATTCAGAACAGTGATCTCCCTGATACTGGAAGGAAAAGAATATCAGTTTGAAGGGATCTGTGAAGGAGAAATACTGGAAGCGGGCAAAGGAGAAAACGGTTTCGGATATGACCCCATCTTCGTTCCCAATGGTGCCAGCCGCACCTTTGCAGAAATGGATATGACAGAAAAAAACCAATACAGCCACCGCGCCAGGGCATTGGCCAAACTGCTCCTCTTTCTAAAGGCGCATCCGGCAGGATAATCAACCTCCTCATTAAAAACACCGCATTTTATACCTAACTATCCAATAGCATGGCAAGAGTAAAACTAGACTTACCCGCATCATTCAATTTCAGCTTACAGGTGCCGGTACGTATCCAGGATGTAAACTATGGCGGGCACGTAGGCAATGACGCTATCGTATCTATTATGCACGAGGCCCGCATACAATTCCTGCACAGTGCAGGCTGCAAAGAGCTGGACCATGACGGTACCGGCCTCATCATGGCCGACCTCTGCACCGTATACAAAGGCGAAGGGTTTCAGGGAGATATATTTGAAGTGGCCGTAGCGGCTGGTGAATACAGTGCCTTTGGGTTCGACCTGTTTTACCGTATCACCACTACCCGGGAAGAAAAAACCATCCTGATTGCGGAAGCTAAAACCGGCATGGTTTGTTTTGATTATACCCAGCGGAAAGTAGCCAAACTACCGCCAGCAATGAAAGAACAACTAATGAGTAAAAGTTAACAACAGGTGATCCCTTTTTATCTCCTGATAAAACCAAACAGATGAGCATGGCGCAACAAGTATCAATTGAAGAGATCATCAAACAAAGACGTACAGTAAAGCCTACCAGTATGAACGGGAAAAAAGTTCCTGATGAGCTGGTACAGCAGTTATTACAACTGGCCGACTGGGCGCCTACGCATGGCTATACAGAGCCCTGGTATTTTGTAGTATACAGCGGGGATCAGGTACAGGAATTTTGTGCCGGTCATGCTGCCTTATATAAGGCCAACACACCTGCTGAAAATTTTATACCGGGCAATTTCGACAAACTGAAAAACCAGGGCAACCTGGCTTCCCACATCATTGCTATCTGTATGAAACGGGGCAATAATCCTAAAATTCCGGTGATAGAAGAAGTAGCAGCTGTTTCCTGTGCTGTACAGAACATGTGGCTGGGCGCTACCGCAATGGGCATTGCAGCTTACTGGGGCTCAGGAGGGATGACCCTTCACCCTGCTATGCGGGATTATTTATCATTGGGAGAGGAAGACCAGGTACTGGGATTATTTTACCTGGGCTATACCGATGAGCCCATACCTGCTGGTAGAAGATTAAGGCCATTGAGCGAGAAGGTACTTTGGAACAGGTAGTACATTATTAATTTATGGAGATACAAAGCGGATCAACTGGTATGATCCGTTTTTATTTTATACAGCCATCCATGACGCTCAATTTAACAGGTAACCATTGGCCAGGGCTTCAAATGCTGCCAGCTGCTCCGCTATCCAATCACTCCCTTTGCCCAGCTCTGCTGCCATGATAGCCGCCACTACGGGAGCAATCCGTAATGCTTCACGGGCATCAAGGAACAATGCGCGGGTACGACGGGCCAGAAAATCGTCTATATGCCGGGCCATCTCTTCTCTTACCGCCCAGATAACCTGTGCTTTGATAATATGTAATGACGGGCTGAGCAACTCCTGCAGATCAGGCTGGGTAGCCACCATCTGGTGTATCTGGAATCTGTCACTGCCATAAAAGAACCAGGGATCTTCCCAGTTTACCTTATTAGCTGCCCCGTGGAGTTTCAGATGATGAGTCGCAGACGCCGTCCGTTTCCATTTATGTACCTGCTCCATCTTCCGGATCACATCTTCCGCCATCCGCCGGTAAGTAGTCCACTTGCCTCCAATGATGGTAAGCAAACCGGAAGAGGCTACTATAATTTTATGACTACGCGATATTTCCTTCGTTTTATGCCCTTCCGCTTTAGCAGCCGCCAGCGGACGCAGTCCTGCCCACACACTCCGTACATCTTCCCGCTGCGGTGCACGGCTTAAATACTGCCCGGCGGTTTTAAGTATAAACCCGATTTCTTCTTCCATGGCATGTGGTTCCAGGCTGATATGCTTAACAGGGGTATCCGTAGTACCTACCACCACTTTATTATGCCAGGGCACCACAAACAGTACCCGCCCATCACTGGTTTCCGGAATCATCAGCGCATGATGCCCAGGCAAAAAGGAACTGTCCAGCACTACATGTACACCCTGGCTGGCAGCAATAGACCGGGGAGCCTGAGGATTATCCATTTCCAGTATATCATCCGCAAATACACCGGTAGCATTAATCACCGCCCGGGCATTAAAGGACAGTTCATGGTGATACAGGGTATCCCTGGCCGTTACCCCATTGATGCGTCCAAACGCATCTTTATGCAAGGCAGTTACCTTCATGTAATTCAATACGGTACCTCCTTTATCAACAATGGTTTGTGCCAGGTTTACCGCCAGACGGCTGTCGTCAAACTGTCCATCATGATACAATACCCCTCCTGCCAGACCATCCGGTTTTAAAGTGCTTAATTTTTCCAGTGTGGTTTGCCGGGAAATATGCACAGAACTGCCCAGGCTCAGCTTGCCTGCCAGCCAGTCGTACATCTTTAACCCCATTGTATATTTAATGTTTTCCCAGGTGCTGAAGGTGGGGATCACAAAAGCAAGGTTCCTGACCAGGTGAGGGGCATTCTGTACCAGTAGCCCCCGCTCCATACTGGCTTCGCGTACCAGTCCTACATCTCCCTGTGCCAGGTAACGCACCCCGCCATGTACCAGCTTGGTGCTTTTACTGGAAGTGGAGGCGGCAAAATCGGCTTGTTCAAGCAACAGGGTCTTATAGCCCCGCGTAACTGCCTCCAGGGCGGTACCCAACCCGGTAGCGCCACCGCCTATCACCACTACATCCCACACTCTTGGTGGTTCTTTCTGCAATAAGGCAACAATGGATTCTCGTTTCATACCCTTAATTAACCGGAAAAGCAGGTGTTTGGTTCGATAGCATGGGAATACCGCCTAAAAAATGTCAGTCAAAAGGTGCACACCCTTTTTTTAATTAATATTGTAATATACAGGATATAGTGACAGATGGATAATGGGCTTTAAATACCGGTATCATAAATGGTAGCATTAAAAGTTCACCCGGCTAAAGGATTGATTCTACTGGCATGCCTGCTGTGCTTTGCCCAGGCTATTTTTGCGCAACCCGGCCAGAAAAACACCAACCGCCCCGACACCACCACCAAAATAGACAGCGCCACCATTAGCAGAAACCTGACCAAACTGGCCAAAGATTCTGTTAACAAAATCAGGAAATCTGATACTACCGTGGCCGTACTGATCAACCGCATTGAAGGGTATACGCTCATGCTCAACCAAACCATGAGTGTACTAAAACGGGGCTTCGATACCACGCGGATCAGCGCCAGTATTCCGCTTACGGATTCTTCCCTGACCCTGATCAAAAGAAACATCGCTACCCTCGGCAGAACGCCCAATATACATGATGTATATACCAATAAGGTAATGCTGGAGCAATTGGAACGACAACTGAAAGGATGGCAGGATGACCTGTTCCGCTACTACGGCCGGCTGGTAAATATCAGCGATACCATGGCTACTATCCGACGCGATACCTCCATGCGTAATATCCCGGAAGAGGATGAGCTCTACGGTTTTTATGTAGGCCAGATCGCCAACCTCATCCAGAAATACCGGCAGGTAGACAGCGCCAACCGCAAAAATCTGATACAGCTGGGGCTACTTCAGAACCGGGTGGCCAACAGATACATAGATGTTACCAACCTGCTGGAAGACATGGACTACCAATTGTCCGGATTCACCGGCCGCATGTTTAACCGCGACTACAGCTATCTATGGCACAGCGGTGATCAGGACCTCGCCAAAAGACCCAGGGATTTTATTGCCGTATTGCACAGCTCCATCCATAAAAGCGTAAAAGTACTTACCATCTTCCTGGCGGTACAATGGCCTGTTTTTATCATCTGGATCCTGATCGCCATTTTCTTTACCCTGTGGGTATATAATAATATCCGCCGGATCCGGCGCCATCATGATAATGCGGAAGCAGAAGCCATTCTTAAACATTCTAAATACCTCTACCAATTCCCGGTGGCCTGTACCCTCGTATTTGTGGCTACGCTGGCTTCTATGCTCTCTGTAAAATACCCTATCCTGTTTACCGAACTTACTTGGGCGGTGATTGTAATCCCCCTCTCCATTATATTGCGGCAATATCTACCCAGAATATTATTCCGGTACTGGCTGGTGCTGCTGGGATTACTTTTCCTGTACTGCCTCAACAACCTGCTCATTGAAGCTACCTTTGTGGAAGAATGGGGACTTTTCCTCGGAGCACTTTCTGCTATCTTCCTCGGAGCATATCTATTGAAGGCTACGGCCAACAGTACTTTCAGCCAGCCACGCCATACCCGCTTTATTATATGGACCATGATTGCGATGAGCTGCTTCGCTCTGCTGCTGGTGATCTCTGCCAGGGTAACGGCGGCCAAAATCATTGGCGCCAGCAGTGTGATCAATACCGTGATGGCGATGAGCCTGTTTATTTTTGTGGAAATCCTGATGGAGGCAGTATACCTCCAGGTAGAAGCCAATAAAGATTCCAGCACTTTTATCTCCTTTACCGATTATCAGCAGATCAAATCAAAACTGCAAACCTTTCTTGCGGCGATTGCCATTATCGGCTGGCTCATGCTGGTGGCCCGCAACCTGTATATCTACGATACCATCTATGAAGCCATTGCCGACTTCCTGGTGAAATCAAGAACAATAGGCAATACCGCTTTTACCTTCGGAAGTATTATTGTGTTCCTCCTCGTAATATGGGTAGCTACGATTATTACCCAGTTAATTGCCTACCTCTTTGGCAACACCGGACAAACGGCAGCGCCCTCCAAAAAAGTAAAACTGGGCTCGGCCATGTTGCTGGTCAAACTGGCAGTACTGGCTATCGGTATCCTCGTGGCATTTGCTGCTTCCGGCATTCCAATGGATAAGCTGGCTATTGTAATAGGGGCACTGGGTGTAGGTATTGGCTTCGGATTGCAAAACATTGTGAATAACCTCGTTTCGGGTATTATCCTGGCTTTTGAAAAACCAATAGAAGTAGGGGATGTTATAGAACTCGGTACCCGCTCCGGCGTGGTAAAAGAAATTGGGATACGCTCCAGCAAAATATCCGCCTATGACGGCTCCGAAGTGATTGTTCCTAATGGCGACCTGATCTCACAACAACTGATCAACTGGACCCTCAGCAGCCGTACCCGGCGGGTAGAACTGATCATTGGTGTAGGCTACGGATCTGATGTAGCACAGGTAACGGATATTCTGAAAAAAGCCATGGAAGGCAGAGAAGGGATCTTAACTAATCCTGCGCCGCTGGTATTCCTCTACCAGTTTGGCGACAATTCCATCAACTTCCGCTTGTTCTTCTGGATAGGAGACCTGGGCACAGCCGGCCAGCTGCAAAGTGATGTGCTCACCACCATCTATGAAAACCTGCAAAAAGCCGGTATTGAAATTCCTTACCCTCAAACGGACCTGCATATACGTTCTGTAGACCCTGGAGTACTTAAACAATGGGGGAGTATTGATCCTGAAAAACAAGCATAATGAATGGTATTCCTTTTCATTACACTATTGACATTCCACATTTTTTTGTTTAAACTTGAATGGTGAACCCATCCCCCAGACAAAAAAAGTGGATCAAATGGATCTTGATTCTCCTGGCTATTCGTTTTATAGTGGGGACCGTTTTATATTATGCGATTACCTACCGGTTCAGGGATATTGCTGCATTCATTGTTGAGAAAGAGTCAAAGGGGACCTACGCTTTTAATGCCGACCATATCGGGTTCTCCCTGTCTAAGAAAAATATGGTACTGAAAAATGTGACACTGGTATGTAAAGACACCTCCAACGTTGCTTCTCACTACGATATAAAAATTCCTGAAGCATATTTTTCCATCGCATCCTGGACAGATCTGATCTTCCATAAAAAACTGGTGATAGATAGCCTGGCAGTTACCGCGCCCACTCTTAAAGTGCATGAACATAAAATAAGGGAACAAAAACACGTGGCCTTCCACATTTCCAGTATTCTTACCAATCTGAAAAGAACACTCGTACATTTCCAGATACGTTCCCTGCACCTGAAGGAAGGCGCATTCTCCTACACCAGAAAGAATGGACCGGCGCCGCTACAGGCCAGCCACCTTAATCTATCCATCCGCAATTTTACCAGAATTACCAGCTCAGATAGTCACCTGCTGGCTTCTGATGATATAGATATCTCCCTCCACGATCAAAACTGGGTATTACCGGACGGCAACCATACCATCAGCTTTAAAAAATTACATTTCTCCGGTAAAAATCAGCGCTTTGAACTGGACTCCTGCGTCATCCATGGCATGGCTACTGCCGAAAAAGGGGCGATGTCATTAAGTGCCGACAGATTTGTTTTTAACTCAAAACATCTGCCGGCCATTTATATGAAAGATGAACTGCTGATCGACACATTGCTTTGTATACACCCTGTTCTAAAACTTCCCCGCAGCCATAAACCCCAACAGGTAAAGGATACGGCCACTATTGCCGGGGCTGCTCATCAGCTGTTTAAAAAGATCAATATACAATACATCGATGTGCGGGAAGGTGAACTCCTGCTGAAAAACCATGATACCACTGCTGCCATGGCGAGTGCACAGAAAAATAATCTGAAAATATTTAACCTGAATATACATCCGGCGGCCAATCCACCCATCACTACGGACAGCATTCAGTTTAACCTGAAAGAGATCCGTTTCTATTCACCTGATAGCTTGTTTCAGATAGCTATTGATGAGTTTACCCTGCTGCGCAATGATATTATTTTTACCAACGCTGTATATGGCCCCTCCCCTTACAATCATACAGGGAAAGGATTGACCTTTACAGCTCCCTTCCTGCGCCTGAATAATATAGATATTGCCGACCTGATACAAAAAAAATTACATGCTGCAAGTGCGGTATTATACGAACCCGCTATTAATTTCTATGATCATCGCAAAACGGAAAAAACAATAGCCAGACAAACAATCTTCTCCGATACCACACACCATGAAGCAGGTATCTACCAAACATTACATGGATTAAGTGAACTGGTAAATGTAAAGGACTTTCATATTGTAAACGGGCAGCTTAATTTCCAGTCTTCCAGGGGCAAGGCAGTTCGCCTTCAGGTGCAGGGGATGCACGCAGATATCCTCCTGAACCATTTTTTCCAGAGTGACTCGCTGGTAGATATCAAACATTCCATCCCCAAACTACAAATCAAAACAGTACAGCTCCGTACAGCAGGAATGGAACTGCAAGCGGATAATTACCGTTTTAACGGTATCCAGCGAAATAATCACCTGGACCAACTTCAACTCCACCTTGCTAATGGTACCGTCATAAAAGGCGAAAAGCTCTACTGGGAAGTATTTGATTGGGATGTGTATCAGCAAACGAAAGATATCCAGATCAACCTGCTGCATTTTAACCACCTGTCCATCCATCTAAATAACAATAAAAAGGCAGCCACTTCTCCGGCACAAAAACTGCCGGTTATACGTATCGGCGAACTGGCCATTCAACACCTGGCATTTAATATGGGAAACACCAACTCCCATCTCCAATTCAATGCCCACGAAATATTCCTGGATAATATATATTCTACCGCACATCATTTTGTGTGGAAGCATGCGGTGGCGTCACTCTATAACCTGTCATTTGATCATCCCGGGATAAAAGTGGCTATCCCCCGGATTACTTTTAATAACCTTGGGGAAAGCATAATGGATGCTGCCCGGATATCCCTACGGAAGGACAAAGCTGATACCAGGATATTTATTCCATTTATTAAAATAACAGGCAACCTGCATTCCACCGATCCGGAACAATTGTTCATACAATCTTTTTCTGCAACACAAGCTACCGTAAATCATCAAACTGTTGGTACTACAGATACCACCACCCTAGATGCGACCGTAAGTGCACAGATAAAAGAACTGCACAAAAAAGGGGAAGGATTTGCTTACCATTCCGCTACTGCCCACCTGTCTGATATTTCACTGCATACTGCACACCTTACCGCTTTCATCCCACAATCATCACTGACGCTTACAAACGGACATATTACCCCGGATAAAAAACGGGGCTTATCCCTTACCGCCAGTACCAGACTAACATGGAACCAGGCTACGGTAAAACTGCAGCAGACAGATAGTACCGAACTTACCCAGGATGCACTATCAGGTATATTTGAAGATCCTGCAGCCTCCTTCCATCCCAAAACAAAGTTTGCCTGGCCATCACTGGTAAACAAAACCACCCTCCATGCAGGCCGGTTGGTATACAAAGGAAAGCAGGTGACTGCCCATGCAGATTCCTACAACTGGGATCCGACCGGTAATACTTTCAGTGTATATAATTTTGATGTTACCCCTAATAAGAGCAGGGAAGAAACTTTCCGTACCCAAAAATGGCAGGGAGACTATATGGTGGTAAGAGGTGGTGCCGCGCATATCTCCGGCATTACCTTCCCTCAACTGCCTGCAGATAGTGGTGTGAAAATAAAAAAGGTCATCCTGGATAAGGCAGACCTCATTACGGCAAGAGACAAACGGATGCCTTTTCAGCATGGTATAGAAAAACCAATGCCTACGAAACTGATCAATACCATCCCCCTTGCTTTACAAATAGATACCATACACATACAACAAAGCAAAGTAACCGTGCAGGAGTCATCTAAAGCTACCAATAAATGGTCCTCCATTCCAATTGAACATATTAATGGGGTAATCACACATATCAAAAGCAGGCACAATGCCAACGATAGCCTAACTGTAACGGCCAGTGGAAAATTGTTTAATAACCATATCCGCCACTTTTCTTACCGGGAATCTTATGGCGACTCGCTTTCTGCTTTTCATGCACAAAGTAACCTCTCTCCTGTTTTCCTGACCGACTTCAGCCAGATAGCTATGCCAATGGCAGCTGTACGGGTCAATAGTGGTTACGCGGATACTGTTTTTGCCACCTGGTCAGGTAATAAATATGCAACCCTGGGTACCATGGATTTCTATTATAAAAATCTAAGTATCGGGTTGATGAGCAAAAAAGATTCCACCCGGCAACGGTGGTTCCTTTCCCTGCTGGCTAATACATTCCTCCGCAACGCTAATAATAAACAATCCCTGCTATTCGTAGCACGCGACCGGGAGAAATTTATCTTCAACTACTGGGTAAAGGCGCAAACAAAAGGGCTGTTAACCAGTGTGGGTGTTAAACGCAATAAAAAATACCTGCGCCAATACCGTAAAATAGCTGCCCGTTATTCGCTTCCTGCACGCTAATTACCTGAAAGGACAACGCCTGACTCAGCAATACCCCATCAAATATAAAGGGCCGGCCCAAAGGCCAACCCTCTTACTTGTATATTTTCTCTGCTGTAATAACGGTATACTATTCCTGATTAATAGCACTCGGATCCATATACATCAGCTCCCAGATATGCCCGTCCAGGTCCTCAAATGCATGTCCATACATAAAGCCATGATCCTGGGGTTCTCTTGGTACGGTACCGCCTGCTTTTACTGCTTTGCTTACCATTTCATCTACTGCCTCCCTGCTTTCCGCAGAGAAACAAACCAGTACTTCCGTACTTTTACGGGCATCTACAATCTCTTTCTTGGTAAAAGTCTTAAAATATTCTTCTACTAGTAACATCACAAAAATATCCTCTGTCACAATCATGCAGGTCGCATTTTCATCGGTAAACTGAGGGTTGAATTTATACCCAAGGGCAGTAAAAAATGCGACAGATTTCTTCAGGTCCTTTACTGGTAAGTTAACAAAAATCTTAGTTGCCATATACTTTATGTTTTTTAAATTTTATACTACAAACTTACTATCAATACATCAACAAAATGCTGGGTAAAAGCGACAATCTAAGGGGTAGAATACGACATCCCTTAAAATAAAAAGCCACCCGGACAGGTGGCTCTTTTCTCAATAGGAGATCATAATTATTTTGGTTGCTCATACGTGTAATTGATCATCCAGTTAACCCCGAATTGGTCAATCACCATACCGAAGTAAGCGCCCCAGAAGGTTTTCTCCAGCGGCATGGTCACTTTTCCGCCTGCTGCCAACCCCTCAAATGCCTTTTTTGCTGCAGCTTCACTGTCCGGGTTATAAGCAATGGATAGGCTGTTGCCTTGCGAAACCCTCCCCCAGGAAGCCGGGCAATCACTTCCCATTAATATCGTATTATTACCAATGGGCAATGCCACATGCATTATTTTATTAGCCTCTTCCGGTGCCCCCTGATATTCTGCAGGCGAATCGCTAAACCGGCTGATTGTCAGAAACTCACCCCCAAATACAGATTTATAATGATTAAATGCTGCTTCGCAGGTGTCATTAAAATTTAAATAAGGATTAACGGATGCCATTTTTTATAATTTAAATTGTTAACAAATTATTGTTTCTCAAGTATTCCTTTAAGGTTTTGCAAGCCTGTTTCCAGATCAGTGCCCAGCATTTTATCCATATCCATAAACAACAACATAATATTCATGGGATAATTCATCCTGCTGCTAAAACCCCACTTTACATTAGTCTGGTTTTCGGATAACGCAGTAGTAGCCATAAAAGCATTCGCTCTTCCGTCAAAAGGCTTTATAAAATGAAGAGCAAAATCTATCTGCTCTCCTTCCCGGATGGCCGTGATTTCCTGTTCTCCCTTGCCTACATCTTTACTCTCACTATCCCAGGAAGAAACAAAACCTACTGTCCCATCTGTACCCTTATACTCCTTTTTCATATTGGGGTCCATCTTAGCCCATTTGCTGAAATTATCCTGGTTCTTTAAATACTTCACATAATCAAATACTACCTGCTTCGGCTTATTAATGGTGATTTCCCGCTCAAGGGCATAGTCCTTCTTTGTAAACAATGCTACGATTAACACTAGTGCAATAAGGGCTACGATAACAATCAGGATTCTTTTTACAATTTTCATTTTATGTGGTTTAATTCTTTACAGGTTTATCTACCACAAACTTACCCTATTAAATATTTCACAGGGAGGCCATATGAGACAATATAAGGGGGTAGTTGCGACTTTCTTTTCCACTGTTCAGCATTACCATATTACAACCCAACTCCCTGAAAAGTTCACTTACCTTCCGGACATTAAAAAATGTCATAAGCCCCCCTTGATATTGGCGTTTCTACACCCGGTCAAACATTCTAAAGCATTGTAAATTTGTATCAAACCAAAAAAGATACATATGGACATAAAACCCACAAGCAGCAGCATGTACGCGCTCCTGGTACTGTATGATATGCATACCAGGTTTTTCGCCAATGTTATTGAAGGTATATCCGACAAGGATGCACATAACAGGCTGAATACAAAGGCCAACCATGTGGCCTGGCTTACAGGCAGCCTGGTAGAAGGAAGATATGAGCTGGCAGATACCCTGGGCACTCACCTACAGCAGGCAGGCCATGAATTCTTTAAAGACCATAAAGGTATTCAGGACGGGGCTACCTATCCATCCCTGGCGTCTTTTAAGAAGGATTGGGATAATATTTCTCCCGTGCTCCGCGAACTGCTCATGAAAGTAAGTGATGAAAAACTAAGCCAGTCGTTTGAAATGATGCCAGGTGAATTTTTCACCCTTTTTGAACTATGCTCCTTCACCATACACCGGGAGTCCTATTGCATTGGTCAGATAGGATTATGGCGCAGGTTGATGGACTATCCTGCCATGAAATACTGACAATAAGGTACACCACTCACTCCGGCAGGGACCTGCAGCCAAACAATCAGAGGCCCCTGCCGGTTTTAGCCCATACAATATCCCCACCCTCCACCGATAATTGCATTTTTATTCCCCATCTACCTTATTATCTGTTAATTTTGCGCCATTACCGGATCAAAAAGCCTTCAGACGATATGAGTTTATTAAGTGTATCAGGAATCAATAAACAATTGCAGGAAACTTATGTACTAAGGGATGTTAGCTTCACGCTCCGGGAATTCCAGAAAATGGCCATCGCCGGCGAAACAGGCTCCGGCAAAAGTACCCTCCTGAAAATCATAGCCGGATTAGTACAAAAAGATGCCGGAGAGGCCTACTTTGATCAGAAAAGGATCAGAGGCCCCCTGGAAAAACTGATGCCCGGACATCCGGGTATTGTATACCTCTCCCAGCACTTTGAACTACGCAATAATTACAGGGTAGAAGAAATCCTCGATTACGCCAACCAGCTCACTGACGAAGATGCGGCGGGTATCTACCAGGTATGCAGAATTGCTCATTTACTAAAAAGGAAAACGGACCAGCTGTCTGGTGGTGAAAAACAAAGGATTGCCCTGGCCAGATTACTGGTCACAGCTCCCCGCCTGCTGTTGCTGGATGAACCGTTCTCCAACCTCGACATGATCCATAAAAGCATCCTAAAAGATGTTATCAGCGATATCAGCAATCAACTCAATATTACCTGTATCCTCATTTCTCATGATCCCCTGGATATGCTTTCCTGGGCAGATGAGATCATGGTCATGAAAGACGGACAGATTATACAACAGGGATCTCCCCAACAGATATACCTGCAGCCGGTAAGTGAATACGTAGGCGCACTTTTCGGAAAATATAACTTAATTGATCCTGCTAATGCCGGATTCCTCGCAGGATTACCAGGCATTACCCTCAATGGGAAAAAACTATTCATCCGGCCGGAAAACTTCAAAATAGTATCCAAAACGCCAAAGGCAATTACTGGTAAAGTAAAACAATCCAGGTTTTATGGAAGCTACACGGAAGTCGATGTAACCCTGCCAGGTGAAGTGGTTATCGTAAAAACACCTAATGCCGATATCAAAACAGGCAAAACCATGCATCTCGCCTTACAGCCGGAAGATGTCTGGTACCTGTAGCATTTACCCCGCTTCTTACCTTTGTATGCAACCTATGGGCCATAGGCTATCCTTCATGCTTTCCCTCTTGAATACTTAGGGCTGTTATTTTTTGTCCAGATAACAACACGTTGTTTATATCCAGTTTTCCTTCCCACATACTGATAAAATATCCTTATCCAGTAAAGCCTGGCCTGCATCCGACACTTTCAGGTCAATGAACCGCTGATAGTCACTAATAATCCGCTGTTGACGTGCTGCTTGTTTAAGAAAATTAAGTGATTCATTATGTACTGCCCTTGCCAGATAAGCGGCCAGATTACCCCGCAGGTCCAGCTCTTTTCATTTCTGCCAGATCTTTATCATCACCTGTTGTACCACATCCCTGGCAGCGTCTTTAACAATAAAAAACCACCAGCCATTCCGGACTGATGGTTTTTTAGTTTCGGTTAAAGGAATATACCGGTAGTCTGTCTACCGCCATGCATTATCATAAGCCTTCCCGGTTATATCAAGCGGGCCTCCAATATTCGTTTCAATGGAATTAGTATGCCATGCAATCTGTACATTGTTCGGGAAATGCATAATAACGGCATAGATACCACGCTTCTCATTATCATACCAGTAACCATTTTTCCAGTAATAGCTCCCGTGCTCCCCGTCTATCTTATTATCAAATCCCATGAATCCGGATTTCATTCTTTTCAGCATATCAGTAGATACATACTTCCCGGCTTCTGCGGTTAAAAGTACCTGCGCTACTTCAGGAGCGCTCATGTACCATCCGCCTGCACCACTTTCAAGATAAGTAGTATATTTCATCATTCCCTTTAATGCTGGTTTGGAAAAATTGTAATACATGGTCATATTCAAAGCAGGACGCTTTTCATTGATAGGACCGCCATCATTCCAGGGACCAATATCTATTTTCTTATAGTCGGGTAATCCGGCTGCTTTAAAAATAGTTTCCCGTACATAGTTGCGGTAAATCTGCGATACTGCTTCGTCAGCATCTATGTCAGACAACACGCTGAAAGGCCCTTTTCCTGCTACTACACAAGGAATCAGCACACGGCACAACAGGTAATTCACATTATTGTATTTATAGTGAATATCTTCCCCGAAACCCGTGGTGGCAGTAGCCATACATTTGCGTAAGGAGGCGTAATCATCACCAAAATAAGTAAGCCCGGATTTGTGCGCCAGCAGATCGGCGACTTTGATCTTCCGGTTCTTTTCATGAATATTCCAGTTGCCAGGTAATAAGTCGGCCAGATATACATCTTCATCCTGACTTGTTTTTTCCAATGCCTGCAATAAGGCCAATGCGGTAATAGTCTTACTGCAACTACCGGTAGCCTGACGCGTAGTAAGCAGGTAATCCAACTGCGGACTGTTGGTAGCCAATCGTGCAGATCCACCGACTCCATACTTTACAATCTTTCCATCCTGTGCAATTGCAAAGGAATAACCTACTGTTTTTCCTTCCAGACTTGCGGTCATATTCTTGGCAAACAGCTCGGCATCAAATCCCTTATTGACAATCACGTCAACAGGTTTCTTGCAACTCGTACAAAGGGTTCCTGCAAGTAGCATGGCAATCATAGCATGCGCAAATAGTGTTCTCATTTGTTTCATTTTTTGGGTGTTAATTATTTTTTGGATGTCGGATGCAAAGATGGGATGCATCCTAAATTATCAGATCCTGCTTTTAACGGATGCCATTTTTGAATTAACAAAACAAGAGGGTAAATTTCTGGAATTAATGATTATCTTTAGCTGAGCTAACCACCCTTCAGGTTATTCATACACTACACATCGCGGCATCTTCGCAGTTTCCCGTCTTTATTCATTCCATCTCTTATGTACGTTCTTTTTTATTGATCAACATTTAACAACCAACATCGGATTGTATGAAAAAAAAGGGATTTCTTATTGACATGGATGGTGTCATCTACAAAGGCAGTGAACCTATTCCCGGAGCGGTAGCATTTATTAATGGGCTCAGAGAGAAAGGGATACCTTTCCTTTTCCTCACAAACAACAGCCAGCGAACCAGCAGGGATGTTTGTTATAAGCTGAATAAGATGGGCTTTCAGGTAAATGATACGGATATCTTTACCTGTGCCATGGCTACAGCCAGATACCTGGCATCTAAAAAAGAAAATGGTACCGCCTATGTTATCGGAGAAGGAGGGTTGCTCACAGAATTGTATAATGCAGGATATTCTATTGTGGACGACCAACCGGATTATGTCATCATTGGTGAAGGAAGAACCATCATGCTCGAATCTGTGGACAAGGCCATCAATATGATCATGAAAGGGGCCAAGCTAATTGCTACCAACCTGGACCCTAACTGCCCCATGGGAAATGGCAAATACAGAGCAGGATGTGGTGCACTGGTGGCCATGCTTGAATTTGCCAGCGGTATAAAGGCGTTTAGCGTAGGCAAGCCCAGCCCGGTGATGATGCGCATGGCCAGAAAAGCATTACAACTCACTACCGACGAAACCGTAATGATAGGCGACACCATGGGTACAGATATTCTTGGGGCGGGTTCTATGGGCTTCACTACGGTATTAACACTCTCTGGTGTTACCCAGGAGGAAGACCTGGCCCATTTCGGCTATTCTCCGGACTTCATTATCAGGTCCGTAAAAGACTTACTGGATGAAGAATTATTTCTGCAGGTAATGGGCCAATCAATGCCCACCGCTGTAGTATATTAAATACGTATATTAGTCATAGTTAGTTAATACTATGGAGCTGGATATTCTCCAGCTCCATAACTTTGTTTTGTTTGTTATACCCGTACGTGCAGGAACAGGTTCACGCCTTCCGCTTCTTTGCCTATGTGTATAGCATGGGGAGCAGCGCCGGCTGCCTGCGCCATCTCCTGCAATGCTGCGGCCGGACGGTGATGCAGATGCCAGTCGCCAATCAACTCCATATAATGACGGGTAGGATTATGATCACCAAAATTGCCTACGATCACTGTTCCTCCGGGTTTCGTCCATCCCATGAATCTCCGCAGCAGTTTTATAAATACCTTGTCTTCGAAATAATCAAATAATCCGGCACTCCACACGATATCAAATTTGTTATCTGTTTGAAAGCGGAAAATATTGCGATGTTCAAATGATACCTGTGCTATATGTGCCTCATTCAATTCCCTGGCATAGTTAATGGCATGCTCATCCGCTTCTACACAAACCGTTTGCAAACGTGCAGGATCAATAACCGTGTATACCTCCGCCAGATCCCTGGCCGGGCCACTGGCCACATTTAATAATCGCAGGGAAGGCCGCTGCTGTAATGCCTGCTGAATGGTGTCAATAAAATAATCCTTCCGATTCCTGACTGCTTTACAAGCGGGCTGTTCATGCCAGAAATGATCCCATTTCTCAAAACGTCCGTTAGCCATTACTTCCTCCCGGTATATTTTGTCAATGATCATAAAATCACCGGCATAACCAAAAGGTTTACTCCTTGCATGCCCCAGAATGGTACGTCCAAATTCATCATCTTTTCCAAATGCAGATTGCAGTGTATCCATTTCATCCGGCGTAATTTCGCCTGATTTTACTGCATTGGAAATAGTATCAAATACATGATGAAGGGTATCGTACTCTGTTGTTTCGGGGCCACCATTGGCGATAATCTCCTGAAGAAAAGCCAGTTGCTCATTAGGGTGTTGCATCGAATTTGAATTTAATTTTTTGGGGATGATGTTAACGCTGTAAAGATGCAAATGCGAAAAGCTATTCAGGAAACAGAATTAATGGAAAGCAGAATTGGGTTAACCAAAATACCTCATACATTAATTCACAGCATGGTGCTTCAACTGCTGCACTACTTTCGTAACACTAAACCCCAACACACTATGAAACATATTGGTATTATCGGCGCAGGCCTCAGCGGTCTGGCCACTGCAAAGGCTTTCCTCCAACAAGGATATGAAGTAACCATCATCGAAAAAGCTGCCGCCATTGGTGGTGTTTGGGAACAGCGTCGTTCCTACCTGGGCGTGGCTACTCAAACTACCCGTGATGAATATGCCTTTTCAGATTTCCCGATGCCGGCATATTATCCGCTTTGGCCTTCTGGCGAACAGGTACAACAATACCTGGAGAAATACGCCATGCATTTCCAGGTTTTCCCCAGGATACGTTTTCATACTACGGTACTCCAACTCCGGTTTAATCAGGAGGAATGGGAAATGGAGGTATATGATGCCATTAAAAGCAGCATAGAAATACTGAGATTTCACTTTGTTGCCATCTGCACCGGCACTTTTCATCAACCGGAGATTCCTGCATTCAAAGGCATGGAAAGTTTTACCGGTACCATCCTGCATTCCAGTCAGGTAAATGATGCGGCGCTGCTCAAAAACAAGTCGGTTGCGGTGGTAGGCTTTGCCAAGTCTGCTACGGATATTGCCACTTTAGCTGCCGGCATCGCCAGGGAATGTCACCTGCTCTACCGGAAAGCACAATGGAAGGTTCCCCGCTATTTTGGCAACCTGCTGAATATGCGTTACCTGTTGTTCTCCCGCTTTTCAGAAGCGTTCTTTGATGCACCCCGTAAAACAGCTTTCCAGAAATTCCTGCATACTGCAGGCAAACCGTTGGTCTGGGCACAATGGCGCGGACTGGAACTGTTACTTAAAAAACAATTCAAGCTGAAAGCCTGCGGTATGGCTCCGCAACACCGCATTGAAGACCAGATCAGTTGCAGCCTGGGAGTGGCCCCGGAAGGCTTTTATCAAAAAGTAGCCAGCGGGCTGATCAAAGCACAACAAACAGAGATCGATCATTTTGATGGCAACAAACTGATACTGCGTAATGGTCAGGTGCTGACGCCTGACGTAGTGGTTTGCGGTACCGGATTTTCTCAGGAACTCCCCTTCCTGGAACCCCGATACCGCGAGCTGGTGCTGGATAAAACAACCGGCTATCAGTTGTTCCGGAATATCCTTCATCCACAGGTACCTCAGCTTGGCTTTATAGGCTATAACTCCAGCCTCTTTACCACACTTACATCAGAAGTGGCGGCCAACTGGCTGGTACGTTATGTACAGCAATCGCTGCAGTTACCTTCCCCCGAAGAGATGATCGGGGATATCCAATTCATGTCGCAGTGGCGCCGGAATGGCCGCCCCATTGCAGCAGAATTCAGCGGCACCTGTGTGGCACCTTTTAATTTCATGCACCTGGACCAGCTGATGCGGGATATGGGACTGGCTACAACTGCTACCCGCTGGACGCTTTATGAATTTTTCAAGCCCATTAACCCAAAAGATTATCGTATTTTGCTACAGCGCACTTTAAAAAAGGAGTCTCCCCAAGCTCCTGTTTACCAAACAACCGAAATCGCTCCATAACAATGAAAAATGCGGAACAGGTAAAAGCACTGCAGGAAAAGGTCCGGACACTGGAAGCCGAAAATGCGGCTTTACGCAATCCCGGCCAGCTCCATTCCAATGAGCCATCTGTTAAGGTGCCCGAAATATTTCAGTCCATCTTCCGGAAAGCAGAAGAAAACGTCCGGCAATACTTCTCCCGTATCTCCCGCGACCCTTCCAGGGGCATCATCGAGATCAATCAGGAAAGGTATGTGCTGATCAGGGCTTCTGCTTTATCCAAAGACTTCCTGGATAATATCCTCCGCCTGTATGCCGACAGGGGCGAAAGTGAGGCATTCAGCATTGGCAGAAACTTCCTCTTCGATATTTCACATGCTATCGGTATGAATGATGCGAAAGCCTTCCATGCCAGGCTAAATGTAACGGATCCGCTGTCCAAACTCTCTGCGGGCCCACTCCATTTTGCCTATACCGGCTGGGCTTTTGTAGATATCCTCCCGGAAAGTAATCCTACCCCGGACGATAACTTTTACCTGCTCTACCATCATCCCTTTTCTTTTGAGGCGGATGCCTGGATAAGATCTGGTACCGTAGCAAAGTCTGCAGTATGTATTATGAGTGCCGGATACTCTTCCGGCTGGTGCGAAGAGAGCTTCGGCATTCCACTCACAGCGGTGGAAGTCAGCTGCCGGGCAAAGGGAGATAAACAATGTACTTTTATCATGTCGCCCCCGCACATGATCGAAAAACATATCCGGCAATTTGCTAAGGCAAACCGCAAACATGAATTCAGAAAAACACCTCCGGAAATTCCTACTTTCTTTTTAAGAAAAACAGTGGAAGAACAAATGGAAAAAGCCCGCTTACTGGCGGAAGAATCCTCCCGGGCAAAATCAGACTTCGTCGCTAATATGAGCCATGAACTCCGGACACCGCTCGGCGCTATCCTGGGCTTTACCGAATTGCTGAAGAAAACAAAACTGGATCATAAACAAAACGAATATCTCACCGCTATTTGTGCTTCAGGAAGTAATCTGCTGGCTACCATCAACGATATCATGGACCTCAGTAAGCTGGATGCCAAAAAGATCCGGTTTGAATCTGTTGCCATCCTCCTGCCGGAATTGTTACAGTCTGTAGAACTCATGCTCACTTCCAAAATCCGGCATAAGGGGCTGGAATATACCACCATAGTGGATAGTGAACTGCATAAACCCCTGCTAAGCGATAGCGCCCGGCTCACACAGATTCTGCTCAATATCATTGGCAATGCTATTAAATTTACAGATAAAGGCAGCATTACCGTGGCCTGCGAAGTAGTGGAAGAAACCCAACAAGGGGTACAGGTCCGGTTCCGCATCAAAGACACCGGGATTGGTATTGCGCCGGGCAAACAACAACATATCTTCGAACGCTTTACCCAGGCGGATACCGCTATTTCCCGCAAATATGGCGGCTCCGGACTGGGCCTTGCAATTACCCGTGAACTGGTAGAACTGATGGGAGGTACCGTCACACTTACCAGCAAAGTGCATAAGGGCGCAGAATTTGTGGTGCAATTGCCATTCCTCAAAGCAGCCCGGCGTGTAAAAGATCTGCAACCCAGCCCCCAGACAATAGCTGGCAATGGCCTGCATGTACTGGTAGTGGAGGATAATCTGCTGAATCAGAAAATGACCCGCATCATGCTGACAAATAACGGCTTTACTGTGAGCGGGGTCAACAGCGGGACAAAGGCCATCTCATTCCTGAAAAAAAACACCGCAGATCTTATCCTGATGGACCTGCAGATACCGGGCATGGATGGTTATCTTACCACAAAGAAAATCCGGGAAACCTTAAACCTGAAAATCCCGATCATCGCCATTACCGCACATGCCTTTAATGGCGAAAAGGCAAAATGCCTGGCGGCAGGGATGAACGACTACCTCTCTAAACCTTTCCGGGAAAGTGACCTCCTGGCTACCATGGCGGCAGCTTTGCCCTCCGCGCTGATCAACCTGGACTTCCTGCGCGAACAAACGCGCAACAACCTCACTTTTATAAAAGATATGATCCGCACCTTTGTACGGCAAACGCCCAAAGCCATTGAAACCCTCCAAAAAGCGGCGCTTAAAAATGACGGGGAAACGGTGTACAAGATCGCACATACTTTAAGAACCTCTGTGAGCTTCTTCGGGTTACAAACACATATAGGGGAAGATCTGCTTCATATTCAAAATACCAGACAAGCACCTACGGAACAATTGGAAAAAATAAAAATGGTATGCGAACAGGCCATCACAGAATTACAACGGATCAAACCATCCGCTTTGTCATCAATGCCATAAATTCATCTTTCTTTTTAGGAGAGATGGCCACCATGGCATCATCACTCATCACCGCATAACCACCATCTGTTTTTACCCACCGCTTTACATCCTTCAGGTTGATCATATAAGAGTTATGAATCCTGAAAAATCCATGCTCCTGTAAGGAAATCTCATATTCCTTCAAATTCCGGCTCACCATGATCTGGCGGCCATCCTTCAGATAAAAAGTAGTATAAGGGCCTTTGGCTTCCAGCCGGATAATGATCGACAAAGGAATAAAATCTACCCCTTCTGAGGTAGAAAGGCTGATACAAAAATCATCCCCCGCAGGTCTATGCAGGTTCTTCAACAACAACTCCAGCCGGTTATCTTCCTGACGGCCTGTTATTTGTTTTATCGCTTTATCTACCGCCTGCTCCAGCTCTTCCAGGTTGATAGGCTTCAATAAATAATCTACTGCACTGAACTTAATGGCCTGAATAGCATAATGATCAAAAGCAGTCGTGAAAATAACATGAAAATCGTGGTGATGGGTTTGTTTCAATACATCGAAACCAGTACCTGTCTGCATTTCAATATCCAGGAAAACAAGTTGCGGGGACTGGGTGTTAATAAACCTGACGGCATCTGCTACGTTGCTGACAATACCTGCCAGCTCCAACTGCGGGCAAAATTCCCGGACAAGATTAGACAGGAAGTTCCGGCTCAGCATTTCATCTTCTACAATTAATGCCTTGAATTTCATACTGGGTTTTTGAGCATAATAACAAGATAAGGAATATTTGTTTATCCGATGATAATCACTGCCCGGTTCAGTGCTATACCGCCTTCCATCACTTCCTTACGGTGTTCCAGCCGGATCTTCCGGTGATGCTGTTCGTTGAACAACTGGATACGGCGGCTGAACAATGCTGCCCGTTCTTCCATCCCCTGTACAAAGGTGCCGCTTGCGCCATTATCCGTTACCTCCAATGCCAGCCCTTCTGCATGCGCTCTCAGGACTACCGCTATCTTCCCTTTCTCTTCTTTCCCAAGATGCAGCACTCCTTTATACAAGGCTTCTTCTAATAGGCCATGGGTTAAAAAAGGTGGAATACGTTCCAGATGAAGTTCTTCCGGTAAATCAATTTCATATTCAAAACGGTCAGGAAACCGGAATTGCTCCAGCACCAGGTAATCTTTGATCAGCTCCGCTTCATCCTGCAGGTGTATAGCCAGCTCATCACCAAAATGGATCGTTTTACGAAGAAAGCCTGCAAAACGGCTGATATACTGAAGGGAAGCTTTTTTATCATCTGCCGTGATAAAGTATTGAATGGCATTGAGGGAGTTAAATAAAAAGTGGGGGTTGAGCCTCGCTTGCAAAACCTTCATTTTCAGCATAATGTTCATCTCTGCTATCTGTTCACACTGCTGGCTTACCAATGTCCGCTGTGCTGCCACCTCCGTCATCAACGCCGCTCTCTCCTGGTATAACCTGTAACCTGATACAGCCAGCACTACCAATATGAAAACCCCTATTACCCAACTGAATATCATATAACCAACCCCCTGCTTTGGGGTAAAATTGCGCAATTAAACAATGTACCTCCGGCATGAATTAACGAATGGCGGATTTGGGTTAACGAAACCGGCAAATCACCACTTGCATATAAATTCAAATAAGTTATTTTTGATCTCTTATTTTATACAATGATACTAGACACTTTACAGAACGCACACCTTTACCACGGCCTTGGACCCAAATTCGTCAAAGCTTTTGAATACCTGGCCAAAACCGATTTTAACGCACTGGAAAAAGGGAAATATGAAATTGATGGGAAAAATATCTTTGCCATTGTGAATGAATACGATACCGTAGACCCTTCCGGAGAACGTATGGAAGCCCACAGGAAATACATTGACATACAATATGTTGTGAGTGGCGCGGAACTCGTTGGGCACGATTTACTGCTCCAGAAAACACCTTCCCAGCCATATGATGAACCCACCGATTTTATGCTGTTTGATGAAAAACCGGCGTTCTTTACCAAACTGGACCAGGACCAGTTTGCGGTTTTCTTCCCCTCCGATCTGCATATGCCTAACCTTCGCATTGACGAGCCCATACCAGTTAAAAAGGTAGTGATCAAAATAAGCGTGAACGATATCCCTCATTGATGCTGTTTAAGACCGCTAGAATGGGGGTAACGAACGCTCATCTACGGTAAGGTAGCTCACTGCGAAATAATCAGTATTCCACAAAGGCATCATCTTCATAACACCACAACCACCGTTCTCCTGGCTCTGCGGAAGATACTACAGGGTGATGGGTTTGATGATAATGCCCCGTCATATGCCTGTTGGGAGAGTCGTCACAACATAATGTTACCCCGCAGGTTTGACAGGTGCGCAGATGCACCCATTCACTGTTTGTTTTTATACATTCGGCACATTCATGCTTTTGTGCCACTTTAAGCTCGTGGATTTCTCTGATATGCTGACAAAATTCGTTTTGTGTCATATGATACTATTTAACTTCCGCAAGATACTTATGTACAAAACTGATGGCCATAGAGCCTTCCCCTACAGCAGAGGCTACCCGGTTCATGGCATTGGCACGCACATCGCCTGCCGCAAAAATACCCGGGCAACTGGTTTCCAGCAGATAGGGATCCCGCTGTTGTTTCCAGATCTTGTTAAAATGCTGGTAGTTTTTCAACTCCCGCCCCGTTTCAATAAATCCCTTTTCATCTTTGATAATATTCAGGGCAATCCAGTCTGTAAATGGCTTGGCTCCGATAAAGATGTAAAGGGCATCTGCCTGCACTTCTTCTCTTTCATGGGTATCTACCTGCGTTAATACCAGCTGTTCCAACTTATCCGATCCACGGGCTTCCACAATCTCTGTTTTAGGCTTCAGGTGGATATTAGGGGTGTCCTTGATCTGCGCAATCAGGTAGGCCGACATCGTGCTGGTCAGGTCTTCCTTACGGACAAGGATATACACATTTCTGGCAAACTTGGATAGATACATAGCTGCCTGTCCTGCAGAATTCCCTCCTCCTACAATATATACTTCCTTATCTCTGCATGCCGTGGCTTCTGTCATCGCGGCACCATAGTAAATACCTGCTCCGGTAAATTCCGCAATACCTTTGGTGGGCAGCTTCCGGTAGTCTACGCCTGTGGTGATCACTACACTCCGGGTATTAATACAGGTATCATCCTGCAGAATAATCCGGTTATACCCATCTACCTGCTGAATATCTTTTACTGATTGCGGGGCTATAAACTCCGTACCCAGCCGGGTGGCCTGTGCAATAGCCCGGCGTGTCAGCTCTGCACCGCTCAGTCCTGCCGGAAATCCCAGGTAGTTTTCAATACGTGAGCTGGTGCCTGCTTGTCCGCCGGGGGCATGCCTTTCTATAAGTAATGTTTTTAATCCCTCGGAAGCGCCATATACCCCGGCGGCCAATCCTGCCGGACCGGCGCCTATAATCACCACATCATATACCTCTTCCTTGATCCTTGGATTCAAACCTACCTTATCTGCAATGGCAATAATAGTAGGATGCGCCAGATAGGTACCATCTTCAAAAAATATCACCGGCAGGTCTTTTACTTCCAGCCCGTTCAGGGAAAGTAAACGGCTGCCTTCTACCGCTGTCTGAATATCCAGCCACTGATAAGGAATAAGATTACCTGCCAGAAAATCTTTAATGGCATGAGACGATTGTGAAAACTGATACCCTACTACCTTGATGCCCTTAAAATCCGGATGATACGTGTTTTGCCAGTCGTCCAGCAATTCATCGATAATTGGATATAGCTTCTCCTCCGGTGGTGCCCAGGGCTTCACCAGGTAATAATCCAGCTGTACGGTATTGATAGCTTTTATAGCAGCATCGGTATCAGAGTAGGCAGTAAGCAGTACACGTTTGGCTTCCGGATAAAATGTCTTTGCCTTTTCCAGGAAAGCGACTCCCTCCATATCCGGCATACGCTGGTCCGAAATAAACATCGCTACCGTTTCTCCCTTATTCTTCAGCTCCAGCAAACTGTCCAGTGCCTCTTTTACAATCGTGGTGCTGATCACCCGGTAGTTATCCCGGTACTTACTTTTCAGGTCACGAACAATCGCCCGTAATACCTGCGCATCATCATCAATGCAAAGAATGATTGGTAAATTCATAACTATTTAAATATACTATTTCCTGCCCGGTTATCCATTGATGGGCAGGCAAACAACAAATTGTGTACTGCCGGGCATACTGGTTACTTTAACCGTACCGCGATGCTGACGGATGATCTGCATAACGATATCCAATCCCAGCCCCGTCCCTTTTCCAATTTCTTTGGTAGTAAAAAACGGATCAAAGATCCGCGTAATGATCTCTTCCGGAATACCCGGCCCATTGTCTGTAATAGTGACCTGCACATTGGTACCAGACTTTTCCGTTTTGATCTCCAACACACCATTACCATTACTTTCCATGGCATCCAGCGCATTGTCGATCAGATTGGTCCACACCTGGTTCAACTCTCCGATCAATGCTTTTACCGGCGGCAGGGTATTGTCAAACTGCTCCGTTATTATTATCTGCCCCTTGCGGATTTTATGCTGCAGCATCACCAGCGTATTCCTGATTCCATCGTGAATATCGGCCCACTGTTTGTCATGCCCCTGGTCCATATGTGTAAAGGTCTTTACCGACCCTACCAGGTGGGCTATGCGCTGGGAAGCATCTTCTATATCGGTGACCATCTTTTCCGTAACCAGGTTTGTATTGATCCAGTTAAAGATGGGGGATATATAAGCCGCTGGAATATGCGCCTTAAACCCTTCCAGGTCTTCCAGGGTAAATCCAAAATCAACAAAATTTTCTGCTACCTCTGCACTATTGGTGGTGCCGTGCTCCTCCAGCCAATCCATGATTTCATCCTCTTGGGCCGACCTTTCCATCATGGAAAGCGTTGGTTTTTCCTTTTTTTGTAATACTGCAAACAGCTTGTCATTCACGATATCCACATCTTCTTCCGGCATGCGGATAGCAATGATCTGTTTAAAGGATTCAGGCAGCAGCTGCAAATGCTGCTTCAGGGAGGTAGCTCCCCGTACCACTGCCGCGGCAGGATTGTTCAGCTCATGTGCCAGCCCGGCAGATAGTTTTCCCAATGCCATCATCTTTTCACTTTGCTGCTGTAAAGAGGTAAACTCCCTCACCCGGCTGGTCATAATATGCACCAATGCCTGTGTTAGCTCAAAATGTGTACGGATCAGCATATCCATTTTATCAATGGGAAAACGCATGATGTACGTGTCTTCCATAGCGACTCCATTCAGCGCGGCAACTTTACCTCTTGAAAAAGGGAGATAACCGGTAATTGTCCTCGCCTCCATGATACTCACCTCCCGGTCGCCCGTTTTTTGCGGCTGGTACACCCGTACCTTACCACTGAAGATGAAGGTGGTGCCCCGGATAGGAGTTCCGGCCTCAAACAACAGCTCCCCTGCGGGAATCATCTCCTGCTCGCTCTGATCAATCAGCCATTGCAGCTGACTGGCCGGCACATCCTTAATGGCATCAATAGCCTGTAACCATTCAACAGTAACCTTGTTCATAGCAAAATGGCTTTATCCTTTTAAAGTTACTTAGAATTATCTTCCGTTTTGTTTGCCGAACAGGTGAGGCCGGCATACAATAAGTGCAGCAGCGGTATCTCCGGATCCCCTTAATTTAAGCTCCGGTACTCCATAGGTGAGTAGCCTACCTTTTTCTTAAACAAACGGGTAAAATGCTGGGGATACTTGAAACCCAGCTCATAGGCAATTTCACTGACGCTTTTGGTGGTATCAAATATTTTCTCCTTGGCAATATCTATCAGCTTCAACTGAATATATTCCTGTGCCGATTTTCCGGTTTCTTTTTTGATAAGATCACCAAAATAGTTGGGGGATAAATGCAGTTCGCCTGCACAATAGGCTACTGACGGCAGACCCATGGTCTGGGGAGTATCTGCGGAAAAATATGCGTTCAGTACTCCCTCAAATCTTTCCACAATGCCACCATAAATACTTTCGCGGGTAATGAATTGCCTGTCATAAAACCTGTTACAATAATTCAGGAACAGTTCTATATTGGCGGCAATTAGTTTTTTGCTGTGCTTGTCAATGGATTGCTCCAGCTCATACCCGATTTTCTCAAAACAATCCAGTACGATCTGCCTTTCCTTTTCAGACAGATGAAGTGCCTCATTCGCATCATAGGAAAAGAAAGAATATTCCGCAATATGTTTTCCCAATGGCGTCCCCTTTATCAGATCAGGATGAAAAACCAAGGCCCGGCCTTTAAGCTCCGGTGCTTTGGTGACTCTTGGTTGTACCCCCAATACCTGACCAGGAGCTATAAATACCAGGGTGCCTTCCTGGTAATCATAATTGTTACGCCCATACTTCAGCTCTCCGCACTTCAATTCCTTCAGGTAGATGGCATACAAGCTAAAATTGAATGTTTTCTCAGGTAGTGATCTGGCTTTTGACAGATCCAGCATACTGATCAGCGGGTGCTGAGTGGCTACTCCCCGCATTTTATTATAGGCGCTTATACTATCCAGCTTTACAATGGCTTCCATATCAATGGCTTTAATGATACGAATTTACGCTTTCCGGTGTTACCCGGCATGCTCCCTGGCAGGGGCCAGTAATATGGGTAGATAATTCAGTAATCGGTATAAGTATCCATTCCCGGATACTTCGGAGATTTGTAGTGGAAAAAAAGTAGCATATGCTACACCAGTTACAACGTTTAAATCATTTTTCATGAAAAAAAGAATATTAGGAAACAGCGGATTGCAAGTATCTGCATTAGGTTTGGGCTGCATGGGCCTGAATTTCGGCTATGGCCCGGCTACCGGCAAGCAGGAAGCCATCAGATTACTGCATGCTGCTGTTGACCTGGGCATCACCTTTTTTGATACCGCAGAGGCTTACGGGCCTTTTACCAATGAGGAATTGCTGGGGGAAGCATTGGCCCCGTTCCGCGACAAGGTGGTAATTGCCACCAAGTTTGGCTTTAAAGAAGGTAAACCCGGTTTGGGAATGGATAGTCGTCCCGAAACGATCAGGGCCGTGGCAGAAGCTGCCCTGAAACGGTTAAACACAGATTATATTGATTTATTCTATCAGCACAGGGTAGACCCTGAAGTACCTATTGAAGAGGTGGCCGGTGTAATACAGCAGCTGATAAAAGAAGGGAAGATCAGGCATTGGGGCTTATCGGAAGTGGGAGCGGCTACCATCCGTAAGGCACATGCCGCACAACCGGTAGCGGCAGTGCAAAGTGAGTATTCTTTATGGTGGCGCGAACCGGAGCAGGAAGTATTGCCTGTACTCGAAGAGCTGGGAATTGGCTTTGTACCTTTCAGCCCTTTAGGCAGAGGTTTTTTAACGGGTGCCATCAATGAAAACACCCAATTTGACAGCACCGATTTCAGAAATACTTTGCCCCGGTTTTCGGCCGAAAACCGGAAAGCCAACCAGGCGCTGGTAGACCTGCTCCATGAAATTGCTGTTAAAAAGGAAGCGTCACCCGCACAAATTGCATTAGCCTGGCTACTGGCACAGCAACCCTGGATTGTACCTATCCCCGGCACTACTAAACTGCAGCGTTTACAGGAAAATACAGGTGCGGTTGCCATCACCCTGTCGACAGAAGATTTACGGCAAATTCAGGAGGCAGCATCAAAGATCTCCATACAGGGTGCCCGGTATCCGGAACATCTGCAAAAAACAGTAGGCAAATAAAAATATCACAAAAACAGTGTTAATAAAAATAGCCAGTCCTTTCGCGGGACTGGCCATTTTTATCATTTTCATTTTTCAGTTATCCGGTTAATACTAAGACGCGATAGGTTCCAATTGTGCGATCTTTTCCAGCGTTTGCCATACCTGGTATAACGCCCGCGGTACATGAAAACAACCTTTCCATTTACCACCCTTGAGTGATAATAAGGGTTGCCCCTGACGGGTAAGATATCCAAACCACTCTCCATGTTCCTGGTCTTTAAAATGTGCCCAGGTGTAAGCATGAACTTTCTCAAACCACGTTTTACAGGCTTCATTGCCAGTAATCTGATATCCCTTTGCCAGACATACCAGCGTTTCCATATGCACCCACCACAGTTTCTGATCCCACTCTAATTGCTGTACCGGATGCCCCTGCACATCCATAAAATAAAATATGCCACCATGCTCCTGGTCCCATCCATATTCCAGCGTGCGCAAAGCAATGGCCACGGCCTGTTCTGCCAGCTCCGGTCTGTTCAGTCGTACTGCCAGGTCCATAATGAACCACATCGCTTCAATCGTATGCCCCGGATTGATCAGGCGACCTTCAAAGCTATCGGAAAAACTCCCATCTGCATTGACGTTTTCCAGGATCAACCCCTTGTCAGGCTGGTAGAACACGTCCATTACTTCGTGCAGCACTTCGGGGATAAAACGGTTCACCGTTTCACTTCCCAGGATATGCTCCAGCTCCAGCGACAAATTGCAAAGGATCATCGGCAGCGCAAAGTTTTTCAGCTCACGCGTACCAGGAAAGGCTTTATTGTAAGCACCTTTGGGGTTATTACGTCTTTCCAGAATGTTATTAAACGTATCTTTTGCGATATCATAATAACGTTGTTCCGGCTGAATCTTATACAATGCGCCAAAACCCATGGCTGCAAAACAATCAGAAAAAATATTATAAGGCTGTGTCAGCGGCTGCCCCTCCCGGGTCAAAGAGAAATACCAGTTGCCTGCTGCATCCCTTCCATATTTCTCCATAAATGCAGCGCCCTGCTCGGCCAGCTTACGCCATTCTTCGCGGGGAGCTACCTTATCAAACAGCATGGAAAACAACCATACCTGCCTGCCCTGCAACCACATGAATTTATCGGTATCATACACCGCACCATCTCTTTCCAGACAAGTAAAATAACCTCCGTAAGTTTCATCCGGAGAATTTTTCATCCAAAAGGGCAGCACATTCTCCAGCAGTTCCAGCTTATACTGTTCAGCAAATTGTTTCATCTTAGTAATCAAATCTTTTTTATAGCCAGGTGCGATGCCGTACCGGCTATCAGCACTATCAGTCAGCTTAGGTTTATTTAGTTTTTAATGTTTCGAGATATTCCTTGTACCGGTTATATAAATGAGCTGCTTGTCCATAAGCAGACTGCGGGCTCATAAAATGGGAGAACTCAAACGTGATAGCCTTATCATAACCTGCCAGCCTGGCCGCTTCCAGCTTCAAACGCAGCTTCTCAAATTTAATAGGCAAAAACTTGATAGGCATATCCCGGTCAAATGACTCTGCATTGGTCCAGCATTGCAGCCCATACCGGTCAGCCATCTGCTTATTCACGGCAAAAAAATCAGGCAGCTCGTGGTAATCAATATGTCCATCCTGAAAAGCAACAGCATCTACTGCGCCACTGATATTCTCAAATATTTCGCTCCACTCTTTTTCATGTTCCTGAATAGACACCGCATCTTCTTTAGTTAGTTCAGCATGCGCCGCCATCACGGCCTTCTTGCCATCTATCCAGGGAGAAATAAAGGTGGGCAGCCCACCGCTGATCTCCTTGCATTGCAGTCCCAATGTACGGAAGGCATCTCCGGCGCCTTTTGTCCGCCGGCTGATTTCCATACTCAGGTACCACCCCCTAAAACTTTTATGGTGCCCATACTTACGCCACACCTCGGCTATCACAAACCGGTTGGCATCTATTTCAGGCTGCATATTGCCGGTATCCCAGTAATGTCCGCTATCATACAAACCAAAATAAAACTGCATGTCATATTTATCTGCCAGCTCCAGGTACATACCTACCAGGTCTACCGGGGGAGCATAACAGCCAAACTGCTGCTGCAGGTATTGGGAAGGATAGGTAATAAAACGACGGTAACCACTGCGGATCAGGATCACCGTGTCAATGCCTAGCGCTTTCATGTAAGCAAAATCCTTATCCCACTCAGCACGCCCCCAGTTTTGATGAGGAATATCGTGGCTGATCTCGTCCAGGAACGTTCCCGTTATTCTCATAGCAATCGTTTTGATGTATGCCGTTGCATCCAACCCGGCGCGTCTATCAAGCACACCAGGGGATGGCAACGGTAACAGTTATATGAATTTCTTCGCTTTCAGATATTTTACCCACTCCACATAAGCCATCGGCTTCAGGTGGATCCCATCTTCTGTCAATTCCTTTTTCAATTCTCCCTGCTCATCTGCAAATACTTCATGCAAATTGATATAGGTAAGGTGATGCTCCTGCACGACCTGCTGTATAGCCACATTCAGTTCCTGCACCTTTACATTCTTCCCTTTCAGATACGCATAGGGCAATACCGCTTCATTCAGGGGCAGCACACTCTGGATATACACTTTTGTTTTAGGCGACAGCTGTTTGATACGTGCTATGATACGCTGGTAATTATGGATGATCACCGCTATTGGCAATCCTCTTCCCAGATCATTGATGCCAATGAGCAGGTAGATGCGGGCGGGCTTTTCTGCCAGTATACCATCCAGCCGGCCCAATACACCAAAAGTATTATCACCGCCAATACCCCGGTTAATCACTTTCATGCCCGGCAGCAGGTCCTGCCATTTTCCTCTTTCCGTAATGCTGTTGCCCAGGAAAACAATATTATTATGCTGCTTGGGTACCTGATTAAAGTATTCCATCCTTTGCAGATAATATGGATTAGCGTAGTTGCTGTCTATTTTTTGTTGTGCTATCAAAAGATGCCCACAGGATAATAAAGATAGCAGCCCGAATATTTTTTTCATACACATTCAATTAAAGGAGCTTTTTTTCTTTTAAACCGGCTACCCATTTAATATAGGCAGCGGGCCGCAAATGCAATCCATCAGTGGTCATATCTCTCTTCAGCTGCCCGTTCTCATCTGTAAATACCGGGTGCAGATCTACATAAGGTACCTGGTTACGTCCGGCAATTTCCTGCAACAAACTATTCAGGCTTTTAATCCGCTCGTTGGTGATCTTCTTGTAGATATCCGCCAGTATTGGCTCATGTACGGGCAATACACTTTGCATATACACTTTAGTACCAGGACTTAATGCTTTGATCCGCTGTACTATCCGTTCCTGGTTATGGGCAATAACGGTTACGGGTGTTCCCCGTTTGATGTCATTTACCCCTATCATCAGAAATATCTTTGCCGGCTTTTCCTGCAGCGTTTCATCCAGTCTTGCCAATACACCATAGGAGTTATCCCCACTGATACCGCGGTTTTGCACCGGCTTGTTGCCAATGATCTCCTGCCAGTCGCCTACCTCTGTAATACTGTTGCCAAGAAATACAATCGCCTTCTTCTGTTTAGGTACATGCCTGAAAAAATCCATCCGTTGTTCATACCAGCCGTTGGCATAGCTACTGTCTGTAGACACCTCCGTTTGTGCGGTGGCAGACAAAAACATCGTAGCTAACAACGCACCGGTACCGATCATCTTTTTCATCATAGTTGCGCTTCTTTAATTGTTAGATGGAGTGATATTGGCAGGCATTTCATCCGCTTCTTTCAAACGGTTCCACCAGTATTTTTTCAATAGCCAGCTGGTAACGATAAAGATCAGTACCCATACCAGCATGTGATAATTTTCACGGATCATAAAGTAGATAGGAATAACTACCTGCGCCATCTGCCAGGTGATGCCCACTACAATATTGAACATATCGCGCTTGAAATCGTTATTGGGTTTAAAGCCGGGATCTTCTGCCATCACCTCCCGCTTGATAGGTCCCCAGAAACCCCATGGGCGGGTTTGACGGTAAAACTGTTTTACCGCTTCCCTGTTTTCCAATGGTGTCAAATAAGTGCCAATGATACAGCCCACAAAAGAAAACAGTAACATGATCGGGAACACGTAGATATCCACAATTTCCGGGAAGAAGAACAACTTCACGGAAGAACCGATCAGCCCGAATAACATGCCATAGAAATAACCATTCCCGGTAAAACGCCACCAGATCCATTTCAGCACGTTAGAGGCTGCGTACCCGCCATACAGGGCGGAAGTAATCCACAACGTCAGCTTGTTCAGGGAAGAAGCATTAAAGCCGAAAATGATCCCCAGCATCACCAATATTACAGACGACCAGATACTGAGCCGTATGTATTTGGCATTGGAAGCATTAGGGTTAATATATTTTTTGTAAATATCATTCACAATATAAGCAGGCGCTGCATTCACAAAGGCGGAGAAAGTACCCATGAACGCAGCCAGTAAACCTGCCAGCAATAACCCCTGTAACCCTACCGGTACAAACCGGGCAATCGCCAGCGGCAATACCTTTTCAAAATCAATGTCTTTCCCCATCGCACCCAACTCCGGCCCAAGGTATACCAGCCCCAACACCGCAAAAGCAGCTACCATCAGATAACGGGGAATGTATAATACCAGGATCGAACTCACACTCATTTTAGCAGCATCACTGGGGGTACGGGTAGACAATACCCGCTGCATATCATAGCTGGGCACCGGCCCGGCAATAGAAGCAAAAATCCCTTTGAACAGCATCATCATAAACAACAACCCGAACAACCCAAACCCATCCGAAGTGATCTTATCACTTACATTCGGCAAGGCCGTGGTGGTCCAGTCCAAACCAAGATTCCATCCAAAGGAAAGATCCTTCCACCCATTCGGTACCACGGCGTTGATCTGTTCTGCTGTAACAGAAGTATAGCCTATATAACCAATGATCAGACAGGCAATCGTCATAATAAAGAACTGAAGCACTTCGGTGGCTACCACACTGTACATCCCTCCTTTAATGGTGTATAAGGTAGTCAGGATACAAAGGATCAATGCATATCCTCTTTCAGAAGTTAAATGATAGGTGCCGATCTGCATACTCAGGTCCCACGGAAGAATAGAGGTACAGAACTTTCCAATCCCTTCAAAGAAATAAGCAATGAACCCGATTACACTGATAATGGCAAAAGCTACAATAATGATATGCGAAAGACGGGCGCCCTTCCCATCTCCAAAACGGAAGGTGATCCATTGTGCTCCCGTCATCGTATTAGACCGTCTCATCCAGATAGCCAGGTATACAAACACAAATACCTGGTTCCATACCGGCCATAGCCAGGGAATAAAAGCGCTTTTTAATCCGTAAATAAACAGGATGCTTACCGTCCACATCGTACCCGAAATATCAAACATGCCCGAAGCATTACTCAACCCCAGATAGTACCATTTCATGCTATTACCTCCCAGGAAGTAGGATTGCAGATCTTTGGAGGCCTTTTTGGAGATATAAAAGCCCAGGAAGATAACACCTATGATATAGGCGAAGATGATAACAATATCAATTACACTTAAGGACATCGGTTTGATTTAATGATAAAAACTGCTGTTATTCGGTTGATAAACAAGTTACGTTTTCCAGAACCATTTCCGTTTTACAAAAAAGATGGTGATCAGGGATACTACTCCGGTAAAAAGTATACCGCTTACATATCCTCCCCATACACTTTCCTGTAGTTTTCCATACCACGCTATTACACCGGTCAGCTTCAACACTGGCAGCAATAACAGGTTGCCTGCTGTATAAGCCACCATCGGGTTCTTACCGTTCAGTGCCAGAAAATGGATCAGTTGTTTAAGATAACCATATCTTTCCAGGATGCTGAATGCCAGCAATACCAGAAAAGCCAGTCCGCTGGTAACAAAATAATAGCTGTAGGTGGAAGGATCTTTTTTTATCCCTCCTTCCCAGGCTTCAAAAAACAATCCCAATAATAACAGGTAAATACCTGCCTGTAATAATCTGCTGAAATAAGCCGTATCACTGTTAGCTTCCATTTTACGCACCAGTAGCAACAGCGGCACGCATAAAGCAAAAGAGGCAAGCAGGTTTCCGTTTAATGCACGTGTATAAAGCCCCACCAGGTTTACCACGCATAACGCTACGCATATCAGCGCAACGATCAGCCATTTTGTACTGCCAGCTGCTGCAGGCGCTTCCTCCTTTGCTTTCATGCGTGTCAGCAACCACTCACCGGCAAACGTGCCGGGAATGATGATGAACAAATATTTGAGATAATAGAACTTATACATCCAGGGTACAGGCGACCAGTTAAACACCAGGTTATTCCAGGTGTCCGGCAATTTACCTGTCAGAAACACTGCCATAACAAAAGGCAATATCCCTATCCGCAGCCAGGGACGATCCCAGGTGGCCCACCAGATCAGGGAACCGAAAAAAGCCATATTCCCCAATACAATGATGATCACATCACTACGGTCCAGGCTAAACCCTTTTCCGGAAGCAAAAGGTAGTAATGCCAGCAAGGCAATAGCCAGTGCATAGGCCAGTACTTTTACCCCTGCTGCCAGTTGTTTACTGCTCCCCTCTTTCCAGCGGGTATACATCAGGCACAACAGCACAAAACAACCTATGGACAATAATTGCTCCAGGGCGCCGGGTGTCTGGCTCATCACCCATGCACGGGCATGCACGGTAAAGATGGCAAAGAATGTAAGCAACAGATAACGCTGCAAGATCTGGGAAAATATTGCAAAGGCAGGCGCCCCTTCTTTTACCTTACGCTGCAGGGCCAGTGGAAAGGCTGCCCCCATAGAGAACAGGAAAAAAGGGAATACCAGATCCACCCAGGTAATACCGGGTATCTCCGGATTGTAGCTGTTAGACGGCGGCGGCGTTTGCGCATGGTACATCCAGCCGGGCAAAATGCCAAAGGCAATGCTGCTGGATAATACCATGGCAAGGATAGCAAATCCCCGAAGCGCGTCCAGGCTGTTGCTTCTATTC
Source organism: Chitinophaga sp. H8 (assembly GCF_040567655.1). NCBI lineage: Bacteria > Pseudomonadati > Bacteroidota > Chitinophagia > Chitinophagales > Chitinophagaceae > Chitinophaga > Chitinophaga defluvii. Next base: position 2,583,476 of record NZ_JBEXAC010000002.1, on the reverse strand, counting down.
ATTTAAGCCGCGTTTTAACTCATCCCACCAACCCATATTAATCACGTGAACAATATCAAAGATCATGGCGCCATCAGAATGCGCACGGCACATTTTCAATGCTTTTACAAACTGCTCAGGATGGCCCTTGTATTGGTCTACATACAGACCGGCATACACCGGTGCTTTTCCTTTTACCAGTTTATTCACCAGCTCGGCAGAGCCTTCTACTGTATAAAAATCTTCTTTCCCTTTTCCCTGCCCCGCTTCGCCACGTTTTTCAATACTCTGGTTATTGATAGCTGCTGCTTCTGCTTTGGTTACTTCATAATAATAGTTGCCCGTGGTAAACAGGTCCAGCGCTTCTGCATAGGCATATTGCTGATACTTGTCTGTAGCCCATGGGTAATCCTTTGCAGGATCATAGGTTTTGCTGGCCCAGTTTACGCCTACCTCATAATAGGTGGGATACCAGGAACCGGTATAATCACCATAGCTCAGCTGGGGATTGATTTTTTTCAGTGCGGCCTTTGCTTCGTACACAAAATCATGGATCACTTTCGTGCGCCATTCCAGCCACTTTTTATATAAAGGCCCTTCTACCCTGGCTGGTTTTTCACCAGTACCATAAGAGAAAATATCTGCAGGCCAGTTTTTCACTTTTGCTTTGTTGTATTTTTCAAACAACTTCCTGGACTCATCAGAGAAATCAGCGGTAATGCCATCATACCGCACCCTGTCCAGGATAATGCCATCCATCTGCGGATACATTTTCACCAGCTCCTTCAGAATAGACAACTCGTATTGCTGTACATCCTTACGGGCCGGATTCAGCATAGCTGAATACTTGTTCTTCTGTTGTGTAATTGGTGTCATCCCCTCCGGCAGATAACTCAGTGTCTGCCATTTTGCTTTGGCAGGATCACTATATACCACGCCACGGTCCATATGATTATGCCCTGCTACAAACACATTGGTAGAGGCATGTACCTTCATCCCGCGCTGATGCGCTTCCGCGATGAATACGGTCATCATATCAAAACTGCCATCCTTCTTCACACCTGCCCATTCGTTCATTACCGGTGCAATACGGCTGGGATACAATACTTCTCCGGAAATAGGTTTCAGATCCACTACCACATCTGTTATCCCGGCATCTTTTGATTTGTCGAGGTAATAGATGATGGAATCCTTCACAGAAAACCTTTGAAAATTAGCGGTAGCATCAAACCACAGGATATGCTTACGGGCATGTTGTGCATTTACTGCAGACATCCCACCTAACAGGCAACTAAATAACAGGCAGACAACTTTTCTCATCGTTCCTTTTTAAGACTAATTCAATTTATCAGTATGCCAGGCTGGCTAAAGGATTCCTTCTTTAGCCAGCCTGGCAGCAATTATTCCCAACCTGGGTTGGTGGTCAGTTTATCATTCAGGTTACGCTCCTGCTGAGGAATAGGGAACAGGTAATGACGAGGCAGGAATGCCCGGTCGTCACGACTCATGATCTTATTCGCTTCGCTGGTATAGTCCGGAATGTTGTTCAGATCTGTAACAGCAGATTTTTTAAAGTTAGGTTTGCCCAGTGGATCAGCCTGCGTTTTGGCAGCACCATATACCTTACCTGGCATCACCAGTTCAGCAATCTTCCAGCGGCGGATATCAAACCAGCGGAATCCTTCCAGTGCCAGTTCCACCCCACGCTCCCGGCGTACCAGCTGACGCATTTTATTTGCATCCCCTGCTACTGCTGCAGCTACATCCGGCATACCGGAACGGTTACGTACTTTGTTGATCGCATCTGTTACTGTAGCATCCAGCTGTCCCATTTCAATCTTCGCTTCTGCATACGTCAGCAGTATTTCAGCATAACGCATGAAGATCCAGCTCACCCTTGCCTTGGTGATATCCTCATCGGTAAAGGTATATTTTGCCCACAGGTAACCTACCCCACTTTTGGCCGGGCCATAAGGACTGGATAGATCCTGGTTATCACCGGCAGCCCAGGTATTGGTGGTAAAGTTGTAAAAATTGGTCTGAGTATTATACACATCAAATACACAACGGCGGGGGGCATTGCCACTGCCATACAGGGTGATGGTATCTCCGGTCATCATCACGGTCCAGCGTAAACGGGAATCACGGTTCCTGGATGGATGAGCAGGATCATAGATAGTGGATTCGTCTATACGTTTACCTTCCTTATCTTCAAATAGATCCACCAGTCTTTGTGTCGGAAATTTACCGGACTGTGCACCCAGGTTACGGGAGCCTTGCCCTAATGCCAGGTAGTTCAGTGAATTGGCAGCGGCATCTGCAAACATCAGTTCAAACATGATCTCCTTACCGGCATTGGCAGTCTGACCAGAGCGGGTAAACAGGTCCTGGAATTTAGGGTTTAACCCATAACCCCCTTCCCGGATCACTTCGCCAGCTGCCTCTGCAGCTACCTGATACTGCCCGTCAAACAAAGCAATACGTGCTTTCAATCCCAATACTACGCCTTTGGTTAAACGGCCACGATCCGGAGAAGCATATTTTAATACCTTGGCGCAACTATCCAGCTCGTCCAGCATAAACTTCACCACCTCTGCTTTGGGTGTTCTGAGAGGCTTATACTCTGCTGGTGTTAATACCTTGGTGATCAATGGCACATCTCCATACATGTTTACCAGGTGAAAATAAGCAAACACTCTCAACGTCCGGGCTTCTGCACGGATACGCTCATACGTGTCCGCTGCTACATTGTTTTTACCTACTACCATCCCGTCCAGTAAAGTATTGGCGCGCTGGATCATTACATAGGAAAAGTTCCAGATGTTGGCCACATTACCATCATATGTATCATAGATACCTGCTGCCAAACCCGGTGCACGCTCTACCCCAAAATCTGTCCAGTGGTCAAAGGTAACCTGATAAGGTACGGAACCGGAGTTCCAGTAAGTAGATTGATATAACCCGGTCAGTGCACCGTTCATCTCTCCTTCTGTGTTCAGAAAGCTACCGGTGGTAGGTGTTGAAATCGGACTTCTGTCCAGGAAATCCTTACAGGAAGTAAATGCAAGTGCTGACAGGCAAATGCCTAATATATATAAATTCGTTTTTCTCATGTCCTTTAGAATTTAATGTTCATACCAACAGTGTAGGTTTTCATGATGGGATAAAAATCCCCTGTAGAGTTCCGGATCTCCGGATCAAAGCCAGGATAGAAATTATCTGCGGTAAACAGGTTTTGCCCGCTTACATATACCCTCCATGATTTGATCTTTGCTCTTTTCAAAATTGACTCTGGCAAAGTATAACCCAACACCAGGTTCTTCAGGCGCAGGTAAGCACCGGAACGCATCCAGTAACTGGAGTTTTTCTGGTTGTTATCAATATCCACTGTTAAGCGTGGGTAAGAAGCATTCGGATTGTCTGGTGTCCAGTAATCTTTATGCTGCTCATAGGCAGTACCCTGGAATTCAGAAGAATAAAATGCCCATGCACCGTTACCGGACAAGTAATTATCTCTTTTGCCCACACCCTGGAAAAACACGGTCAGGTCAAAACCTTTCCAGCCAGCATTCAGGTTCAGGCTATATTCATAGCGCGGGATATTGCTACCCAATACTACCTGGTCAAAAGCATCTATTTTACCATCCGGTACACCATCTGGCCCGCTCACATCCTTATAACGGATATCACCAGGTTTGGTATTGGTATAATGCGTAGGTGCCTTGTCTATTTCTTCCTGGCTCTGGAACAGTCCTTCTGCGATATAACCATAGTAGGCATCAATAGGATAACCTTCTCTTTTAATGGTCAGCCCTTCCATATAATCCAGGCCATTCAGGTTGATCAGCTTGTTACGCACATCAGACAGCGCAAACTGTGCACCATAGGAAAATTCACCTACACGGTCTCTCCAGCCCAATGCCAGTTCCCATCCTTTATTTTCCATTGCCCCCACATTCACAAAAGGAGCATTTAAACCGGTTAATTTAGGAATAGGTAATTTCTGCATGGTGTTAGCAGTACGGCGGTGGTAATAATCCGCACTAACGCTCAGTTTGCTGTTCAGGAAGGATAGATCCAACCCCGCATCAAACTGGTTAGCTTCTTCCCATTGCAGGAAAGGATTGCTGGCATCTGTTACTGCATAACCTGAATTAACAGCATTGTTGAAAAAGTAATTGTACCCTGGCAGGAAAGCAGAAACAGTAGGGTAATAATTATCCAATCCCTGCGTACCCAGTTTACCGTAGGAAGCTCTCAGTTTAGCATCGTTGACTACAGGTGCAATACCACTCCAGAAGTTTTCCTGCGACATTCTCCATCCTGCAGATACAGAAGGGAAAAAGCCCCAGCGGTTACCTTTAGCATAACGGGAAGAAGCATCCCAACGGCCATTTACTTCAAGCAGGTATTTGTCCTTATAGCTATAGTTGATCCTGGAGTAGAAAGATAACATAGCCCACTCTGCTGCTACACCATTATTGCTCATGGTATTGGCATCTCCTACGCCCAGGTAAGGCATATCCGGGTTATTAAAATTCCGGCGGGAACCCAACAGGGTATCTCCTTTATACTCTTCTGCAGAAAAACCACCTAATACTTTTACGGTATGCTGGCTCAGCGTTTTTTCATAGCTGGCCTGTGCACGGAAAATAGATTGTTTAGTTTCTCCCCTGGATTCGCTCAGACTATTATCACCAGGATACCTGGTCATCAGTTTTAAAGAGTTGGTAGTAACATCTCCGGCATATATATCATACTGCTTCTGCATGTTTTTGTTATGCAGGTTAATATTATTGGAACTATAGGTAGCCAATAATTCCATACCCGGGATAGGCTTATAGTTCAGGGTACCGGTCAGTACCTGTGTATTAATGATACTACGATTGAAACCGGAAGCTTCCGCCAGGGCAATGGGGTTCCTGTTGGCCCAGCCTTCGCCGTATTCGCCGGTATCAAATCTACCAGCTACATAAGCTGGCAACCCGATCATCTGGCGGATCAGGAAACCGGGAGTAGCAATACCCGGCCAGTTGCGCTCGGATTTGTTCATCACCAGGTCCATGGAAGCTGTCAGATTTTTAGCCAGGTTGATATCTGTATTAAAACGGAAATCGGTACGGCGGAAATCGGTATTGGCAGTCAGCCCTTGCTGGTTCAGTAAAGCACCGGAAGCAAATAACCGGATCTTATCTGTACCCATACGCAGGCTCACGTTATGATTATGCATTAAACCGCTGTTGGTCAATACCTGTTTTTTCCAGTCGGTATTAAAACGGGTAAAATTATCAGGTCCCAGGGTTTTGTAATCTTCTATTGCCTTTTCAAAAGCAGCTGGTTTACCCACATTTTTCAGTGCCACATCATACATCTGCATGTGTTCCAGCGCACTTACTTTATTAGGCAGGTTCGTAGCATTCTGCCAGGAAGCATACCCGTTATATTCTACTGATAAAGGTTGCAGAGTACCTCTTTTAGTAGTTACCAGCACTACCCCATTGGCAGCACGGGAACCATAAATAGAAGCTGCCGCCGCATCTTTCAGTACGGTAATGGATTCAATATTGTTGGCATCGATCGCATCCAGGCTCATCTCCACATTGTCGATCAATACCAGCGGATTATTACCACCAAACATACTGCTGATACCACGGATACGGATCGTACCCGCATCAGCACCCGGTGCACCGGATTGCTGGGTAACGGTGATACCTGGTGCAGCCCCTTGCAAAGCCAGGGAAGTAGAAGCCACCATCCGTTTGGAGAGTTCTTCTCCTTTTACTACGGATAAGGCCCCGGTCAGGTTCACTTTCTTCTGTGTACCATAACCTACTACCACTACTTCATTCAGATCGCTGGCTGTTTCTGCCAGCTTTACTTTTAATTGTGCAGGTACTTTGACAGGGATTTCCTGCGTGGTATATCCCATCATACTGAATATCAGCGTAGCCTCTGCAGTATTTATCTGCAGGCCAAATGCGCCGTTTCCATCAGTCTGCATGCCCTGCGATGTACCTTTAACCTGTACAGTAACGCCCGGCATCGGATTCCCTTTTTCATCGGTAACAGTACCTGTTACATTTTTTGATTGCGCCTGTGCAAACTGGAAGGAAGTTATTGCCAGCAATAACAACCAGATCCATTTGCTTTGCCTCATTTTGGTACACACGTATTTCATAAGTGATCCAGATTGGTTTGAAAATGTTAATGATGTGATAGCTTTTAGTTTTTCAGATTTCCGTTAAAATCTACCTGCTTTTCAAAAGGATGCAGGTAATGGTCCAGCATGACAGCCAGTGTGCGGCGTGGTAGTGTTCCATTTTCATTCCATGAACTATTTGGAGAAAGTGTTCCCCAACTGGCCTGTAGTTGTGCCAGCGTAACGGGTTGTTTGATCACTTCCATAATTTCTACAAAGCTTTTTGGGGTGAGCATTTCGCCAGAACCACCCAGGTATGTTTTTAACGCCGGATAGTAGCCTGCCAGCCCGCTCACCAGTTCATACTGACTCATGGGCTGTTCCGGGTAAAACCAGGTTTGGTTGGCCCACCTGTAAGGTACTCCTGTACCTTTCATAATACCGGTAGCGCCCACACGCTGAATAGCTGCAAACTGCGGATCAGTTACAGCTACATCCATAAAAGGCATGAGGTAAGCTTTGGATTGCAGTAATGCAGCCTGTACTTCCCGGATATTTACCTGCTCCGGCTGTTGCTGGTTTTTCAGGCTCACCGCAGCGAGTGCACCTGCTGCCTGACCAATACCCAGTACTACCGGTTGCAGGCGGGTAGCGCCATTCACAATATTGGATACACTGATGCTCTTTTCGGCTACGATCAATCCGGATACACCTTTAGGTACTAAAGACCCCAGCGGTATATTATAGGAAGGCACGCGGATCTTCACAAAATCGATCTGCGGTGCAGCAGTATTTTTCAGGTGATGGTGATCAATGGGATAATCCCCTACAGCAATACCCGTACGGTAAAATGCATCCGGCTGGTCATATGGCTTCGCCACATGATTCACGGTAAAGGTAACCTGTCCTACTACCCGGCGGGATTCGCGGTGATAAGGAATAAAAGGCAGTTTATCTTTAGTAGGGTATTCGTCGTCCGCAATACCCAGATGTTTGTAGCCCAGTACCGTTTGCAGGTAATAGAGGAAACGGAGGGTGTGCAGCTTGGCTTCCTTCAGCGCTGCTTCTCTTTCTGCCGGTGTTTTTTCTATGATGTTCAGGTAAATATCATTGCCGCATTTGGGCCAGTTGATCATATATTTATTATTGGGCAACTTGCCATACTGCATCATGGTGAAGCAGTTGTTCTTCGGACTGTCGAAGGAGGCGGGATCAGATACATCGCAACAGCAATCAAATTCCGCCGGATTGTATCCCGCAGGTTTAGGGATCGTTTTATCCGCACCCTTGCCATAATCTTTCAGCACCACTACATATGTCAGGTCCTGGATAATGTCGTTGGCTTTTTCCGGTGCCTGGGCTTCCCCTATTTCATCCCTGGCATCCATGCCAATACGGTATTTTGCACCTGCGGCTGCCATTACATCGCCCAGCTCGGTAGCATCTATGATCAGGCGGGCCTGGATAGTACGGCGCTTTTTACCCTGCACGACGGTCATTTCCCAGCCATCGTTCACTTTTTTCACACTTTCCCAACGGGTATCATACAATACCTGTACATTTTTCTCTGCCGCCATCATTTGCTTAAAGATCTTGTTGGCCACAGATGGTTCAAACAGGGTATTGCTCACCCAGCCGGTGGCTACCGCCTGAGGACCACCATAATAGTCGTACAGGTGCTGACGGAATTCTCCCCACAAGCCACCAGGCATATGATGGTTACCATCAATAGCCGTTACCCCTGCTGCGGTAAGCATGCCACCCAGCCAGGGTGTTTGTTCCACCACCGTTACCTGCACGCCCATGCGGGCTGCCTGTATAGCCGCTGTAGTGCCGCTGGCGCCGCCGCCTGCAATCAATAAATCCGTCTTAATCGTTTGTGCGAAGGATTGTAAACCAACCAGAGAACAAACCATTGCGATCAGCAAGTGCCGTGAATGCCGTAAAAATCCCATTATCTAATACCAGGTTTCGTTTATTAATAAGCGTTTATTTCCGTTCTTTCCGTTTGATTGATGCAGACAATAAATTGCCCGGAGGATAACCAGCAGTCATCCCTGATCTTATTATTAATTATTACGTGTTATTATCAGGTTGGTCTTTCTCTAAAGCTGCGTTAAATACACAAGTGTTTTTCTCTTGGAACCTATAATGTTGTTTGTTGCTCGTTCTGACCACTAAATAAGAATATTTTTAACAATTAATCAAATCTTTTTAATTTTTTTTCTTAACTAATACTTAATAGACTCCCGGATAATGGAAAGGAGACTGCCTGGTCCGGACTTCCAAAATGCCTGAAAAGCAAATCCATCCTGACAAAATAGCCCTCCGTTTCCCTTTTTCTGGTCTGTGAAAACGGGCGGAGAACTTTCTTTTTAATTTTTTTTATAAACCCTATATTTGTCCCTTAAGTACCACGTAAACCCGCGGGATATTCCCCGGGATTTAATCCGTACCCCCTTAAACAACGCCAAGCATGCCCGGACAGCACTCCTTTTTTGAAGAGTTGAATACAGAAAACCTTTCAGGTGTAGCCTATAAGAACCTGAATCTCAAAAAGCAGATCATTGCCTATTTTGCCAATACCGGCAATGCCACCATTGCCGACCTGAGTAAAGAACTCAATGCCAGCGCACCTAAAGTAACCCACCTGCTCACCGAACTGATGCAGGACGGGCTGGTACAGGACTATGGAAAAATAGACTCTACCGGAGGCCGCCGGCCTAACCTTTACGGCCTTACACCGGATGCAGGCTTTTTTATCGGCGTAGAAGTAAAAAGATATCATATCAACCTGGGCCTCCTGGACTTTAAAAAGAACCTGATCAAATTATCGGAAAGGGTGCCCTACGAGCTAAATAATACAGAGGCCTCCCTGGATGAACTCTGCAAGATTATCTCCCGCTTTGCGGATGAACTGCCCGTTCCCCGCGAAAAAATATTAGGCGCCGGGGTAAACCTTACCGGCCGTATCAATTATGCGACCGGTTATAGCTATAGCTTTTTCCACTTTGGGGAAGAGCCGTTGAGCAAAACAATTGAGGCCCGCACGGGCATACGTACTTTCCTGGAAAACGATTCCCGCGCTATGGCGTACGGAGAATTCAGCAGCGGCATCATCAACGGGGAAAAGAACGTTTTATTTATCAACCTGGACCATGGCATCGGGATGGGTATCCTGATCAACGGACAGCTCTACTACGGCAAATCCGGTTTTGCCGGCGAATTTGGCCATATTCCCTTCTTTGATAATGAACTGATCTGCCACTGCGGCAAAAAAGGATGCCTGGAAACAGAGGCCTCCGGACAGGCCCTGGTACGGATCTTCCGCGAAAAACTCCAGGAAGGATCCTCTACCGTTCTCACCCGCAAGCTTAAACGCCCGGAGGATGTTATGCTGGAAGATATTATCCATGCTACCAACCATGACGATGTACTGGCTATTGAACAGGTAGCCCTGGTAGGAGAAAAACTGGGTAAGGCTATTGCCATGCTCATTAATCTCTTTAATCCGGAACTGGTGATCCTGGGCGGCAGCCTTTCCAGCACCAATGATTATATACGCCTCCCTATCAAAAGTGCCATCAATAAATACTCCCTCAGCCTGGTATACAATGATACCCAACTTAAAATTTCCAGTCTGGGTGAAAAAGCAGGTATCGTAGGGGCTTGCTTGTTGGTAAGAAATAAATTACTCACCTTGTCTTAAATGCCTGAACGAAAAAAGCAGGCATCATAGGGCTCGCTTACCGGTAAGAAAATAAATTGTATCAACACCGCTGCACTTAATCTTCCTAATTTTTTTATAAAAGTTACTATTTCGGGGGATAAAATTTTACATATGCAGCGGCAGTTCCTTTATACCTTTTCCCTTTTTTTCTTGCTCTCCTGTATAGGCACTACCGTTACCCAGGCGCAACCTGCCCCGGTAATACTCCGGGAAAAAGGATACCTGAAAAAGTAATCAATATTCTTTTGTACTTTTCACCTATGCAACAAAACACTTTCCTGCTTTACGGTGCCAATGGTTATACCGGCGAACTGATTGCCCGCTTTGCCAGTCAATACGGGCTGCAACCTATTCTTGCCGGCAGAAAAAAAGAAGCTATTGAAACGTTGGCGGCTAAGCTCAGACTACCTTACCGGGTATTTGAGCTGACCGACACCACAGCGCTGAAAAGTGCCCTGCAGGAAGTGAGCCTGGTAGTGCATGCTGCCGGACCTTATGATCATACGGCTGCACCGGTAATCAGAGCCTGTATGGACACCCATACCCATTACCTGGACCTGAACGGAGATGTGGATGTATTTGAGATGTTGCAAGGATACGATCAACAGGCAAGAGCCAACAATATCATGGTGATGCCGGGGGCAGGCTTTGATGTAGTACCCACGGATTGTATGTCACTATGGCTAAAAAATCAGCTGCCGGATGCCCATGCGCTAAAGGTGGCCTTTGCTACTTTTGGCAGTACGCTCTCGCATGGCACTGCTGTTACTACCTTACAAAAACTGGGCATGCCCGGCGCTACCCGGAAAAACGGGGTCATTGTTCCGGAACCGGTAGGCAAAAGCGGGATGTGGGTGGAATTTCCGGCTTATCAGCAAAAGGCTTTTGTGATGACCATCCCCTGGGGAGATCTGAGCACCGCTTTTTATTCTACCGGAATCCCCAATATCGAAACCTATACCGGGATGAATCCTGGTACATGGCGGCTCCTGAAAGTACAGTCTTTGTTTAACTGGTTACTACGCACCAAACTGGTACACCGGATAGCCAGGAATATTATTGACCGCCGGTCGCCCGGACCGGATGATGCCATGCGGGAAAAAGCCCAATGCCTGGTATGGGCGCAGGTAACCAACCCACAGGGCAAATCGCTCTCCGCCACCATGCGCTGCCCGGAAGCCTATGATCTTACGGCACATGCTATTCTGCTCATCTCACAGAAAATATTAAACAATCAGTTTAAACCAGGGTATCAAACACCGGCCAGCGCTTATGGGCCCGACCTTGTGCTGGAAATTCCAGGCGTCACCAGGGATGCCGCTCCTACAGCATCATAAATTAGAGAATCCGGGAAAGCGATCCGCAGCTCCTTTCACCACGCATCTGCCGGAGGGATCAGATTGGATTATTCCTCTACCAATACATTTTTATTACAGGCAATTCTGTGCAGCATTTCGTATAGCTTTACCGGTAAGAGCGGCTTGTCCAGGATGTCATAGATTTGCATACCGGCAAGTTTTTCCTTTACTTCCACCATAATATCCCCGGTAAAAATAACAATGTGGGTATCCGGATATTTTTCCTGGATAATTGCGGCCAGTTCATAGCCATCTATTTCCGGCATATGAAGATCTAACAGGGCAACATGATAACTGGTTTTTTCAAGCTGTGCCAATGCTTCTTTCCCACTTTGAGCACAATCAGGCACCATGCCCATGTTTTCCAGTTGTTTTCTGATGATCATCAGATTCACCAGATTGTCTTCCACGTACAAAATAGTAAGCCCTTTTAACTTCTTCTCCATACTTGTTGTGTTAGGGATATTCATAAGGAAACCAGGCAGGTTGCTGCCCTTTACATATTCAAAGCTGATATCAAAATAAAACTCCGCCCCCATGCCTGCGGCACTTTCCAGCGCGATGCTACTGCCATGAAGCGCCACCAGTTCCTGCGTGATGGTAAGCCCCAATCCCGTTCCGGTTTGTTTGTAACTGGTTGTCTGATGCCCTTGCATGAAACTTTCAAAAACCGTTTCATGAAATTCGCTGGAGATCCCTATTCCCGAATCCTTTACGGAAAAGTGAATCGTAGCCCGGTCATTTTGTAATGCTACTAACCGGAGTGCAATAGTGACCTCTCCGTTTTCGGTAAACTTAACCGCATTGCTGACCAGGTTATTTAAGATCTGAGCAAGCCTGATCGGATCTGCCAGCAGCTTTCGGGGAATATTGTTGTCAATAATGCAATTGATATTCACCCCTTTCGTGGCGGCGATAGATTTAAACTGATTCCTGATATTATGAATCAACTCAAAAATATTTATCTCTGTTTGTACCAGCGCTACCTTCCCGCTTTCTATTTTAGCCAGGTCAAGGATATCATTAATCAAATTCAGCAGGTGATCAGCAGAAAAGCTCAGTCCATTGATATATTCTTCATACTCCCGGCCGGCACTGTAGTCCAGCTTCAACAGGTTGGCAATGCCTATAATACCATTGAGCGGTGTTCTGATCTCATGGCTCATTTCAGATAGAAAATCAGCTTTGGCCCTCGCAGCTTTTTCTGCCACATCTTTGGCACGGATCAATTCAAGTTCCCCTTCTTTTTTCCCGGTGATATCCATTGCCGCCCCATGAATTGATACCACCCTGTTTTCTTTTATAACAGGTATGCCAATTATTCTGGCCCATCTTTTTTCTCCGCTGGAAGTATGTATCTGAAATTCAAATTCATAGGGTTGTCCATATTCAATAGCAGCTTTCATTTTTTCTTCCATCACCGGCAGATATTCTGCGGTGCAAAGCCCCATAATATTATCATAGCTCAGTTTAAAATCAGCACTCACATCGTTAATCAGGTATACCTGCTTGGTCCAGAATATTTCACCAGTCAGCACATTAAATTCCCACCCCCCGGTTTTGCTCAATTGCTGGCTTACTTCCAATAAGCGGTTACTTTGTTCCAGCTTGTTAATGGTTTCCTGCAACATTTGTTCCCGCAGCTGGTGTGCGGTAATGTCTTCCACAAAACCAATATAATACAGGGCATTCCCCACAGCATCAAAAATAAATTTGCAGTTTACTTTTACCCAACGAATCCCTTTCAATGGATTTTTAATCCTGTACACTAATCCAAAAACTTCCTTATTGTTGGCAATCCCTTCCGCCAGTGTGCGCTCAATCAGAGGCATATCTGCTTCGTAAATTAATCTCATCCACCCATCCCCCATTGATTCTGCTGTTGTAACACCTGATATATGTTCCCATTGCTTATTAGCGAATATGATATGGCCTTTAAGATCTGCCTGAAAAGCACCAAGCGGGCTTATTTCAAAAATGGTCTGGAGCAGTTTGGCATTTGTTTCATCAGTGGTGGTATTCATAAAAAATGGTTTATATCAGCGTTGGGGAACAGCTAACGGATTATTTCAAAAGAACATGGTCAGTTATTCCACCCCAACAATCAAAGTACAGTAGGTCTTTCGTGAATCAACAAGCAATCTTATAACAAAATAACGATTATTACCCTAATTTCCAGCGCTGCCGGTCATAATAATTACCTAATCATTTACCATGCCGTAATACCATTATAGCAGGCATTTTTGAGGGACCACCTTAACATGGTCCCTCCCCTTTCCTGCATCCGTGATTTATTGCTGGTTTTCTTCCAGTATGCGTAAAGCGTCCTTGTCTTTATACTGCTGCATCAATGCTTTTAACCGCGCTTTCAGCGTGGCTGTTAAAGCAGTGGTGGCAGGTGTACCATACAGGTTATGCACCTGTCCGGGATCTTTTTGCAGATCATACAGTTCCCAGGTATTGATCTTCCCATAAAAATGTACCAGGGTATACCTTTCCGTGCGGATACCAAAATGAGGGTGCACATGGTGCGGCTGAGGAAATTCGTAGTAATGATAGTAGGCATCTTTTCTCCAGGCCGTTTTGCTGCCCTTATTTTGCAACAGGGGCATAAAAGATTCACCCTGTATATCTTCCGGCACCTTTACCCCCGCCATATTCAGGAAGGTAGGCGCCCAATCAATATTCAGCATCAGCTGGGGGATGGTGGTGCCTGGTTTTACCACGCCCGGATAACGTATGATAAAAGGCGTGCGTAAGGATTCTTCATAGATAAATCTTTTATCGAACCATCCGTGCTCTCCCATATAAAAACCCTGGTCGGAAGCATAGACCACCACAGTATTCTCGGATAATCCGTTTTTATCCAGGTAATCGAGCAGCTGGCCGATATTTCTATCGAGCGATCTGGCAGTAGCCAGGTAATCTTTCAGGTAACGCTGGTATTTCCATTGTACCAGTGCCGGCCCGCTTAGTTTTTTCTCATCAAATTCCCTGCTCACCTTACCCTCATAATAGGCTTCAAACACTTTGCGCTGTTCCGGTGTAAAGCGGCCATAGATCCCTTTTTCGTAGTTGGCATGTACCTTCAGATCTTCCTTCAGGCGCATGGTTTTATCAATGGTCATGTCCTGGTCCATTGCTGCTGCGCGGCCCTGGTATGTATCATTAAAAGTAACAGGCAAAGGAAAGGTACGGTCATCATAAGCACCCAGATCTTGCAGATCGGGCAACCATTCCCGGTGAGTGGCTTTTTCTCCTATCACCATAAAAAACGGTTTAGTCGTATCGCGGTTGTTCAGCCAGTTTTCTGATAACTGCGTAATGATGTTGGTCACATAACCCTCCATGCGGGTAGTATCACCGGGGCCGATCAGATCGGGGTTATAATAAGTACCCTGCGAGTTGAGAATACGCCAATAGTCAAATCCCTGTGGCAGACTGCCCAGGTGCCATTTCCCGATCCAGGCAGTCTGATATCCATTTTCCTGCAGGATACGGGGAAAGAGTTGCTGACTTACATCAAAGCGTTTTTCATTGAGGGTATATCCGTTGATATGGCTATATTTTCCGGTAAGCAGGGTAGCCCGGCTGGGCCCACAGATGGAATTGGTGACCAGGGCGTTTCTGAAAATGGCCCCCTGCCTTGCGATACGGTCAATATTAGGTGTTTTCACCAGCTTACTGCCATATGCGCTAATGGTTTGATAGGCATGATCATCAGAAAAGATAAAAATGATGTTGGGGCGCTTACCACCAGGTGCTGTTACCTGAGCAACCGCGTGGGCAGCATTGATCAGCAATATCCCTGTCAGAATCCAACCAAAAGAGCGTAGACATGTTTTCATACCATTCATTTTATTGCAGTTAAAGTAATTGAAAGTAAGCGAGGGAAACATCACATGCATTCTGTTATATTTATCGTTACTTTGCTATATCAATTAATAATCATTTTAGTTATGAGTACAATTCCCAGGTTTTTAGCGTGCGATAATTTTATGGAAGACGAAGACACCGAATACGTTTTCCATACACAGGCCCCCCGTTTCCTGGCCAGATGGGATGACGAAAAAGAGGCGTTCGACATTGCAGAAGAGTATGATGATATTCATGCACACTTTAATAACAACGAAGCCAAAATACTGGCATTAATGCAGGAAATGGTGCAATGGTTCAGCGATTATGATGCCTGGCTGGAAGTGGATGAAGAAGAGTAGTCCATGCCGGTCATCACAACCATTGACTATTGCATGAACACCCATTTGATATTTGCATACTGCTGCTGCAGCTTCAGAGGATTGCGAACCTGTACTGTTCCTTTCCAGCGGCCATGCCGGTCTTTAGCTGCAGTCAGCAGGTAAGTGGTATACTTCCCCTGCTGATAGTCAAATGTTTCTCCATCATCATCATACACCTGGCTGCTTCCTGGCAACTCACCATAATGACGCACTTCCAGGGGTAACACGCCATTCCCCGTTGCCCGCATTACCGGCGGGATCATGGGAATAATACCACCATCCTTTACAAATACGGGAATCTTATCCAGGCCGGGAGCCACTTCTATCACCTCTCCCGCACCGGCATACTTACCTGTATAAAAATCGTACCATTTCCCTTGGGGCAGAATCACCGTCCGCTTTACTTCGCCCGCAAACATTGGTGCTACCAGCAGGTAATCACCCAGCATAAACTGGTTTCCCACATCTTTTCTTACCGCCATTTCATACGGATTGTCCGTAGCATTCAACGCACCTTTTACCGCCTCATTCCGGAAAGCAAATCCATCTACCAGGTTCATTGCCCGCACCGGAGGTTTGCCTTCAAAATAATACTGTGCAAAAGTGGAATACAGGTAAGGCAGTAAACGCATCCTTAGCACCGCCACTTCATTCACCTGTTTTTCCACTTCCGGATAGCTCCAGGGTTTAGTACCATCCGCCCAGGCATTCAGCATGGCCATAGGAGAAAAACATACCGATTGCATCCGGCGCAGCCATTCCTCTGCTGTTTTGGAAGCGCGCACTTCCGGTGTCCACAGCACCCCGATAAAACTACTGTTGCATAGTGCGGTGATAAAATCACGATGATTGTAATAATCGTTGTAAATGACATAAGGAAAAGAAGAGGCACCTGCATTGGACGCGCGGATCAATCCATATGTCCTTTTATTCTTTTCCTTAAACCAGGCGGTCGTCATACGCTGTAGCAACAGGCCATATACCTGCCGCATCTGTTCGGCAGCAGTGCCTGAAGGGAAGGTTGCAACATCCGGCCACAGCCAGAAATCATACCCATCTACCTCATCAATTTTATACCCCGAAACACCAATATCGAGATGTGTTTTGGTGAACAGGTTTTTATAAATCTGCTCCGCGGCAGGAAGGGTAAAATCGGGTACCAGCCCATTCCATACGGTATGGGATCCTGACAGTGGTTTTACCGCCGGATACAGCGAAGAAGCAGGTGACAGGTAGGGATTTAACCACAGGTTCAAACGGATACCTTTGTCCAGCATCTCTTTAGTAAAGGCAGCAGGATCGGGATAACGTCTTTTATCCCATTCAAAAGTGCAGGGATACGCCTTTGTTTGCCATCCGGGTTCCAGTCCTATGAAGTCCAGCGGGAACCGGTGTGTTTCAAAAGCAGCCACTTCATTCCGTATATCCGCAGCGGTCGAGAGGGTAGGCATACGTTCTGTAAATCCCAATCCCCATTTGGGTGGTAATACCCCACCGCCATTAAACAGGTTGTAACGCTGTACCACTTCCATCGGGGTATTTCCGGCAAATACATATATTTCTGTACCCGGTGCTGGTACTAACATTTCTACTGCGTCGGAATAGGGTTGAGGATTCCAGGAAGGGTCCGTATTCCGGTCCTGAGGCATGGCAGGCGTTTTGCTATCCACCCGTACACCGGTACCCGCATATACGGTAATATAGCGTGCGCTGTTGATCAATACCCCATATCCCTTATCCGAAACATAAAAGGGTACCGGAGCATGTGTACGGCCATTATCTGTTTCTCCGTAATGATCTACATGGAGGTTTAATATCCGGCCACGCTGATTCACTGTCTGGAAGTGCAGCCCCAGACCATACAATTGTTCTTCCTGCTGTAATGGAAAGCGGAGGTATATTTTCCCCTCCTGAATAGCGGCATAACAATCTTCTTTCGGCAACGGGAAATTACGTGCGCCCAATTGTTGCAATGCTTCCTGTCTGGGTTGCGCCCCGGCAGCCTTCAGCAAATTCACATTTTCCGGCTGGCCGATAGTCGCCTTCCATATCCCCGCAGCCACCTCCTGCCATTGCAAGGGTACCGATTGTGCCCGAACAGTAGCAGCCGATAAAAAAAACAATATGCAGTAGAAGAAACCTGCTTTTTTCATAGCCTTTGATGGTTTAAAATGATGGGGATGAAAAGCGGTCCTTACTTAGGGTATGATTTACTCTTTCCAGGAATATAAGGTCCTTATTTTTTATATGATGTAATTTAAGCTACCAGCCTCATATCCTTTTGTAATTAATTCTCCTTTATCAATGTTATTTTCTCTGCGGGAGGAGGTGATGGGAAAATGCGGAGGAAAGGGCTGGTATTTCAACTGCATATACGTCAACAAGCCTCCCGCGCGCAATCCCGATTTACTCCGGAGTTAGACCAGCCATGGTGTAGTGTTTCCTTAGGGATGTTCCACATATGTTCCACTGTTGTCCCACTTATGTCCCACTGTTGTTCCACCCTAAAAAGCAGTGGAACATCTATGAAACATTTCTTGTGCATGGGTCTGTTGATCTCGAGGATTTTACTTATATTGAATAAGTAAACATTATTAATTTATTAAACCAACCAAAGATGGCTATTTTAAAGAATAGTATCCAGTTTACTGGAAAGCTAAACGATCTTTCCGCCTACACGTTGAAAGGCTCTGACAAGATCATCCTGCGGACTAAAGGCGGCCCTACAAGAAAACAGGTCAAAAAATCTCCTGCCTATCATAATACCAGGCTGAATAATTCAGAATTTGGAGGTAGTGCTAATGGTGCCAAACACATCAGGATGGCCATATATCCGGTAAAGCATCTTGCAGATTATAATTTTACGGGCCCCCTTATTGCCTTATGTGGTGCTATTCAGAAAATGGATCCGGTAAACAAATGGGGAGAACGGTCCGTCTTGTTTTCGAAGCATTCCCATATATTGGCCGGCTTTCAGCTGAACCGGCAAAATCCGCTGGACAGTGTTATCAGGCATCCGCTGCGCACCACGATAGATCGCGCTACCGGTACTGCCACCGTACAAATACCTGACCTGTACCAAAACCTGAACCTGTTCCTTCCGTGGGAAGCTCCCTGCTTCCGGCTGATTGCAAGCCTGGGCGTGGTGGCCGACAGGATCTATAACGGTCAGGACTATAAAGACGCTGCTACCACAACCAGTTTTCACACCCAGACCTTTTACACACCCTGGCAGCATACCCAACAGTCTTTTACCGCAACTACCATTACCCTGCAGCTGGATCATCCAACCGCACTGCAGGATCATCATACTCTGATACTCTCTTCTGGTATTGAAATGGGGATGCCGGTGTCTGATGGTTTGATCAACCGGATACGCCATACCGGTAGTGCCAAGATTATAGCAGTAGGGTGAGCGGAAGATGATATCTTTGTCATGTAAAAAAAAATGGAATATATTTACATGACAAACACCTCATGCTAAATGTTTTTACATGACAAAAAAAACAAGCAACACTTTTGTCAGTGCTGAAAAACCTTTCAATCATCTTCCTCTCTTACCACCAGCAAGGGAAAAAATTGAAACATTAAACGTGTTAAGGCAACTTGTACATTCATCTGTAGCTTTAGCAGAATTAAAAGGGCTTGCTAATACTTTACCTAATCCACATATTCTTCTCAATGCAGTAATTTTAAAAGAAGCCAAAGCAAGCTCTGAAATTGAAAATGTAATTACCACACAAGACAAATTATATCAGGCCCTTTCAGCCAAAGGAATTGAAATAGATGTGGCAACCAAAGAAGTACTGCGTTATCGGGAGGCAGTACTATTTGGATTTCATTTAATTGAGAAGAAAGAATTCATAAATACAAATGCTATCATTTCAATTCAAAAGATCCTAGAAGAAAGTAATGCGGGAATACGCAAATTACCAGGTACTGCATTACGCAATGCATCAACTGGACAAGTCATCTATACTCCACCGGATAATCACGAAAGCATCCTAAGGCTAATGAAAAATTTGGAGGAATATCTTAATGAGAAGGATGATCTATCTCCTTTGGTAAAATTAGCTGTCCAGCACTATCAATTTGAAAGTATTCATCCCTTCTATGATGGAAATGGGCGAACAGGTCGGATCATTAACGTATTGTACCTGGTTCTGCATGGGTTGCTAGCAAGTCCGATATTGTATTTAAGTGCGTATATTATAGCAAATAAAGCAGCCTATTACAGGTTGCTGCAAGAAGTACGATCAACAGGCAACTGGGAAGAATGGGTACTTTATATTTTAAAAGGTATTGAACAAACTGCCAGAGAAACCATTAGCCAGATAGCCCTTATTAACAACCTATTCAAAAAAACACAAGAGAAGATAAAAACAATATCTCCAAAGTCCTATAACAAAGAATTACTTGAAATTTTGTTCGAACATCCCTATAGCAAAATAGAATATCTCACTGAGCGATTAAATATTTCACGTATCACAGCATCTAAATACCTTAAAGTTCTAGAAAAAATGGGCATTGTCGAATCAAGAAAAGTATGGAAGGAAACATTATATATTAACACCCAACTCTTTGATCTATTAAAAAAATAGGTTGAAATTAATATTCCATCAACTTAATTCAGCATCAGCAATCCACTACATGTCCTTCAAAACATGCTATTCTTAACAAAAATCTCAACTCTCCCTATTAATGCTCCCCTGAAAACAAAGCAATACCCATTTTTATTCCACAAAAAATTCCTGGATCATTATATTTACGGATATATTCTCCATAAATCCGGAAGGAAATGAAAAAACTGTTGCTGCTATTGCCGCTTATTTTTCTGCTGACTGCTTTCACTAAAAAAGATACTACCTGGCTGGCCCTGGGCGATTCCATTACTTATCTCAATGATCATCCGGACGAAACAGGCAACCGGGTCACCAAAGGATATTTAACCCAGGTAACCGATCAATTAAAATATATCCGGTATATCAATAAAGGCTATAATGGCTGGACCGCCGTAGGCATTGCGAAAGAAATTGAAAAGCTGGGCCTGCAAAAGGCAGATGTATATTCTGTTTTTCTCGGTACCAACGACTGGTGGGCAGGAATGCCACTAGGTACCATCCAGGATTACCAGAATAATACCGGCAATGGTACTTATTACGGCGCTTACCGCACCATCATTAACAAACTCCGGGAATTAAATCCACAGGCTAAAATCATCCTGATCACTCCTATGCAACGGGCCGATTTTGTATACCTGGGAGATATGAACAACAACGCCTGGGGATCTTATAAAGAGAAAAACGGACAGTCACTCGAACAGTTTGCCAACGCCGTAAAAACAATAGGCAGCCAGGAACATTTTAAAGTAGTAGACCTCTATCACACCAATAGCCTGTCCGTAAAAAACCTGGTGAAATTTAAGCGGCTGAAAGATCCTGCTACCGGTGCTTACAAAAACTACCCCTATCCCGACTTTATCAACATCCCTTTAAATACCGCCTCGGACGAATATCCTTATCCGGTAGATGCCATTGATGTTACCTATGATGGATTGCATCCATCCGATAAGGGGAATCAGATCATTGCAGGTATGCTGGTAAAGGTGATGAAGAAATTATAAGCTGCCTATTGCGCTTTGTAAGGTTCATTTCTCCTTCCTTTCCATTGCTGCCATTCGTTGCTCTAAAGCGGTATTTTTCTTATTCAGCTCAATGATATGCAAAGTCAGCTCTTCTATTTTTTGTAAGAGCTTCGCATTCATTTCTCCCAGGTCGATACCATTTTGCTGGACTTCTTTGGCAGAAGGGATATCAGGCAGGTGTTTGTTTTGCTGAATATACTTTTCCAGATCAGGTAACGCTTGCAATTGGTAGTCGTCCTGGAATACAAAATCGGCCCAGGTAGTCTGCTGGGTAACTTTCACTTTACGGGCACCAATTGTACCCTCTACTGCCAGTTTATAAGATCCGGGGCTGGAAGTACCAATCCCCACATTACCATTTCCCTTCACCACCATCCGCGGAGTTGGTGTACTACCAGTCACAAACACCAGGTCTTTATTTACTGTGCCCGCCTGTAGTATCAGATTATCGTAAGTATCAAACGGATAGGTAAGACCGTTTACACCACTACGATAGATGGTTGGCTGGGTGCCATCCACATCAAGCGTAAATGTAGTGGGATTGCCAAAAATTTTCAACTTTCCGCCTAAATTTAAAGCATGCTCAGGCAAACCAGCGAAGGGAGCCATGCCTACCCAGATGTTTTTAGTGGTAGCATTTCCATTATCTGTAACAGATTGTAAAGTTTGGATTTGTGCATTCACACATAAAGTACAAAGCATACTCAGGGTAACAAGGGATAACTTTTTCATTATTGGTAAGGGTTTTCTTTCAACAATGATAATACTTTTTTCAGGAAATATAAACACTCCATATACATACCGCCAATCCTGTATTAGCAGTTAGGAAACCAGTAAAAAGTTGCCTTTCCTGTATTATATTCGTACAAACTGTATTTATAAAATCATACCAGATGGAAATAAATGAACGGTTTACCTGGGCTGCCGGCATTATTGCACCCAAGCCCGGATCACAATTGCTGGAGATAGGCTGCGGGGCTGGCCTACTGGCGGGGTTATTAGCGGATAGGTTAAACACCGGGCATATCACGGCTATTGATAAATCCCAGCCTATGATCAAGCTGGCGGTTCAACGCAATCGGGCATATATTATGGCAGGCAAAGCCTCCTTTCAAGCGGCAGATTTTGCACAGGCAGCGCTACCGGAAAACACCTTCGATAAGGTAGTAGCTTTTAATGTTAATTTCTTCTGGAAAAAACCTGCCAAGGAGCTGCTACTGATCCAACATAGCATGAAACCTCAGGGAAAGTTGTTTGTTTTTTATCAAACACCTTATGGCATTGATATGAAATTATGCGAATTGATAAAAAAGCATTTGCAGGAACATGCTTTCCGGGTAGAAGATACCATATTGGGCAGGTTTACGGCTTCAGCAGCTTTCTGTATACTTGCAAAACCGATGACCGTCTCCTGATCACTGACCTACTTATCCGTTTTCCAGAACGGTTTTGTTTTCAGGTTTTGTGCCGGGAACCCTCTTTCCTTTTTAAAGTAATTGTGCAACATCACACTGGTATCCGGATCCCCTACAATATAGGCCATCGCCTGATCAATATCTTCCGGCAGATACAACATTACCTGACGGGTAATCACCTTTGCCGATACTGGATAAATGAGATGATAACTAAACGGAAGACTTCCATCAATATCCGGAAAAATATCTGCGGCTGCTTTTGCATAAATAAAGCTGAATATTTCTTTCTCTGCCGGAAGATGACGGTATATTTCATACAGGTGCGAAAGCGCGGTAACATCTCCAATCAGCAAATATTTATCTGCACTGGTATCTGCCAATAATTTCCCTCTGGGTGGTTTAAAATAAACCATCTCTCCCGGTTGTAATGTTTGAATCCATGCCGCTCCTTTTCCTTTGGAGAAAGTGCAGATAGCAATGTCTGCAATTTGATTTTCACTGTCATAATTCCAGAAGGAATACTTCCGGTCTGCTACCTCCGGTTCGGTAAACGGATCGCCCAGGTACATATCCATTGTAAATCCCGGTACATATGCCATCTGTTTAAAATCATCGCCCTGAATTTTCAGGTGATAGGTATGCCGGGCAATTTGCCGGATGTCCAGGATCATTGCCTTTTGAATATCGGGTATCACTGCTGTCTGCTCCATACACTTATTATTTAGTAGTGCAAAGTTGGTAGTTATCATTTACCTGAACATTGATCTATGTCAATAAAAAACGCTGTTGTTGCTAACGCAAATACAACGCGCACCTGACAGATAACTTTGATCCTGTTGTATTGTTAACCCCAATTTTAAATCAGTTAAAAAAGTATGTTACCCTGATCCTTTAAATGAGTGCTATCCCTACCTATGGACTACACTCCCATTTCAAACAGCGTATTACATCCCTATGAGCAAATGCATGGCAATCATTGCCTTGCCATGCATTTGCCACCCTATTGAAATCACTGCGCCTGCTGCAAAGTGTTATGCAGGCTTACAATAAAGTAGTTATTAATAACGATTCTTCATTTTTTAAAACAAAAAACAATTATGATTATTGCTACCAACTCTGCCAGATTGATAAACACTACAGAAGACATCAGCGGAAAATTAAAGAGTTTATCTGCTAATCAAACCACTGAATTTCTGGCATTCAAACCCACCACTGTTTGCAGGGTTTCAGGGTATTTAACATTAGAAATAAATGGATTGGTCTACATGTATGAGGATAATATGACGTTCAATCTGGATTTAGGAATCACCATTCCGGGATCCACTACTTACACTTATCCTATTATACTTGACAGGGTACTTATGCAGGGCACGACAAACTTCACTGCAAAAGTTAACATTCCGCTGATAACGTCTCCCACCTCGGATGACAGGTATGTTTATGCGACTTCACATGTAGGTAATTTCACTGCTGTACAAAAAACATTAGGAGTCATATTTGTTGATGCAGATCAGGTGGTTACCATGGGATTTTCGTACAATATTCCAGGGGTTCCTGCTACTCCGACAAGTTCGGTTATAGTATACAACGTCATCGCTGAATACAAAGAGAACTAATCTTTTCCCTCTCTTTAAAGGCTATACTACAGTGACTCGCTATCCAGTAAAGCTGGACATATATCACGCCGGTCTGCCGGGTTAAATCCCAGCTGTTTGTATAGTTTCCCGACAAGCCGTTACCGCTGAATAACCAGCGGCAGCGGCTTGTTGCGTAAGGGCTGTTAACGGCTAAATAAATGGAAATTTTATCAGTTTTTATGGTTATTTTAGTAAAAAGAACTATATGCGTTGCCCCATCCGCTACTCCTGTGGCATGTTTGGTATTTGTTTAACCATCCTGCTACTCTTTTCCGGTTGTTATTCCTATCGTGTTGCTACACATGCGTTGCCTGTTACAGATGTGACGCCTGCCAATACCATGAAGGCCTATAGCTTGTTCTGGGGGCTGATTAACAAACCCCAGGTGATACAGACCCCCATCTGCGATTCGCTGCGGGTAAATGGTGTGGCAGAGGTAAGGGTAAGAACGAACCTGGGTAATTCCCTGCTCACTATTTGTACACTGGGGATCTATTGTCCGATAAGAATTGAATGGAAATGCGCAGCCCCCTGCCCGCTTCCGGTACAACCTTTATAACCTGTTACGCTATTCTTTTCACCCCATCATTCATCCCGTTTATGAAAATTGTTAAGAACGGTCCTTTCTCCTGGAGCAATGAGCATGACACTTTTACACAACCTGTAAAAGATCTTTATGATCTGGCCAATGAACACCTCAGCAGAACGTTTGGCACTACACTGGACATTTACAATGATACCACCAAAGGGATCCAGCAGATTATTAAAAAGGCCATACAAAGCGATACCCCGCTGCGTGCATTGGGAGGGAGCTGGTCATTTTCTCCGATAGCAGCGAGCAGTGGTATCCTGCTCAACACCAAACCGTTGAACATCCGCTTTTCCATTACTGAAAGCAGTACTGCCGCCGCATATACCGGCGAGGCATCGCGGTTATGCCTGGCACAATGTGGCAACCGGGTATGGGAGCTTAACCAATACCTGCGTGATCACGACCTGTCCCTGTCTGCCTGCGGAGCCAGCAACGGGCAAACCATTGCAGGGGCTATTGCCACAGGCACGCATGGCGGTGCTATTGATTTTGGCGCTATCCAGGAAGCGGTAGTAGGTTTGCATATTATTACCGGGCCAGACAGCCATATCTGGCTGGAACGTGCCTCCTATCCGGTAGTAGCCAGCTCTTTTGCCAGCAAACTGGGGGCTACCCTGATGCGCGATGATGATGCTTTTAATGCCGCGCTGGTAGGTATAGGCTCATTTGGATTTGTACATGGCGTGATGATAGAAGCAGAAGATGATTATCTGCTGGAATGTTATATGCGCCGCATCCCCTATGATGATGCATTGATACAATTGCTTACTTCAATGAACTTCTCTCATCCCGGCCTGCCCTTTCCGGGTGAAAGACCTTTTCATTTCCAGGTAATGCTGAATCCTTATGACATGGAGCATGGTGCCTATATGACAACGATGTATAAACGGCCTATGCGGGATTATGATCCTCCGGTAGCGGAGGGAGGAAAAGCCGGTCCGGGTGATGATGCACCCTGCTTTATCGGAAAAATTACCGGCGCAGTGCCTTCCCTTGTTCCGGTATTGGTCAACAAGATCCTCGCCAACAGCCTGGAACTGTTTGAAGCAAAGTACGGCCGCCTGGGAGAAATTTTCAGTAATACCACCCTACAGGGTAAAGTATCCAGTGCCGCGGTAGGCATACCTATCAGTGCAGTAGGAAAGGTAATGACTGCAATGCTGGAGGTCAACGAAACACACGGTCCCTTTGCAGGACTATTCGCCTTCCGCTTTGTAAAAGCTTCCAGTGCTACGCTTGCCTTTACCCGCTTTGCACCCATTACCTGTGTACTGGAATTGGATGGGGTACTATCTCCCGCTACCCAACGGTTTTACGAGGCTGCCTGGAATAAACTGGAACAACTCAACATCCCTTTTACTTTTCACTGGGGCAAGATGAGTATACTTACTCCCGAACGTTTACAACGCATGTACGGCGACAGCCTCAACAAATTCCTGACGGCAAGAAACAGCATTATAGACCCCGCTATGGTTCGTATTTTCGGTAACGACATCATGCGCCAGTGGGGAATTGATCCAGCAAGCTGATCAGTACCATCCGGGAGCATTTCTTAGAGATTTGTTAAAAAGCAGTATTCTCCATTGCGGCAGCTTCCCCACGCAACATAAAAGGGATATCTTTATTCCATGCTGCAATTGATGAACGTCACAAAGTATTACAATAAACATTTAATACTTGAAATACCGGCGCTGCTACTAAAGAATGGATTCTACTGGATCAAAGGTGCCAACGGCTCCGGTAAAACTACTTTACTGAAAATGATCGCAGGACTGATCCCCTTTGATGGTGATATTTCCTTCAATGGCATCAACCTGCGTAAACATCCGCTTGCCTACCGGCGAAGTATCAGCTGGGCAGAAGCAGAGCCTTCCTATCCTCCGTTTATGACGGGAGCAGAACTCATCGCGCTTTACCAGCGGATCAGGAAAGCTACACTCAGTGAAGTCCGTGCTTTTCTCGACCTTTTTAACATGCACGATTATGTAGATAGTGCGATTGGCACCTACTCTGCCGGTATGGTTAAAAAGCTGTCGCTCGTGCTGGCATTTATCGGCAGCCCGGCGCTCGTTATATTAGACGAACCGTTGATCACCCTGGACCCGGATGCGCTCACAAAGGTATGCACGTATATTCACGAACAACATCAGCACAGTAACACTACTTTTATCATGAGTTCGCACCAGGAACTGGATGCCCACTTATTATCATCCGGCGAAGTGCTTACCGTCAACAATAAGCAGATTTCCTCCTAAATGCACTACCCCGCCCGCATATTATTTCAATCGCTGGTAAAATCTTTTTACCGCGAAAATGCAGGCGCGCTGTTTTTTTTCTTTACCATCTTATTTTTCATTGTAGGCGATTTCCATGGGGCAGGTATCATTGAATACCATTATTCCCTGATCACCGGAATGCTGGAAAATACTTACTTCTTACTCTTTGTGTGTTTTGTCTGGCTGCTATATGCCAGGAAATGTGCTGCACATGTAACGGGGATATTATACAGGCCGGAGTACGCCTTTCTCCATATACTCAACTACCTGAACAAAGCAAAGCGATACAGCCTCTTCTTTTTCACCGCTGTTTTATTGCTCATACCGGTATTGCTCTATGCCTGCCTCATTATCATCGTTGGCTGGAAAAGGCAGTTTTATACTTCCGCAATAGGGGTAGGATTATACCTCGTGCTATTATGTGCGGCTATGGCCGCCCGCCATGTTCACCAGTTAAATAACCTGGAAAACATAACAGTCCGCCCCGTAAAAAAAGCCGGGTGGCTTACCAGACTGCTGGCCACCTATCCGGTGGTGCTACTCCGGTTTGTTGCGCATAAACAACGTTTTGTATGGCTGGGCATCAAACTATTTACCTGTGGGATCCTATATGCGATATCCCGCAATAATACCTTAACCACTTACGATTTCAGTACCGTATTTTGGTTTTTTAACTTTGGGATCATTGCCAATGGCATACTGGTGTATCGCATCCGGGAATTTGAAACCAGTTATCTGACCTTTTACCGGAGTTTAGCAGTGTCATTACCCAAAAGACTGCTGGAGTATGCGCTTGTTTATTTTGCGCTGCTGCTGCCGGAGTTTATTACATTAGGTAAACTCGTCCCTGTACACCTGCATTACAATGATGCTGCTGGTTTTGCACTCAGCAGTTTTAGTTTATTATTACTCCTGCACAGTATCACCTTTCTTCACCGTTTCAGCATGAACGCTTACCTCAGGATCGTATTGCTGATTGCTGTTATCCAGTTTATCTTTTTAATATTTTCGTCTCTTATCCTGCTATCATTGCTGTTTTTGCTGCTGGCTATCCTGCTGTTCATGTTCCGCTATTACAAATCCCACTGCCATTAAACAACATCATCTAAAGACAGTGGGACTTTTTTAGCAGCAGACTAATTCATCCATACCGACATAATCGGTTGCTCCCGGTTGGTATCCTGCACCGGTAAATCATACATTGCTTCAATGGTATGTAACACACTGTAGTGATTGATCTTTTCCTTGTACACACCCGGCTTTACACCTGCCCCTACAATGATAGTAGGGATATGGTTTACCTCTTTAAAATCATCTTCATCAAAAGTAAGGATCAGTATACTGTTATGTGTTTTAGCCCATTCCACATACGCTTCCAGTTTATCTTTCAGCCAGTGGTCGGCCCGTTGAATAGCCGCCGAATCTCCCGGCTTTCCGATGTTATGCATATCATTATCCATATCAGGTATTACGTAGGCCAGCGTTGGCAACTCGTTGAAATCTTTCGGGAAGGCAGTCATAGGCTGACTTAACTCCGCCGGGATACCATTGGGTTGTGTTCCCTGCCAGTTTACCCAGGGTGCATGTTTACGCGCATAGAGGTGAGCACCTGTTAATTCACTTCGCTGGTTATAACAATCTAAAAATCCGGGTGATGGCATCGTTTCTGCAAATCCTTTAAATGTAAATCCACCTCTGATCAAAGAAGCGGCAATATTGGGCGTGGTATAAGGGAGCGTATCTTCCAGGCATTCATCTGCAATCACCCCCTGGGTGCTACCGGAAAATATAGCCAGGTAATTGGGTTGGCTGGGATGCACCACACCATGTGCATCTGTAAACAGCGCCCCTTCTTTGGCCAGCTGATTGATGTAAGGTGCATTGGCACTACCCATCACTTCATCATAACTATGGTTTTCTTCCATCACAATGATGATATGGTCCGGGCGGGGAATACCTGGTTTCTTTTTGCAAGAAGTGATCCCACCCAATACAATAGCGCAAATAATTAAAGTCGATAATTTCATTTATTTAATACTTTATAGGAATCAATATATTTTGAACGGCTCATCCGTACCGGTAGGATACCATGAGCAATTTTCAGATACAGGAGAAGGTATCCCGTACTGCTATAAGTAGACTAAATAAATGAAATCAAATCAGGAACCGGCACAATCGCTTATAACAACTGTTCTCCGGCGATACCTGGAAAACAGTAGTGCTGTACCTGTAGTGTTGCTTGCTGAAAAGAAAGGATAAAACATGATGAGAAAACAACAGCAATATGGCAATGGGAAAACGCCGTTTTATTTTATCGTCGGGCTGCTCCGCCACCTCTCCTTCTCCCACATACTGGTGCTCATCTTTTTTGGCTACCAGCCGCTGTAACAAAGCCCCTGCTTTAGCCTGATTACCGGACAACCCCTCCAGCTGTATCACCTGCAATACACTGTATGGACGCAAAACCAGCATTACCACTCCCAACGTAAAAAAGAGGATGGCACATGTTTTACTAAATATGCTGTTTTGCTTTTCCAATATTCCGGTAACTAAGTAATCAATTGGCTTGTTACGTTCAAATTTAATAAAACCGGATTAAAGATTTTTGTATTTCTGCTAATCACCCCACTCATCATTCTTTTAATGCCCTACCCGCTTTCTTCTCTCCCGCTCTGCTGCTGAAGGATTGTCCGGCTCGAAAGCGCCTAATTTTATTTCACCTGCCGGTGCATAACTGGCGATAATAACGCCGGTGGAAGATACTTTTGAGTCCAGTAATTTCCAGTTGCCGGGTTGAGTGCCGTCTGCAAACAGACGTTTTCCTTTTCCAATGGTTATCGGGAATACCCAGAGATGCAGTATATCCACGAGTCCATGCTCCAGTAATGTTTGTACCATTTTCCCACTGCCATTGACCAACAGGTTGGGACCATCCTGGGTTTTCAGTTGCTTCAGTCCTGCTACGATATCCCCGGTGATCAGGGTGGAATTTTCCCAGGTTAGTTCCACCGGCTTACCCGAAACCACATACTTATGAATACGATTAAACTTCTCTGCAATAGGATTATTTTCTTTATATGGCCAGTAGGCTGCGAAAATATCATAGGTGAACCGGCCCAGTAAAAGGTCAAAATCCTCCTTCATCGAATCCGCCATGGTCTGCTGCGTAAGCTCATCCCCATGTGGTACGATCCATCCTCCCCATTTAAAACCATTGGACCTATCTTCTTCAAATGCTCCCGGACCCTGTATTACACCATCCAGTGTAATAAACGTAGTGACAATAATTTTCCTCATAGTAGCTGTTTTACAATTGATTGATTAAAAGGTTGCCTGCATGGCAGCCTCATTGAACAGATAATTCAAAAGTACTTTCAATGCATACAACCGGTGCTGTGTAAATGCGACTTTATAAGGGGGTAATTACGCCCACTCCTTCACGTGAGGTGATTGATGGCAGTGGGAAGGCTGTTGGAGCTGCTATGCAGTATGATGCGGCTCTTTTCCGTTCAATACAAATACCCGGTACATTACCAGTGCGCTGACCAGGATCAGTGCTATATAGCTGAACGACAGGTTTACCCCGTCTTTTGCGGGCAACAGATAGATCAGGGTATAACTCAGCATGGAAACAATGACATAACATAAACCACCGGTAAGCCCTCCGGCTATACCCGCATTTTGGGGAAACTTCTGCAAACAAAAGGTAAAATAATTATTATAGGTAAATCCGGCACCCACATGCACCATAAAGGCAAAGACCAATACCGTCCACAACTGATTAAACAGGGAAAAGGTAAGCAACAATGCCAGCGCCGCTACAAGCTGGAAGGACACATTGATATTCATTTTCCGGATAAAAGGTTTGTTGATCGTCCCCTTGCCCAGAAAACCACCTACCATCCAGGCAAACCCCAGGAGCAGAGAACAATATCCGGTAATCACCGGCGACAGATTGAAATAATGCTCAATGATAAAAGGCCCGGACATGTTATACACCATCACCATAGAATAGGCCAGTCCCAACATCCCGATACCCAATGTAAAACTGCCTGTACGGACCATCTCCACATAAATAGCAAGTATTTTTGCCGGATGAAAAGCAGTGGTATGTTTGATGGTTTCGCCACTGAAAATAAGCTCCAGCAGCAACAGGATGGCACCAAAACCTCCCAGGAAATAAAAGTTGGAACTCCATCCAAAATTCACCTCCAGGAAACCACCTATAAAAGGCGCCACTATAGGCCCGGTAGACCAGATAATAGTAAATATGCTGAGGTAATTTTTAAGCTGTTCTCCTGAATACAAATCAACAAAAAAGGCACGCTTACTCACCACCATCGCAGCAATAGTGATCCCATGCAATATGCGCATGGCGTATATGACATAGATACTCTTTGTATTGGCAATAATGACGCAGGAAATACAAAAGACCAGGATGGATACCAACGATATTTTATACCTGCCGTAGCTATCCAGCAGGCCTCCCACAAAAAGCTGGGACACACCATAGCTGATCAGGAACAAACTCAGGGTAAGCTGTGTCTGGCTGTTGGTAATTCCCAGTGCACCAGCCATACCCGGCAGCGAGGGGAGATAGATGTCTGTAGCAAAGCCGGACATCGGGATCATGGCAAAAGCAAGCAGGGTAGCTATCCAAACATTACCATCCTTTATTCTCTTCAATTTAATAGCGCCAGTAGTCATTTTTACAATTGCTGATGATTCATGGAGTGCAAAATTAGCGATTAATGATTTATTTACTGTCATGGTATTTGTCATTCCTTTCTAAGGATACCATTTTCAAATGCCCTGCTGTTCTGATTTTAGAAAAACTTAGTTTATATTTAAGCCTCCATCTTCACCTATTTAATTATAAGGAAGCATATGAATAAGTATTTAAACCCTCATTTTTTGACCGCGATCTGCATAGGAAGCGCATTGACGTTATTTTCCTGCGGACAAGGTGCTCCCAAAAGCGCTGATGCGGAAAAATCGGCTGACAGCACCGCTGCACCTGTAGAAACCAAAAAGGCGAATACAGACTATCAGCCGGCATTTGCCGGTCAGACCAGGATAGCTGGTGTAAAAACAGCTACCCCCTATGAATACAAGATGCTGGATAGCACCCTTAAATTTCCCTGGGGCGTTACCAGTTTGCCTGATGGCCGTTTGATCATCACGGAAAGAAAAGCAGGTACCATGCGGATCGTTACCCTGGAAGGAAAGGTGGGCGAAGCGATCACTGGTATCCCCGCAGTTAATCCCGAAGGACAAGGAGGTTTACTGGGTATCCGCGTAGATCCCGACTTTGGAAACAACCGGATGATCTACTGGGTATTTTCAGAAAAACGCCCGGAAGGTAATCTGACAGCTGTTGCTAAAGGAAAATTATCAGCAGATGAAAAAAAGATAGAAGGTGCTACCGTGATATACCGCGCTACACCTGCTTATAAAGGCACCTTACACTACGGTGGCAGGATCCTGATCGACAAGGACGGCAATCTGATCATCAGCACCGGAGAGCGTTCAGACCTGGAAACAAGACCACAGGCACAGGATCTCACTTCTGCCTTAGGTAAAGTGATCCGGATCACCAAAGATGGCCAGCCTGCTGCCGGCAATCCATTTGCGGGTAAAACGGATGCAAGGCCCGAACTCTATTCTTACGGTCATCGTAATGTACAGGGGCTTGCTATTAACCCTGTTACCGGCGACCTGTGGGAAACTGAATTTGGTCCAAGGGGTGGAGATGAACTCAACCGCATAGAACCAGGTAAAAACTATGGCTGGCCTATCATCACCTACGGTCTTGAATACAGCGGCCAGAAAGTAGGCGATAGCATTCAGCAGAAAGCAGGACTGGAACAACCGGTTTACTACTGGGATCCGGTGCTTTCTCCCAGCGGCATCACCTTCTATAGTGGCAGCAATATGCCGGAATGGAAAAATAACCTGTTCATCTGCGGGCTGAGCAGCATGCACATTGCACGCCTGATTATTGAAAATAATAAAGTGGTAGGAGAAGAAAGATTACTGGCTGGTGAAGAACAACGTTTCCGCGATATCACAGAAGGTAAAGACGGTGCACTATATGCTGTTACAGATATGGGCAGGCTATACCGGATTGCCAAGAAATAATATGATGCGGATGATTGTCTGACAGACAATGTATCCTATCAGGAACAGGCAGGGGCCGACCAAAAGTAACCATCTCTTTTGTGTTGGCCCCTGCTTTTTTTAAATTACAGAAAAGAAGGTATGGCCGGTGCCGCCAGGTATATCCTGCGCTTAAAACCGAACACCTCATGTCCGTATCCGGACATAATATCTTTTAAAATGAGCATCATTGAAGTATAAAAACGGCCACTGCACCGGCATCAGCGGGTATCCGGCCAAGTGGTATGATAATTGGCTTACTGGCAAATATCCGGCGTGATTTTAAAAACGCCGTTTGGCATTATAGCACCTGACAGCTTAACACTACTTAATTTAAATCTACCAGATGTTCCTGAACTACCTGAAGATAGCTTTCCGTGTTCTTTGGCGCAACAAGATTTATGTGATCCTCAACATAGCAGGTTTAGGTTTTGCCATTGCCTGCTGTATACTGGCCTACCTCAATTATAATTACAGGGCCAGCTTCAACCAAAACCATACACATACCGAACATATTTACCGGGTAAACAGTACACGGCTGGTGGATGGCAATAAGCAACCCTGGGGAGTGATACCTTTACCACTAGCACAGGCCATGCAGCAAGGACAAACAGGGATAGCGCAGATGGCCAGACTCAGCAGTGCGGCCGTTGTGGTAAAAGCCGGGGAAAATACTTTCGATGAGCATATTCACTACGCAGATAAAACCTTGTTTGATTTTTTCACCTTTCCACTCCAATCCGGTAACCTGTCCGGCTTTAGCAAACCGGATCAGGTAATCATCAGCGCAGCTTTTGCAGAGAAATACTTTCCTAAGCAAATGCCGGTAGGCCAATCGCTGACGATCATTGACCAGGAAGGAACATCCAGATTATATACGGTAGCAGCCGTAACGCAAAAGATACCCGCCAATTCAAGTATTCAGTTTGACATCATCACCTCATTTGAAAATGGATTTATTCATGGGCAGGTAGCTCCGGATGACTGGGCTAACCAGCGTCTTATTACCACATTTGTAGCATTAAAAGAGGCACAGGAGGCACGTTTTGTAACCGCCAACCTGAATGCTTATGTTGCCCCTCATAACCATAACCACACAGATTGGCCCATAGCAGGTTTTTCGCTCCAACCATTCTCAGCGCTGGCAGCTAGTTCGGATATTGACATGCCAGGATACGTATATGGTAGTCAGTTAACTCCCAACCCCCGTGGGGTGCTTGTGATTGTTCCGGCCATCATGTCACTGTTTATTCTGATTATTACCTGTTTTAATTTCACAAATATTTCCATCGCATTTTCCAGTCGCCGGTTAAAAGAAATCGGTATCCGTAAAGTAATAGGCGGTTATAAACGGCAACTGATATGGCAATTCTTAACCGAAAACATTATACTGTGTCTGTTCGCAGCTATATTGGCAATGTTATTTGTCCGCCTGCTGTTGCCAACAGTTATGCAGCTCACCAACGTTGATCTTTCGCCTGACTATGGGCAGGATGATGGTTTTTGGTTATTACTGATATTGATTCCCTTTGTGAGCGCTGTCTTTTCCGGCCTCTATCCGGCTGTATACATCAGTTCTTTTCAGCCGGTACGCATTCTTAAAGGCAAGACTTCCTTTGCAGCTTCCAACCGTTTTACACGTTTGCTGATGATCGCACAATTCAGTCTGTCGTGTTTTGCACTGGTAGTAGGCATTGCCATGTCACAGTATGCATCCTTTCAGGAAAAAGCAGATTTTGGTTATGCGATTAATGAAGTGGCAGTTGTAGCTGTTAACAGTCCGCAGGAGTACCGCGTTTTTAGCCAGGCTATCCGGCAATATCCCGGCATTAAAAGTGTAGCCGGGTGCGCGCAACAAATTGGTGGCGGTACCTACACCCTCACCGCCAAAACTGAAGATGCACAAATACAAACGCAGGTAGCTCATATCAGCGGGGAATCCTATCTTAATACCATGGGGATCCGTTTAATTCAGGGGCGTCACTTTTATACCACGGATGCAGATGCAGCTATCCTGGTCAATGAAACCTTTCTGAAACGCTTGTCATTGACGCATCCCCTGGGGCAGCGGGTAACACTGGATAGTACCAGCTACACAATTGTTGGCGTTGTGAAAGATTACAAAGAATATGGCTTGCACGATCTTGTACCTCCTTGTGTGCTGCGGATGGCTAAACCGGATGAATACAGGTTTATAGTGGTTCGGGCAGCCGAAGATAAATTATCGCAGGTCACTAAATACCTGCAGACAGCGTGGCATGAGGCAGCCCCCAATGTACCCTACCGCGGATATTTACAATCAGATGTAATTGAAAAGGAGGTCCGGATGACCCAGGCATTTAAATCTATCGCATTTTTTCTGGCAATCGTTACCTTGCTTTTGTCTGCCTCCGGCTTGTTTGCACAAATATCCCTGAACATAGACTACCGGAGCAAAGAAATAGGTATCCGCAAAGTATTGGGTGCTTCTGTACTACAAATTATAGGATTAGTAAACCGGGAATTCATCCGCATTCTCCTGATTGCATTTACGCTTGGCGCTGCTTTAGGTTACCTGTTTACAAACAGGTTTATTTTCCAGGTTATTTATAAATATCATCAGGAGGCGGGGCCGATACCCTACATAGGCACCTTCCTGATCGTACTGCTTTGTTGTAGTGCTATCATCGGAACAAAAGTATTCCGGGCTGCCAATGCCAATCCGATAAACAGATTACGGACTGAATAGCCGCATTACGCCACCTAAATATTTTTGTTTGATTCTTTCGTTTAAATAGTAATTTTGGCTGGTATCAACTAAAATCACGCGTTGCGTATTCCTACAGATAACGAAAGAGCACTGTTATCATTGATAGCAGAGGGAAACGAGCCTGCGTTCAGGGCCTTCTATGATCTTTACTGGGAAAAGTTATACAACTACCTGATGAGCATCATCAAATCCAGGGAGATTACGGAAGAGATTGTCATAGACATTTTCCTGAAATTATGGACCGGCCGGGAGTTGCTGCAAGACATCCAGCACCTGGATGGTTTTCTGCGTAAAGTGGCTTATAACAAAGCCATGGACTTTTTTAAGATCGCCAGCAGAGATGCCCAGCTGAAGCGGGTGATCGCCGATAAAATGGTAAATGAAACTGCTATTGGCGCAGATCAGCTGCTGCTGGATAATGAATCGCGGAATATCTTACATCAGGCTATTCAGCAATTATCGCCACAGCGCCGCCTTATATTTACCCTCAGCCGGGAAGAAGGCCTAACACATGATCAGATAGCCCGGCAGCTCAATCTCTCCAGGAACACCGTGCGCAATAGCATGGCAGAGGCTTTAAAAACCATCCGTCATTATCTCAGGCATAATGATATAGAGCCGCTCATCGCCCTTGGTGTGCTGTTTAAACTGTAAACCTCCCCCCTCCCTCATTTATTTTTCAATTATTTTTTTACTGCCAATAGTACTACCCCCTTATTTCAGCAGTCTTAAAGGTATGTCGTCTAATCCTATCAGGTTAAAATACCTGTTTGAGAAATATTTACAGAATACCTGCAATAAAAAGGAATTGGAAGAATTCTGGCAACTCATGTCCCAGCTTTCCGAAAATGACCTCATCAGCGGGGAAATGATGGCGCTCTGGGACAAGATGCCACCAGCCTATCAGCCTTCCCGGAAAGCAGATAAGGAAAAAATCTATGCCAGCATCTTTGAAAGAGCTGCAGCACAAGAGATCAATTACAAAATGCTGCATCAAAAGACCAGCAGACCACTGGTCAGACTATGGCAGGCAGCAGCGGTATTACTCATTTGCCTGGCATTGGGGTGGTGGCAATGGGGACGGCAGGTATCACCACCTCCTCAACAGGTAGCAGTAACTGAAAAGAAAGCACGGGTACACCAGGTGATCAGTTTGCCCGATGGCTCTACGGTAATCCTGAACAATGACAGCAAACTGGATTTTCCGCCTGTTTTTTCGGGCAACAGCCGGGATGTATACCTGACAGGAGAAGCTTACTTTGAGGTCCGCAAACAGGCTCACAAACCTTTTATTGTACACACCGGCAGGTTTGTGACTACGGTACTGGGTACCAGATTCAATATAAAAGCACAGCTGGATGATCCTGATTTTGCGGTAACCGTTACTAATGGTAAAGTCCGGGTGTCTGATGATAAAAAAGAGCTGGGCACCCTGCTTGAAAACGACCAGATGGTGGTCAGCAAAGCATCCGGGCAGGCTACACAGCAGGTGGTAAACGGCCGGGAAGTGATCGCATGGACCAGGCAGGACCTTTTCTTTAAAAACATCACCCTGGAAGCAGCTATGATGATCCTGAGCGATCATTATAATACAAAAATCCTGTTCCGCAATGATGCCTTGCAGCATTGCCGCTTTACAGGTACTTTCTTCAGCAATAACGGACTGGAACAGGTATTAAACATCATCACCGGTGTAACTGATACAGAATGGAAAAAGGAAAACGATACCATCTGGATTGAAGGAAAAGGCTGTACCGGAAACGAATAGTGTATAAACATAAAAAAGGCTACACTGACTGCAGATCAGCGTAGCCCGGCGTTTTAAACAATCAGAACTCTTTAAAACTTAATCAAGTTATGAAATTTTTCATTACGGAGTGGCATTACTATGCCTTATTCCACCGTGAGCGCTCACGAAAATGTCTTGTTTATTATGCGAGCCGGATCCCTTGTCCTTACCATTCTTTTTCTCTCCGTCAATTTACTGTTGGCGCTACAGGGAAATGGGCAAAACATCAAGCATACAATGGTGGCTATTAGCCTGAAGGATGAGCCGCTGGTAGCTGCATTCCAACAGATAGAACAGCAAACCAGCTTCCGGTTTGCGTATGTGGAAACGCAACTGAGTGCTTATCAGCACCAGCACCTGGCAGCGGGCACCCGTACCCTGGAAGCAACACTGGAGCTATTGCTCAGCAATACACCATTTACTTATCAGATAACCGGCAACAGCATCGGCATCATGAAAAAGAAAGTGGAACGGGAAAATATAACAGGTACTACTACCAGCAATCTGCTCACCGTACAGGGAAAAGTTTTGAACGAAAAAGGAATGCCCTTACCAGGTGCTGCTGTTATTGTAAAAGGTACAGCCAAAGGTGCTACAACAGATACCATAGGAATATTCACCCTCCATCAGGTGCAGGCACCGGCAGAACTGCAGATAAGGATGCTGGGCTATGCTTTACAGGAAACAGGTATCAGCAAACATCACAGCGACTTCTTAAATATTGTTTTAACAGCAGATACAAAATCACTGAACCAGATAGTAGTGGTGGGATATAATACACAGCAGAAAGGTAATATCATCAGCTCCATTGCTACCATATCAGGGATGGAATTACAAAAAACACCTACAGCCAATATTTCCAACACGCTGGCTGGCAGAGTGCCTGGCATACTGGCCGCTACCACCAGTGGCCGACCTGGAAGCGGGGCCTATCTCCGGATAAGAGGAAAGGTTTCTTTAAATGAACCCGGTCCGTTAGTAGTGATAGATGGCATTGTCCGGAACGACGATTATGGTAGTATCAACCCGGAAGAAGTGGAAAATATCTCCGTACTGAAAGATGCCGCAGCTACTGCTGCATACGGCGCCAGGGCGGCAGGTGGCGTAATACTGATTACCACCAAAAGAGGAAAAGTAGGTAAACCCGTTATGACCTACAACGGATTTACCGGCACAGAAAGTCCTACTAAATATCCCAGCCTGATGAATCCCTATACCTATGCCATCACCCGTAATCAGGCGGCTTTAAATGCGGGATATGATCCCGGCAATCCTACCCAGGCCAGCAGGTTCTATTCCCCGCAGCAACTGGCGGATTTTAAATCAGGGAAGGTAGGTACGGATTGGTGGCAGGAGAACTTTTCCGGGAAAGGAGCTTTGTCACAACACAATATCGCTGTCCGGGGTGGCTCCGAACAGATCAGGTATTTTGCGGTACTGGGTTATGTGAACCAGCAGGGATTATGGGATGCTTATAACTATAAGCGCTTTAACCTGCGGTCCAATGTAGATGCCAAAATAAATGCAACACTCAATATCGGTCTCAACCTGGAAGCAAGGCGCAGCATTACCAAAGCGGCGGGCCTGGACGCCTACACTATTTTTGAACATACCGTACAAACACCTCCTACGCTTGCGGCCTATACTCCCAGCGGCAGATACAACGATCTGATGGTACCACATCCGATCGCAGATATCACACAAAGCGGCAGCAACAAACAACAGGATGAAATATTTCAGGGGACCCTCTTCTTTGAACAACAGCTGCCATTTATTACCGAAGGGTTATCCCTAAAAGGTACGGCCGCAGTGGTCAGAAGACAGTACTTCCAAAAATTATGGCGCACACCTTATCTTCTGTACAGTGAAGACCCGCAGGGAAACATCACCGGTTCCAGAACCATTGGTATCAGCGGACTCACCACCACGTCCCTGTTTCAGGAACTCAAGCAGTTTACCAACACCACCGCCAATATTTCGCTTAACTATACCCGGACTATTGGCAAACACGAACTGAGTGGCCTGGCCTTGTACGAAAGGATCGAACAGCACAGTCATTACTTTAACGCCAGCAGACAACAGTTCCCTACCAATCAACGGGATGATTTTTATGCAAGTGGAGTAGACCAACAGGCCGTAGATGGAAAATCTGCCGTAGATGATGCGAGGAAATCATTTGTAGGCATATTCAATTACGCCTATAACACCAGGTACCTGCTAAATGCTACCATGCGGTATGATGGTTCTTATAAGTTTCCGCCGGGCAAACGCTGGGGATTGTTCCCCTCCGTTTCTGCGGGATGGCGCTTATCTGAAGAACCTTTCCTGAAAGGTGCCGGTTTTATCAATGACCTGAAACTGCGGGCCTCTACCGGGGTAACAGGCAATGATAACGTGAATGCTTTTCAATACCTGGATGAATATACTTTTTCACAGGGGCAGGTACCCGGTACTTTTCCGCCATTTTATGCCCCTGTTATTGACAACCAGCCTACGGTTGTTTTGAACAATGGTGTGTATGCCAATCCCAACATTACCTGGGAAAAGCTCCACACCACCAACTTCGGGCTGGATGCTACTATCTTAAACGGTCTGCTGGAAATAACCTTTGACTACTTTCTGCGTACCACCAGCGATATGTTATGGGACCGGGCCAGTTCTGTACCTGCTACATTTGGCAGGAAACTGCCCAAAGAGAATTATGCCGCGATGAAAAGCAACGGGCTGGAATTTGTACTGCGACATGCCGGCCAGGCGCATGCCGTACAATATGATATCAGTGTGCAGGGAACTTTTTCGGCCAACCGGATTACGAAGATCGATGATCCGGAAAATGGGAATGCCTGGGAAAAAAGATTAGGCCGGCCTTTAGGCTTTACTACCGGCTACCATGCCTTAGGGCTCTTCCAGTCGGAAGAGGAAATAAACAAGTGGTATGGAGGCAAACAATTTGGCCAGCAGCAGGTACCCGGTGATATTAAGTATGCAGATGTAAACGGAGATGGCGAGATTACCGATCAGGACCAGGCTGTAATCAGCAATTACGATGTACTGCCGCAGATCATCTATGGTATTTCCGGCGGGCTGCGCTGGAAGAACTTTGATATGGATTTCCTGTTCCAGGGAGCTGCACAGCGGTCGTTAATATTGAGTATGGAGGCTATTACGCTTTTCAGAGGAGGGCAATACAACTCCTTCCAATACCTGTCGGAGGGGGCCTGGTCACCTCAGCATACTACCGCAAAATATCCCCGTGCTACGAT
Organism: Chitinophaga sp. H8; assembly: GCF_040567655.1. Taxonomy (NCBI): domain Bacteria; kingdom Pseudomonadati; phylum Bacteroidota; class Chitinophagia; order Chitinophagales; family Chitinophagaceae; genus Chitinophaga; species Chitinophaga defluvii. The sequence goes on along the minus strand of NZ_JBEXAC010000002.1, from coordinate 2,542,508 downwards.
TGATGCCAGCTTTAACAATAACAGGTATTCCAGCTTCTGGCTCAGGAATACGGCTTACCTGCGGCTAAAAGCAGTGAACATAGGATACACTTTTAATGCGTCATGGTTCAAACAGCATAACAAAAAATTACGTTTATACGTAGCTGGTGCAAACCTATTCACCTGGAGTCCATTCACAGAATTTGATCCCGAAGCCGAAAGCGGAGTAGGATACTATTATCCGCAGATGCGCACTTTTACGACTGGTGTAAATTTCTCATTCTAAATTTTTTTAAACAGCCAAACATCAATTAAGTCCACTTATGAAAAAGAATCTGTTAAAAGGATTACTGGTAATCCTATGCGTTAGCTATGCCCCAATTTTATCGGCGCAAACAACTGACATCACCAATAACGGGGGTAAAAAGAAAGCGCAGTATAGTCCCGAAAAGCTGGAGGAGGACTATGACAAGTTGTTCGACAACAACAAGAACACCAAGTATTGTTACGGGTTTTCCAGCAATTTATGGATACAGTACCAATCCCCGGAACCTGTAATTGTAAACGGTTATTCTCTTTCCTCTGCCAATGATGTGCCTGAGCGGGACCCCAGAAACTGGAAACTGCAAGGCTCTGTAGACGGCAAAAAATGGACAACGCTCGACAGCCGTGCGCGGGAAGTTTTTGAAGAAAGAATGCAAACAAAGGTATACACGTTTGACAACACAACACCTTATGCCTATTACCGCCTGCATATCACGGCCAACAATGGCGATCAGGCTACCCAGCTCTCCGAATGGCGGCTTTTAAGTGAAACAAAATAATAATTAATGGCTTTGTCCTAACACGATTTATCAACTACTCAAATGATGACAGCATGAAAAGATTATTTACCGGACTAGGTATATGCCTGATGGTTACAGGAGTAATAGTATCCTGTAAAAAAGAAATAGATACCTCTCCCTATTTGCGGGTAGTGGCAGTTTCAGATTTTACCGCAGTGATTCAGGCGCCCGACAACCTGACGGTTAAGTTCTCCAACAAATCAAAAAATGCCAAGGAGCTTACCTGGGATTTTGGCGATAACAGCCCTGTTTCCAATGAAACGGATCCTACACATACCTATGCCGCACCAGGGCCCTATACCATCACCTTAACCATCAAAAGTGCTACAGGCAACGAATCGGTGAAAACGATGCAGGTAACAACCAAGCCGGTAGACATTATACCTGAAATCAACTTTACCTATGCAGAAGATCCGGCAAATCCCCTGAAGCTAAACTTTACCAATCAATCTAAAAACGGGATTTCCTTTTCCTGGGATTTTGGCGATGGCAGCGCAGTATCTACAGAGGAATCACCCTCACATGCATTTGCAGTAGCAGGCAGGTATAACATCACGTTAACCGCCAAAAGCACCACCGACAATGAAAACACCAGGATGATCAATATCCGGGTGCCGAAATTAACCGCACCGGAAATGATTACAATCGCCAACCCCAGCTTTGAGCTGGATCCGAAGGACAGTTATGTGGTAACAGGATGGGATCCCGTGAAAGTAAGCTATCCCGGAAGCCCCGGATGGGGTGGTTTCTTTATTGCAGAAAGGCCCAAAACCGGCACCAGGGGGTTGTTGTTCTGGACACCTTCTGTAGACCCCGGCAATGGACACAAGTATGAACTCGCATATGTAGGCTCCGTAACACAAACGATCACCGGTCTGGAAGATGGGAAATATACTTTCAAAGTATGGATCAACTCCCAGGATATGGAAGGCATGTCGCTGATTGCCAATGGTGGCGGTGCAGATGTAAAGAAAGCAGTAGGAAACAATAACGGATATACGCAACTGAGTGTAGACTTCAACGTAACAGGAGGAAAAGCTAAGATCGGATTCCTGATGGACAGACCTAATGACATAGGAGATAACTGGAGCCCGAATTTTGAAGCAGATGATGCAGAGCTATGGATCAATCCATGATAACATCCATACCCTCTTTTTTAAATGTTGCGAAAGCATTAACCAAAATAAGTATGAAAAAAATATTCACAGGAGTTATACTCTTTCTTCTTACCACGCTAGTTAATGTGTCCGCTTTTGCGGCCGACATTACCGTGAAAGGTACCGTATCAGATAAAGCAGGGAAGGTACCAGGCGTATCCATCGTGATTGAAGGTACCAGTAAACATGCCATTACAGATGAAAATGGTAACTATTCCATCACTGCACCGGAAAATGCAGTATTGGTATTCTCGGCTACCGGTTATGCCAAACAAAGGATCCCTGTTAACAATCAGATAAGAATTGATGTGATCCTCATCGCTGAAATCCAGGGATTGGATGAGGTAGTAGTGAAGGGGTATACTTCCCAAAAGAGAGCCAATTTAACCAGTGCGATTGCTACCGTTTCCGGTGAAGAGTTGCAGAAATCACTCACCTCCAACATTACCAACTCCCTTGCCGGCCGTGTCACCGGTGTACTGGCCACTACCCAATCCGGCCGTCCCGGAACAGGGGCCTGGATACAGATCAGGGGCAGAAGCTCTGTAAATCAGCCCGGCCCGCTGATCCTCGTAGATGGTGTAGTAAGAGAAGACTTTGGTAATATTGACGCCAATGAAATAGCCAGCATCTCTATCCTCAAAGATGCTTCTGCTACAGCAGTATATGGCGCCAGGGCTGTTGGCGGTGTAATCCTGGTGACGACCAAACGCGGGCAGATCGGTAAACCCACCATTACCTATTCCGTTTCTTACGGGTCCGAAACACCTACCAGATACCCTGATATGATGAACGCCTATCAATACGGTATTGCCAGGAATCAGGCCCAGCGAAACGCAGGATTTGATCCATCCAATCCCTCTCAGGCCAGCAAGTTTTTTACGAACGAACAACTGGAAGGCTTTAAAACAAAAAGCACCGATTGGTTCAGGGAAACTTTTAAGGGCAGCAGCAATCTGAGCCAGCACAACATTTCCGTAAATGGTGGTACAGAAGCCGTGCGGTACTTTACCTCCCTGGGATATACTAATCAGACAGGTATGTGGGACCAATATAACTTCCAGCGGTTTACCCTCCGCAGCAATGTAGATGCCAGGATCAACAGTACCCTGAATGTGGGGATCAGTGTGGATGCCAGAAGGGAAAACACCAATGCTGCCGGGCTGGATGCCTATCCGATTTTTATGCATGCTATCCAGGCATCCCCTATTTACGGCCCTTACAATACTTCCGGAAAATTCAATTACCTGAATGGACAACCCAACCCTTTGGCAGAAACCAGCCAGTCGGGATACGATAAAAACCGGGTGGAGTCTTTCGGCGCTACCATGAATTTTGAACAGCGGTTAGACTTGCTGACCAAGGGTTTAAGCCTAAAGGGTACTGCTTCTATCATCCGGAACTCCACCTTTCATAAAGTATTTAATACCCCATACCTGGTATACAAAGATGACGGAGAGGCCAGCCTGATCAATGTAAACAACTTAAACAAAACACAGCTGGATCAGAATATCAGTGAGGGCAATCAGATTACATTAAATGCTTCCCTGAACTACGCCAGACAATTTGGCAAACACAATGTTTCCGCAGTGGCGTTGTATGAACAACTGGAAAGCAAAGGATTTATAATGGGTGGCCTCAAAAGGGACTTCGTATCCAACATCAAAGATGAACTGAATGCCAGCGGACAGCTGGAACAATCCTTATCCGGCACATCTACCCTCGCAGATGCAAGAAGATCTTTTGTGGGTATATTAAACTACGGCTATAACAACAGGTATTTACTGGAAGCTTCTGCAAGAAGAGATGGCTCCTACCGGTTTGGCACCTCTAAAAAATGGGGGCTGTTTCCCGCTGTATCCGCAGGATGGAGAATCTCCGAAGAAACTTTCTTTAAAAATACCAAAGCGCTCAATTTCATAGATAACTTAAAAATACGTGCATCCGTTGGAGAAACCGGGAATGATAAAATTGCCTCTTTCCAGTTCCTCGATTCCTATAACTATATGCAGGGAAAATATCCGGGGATATGGCCCGACTTTTTCCCGCCGGTCATAGAAAACGAATCGCAAATAAACCTGGTATCCGGTGTTTTTCCCAACTACGATCTTACCTGGGAAAAGCTCATTGCAAAAAACATAGGATTGGATGCGATGTTGTTTAACAACCGTTTGGGCGTTGAAGCAGATTACTTTTTCCGTACCACCAAAGACATGCTGCGGCCCCGTATCCTATCTGTTCCTGCCACATTCGGACGTAAGCTGCCCGATGAAAACTATGCAGAAATGGAGAGCAAAGGTATTGAGCTTACCCTCTCCTATCGCGGAAACATCAATTCATTAGGCTACAACCTGAGATTCAACGTGTCCTATGCTACCAATAAACTGACCAAGCTGGACGTGCCCGAAGGGATTGCAGATTATCAAAACAGTCTTGGGCGGCCACTGAATGCCACTGTTGGTTATCTGGCCATGGGCCTGTTCCAGACACAGGAAGAAGTGGATAACTGGGTCAATCAATTTGGCTCCAAACCAAATGTAGGAGATATTAAATATGCAGATGTAAGCGGTGACGGAGAGGTGACCGAAGGCGACCAGCTCCAGATCAGCGATAACTCCGGCGCTCCCCTGGTAGTGTATGGATTTTCTTCCAACTTCCGCTGGAAGAACTTTGATGCCGACATCTTTTTCCAGGGCGCTGCCAAACGGGATATTATGCTGGGCGAAGAAGCCATGGTATTTTTCAGAGCAGAAGTAAACAATAGTTTTGCTTATCTTAACGATTACTGGACACCTGAAAATCCGGGTGCAAAGTATCCCAGACCTACCATCGACTACAGCAACAACAATTCCCGTGGGTCTACTTTCTGGATGCGGAACGCCGCTTATCTCAGACTAAAAACAGTGAATATAGGCTATACCTTTAATAATCTTGCCTGGATGAAGAAGCGCAATATGAAATTAAGAGTATTTGCTGCTGGTGTGAACCTGCTCACCTGGAGCCCTTTCAAGGAGTTTGATCCTGAACTGGGAGATGGTACAGGCCGCTCTTACCCGCAACAACGCAATGTCTCAATAGGTGCTAACTTTTCATTCTAACGATTTTCTTTATGAAACGTATATCATTCAACATATTATTTCTTACCTGCGCCATCATTTTCTTTAGTGGTTGCGACAAGAACCTGCTGGATCAGAATAATCCGGATGCCATTACCTCCAAAGACCTCTGGAAAGATCCTAAACTGATCGGGTTGTATCTGAATACCATCTATGGCGACCGCCCAGGCTGGAATTATAATTTCTATGACAACATCGCAGATGACTCCAGGAGTAACTGGACCGGCAATGAGCCCAATAACCACATCTATGATCAATGGGTAGATGGTGATGTAGGAGGTTATACCGCTTACTGGAAATATGAGGAAGTAGTAAGAATAAATGACTTCCTGGCCAATATAGATGAAGCGGAAATGGACAGTGAAACCAAGGCCCGCTACAAAGGAGAAGCCAGGTTTATGAGGGCCTTCCTTTACTTTGAGATGGTACAACGATATGGCGGCGTACCCCTTATCACTGTTCCGCAGAATATCAAAGATGATCTCAGTGTTCCGAGAAACAGCCTGAATGACTGCTTCAAATTTATCATTGCTGAATTGGATCAGGCTACGGCAGAACTGCCCCCCAATGCACCAAGAGGCCGTGTTAGCAAAGGTGCTGCCATGGCGCTTAAAGGAAGGGTTACTTTGTATTGGGCCAGCCCGCAATACCTCACCGCCAATGATGCAGACCTTTATAAAGATGTGGAAAGCATCAATTCCAATACACAGGGAGCAGGCGCTACAGCACGCTGGAAAGCAGCAGCAGATGCCAATAAAGCGGTGATGGAGCTCAATAAATATGCGCTGTACCCCGACCTTAAAGGACTGTGGCTGGATAAAACAGACAATAACAAGGAAGCCATCTTTGAAGTACAATATAAAAAAGGATTTAAATCGCATGGGCTGGATGCACTGGTGAAACCTCCTTATTTAGGTGCCGGTGACGGTGGACAACGTTTTCCTTTGCAGGAACTCGTAGATGCTTATCCGATGAAAAACGGCAAGCTGATAGGAGAGCCGGGATCAAACTATAATGCCAATGATCCATATGTGGGCCGGGATGATCGCTTCTATGCCAACATTGGCTATAATGGTGCTAAAACTTCGGGCAACAAAGGTGGGGTGCTTACAGAAATTGCTTTGGAGATATTCGAGGGTGGCAGGGATTATGGCAATATGGATGCAGGCAATACCCTTACCGGCTATTATACCCTGAAAGCACTGGACCCTTCCAATATCAATTACTCTTACCGTGCCGGATCTGATCAGCCCTGGCTGGAATTAAGGTATGCAGAAGTGTTGCTGAACTATGCAGAAGCAGCCAATGAATACCTGCCGGCTCCCGATGCTTCTGTGTATGATGCGGTAAATGATATCCGTAACAGGGCCGGTATCACTACCACTATTCCTACCGGCAGCCTTGGAAAGGATGCCATGCGCAACCTGATCCGGAATGAACGTTATGTGGAATTCAGCCTGGTGGAACAAAAAAGATACTGGGATATTAAACGCTGGGGTATTGCTGAACAAAAACTGAATAATGTAAAATACCACAGTGTATATATCACTAAATCCGGCAACACATTTACCTATGATTATCCTGAACGGGACCCACGTCCATTAAAGTTCGATAAAAGAATGTACTGGTTTCCGATCCCCGCTTCAGAGCTTACTAAAAACCTGAAGCTTTTACAAAATCAAAACTGGCCACTGCCACCCGGCCGTTAATGCCATCTGATCGTATGCCGGGTATTATGCCCGGCATACGCTTATTGATGCTGTGCTGCTTTGTAAAAAATATGCACGCCATGCATCCTTATGCATACCCGAAAAATGAAGGAATGAAAAATATCAACAGGCACCTTAGGCTGGCCTTGCTGGGCGGCTTATGTTTTATCAATACACCATTGGTATCAGGACAGGCACATACCATGTCCAAAGAATACCACGCACCACAAGACCCTGCTGTGAGGCAAAAACTACAGGCATGGCAGGAGCTGAAGTTTGGTTTATTCATGCACTGGGGCACGTATGCCCAATGGGGCGTGATTGAAAGCTGGACACTCTGCCCCGAAGACGAACCGTTTATCAACCGCGGAGGTGTACATGGCGGTGATTACTTTGAATACAGAAATGCCTATGAAAAACTGCAAACTACTTTTAACCCGGTTCGCTTCGCTCCGGAAAAGTGGGCCGCCGCCGCTAAAGCAGCAGGCATGAAATACATGGTATTCACCACCAAACATCATGATGGGTTTTGTATGTTCGACACCCAGGAAACCGACTATAAGATCACCGACAGTAACACGCCCTTTTCCTCCCATCCCAGGAGCAATGTTACCAAGGAAATCTTTGATGTATTCAGGAAAGACAGCTTTATGATAGGAGCCTACTTTTCCAAACCCGACTGGCACAACGAAAATTACTGGTGGCGGTATTTCCCGCCGAAGGACCGGAATCCCAATTATGATCCTGCCAGGTATCCTGAACGCTGGAAAAACTTTACCACCTTTACCTACAACCAGATCCGGGAATTAATGACGGACTATGGTAAAGTAGATATTCTCTGGCTGGATGGAGGACAGGTAAGACCGGTGCATGTAGCCGGGAAAACCGGAAGGGACGGTTCCCAGTATTACAACCAGGATATCAATATGCCTAAAATTGCTACAATGGCAAGGCAGCTTCAGCCAGGTTTGATTATGGTAGACAGAACAGTGGCAGGCGAATACGAAAATTATACTACCCCGGAACAGGAAGTGCCGGAAAAACCGCTTCCTTATCCCTGGGAAACCTGTATGACCATTGGCAACAGCTGGAGCTATAATAAGGATGACCAATTCAAAACCAGCCAGGTGCTGATACAAACACTGATAAAGGTAGTATCCAGAGGAGGCAATTTTTTGCTGAATATAGCTCCTGGCCCTGAAGGCGACTGGCTTCCGCTCGCTTATGAAAGGTTGGCAGACATCAGCAACTGGATGAAAATAAACAGCGAAGGAATATATGGCACCGAGCCCTGCGCACCTTACTCGCAGGAAAATATTTACTTCACGAAATCTACGAAACAAAACCTGCTGTATGCCTTCTGGCTTTCTGAAAAAGAGGCGGTAGTACTGCCTCCGGAAATCAATATCTCCCTGGAAGGTATCGGAAAAAAAATAAAGCAGGTAAGTTTGATGGGAACCAGCACCCCACTGAAATATGCCCGGAAGAAGGATACCTTAATAATCAGTATACCATCATCCGGCAAACAGCAGCAGCAATTAAAATATAGTGCAGTATTTAAAATTGTATATGAATAAAAAGGATGGGAAAACTCCCATCCTTTCAGGACGCCTTTCATCCAAATAATATAAATGCAATGATCAGGGTGATCACGATGTTAAATCCCTGTGCAATCAGGAAAGCATACAGTGGTTTTTTACTGTTTTGCCGGAAAAGGTCTGCAAAATTTGTTTCCAGGCCTATGCTGGTGAATGCCAGCGCAAACCACAATCCCTGCAATGTTTTTAAGCTGTCCTTTACCGCTGTAGTAGTGGAAGGAGAAAGGAAAAAGGAGAACAGTACCGACGCCCCGATAAAACCTAATACAAACTTGGGAAACCGTTCCCAGATCACTTTTAATGTAGGGCGTTCGCGCCCTTCATTTTCCTTATTACTTTTAGAATAACTCCAGTATACGGAGATCGCAAAAGCTGCCAGCCCCAGTAATACATTTTGCGAGAACTTTACAATGGTGCTTATCTTCAATGCCGTTTCGCCCACCAATGACCCCGATGCTACCACCGCGCCGGACGTATCAATACTGCCACCCAGCCACGCTCCGGTAACCTCTTCCGAAAAGCCAAAGTATTCGGCAATAACAGGCATAAAGATCATCATGGGAATGGCGGTTACCAACACCATAGAGATTACATAAGTCAGTTTTTTGGAGTCCCCTTTAATCGCTCCGGAAGTAGCAATAGCAGCAGACACCCCGCAAATAGACACTGCACTGGAAATCATCATCGTCAGCTCGGAGTCTACCTTTAGTTTTTTACATACCCAGAATGCAAAATACCAGACGGACAATACCACTACCAATGCCTGTATCAACCCCAGGGAACCGGCTTTTAATATATCTGTAAAGATCACGCTGGTACCCAGTAGCACCAGTCCTATTTTTACAAACATTTCTGTGGATAAAGAAGATTTGAACCACTCTGGCAGGGTGAAACAATTGCTGATGACCAGCCCCGTTACCAGGCTGAAGATAACCGCTTCCAGGTTAAGTGCTTTCATCGCACTATTACCGGCCATGATCAATGCGAGGATGGTAAGGATATATACTATCGGGAATCCCAGTAAAAAGGATTTCATGGGCTTGCCTATCATCCAGGCACCTAAGGCAGCAATTACGATGACAAACAGGAATTGCCATCCTATGATCTGAAGATTACCCACGGTCAGCACTTTTGAAAACAGCTCCTGGCTACTGCTCCAGTTAAAAGCGGGTACCGGCAATAAAACTCCCAGGATAGACAGTAGTATAATAAGGCCTCCAAGGATTACTACGGTCCAGTCTTCGTGAATAACGAACCTTTCTTTTTCGATTGTCATACAACTATACTGTTTAACGTTCAATCGTAAAAGGTACATTTTTTCCCGGATTGTTCATAGCTCCGAAGCCATTATTTCCGGCGCTGCGGCCTTTCCGCAGCACTGCTACCTGATTTTAATGAGGAAAACTGATCTCGTATATATGCGGCCACAGCTTACCGGTAACGTATATCTTTTTGCTGGTGCTGTCATAGGCGATGCCATTCATTTCCAATGATCCGGGATACCGGTTGGTTGCTTCTGCTACCAGGGTAGAAAGGTCTATCTTGCCTACCACCCTTCCGTTGGAAGGATCGATCTTAATGATATTGGAAGTAGTATACACATTGGCATAGATAAACCCATTGATATATTCCAGTTCATTTACATTATCAACAGCCACATTATTTTCTTTTACCGACAGCGTTTTTACGGGCTTTAAGGTAAGCGTATCCAGATAGGTCAGGTTGCTGGAGCCATCGCTGAGGATCAGGTGGGTACCATCTGTAGTCATGCCCCAGCCTTCCTGTACAGGCAGCGGGAAAGTGTCAATCTGCTTAAAGGTGCGGGCATCATAAATAAAGCCCACCTTGGTTTGGTAAGTAAGCTGGTACAATTTGTTGTGCAGGAAGGTGATCCCTTCTCCAAAATACTTATTCCGGTCCAGCTCTGCCTTTTTATCAATGGCACCGGTTTGCAGATCTACCACCCCTATCAGTGAGCGGGTATGGGGCAGGTTATCCGGTGAACCGGTACTTTCATATAAATTCCCCTCATGTATTAACAATCCTTCTGTAAAAGCAGTGGTATCATGGGCAAACCGGTTTACCACGTAGTAATTAATGTTTTCTGGTCCGCTGACGATCACTTCTTCTTCTTGCCCGGCGGATTTGGCTGGCTCCCGCGTTAACCCGTTGCAAGCAGCCACACTACCGGTTACCAGGAGCACAATGATGATTTTAATATTAAACATAAGCCGTTATTTTCCTTCTTGTTATACTATAAAGGTGTGGAAATCTTCCAATATATGGATGCCCTGAAGTCAAAAAGGTTGCCAACAATTGTTAGCAACCTCTTAAAATCAGCAATCTGCACAATTTAAGGATTTGGCTTTGTTCTGCCATCAAATTCATCCGGGCCTTTTGCGGCTATACTTCCGGATCCATTCCAGCATTGTCGTGTTCAGCTCTTCCCTGATGGCTGCCGGCGCACCATTACCACCATGATCTCCTTCAGGGAGCGGGAAAAATATATGATCAATGCCCCGGTCGCTCAACAACTTGCTAAGCAATACTGACTGTGATATTGGTACAATATCATCTTTAACCCCATGCACGAGCAAGGCCGGTTTTAATGTTTTACCATAAAAAGGGCTGGCAGCAATATAGGCGGCATTGGTGCTGTCCCTGTCATAAGCCTCACCGGTGATCAGAGGTAACAATCCCTCCACATCCTGTTTCTTTGCCGCCGCCATAGACACCACATCATTCAATTTAGTAGGCCCTCCCAGGCTGATCACGGCACTGATCACATGACGGGTATCATAACCATACGCATATAAAAGCGCCAGATGCCCTCCGGCACTGCCGCCCCAGAAAACAAAACGCTTGCTGCGGATTTTCCATTTCCGGGCATGCTGCGTAACATACCTGAGCGCAGCATCCATATCCTGCATAATCTCCCGGTAATGTATATGCGTATTATTAGCCAACCGGTAATTGATATTCACTACATTAATGCCGGCACTGTTTAATCCCTTTTTCATAAAATCAGCGTCTGTTTTATCACCGGCCATCCATCCGCCTCCATGTACCACCACCACCAATGGGGTAGCAGCATTTCTGCCAGCAACAAGGGATACATCCATTTTTTGCAGCGGGTCATTGCCATAAGCTACATCTTCCAGCGTAAATGCCGGAAGCACATTGCGCTGCTGTGCAAAGGCTGTCCAGCTCAATAAGATAAAAAAGAACACCAGTTTTCCGGTCCGTGCCCACTGATAAGTCAATACTGTCATCTGTTATAATTTAATCGTGTGTTGATACTGCGCCAAAGCTTATGGCAGACCTGTTATCCCGGCGCCATTAAATGCCCCCCGGTTAGGTGCTCCTGCTGCCAGTATCACATTTCCCCAATAGTCTTTTCCTCCGTTACCCGGCATTGCGACACCTGTATTTAATGCAGGAGAGCCTGCCCGGAGCTGATAACCATCTACGGTTGCGATCCCTGTTCCGCCACCACCGGGATTTACCAGCAACGGATCCGTGGTGAGCTTGTGCAGCTCGGCCGGTTCACTGACGGGATGATTACCGTAATAATGATTGTAATCAAAAGCACCATTAGTGCCAGGTATTTTATACACCCCGCTGCCCAGGTTATATACTATATTATTCTTAAAAGCATAAGCGGGTGTCATATCCAGATCCCAGCTATGGTCAATGATATTGGTGTTCAGTCCTGCCTTGATGTAGAAAGTATTGTTATAAATCTGGGAATTAGGCGCAACGCCACCAGCAAAAGTAATCAATGACCTTTTATCATTCTGGCTGATGTTATAGCGCACGATACAATTATTGGTGGTGGTACCCCCATTGATAAAAAGTACAAATCCACCAGCATTGTCATGGCTGTAATTATACTGCACCACACCCCGCACGGCATCATAATCCAGGTCAAAGGCCTGTCCGTCTGCATTATCCATCAGGGCTTGGGTATTATATGCCTCATTGTATTGCACTACACAATCCGCTCCCCGTGTACACCAGATAGCACAGCTGCCATTGAACTGCCCCAACTCTGCATAGTTGCCGCAGGTATTGGCTACATTATATTCTACCAGGGCACCATTGCAACCAAAAGTGAGGATACCATCGCTGTCAATATCTTTTACCGTGTTTTGCCTGATCTTTACATTTTCAGATGCCTGCCCTGCGCCGCTCCACACATTATCCCACACCACGATGCCTGTTCTGCCTGCTGCCTCTACTCTGTTTTCCTGGATCAGGATGTTATCAAACTTATCGGCGCCGGCTGTTCCTGTAGTAACGAGGCTGATACCTCCAAACGCATGTGGATCAAACGCACCATAACGGAAGGTGCCGGATACGTTATGCACATAGTTGTCCAGGATACGGATATTGCTAACAATGCCCCCACCTTCATTCTGCACCAGGATACCAGAACGGAAAGTAGTGCCCCGGCTGCTGGCCTGGTTGGTTACTTCCAGATGTTGAATCGTCCAGTTAGACTGGTTAAACAAATACACGGCACCCCCTACAGTACCACCCAGCGCAATCAGTGGCCGGTTGCCAGTACCATAAGCGCCGATCGTGATAGGATTGGTAGCCGTACCATTTCCTTTTGGATATAACTGTGCTGCCCACACGCTACCACGCTTCAGCAGCAGGCTGTCGCCCGGCTGGAATGTGGTAGCATTTACCTTTGATAAGGTTTTCCATGCCAGGGCTTCACTGGTGCCACTCTTCGTATCATCTCCATTTTGTGCATCTACATAATAGGTTTTACCGGATACCAGCTCCAGCCGCGCATTGTCCATACCGGATTTTTTGCAGGCATACGCCAGCTGCATCATTAACAGGATGCATATTATACATGCTTTCATGATCAATGATTTTATATGGTCAAACCGGCAGGCCATACCTGTAGCGTCAACAGCCTGCCGGTTGTCTTTTAATATCCTGTATTCTGTACCAGGTTTTTATTCTTGTTTATTTCAGCCAAAGGGAAAGGCATCAGGTAATGTTTGGGCAGAAATACCTGTTTGGGCACATTAGTGATCTCTACTACTTCATAATGCAATCCATTATTATTCGTAGTTATTTTCATCCCATGAAAGTATTTATTGTTCAGTACCTGCTCTGCCAGCTTCCACCTTCTCAGGTCCCAGAACCGGTGCCCTTCAAAAGCCAGCTCCACCTTTCTTTCCTGTACAATCTTTTCAAACATGGCTTGTTTGCCTAATCCGGTAGCGATACCCGGTAAGCCACCATGTACTGCCCGCACATGATTGATCGCATCATATACAGTTTGGTCCGGACCACTGGCTTCATTTTTTGCCTCGGCATAGTTCAGCAACACTTCACCCAGGCGCAGTTCCTTCCAGCTGGTTTTGCTGCCGTTAAAATCAAGCTCGGCAAAAGGAATGGTTTCATCAATAAACTTCCGGATGTAATATCCCGTAATGGTCCTTCCTTCCAGGAAAGCACCATCATCCGGCTGCAGGTAAGCAGTATGAATCGTTTTACCTTTTATACTGGCGCCCTCATAAATGATGCTGGCATAAAAACGTTTATCTCTGTTCACATAGGGATTTTGCGGATCATATCCGGAACCACTTTCTGTGATCGCTTTCCCATTGCTCATTTCATACGAGTCCACCATTTCCTGGGTAGGCAATGTTTGAGATCCCCATCCATTATCTATGCTGGGTGGCAGAAAAAGATTATCAAAGGCATGTCCCTTGTTGGTGCCATTAAACATCACTTCAAAGATGACCTCTTTATTTCCGCCGTGCGATTGAAACAGTGCATTGTAATCAGCCGCCAGGTGAAAAACATCACTGTCTATTACTTTTTTGGAGAACACGGCAGAACGTTCATACTTTTTGGCAAAGAGCAGGGATCTGCCATTCAATGCCCATGCCGCTTCTTTTGTAGCACGCCCCAGCTCTGCCGGGGATAAATCTCCTGCTGATGGCAGGATCTCTGCAATAGCGGTCAGCTCCTGGTCTATGAAATCATATACTTCGGTGGCAGGGGTAGGTGCTACTAGTAAAGAATCTACGTTTTCAAACGACTGCAGTTTGGTAATAAGCGGAATATTGCCATAACGGCGGGTAAGGTCAAAGTAAAGAAAGGCCCGTACAAACCTTGCTTCTGCCATTACCCGTGTTTTGAATTTTTCTTCCAGCGGACTGTTACTTAAGCCATTTAAAAGGTTATGCACCTTCCGGATAGCCTGGTAACTGCGGCCCCAGTTTTCCAGCGGGTTGTAAGTAGCTGCTATCAATCCGGGAATCATCACGGAATTACTTTCATTCCAGGAGGAGGGTGAACGCAGCAGGTCTGTACTGCCATCCAGCAGATCGGTGATCCCCAGCCCGGAAAGTACATTCTGTCCTTCCATCTGGTAAAGCCCGTATCCTACCGGCATGTAATCATAAATGTTATACAGATAGGTAAGCGTCAGGGCTTCATCTTTAAACACATCTTCATTTGAAATAATATCTAGTGGTTGTCTGTTTAGGAAATCCTTTTTACATCCTGCCACACCCATCGCCAGCAGGAAGAAAAAAGTAAGTGTCTTTATATAGAATGATCTCATTATCGTAAGAATTTAAAATTCAACATTCACACCAAGGTTATACGTTTTCATTTGCGGATAATAATATGCTTTGCTATCCGGGTTGATATTCGGCGTTTCCGGATCAAAATCCTTCATTTTGGAAAAGCGCAGCAGATTATTCCCGGATACAAATACACGCACATGCTGAATGCCTGCTTTGCGGAACAACTCATTTTTACCAATAGTATACGCCAGTTCCAGGTTCCTTAATTTGAGATAGGTAGCGTCATACAACCAGAAAGAGGACGACAACCGGTTGTTTTGACGTGTACCGGCATACAAAGCAGGATATTTGGCACCAGGATTGTCCGGTGTCCAGGAATCCTTAAACATAGCCAATGCATTGGCCTCCAGATTAAACGGATCAAATCTCAGGTACTGCTGAAAACCGGTAGCCCCCTGGAATGCTGCGGTAAGATCAAAACCTTTATAGTTCATTGAAAGGTTAAACCCGAAGATCACATTAGGGATATCTCCCTTGCCTACCCGATGTATATCTTTACCATCAATTTTTCCGTCGTTGTTATAATCCAGGTATTTTAAATCGCCCGGCTTAATCGACTGGTTGCCATTACCATCCTGGTCAGGTGCTTTGTTGATTTCATCCTGCGTCTGGAATATACCTATTCCTTCCAGGGCAAAGAACTGATCAAAAGGCTGGCCTGTACGTTTAATCCTGCTTTCCACATCTGTTGGCTCGTCCATAAATATCACCTTACTCCTGGAGTAAGTTATGTTTCCTTCAGCCAGCAATGTCACTTCACCAAACCTGTTCCGGTAGCGTAGCACTGCTTCCATCCCTTTATTATCTACCACGCCTATATTTTCATAAGGCAACGTAGCCCCAAAGGTTTCAGGTACGGAAGCATTCCTGGGCAACAGGATATTTTTAGTGCGCTTATAGAAATAATTCACCTCTCCCGAAACTTTACCATCCAGGATACCAAACTCCAGTCCGATGTCTGTGTTGGTAGCTGTTTCCCAGGTAATGTCCGGATTGGGGATACCGATGTCGCCGATACCGCTCTGGTAATTACCACCGATCACAGATCCGGGGCCAAACCTGAAGCCGGAAAGATATTGGAATGCCGGTACCCGGTCATTACCAAACTGTCCGTAGGAAGCCCGCAACTTCAGGTTGCTGATAAAAGACACGTCCTTCATAAATGTTTCCTGATCTATTCTCCAGCCCGCAGATACTGCCGGGAAGAAACCCCAGCGTTTGCCATTGGGGAAGTTAAAAGAACCATCATAACGGAAGTTGGCCTGGAACATATACTTGTGCGCATATTCATAATTCACCCTACCCACATATCCCCGCCGGGCTGTTTCTGTGGCAGATCCTCCGTTGGTTTGATTCAGGGTAGGCCCCGCAAATAGCTGGTCTATTGCAGTAGAAATATACTGTACCCTGGAAGCCTGCAGGTTCTGGGAGTTGTAAGCCGATTGTTCAAACAGCAATAACCCCGATACATTATGCATCCCAAATTCCCGGTCATAGTTTAAAAACGTTTGTAAAGTCCTTAAGCCATCATTGGAAGACCCATCGTATAAATTAGTACCGCCACCCGATTTAAATGGGGTATACAAATCATTTACACGGTCGTAATTGTAGTAGGTATAATTAGTCGTAAAAGTTTTGGCATCTGAAAAGAAACGGTCGTACGAGTAACGCAACTTGGCACTCAGCCCTTTCACAAAAGGAGCCGTATACACTGCCTGCAAAGTACCCTGGAATACGTTGTTATTGGTTTTATTATATCCTGAGTTATTGGCCTGGCCGACAGGGCTGGCATTTTGCCCGTTGGAGCCCAGTCCGCCTGCTTTTACAGCATCGGGTACATAAGCACGTTCCGTAGGTTTGGAATTGATAATGGTACTGAAAAGCCCATCCCCTACGGCCGACTGGCTCAGGTTTTCAAACCGGCCGCCAATGTCCAGACTGATTGCCAGACTGGGCGTTACCTGGTTATCAATATTGGCACGCAGGTTATATCTTTTAAAACTGGACAGGTCGTACAATCCATCCTGGTCCAGATAGCCCAGTGATACAAAGTATTTGGTACCGGTAGCATTGCCGCCGCTTAAAGTAAGGTTATGCTGTTGTATCGCGGCCCTGTCTTTCAGGGTAGACTTCCACCAGTTGGTAGATGGTAGTTCGCCTGTTCTGAATTTTTCCACCTGATCCGGTGTGAAGCGGGGTGCTTCTCCCTGGTTTACTTTGGCGATGTTCAGGTAAGTAGCATAATCATAAGCATTCATTAATTTGGGAACGATAGTAGGCTGTTGAAAACCCACATTCCCCGTATAGGAGAACTTTGTTTTGCCTGCTTTGCCACGCTTCGTAGTAATCAGCACTACACCATTCGCCCCTCTGGCACCATATACTGCTGCGGAAGCAGCGTCTTTCAATACCGTTACACTTTCAATTTCATTGGGATCTATCCTGCTCATAGAACGTTCCACCCCATCCACCAGCACCAGGGCTGTATTATCTCCAAAAGTGCTTTTACCACGGATCAGAAAAGTAGGATCATCAAAGCCAGGTTTTCCGCTTTGTTGTGTGGTGATCACCCCGGTAATTTTTCCGGTAAGTGCATTGGCCAGGTTGGGCGTAGGTGCTTTGGTGAGCACCTCTCCTTTTACAGTAGCGATAGAGCCGGTTACATCCGCCTTCTTCTGGGTACCGTATCCCACTACCACTACTTCACTGAGCGGGGAGGTCTGGGAAACCAGTTTTACGTTGATGACCGCACGGCCAGCAGCAGGTATTTCCTGTTCCACGCTGCCAATGTAAGTATACACCAGCGTATCCTTAGGCCCGCGCAGCTGCAGGGAATAGTTCCCGTTGGCATCAGCAGCCGTACCAATAGAAGCACCTTTAATCCTTACATTTCCTCCTGGTACCGGTTCTCCCTTTTCATCGGTAATCCTGCCGCTGACGCGGATCAGGGTATCGGTAACCGTTACAGGTGCTTTTACAGGCAGTCCTTTAATGATCAGGCTGTTGCCCTCAATGATATAGGAGATAGGTTGGTCTTTCAGGCATTTGTCCAGCACTTCTTTCACAGGCACATCCTTCACATCGATCGTCACCGGCGTGGTGACTGCCAGCAATGCTTCGTCGTATACCACCGACATCCCCGTTTGCCGGGTTACTTCTTTGAAGAATTTTTTCAGCGACACCTTTTTCACTGAAATGGTGACCTGTTGGGATACTCCTTTTGCGCTGATGTGCAGACAGGCAATAAGCAGTAAAAAGGCGGTCAGTTTCATAACACGGAACAGTTTACGTCGGAGACAATGTCTTCCAGTGGTGTCAGCAGATTCTGCCATGTGGCAAAACCAGACAGCGGGGAGTTTCCTCACACAGGAAACCTTACCACTAAAGTTTAAATTCATACTTTTGCAGTGTTTGGGAATTGTGAGAATAATAGTTCTTGACGGGACTAATTTTTTCGGGAGGCCCAGACTTATAGCCGGAAGTGTTTGCAGCGCTTCCGGTTTTTTATGGGCATCACTTTGTTATCCTGTTTCAGCTTTCATAACGTGTATCATTTTTTCATTTACGCTTATCCTGCCGGGCTATACGTGGTGAAGGCACCGGTCAGGTATTATTATTTCGAAACTACTTTCAATACTTTTCCTTCCAGACGGAATATCGCTCCGTTGGCTTCCAGGATACGCAGTACCTGAGATAAAGGCAGGTTTCTGCTGATGCGCCCACCAAATCGTTTGCGGTCATTTATTTCACCATAGTCCACTTCTACATCATACCAGCGGGCTATCTGCCGCATGATCACCGACAACCGTTCATTATCAAATTCAAAGAAACCGGTTTTCCAGGCGATTGCCTGCGCTACATCCACTTCCTGTACCGCCAGAGAATGGTCTGCTGTATGCAGCACTGCCTGTTGGCCGGGCTTTAGCAACTTTTCCGACACCCCATGTTTTACACGTACCGCGCCTGTCTGTAAGGTGGTGTTCACCCTGCCTTCTTCCTGATAAGCCATAATATCAAATGCTGTTCCCAGCACCTGTACTTCCATTTCTTTTACCACTACCTTAAAGGGCTGGTCTGCGTTTTTAGCGACTTCAAAGTATCCTTGCCCCTGTAATTCCACCACCCGTTCCTTACCAGCAAAAGCGGTAGGGTACCGGAGCATGGAAGCAGCGTTTAGCCATACACGGGTACCATCAGGCAGTAATAACTGGAACTGGCCCCCACGTGGGGTGGAAAGCGTATGATAACTTACCGCCGCCGTTTTTTGTACGGTATACTGTAATTGCCCATGCTGTTGCTTTATAGCCGTACTTCCACGTGCAATTACCTGATTGCCGGCACTGTCCAGCGTTACCTGCGATCCATCTGCCAGCGTCAGTACCGCTTTATTGCCTCCTGGCGATACATCCTGTTCAGGCGCATGATGCACAATCATGGGTTGCTGCGGTGCCTGCCGTAAATACCGGTATACCCCTCCTGCTGCCAGCAACAATAATATAGCAGCTGCTGCTGCCATATACCACTGCCGCCGGATAACCGGACGTTCCGGACTGGCAATCCCGGCTATACGTTGCTGAATACGCTGGTATAATGCCTCATCCGCCACTCCCGGTACACCCTGGGTTTGTACAATATGCTCATATTGCGCCATCAGTGCTTTAAAAAGCGGTTCGTCTACCGTCGACATATAATCAGTCAGGGTACGCTGTTCCGCTTCCGAGATACTGCCGGAAGCAAATTTTTGCAGTAAGGATTCAATATGTTGCTGGTCCATAGCCATATCTGATAATAAGACTTGTGAAATATTCAAAAGGACACCTCCCGCGCAGTATTTATTTTTTATGCACGGCGCGTTAACGTTGCAAATAACTGGAGATCAATAAAATAAGAGGGATTTCCATGCCCGCCTTTTTTTTCAGGTACTCTTTAATATACCTGACAGCATCATACAGCTGTTTCTTTACGGCAAACTTGGTGATCTGTAACTCAGTAGCTATTTCGTCCAGCGACAAGCCCTGTTCGTTGCGGAGGGCAAAGATCCGCTGCTTTTGTGGGGGAAGTTTGCTGATAGCCTCCCTGGCTATCTCGTGATATTCATTGAACTGTAGTTTTTCCAGTACTTCTGTCTGTGCACCGGATTGTTGCTGCTCCAGGGTATTGGCCACCTGCTTTAATTGTGCATGTTTGGTCCGGATATCCCAAAGCCTGTTTTTGGCCATCATAAACAGGTAAGCCTGTAATGATCTTATCGTCACCAATGTTTCTTTCCGTAACCATACTTTCACAAAGATGTCCTGGATTACTTCATCCGTATCTTGTTTGGAACAGCCGGTCAAAGGAAAAACGAACAGATACAGCCTTGGTTGATAAAATTTATACAGCGCAGCAAAGGCATGTTCATCTCCTTGCGACAGTTGCAGGATCAGTGCTGTTTCAGAAGGCATACTGTCCATATGACTTGCATAATTTTATTGGAGCAGTGCTACACATACCCTGTCCGTAATAATAAGAGATATCCTGGTTGATCTGATAAATATAAGAGGTATCCGGATATTTTTTATCCTTCCAGCTCCCCGAATTTGCCTGCTGCATAATCTGCTTCTGCTTGCGCTATTTCTTCTGCTGTATTCATCACAATATTTCCTTTCGCCGCCACCGGTTCATCTATCGGCAAAGCAGAAAGATATACCAGTTTAGTGTCTTCTTTTGCGGTAATACTAATATCCTGTCCTTTTTTGCTGAATACAATGAGATGATGTTTCGCTACTTCGTCTTTGTCATTTACCGTCACTGTTCCGGACAATATATATATGAGTGTCCAGTAGCCTTCCGTAGCAATCAGGTCAATGGTTTTGCCAGACGGGATCGTGCCAAATGCAGTAACGATGGGAGTGAACGTCTGGATAGGGCCGGTATATTCTGCATATTTCCCACTCACCAGTTTCAGCTCCGCCCCTTCTTTGGTAAACAGCGCAGGCATCTGTGCACTATTCACCTGCTGATAGGAAGGGGGATCCCATTTATGGGCTTTGGGCACATTTACCCATAGCTGTACAAATTCATAGATACCCCCTTGCTGTAAAAATTCTTTGGTAGCACCTTCGCTGTGGAGCAATCCGCTGCCGGCAAACATCCACTGTACTTCACCCGCTTTAATGGTACCTGCATTGCCTTGTGAGTCGCGGTGAAAACCTTCTCCGGAAAACATAAAAGTAACCGGAGCAAATCCACGATGCGGATGTGGCGGAATTCTTTGTGCGGTAGATCCGGGCGCAAAAACTTCCGGGCCTATATGATGCAGTACCACAAAAGGATTAGCAAAGCGGAAATCTTTATGTGGCAAAGGTTGTAATACTGTTTCTACCCCAATGCTCTTTTCACGTCCTTCCAGGATATGATCGATCGTTTTCTGTGTTCTTCTCCACAGGTCTGCATATTCTTCCGGATGACGCTTCAGCATAGCATGCACAAAAGGACAATAAGGGATGATAGACAGCTTATGCTCCCGGGCATAGGATACGAGGTGGGTGAACAACTTTTTACCTAATCCCTGCCCTTCTCCTTTGGGAAATACTTCTGTATGATACACTATCACGTCCTGCCCGTGAATACTGATGTCCATCTCTGCCGCTTTTTCATTGCCGTCCAGGATCAGAAAGGCGCCCCGGCCTTTTTCATTAAGCTGTAACTGAATGTTGCTCATGTTTAAATCGGATAAAATAGTGATCAATCGTATTTCCCGCATGTATTATGCGTTAGTGCCCTGTTCCTTTTTGAACCACTTCGCATCTGCGTAAAAGGTACCAAAAGGAATAACAGAAGCCACCAATGCGCCAAAAGTTTTTCCGTAGGCCCATTTATGCGCCAGTTTCACTTCCATGACAAATATTACATATGCAATAAAGAGAATACCATGTAACATTCCTATTACTTTCACCGCCTGCGGCATATCTGCCCAATATTTCAAAGGCATGGCGATCAGTAATAACACCAGTAAAGACAATCCTTCAAAAAAAGCCACAAACCGCAACCGGCCTATCGCGCTCGTCAATAAATTAGCTTTCATTCTAATACAATTTGGTGAAACGTTAGTAGCAAAAATACATTGAAAAAGGTTCAGAATGACCCTTTGCAACAGGCTTCCGGATATCTTCCCCGTGATACCGGTGGCGGGTGTATTTCCTGCCTGCTCCTATCCTGCTGCCACAGCGGTTTTGACGAATTGTCCGGAAATATTTTAAAGAAAGTTAAAAATAACCCTTGACCCTAACGCTACGTCATACCCTATCTTTGTTTTGCATTAGAAAATAAGCATATGGAAAGCACCTATGCAGTGAAAAAACTAGCCAGGCTCGCAGGAGTGAGTGTGCGCACACTGCACCACTACGACCAGATAGGATTGCTGGTACCATCTGTACGGACCAAGGCCGGGTACCGTATTTATGGAGAAGCGGAATTACTCCGGTTACAGCAGATCCTTTTTTACAAAGAACTGGATTTTTCACTGGAAGAGATTGCCGGTATTCTTGACGATCCCGCTTTTGGGATCCTGGAGGCACTGGAAGGACATAAAAAAGCGCTGGAAGTGCGGCGCAACAGGCTTTCCACCTTGCTTGAAACCATTGACAAAACCATTTTAAAACTAAAAGGAGGACCAATTATGTTAACAAACGAAGAACTATATGAAGGATTTCCCAGGGAAACTGCGATGGCTTACCGCCAGGAAGCAATGGAAAAATGGGGCACACAGGTAGTAGAAGACGCAGAGCACAAACTCCGCCGGTTAAGCAAGCCAGATTACAAAAAGTTGCAGGCCACAGGAGAAAATATCAATGCAGCTATTGCGGGTTTGATGCACCTGGAACCTACACATCCTAAAGTACAGCAGCAGATAGCCCGGCATTTTGCGCATATCCGCGAATACTGGGATGCATCTGTAGCCGGAGATAACCTGGCGGATGCCTATCGGGGGCTGGCCAGACTATACACAACGGATGAACGGTATACCGCCCGTGATGGTAAACCCGATCCGGCCTATGCTGCCTTTATCAGTAAAGCAATGATCTTCTATGCAGATACACAACTGGGGTAGTTGTTGGGGCTGCCATTATCCTCTCATCCAGCTTGTGCTCCTGCCCTGCAATACACTGCTCATAGACGGCTCGTCATCCGGTAGTACTTCCGCATGATACCCTGCTTTATGCAGCAACTGAATGAGTGGGGCTGCCAGGATTAACTGCGTGCTGCTTTTTACACGCAGGATTCTGTCGCAGTCCTCCAGGTCAAAATTAGCTTTATACTCCGGGAAGGCGTTGTGGATCAGATCTATCAGCTTGTTGGCCTGCTGTTGATCCCTGACATCGGTTTTGAACACTTCTACCATGAATACAAATATATATGAAACCTTTTGGTTACAAGGGTTGTAAACACGACATTCTGGGGGGGTAATTGAGACAATTTTATGGCGCATTCCCAGGTAACATCTAATGCTGGATAGAGATAAAGCGCCACTAAAAAAAGGAGGTACCAGATGTGGTACCTCCTTTTTGATAAGTTAAAAATATACCTGCCGGATCAGTAGGCAATAATGTTTTCCGTTACACCTGCTTTAGGCATATCCTCCTTCACATTTACCGGCCGGATTACCAGTGGTTCTTCTGTATGCATGAACCCTGCGTTGACGATCGTATAATTATATTTTTTAAACAAGTTAAAGATGCCTTCCCTTGTTTCGGCAGACATATCATGGAAGATTTCTGAAATCACCACAGGATGATACTTTTCCAGCACCACCTCCAGCGTTTTCAACACTTCAAAGTCCAGCCCTTCCGTGTCTGTTTTTATCAGCGATAACTTGGGTAACCACGCTGCATAATGTGTCAACAGGTAATCTCCCAGGTGTACCCCTTTGATTGGATCTTCCAGCTTATACTTTCCATGACGGTTGTCACTCAGGTCCTGGATCAGCCCACCGTTACTCATAGAGGCTTCTGAGGAAGCATAGTAAAATGCTGTTTCCTTATCAGAAGCAGCCAATTGCAGCGGTACAATATTGGCTTTTCCCTCATTCAGTTTAGCATTGGCTTCCAGGATAGCATATACGTGCGGATTAGGATCCAATGCCAGCACCAGCCCGCTTCCGCCGGCTGCAATACTCATGGATACGGTTAAGTCGCCCGTATTGGCACCGATATCCACCACAAAAGATCCTTCCCGGATATATTGCCGGAAAAAGTCTACCTCGTGCTGGGTGATTGTCTTGGGAGTGATCAGCGGATTCAGCCAGTTGGCATATTCCACTTCTTCATTGTTTTTCAAACGGAACTTATCTACCCGGTAACCATATTTTTGAAAAATACGACGGGCCCTTTTCCTTGCAAAGGATTTCTTAAAATAAGAAAGCATATGTTATGACAGATTATGTAATAGGTGTAGGGTGGCTGGTTTTCAATAGGATGTCAGAGATTTCCAGAGGTATAAGGGATTGCTGGTTATCATACATACTAACTTGAGCCACACTTAATTATGGCACAATATAACAGTTAGTTTACATAAACCAAATATTTATATAAACTAAAATTAACTTGAAAAAAAAGAAGGTGTTTACATTAAGCTCACCAATGCTTCAAAATAATCCTGATAGCTTTCCGGATGTGTAAATAAATACAGCAGTGGTTCGATCAGTTCCAGCTCCATTAACAAAAACTGTCCGTCTACCATCACGCCATCTACGCGGGCATACAAACAATCTTTTGCAAAAGCAGTTACAAAAGCGACTGCACTTGTTATTTGCTGTGCGGTGGCCTCCTGCGGGTGAATACTCCCTCCCAGATAATGCTGCACTTTAAAATCACCGGCTTTCGGCTTTTTAAGCAGGCTATGGCTAAACTTGCCATTAAAAAATAACAGGGACCATTCTCCGGCGGTTTCAATCTCAGGGATAAAGGGTTGTACCAGGAAGGACTCTGTCTGTACCAAAGTCTGGATTTTGGGCTGTAAGTCTGCTACCTGCGGACGGGTAATGGCAAACGTATTTTTAGACCCTCCGCTTACGCAGGGTTTTACAATCAACCTGTTTGTATTAAACTGATCGAAAAAAGGCGACAATGCCACGGTGGTTCCCCGCTCCAGAAATGCAGTAGGCGTTACCGGTAATCCGGCCGCAGCAATATCTTTCAGATAATGTTTATCACTGTTCCATTTCACAATACCGGCCGGATTCAACAAGCGTATCTGATAACTTTCCAATACCTGCAACCAGCTGTAAAACGCATCAATTTTATCAATGTAATCCCAGGGCGATTTCAGGATAGCCAGTTCATATTGCTGCCAGTTGACCGTTTGATCCGTCCA
Source organism: Chitinophaga sp. H8 (assembly GCF_040567655.1). NCBI lineage: Bacteria > Pseudomonadati > Bacteroidota > Chitinophagia > Chitinophagales > Chitinophagaceae > Chitinophaga > Chitinophaga defluvii. Next base: position 2,517,128 of record NZ_JBEXAC010000002.1, on the reverse strand, counting down.
TATTTCCCGGTGGATATCCAGTCCTTTGCCTTGCAGAAATTGCAGCAGTTCAGTATCCTCATCTCCGGTGGTTCCCACTACATACCTTTCCTGTACTTCATAACAGATATAAGCTATTTTCATTGTATCCGGTCTTTTTTCCGCTGCAAAAGTAAGGTGACTTTACAACATCATTCAATGGAATTTTTGATGAGCTGTACCACTTCTTCCATTTCTTTCGGATTTAACGCTGCAAATCCAAAACGGAATGCATTGTAATTATTACTGCCACGGCTATAGGTACTACCGTCACTCATAAACAACCCTTTCGCTGCGGCCCTGGCAGCAATGGCCGGTAAAGGATATTGTTTGTTTACCTGTGCCCATAAAGCCATCCCACCGGCGGGCAGGTGAAAGGAGATCACCCCTTCCAGTTCTCGCTGCAATAAGGCGGCCAGCATATCCCGGCGCTCATGATACAGCTTCACCGATTTCTTCAGATGTCTTTGCACATCTCCCTGTGCAAATAATGCAGCCAGTGCTTCTTCCATAAGACTGTCTCCCCGGATATCAATGGTGATCCGCAAATGCAGCGCCTCCCGGATAAAATTTTCCGGTGCAATCATATAGCCTATACGGATAGTAGCAGCCAGGGATTTAGTCAAAGACCCGATATAGATCACATTCCCGCCATGATCTGCACTGGCCAATGGTAAAATAGGCCCTCCGGCATAATGGAAGTCATAATCGTAATCATCTTCTATCACCGGAAATTTATACTTACGGATCAGCTCCAGCAACTTCATGCGCCTGTTGGCACTAAGGGTAACCGTAGTAGGATGATGATGGTGCGGAATAATATATAGCAGGTCTGGCTTTTTCTGCTTACAGATCTTTTCGATCGCATCCACGTCCATTCCATTTTCATCTACAGGTATCCTCACCAGCTTTGCGCCAAACGACTGAAAGGCCATATCCGCCAGGAAATAATTGGGTTCTCCCACCAATACCACTGCACCGGGCTTTAACACCAGCCTGGCGGCCATATTAATTGCCATTTGCGCGCCCCGGCTGATCAGTATATTTTTGACGCCAATGTTCAGTCCCCGCGTAGCAGATAAGAACGTTACCAATTCCTCCCGCAGGGATAATGATCCGGCCAGGTTAGTAAACGAAGCAGCCCGCTTGCCGGCTGGTTGCTGCACCAATCGCCGGTATTCTCTCAACAACAGCTCCATGGGAGCAATCCGGATATCCGGAAATCCATCATTGATAACGAGGCGATGCTTCCCAGGCTTGATCGTAGTGGCAGGCATCGCAGGAAATGACTGAAAGGTAAAACCTGTATTCCCGGCATACGGAGGAATAGGCGTAGTGGCTTTAAAACTCCTGGGCTTTATTTCCGGCAGGTTTTCTGCTACAATGACTCCCTTGCGGGGAATAGTGGTGATCCAGTCCTGCGTAAATAACTCATCATAGGCCGCAATGACCGTTTTTCGATGTACCTGCAACAGCAATGCCATCTGCCGGCTGCCAGGCAATGACGCTCCAGGCTTGATAAGGCCATCCCGGATCAATACAATAAATCCATTGGCTATCTGCTGATACACAGGTGTGGCAGCACTTTTATTAATAGAAATGAGTGTTTGAAAAGGAAGCATCTGGACTACCAGCTTTCTTGATACTGGTCTATAAAAATAGACCAAATACGGTATACTTTTGGAGTATAAAATCAGATCACATGAAACCAAGACTCAAAATGATGACCGTGCAGCCCGCTGCGTATCAGGCTATTTCAGCATTGGAAAAATATCTAAGCACTACCAGTATCCCCAAACTACATAAGGAACTGATCAAAATCCGGGCATCCCAGATAAATGGTTGTGCCTTTTGTGTAAACATGCACGTACAGGATGCCTTAAAAATGGGAGAAACCGTACAACGTATTTCCCTGATCCCTGTATGGCGGGAAGCGCCCAATGCCTTTAATGAAGAGGAACAATTGCTGCTGGCTATGACGGAAGAAGTAACCCTGATCTCCCAACATGGCCTGAGTGATGAACTCTATGATAAATCCATTGCCCTGTTTGGAGAAGAGAAAACAGCGCAGATCATCATGGCAATTGCTACCATCAATGTATGGAACCGTACAGGGGTGGCCTTTCATCTGCTTCCAGAACTTTAAACGGCGTCCATATGTCCACTATCAGATTTGCACAAAGCGAAAAAGAGATCGAACAGTGCTGGGAGGCGGTATACTGTCTGCGTCCACATCTTCAGCAGGAGCAGTATGTGCAGCAGGTAAAGGAAATGCAGCAGGAAGGTTATCAGCTGCTGTATATCACGGATCAGGAAACAGGCAGAGTAGCAGCTATTGCAGGGTTCCGCAATATGTACATGCTGGCAGGCGGGAAAATTATTTATATAGATGACCTGAGCACCTTGCCGGAGTACAGGGGTAAAGGTTATGGCGGGCAATTACTGGATTATATTCATCAGCTGGCCCGCAAAACCGGCAAGGCGGCGGTACATCTCGACAGTGGCTATGTTCGTAATGATGCCCACCGGCTCTATCTGAACAAAGGATATAAGCTCGCTGCATATCATTTTTCGCTGATCTTATAAGACGCTGTAGCAAACCATCATACAGACAGGTCCGCGTATATCGGGGTTATTTACCCAGATAGATGCGGGCCATCTGTTTTATCCCTTCTTCTACTTCGGTTAAGTTAAGAGAACCATATCCCAGCCGCACATGCTGCGAAGCTTTCCCCTTCCAGTAATACGACTGTGGTGGTACGATCTGTACATTCCTTTCCAGTAACTTTCCGATAAATGACTCCCAATCTACCGCCTTCTCCAACTGTATCCAGAAAGCAAGCCCTCCTTCCGGTTTTTCAAATGATACGGATGATCCAAAGTAATGACGTAATAACTGATCGAAGTTTTCTCTCCGGGCTTCATAAATAGATAACGCCTTTCTTGCATGCTTTTTTAAAGTACCATCCACGAGCAGGTCTGCAAGTGCACGCTCCATGATCCGGTCACCTTGCCTGTCAATATGTACCCTGAAATTAATAAGGGATTGCATGAACAAAGGTGGCCCTGCGATATAGCCTATACGTACGGCCGGTGCAATCAATTTGCTCAGCGAGCTGATGTAGATCACATTTGCAGCCATTTCCTTGCTGGCAAGGGCCAGGTTATTACCTGCACCAAAATGGTATTCATGATCGTAATCGTCTTCTATGATAGCAAAACCGTATTTAAGCGACAGCTCCAGCAAATGCAGCCGGCGGGCAGCTTTCATCGTAACAGTGGTAGGGAACTGATGATGCGGGGTGGTATACAGCACCTTGATAGGATGCCGCTGACAGAGCTTTTCCAGATAGTCAGTGTCCAATCCGTCCTTATCTACCTTTGCTGCCAGGACCTTTGCACCTGCTTCTTCAAATAGTTTGGCTACTGCCGGATAGCCCGGCAACTCCATCACGACCATATCCCGTGCGCTCACCAATATCCGGATAGCCAGATAAAGGGCCATCTGACTGCCGCGCGTAATACAGATATTATCTTTTGATAAATGAATACCACGATCCCTGGATAACATCAAACACAAAGCTTCCCGGAGTTTTTCATCTCCCTTTTCGCTGCCATATCCCAGCAACCCCCATCTGCCTTTCTGCTGAAAAACACGGCGGTAAGCTCTTGATATTTCTACCAGTGGCGCCAAACGGGTATCCGGGGCCCCTTCATTAAAAACAATCCGGTTCCTGCCCGCAGGCATATCCGTGAGCACAGCATAAGGTACCTTCCTGAAGTGAAAATTGGATTGGTAGGAACTGGCATGTTTCTTTTTCACCGCCACAACGGGTAGATTACCTGCTACAAAGGTACCTGCTTTAGACCTGCTCTCCAGCCATCCTTCTGCAATGAGTGTTTCATAAGCAAAAACAACCGTTTTCCGGTTTACACCTATGTCAGCAGCCAGCACCCTGCTTCCCGGCACCGCAGTGCCTGCTGCCAGCCGCCCTTTCATAATCTCATTACGGATGCTGTCGGCAATCTGTATCACCAGACTTTTATCTGTATCAAACGTAATGTTAAAAATTGTTTTCCAAGGGTGTAGCATCTGGACCTATAGTTTTGTAAAAACTGGATGAAATCAATACTCCAAAAATACTGCAACTTTGCAGTAACAAAATAAAAATCATGGAGAAAATTATTAAAGCAGAACTCGCACACCTGGATGCATTTTCAGCACTTTTTAACCAGTACCGGATTTTTTACCGGCAGCCATCAGACCTCGAAAGAGCCACCTCCTTTATAAAGGACCGTATCTCTAATAATGAAACGGTTACTTTTTTAGCAGTCGTGGATGATAAAATAGTGGGATTTGCACAGCTCTACCCATTGTTTCATTATACCAAACTGCAGAAACAATGGCTGTTGAGTGATCTGTTTGTGGACCCCGAATTCAGGGGAAGGGGTTTATCTGTAAGCTTAATAGACCGTTGTAAAGAATTTTGCACAGAAACAAAAGCCTGCGGATTATTACTGGAAACAGAGAAAACCAATGACATAGGGAACAACCTGTATCCCAAATGCGGATTCGAAGTAGATACACACCATAACTACTACAACTGGTGGAAATAATAAGCTGTCATGCAGATAATTCCCTATCGCATGGTTCATAAGCGCTTATTGTAAAACCATACGGAGTAATAAGGAGCTGTAACCTTATTACTCCGTTTTTATTACGGGAAAAGATAAAAATATGCACCACTGATTTACCTGCAAAAACGATGGAGATGGCATGTTTTTAAGTAACTTACAGTGATCAGCCTTATCATCACCCGCTAATAATGGCTCCATGAACTATCAGTTATTTCAGCCTCATCCGGACTTAGCACCACTTGTAGTAACAGCCAGGTTAAAAACTTAAATGCTGCACATAACTGTTCACCTGCATGTTACCCGATGAAACGCCCGTCACCGGTGTGCCATTGATCTTATAGTTACTGATCTGGACAGTATCTATGTTGCGGCTGGCGTCGAACCCCAGTAACTTGCTTTGACTGGCATGCGTTCCATTGTAAGTAATATTATCAAACCGTATATTCTGTACTTTCAAGCCATAGCCTAGCGACGAGTAGGCGTTCGAGTATTGGACACAAAATACCTTACCCGCCGTAAAATCTTCAATACGAATGTTATTCCACTCGATATTCTTGTAAATACCTCCGTCCGCTGCCATAATTGCCATTACACCGGGAAAAACATTATCATCCTGTGCATTCTCCAATACATCAATATTATCGAACCTGATCTGGTCAAATGTACCACCCGCCGCCTCCGGACCTATCAACATGTTATGCGCTCTATCCGCCCATAATGTGGAATTTTTCAGGGTAATATTTGTTGCAGCTGTTCCTGTATGTATCTTGGCGCTGAAGTTGTCATCATGATTCCTTACAAACACATCTTCAATGATAACATTTTTTGACTGTACGATATCAAATCCATCTGAGTTCTCGTTGTAGCAGATCTGTTTTACATTCCTGATACTGGCGCCATCAACATCTCTCAATACCGTCGTCCACATAGGGGCATCTCTCATTACAATTCCTTCAATGGTAACATTACTGCCATTTGTCAGCCCCACAAGCCATGGACGGGTTAGACCAGGATTATGTTCCAGCTTAGCGCCATCCAGAATACCCCGACCTCTAATAGTTACATTAGTGGCATTACCACTCCATATATGGCCATATACCAGTGCTCCATCCGCGATATAAACAGTTTGACCGGATGATACATTAATGGTTCCTGCATTATGGATACCAGGTGCAAAGTAGATCACTCCCGGGTCTCCGGGATTGGGTCTGTTTTGTTCAGGTGGATTGGCAAAGATGAACAGGTTATTCATAATGTCGCCATTAAATTCAACGGAGATTTTTACCGGGGCATTTAATGTGAATTGTAATTGATTACCCGTGAGCGTAGAAATGATCCCTTTGGACAGTGGACGTATCCTTGCATTGGCAGTTGTACCTGAAACCTTTGTCACCTTCACTTCAATAGGCCGTGCGAAATCTGAATCAAGGATTACAAAACCAGCGTTCCCCAGCTGTCCCGTACTGTATTTCTTTGTAACGGCGTTGTGAGTAAAGAGCGTTTTCCACTCGGTATCCCCCTGATCCCGTACCTGTACTATGTAATCCCCATTATTAGGATAGGTTTCGGTTGCGGTTGCGATAGCCTTTTCTGTACCGGATACTTTCACCGGAATTTCTTTGCACGCTGACAAGGTCGCCAGCAGTAACAGACATATTGCTTTCATAATGTATTAATTTTACCAGCCACTATTTTGTATTAACAGGTGATTTTTGTCAAGTTCAAGTTGTGGCACGGGAAACAGGTAATGTTTATTTTTATCGAAAATCCGTATCTCAAATACAGGATATGAGAATGCTCCTGCAGCGCTTACTGCAATACCATGCACCGGTCCTTTATCCACCTGCTCAGCAATTTTCCACCGACGTACGTCCCAAAAGCGGTGGCTCTCAAACGCCAGTTCGATCTTACGTTCATGGCGTATACGCTCGCGTAATTGTCCTTGCGACAGCCCTGCCGGCAGGGGTGGCATGCCAGCCCTGTCCCGTATCATATTCAACATATCATACACTTCATTGCTATGACCTGATACTTCATTCAAGGCCTCTGCATAGTTTAGATATAACTCACCCAACCGAAAGATGGCATAACGCCGGTAACTTGTACCACTATTAGAAAAAAGGTTATGCCCTTCGTCTACATATTTTCTGCAGAAATAATTAATCCTTCCACGATCTGAAGTATTATTATCCAATCCGCCAGGTGCTACATTTACTGCACGGCCCTGCCACATTGCGCCATGATATAATATGCACTGGTAAAACCTCGGATCTCTGTTAACGAAAGGATGCTGTGGATCATAAGCAGCAACAGGATTTACAATAGGCGCCCCATTAGAAGTATAGCCCAGCACAGGTATTTCACCATTGATCATTTCATATGAATCCACCATTTCCTGCAATGGTCCAAATCCGTACCAACCAGCATATCCAAGGGATGAGGAGAAAAAATCCCAGGCTTCCGGGCCATTCACATAAGTGCCAGTTTGGGTAGTGATATTTTTCGTCCAGATTACTTCCGGATTGCGCAGCTCCAGAAAGATCCGCTCATAAGCTTTTCTCCCCCCCACATCACCAAGGGAAAGACTATGTCCCGCCTGAACGGCTATGTCGATGGCTTCTTTCGTGGCGGTTACTGCTTCCTGCCAGCGCTCCTGGTTATTACCAGGATTAGATAAAGGACTGGCATAATACAGTGTAAGTCTCGACAACAGGGCCTTTGCAACAGTGGCATTCATCCTTCCAAATTGGCTATCATCCAACCTGGGTGGCAATAATGATACAGCCTGGGCAACATCTTTTTTTATAAATGCCACTACATCATCAATGTTGCTTCTCTCCAACATAATATTATCATTACCACTGGGATCGAGCGGTTTATCTATCAGCGGCACAGCTCCCCACATTTTATACAACTGGAAATAATAGAATGCCCTCAGCCCGTAAGCCTCTCCAAGCAGCCTCCTTTTTCTTGAAGAGCCCCCGCTGCTAACCTCTTCCGGTATCAAATCATAATTTTTAATGAAGATGTTAATCCGCCTGATCGCCATATAGTAGTCAGTCCACAACCATTGCATTGGAAAAGAAACAGGATTCCAGCTACCTGTGTTAAACTCCCTGGCGCTGAGTGGATAGGTATGCATATAAGCCAATTCATCAGTACCGGCGCCCAAGTTATATGCATTCGGTGGTGTGCCGCTCATGGTCAGGTAATCAGGTAACTGATTATATGCGTTATTCAGAAAGTTGGTCGCATTCTCAAGATTACCAAATACTTCCCCCTCACTAATAAAATCGCTGGGCGTTCGTTCCAGGAAGTCCTTCTTGCACGACAGTATGGTAAGAATATAAACTAGTAGCAGATATCTATTTTTCATCTGGCAATTTTTAGATGTTTAGAAACGAACATTCAACCCAATGTTGATCACCCGCTGAACAGGGTACACAACGTCACCTCCAGGAGATTCCGGATCCCTGTCTCTGTACCAAAGCCGGTCCCATAACGCCAGGTTCTGTCCATTGATAAAAAAGCGCGCATATTCCAGCTTTGTAAGATTCAATATACGTTGTGGTATCTCATAACCAATTTCCATATTGCGCAGCTTCAGATAATCCGTTTTCTGTACGTTCAGGTCGGAGAGTATGTCAGTATTATTGCTGGAGAGATGTGCCACGGGAACCCTGGCATGTTCTTTGTTTTCAGGCGTCCAGCGCTGCAGTTGAAATGCGCTTCCCGGTTGATACAGCCGGATATTGGCGGTACCGCCAAGCGCACCGTTGAAGAGCAAACTCACATCAAATCCCTTATAGCCGCCACCGAAAGAAAAACCTCCTACATATCTGGGAATATTCCGTACCTGGATGGGAACACGATCTCTCGCATCTATTATACCATCATTATTTATATCGCTATATTTCACATCACCGGGGATAATATTGCTGCTAAAGCTTTGTCTTGGGCTTTTAACAATATCAGCCTCATCGGTGAAAAAGCCGAGAAATTTATATCCTAATGCATAACCTGCTTCGTACCCCAAAAGGCTTTGATAAGGCATAGCCGGTGGTGGCTGGTCATTGCTCAATATTTTGTTCCGGGCGTAAGTGAGCTGTATGTTACCGAAAAGGTTCAGCTGTCCCAATGTTTTGTTCGCTCGTAACTCCACCTCAAACCCGCGATTCAACATTTTCCCAACATTCCTTGGAGAGAGCTCTCCGATCCCCACATAGTTTGGTACAGTGCCCGGTGTCGTCAATATATTGGAGCGTAGTTCCCTAAACACATCAAATATCAGTTGTACTTCCTTTTTAGGAAACAGGTATAATTCCAGACCGGCATTCATTTTAGCAGACCGTTCCCAGGTAACATACTGGTTCCCTACGCGGTTCTCATCATACCCAGAAACACTTGTTGGTGATACCCCGAAATAGTAACCACCACCTGGTGCATAATCGCTAATGAACAACCAGCGTCCTCCGTTTATCTGGTCGTTACCGACAGCTCCATATGAGCCTCTCAACTTCAGAAAATTAATAATACGGGAATGGCGCAGGAATGGCTCCTCACTTAGTATCCATCCTGCCGACGCAGCGGGGAAAACCCCATATCTTCTACCTTTGGGAAAGTTCTCGGAGCCATTGTATCCGGCGTTCACTTCCAAGTAATATTTTGACCTGAAACTATAGGTCATACGGCTGCTGATACCCTGGTAGGCAAATGGCAGCAAATCATCCACCATACGTAGTGTACGGTTCCCCAGCACCTGTGCTGTAAGGGCATGTCCCCTCCAGTTCCGGGCGTAGTTAATGCGGAGATCCAGGTAATTGTAACGGGCAATGGAGCTGCTCCCACCTGTAGTTAACCTGCTTCCGATGGTATATTGCTGATAGATTGGATTCCCTTCTCCGTCAGGTCCCCGATACCAGTAAGAGTCAAAATCCTGCGATCTTTTAGTCTCTTTTGTGTTGGTGTTCTCAAAGCTGAAAAATAACTGAGCGCTAAGCCCCTCTGTGATAAAATCCAGGTCATGCCGCGCAGAGAGGGTTCCATACATTACGTTCGTATAATTGGTATAATAGCCACTTCGGGCAATCAAACCATATGGGTTCTTATCACCGGGCACTACAGCGGCGCTACCCGCGCCTAAGCTGCCATCAGGATTGAATATGGGCATCGCCAGGGGGGAAATGCCGGTAAGCATGCTGAATATCTGTTGAAAACCAGGGCCAGGACCCGTTCTATTCTCCAGCCGCCCTGCCAGGTCTACCTGTACTTTCAATCGTTTTGTAACGTCCAAGTCAATATTAGAACGGAAATTATAGCGGTCAAATTTATTGCGAACATCATAGTCATTATCCCCCTCATGTTTCAGCAAGCCGCCCTGTTGGATAAAGCTACCGGAGATGAAATATCGGGCAACATTGGTGCTCCCTGATACATTGAGGTTATACTGGCGCTGGGAAGAGACAGCTTTGAGCATTTCATGATACCAGTTCACATTGGGATATAAAGAAGGGTCCGATCCATTTTTTATCTTACCCAGGGCGGCCTCATTAAAACGCGGTGCACGCCCATCATTCGTATCATACTCGTTATAATAGACTGCCTGTTCCCAGGCGTTCATCTGTTGAGGCAAGCGGATCGGTTGCTGAAAGGCTTGTTGTGCTGTAAAACTGACAAGTGGTTTTTTATTCGTACCTCCTCTTTTGGTGGTGACTACTATTACGCCGTTGGCGCCCTGTATACCATACAGAGAAGTTGATGCCGCATCTTTCAATATACTTACAGATTCGATCTCATTAGCATCCAGCTGACTGAAATTAGCCTGCGATCTGGGCAAACCGTCTATCACCACCAGCGGAGCAGTATTACCATAAGTAGATACCCCCCGAATGTACATAGCAGCGCCGTCATCTCCTGGCTGACCTGTGGATTGTACGGTGATCAGCCCTGGAAGACGCCCCGCCAGCGCATTACTAAGGTTGGCAACCGGGCTCTGTCTCAGCTCTTTGGTCTGGATAGTAGACACTGCACCGGTAATGGAGCGTTTTGTTTGTTTGTTATTCATACCTACTACCACCACTTCCCCGAGGTTGGCCGCGTCTTGTTTCAATACTACTTGCATCGCTATTCCCCCTCTTACTGGCATCTCCTGGGTTACATATCCCATAAAGGAAAATACCAGTGTATCATTCACTCCTGGCTGTAACTGAAAGCGACCATCCGCATCCGTAACAATTCCTTTGCGGGTATTCTTTATTGCTACGCTTACACCGGGTAACGGAGTATCACTCTCATCTGTCACCCTTCCGGACACCCCCGCTGGTTGTTTTTCCAATTCTCCTCCCTGCTTTTTCAACAAAATCAAGTCCTTCCCGATGGTAAAGGTAATCCCCTTCCCTTTCAGTACCAGTTTAAGCACCTCCGAAATGCTGGCCTGTCGTACATCCAGGCTTACCCGTTCATCATCCTTCAATAAGCTATGGCTGTAAAAAACAGTAAGCCGCGTTTGTTGCTCAATCGTTTCAAATACCTTTGATAGCGGAATCCCTTCTCCTTTGATAGTAACAACAGGGGTCTGCGCTATGGCATTGGAAAAATAAAATAAGCTACATAGGATAAGAAATAATTGTTTTGAACATGTTGCAGACAATCCCCTCCTGCAAAGGTGAAGCACTTTTACATCTTGTTTCATAACTGTGGTTTATACTTTGACCTACATTCATGAAGAAGACGGGCAAAAACAAAAACGGGTGAAGATGAATAGAATATTTTTTATTTCAGATGCAGTTTGTCATCCAAAAAATAATACTGTGTCCCGGAAGTTGTAGTCAAGTCATCCAGGAAATCGGTAAGCGGATGATTCTTCCGCAATAAACCGCTAATTTCTATGTTGGCTATATCAGGATTATCAAACAATACTTGTACATTATACCAGCGGGATATTACGCTGGCGAGCTCATTGAGGCTTTTCTTTTTAAAGTAATAGCGTCCTTCCATCCACGAAAGTTCATGCTGGCTATTGAACGGCATTACAGAAAGCTTCCCGGATGCAGCAATACCTAAATAACCCGGTTTAAGTATCACTGGGGAAGTGCTTCCCATCTCAACAGCCACACTTCCTGCTACCAACGCCGTTTTTACGACACCATGCTCATATGTATTCACATTGAATTCTGTGCCCAGTACCCTCACGGTAGCGCTGCCTGTATGTACGAGAAAAGGGCGGCTGGCGTCTTTTGATACCTTAAAATAGGCCTCTCCCTGAAGATAAACTTCTCTCACAGATTTGTCAAAATACCCGGGAAAACGTAAGCATGACGCGGCATTTAACCATACTTCCGTACTATCCGACAATTGAATACGATAGTCGAGCCCTGGTGGAACAAACAATGTGCTCATCTCTTCAGGCTGCCCACTGGTGGGCGTAACACTTACCTTCCCCTCCCCTATAGCCAATTGCAGCTGCCCCAATCTTACTTTGCGACTATTCTGTCCGGAAAGATCCAATACGTCACCGTTACCTGATACTAATCTCACCTGCCCGCTGTTGTCTGCCCTTACAGAGACTTCAGGCGACTTCAAGGCTTCCTGCGGACGAAAAAAATAGAAAGTAAGGGCGACGGCTGCTGAAAGCACGGTCGTAACCATCAATGCAGAATATCGCAATCTGCGACGGGAACGGCCATAGTGATTGTTCCATTTTTCCCAAGCCACATCTTCATCCAGTTTACGCAACTGTGAAGGCTGCACCTTAGCTTGCACATCCTCCCATAACCGGCGTATCTCTTCGTCCTTTCCGATCAACTCTTCCAAATACTGTACTTCCATCGGAGAAGCTGTCCCCAGCAGCTTTTCCAACATCAATCGCTCAATATGTTCTTTATTATATTTCATTAGCACTATTACTATAGACAATTATTTTGCAAAAGGGGTGACTGGTTATCTCAAATGTAACAGCTTTTGTCGTAGTGTACGTATTGCAATCCTCAAATGGGTTTTCACGGAATTGATGCTGATACCCATCTTTTCTGCCGCTTCCTGGTACCTCTTCCTCTCCATATACACCAGGTTAAAAGCCTCTAACTGCTGGGTTGGCAATTCACTGATGGCCAGGTCAAAATTAGCTCTAACACCCTGTCCCGGCAACTCTTCTCCAATAGTAGGCAGCAGCGCGGCCTGAATCAATTCCGGCTCCAGTTCTACCCTGTACTCATTCATCTGCTTATGTTGATTTTTCTTTTTTTCAATAAAATCAAGGCATCTATTTTTTACTGCCCTGTATAAATAGGCGCTAAGTGAGATATTAATATTGTGATACAACTGCTTTTCCCATATGTTTCCCAACAATTCCTGCACAAGATCCTCCGCTTCTGCCATATTCCCCAGCATGTAGCAGGCTTTGGCGCAAAGAAGCTTGTAATATTTTTTAAATATTTGCTCATATGCGCTTTTGGCATTACCATATTGGAGCATCTCCAGGAGAACAGTATCTTCTTGTGGCATATTCATTTTAGGGAGGAACGAAGAATTTGATTAAAAATGTTAAAAATTGCTGAATAAACTGTCCTGTACTATCCCAAAACCATAAGAGGTTTATGCACAGAAAAAATTTTCTGGAGAAATCACTGGCTCTTGAAGATTTCGTTAAGTATCATAAAGGGAAGTCAGTTATCTAATCCTCTCGGATTACAACGAATAACATGTTGTAAATTAAAAAAGGCCACTCCAATGAGCAGCCTTTTCTAATTTTTCTGTAGCGAGGAGCGGATTCGAACCACTGACCTTCGGGTTATGAGCCCGACGAGCTACCTCTGCTCTACCTCGCAATGAGATCGCAAAGGTATACAAATATCTCGTGGCAAACAAATCATTCCTGCGCTTTTTAGCAATCCGTTGATAAAAAGTAGCCCCGGATTACCGTTTAATGATCCGTGCAGCCCAGCCACCACCGGTTGTCATGGCTACTGGTATTTTTGAATTTTTATTTATTGTCAGCTGTTCTACTTTAAAATCCTGCGCATTTCTGTCAGCATTGATACCATCTTTCCAGATATGCAGCTCATACGCTCCTTCTCCCAGGAAGGAGCAATCCAATGTAAGCGTACGGGCAGCAGTACCTGTCATCCCACCCACATACCAGTCGCCGTTCAGTGCTTTACGGGCGGTAAGTATATATTCTCCCAGCTGCGCCTGCAAGGCAATGGTGGTATCCCATACAGCCGGTACATGCTGCAGGAATTCCATACATTCCGGCTCTTTATAATAATGCACGGGATTATCTGCCAGCATTTGCAGCGGGCTTTCATAAATTACAAACATTGCCAGCTGATGACAGCGGGTGCCGATACTCATGGGGCTGGACCAATGTGGTGCCCAGTCGCCAGGTTGTGCATTCAGCATAGCGCCGGGTGTAAAATCCACCGGTCCTGCTGCCATCCGGATAAATGGGAAAGTGACATTATGTGGCGGTGCAATCGATTTGGTCTGATCTACCTTATTTTGCTCCATACCATATACTCCTTCAAAAGAAAGCACGTTGGGATAAGTACGTTGCAGTCCGGCTGGTTTATATGCTCCATGAAAATCCACTAATATCTTTCGGGCGGCAGCTGCTTTGGCCACCCGCTCATAATAATTCACCATCACCTGATCATCCCGTTGCATAAAGTCTACCTTGATACCTTTTATCCCCCATTTGGCAAAGAGGTCCAGCGCAGCATCCAGTTGCTGGTCCAATACCACCCAGCTGGTCCATAAAATGATACCAACATTTTTGGAGGCGGCATAAGCAGACAATGCTTCCATGTCGATATCCGGGATTGTTTTCAACAGGTTGCGCGTGTCACTCCATCCTTCATCGAGGATAATATATTCCAATCCATATTTCGCAGCAAAATCCACATAATACTTATAGGTAGCGGTATTGATTCCTGCACGGAAATCCACTCCGTATACGTTATTGGCATTCCACCAGTCCCAGCTGGCTTTACCTGGTTTTACCCAGCTATAATCGCCTGTAGAAGGTACTGCCAGTTGATAGGCCAGCTGATTGGTCAGCAGTTCCTTATCCTCTGCAGCAATCATGACTATACGCCAGGGCAATTGTGCAGCACCATTCTCGCGGGCAATGTATGGCTCCCGGCTACGTACCACCTCATCCCGGTCTGAAGTAATTTCCAGCTTGGAGGGATAATGCGGGAACACTGCTGCTACATTACCAGTACCAGTTCCTTCCAGCCACATGCCTGCATAATTCAGCAGTCCGGACTCGGTGATCAGCAGTTTTTTATCTCCTGCACTGAACAATGCCGGTAAACTGCCCAGCTTGTTTTTATCCCGCAACTCATCTACGGTAAGCCGGCGGTACAGGCGTTCATTATGGGAATAAAAACCATCTTCCACCGGATACCAGGCAGTATCTTTTGGCTGCAATGCAAAACCTGCTTTTTCGCTGATCACTTCATATTCACCTTTATGGCGTATTACCCAGCGCCAGGCAACGCCATTGTTATAAGCCCGCCACTGCAGATCTACCTGGTTCTTAAAACCTATCTGTAGCTGGGCATAATGATCCACGATATGGCTGCTCTTCTGTGGTACTACCGGCTGTAATACTTGCTGCACAGCAGTTTTTTTGGAGCCAGAAGGTTTCCAGACCCCGCTTTTGAAAAATGAAGTGCTCAGGGAAATGGTTGCTGGCTGTAACAATACTTTTCCATCCCGCAATACCGAATACTGTATACTGTCTTTTACGAGTATACGAACGGTTGTTTTGCCATCCGGCGACTGGAGCATATACTCCTGTGCGGTGGCCATCATACTTACAGCTGTTGCGACTATTCCCAGCGTCCATTTTTTGAGATTCATTGTTACTATTTTATGGTTTTATAAAAAATCAATTGCTGACTTGTTATCTTTTTATTGATAAGCACCTTTGCTGATCTTATTATTGACAATGCGCGGATTGCCGGCAATATCCACCTCCCCGTTTATAGCTGCGGAAATAACCCCGCCCGTATGTTTTGCCGGAGAAGCTGCCTGCAAACGAAAATTGAATGTGCCGGGATCTGTAAATAACGGATCTGTTCCATTAGCAGAACGGGTATCATTGCCGGAAGTAGCGCGCCATACAGCGAGGTCTGTAACCGGTGTTCCATTGGTGCTGTTCCAGATCCATTGTGGGGTACCCGTAGTAAAATAAAGATTATCATCTATCACATTACCTGATCCTGAATTGGTATACTTATGCATAAAAATATCCGCCGGCCGGCCGTATACAATGTTATTCCGGATCACATTATCAAAACACTGTTCCGTCATCCGCAGCTCACCTTCTATCTCTCCATAGGCACCGGTGGTTTTGTTATTAAAATATAAAGTGTTGTTCACCACATAACAGTTGCGGGTACCACCGGAAGTATATCCCAGGTATCCACCCAGGTAAATACCGGTACGCCAGTTGTTGTATACCAGGTTGTTTCTAACAATACAGTTACTGGTAGGATATGCATCATTTTCGCTGACGATACCAATGCCCCTGTCGGAGTCATATATTTTATTCCTTTCCACAATGATATTCCGGGCGCCGTCTATATAAATGCCGATAGCGCCATGCCCGTGAATAGCCCCGATAGGGCCGGTAGTCATGTCTATATTAAAGATTTCATTTTCACTGATAACACCATTGCGGGCATAGTTATTAGCCGGTATAGCGTTGGCCGCATACCCTCCGGCAGCATCAATCGCAATGTTTTCTGCATTGTAAATTTTGTTTTTGCGAATGATAAAACCATCCACATAACCGTTGATCGTCAGGTTTTCACTATAGCCGGTATTACAATCGTGGATCTCATTTTCTTCTATCAGGATATCCTTCATGGGCACATCGGTATTGCCCAGGATCTCTATGGCATGCCCGCTGCGACCTGCTTCCGGGGCCACGTTATGTTCAATATGATGAATTTTATTTTTCCGGATGATCAGGTTGCCGGAACCGGTATTGGCTAATATCCCATTCACGTCTACCCGGGGCACATTACTCTTAAAATTGCACATTTCAAATCCTTCCAATATGATATAGCTGGCGTTTTTGATCGTTACCAGCCCTTCTTTTCCGGTGATGGCCATATCTGTGCCATCAATCACCGGCCGTTCTCCCGTATAGGCTTTGAGGGTAATATATTTATCCAGGCGGCCTGATCTGGGAAATACTACCTTTTCCTGGTAGGTGCCTTTTCTCACCATGACCGTATCCCCCGGCATAGCTTTGCCCAATGCTGTATTGATACCTCTGAAGGGCGCTTTCAGCGTACCTGCTGCTGCATCACTGCCTTCCGGAGATACATACCAGGTATTTGTTTTCGGCTTATTGGCTGTTGCAGGTATTCCATTGCCACCTTTCCCACAGGCGGCCATTAGTAGGGTCAATAATAAAATATTCACGGTTCCCTTTTGCATGAAGTTAAAAATAAAAAACGGCAGCTATCCGCTGCCGTTTTTAAAGGATAAGATATTCTATAGGATTATTTGTTATTGATAGTAATACCTGCCCACTCATCCGTACGGAAAGGTGGAGCCGGCAATCCGGTCTTGTTCACCAGGTTGTTTGCAGGATTGTCTGCCCAGGCATAGCGCACGGCTACCGGTGCAGTTACTTCCGGACAGGATACAATGATGTCATTCCCTTGTATTTCAGCTGTTGCCCAATGGAATTTCTTGTCGGCACCCGCAATGGAAAATCCTTTTAACGCGCCGCCATCTTTGGCCACCAGCCCGTCGGGCGACTTGAACGTTAAACGGATCTTTCCGCCTTCTACCTTTTGCCCCTGATATACCGGTCCGGCAAACACTACTTTTTCTCCATATACTTTAGCCCGTGCATTTAATGCCAGACGGTTGCCCACATCCTGTTTATTTTTAGGGTGGATATCTTTAGCATCTCCGATATCAATAGCTACTGCCATACCGGTATTGGGTAATGATAAAGTCATCGCCTGTGCTTCCCGCAGTTCTGCCCAGTCGGATTCATCCGGATTTTCTTTCTGATCTCTGAAGCTGGCCAACTGTACAAAGAAGAAAGGCATCTTTGGATTCTTCCATTTTTCCCGCCAGTCTTTTATCAGCAGCGGGAATAACGTTCTGTACTGATAAGCTCTGCCCGCATTACTTTCTCCCTGATACCAGATAGCACCACGTACCGGGAAAGTGATAAAAGGATAGATCATTGCATTGTACAATGCGGTAGCCCTGTTAGGGTTATTATCTTTAAAGGCTTCTGCACCTGCGGCTTCATTCTTCTCCACGGTAGCTTTGAAATCGGGCATTGTTTTTAAAGCCCCGCCGCTTACCCATGCTTCCGCAATGGTACCTCCCCAGGAAGTATGTATTAACCCAATGGGTACGCCGTTCTTTTTATACAGGTTGCGTGCAAAGAAATAAGCTACTGCAGAGAAATTGGATACTGTTTGAGGAGAGCATATTTCCCAGCCGCCTTCCCGGATAGCCGCTTCTGCCACCGGAGTAGCACTCGTGGTGTGCTTCACCATCAGATGCCGGATCTGAGGATAATCTGCCGTAGCCACTTCCTCTTCATATCCGTATACCTGTCCCCAGCCGCCATTGCTGCCGTTTACATTCATCTCCATATTAGATTGCCCGGAGCAGATCCACACTTCTCCTATCAGGATATTTTCTAAGGTGAGTGTTTCCCCATCATCAAATGTAATGGAGTAAGGCCCGCCATAGGAAGGGGTACTGATCTGCAGGCTCCAGCGCCCGTCGGCACCAGCAGTGGCCTTATAGGTTTTATTGTTCCAGCTGGTCGTTACTTTTACGGGGTGGTCGGCAGTGGCCGTACCCGACAATGGTACTTTCGATTTTTGCTGCAGTACCATATTATTGGTAAAGGTAGAGGGCAATACTACCTTGGCTTGTAAATAACCTGTACAAGCCAGCAGCACTAACGTTACAAACAGTTTTTGCATATCGTGAAATTTTTGCAGCGCCTAAAATAATAATTTAATAATGCCAAAGGGGAATAAATACATGAAGGGTAACGGTAACGCCTCCATTTATTCTGCTTTCATTACCTCACTTCGCTGTGATACCCCATTTTCATTCACGGCTTCAATACAGAAATAATAAGGCAGATCCTTGTCCATGGCTTTGAAATAATAGTCATTGGCACCATGTACCATGATACAGTTGTACAGCTTATCCGGCGCAATACCCGTATAGATATTGTAGGCATAGGCATTATCCACCGGGCTCCATTTAAGCCAGGCACTGCGTTTGTCCTTCTCTGTGCGCAATACATAAAAGTCTTTTACCGCCGCTGGCAGACTTCCATTTCCACTGCCAAATACCCGCAGGCCACTGATAGCAAACTTTCCGGTGGGCATATGTATATTTTCCAGTTTGATAAACCGTGCCTGAACAGGCTTGGACAGTTCCAGGTACGCATGTGGCGCATCCGTGGCACTTTTACTTTTATCCACCAGTAATTGCCAGCGTTTTCCGTCCTCACTGGTGTATACTTTGTACTGGTGGTAAATATCCGTTTGTTTGCCGAGGAAGGTGGCATCCTGATCAGCATAGTTGATCTGGATAGCTTGTACCATACTCCGGCTGCCCAGGTCGGTCTGGATCCATTCTCCCGGATTGCCCGTAGCAGCGCTCCAGTAGGTTTTAATATTTTCATCCACCGCATAGTTAGGCAGATAACCACCCAAAGTGGAAGACACCGCTACCGGTTTGTTATAGTTAAGCAACATCCAGCCGGTAAAGGTTCCTTCCGGAAAATTTCCTGCCTCGTTCCCTTTACGCTGCGCCACAGCTCCTGGCAGGTAGTGGGGATAATCTCCGAAAACGGTATTCACATGCATTTGCCCCTCTTTATCAAAACCCGTTGGCCAGATGCCTATACGCCGTTCAAAATTGTTCTTCACCGAAATGACCATGGTAGACACATGCCACCAGTGTTCCCATTGATCTTTAAAGGTGCTGCCATGCCCGGCTCCCCGCGCAAAACCACCAGGCTTATAGGAAATCGGATTGTGCCGCTGGGGCGTAAACGGCCCCAGGGGATGATCACTCACCACCACACCATCGGCATATCCGCTGAACTCGGTACCCGGTGCGCCATATTGCAGGTAGTATTTTCCGTTATGCCTGGTCATGGAAGCTCCTTCTATAAAGGGGTCCAGGAAAGTATTATCCATATATTCCCCGAAACGCTGCCATCCATACCGATCTGGTTCCAGGAGGTACATCTCCTTCCGCGTGCCGATAGGCTGGAAAGTTTTCCGGTTGATTTCAATACCATACAGCGGGTACCTGTTGCTGCTGCCATTATACATATACAGCCGTCCGTCATCATCCAGGAAAAAATCCGGATCCCACCCTCCTATCTCAAAGGAATCAACCGCCTCCTTCCACTGATTGCCTTTAGGATCTGTGCTCATCCAGATCGGAAAGTTTTTTTCATAGGTAGAGCCAAATACCAGCAAGGTATCCCCCATTACCCATACAGCAGGTGCGCATAATTCATCGTATACTTTATGGTAGGGTTTCAGGAACTTGCGGGCTACAAAGTTCCAGTGGCATAGATCGCTGCTCCACCAGTATCCCCACTGATTGGTGGAAAACAGGTAATAATCACCCTTGTAGGTTACTATGACCGGGTCGGCAGTAGCCCGGTGTTTTCCCCATTCGGTAAAATTGGGGATGGGGCAATATCCATAGTCAATATCTATTGGATTGCAGTAGGTGAGCTGCTGCTGTGCCTGCAGGCCTGTTACGCCTAGTAGTGCCAGCACTGCCAGCCACCATTTTTTCCGGAGCAGATATCGTTTCATATGAGAGGTATTTGCGCTCCCCGCCTTATCTTGTTGTACGTCTGTAAAATGCAAACCGAAAAATAAGGAAATGGGAGCTATCTTTACGATCAAGCTTATCAAACAAAATACGTTAAATTATTTCCAACTATGTCGAATCAAACAAATCTTTTGCGCGTCCTGGTGGTAGGATGCGGAAACATGGGGGCCTCGCATGCCACAGCTTATCATACCCTGGATGGTTTTGAAATTTGTGGTATTGTTTCTACCGGAAAAAGCAAGGAAGTACTGAATGAGAAACTGGGTGGTGGTTACCCTTTGTTCAGCAGCTATGAAGAAGCACTGGCCACTACAAAGCCGGATGCAGTATGTATTTCCACTTATCCGGATACACACGAGGCTTTCGCGATCAAAGCATTTGAAAGCGGTTGTCATGTATTTATAGAGAAGCCCGTAGCAGATACGGTAGCAGGTGCTGAACGTGTGGCAGCGGCAGCCAGAAAAGCAGGTAAAAAACTGGTAGTAGGTTATATATTACGTCATCATCCTTCCTGGGAGCGCTTTGTGCAGATAGCACATGAAATGGGCAAACCCCTGGTAATGCGGATGAACCTGAATCAGCAAAGTCATGGCGGCATGTGGGCAGTACACCGCAGCCTCATGAAAACATTAAGCCCTATCGTGGATTGCGGCGTACACTATATTGATGTGATGTGCCAGATGACCCGCTCCAAACCAGTACAGGTGAGTGCTATCGGCGCGCGCCTTACGGAAGAGATCCCTGCCGGCAATTACAACTACGGCCAGCTCCAGATACGTTTTGAAGATGGTTCCGTAGGATGGTACGAAGCAGGATGGGGGCCCATGATCAGTGAAACAGCTTTCTTTGTGAAAGATGTGATCGGCCCTAAAGGCTCCGTTTCTATCGTGGCAAAGGATGCAGGTGGTACCGGCAAATCAGATTCTGTAGAGGCACACACCAAAACAGAATCCCTGCGTGTACACTATGCTGATCTGAATGCAGATGCCCAGTTCGTAAAAGAAGATACCTGGATCAATCTGCAGGATGAACCAGATCATCAGGAGCTTTGCAACCGCGAACAACGTTATTTCCTGAAAGCAATACAGGAAGATATAGACCTGACCGATCACGTAGCAGATGCAGTAAACAGCCTCCGGATCGCTTTTGCCTGCGATGAATCCGTACGTACCGGCAAAATTGTATCCCTGGCATAACCTGGCCGATACACGGGAAGATACTTCCGAAAAATATCTTTTAAAAAGAGAAAGCCTGTCGATCATTGGACAGGCTTTCTCTTTTTATGGTACCAAAACTCTAATTTTACCGGCAACATGTCTGATGCAGCAGCGAATATCTGGCTTAAAAGGGTAGCTGCAGGGGAGGAAACCGCGTTTCGTCACCTGTATGACCAGTTTTCTGCCAAAGTATATACGATGGCTTTATCCTACCTTAAATCTCCGCTGGAAGTACAGGATGCCGTACAGGACATCTTTATTAAGGTATGGGAAAAGCGCGCACTCCTGCCGGAAGTAGATAACTTCCCGGCCTGGCTGCATGTTATTGCCCGGAATCATCTGATCAATAGCCTGCGGAAAAAGATTCCCAGCAATTTCCAGCAGGAACTTACCCACCAGGAACCCGTGGAAGACCATCGCTTACCGGCCCAGCAACTAGATATGAAAGAAATGTCTCAACTGATCCGGGAAGCAGTGGAAAAATTATCCCCCCGCCAGCAACAGGTATACCGCATGAGCCGGGAACAAGGTATTACACTCCAGCAAATCGCGCTTCAGCTGGGTATTTCATATGATACCGTCCGCGAACATATGAACAATGCCCTGAAAAGTATCCGGGCCTACCTGGAAGAACATTACGGAGAAATAAGCCTGCTGCTCTGGCTACTGATCCCTTTTAAAGGATCTTGAAAAAATGATGGAGCTTTGCCCTTTTCCTGTACTATGGAGGTAACAATTACAGGATATTTTCCGGCCAATCAACTTCCTTTCTTGGAATAAAAAACCCTTTAATACAATTAGGATTACGGATGCAAACCTGTATATGTGTTTTATCATAAAAGCCAGCATCAGGATAGATAGCATCTCCCTCTATAAAAACACCCCGAACGGAATCAAAAGGTCTAATGTTAGCTGTTTTCATTACTTTATGCAAATTCTCAATAACATAACAGTCCAGCTCTCTTAACACTTTATCCCACAAATTACTGGTACCCTTTTTATGTTTATTCCGTGGTAAAGTCATCCCCTGCTTTGCAACTATCTTCTTTAATGAGTTATAGTAAGCCCTTACATGTTCTATATATTGAGCATCCATAAGGTCTAAACAGTTATCCAGACTTATCACAGCCCCTAAAACAGCTGGAGTTGAAATTTTTCTCCCATCCGGAGGATGCGTTACGAAATCCAGCGCCCGCTCATAATTGTTTTGCCAGAAGTAAGTTCCATGCCCTAGCCATTCATGAATTTTATTACTGGATAAGAGCATCGTTTGCTCATTAACCACCGCATCTCTTACTGACTTTTCACATCCGTGAAAACCTAGTATTAATCCGGGATCAGAAGAATATACGAAATTGGGTTTCGATTTTGACATTTAACTAAACAATGGTGTCCACTAATAAAATTATTTGTGAAGCCTCTTCTTGGAGATAGACTTCCGGGTCTTCGCTTTTTTATTGGGGGTTAATTTACGTAAAGAAGCCGGGTGCGGTGAAGCAACAGTTCTTTGCGGTACAAGCAAATGTCGCATACCTAAAGCGTCTATTATCCTCTCTGATTCTTCTTTAGAGGATGATACGCACTTTTGCTGGGCCTGCAAAGCATCTGCAATTTGTTTCATGTAATCACTGTGATTCATTAGATGAAGATACCATTTCTTACGCTGAAAAACTGACAGCCACAAACATTAACATTATTTACATATCATTAAATAATAAAGCCTCCCCCATCAGCTGCTGCCAAAAGTTTAAAAAAATCCCTCCCCCTATCCCCCCCTCCCTGCTTTCTATGTGTCATATAAGAGAAGACAACCAAAATGACACCTGAAATATTTAAACAGTTATTAGCCAAACATCATGCTGGCACACTTACACCGGAAGAAGCGGCGCAATTAAAAACGCTCCTGCATTCGTCCGGAAAACAACACGCACTGGAACAGTTATTTAACGAAGACTTTGCCAGCGCAGATTTTACCAGCGCTGCAGATCCGGAAACGCTGGGATTGATTTACCAGCATATACAGCTGGCTACCGCAGCACCAACGCCCAAAGTACGCCGGATCCACTGGCCACGCTGGGCCGCTGCCGCTGCGGTACTGCTCCTGCTGGGTACCGGAACCTATTGGTATCAATCCATATTGCGCCAGCAGCCGTCCAAAATAGTACAACAGGAAACTATCACGCTGCCTCATAACAAAGCGGTACTTACACTGGCCGACGGTAGTACCATTACGCTGGACAGCACCAAATCCGGCCTGCTGGCAGCACAGGGCAATACCCAGGTACAGCAAAATGCCGGTAATCAGCTGGCCTATAATGCCACCGGAAAAAATAGTACGGTTACCTACAATACACTGACCGTGCCCCGTGGGGCCCAACCGGTAGAAGTGATCCTGGCAGATGGCAGCCATGTGTGGGTAAATGTAGCTTCGGCGGTGACCTTCCCTACAACATTTAACGGACCAGTACGTAAAGTGGAAATTACCGGGGAAGCCTACTTCGAAATCGCAGGAAAAGCTGCGATGCCGTTTAAAGTACTTCTCCCCGGCGCTGGTGGTCAACGAACGGAAGTACAGGTACTGGGTACCCGCTTTAACGTCAACACCTATACCGATGAAGGCCCGCAAAAAGTAACCCTGCTGCAGGGTGCGGTAAAAATCCAGCGTGGCAGTGAGTCGGTGAAGCTGGCACCAGGACAGCAAATAGCGGTGACAGACCAACAGCTTAAACTGGTGGCCAATCCTGACCTGTCGGAAGTAATGGCCTGGAAAAACGGACAATTCTCCTTCGTAGGCGCCCACCTCTCCACTATAATGCGGGAGGTAGCCCGCTGGTATGACCTGGAAGTAGTATTCCAGGACCAGATCACAGATCCCTATACCATTCGTATTGCCAGGGATATACCTGCTGAAAAGCTGTTCCGGTTTATTGAAATGAGCGGTGGAGTGAAATTGGAACTAAAAGGGAAAAAAGTGATCGTTAAAAAATAGCTATACACGCGCCTGCGTGATAAACCAACCAAATAAAGATTGATTGTGAAACTAACTACTATTGTACTATTTGTTTTATGCCTGCAGGTAAGCACGGCTGCCTTTGGTCAGGGCATTACACTTTCTGTTAAAAATGTACCACTCAAAACGGTGCTGAAAAAGATCCGGGAACAGACCAGCTATAACTTTGTTTTCAACGAACGGCTCACGGAAGGTATTACCGTGAAAAATCTCCAGGTCAATAAAAGTTCCGTTGAAGAGGTGCTGAAACAATGCCTGAAAGATCAACCGCTCACCTTCTCCGTGATCGACCATACCGTGATCATCAAGCCGGTAACTGCGGCTGGTAAGCCTTCCTCTGCCGACGAGGTGGCAGCCCTGTCACCTGCTTTCAGTGGGGAAGTGAAAGGGAAAGTACTCGATGAAAAAGGAGAACCGGTACCCGGTGTATCCGTTTCCGTGAAAGGTACTTCCAACGGTACCGCTACGGATGCAAGCGGTAGCTTTGTGCTGAACGGTGTATCTCCCGATGCTACACTGGCCTTTACCAGTGTAAACATGAATTATACCGAGGTAAAAGTGGCCAGTCAAACTACCCTGGTAATAACTTTAAAGCCCAATATCACAGCATTGACTGCTATTGTGGTGACTGCCAATACCGGTTACCAAACCATTTCCAAAGAAAGAAGCACCGGCTCCTTTGCCAAACCTGATATGGAAGTAGTGAAAGCCCGCAGTGGCACCATGAACCTGCTTCAGCGGCTGGACGGGCAGATTCCCGGTCTGTCCCTGAATAACGGAACCAACAGCAGCTACTACCCGGTTATGCTGCGCGGCATTACTTCTATCAGCGGGGCTACCCAACCTTTATACGTAGTAGATGGGATACCGGTAGATGATCTGAATGCGGTGAACCCAAATGATGTGGCTGATATTACCGTGCTGAAAGATGCCACTGCGGCCTCTATCTGGGGCGCCAGGGCTGCCAACGGTGTTATTGTGGTAACTACTAAAAAAGGATCCAAAAACCAGGATAAACTCCGGGTGGATTATGATGTATTCTACAGCTTCCAGGGCAAACCCGACATCAACACCTTTCCACGGATGAACAGTGCACAATACCTGCAAACGATGCAGGAACTGTATAATATGCCGGGGTATGTAAGAGGGGGTGCTACCGACTGGAAAACCATCACCGCTCCCGATCAGACACGGGGTACCAGCCCTGTCCTTCCGCATGAATACCTGCTGTACGGACAAACAGCCTGGATGCCGGCGTTTTACCAGCATAAAACCCTGGAAGAAATGGCTACGGTAAATAACCTCCAGCAAATGAAAGATAACTGGTACAGGAATGCTATGCTGAACAACCATACGGTTGCTATCAATGGATCAGCAGGAAAATATGGCGTATATGCTTCCCTTAGTTATACGGACAATAAAAATCCTACGCCCGGCGAAAAGAATAATACCTACCAGATAAATGCCCGCCAGGACTATAGCTTTAATAAAAACCTGCAGGTATACCTGATCACCAATATCGCGTATAACACCACTGCTGCCAGGCGCAGTATATCTCCCGACAGCCGCTTTGTGCCCTATGCTTCCTTCCTGGATGCCAACGGCCAATCACAGGATATGTCGTGGATCAATATCAACGATTCACTGAGAAATGCATATGAACAAAAAAGTACAGGCTTACCTGATATAGGGCAGCTCAACCTGTCGTACAACCCATCAGATAATTTCCATTCCGGATATACGAATGCCAATAACCAGAACAACCGTCTGCTGGCTGGCGTAACGCTTAAACTGTATGACGGCCTGCGTTTTGAAGGTACCTATGGTGGTGTGCTGGTCAACAATCAGTCTAAATCCTTTGATGCGGTAACCGGGTATGATGGCCAGCTGGAAATAGGAAAAATGACCGTGACCAGCCCTGCCCTCAAATCTTTTGTACCCACTACCGGTGGCACTTATCTGACCAACAATGTGCAGCAAAAAAACTGGACGGTACGCAACCAGCTGGTATATGACAATAGCTGGCAAAACAACCGCCACCAGCTGACAGCGCTGGCAGGAACAGAAATACAACAGCAGATCGCTACCGGTATCACCGCTAAAGTAAGAGGATATGATGAGAACCTTCTTACCCACAAAGCCATAGACTATCCCTCTACAGGTAGCGGTATCAGCAATACTATTATCAATACCGCCGCTACCTATAAAATCAATGATGCCTTTAGCGAGTATTACGCAGATACCCGTTTCAGGTCATACTACGCTAATGCAGCCTATACCTTTCTGCGTAAATACACCATCAATGCCAGTACGCGTTTTGATCAGTCCAATTTATTTGGCACTGATGTGGCTGCACAGGCCAAACCTGTATGGGCAGTAGGTGGCAGCTGGATAATGAACAGGGAAACATTTGCTGCGGATATCAAATGGCTGGACCGCCTCCAGTTACGGGCTACTTATGGCATCACCGGTAACTCCCCTGTACCCGGATCAGGTGGCTCCTACGACATCCTGGAGCGTGGCATGGCGGTAGGTGTTCCGGCAGGTTCGGTCAATACCCTGCAAATCACTACCCCGGGCAACAGCCACATCAGCTGGGAACAAACACAGAATATTAACGTGGGGGTAGACTTCGGTGTTTTCAATAACCGTATTACGGGAAGTGTTGACTACTACCGCAAGCATACCACCGGCCTGCTGGGAGATGTGCCGCAAAATCCTTTCACCGGATATACTTCTATCTATGGCAATGCCGGGGTAATCAATAATGCAGGGATAGAACTGCGGTTAAATACCATCAACATTGACCAGAAAGATTTTACCTGGTCTACCCAGCTTACCCTCGCACATAATAAAGGCAAGGTCGTTACCCTGTATACGGAAACCCCGTATGTATATGCCAGCAGTCTGCTCAGGTTATTGCTACCGGTATATTATAAGCCACAAATGATAGGGCTGATACAAGGCTATCAGCCATTTTCGTTGCTGGCATACCGTTATGCCGGACTGGATGCTGTGGGCGATCCCCAAATAAAACTGGCAGATGGTACTGTTACCAAAACACCAGGTATAGCCAAAGTGACCGACCTGGTAAATATGGGTAGCACACAACCGCTGGTAAGCGGAGGCTTCAGTAACAACTTCCGGTACAAAAGATTTAACCTGGGGGTTAACATGGTGTACAACTTCGCCTTTGTACTACGCCGGGACGTAAACGACTTTTTTACCGGCAGGATGATGACCCGCAACTATATCAGCGGTAACCTGCACGAAGATTTTCAATACCGCTGGAAACAGGCGGGCGATGAGGCCTTCACCAATATCCCTGCTTATGATCCGGCGGCCGACAGAGCCTCCCGCACAGACCTGAATTATTATACTGCTGCAGACATCAATGTGATCAAAGGAGATTATATCAAACTGCGGGATATTACCCTGGCCTATGATATGCCTGCCGGTATTGTAAACCGTATCCGCGCATCTGCCATCACTTTCCGGGTACAGATGAATAACATCATGCTGTGGAAAGCCAACAAATATGATATTGATCCGGAGTTCTACAGTGGTATGGGAGTGATCAACAGCAACACGGCTTCCGGCTATGTGAACAGCATGCGGAATGTACCTTTTAACCAGCATTCCTTTACTATCGGTGCACACGTTACTTTTTAATACAGACAGCAACACTTTCAACATACAAATATGAAATTGACTATAAAAAATATACCTGCAGCGGCTGGCGTGATGTTATTAGCTATCAGTCTGTGGTCCTGCACCAAAGGTTTTCTGGATGTAAAGCCCAAAGGCAAAGTTATTGCCGGCAATATTGCTGACTACAACAATATGCTGGAAGATGTACTCTTTAACCGGCTTACCGGCAATGGTTTTTTTCTTAATGCCCAGCATATTGCAGGAGATGACGTAGCCGGACTGGAGCCTTACTTCTCCAATCCCTCCACCTTCAGTGCTCCCGCCAACCGTGGGCAAAACCTGTTTGCCTGGGCGGATAACGTGTACCGCCCCGATGAAGATTGTAATGAAATAGCCGGTTTATACAATCGACTGTACAGTATCAATAAAATTTTTCATGAAGTAATGGACGCCTCCGGAGGTACCTTACAACAAAAAGAACAATACCAGGCAGAAGCCCGTACACAACGTGGTTTCGCTTATTTTATGCTGATCAATTATTTTGGTAAACCTTATAACGCCGCCACAGCAGCTACCGATCCTGGTGTACCTATTGTACTGCAAAGTGATTTTACACAAACCAGCTTCGTACGTGCATCTGTACAGGAAGTATATGATCAGATAATAGACGATCTGACCAGCGCCATCCCCAAATTACCGCTTGTACAAACGGATGCCAACCGCTTTACCCGCGCAGGAGCTACGGCATTGCTCGGCAAAGTATACCTGTTTATGGGTAATGCCACACGTGCAGATGCACTGCTGGACGATGCCATCACACAACTGCCTGCTGCATTTACAGTAAGTGGTAAAGTGGGGTTGATAGATTACAATACTGCTAAGGTCAATAACCCGATAACAGGGTATATTTTCACCACACCCGACATGGTGCCTACCCCTGCACAAGGACATGGCTATCCCGAAACACTGGTAGCACAGTCTGTGGCCATCACCTGGATGGGGGCCTCTTCTGCATTGGTGATCAGCCCGGAAACCTATGCCCTGTATGGCCCTAATGACCAGCGCCTGAAATTATATTCCAATACCTATAGCCCTATTTATCCCGGACCTGCACCTGCCCTTCCGGCCGGACTTTACCGGTCGAGGGCAGGATTCATCGGCAACTCCATCGGTATACAATTGCCCGACCTCTATTTATTAAGCGCCGAAGCAAAAGCCCGTACCGGCGATATCACCGGTGCTACCAAACACCTGCTGACGCTTCGCAACCACCGGATGCCCGCAGCAGATGCCGCCGCCGGGATACCTGCGGACCAACCCGGACTGATCCGGTTTATTATTGAAGAACGCCGTCGCGAATTTGCCACCATGGGATTCAGGTGGTTTGATATGCGCCGCCTGTCTACCGACCCGCTTTTTGCAGATGCCCAATATAAACATACCGTATACGGTGCCGATGGCAATATAACGGCTACCTATACACTCAAACCAACACGTTTTGTATTAAAGTTTTCTGAAAAATTATTATCTCAATCACCTGGTTTGACCGACAATCCTTAATCTTAAGATATTGATATGCAAACCAGTATATTGCGCAAAAATCAACGAACCAACACATGAAAAAAGTATTCCTGTTATTATTACTGGGACCTTCCCTGACGGTGTGTGCCCAAAAATCCTGGCAATATAAAATCAAAGGTAATGTGGGCACCGGGCATGATTCCTCCAAAGTGGTCATGCAGTTTCCGGAAGATGGAAAGCTGGTGGAAGACTCCGCCATGATCCAAAATGGCATGTTTGAGCTGAAAGGCAATCGCAGCGAACCAATAAAGGTATTTCTGGCACTGACGTCTAAAAGTAAAGATGCCAATAAACGTGCTGCTGTAGAAGTGATCAATCTTTACCTGGAACCAGGTGTTATAACAGTTACCTCCGTCAATAACTCTTTTCGTGCAGCGGAAATAAAAGGCGGTCCGGTCAACAAGGATTATACCGTGCTTTCCCGTCTTATAAAACCACAAACAGACCAGTTGCGGCAACTGATGAAAGACTATGCCGCACTATCCGATGCTGACAAAAAAGACCCTGCTGTTAAAGCCAGTCGCGACAGTGCGCTGGGAAAAATAAGAGCAGCTAAAAACGAACAGCTGAAGGATTATATCATCAAAAACCCCCGCAGCCTGGTCAGCCTGGATGCCCTGATAGAATATGCCGGTGGCGCGCTTGATTACAGCACCATCCATCCCATGTTTGAAGCACTATCTGCTAATGTACGGAAAGGGAAGGCGGCAAAAACTTTTGCAGGAAGGCTCGAAATAGCCCGGAAAACCGGTATAGGACAAATAGCCCCTGATTTTGCTCAGGCTGATACCAGTGGTACGATGATCCGCCTGTCTTCTTTCCGGGGAAAATATGTGCTGCTGGATTTCTGGGCCAGCTGGTGCGTTCCCTGCCGGGCAGAAAACCCGCATGTAGTAAAAGCCTTTCAGCAATACAAGGATAAGGGTTTTACTGTATTGGGTGTATCGCTGGACAAGCCGGATGCACGGGATCGCTGGCTGAAAGCTATTGCGGATGATCAGCTTACCTGGACACAGGTATCCGATCTGAAATTCTGGAACAATGAAGCCGCAAAGCTGTATGGCATACAGGCCATCCCTCAAAACTATCTGATTGGCCCTGATGGTAAGGTAGTAGCGCAAAACCTGCGGGGAGATGCCTTACATCAACAATTAAAAGCCCTCCTTGACAAGTAAATATCCCATAGGTGAAAATCCTATAACCGATATTTCAAGTACCTATATAGTATCCCTTATAAGGGGTACTTTATAGGTACTTCAAAGATGCTTTAAAGATACTTTAAAGGTACTTTAAAGTAGGCTTTGCATAGGAGTATCTATAGCTAAAACTGCACTTAAACAGTACTTATCCCACCTGTTTCGCCACCCTACTGATATTATTTTCACGCTTCACCGCATTAAAAACGGTGGATCGTTATATACACCGGACTTTCTCCAATGGTAAGCGTCATGGCAGCATCGCCCACATCCTGCCAGGCGGGTTGTGGTGCATCGCCAGCTGCCGTAGCCATGCCTGTCACATGCACCGGTGTACCCGGCAGGTTGTGCAGCGTAACAGCAGTTTCATGGGGCTTATATCCCTGTTGTTCCTGCGTTTTGGCCCCTGTAGGTGACCAGGCCACCCATACCAGCTTTTTGGGGTCCTGCCCATGCTCAAATTCATATACATACAGTTCTCCTGCCTGCCGCTTTACGGCACGTTTAAACCGGTAATCACCCAAGGTTTGATACAGTTGCTTTACTGCCCAGAAAGACATCTTGGGATTAAAATTGCGGGTAAGTCCGGAGGCTGCATGAAACGATGCCTCATCCTCATCATTGTAATAATACAGATAAGCCCGCTGTACATCCCGCTCTGCAAAAACCAGGAAAGAGCGTACCAGGTATTGCGCCTGCATCAGGTCGCTGGCCCCCTGCCAGTTTAGTTTCAATGCCCAGTCTTTCCGGTGTTTCATGGCCTCGGGAGTACAGGCATCATATCCGAATTCTGTTACCCACACCGCTTTATCCCCGGCATAATTGTTCCGCCACGCAATAGCTTCGTCAATTACTTTCAGGTAATTGAGTTCCGGATCTTCCGGATAACTGCGGTTCCAGGTATTTTCGGAAGTAGCTGATTTTTCCAGGGTGGAATAAGTATGCACATTGATCACATCATACAGGGGCAGAATATCCTGCTGTGCATACATGCCATACAGGCTCTGGGAATAAGGATCTGCCTTACGTGCATGTACAGTAGGGGTCAGTATCTTTACTTTCGGGTCTCCATCCCGGATACCCTGGGCCATTTTTTTAAAGATGGTACGGAATAACAAGGTATCAAAACGGGCGCCGGGTTCATTACCGATTTCCATGGAAGTAGCTAGCTGTTCCTTACCAGAAGGACCATAATAAGCCGCCATTGCCTTTCCATAATCATAGCACCACTGCTCTTTACCAGCCCATAATTGCTGATAGTTGGGATGACCTGCGCCGAAAGAGGCAAACTGAATACAGATATCCGTTTCAAAGCCCGCATTTTTCCAGGGACCGTATACACTGGTTTTCCAGTTCACCTGGTTGGCCGCTACGGGAATAGTAACAGGATTACCCAATTGCTTTACGTCCCAGTCTATGTTATGATAGTTGCGTACCAGGCGGCATACCTGGTTGTATAGCTCCGGCTTAAAAGTAAAATGCCCGTTGATCCCCATAAAATCTTTAAACAGGGGTCTGCCGGTTACCGGCAATGTATCTTCGGCGGGCGACTTATGTTTTACAGTGGGATGTGAACACTGCAGACCTGATAAAGCCATGCAGATGATAATAGGGAGCAGGGAAAAATGTTTCACCTATAAGATTTTATGTTTTAAAAAATACCAGCACTTTCCTGTCTTATACAGGTACTACGGCCACTCTGTACAGCGGGGTCCCGTTGGCAAATGTCATCCAGGTATAAAGTACTGATAAATTTTAAATTTCTATTGGATTAAATCATATTCCCTGCTATCCTGATTTCTGTAGTGTTTGTTATTTAGCGTGATGACTCCTTCCTGGTCAGCAGTACTAACCATCCTTTTTTGGGAGGCACCGTGATGGGTTGTCCTGCTGTAAATGTCCGGGCTTCCTGATATCTTTCAATAGCAGGAGCTTCCATTTGCACCTGTCCTTCCCAGCTTTTCCATTCACCGGTCAATGACAGCCGGGCCTGCTGCAGCGTATCACTGAAATTGCCGATGGCCAGTAATAAAGTGTCCTTGCCTGCATAAGCAGTTACCTTCACATTTTCATTATCACACTTTACCGGGCAATCTTCATTCCAGTAACCATACATTGTCTTATTCCCGATATCTACTGCATCCCAATATTTCCAGATAGGGCCGGGCGCCGTTTCATCTGAATTATAGAACCTGGTGGTAGCACCGTATACCATTCCCAGCCATCTGTTGCCCCCATCCTGTAGCATTTCACTCATCACGCCGAAGGGGATACCGGAAAACTGCACCAGCCATTCATCAGGTGTCATTTTATTATACCGGAACCATTCACCAAACCATACCCGGTCCAGGTAAGGGAAAAAATCAGCATACTGATTGGCCGGTCCGATAGAATAATTGGTGTTGGAATGCAGGTCGAGCAATGCCCCTGGATTATTGGCCATCATTACCCGGCGCATACGTTTCAGCACTTCGCGGTCGTAGGCCACATCATCCAGGTATAATCCATCGATCCCGTAATTTTTCATCATCCAGTTCAGTCCCTCAATATAATAGTTGATCCATCTGGAAAAACCATTTAAAACAATAGATGCATCTGCGCTCTGGTTGCCAACAGGCGTATACCAGGCTCCTTTATAATCGTTGACAAGGTGTTCTGATAACCAGGGCGCGCCCTGTCCGGGACCACCCGGAAATATTTCATGCCCCAGGCTTTTGAGGGCATAGATTTCCGTGGTGTAGTTCGTCAGCTCCCGGATAGTGTAATAAAGTTTTACTTTCCTGCCTGCTTTATGCTGTGCCTTTACATAACTGATCAGCGTATCCCTTTCGATAAAGGGGTAGTTGATGTAAGGGTTCTGTACCGCATTGTGATGGATATTGATAATATTGGCACCATACTGTGCAGCTTGCTCCACTTTTGTGGGATCCTGATGATAGTATCTTTCCGAAAAGTGTTTTTTAGGATGCACTTCTTTTGCCGGTGTGATCAGCATAGCAAAAGGCATCTCCAGCGTTGCATCCTGTTGCAGCGTCCGCTCACCTGTAAAAATGGTCATCTTCACCTGTCCGCTTCCCGCTTCCTGCAGGGTAATTCCTCCCTTGCCATTGTTATACCAGGCAGGGGGTGGTGCAGGTTTATAATCATTTAACAGCGGGCCATGATAAGTACCACCCCGCATTTCCAGGTGCAGTCCGCCCAATACATCACCTATCCAGAAGCTGTCCCAGGGGCCTTTCCAGTCCCAGGAATAAGCAGCGGGTCTTTTGCCTCCGGCTAATCCGGCCCCCATCATATAAGGCACCAGCTGTGCCGGAAAATGTAATTCCAGCTGTGTATTGCTGAGTGTAACCGGGTTGCCTTTAGGGCGGATCGTCAGCGCGTATTTAACGAAACCGTCAAACTCAATCTGTCCCCGGCACAGTATTTCCAGCGTAGGGGCCTGCCAGTTATTTTCCCATTTGATGCACCCGTCGGCCGCCGATGTAAAGACGGTTTTGCCCGGTGTTAATGCCAGTGTAGCTATACCGGTGCTGATAGTGAATTGCATGGGAGTTTTTAGCAGTTGCCGGTTATTTACCTGCACCTGTTCCGGCAAGCCATAGCTGTTGAGTGTAAGCTGTTTTCCTGCTACCTGGATAACATTGTTTTGTTTTACCAATGGTGCAAAGGGAGCGATCACTTCATTACTCATACCTAAAGTAGAATTGAGCCAGCGCAGGCGGGCATGGCGCCATAGCTCCCCATCGCCCCGGTCGGGCAATACCTGTTCCTTTACCTGGATAGTGATCTTAATTTGCTGAGGCCGGGCATTGGTAGCCGTAACAGTAGCCCAACCTTCATACCTGCCGGGCTTTGCATTGGCGGGGATAGCTATCCCACACCACAGCGCCTGTACATGATCTGCCGGAACAGCTACTTTATAGCGAACCGTTTCCCCATTCCAGTTAGTGCCTTCCTGGTTAAAACAGGTGATACTATCCCTGGCAATACTGTCCTTCCCCTGCTGATGCGTCAGTTTCGAGAACACCACGCTCACCTCTTCCAGTGCCTTTTTATTGGCCCATATCCCCAGCTGGTAGCAATAATACTCCTGCCGCATGGCCTGCCCGGAGAAAGCAGCCTTGCGGGGTTGCCGGATCCATCGCAGCGGCAGGTCATCTGTTAAACGGATGGGAAAAGCCCGGTCTTCCGGAAACACGGTAAAATCATTTACTGATTTCTTTTTTAGTAGCTGCGTTTCCGTTTGGGTAGCTATCAGGCCCATGGAAGTAAAGAAATCATGCGACAACCGTGCCTCAAATTTTTCCACGCCGGCTTGCGGCAGCTGGTCAATGCCCAGCTTTACAGTTTGCAGCCAGCTGCTGTCTGTTTTATAATCAGCAGGGAGGTAATCATTCCAGGGCGGACCATATCTGGCATCATCCCAGTTGTTCCGGTAATTGAATGGCAGGTAATAAATGGCGTATTTAGCTGGCAGGGCGGAAGGTTCAAATACCAGGATTCCTTTTTCCCGGCTCATCAGTGCCGGATATATGTTTTTCACCACCTGTCCTGTAGCCAGTTCTGTAATGATCACCTGCTTATTTTCGGGATGCTCATCTGTTCTTCTCCAGGGCAGGATCACCTTTACCGCTTTGATGCCTGTTTGTTTCACCTGAACGATGGCCCGGTGGTTGCCTCTATGCTGAACATCCCAGGTATTTTTGGCGATGGTAAACACGGTATTATCCGTATGGATGTCCTGCAACTGGGATTCCCCATTGTATTGTGCCTGTGCGTTCATAACGGCCATCATCGGGATGATGATGGCCATACTCCATATTTTCATAAGTTGAAATTTAGCCGCTATTCCCAACCGGGGTTTTGTTTCATATTTTGATTTTTGTCCAGTTCACTTTGCGGGATAGGGAACACGTAATGTTTCTTTTTATCGAATACCCTTGTTTCGTATACAGGATAGGTGAATACGCCGGCAGTACTTACATTTACACCATGTACCTCCCCATTATCCACCTGTTCCGCAATTTTCCAGCGGCGAACGTCCCAGAAACGGTGGCCTTCGAAAGCCAGTTCTATTCTTCTTTCATGGCGTATTCTTTCGCGCATTATTTCTTTCGATAATCCCCCCGGCAGGTCAGGCATACCAGCTCTGTTCCGGAGTTTATTCACCGCATCATACACGGTATTATCCGGACCATATCTTTCATTCCAGGCCTCTGCATAGTTAAGGTACAATTCGCCCAGACGGTAAATGGAAAACCGGCGGTAGATAGATCCAACATCTGTAAAAAGGTTGTGGCCTTCCTGGATATATTTACGTACAAAATAGTTGGTACGCTGCCGGTCCATATCCCTGTCCAGCCCACCGGGTGCCACATTGATTTTCCTTCCCTGCCACTGGGCTCCGTGAAAGAGGATACTCTGGTAAAAGCGGGGATCCCTGTTTATATAAGGGTCCTGGTTATTATAATGGGCAGCAGGATCTTTAATGGAAAGCCCCGTTGCGGTTTCATAGTCATCCACCATTTCCTGCAGAGGGCTATCTCCGTACCAGCCGCCACAGCCCAGGGAAGAAGCATAAAAATCCCAGTAGCTGCTCATGTAAGTATTTTTACAGAAAAGCACTTCAGGGTTATTAAGCTCCAGGAAAATACGTTCATATGCTTTTTTCTGGCCTACTTCTCCCAGGGAGATGATATATCCATTTTTTTCCGCATAGCTGATCGCGTCTTTCGCAGCTATGGCTGCGGCTTCCCAGCGTGCCGCATCATTACCAGGATTCCACAGGCTACTGGCATAATAGAGGGTTACTTTTGACAGCAGCGCTTTAGCAGCAGTAGCTGTAAAACGGCCCAGCTGGCTATCATCATGCTTGGCAGGTAATAGTGCAATGGCTTCTTCGATATCCTTTTTGATAAAGCTGATCACTTCCTCTTCTGTATTCCTGGGCAGGTAAATGTTTTCACCAGCAGGTGATAAAGCATGGTCCAGGAGAGGTACGCCACCCCACATTTTAAATAATTCAAAATAGTAAAATGCACGCAGTCCATACGCCTCTCCTTTCAGCCTGTTTTTCCTGTTTCCTACACCCGTACCTACTTCTTCCGGTATCAGATCAAAATTTTTCAGGAAGATATTAATACGGCGGATCGCGCTGTAACAATCCGTGTATACGTTCTGTAAGGGGAAATTAGCCGGGTTCCAGTTGCCGGAATTAAAATCCCGGGCTGTTCTGGCATGAAACCACTGGTGCACCATTTCATCTGTACCTGCCCCAATATTATAATTACCACCATCGCTGGGATACAGCCAATCGGGCAATGCATTATATGCATTGTTGAGGAAAGCCTGTGCATTTTCTATATTACGGAACACCTCTTCTTCACTGATATAATCGCTGGGTGTTCTTTCCAGATAATCTTTCTTACAGCCAGACAGCCATAAAGCTGCCAGCGTCAGGACCATATAAACCGGATAAATAAATTGCTTCTTCATAACTGTTAGTTTATCAGCGCAGATCAGAATCTTAAGCTGGCGCCCACGTTCATAATTCTTTGTAATGGATAAGTTAAGCTTGCCGCTGTTTCGGGATCCCTGTCTTTCAACAGCAGTTTATCCCATACGGCCAGGTTCTGTCCATTTACATAGATCCGTAAATATTTCACCCTTACAGGCGCTAATATTTTTGCCGGAAATTCATAGCCTATTTCAGTATTACGCAGTTTGAGATAATCCGTTTTTTGCACCAGCAGGTCAGATAGTATACCGTTGTTGTCAGAACGGTGGGCTACCGGTATCCGAGTATTGGTGTTTTCAGGTGTCCAGCGTTGCAACTGCAACAGGCTGCCACTGTAATGCCAGAACGAGCTGGTACCACCCAATGCACCATTGAACAGCATACTGATATCAAGCCCTTTGTACGAAGCACCCAAAGAAAGCCCGCCCATATAGCGCGGAATATTCTGGATCTGGATGGGTACCCTATCAAATGCATTGATCACGCCATCATTATTCACGTCCAGGTATTTTACATCTCCCGGTATCAGCTTACTGCTGAAGTTTTGTTTAGCGCTGTTTTTGATTTCATCTTCACTCTGGAAAAGCCCCAGTGCCTTATATCCCAGCTGGTATCCCACTTCATATCCTTTCAGGTCCTGGTAGGGGAAAGCGGGCCGGGGCTGATCATTTTCCAGTACTTTGTTCCGGGCGTAGGTAAGTTGAACATTGGTGAAGACCCTGACCTTTCCGATGAGCTTATTAAAGCGCAGTTCAGTTTCAAAACCCTGGTTGTTGACAACACCACTGTTTCTGGGGGCCATATTAGTGATGGCCACAAAGCCCGGCACATCGCCCGGAGAGGTGAGGATGTTGGTACGCCTTTCCCGGAAAATGTCGAAGGTGAATTGAATGGCTTCATTTCTAAACAGGGAAACGTCGATCCCTATATTACTTTTGGCAGCACGTTCCCAGGTAACATACATATTCCCCACCTTGTTCTCATTATATCCACCTACCCCTGACGGTGATACGCCAAACTGGTATCCGCCACCCGGTGCATAGTCTGTAATAAACACCCATCTGGCATTGGTAAAGCTTTTATCATTTCCGGCAATACCGTGGGAGCCGCGGAGTTTCAGGTATTTTAGCCAGTCTGTCCCTTTCAGGAAGTTTTCTTCAGAGAGCACCCATCCTGCGGAGAAAGCCGGGAAAATACCATAGCGCCTTCCTTTCGCAAAATTTTCAGAACCATTATATCCGATGTTCACTTCCGCGAAGTAGCGTTGGTTGTAAGCGTAGGTAGCACGTCCGCTCACACCCTGATAGGCAAAGGGCAGTTCATCATTGATGGCACGCAAAGTCCTGTTGCCCAGTACTTGTGCAGTCACCGCACTTTTGCCCCAGTTACGGGTATAATTGATCCTGAAATCGAGATAATTATATCTTTCAATATTACTGGACCCTGAGGTGGAGAGCCTGGAAGCCACAGTATGTGGCTGATAGATAGGATCACCATCTTCGTCCAGCCCGCGGTACCAGTAAGAATCAAAATTCTGGGAACGGGAAGTAGACCTGTTGTTATTATTTTCAAAGCTGAAGAAGAGCTGCGCACTTAATCCCGGAGTAATAAAATCCAGTGTATGCCTGGCCGATAAGGTACCATACATTACATTGGTGTAGTTGGAATAATACCCGCTTTTGGTGATCATGCCGTAGGGGTTCTGGCGGTAAGGCAGTTCGGTAGCACTACCCGCCCCCAGAGTACCATCGGGATTAAATACGGGCTGTGCCATCTGGGATCTGCCGGCAATATCTTCAAAGATATAGGAGAATCCCGGGCCGGGGCCGGTCCTTTCCTCCAGGCGTCCGGCAAGGTCTACCTGTACTTTGAGCATAGAGGTAACATCCATATCCACATTAGACCTGAAGTTATATCTGCCGAATTTGCTTTTCACCCCATAGTTATCAAAGAACTGGTCCTGGTGCTGGAGCAATGTACCCTGGTTAATAAAACTTCCGGATACAAAATACCGGATCGCATTAGACCCGCCGGAGATATTCAGGTTATACTGGCTTTGGCTGGAATAATCTTTCAGGATGGTTTTAAACCAGTTAACGTTGGGATAGGCGTAAGGGTTACTCCCTTCTTTGATCACCTCCAATGCTTCCGGGCTAAACCGGGGTTGCAGATTGGAGTTGGCATCAAACTCATTATAGTAGAGCGCCTGATCGTAGGTTTCCATCATCTTAGGCAGCCGGATAGGTTGCTGTACCGCCTGCTGAACGGTAAAACTGATACTGGGTTTCTGGTTAGCATTACCGCGGCGGGTAGTCACAACGATTACGCCGTTGGCCCCCTGAATACCATATAATGCGGAGGAGGAAGCATCTTTCAGGATGGTCACGGATTCAATTTCATTAGCATCCAGCTGACTAAAGTTGGCCGCTGACCTGGGCAAGCCATCGATCACCACCAGCGGAGAGGAATTACCATAGGTACCGATCCCCCGGATATAGAGGCTCGCAGCATCCTGTCCGGGTTCACCGGTAGTTTGCACGGTAATCAATCCGGGCAGGCGGCCGGCCAGCGCATTGCTCAGGTTGGCCACCGGACTTTGTTTCAGCTCTTTGGTTTGTATGGTAGCAATGGCACCTGTAACTGATCTTTTGGATTGTTTATTATTCATCCCCACCACGATCACCTCATTGAGGGAGCTGGAAGCACCTTTGAGCTGTACATCAATCACCAGTTTATTATCAACAGGTATTTCCTGTGTAGTAAAACCGATCATGCTGAATACCAGTGTTCCTTTAGCATCGGGCACGCGCAGGGTATAGGTCCCTTTTTCATCCGTGATGGTAGCAGTGGTGGAGCCTTTGAGCAGTACTGTTACCCCAGGTACCGGCTGTTCATTTTCATCCTTTACCTTTCCCGTAATGGTCACCAGCTGCTGTACTGTTGACACAGGCTCCGTTGTACGTGGGCCGGGAGCAGCATCCGCCGTAACCAGGATAAAATTATCCTTTAACTGGTACCGGTATTTATTCCGGCCCAGTATATCATTCAGCACCAGCTGCAGCGTTTTTTGATTAGCGGTGTATGTTACAGGCAGCTGCCCGTTGATCTGGTCAGAATTGTACATAAACCTGAAAACAGACTGTGACTCAATAGCTGTAAAAGCGGCCTTCAAAGTGGCCCCTTCCAGCCGGAGCGTCACTTTTGTTTCGGCCAGCGACTGGCTGTGAACATGCCTGGCCTGCAAGCAGCATATGGAAGCAAACATGAGACCCAGCGTAAGCCCTGAAAGTTTCATAAAAAAACTGGTTTGGAATAGGTAAGCATACCGGGCACGGCCCAGTAAAAGGCATAGTTGCCTCATTACATAGAAATGCATAAATTTGGTTGAGTTTAATTTATTAACACTTACCGTCCTGCGGTAGCCGATGGATCAGATCAGCTATATTGGCAGGGCGGTTTTTTTTGATTGATAACAGGTTACCTGGTTTTTTATTAGTGGCACTCTTCTCCTGATAATATCACGCTATTGCCATCCTTTATTTCATAACGCACATGACTAATGGTACTGAATAGTTCTAACAGTTTTTCTAATGTTATATCATTGGGAAAATGTCCGGTGTAGTTGCAATATTTTAGTTGTGGATTTTTAAATTCAAACGTAACCCCGTACCAGCGTGACAATGCTGCTGTAATATTTTCCAGGGATTCTTCTTCAAAGCTGAGTTTACCTGCTACCCAGGGCATACCATCCATTGCCGGCACAGTTACCGGCTGCATCTTTTGAGTAGTGGTATTATATTTTATACCGCTGCCGGCTGTAAGTACAGCAGTACCCGCCTGCTCATTCCCTACTTTTACTTTGCCACTCAGCACTACTACCGACATGTCTGTTTCCTGCTGATAGGCTTTCATATTAAAAGAGGTGCCCAGCACTTCTGTCTGCAGTTTTCCTGCCAGCACACGGAATCCTGCATGTTCCTGTTTTGCAATATCAAAGAAGGCCTCCCCTGTCAGCTCCACCTGGCGTTGCTTACTGTCAAAAGTTGCAGGGTAGTGTAATTCACTCATCGCATTGAGCCATACCCGGGAACCATCCGGCAGCTGTACCGTTTTAATTTCCCCTTTCCCTGTTTTCACCACCACCATTTCAACCGCCTGGTAGAAAGTGGTGTACCATAATATGCCCAGTAAACTCACCAATACCAATACGGCCGCAGCAACTGCTATCCGTTTCCATACAGGTCTGGCATTAACAGGCACTACAGGTACTGTCCGGTCTTCCCCCAGCATGTGCTCCAGCCGGAGGCGCAGGCGTTCTTCCAGTTTGCCGGCCGCATCCGGCATATCCGCCGCTATTGTTACCTCCTCATCATTAAAAGCGTGGTACCATGCTTCCACCAAACGGGATTGTTCGGGAGTGGCAGTGCCATCCAGGTAGTTTGCTACCGCCTTTTTAAATTCATCTGAGAACGTCATACGGGTGATGTATATATAAGTAAGTGTCTTCACCTTCCCCTGGCACCTACGCCGTGGCAAAAAAAATTAAATAAAAGGGAACTTATGGTTGAAAGAACAGGAGCAGCAGGAGGAGGAACAGGCTTCTGAAAGAGGATTTGAGGTGGCGGAGCGCCTTATTCAGCTGGTTTTCCACTGTTTTGCCGGAGATATTGAACTTTTCAGCGATTTCTGCAGTAGTGAGTCCCTGTTCGCGGCTATCTTTAAATATCAGGCGGCATTTCTCCGGTAATTTTTCCACTTCTTCCCTTACCATCTGGAGAATACGTTTATGATGCAGTACCACATCGGGGTGAGGAGTGGTGGTTATTTCAGCAGTACTTTGCAGGATGTAATTGCGGGCAGACATTTTTTTTCTGAGATGTGCCAGGACGGAAAACTTTACCGCAGCTGCCAGGTATGCCGGGAGATTGTCCGGCGCCAGCTCCAACCGTTTCTGCCATACCAGCGTCAGCACATCATGTACAATATCTTCTGCGGTAGCCATATCTTTCAGACGGTTATAAGCGATCCCA
The DNA here is from genome assembly GCF_040567655.1 of Chitinophaga sp. H8. NCBI lineage: Bacteria > Pseudomonadati > Bacteroidota > Chitinophagia > Chitinophagales > Chitinophagaceae > Chitinophaga > Chitinophaga defluvii. Next base: position 2,474,394 of record NZ_JBEXAC010000002.1, on the reverse strand, counting down.
AAAAGCATTTTCCAATACCTGGAATAGATTTCAGTAAAGGCTACTTCATCGTGCTCTCTTAACCTGCACATCAGTTCTTTTTCATCAAGTGCACTGTATCTTAACATAATAGAAAGTAATAGCCTTTTGAAAGATGGCAACGATGTTTAAAACTACAAATTAATTTCGTTTTGCCAAACCGGCAACCTACCCTGTCCTTTATTCCATAGGAGCACCAGCTCCGGCTATCAGATTCCGGCTTTTTTACTTATCTTAACTAATGAAAATCATCCACGACATGAAAAGCTTCCATACTTTCCCCATCATAAAGTATGCTGCCAGGTATCCCCGTTTTACGCTACTGGACCCCGTGGCCAACAGGATTACCCTGATCATTTTCTGCAGCGTGTTCAGCTTCCTGTTTATGTATATTTTTCTGCCCTTTAATATCAATATGTGGTATGAAGGGGAGCAATTTCCGCTGGCAGGTCTGTTTCTTATTTTTACTTTATGCGGAGTGGTGGTATTGACTATTACCCAGTTTCTGCTCATGCGGTTTAAATGGCGGCGCCGGCTCACCAATGCCACCTACCTGTTCTGGCTGATAGGAGAAATACTCCTGGTATCCCTGCTGGTTACCGTAGTAAATGTATCCATTACCACTACTTTCTATTTTACGTGGACAGAGTTCATCAATACCCTGCATTATACCGGGCTGATTTTACCCCTGCCTTATTTTATTGCCCTTTTATGGTTTTATACCCGGGAAAAATGTGCCCGGTTGAACAGCCTGGAAAAAGGGCAGGAAATAAAGGAGGTAACCGGTTGTTTATTGATCCGGGACGAACATGACAAACCTGTTTTAACCCTGCATGCCGGAAAATTGCTGATGATGAAGGCAGAGGATAACTATGTACATGTTTTTTATATTTCCGGCAACACCATCTGTAAGGAACTGGTCAGAACTTCCCTGAAGAAACTGGAAAGTTATCTGGCGCCGGACAGTTTTGTACGATCGCACCGATCGTATCTGATCAATATTACCAAAGTGGTACTTTTTAAGAAAAATACAAAAGGTCATTACCTGCAATTGGAAGGATTGGATGACATGAATATTCCGGTATCGGCCTCGTGCCTCCCCACCTTTCAGGAACGATTCGTCCCCGTGAGCTGAATTTTACCCCTAATAGCCCTTATTTCACCCCAAAGTGCCACCCCGCCGCACTTGCGCTACACGTATTTTAGTAATATCGCTGTATCACACAACCATTTGATAACCGTATAAGCACTATCAACCAAACCCACAAATTTCCTTGCCGATGTTAAGATCTATTATTTTAGGCATGGCTTGCCTGTTCCTGTTGGTCAGTAGTGCCCAGGCACAAAATGTAATAACGGGAAACATCCGTAACAGCAGTACCAAAGAAGTGATCCCTGCCGTGTCCGTTTCTATGCGGGAAGCCCCGAACGGAGACTATACCAATGACCAGGGCAATTTCAGATTCTCTACCCGTAAAAGCTATCCTATCGTCCTTATATTTTCCTCCGTTGGCTACGAAACAAAAGAAATCACCGTTTCCGGTCCTGGTGCACAGCGCATAGAACTTACGCCTGTATCCGTATTAGGAAAGGAAGTGGTGGTTTCGGCCAGCCTTTTTGTACAGAAAAAGATCGAGTCTCCCGTTACGATTGAAAGAATCAGCACCAAAGACATCATCAACTCTCCGCAGCCCAGTTATTACAATATCCTCCAGGGGCTGAAAGGGGTGGATGTCACCACTTCCAGTATGCTATTTACCACCGTTACCACCCGTGGTTTCAATACCAGTGGTAATACCAATTTCACGCAGATCGTAGACGGGATGGATAATCAGGCACCCGGCCTTAACTTTCCTTTGGGTGCCATTATCGGGTTAACAGAGCTGGATGTGGATAACCTGGAAGTACTTTCCGGAGCGTCTTCCGCATTATATGGCTCCCGGGGGCTGAATGGCACGCTGGTGATGACCGGCAAAGATCCATTCAAGTATCAGGGCTTAAGTGCCCAGATCACCCAGGGTGTGAACCATATTAAAAAAGGGAAGTCCAACGATCCTTTAGGCCCTTCCCCTTATTACGATTGGGTAGTGCGCTGGGGTAAAAAGGTGAACGACAAATTTGCTTTTAAAATGAATGTACAGTATACCCAGGCCAAAGAGTGGATCGCTTCAGACACCACCGATGCCAATGGCATTGGGGGGCCGCTGATCAACCCCAACTATAAAGGCGTGAACATGTATGGCGCCAGCACCAGCCTGGACCTCAACCAGTTCCTGGAAGGTGCTTTGGCAATGGAACCTGCGCTGGCCCCCATTATCAATCCTTTGCTGGAAAGTGGCAGCCACTACGTAGCCCGTACCGGGTATCCTGAATATGGGTACCTGAGCAGTGATGCCAAATTATTCAAAGCCAATGTAGAATTGCGGTACAAGATAAAGCCCAAGCTGGTAGCCATTCTTTCCGGCACTTACGGGCAGGGTAATGCAGTATATAGCAACGACACCCGTTATGCACTCACGGGGTTTCATCTGGGGCAATACCGGGCAGAGCTGAAAGCCGAGCATTGGTTTTTGCGGGCTTATACCAGCCGGGAAAACTCCGGCAATACCATTATTGCCATGCCTACTGCCCAGCTGATCAACGAAGCCTGGAAACCCAGTTATGATGGCAATACCGGTGATGGCTGGTATCCCCAATATACCGGCGCCCTGTTACAGGCCATGATGGAAGGTAAAAACTACCAGGAAGCCAGTGTAATAGCCAGGGCATTTGCCGATCAGGGTATGCCGGCTGCTGGTAGTCCGCAGTTCCTGCACCTGAAAGACAGTATTTCGAGTAAGCCCACTTCGCAGGGAGGCACTAAATTTACCGACAGGAGCAGGTTGTTCAATGCAGAAGCCCAGTACAATTTTTCCCACCTGGTAAAATTTGCGGAGCTGATTGCGGGACTGAACTACCGCCTGTACCGCCTGGATTCCAAAGGCACCCTTTTCCCGGATACAGAAGGTCCGATAGATGTAGCTGAATACAGTGCCTATGCGCACCTGACCAAAAAAGTAATCCATGACAAGCTGAGCCTGGCCGCCGCTTTCCGCTATGATAAGAATACCCTCTTTGCCAAACCCCGTATCACTACCCGGGCATCCGCAGTAATAGAGGTGAACAAAGAAAGCTTTATCCGCTTCTCCTATCAGAATGCCTATAGTTTTCCGTCCAATATACAGTCTCTCCAAAGCACCCCGGTGGACTATAACAGTTTTGCTTCCGGGGGCTCCGACCGCCTGCTCAACGGGGTATACCAGTTTGATAAATATCCCGCCTACACGTTGCAGAGCGTGGATTCTTTCCGGAAAACAAAAAACCCTGCTGATCTGAAAGAATTTGCCCTGAACGATATCAAGCCGCAGTCGGTAGATGCCTTTGAGCTGGGTTATTCTTCGCTGATCGCCAACTGTGTGCTGATCGATGTGCTGGGGTACTACTCTACCTGGAAAAACTTCATCGGTTATGTGAATGTGGCCAATACACCTGGTATCAATGATCCGGAAGCATTCCTGGACCGCAGCAAGTATATCCAGTATAACATTGCCTATAATGGCGCAGAAAAAGTAAATACCTATGGTTATGCTGCCAGTGTAAGTGTGGACCTGTCCCGTCATTTTCTGGCCAAGGTTAATTTCTCTTCCGATTTCCTGAAAAACCGGAATAACAGCCAGGTAAACAATTTTAATACCCCTAATTACCGTTTTAATATAGACTTTGGCAATACCGGCTTTGGCAAGAAGGAGCGATTCTCCTTTAACACCACTTTCCGTTATCGTCCGGCATATTTCTACCAGATAGGATTTGGCAGTGGTACCGTGCCAGCCTCCGCCGTGATAGATGCGCAGGTGAGCTATCGTTTACTGCAGGCACACTCCACGATCAAGCTGGGAGGGATTAACCTGACCAATGAGTATTACAGGAACGGATTTGGCAGCCCTGCCATTGGCGGGATGTACTACGTGAGCTTTGCGTACAATGTTTTCTAAACTATTAAAAAAACTATCAACATATGAAACGATCGCATTTTCATTTTCTCTTTGCAGCCCTGTTCCTCTCGCTCGCAGCTTGCCAGCCGATGGAGCAAAAAAAAGCTACCGGGTATAGTACGGAGCTGACTTTTGGGCCTGGCGAAGAAACAAAAATAGCAACCGCTTTCCTTTCTCTTAAAGATAGCAGCAGTATACAGTTAAAAGAAGGGGTGTATAAATTTGACAACCTGAGTATTGCACAGGCAAAACATATCCGGATACAGGGTGCCGGTGCAGACAAAACCATCCTTGATTTCTCTGCCCAAAGCCAGGGAGGAGAGGGTATCCGTGTCACAGATGTAATAGGTTTTACCATCGATGGTATGACCTTACGTGATTCCAAAGGTGACCTGATCAAGATCAACAAAAGCGAAAATGTGGTGATCACCAACCTGCATGCCATCTGGTCGGTAGCAGATTCTACCAGTGGCGGATATGCGATCTACCCGGTGCTATGTAAAAACGTGCTGGTAGAAAACTGTTATGCAGAAGGCGCATCTGACGCAGGCATTTATATTGGTCAGACAGACAGTGCCATTGTGCGCAAATGCAAGGCTTACAAAAACGTGGCCGGTTGTGAAATAGAAAACACTTCCCATGCGGAGGTATATGATAATGAATTTTATGGCAATACGGCTGGCTTCCTCATTTTTGACCTGCCGGATCTTTCCAAACGCGGTGGTTTTGTAAAGGCGTATAACAATTACCTGCATGATAACAATGAGCGGAACTTTGCCAAATCCGGCAGTTTCGGATCCACCTGGGGGGTGGGCAATGCTGCCCCTGGCAGTGGTATTGTGATCCTCGCAGCTTCAGATATTGAGCTGTATAATAACCGGATCATCAATAATAATTCCAGTGCGATCTCTGTTGTATCCGGTTTTTTTATTGATGAAAATGCCGGCGCTAAAATTAATGCCAACTATTTCCCTATACCTAAAAATGTGCATATCCACGACAATATCATGGAAGTGGGTAGTGCTTTTCCCTCAGCAGCCTACGAGCACCGTACCGGTAAAATGCTGGTGGGTATTGAGCAAAAGTTAAATGCACAAGACCCATCGCGTAAGAATGCCCGTTTACCTTTCATAACCTATGACGGCATCAGCACCAATCTGCTGACCAAGGGCACTGCTGCGAATCCGGATTCCATCTGTATTCAACAGCAGGGCCCTAATTTATTTGTCAACGTGGATGCGTTGCATATGGCCTCCCCCAACTGGCGGCCCAATACGGACATTACGCCCTTTGTTTGTAAATAAGTATGGATTAAATTTTTTCTGGAGATGCGGAAGCTTTGTTTAATTATTGTGAGTTTCATTTTATGGCTGGCCCTGGTACAGAGCTGCAAGCAAAAAACAGCCCCTGCCAGTGCTGCCGGTATATTTGAATTTAAAGATAAACTGTCGGGATATGGTTTCTTTACGGGTACACTAAAAGACCTGGTACCACGCAAAGGGGTGTTAAACTATGATTTAACCACCCCTTTGTTTACAGACTATTCGGTAAAAGACCGCTTTATTGTATTGCCGGAAGGAAAGACCATGCAGTATACCGAACATGGTGCACTGGATTTTCCTGACTCTACCTTTATCGTCAAAAACTTTGCCTACACCAATACCTCCCATCAGAAGATCATGCTGGAAACGCGGTTGTTGTTTAAAGATCCGGCAGATAAACAATGGAAGGTGATGAATTACCTGTGGGATCAGGGGCAGCAGGATGCAGACAAGTGGATTCTGGGAAAAAAGATCCCGATCACTTTCCTGGATGATCATCAGCAGGAGCGGTCTACCGTATATCAGATGCCTAATACCAATGATTGCAAGCGTTGTCATATTAACAATAGTGTGCTAACCCCTATTGGGCCCAAGGCGCGCAACCTGAATTTTACCCGGCAAGGGCAGGCACAGAACCAGCTGGCCCAGTGGGCCGCAGGCGGATATCTGAAAGGCTTTACTTCTCCTGAAGCAACACCCCGGCTACCTGACTGGAAAGACAGTGTGCACTTCACCGTTAGTGAGCGTGCCCGTGCTTACCTGGATGTAAACTGTGCACATTGTCATACCCGTGGCGGCGATGCTTTTAATACCGGTATGTTCCTGGAGTATGAGCAAACCAGTCCGGACCATCTCGGCATTATGAAATCGCCGGTTTCTGCCGGCGGTGGTGCAGGTGGGCTGGACTATGATATTATCCCCGGCGACGCGCAACATTCTATCCTGGCTTACCGGATGAATAGTGTGGAACCTGGCACCGCTATGCCGGAGCTGGCACGTACGGTAATCCATGAGGAAGGTGTGGCACTGATACGGCGATGGATCAATGAGATGAAAAAACCTGTCAGATGAGGTAAGCATCCATTGTTTGCCACGGCCCCTGTTTCCCCTATCCTTTTCCAACTCACTTGTCCCTCAGTAGCCCCTGGAGTTCCCTGCTGGCTTGATTTTAGAAATAAATCAATAATTTTGCCTATTTTAGAATAAATTCTAAACCACAGGACTCTGATGAGCCACAATTTAAATATCGACAAATTAGACATACAGATCATGTCTGAGATGTCCCGCAATGCAGGTATATCCTATGCTGAACTGGGGAAAAAGCTGTTTATTTCCGGGGGCACCATCCACGTCAGGATGAAAAAGCTGCAGAACATGGGGATTATCAAAGGCACTAAGTTAAGTGTGGACCTGCGGATGCTGGGCTATGAAATAACTGCCTTCATTGGCATTTTTACAGAGAAGAACAGTGTATATGAACATATTGTGAAGCAGTTATTAAAAATTCCGGGCGTAGTGCGCCTGAATAGTACTACCGGTGTATATAGTATGATCGCAGAACTTGTTTGCAAAAACAATACTGCATTGCGGGATATTCTGCATGCCGTACAACAGGTAAAAGGCATTGACAGAACGGATACCCTGATTTCGCTGGATGAGAGTTTTTCCCGTTCTATAGAACTGGAACTCTAAGCCACTTCCTGCCATTATCCGCTCATTCAAAGAATTAAAAAGGGTTGCCCATTGGCAACCCTTTTATGGCATGTCTATCCCTTACTTTTTCTTCGTCCCGTAAGTTTTCAGGATCTGACCATACTCCTTTACAAAACTGAGATCCTTATAACTTTCCTTATAGGCCCCATCTATATACACCGCAAAGGTGGTGATATGTTTTATACCAGCATCTGCGTAGGTCTGCACATCGCTGCTGCATACCTCCGGGTACCAGGCTACTTTCGTTGCCGGCTTTTTCCAGTGGCTTTGCAGGGATACATCCAGCCAGTATTCCAGTACCTGAGAAGTATCTGCCGGGAACACTTCCAGGTTTTCCTTCAGCAGTTGCATCGTTTGACCGTGGGTGAGCCTGCCACCCGCCCCCTGTTTGGCAGCAACAATTCCCGCAGCACTATCCGACAACGGTTTATCCCACTCCCGGTAGATAGGCGCAAATTCCAGGAAAATACCAGGCTCAGGTTTTACCTTTTTGGGTGGCGGCATGGTATTCACATATGCCAGGTGCGCCAGTGAAGCATTCGGATCTTTTTTGCGCAGGGCTTTTATCATCGCATTTTCAATGATCAGCGCCTGGTCGGAATCAGAAAAGTCTTTGCACAAAGGACATTTACACATCGGCACGGCATCATCAATCCAGTAAAAGTATCTGCCGGTAGTGGGCGTTAGGATGGCCGCATATTTCACTGCATTTTCCGCGATGATATCCAGTGCATCCTTTGAACTTACACAGCAATTATAATCCGGCACTCTCTCTCCATTTTCGTTCATCCGGAACATTTCCGGTTTTTGCTTAAACAGTTCCCGTGGTAATAAATCGTGCATGGAATGCAGTTCGTGTTCTACCTCGATCTTATACTTTTTACAATCCTCGAGGAAACGTTGTCCTTTGGGAGATTGAATAAAAGCAGACACCTGTGAAGGGGTGATATGAGTACCGATGGTGGTAAGTCCTGCCTGCTGTGCCAGCAGGGGCCAATCCAGTGTTTCCAGGTCTTCTACGGCCAACACTACGCCCCTTGTTTTTAGTCCCTGGGCTGCAGGGCTGCATGCAAAGATATTATTCAATAAACCCGGAATAAACAATGCCCCCAATGCCGGTGCCGTCCTGTTAAAAAATGCCCTTCTGTTCATAATATTTTTGTGGCTACTCATTACTGATTGTTTTAAGAATTGAATAGAATTACTTTTATTTTCTTGGCCAGCCAGGATTCTGGGCCAGCTTTTCATTAAGCGATAGTTCATAGGCAGGCAGCGGATTGAGATAATCCCTTTCCGGCTTAAAACCGTAGCCATTTGTCAGTGCCTGTTGATAAGGATCTATATAACCGCTGCCATCCAGTGGAATATCTGTATTGGGCGGGTAATCTCCTTTAATAAATTTTGCTCCCCTGGGGCGTTGATTGACGATCAGGTGATGTGCCCTCCAGCGCAACAGGTCGTTCAACCGGAATCCTTCACAGGCCAGTTCCACCCTTCTTTCCCGACGCACCTCATTGATGAGCCCGGATACTCCCGGAAATTCCCAGTTGGGATCATTTACAATACCAGCGATCACCAATGGCGGCATACCCGCTCTGCTCCGCAACAAATTAATACTCAGATCTACATCCGTTTGCGACAGTTCTCCCATTTCTGCTTTGGCCTCTGCGTAGTTCAGCAATACTTCGCCCAAACGGAAGATGATAGGCGCGGTAGTGGACATGAAGTCGCCCTGCTGCAATGTTTTATCCGGGTACGATCCTTTCCTGATCTGGTAGCCGGTCACATCCCTGGAATCTCCACCGAGATTTACCGCCGCCCGTACAAATTTCGACAACGTATCCCCCCCACCGTTATAGTCAATAGTAATGGGATCCCCAGGCACAAAGATGAGCTGGCGTAATCTGGCGTCACGGTTTTTCACTACGTTCAGCAAACCATTATCTCCCTGATACTTATCGCTCACTGCTATGGGCTTTCCATCCGTACAGAGATAACTCTGGATAAGCGCTTTGGAGATGCCTGTATTACCTGCCAGGATAGAGAGATACCGTTGTCCGTTGTGTGAAGCCACTCCCAGTTTATATTTCCGCCAGAAAATCACTTCACTGTTGCCCGAAAGATCTGACTGATTAAACAGCAACGAATAGTCCTTTTCCGGATGTCCTTCATTAAAGATGGCATACTTCTTTTCATCCATCAACATTTTAGCAGCGCTGGCAGCTTGTTTCAGGTATTTGGCCGGATCAGCCCCGGTGACTCCGAAAACAGTTCCCTGGTGGTATTTTTCCCAGGTTCCTTCATACAGGGCTACCCGTGATTTTAAAGCCAAAGCCACAGACCGGTTGATTCTGAAAAGCGGCGCACTTTCTTTATCCTTTAATTGGGCAATAGCCTGGTCCAGGTCTTTCAGGATATTATCTGCGATTACACTTCTTGACACCCGCTGATTATACAGCTCCGGCGAATTAGTAGCCAGGGGCTTATCGATCCAGGGCAAGTCGCCAAACTGCTGTAACAGATCAAAATAAAACCAGGCCCTGAAAAAATAGCCTTCGCCCAGGTAGTGGTCTTTTTCCGGGCCGCCATTTACTGCAGGAGCCTTTTCGAGAAACAGGTTGACCGACCTGATATTCCCCCAGTTCCACCCTCCACCGGTAACCGGCAAGGTGGCTAATCCCGCCAGGCGCATATTGTACAGGCCCGGCACCATATTATCGCTGTTATTATCCTTCCAGAAAGGCCCGGCATCATGCGATCCCCATTCCGGCAGCGCCGCATAAAAATTGTTCAGGTAGATTTCCAGATCGCTGGTAGTTTTCCAGAATTCCGGTTCGGAGATCTGGTTGAGCGGGCGTTTATCCAGGAAGCCTTTCTTGCAGGATGAAACCAGCAATACGGCGATGAAAAGTATATGATAAGTAAGTCTCAGTTTCATGACAGGCATTTTAGAGGTTAATGTTTACACCAAAAGACACGATGGTAGAAAGCGGATAAATTTTACCCTGGCCATAGGTACCGAAGATGCCTTCCGGATCAAACATGCCTTTGATCTTTGTAAAGGTGAGCAGATTTTCTCCGGTGAAGTATACCCTTGCCTTTTTCATGGAAATGGTACGGAGAAAACGTTCTGGTATATTGTATCCCAGCTGCAGGGATTTCAGCCGCAGGAATGCAGCATTCTGCAGGTACAGAGAAGATACTTCCCGGTTCTTGGCCCCTTCATTACTAAAGTAGGGACGTGGATAATAACCATTCGGATTGGTTTCGCTCCAGTAGTCAAGGTGTTCCTTGAAAGTACTGTTCTGCCATACATCGCCTAATTGTCCCCAGAATACATTTCCGTTGAACCACACATCTCTTTTGCCTACGCCCATCCAGAACATAGAGAGGTCTAAATTTTTCCAGGATAGTCCCATAAATACGGCGTAGGAATACCGGGGCAGTGAATTACCAATGATCTTCATATCGCCGTGATCATCCAGTGTTCTGTTGCCGTAATTGATCACCCCGTCATGATTCAGGTCTTCATACTTTACATCCCCCGGATGCCAGTTGGCATAAAAGAGGGATTGTTTAGCATGTTTGGACACCTCATCTTCCGATTGAAACAATCCGTTGGATTCCAGCCCCCAGATATCGCCCTCATACTGTCCTTCATAGTTGCTGGACAATGTTTTATTCGGGTTATTCCATTTGGTGATTTTCACCCGGTAGTCTGACAGGGTAAGACGTACATTATATTTTACTTCTCCAATACGATCGTTCCAGGCAATGGAAGTTTCCCATCCCGTATTTACTTTTTCCGCGTTGTTTTCCAGCGGTACTGTTGTTCCTAATACAGCAGGCAGCGGATAGGAAGTACCCAGCATATTAAACACCTTTCTTTTAAAATAGTCGAAGGTCACTTCCATGCGATTATTGAAGAGCGCACCATCGAATCCCACATCCAGTGTTTGCACGGTTTCCCAGGTAAGCCCTGCACTCACCAGTCCCGGCGCCCCTACCCCAATAGGGCGGGTTTCGCCTGCCACCCAGTTTACCTGTTGTGTAACCGGCATGATAGGCAGGTAGAGGTAATTAGCCACATTCTGGTTACCCAGTGAGCCATAAGAAGCACGCAGCTTAAAGTAATCGATCGTATTTTTTAGCGGTGTCCAGAAAGGTTCACTGGAAATGCGGTATCCCGCAGATACGGAAGGGAAAAAACCTTCCCGTTTCCCATCTTCAAACCTGGAAGTACCATTTTGGCGGGCGTTCAGTTCCAGCAGGTATTTTTCCTTATAGTCGTAGTTGATACGAAAGAAAGTACCATCGGTAGACCAGTGGTAGATATTATCCCGTACGTTCATATCTCCGGTAGCAGTGGTGAGAGAAGGCACATTGTCGGTGATCAGGCGGTTCCTTAATCCATAGAGACTGTTAAAATGCTGGTACTCGCGCTGAAAACCCAGGAGCGCCTTCACGTTATGATTGTTAAATTTCTTTTCGTAAGAAGTAGAGATATTATAGGTCCAGTAGTTGTCCGCATCACTTGTTTGTGCGTAATCATTAGGTGTTCTTGTATCAAAAGCCACATATTTTCCCCCATCAGGTCCGGTAGCTGTTACCAGTGCATGGTGGGCGGTGTTGGTCATGTTGGCATTTTTCCAGGAGTAATCCCCTTTGATCAGCCAGTTTTTAACAGGTTCCAGTTCTCCTTCCAGTCTTAGCCATAATTCATTGTTGAGGTAAATATCACGGCCACCATTTTCGTATACATTTACGCGTGACATTTCGCTATATTCCCCATTCGGATATTTAAGCGGATCGGTAGCATATCTGCGGGTAAGGTCGTGCCACATCACACTGCGCACCAATCCGTACCCATCATTCGGATAATCCGATTCCCCCCTGGCATATTTGGTCAGGAAGTTGACCTGCATCCATTTGGTGATTTTGGTATTGATCTTGGCATCAATGTTATAGCGTTTGTAGCTTTCATTACCGTACTTCATTTGTCCGCCGTGGTCATATAAACCTGCGGAGAGATAATAGGTAAGTCCGTCTTTACCACCATCTACGGTAAGATTATGTTTTTGTCTGAACGACCATTTTTTTACCAGTTCTTTGTACCAGTTGGTGCTGGCATTCGCATATTCATGTTTTCCCCATTTGCCAGGGTCCAGCGGGTCGGGCGCTGTACCAGGCGTATTTTTGGGGTCATTCATATACTGTTTGATCTTTTCAATGATTTCATTGGAGAAGAAAGGCGCCATGCCGGAGTTTTTGGTAGCATCATTCCAGGCGTTGGCAAACTCCAGACCGTTGGCCGGGTTGGGTAATAAAGTAGGCGTAGCCCATTCCATATTCGCGTTATAGCTCAGGTTGGGCCTGCCATCCGTAGAGCCACCTTTTTTGGTGGTCACCAGGATCACGCCATATGGCGCATAGGCCCCATAGATCGCAGCGGAAGAAGCATCTTTCAATACAGAGATGGATTCAATATCGCTGGGATTGAGCTGGTTGATATTCATGGGCATACCATCCACCAGTACAAAAGGAGATCCCATACCACGGATATTGAAGTTCATAGAAGCATCCGGTTCACCGCCGGTGTTATTAGTGGTGATATTAAGGCCGGGAGATACCCCTTGGAGCAGCTGGCCTACGTTGCCTTGGGGGCGGGCAGCAATTACCTTGCTGCTGATCGCTTCCACCGCACCGGTCAGGTTGGCTTTTTTCTGGGTAGCATATCCTGTTACCACCACATCATTCAAAGACACGTTTGCCTGGATGAGCACGATAGCACCCATATCTTTATTGGTACCAGCCGGTAGTTCGCGCGATTCGAAGCCCACAGAGGAAAATACGATGATGGATTTTCCATCGGGTACCTTCAGGGTAAAGCGACCCTGTGCATTGGTAGCAGTACCCTGGGAAGTACCTTTTATGGTCACGCTCACATTAGGCAGGGGTGTATTTTTTTCATCTGTCACAATCCCTGATATCTCCTGCGGAGGCCGGGGTGTATCTTCCTTTTCCGGAGGCGCTGTTCTTTGTTTGATCACTACGGTACGGCCTACGATGGCATACGTAAGCGACTGGTTGCTGAAACAGATATCCAGTGTTTTTTCCAACGTTTCGTTTTTGACATCCACCGTTACCTTACGGGCTTGTTGTAGCCAGGATTCATCAAAAAAGAAGGACATGCCCGTTTGTTTTTTAATGATGCTGAACACCTTTTGCAGGGAAACATCTTTTTCGGACATGGTGACTTTCTGTGCACTTACTTTTGCATGTACCTGCAGGCATAATGCAAGTAGCAGAAGGGCTGTTAACTTCATAACCAACAGCATTTTGGTTGACGCCCTACGGTTAAAATAGCAGGGCTTACAATAAAAAATTTGCATACTTTTACAGACATTTTGGGTGAATAAAACAGTTCCTAACAGCAATTGTAAACAGCCCAAATACCGCTATAAGCGGGTCCGCTCCGACTCTCACCCCGGAGCGGTTTTATTTTAGCTATTCCAATATTTTAAAGTGATATCACTTACGGTAATACAATTATTTTTCTTCCTTCTATTCTGAAGCGTACCCCGGTTTCTTCCATAATTTTCAGCACCTGGGAAGCGTTGTTGTCGCGTGAAATTTCCCCGCCAAATTTCCGTACAGGGATGGCTCCTTCATAGGAGATATCCACATCATACCAACGGCCTATCTGGCGCATCAGTGTAGCCAGGTCGGTTTGATCAAAAGAGAAGTAGCCATTTTTCCAGGCCATAACAGCGTCCGTATTTACTGCCTTCATAACGTGGATGGCCCCATTTTGTGCTACAGCAGATTGTTGCCCGGGCTGCAGCACAGCAGAATGCCCTGCCATCGTGCTCACTTTTACACTACCTTCCAGTAAGGTTGTTTTTACCGCAGGCTCATCATGGTAGGCATTGATATTAAAGTGGGTGCCCAGCACTTCTATTTCTTCCCCATGGCCTGCCGCATTGCTGACCTTTACAATAAAAGGCATCCGTGTTTCTCCGGCGCCATTGGCACGGTTGTTTTTCAATGTCTGGTGTGCTACTTCAAAATACACTTCTCCCGTTATCTCCACCTCGCGTTTGTTGCCGGTAAAGAGGGTAGGATACCGGATAGAGGAAGCCGCATTGAGCCATACTTTACTGCCATCCGCAAGGATGAGCTGGTATTGTCTTCCCTTAGGTGTGGTGATCGTGTTATATACTGCTTCAGTTTGGTTGCTGGCAGTTTCATCGTAGAAAATCTGGTTGTTGCGGCGAATAATTTTGGTGTTTCCCTGTATCGCCAGTACTCCGTTGTTTGCACTATCCAATACTATTTCCTGGCCATTGCTCAGTTTCAGGATAGCCCCCGGTGTGCCTGGTTTCAGGTCTGCCAGCTCGGTGGCAGGTGATGATATGGCAGGCGCTGGTGGTGCCGTTTTATTCCGTTCAGAGAAGTACCAGGTCCCCATGGCCACCAGCAGTAATACTGCTGCGGCGTAACGGAGCAGGCGTTTGCCTGTTGTCATCACCCGTTTTAATGGCGGATTATTCCGTTTCTCCTCCGCCATCATAGCCGCAAATTTTTCATTCCATGCGCGGGTGTCCGTTTGCCCCTGTTCCCTGGACACCTCCCAATGCCGGCGGAGCGCATCTGTAAATGATTCCGGCACCTCTCCTTCTTCTATTTTATGCAGCAGCAGCTCCATTTCTTCCGGAGAAATAGTGTTGTTGATGTACCGGTCTAAAAGAGATTGCCAGGCATGTTGATGCTGTTCCATAACATATGATTACAGGTGGCCAATATAACGGCGTCTATATATAAGACGATGGAAAAAACCGGAATAACTATTCCCTGCAAAAAAAACTTACACTATTTTAAAAAGTACGAGGAGTACAGCCAGGTCGGCGTGTTGGGAAAGGTAATGGCGGACAAAGCGCTGGGCTTCTCCGATATGGTTGTTGACAGTGGATCTGGATATTTGCAGCCGTTGGGCAATCTGTTCATGGGACAATTCTTCTTCCCGGCTCAGCAGGTATACTTCCCTCCTTTTGGGTGGTAATAATGCGATAGCTTCCCGGATCTTTTGTTCATATTCCAGCAGTAAAAGCCCGCTATCCGCCGGCACTTCTTCCGCCGTTTCCAGGCGATGGCAGAGGAGTGTTTTCAGGCGCTGATCTCTGGCAGCCGCGCGGAGAAAATCGACCGACTTATTATGCGCAATGCGGAACAGGAAAGCATCCAGGTCCCGGATCTGTGTGATCATCTCCCGGCCTACCCATAGCTTCATAAATACATCCATGACCAGCTCTTCCGCTACCTGGTCTGATTTTATAAAACCAGCGATATAGTGAAAAAGTCTTGCGTGGTAAATACTGAATAATTCCTTCATAGCCTTTTCGCTACCGCCGGAAATTTCCTCCAATAATGCATGCTCATTGTATGAATCAAGGCTTGCCAAAGATTTCGGTTTTGATGTTCACTGGGATTTAAAGGTAATAAAATTTATTACCTCCGGTAATACTAATTTCATGCAATTAATGGTCAATATCGTGTTATAAATTCCCGTGGCCATTTGTTATGTTACTCCCCGGAAAGTTAGTACAGTTCTTATTTTTCCATCATTCAAGTATACCATTCATTCTTCATAAAGAGTAAATTCTTTGATTATCTTTGTTTATCAGGGAAGTGAATGCAGTGACCGGAAAGCCAGATGTGACTGTACAACTCCTATTCTCTAAACACAAGAATGTTTTATGCAAAGCGATCTGTCTCTGCTCGCGGAAAAAATGGGTGGGCCTTTATATTATAATTCATCCCCTGAACATAACACGCAATTATTAGCGTATTCCACAGATGCGTCTGTTTACCAGGAAAAGCCGCTGGCAGTGGCCATACCTGAAAACACTGATGATATCAAGTTGCTGATCGGCTTTGCCCGGCAGCACCAAGTAACCCTGATTCCAAGAGCTGCGGGTACTTCCCTGGCAGGTCAGGTAGTAGGCAATGGTATCGTTGTAGATATTTCCCGTCATTTTAATGAGGTCATTGAAATCAATACAGCAGAGAAATGGGTAAGGGTACAACCGGGAGTAATCCGGGACGACCTGAACCGGAAGCTGGCCCCTCACGGACTGATGTTCGGTCCGGAAACCTCTACCGCCAACAGGGCCATGATAGGTGGCATGGTGGGCAACAATTCCTGTGGCTTGCACAGTATTGTATGGGGTGCCGTGCGGGATCACCTGCTGGAGGTAACTGCTATACTGAGTGATGGGTCTGATGCTGTTTTCAAAGAAGAGCCGGTGGATGCCAACCATTATACCGGATTGAAGAAAGACATCTATGCCGGCATTCAGCAGCTCCTGCGTGACGAAGCCCGACAGGCGCTGATCAAAAAACAGTTTCCCAAAGCGGCTGTAGTCAGGAGAAACACCGGTTATGCCCTGGACAGCATGGTATACAGGCAGCCTTTTACGGCTGGCGGAGCGCCTTTCAATCTTTGTCAGCTGATAGCCGGATCAGAAGGCACGCTATTGTTTATTACCGAAGTGAAGCTGCAATTGCTGGATCTGCCTCCCAAGGAAACAGCCCTGGTGTGTGTGCATTGTAATTCTCTGCAGGATTCACTGCGGGCCAATATTATCGCCCTGCAGCACCAACCGATGGCCTCTGAGCTGGTAGACCGGTACATCATGAATTTTACACGGGAGCATCCTGAATACCGGAAAAACTGCTTTTTTGTGGAGGGAGATCCCGCAGCCATCCTGATGGTTGAGTTTATGGCGGATAGTAAGGCCACCGTAACCCGGCAGGCGGAGCAACTGATTACCGATTTAAAGCAGCAGGGACATGGCTACGCCTATCCTGTTTTATATAATGAGGATACTAAATACGCCTGGGATGTGCGGAAAGCAGGCTTAGGCCTACTGCGTAATCTGCCCGGAGATACCCAGCCGGTAAACCTGATAGAAGATTGCGCTGTTTCCCCGCAGGAATTGCCGGAGTATGTTCACGACTTACAGGAAATGCTGCAAAAGCACCAGGTAAACGCCTCCTATTATGCGCATGCAGGCGCCGGAGAGCTGCACGTGGAGCCTATGATCAATTTAAAAACCAAAGAAGGGTTGGCATTATTCAGGAATATCCTGGCAGACACCGTGGTGATCGTAAAAAAATACAATGGTTCCCTTTCCGGTGAGCATGGCGATGGCAGGTTGCGCGGAGAATATATAGCCACTATCATAGGGCAGGAAACCTACGAGCTGTTTAAGCAGGTAAAACAGTTATTTGACCCGCACGCTATTTTTAACCGCGGGAAGATCACCGATACCCCGCCCATGGACAGTCATCTTAGGGTGCAGGTGAATCAACCCGCCTCTACGCTGGCCACCCACTTTGATTTTTCGGCACAGGGCAGTATGCTGCGGCTGGCAGAAAAATGTTCCGGCTCAGGAGATTGCCGGCGCAGTGAAATGGCCGGTGGTACCATGTGCCCCAGTTATATGGCCACCCGGAATGAAAAAGATACTACCCGCGCCAGGGCCAATGTATTAAGACAATTCCTCAGCAATACCGCAGATGCGGAGCCACTGAATCATAAAGAGATCAAAGAAGTGATGGACCTGTGCCTGAGTTGTAAAGGCTGCAAGTCGGATTGCCCGTCGGGGGTAGATATCACCAAGATGAAAGCTGAGTTTTTACAACAGTATTATGATAAAAACGGCGTTCCCTTCCGGTCAAAACTGATCGGCAATTTTGCAGCACAAATGAAGCTTGCCTCAATATTCCGGTGGGGATATAATCTCATATTCGGCACGCCCTTCCTTCGCAGGATAGCCAACCGTGCCGTAGGATTTCATCCGGAAAGGAGCATGCCATTATTGCCCGGCACTACCTTAAGGACCTGGTTTAACAGGCGGGTACCCACCCAACAAGGTGGTGATAAAGAAGTGATTTTCTTTTGCGATGAATTTACCAACTACTACGATGTGGAAATAGGTCAACGTGCGATCCTCCTGCTGGAAGCATTAGGCTACCGTGTGCGCATCCCTGCTCACCTGGAAAGCGGGCGCAGTTTCCTGTCGAAAGGCCTCGTAAAGAAAGCAGCGCTTATTGCCAATGAAAACATTTCCCGCTTGTCCGGGTTGGTATCTGAAGATATACCGGTAGTAGGACTGGAGCCATCCGCCATTCTAACGTTAAGGGACGAATATATTGATCTGGCCCGTCCGGAAAATAAAACCAACGCTTTACATCTGGCAAAGCATACTTATACCATTGAAGAATTTATTGCAGCAGCAGCGGAGAAAGGCCATATCTCCAAAGCAGCTTTTACCACAGAAAAACGTGCGATAGCCGTACATGGTCATTGTTATCAGAAAGTACTATCCTCCCAGCATGCCATCAGCACTATGCTGAGCTTACCGGAACATTATTCCGTGCAGGTGATCCCTTCCGGCTGTTGTGGCATGGCCGGATCCTTTGGTTATGAAGCGGAGCATTATGCCGTATCACAGCAGGTAGGTGAACTGATCCTGTTCCCTACGATCCGGAAGATGCAGCCGGATACGATCATCGCCGCCTCCGGTACTTCCTGCAGGCACCAGATCAAAGATGGTACCCACAAACATGCGAAGCATCCGGTGGAGATATTATGGGAAGCATTGATAAAAAATTGACGGGGAAATTTCTTATATTTCTATTCATTACTGCGTTTAAGCCCTAAAGCCACGTTATGATGCATAGAAGAGCAGTTATTAAAACCTTGTCTGTTCTGGCGGGTAGTTATTGTATCCCACTCCCCGCCTACGCCATGTTAAAAAAGCGTTTCAGGATAGGCGCCTGCGACTGGTCCATCGGCCGGGCCAATCAACCTGCTGCCATGCAAACGGCCAGGGAAATAGGGCTGGATGGCGTACAGGTAAGCCTGGGCAGCGCCGCCAACAATATGCATTTACGGGAACCTGCCGTACAAGCCCTTTATCAGCAGGCAGCCGCTGCCGCCGGCGTCAGCATTGCCGGACTGGCTATTGGCGAGTTGAACAATATTCCTTACAAATCTGATCCCCGCACGGAGCAATGGGTAAGCGACAGCATAGACGTTGCCAGCACCCTGGGGTGTAAAGTAGTGTTACTGGCTTTTTTTGGTAATGGTGACCTTAAAAATGATGCAGCCGGACAGCAGGAAGTAATCCATCGTTTACGGCAGGTAGCCCCTAAAGCAGAAAAGGCTGGGATCTACCTGGGTATTGAATCCTGGCTGAGTGCAGCGGAACATATGACCATCCTGGATGCAGTAGGCTCTTCGCATGTAAAAGTATATTACGATGTAGCTAATGCCCACAAAATGGGCTACGACATCTACCAAGAGATCCGCTGGCTGGGTAAAAACATCTGCGAGTTTCATGCAAAAGAATATGGGCAGTTACTGGGTAAAGGCCCGATCGACTTCCGGCAGGTACATCAGGCGATGGAGGACATTGGTTATAGAGGATGGCTGCAGATAGAAGATGCTGTACCTCCGGGCGCCACGATGCTGGAAAGTTATCAAGCCAACCAGGCCTTTTTAAGAACTGTATTTCCTGAATAACTACGCTATGAACAATAGTATGATATGCATGCTGTTATTGGCAGCAGCATCCCTTTCCCTCGACACCGGCCATCTGCCTGAAACAGCCCCGGCACTACCATCAGATACCCTGCACCTCCCGGAAGGGCTGGAAGCCACGGTATGGGCAGCATCGCCTATGCTCTTTAACCCTACCAATATGGACATTGATCATAAAGGCCGGATATGGGTAACAGAAGCCGTTAACTATCGCGATTTCAACAATCATGCAGCAGGTAAGCTGCGTCATCCGGCAGGCGACAGGATCATGATCCTGGAAGATACGGACCATGATGGCAAGGCAGACCGCTCGAAAGTTTTTGTAGAGGACACTTTATTACGTTCTCCATTAGGCATTGCCGTTATTGGCAACAAGGTGATTGTTTCCTGCTCACCCTCTGTTATTGTTTATACCGATGAAGACGGAGATGACCGGCCAGATAAGAGAGAAATATTCCTCACCGGCTTCGGGGGCCTGGATCATGATCACGGGTTACATGCCTTTACAGCCGGACCGGATGGCAGGTTTTACTTCAACACCGGCAATGCTGGTCCTCATAAGGTAACAGATAAAGCAGGCTGGCATTTACGGTCCGGCAGTCTGTATACCGGTGGCACGCCTTACAATACCACGAATGAGCCCGGATTAAAAAGCGATGATGGCCGGGTATGGACCGGGGGGCTTGCCTTACGCATACGCCCCGATGGCACGAGCTTGTCGGTAGTAGGACATAATTTCCGCAATGCATATGAGCTGGCGTTGGACTCTTATGGTAATATGTGGCAGAATGACAATGATGACCAGGTGGTTACCTGTCGTACTACCTGGCTGATGGAAGGCGGCAATGCCGGTTATTTCAGTAATGATGGTAGCCGTTTCTGGCAGGCAGACCATCGTCCCGGACAAAGTAACTTCACGGCACACTGGCACCAGGAAGATCCCGGTGTAATTCCCGCAGGAGATAATACCGGCGCCGGTGCCCCCACAGGTATTGTGGTATATGAATCGGATGCCCTGGGCCCGCAATTTGCAGGCATGCTCCTCAGCGCTGATGCAGGAAGGAATGTTATTTTTGGCTATCACACGACCCCACAGGGCGCCGGATATGCCATGTCCCGTTTTAATTTTGCCACCTCCGTCACCGCCTCTACGGAGGATTATAAATGGGATGCCCAGGAAACAGATGAGCGGAAATGGTTCCGGCCCAGCGATGTGGCAGTAGGTCCCGATGGCGCCATTTACATTGCCGACTGGTATGATCCTATTGTGGGGGGGCATGCCATGCATGACAGTACCGGCATAGGCCGCATTTACCGTATTGCCCCCAAAGATCACCCGCTAACGGTACCGGCTATAGATTTTCAGCATACAGCAGGGCAGATACAGGCCTTGTTAAGTCCTGCAGTAAATGTACGCTACAGCGGTTTTGCATTGCTGCAGGCAAAAGGTGCGGCGGTGCTTCCTGAAGTGACTGCCTTGCTGGATAGTCCCCATCCTTATCATCGTGCCAGGGCAATATGGTTGCTGGCACAGCTGGGGAATCAGGGAATACAAAAAACAGCCACGCTGCTGACCCATCCTGATAATATCGTACGTATTACCGCTTTCCGGGCACTGAAAGCAGTATCGGCAGATATACTGCCGTATGCCAGGCAGCTGGTCAATGACACTGCCGCCGCCGTGCGCAGGGAAGTAGCTATTGCCTTGCGGGATGTTCCGTTTGCACAAAGCAAACCACTTATCCTGACGCTGATAGCAGGTTATGACGGCCAGGACCGCTGGTATCTGGAAGCGCTGGGGATGGCGGCAGACGGAAAAGCGGCGCAAATATATCCTTTACTGTTAGCTAAATATGGGTACAATCCTTTGTTGTGGGACAACCGGATGGCCAACCTCGTATGGCGCCTGCATCCACCAGCAGCAGTAGCAGCATTAGAAAAGAGAGCTGGTAGCCGGCAGTTGAAGCCGGACCAGCAAAAAGCAGCTATGACCGCACTTGCCTTTATCACCAGTAAACGTGCTAATCAGGCCATGACCCGGCTCACCCTGCAAAAAGACACCGTAATAAAAGCCACTGCCACCTGGTGGTTGCAATTCCGTCAGAGTAACGATTGGGCTGCCTATAAGCCGGTTAAGGACACTCTGCAAAACGACAGTCAACTGGCATCTAAGATAAAAGCGCTGCGTGATAAAATGTTGAATAACACCCTTTCCGTAGCCAGCCGTCAGGCCGCCGCCACTTCCCTGGCCAAAGACAGCAGTGGTGGAAAGATGCTGATACAAATGGCGATCAGCAAACAATTACCTGAGTCACTTATTCCCACTATAGGCAATAGCATTTTTTCCAATCCGGACCAGTCTGTCCGGGTACTGGCAGGTGACTATTTTAAAAAACCTGGTGTTGCCAAAACCTATGCTATTTCACAGCTCAGCAAAATGAAGGGATATGCAGACAATGGCAAAAAAGTATTTACAGCAGTATGCGCTTCCTGTCATAAAGCAGCCGCACAAGGCAATGACGTAGGCCCGGAGCTTACCAGGATCAGGACAAAATTTGATAAGAACGGGTTGCTGGACGCCATCGTAAATCCTAATGCTGCCATCGTATTTGGATATGAACCCTGGCTCATCACTACCCGCCAGGGAAATACCGTATATGGTTTTCTTCAATCGGATGGTAAAAATGTGGTACTGAAAGATATAGCAGGCAAACGCATTATCATTCCCGCCGCGGATATTACCAGCCGGAAAAAAACCGGTACGCTGATGCCGGATCCCGCTACCCTTCATCTGACCGAGCAACAGCTTACGGACGTCACTGCTTATCTGATGTCGTTGAACGAAGAATAAGAAAGGATGTCCGTAAATGTTTTGAGGCATTTGCGAACATCCCGGGTACAAGTGTATCCGTATTAGTAAGCAGCTGTCAATCGGTTCGTTTCTCCATGGGAGTTACTGATCTGTATGCTACTCATTTCATATCTTTAATTTTTTACAACCCACAACTTTTATGAAAAGAATATTCTTAACCCATCTTTCTTTGTTACTATTCTTCTGCATAGCTTATGCACAAGAACCTGAAACACTTGGAACAGTAAGTAACAGAGGAAATATTGCCACCACTTCATTGATTATTGACCCACTTGCAGATGCTTTTCGCTCATTTATTGTAAAAAGACTGAATAGTACAACAACAACAACAAGCCAGGTCGCCATAGCCAATAATAAAACATATGGAGCCATTACCTGGCACCCTGATCTTTCCACTATCACGACTCAATACGCTCTAAACATTGGAGCCAATGTTCTTAATTACTATAACAATGGTACTACAGAAACGGTATGGCGCAGTGGTAATTTCAACCCTAGCAGTTATCTTGCATTAACAGGAGGAAACATTACAGGAGACATCACAATAGGTACTACTGCTCTACAAAAACAACTTAACGTAAATGGCAATATTAAGGCCAGAAAAGTAAAGGTAACCGTTACAGAATGGCCAGATTATGTATTTGAAACCAGCTATCCATTACCCCCATTGTCTTTTGTGGCCCAATTTATACAACAAAACAAACACCTTCCCGGTATGCCTGCCGCAACTACTGTAGCTAAAGAAGGAATTGACCTGGGCAGTAATCAGGTAGTTTTACTTAAGAAAATTGAAGAGCTGACCCTCTACATTATAGCGCAGGATAAAAAGCAGGAAATATTGGATAAAAAAAATATTGCTTTAGAAAACAGACTAGCGGAAATAGAAAACATCCTGGGAACACAGATTAACAGATAACCATCGGATAAATGGCTTTTAACATTGTTTAACCACTTTCATCAATTCCCATACAGGGCCTATATGGGAATTGTTTTTTTTGCCGTAGCTTTCGCCGCGTGAATAGGATTATCGCCAATAATAAATGGCTCACCGTTATTATGGCAGGTCTGTTATTTGCCATACTATGGGCATCTGCAGCTACTGCCACCAAAATAGGATTAAAGGCAGCGCAGCCTTTTGTGATCTGCATTTTCAGGTTTCTGATTTCCGGTGTAGTTATGCTGGTGATCTCTCATCTTTTTCTGCGTAATAAACTCCCGGAGAAACAACAATGGAAACAGCTGACTATATATGGCCTGCTGAACATTACAATTTACCTGGGCCTATATGTGCTGGCCATGCAAAATGTTTCTGCCGGACTGGGTGCGCTGGCCGTTTCTTCCAACCCGGTTTTCATCACGATCATTGCAGTGATATTCTTGAAGCAGCCAGTTTCCTTCCGCATGGTGCTTAGCCTGTTATTATGCACCGCAGGCGTGATCCTGGCTGCATTTCCCTCTATGGATAACAGTACGACTACCATTGGCGGTATCATCGTAATGTTTGCAAGTATGCTCTCCTATTCTGCCGGTGCCGTTTATTTCTCTGCCAGAAAATGGGATGGCCTTAATATTCTGACCATTAATGCCTGGCAAACAATCATAGGAGGATTGCTTTTGTTACCACTCACAATTGCTGTTTATCAACCAGCGCTCAATCTTTATAACAGTGACTTCTGGTGGTCTGTTACCTGGCTGGCCATACCTGTATCTATCATAGGCGTATTGTGCTGGCTGTTCCTGCTAAAAGAAAATCCGGTAAAAGCATCCTACTGGCTATTTCTATGTCCTATAGCAGGCTTTATTATTGCCAAACTCATGATGCAGGAACCCTTAAACAGCTTTACCGTTTATGGTATCTTACTGGTATTAACAGGATTGTTCCTGGTACTGAAAGATAAACCAGCTCCCAAGCCGGAGTAACTCATTACCCTCCCCAATCAGCACCTATCAGCTGAGGGAACCAGACTCTATAACGGGAAGCGGGTGAAAAGGTGCTCCCAGCAGAGGAGAAATCGCAGAAGGTCAGATTTACTGGTACTCCTTCCTCACCCAATCTCCAGGAGCCTACCATACAAGGAATGGTAACAGCTATCCAGGTATTGCTCTGCGTACCCTGTTTTATTATCTCCATAGGCACCGTACCATCACTTGCCAGGACAGGCGTAATTGTTTCATCCACATCTACATTACCTGCCAATCTCAGGTCTCTGGCAAGCACTATCGGTCCCCGCATAATAGCCAGGTTTAATGGCTGCTCTCCCACTTTTTCTATTCTTCCTCTCATATCCAGCACCAGTTCAATATTGTCTCCCGATGCCCATTTCCGGTTAACAGACACATATTCTCCTGCCTTCGCAACTGTTACCGGCTGACCATTGACCATTAAAGTAGTTTGTATGCTCCATGCAGGAATACGGACCTTGATGGCAAACTCTTGTGCAGCCGCCATCTTCAGCTGCAGGTTTACTTTCCCGCTTACCGGATAGTCAGTGTGTTGTATTATTTCCACCATTTGCTGACCAGGCGCTTTTACTTCATAATGCCCTTCCGCAAAAAAGTTAACTGCAATGCCGTTTTCTCCACTCATCACTGCTAAAGGTAACATGGCATACAAGCCTCTGGGACCATTGGCAACACAGCAATTAAGCCCCATATTGCATTGATTGCTCCCCAATGACCGGATCCCCATAGCAGGTGTGTACATGCCCCAGTTGGCCCCATCAGGAGTCATGGCCCCTAACAGTGCATTGTAATAGGTTTGCTCTATCGCATCGGCATATTTTGTTTCACCGGTCAGTTTTAGTAATTGTTCACTCAGCATTAACCAGGTTACGGTGACAC
This sequence comes from Chitinophaga sp. H8, assembly GCF_040567655.1. Classification (NCBI taxonomy): domain Bacteria; kingdom Pseudomonadati; phylum Bacteroidota; class Chitinophagia; order Chitinophagales; family Chitinophagaceae; genus Chitinophaga; species Chitinophaga defluvii. The sequence continues at coordinate 2,448,987 of NZ_JBEXAC010000002.1, read as the reverse complement.
AGGTTTCATTCGCATGTTTGGTTACAAACTGCTGCAGTTTTTTTCCATCATACCAGCATTCAGATGCAGCACCTGAGCCCAGTATATTAATTTCAGTATCCCGGATATTCTCCCAGGTTTTTTCAACGGCCGCTTTATATGCTTTGTTTCCTGTAATACGGTAAAGATCCAATAGGCCATCATAGCAGGACATCATCTCATAAGCCTTTTGTCCCTGTTTCACCCATTCCGCCTGTGCAGGAAAGGGCCAGCGTTTGCCCACATCTATACCTGCTTTTGTGATCAGTTGCGGGCCTACCGGTAATTCCCACTGCCTTACGATCTCTTCAGCAAAGTCGAGATATTTCTTTTCATTTGTTCTTGCATACAGCATGGTAACCGGCTTCAGTACAGAAGTGGTAGCCATCCCAAAATAGTTCCCCTGCTGAACAATTGATTTTTTACGTACCGCCAGTTCATTGATCAGGTAGTCTGCCATTTTACGCGCCGCCATCAGCGAGGCTTTATCTTGTGTTAAATCATAATACGCCAGCAAGCCCCACAGCGTATATTTCTGTCCCCAGATATCCCATTGCTCCAGGCGGCTTTTATCTGCATAGTTGCCTATGTATCCATCCGCCGTCTGGGTTTTTAATAACAGGGGCACGCTATTATCCAGCACCTTTTTTAACCGCGGTTCCGGGAGATAGTTGTATGCCAGCACCGCAGAAGTAAACCACTTTCCCCAGAACTCTGTTTGCCAGAGATGATCTTCTGTTCTGTTCCGGAAAGGGGTGATCAGACGGTCGTCATCCTGAGACAGGATACGGTTTTGGTAAGCCGCATCCAGTTTCATGCCCAGGTGTCCGCTGATATGGTCAGGTTGTCCTGCATGCAGCTGATCCTTCACTACAGGTTTTACCTTTACCTGCCCAAAAGCTGGCAAAATAAGTATGAGGTTGATCAAAAGAAGAAAGGCCGGAAATCTTATATTTTTGCTGTGATTGCTATACATAATCATTACACTTTGTACGAAGACTATTTTTTAATAACATAAAGTGCTCCCATTCCTGGTGCAAGCTTTACAGGAATTGAAACGGTATTGCGGGCTATTATACGGAAGGTACGTTGTGACTGGTCCAGTTCTGATACGCTGGCAGGCTTCCTTAGTTTCACCTCACCTGCTACCTCAGCCGAATGGCTTTTGTTGGTGATCAACACATACTTAGCATTACTACCATCACCAAAAACACCAATGACCAGGTTATCAGGCGCTGCTGCCAGCAGATCAGAAGTTTCTAAACTGTCCAGAAAGTACAGGGCTTTATTCTCTTGTCTGACACCTGTCTGATACAGCTTTTCGGAGCGCTTATTCAATAAAAAATCGCCCAGGTACCTGATGTCTGTGTTCAATGTTTTCAGCTCCTCATACATGGCTGTTTTGCCACCCTTTTCATCCAGCAGGGAGCCTGCCGAATTAAAATAGCTCAACCCTTTAACACCATATGCCAGGGCCGCATACATCTGTGCACGTATCCTGCTCACATCCATGATACTCTGCTGGTCTTTTTGCAGGGATACCGCCTGAAAATAAAACCACAGCGGTTTATTATGTTCCAGCGCCTTTTTGCGGATATAGCCAAAGTCCATCCAGATGTCATTGTTGATCAAATCGGTTGCTGCCTTATTATCGCGGAAAGGATAATAGTCGAAAGAAAAAATTTCCGGGTCTACTGTTTTCAGATAATTATCTACGTATCTGGGGTAGGAATTATCTGCCCATTCGTAGCTCCCCTTTTCCCAGGTATATACACCATAGCTGGGAAAAATAACAGAAAATGCTAACCGGTTGCCATCATACTTTTTCACCAGGTCGTGTAGTTCCCGTGTTTTGGAAAAATCTTTTTCATGTGGTTCATCCCATATATAATACCCTTCCAGCATTTTAAAACCTTTCAGCTGTTGTATCGTATTGCGGACCGTTTCCTCCTGAAAAGCAGGAAATTTATCCCCAACACCACTGATCGTGGACATATCTTCTGCCAGCACTTTCACCCCTACTTCCTCTGCTGCCCGCATACCTGCCATCACTTTATCGGGGCTCAAGAAAGTGAGTTCCACCAGGTTGATGCCACTTTCTTTGGTAGCTGTCAATACCTTTTTATAGATAGTAGTATCCCCTCCCACTGCATGGAAGGTGGACAGTATAAATTCCCGTTGCTGCCACCCCTGCTGTTTCGTATTGCCCTGTGTGGCGGCCTTCCGGCTGCAGCCACTGGTAAATAATGCAGCCAGCACCATGAAGTTTAACAACATGGTGCCGGAGCTATTCTGAAAATATTTTCCTTTCATCTGATCCTGTTTTGTTTAAAAAGCGTCGTGCTTTACTTATTCAATGATATATAATGCGGCTTCTCCCGGAGGGATTGAAATAGTAATGCTGGTAGTACTGGTAGACAATACCGAAGTAGTATTCGCGCTTTTATTAAACTCACTTACCTTCTTCGCGCTTTTAAGTGTGATAGTACCACTTTTGGCTGTTGAAAAATCCTTATTGGTGATCATCAGGTATTTCGTGGTACCCGCATCACCGAATACGCCAATGATCAGGTCATTGGGGGCTGTATTTATCAGCGCAGACGAACTCAGATTATCCAGGTAGTATCTGGTGCGGTTTGTGCTGGACACGCCCGTGTGATAAAGTTGTTCCGCCTGTTTACCAAATAAGTAATTTCCCACATTTTTCACGGCGGTATTCAGCGCTTTCAGATCGTTGAACATAGGCGTTTTATCATAGGTTCCATCTTCTATCAAAGCCTGGTGACTGGTATAATAACTTAATCCCTTTACCCCGTAGCTAAGCGCCGCATACATCTGTACCCGTATCCTTTCCAGGTTCATGATACTTATCTGTCCTGGCTGCATGCCTACCGCCTGAAAATAGAACCAGAGCGGTTTACTTGCCTGCAATGCCTTTTTACGAATATAACCAAAATCTTTCCAGAGATCATTGGTGATCAGTGTAGTGGAGGTCAGGTTTTCGCGGAAGGGGTAATAATCAAACGATACTACCTCCGGATCGATGGTGGATACATAACTATCCACGTATCTGGGGAAAGTACTATCTGACCATATGTATGGCCCATAGCTGGGCAGCATCACAGAAAAGGCCAGGCGGCTGGGGTCATGTGCTTTGAAATAATCACGCAGCGTTTTTGCCTGGGTAAGGGTGGTGGTAAAAGGTTCATCCCATACATAATAGCCTTCCAGCATATTGTAATTGTTTAGCCAGCTGACATTGTTAATCACGGTATCCTCTGTAAAAGAAGGTACAGTTGTCTGGAATCCGCTGAAGGAAGCCAGATCCTGTGCCAGTGTTTTAACACCTTGTGCCTCTGCCACATCCAGGGCCGGAATCAGGGCCAGCCTGCTCAGGAAGGTAAGCTCTACCAGGTTGATCCCCGCCTCTTTTGTTTGTGTGAGTATTTTCCTGTAGACAGCAGTATCTCCGCTACCTGGCAGCGCAAAAAAAGTAGAGAGCACAAATTCGCTTTGTGCCCAGACGGCATTACGTGCCTTAGGTGTATCTGTTTTATGAGGCGCAATAGGTTTCTCTGTCCGGAGGGGCAGTTCTTTTTTTTCACAGCCAGCAAATGTAATAGCAGCGGCAGTGAGGGCAATAAGCATCCTGTTATATGCACGCATATATTTACTTTTTAAGGTGAATAAATAAAAGTGAAAATGAGATAACGGGCCTGGACAGACCCGTTACCTGTTATTACCAACCGGGGTTTTGTGTAAACGCCGGCAATCTGTTCAGTTCATTTAAAGGGATGGGGAAGATCAGGTATTTATCCGCCCAGGCTACCCGTCTGCCAACTACGATACGCTGTCTGGTAAAAGAGCCATCCGGTTGTTTGGTCCAGGCCATGCCTGTAGTGAGGCGATCCGTTTTATCCAGGATTTTCCATCTGCGCACGTCCCAGAAACGATGTTCTTCGAACACCAGTTCCACGCGTCTTTCCCGACGTATCCTTTCTCTCATAGCCTCTTTAGATAAATCCTCCGGCAAATCAGGCATATGTACTCTTCTCCGCACCGTATTCACTGCTTCATATACTGCAGGCGTAGCACCAGAAGCTTCATTTTCAGCTTCTGCATAGTTCAGGTAAATTTCTGCCAACCGGAATTTTTTCCAGAGCGCATTACCTACATTACCGATCCTTAAATCCGGGTCATTGAATTTTCTCAGGTAGTATCCGTTATGCGTACGCTGCCGTAACTGTGCCAGGCCATCCTCTCCTCCCAGATAAGATGCCACGTAATGTTGTTTTCCATTGATCACACCATAGTATGCCTGGTTGTACCAGATACTCGCATAAAAGCGGGGGTCACGGTCTTTGTATGGCTGGTTATCATCATAACCAGCAGCGGTATTAATGACAGGTTTTAAATGATCTGCATCATTATACCCGGTAATAGGAATTTCACCATTGGCCATATCATAGCCATCCACTAATTCCTGGGAAGGAGCTGCACCGGCTAAAGCTGCTCCCACTGTAGGGATCCCATTAATAAAGAAAAGGATACCACCAAACGTTGCTTCTGCATTCTTGATCTCGAATATTGTTTCACGATCGTTGGTATTGCTGGAGTTACCCTGGAAGTATTTTTCATAATCCGCGTTCAGCACAAACCCATTCTGCACCAGCGCCTCTTTGGCTTCTTTTCCTGCGGCGGCCGCCAGTTGCCATTTGCCTGCATCATTGCCAGGGTTCCATAATGGGCTGGCGTTGTATAACAGTACCTGAGATTTGATTGCATAGGCCACTGACTTTGTAAAGCGGCCCCGCTCTCCCTCAATAGCGGTCCTGTATGGCAGATTAGGTTCTTTGATCGCATAGTCGCAGTCACTCACAATAAATGCCGCACACTCTTCAAAAGAATTCCGTTTTAATTCTTTGTAATCAAAATTGTCCGGGAATTGTTTATCCACAATAGGCAGTCCACCATACATCTTAATCAGTTCCAGGTAGAAAAAGGCCCTCAGCAATCTGACTTCGGCAGTAAGCCTGGCTTGTTTGTTGCGGTCTGCCATACTCACATTACCTATCCTTGAAAGAAAGATATTGGCTTTCCTGATCGCATCCCAGCCATCTTCATAATACTGGCCGTTCCACTTAATCCCTCCTTCCCGGTTGGTACCGGCATCCAGCGGATTGTAAGAGGGTGTCAGCATTCCACCATACCATTGCGAAACATTGGACCAGCTATCCTGCGGATCATCGCTGCCATGAGATTCATCAGAAAAAACAGACAGCATTACATTGGGGTAATAACGGGAACCGTATAACCGGATATAATTGTACACCGAGTTGGCATAAGCTTCGATCAGGATTTCATCTTTAAACACATCCTCAATGGTTATTCTACCATCCGGCGTAATATCCAGAGGATCTTTTTTGCAACCGGGAGCGATTACCAGGTGAAACAATACTAAAAATATTATAAGAAACTTCCTCATATCAAACGTAGTTGAATAAATTAAAAGGTGATATTAATACCGGAATTAAACACACGGTAAACGGGATAGGTATAAGAGTTGGATATCTCCGGATCGTAATCCTTTGTTTTCATTTTATCCCAGGTGAACAGGTTTACCCCATTTACATAAATGCGCACTAACTGTGCACCAATCTTACCGGAGATATTTTCAGGTAATGTATATCCGATCTCCACGTTTTTCAGGCGTACAAAGCTGGTATTTTCCAGGTAAAAGGTATTGACCAGGTTGCTGGCAGACAGGCCCGTGCTTAATGCAGGGTAAAGGATCTCCTCTCCTGCCGCAGCACGTTCCGGTGTCCAGGCATGTAACATACGCTCCCGGAAATCATAGGTTTCAAACACACCAATGTCAGATAAGAATTTAGAAACCCCTGCTACTCCCTGGAATAATGCAGAAACACTAATTCCCTTATAGTTGATCCCAAATGCTGCACCATACGTATATTGGGGCACTGCAGCATTGCCTACCGGAGCAATGTCACGCTCATCTATTATTTTATCGCCATTTACATCCTTGTATTTAAAATCTCCCGGGCGGGGTATCCTTCCGATATTATAGGCAGGATATCCGTTAATCTCTTCCTGATCTTTAAAATAGCCATCTACGATATAACCGAAGTTCTGTCCGATCATATAGCCTGTTTGGCGGTAACGGGCAGCAAAGTCGGCTGTTTTCTCAGCTTCATCCACAAACACTACTTTGTTCCTGGCATAGTTAAAGTTCAAATTAGAGAAGATGGTAAAGTCCTTTGCCACGCGCTTATTGTAATTCAGTTCAATTTCATAGCCCTGATTTTTTACAATACCAATATTGGCAGGAGGCCGTGCACCAGCAGATACCCCATTCAGCATCGGTACAGAACCACGGGCTATCAGGATATTATCGCGGCTTTCCTTAAACACATCCACTGTGATCTTCAGTTCATTGAACAATCCTATTTCCAGGCCAACGTTTGTTTTTTTGGCAATCTCCCACTGGATATCCGGGTTACCGATATAAGATTCACTGATGGTACCTCCTCTGCCTAAACTGGGACTGTATCCCCCGCCTGCACGTTGTATATCATCCAGGTACAGGAACCGTTTTCCTCCCAGCCTGTCATTACCTACACTTCCATAGGAAGCCCTCAGCTTCAGGAAATCCAGCAAAGTAACATTACTCATAAAAGGTTCGCTGCTGATCACCCATGCTCCTGAAACGGAGGGAAAGAAACCATAACGTTTTCCTTTAGCAAACTGTTCAGAACCATTAAATCCGGCATCAAACTCTGCATAATACTTATTCTTATAGCCGTAGGTGATACGGGATGAAAAACCTCTCAGGTTGTATGGTAGTGGATCACCGGGGCGGATTCTTTGTTCCTGTTGTCCCATTAACAGTCCTGTTACGGTATGTTTATTAGCGAAGGTGCGGTTATAATTTACCAGGAACTGGAAGTTGGTAAAAGACTCAAAAGAGGCACCGCTGGAAAGGCTCAGGGGAGTATTATCTCCACCGTTCTTTGTATAATACACACTATCTCTACCATCTACTGCTTTTAAATTCGGATCCATAATCTGCGTCCAGATCTCATAATTCCTGTTGGCTGCCAGGCGGTAAGCTGTTTTGGTATCAAAAGAAGCCATGAATTTTGCAGAGAGCCCTTCCGTAATAAAATGCAGGTCTTGCTGCAATCCCCAGGAAGCCGTAATATTATTGTTCGTACCCTGGGTATAGCCACTACGGTTAATCATAGCATAAGGGGAATTATTATATAGCCCTGAGCCAACGATCACTTCTCCATCTGGTGTCAGTGGACCCGGCAGGATACTTGGATGTTCGTTATTGATATAGCGGAATATTTCATTCTGGTAGGGCGAGTTGGTTTTTTCCAGGTAGCCGGCTACATTCAGGAATGTTTTGAGTGTTTTAGTTTTATTCAGAAAAGCATCAATATTTGACCGGAAGTTATACCGCTTCAGATAGGTAGATGGATCATAGTCTTTCTGCTCTACCTTCCACTGCCCAGCCTGGTTTAAATAACCCACATTTACAAAATACTGTACTTTATCACCTCCTCCTGAAATGCTCAGGTTATATCTTGTTTGTGGTACTACTTTGTACATCAGCATATCCCGCCAGTTATTATCTGGGTAACGAAGCGGGTCGTCCTGCAAACGATAACGCTCCAGCGCATAGTCTGAATAAGGTGGCCGGTTCACCGGATTATTGGGATCTGCATCCGGATTATTATTGTGCCAGGCTTCATTCTTTAATCTTGCCCAATCGTATGCCCCAAGAATGGAATTCCTTCTGGTAAAATCCTGGATACCTGTTTCAGCCGTAAAGCTGATCTGGGATTTTCCTTTTTCACCTCTTCTGGTGGTTACGAGAATCACCCCATTGGCACCACGTACACCAAACATAGCAGTAGAGGAAGCATCTTTCAGAATGGTTACACTTTCTACCTCGTTGGGATCGATATAAGACAATTCGCGTTCTACCCCATCCACCAGAATAACCGGGTTCTGACCATTGAGGGTACCCTGTCCGCGTAAATATAATGCGGTAGCATCCTTTCCGGGTTCACCACTACTTTGAATCACCGTTAATCCTGGTAATCTTCCCGCTAAGGTAACCGCCAGATTTGCAGCAGGACTTTGTTTGATTTCCTTGGTTTGTATAGAAGCAATTGCACCCGTAATGCTGGCTTTCTTCTGTTCACCATAAGCCACTACCACCACTTCATTCAGCCCGCCGGCACTTGCTTCCAGCGCAATCTGTATGCTGGTCTGATTATTTACCGCTACCACCTGGCGTTGATAGCCGATGTAGGTTATCTCCAGGGAATCTATAGGTTCTGCCTGTAAGGTAAACACGCCATTTTCATTTGTAATGGCTCCTGTTTCCTTTCCCACCACCCTTACTGTAACCCCTATCAATGGGCTACCCAGCTTATCCTTTACCACACCGGTAATCTTTATCGGCACAGGAACATTTGCTACAGGCGTGGCAGGCGGCGCTTTTCTTTTTACGATGATGGCTTTTTCCTTCATCATGTAAGTAAATGGCTGGCCTTTAAAACAGACATCCAGCACCTCATTGATAGGTGCATTTTCGATATCGATACTTATTTTCTTTGCCTGCTGCAACAAATTATCTGCATATACGAACTGGTACCCGGTTTGCTTATAGATTGCATTAAATACTTTCTCCAGGGAAGCATTCGTTTCTTTCAGCGTAATATGCTGAGCGTATGTATTCGCCCTTATTTGCAGGCAGGTAACGGTTAAAAGCAGGACCGTTAGTTTCATAACGAGGAAGCTTCTTTGGTTGATAAGACCTTTCCACCGAAAGGTTTTTCCATAATGGTTTAATTGCATAAATTGCAGTACTGTTTGGATTTTAAAAGAATCAGTTACCTGTAAGACGGAATATTGTTTCATGACAATCCATACACATCCACCAGGGGCGCGTCAACGTTCCTGGTTTTTTTATTTAGATCGCCGATTGTGGAATCAGGTATCGTTGTAATGCATAAAATGTTGTTTTTGGTGATAAATGGAATTTCTATTTTCAGGGCATTACCAGCACCTGACGGCCTTCTACCTTAAAATGAACCTCTCCGGTGGCTTCCAGCATATTAAGCACCTGGGATATATTATTATTCCGGCTGATGATGGCGCCAAATGAATAAGGTTTCAGGCCTTTTTCATAACGTACCTCCACATCATACCATCGGGATAATTGTTGCATGATACTTTGTATATCGGTTTTAACGAAGCGGAAATAGCCGTTCTTCCAGGCCACCGCCTGTTCTATATCAGCATCTGCCAGCAGATTCAGCCTTCCTCCTTCCTCCAGCTGCGCCTGCTGTCCTGGTTGCAACATCAACGTTTCACTGTTGCTGTTGAGCTTCACCTTGCCATTTATCAATGTAGTGGTTACTTTTGACTCATCAGGATAGGCCTGTACGTTAAATGCCGTGCCCAATACTTCTACCGTCATGTTATTCACCTTTACCCGGAAAGGCACCTTCTTGTTGCCTCCTGCCGCTAAAGCATTTGACAGCGGGCGTATCTCAAAATAGGCTTCCCCGGTCAGCTCCACCAAACGGCCGGTATCTGAAAATGCAGTAGGATATTTTAAAGTAGAGGCAGCGTTCAGCCATACCGTGCTCCCATCTGGCAAGCGCAGTTGGTACTGCCCTCCCCGGGGAGTAGTGAGCATATTAAGGCTGACAGCACCGGCACCATTTCCTGTTTCATACTGCAATTGCCCATGCCGCTGGTAGATCGCGGTACTTCCCTGGTGAATCACCTGATTGCCGGCGCTATCCAATGCTACCGTTGACCCATCCCCCAATGTCAGCATCGCCTTGCTCCCGCCAGGCAGTACATCCTGCGCCGGAACCACCACTACATTTATCACCGGCCGTTGTTGCCACCACAGGTAGCTCCCCAGCGCAATGACACCTAGTATCGCAGCAGCAGCCACCCAACGATACCGGCGAAGGACTGGTATTTTCCGTTCCACAGGCTTTCTTACAGTTTCCATTTTATCAGCAGCCAGTATGTTATTGGCAACCGTCATCCACTTTTCACGATCATACGGCTCCGGGTAGGCTGCAGGATCCTGTTGCAGCAATTGTTCTATTGCAGCAATAGCATGATCCGTATTATCCTTGCCTGCCAGATCAGCCAGCTCCGCTAATTCCTCATCAGTAGCGGTGTGTGCTACCAATTGCTCCAATAAATATTGTAAACGGGTTTGTTGTTCCACCGGACAGCATGATTTTGGTTTACAGGAAGGATCATCCCCCCATACTAAAGCAGACAATCTAATAAACCGATGGTACCGAAAAAAGACAATCTTTTTTTAGAGAAAAGTGCCAAAAAGCAATAATAAGTAGGTGTAGCCTGCTTTTTCAAGGTGTTGGCGGATATGTTTCAGGGCCATTACCAGGAGATTTTTAACGGTGCTGACTGCCAGGCCCATTTGCCCGGCAATGGCTGCTATAGAAAGCCCTTGTTCCCGGCTCAGCAGATAAGCCTGCTGTTGTTTTTCCGGTAATTGTCTGACAGCTTCACCTACCAGCAGGATCATCTGCCGGAACTCAGTAGCTTCCCCTGACGGATTTCCAGGCGCCTCCTGGTGTTGATGATAATCGATGTGTGCGATTACCTTGCTGTGGATATTCAGGCGGCGAACATGATTAAGTGCAAGAAAAAAGCCGATTTTGATGATCCAGGAATCCGGTTTGCTCACCAGCTCCAGCTGGTCTCTTGCTATCCATACCTTTAACAATGTTTCCTGGACCAGATCATCCGTTACCGTTGCCGACTTAGTAATACGATAAATTACGGCCTGCAGCCTGGGCACATATAAGTCAAAGAGATCCCGGAACGCCCCTTCATCTCCCGCCGCTACCCTGTCATAGCGTACCTCGCCGGTATGTAAAACATTGTTCGACAATATGCTGTCTTTAGATTGGTTAGTCAACACAATAATAACAATTCTAAAATTAGAAAGCAGGAGACATTTGAAGAAGTGCGCATGAGCCGCTTTTTCAGAGGAGCAGCCAGTTGTCCATAACTGGACGGCATTTGTGCTAAAAGCGGACAAAGTATTGAATCTTATTTGTATAATTAGTTATTAATAAAGCGATTATTAAATGGCATAATGTTTTCTGCACACGGTTGCCCAAATTGCTTCAGCCTTATGTTTTTCAACTATTTCAAAATAGCCTGGCGTAATCTTATCCGTAACAAAACCTTTTCAGCCATCAACATATCAGGGTTAACTGTGGGGCTGGCTTGCAGCCTGTTGATATTATTATGGGTACAGGATGAACGGAGTGTAGATAATTTTCATGCACAGGGTAACCAGCTTTACCTGGTGTACGAACGTCAGTATGCAGACAATAAGATATATGCCTGGTACAAAACGCCCGGCATGCTGGCAGCAGAGATGAAGCGTACCGTTCCTGAAATAGCCTATGCTTCCAACTTTGCCTGGATAGATGACAGTCCTGACCGGCTTACTTTTGAAGGAGCTGATAAGATCATCAAATTTGATGCATGTTATGCAGAGGTGGATTATTTTAAGATGATGAGTTATCCTTTACTGAAGGGCAATCCAGCCACTGCACTCAGTAACCCCGGAAGCCTTTGTATCTCAGAGAAAATGGCCAAAGCATTTTTTGGCAGTGCAGATGCCGCCATTGGTCAATCACTCCGCTATGATAACAGGAAGGACTTAACGATTACCGGGGTATTTAAAGATTTGCCTGAAAATATTTCCGCCAGGTTTGATTGCCTGATCGACTGGTCTACCTTCCTTACAGAAAATAACTGGGCCAAGGATTGGGGAAATGTAGGACCTAATACCCTGATCCTGTTGCGCAAAGATGCGGATCCACAGCTAGTGGCTACCAAGATCAAACATTTGCTGGCTAAGTATGATACGCCCACTCATCGCACAGAGCTGGATATACAACGTTTCGGCGACAGCTACCTGCATGGTAATTTTACCGCTGGGCATATTTCCGGTGGGCGCATCGCCTATGTTAAGCTCTTCAGTGTGGTAGCTATTTTCATTTTGTTGATTGCCTGTATCAATTTCATGAATCTCACGACAGCCCGTTCTACCAAGCGGGCCAAGGAAATTGGTATCCGTAAAGTAGCGGGAGCTGCGCGGCCAACACTCCTGTGGCAGTTTTTAAGCGAGGCTATGCTGATCACGGTATTGTCTGTTTCATTAGCATTGATACTGGTTTATGCGCTGCTGCCCCTTTTCAATCAGCTGAGCGGCAAACACATTATGTTCCCATATGCGAATATCTACTTCTGGATCAGCCTGCTCTGCCTGACGATGATCACGGGACTGGCTGCCGGGAGTTATCCAGCCATTTTACTCTCCTCTTTTCAACCAATAAAGATTTTAAAAGGATCATTGAAATCGGGTCACAACACCGTGAGATTGCGAAAGGGCTTGGTGGTTTTTCAGTTTGTGCTTTCTATCCTCTTCATTACCGGGACGATTGTTGTTTCCAGACAGGTCAATTACATTCAGCAAACCCATCTTGGTTATGACAGGGAAAACCTGATTTATGTACCGCTGGAGGGTAATCTTGCAGAAAAATACAGTGTATTTAAACAGGAAGCGATGAATACACCTGGCATTCAAATGGTATCCCGTATAGGAGAAACCCCTACGGCAATAGGCAGTAGCACCTATGGTGTGGAATGGGATAATAAAGTTCCCAACACCAGCCCTATGTTTACACAAACTGCTACCGGGTATGATTTTGTAAAAACGATGCATTTAAAGCTTGTAGCAGGGAGGGACCTTTCCCCCGCCTTTGCCTCAGACTCTTTCGGTTACCTGGTAAATGAGGCCGCCCTGAAAGTAATAGGTTATCAGGATCCTATCGGCAAATCTTTGACCGTATGGGGGAAAAAAGGGACGATCGTAGGTGTGCTCAAAGATTTTCATTTTTCTTCTTTACACCACCCTATCTTACCCCTTATCCTGAGAAATGGTGAAACAGAACAGTATGGACATATCCTTATCCGTACAGCAGCCGGCAAAACCCAACAAGCTGTGGCCAGTCTGGAAAAAATATGTAAAACATTAAACCCTAAATTTCCATTCACCTATTCTTTTTCTGATGACGCCTATCATAAATTATATCGAAGTGAAGCCATTGTAAGCAAGCTATCTGCCTGCTTTTCCGCGCTGGCCATATTCATATCCTGCCTGGGATTACTGGGCCTGGCCATGTTTACAGCAGAGCAGCGGACCAAAGAGATTGGCATACGGAAGGTATTGGGCGCAGGCATGCTCTCCTTGTTTTCACTATTATCCAGGGAGGTGGTTATGCTTGCCCTCATTGCTTTCCTTATCGCATCCCCGGTAGCCTGGTGGGCTATGAACGCCTGGCTGGAACAATTTGCTTACCGGATTGATATGGCATGGTGGATGTTACTGCTCGCTGTTTTGCTGATCATTTGCATCACAATGCTGACCATCAGCTACCAGAGTATTAAAGCTATACTGGTAAATCCAATAAAGAGCCTGAAAGGAGAATAAGGCATTGATACGCTATCCCGCAATAAAAAATCCGCAAACACTTTAGTAAAAGTATTTGCGGATTCTTTATTTATGCATTTCCTATTCAATCACCCACCAGTTATAACTTTCCGGCGCCAGTGTCACCGTCATCGTAATTTCGAAGCCACGGTTCAGCGGATAGGTTTTTATTGTTTTACCCTGTTCTTTTACTTTAGCCGTTGCAGTAAGCCCTGTGTAGTACAGCGGTACTGTAATAGTTCTGGTAATACTTGTTTTCAGGGGATTGTAAAGGATGAGGAATCCTTTTTCCTTCAGTTGGGAGTTGGCATGCAGGATACCATCCCAGTCGCGGCCATCTGCTCTGCGTAAGTGGATCACATCAGCATTCAGAATATCCCGGTATTGTTTATACCAGCTGATCATATCAGCCACTACTTTTTTCGTTGCTTCTGAATCATATAAACGTGGCCCCCGGTAGCAGGCCTGTATACCAGCCCCATAGTATTGAAACATCAGTTGTTTATAATCATCCAGGTGATCTTTTAATGGTTCCAGAATTGCTTCTGGTCCACCACCCTGGTAACGGGTAAGCGGTACAAATCCCCATCCCATAGAAGGTGTTTTTTCCCAGGTACCGTCAAAGATGTTCTGCCTGTTCAGTATTTTCTGTTGGTCGCGGGATAAAGAAAAATTCACCTCTTTGTAGCCAAGGCCAATTTTATGCGTGCCGTCCAGAAAATACCAGTCGGGCGCATTAATATATACCCCCTGTTCATTAAGCCATCTGTATAATTCTTTTTGTATTTCCATTTGGCGCCATTGGGAGTCTTCCAGTCCTTTGTGGCCAGGATGTGTAGTAGAAGCACAAACATCACCAGGATAAGGACCGTCATTTTCCCAGATATCAAAACCAGTACTTTTGATAAAGTATTTGATCTTATCGCGATAAGCCAATCCCCATTCACTGCCGAAGCAAGGCGCATTGCCGAAAAAGGCACCACCGGGCTTACCGGTTTCCGGGCTGATCACATCATCCTTATCACTGATACGGCGGGAACTGAATAAGGAATATCCTCCTATCATAATCCCCTTGCTGTGTGCATAGGCCGCATTTTTCTTCCAGCGTGCAATATTTGCTGCTGAAGTGTCTTCCATATCCACATGGCTTCCAAAGCTCAGGATCAGTGCTTCATAACCAGTGGCAGCACATTGGTCTATTGCTTCTTTTACCTGCTCATCATTTTTGCTTACCAGGTGCATGAAGATAGGGTTACCTGTAGTCCAGGGAGCAATCATCCTGTACATCTTTCTCACCGCAAGGCCCCTGCGCTCGCGGTCATAACTGTCCATCAGCAATTCATTGGTGCCTACAGAAGTAAATCCTTCTCCGGCTTTCAATATCACATCCGTTACTTTGGCCGGATATACTTCCAGCAAGCAAGGCGTAGTATTATTAAAATTTACCTGGGAGGTATAGGCTGAGTCCATTTTCCAATGTGTAGTCTGATCACTCACATTATATTGCATGGCATTATTAAACGCAAAGTTGGTTTCAAAATAAATGCCCTGTGGTTTCTTCAGTTGTTCAGGTGTACCAATAACTGCACTTTCTTCTTCTACCAGGGCCAGTGTTTCATTTACCACCCGGTTCACCGCAATTGCTTTGCCCGTATTGTTTTCAATAGTGAGCCATTTGGTGATCAATGGCATGCCATCATATATCGCGTAGTGCACCTTTACTGTAACTCCTTGTACGTCACCAGCACCCGCCTTGTAAAAGAAGGTAAGATGCTTTCCCGTAGCCTGCTTTTTATTTGCAGCCCAATAGGTAGCTTTCCATTTAATCCGGGGAGTGATGTCTGTAATTTCATGTTTATAGTACTGGAAATCATTACTGCCAGCAGTAAAGTTTTCCAGCCATGCAGGCAGGAGGTAGGCATTTTCTTTTTGTCCGTAAAGGCCGCCAACATTATACTCCTTTCCGTTCAGTCCCACTATTGCTTCTGGTTTTACTGCACGCAGTAACTGCTGGCCATTGCTCAGATTCTGGTAATCAAAACAGGCTACATTGGGCGAAATGCGGAAGGATCTTTTTACCAGACCATTAGATAAAGTAATATCCTTTCCATTGGCAGTGACCAGTACCGTAGCTTTGTCCTTAACCGGTGTAACCAGCCAGTCTTTTTTACCCTGTTGTTCACCCTGTGCAAAAGCCAGTTGTGTACTAAGGATTATTCCCAGCAACAGTTGCCATCTTTTATTCATACTGTATAATTTGTTTTATGTATCAGTTTAGGATTCTTCTTAACTCCTGATTGTGAGATTGCGGTCGCTTCACCCTCTTGTAAACATGCAGAAGCAACGCTACATCCCGATTTCCGGGCATTTCTTTTACTGTCTGATTTTTGGTACGTGGCACTCCGGGCAAAATACGGGCATTCTGAGGAAAAAAAAAGTTGAGCAGGGGAAGGATCCCCTAAAAACGGCTATATTTTAATTTCACATCATAAAAAAGCAAAATTGTATTGGCAGGAAAATAGGTGAACGCAAAAAGGGGCTGACCAAAAAATAATGGCCAACCCCATATATCACCTTTGCCGGGTTTTTAAGTCAATGCTGATAAGTGTATGGTATTCCATGGTGTTGTGTCCACGTTAGCGTACACAGCCATTGTCACCTCTTTCTCTTCCGTGACCCCAATGGTGGCATATCCACAAAAATCAGCGTATTCATAGTATTTTATAAATGGTTGCTCGTTTGTAAGATTGGTTCTTCTTTCCTCCAGGGAAGCAGGCGCAAAAGCCGGTTCCAGATTTACCAGGCCGGCATTATAAAACTCCACCCCTTTCAGATGATCTTTAATTTTAGCATCTGGTGCAGGAATGACACTTCCCAGGCATACCTGTACAAAATCACCTGCTGGTGTACTTCTTTTCAGGATGCATGTTTTATGCAAGTGCCCACAAAGTACAATTGCATGGTGTTTTCCAAGCAGCTGTAATAATTCCTCCCGTTGCGGCTGTTCAGATGGCTTTGCAAACACATGCCAGTTGGCCCGGGCATTGAATGGCACCACCGGCATATGGATACAAAAAAACAACAGGGATTCCTTATGTGTAGCCAGCACTTTTTTAAGCCACTGCAGGCTTTCATCTGGCGTATAACCATCAAACAGGATAAACCGGACACCTTTATGTACAAACGTAGCATTGGCAGTTGTATTTTTTTGTTTCAACACATTTGCCTGCCATGGCAAAACCGTTTTTACATATGTCTGCGGAGCCCCTTCCCCCGTTATATCATGATTTCCTTTTATAACAAAAAAAGGGCGGTCCAGTTGTTGCGCAGCTATAAAATCAATGAACTCTTTCGTTTGCTGTTGTGCCAATGCCTCCGTACCGCAAAGCCCCTCCACAAAGTCGCCCAGCTGCAGATAAAACGCAGCATTATCCCTGTTTCCCTGCTGTTTAATCACATTCATCAATAAGGGCAGGTTTTCACGGGTGATACGGGAATAATTCCTGATCTGGTTCCAATCTCCCGCATATTTAGCATTCACATACCCGGTATCGTGATGTTCCAGCTTATCAAAATGGAGGTCGCCCAGCAATACAAAATGAAACCCTTTACCACGGGAAGGCGTAAAGTTCAATGCAGCAGCCCCCAGTGGCAACATCGCTGCTAGCATTCCAAGAGAGGTTGCAAACTTTCTTCTGTTCATAGTATGACTCATCGTAATTCAGCTTTTACCGTTATAATACTTTTACTTTAAACTGGGCTTTGGTAACTCCCAGGTAGGTAGTTCCATATTCTTTTGCAGGCTCCAGACTGGTGCCTGCCTGGAAATTATTCCAGGAATTAATCAGTACGATTCTTTTACTGCCCATATTGTGTTTAGCCACGTTACAATAAGTTTCATAAAATGCAGCATTGCCACCAATGTTATACAATTTACTGGCAGGGGACATTGTTTTATCGTTGAAGCCGGGGAAAATGCATGGTACATAATCTACGTTCCAGTTTGTGGTAGAATCTTTCCAGTTTTTCCAATTAATGTCACTAAAAGCATTAAAGAATACAGACCTGTCGTATACATCGGTAGACCAATTACTAAGGCCTACTGCATCCATCGCCTTGATTGCCGGTGCATAACGGATGGGGGGTAACCATCCGGAAGTAATTTCTCCAATCACGTACAAGTCGATTCCTTCCTTTGACATTGCTTCTTTCAATACAGGCAATACAGCAGCATAGTCTATACTTGCCGCAGCATTCGCAGATAAATTAAGCGGAGAGATCAGTATCACGGGCCTGCCATCTATCTTATAATAATACGCCTGATTAAAATGTGCAGTTGCCAGTGTTTTAAACTCGTTCAGAAAAGTATTGAGTTTAGCTCCTGTTAATGGTGAATTATTCGTTGCCGACAGATGTGCCATATTAAAGTTGATCACCATCTTCACCTGGTTGTTTCTGCCGGTAATAAAACTTTTTAAAAGCGGATCACCTGTTGCCGCACCATTCCAGTTGAATATAAAGAAATCTACGCCTCCTTCATCTGCCCATTGACGATGTTGGGCCATTACAGCGGGATCCAGCGCGGAATATTCTCCTGCTACAGGAGTATTAGAATACTTCTTCGCCCAATCTGCAGCCGAGTAGTTATAATAATAAGCTCCCACGTTCACATTTTCCGTAATTGGTACGGGAGTTATTTCATGATTAAAATCTGGAGGAAGATTTGTTGCCTCCTTTTTACAGGACATCATCAAAAAACATACAACCGCTATATATAGTACTGTTCTCATCACTGGTAGTTTAAATGAAATTAGTAAGGTAAAAAAGGGTTTTTCTTATTAGGAAGCGCGAACCATAGTTTTGTAAAAAGGTCGTCTGCCCCTTCCAGCCAGGGAATAGCTTTTTGTACTTCCGCGGCATTAATCTGCAGTTCGGTAGACGGATATAAAAGCCTGTTGGGCAGATAAGCATACTCACCTTCATAGGTAGCAAACTGGGGTTGAAACTCCAGTACCCTGGTACGTCTGATGAGTGCCCAGGCATCAATTCCCTGTCCTGGCATGGCCAGCCATTGCTGCATTATTATCTGGCGGAGATGATCTCCGGCAGGTATAACACTGCTGCAAATCTGCAACCAGTCCTGAAAATCGGCCCCATGCCCTGTAGTATCCGAAGCGCTGCCCCATTGAATACCTGGTGTATTTTTATAGGCAGTAGCCTGGGCTGCTGACAGCCCATAACGGTTAAAAGAAGCATCTATACCATCATAATAAAGTTGCGAAGGCGTGCTGCCCCACCAGCCTTTTAGAGCCGCTTCCGCTTTCAGAAAACAAGCCTCTGCATAAGAAAGGAATACATATTCTGCATCCATTTTCAGGAAACGTTCTCCTATATAGGAATAATCGTCCTGCTTCAATCCAGTGTGAGGATTTACCAGGCCGGCGCCTGCATAAGCACCACCTCCTCCGTAAGAAATATTCTGGCCAAAATAGTTCCCTTTCTGTGGGCCCTGTTTGGCCGGTTGTGCGTATATACTCAATCGTGGATCATTATAAGGGGCCATATGATAAATGAGTGATTCATTTATTACGGGAATGGTGGCTTTATTGGCAGTGTAATTATAGATCACACGGTCGTACAATGGGCTCCAGGTATCGCTGGTAGTACCCCATTTAGCCGCCGCAGTTTCCTCCTGTGCTGTCATGGTGAAAGCCGCCTGCTCATATATCTCTGTTACCACTTTCTTTGCCAGTACGGGATCACCATTAGGAGCAGCATTAGAGATGCGCATGGCTATACGCAACCGTAAGGTGTTGGCAAACTTTTTCCATTTAAGCAGATCTCCACCGAATACCTTATCTGCATTGGCACTATATTTATCACCCGACAGATCAATACCATCTGCCAGTATTTTCAGGTCTTCCAGCAGTTTACGGTATACTTCCTGCTCCTTTGTATATGGTACTGCGGCTGTGCCTTCCAGGGCACCTGCCATAGGTATGCTTCCCCAGATAGATACGGTATTGGAATAAATAAAGCTTTTCCAGATACGCGCAATCAATACCCTGTTGGCATAAGCAGGATTGTTCGCATACTTTATTTCAATCTGGTTCACTGGTTGCAAACAATTAATGTAAGTTGTTTTCCAGTAAGTGTTATTATCATTTGCACTATAGGTATACCGTTGAAATTCTCCCTGGAAGCCTGAGTAATAATGGGTATAATTAAAAAACACGACCCTGTTCATGGCGCCGCCATAGAGGTTCATCGTTTCAAAAATGGCAGTTGTCAGTAAAAAGTCCGGCTCCACGATATCTGGATTGTTAGGATTTTTGTTGATAGTTCCTAAATCTTTCGTGCAGGCAGCAAAGCTTAAAATAAGTATGAATAAAAATCCGGTAATTGCTTTCATCTGTTGTAAGGCATTAAAGCGTAAGTTTAAAATTGAACCCGTAGATGGCATTGGGAGGCAGTGACCCATTTTCTATTCCTTGCCCATTACCCGCTGTAGAAGCCGCCTCCGGGTCAATTCCTTTCGGTGTTTTGCGATATAGTATAGCCAGATTACGGCCGGCAAGTGACAGCCTGGCTCCTTTTACGGGTGTGCCGGTGAACATTTTCTCCGGGAAATTATATCCCAGTGTTACCTCTCTGAGTTTGATAAACGAAGCATCATAAATGACGAACTCTGCATAATTGGGTCTGGCATATTCATAATTCTGAGGAGTAACAAATTTGGTATTAGGTGTACCATCTGCAAAGTAAGCATCCCATCTTGCGCCTCCACTCAGCTCATTATTGTTTTCGCCAAAAATAACGGAGTGTTTATAAAAGTCGTCCCGGCCATATAGCGTTTCTGCACTCACCCCATTCGTCAGCATCCGGGACATGGTACCGGAATACAGCACGCCTCCCATTTTGATATCGAATAAGCAACTGAAATCAAAGCGGTTCAGTTTAAAAGTATTGCTTATTCCCCCCAGCCAATCCGGTGAAGCGGTACCAAAAGCCATATCATTATCCTTTACCAGCAGGGAACCACCATTTTCAATCAGCATACGTCCTGCTTCATCCCTGGCCACCCCAAGCCCTCGCAGGTAACCATAAGGCTTACCCACCTGCGCATATACATAGAGATAACTGGAATTATTATTTAGCTGGAAGCGGTCTACACCTGCTATCAGTTCTTCTACCCGAGAGTTATTCCTTGCAAAGTTGAGCGCCACATCCCATTTAAACTTTTTCCGATCCATCACTTTTGCTGAAGCCATTGCTTCATATCCCCAGTTCCTGATTTTACCCGCATTATATATTCTCTGCTGATAACCGCTGGAGGCTGGTAGCTGGGCAGTAATGATCTGATTGGAGGTACCTGAATTATAGTAGGTAGCATCCAGGGATATCCTGTTATTAAATAATCTAGCATTTATGCCCCATTCATAAGAACTTGTCTTTTCCGGCTTCAGATCAGGATTATTCATTGTAGTAGATAAAGAGGCCAGTGTAGCCCCATCCAGGAAGCCATTAAATGAATAAGTCTGATCAAGGCGGTAAGGATCCGTATCACTTCCTACCAATGCAATAGAACCTCTTACTTTAAGAAAGCTCAATGCGTTGCTGCGAATACCCAGCAGATCGCTCACAATCAGGGAGCTTCCCACAGAAGGGTAGAAATAGGAATTATTGCCTTTGGGCAGCGTAGAAGACCAGTCATTCCGGCCAGTGATATCCAGAAATGCCAGGTTGCGGTAGCCGAGAGAAACGGATCCAAATAGTGCATTAATCTCCTTTCTTCTGATAAATTGCGTAGCAGTGGGGTATTCTTTTGCATTAGACAAGTTGATCAACCCTGGTTGCAACAGGGAATTAACCCTTTGTTCCCTTCTTTCAAAGCCTGATGTATAAATATTACCCCCAAAATTAGCCAGTATCGAGAACCGGTTTATATTTTTGTTGAAAGAAAACAGTCCCTCCAGGTTCATGTTCTGTTGCCGGGAGTTGAAAGTGCGCATAAAACCATTGGGGTTGCTGGCAACCACGGAACCAATATTGTTAAACTCAAAACCTTCCCACCAGAACACATCTGCACCAAAGCGGCCATTGAACTTTAACCATGGGGTAAACTTTACCGTTGAATTAAAAGAAGCAATCACCCGGTCCTTTACATCCTTATTAGGATTTTCATTGATCACCCAGTATGGATTACTGAAATTACGGTGTGTACCAATTTCCATCCCTGTAGCTTCATCCTTATAATCATACAGTTCAGATAAATCGGTACTCCTTGCCATATGGGTATAAAGGTTGGTAGGATTACGTCCATTACTATTGGAGTATTGACGGTTATTTACAATGTCCCGTATGTAGTTAATCTTTGAATCGAGGGATAACCATTTGGTAAAATTGTTTGCTAACCGGAAGTCAATGGAATGCTTCATCATATTATTGAATCCTTCCACTACACTGGTACCATTGTAATTGGTGTAGGCCAGCCGGTATATATTGGCTGCATTCCCTCCTTCTACAGATACTGAATTGGTAAATAACCGTGAGGTAGAATAAAAATTCTTCACATTGTCAGGATGAGGTAAATACGCTTTCTCTGTTCCATCCAGGGCAATATAGGGTTGCCCCATCATAGGTGATCCCCAGCTTCTGTAGTTCACATTTGCCTTAGGAATCCTGTTGGTATTATCAATCGCAAAAGAGGTTCCAACCCCATAAGCATTCTGGTATTCAGGGAACTCTGTCAGTTTCTGGAACATCATGCTGGAGGTAACAGTTACCTTAAACTTTGTGGAACCGGCTTTGGTGGTAATCAGGATCACCCCATTTGCCGCCCTTGATCCATACAATGCAGAAGCATTGGGGCCTTTTAATACCTGAATGCTCTCTATATCGTCGGAGTTGATATCAGCAGCATTACTTCCATAATCCAGGCTGCCGGCATCTCCGGGTTCATTGTCTATTGGCATTCCATCCACGACAAACAAAGGCTGATTATTGCCAGTGAGGGAATTATTGCCACGGATGATCACCCTGGTAGATCCTGTATTAAAACCTGAAGGTATCACTTGCAAACCTGCTACTTTTCCGGAAAGGGAATTGATCAGGTTCGTGCTTTTGGTTTCATTCAGGGCATCTACATCCACACCTTGTGTAGTATAGCTCAATGCTTTCACTTCTCTTTTGATTCCCAGCGCTGTTACCACTACCTGCCCTAGTTCCACATTCTTTCTGGCCAGCTGAACATCTATTATATTCCTGCCTCCAATCTGTTCCGTCAGCGGCTGAATACCCATATAACGGAATGTTATCTCCGTAGCATCTTCCGGCACTACAACAAAATAATTCCCCCTTTCATCCGAACTTGTATGAATAAGTTCACCGGCACCTGATTTAACAGTCACCCTTGCCCCGATGAGCAACTCACCGTTACTATCTTTTATATTTCCAGTAAGGGTATCCAGGCTACCCGTTTTCGATTGTTGGCGCGGTGTGGCAATGATCAGAATACTTTTCCCTTTTTGCAGGTAAGTAGTACCAGTACCAGCTAATAGTTTTTTGAGTACACTGCTGATTGTTTCATCAGCTGCAATAATACTGATATGCTTGTGCTGATCTAATACTTCATGGCGGAACCCGATGGTAAGCCCGGATTGTTTTTCAATTTCACGGAAAGCCTCTTTAATCGGGCGATCGTTCAAATGCAAAGTCACTTTTGTAATTTTCATATCCTGGGCAAGTAACTCCCTGGATGTAGCCAGGATACAAAATACCGTTAGTAATACACTCAAGATCCCGGGCATTTTTTTTCGAAACCTCACAAAAACTTTCTTGTTTCCTGCGATTGGTTGCATAAATTTGTTTTGCTTTTAGTCATTAATGATATTGATGGCTTATTCAGCCGTTCTGCTCCTAACAGGACGGCTTTTTCTTTATTTCCAGTTGTTGGCTAATGTTTATCCCGGAGTACGACAATACTGTCTTTTCGTTGAAATGTTAATGCTCCCAGCAGCCGAAGCTGGTCCAGTGATTCATCCAGTGTAAGCTGGTCAAATGTCAGGGAGTATTTATGCTGCCATACAACAGGGGTGGTAGTGGTAAATTTTACATTATAGTTCCTGGCAAGTGTATTACATATCTCTTCCAACGTTGCTTCCTCAAATACCAGTTTATTATCTTTCCAGCCAACCATCGCTGCAGCATCCACCTTACTCACCCGGAACAACGTATCCCTTGTCTGGTATCCCACATGCATTCCCTTTGTTAATATCACTGGTGTCAACTGCTTTTCATCCTTTCCTGTCTGCGCCACTTTCACTTTTCCATTTATCACTGTGATGTCAATACTTTTATCTTCCGGATAAGCTTTTACATTAAATGCCGTTCCCAATACGGTAGTTCTCACCAGATCAGACAGTACAATGAAAGGCTTGCGGGGGTCATGCTTTACTTCAAAATAGGCCTCGCCGGTAAGCTTTACACAACGTTCATTCCCCGCAAAATCTGTCTGAAAAGCCACCTGGCTACCAGCATTCAACAATACCTTTGAACTATCCGGGAGCATCATAGTACGCCGTTCCCCTTTGGCAGCTGCAAAGACAATCCATGTTTTATTTCCCGGTTTACTTTGCTTCCGGAACAAGCCCCAGCCCGCCAGTATTAACACAAACACCACCGCCACACGGGAAAGCCAATAGCTCATTTTTATGGTCCTGCCAGCTCTTGTTTTGTCCAGTCCTTCTCCTGTGACAGGCGTCTGCTTAAGTACGCTGGTAAGTATACGTTCCCTTACCCCCTCCGGCAATCTGTTGTCCTCAGTACCTGCCCATTCTCCATAAGGCAATAACAGGTCATCCATATCATGGCGCTCCTGTTCCAAATAGTTCAGCAACTGTTCACTCTCATCAGCTGTTGCAGTCCCTTTTAAAACTTTTCTAAAAAGTATTTTTATTTGTTCCGGTTCAAGTTTCATTATACTACAGGGTTATAGGATGAAATATTTATCTCCTGTTAGTATATACACAAAAAGAAATGGTACCACGTAGCGTGGTATGTTAACTTAATATTAACCCTTGGGGAGCGTGGAAAGAAAAATAGAAATTCAACGGAATATAAAAAGGAAGAGTATCAGGCAGGCATCCTTTAATTCTCCCCGTAGCACAGATAATGCATTGGATACATGTGTTTCTACTGTACGCACAGATATCCCCATTTTCTGTGCAATTTCTTTATTGGACAACTGGTGTTCCCGGCTTAGCACAAATACTTCCCGGCTTTTGGGGCCCAATTTTTCAAGAACATGGCGGTATTGCTGATATACCTGTTTATAATTTATCTTTTGGTGCACTTCTGCCATCACTGGTATATTTTCCTCCATTTCTGCCACTGTAGATACGGCAATAGCTGCTTTTTTTCTGGCGAAATTCAATATATGATTACGGGTTACCGTAAAAAGAAAAGCCTCAAAATTGGCTGCAACATCTATCTGTTGGCGGAATTGCCAGACCTTCAAAAAAACATCCTGCAGTAATTCTTCCGCATCTTCAGGATTCCCCACCATCTTCCGGCAATAATTAAATACCTTCTTCCCAAACAGATCGAAGACATCCTTCAGCGCCTGTTCAGACCCATTACACAGATCAGGTATTAATGATGGTGGAATATTAATTTGCTGATAACTCATGACCCCTAATATGGCCCTAAAAGTAATCTTCCAACATTAATTGAAAGTTAAACTTCAATATTTGCTGTCCATGTAACCAGGTAAGTGGCAATCTTAGCCTCCCAACTGAAGGTGCAACCTCAGCACCCAATTTAGGAGAGAAATTACGTCAATAAAAAGATATAAACTATATTCACAGCGATACCCCGCATCGCCAGGGGATAAATATGATCAGGAAGTGGACGAAGCGCATATTTAAATCGCTGGCAATAATAATACTGATCTTATTAGTATTGCTGGTAGTACTGCACATCAGATGGACCCAGAGTGCACTGACTCACTATGCAACCAAATACCTTCACCACAAATGGGGCACCCAGGTCAGCATAGGCCATATCCGGTTTACCCTTCCTTACCGGTTTGAAATAAATGATATTTACCTTGCTGACCAGCACCAGGATACATTACTATATGCGAAACAGCTACTGGTTTATCTGGATATGAAGTCTCTCTTCAATAAACAGGTGTGCATTAATACTGTACAGTTGAAAGCTGCCCGCGTCCATCTCTACCGGGATAGCACCGCAAAAGTGTTCAATTACGACTATATACTACCGGTTTCCTCGCCGGAAGCTGCGGGAAGCGTTAGCAAGCCACTCCGGTTAAAGGAACTATTACTGGAAAACGTACGTTTTGATTACCGAGATGATATCGCAGGTACCAGTGTCAGCATACAAAGTGGACATCTTTCGGCCACTTTATCCGATGCTGACTTGTTTAAATACAAGCTCCGCTTTGCTACCAGCAACTGGGAAAATACGAGTGTGTTGGTAAAATCCTACCGGGCAGCTACTTCTGCTTCCTTCAATAAAACGGTTGGTCCGGAAGATACGCTGGATATTATTCCAGGACATATCCATGTGCAGAACAGCCATGTTGAATTCAGAGATGAGGTTACCCGTTCCGGTACCAACGTACAGATAGGAACAGCCAAAGTGAATGCGGATGTATTCTCCCTGGATCAGGAGAGGATCTCTGCTGATTCGCTGTGGGCAGATAATGTACAGGTGCGGGTACACCTCGATGAACAATCCGCTGCTATTACCACACAGGACGACCCGGGATGGAAAATAAACATCGCACATGGACAAATCTCCAATAGCAGGTATAAAATGGATGATCCTTTAAGTACGCCGGTATTAAGAGGAATGGACTACAGACACCCCGATTTACAGCAGGTACAAATACTAATGGACAACTTCATATGGAGTGATACTTTGTCAGCGGCAGATATCCACCATCTCTCTTTTAAAGACAAAAGCGGCTTTCAACTGGATTCCCTTCAAACAGACCTGGCCTACCTCTCCACCACAGGAATAAAATTCTCCCATCTCTTGTTGAAAACCCCGCAAACCTATCTCTATGGTACTAGCCATGGGGTTAATACTGCAATTCGTCATTCGTATCTTAGTATACACGATCTGCTCCTGCTATTTCCAGTGTTGGAAAACTACCGGATTATCCAGCAATATCGCCGTACAGGATTATCGGTATCCGCTAACCTTGAAAACAGGCAAGGCCATTTCTATTTTACGTCCTGCAACCTGACAGGCCTGCACGGCTCCCTGATAAACATGCACGGCGATATACAAGGGTTGAGCAACGCAGATAATATCCGGTATCAATTACATATTACCGATGCACGTATTCCTGAAAAAGACCTGGCCATATTATTACCTGCTGCTTCATTAAAACAGTTACGCCTCCCCGCCTATGTCAGGATAAATGGATCATTCAGTGGTTCCGTTAATGAAGTGCGTACCAATTGCACAGCATTGACTAATAAAGGAAACATGACTCTATCCGGAAGTCTGAAGTTTCAGGATTTAAATGCTATTTCCTATAATGTATCTGCCAATACTACCGCATTGCAACTAGGCTACTTCCTCAAAAAAGATTCGCTGATAGGAGCAATCACCGGTACCCTTCATGCAGCAGGCAGTGGCTTTTCCCTTGAAAAAACGAATAGTATAATAGAAGGCTCTTTTAAAGAGGCCATTGTAAATAATTATGCCTATCAGGACATTCAACTTCACACAAATATCCACCATGGTACCCTGCACGGTGAATGGCAAATCAATGATCCCAACCTGAAGGTACAAGGCAACGCCATCCTGCAGGCGGATAATCGGCTTACCATCCGGATGAATGCCGATTCCGTGAGCCCGGCTGCATTACATATCTATAAGGATATCACAGGCGTAAAAGGAAAACTGGAGATGGAAATGGAGAATGTAAAAATGGCACGCCCACCTGGGTACTTTAGCCTGAATGATCTCACTGTAACTATGGATACTTCAAACTTTCATCTTGATAATATATCCGGTCATACTTCTTTACAGGGCAACCAAAGAAGTACCCGGTTCCAAAGTGACTTTGCTGCAATAACGGTTAATGGAAAAGATGATCATTTAAAAACAGCTAAACACTTCCTGACCCAATTGCAGGCTTATGTACACGATTCCATTACAACGGTAAAAGCGGCTCCTTTTACCTTGAAAGCCGTCATCCGGGAACATCCCCTGCTGACTAAATTATTTCCGGAGTATACGCTGTCCGATTCACTCCAGGTATCACTGGTATATGACTCGTCAACAGTAACGCCACTTCAGGGCAGTATCCTTGCATCCAGAATAAGCGCAGGAGCCCTGAAAATGGACAGTGTGAAAGTATGGTTGAATGGTACTGCTGATCAGCTTCAGTTTACCAGCGAGGCCAGACAGGTCATGTTTGGACAACAGCCACTCTATCAGGTCAATGCACAATTAAAAGCCGGACACAATCAGGCTGCATTAATCCTGGACAACAAACAACCAGGCCAGCAACAACCCTGGTTTCAAATAGGACTGACAGCAAGTGCGGAAAAAGGCAGGTATCGTTTTCACCTTACACCAAACAAACTCATCACAAATTACCTGCCTCTCACCATCAATGAAGATCATGCTATCTGGTATTCACCCAAAGGGCTTCAGGTAAATCATCTTCAGCTATCAAGTGATACAACGTCTGTTTACATCAACAGCGCTATACCTCAGGGAAATGCACCTTTACAGATAACCATCAGCCAGCTCCAACTGGCTACCTTAATGAAACATCTTGGCCAGGATACTGTTTTGGAGGGAACAATAAACGGACAAACGATCATCGATGGGCTCCAGGACAGCATCATTCATTACAAGGGCAACATTGCTATAAAAGATATACGCTTGCGGCAACAGCCTGTGGGTGATCTCCAACTTACAGTTGCAGCAGGGGAAGCCCATCAGCTGGATATCAAAGGCGCACTCACAGGTAATGGCACCAATATCAATGTTAAGGGTACCTATTCCTTAAACAACGCTACACACCCTCTTCAACTGGATGGCTCCCTCGACCCACTCCCCATGCGCTTATTGGAAACTTTCAGTAATGGTATGCTGGATAGTACCGGTGGGCAACTAACGGGAAAAATAGCGGTAAACGGCACCCTTATGCAACCTTTAGTGCAGGGGAAACTGGATTTTGATAAGGTTGCATTCAGAATTCCTGCCTCCAATATGCATTACCATATTGAGCAGCAAACACTGACTTTCGAAGATCAGCAAGCCAGCTTTCATGATTTCGAACTCAGAGATCCCAGGAATAAAACATTATACCTTAGCGGAACAGCCGGATTTCAAAACGGTCTGCTTCAGCCACAGTTAAACCTCCATGTTAAGGCAGATGATTTTCAATTGCTGGATGCCCCTGCTATTAATAATCCACTTGTTTTTGGAACAGCCTATGTCAATACAGCACTAAAAATAACCGGGAATGCCCGCAAACCTGTTATAAAAGGTGATATCCGTTTGAACAAAGATAGCAGGATCACTTACGTAAACCGGAAAGATACCCAGCTGGAAGATGAAACCAAACGTCTGGTCACCTTTAGGGATTTACGTGACCCTGTGGAAAAAACACGTATCCTAGCCGCCTTACGGCAAACACTTCCGCCGGATTCCCTCCAGCAGGAAACAGCCGGGGGCAGCAGTTATTTCTCAGAGATTGATATGAACATCACTACCGACTCCACTGCTGCCGTTACCATTGTGTTGGATGAAATATATGGTGACCAGCTTAGTCTGAAAGGAGATGCCCGCCTGCATACCAGCGTCCTGCCCAGCGGAAAGCTCAGGATGAGTGGAGTGTATTATGTAGGAGATGGTACTTATGATCTTACTTACCAGCAGATACTCCGGCGAAAATTTACGATAGACAAAGGCAGTACAATTACCTGGGCCGGAGATCCTTACAGGCCACAATTCGGTATACGTGCCAGATACGAAGTAAAAGCGCCTCCTCTTGGGCTGGTAGAAACATTGGTCACAGATGCGACTTCACTGGAAGCATACCGGCAACCACTCCCTTTTAATGTGCTACTCAAAATCGATGGTAACTTCTCCCGTCTTAATATTGGTTTCGATATTCAGGTGAAAGAAAGTGATGAACCCGTATCCAAAGAAGTACTTTCCAATGTAAATGCACAACTATCCCAGTTTCGCAGTGATACTTCTGTGATGACTAAACAGGCATTTGCGTTATTGCTGCTGAATCAGTTTATTTCTAATCGGGGACAAAACATGTTTGCTACCGTGCGCCCTGCCAATGCTGTACTTGGCAGCGTGAGCCAGCTATTGGCAGAAGAGTTGAACCTGCTGGCTGCCGGCGTACTCAAGCGTGCAAATATTTCTCTCAAAGTTAATCCCTATGCAAGCTATCTCTCTACCAGCGACAAACTACTGGCAGGCGTAAATGTGGCCCTGACCAAAAAGATGATCCAGGACAGACTGGAGATCAGCCTGGCTAAAAACTTTGATTTATCGGGTTATGCATCATCTTCGTCACAAATGCTGGATAACATAAATGCCAGCTACAAACTTACCAACGATGGCCGTTTCCGTATTAAGGTATATCGTAAAAATGCACAACAGGTGATGCTGGAAGGCCTTGTTGTTGAAACCGGTGTCAGCTTTATTATTACCATGGATTATCAGCGGTTCAGAGAACTGTTCCGCTCCTCAAAAAGCCAATAACATTTTTAATGAGCATAAGAATCATTACATATAGTTTACTGTTACTGCTGCTTTACAGCTGCAACATCTCCCGGCATATGCCAGCCGGAGAGAAACTCTATGGTGGTAATGAGATCATTATAGATAAAGCCGCCAGCGCCACTGCCCAGGAGGCTGTCTATGCAGAAAAGAAAGCTATTGCAGCCGTGGCGCAAAAAGAGAATAAAGCTACCCTCGGCTTCCCCTTTCCGGCTTACCTGTATTACAAACTTGGTGACCCTCTGAAAGATAAAGGGTTTCGCAAGTGGATGCGCAGGAGGTTCGCAGCCACCCCTATTACAGATAAAACCATTCATACTGCCTTAAGCGCCCAAATGCTGCAAAGCACCATGCAACAGGAAGGTTATTTTCAGACTACCGTTTCGGCAGATACTATCCACAAAAAATATAAAGCCATTGCGCGCTACACCATCCACCTGAAACCAAGATATTACCTTGACACGATCCACTTCAACACCGATAGCACCCAGCTTCGCCAGGAAGCAGCAAGGATATTAAAAATGCCGGAGTCCAATCTGCAAACGGGTGCTCCGTACCGCCTGGATGACTTTAAAGCAGAACGGGAACGTATCTCCTATAAAATGAAGCAGCAAGGGTATTTCTACCTGGATGCCGAACAATTTACTTCTATTGCAGATACCTTCTCCACCAAACATGGCGTAAACCTGGTGGTAGACCTGGCACAGCCACTGCAGGAAAAAGCCCGCCAACAATATTACATCCGCGACATCCGTATCTATCCCAATTATACGCTGAATAATCTGGAGAAAAATGATACTACCGCTGCCCAGCTATCTCCGGGCGGATTACAGATATTTGATAACAAGCACACATTTAAACTGGATATGTTCGATGACCTGATCACTTATCAGCCAGGAACATTATATAACATACAGGAAATGGAACGTACTTTCAACCGCCTGTACGGAGCAGGTGTATTCAGGTTTGTAACTTCCGCACCTGAGGCAGTTAACAAACCGGATACCCCCTTGCTGAACATCAGTTATTACCTGACTCCCTTGTCCCGGAAGGCAATACAGTTTGAAACAGGCGGCAATACAAAATCCAACAATTCCTATGGTGTTCAATTGGCTTTAAGCTGGAGCAACCGCAATACCTTTAAAAGAGGAGAACTTTTATATGTTCGCCTGAATGGCGGTGCAGATCTGCAATTCCTTGGCAGAGAGGCCAAAAGTTATAATTACAAGGGCGGTATTGAAACGGGTATCTCATTCCCTAAATTCCTGATCCCTTTTTTCCAGGGTAATTTCTCCAAAGCCTACAATATGAGGACCATTTTCAGTACAGGCTATGACATGCTGATACGTTCTTCCTTATATAATATCCATGCCTATAAACTTAATTACAGTTATGCCTGGAAGACTAATGTGAATACAGACTTAACACTTACACCTCTTAGCATCAACTACCTGCAGCATTACAATATCAAAGAAGCAGATCTTCTCGACCCTGCCAATGCAAGCTACAAAAACATCTTAAACACCTACCTTAGCAATGAATTGATCATTGGCTCCCAGTTCAATTATACCTATACCAATCATTCCGAAATTACACAGCGTAATTATTTTGCTTTCAGCGGCAACCTGGAATTGGCTGGCAACCTCCTGGGGTTAATTAAAAGGGCTGGCATGGATGGGGACTCCCTCCGCAAATTGATATTGAAAGTACCATTTGCCCAATATACAAAGGCGGATCTGGACTTTCGTTATTATCACAAGGTTTCTTCCCATGTGCAATGGGCCAACAGATTATTCCTCGGTATTGGTCTTCCTTATGGCAACAGTGGTTTTCTCCCATTAGTAAAACAATATTTTGCCGGCGGAAGTAACGGGTTAAGAGCTTTCCGTCCGCAAACCATTGGGCCGGGCGCATTTCATATACCCGACACATTAGATACGGAGATGCAGAATTTCTTCCGGAATACGCCCCAAAGCGGAGATATTAAAGTGGAACTGAGTACCGAACTAAGATTTCCCGTTTTGGGTAATCTGCAGGGAGCACTGTTTATAGACGCAGGCAATGTATGGGTAAAAAAAGTTAGTTTCTTCTATGACCTTGCAGAACAAGTGATTGATTCTACCCGTACTTCTTTTTCCAACAAAACCTTTTCCAGTACTTTTTATAAGGAACTGGGCGTTGGCGGAGGGCTGGGTCTACGGCTAAACTTTCCGTTCCTGATCATACGCGCTGATCTGGCCATGCCTTTCCGCAAGCCCTGGTTGCCGGAAGGGCAACGTTGGGTCTTTGATCAGATTGCGCTCTTTAGCCCTGAGTGGAGAAAAGAAAACCTGGTCCTGAATTTCGGAATTGGTTACCCTTTTTAGCAGTGCCTATATCCCCCAGGCAGTAATCACCACTTCCCTTTCGCCACCTGCATCCCGGTGCTCGCACAAATAAATACCCTGCCAGGTACCTAATGCAAGTTTCCCGTTATGCACCGGAATCAACACTGCACTACCCAACAGGGAAGATTTAAGATGTGCAGGCATATCGTCCGGCCCTTCATCATTATGCTCGTAATCCGGATCATTTTCGGGTACGATCTTGTTAAAGTAAGTTTCAAAATCCATTCTCACCGTTGGATCTGCATTTTCATTGATGGTGAGTGCAGCAGAAGTATGCCGGATAAATACCTGGCACATACCTGTTTTCAGCTCACTGAGCTCTGGTAATGCCCGGGTTATTTCGGTCGTAATCAGATGGAATCCCCGGCTCCTTTGCTTGAGGCGTAATGCCTGCTGATACATTTTCATTCGCCAATACTTTA
Organism: Chitinophaga sp. H8; assembly: GCF_040567655.1. Taxonomy (NCBI): domain Bacteria; kingdom Pseudomonadati; phylum Bacteroidota; class Chitinophagia; order Chitinophagales; family Chitinophagaceae; genus Chitinophaga; species Chitinophaga defluvii. The sequence goes on along the minus strand of NZ_JBEXAC010000002.1, from coordinate 2,415,763 downwards.
CTGTAAAAGTACACAATGATATGGCAGCAGCCTATTTCAAAAATTTTCCCATATTCGAAAACAATTTCTCCTGCACAACACGATCTTTGTGGTCTTATTTTAAATACAAATAAGGCTGCAGCAGTGGTTGCACATAGTGTAAGTAACAACCAGGACATTGTGTTTACCTTAAAAAAGTAGACGCAACGACAAATGAATGGGAGTAATTTTTCCCTTTTTGATCAATGAAACAGGATATACCTTCATCATTCGTATAATAAAAAAAGCCACACAGTTCTCACCTGTGTGGCTACCCTCCTTATGAGAGGGGCTTAAAACGTGGTAAACATTAAAAGCAATGCAAAATAAGCAAATTTTGTTGACGATAATGCTATGCCTTTTCTTTGGCCTGGCTAAGTCTCAATCTCCTGTAACCTATCAACTGGAAGGCGTTTTACAAGATGATCATAACGACGCAATTCAAGGTGTAATATTATTAGTACAAACAGGCAAGGGAACCAATACCTCAGAAAATGGCAGTTTCAGATTTCCCGGTCTTGCCGCAGGAAAATATACATTGGAAATCCGTGCCATGGGTTTCAAAAAAATAATAAAACAAGTACAACTACCTGCTGATAACGCCAGACCGTTAATCATAAAATTAAAGAAAGACAACCAGGGACTGTCAGCGGTAACCGTATGGGGCAAAACAGCGGCAGAAGCAGTACGCCAGCAGTCTTACAATGTAGTAGCAGTTGATGCAAAGAAACTATATAATACTACCATGGACGTGGGACAGGTGCTCAACCGTGTATCCGGTGTACGGGTAAGAGAATCCGGCGGCGTAGGTGCGGATATTAACTTCTCACTAAATGGTTTTACAGGACAGCAGGTAAAGTTCTTTGTAGATGGCATGCCCATGGACAATTTTGGCACTTCCTTTCAGCTTAATAACATCCCTATCAATTTTGCAGAGAGGATTGAAGTATACAAAGGGGTCGTACCCGTTTGGCTCGGTGGGGATGCCCTGGGAGGGGCAGTAAATATTGTTACAAATACAGCTCCCCGTACCTATCTGGATGTCTCTTACTCTTATGGTTCTTTCAATACACACAAGACGGCTATCAATGCAGGCATCATATCCAAAGCCGGGCTTACCCTCCAGGTAAATGCCTACCAGAATTACTCGGATAACAACTATAAAGTAGATGTAGATGTAGCCGACCTCGAAACAGGAGTCTATACACCTATGCGCGTACGTCGTTTCCATGATACCTACCATAATGAAGCGCTGGTCACCAATGTGGGAGTAGTAGGGAAAAAGTATGCCGACCAGTTGCTGATCGGAATTATGCTGGGAAAAAACCAGGCAGATATTCAAACTGGTAATCGTATGTATGATGTATACGGTGGCCGGACCCGCAGTGGCAATATTATCCAGCCTACCCTGAAATACACCAAGACCAATCTGTTTGTAAAAGGATTGAACCTTCGTATTTCCGGAATGTATAACCCCGGCGAAGAAAGGTCTGTGGATACCCTCTTCCGCATGTACAACTGGCTGGGGCAATGGCAATACAAAGATCCTAACAACCCTGAAACACCCGGTGGGGAATCCAGCAGGATGGACTACCGCTATAAGAACAACAACGGCATCGGTAATTTCAACTTGTCTTACCAGTTGAATGATCACCATTCCTTTGTATTAAGTAATGTAATCACCAGCTTTAACCGGACCGGCGTTAATAAGTTTGATCCGGACAATGAAGCAGATAAACAACCGAAGAAAACGCTCAAAAATATTGTGGGGCTGGGATATAAGTATGACTATAATGAAAGATGGAGTACCAGTGTTTTTGTGAAAAATTATCACCAGTCCAGCAAAACAAGTATACTCGCAGAAGGCGAATATTATCACAAAAATGGTAGTGTTGACCAATGGGGATATGGCCTTGCTTCTACCTACTTTATTTTACCTGCATTACAGGCCAAAGTTTCTTATGAAAAAGCCTACCGCCTGCCCAATAATGATGAGTTGTTTGGAGATGTAATTAACCTTACCGGGAATCCCGATCTGCGGCCGGAGAGTAGTGATAATATCAACGTTGGACTGAACTATAGCTTTACACTGAAACAGGATCATCATTTTGTACTGGATGGCAATTTCATATTCCGGAACGCGAAGGATTATATCCGGAATCAGCTGCAAGGTGTAAGTTTTACCGGCCGTACACTCATGGTACCGGTAAATACCCGTGATGTTACCAACAGGGGGATAGATGCTGATGTACGCTATACTTTCCGCGATTTTTTCACTGCCGGTGTCAATATTACCTATCAGAACCTACGGAATAATACCCGTATAGAACCAGGCACTACCATACAAAGCCCGGTGTATAGAGACCGTATCCCCAATATGCCCTATTTATTTGGGAATGCGAATGCTTCCTTTACTGTGCGGAATGTGGGCTGGAAAGACACCCGCCTGACTATAGGTTACAATATGTTGTTTGCAGAAAAATCTTATCTACGCTGGCCCAGCCAGGGTTCGGCAGATACCAAATATTTCGTACCCCGTCAGTTTTGTCACGATATAAATGCTGTGTATTCAATAAAAAACGGAAGGTATAATGTAGGGGCCGGCATATCTAATCTGTTCGACAAAGCGCTGTATGACAATTTCAGTTTGCAGAAACCGGGACGTGCATTCAATATCAAATTGCGGTATTTCTTCGTAAAGAACAAAATAAACTAAAAATAAATTTCATCATTTTTCATCATAAAAATTCTAATACAATGTTTAGTAAAAGGCAAGGTAGTCAGCTATTGGCAGGGCTTTGTATGACTGCTGTTTCTCTTTTCAGTATCAGTTGCAGTAAAGACAAGGATCCGGTAGATAATGGTCCCGGAAATGGCAATGGCAAATCAAAATTTGTTTTTGTGGTGTATACAGATGGCTCCGGAGGAGAAGCCGGCCGTTATATTGTACCTATTGATGATCCCACTAAAGGTACACTTTCCACTACCGGTATAGGTGTGGAAACAGAAGCCTATTCATTTATCCGTCAGAACAACAGGTTGTTCGGTATTGTATATGCTGCGCAAGGCCCTACCACTCCTTATAAACTAGATGCAACCGGCAAACTGGTGCAGGCTGCTGCTTCGATAAATACGGAGTTTACAGGTATTTACGGTGCGGTAAATAAAGATGCCTATGTAGGTGGATCCGTAAACCGCTCCAAAGAAAGTGCAGTAGCTACCTTATATCGTTTCGATGCGGTAGGGAATAAAGTGGCAGGCCGTAATACAGTAGATCTGGCTAAAATTACGGGTACCGATGAGATGGCTGTATGGACAGGGTTATCGCAGGTAGGCAATAAAGTGTACATCCCCTATTATTGCACCCCAGGCGTGAGCGGAGAAAATACCAAATACGTAGACAGTACCTGGATAGCAGTATTCTCTTATCCGGAGCTGGCCTTTCAGAAAGTGATCCGGGATGGCCGTACTGGTTTTATCGGTAACTGGTTTGGCATGCAGGGAGTACAGCAGATTGAAGATGGCGATGTATATGCATGGTCTACCGCCGGCCCATCAGGTCCATTAAAATCCACCAAACCCTCTGCCATTATCCGGATCAAAAAGGATACAGAAGTGTTTGACCAGAGTTATTTCTTTGATATTGAAGCAGCAACCGGTACCAAACTGGCGCGTGGAGAATACATTGGAGATGGCAAATTCCTGATGACTTTATACGCTACCACTGAAACCGGCGGCGTAAGCGGTGGACGCGTAAAACTGGCTATCGTAGATGTACTGAAGAAAACAGTTACCAATGTAAGCGGTGTGCCGGAGCATGCACAGATGAGTTATAACATGAAGGTGTATGTAGAAGCAGATAAAAAGACTGCTTATTATGTCATGAAAGAAGATAGTGGCAAATTATACCTGTACGTGATTGATGTAGCGACCGCTACAGGAAAACAGGGATTATATTTCCAGGGTATCAGTGATGTAACCTCTATCACAAAGCTTGATTATTAATCATTATTCCCCGCATAACACCAACCATGGGGCCTCATTCGTGAGGCCCTTTTTTTATAATTTCTTTTTACTGAGGAATTGAAAATTTGTTGTATACTTGTACTATATCTATAGTACAATAAGACACCTATATGATTGACTTTAAACTAGATCCCAAAACAGGCACCCCGTTTTACCGGCAAATCATCGACCAGATCAAGTTTGGCATTGCGGCGGGCAACCTGAAAACCGGGGAACAGTTGCCTACTGTACGGGCGCTGGCAGTGGATTTGAAAGTAAACCTGAATACGGTGGCTAAAGCATATAAGGAGTTGGAAATTCAACATATCCTGGAAACCCAGCAAGGCACCGGCACCTTCATCAGTGAAACAAAAGTCCAGATATCAGCTCAGGAGAAAAAGGGGAAATTAAAGGAGATCTGTGATGAGTTCACCACTATTGCATTTAGCTATGGATTTTCGATAGACGACATCATCAAACAACTAAAAAAACAATAATCCCATGAGTTCAAAAAAGAATGTAAAGCTAGGGTTTAACCCAATTGCAACAATGGTCTTTTTAGTGTTGGTTGGAGTTGCTATCGGATGCTTCTATTTAGGGTATATCAACGTATTTTTCCTGGTTCTTTCCCTGATCATTGCCATATTGGTAGCCAATTCCATTAATATCGCCGACCAATGGGAGAAAGCGGTTATTCTAAGGATGGGTAAATACATAGGCTTAAAGGGGCCCGGCATCTTTTTCATTATCCCTATTATTGATAAAATAGATAACTACATCGATCAGCGGGTAAGGGTAACTGAATTTAAAGCGGAACAAACGCTGACAAAAGACACCGTACCTGTAAATGTTGATGCCGTAGTGTATTGGACAGTCTGGGATGTAGAAAAGGCAGCATTGGAAGTACAGGACTATGAAACAGCTATTGCCTATATCGCCCAGACAGGATTAAGAGATATGATAGGCAAACATGAACTGGCTGATTTGTTGCAGGAAAGAGATAAGGTAGCGGAAGTATTGCAGAAAATCCTGGATGAACATACCGATCCATGGGGTATTACCTGCCAGAGTGTAGGCATAAAGGATATCGTTATTCCTCAAATATTAGCTGATGCAATGAGTAAGGAAGCACAAGCAGAAAGAGAGCGCCGGGCAAGGGTTATTCTGGGAACCGCTGAAACAGAGATTGCAGAAAAATTTGCAAAAGCCAGCGAGCAGTATATTAATAATCCGGTGGCACTGCACCTGAGGGGGATGAACATGCTGTTTGAAGGTTTGAAAGAAAAAGGATCCATGGTAATAGTACCCAGCTCAGCACTAGACTCTATGAATTTAGGGGCAATGGGTGGATTGATTTCATTGTCAAAAACAAATGAAGCAGCACAGACACCCACCGGTACAAAGTCCAATAATCCAGACTTCAAAGTATAAATATGCATAAAAGTCTTTATCTCCTTTTGCGCTTTCTTTTAGCCCTTATGGTGGCTGCTGGTTTATTGCAGGGTATGCTCCCCTACCCTGAAATTTTTTCACAGCAATCATTTATGCCATGGATCCTTGTAACGAATGCCATTGCGCTTATGGCAGCCATGCTGCTGCTGAAATACTACTATTATTACGGGTATAAGGCTACTTTCTCTGCCGCGTTAATTAGCACACTTGCCAACTTAATTTACGCAGTTGTCATATGCCTGATGCTGTTATCAAGGGGATGGGAAAGTTATTACCTGCCTATGTTATTATTCTCCCTGAGCGCCAATGCAATATATGCCCTGTGTCTTACATTTTCCACTACAGGAAAAAGATACTGGCTCAGGATCTCAGGTATTTTTATGCTGCTCATCAGTCTGCTTTTATTATCAGTAACTATCTGGTCCCTGTTCGTTCCAACTGTAACGGTGAATGGTACCGCAGGGAAATTATCGAGGTGGATTACTACAGCGGGAGCATTAACTCCCTTGCTATTTATTATGCATTTCCAAAGCGAAATCAGGCTATTAAAGACGGTAAACATCAATACGCCGCCGACGAAATGGATAGGGATCCTATCGGGAGTAGCAGGTCTGCTGGCTTTAATACTCACCTTCACCTTTGGCACAATGCTGACCTCCGAAAGCTACTCTTCCATATACTGGGAAAAACAGAATTTTGAAAAGACAAAAGCATTAGCACAATTATTTGAAGCCCACACTTTTGTCAATAACCAGGGAGACACCCTATACTACCGGCTGCTAAAACCCCTGGATTATGATCCCGGCAAACAGTACCCATTGGTCATATCCCTGCCTTATGGCGGCCAGCCCGGAACAGATCCCATAAGACAAATTCAGGGAGCTGCTGCTGCCGAAATGTTATCAACTGATATGAACAGGAAAAAGTATCCGGCATTCCTTTTTATTCCGCATTGTCCGCCAGGTTCTGGTTGGGGCGGTATTCCCAATTACCCGTCCATAGATTCACTGGTGTATGAAGCGATCCATTCATTAGATGAACAACTTTCCATTGATACAACCAGGCGCTACGTAACAGGTATTTCAAGGGGTGGTTATGGTACCTGGAATTTTATCTGTACGCATCCTGAAATGTTTGCTGCTGCTATACCGGTTTGTGGAGGAGGGGATCCAGCACTTGCAGCAAAGATCACACATGTGGCGGTGTGGGCTTTTCATGGCAAACACGATAAAAATGTCCCTGTTAGCGGCTCACGTGATATAATTAATGCCATCAAAAAAGCTGGTGGAACGCCCAGATACACCGAGTATCCTGATGAAGGGCATAATATCTGGTATCAGGTAAGTATTACTCCCGGACTGCTGGACTGGCTCTTTGCCCAGCGACGCGAATGAGGAAGTAATATTTCTGTATTTATCTTTTCATCACTCTATTGCTCCCATCGTCTTCAGGATATGCTTCGTAATTTCTTTTCTGCACTGGCCAAAATTGGTATTAACAACGCTCCTCGGCTTTATAATACGGGTGGCAAAAAAATAAACGTTATCTTTTCGTTCCACATATCCTACCCACCATCCCACATCCTCATTATTAGCCCTTGTCCAACCGGTTTTTGACCGTATAATATAGTTATCAGTAGTTTCTGTAATCATTACCCTCTTCAGAATTTCTATATTACGTTTGGAAAAGGGTAGGCTGCCTTTATATACTTTAATTAAAAAATCAACCTGGTTTTTAGGTGAAATTTCAAATTTCCCAAAGTTCCAAAAGTCAGTTCCAGCTTCATCCAGTTTTTGGTTACCATAATTGCAGGCCTTTAAATAATACCGGTATTGCGCTCTGCCAATCTTTTTCGCCAATTCTATAAAGACCCAACCTGCGGAAACTTCGAAAGCCTCTTTTACAGTCAGGTCTTTATAGATTTCCGGACGGTAACCATAAAGGGTGGTATCAGTAGTGCCCACCCATTTAATCACCTCATGCTCATCCCTGATCACCCCTGTTTGTAATGCAATGAGCAAATTCACTACTTTAAAAGTGGAAGCTGGCAAAGTAGCTGTCTTTGCATCTTCGGGATCAGAAAAAGTCCATTTTTTTGTTTTATAATTATATATCGTAGTACTACCCTTGATATGACATTCCTTAAAAGGTTGGGCCAGATCAACCTGTGCGGTTACGGATAGAGAAAAACAAATGGAGGCCACAAATATTAAAATACGCATCAGTAGTTACTTAAATAATTACTAACACGTAAGTTAATATATTGCTGCCATATCCCCTTACTTACCCAGATCCCATCCTTTCAGCGTATCTACCTGTACTGCTCCTTTGGCAAACAGCGTCAGGCCGGTAGCATTTTCGGCAGGAAACAGCAGCGTGGTCAGGACTTTCTCTCCCCCATTTACAAACACTTCAAGGGATGATTTATCAAACAGTACCTGTAATCTTACCTTACCATCTTCCGGCGATACGGCCATTTTCTCCGTATTCCCGGTTACGTTACCGTCCTTTATTTGGGTAATGTATAATTCCTGGCGCTGCGCATTATATCCTATCACCGTTTCAGCCACCACCTTATCACCATTTTTTTGCTGTGCAATGCGGAAACCAAATTCATCTGCACCTCCGGTAGCAAAAGTAGCATCCAGCCAATAAGCATTAGAATGGAAGCGCTTCGTATTATTCAGTGTCAACCCACCAGTGACGGTGAACTGTTTTTTAGATAGCCGCTTCGCAGCCGGCAGCTTTACCAGTGAGGAGGTAATCACAGCAGCAGGTTGCTGGTACAGGCGTACACCTTGCGGAGTATGCTTCAGCAACATATCCCGGGGAATGGACATTTGCCCCCGCCAGGGATGTGTAGGTGTTTCAAAAGGTACCAGCCATCCTATCATTGTCTGCTTATTCCCAGGCAGATGGTTAAAAGGAATCGCAGCATAGAATGTTTTGCCATAATCTATAAACAGCTTGCTTTCCGCAGGATTATCATTGATAAAACGGCGGCCGTCAAAATCACCTGTAAAATATTGCAGCCCCTGCTGTGCATCCGGATTGCCGGATGAAATCATCAGCACCCATTTCTTTTTGGCAGGGTCTCCGTCAACATACATAGGTGTAAGTGAAGGGCATTCCCATATTTTGCGGGTATCTCCCTGATTACTGAATTCACTGAGCAATTCCCATTCTTTCAGATTAGCAGAGCTGTAGAACAATATTTTATGTGCCCCAGGCTCCGCTACTGTCATCAGCCATTTACGCTGGTCCTCCAGCCATATCACACTAGGATCGCGGAAGTCGCCCTTATTGATATCTACTACCGGATTACCCGTGTAATTAGTATAGGTGAGCCCTCCGTCATTACTATAGGCTATAAACTGCGATTCCTTCCCTTGCTTGGGTTGATGCCCGGTATAAATAGCAACGATAGCACCTTTACCATGTTTCCCGAACCCGCTGGTGTTATGCTCATCCCAAACAGCCGAGCCGGAGAATATCATAGTGGTAGTATCCTTTGTTTCTATTTCCGGGATGGCAACCGGAAGATGCTGCCAATGCAACAGATCCCTGCTGGTAGCATGGCCCCAGCTCATGTGCCCCCATTTGTTCTCAAAAGGATTATGCTGGTAATACATATGGTATACACCGTTCAGGTAGATAAGCCCATTAGGATCATTGAGCCAGTTTTTTTCTGCTGTAAAATGATACACGGGCCTCCACTGCGGTGTAGGTACCGGCTGTTCCTGTGCTTGCAGCAACATGGGCATAAGCGCCGCTATCGTCAGTTGGAAAAGTTGCTTTCTCATATTTATCTATATTAATCAATTTTTAAGTTTAATGCATCATCATGCCCACCTCTATTTCTTCCAAAGTTTTTCCTTTTGTTTCCGGCATCCATCGCAATACGAACAGCAGCTGTATCACCATCATCAAACAAAAGAAACTGAATATATGCCCCCCACCGATACCGGCGGCCAGGTAAGGAAAGGTAAAAGCGATAACAGCGGCCATGATCCAATGTGTGAAGCTGCCCAGTGTTTGCCCCTTAGCCCTCACCTGATTAGGAAATATTTCTGCTATAAATACCCAGATCACAGCACCCTGCGAAAAAGCAAAGAAAGCAATGTACACCAGCAAGCTCACCACCACGAGCATACCGCTGGTATGTTGATAAAAGGAATAAGCGACCAGGCCCAGCGTAACAATCAAGCCCAGGGTACCAATAAGCATGAGCCGCCGGCGCCCAATCCGGTCAATGAAACGTATGGCCACCAACGTAGAAAGGAAATTCACCACACCAATACCTACGGTAGACAACAGGGAGGCACCCGCCGCCAGGCCAGCCATTTCAAAAATACGGGGAGCATAATATATAATGGCATTAATGCCGGATACCTGGTTAAACAGCGCAAACAATACCGCCAGCATTACAGGGGTACGGTACTTGGCGGTAAACAACCTTTCTCCGGATGTACGGCTGTCAGATTGCTGTCCCGCAACAGCATTCAACTGTGCCTGCCGGATCACTGCTATATCATCTGCATAACCCAGCGGATTCATCACTTTCAAGGTAGCCACAGCCTCCGCTTCTCTTTTGCCCTGCAGCAAAAGCCAGCGCGGACTTTCTGGCACCCAACGCAACAACACCAGAAACAGCACAGACGGTACCGCTTGTATGCCCAACATGAGCCGCCAGGCACCTTCTCCACTCAGGCCTATCAGGTAGTTCGATAAATAGGATACAAGGATGCCGAATACCACATTAAACTGAAAAAGGGCTACCATACGCCCCCGGTACTTCGCCGGGGCTACTTCGGAGATGTATACCGGGGCTGTTACAGAAGAGGCTCCTACCCCCAGCCCACCCACAAAACGGCATAACAGGAAAAAATACCAGTTAGTGGCCAACGCTGTACCTGCAGCCGACAATAAAAATACCAACGCTACCAGTATCAGGGTGGCTTTTCGCCCCAGCCTGTCTGATGGGATACTGCCTCCCAGTGCTCCAAAGACGGTTCCTATTAAAGCTATGGATACAGTTAAACCATGCTCCATCGGTGTTAAATGCCAATATTGTTGTATAAATTGTTCCGCTCCGGAGATAACTGCGGTATCAAACCCAAAAAGAAAACCGCCCAATGCTACTACAAAAGCCCAGAAAAAAATGATCCTGTGATGCATCCCTTAATAATTTTGTATCGTTAAAACCTTCGGATGAAACCATGTGTTGAGGTACCTGTTTTAAGAAAATACAGCCTACCAGGTTTCATAACGCGAATTTGTTTTCATGCCAAACCTACTTCACCATCAGGCGATTCACTTATTGTATAGCATCTATTTATTCTAAAATTGTAACATACAGGAATAAACGATTAAACACTTTTGATACAACTAATTACATATTACCCAAAAGATATTACCAAGAGGTTATTTTCAATTTTGTATCATTGTCTTTAGAAATAGGATCATCCTGATAGCTTAAAAAATTGCCACGTTGCTTTCCAGATCATTTATATATTTCATATGCTGTTGCCTGACCATTGCCATTCTTTCGCCGGGTTGCCGGCAGGTGGATAAGCCCCGATACCGTATCGGCTTTTCCCAATGCACCGGTAATGACGACTGGCGGAAGAATATGCTGGTAGAAATGAAGCGCGAGCTGTTTTATCATCCGGACATGCAGCTGTTGTACAAGGATGCTGCAGATGACAGTAAACGGCAAATAAGCCAGATCCAGGAACTGCTGGCCGAAAACATAGATATCCTGCTGGTATCCCCCAATGAAGCCATCCCTTTGGCTCCTGTCATAACAGCGGTATATCGTAAAGGAATCCCCGTGATCATACTTGACCGGAAAGCGGCTACAGATTCATTTACCGCCTATATAGGAGGGGATAATTATAACATAGGCAAACTGGCAGGGGAATATATTGCAGGCCTCCTTGGTACCAAAGGCCGTGTGGTGGAAGTGACCGGTCTGAAAGGCTCCTCTCCCACAATAGAAAGAAGCCAGGGACTACATGATGCGCTCAGCCAGCACCCCGGACTACAACTTACTGCCAGCCTCGAAGGGAACTGGGTAGCCGGTAAAACACAGGAAGTGGCTGCCCGTAACAAGGCCCTCCTGCAACAGGCCGATGTCGTATTTGCCCAGAACGATGTAATGGCGTATGGTATGTACCGTTACTGTCAGGCAAATGCACTTCCTCATATCCGCTTCATTGGCGTAGATGCCAGCCCGTACCCCGACGCAGGCATTGACCTGGTTGCCCGGGGGATACTCAGTGCATCATTACTATATCCCAGCGGAGGCAAGGAAGCCATCAGCATGGCGGCAGATATCCTGTCAGGCAAAAAAGTACCCCGCAATACCCTGTTGCAAACAGTGCTGATAGATAGCAGCAATGTAAAACTGATGCGCCTGCAGATAGATAAGATACAAGTGCAGCACCAGGAAATTGAACAACAACAGTCACTGCTCCAGGAGCAACGCAGGCAGTACCAGGATCAACAACACCTCCTGCGCATTGTAGTCACCACGCTTTGTGTTGCATTCCTGCTAGGTATTATATTGATCTTCATACTACGCACCAACCGCCGTATTAACCGCCAACTGAAACAGCAACGCGACGAAATACAACAACAACGTGACCAACTCGTGGAAATGACGGCCAAAGCACAGGAAGCTACTGAAGCCAAATTCACTTTCTTTACCAACCTTTCTCATGAATTCCGTACCCCGCTAACACTTATTCAGGCTCCGCTCGACAATCTCCTGACCAGCAGACAACTATCATCTCCGCAAAAACAACAGCTGGAACTGATGCGCAGAAACGTGATACGGCTTATGCGGCTGGTAAACCAACTGCTGGAATTCCGGCGTATAGAAAGCGGTAAACTACAACTGCAAGTATCCGAAAACGAACTGTCTGTTTTCGTGACCGAGATCATGGAGGCCTTTAAAGCCATAGCCATTAAGAAACATATCGATTTCCGGCTTATCAACCGGCAGCCAGGTATTAAAGCATGGTTCGACCAGCGTTTATTTGACAGGGTATTATACAACCTCCTATCCAATGCCTTCAAATTCACCAGCGATCACGGCAAAGTGCACATCTGTCTTGAACAACCGGAACATAGTCAGGATGTTTTGATACACATTGAAGACGATGGGGCAGGCATGGACGAAACAACCCTGGCGCACGCCTTTGAACTATTCTACCAAAGCCGGGAAAGTGAACATAAAGGCACCGGTATCGGACTCGCACTCACCCGCGAAATTATTTCCCTGCATCATGGCAGTATCCGCGTGGAAAGCAGCAAAAATGCCGGTACCACCTTCACCATTACCTTACCCGCGAAAAACAATGCCTTTGCACCGGAAGAAATACAGCAGGAGCAGGAAAGTATAAACATTTTCCATCAGCAACTGAATTGTTATGTGGAAGAACTGGAGCAAACGATCCCTGCCACTTCCGGTGCAAGTACCGTAAAAGAACATACCCATTCATTGCTGATTATAGAAGACCATCCCGATCTCAACAACTTCCTGGTGGGTTACCTCAGCGAACAATACGAAACATTTCATGCCACCAATGGCGACGAGGGCCTGCAACTGGCCTTCCGGCATATACCAGACCTGATCCTTTGCGATATCATGCTGCCCGGCGCCAATGGTATACAGGTACTCCGCACCCTTAAAAATGATATCCGTACCTCCCACATTCCTGTGATACTTCTCAGTGCCAACAGCAGTGAGGAACAACGCATAGAAGGCATGCAACACAATGCAGACGCTTATATCAGCAAACCATTTAATCTCAAATACCTAGAACAAAATATTACGAGTATGCTCAATAACCGGGCAAGACTCAAAGATCATTATATCGCAGAGCCGGAAACACGGGTGCATACCATACAGTCCGATAAAACAGAACGCCGGTTCATAAACGATTTTACTGCCGTGGTGGAAGAACATCTCAGCAATGACCAGTTCTGCGTGGAAGATATCTGTCAGCAACTTTCTATCTCAAAAATGCAGCTATACCGTAAGGTAAAACAGCTGTTCGACTGCAATGTAAATGATTACATCCTGGAAGCCAGGGTAAAGAAAGCCCGTTACCTGCTGGCCAACTCCAGACAGTCTGTTTCAGAAATTGCCTATGCCTGCGGATTTTCATCGCCCGCCTATTTCTCTACTGTATTTAAAACAAGAAACGGTCAAACTCCCAAAGCATTCAGAGAACAGATAAATAAAAAAACGGGCTCCTGAGCCTTCTGTAATACCTACATTCTTATCTACTGCAAATCTCCACTTTAGCATCTCAAATAATTAAGTACTTTAATATCCGGATTATCTTTTCAATCAATCATTTTAACCTGTATCAAACTATGTTCAGGATTATATTATTGCTGTCTATCATCATCCTGAGTAACGGTCATGTAATGGGGCAGTCTTCCAAAAAAGAAGCAATTCAGCACTTTCGGGATATAACCCGTCTGGACACCTCCGCTATAAAAATGGGCAAACACCTTGAATATGCACAGCCCTATTCTGTAAAACAGTATGTGGAATATCATGCTAAATATGGTACCACAGACATCTCCAAAAAATGGGGCACAACAATTATTGAACAGCTATACCAGGACTCCACCTATACCTATTTTGGCCGAAAAGCAATGTATGGCTTGATCAACTTTTTCCGTGTTAGTACTGATGAACTGAAAGGCCTGAATTACCAGGAATTTGACGGAAACTTTCTGAGAGAAAAATTCATTGCGGAGATAGTACCTGAAAGCGATAAACAAAAAGTAGAGCGAAACAAAGATTACAGTGTAGGATTTTATACTGTAGACTTCAAATACAATTATCTGCCTGAAACAAAATCACTTGAGGTCACTTACAGATGGAAAATCCGCCACGACTATGTGGTATCAGTCATCAATAAAACCTATAAGGCGGTATACGACCTGAATGCGAAACAATTTGTACAGGTATCCCCTCCACATAACAAGAAAGGCTAGTCTGAAGACCAGCCTTTCTTGTTACATTTCTCCCCTCCGGTTAATACGGAGGATTTACCACTTTCTGCCGGGCAGTAACAATCTCGCAAAACTTCCTGTATAATGAATCCAATGTCGGGTGATAATCTTTTTGTGTGAATAGCTTCAAGATGGTACTTTGAGACTGATAATAGGTCAGCTTCATGGAAGAATACACATTATTAGTACCAAAAACATCCAGGTATTCATACATTTTATTCCGGTATGCGGCATAATACAACACATTGTCATCAAACTCTGCTTCCAGATAGGTACCATTCGCATATGCTGCATTGCAGGCATCCTGCAGACGGCTATATGGTACATTGCTGTAGAAGTAATAATTAGGCTGAAGATAAGTATCAGAAAAACCGAATACCTGCGGGTTATTGTATCCCGGGGATTGCCACCAGGGAATCCAGGTAAAACTGTAATTCTTTGTGCCCAGATAATTACTTACATCCAATGTCACGTTCTGCGCATCACCCACATCTTCTCCAATCCAATAAAATCCATCCAGCACCAGGTGCCTGAAATTTGCACTGCTGAAACGTGTCACTACCTCGTCGATAAACCATTTACAGGCTGCCGTCCGGTGCGCATCATTTTGAAAATTAAGCCATACACCATCTACCATTCCCCAATTCATTCCTACAGACTTCAACGGCTCCGGTATCCCGATCACAATCTTCCGCTTCGTTGGTGGCTGGCCCGCACTCCAGGTAGCATCATCTATTGCCTGGTCAAGTGCGTGTAACGACCGCCCTGTTGTAAAGTATTTATCAAGGAGCGTATTCCAGTTGGCCTTTTGTGCAGGCTTATTGGGATCACCATGCCCAACGGTAAATGAATAATCCCACTGATCCTTTAATTCAAGCAGTAAAAACCCGTCGAACATCCAATCATACTGGTTTTGCGCATTCTTGTATACTACATAAGGATGAAAAGCGTAATAGTCCCACTGCTGACCAATATTATCAGTTCCCGCACCATAGATAAGCACCATATCGCGTGCTTTTGTCTTAGGTGGAGTAACATTAGTAGTAAACGTCGCCTTTTTTAAATCGCTCCCCAAAGCACTATCCTGTTCAAGATCACGGTATCCTTTTTTGCAGGAAGCAATGCTCCCTATAAATAATAGGCCCAGGCCCCAGTAAAACAGCTTAGATGTGATGTTAAGACAATTCATAGTTGATCAGTTTAGTGTACTAAAAAATCATTCCTATCAGGTCAATATAATCCAACTCAATTCCCTATATAAGCAGGTTTATCTACTTTCTGCCGTTTTGTTACAATCTCACTGAACCGCTGATACAGTGCTTTATCCATAGCATTTGACGACTGGTATAATTTCAAAATGGTATTCTCTGACTGATAATATGCCAGTTTCTTGTTTTCATAAACATTATTCTGTTCAAATACCTCCAGGTAATCGTACAGCTTCTGCCCTTTTCCGCCCAACACCCGCTCATCAAACTCCACCTCCAGGTTGATCTTGTATTTACTGGCCTCATTACAGGCTTCCTGCAAACGAGAGTAAGGAACATCATTACTGAAAAAATAGTTAGGCTGCAGATATACATCGCTGAATCCATAAGGCTTGTAATTATCATACCCAGGGGATTTCCACCATGGAATCCACAGGAAAGAATTTTTCGCCTTTTCCAGGTGGCTGCCTATAGCAGAAATGATAGGAGCAGTATTTTCCACTTCTTCCGCTATCCAGTAAAACCCTTCCAGTTCAATATTGGCATAACCAGCAGCAGCAAATTTCTCCTTTACCTGGTCTATGAACCAGTTACACGCGGTAATCCGGTCTTCGTCTTTGGAAAAATCCAGCATCTTCCCATTCAACTCACCCCATTGCGTAGCACCTTTCATTGGTTCGGGAATCCCTACTATGACTTTACGTTTGCGGGCAGGTGCTCCTGTTTTTACAATCACATCAGTAATACACTGATCAAGGGCGTCAAACGAATGATCCTTGCTGAAGTATTTATCCATCAGCGATTCCCATTGCGGCTTAAGGGCAGGTTCAGGAGAGTGCCCTGTAGTATAAGCATGCCCCTTACCATCTTTCAGCTCAAGGAACAAAAACCCGTCAAACATCCAGTCGAAAGCACTGTTGTTTTCATATACTACATAAGGGTAGAAAGCATCTTTTGCCCACACCTGCGGGCCATCGGCTCCACCACCATAAATAAGCACCAGGTCCCGGATATTTGTTTTCGTTACATTCCCTTCCGGACCTTCAGGTTCAGTTTTGGTCGTATCTTTTTTCTCATTCCCGTCATAGTTGGGATACATATATTGCTTATTACAGGATATCGCAGACAGCGACACCAGCATTAGCACGAGGAAAAACGTATTCCTTCTCATATTTAAAGTCGTTTGATGTGATTGATTGTTGTTGCTATTCTACCTGGTATTCCATCCTTAATTTCCTGACACCTGCATTTCCTGCTGCCTGGGAAGAAACCGCAGTAGTACCTACATAGATATCCGCATTGAGGCCATTCACAGTTACGTGTACATCTCCGGAGCTCAGATCCGTTGTCATACCAAGCGGAGCTGATTCAAACAGCTTGAGATTTACATATCCCGGATCTCCGGGCGCCAGTGCCAGCTTGCTCATGTCTGTAATATCATACACCAGTATTCTGGATTCACTGTTGCTCTTCAGCCCCTGCGCCAGCATCGCTACAAACCTATCGCCGTTTACAGAAAACACATCATAGGCAAGTATTTTGTAAGGATGGTTAACAGGATTCAACCGGTGATATACGCCCCCCTCATCCAGTATTTCAAAGCGGCTGCCTTTCCCATCTGTTTCAGTAGCACCTTCATTATACCAGCTGAAATACATGTCTGATTTTGTATCAGCAGTGCCACGTTTAACAGAAGCAATGTCCCAGGTACCTCCTGTTTTGGCTGGATCAAATTTGGTCACAACAGGCCTGGGTGAAGGTGATGCGCCATTTGTCAGCTCCCAGGAATAATACTGCCCGTTTGACATCGTGGTATACATATAGGCTTTACCAGATTTTGTATCACCGGTAATATTTACCTTGTTAATACCCAGCTGTGCAGGAATAAACTGGGGATCATCCCATGAAACCAGGTTCAGTATCTGCTCCGGATTACTTTGTAAATCATTATATCGATAAAGAATAAACCCTTTTCCGGACTCGTTCCAGGTACTTACCAGGAAGCGGCCCTGATTATCTGTTGCTACACGATAAGAGAAAGTAGTAGGTGGGTCTATTTTTTTCACCAGCCGCCCATCAGCAGCATTGAATACATGCAATTTCCCATCAGAGTTCCAATCCTCAAACTCAGGAATAAAGAAGTATTCATTCGAAACTGCCAGGCTCTTGATATTAGCACGGGTAAGTCCCAGTTCTTCTACAGATCTGAACCACAATTCCCTGAACCTGGCTTTGGTAAAGTTGGCTGGTCTTATAGCAATGTAGTGTGTGCGCAAAGTACCCATCCCATCAGTAACCTTTATCTCCAATGGTTTGGTAAAATCAACCGGCACATCTTCTTTGAGTTCAGGCGTCATGGTACAGGTAGGTTCCAGCTTTACATTCACCAGCAACCGGGTCTGGTCCAAAGGATCCTTAGGCGTATTGGGAATGTCAATATACAAGGTATCTCCATTGTTATAGGGCGCCGCCTGGCTGGACTGATATACCTTCGTTTGTCCTTCTTTCTTCACCGTAAACTCCAGTAACCCTTTGGTATAGTTCATGCCTGTTTTCCGGGCACTGAGTTTATATTTTTGTTGCGTGCCATTAGCCGCAGTTACCGTAATTTCTATCGGGCTGGTCAGGTCTTTGATACCTACCAGACCTGGGGTGATAGTAGCGCCTACCGGAATAGATGCCACAATTTCCATTTTTGAAATATCGGTTTCCACCAGCGGATCCGTACCTGCCTGGTAAATAGGCACGTCAAAAGACACCGTACCTTTACTAACTACACCAGGATACTGCTTGTCAGTGCCGGCAAATTTCACGTAGATAGATCTTATTTCGTTATCACTCCCATTAAACAGTGCATCCGGTTTGTGGCACGCTGCTGCAGCCAGCAAACAGGCAATGCCCGCTATATATCTGAACAGTTTCATTGATTATTACTTTAGAGCGGTAATTGTTAAATTATTGCCATGCAGGATCCTGTCTGCATTCCAGATTGTTCTTCGTCTCAAAATCAGGAATAGGCACCGTGTAATAGCGGTCAGGGAAAAAGCGGTCCGCTTTATCACAGTCTACTATATTATACTGATAAGTATCTCCTGTTTTTGTGATCTCCACACCGTGCATCCGGACACCATTCAATACTGTTCCTGCTTTCTTCCATCTTCTCAGGTCCCAATAACGATGCCCTTCAAATGCAAACTCACACATCTTCTCCTTTTGCAGATCCTGGAGGTAGTCTTCCTGTTTGTACTTTACAACAAGACCTGGCAGCCCTACTCCCGGACGCTCTCTCAGCATATTCAGATATCTGTAGGCAGTAATAAAATCACCTTTTCCACGACCATATGCTTCCGACAGAATAGTCAATACCTCTGCATATCGCAGCTCTATCCAATACTGATCCCCTTTCTCTGCAACAAAATCCTTTGTCTTGTTTTCCAGAAATTTCCGGATAAAGTATCCCGTTACGGTCCTGTTCCTGGCATTACCATCGAAGTATTCAATATAACTATCCGTACCGCCTACATAAGTTTCTATATTCCGGCCCTTCCAGGGAGCACCATTATATAGAATAGTAGCATAAAACCGGGGATCCCTGTTCACATAAGGGTTAGCACTATGATCAGGATTTGCCCAACTAAATGGCTCCCATTTATTCCCCGTCTTGATATCGTATTGAACCACCAGCTCCTCCGTAGGAGAGGCATATCCGCCATAACGTTCTATATCGCCAGTGGGGGCAAAATACTTATCGAAATCATTGGTGAGGTCCGGCCGCTTATAATAAGCTGCCAGTATCAGTTCCTTATTATGAGGTGTATAAAATACATCGCTGAAACTGTCCATCAGCCCATATCGTCCACTATTTGCAATAGATTCCACTTTCCGGCCGGCTACAATAGCATCATCCCACTTCTCTGCATATAGGGCCGATCTGGCCAGCAATGCGTAGGCGGCTCCTTTTGTAATACGTCCCCAATTGTTGTTGCTCCATTGCTCAGGAAGCTGCTCCGCTATAGCTTTCAACTCTGTCATCACCCATTGCCAGCATTCTGCGGTAGTGGAACGCTTTTTATTTTTCTGCTCGGGACCATCCAGCACTTCATTATCCACCCGCAACACCACACCTCCATGCCGGATAATCAGTTTACTGTAAATAAATGCCCGTAGGAAACGGATTTCTGCCAGGCGCATAGCCAGCTCATCACCACTGATATTTCCGCCGTATTTATGTGCGTCGATAATAAACTCGTTCAGCTTTTTGATATTACCATAGGTAGCCGACCAGGGACTCAATGCCTCAGCGGTATTGGGCGACAAAAAAGCAGGCGACAGGCAAACCCTGTTATGATACGTGTCCATGTAAGTCTGCGAATATTTCAGGATATCTGAATATCCATCACTCAGGTTAGGACCGCCTACCTCCGCAAATTGATACAACGCGCCATACAGGCTGTTTATATAGAGGTCAAGGCTATTGACATTTTTCCAGACCACATTGTTCGAATACTTATCACGCGGCTCAACATCCAGCGTATTGGTGCAAGACAACGTGCAGGATACCAGCAGAATTATATAGAATACCTTTCTCATGTTTCAGTGAATTAAAAAGTCAGGTTCGCACCAAAACTGTAAGTCCGTTGTTGTGGGTAATACCCGTTGTTAACACTGGGACTCTCAGGATCGATGTATTTAAACCCGGATAAAGTGAACAGATTGGTGCCGGCCAGATAAAACCTGAGCCCCTTAATATTGATAGCACGGAGCACGGTAGCTGGCAGCGTATACCCCACCACCGTATTCTTAAGGCGCAGGTAACCTCCCCGCTCTACCCACCAGGTAGCATCCAGTGAATTGCCTCCACTGGGAATCAATGACAAACGTGGATAACGTGCATTCGTGTTTTCAGGTGTCCAGGAGTTTTCCAGCAAATAACGGGGGCTGTTATATCCATTACCGTAAAAAGGCTTGGTAAAGATGGTATTGTCCGGTATACCGTTATCATACATTCCGCTTAACAGGATATCATTCAACGCAGCTCCCTGAAACATCATGGAAAAATCAAAATTGCCATACCTGAGATCAATATTAAAGGCGTACATCAGTGGTGGTATGCCCGGCCGCGTAGCGATGGCCATATCCTCTTCCCGGGTCAGTTTGCCATCTCCGTTCATGTCCTTGTACATGATATCTCCCAGCCTTTTATAACCACCACCGGGAGGAGCCGGACTGTTCTTTAATTGCTCTTCTGTCTGAAACAAACCTGTTGCCACATACGCCAGCCGCTGTCCGATAGACTTTCCGATCATGTTCTGCCAGGGATGTACATTCTCTGTTTGGATAATAGACAGGATCCGGTTCTTCGAATAGCTGAAATTACCGGACAAAGTATACTGCAGTTTACCTATACGGTTCCGGTGGGATAACTGGAGCTCAATACCCTTTACATCTACCGAACCACTGTTTTCTATTTCCGGGAAGTTGCCTCCCAGAGAAGAAGGATATACATTACCGGTATTTTGGAGAATGTCATAAGTGTACTTATAAAAAACATCTACTTCAGCACTCAGCAATCCCTTCCACATCGTAAGCTCTGCACCCAGGTTGTAGGTTTGTGTTTTTTCCCAGGTAAGATGTGTACTTGGATAGGAAGTGGAAGAGCTCAATCCATACAGCGTGTTAAGTTTATCTCCCAATGCTATAACCGGTGTTTTGGTAAGATTAAAATATTGTTCATATAAAAATGGATTAACATTATCCCTGCCCAGGATACCTGCAGAACCGCGCAATTTCAGCAGTTCTACATTCCGGAAACGGTCTTTGAAAAATGACTCTTCAGAGATCACCCATCCTGCGGAAACGGAAGGGAAAAATCCCCAACGGGAATTTTTAGGGAACTTGTAAGAAGCATCATATCTGAAGGCTACTTCCATCAGGTATTTGCTGGCATAGGAATAGTTCAGCCGTCCTACATATCCTGCCTGTACGGTCTGGGCAGATCCACCGGAATTGGGTACTGGGGGAAATAGTTGCCCGAATGATAACTCAGGAATGTCTTTCATGGGATAACCCCAGCGAGAAGCATACATATTATTGCTGTTTCCTTTTTGCCACTCATACAGGAACAAGCCGCCTACATGATGTTTTCCGATCTCGCGCTCATACTCCAGCGAGGGACGGAATACGGTATAGTCAAAATTATCCGCCGTCTGCAGCAGGCTACCGGTTGCCATATAACCATCAGAAAGTGTTTTGCCATATTGACCTGTTTCTGACAGGAAGGTGTTAACATAATATGGCGTGGCAAATGTTTTGGCGTCTGAATACTTCCGGTCATAACTTCCGAACAATGATGCTTTCAATCCATTGATAAAAGAAGGTGCGTACGTGATACGGGTAGAAGTTTCTACCATAGTGTTCGCACTCTTCTGGAACCCACTGAGCTCTGCCACTGCAAAAGGATTCAGCGTCATATAAGATGAGCCGGTAGGCAGCCCTTTATATTCAAAAGGCAGGAAGGGATACATATAGAGTGCCTGGGAAATAGGACTGAAAAGCGATTGCTTCTCGTAGGAAGCAGCACCGGGCGTGTTCAATTTTTCCACCCGGCCGGCCAGGTTCAGAGAAATAGTCCAGTGTTTGTTCGGATTCATGTCCAGGTTTGCACGGGCATTGTAGCGTTCCAGCTTCATATCCTTTACGATCCCACCTTGCTGCATGGTACCAATACTGGTAAAGTACCGGATATTATCTGCTCCTCCGCTTACCGACAAGTTATGCTGGTTTACAAAAGCAGGTTTGCCAAGGAATTCCTTTTGCCAATTGGTGTTTTCAAGTCCGTCGGAAGGATCACCATTACTCATTGCCGCTATCTGTTCTTTAGAAAACCATTGCCGGTTACCATCCATCTCATTGGCCTTGTTATGCCAGTTGGCATATTCCGTACCTGTAAGGAAATCAGGCAATAAGGTATTGTGAGAAACAGTAGTAGACCCGGTATAGGAAAACAGTGGTTTGCCACCCGCCTTTCCTCTTTTGGTAGTAATGAGGATAACACCATGTGCACCCTTTACACCATATACGGCAGAAGAAGCGGCATCTTTCAGTACTGTCACACTTTCAATGTCGTTCGGATCTATACGGCCAAAGGCGCGTTCCACACCATCTACCAGCATCAGTGGGGAAGAATTATTAAAAGTGCCGGAGCCCCGTACCAGCATGGTAGCATCGTCATAGCCCGGTTGGCCGCTTGGTTGCTGAAATACGACGCCGGGGAGTTTTCCTGTCAGCATCTGGCTTACATTGGTCATAGGAGCTTTAACCAGGTCTGCCGCAGATACCTGGGCTACCGATCCGGTAACATCAATTTTTTTCTGTGTGCTATAGCCCACTACTACCACCTCACCCAGTTCGCCCCTGGTTACTCTGAGCGTCACGTTGATACGGCTCCGTGATTGCACGGCTACTTCCTGTGCTTCAAATCCGATCAGCTTGAACTCCAGTACTGCTTCACTATCTGCTTCCAGGCGGAAGTTCCCTTTTTCATCGGTGATAGCTCCCCGTGCTGTGCCCCGGATCTGTATCGTCACCCCTGGCAAAGGAGCTCCGGTAGTATCTGTCACCGTCCCTGTTACGGTAACAGGCGGGACAGGCAGCGCATTGTCTATGGCCTGTCGGGCCGACTCATTTTTTCCGGCAGTGATGAATACATTTTTGTCTGCGATACGGTAGTCCAGATTCAGTCCTTTAAAGCACTGATCAAGGACCGCATTGATAGCGGCGTTCTTCACCTTGATACTCACCTGCAAACCGTGCAGCCGGTCATCATTATAGAAGAACACATAACCGGTCTGCTCCTTGATATGCTGCAATACGGTTACTACAGGCGTATTCTTTTCGTCCAGACTGATTTGCCCATATCCTTTGGCGCTTATCTGCACCAGCGCCAGGCAAAACAGTAAGACCGTCAAACTCATCCGCATAATAAGTTGTTTTGTAAAAAGGCGGTGTAGCACCAGACCGCTGCCAACACAGGCATAACCTGTTCGGGGCTGGTAAGCTGACCTCCGGGTACAGGGATATAAAACATCCCCAGATGTTGTTGAATTCATTAACTTTAGCATGTTTGGGCTGAAACTGTTTTAAACTGTCAATCTGTTTATCTTCTCTTAAGAGAACGGCAAAGCCTGAATCCAGCCGGAAAGTGCCGCAAACACTTCCGGCTTTTCAGTATTTACCGGCGTTACAACTGGTGTTCAGGAGATGTTTTTTTCATAACTGTTTTTATTATTGGTTGATATATAAAATGACGATGCCTGCTGACCCCTACGGCTTTACAATAATACTTTTGCCGGCGGGTCCGTTTTGCATTTCAAAATGGAATCCTACAAAACCCAGCATTTCCAGGGCTTTTGAAAGACCAAGATTCCGGTAGATATCTCCGGAAAAAGTTTGGGAAGGGATATTTCCTTCGTATATAACGTCTACATTATACCAACGGCTCAACTGACGCATCACTTCCTGGATACCAGCTTTTTCAAAACTGAAAAGCCCGTTTTTCCATGCAATGGCAGTGGCGGTATTAACTTGCTTTACCTGTATATGACCGGTTTGAAGATCGTAAGAGGTTTGTTGACCTGGTTTGGGCAGTATTGCTTTGCCTGTGGTAACAGCAGGAGTTACTTTGATGGCCCCTTCCAGTAAGGTAGTATTAATGGCCCCTTCATCGTGGTATGCATTGATATTAAAATGCGTGCCTAATACTTCAATCCGTTGCCGGCCGGTTTTTACCAGAAATGGTTGTTGTGCATTCCGGGCTACTTCAAAATATACTTCTCCGCTTGTTTCCACGCTTCTTTCCCTGCCATTGAAAGCTGTAGGATAAGTAATGGAGGAGGCCGCATTCAGCCAGGCTACTGTTCCATCAGGCAATACCAGGCGATATTGTCCGCCACGGGGGGTGGCCAGGGTGTTATACACCAGCCTCCCATCCGCTACACCACCCTTATAAACAAGGCTGCCACTGTCAGGTTTCATCACAGTAGCTCCAGGTTGCTTGGCCAGCTCACCATTACCGGCATCATCCAACGTAATTTTACTACCATCCGCCAATGTCAGCACTGCTTTATGACTGCCCGGCATCACATCTCCTGTTGTCACCACCATCATATCAATCACCTGCTTTTCCGGTTGAATAAAATACCGGATACCAGTTATCACCAAGCCTGCCAGCACTGCCGCGGCTGCCACCCATCCCCATCTACGCAGGGGATGAACTTGCCTGGAAAGTGTCGTGGTCCTGTTCTTCGTAATTTCCAACAGCATGGCTTCTTTCTGGGACATGGAAAAAAAACTGCTGGTGACTTCCATTCCTTCATAGGTTGCCTGCATCAGACGTTCTATATCGTCTTTGTACCTGTCATCAGCCAGCAATTGGTTCAGCGCATGCCTTTCTGCTTCCGTAGCCTGACCGGAAAATACCTGTTGCCATAAATATTGAATCTGCTCTTGATCTGTAGCCATATGAGTAGTTGCTACACTAAAGACCCCAAAAAAGAGGTCGGGGGGTATCAAAACCGGAACATCCTAAAAATAATTTTTCTAATAGCGGGAGATATATAAGAATAATACCAACAATACTGCGGAGGGCACCTTACTCCGCACGTATTCCCGTATGGCCTGCAGGGCTAGTTTCATGTACTTTTTTACCGTTTCGGCAGAAATACCCATATCCTCCGCTATCTGGCGGTGGGATAATCCCTGCTTTCTGGCCATCTCAAATACTTTTCTTTGTTGAGGTGGTAACTGATCCACTGCCTGATCGATAACCGGCAGGTAATGCGCCATGCCACCTTCTTCATAAAAAACAGTAGCTACCTCCTCCCGGTTCTCCATATCACGGAGCCATTGCTGGTATTTTACCGCTACACGCGCCTGGTCTCTGATATAATTATAGGTAAGATTGCGAGCCAGAATAAACAAGTATTGCCCGAAACGGTCAATCGCAGGCAGGGCGCCACGCTTGTTCCACACCTTTATAAAGGTGTCCTGTACAATTTCCTGGGCAATTTCTCTTGAGGCTGTGATCTTATACACAAAAGCCCCCAGGTGGTCACTATAGGCATACAGCAGTTCGCCAAAAGCCGTTTCATCGCCTTCCGCAACCCTCAGCAATAGCTGCTCCTCATTATTTAAACGCTGTAATGACAATCTCGCAAACCTCCTTTCAGTTCGCTAAATTTAGAATAAAATATCAGTATTGTAGCTAAACCTGTATTTGTTACAAATTTTCGTAATAATACTTTCCTTCAATAACTTTGCAGCTGGTAAACAGAAAGTATATGGATGGTCAATACAGAAAAGATATTTACCCGGGACAGGAAGTGGCTATTATCCTGAAAAAAGACCAGCGAAGCGGCAGGTTGACCTATGGTATTGTTAAAGATCTGCTTACCTCAGCAGCTTATCATTCAAGAGGGATTAAAGTACGACTGGAAGATGGGCAGGTAGGCCGGGTGGCAGAGATCAATGTGGTGGATCCCGATGGGGACTAAAGATAATATAGGGCGCTAAGGAAAGAAGAATGCATACAGCATTTACATCAACTCAATACTTTGGGGCCGCGCTTATCATACTTCCTTTGGGATATTACAAAAAATCAGCATGCCGCTTAACAAAACAATATAGTTTGCCTTGCTAAGCAGCATGCTGGTTATTATTTCCTTGAATATTTATCATATTCTCCGGACATTACTTTTTTTACCTGCTGCAGATATTGAAATCCATTTTTCAAATCCGGTAAAAGATAACTACCCTCTACCCATTCATTCCACGAAAATACTGTTATCAGTTTGGGTTGATCGGGATGCGCATCACAATAGTCTTTGGCCTTCTGTAAAAAAGCGCCAAAGCTCTCCGGGGTGTTATGATAGTTTACTACCTCTTTTTTGCCGCTGGCAGGGAATCTGGGTGTATCATCATAACCAATAGAGACATTGGGGAAATAAGGTACCTCCAGCTTTTGGTCCAGTAACTTTCTTTTTTCCATCGACTCCTTGCCAAGCGCCAGGTAATCTTCCTTTTGTCCCCATCCATATTTTGTAACACTGTTTATTCCCAAAAAGTCTACCACGCCATTGATATCCTTACCCTCGCTCAAAGAAGCATGGAGTATACCTGGTTCCATCTCCCCGCCTGCCCTTACCTGAAAATGTAAATCAGGAAAACCCGCCTTCTTCACCTCATCACGGAAATAATTCAAGGCTTCTTTCGTTTGTTGCAAGCCCCCCAACCCCTTTACCAGATTATTTAAATCAAAAACATAGAAAACAGGGGCGCCATTGATCTTAAAATAGTTATCCTTTTTGAAATACTTGCTGATCACCCGCTTCACAATATTGTTGAACTCCGGGCGCCCAACTGGTCCATGCCACAGAATGGATTCATCTTTCGAAAATTTATGCACATTCCAATAATTACGTTTCACATCATGGTTGGCCCACATCAGATAAAACTTCATCTTGTTATTGTTCTTTGCCTTAAGAAACCCATCATTAAGTGAGCTTTCCAGGAAAGGGCCGTCATCAAACCAATACCAATCGAAAATAAAAACATTAACATGATGATCGGTGGCCGCATCAATCCATTTTTCCATCACTGCCGGGTCATTATCCATTTCATATCCCCACAACGGTTGTTTGGGTTGATAATGTCCTTCAAACCTGGGGGTCCCTTTTTTGATCACTTCCCACTCCCCTTGTCCTTCCGGCCATAGCATATTTCCAAATCGCTGATCATGATGACAGGAAGGCCAGATATAAGCAGCCAGGTAGTATTCACTACCGGCTGCTTTCTTTTTCGTTCCTGTTTTAATTTGACTATATCCGTTAAAGCCAGACAGGAGAAATATTAGGAATAAATGAACAAATGTATTCTTCACGATATAGTATTTTAAAATTGGCTTTATAAATTAATCGCTGCAACCCTACCAACCTGGATTTTGGGTCATACCGCGCATCTTAACCGTTTCTGCTACCGGTATAGGGAAAAGTAAAAACCTGTCCTGCCAGGAATTTCTGCGTATTGTTACAATCCTCCGGTTTGCCAAAGAACCATCATCATTCTTCACCCATTCCATACCGGTGGTGATCTTACCTACTTTATCTAATATTTTCCAGCGTTTTACATCATAGAAACGGTTTTCTTCCAAGGCAAATTCTACCCTGCGCTCATTTCTGATCCGCTCTCTGAGCTTTTCTTTAGATAAATCTTTTAAATCAGGCATCCCCGCTCTTCTTCTTACCGTATTTACTGCATTATAGGCTTTTTCAGTAGGACCATTCGCTTCGTTTTCAGCTTCCGCCAGATTAAGATACAATTCTGCCAGCCGGAATTGCTTGTAGGTAGTAGTGCCCGCAGCGGCCGACCGTACCTCAGGATCTATAAATTTACGCATGTAATATCCTGTTGGCGTGCGCTGTTTGATCCCTGAAATACCATGCCTTCCACCTACATATGATTCAATATAAGTGTCCCGTCCGTTGATAATTCCATAGTGCGCACCATTATACCAGACCGTTGCATAAAAGCGGGGGTCGCGGTCTTTATAAGGATTACTTTCATCATATCCGGAAGCCGGATTAATGATCGGGCGTAAATGATCATCATCTGTATAACCTAAAATAGGCACTTCTCCACTTTTCATTTCATAACTATCTACCAGCTCCTGTGTAGGACAGTTGCCTGCTTTTTCAGGACCAAAATCCGGTATCATATGCATCAGGAACAGAATGTTTCCAAAGCGGCGGTAGTCCTGCCCAGAATACCCCCAGTTGTTATTTTCAAACAACGTTTCTTTATCATTAGGGTTATTAGACAAGTCGGGCTTTGAGATAAAATAATCCTCATATTTCGGGAACAACTGAAACCCTTTGGCTGTAAGGTCCTTTAACCCTTCTTCTGCCGCATTGGCCGCCATCAGCCACTTATCCTTATCACTTCCGGCATTCCATTGCGGGCTGGCATTAAATAAAGTTATCTGAGATTTGATAGCATATGCCACTGCTTTTGTCATACGTCCGCGTTCTGCTTCAGAGGTAACCCTGTATGGCAAATTCGGTTCTGCCAGCGCTTCATCACAATCTTTTGCGATGAATTCAGTACATTCCGCATAAGTAGGACGTTTGATATCTGAATAATCAGTTTGCAGTGTAATATCCTTGGTAATAATAGGCATAGGCCCGTAATTGATCAATAGATCCAGGTAGAACAGCGCACGTAACAATTTGGCCTCAGCAATCAACCTTCCCCTCAACCTCGCATCAGGTGCGTTCACTTCATTTACATTTGCCAGAAATACGTTAGCCCTTCTGATCCCTACCCATGCACGCTCATACCAGAGCATATCATTGTAAGACAGCGTAGCATCTCCTCCTCCATCAAACGGATTGTAGGAAGAACTGATATTCCCCATAATATACTGACCTACTACATAGTATGCCTGACTGGGATAATTGCTTTCATGCGCATCATCCCCAAAAGCAGATAAAAAGGTATAGTAAAGAATATTGCACCCATGTTTACGAATTCTTTCATAAGTGGTATTCAGGTAAGCTTCTGTTAATTCCTGGTCTTTAAAAACATCTCCCAATGTAATACGTCCACTTGGTGTAATATCAAGCGGATCTTTCTTACAGGAAACAACGAGGAGAAAAAAAGCTATAAAAAGAGATATCTTGGAATATTTCATAATTCTTTTTCTAAAATTGTTAATCAACTAAAACATGGCAGTAATACCGAAATTAACCACGCGGTAAACCGGGTAAGCAGACTTATTGTTCAATTCAGGATCCCAGTCTTTCTGCACCATCTTATCCCATGTGAACAAATTCAATCCATTGGCATAAATCCGCACCGATCTTATACTCAATTTGTTTATCAGACTTGCTGGCAAATTGTACCCGATCTCTGCATTCTTTAACCGTATAAAAGATTTATTCTCATTGAAAAAAGTATTGCTGGTTTGTGAAGAAGATGGCCTCAAACTCAGCGCAGGATATAATATTTCATAACCAGACTCGGCTCTTTCCGGCGTCCAGGCATGTAAATGCCGTTCTCTGAAATCATCTAGCTCCCAGGGGTTAAATTGCCCCGTTGCCTTGAAGGCCCCCTGGAATAAAAATGAAACATCCAGGTTCCCGTAAGTAATACTTACCGCACCACCCCAGTTGTATTTAGGCAATGTGGAAGATCCAATGGGCATCATATCCCTGTTATCAATAATACCATCTGCATTCAGGTCAGCATAGATAAAATCTCCAGGGCGTGGATATTGCCCCTGATAGGTTAATCCGGATTTATCAATTTCTTCCTGGTCCTTAAAGAAACCTGTTACCTGATATCCCCATTGCTGACCAATTTGGTAGCCGGTATTACGATACCGGTATGCATAGTCTTCATTTAATTGTATTTCATCATTGAAAAGGATCAGGTTGTCTGCATAGTTCAGGTTCAATTTGGTGATGATGGACAACTTCTTTGTGATCGCTTTATTATAATTCAGTTCTATCTCATAGCCTTTGTTTTCGACCACGCCAATATTGGCAGGTGCCAGTGTACTTGCAGACACACCAATTAAGGTCGGTACGGTACCTCGGTAGATGAGCACATTATCCCTTCTCTCCTTGAATATATCCACCCCCATTGTCAGTTGATTAAATAAACCTAACTCCAACCCAACGTTACCTTTCTTGGCTACTTCCCATTTGATGTTGGGATTTCCGAAGAAAGACTCATTGATCCTGGCTCCACGCCCAAGGTTGGCTGAATAGCTTCCACCACCGCGCTGGATATCATCGAGGTACAAAAACCGGCGGTTACCTAATTGATCTCCCCCTACCATGCCGTAAGATCCTCTGATCTTCAGCAGGCTAACAGTCTTAACAAGATTTCCGAAAAATGCTTCGTGATGAACATTCCATCCGGCTGAGAATGAAGGAAAGAAACCATAGCGTTTTCCTTTGGCAAATTGCTCGGAGCCATTAAACCCTGCATTAAATTCAGCAAGATATTTATTGTCATAAGCATACGTGAGACGGGTTGCTAAACCACGAACGTTGAAAGGCAGCGCATCTGCAGGCTTTATCAACGATTGTTGCTGTGCTAACAGCAAGCCTGTTACTTCATGTTTGTCCTTAAACCGGCGGTTGTAATTAATATGCCATTGCATTTCATAGAACGACTGGAAATTGGACGAAGATGCCGTGCTTAAAGGGGTATTGTCAAAGTCAGTACGTGTACGCTGGTAAGTTACCACATCCCTGCCATCAGGTGTCTGGGAATTCGGATCTATTACCTGTACCCAATACTGATATTGTTTGGTTCCATTTAAATAATACAGGGAACGGGTATCAAAAGAGAACATTACCCTGGTGGAAAGACCTTTGGTCAGGAAACCTAAGTCTTGCTCTAACCCCCAGCTGGCAGTAAGGTTACTCCGGCTTTCCTGCCGGTAGCCCGTTCTGTTGATATAAGCCCATGGCGATTCACTTAAATTACCACTTCCTACCAGTACCTGGCCGTCTGGCGTTAATGGCCCTGGCTGAACCGTTGGCCAGTAGGACAACATACGGTCCACAATTTCAGGGGAACTTGCGTTTGGTCCATTTACTTTTTCCAGATATCCGGATGCATTTAAGAAGGTCTTTAATGTCTTGGATTTATTCAACGTAGCATCAATATTAGACCGGAAATTATACCGCTTCATAAACTGCGTTGGGTCATAATCCGTTACGCTGGGATCTATTTTCCACTGCCCTCTTTGATCCAGGAAACCCACGTTTACGAAGTACGCAACATTGCCCCCCTTACCGTTCAGGTTTAAGTTGTACCTGGTTTGTGGCACCCAGGTATTCATTAATTTATCTCTCCAGTTATTGTTGGGATACACTTCCGGCCAGTCCTGTAAGCGGAATCGTTCCAGTGCATAATCAGAGTACGGTGGAGCGTCATTGACTTCCGGATGAGGGTTATCATTTTTCCATGCCTGATTTTTTAGCGTAGCCCAGTTGTAGCCATCTACCTGTGAAGGCCATCTTGTAAAGGTCTGAAAACCGGTTTCTGCAGTAAAGCTAATGGTCGGCGTTGTTTCGGTACCACGTTTGGTAGTCACGAGAATAACCCCATTGGCACCTCTTACTCCAAACAAGGCCGTAGACGAAGCATCTTTTAAGATGGATACCGTTTCTACCTCATTAGGATCAATCGAAGTTAACTCCCTTTCCACACCATCCACCAGGATGATTGGTGCGGCACTGTTAAGGGTGCCCCTTCCTCGCATAAAAAGATAGGTCGCATCCCGGCCCGGTTCTCCGGAAGTTTGCTGGGCAAAAAGCCCGGGAAGACGCCCCGCCAGCGTTACAGCCAGGTTGGCTGCGGGGCTTTGTTTAATTTCTTTGGTCTTAATGGTAGCCACTGCACCTGTTAAGGTTACCTTTTTCTGGGTACCATAAGCCACTACCACCACTTCGTTCATCTGCCCCTGATCCAATGTCATCGACACCTTCAGCGGTGCATCAGACATGACCGTTATTTCTTGCTTTTGATAGCCTATAAAAGAGATCTCCAGTACATTACCTTTTTCTACATTTAGTTTAAACATTCCTTTTTCATCGGTGGCCACTCCCTTACTGGAACCTTTTACACGAATGGTGACCCCAGGCATGGGGGTGCCTTTTTCATCCGTTATTTGTCCGGTAACGTCAATAGGAACGGCATTGCTGATTTTTTCCATCAGCATTTTCCTCGTTACAAAAATGTTTTTCCCTTTTATAACATACTCTACCGGCTGATCTTTAAAACAGATAGCCAGCACCTGTTGTAAGGATGCCTTTTTCACATCAATATCAACGGTCTTATCCAGGGCCAGGGCGTCTGATTCAAAGAACACCACATGGTGCGTTTGTTCTTTGATAACAGAAAAAACCTTTTCCAGCCGGACATTCCTGCCCAAAAAGGTGATTTCCTGGGAAAGGCCTTTGGCCGAGATGTGTAATGACGCAACGAGCATGAACAGCGTTACCAACTTCATAATGCGCAGCAATTTTCGGAATACGGGCATAGCAAGGGCTTGCCCGGATACACGTGGAATCATATCTTTGTGTTGTTTCGGATTAAAAAATGTGTGGAACTAGACTCTTTGGTTTCTTGCACAACGGTCCGGACGCACCGGGAATAGGCTCAATTATTCCCGGTTTTTTTATGGATAACGTTGGCCTGTATAACAGTAGTTATCTCTTCATGCGGTAGCGCTTTTAATGGTGAACAGGATGGTTGATCAATGGTTTACTATAGTAATGACATTTCCTTCTTTTCTGAATTGCACCTTTGCTTTCTGTAAAAACTCCAGTACATCCGCCAATGGCGTATTTCGTCCGATTTCACCGCTAAACCGGTGTACCGGGATATTTCCTTCATATTTTACCGTAATATCATACCAGCGCTCCAACTGACGCATCACCGCCGGCAGATCATCTTCATCAAACCTGAAATAGCCGTCTTTCCACGCCGTTACTGCATTCACATCCACAGTAGTAATGATACAATTACCCATTGCTGTAACGGTAGCCATCTTCCCTGGCTGCAATACCTGTTCTTCCCTGACCGTTTTTACACTGATGGCGCCCGATACCAGGGTCGTCTTCAGATGTCGCTCTTCAGGATAAGCATTGATATTAAAGGTGGTGCCCAGCACCTGTACAGCAGTATTGCCTGCATCTACAATAAATGGCTGGTCTGCCCGTGGAGCAATATCAAAGTATGCCTCTCCGGTCAATTGCACACGGCGTTCTGTTCCTGTAAAAGCCAATGGATACCGCAAAGTACTGGCTGCATTCAGCCATACACTGGATCCATCGGGGAGATTTACCCGGTATTGCACCCCACGGGGAATGCTCAGCTTATTCCAGGCAGCTACTCCCAGCGTATTGCCGGCAATGTATTGCAGTTGCCCTTTCAACATTTTTACCGTGGTATTACCCTGCTGGAGGGCACCATTACCTGCACTGTCCAGCGATATCACCGAACCGTCCGACAGCGTAAGCAGCACCTTATTGCCCCCAGCCGGTGACAATGCTGCTACCTGTGGTAGTGATTCCGCAGGTCGCTGCCCGCCAGCCCCCTTAAAAAAGAAGTAACTGCCTGTAGCCAGCAAGAATACCGCAGCGGCAGCCCACCACCATTGCATCCGGTAGCTGCGGCCAACCGGCTGGACAGGCTGATCGGGAATGGCTTCATCCAGCCGCTGCCAGATCCTTTCCCTGGAATGGTACAACTGACGCACCCCATCCCGGAGCCGGGCTTCATCCAGAAACTCCTCCACTGCCTGTGCATTGGCAGGGGAAGCCCGTATCCAATCCTGCAGCAACTGCGCCGACTGCTCATCCAGACGGCCCTCCAGATGCAGTATTACCCATTCTTTGATTTGTTCAATGGTAGACATACGCAGGTAAAACACCGGAAGGTGTCATTTGTACTCATCGTAAAACAAAAAAATTAAAGGGATTTTATTTTAAGGCATAAAAGTAGCAGCCCGAAAAGATCCCAGCTTTCAGAAGCCAGGCGTAACTGCTTTAATGCACGGGATTTGTCGTTGCGGACAGATTGGTTGTTGATGCCCAGTTCGGCGGCAATCGCTTCATTAGACAAGCCTCCTATGTAGGCCATTTTAAACACCCTTTTCAGTTGGGGCGGTAATTTCTCAATCTCTTCATATAAATAGCGGTAAATGGCTGCCATTAGCTGCTGATTAGCAATCCCCTCACTGCTATCCTGCTCCAGCAAGTAACTGAGCTCCTGATATTGAGCGCTGGCGCGCTTCTCTGAGCGCAAATAATTCAGACAGGCGTTTTTAATGCTTACAAATAAAAAAGAGCGCATAGCCGGGAGGCTATCGAAATTACTCAACCGCTCCCATAGCTTGAGAAAGACTTCTGTAGTAAGATCCTCCGCTGCCTGAATATCAGCAACAAAACGCTGTGCCGTATAAAGCACCGTAATATATTCCTGATGGTAAAATATTTCAAAGGCAGCCTTATCCCCTTTCCGCAGTTTTTTTAACAGATGCTCCCCCGTATCTCGTTGTTCTTGCATGCGCTGCAGCAGTATTCATTTATACAAATTCAGTTGACAATCGCCCCCAATGTATGAAAAAGAACCAGGAATAAAAAAGGGTAAACGTTATTGCAGGATATATAGGAAAAAACTAATTAAATAGCCAATGCTGGCATACATGGGTTGAGTTCCGCCATATTAACTTCGTAATCCTTCACAAAAAAGGGAACAATACCTTGTAGTATTGCTCCCTTTTTCAATAACCGGGGATGATTATCAGAATAAATCTGCCAGCTTACCGTGCAAATCAGCCCCCCGGAGATTCTCCGAAATAATCTTCCCATCAGGATCTATCAGGTAATTCTGCGGTATGGATTCGATATCATATAACAGCGCTGGTGCCGACTTCCAGCCTTTCAGGTCACTTACATGGCGCCATTTGCCTGTGCCATCTTCCCGTATCGCCTCCAGCCATTCCTTTCTGCCGCTATACTTATAGCGTTCATCATTCAATGACACACTCAGGATATCGAACCCTTTTTTATGATATTTTTCAAATGCACTTTTCAGATGTGGTGCTTCTGCACGACAACCGCCGCAATTGGTGCTCCAGAATTCCAGCAATACATATTTCCCCCGGTAATCTGCCAGGCTTACAGCTCTCCCACTGGTGTCATTCAATTGAAATACCGGCGCTTTTGCACCTATCTGTACCCTGCTTTTTGCGGCAATACGTTTGCCTATTGCACTTCCCGGCTCCGATTGCTTCAGCATTTTGCCAAGCCCATTATAAAGCCGGACCACTTCGGGAGAGATAATGTTCTGCCCTCCCTGCCCCAGCCTCAAACGCAAGGCATATAAACTGATCCAGGAATATGGATAGTTTTGAATAAAGTATTCGTATGCAGCCATACGCTCCTTTTCTGCCTGCTGCTGGCGCATACGATTGAATTTCTGATAATCGCGGGATTCCCGGATGGCCTGAGGAACCATCATAGCCTCTTCCCTGATACTGCGCTCATTCGCAATTATTTTTTGCGTCGCGGGCTGTACCATCTCCTGTAATACCACATATTCATAGTTGACAGGAGAGTTAAAAATCCTTACATTCTTAAGAGAATCACCTGTGAGGATAATAATGGAATCATTCGTCAGGAAAAAGCGTGTTTCACCGTAGTAGATTTTTCCTTTCCCCCCTTCCTTCTCCTTCATCTGTATCAACTTCGCATATCCCGGTAAGGGCCCCGGCTTGAAATCAAAATGAAACTGCCCATTAACAATCTCTGCCGAATCAATCTTCATACCCTGGCTATCATAGCCCATTATATCCGGGTACTGATATAAAAAGATTTTATCAGTACTCACACTACCCTCAAACTTTCCTTCAATAGTTTGCGACATCGCAACATGCATTGCCAAACTGGCATATAAATACAAAAACAATTTTTTCATGACTTTACTTAAGTGGTTGTATTAAATTTTTTACGCTTCCGGCTACCGTTTATTCTGCGGCATCCCGGTAAGATCAATAATATCCTCAGGAATGGCTATAGCGTAGCGTGGGTCGTTGGGAGGCAGTGTATAGGTTTGTCCTTCCACCGTCCTGCTAAGCGTAATATTGGCACCATCCCGGTTCAAACGCTTCAGATCCGGCCAGCGCAGGCCACGGAACAATAATTCTTTTCTTCTTTCTTTCAGGATAATATCCAACGCCTTTTCTTTACTGGCAGCAGTCAGGTTGGAATACATACCGGCTTTCCACCGGGTCTTTAACAGTTTATTCAATATATCCATTGCCTTGGCCACCTCGTTTTGCCGTGCATAACACTCCGCAGCCATTAAATACATTTCATCAGTTGTTATCCCCGTTATATAAATACCGCGCTGATCATAATAATTCCCCCTGAACATAATATCACCACCAACACCTGTCTTGAAGAACAATGTTTTCCGGAGATCATTGTCATCATAGGAATTATAAAATGCCGGCGCTATTTTAGGCCTGTCCGAATAGAGATGATCGGCTATACGCATAGTGGCTAAAAAGCCTATTTCGATATTGGTACGTTTTATCGGATAGGCATCTCCGGGGTTCAGATTATTGAAATCCATCAGACCATCATTCAACGCCAGGCTTTCCAACACCTGCTGCAGCGCCAGTTCATAATTACCCATAAACAGATAAGCTCTTGCAAGCAAGCCATAAGCAGCCCATTTTGTAGGCCGGCCAACCCCAATTTCCCGCACCCGCAGCAGAGGGATCGCTTCCCTCAGGTCTTTTATCACCTGATCGTAAGTTTGCTGTACCGTAGCCCGTTTGGAGGGAATATTCATATCCGGATCCAGGCGAAGCGGCAGCCCTAAATCAGTAGCTGCGGTGGTACTGCTGTAGGCAGGTGCCCACACCTGAAGTGCATCCAGGTATCGCGCAGCACGCCAATGCAATGCCTGCCCCCGGATATAATCTGTACCCGGCATTTTCTTTGCTTCCAGATCATGCAATACAGCATTGGAAACATAAATAGCCTTATAACATTTATTCCAGTCGTTCCCGAAAGAGCCGCTTTCAGATACGTAATCTGGCTGCCACGTGTATAATCGCTTGTCCGCATCAGCATCCAGGTTGTTATAATCTGCATCAGCGATCGTATAATCATCGGCACTAACCTCCCCACTACAGGTAAACTCTCCAATTACAGGATAGTAGGCATCCATCAGCGCCTGGAAGTCATCCACTGTTTCAGGTGTCGCAAGTTGTTTGTCTGATTTTTCATCGAGATACTTTTTACAGCTGCACAAATGCAGGGCCATTAATAAAAACAGTATGCGGAGAAAATTATATCTGATCATGGTAATAGCATTAAATTTTAGCCTTAAATCCAAACGTATAGCTCGCCCGTGGTACCAACGTATTACCGCCCAGGTTATAATCGGGGTCAATGCTACTTTTATTAGCTTTCCAGACAACACCAATATTGTTTACATTAAAATATAAGTGGAGATGCTGGAAAGGAAGCCCTTTCCATTGGTCCCTTCCAAATTCGTAGTCCAGGTTAATATATTGTAAACGGATATGATCTCCTTTCTCCACCAATGCACTGGAGCCATTATAAAAGGCATCCCTGGAACTGTTCGCCTTATATAAATTGGAAGGCACATTGGTATACAGTTCATCTCCTGGTTGTTGCCATCGCTTACTATAATCACTATGGCCTCTCCAGTTTGAGAAAAGGGAGCTATAATCTATAGAAGTTCTTCTGAACCAGTAGCCGAACTTGTACATCAGGCTGAGATTGAGGCTGAATCTTTTATAGGAAAACGAGTTAATAAAAGAGCCATACGTGGTAGGGATAGCAGAGCCGAAAAATTGCAGGTCTTCTATTTTTTTATTACCGGAGGTAAGATTCACATAGTCTTTGCTGGGTTTGTTATCAATGTACCCTTGCGGATCACCGGTTTCGGGGTCAAGCCCAGCCCATTTATATGCGAAGATCGAATAAACCGGCCTGCCTTCCAGTCCGGCAATAGGGACTGCCTGTCCCGGAGTTCCTATAAATGTATATCCCGACGTGCTGGAGAGGTAATACTTTGTTACTTTGTCCCGGTACAGACTCAGATTCAAGATAGTGCTCCATTTAAAGGCCCGGTCAATATTCAGTGTTTTCAGTTCTATATCCATACCTTTTCCGGTCATATTAGCTACGTTCATTACCGTTGAGGTAGGAATACCAGTAGTATAGTCAATCGGGGCAACGCCAAACATCCGTATCCCTTTTTTACTGAAATATTCTATTGCACCTGAAATCCGTTGATTGCGGGAGGCAAAATCCAGCCCCAGGTTAAACATTCCTATGGTTTCCCACTTTAGCTCAGGGTTGTAGTAGTTATTAAAAGTAGCCGTTGAGGTCCCGGTAAATTCGGATTTAATGCTCGAATACTTGATGGTGCTGACCGCCACCATGGCAGGATTAATATTACCATTAAATCCATAGGTAGCCCTTAATCTCAGATAGGGAAGAGCATCCACCGCATAAAACTTCTCCCTGGAAATGTCCCAGGCGAAACCGGTAGAATAGAAAGGGTTCCACTGATCGTTGGTATTTAAGCCAAACAGATTGCTGGCATCCTTACGAACACTGGCAGATATCGTGTACTTATTGTTATAAGTATAGGCCGCATTTGCAAAAAGGGAGGCAAATCGTGTGGTACGGTCAGATATGAACTGGCCGTTCTGTATATAACCGGCGCCACCACCAATAAACGTTGGAACTGGCGTGGCATAATCAATACTTGCAAAAGAAAGATTATTGGTATTAAAACCATAAAACCGGTTTTGATCGTACCTGTTATTGGAAGATCTTGCCTCAAATCCTGCGATCCCATCTACACTGTGTTTTGCCCATTTGCGGCTATAACTTAGTTGTCCGCGAAAGTTACTGGCCTGCAACAGTGAATGAAACCGGTCCAATACTGCGCCTTTAGGTACGTTAAACTTAATGCTCCCATCTGGCTGGTATTGCGCATACCTGTTTGCAAAATCACGTGCATAGATGCTTTGTTCATCAAACAACCCTTCTGAGCTAGTCATTTGCCGTTGATACTGGTAACGCAGATTGGCCGACAATCCGTTTATGATCGTATATCCAACCGCTGCGGTGGCCAATATATCTGAGCTATTATTTTTGCTGATATTATGTTCCCAATCGGTAAGGGGATAATAATTCCAGTCCTGCAGCCGCCCGTTACCTGCCGTATCTTTATAGGCCTGATTAATGTTATAGGGTAGTACGGCCGGATTACCATTTTCATCTGCCAGCTCCATATAAGGTACCGTACTGTTTCCCTTCATGCTGATAGTGCCATACCCGCTCCGTCCGCTCCGGGTAGCAGACTGTGTATAGTAAATGCCAGTGGTAACAGACAGCCTTTTTATCGGGCGATATGTATTTTCAAAACGAAAGTTTAGTCTTTGATACTTTTCCGCCAGGTTACCGGTATTATTATCATAGCCAATACTGGAGATCCAGGAATAATTATCTGTACCGCCATATAAGTTCAGGAAGTACTGCTGGTTCACCATTGGCGTATACATATAACGGCGGTACTGATCACGTACGTCTATTGACTTTAGCCTGTTAAGCTCCCGCGTCACTTCTTCTCCGGTAACAAGTCCATTTCTCTCTTTGTCCAGCAAGGCCACAACGGGGGAAATAACAGGATAGCTGGTTGACTTAAGATCTGCGTCATAAAAGCCACGCGTAAAACGTCCCTGTTCCATGTCAATGAAATCAGCAGCGCTCATCTGTCGTATATAACCTAAATCAGGCTTACCAGCAACGGTAACATTGGCGGTAAAATCAACCCCCAGCGCTTGACCGAACTGCCCTTTTTTTGTTGTAATGACTACTACGCCGTTCGCTGCCCGCGCACCCCAGATACTGGCAGCCGCAGCATCTTTCAGCAGTGTGATATTCTCTACTATATTAGGGTTAATATTATTGATATCTCCTTCGTACGGGAAATTATCTACCACTATCAAGGGGGCTTTGGGGCCCTTGATAGTACTCAATCCCCGTATCATTATTTGCTCATTGCCTGCTAATGTTCCCTTATCAACAGTTACCCCATTTGCAATGGCAGGCAAACGCTCGAGGATATTAGTGGTCACCTGCTGGTTAAACAATCTGTTGCCAACAGTAGCAAACGAACCTGTTGCACGTTCCTTAGGAATAGACTGAAATCCTGTGGATACAACATCAATGGTATTTAAAGCGGTAGAAAGAGGCTGTAACGCAATGATAAGATGGCCACCCTGATTACTAGCAACTGCGATCTCTTTTTGCTCATAGCCCAGAAAGGTCACCACAATACTGGTAGCCGCTGAATGTAGCTCCAGGAAAAAGTTACCGTCCGCATCTGTAGTCGTGCCAATATGCGTATTTTTCGCTTTTACAGTTGCACCTGGTAATGGTCCCCTGCTGTCTGCAGCAATCACCCGCCCAGATACCGCAATAGTTGTATCCTTGATAGCGGATTCCACCGGTTCCAATGCAGCGGGTTGTTTTCGTCGAATAAAGATTGTTTTTCGTTTGATAGAAAAATCCAGCTTTTGCTCCAGCAGCACCTGGTTTAAAAATGCCTGTAATGGCAGGTCCCTGGCAGCAATCGTTACCGGTTTACTGTCTTTCAGCAATGCATTATCATAAAACACCCCGTACCCCGTCTGTTCTTTGACGGCGGAAAAAATCTTTTCCAGCGAAACATCTTTGCCGGAAAACGTGACCGTTTGAGCAGCTGCATGAGCCGCAACTTGTAAAACAGCCACCGTACATAAAATAAACGTTAGCTTCATAACTAACAGCGTTTGGTTGAATAACCGGTCCTTTACAACGGTCCGGTTGCAAAAAGCCTTTAATTGCATACATTTGCATTGTTTGGTGAATTGAAAAGCAGTCTTGGTGGACTTTTTTAAAAATTGTACCAAACGCCGGCC
Organism: Chitinophaga sp. H8; assembly: GCF_040567655.1. Taxonomy (NCBI): domain Bacteria; kingdom Pseudomonadati; phylum Bacteroidota; class Chitinophagia; order Chitinophagales; family Chitinophagaceae; genus Chitinophaga; species Chitinophaga defluvii. Next base: position 2,374,444 of record NZ_JBEXAC010000002.1, on the reverse strand, counting down.
AGAGATGTTGACGCATTTCTGGCTTTTGTTTGAGATACAGTACAATAAGTAGCCGTTGAATACGGCAACATGTGCTAAAAAGATAAAAAGATTGCAGCCTGATCCACCTGTAGGGGTGTCAGCCACTGTTATTACATCCTAATAGATTTGGTATTTTACCTCATATCCACATAATTTGCATTCCCCCGCTTATGGCATAATTCGAAGCTTTTTGGCTGATATTGTAAAATGGAGCCCTATGTCCTGCAGCCCTTCCAAAACTTCTGAAAGGTTCAGCTCCCGTTGTATCTCACCACTGAATTTTCTGGTAGCCATATCCCCCTGATACTCTACCTCCACATCATACCAGCGGGCCAGCTGTCGCATCACCTCCTGCAATGGCACCTGGTCAAAATTGAACCAACCATTTTTCCACGCCATCACCACATCCAGGTTCGCTTTGTCGTTAATTTTCAAGTGATTGTCCCCGGCAATTACCTGCTGCCCTGGCTTCAGCAACAGACTTTGCGCATGTTGTGTTAACTGTACGGCCCCCTCCAACAGTGTTATCTTCATATCCTGTTCATCATCATAAGCGTTCACATTGAAACGGGTGCCTAATACCTTTATATCCAGCGCTGCCTTTGTAACATAAAACGGCTTACTGGCATCATGCTTCACTTCAAAATAAGCTTCTCCATTCACCGTCACCTTCCTGTCCTGTCCAACAAAGGCTACCGGATACGTCAGGGAAGAACCTGCATTAAGCCACACCCGCGAACCATCGGACAACGTTACATCTACCACCCGGCTACCATATGGATTATTCAAAGTATTATATGACACATGCTCCTGTAGCTTACCGGATGTAGCATCCTGATAAGCAATTTGCCCATCTTCCAGCTTCACAAGCTTTATATCACCTTGCTGTGCTAGTACCCCTTTAGCCAGGCTATCCAATGAAAGTGTCCTGCCATCTGCCATTTTGATAGTGGCGCGGTTTGCTGTAGGTGCAGTTACATCCGTTGTTGGTCGTTGTTCAACGATGACAGCACTTTGTTTCCGGCCCAAAGTGATGGTTACTCCCACCGCAATACCGATGACTAAAACAGCAGCCGCCCACCACCAGTTACGGATTACACGGTAAATGCCCTTGTTTCCTCTCTGGCTGGTTTCCAGTGTCAAAAGCTGTTCCCGGATACGCAGGTCAGTGGACGCCTGCATGTGGGCAGATGATGCTTCTGCCATTTCTTCCAACAATACCAGCATATCCGGTTCATTCATCAACGCTGCATACAAGTCCGGCTCCTGTTGGATCCAGGCATACAACTCCTTTACCTCCTCCGGGGTAATGCGCTCCTGGATAAAACCAGATAATAGCTCCTTATAATATGCCTGTGATTGCTGCATAATCTGTCTAAAGACTTTAAAACTGGAAAAAGGACTATTGCTTTTCCAGGATTTTTTAAAAATTTTTGTGCAGGAGGATAAGAATTACCGAAATCCCTGCATGCTGGCTAACATATTTACGAAGCAGGGCAAGAGTTTGAGAGACATGTGCCTTAACCGTATTAGGAGAGATTTCCAGTTCGCGCGCTACTTCTTCATAGCTCTTTTTTTCTTTCTTACACATATCAAACACCTTTCGGCGCTGTGGGGTAAGGGTACTCAGTGCTTCTTCCACCAACTCATCATACCGCTGCAGCTCCTCCTGGGTAAAAGACAATTCAGTATCTGTTGCAATCTGGTAGTGATATACCAATTGGTCTACCAGGTGGTGTTTAGAGGCGATTTCTTTGTTTATATCAATAGCGCGGTTATGACAGATGCGAAAAAGATAGCTACGGAACGACTGCTTGATCTCTAACCGCTGCCTGATTTCCCATATTTTAACAAACACATCCTGTACCAGGTCCTCAGCAATCTCAGGGATCTTTACCAGCGTAAGGGCATAACGATATACCTCCTGACGATACCGGTCGTATATTTCCCCCAAAGCCCGCATCTCACCACGCTCAAGAAGTTGAAGTAGTTCAATGTCACTGTATGATGAAAAGTCCTGAATGATAAATGATTTTGCAATCAAAAATAATTATTTTCCTGAAAATTGAATGCCCTCCAATCGCATAGACTGGAGGGCATTCAATTTTTCATAGGGTACGAAGTTCGCTAAATAGCTACCTCCTGACAGGTGGTGCCGGCGAGAAATATTATTGTCAAGCCCCCGAAACAAGGACCTTCTTCAAATATTGCTTAGCACTAAAATATCAAGTGCTCTTTCTTCCGCTTTCATTATGATGCCATATCGGGCCAATTCTTTTTTTAGTTTTGGAATGTCTTTTAAATTACAATTCAACTGCATATCAACATTCCCTTTGATGCCGGTTTCATCCACTACAGGAAAGCCGGTATCACTTAATTTACTGTTTAAAACCCTGGAAAAATAGACAAATGATGAATTAATCACTTTATACATCGAATCATTAATTATAGTAGCCCCCCTCTCTCCTTTAGATACCATTAAACTGGTATCTTTAAACGTCGTCAGCACCCAACATTTGGTTTTACGCTTTTCCACTCTGCCGTTAACTTTAAAAAGCGCACCCAAATAGCTGTTGATATCTTTCTCCATTAAGGCAGGCATTGCATCTGTAAGCTCGGGAGCCACTTTCATCTCATAACAGAAAAGATATTTCTCATCCCACGCATCCCAAAGATTACGATCAGCCGGCCGCAGGAAAACTGCAGTATCTTTTACCTCCACCACAAACCTGTTCTTATCCCTGAATATGCTTTCTCCAAGCGTACCTTTCTGGCCAGCGTATTTCAACCCAAAAACATACTGGTATAATGCCAATACAGGATAATTAATAAAATACCTTCTGTTCACTTTTGCCGTTGCACTATCCTTTCGCAAACCAATTCCACCACGAATTTCCGGTGCATGTCTCATAAAGGCCGAATAAACCTGTATTTTTTCTGACAAGCCTCTGAAAGAGGCGACGATGCCATTATTCTCCCAATCAGTATTTCTGGGATCTACCTTCGCCGCCATATGAAGGGCTTTACCATCAAGGGCAGCCTCTATATGCTCCACAGTCGCATTATACCCATGTGTAATGGATAACACTTTACCGGTAGCATCGATCCATACATGATGAGGCACTGTGATGTATGGGAAATAATATCTAAGCAATGAATCCCCTGTTACTGATGGCAAATCCGGGAAAACAATTTTTCTTTTCGTCAATACTTCCCGTTCCCTGATCTTTGCTTCCGTTTCATGGGTATTTACAAGAATAATCTGTATGCTTTCACCAAATGTTTTTTGCAGTTTTTCCATTTTCGGAAAAGCTGCAATACAGGAAGGGCAACCTGTACTCCAGAAATCCAGGATCACCAGCTTGCCTTTGAAATCAGAAAGTTTTGCAGAAGAAGATGTATAATTAGAGATATTTTTGAAAACGAGGTCAGGAACCGTCTCACCAACTGGCACAGGTGTAGGAAGTTGCGCCTTTACAGCAGACAGCATACCCAAAAAAAATATTAATAACAATGCTTTTTTCATTGAGCTTCATTTTTAGTTTAACAATATGGGCTATCAGATGGGTAGTGCTATTCGTAGCCGGGACTCTGCTTCAGGAAAGGATTAGCATCGATCTCCGCCTGTGGCACAGGATAAATTACCGCAGTAGACCGCCAGTTGGGCTTAATAAGTGACAGCACTTCATCTGCTCTCGTTTTTCCAGATACGTCTATGGCAGGTGTTCTTTTAAGATCAAACCAGCGATGCCCCCATTCAAACATAAATTCAATTCTTCTCTCCCGTTCAATTGCCGCCAGTAAACCTGCCTGGCCCGCAGCTGTAATACCGGAGAGTCCTGCCCGCTTACGTATTGCATTAACATCCTCACGCGATCCATCGTACTGTCCGAGGTGTGCCCTTGCTTCGGCCCTGATAAGATATTGCTCAGCTAAACGAAACACCGTATAGTATTCCTTAATTTCACCAACGGTACGATTCACTTTATATTTATAAGGGTACGCATAGTCTTTTCCTTCAACCGTTTTAATTCCTATCCACGATTTTCTGCGGATATCTTCTTCTTCAAATGATTCGAGCAATTCTTCCTTTATGACAAAAAAGGGAAGTGCTGATGGTGAAACAGCAGGAATAAAATCAACTCCTTCCCGCGTGTTGATAGAGGAATTGGTTGGCATCAGCTGCCAGATCGCCTCTTTACTATTTTTAAGAAAAACCGAATCAGGATGTGATAATGGAAGATACAAGCCTGATTGAATCACCTCATTTGCCGCTATACCCGCTTTTTCCCAATCCTGCATATATAAATATACCCTGGCAAGCAGCGCAGCAGCTGACCAGCTATTGGCTCTTACCTTTTCACCAGTTACATAACCAGAACTTAAAAGCGCCTTGGCATCCTTCAGGTCAGTCACTATATATTCATAAACTTTCTGCTCGGCTGTTTTAGGCTGAATAGCATTCTGCTCAAAGTCAGTTCCGGTAATAAGCGGCACCTCCCCAAAAAAATTAACCAGGTAGAAATAACAAAATGCCCGTAGAAATTTGGCCTCTCCTAATAACTGCTGTTTAACGCCAGCGGTAATCGTGCCTGATTTTTCAATACCTGCAATACACGCTGAACTTTGGTAGATGTATTTATAACAAGGTGACCACAAAAGTGATAGGTAAGCATTTCTCGGCATTAAAGCGTTATTTTCATATTCTTCATAGTCCTGGTCGCTGACAGTATAATCCAGTTCATCAGCCGATAGGGAAACATATTTTGTTGTGGCGCCAGCAGCAAATTCATACGGGTTGTCCACCATCTGGTTATAGATGCCTACTACCGCTGCAGTGGCTGATTCATCCGTAGTAAAAACCAGTTTATCCAGCAATTGATCTTTTGGTGCATTAAGCTCCAGGTATTTTTTGCAGGAAGAAGCAACAATACATAATGGAAGGATAAAAAGTATATATCTGAATATTTTCATAACAATTTATTGTATTTCAATTATCGAACATTACAAACTAAGCTGAAAGCCAGTGGTTATCACTTTCAATGGCGGCGTCCTCAAATAACTCGCCACTTCGGGATCATTGCCTATATAATTTGTTATCGTCAAAAGATTTTGCGCCTGCACGTATATATTACATTTCTTCATTTTAAGCACTCTACCCCAGCGCTCGGGTATAGAATAATAAAGAGAGATGTTTTTCAGACGTACATAAGAGGCATCTGTAAGCTTGGCCGTTGAGTTGTAGATCAGGTTAGTCGCATTATAGGCAGGTGTGCCGGATGTTGTAGAAAACATTTGATATGGGGCAACATCTCCCGGCTGCTGCCATCTGTCCAGCGTCATTACAGGAAGATTCCCTATTGCTCCATTATTGGAAGAGCGGCTGTATATAGGATGACTTCCCAACTGCTTAACAAACTGAAAAAGAAAATCCAGCTGAAAACCTTTGAACGTAATAGTATTATTTACGCCGCCATAATATTTGGGATCAGCACTTCCAAGAACGATATAATCCAGTGAATTATACTTACCATCATGATTCAGATCTTCAAACTCATAAACGCCGGTTTGAGGATTAACACCCAGAAAACGGTAGCCTTGCTCAACCGAAAGGGGTTGCCCTATTATATAGCGGGTGGCGTAACTGGTGTTTTCAAGACCCGGGAATTCAACAAGTTTATTCCTGTAGAAAGTAATATTGACACCCGTTGTCCAGGAAAAGTTCTTTTTTGCAACGTTTGTTGTGCGCAACTCCATTTCCAATCCTGCATTTTGAATAACAGCAGGGAAATTTCTAAGCACAGTTTTAAAACCTGTTTGCGAGGGCAGGTTGAAATTGATCAATTGGTTGCTACTTCTATTATGGAAATAGGCGGCATTAAAAAACAGGCGGTTATCCAACAATCCCAATTCAATGGCTGTTTCAAATTTCTTATTGAGTTCCCACCGGTAATCCGGATTAAACAAACGCGCTGGTAAAAGGCCATTTGTTCCATTATAGGGCTTTGTTGTTCCAGACCAGGTATTTAAGAATTGATAGTTAATGATCTGGTCGTTGCCAGTGATGCCATAACTTGCTCTCAATTTACCAAAGTTCAGGAACCGCAAATTATTTTCTGCGAAACGCTCTTTGGAGAATATCCAGGCGGCACCCACTGCTCCAAAATTTGAATACCTCCTGCCCGGACCAAAGCGGGACGACCCATCTCTCCTTCCCGATAAATTGATAATATACTTATCGGATAAATTATAATTAATTCTTCCAAAGAACGCCTGGTATCTATATTCATTAAAAGTATTACCCGACGAGAGCTGGGTACCGGCAGCATTAGAGTAAATCAATGCATCGTCTTTGATACCACTTATAGTAAGCATATTCGATACCGTTGTATTTTGTTGCCAGCTGGCTCCAAACAGCGTTTCCAGTGTACCTTTCCATAACGCCCTGTTATAAATAATCTGCGGCTCTCCTATCCAGGAATTTGTTTTGTACATTCCTTTATTTCTGGAACCTAATGGATTAAGGTAAGGTGCCTGACTAATGATTGGGGTAATATTCTCTTCGTCAAAGAGTACCGAATTATAACCAATGCTGGTTTTAATATCCAGTCCCTTTGCAATCGTATATTTTAGTACAGTATTAAAACTCGCATTATCGGTAACTCCTTTAAACTCCCTATAGATAGCTGCATACTTGCTCACACTGCTAAGCTGACTCGACGCCGGCCAGTTCAATTTACCTTCTTCATTAAAAACAGGTGGTGCATTGGGGGGTAAGGCTATGCTCTCAAAAAAATCCTGGTTAGCCAGGTTGGTGACGTTGGAGGAGTATCTGGCAGATATTGTTGCCATAAATTTATTGGACGGAGATGTATGGATAATATTCAGATCGCCGGATCCCCGCTGCACATTTTGATCGCCCGGCGAAATGGTGCCCTCCTTCCTGTATCCCAGTCCTAAAGTGAATTTTGTTGCACTACCGCCTCCGTATAACCGGACCTGCGCATCACTGGTACCCGCTGCTTTTTTCAGAAATACATCTTTCCAATTCTCATAGCGGTCCTGTGGCCAAAGGAGGAGATCATATGCATTACTATTATTAGGAGTGATGCCGTCGTTTGCAAACGCCTCTTTACGCATTTCAAGATACTGTTCAGTATTCATGAAATCCATCGTATGCCCAAGAAAGCTTACACCGTGACTCAGGTTTACATCTAGCCTCGTACCCTCCGACATTTTACTCCTTTTCGTAGTAATCAGCACAACCCCATTCGCACCCCGCGAACCATAAATAGCTGTTGCATCGGCATCTTTCAGTATTTCAATGCTTTCAATATCCGCATTATTGATCGTGTTCAACGGATGACTCACATTCAAATGCGCCCGTTGCGCCAGGTTGTCGGTGGGAAAAGGAACACCATCCACAATATACAAAGGCTCTTTACCCTGGGTGAGGGAATTGACCCCTCTTATCTGCACTGTAAAATTTGAGCCCGGCAGACCATTCGTTTGTGTAAGAAATAATCCCGGCACCCTTCCCTGTAAAGCCCCAAGTGGGTTATGCACAGGTTGTTTTTCAATAACGGCCGAACTTACTTTCGCTACTGAGCCGGTATTGAGCCGTTGGGAAGTGGAATAATATCCTTTGAAAACTATCTCGTCCAGTTTTGAAGCAGCTTGTTTCAATACAATCATTATTGGAGTACCAGCCTCCTTAACTGTGATAGTTTGGGGAGTATAGCCTATGTAGGTAACAACGATCACATCCCCTGCGGAAACGTGTAAACTCAGCTGACCATCAACGTCTGCCGTCCCTGATTTACCGGTAGTTTTATTAAAGATCGAAGCCCCTGTCAGGGGATTGCCCAGGCTGTCTGTCACGCGAATCCTTAAAGGAGGCGCCTGCTCGGACGCTACCGGTTTATAGGACAGTACAATAGTTTTGGTAGCATCGTTAATGCGATATTGTATGGACTGATGGTGCAGTGTTGTTTCGAGTACTTCTTTTATGCTGCCGTTTTTGATCGCTATCGTAACAGGCGAAGCTTTACTCAGCAACTCCTTTTTACCAAATACAACATACCCGGTTTGTTGCTCTATGGCTTTAAATACCTGCCGGAGTGTAAGGTCTTTACCCGAAAGGGTGATGCCCTGCGCAATGCCTATGGCATTTGCGCCAAAAACAGAAAAAACGATCAGCAAAACAGTCAGCTTCATCAATAACAGGAATTTTAGCACTTCTCTTTTTAAGCCTCCGCGGGTTGTAAAAAAAGGGAGGTTATGCATTTTTTTTTGCATATATTTGTTTCCCCGACATACCTGCCGGGATAGGTTTGGTTGTTAAAAAAAAGAGTTACAATCCTCGATTTTGGCACAGCTAACTATTCGCCGGGAGTGCTTCGACCCACTTCCGGCTTTGTTTTAAAAGCTGGCTCAGGGCATTACAATCAACTGGCGTTTGTTTTCAATCCTGAAATGCACATCTGATTCCTGTAATGCGGTGATGATATCATTAAGCGTATTTTGTTTACTGATCTTACCAAAAAAAGGCGTTTGCAGGTTTACCCCCTTTTCATATACCACTTCAATATCATACCAACGCCCCAATTGTCGCATCACTTCTTCGAGCGGTGTGTCCTCGAAATTAAACACCCCGTTTTTCCAGGCAATTACCTGTTCTATGTTCGGCCGGTCGTTAACAATAAGTTGTTCATGGCGAACAACAGCCTGTTCACCAGGCTTTAAAATGTGAGGCTTGAAATTGGGAGTTCGATGATTCTTCGCCTCTCCACCAGTTGGTTGATCTGGTTGAGTTGGAGATACTCTAACGGCTCCTTCCAACAGTGTAATTTTCGTCTCCAGTTCATCATGATAAGCATTTACATTAAAGTGGGTCCCCAGCACTTCGGTGACAGTACCATTGGCAGCTACAATAAAGGGCAGCTTTCCCCCATCATGCTGCGCGTGGCCTTCTCCCGAAAAGGATATTTTTGCCACTTCAAAATACCCTTCGCCCTTCAGTGTTACACTACGCGCGTTACCCACAAAGGCTACCGGATAAGTAATAGCACTACCGGCATTCAGCCATACACGGCTCCCATCTGACAATTGCATATCGATGACCTGACTCCCCCGCGGGTTGGTAAGCGTATTGAATTGTAATTCGCTGGCCACCTGTCCATCAGCAGTTTGATAAGCGATCTGGCCATTAGCCAGCTTTACGAGCTTTACTGTACCTTGTTGCACCAGTTGGCCGTTGCGCATACTATCTAAAAACACCTGGCTGCCATTTGCCAGTGTAATGGTGGCGCGACTGCCTTGCGGTGCAGGAATATCCCCCACCTGCGGCAGTTCTGTTATTTTAGCTTTATCAGGCTGTGATTGATGCCAGCTAAACCAACCCAAACCTATAATAACGATAACTACAGCGGCAGCAGCCCATCTGCTGCCAATCCTCCACAACGTTTTCCTTGGTTGGATGAGCCGTACCTTATCCTCATCGAATATTGCCGCCAGTATTTGCCCAGCATCTTCTTCCTCCAGCTGCACACTACCATTATTCTCTTCAACAAGGCGTAAAAGAAATGCCCTGGCTTCCTGTTCATTGTCCGGACGCTGCAACCAGGCGAATAATGCTTTCCGCTCATCATCCGATAAGGCCCCACTCAGGCATTTTTCCAATAATTGTTCCTTCCTTTTTACATCCATCGTTTAAAATACAGATTGAGTGACAGCAATGGCTACCTACCTCTTCCTTAAAGAAAGACGGTTGATCAGTTAAGTTGGGGGTAAGCAAAGGGAATTTTTTATAGGAAAATAACAACAAGCGCTATGAGCAGCTCCCAGTCCAATTCTTTTTGGCAATAAGCCCGGATCCTGCGAACCGCTATATCAAGGTTGGATTTGACCGTTTCAGGAGCAACTGCGAGTCTGGCAGCCGCTTCTTCCCTGCTAAGGCCTTCTATTTTTATCAGCTCATAGGCCAGACGCTGTTTTTCAGGGAGCCGGAGAATCGCCTTCTGCAATACAGCACGGATTTCCCGCACCTGTACATCATCATCCGGGCTCCCATCTGTAGCGGGATATTCCATAACAGCCTCCAGCGAATGCTTAGGTCTGTCTCCCATTAGCTTTACCATGTCGTACATACGGTTGCGGGCAATAATAAACAGCCAGGCACTAAAATCCTGGATGTCAACAAGCGTTTCACGTTTCAGCCATACCTTCAGAAAAACGTCCTGACATACATCTTTAGCACGTACCCGATCGCCCAGCAAATGCAAAGCAGCCGTATATAATGATGCCTCATAATGACGAAACAGCAACCGGAATGCATCCATATTGCCTTCACTTACCCGGTGTAAAATGGCTGGTTCGTTATCTATTGGTACGAAATTCAATTTTCCTGTTTTATCTCCAAATATAGAAATATAACAGTTATGCCCTAGCATAGGGCTACGGCATATACCAATTCCAATTTCATCCAGAACAATATTAACTATTTCACTAAACGCATTCAATTGACATGAATTAAGTTGTGTAATTAAAGCTGTTACATTAACGTGGTATTGATGCTGCTGTCTTCATTCAAAACGAAAATTGATAAATTTAAATTTCTTTTAAAGGAAACATAATTCATCCCTGTTTTATAATTGTAGCAGGCAGCAGTGAATTTTGATTATTTTAGCTTGTCAACTAAATCGTGCCACATATTGCTTTTTAAGGAACTATATCATGAGCCGCAACTATTATCTCTCGTAGCAACAGGAGATGAACGGGCATTTACAAAGATTGTGGCACATTACACACCGGTTATATACCGGCATCTGGTTATCTACATCAAGGATACCCAACGGGCAGAAGAACTTACACAGGACATTTTTATCAGCATCTGGCGGAACCGGGAAAAATTGCAGGCTATGGATAATTTTGCGGGCTATCTATATGTTATTACGCGTAACAAAATTCATATGGCCTTCAGAGAAAAACTGCATGCTACTGAAGAACCGCCTGCTGATATGCTACAAACCCTTTTTACCACCCCGGAAGCCGCCGTTGAATTCCAGGAACTGCGTGCTTCGCTGGATCACGCCATTGGGATGCTTCCCCCCAGGCGACAGGAAGTATTTAAGCTTAGCCGGATAGAAAACATGACCTATGAGGAAATTGCCCGCCAGCTACAGATCAGTAAAAGTGCTGTAAAACAGCATATCATCGAAGCACTTTTTTTTCTCAGGACTTATCTCAAGGAAGAACATGAGGTAATTGTTAGCATTTTACTATGGTTATCGGTTTGGCATTGATCAGGTCCAAAAAAAAATTTCGAGACGACCTGACCTCTCTCCTAAAAAATGCATTTATTATAATGTAAGATGACAAACAAACCTTTAGAATACTATATTGACCGCTATATAGACGGTACGATCAGCAAAGAGGAGTGGCAGGTACTGCGAACGCTTTTGGATCAGCCAGAATATGCGCGCCTACTGGATAAATTAATTGACAGGCAATTAATCGAAGCAAATCAGGAGGTATATGATCTTCCTGCCGTCACTGAGCGTGTGATAAGGGCGCTGCAGCCAGTATTGAATAACAAGCAAAAAAAACCACTGATTGTCCCCTATCGCACCCGCTTTCTGCGCCGTTGGAGCTGGGCGGCCGCCGTGGCTGTGTTAGTCTTGATTGCTGGTACTTTTTTCTGGATTCACCGATCAGCAAACCAGGATGTGGTCCGGGAACAGCCAACCACTGATATATCACCAGGCTCCAACAAAGCCATCCTGACCTTATCGGATGGATCCAAAGTAACTTTGGACAGCACCGGTAACCAGATGATCCGGCAAGGCCCAACGGTTGTACAGCAGCAGGGAGGGCAGTTGACCTACAATGCGCATACCGGAAGAACCGCACTGTCCTATAACACACTTACCACTCCTCGTGGAGGCCAGTTTCGTATAACACTGCCCGATGGTACCAGGGCCTGGCTGAACGCCGCTTCTTCTATTCGTTATCCTACAGCATTTAATGATAAGGATAGAACGGTAGCTATAACTGGGGAAATATATTTTGAAGTGGCGAAAGATGCAAGGAGGCCTTTCAGGGTTACCTCCGATAAACAAACTGTAATCGAAGTACTTGGTACTAGCTTTAATGTGAACGCTTATACGGATGAACCTTTTGTAAATACCACCCTGGTGGACGGGAGTGTGCTTGTGAGAACAGGTGACAAGTCAGTACAACTAAGCCCTGGTGAGGCAGCCCGTACGGTAGCTGGCGAAAAAATATCCATCGAGCAACATGCCAATATTGCCGCAGTCACCGCCTGGAAGAACGGCTTGTTCAATTTTTACGGAGCAGATTTACAAACAATCATGAAGCAACTATCGCGTTGGTACGATGTCGATATTATATATACGGGGAGTATACCCCAACGGAAATTCTGGGGCGAAATGCAGCGCACCCTGCACTTGTCCGAAATATTGGAAGTACTTAAAGAGTCAAATATTCATTTCAGGATAGAAGGTAAAACGCTGATCGTAGCGCCATAACATATTTATTCAGCCCAAAAATTAAGAACATGCAGGACATTTAGAGAATGCCTGCCGGAAAGTAAAACCGTCCCGGTGGGGCCAGGACGGTTATTGCCCGGTTATAGGCAGTTACAACAAACGTGACCGATTATTGAATTAACTACAAATCCAGACAAAGCAAATCTATGCAATTATTACCTTTTTGCTATAGGTCTGCCGGTATTTCCTATGCCTATACGGGCAGGGATCCTGCTGCCGGGACCTTATTAAATACAGTACAGCGAATTATGCGATTAACGATATTGTTGCTGATCATAGCCTGTTTAAAAGTAACTGCTGCCAGTTATGCACAAACAATCACATACAGTGGCCGGAACGTGCCGTTGGAAAAAGTTTTCGCCATTATCCGCCAACAAACGGGATACGTTACTTTCTGCGATTATACCATTCTTGAAAAAGCCAGGCCAGTTACAATAGAGGCGCAGGATACGCCATTGAAAGATTTTCTGGCGATGACGCTGAAAGATCAGGCTTTGCAATTTTCCCTGAAGCAACAAACGATTATTATCAGCCTGCGCCCAGAAATATCTTCTTCTGCCAATAGAAATGCAACAGCTCCAGGTGCAGACAGTGCACAGATCAGGCTAACAGGAACAGTGATGGATGCGGACGGTAACCCGCTGCCTGGTGCATCCGTACGGTTGAGAGATGGGCAACAGGGTACGGTAACGGATGCCAACGGATATTTCGTGGTGGAGGTTGCTGAAGGCAGTATACTGGAAGTGAGCTTTATCGGTTACCAGATACAACGTTTGCGTGTAAAGAACAGCAAGATGGTAGCCATGCAGGATGGCAGTAATGCCCATCTGTATACAAATGGCAGCTTACAGATAAAATTGGAGAAAGCTGAAAGCCAGCTAAACGCCATTACCATCAATAAAGGATATTATACGGAGAAACGACGTTTGTCTACCGGCAATGTAAGCACAGTAAGTGCAAAGGAGATTGCCTGCCAACCTGTGTCAAATCCGCTTGCAGCATTGGCAGGACGCGTACCGGGCCTTGAGATCACACAAAGCAGCGGTGTGCCAGGCAGCGGATTTAAAGTATTGTTACGGGGCCAGAGCTCACTGCTACAAGGCTCTCAGCCACTTTTCGTGATAGATGGGGTGCCATTTGCATCAGGCAATACCGCAATTAACCAGTTAAGCTCTGCAGCCGGGGCCCCTACTTCAGGTACCGGTATGAGCCCGATGAACATGATAAATCCGGCGGATATTGAAAGCATTGAAGTGCTCAAAGATGCCGATGCCACCGCGATCTATGGAAGCCGGGGAGCCAACGGCGTAATCCTCATCACCACCAAAAAAGGTGCAACCGGACCCATGAAAGCTGACGTAACGGTTTATAAAAGTTGGAGCAGGGCCGCGCGTACTATGGCGATGCTAAATACGGAAGAATATCGCGCCATGCGTTATGAGGCATTCCGCAACGATGGCGTTCCCCCCACGACAGCTAATGCACCGGACCTTTTCTGGCTGGATAGCACAAGGTATACTGATTTTCGCCAGCTGATGATCGGGGGAACAGCGGAAACTATCGACGGGCAAGTGCGCTTGTCTGGTGGTACTATACAAACACGTTATTCTGTAGGTGCCGGATATCATAAAGAAACTACTGTTTTCCCTACAGATCTTGGTAATACAAGAGCCGGGTTTAATACAACGCTTCAAAGTACTTCCGCAGACAATAAATTCAACCTCGATCTTACCGCCAGCTACAGTATTACCAATAACAAACTGGTAATAAGCGACCTTACCCGGTACACGAACACTAACCCGATGCTGAAATTATATAAAGAAGATGGATCACTGAACTGGGAAGAGCATGGAGAGCCCTATGCCAACCTGGGTATTTCCGATTCCAATCCAATGAAGTTCTTATTTGAAAACTATCATGGTCGGTTCCGCAATCTGAACAGCAACCTTCGTTTATCATATCTACTGCTGCCCCATCTGAAGCTGCGGGTAAACCTCGGATATAACGTGGTGCAAACAGACGAAAAGAGTGCGTCCCCCAGTACTTCTATAGACCCTTTTAGTCAGGTATTGCCCTCTGCTTCATTTGCAAATAAAACTCAGGCAAACTGGATCTTAGAGCCGCAGATCGAATATGGGCTACAGGCAGGGCCAGGCAAACTGTCTGTACTAGCAGGCAGCACCTGGCAGGAAAGCAGGCTATCGGGCGTTACCGTTTATGGATATGATTATACCAGTGATGTGCTGCTTGGTTCCATCGCGGCAGCAGGCCGAAGGGACGCTTCCAATACCGATAGACAATACAACTATCAGGGTGTTTATGGCCGCCTGAATTATAACGTCCAGGATAAATATTTAGTGAATATCAGTGGTAGAAGGGATGGCTCCAGTCGGTTCGGCCCCCAAAGCCGCTTCAGCAATTTTGGCGCTGTAGGCGCCGCATGGATCTTTAGTGAAGAGCAATGGGTACAGCGCGCATTACCGTTTCTCAGTTTCGGGAAATTAAGAGGGAGCATCGGACTTACAGGGAATGATCAGATAGGCGATTACAGATATCTGAATACTTGGAGCACTTCATCCTTTACTTACGATGGAACAAGCTCCCTAAATCCTACTGCACTTTTTAATCCGGTATTTGCGTGGGAAAGGAATAGCAAAACAGAATTGTCGCTTGATCTCGGTTTGCTGAAAGATCGTCTCATGCTATCCCTAACCTGGTTCCGTAACAAAGCCAGCAACCAACTAGTGAATTATACGTTGCCTTCGCAAACAGGTTTTGAATCAGTGCTGGCAAACCTGAATGCGTTAATTGAGAATAAAGGATGGGAATTGCAGGTAACCGGGACGGACTTGTTAAAGGGAGCATTCCGGTGGAATAGTAGTTTCAACATCTCATTTCCAGTCAACAAGCTTCTTGACTTCCCGGGGCTGGCAACATCTTCCTACCGCAACACCTACATCATTGGCAAAGCTGTATCAATGCTGCAGCAGTACCGTTACCAGGGCATCGATCCTGCCACTGGCAGCTATCTGGTAGAAGATGTGGATGGCGATGGGATGTACGGCATTGCAGACAGGGTAAGCATTATCAATAGGAACCCAAAGTACTATGGAGGTTTTCAGAATACATTCCGTTACCAGAATTTTGAACTCACCGTCGCGCTTGAATTCAGAAAGCAGACTGGCACCAATTACATGGGAGACTTTACGAACAGCGTACCGGGATATGGTACTTCTAATCAGCCACGGAATGTGCTGCAGCGTTGGCAGCAGAAAGGAGATGAAACCATTATACCGCGCTTTTCCGCCACCAACACAGATGTACTGATGACCGCACTTAACTACCGTATGTCTGACGGCATATATACAGATGCATCTTTTATACGCGGTAAAAATATTTCCATTTCTTACCATCTCCCAGGGAAATGGATGAAGAAAACATTCATCGGTAGTTGCCGCATCTACTTTGATGCCCAGAACCTCTTTGTGATCACAGGATACAAGGGCGCTGATCCAGAGAATCAGGACCTGTATACATTGCCGCCGTTAAAGACTATTGCCGGTGGAATCCAGTTAAATTTTTAAATAGCGATCATGAAATACTCCTTTATATATAGGCTTTTAGCCGGGTTGATGATACTGACATCCTGCAGCAAATTCGTGGACATTGTACCTTCCCCTCAACTGATCATAAGTGAAGATGTATTTTCAGATGAACAAAGCGCCCTGTCCGCATTGAATGGTGTATACACGCAGATGCGCAACTCCAATCTCACTTTTTCAAATTCCGGGCTTACGATATTTGCGGCATTGAGCGCAGATGAATTGATCAGAAGCGCACCCAATGTAACCTATGATGTGTTCTACCGTAATAACATACCGGCAAACGATCCGACGATTAATACTTTCTTTTGGACAGCACCTTATAACATCCTTTACAGGTCAAACGCCATTATAAACGGATTGTCAGCATCCACAGGTATTCCGGCGGATGCCGTCCGCAGGCTATCCGGGGAAATGAAGTTTATACGGGCATTCACCTGCTTCTATCTGATAAATTTGTTTGGCCCGGTGCCACTGATCACTACTACAGATTATACTCAAAATGCAACTATTCCTCGTACAGATACAACGCTTATTTGGCGTCAGATAGTGACCGACCTGGAGGAAGCTGCTGCTGCACTGGAAGGAACGGCTACAGGAGCTGGAACCGGAAAGGTACGGCCAGGATTTTTCGCGGTAAAGGCATTACAGGCAAGAGTACATCTTTACAGGAAAGACTGGGTGGCAGCGGAGCGTGCAGCTTCCATCGTAATAAATACCGGACCCTTTGAGATAGAAATGGATCCTGAGCGTACCTTTCTGATCAACAGCACGGAAACGATATGGGAAATTGCAAGCAGGAATGGTACCGGAAATACCGGTGAAGCGACTAATTTCATTCCACTGACTACCGCAACCGTGCCTGCATTTCAGCTTACACCATCTTTACAGGCTGCTTTTGAAATGGGCGATAAAAGATGGCAATACTGGGTAGGACAGGGGGGCTCAGGCACTGCAACATATCCCTATCCCCGGAAATACCGTAACAGAAATGTGCAGCCCGTAACTGAATATAATATTGTGCTCCGCCTCGCCGAACTTTATCTTATCAGGGCGGAAGCACTTGCCATGCTTGATGAAACAGACAATGCTGTAAAGGACATCAATGTAATCCGGAACAGAGCAGGGCTAGAGGCCCTTCCTAAAGACCTTTCCCAGCAACATTGCTTAGAGCGCATTGCGCAGGAACGGCGCATTGAGCTGTTTGCCGAATGGGGACATCGATGGTTAGATCTTAAACGTACCGTCGCAGCAGATACTGTCCTGGGTGCTGAGAAAACCTGGTGGCAACCTTACGCTTCCCTTTATCCAATTCCTTTGAACCAGCTTTTGTATAACTATTATCTCAAACAAAATAACGGATATGAACAATAAACCAACATGCATGCGCTATATGAAGTATAAAATTATACTGTTTTTCTTCTGCTTACCCATGCTTGCAAGCAGCCAGCACCAAAAGCCGAAGAAAGGAGAGAAAGTACCGGATATTATTTTCGGTGAAACGTTCAACAACCCCAAGGCAACAACAAGGCTCTCAGACCTGCAGGGGAAACTGGTAATCCTTGATTTCTGGGGCTTTACATGTGCAAGTTGTTTGGAGGCGTTCCCTAAACTAGACAACCTTCAGAAAGAATTTGGAGAAAAAATAAAGATCGTAGCTGTAAGCAGGGAAAATAGTGAAAGCGTAGCAAAGTTCTTTAAAACACATGTAAAAGTGCATTTTCCCAACCTGCTGTTTATAACTGGAGATACAACGCTACGCAGTATGTTTTCCGGTATAAACGGCGGTTATGTATGGATAGACAGCAAGGGTACTTTTCTTTTTGAAGCCGATCCATATAACCTTACAGCAGAAAACATTCGGGCTATATTGGAGGATCGGCCCTCCTCCATCCAAGAGTCGGTACGCCGGGTGTCTATGAAAACTGCTTTCGATGAAAGGATCAGGGGACAGATTGCCTACTCCTCCATTATTACAAGACACAATCATAAAACAGGCGTTCGGCCTCCGGGTTCCGAGCCCGGTATGCAAACGTTAGCAGATTTGGGAAGCATACAATACCTCTATCAGCGCGCTTTTGAGCAAACAACAGGAAACGTAAGAGATTTTTTTGAACCGGGAAGAGTAATACTGGAAGTAAAGGATACATCTCATTATACCCCTCCCCCTGGCCTAAAAGGCCTTGCTCATATAGAGTGGACGGATCAGCATCTATACGGTTACCAGCTGGTTCTGCCGGAAGGCAGCAAACACGACCTTCATAAACTCATGCAACAAGACCTGGATAGGTTCTTTGGACTGAAGGGTAGTGTGGAAAAACGCTATGTAAGCAGCTATGTGTTAATAAGAAAAGGCAGGAAAGATATGCTGCAGACGAGGGGTGACACAGCAAAGGACAGTTTTATACCTACTTATATTAAGAGCAGCAAAATAGAACCTCTCAGAGTCCTCGTAAATCAGCCTTTCAGTGTATTGGCAGATAGACTCAAGACTCTCGTTATACTGGCTGCAAAGAAACCGCTGGTAAACAAAACTGGATATAAAGGTAATATAGACATCACCATGACGGGTGAAGAAGTGGACAGTGAGAATATTCAGCTACTTAAAAAAGCATTGAACCGCTATGGACTCGATCTGGTAGAAAAAAAGGTGAAGATGGACGTATTGGTAATCAAAGAAAAAACAGAATAATGATAACAAAATCATTTCGGGTAACGTTCCTGGCTATAGGCATAGCGGGGAGCGCCTTTGCCCAGATAGAGAATCCGGTTAAATGGCATTTCAGCGCACAAAAAAAAGGAGCGCGTGTATACGAACTAAATTTCACTCCAGAAGTCAGCCAGCAATGGCATATTTACAGCCAAAGCAGCGCGCCTGATGGTCCAAGCCCTACTACGATCCGACTCGATAGTAATCCGCTGGTGCTGGCAGATAGCAGTGTTTCAGAACATGGGACGGTTGTTAGTAAGTATGAAGACCTACTGGGGCTTACTGTAAAATATTTTAAGGGGCCGGTTAACTTTGTGCAGACAGTACGTGTAAAAGCAAAAGCAAAAACAAAAGTCACCGGTACGGTGGAGTATATGGCCTGCAAAGAGGAACAATGTCTTCCACCTCAAAAGATTAACTTTAGTATTATGCTGGAGTAAATTGATCTTTGTTCTTTATTACCACCAATGAAGGATATCGGAGCCATCCGAATCAATTTTGAGGCTCAAAAAAAGGCCCTCTCCCCTACGAGAGGGCCTTTCCAGGTGCCCCACATTAGAATGGCTGGCATAGGGATGTCTGGAACAATTTTACGCGGGAAGCATGAAGTAGCTTCCAGCTATCGTGTCTCTTCTAAA
Organism: Chitinophaga sp. H8; assembly: GCF_040567655.1. Lineage (NCBI taxonomy): Bacteria > Pseudomonadati > Bacteroidota > Chitinophagia > Chitinophagales > Chitinophagaceae > Chitinophaga > Chitinophaga defluvii. The sequence goes on along the minus strand of NZ_JBEXAC010000002.1, from coordinate 2,354,904 downwards.
TCCCGCTTCACACTTTGTCAGGAAATGCAGTGGCGGCAGATCGTATGATGTCGATAATCCCCTCGTTTTCTATAATCTTCATTCCGTGCCGGTCCGCACTGATCCCCTTGGTTAGCTGATAGGTGTATCTGGGTACATTCCCTTCCATAATTGTTGGCATAAATAAAAATTGAATATCATCCGTATCCTCCTGCAGGGCAGCGCCTACTTCAACAATATGGGTCGATACAAGAAAGAAGCAATTCCTGAATGTAGCAAAGGCCTTCGTAACACTCAAAGTAGCATCATAAGCATCTTTCACATTAGTGCCCTTGAAAAGTTCATCGAAAATGATCACCAGATCTTTTGACTTCGCTACCGCTTCTGCTACTTTTTTCACCCTGAGCACTTCCGCATAAAAGTGACTATAGCCCATCTGCAGATTATCCGGTACATTGATGGAAGAAAACAATCCATCTTTTACAGAAAAGGTCATTTCACTCGCGGCTACCGGAAAACCGATATGAGCCATGTAAACGGCAATTCCGAATGATTTCATGATAGTGGACTTACCCGCCATATTAGCCCCTGTAAGAAAAATCAGGTTGCTTTGAGCCGACAACTCAAGGGTGTTTCCAACCGCTTTCTTTATACCCGGGTGCCGCAGATCACTTGCGCGAAAAACATGCTTTCCCTTTTCCAATGCAGTAGCATAAGAAAATCCCCGGTCTTTCGCGATATTACTAACAGTTATAATTACATCCAACTGGTACATCATCGTCAGCAATTGCTTCATTTCCGTATAAAGAACAGCGCGGAACAGGTAATCAAATTTTGCGAGGAGGGAAACGGAATTGATCCGCTCCGCTTTTTCCTTCCATACAACTGCTATTCTTTTATCATCCAGTATACGTTTCAGCTCATTTATTGAAGCGGAAAATGGGTGATCACCAGCATGTTCATCAATCTTATTAACGAAGGTCCGCATCAACTTCAACACGGCTATTGTGGTCTGCACCCCGGAGACTAAGGCAACAAATGATTTATCGCCAACGAATGCTCCGGTTAACTTCTTTCCAACAATGGCCAGCAGCGTTGCGGGCAATCTTTTTTGGTGACCCGCCCCCAGATAATCTTCCATGGCATCCGCCTGTTCCCTTGAAAAAGGAAAAACCAGGGATAATTGCTGAAAGTAGCGAAAAGTATTGCTACGGTCATTCATTTCCTGCTCGTTCGTTAAAACGTTCCGGAACATTTCTTCGAGCAATCTTTCGCCACCGTTTGTTTTTACCTGATTGAACAGCGTAAACACAGCATCAGACCTGTATCTATTCAGAATACCGAGGTCATCCAACGTTTGCTTGTCTGCAATAAAACTCATTATCCTGGTATTTGTGTTTTCGGTTTTTGCAAGAGCTCCAGAATGCCTTCGTTGTGGATGATAACCATACCATGCCTGTCGGCAGTGATTCCATTCTCCAGCCGGTAAGTGTATACAGGAGTATTACCATTCATCTTTGTCGGCAGGTACTGAAAGCTGATAGCAGGATTCTTTTCTCTCAACACTGCTCCTGCTTCGATAATATGTGTGGAAATGATAAACTTGCTCCGGTGATTCAACGCAAAAGCATTCACAATTTCGATAGTGGCTTCATAAGCATCTTTCACATTGGTCCCCCTGAACAATTCATCAAACATTACAAACAGCTTTTTCTGCGACTGTAGTTCTTTAGCTACTTTTTTTACTCTTAACACTTCAGCATAGAAGTGACTGGCGCCCATCCCAAGATTATCCGGCAGGTTGATAGCAGTAAAAATGCCGTCCAGTACAGAAAGCTCCATATGTTTTGCAGGAACGGGAAATCCCATTTGTGCCAGGAAAACCGCAATACCCACCGATTTCATGAAAGTGGATTTCCCGGCCATATTGGCGCCTGTGAGAAACACCATATTCTTTTCACGAATCATTTGAAAATTATTGGAAACAGCATTTGCCACCAATGGATGAAAGAGCCCCTGTATCACTAATACATTTTCCGTGACAGGCTTTACAGCAGGAAAACAGTAATTGAGCGCTACTGCCACCTGCGCAACGGAGATATAAACATCCAGCTGATAGCAGCATTGCAACAGCTGTCTCCATTTATCCGGATATCGAAACCTGAACTGCTCATCCAATGCCGCGGTTGTTTCATAACTTAACTTTTGCTCTATCCCAACCTGTAACGCCGATTGAATAGCAGGTTCTGCTAACAGGTCTTCGATATACTTTTGGTCCCCGCTATAAGCGGTGTCGTTACCGGTATTCAGGGAACGGATAAACAACTGCAGCAAATGCGCTATTTCAATAAGCGATAGCACACCTTTCTGTATTCCTTTGAACTTGGTATCTGCCGTTATAAGTGAAGCCAGTTTTTTGGCAGACGACTGATCTTCCGGCGTCAGTTTTGTTCGTTCATCAGTTTCAGCAAGGTATTGTTCCGATGCATCAAAGAGTGCAGCGGGAAAAGGGAAGGACATTTTCTTTGTGCCAAAAAACCGGAACAGGTTGCTTCTTTTTTCAATGGCTTCCTGGTTTGATAACGGATACGTAAACATTTCCTCCAGTACGGCGGCTCCTTTGCTCGTTTGGGTGCGATTGAATAACGCGTATACTGACGGCGACCCTGGTTTGCCAAAAATCCCCAGATCAGTAAGGGTTTGCTTATCTGTTGTAAAGGCCATAACAGTTACTTAATTATTCCTGCGTTTTAAAAGCAAGATGGTGGCAAATATCAGGAGCGCTCCTGGCAGTATCCAGATCCATAACAGTTTCAGCACAGAAAGGCTCCTATCGGTGAGACGCACTTTCGTATCCTTGTTAGGAGGTCTTAAAGTCTCTACCGGGTAGCGGTCATTACTCAGCCATCCGAATACCTGTGTACCAAAAGCAAAATTGTCAATCCTGGTGTCTTTCATGTTGCGGAAAAGTAGCACTTCAACATTGGAGAGAAAGTCAACATCTCCAGTTACAACAATCCGTTGCTCTTTACCGTTCACCTTACGGGTTAAAGCAGCAGCGGTAGTGAAGGTGCCTTTTTCATCTCCTTCGGATGCGGAGAATACAGGGTTGTTAGTATTCTCTGACTGCTTTGCTTCCGTAATCTGGCTCGTCTGAAAAGTTTTTACTTCCACTGTTTTTCCAGTATCAGAACTGGCGGCATCAAGATTCATCAAAGGATTTCTTTTTAGCCAGGTAGTGCTGCTGTTTGTCTCCAACAATGGTTTGATATCAAATGCTCCCTGCTGATATTTCAATCCGGCTGCTTTATTCATGGCTACTTTCGCTCCGCTTTGCTGCATAGCAAACATCTCTCTCGATAATCCCGCTGTTGTTTTGGTCACATCTGTCAATACCAGGTCAGGTGCAAAATCATCTGTTGGCTGTACCAATGTTCCATCCATCAATTGTATACCCAATGGCGCCAGTACCGGGTTCAGCAGCTGTTGTTTGCCAGGTTCGCCCCCAATGAGTAAGTTACCGCCACGGTCAATATACTGGCGAATATTTGTCATTGCTTCCGGAGAAAATGCTTTAAGCGGATCTGCAATCACCAGAATGGAAATATTAGCGGGCACCTGATTGGCGGAAGATACCGTCTCTACATCAAAGCCCTGATTGATCAGTGCATTTCTGAAACCTTTTTCATTGGCAAGTAATCCCATATCTCTGTCGCCCAATTTCTTTGAACTACGTTCCATTTCTCCTTCTAAGAAGCCAACCACGGGAAATTGATCATCCGTCAGGCGTTTGAATGCTGCCATCGTTTCCTGTTCATTGGGAAATATCATCTGATCTCTGAATAACCTCAGATAAGTACTTCTGCCATTATAGGAAACTCGCATTACATATCGCTTTCCTTCGGGCTCTAGGTCAATTATTTTTTCCATTTCCGCCGGCGTCTTAAATCTGCTCATGCCAACCTTATAGATCTTGGCCCGCTGTTCAGCAATCTGCTGCAATGATTTCCCTTTATTTTCCTTGTATATCAGCGGATCATAAGCAGTGCTATCATAATAGTATACATAGTTCAACCTGATATCGGATTTGAATCTGACATAACGCGCCCAACGCCCTTCCACATCATTCATTCTGGCCTTAGGTAATCCGCTTCCGAAGTTCTCTCCCAGCAGGTTAATGTAAGCCGTTATTTCTACAGGGCCTTTATTCATGCCTGCCAGGATCTTTTGGCCATTGGAAGAAATTGTATGGGCCTTGTTGGCAGATACATCGAGGTAAGCAATAAACCCGGGACGGGACGAAAAATAAATCACCATTGAAACACCCCCAAAAACGGCCAGGTATCTTCCGATTCTCACAAAAGCAGGTTTTGATTCTCTCGATGCTCTTAGCTTAAAATAACTGAAGGTCAGGAACATAAAAATAATTGACAGGAAATAAAGCACATCTTTGCTGCTGATCAATCCGCCAATCATTTTGCTTACGCGACCTGCAATAGAGAGATAGTAGGTGAACTCACGAACCGTATCATTATCCTGCCAAAGCTCGCCGATGTAGGCAAACAATGCAAAGGCTACAAATGTGCTCAGCGCCGCCACCACCTGGTGGCTGGTAAGGCAGGACATAAAAAGCCCGATAGCAGCATAAGTGCATAACAACAGGAACAGTCCAAAGAGACCAGACAAGATCTGTCCATAATCTACCGATTCAACAGTAAGTATAGCCGTTATACCAAAAATGGACAGAATAGCTATCAGCAAAAGGCTGAAAAATATCATGGCAGCAAATTTGCCTAAAACGATGTCCCGTACTTTTAATGGAGAAGAATACAACAGCTTGATTGTTCCGCTGCTGGTTTCGCGGCTGATCAGCCCCATTGTTATCAGGGGCAGATACAGGTAAAGCTTACTGGTAATAGTGGTAAACAGACCGCGATACCGGTCTTCAAACAAATCAGCCGTAACAAAAGAGTTATACCAAAAACGTTTACTATACAATTCCTGATTCTGAATCACTCTTGCCATTCCATCAGAGAACTGTATGCCGCACTGCACCAGAAATATAATCAACAGAAACCATGCTATTGGTGAATAGAACAATGTATTCAGTTCCATCTTAGCAACTCTGATTATCTTTTTCATCCGTAAATTGTTTTTTTTGGTAGGATGGAACTTCGTTTCACCCTACTACTTTTATTATAAAGTGGTTAGTTTTTACGATGGTTGGATAGGTGGGCAAATATTTCTGTAAGTGAGCTTTTTTCTAAGTTTATTTCCCGTAGCTCCCAACCTTGCTGTACGCTGAGCTCGACAATCCGTTTGGTGATTTCAGCATCACCATTGAACCACAGCCTGATTTGCCGCTCTGTCAGAAATTCCACCGCAGTGATATCGGGTATATTCTTCAATTCATCCTCGGTAGGCGGGTTATCCATTTGAAGCAGTATGCTATGCGGTGCAATATGATTATTGAATGCATCCATGGAGTCGGCAAATACAATCCTCCCGCCATCGATCATCCTGATATCCTGGCAAATCATCTGCACTTCAGATAAAATATGGGAGGAGAAAACAACTGCCCTTTCGGTAGCTACTTCTTTTATCAACCCTCTTAATTCTATGATCTGATTGGGATCGAGCCCATTGGTAGGTTCGTCCAGCACCACCAGTTTAGGCTTGTGTATGATTGCCTGCGCGATGCCTACCCGTTGGCGATAGCCACCAGACAGGTTCCGCAAGATTCTTTTACTGAAATGACCAATACTGCAACGTTCTTTCGCTTCATGAATGGCTTGCCTGATCTGGTGTTTTGGCACTGAGCGCAGGTGTGCACAATGGTTCAGGTATTCATCCACCGTCATATCCATATAGAGCGGTGGTGTCTGTGGCATAAATCCGATCTGCATTTTTGCTTGTTCCGGATTTTTCCGCATGTCGATACCATCTATATACACATTACCTGCTGTTTGATTAAGCACACCACAGAGAATATTCATGGTGGTGGATTTACCAGCTCCATTGGAACCTAAAAGCCCAACAATCCCCCTATAACCAATTTCAAGATTGATATCTTTCACAGCCCACGAATCGGTGTATTTGTGTGATAACCCTTCTATTTTCACCAATGTATCATTCATATGCATTTTTTTAGGAAATAAGTGTTGCATAGCGGTAGCTGCCTACCACTACACCCTATTGGAATATCAAAAGGAGCAATGCGCTTATTCTGTATATCCGGGATTTTGTTCAAGGAAGGTGTTCAGCCTTCTTTCGCCAAGGGGAATCGGATATAGCGCATCGGTAGATTGCCATTCCGGTTTTATCGCACCAATCACCTCATTGACAGTGCCGTTACGTTTCAGATCAAACCAGCGGTTGCTCCATTCGCAAAACAGTTCCGTTCTTCGTTCTTTCATAATGGCATTCAGAAAAGCTGGTTGCGTTGCAGGTGTAATTTCGTCCAGTCCGGAACGTACGCGTACCTCCGTGAGGTATGGCTGGGCTTCTCCCAGTTTCCCCTGCCGCGCCAGTGCTTCTGCCAGTATCAGGTATTGTTCTCCTAACCTGAATACCATATAATCTTCCCTTGGTGTGGCGGCAGCAGTGTTATTTTTATATTTGAAGGGATAGTAGAAATCGGTTAGTACCCCGTCTATATCCATGGTACTGACTGCTGTCCATTTTGTTTTACGCTGATCTTTTGATTCAAAAGCATCTAATAAATGTGTTGACAGATAATATTTAGGAATCATGAAAGGGAACATTGGAATCACGTCATTAGCTTCCACCGTCTGATATAGCTGGCTTTTGATAGTAGACAACTGCCAGATAGCCTCCTTGCTTCCAGCTACAAAAACATTGTTAAGATCTGTTTCAAGATTATATATTCCTGCACCGAGCACTTCTTTCGCCATCGTTTCGGCGCCACTCCAGTTTTGCTGATACAAATAAACTTTTGCCAGTAAAGCGGTAGCAGTATGCAGGTTGGGCCTTTCCCTGCCGGTGGTAGGGTAAGCAGGCTGCAACAGTTGTCGTGCCTCGGTAAGGTCAGCAACAATTTGTTGATACACTTCATTTACAGGGGTCCTTGGGATAGTTGCATTCACCCTGAAATCCGTACCCTTTATCAATGGTACTGGCCCAAACACATTTATCAGGTTAAAATAATAGAACGCACGCACCACTTTTAATTCTCCGATAAACTGCTGCTTATTCTTTTCACTAATGCCTGTACTATTATTGATCCCTTCTATACAGGCATTGACCACATACAGATTTGTATAGGCAGAACTCCAAACGCTGGCAACAGCATTATTATCAGAGCGCAAGGTATTATTGGCAAAATCCACAAAAGTATTGTCGGCGGAACTGGTCAGCAGCTCATCCGACAGCAGCCCTGTCTGCATGGTCATTACTCCGTTGAAGATCGCTCCCTGAGAGAGTTCATAATAACCAAAATTCAGGTAAACACCTTCAATGGCTAATACAGCTCCGGCACTATCTTTAAAAACGTCTTTGGGTGTTAACCTGTCTACCGGATTTGGTATTTCGATGAGTTTTTTACAGGCAGCACTTCCCATACACAGCAGCAAAACTGCCAGCAGCGTTTTTATATTATTGAAAGAAAAAATCTTTTTCATGTTATCTCCGGTTTAGAAAGTAAAAGATAGACCTGCAGCAATAGTACGTTGGGGGGGAATGCCATACAGCACACCAGGCATTTCAGGGTCCCCCACTTTGTATCCGGTGATGGTTAACAGATTTTGTGCATTGACAAATACACGACAATCGGTAATGCTGACTTTCTTCATCCATTTTTCCTGCATCGTATATGCCAGGGATACGTTCTTCAACCTGATATAAGAGGCATCTCCGTAAGCACCGGTCGAATTCACAAAATTGGCCTGCCCGGTTGCTGCAGCCGTACCAGCTTTAGTAGTGAGCTTTTGAACATCCGTTTCATCTCCGGACTTTTGCCAGCGATGCAGCGCTTCTACCGGAAGATTCATATAATAAGGATTTCCTAAATTGCTGATATTGTAAATACTATAGAGATAATTACGGTCTGTTTGTTTGGCAAACTGTAAATGGCATGTAAGCTCGAATCCTTTGTAGTTAAAGGTATTGGTAAGACCTCCGGTAAATTTCGGTTGAAGGTCAACGTAAGCCGACCTGTCATTGAGGCTGTTACTACCTGGTCCTGTTGGAGCATAAGTAGGTGTTTTCCCATCTGCCTTATAAAACTCAAACAATCCGGTTTCCTCATTCACCCCTTTGTAGTTGAATAAAAGCAGCGTGCTGGTAGATTTTCCAATGAGATAACTCGTCTTATAGGATGAATAGGAAAGATCTTTGTAAGCTACCAGCGTATTTCTGTTGAAAGACACATTGAAGTTTGTTCTCCAGGTAAATGGCTTGTTCTTTATATTCTCAGAAGAGATCAAAAATTCCCATCCCTTGTTTTCAACCACTGCGTCCTGATTTTGTATAACCGAAGTAAAACCGGTTTGAGTAGCCAACGGCGTTTGTGTCAACTGATTGCTGGTGCGTCCCCGATACCAGGTAGTATTAACGTTCAGACGTCCATCAAAAAAGCCAATATCCAGGGAGGCATTCCACGACTTTTTCACCCCCCAGCTATATTGCGGGTTAAAGAGATTTTGGGGCAGGTAAGGTATCATTCCTTTAATAGGTGTAAATTCAGACAGTGCCCAATAGTCTTGAAAACCATAAGGAGGAATATTATCGGACCCAACCGTTCCATAGTTAGCAGATAACTTTCCGAAGCTGACAAATGGTACCTTTTTTCTGAAGAAATTTTCTTCAGAAAAGATCCACCCCATCCCAGCTGACCCAAAATTCCCGAACTGTCTGCCCGGACCAAAATTGCTCGAGCCATCTCTTCTGCCGGTCAGATTCAGGATGTATTTGTCGTCGTGCACATAATTGACCCTGCCAAATACGGCCACGTATTTATACAATTCATTTACAGTTTGGATCCTGAGTGTTGCTGCACCGGCCGGTGTTCCTAAAAATGCGTCATTAGAATAATTACTGGCGTTCAGATTATCATTATCGGTAGCTTCCCTCCGGTAAGTTCCTCCTGCCAGCAGGCTCAGTCTGCCGTTTCCGATGGTTCTGTCATAGTTGATCTGTGGTTCTATGTTGATAGCCTGAAGTTTGTTCTTGCTAAAATCTGCACTGGATGGTCTGTTGGTCGCTGGATTGAGTGTACTGCGCGGATAACCGCCATACTGATCTGCCAGGAAAAAACTGTAGCCGGTATTTACACTCACGCGCAGGCCATGCATTATCTGGTAGGCAAGCTGCATATTGCTGTTAATACTGAGGTTTTTCGTAAAAAAGGGTTGTTGCAGAAAAGCGTTCATCTGGAGGTTGCCAAAGTCCAGGCCTTTGTAATTCCATACCAGACTACCATCAGGATTGACCATTTCCGGCAGATTGGGTGGCAAAGTAAGTGCCTTGCCTAAATTAGGTGAACTGGCAGTATTGTTTTTGCTATAGGAGAAGTCCGTTCCAAAATCAATGGATAATTTACTGCTGGCTGGTGCGTGCCGAAATCCTGTATGAAGCGTAAGCCTTTCATCTTTAAAATCACCGGGGAAGTTATAGGTTTCCCGTGCATAGCCTGTAGAAACGATGAAGGTAGTGGAACCGGTACCGCCACTCAGACTTGCATTAACGGTAGTATTGTTGGCTGTCCCTCCATAATATTTATCTGCGAAATTGGTATACTTCGTTGGGTCGAAAATTAACTGGTCAGGGTAATTACGGATATTGGCTGCAGTAACTGGCAAACTGGTAATACCATCATTGACCATCGCTTCTTTCCTTAACATCATATATTGATCAGTATTGAGCATCTTTACAACCCGGGTAGCTTTTGTGGGAGCGGTATAGACATTCAGATTCAATTTGGTTTTTCCAGCCTTTCCCTTTTTGGTGGTGATCAGCATTACACCATTCAAACCTTTCGATCCATAGATAGAGGTGGCATCTGCATCTTTCAGAAAACTGATACTTTCTATATCTGCCGGATTCAGGTTGTCCAAAGGACTCATTCCGGTAGTACCCGGACGTGAGGACAGGATGGTTCCTCCAAAACCGCTGAGTGCATAGAGATTCTTATTCTGCGCTGCGAGCGGCACCCCATCAACAATGATCAATGGCTGGTCTGCATTTGTTACACCGTTGATGCCGGCGTTGATGCTGTTTTGCCCTCTTACCTGAATAGTTGTTCTTGAACCCGGAGCGCCACTGGTAGTATTGACCACCACACCCGGCACCTGTCCTTGTAAGGCTTGCAATACGTTCATTACAGGTTGCCGTTCGAGCACCTCACTCTTTATAGTGGCCACACTGCCTGTTTGAAATCGCTTGCTTGCTTTTCCATATGCGATCACCTGTATCTCATCTACTGCTTTAGTAGACGTGGCCAGTACTACAAAAATTTCCGGATTCTCCTGCTCTACATTGATTTTTTTGAATTGCCTTTCATAACCCACGTAAGAAATAGAAAGTATCTGTGATCCTTCTGCAACTCCTGTTAAGCGGAATCCTCCCTGTGCATTGGTAGCAGTACCCAGCTTTAATGTTTTGATTTCAACAGACGCGCCCTCCAGTGGTCGTCCTGATGAGTCCATCACTTTTCCGGTGAGGACAATATCAGTCTCTTTTTTTTCTGTCGCGGATAGCATATCAGATGTATGATTGGCGGCTACGGCAATCGCGATATTCTTGTCGGTGATCCGGTAGGTGAGCGGCTGGTTCCTGAATACTTTATCCAGGAAGGACACCAACGGCTCGTCCTGGGCGGTAACCGTTACTGGTTTGGCTTTAGACAACACAGGGTCGCTATAAATACATACATAACCTGTCTGCTTTTTCACCTCAGAGAAAATTGTTGTCAGCGGTACATTTCTTCCTGAAAAAGTAATTTTCTGCGCAGTTACGGCAGCAACATTTAGTAAAAACGTGACGAGCAAAATTGCAGTCAATTTCATAAGCATTAAAGTTTTGGCACTGCGGCTCCTATGCCCATAGGCTTGCCTGCCGCATCTAGCAGTTTTTTGCATAGCTTTACGCTGTTGGTTGATAAGTTTTTGATCTGTGAGAGACCTGTTATCGTTTAATTCCCGTCATTCACCTGAGATGTTCATTACATCCTTTGGCTTTTTTAATAAAAGAAGCAGTTCAATTATGTTGTTCCATGAATGGTCAATACCCTTCCATTTAATTGGTATTTGATGCCCATGCCTTGTAAAATATCGAGTGCTTTTACTAAAGATAAATTCCTGTATAATTCTCCCCTGAACACCAGATTCGCAGCCTTTTCATCATACTTCACCTCAATATCGTACCAGCGTTCGAATTGCTTCATCACTACCGACAACGGCATACCGTCAAAATTGAACAGTCCATTTCTCCATGCTACTACCTTTTCAATATCTATTTCATTGACCACGGTGAGTTGCCCAACAGCATCCATGTTGATTTTCTGTCTGGCCTGTTGGCGCGGTTTAAGCACCTTGGTTTGGCCAGCACCTGCAGCAGACACCCTCACACTCCCTTCAAGCAGGGTGGCTTCAATAAATCCGGCATCACCATATGCATTTATATTAAACGTTGTGCCTAATACTTCTACCATCGTTTTCCCCTGAACGTCAACCACAAATGGTTTTTGGCTATTCCTGACAACTTCAAAATATACTTCTCCGTCAATCTTTACACGGCGTTGCGCACCCTTAAATGCGGTTGGGTAAGTAATAGCGGAAGCTGCATTAAGCCAAACCTTGGTTCCATCGGGTAGTACCAACCTATACTCACCTCCATTGGGTGTATGCATAGTATTCATTCCAACTGTCCCATCACCCTCCTTTCCCACAGGCCGGTATTCAATCTGGCCGTCAGTTGCCTTTACTACATCCATATTGCCCTGCTGCGCCAGAGAGCCGTTTACCGCACTATCCAACATAATCGTACTACCATCCGCCAATGTCAACATGGCCTTTTCGGAGCCTGCCGGGATATCTGTATTCGACACTATCGGCTGAGAGGTAGACTTATTGGATGGCAATTGGTGCCATAAAAATGTGCCAGCACCTATGATAAGCAATACAGCAGCAGCCCATCCCCATTTTCTAAGGAAATGAATCTTACGTACCGGACGGGAGGTCTTATCAATAGACAACACGGAAGTAAGTACCGGCTCCCACACCGTTTCGTCATAAGGTGCCTCCCGCTTATCTAATGAAAGCATCTCCAGAATGGCTTCAGCCATCGCAGGCTTATCTTTTTCCAACGCCGCAAACAAAGCCGCTTCCTCTTCCGTGAAAACTTCATTGTTTGCATGCTTTTGTAAAAGCGATATAATCTTGGATTTTTCCATACTCCTAATACTTAATCAATCGAACCGGTGTTTAGGACTATAAGAGAAGAAAAAAAATTAAATAAATATCCAGCAGAAGAAAAGGGTAATGGGATAACCCGCCTTTTTAGCGTATTCACGAATGGATTTCAGACTGGTTACCAATGTATTTTTAACGGTATTCGGAGATATCCCCAGGCGTTCTGCTATCTCGGGTATGGTTAATCCTTCTTCTCTGCTGAGCCGATATATGTTTCTTTGAGAATTTGTCAGTTGCGAAATACCATCTCTGATGATCCGTTCAAGGTCCTTTAAGGCGATGCTATCTTCGGTTGGATTGGTCTCCTCAGAAGTCCTCCGTTCCATTTCGTGCATAATGCGTACACCAATTGCTGATCGCCGGATATAATTTACGCATACATACGAGGCCACTCTTAATATATAAGTATGTGGATATTCTACTTCCGCCAACCGCTCCCTTTGCAACCAAAGGCGGGTGAAGGTATCCTGGATGACTTCCTTTACCAGTCCTTCATCCTTCGTCATGCTCTTTACCAGAGGGATCAAACGTGGTACATACGCACGGTATAGCGATGAAAATGCATGCTCATCTCCATCAGCAATCTTCTTTAAGAGTTCCTTATCTCCGTATAATAGGTTAGATTTCAATTACTTAAGTTACAAATCGGTGCTGCAAACTACAAAAAAAAGGGCAATAAAGGCAACTAAATCCATGGGGCCCGGGGCGCCCTCCTTCCCCAACATCACTGTTTTTTCTCCAGTTTAATTAAAAAGCCACCACCGGGAGCCATGTGAATTTTCATTGTTGCGTGTTGTTGTACCTCCATGTGTTCTATCACATAATCCGATGCATACTTATCTGCGTTGATCCCATCACGGCAAATGGTTGCCTTGTACCCGACATTGTCCAGGAAATCCAGTTGAAGGTTGATATCCCTGGCCGTCCAGTCTGTCATACCGCCAATGTACCAGTTATCCCCATTTCTTCGGCTGGTAACGATCCATTCTCCCACCTTTGCATCCAATACATGCGTTTCATCCCATACTGTCGGAATACTGCCTGTTAATTCCATATAGGCAGGCTCTAAATAACCCTGGGAAGGGTTTCCTGAAAAAAATTGCATTGGATTGTCATAGACAACCAGCATAGACAACTGGTGCGCTCTTGTACCGGGGCTCATTACATGGCCTTCAACAGGGCGGAAACTTTTTTTGGTACCGTTACTCAGCAATCCCGGTTCATAATCAAAAGGACCTGCCAGCATTCTTGTAAAGGCCAGCAACACGTCATGACCCGGTGATACATCCGTACCCCAGATATTATATTCTGATCCCAGCACCCCTTCTCTGGTGATGGCGTGCGGATAGGTGCGGTTAAATCCTTTAGGAGGAAATGTTCCATGAAACATCAGCATGATGCGGGAATCTGCACATGCTTTTGCAATACGATGATGCAGCTCTACCGCCAGCTGATCATCCCTTTCAATAAAATCAGTCATGATAAAATCTACATCCCATTTTTTAAACTGGGCCAAAGCACTATCCAGCTGACGTTCCAGCGTAAGGGCAAGCGTCCACATCGCGATCTTAACACCTTTTTCCCGGGCATATGCCACGAGCGTATCCATATTAATATTGGGATTGACTTTAAAAAGATCATTATTATCACTCCATCCTGCATCCATCATAATACGGTCAAAACCAAAGCGGCTGGCAAAATCGATGTAATATTTGTAAGAGGCCGTATTTACACCTGCCTTAAAAGGAACATTAAAAAGATTAACATCAATGATCCATTCATCTGTAATATTACCCGGTTTGATCCAGGAAACATCCTGCACGCGGGATGGAGCACCCAACCTGTAAACGATATCATTAACAGGCAGGTCTTTATCTTCAGCAGCTATCATCATTACCCGCCATGGAAAAGTTCTGCTTCCCGCTGTATGGGCAATGTAATCAGCCCCTTTACTGACCCGGTTGGCAGAATACAGTCCCTCCTGTACTTTTAACGCCAAGGGATATGGTGGAAAAACCGCTTTCAGCGATGCGCCACCATTAGACTTCAAAAACAACCCCGGATAAGCCTCCAGATCAGATTCCGTAATAGCGATCTTTGGATTGGATGCAGGAGCGATAAGCAATGGTGTGTAAGTCATATTTTGTGCCGGGTAATCCGCAATTTTCCGGTGCACGTACAGATCTTCGAAACTGGTTGAAAAGGAGTTATGCGCTCTGCCGGGAGTTTCCGGAAAGTAAGCAGTGGGATTACCAGGAAAGTTAAATTCCGCTACTTCGTTTTTTACAATGATATTTCCCTTAAAAGCAGTACCAATACGATATGCCACACCATCATCGTACACCCTGAATTCTACCGTATAAGGCTGCCGGAAACGCAGGGAAAGGTGGTTGTACACGTCTGGTATCAATCTGCGCTTTTCCGGCACAGGAGATGTGATCTGCTCATTCACTTTTACAACCGAAGCAGAACGGATACCCCTATCTGCCGACAGTGTCCCCTTACCGGCTATTTCCATATCAATAAAAGAAGGCGCTATAATCGTGCGGCCTTCGTAAGTAACCTCGTAGGCAAGTTTTTCGGCCATCCATACTTTTACACCGACCTTTCCTGAAGGCGACTGTACACGGAGCGTATCCTTGCCCATCGCTGTGCCGGCGATCAATATGCTACACACTAACAAGCTTACTTGTATATAAACCAGTTTAATTTTCATCATAGGGGGATTGATGGATTGTCTATATAGGTATATTAACATTAAAAACTATCATAAACATAATAGATTATTCGTTCTGAATTACTACCTCCTCCCCGTATTCATAGCAATATCTTGTTTGTATAAATATGTTCTTTCCATCAACTTTATACAAATCCTTTGATTTGTTGGAAATATCCAGGAAATTAATTCTCCAGTATTTCATTTATCACGATTTTCTGGACTTGAGGGGCCTCTGAAATCAAGATGTCATGACTGGCACTTTCAAACCAATACATATTTTTCTTCGGGGCAGAAAGTTGCTTATAGTACATTTTGGCAAGCTCACAATTAGTTTGATAATCTTTCCCACCCAGGAAAAAATAGGTTGGACATTTCACAGCTGGTAGTTCGGTGAAAAGGTTGCGTTTCATCGCCTGCTGCCAGGTGGGAAGCCAGGTATTTGACCAGGATTTAAGATAATCCCTGACAAAGGACGAGTCTTTGTCGGCGATGGGATGGCCGTCATAACTGAACCACCACATTCGCAGGTAATACAACTGCTCATAATTTTCAAATGGTATTTTAACCACCGATAGTTGGTTTTTAGCGGTTGTGTTATCCTTCTTTTTGGCATCTTCCATCAATCTGGATAACAGCATTTTTTCACTTTTCACCTGGTCGGTTACCGGACTAAAAGCCAGGTAGGCATGTAGCAGTTCCGGGTATTTTTCAGCTATTTCAAACCCCAGAACAGTTCCCCAGGACTCACCGGCCAGATACAACTTCTTCTTATGAAACCTGTTTAGTAAGGTATCTATCAATTCACGGGTATCCGCAACCATGAGTTCAAGAGAGATAGGGTGGTCTGTTTTGTTCAGCTGCAATGTTCTGCCGGATTCCCGCTGGTCCCATTGCACTACCAGGAACTTAGCCTGGAGCTGATTGCTGAATATATCTGCCTGTTTCATCCTGGAGCTACCCGGACCACCATGCAGAAATAAAATGATAGGGCCGGCATCAGCCCCCTTAGTTGCAATTACTTGCTGGATGCCACCAATTGTTATCGTGTCACAAACCCATGTATCCTGTGAATAGCCACTGTTTGAAAGCAGCATGGCTGCAAAACAAAAAATAAAAAACTTCATTACTATGTTCTTGTGAATAAAACTAATCCATACCTCTCCCAACAAATATAGCAGATTTATCAAGATTCTTCGGGATACTCGCGGCGATGACAGGCACTTTGTGTTGCGCTATCCATACAGGATGGTTGCAGGGAGCTTAGATATAGCACTATTAAAAAATAGACTGCTCAATCTACACCCGCAGGCTTAGGTACCGAAGTGACGGACGGTAAAGAAATCAGGAATTTTTCGGGAAAGGATTACCCCAGGGAATATGCCTTCGATGCAGATTTTACAATCGTAAAAGCATGGAAAGATGAAACTACCAGCAACCTTAATTTGTTCTAAAGTTGTGTTTGTGTTATAATTTGGTACTGGTACTACCTTACTATACTTTTTTGTCATAGTTTGTGAAGGATAATATTAAACTTATTAATTCATTGTCGGCCAGGCATACTTACGAGGAAAAAGAGCTGCTGCAGCGGGTATCAGAAGGTGGTGAATCTGCCTTCACAACCCTCTTTGGCCAATATTCAACATCCCTGGGTGCATTAGCCTATAAAGTACTCCAGGATGAAGCTGCAAAACAGGATGTATTACAAGAAGTATTTATAAAGTTATGGTTGCACCGGGATCAGCTACCAGAAGTCCATTTCTTAGCAGCATGGTTAAAAAAGATAACGCTCAACGAAGCGCTGATATACCTCCGGAAAAATGCGGCTTATGACAAACGGCTGTCAGCCTTAAAAATCCCTGAATATATAGAAAATGGCGCCCTGCAATCCCTGGAGGTCAAAGAATTGCAGCAACGGGTGGGTGAGTTTATTAAACGCATGCCTGAACAACGGAGAACTATTTTTGAACTGAACCGGCTGGAAGGTCTTTCCGCCATGGAGATTGCAGCAAAAATGAATTTGTCTTACGGGCATGTCAGAAATTCATTGAGCATCGCCGTTAAAAGCATCCGGCAGCACCTGGAATTGGTTGTTCATTTGACCGTTTTATTCCTGGCTTCGCAGTTTTAAGCCGGTTTTCCACTTTTTTTAAAAAAATATGGCTACCAGGCATGACAATGCTGCTATCAGGTGCATCCTTATAAGAGGAACATGGATCAACAAAAAACATATCACTTAGTCTCGAAATTTATAGCAGGCCAGTTGAGCCCTCAAGAGCAACAGGAATTTTATGCGTTGTTGCAGGATGAGGAGCACTCTGCCGAGATGATAGCCGCATTGGAAACCCTGACAGAAGATCTATACAGGGCGGATGTCAGGGACGAAACCCTGCTGCCCTTATTGCAACGGGCTACCCAAACAGACAAGCCGCTTCCGTTGCAGGCAACATCACCTGCCCCCACACACCGTTTGCATTTTCTGCGTAGATGGGGCTGGGCGGCTGCATCCATTATGGTATTATTTTCAGCCGGCATTTATTTCTGGTGGCAACATAACAGGGAGCATACACCTATAAAAGACGCCGGTTACCTGGCTACAGATATTCCCCCCGGTACCAACAAAGCCATTCTTAACCTGGCCGACGGTTCTTCTATTACACTGGATAGTGCAGGTAACCAGACGATCAGACAGGGTGCCACCACCATCAAGCAATCGGGCGGCCAGTTGGTATATGATGCACAGGATGGTAACACAGCCGTTAGTTATAATAATCTGGTTACACCACGTGGCGGTAATTTCAAGTTGCAGTTGCCAGATGGCTCCATGGTATGGCTTAATGCAGCGTCCTCTTTACGGTATCCTACTGCTTTTAAAGGAAAAGAACGCAGGGTGGAGCTTACAGGCGAAGCCTACTTTGAAGTGGCGAAGAATGCGGAAATGCCTTTCCGGGTAAGTGTGAAGGACCGGGTAGAAATTGAAGTGCTGGGAACCAGCTTTAACATAAATGCCTATACAGAAGAAAATAAACTGAGTACAACACTGCTGGAAGGTGGTGTGCGGGTGCTTCCGCTGAATACAAACGAAAAGGCGGTAACCCTCAACCCAGGCCAGCAAGCACAGATCAGGCCATCCGAAAAAACAAAAGTGGTCAGCGATGTTGACGTTGAAAAGATCATGGCCTGGAAAAATGGACTGTTCAATTTTGAAAATGCCAGCCTGCAGGAAGTGATGCACCAGGTGGCAAGGTGGTACAACATTGAGGTGGTATATGAAAAAGGTATTCCGGAGATGAATTTTGGTGGAGAGGTCAGCAAAAATGTAAGTCTGGCCAGACTGCTTGACGGATTAAAAAAAGCAGGCGTCCATTTCCGTATAGAAGAGGGCCGGCGGTTGGTCGTAATGCCCTGACCGGCTAAGTATACTTGTTTATCATTAAAAATCCTTAACCATGTGAATGAAGAAACTGTAATTTTTTACTGATCAACTGAAAAAAAAGCCGGAAATGGTGAAGCACTTCCGGCAAGACATTCGGTTGAAAGAATCCCGTCTTTCACAACATTCGTCATCAACCAAACTAGTGCAATTTATGCAAAAAACTGTTCATGAGCACCAGGCTACCTGGTGGAGATCCCGGTATCTTACCAAAACACTGTTAGTGATGAAGCTAGCTTTTATTTTACTATTCGCTGCGCTACTGAATGCACACGCTAGTGCCGTTTCTCAAAACATCACCTTTTCCGGTAAAAATGTGGCACTTAAAAAGATTTTCTCTGTTATAAAAAAGCAAACCGGCCACGTTGTTTTTTATAATACTTCAGACCTGAAAGGTACGGTTCCTGTATCGGTCTCCGCACATGATATGCCGTTGGATGATTTCCTGGAAATCATTCTCAAAAACCAGTCTTTAAGCTTCACCAACGAAGACAAGACTATAATGCTTTATCATAAAACCGATGGCCAGTCTGCGTTAAAGAGCATTATTCCGGACCAGCATATTGCGGATACCTCTATTACTGGTAAAGTTTTTTCTGCCGATGGCTTGTCGCTCGGCAGAGCATCTGTGACAGTAAAGGGTGGAAACTCCAGAACGGTTACGGATGAGGCAGGGAATTTTAAAATAAGGGCCGCCATCGGCGAAACACTTGTTTTCACTTTTATTGGTTTCGAATCCAGAGAGGTTGTAATTAAAAATAACGACCCGCTTATTGTAGAGCTTAAGCCCCGGGATAAGGAACTGAGTGGAATTGTAGTGACTGCCCTCGGAATCGGAAGGCAGAAAAGATCGCTTGGATATGCGGTAGGTGAAGTAAAAAGCGATCAAATGGCTAAGGTGCCGCAGGAAAATGTCGTGAATGCACTCACCGGCAAAGTAGCCGGTCTTAAGATCAGCAATCCAAGTATGGATATCAACAGTGATCCTCAAGTCGTTATCCGTGGAATAAAATCGCTTTCAGGAAATGATGCGCCGCTTATTGTCGTAGATGGTTTGCCCACCGGCAACGATGCTGGGGTATTATCCAACCTCAGCGCCGATAACATTGAGAGCGTTACCGTTTTAAAAGGTCCCAGCGCAGCAGCACTCTATGGATCCCGTGCCGGAAGTGGCGTATTGCTGGTGACCACTAAAAATGGAGCGAGTATAAAAAAAGGAATAGGCGTTACTGTAAATTCTTCCTATGCTGCAAGCATCCCCTATCACTTCGTGAAGCAGCAGAATCAGTTCGCCAATGGTAGCAATGGCGCATTTGATGCCGCACAAACAGGATGGTGGGGCCCCGCCATGGGAACACCTGCCATCCAATGGAATTCCAATGGGCAGGCAGTTCCCTTAAAGGCTTATCCTGATAACGTAAAGAATTTTACACAAACGGGTAACAGCTTTATTAATGATGTGAGTGTTCGGGGGGCCAATGAAAAGGGTAATTTTAGTTTGTCTATGACCGATACCCGGGCAAATGGTACTTACCCTGGCGTGGAACTGAAAAAGGATGCCATCTCTTTTTCCGGATCGTACAACATCACCAAGAAAGTAAAAGTAAGCACTAATATTAATTACTTAATTTCAGGGTCAGACAACTTCAGGTCACAGAGCTGGGATAACTATCCGTTTGAAGATATTTATTTCATGCCTAATTATATTAACATTAACGATGTTAAGAATTATTGGAAAGTAGACGGCATACAACAAAATGTATGGGACGATCATTTCAATAACCCCTGGTTCACAGCTTATGTGAACGTAAATAAATTCGAGAAAATAAATCCTTACGGGAATATCAAATTTGACTGGACTATTACCCCGCAATTAAGCCTGATGGCACGCATAGGTACGTTTAGTCAAACCTACACCACACAATCCCAGCACGGCTGGTCAGAAGTACGAAACCGCCAGGGAAGTTATAATTATGCTTCCAGCAATAGCCAGGAAACAAATGCGGATTTTCTGCTGACTTATAAAAAAGGATTCGGTGATTTTTCCCTGAATCTATCCGGTGGCGGTAACTTAATGTATCAGCATGGCGCCAGTTCTTCCATAGGAGGCCAGAACCTGGTGTTGCCGGGATTATATACGTCGGGCAACGTAGACAAGGGTTTCTTAAATTTTGGCAATTCTTTCTATAAAAAAAGGATCAACAGCTTGTATGGCATGGCCTCACTGGATTATAAAAAAGTGGTTTACCTCGATCTGACCAGCAGAAATGACTGGTCCAGTACGCTGCCGGAAAATAACAGGTCCTATTTTTATCCATCAGCCTCGCTGAGCTTCATTATGTCTGATATACTTCAATTGCCTTCCTTTGTATCGTTGTTCAAGCTCCGTGGCGGTTGGGCGCAAGTGGGAAAGGATACCAATCCTTACCAACAATCTCAGACACTTGTCAAATCCACCTGGGGTACAACCACTATTTATTCCCTGCAAACAACGATGGCAAACAACAACTTAAAACCTGAAAGCATTGTCTCTTCCGAAGCCGGGGTTGACTTATCGCTGTTTAATAACCGGTTAGGGTTTAATATTACCTACTACAAGGTTGACGACAAAGACCAGATCATGAGTATAAGTACCCCTGCTACAACGGGGTACACTTTAGCAAGTGTCAATGCAGGTATCGTGAGCAATAGTGGCGTAGAGATCGTGCTTCATGGCGTGCCTGTGAAAACCAGCGCGCTTACCTGGGATGTTAATTTTGTTTACACCAGGGACCGCAGCAAGCTAAAGGCCCTTCCTGAAGGGATATCAGTATTTCAGTTCTGGGCCGCTCAGAATGCATACAACCAGACCAAGGTGGGTGATAATATAGGGGATGTTTGGGGAAATGATGTAGTTCGTGTTGCAGATGGACCTTACCAGGGTTGGCCATTACTGGATGGGAACGGATATGTTCAGCGCGAGCCCGTGCTGAAGAAAATAGGAAATGTCATCAATGATTTCACAGTAGGGTTTCAGACAAACGTTTCATATAAAAGGTTTACCGTTTCTGCCAGCTTCGACTGGAGACAAGGAGGTAATTATTATTCTGAAAGTATGCTGCGCATGACCAGGGATGGACGTCAGGAAAGCTGGTACAAAGGCGATGGTTCAAGCACATTTACCGGAATCCTCAGCAATAATTCTTTCAATGGCAACAAAGATCAGTTGGCCCAGGAAATTAAAAACAATCCGACAAGATATAATGGCGCCAATGGTCTTACGTGGGTAGGTGGAAGAACAGAGGCCCTGGGTGGATTCCCCCTGGCCAGTACAGGGCTTTCCAACGGTGCGTTTTTCCCAGGTGTCCGCTCCGATGGTAACGGCGGGTACATCGAGAATTTCGGTGGTGCAGGTACCAAATATTTTGCTGCCGATAATATAGCCGGCGGCTCCGGATATTGGGATCAGGGTGTCCAAACCTGGATGTACGATGCTTCTTTTTTAAAACTGAGAGAGCTGGCCGTTGCCTATAATTTTTCCCCTGCAATGGCAAACCATATAAAAGCACAGGCGTTATCGCTTTCCCTTTTCATGAGAAACCTGATCTTATGGACCAAAGCCAAAAATAATATTGACCCTGAGTCTGCCGGTTATTTCAAAACAGATCCGGGAGCTCCTTATGAACTGGGGTATGATCGCGCAAACATGGCGCCATGGACAGCGGTAATGGGTCTTAAACTAAATGTTCAATTCTAGAACTATCAACCAATGAAATCACTACATCTATTTTATAAAGGGGTTCTTTTCTTATTCATCCTTTCAGGTTGCGGAAAAACCCTGACAGATACCAATATAAATCCTAACACATTATTGGCGGAGCAGGTAAATCCGGCATTTATCATGAGCCAGGTTATTTCGAGCTCTGCCATGACCATGGCGCTGACAGAGTTTGCAGGAAATACCACCCAGTGTGTGCTTCCGGCGGCAATGCAATATGTTCAGCAGGATTTTTCAGGAATTGCCATCACGAACACATTCGGCTGGAAGTCGGGCGACTGGGCATACCGGCAGTTTTATCTGGCCCTGTCCAATTCGGCCTATCTGGAAAAGCGCGCGGCGGGAACAGCGGATTCTGCTTTTTTTCGGGGCATTGCGCTTATCATGAAATCTTACTGGTTCGGATATTATACTTCGAGCTGGGGAGATATTCCCTTCAGCGAAGCGATGAGAGGAACTGAAGGTGTGTTGAAACCTGCTTTTGACAAGCAGCAGGATGTATTCAAGGGTATATTGAATGATTTGGAAATGGCTAACACTACTTTAAAGAAGGCCACTTCCGTAACTACTTTCACCCAATCGGCTGATATTTTGTTTAAGGGAAATGTACAGAAATGGAGGGCCTTTGCCAATTCTCTGCATATCAGATTCCTGATGCGGTTATCCGAAAAAACAAACGACATGCAGGCAATAGGCGTTGATGTAAAGTCAGAGTTTAAGAAGATCGTTGCAGACCCGGCTAATTATCCGCTTATCGTAAACAGCAGCGATAACGCAGCTGTATATTTTCCAGGCACTTCTGCTTTGGATAGCTGGCCATTGGGTCCTTTTAACCAACCCGATCCCTCTGTGTATTATAGATTGAAACCCGGCGCACCAATCATTAACTTCCTGAAGAATAGCCATGATCCAAGACTGACGGTGTGGTTTAAACCAGTGGATGTGCCAACCATCATCAGGGATGCAGGTGCTGATGAAGTGATTATGAAAGATACCGATGGGAAAGTAAAACGTTTCCTGAGGACTTACCAGGAGGGGGTGGATACTTCTCTGTATGTGGGCCTTAAAGTAGCCCTGCCCAATCCCGACACCTACAATAAAAAAACACCTGCTGCCGTGAATACGGTTAAAACATTGGATCCTGCTATTTATACAGCGGGGGCAGCCAATCCATTTGTTTCTTACCTGGCAAACATGTTCAGAGATAATGCAAATGCCAACCTGCCTGTTGTATTCATTTCTGCAAGCGAGGTCAATCTCACCCTGGCGGAAGCAGCGGTAAGAGGATGGATATCCGGCTCGGCAGTTGATTATTACACAAAGGGTATCAGCACTTCCTTTAACCAGTATGGTATTTCCGATGGCGATAAAAAAGTCTATAACCCCGAAAACCATCAGATCGAAGCGTTCGATCTGAATGCTTTTCTGACCAATGCAGCCACTGCTTTTAAAGCTGCACCAGATAAAATACTGCCCATCATGGAGCAGGTGTGGGTAGCAGATTTCACTTCCGTAGAAGCCTGGTTTAACTGGAGAAGGACAGGTTATCCCAACCTGGGCAAAAATATTGTTAGCGGCCCGCAGGGAGAGAAAATACCCGTGCGGTTTTTTTATGGCGCCAATGAAAAGAATTTCAACGGCGATAATGTAAATGCCGCCATACAAAACCTGCAACCGGCTGTAGATGATCAATGGTCGAAGATGTGGTTGATTCAAGGTACAGGGAAACCCTGGTAAAAATATTCCGCTATAAATGAAGAAAGCTGCCTTATAGGTAGCTTTCTTCATTTATATGTATATCTGTTTGGTTTCGTCCTCTCGCCTCATTTCATTTTTCACTCCATTTATCAGAATTCATTAATATTGCAACTTGGCGAAAATTAATGGGCATGTTATATGAGCCATTGTCAACCATCAACAGTCGTCAATTTTTAACTATTTTAGACAGGGGACATAATGCACATTCATTTTGCCTGAATACAACTTACATAATGAGAAGGAGCTGCTCACCCGTTTCGGGCAGGGAGATGAACTTGCTTTCCGCTCTCTCTATGTACGCTTCCAGGGAAAAATCTTCGCTTTCGCACTTAAGCATACCAAATCCGATCAGATCGCTCGTGAAGTATTGCAGACTGTATTTATCAAGCTATGGGAGAAAAGGGCGCAAGTAAGACCTGACGATAACTTTGAAGGCTACCTGGTACGCATTACGCACAACCATATCTTAAACATGCTGCGCGATGCCGGGCGTGACCGCGCGAAAATGAAGCATGCCTGGACATTGATGCAGGAGATGCACGACAACCCAGAAACCAACCTGATTGCAAAGGAACTATCGGAGGTCTACCAAAGAGCGATCGAGGCATTGCCCCCACAGAAAAAGATTATCTACCGCCTTCATCGTCAGGAAGGATTATCACAGGCGGCTATTGCCGAACAATTGAACATTTCTCCATTAACAGTAAAAAAACACATGGTAGAAGCTTCAAGAATGATCCGGGAATTCATTACAAAATACGCCGAATTGGGGGTATTGTTATTCGCCTTGGTACGTAGCTACCAATTCTCCTGAAAAAATTTCTTTCAACAGACTACTCCCTTTGATGCCGTGCGGTGTATACATGTTAAAACCGCTGATTTTTACGATAGCTCATGCAGAACGATATACAATATAATGATGAGTTGCCTGACCTCTACCGCAAGTTCCTTGCTAACAATATGAGTGAGGAGGAGTTTCAGCGATGGAATGCACTGCTAGCCGAGAAAAAGCACGATGGTGAATTGTTACAGCTGATGAAAAAAGCTTGGGACGAGACTGTCGAAGTGCCGGATTACATGCTGGAAGATATGGACCTTCGGTTGCAGCGAGCGTCAGATGCAAAACCAGTAGGGAATCGCGTTCATTTTATACGCCGGTGGAGCTGGGCTGCTGCAGTGGCTGTATTACTGGCGGGCACAGTTACTGATTATTATATGTCGCGCCGTGTGTCTCAACAGCCGGTGACAGTCGTTGCCGATATTGCACCGGGCAGCAACAAAGCCATTCTCACGTTGGCAGATGGCTCAACGGTTACTTTAGACAGTGCCGGCCACCAGGTTATTCGGCAGGCCGGTGCAATAGTACAGCAAAATGGCGGACAACTGCAATACCATGTGCAGGGAGGTACTGCTTCCGTCAGCTATAATGTGCTTACCACGCCACGCGGAGGCCAGTTTCAGGTTAAATTACCAGATGGCACAATGGTGTGGTTAAATGCCGCCAGTTCGCTCCGGTATCCTACGGTGTTTACCGGTAAAGAGCGGCTGGTGGAAATTACTGGGGAGGCCTACTTCGAGGTGACCAAAGATGTAAGGCAACCTTTTAAAGTACAAATAGATGAAAAAACCGCTGTCGAAGTGCTGGGCACCCATTTTAATGTGAATGCGTATGCCAGTGATCCGCAGTTCACCACTACGTTGCTGGAAGGAGCGGTGAGGGTCCGGCAGGGAAACAACAGCCTGCTGCTACATCCGGGCCAACAGGTACGTATAAAGGGCGAGGAAGGTATGCGGCTACAGAAAGATGCAGATATAGATAAGGCGATAGCCTGGAAAAACGGATTGTTTGATTTTAATGATGTTCAGTTGGAAGAGTTAATGCGACAGGTGGCCCGCTGGTATGATATTGAAGTGGTGTATGAAAAAGGGATTCCGGACGTGGAGTTTGTGGGTAAAATGGGTCGGGATGTACCGCTTTCTGTGTTATTAAAATGGCTACGCGACTTTGATCTTCATTTCCGGGTGGAACAGGATGGCAGACGTATTATTATAACACCATAGTTGTTAATATATAAAAGAAACCGCCACGGATTAGGCCCCGTAGCGGTAAAAATAGGTGACAGACTCAACCAAAGCATGTTTCGAAACTTTAATTTTTAATCTGCCAAACTGCAATTTATGCAAAAAACTGCGTATTGTAGCCAGCCTTTCGCTGTGCCTGGTAAAACCAAGCCGGCCGGACAAGGGTGGTATCCAACCAAATCTAAAATGGTGTTAATGATGAGATCAACCAACGAGAGATCCCATCACACCAATCGAAAATTGATCATGAATGTGATGAAACTAACCTTCCTGCTACTGACGGTTGCTTTATTGACTGTGCAAGCCCATACAGCCGCGCAGACCATTACTTTGTCAGGAAAAAACATCTCCCTTGAACGGGTGGTTTCCCAAATAGAAAAGCAGACCGGCTACACAGTATTCACTACCAGGAAACTGCTGGCAGGTGCAAAACCGGTTTCTGTTCAGGTACATAATATGCCGCTTGTGGATTTTTTAGACTTATCCCTTAAAGATCAACCTCTAAAATACCAGATTTCAGGGAAGACTATATCCCTTACGAGGAGGGATACTGTTCCAAAGGAAAGTAAGCAGGAGCGTTCCGGGGGAGTGAGAGATTCTAGTATAAATTCGATAACGCTGACCGGCCAGGTGCGGGCGGCTTCTACGCAAAGCCCCTTACCTGGTGTTACCGTATTATTGAAAGGCACAAAAAGGGGAACAACTACAGATGCCGATGGACGGTTCAGGCTGGATGGTGTTTCCTCTTCCGCCGTACTACAACTTCGGATGCTTGGATATGAGCTTTTAGATATAGCAGTCGGCGCTAATAATAATTTCGATGTCGTAATGAAAGAAAGTGCATTGGAAATGGAAGGGGTCACCATTTTAAGTACTGGTTTCCAGGATATCCCTAAAGAAAGAGCAACCGGCAGTTTTGAATTTGTGAATAATAAATTGGTAAACCGTAAAGTATCCACCGATTTTGCCAGCAGGTTACATGATATTGTGCCTGGTATCAGTTCATATAAGGAAACCCCCAGATCCAGGAATACTTTACTCGGCGTGAATATAAGAGGCCGTAGTTCCTTGAAATCCAATTATTGGCCGTTGGTGGTGCTTGATGGAATTCCTTATGAAGGAGATTATAACAATATTAATCCTAACGATATTGAAAGCATGACAATATTAAAGGATGCTGCTGCTGCTTCCGTGTGGGGTGCAAAATCCGGGAATGGAGTAATTGTTATTAATACTAAAAAAGGCAGATACAATAGCGGCTTTAATCTTTCGGTGAATACCAATCTTACCATTGAAAGCAAACCAGACCTATACAGCTTATCACAAATGAGCGCTTCAGATTATATTGATCTCGAATTGGAGCTTTATAATTTAGGACGCTACGAGTGGTCTTTGGATGCATATTACAGTGACAAAACCCCGGTAATACAATTACTGAAAAAATTCAGGGATGGAGAAATTTCACAAGATAAACTGGATAACGGGATCAATCGTTTAAGAACAATTGATGGCAGGGATGATTTCCTGAAATATGTTTATAGAAAGGCCATTAAACAGCAGCATAATATTCAGCTTTCTTCAGGAAACGATAAGATGGCTTACAATCTTTCAATTGGCTTTGATGATAATAAAAATAAATTGGTAACCTCTGATTATGATCGTTTAACCATAAGAAACGCGCTTATGTTAAAGCCTGTTAAGCGGTTAAACATGGACTTTACCATGCAATATACGAGTGCTAAGACAAGGGAAACCGCTCAGGAAATAGAATATAATTACCTGTCAAATGGCTATGGCACATTACCTTATCTGGAATTAGCTGACCAGCAAGGTAATGCCTTAGCAGTACATCAGGCAACCTACGGGTGGGATCCTATTTTTAGGGATACCATTGCAGGGGGACGATTGCTTAACTGGGAATATAAACCACTGGATGAATTATATGCCACCAGTTTTATAGCTAAAGAAAGGCAAATAATGCTGAATGCAACTATTTCCTACCAGTTATTCCCCTGGTTAAAATCAGCTGCTATATACGGATATAGTTTTAGCAACAACCAGGCGGAGAGATGGGAAGGCATAGCATCTTATTCAATGAGATCTTCACTTAACTGGTTTGCCTCCTGGGATGATAAGAATGTGTATTGGGGCATACCAGTAGGAGATAAATTGGGCATTGCAAATAAGAATAATCAGAACCATAATGCCCGGTTGCAATTTGAAGTGGATAAAACAATAGCTGATAAACATCAGATTAATGCATTGATAGGCGCAGAACTCAGGGAAAATATCTATTCCGGCTATAATACTTTGTTTTGGGGTTATAATAAAGATAATCTTAGCTATGCCGATGTCGATTATACTTCTCTGAAGCCTAATCTTAATGGGATGAACAATTCTTTTATTGATCATGGTAGCCCTCTTATGGAACAGTTGAAAAACCGATACCTTTCCTCTTTTGCAAATGTTTCGTATTCCTATAACAGAAAATATATTGTCAGTGGAAGTGCGAGGCGGGACGCTTCCAATTTATTCGGGGTAAAGCCTAATAACAGGGCTAAACCTTTCTGGTCTGCCGGATTGGCATGGGTGATTTCTAATGAAGATTTCTATCAGAGCAACAAAGTTCATTCTTTAAAACTACGGGCAACCTATGGATATACCGGTAATGTAAATAATACCACCTCTGCTTATCCGATTATGAATCGTTCCGGAGATCTGCATACTACCACCCAACTAAGCTATGCTACCATTGTAAGCCCGCCTAATCCGAGCCTGCGCTGGGAGAAGGTTTCCAACCTGAACCTGGGGACAGACTTCGCGGCTTTTGATAACCGGATTTCCGGTAGTATCGAATATTATATTAAAAACCCTAAAGACCTGGTCTATTCAACATTGCTGGATCCAACTACGGGTTTTACCAATATGAATATTAACGGTACCAGTATGCAGACAAAAGGTTGGGACATTTCATTGAATACTGTCAACATCAGAAGTAAAACATTTCAATGGAGCTCTCATTTGATTTTTTCATACAGCAAAACCCGTATTACCAAAGCATATGTTAATAATTTTCTGGGGAAAAATTACCCCGCAGGTGTTATTACTCCGTTTGCAGGAATGGATGCTTATTCTGTTTTGAGCTTTCCCTCGGCAGGTTTAGATCCCGCTACCGGAGCTGCCAGAGGATATGTGGATGGCGAAGTTTCTATGGATTATGCCGCGATATACAATGGCACTACCGTATATCAAATGAATAACAACGGGCCAAAATTTGCGCCCTATTTCGGTGGTTTCAGAAATGCTTTTCAGTATAAAAATTGGGAATTATCATTCAATATAGCTTACCAGTTGGGGCATAAATTTATCAGAGGCAACATGTTTACCGGGTACAACTTCGTTGAATATGGAATTGGCAGCCCCGATTACGCTAAGCGATGGCGTAAACCCGGTGATGAAGCAACTACCGACATTCCATCCTTCAGATACCCGGCAGATTATTATGAATCTATGTTTTATTCCAATAGTTCATCACTTGTAGAAAGCGCCAGCCAGATCAAGCTGAGAGATATACAGTTTAGTTTAACATTACCTATGAAAACAATGGGGATTAAGCAAGCCCGGTTCTATGGATATGTTAACAACTTAGGAACTATATGGAAAGCCACCAAAGCATATACAGATCCAGAGTATCACTATATGGTTCCTGCGGATCCTTTAGCTTTCTCCTTAGGCCTCAACGTAAATTTCTAAAATATGAATGCTTCTTATAAATTTCTTATTGCATTAATGTTGCCGGCTGTTTTAACCGGATGTTCCAAGTATCTGGATCTAAAACCAGATAAGCATATGATTATTCCTACCACCCTGGAAGATTGTGAGGTATTGTTAAATGACTATAGTACATTAAATACCAGGTATCCTACATTCGGCGAGATCAGTGCAGATGATTATTATGTTACCGATATCAATTTAAAATCCATCTCGGATGTTGATGAAAAAAATGCCTATTTATGGTTGGAACAACCTATTTCCCAACCTTTTCAATGGCAGAATTCTTATAAAGTGGTTTATCAGGCTAACCAGATCTTATCTGTTGTGAATGATATTGCAAAAACGGCTAAAAATGAATCGCAGTATAATAATATAATTGGAGCAGCTTGTTTTTATCGTGGTTTTGCTTTTTCACAACTAATTTCTGTTTTTGCCCTGCCTTATAATAAAAGTACAGCTACGCAAACACCAGGCATTCCGCTACGGTTAAGCGCTGATATGGACTATGTTTCAATCAGGGCCAACCTGGAGGAAAGTTATAACCAGGTAATTAGCGACTTTAAAACGGCGGTAAAATTACTTTCCATTAATAAAGTAGATAAAATCCGTCCGGCTAAAGCCGCTGCTTATGCTGCATTAGCTAGGGTGTATCTTGATATGCAGAATTATGAAAATGCCTATTTATATGCTGATTCCACCTTGCAGATTAAAAGCGATCTGATAAATTTCAATTCTCTGAATACAGCCCTATCACTTCCTATTCAGCGATTTAATGAAGAAGTTTTATTTCCTGCTACTACACCTATCAGTAGCCCAATGAGTATATCCTTTGCAAAAATAGATACCTTTTTATATAAGAGTTATGAACAGCATGATTTAAGAAAAAAGGTTTTCTTTAAGGAAAATACCGGCGTTAATGCTAAAACTTATGCGTTTAAGGGTTCCTACGATAATACTAACTCAACATCGTTCGTGGGATTATCCACCAGCGAAATACACTTGATAAGAGCTGAAGCTGCAGCGCGCACCGGCCGTATTTCAATTGCACAGGATGATATAGAACAACTGCTTTTACATAGATATCTACCCGGAGAAAGCCCTGAGATCACTGAATCAGATCCCCAATTATTACTCACTTTCATCTTGAATGAACGTAGAAAGGAACTTGTGTTCAGAGGCAGGAGATGGGCTGATTTAAAACGCCTTAACGCGGATGCAAGATTTGCTAAAACTATTCTGCGTTATATGGATGGAAAAGAATATCGCCTTGACCCTAACAGCCTTAAATATGCAGTGCTGATTCCTCAGACCGTTATTGATGAATCTGCTATTGAGCAGAATCTCCGTTAAGATAATTACTGCAAGTTGTCGATCAAATGAGGGAGAGCACTGATTGCATCGCCTGATTTGATCGGCAACGTCCTTAATATTCATTCACCTATAGTCAATGTTTTTTAGGGGACTTGTATAAAGTTCTTTACTTTAAAATAATAGTATTATGCATAGATACCTGGTTTTTATTTTGACAGTATTTTGTTCAGTAATTTCATATGCCCAAAATAGCGGGATTGACCGTAGCGGCGAATTACAGATGAATGCAAAAATCCCCGATTGGCCTTCTTTCCGGGTTATACAGCATGCTAATCCAACAATCCGGATAGAAGCGATTAAAGATAAAGTAATTATACTTGATTTCTTTACTACTTATTGCACCAATTGCATAGAGTCATTACCAAAACTACAGGCGTTACAAGATAAAATGAAACAACAGGTAGAAATTATCATTGTTACTCCACAAGACAAGGCAACTATTGAAAAGTTTTTTAAAACTAATAAGCTTGTAAAAGAAAATAAGGTAAGGTTACCCATCATTTATAGTGATACGACACTTATAAAAAGTTTTCCATTTCTGGGTGTTCCCCATGTTGCATGGATTTATAAAGAAAAAGTACAGGCTATCACCCATTCTGATTTTATCACCCAAAAGAATATTGGCGAGCTTTATTCAAAAGGAAATATTAAGCTTCCCAGAAAAAATGATTTCATGGACGCAACAACGCTCACCAATTCAAGTTTGATTGGAAGTGTTGCCCTTTCAAGGTATAAAGATGGCGTTCCGCAGACGGGTTTAAAATTTGAATTTGATTCATTGACGCAGTTCAGAAAAACATCTTTTTACAATATGTCTGTTGCAGGAGCTTATACCTCCATATTCTTTCATATGCAGAAAACAAATTTTCTCATTGCTAATAGGGTGGTTTGGGAAGTAAGCGATTCTTCTAAATACGAGCATCCAACTGAATCAGGCAATCCGAATGAATGGATGGTCAATAATGCCATTTGTTATGAACGCTACGATACGGTAAGGCGGAGCGAGAAAGAACAGGCATCCCTCCTGTTAAAGGATTTAAATAATTTTTTGGGAATGGAAGTGTCCTGGGGAAAGAAGGTACGTAAATGTACCGTAATCCAGCAAAACGGTCCCCCTGCAAAATCAGAGAACATGCCAAAGGAAGGAATGAACGTAGAAGGGAGTGCACCTTTATGTTTTTTTCTTGATTACTCTGGCAAATTTGCAATTGCAGTGGATGAAAGCGGATTTAAAGGCAAAATGATTCTTCCTGACTATAATAATTTAGCTGAGCTGAATAAACATTTATCCTTTTATGGATTGAAAGCTATAGAAGCTGAACGGGAAGTGGACGTTTTAATATTCAGAGAATTACATAGCATGTAAACAGTCCTGCCTGGAAGCGAGGTTATTTGGCGAACTTGATCAAGAATACTCCTTGCAATTTCTCGTAGAATTGGGTATAATTGGGTAAATTTGTGGGTATGATTAATACATCGACCATAACAATCACTTCGGACAACTAGTTGACCCTGTAATAGGTGGTGCTACTTATAATGGGATGTTCGCTCGAGCTGAGCGAACATCCAGGTATTGGTGCAGATGTCGATCAGGCTTACCTGGATAAATATGAGTGCGTAAAAGTATAATTTGCACCTAATGCAATAGTCCCTCCAATTGATACATCGCTATTTGCCCTGTATAAAGCGCTACTATCATATCGTCTACCACCCGGATCTGATTAACTTCATGTCCCTCTATATGAGGAATGTAAAAGCTGTTAAAGTAGTCCCCGTTGGACATTTTATATATATCAATCACGGTATTTTTATCAAAATCAGCATCATTTTCGTTTTCAGATTTTAACGAAGAGCCGATGTAAATATATCCGTTGTTAGCAGTAATCAGTGTATTGGTTTGCCATAATGGAACGCCAGGCGTGATGCTTCCATCTCCTGTTTTTCCGGTATTACGTGTAATTAGTTTATTAGTATTGGTAGTATCAATTGTATTCCTCTCGTATAAAAGATTAAGATTACTATCAAGACAGAAAAAGCGATTCTGATAATATTGAACATATAATATTCGGCTGGTAGATTTATCGTACTCTAAAATTCCATCTGTAGAAAACCCGCCATCATTCATTTCGTTGAATGGATTCCATGTTGTTAAAATTTCACCTGTATGTTTCTCCGCCTTTACAAATTGTTGAATCTGTCTCGAAGAATCCAAGGCACGAAGTACAATACTGTTATCCGATATTATTGCCGATCTGGTGAACAGCGGTGATTTGAATTTTATTTTTACTGTTTGTGTCGAATCCTTTGCATTAAACGGTGAGAAAAAAGCCAATCCGTAATTTCCGGCAAATAAAGTTGCACCAATGGAATCACTTACAATATTGTATGCACTAAGTACTTTTTCATTAATCGGGAATACCAAATAGCTCGTATCCCATTTTTTTATTTTTTGATCAAATGAAAACATAATTCTGGGGTCAGCAGCTGAAAAGAAGAATTTAGAATCCGTCATTCCGCATATGCTTTTAACAGGCAAATTACCTGAACTTGAAAAAATCAATTTGGGAATTTGTAGAAAAGACCTTTTAAACCCATTAGTTTGCAAAATGCTTTTTTCCGCATTTATCACTAGTACGGATAATATAGCAAGCACTGCTATTGTAATGATCAATAGATTGATGTACATCCTTTTTTTCATTCCTATAAATTTAAACATGGCTTGAAACGTAGCTATTAAAATACCAACCACTTCATTGTGGTTGGTATTTTAATCATTTTTGATTTATTGCAGTGCTGTACCGCAAACAAATGACTGCATAACCCCATGTTTCAGTTGAACGCAGCAAAGTGGAGTTGTTGGCGTAGCGCAGTTTACCTCAGGATTAGGTAAAAGGTTAGTTGCGTTACCATCGTCAACATTCGTATTAAATGGTAAAAAAAGTGGACAATCATCACCACTATTAAAGTGCATTCCCAGGTTATTAATAACATTTTTGTAACAACCATCAGGTATACTGGCTCTTTTCAAAGAAGCATTAAATACCCCAGCTTGAGAAGCCACTGTTAGACAGATTGTCAGCACAGCAATAATTGAAACGAAACCAATTTTTAAATTTTTCATGCTTAAAGGATTAAGTTTTTAAAATAAACGAATCATTCATGCCTATTTTACAGGAATAGACTACCTGTTTATTGCAATAAAAATTTAAGTAGTTACATTTTTGTATGGACAGGTATTTATGACGCCGTTGTAGTTTTCGGGTCACTCATCAGGTTAAATGGTTCAAAAAGATTGGTTTGAAGTATAACACCGAACAATGCAAATAAGGTATAGATAATATTAAAGATCAAATGCTGATTCCAGGATAATATAGCCAACACTCCACCACAACTGCATGGAACATAATAACTGTAGTGCAACATTGCATAAATGTACCCGGTAAATAATAACATTAAAAAGAATGAGGCATATAAACCTAATAGCCTGGTACGTTTAAATACCAATAACCCAGCTACCATTACCTCAAAGGCTGGCAAAGTTACTGCGACCAACCCCGCAATTGGTTTTATAAAAGGAGAGCGCCCCATTTGGAACCTGGTATCTGCGTAATTAATCATTTTAGTTAGGCCGGTATAGATCCAAAGGATCACCAAAAGGGCTAGTATAATTTCCAGGCTGATTTTATAGAAGCTAATTTTACGCATAGGAAAGGCTTAAAGATGTATTTCTTTGTGGATCTGTAATAAACTTTTGAACTAATCTGTATTAGTTCCCAACTCCTGCTGCTATTGCGAGTGAATATTACTCAGGCGAGATATTATTCTGAAGGGCACAACATTCTCATACAGCGCCCCCTTCTCATTCATCTTAAAGCCGGCAACATGACAATTGAGTGCCATAGAAAAGGCAAGTCCACTTTGCGGAGGTGCACAAAAGGTGCTTTCATCGTGATGTTGAACAGCACAAATAGATATAAGGGATATCGTCATATGATAGTTAAAAAAATATAGGTTAAAACCAATTCATAGATAATACAATGTGCCCACTTAAACCTATACTTTTTAAACAATTACCCATCTTTTTTGTGTTTTCTTATCAAGTGTAGCCAATAGAAAAAGCTGCCACCTCAATAATTAACTGAGAGGGCTGCCCTTTTTTAGATACTGTTTTAATCAGCAAACTTCCATCCAGATTTGAATATTCCTGCCGGTATCCTCTATTTTCGTTATATTCACTGCATGTCAAAATTAAAGATGTTAACGTAACCCTGTCCAAGAAGCACCCCAAAACCGGAGAGCCAGTTCAGGCTGGCCATATATACGTAATAGGCTTACTAGGCAATAAATCGGACTTCTATGAAATAGATACCGAGAAGCTCAATGGGTTGAAAAACGAAGATCTTCAGAAAGAACTCTTCAACAGGCTGCACAAAAGGTAATACTGCCTTTCTCTCCGGTTAAACGATCACCAGATTGGCTAAAAAGCACGTCCGGCGCTGCGTGGTTTGGCCTTCCCAACAATGATGCCGCTGTATAAGCCACCATTGGATTTTTGCCATTGAGTGCCAGGAAATAGATCAGCTGCCGGAGGTAGCCATATCTTTCCAGGATACTAAAGGCAAGCAAAGCCATAAAAGCTAGGCCCGTAGTCACAAAATAATAGCTGAAGGTAGATGGATCCTTTTTAATCCCTCCTTCCCATGCTTCAAAAAACAGGTCGAGCAACATTAAAGAAATAAAAAAGGCACTAGGTATCAGCGGTGTGCAAACAACTACGTCATCATGGATAAGCACCAGTACAGATACAGGTGCACAAATTGACCTGATGATTGACAGGCTTGATCAGGTGATCAATATTTGTGAAATGAAATTCTCGATTAATAATTTTGCAATCCACAAAAAATATGCGGAAGAGTTGAGAAATAAGATTGGCATTTTTAAAGAGGAAACAAAAACGCGCAAAGCAATTTTTCTAACTATGATAACAACTTTTGGGCTGAACAAAAATAATTACTCGAATTCGCTTGTTCAGAACAGTCTGAAGATGGATGTTTTATTTGAATGATAGTGTGGTCATTCAAACAAAACATCTCCTAAACGAAAAGCCGAAAACTCTTTTATCAAGAATTTTCGGCTTTTTTCTCGTAGCGAGGATAAGGGAATTATCTAACCAATTGATAACTGATTTATTGGTCTTCGATGATTTGCCAGAATGTCTTTAAAGTCTTTTAATAGGCTATTTTAATCTATTTTTTGGCCATTACCAGGGTTGATAATTTATTAAAATATTTCCCCTGGTATGCACCTAAAGGTATCTATACGAATATAATTATTTATGTTTACAATAGAATCATACTTTCCAATGGATTAATTACAAAGAAATACTGATGGTTAACAATCAGATTATCATATACCAAACCCCAGACGGGCAAACCGCTATTGACGTCAAACTTGAAAATGAAACCTTATGGCTTTCACAACGCCTTATGGCTGAACTCTTTGACAAGGATACCGATACTATCGGATTTCATATTAAAAATATTTACACTGATGGAGAATTAGAAGAAAGAGCAACTACCGAGGATTTTTCGGTAGTTCAAGAAGAGGGTAAAAGGAAAGTTACAAGAAAGATAATACATTATAATCTTGATGTTATTTTATCGGTAGGTTATCGGGTAAGTTCCAAGCGCGGCACCCAATTCCGTATCTGGGCAAACAAGGTTTTGAAAGAATACCTGGTTAAAGGATATGCACTGAACGAAAAACGGTTGAACGAAGAAAGTAAGCAATTAGCCGCTCTCAAGCAAACAGTCCGCCTCATGGGTAACGTGTTGGATGCTTCTCAGCAGCTCTCCAGTGACGAAACAAGCGGGTTATTAAAGATCATCACCGATTATACCTATGCATTGGACGTTTTGGATAAATACGACCATCGTAGCCTGACAATCGAAGCCACACATAAAGAACAGGTTTTCACAGCCACTTATGAAGAAGCCATGAAAGCCATTCAGGGGCTAAAAGATAAATTCGGAGGTAGTAGCCTATTCGGTAATGAAAAGGATGAATCTTTCAGAAGTTCGATTGCAACCATCTATCAGTCATTTGATGGGCTAGAACTATATCCCAGCATTGAAGAAAAGGCCGCGAATTTTCTGTACTTCGTTGTTAAAAATCACTCTTTTTCGGACGGGAACAAGCGGATTGCAGCTTTTCTTTTCGTTTGGTTCCTTGAAAAGAACAATATTCTTTACCGCGAAGATGGGTCTAAACGGATTGCGGACAATGCACTGGTTGCATTGACGTTAATGATTGCAGAAAGCAAGCCAGAGGAGAAGGATATTATTGTCCAGGTAGTGGTAAATCTAATTAATGGGTATAATTAAAAAAGCTCTCAGATAATATATGAAAGTCTTTTCCCTTATAATGGGATCAGAAAAATTATCTAACCGATTACGGCAGTCTTAAGTTTTTTCTTTGCCATGACTTATTATTTAGGCCTCACAATCCGAAGTTCTGGGAAGTTCGGTTTCAACCCATGACCACATTCATAAGCTACTTTAAGTCACTTACTGAACACCGCCATGTCATCCCCCTACGGGTGCGTGGTAATAATAATATTACTCCGGTCGACTACATCCTTGGGAATTGTCAACTACTGGCGACTGGGCCTAAAAATGGCATCGTAAAGATCTTGAATTTTTTTCTTTGGAAAAAGTATTGAACCAAAAAAGGCTTCCAAGCAACGCCTGAAAGCCTTTTAAAAAATCCTTGTAGCGGGAAGGAGCCCTCATTTGAACCAATTTTAAAAATGGCGGCATTTTTATTAGACCTTCGAAAGAGGTCTATAAAATAAAACTTATTCATTTGGGAGTAATTTACCCCGCCTGGAATTAGTTAGTCTGCTGAGTGAAGATACTGGTAAAGGCAAGTACTTTAGTTAAACTTAAATAACAGTTCACTTTATTCGCCAATTTGTTACATCCCCGAAAATATTGTATTTATGTATTAAAAGTAGCCGAATGGGACAACGGGCTAATTACATTATTAAAGACGGCGACAACATTAAAATTTACTACCATCACTGGAGAGCTAACACCATTCCATCAGACCTATACTTAGGTGAAAAGGCTTTCTTACAGTACGTGCAAGCCTGCACATTGGCCGATGACCTAATGGATCCGGTTTGGATGGAAGGTTTTGTAATAATGGACATCGAAAAAAAACAGGTTGGATTTTGGGCATGGGAGTTTGAAAATGAAACATCCATAGTAAGATATCTTCTGTTGGCGTTGCACGAAAAATGGCCAGGATGGGAAATATTACATTTGGCCAATAGAATGTACCAGGCAGAAAAAGTGTTTGGCATCGACTATATATCCAAACAAACTCCCAACACATTTACCGCCCCAATTGAAGTCGATATTCCCACAATTGGTTTAGAGATGCCAGAGGATGAAGTGCGTAAAACGTTTAAGTGTCTGACAAAATTCCAGGAAACATATGATCCTAGCGGAATTATAGATCACTTATCTCAGGAGCTTAATACAAAAATTGAAGTCATAAATCCGTACTTCTATGACAATGTAACACCTACTAAGCCTCCCATTCACAGAATCGTTGATCGGATACTATATCTTTTTCGCAAAACTTCTAGAGATTAGCCGTCGATACCTCAGATGAATGGGCAATGAAAAGCTCTTCTTTCCTCCATTGTTTCTCTTCATTTGCATCGCATATATTTTTAAGAATAAAATACAGCTGGTTATTACTACATTGCTACTAAACTAAAGATTAGCATCAGTTTGATTTTCACGCTCCATTTCATGCTCAAATTGTCCTAAAGCTTCTTCTGTATATTTGTATTTAGCCCTGCACTTATTTAATACTCCTACTAAGTTGAGTGAGAAAGAGGTTTTATAGATACCATCACTATATTTTATATCAATTCTATTACATGAATCATACGCCAGACTATGAGGACTATTTTGTTCACAATAATTGATTAAGTCCAGAGTTGAAAAGATTTCATTTTGCCAAAGTTGGACTTTAGTTATTTTTTTCATCGGCTAAACTAAATCGCCAATTTCCACTCGTTAAAAACCCAACCAGTTCTCTCATGTTTCTATAGGCCAATTATAAATGATGAATATAACTGTTGACGACAACTTCAAAGAAGGACTTATTTCAAAGGAGAAATTACAACTGTCCCAAGAGCAATTAGCATATCTTATTGTAGAATTAGTTGTAGAGAGCTACTTTCAGGAAAAATATGCGCATAAAAAAAATGGAAATGGTTCAACAAAACGTGTTACATTCAAAAAGTAAGGACCTTCACCTTTCGTAGAATATGATGTATCAATATAAAATGGCTTATAGAAGATCAGACAATTCCCTACTTTTTCCATAATATACCCCTGAACAGGAGTTGAACCAATTTAGCTTGAAAATTAATACATTATGAAACTGAGGTTTTGAATTTGATATGATATAATCTAGCGATGCAAATTTCTGTTGACGATGTAAAACAGTATAATTCATTGAAACGCAAAATCATAAAAATAAAAAAGGTTACCATTTTTGGTAACCTTTCCAATTATGTGTAACATTCGTAGCGAGAATAGGGAAATTATCTAACCAATTGATAGCTGATTTACAGGTCTTTGTTGATTTACCACAATGTCTTTAAAGGTATTTAAACAGACTGTTTAATCTATTTTTAGGCCATTTATGGATAATTACATAAATAATTATTACATATTACAAGTATAGGCTGAATTCATTTCTTAATCCTATTGATGCTATGCTTATTATCAAGTTGATAAATAAGTACTCAGTCATTTAGCTTATTGCGTAAATGATTGAGCCGCTGATTGGTATTGGCTAAACAAATAAAAATGAGATCCCATTAACTTGCTGTCAAGTTCAAGTGGGAAACATATTTATTCTCCCAAATATGATACTTATTTGCAAAGAGAATACAAAAATGTCCTAAAAGCTCTTATTGCCTAATTGAATAACGTAAAATAAAAGAACTTCAAACAAATAATCGTTGACCCAAATCCAGCTCAATGAATAATTATTTATGAGGACTACTATTCCCTTGAATGAAACTATCTGGGTTTATTACACCAACGATTCTTCCTGCTATTGCATTGGATTAGACTACTCAGTACTAGTAAGACTCTTTGACCTAAAATCGATTTTGTAAAAATGATACCCACCATTATCACTAATGAAAGAAGTAATAGTTGCTGATAAAATTAGTTCAATTGGAAGATCCCACCCTGCCAAAACCTCACTTATTTTTTTGAGTACATAAAAAAACTATTTTTGTATACAAAACAATAATATATTTGTATTCAAACAAGCACTTTAATCAACCAAACAAGTACACATGTCATCAAAATTGAAAGATTGGAGCGGCTCCCTTATTCCCGGTATAATCACGCTAGCAGTGGTTTTTGGACCCAGCAAAATGACTATTACTACTAAGCTTGGAGCTGAATTTGGATATACGTTGTTATGGATTGTAGCTGTTGCCATATTCTTTATGGCCATTTTCACATCTATGGCAGCCAGAATAGGGATGGCCACTAAACAATCACTATTAAATACCATTAAGTTAAAATGGGGCAGTAAATTCTCGGCGATTATAGGCATAGGCATTTTTCTGGTAACCATTTCGTTTCAGGCAGGCAATGCCATTGGATCTGGCGTAGCATTGGCTGAACTAACGGGTACCTCCACTGGCTTGTGGGTAATCCTCTCTAGTCTTATAGGCATAAGCCTGTTATTCTTCCGGCGTTTTTATAAGATTCTTGAAGTTGTAATGATAGGCATTGTGATCTCTATGCTATTTTCTTTCCTGGTTACCTGTATCGTAGCACGCCCTTCCATATCAGAAAGCTTGGCAGGCCTTCGTCCCCAGGTACCAAAAGGTTCCCAGGGCTTAATCATTGCATTTATCGCATCCTGCTTTTCATTGGTAGGTGCATTCTATCAATCTTATCTTGTACAAGAAAGAGCCAGGAATAATAAAAACGGAAATGAGATAAAGGACAGAAGTCTTACAGGTATCCTACTACTTGGATTAATGAGCATCATTGTAATGATCTGCGCCGCTTCTGTTCTTCATGCCAACAATATACAGGTGAATACTGCAGCAGATATGGGTCGCGCACTTGTACCACTCTTCGGCAAACAGGCCACAATGTTTTTTTTGATAGGTCTTTTTGGCGCGTCTTTCTCTTCCCTTATCGGCAATGCTACACTAGGAGGAACTTTATTGGCAGACTCCCTTGGCTATGGCAGCAGTATGGATTCCCCGAAAGCCAAAAGCTTCATTGCTTTGATCATAATTATCGGTGCGGCAATAGCCATACTTTTTGGACATATTCCACTTGAACTGATCGTTTTTGCACAAAGCATCACGGTATTGATCGTACCATTGATCGGGATAGCCATGTTTGCTGTTAGCAATGATATATCTATCATGGGCAAACATAAAAATACACTGTCAGTTAATATCGCTGCGATAGCGGGGCTTGTCCTCGTATTTATCTTGGCCGGTTTAAATATTCAAAAACTCTTCTTTTAAATATTTCTATAAAGTTCATAGCATGACCAAGATCAATGATATTTATAAGCAGCTACTGAAGCCTTCAGATGCACTTATCGAAGACATTTCAAAAATTGATGGAGACATTCTCTTACTGGGGGTTGGAGGAAAAATGGGACCTTCTATGGCCAAATTAGCAATGGATGCTATTTCCGTTGCTGGCCTGAAAAAGAAAATATACGGCGCATCCAGATTCTCTCAGTTTGGCCTTGAGGCTGAATTAAAACAATATGGCGTCAAAACGTTTCAGGTGGATCTATTGGAACCTGAACAACTGGCATCCTTACCTGAAGTGCCAAATGTGATATATCTCGCTGGAACAAAATTCGGAACCACTGGCAATGAATCATTAACATGGGCGATGAATAGTTTTCTGCCCGGGCTGGTAGCAGAAAAATTCAAACATTCAAAAACTGTTGTTTTTTCTACAGGTAATGTATATCCATTAACCCCGGTTATTGCAGGTGGCGCGACAGAAGAAACTGCTGCTGCTCCAGTTGGGGAATATGCACAATCCTGCCTTGGAAGGGAACGGCTCTTTCAATATAAATCCTTGAAGAATGGTACGCCATTACTCATTTATAGGTTAAATTATGCCAATGATGTCAGCTATGGCGTATTACTTGAAATTGCAAAATGCGTGAAAGAAGGTATTGCAATTGATCTTCACATGGGGCATGTAAATGTGATATGGCAAAAAGATGCAGACGAAATCGCCATCCGTTCGCTGCTCCACTGCAGCACACCTGCAAAGATATTAAACGTTTCAGGTCCGGAAACGGTATCTGTAAGATGGATAGCAAAGGAATTTGGTAAGCTGTTCAATCTTCCGCCGGTATTCAGTGGCGAAGAACAACCGACTGCTTTGCTCAGTAATTCCGCAGAGGCTTTTAGTCTATTTGGTTACCCATCTGTCTCCCTCATGGAAATGATCCGGATGATTGCCGAATGGCTGAAACAAGGAGGAAAGATCTCTAATAAACCAACTCATTTCCAGGAAAGAGAAGGAAAATTTTAAAGATATGGCAACAAAAAAAATGAATCCCGCAGTAAAAACTTTACTGCACCAGGGCACTTTCATACCTGCGCACCCACTAGCGCTTACCAGGGAATTAAAAATTGATGAAAAACGGCAAAGAGCGCTGACGAGATATTACCTTGAAAGCGGATCAGGTGGTATTGCTATTGGCGTGCATACCACACAATTTGAAATCAGGGATCCTAAATTTAATCTGCTGGAAAGGGTACTGGAATTAACAACTGATGAAATCCAACAGGCAGCAGGTGGTAAAACCCTGGTTAAAGTTGCCGGTATCTGTGGCCCCACCATCCAGGCTGTTAAAGAGGCTGAACTAGCTGTTAAATATGGTTATGATATTGGCTTGTTGAGTCTCGGCGGGTTAAACGACTGGACGGAAGAAGCGTTGATAAACCATGTGCGAACGATTGCTGATATTCTGCCCGTATTTGGTTTTTATCTGCAGCCTGCTGTTGGTGGCCGCATTCTCAGTTACGAATTCTGGAAGGCCTTTGCCGAAATACCAAACGTGGAAGCGATAAAAGTGGCTGCATTCAACCGTTACCAGACACTGGATGTGGTAAGAGCTGTGTGCAACTCCTCCCGGATAAATGAGATAGCCTTATATACCGGTAATGACGATAATCTGGTGGCAGACCTCTTAACTCCTTTCAGATTTGTAGTGAATGGGAAAACAGTGGAAAAAAGGTTCATAGGGGGATTACTTGGCCATTGGTCTGTCTGGACGAAACCAGCTGTTGAACTGTTTAACAGAATAAAAAAATGCATTTCCAACGATAATGAAGGAATAGCGGATTTACTAGCCATTGGCACAATGATTACAGATATGAATGCGGCCATCTTTGATCCTTCAAATCAGTTCCATGGATGCATTTCGGGGATACATGAAGTACTCCGTCGCGAGAAACTTCTCGACGGGATCTGGTGCCTGAATCCCCATGAAAGTCTTTCTCCTGATCAATCTTTAGAAATAGACCGCGTATTGCAGGCGTATCCATCATTAACAAGACACATCTATAATGCTGATAGATAAAATTAAAACGTTGTGCAGCCTGTATTCCGGAGAGATCATTGCAGACAGGCGTCATATGCATCAGCACCCGGAACTTTCATTTCATGAGCATGAAACGGCTGCTTATATTAAAAAGCTGTTGGATCTGCTTGAGGTTCCGTGGCGGGCATCAGCGGGAACCGGCATTATTGGTACCATTACCGGAAGCAAGCCCTCCTCAACGGTGGTGGCATTGCGGGCAGACATTGATGCACTTCCGATCGATGAAGAAAACGATACCCCTTACAGATCAGTGCACAAAGGCATTATGCATGCTTGCGGCCATGATGTACACACTGCATCATTACTGGGTGTAGCCCGTATTGCACAAGCTTTGAAAGATGATTTTGCAGGACAGATCAAACTCATTTTCCAACCGGCAGAAGAAAAATACCCTGGCGGAGCTAAAGCCATGGTAGAAGAAGGATTCCTAAACTATCCGGGACTTGATGCAGTTATCGGTCAACATACCATGCCCGAACTGGAAGCTGGGAAAGTAGGAATGAAACCAGGAAGATACATGGCATCAAATGATGAATTGTATATTACGATCAGAGGCAGGGGCGGGCATGGCGCACAACCGCATTTAAATGTTGATCCAGTGGTAATAGCCAGTCATGTTATTATTGCCCTGCAGCAAATTGTAAGTAGAATAGCTAATCCCGCTATGCCAACTGTTCTCTCCATCGGCAAGATGTTCGCAGCTGGCTCTACTAATATCATCCCTGAAGAAGTTTACCTGGAAGGAACGCTCAGAACACTGGATGAAACATGGAGAAAAGAAGTACATGCCCATATCGAAAAGATTGCCAAAGGTATTTCAGAAAGCATGGGC
This sequence comes from Chitinophaga sp. H8, assembly GCF_040567655.1. Classification (NCBI taxonomy): domain Bacteria; kingdom Pseudomonadati; phylum Bacteroidota; class Chitinophagia; order Chitinophagales; family Chitinophagaceae; genus Chitinophaga; species Chitinophaga defluvii. The sequence continues at coordinate 2,310,063 of NZ_JBEXAC010000002.1, read as the reverse complement.
GGCACCTGCAATGTAAAAATACAGGGATTTCCCGGCGTACATAATAATGAGGAACTTACAGCTAAAGTATTTCAATATGCTGTTGAATACCTTGGAAAGGAAAATGTAGTAACGCTTAACACCTGGATGGCCGGAGAAGATTTCGGTGAATTTTCCCAACTGGCAGAAAGTTGTTATTATAGACTCGGGGTAGGAAACAAAGCCAAGGGAATAAATTCATCTCTCCATACACCTACATTTGATGTTGATGAACTCAATGTGTTCAATATGAGCAGTGGCCTGATGGCTTATATTGCATTAAGGCGACTGGGCAATAAATAATAATACAAGATTATGGAAAAAAGATCAAATATTAACCGGCGGGATTTTCTACAAATGGCGGCAACTTTGGGAATAGGTATTAGCCTATACCCCCATTCCTCTTATGGAGCACTCCCCGCACAGCGGAAAGGGAAAAGAATCGGTATAATTGGCCTGGATACTTCTCATTCCATTGAATTTGTAAGAACACTAAATGCTCCGGATATTGGTGATGCTTACGAAGGTTATACCGTAACAGCAGCTTATCCTTATGGGAGCCGTGAAATAAAAAGCAGCTACAGCAGAATAGAAGACTACACAAAACAAGTAAAAAAGCATGGCGTAACCATCGCCTCTTCCTTAGATGAACTCTTAAAAGTAACAGACGTAATAATGCTGGAAACAAATGACGGCAGATTACACAAGGAACAGGCAAAACGTGTATTTGAAGCAGGCAAAACCGTATTCATTGATAAACCGGTAGCGGCATCCTACCGGGATGTTGTTCGCATTTACGAAATGGCAGAGCAATATAAAGTGCCCCTTTTCTCCTCCTCTACCTTACGGTATGTTGAAAATATGGAAATGCTCCGGAATGGCTCCCTGGCTGGAAAAATACTGGGTGCAGACACATTTTGCCCCTGTGAAATTGAGCCATCCCATCCTGACATCTTCTGGTACGGTGTACACGGAGTAGAAATGCTGTTTGCTGTAATGGGTATAGGGTGCAGTACCGTACAAAGAGTACATACAGCATCCACGGATATAGTTACAGGTGTATGGGAAGATGGTAGAACAGGTGTATTCAGAGGAACAAGAACAGGTGTTTCATCCTTTGGAGGGATGGCATATGGTGAAAAAGGGAATGTGCCTATTAAAGGGTATAATGGATATGAACCACTACTTCATAAGATCATAGATTTCTACAAAACGGGCATCCCTCCTGTTAGTTCTAAAGAAACAATAGAGTTATATGCTTTCATGGAAGCTGCAGACGAAAGTAAAAGGCAGAATGGGAAAGCGATATCATTGGCAAAACTTGAGTTTTGATCAGCATAGCGCATTACCGGAAATAGCTGGAGCGCTACCCGGCCACTGCATTATGCCCTGTAGGAACCATTCCAAGCATGGCTTTCTCTCCCCTATCCAGATGTATGATAAGCGTTTCCCTTGCAGTCTCGTAGTCTTTCTTTTTCAAAGCTTTCACTATTTTCCTGTGCTCTACATCCGTTAATTCATAATCATTCATTTCAGACTGGGAACTACCTAGTTTGAAATGAAACAAAGGGATATTACTACTTTTGTAAATATGCAAAAGACGGGCATTTTTTGAACCTTCCATAATAGCTTCATGGAACTTCACATCTGCTTCACATGCCCCACTCAGATATCCGCCACTTACCATCACTGAAAAATCTTCACAGATCTTTTCCAATTTTGCGATCACTTCTTTGTCATATCTTTCAGATAATAGTTTCAAAGCACCAAGCTCTAATACTTCCCGCAATTCTTTTATTTCTACCACATCTTCAGCAGTAATAGATTTTACGAAACATCCTCCTTTTTCACCAAATTCAACCAGGCTTTCACCTGATAATCTGATCAGCGCTTCCCTTACAGCTACCCTGCTCACATTTAATTTTTGTGCCCACCAACTTTCCACAAGTCTTGATCCCCTGGTTAACTGATTAGACAGGATCATTTTTCTGAATTCAGCGTATACCATATTTGCTAAAGAACCTTCTTTCATAAAGCAGTAATTTGTATACAAAATTAGCCTAAAAATGTCTTTTAAACAAATCAGCCATTCTTCCTGCCTTAATAATTTATGACGAACGCTAATTCGGCCCAGTTATTAATGTTGTTCCAGTCACTTCCATTAAAGCGAAGCGTTACAGACCAGTACCTGGCTTTATCATTTCCGGTAATAACACCTTTCACCATATAAGTTTCCTTTCCGGTAATTTTGACCTGATATACGCTTTCCAGGCCAATGGTTATCTCCTCATGTATCTTCACAAAATTGCAAGCCATTATACTGGCCTTGCATTTCTCCTGCTCCTTTGCTGGCATTACTGCTTTAGTGATAACAACTTGCTTTTCAGCGCTGCTATCTAGCATACAGGCACCAAAAACAATAATAGGCAGCAGCAACAGCATTTTATTTTTTACTGAACATTTCAGCATAATGATCTGAAGGCCGGAATATTCCTCCGGCAGATTGATAAAAACTGTCATCCAGCTCAAACACTCCCTGTTTCGCCTCTACCCATATAGCATCCTTTGCCGGAAGATATCCTTTCATGGCTTCCCATCTCAGATAGTTCTCCTTTCCATTAGTTTCCATCATTCCAATTCCTAATTCCGGAAAAGGCTGCAGTCTTGCTGCCAGGTTCTTATGCCAGTCTACCAGTATAGGATTTACCGTAAGGTCTGAACAAAAACAAGGTATTTGATGCGCTTGCGCCACCTTGGCAATCTTTAGCGTGAGGCTCAGTGTTTTGGCTACCGCCTTCAATACTATGGCCTTATATCCCTGCTGGATACGTTTCAATGTATTCTCTTCATTGTTCGCACTTTCATCTGCGGCAATACGCACCCCAAGGTCGCCCACAAACTCGTTGTTTGTTTCAGGAAAAGGCTCTTCTATCAGCAATAAGCTATCCAAAAGACCGTACCCCTTGATCTTTTCTATCAGTTCGCGAAGAGTAGCTTTCTTTTCGTATCTGCCATTACAATCCAGCGTATACAATATCCTGTTATGCTGGGTATGCAGCGTATTTTTCTGCCGGAGGGCTTCGTGGATCAACTTGATACGGGCGGCATCTTTTTCCATCATTTCCCGCTGCGTTCCTGGTTGCCCTGTTTTTATCTTAATAATAAAATATCCTTCGTCCGCGGCTTTCTCAATATCCTGTATAGGCATATTATAGGATACCTGGAACATCACACCAATTTTGCGATTATGCGTGCTTAGTGCCGGCCTGTATATTTCCGGGATCATCTGCTCATAACCAACACAACTGTTCTCAGCAGCATATATCAGCCAGGCGGCATTATCCAGGCTCACCAATGCATTCAGCACGAAGTTTGGATTGATATCTTTTTTGCCGGTTAATGATACTGCTTCCTGTGTAACAACCGGAAGCAATTTTTCAAATAGGTCCACAGGTGTACTAAAAGGGATACCCTTTGCCAGATGTAACGCTTTTTCAGTCAATGCAAACATTAGTGCGTTAGCAGCCGCTTCTGAATTGGCGGCAAAGAGATTCGCATCTCCGTATAACACACTCTGTGTGGCTAGCCCTACTCCGCTCATACGATCTGTTTTCAGCTGTACAGCAGTTTGCCATAGCTCTGTTAAGTAGCCCCCTTTAAATCCAAATGGTATCCGTAGCTTTTCTCTTTCAAAATTTGAACCTGTGCTGGTTAACCTGATCAATGAAGGCTTCTTCCCTACCATACCTAATGTTTTATGAATATTACCCCCAATAGTAAGGATGACCGAGTTTGACAGAAATCTTCTCCGGTTCATGTTTTCATTATTTTAATACTGCACGAATGGCATTTAATAGTACTGATTCCACGTCCGGAGAAACGCCTGAAACAATATCACTGGTTTCATACCCTCCCTGCTGAAAATAAGATGCTCTTGTTCCAATATAACCAGGGCCATATTCTTCATATGCGGCTGTACATATAATATCTTTCGGCCTCATTCTTTGTGCAGCCAACTGGTATTCTACAAACGCCTCTCCTGGGATGTTCAGCAACCAGATCTTCCCCAGTTTCAAAGAAGATATATTAACCTTATGCCCTGCAACGCTTCGCTGGTACCAGGCCAGCTTTTCTGCCGCTCTGAATTTCTCATGAATATTGAGGCTGGTATCAACCATACGCCGGCGCAGGTCTGTTTCAATCAAATTTTTGCCCAGTGGCAATTCCACTTCCATATTCTTCCAGGTAACGGAACTATTCCGTAGCGGGTATTTTTTTGTACTCTGCCAGGCTTTCATCATACCTTCCTCCACATGACGGGCAAGAACAATACGCTGTGGTTTAGAACCATCATTGTATTTTCCCGCTGTAATATTGCCACTTGCGCCGTTGAAATGAATGGAAGGGATCCTCAGCTGCCTTTCTATTGCATTCCTGGCGATACCTACAAATTCACAGGTAACATCACCTGAACCATAATAACTTTGCGGATGTGTTGTATAATAAGTTAACAGCGCAATGGGTTTATTCCCATTCCAGAAACTGATGCATTTCAGCCAGGGATCTATCAATCCTTCGGGAGCTGCGCGCATAGCAGCATCCGTTGTGCTGCTCCACCGTGTAGTAATGTTGCCTTCCGCGTCCATCAATCTGCGATTGGAGGCAACACTATCCACTTTAGCCTGCCCCCACCCGATTGCCGTTACCAGCGATGCGTTCTTAATGCCGTTTTTTACAGCCACGGATGTTCTTTGGATCACTTCTTCGGTGAAAGCATTATCAATGCTTCGTCCTCCTAATCCGTACTCCTCCATGATCCGTTCAATCGTAAAATCACAACGAGGGGCATCATGCTGATGCAATGTGTGCACAGAAACTCTGTCTATGGTTGTACCTGCAGCTGCTGCAAGTTGCTGGCGCCATTGGTCCTGCCCCTCATTGGAAATACCAATCCAGTCTACCGCACACAATACAACAGGTTTATCCGCCGATAACACTACAATACCGCGTGCGCTTAAGGAGTCTGTTACTGACCGTGTAGATGCATAAGCAACTGGACTGCCAATTGGCGGGGATGCATTTACTTCAAAAAAACCTACACGTATATTTTGTGCTATGCCAATCACCGAAAAGCACATGCACAATAACAGGCATTTGCTGCATTTTAATAAAATATGCTGATTCACATTAGATACTTTATGTTAAAGATCAAACACCTTTCGGGGCCCAGTAGGTACAATATCCTTTAGGCAAAACTGGTCCTTTGAATAAAGGACAGGTGGCACATGCCTTTTTATCTCCTGCAGGTATAAAAAGTTTACAGTTATCGCAACGCTTTTCTTTCATGGGCGTTTTATCTACATATCCCAATGCATTACGGGATTTTAGTTCATTAGCAGACAACGCTGCCATATCACAGGGGTCTTTACCATTCTCCCCTCCTTCCTTCTCTTTTACTTCCTCCCTTCCCTCTTTCTGGCCATTTCCACATCCCAATAAAAGTACCCCTCCTGTTAAAAAGCCAACTGAAAAGATCATCCCCTTTTTGATGAACTGCCTTCTTTCCATTTCATTCATGATGGTTCATTTTAGATTAGTTAGTAGGATTTGCCAGTTGTAATAGGTTCGACACGGTGCTTTTAATAGTAGCATCCGCTATGCTACCTTCATATTTCCTCAATGCGGACAGGGCTTCTGCTGATAATGTTTTTCCCTCAGAAGTAAGCCCATCCAACAATCCCGCAGTAATAGCACCTGCCCATTTAACATCTTTTGCTATCACAGGATCCTGCAAGAACCCTATAAGTGCCGCAATTTCTCCACCTTCATTTCTTGCACCATTCACATAGCCAAATGATCTTACAAACTCTAATTTGCACTTGCCTGTCGTTTCAAAATAGCTACCGCTATTCTTCAACGCCTGCAGGAATTTCAAGGAAGTGCAGGGCTTGGCAGTCAATACGGCAATATGCAATATTGAATCAGTAGTGTGTTTGGTGAGCACAAGGCTTAATGCTTGTATTGCTTTATCTGCCGGTGCATTTCCAACGCTCAGTGCTGCCTGAAATACAACATATGCAACACTATCCTCTGTCAGCTTCAACAGGTCTGGCAACAATGCTGGAAATCTTTCAGATAGTATAGCCCCATGCTCTCTCACACCAGGGTCCACATCATTCATAGCCAGCTTCACATCCGCCATTGTAAGTGCCTGAAGCCCTTCCAATGTGTATAAGGCCCGCAAACGAAACCGGGGATCTGTATTGGATACCAATATCTCTCTTACTGCAGGAATTACAGACAGATCTTTCCGGTCAATTAACAGCCGCTGCGCATTGGTACGCCACCAGGCACCAGGATGTACCAACAGCTGTACCAATTCTGCAGAACTCATAGCATTCATCTTCGGTTTCACTACTTTCTTTTTCCCTTTAGGAAAAATCAGATAGATTCTGCCTTTATCATTACCCGCATGAAAATCCATATCAGCTTTCAGATCGTCAGGAATAGAAACCGGCGTTTCAATATGCTGGCGGTACATATCAACCACATACAAGTTACCATCCGGGCCGGAATAAAATGAAGTGGGGCGAAACCAGGAATCTTTAGATGCCAGGAATTCCCTGCTTTTTTCAAGTGCTCCACGGCTGGCAGTATATAAGGACTTATCTGCTGTACGGGAAACAACGTCTCGATGCACAAGATTCCCGGCTACTTCTCCTGTAAAAATGGAACCGTAATACTCCTTGGGAAAATTCTCTCCACCGTAAAACGTAGCGCCGGAAGCACCAGTGAAATGCCCTGAGATCCATTCCACCTGGTTTAGTTTAAGGGAATCATACTGGTGCTGACGTCTTTCACTCCGTTCCTTCCGCCAGTAAGGGGGCGGCGTTAACTGAAACATTTCTAACTCATGATCAGATGGATTATAATCACCATTATAAGATGGCATATGGTCATGCCTGTGCAGATATCTCCAGGCTATTGGATTTGTTTGTATATGTAGTGTGTTCTGCGTATAAAAACGATGGTTCCAGTCATTGATGGCCAAACCATACTGTCCGGTTCCTGACTCTGCTTCAAATTGCTCTGTATCTAACCTGAATCTGAAATCATGGCCCCCCATTGGTAATACTGCCAGGTCCGGTCTTTTCAAAAACTTCACTTGTCCTGCCTGACCATGGTTATTGGCATAAATCCAGTTATCCACCCCGTAGGTGAGATTAGTGATCTGCGCTTCTGAATTCCCTGTAAAGAACCCAGTGAACAGTGTGTCAATAATATCCGCCGTATGATCACCATCGGTATCTTTCATGAATAGAATATTGGGGGCTGCCGTAACAAGAAGGCCTCTTTTATAGGGAAGCACTGAGGTTGCATCTGGAATCCCCTGTGCAAATACGAAGGTGGAATCAAAATTCCCATCTCCATTCACATCCAGCAGCATCTTAATATTGCCTTTTCCGGCTGCAGCATCCGCCACAAAAGGATAGTCCCCCATTTCTACCACATATGTATTACCATCTTCATCAATGGCCATCGAAACAGGCATAACCACCTGTGGTTCAGCAGCAACATTCTCAATATCAAATCCATCCTGTAAAACAAAATGCTGCATTTCATTTTCCACGGATTTCCCCTCGTCATAACGGTTTTGCTTACATCCGGCAAAAAGCAGACCGGCGGAGAAAATGAGCAGCAATGTACCTGACTTTAATTTATCCATTGTAATAAGACTGTTTTATGTGTATGGCTAAATGTTTCGCATGGTTTTGAGCCATGTCTGAATCTTCATATTCATTTTCAATTCAAAAAGATACATCCAGTCTGAACTTGTTTGCGTGGCATTCGCAATCATTGTATCGTAGTTATCATCCATGATGTACTCAGGTGGCCTTTCAAGAAATCTTGTTTCTGAAAACACCATTTCATATTCCCTTCTAAGATCGGCAAAGCTACACTCCAGCGCTCTGATCTTCAATGCCACTTTTTTCATCCCTTCCGATGTATCTTCCGAAGCATAATCATCCAGCAGGCCAAGTAATTTTGCATTATAAATCTGTAATTCATTCATCCTGTGAAAAAGGCGCAACGCATATTGATTCCGCCTTGCAGATCTTATGCTATTTTCAATAACAACACGTGTTCCTTCATATCTTTTTATTTCCCTTCGGGCAAGATCAACCCTATCCTTATAAACGGTCCGCCAGGCATCTGCAGACAACTCTGATCCAGGTAGCTCAATAAGGTCAATTTTTTTAGGTACGGTAATCCTTCCGCTATTTTTTACAAATGCCGTATCCCAGAAATTGAAGGCAAGTTCCAGGGAATCCTGAAACTCATATCGCTCATTGCTCAACGCAGGTCCGTAAAAACGATGCCGGAATATAGCATGCGCTTCTTTCGCCTGTATATCACTATACTTCCAACTGAGCAAAGCATAATCATAGATCCCCCGCCAGAATGTTTCAAAATGGGGAGATGAATCATCCCAGGCTGTCGCCAGCATACCTTCCAGCCCATGTTTCACCGCCACCCAGCTAAAGTCCTTTATGGGGTTAAAAAGTGACTGATTACGCGGTATCATGGGAGACATTTCCTGTACCGCGCTGGCACCCATTACTTTCAAATGATGGGATTTAAGCCAGGTCACGGCGTTCTGGTTACCCTGCAACCGGGGGTATGTATAATGCCAACGCATGTAAATACAATCTTTAGGAAAAAGGTGTAGGTACTCTGCTATCTTTGGTGCATTCTTCTCCCATATTAAATTGATGGAATCAGCTGGGGTATGGGTATCGTGCATGGACATATAGATGCCTGAAAGGGAAAAGATCATGTCATCCCAAAAAACAGGGATCCTGTTATGTTCCCGTGCATAAGCACAAACCTTGTTCAACCAGTACATTTGCAATTGAAAAGTACTCATCCCCGAATTCCTGCTGGCTGCCGATTGTCCAAGGTTATACACTTCATCTCCCCCTACATGCAGGTATTTTCCATTTGGCGTTGCAGCGATTGCGTCGTCATACAGTTTGAACTGTAATGCATAAGTACCTGTAGCCATTGGATCAAACACCCAGTCCTTCCGCGGATCATCCCTCAAACCTGCATATTCATCATGCTTCAAAATGAAAGCCGCATGGCCTAAGCCCTGTACCAGCGGGCTGATTTCAATGTGCCTGTCCCTGGCATACCTGCTGAGTGCTGCAAACTCATCTATTGAAATGGAATTTTCGGCACCGATTACCTTTGCTGAACGATATCTTAACTTATCTTCAAATTCAAGGATAACTGCATTTATTTTAATGGCCGCCAACCGGTCCATCATTCGGTAGTAATAATCAAGGTTATCCAGATGGTACTTCAGATCCAGATGCACAGCTCTGTAGGCGATTTCCGGAAAATCCGTTATTACACATGCTGGAATGACCAGCGACTGATCACTGGCATCTTCCAGCATCTGCAGTAATGTCTGACAACCGTAAAAGATACCAACCTCGCTTTTCGCTATTATTAAAACCTGCCCGGCAGTAATTTTCAGTATATACCCCTCCTCCGAAGGAGGTAATAGCGGGTCATCATTTATTTGCAACGTAAGCACTCCTTTCCCCGACCCTTCAGCCATCGGCAGCGTTGACAAGGGGGCTCGCAACACAGGCAGCTGCACTATGCCTTTCAGGAACACTCTTTCCAAACCATCACATGCAAGCCCGGCTCCTCCGGTGAATGCTACTTTTTGAGGGAACGGAAACAATCTGAATTGTTTGCGGAAAATTGCCGCATCCTTGCCCGGAGAATCCCCAGGCAAGGATGAAAATGCCTGAATGGGCATTATCAGCAAAACACCTAACCAACAAAATAGTGCTTCAACAATCCTACTTTTCATTCAACCATTTTAATAATTTATCATTAATAGCAAGCTCAAAAACATGCATCCAATCGCTGTTGTTCGTTCCATTTCCCAACATAGGATCGTTGTTCTGATCCAATATATATCCGGGAGGATTTGAAAGGAACCTTTCTTTAGAGAACACATCCTCATATTGCTTTCTGTATGCAGAGAAAGAATTTACCAGCCCGCTGATTTCTTTCTTCACCTTGTCTTTTTCAGTTGCCAGATCATAGGTATGTAACAACACCAATAATCGGGATGAATAGATCTGTAACTCGTTCATTACTGTTAATAGCTCCAATGAATACCTGTTCCTTCGAATCCTTTTCTTATTTTCTTCGATGACAGATCTGATATTGTCATATCGTTTCAGTTCCAGCTTCGCGCGCTCCACTTTAGCTGCATATTTTTCACTCCACACGCCTGTACTATCACTGTGAGGCAATGAAATCAGATCCATTTTATAGGGATAATGCCTTCTATGCCCCTGATTGATCAATGCCACGTCCCAGAAATCAAGCGCCCTTTCCAGGGAGTCCTGAAACTCGAATTGTAGTGCTGCCAATTCCGGCGCATAGAAACGATGACGAAATATCTTATGAGCCGCCGTCGCATCCATATCCTGATAATTCCAGGATAAACCGGCATAGTCATAAAAGCCACGCCAGAAAGTTTCTATATGCGGAGAGGAATCATCCCATGCGGTCAACAACATGCCAGGCAGTTTTTTCTCTACAGCAATTTCACAGAATTCTTTTGTTGGCTGATAAATAGAATTCTGCCTGGGTAGCATAGCCGCCATATCCTGCGCAGCCGGAGCACCCCATACCTGCATACCATTGGCCATAAACCAATCTATTGCTTTGGTGTTTCCCTGTATTTTTGGGAAATTATAATTCCAACGCATGTAAATACAATTCTTAGGGAATAGCGCCACATTCTCATCCAGCAAATGTTGTTTCTCTGCCCATTCTTTTTCTACATATGCAGAATCCAACATTCTGTCATTACGCATCGTGCCATACAGATTGGACAGTGAAAACACCATATCATCCCAGAAAATAGGCGTGCGGCCATGGTCTGTTACATATTTGCACACTTTATTCAGCCAATACATCTGCAATTCAAAGGGCTTCATGCCGGAACGTTTGCTTAATTCTGAAGCCCCAAGATTATACACTTCATCTCCCCCTATATGCAAATATTTACTACCAGGTGTTGCTGCCATGGCATCATCATACATTTTAAAATGCAGATCATATGTTTCTGGATTGAGCGGATCAATCACCCAGTCTATTTTCCGGTCGTCCCGCAAATGTGTATAAATATCATGTTTAAGAATAAATGATACATGCCCAAGGCCCTGTACCAGCGGACTGATCTCAATATGCCTTTCTTTTGCATAACGGCTCAATGCGGCAAACTCATCTATAGATACTGCATTTCCCGATCCTACTTTTTCCGCTTTCCTGTATCTGAGCTTATCTTCAAACTCAATGATCACCGCATTTACCTTGATGCCTGCCAACCGGTCCATCATCCTGTAATAGTATTCCATCTTTTCCAGATGGTATTTCAGATCCAGGTGCACTGCCCGGTAGGGGATATCCGGAAAATCAGTGATTGTGCATGCAGGTATGTCTATACGCTGGTCTGTTGCATCTTCCATCATTTGCAGCAAGGTCTGGCATCCATAAAATACACCTGCCGCATCTTTTCCCGAAACAGTCACTCCGCCGTTCCGTATCTGAAGAATATAAGATTCTTTAGAAGCAGGTAAAGCCCCACTGTTAGAAATTTCCAATGTAAGTATGCCTTTCCCAGGACCGTCTGCCAGTGGCAGATTATCCAATGGGTAAGCCAGTACCGGCAACTTCAGGTTTCCCTTTAAAAATATCGCCTTTAATTCATTCCGCTTTAAGCCAGCTCCTTTATTCCATTCCACTTTTTGTGGCGCCGGTAATAAGCGGAACTTGTCGGCATTTTTATTATCATTTGCCTGCACCGCACACCAACAAAGAACAAATATGCAAACAACCAGGATGGTGAAAATTCTTTTCATTATTCGTAATTATCTGAAGGCAAAAAAATTATTGCATTACTCCTTCCCCTACTAATTCCAGGATATTCTGATTCAGTTCCCTGATGTAACTTGCTGTAGCAGGATCCGGTGTATAAGATGCCTTGCGTACATAACTGTTATTAAGGATACCGCGTGCCATCAGTAATTCTTTTTCCGCATAGTGAAATAACTCCATATTCTGTAGAGAAAAGAATATCTGGGGCATTACTTTTTCAAAAAGCCGCATAGCTTTATCATTATCCCCAGCCTTTCTCAGACAGAAAACCTTCTGAAGTATATCAGACACACCTAATCCGGGCATTACTCCTGTAATACCAGTAGGTATCAGTTCCAGCATATACAAACCGCCCCAGCCTTCAAACAGCCCGATATTTCCTTTTGTAGCATCCATAATCTCTTTGAACTTTGGAGCACAGAGAGGCTCTTCCAGTTTAAGATATTTGAAGTTGGTATGTTTATTCATCAGGTTGCAGATCATTTCAACACTGATAGACTGGCCACCAGGGTTAAAATCCTGCAACAGAACAGGCGTATTGGGAATAGACTGCATAAACTCACCCAGGTATTCCTCTATAGAAGATTCCGGTAAGTTGAAAATACGCGGCACAGCCAATGAAATAACATCCGCGCCAGCTGCTACATTCGCCTGCGCTAAATTAATCGCCAATTTCAGCGATGCGTGATTGGATTGGCCAATGATCTCAATCCTTCCTGCCGCCTGGTCTACAGCAATCTTTACTACCCGCAGCTTTTCTTCATCTGTTAATTTATAGAATTCGCTGGCATAAGCAGGCAAACATGCAGCTTCAACACCCGCACTCACCGCAAAATCTACCAGATTCCGTAAACTTTCTTCATCTATCTCCTCTTCCTTTGTAAAAGGGGTTGGTATAATGGGTACTACTCCCTTCAAGGATCTAAAATTTTTCATTTTTCTTGTTTAATTTTTTATGATGGCTGTATGATGATTCATTCGATAATCCACTATAGTAATGATTAATGTACCCGCCAGTACCAGCAGGCCCCCGGCAATAGCATAACCGCTAAGTGCTTCCCCCAGCCAGATGGCTGCAATAGGTAATCCCATAAAGGTGATCATATAATTGGAAAGGGCCACCTGCATGGCATCCAGTGTTTTGAGCGCTTTGAAAAAGAGTACCATGGAAAGGAAATTATGAAACAGTGTTAGCAGCACTAATCCCGTCCAGGTTTGTGTAGTGAATCTCCCTATCCTTCCAAATACATCAGGTTCATAATATAGAACTAACGGCGTCAGGAAAATGATCATGGCAACATAGGTATAGAATACCATTTCAATTTCGGAATAGCGGGCTGCAATTGCTTTACAACCGGTATTGTAATAGGCATTCCCCACAATAGCCAGGAAAATAAGCAGGTTACCCCAGGTATAACCAGCAGTAAAACTAGCCTGTCTTATATCTCCAAATGTGCATAGCACCACACCAATAATAGCCACTGTAAAACTGATCCATCTCACCGGGTTCATTTTCTCTTTCAACACTAGAAAAGCAAAAAGTGTGGAGATCACCGGCAGACTGAGTGTTAATACAGCAGCATTTGTGGCTGTAGAATATTGCGTCCCCCAGGTCATCAGCACCTGCGCCGGGAAAGCTCCCAACAAACCAAGCCTCGCAAAAACAAGTAGATCTGATACTGATCTTTTCTGCTCGTTACGCTCACGCAGTATAAAAGGCAACAGTAACAATACGGCCATTGTCATAGGCGCCCATACCGTAAAGTAGGGCCCAACCTGATCCTGAACCAGTTTTATACAAGTAAACTGTAGAGACCACATCAAATTGCATAGCAGTAGCAGTCCCCATGATATAATGATCTTTTTCATTATTCTTTTGTAGCGTTATCTGCGTTATCAATCTGATCTCCAATATCCCCTGGATATTTCTCAGCGAGCTTACGGATATCGAAACTGAAGCGGGAAAAACATTTCTCCCACTCTTCCGCAGATGCTTTGGAGTAAGGATAAAAACCTTGTGCATTCCTCACTCCCTGCGCTCCGGCAGTTACTAATTGCTTCATAGATACAGGCACCCCCGCAGAATTGTCCAGTTCTGGAAATAACTCTTCCATGACAGTAGCATACGCCTGTATCCCTGTCAGGTCCATAAACCGGAAAGGCCCTGCAAAAGTGATCCAGGCACCAAGGTCATTGCGAAGAGAGCGGTCCACATCTTCATAAGTAGCATATCCCTTCTCTACTAGGTGAAATGCTTCTCTGATCATAGCATACATAATCCTGTTCGTAATGAAACCCCGGATATCTTTCCGTAGAACCGAAGGTTCTTTACCCCAGCTTTCGGCCAGTACTTTAACTTTCTCTGCATTTGCCAGTTTAGTTTTATCGCCGCAGATAATCTCCATGAAACGTGTAATATGAGCAGGTTCTGCCCAATGTACACCTAACAATCGTTCAGGATGTTTCAAATCTGCCTGCAATATGGAAACAGGTATCGCAGAAGTGTTGCTACCAATGATAGCATCCGGTTGCACATATCTTTCCAGTTCAGCATAAATCTGTTTCTTGGTAATCGGATCTTCATACACAGACTCAATGATCACCGGCATAGTGGATAAATCTTTCAGGGCGTCCGTGATAGTTAGGTCATTAACTAATTCAGCAGGGTCAGAAGATAATAATCCCTCCTCCTGCATTTCTTTCAGATAGCCCAATACCCGCTCTTTTGCCGGAGCCATCTCATCAAGGCTTTTCACAACGGAAGTGACCTTATGCCCTGCTGCAAGGATGCATGTAGCAATACTGCTGCCCATCAACCCCAACCCTATTGTACCTATCTCTATCTTTTCTTCCATTGGAAATATTTATTTAACCAATAAATGCTACAGCATCGATCTCAATCTTTATTCCGTCTGACAAAACGGATTGCACCGTTGTCCTGGCAGGTTTCATTGCCCCAAAAATAGCGGCATATGTTTTATCAAAACGGGCAAAATCGTTTATATCACTGAGATGAACTGTACATTTTACAATATTCTCCATTGTTCCACCCGCAGCTTTCACAATTTCACGTATATGTGACAGTGTTAAAATTGTCTCCTCTTCAATTGAGCCACTTATAACCGCACCACTTTTCAGATCAAGCGGCCCTTGACCACTGATATAAAGCCAGCCATTTACTAAAATGCCGGCAGAATATGCTCCTGTATCTGCTGTTTTTATAGTACTTTTTACTTCCACGAAGCTCATGAAACTTTATTTTGAAGATTGTATACAGAATTATTGGTTGAACTAACAGGGAATGTTACATCTATATACTCGTACATTACCTCTGGAAACAAAAGTAAACAAAATTTTCTTATTTTGTATACAATTTTAAACGTTTTTTGTAGATAATATTTATAACTCAAGGTAGACTTGCTTCCATAAAACGTATCCAATTACCATAAAATATATTATCTATGTCATCCTCACCATATCCACGCCGCTGTAACAAACCGCTTAACTTTTGCATATCAGCAATGGTATCAAGGTCGTACGGACTTTGCTCCGTTCCATACATACCATCCAGATCACTACCTATGGCACAATGCAAACTATTCCCTGCCAACTGACAGATATGATCATAATGATCTATCAATCTCTCCAGTCCAACATTACGCATAAACGGATCATCTACACCACGAATCCAGCTCTCTGCCAGCATCCAGTTATCCAGCGCTCCTCCAATTACAGCCTCTCTGTCTATTAATATCCGTAACTGATCGTCAGACAATTGCCGCTGACCACTGATAACAGTCCTGCAATTGTGATGGCTGGCCCAAATAGGGCCTTTATATAATGTAATAGCCTCTTTGAAACCCAGGTCTGTCAAATGCGTTACGTCAAGGATCATATCCAGATTATCCATTTCACGGAGTAATTCACGGCCTTTGGCTGTAAACCCTGATTCTGTTCCACTTCCACCAGCGTACCTCCCCTGGCCGTAATGAGAAACACCTATTGCGCGAAGGCCATAGGCGTATGCCTTTTCAAGGAAACCGATGTTCACTAAAGAATCTGCCCCTTCCAAGCTAAGGATATACCCCACCGGCTTACTGTTATCATCCGCAGCATCTTCTTTCAACCAGCATTCCACATGTTCCAGCAAATCATTCTTCCCGGTGATCTGTACCATTTCTCCCAGATCTTCCATCACCTTATAATAACTGCGTTGCGCCTGTGTGATACTCCAGCATATTTCAGGAGAATTCCAATAAGGATCTCCATCATCCGGGCGCCCCGAAGCAACATACCTCGCCAATTGAGTGGCTACCACCAACCCTACATTGCCCTCCCGCAAAGCGGGAAGAGATACCGTATTTCTCCCCCTGTCCAGCTTATCAACCATTCCACTTTCACGTTTACGGATCTCCTGCACAGGCAAACGGAGGTCACGATTCCATTCCACGGCATTCATGCCAAGGTCCAGATGCGCATCTACAATTAATTTACGTTTAGATTCCATACCCAGTTTAATAATTGATCATTCTGTCTCTGGCCACCACCTTCCAGGTAGCAACCACTTTTGCAGCGTTCACCACATACACACTTTCATAGAGTGCAAGTGTTGGGCAAATATGCCAGGGCACACCATATAAAGTGTCCCCTATTTCAAATTCATTTGTATCAGGAACAGAAACCACCAGATGTTCCTCACTCTGAGAAACTGCCACCATCTCTGGCATCCATGGAAATGCAACCCGCATATTTAGAGGGTTCTCAGCTGAAACAGCTTTATATCCCAGATCTATACACATCAGGCTACTATTGATAATGGAAACCACCCTGCAAAGCAATATCGCCGCATATTGAAATGGTAATTCCGGCAACAATCTGGCATACCCTGCATCCCATAAAGTAAATGTACCAGGGCTAACCTGTATGGTCTTATCATCTTTCTTCCTTGCTATTTCACTATACACTGAAAAAGTGGGAGAACCACCAATCACCAGTTGCAAAGTTTCCTTTTCTTTCCATTCAATATCCCCTTTCAATGTCATCACTTCTGCGAAGATCGCCTTCGCACGCTTTGCTCTTATTTTTTGATCTTCATCATCTACATGCCCATCATATACATGCAATCCTTCAATCTCAATACCCTGAAGTTTATCGATCTCCATATATAACTCAAAAGCTGCTGATACCAGAACACCAGTTCTGTTCATACCTACATTCAAGTCTATATAAACAGTTAGTTTCTTTTTTCCTGTCAGCGAGGAAAGCATTAATGCCGTCCTTATATTATCCACTATACATGAAAATTTCGTCCCGGGATATTCCTTTATCAATGCAAAAAACCTTTGCGCTTTCATGATAGTTGGCTGATAGGCCAGCAATACATCTTTAACCCCCATCATCCCTAGCATTTCTGCTTCGGCAATAGTTGCGCATTTGTATTTATTAATGCCTGCATTCCTCATTAATTGGACAATCTCAGACATCTTATCTGTCTTCACATGCGGCCGAATCCTATTTACATCTCCTATAAGTTCTATAATTGCTGAAATATTTCTGCTGATATACTCAGGATACACTAATAATGCAGGTGAATCTACCTTCCCTTCGTTTTCAATAACGAACTTCTCCTGTTGATCTTTCATGTCCATTTTACTTTCTAAATAATACATTCACTGATGAAACATGGGGTGTAATTATGTTGTTGTGCCCATTCAATAGCGGCCGTTAATTTCTCCCGATAATCTATTTGATAGTTTTTATAGAATGGATAAAAATACTGTTCGTGCACAAGGAGGTCCACATACGGTGGTGTAATATTATTCTCACCGTAACTATCCAGAAACTCTTTTATCAACGGCAACTTTACTGTATCAATGATAATACTGCTTTTCACAAAAATTATCTTTTCCCGGTTATCCCTCCAGATGAATCTTTTATTGATATGCCGCCTGTGAGGAACATCCAGGTAATAAGAACAGGGCGGCAAATTATTATCTACATTGAAATCACATACCTGTATCTTATATCCTTCATCTCTCAAAGCTCTACAAACCTCAACAGGTACCTGCCCCCAGTGAAGCGTGGTGGTATTGTCCATTACTTCCTTTCCTGCAAAACGCGCTATCTGGGTCCTGATCGCATGACAGTCACGATACATCTCTCCGTAATCTGCATGCATATAAGGATCATCCGGAAATTCAGCTTTTGCATGTACACTCAACCTTATCCAATCCGAATTATCTTTCCATTCCTTTTTGAACTTATCTGTCATTTGAGACAGATTAAAGTTATCCGTTTCATAAAACAGATTGATATGCACCTTTGTCCCGTATGTTTCATGCAGGCTGCGCAACAAGCCCATAAAGGAGTTCTCAAAAATAGATGAATAAACAGCTGCATTGAGATGAATATCCTTCAGGAACCAAATAGCATCATCAATAGACAACCTGTATTGATGATTAAGTTTACGCAGATAGAAAACAGTAATAGTGCTTTTCCGACCGGTAAGTGTATCCTTCACCCTGATCTTATTCTCAAAGTCCTTCAGTGTGATATCGGCGGAATAAACACCGTTTTCCTCTTTAGCGGGTATATTATTAATGGATAAATTCACTTTTTCTGCTGCAACTGGCGCAACTTTCACATTAACCACAACACCATCTCCTGCGTGCAACATATCACCATCGATCGGGGATATAAATTGCACAAAATCGCTACTTTCAGGTGTTTTCCATGAAACCAAAGGCAACATGCCTAATCCAGCTCCCAATATTGCACTTTGTTGGATAAAAGACCGCCTGCTCCAATTTTTGCTACGCATATTTTCATTTTTAATGATCTAAAAATAATCACCTGCTCCTATTATCTCATCACTGAATTTTGTACTCATATAAAGCATAGCTATTCAGCGACGGAAGGGAGAACCTTATCCGCCCATCATCTCCTGCCACTGCAACAAACGGCTTCCCTTTACCAATCAGCGGGCGGAAACTTACTTTTGTACCCATTGCAAAAAAAGTTTTGAGAAAAGCAGCACTACTATTATTATTTTCCCTATACACAATAATATAACCTCTTCCCTGCTGAATGGACTGAAATCCTGTCCAGGATTGCCCATCAGGCTCCTGCCCTATTGGAAAAATACTACCACTGTGAATGTCATGCTGATACTTCCTGTATGTGGTTACTACAGGAGCTATATTTAGCTGTTCAGATGATAGGCGGTGTGCTTCCAGCCAGGCAAGCGGTTGGGCCATCATCGTAATGGCAAAAGTATACTCAAATGGGATGTTCGCAGGCGCAAAAATGTCGCCAGGAGGATACTGATCCCTGTTCCTATCTGTATTCAGGAATTCCACCAATAGTTTCTGCAAGGGGAAATACTTCGAAAGGTTCCAGGTATTCCGCAACGTCTGATAGGGGTAATAATTGCCCCAGTCTGTATACCTGTTTTCAAGAAACAAATTACCGTATTCATTAAAATAATGATACCCATTCCTCCTTCCCGCGGTGATATCAATATTAAAGAACACTTTATTATCAGTGGCGTTTAGAACAGAATCGAGAAACTTCCGGAAATTGACCTCCCCTTCTTTTGAGATGATCTGCACACCATCTATCTTAAAGATCTTAATGCCATATTTATTATATATCCGGGTAAGAATTCCGGCATCTCTTTCCCAGTGAGCATAATCATTTTCCGGATCCGGCTCATACCAAAGGCTGATCTCTACATTGCTTTTACGACCATCGGCTATCAATGGAGCCAACCCATTGGGGAATTTCTCTTTATGAGGAAGCCAGAAAGAATCCATATTTTTTGTCCCTCCCTGGTACCAGCCGGCATCGAGCTGAAATACATTCACGCCCAGCTTTGAAGCAGTGCGGATCTCATTCAATGCAAAAGCCTCATTTAAATTTTCACCTTCTCCTCTTTCTCCCCATGTGTTCATCATCACCATATCATCTCTGGCGGGAATATATTTCCTGATACACTGCTGATACTCCCGTAACGCAATCACCTGACCATTTTCGGAACCATCACTCACACCAATTACAAAGCCATACCCTCTTACCCATCGGAACGGACTGATATCTTTTCTTTCAATACCGGCACCAGTCAATTGAAAGGAGCCGGTTTTTACGGAAAAATCAAACCCCGGATAAGCGTGCTGAACGGAAGGTGAGGGGGCCTCCTTTAACCAGAAGAGCCCTTCCTTACCTATTCCATTGTTTATCAATAAAAGATTGCCGACCAGCTGGTTCCCAAAAATATAGGCCATCTGGTCCGTGAATTTTACAGTAGTTGTATGCCGATCTGTTATATCAAAAAATTGTACTGCCCTTACTTTCCAATGGTTACCGGATAAACCCAGTCTGTCAAGACGCATTACTGGAAGCTGCTCCTTATTCACTTCTGAAATATTCTCAACATTCACCAGGTCTCCGGGGCTGGATATCCGAAGCTGAACAGAACTGTCCATTTCACCTTTGAAATAATAATCACATGCAATAGCAGGTATTCCCGGATAGATCCGGAATACCCTTTTAACTTCAAGAGCATTTACCTTTGTAAGAACTATCACATCTAACCTGCGCTGACTGAAATCTTCTTCCCTTCTGATCTTTGTTTCCAGCACACCTGCCCCTTCTTTAGTATGCATCTTACCTGGCAAAGAAAAATCAGTATTACTGTTCTCCAACACCGTTTTCTTCCCTGTTTGCCGGTTTGTAATGTCAAGGGAGATCAGATTGCCATTATTCCAGAGAAATCTTCTTTCAATCTTTGAATTGCCTATAGTTAATGTATCAGACACCAGCCATACGCCGCAATCTTCGAACTTTACATGATTCTGGGAAAATCCTTTATTCATGATAGGTTTAAAGAAAACAAGCAACAATAATGTCAAACTCTGGGTAATTGCTCTCATTATAAATTATTTTTCCTGGTTCTTTCTAACGCTCCTGCGTTTTGAGCGCACATTTTAAATCACCGGTTGGACTGGTCATCGAAATAATCTTGATGAGCCCCTTCTTTCCCAATCGGGTTTTAAATAACACAACATCATTCAACGCAAACCTGATGGAATCAGTTACCGCCTTTGGCTCCAGGAACCTGAAGTCCTTATCATTCACCATGGCATCAAATTGTGCAGTCGTAAAACTTGTAGGTGCAAACCTTGTTCCTACATCCGGCAATTCACTTCCATCTGCATCGTAACTAAAAAAGGCAGAACGATCGAAGAATATATCCACAAAACGACTCGCTCCCTTTAAAGAGCCATATCCGTACACCTGTCCATTATCCGTATCAAGGCCACTACCATTAGCACCATCCCATCCACCAAGCCATACTTCATCATATGAGTCCAGTAGGATCAGGTCTTCCACTTTATCCTTTTTACATCCCGGGAGTGCAAACCAGGCAAATACGGTAACGATAGCCAGCGTAAATACTTTCCTATTCATAATGAATAAATTAAAATGAAAATGTTTTTTAAAGTTTCTTACAGCACTGCCATCTTATAATCAAAGGTGACACTACCTGATGGCGGAAAGAGCGTTATGATCTTAACCAGGCAATTATATCCCTCTTTTGTACGAACGAATATCACTTTACCTGCTGTTAGCGGAACCGCATCCTCAGTAGCCTTGAACCCATATGCTTCCAATGCGGTTTTTGATTTGACTGCATCAAACTCTGCCGCTGTAAGATTGGTAAGCAAAAACTTACCTCCTGTAAACGCATTACCAGCAATGGGATCTGTATTCCAAAATTTACCCTGATCAAATATGAGATCAATACTGGATGATCCACCCACCAGATACCTGTATGCATAAGATACTGCAGCCGCCAAGCCCCGGCCCCGGCTAAGCAAAACACTATCACTCCCTCCCAGTTTAACATTGGTGTATGTGATGAGGGTAATATTATTAACACTATCCACTTTAGGCTGGATACTGCTGTTAATATCAGCAGACTTTTTACAGCTTGTGATGCATGCTGTGACAAGGATTACTGATGCTGATAATAGAAAACCTAATTTCTTCATCTCTTATAATTTTACTAGTTCCAGTTAGGATTTTGTACAAGATTGGGATTCATACTTAATTCCGTAAGTGGCAATGGCCATAGGTAGTCTCTTTGCGGAATGAAAGTTCGCATATCCCCGGATTCAGGCATGATAAAGTTTCCCGCATTCACATTCGGGTTCCATGCGTATCCTAAAGCCAGGTATTCCTCTTTAAAGAAATAAGCACCCAATACAGGTCTTGGAAGTTCAACCTCAGCCGTTTTCCAGCGTAAAAGATCCCAGTAACGAAAGCCTTCCATAGATAATTCCACTCTGCGCTCTCTTCTGATCTCTTCCCGCAGGTTCAGTGCATTTGCAGTGGCAAATGCATTTGTAAGGTGAGCCACTTCACCACGATCGCGCAACAGGTTGATTGTACGGTTCAGATCTGCATCTGAAATACCTCCGTCCAATTCATATTTAGCCTCAGCATAATTCAGCAACACTTCTGCATAGCGAATGATCGTATAATCTATATAAGATCTGGATTTACCCATATCCTCCTGAATTACAAATTTCCTGTAGGTATATCCTGTAGAATGGGTAGAAACAACAAACTTGGCAGTAAGGCTAAAGTTATCACCTCTTTTCATCACTGTTTCACTCAATCTCTTATCCCTGTTATCAAAAACCTGGATGATTGAATCCGGTGTTTTATAAAGTGGTGATTTATCAATGGGTAATCCATCTTTCATCAAATAAGCATCAACAAGGTATTTGGTTGGATTTATAACACCACCGGAAACCATTGCCATAGGTACATTGTGGTAGCTGATGATATCAGCATCGTTTGAACCATAACGCCTTACCATAACATTCTCCTTATTGTTCATTCCTTCCGCCTGGTATTGATACAGATTAAAATAACCACCGGTATAAAGTGAATGCTCACCAGATTGCATAATTTTTTCAGCTGCATTCTTTGATCGTTCCAGGTGTTTACGCCATTCACCCATGTTGTGAAACTTATTCCATGTTCCTGCAAAGAGCGCCGCCCTCGATTCAACTGCCCATACTGCCGTACGCGAAATCCTCCCATAGTTAGCAGCCCCCATAACAGTAGGCAATTGTAGATTGGTCGCAGCAAAATCAAGGTCTGCGTAGATAGTATCATATACTATTTCACGGTTTGTTCTGGCAGCTGTTAACTCTTTGGCGTCACTGGCAAGGGGTGTCGTAACCAGGATAACATCCCCATATCTTTTAACAAGATTGTAATATGCCCAGGCCCTGAAAAACTTCGCTTCAGCTACATATTTGTTAACAATCCCGGGATCAATACCCGCCGATACTGCCTTGGGCGCTTTGGCAATAATATTGCAGGCAGCCCTGATCAATTTGTAAGAGTTAGTATAATAATCATCCCAATTAGGTACCGTTCTCGTTCCATTACTGATCGAGTTAGGCTCAACCGCAAAACCATCTATAGACATATTGTCTTCATACAAAGGAATGGATGGAAGAAAAGTATACAGATAATTCGCTGCCGAATTCAGATCGTTTTCGCTCAACCAAAAAGTAGCATCACTTAACTGCGTTTCCGGAACACGATCTACTGAACAAGACACTGCGCCAAATAGCACAACTGCAAGGATCAGACATTTAATATATTTCATCTCTTGAATTTTACAGGATTAAAAAGAAACATTCACACCAAAGGAATAAGTACCAAATAAAGGATAATTATGCCCTACACTGTTCATACTTTCAGGGTTGAAAGTATTAGAGAAAATACCCAGCTTATCCCAGGTAAGAATATCCTGTCCGCTGAAAAATAAACGAAGACGATTAACATGTATTTTCTCCAGCAACTGCTTAGGCAGGCTATATCCTAACTGAATGTTCTTTAGACGCATATAAGCCCCGTTCATCATCCATTTATCAGATGTCAGATAACTGGCAGTACCGCCTCTTGGCCGGGGAAATGCTGCATCCCTGTTATCTTCCGTCCAATAATCAAGATGCATTTTCAAAGGGATTATCCAACTGCCGGTAGAAGGATGTATGGCATCAGTTTCAGCAAGGAAAGTATTCTGGAAAACACCTTGCAAAAATAACTGCAGATCAATCCCCTTCCAGGCAACAGAACCAGTCCAGCCAAAAGAATAACGGGGTTGATTAGTACCAAGATAAACCAGGTCTCCTCGTTTAGTAACAATTCCGCTTCCATTATTAAGCATGCCATTACGGTCCTGGTCTACATATTTAACATCCCCTATGCCTATCTGGCTGCTGTAAAAAGGTGAATTATCAAGATCTTTTTGGTTCTGAATATAGCCATCCGTCTTATATCCCCAGATGGTATTCAAAGGATAACCTTCCAATAATGAAACAGTTCCCAGCCAAACACTGTTATTATTGTTATACTTCAACAGCTTATTCTGATTGTCTGATAAATTAAATGAGACACTGTAATCAATACCAATCGCTGTTCTATCTGCATAACTCAATTGTATTTCCCAGCCCCAGGAACGGAGTTTACCTCCATTAACAACAGGCGCATTGATACCTAATATAACCGGCAATTGCTGAGGGATCAGCATGTTGTTATTATGCTTTACATAATAATCAAAGCTGATATTCAATTTATTTTTGAGTAACCCCAAATCTACTCCCAGGTTGGAAGTCTCCAGCGTTTCCCAGGTCAATGTAGCGGAAGGAATTGCACCATTATAGAAGTAAGAGGATTTTGTTTCCGTATTCCCTAAAACTACGTTTGATCCGGACCACAATTTATCAATATAATCATACTCCCCGATAATCCCGCCTTCAGCGCTTCCAAGACGACCCCAGGAACCCCTGATCTTAAATTCGGAGAACACAGGCCTTATCACTTCAAACCAGGGTTCATTCTGTAATTTCCAACCAGCCGACACTGCCGGGAATACTTTTGTTCTTCTTCCGGGAGATAGGCGGGAGCTTTCATCAGCCCGCAATGTAGCTTCCACCAGGTATTTATCTCTAAACACATAATTAAACCTACCAAATACAGACTGGAAAGCAGAAGTACCTACATTATCCCAGTTACCCCGTGTAAGATTATTCCCCAGGGCCAAAGCTCCTAGGTCATTACTCACTAGGCTGCCCACAGAAGCCCCAAGGTATTGATAACGGTTATCATTCCACTGATAGCCTCCCAACAGGTGAAAACTATGATCCTTTCCAAACGACCAATCGTAATCAGCTAAAAACTGTACATTACTGTTCCAGTTAGTAGAAACACTGCGTTCGAATGAATTTGGATCCTGGAGTTTTTCACCCGGCACTGATCTGAACCAGGTTTGTACAGTTCTATAGAAATTGGCATTTTCATTATTGTAATACTGACCACCATACTTTATGGTAAGATCTAACCCTTTTACCAGCAGATCTTTGGATTGCAGAGTGAAAACTCCATCCAGATTTCTGGACATAGATTTAATCTGACCACCTGCATCCAATATCGCATAGGAAGTAATACCAGCAGCAGAATTATCGTTGTAACGGCCTTCAGGTGTTCGTAAAGGATTACGGTTGCGAAACCGGTAAAGCACATTTAACAAGCTGGTACTCCAGGTGCCGTCAGGTGTAATTGTTGGCTGCACCATATCTGTGACATGAAAGCCTACCCTTGCATCAAAAGTTATTTTATCCGTGATCTGTGTACCCATGTTGATACGGGCATTATACCGCTTGTACTTATCGGGCCCTATTTTAAAAATGCCATTTTGATCAAACAAGCCCAGCGACAAGAGGTAATGTGTTTTTTCTGTACCTCCTTTTACGGAAAAATTATGCGTAGACATTGCGCTGTTATTGCGAAGTATCTCGGCTAGCTGGCTTTTTGAATTATAATTGACGTACCTGGTGGTGTCATTAGGATCCACATAATATTGCAGGCCTAAACGCACACGATTAATATCAGTGGCAGAATAGCCCGGATTTCCTCCTGAATTAGCTGCAGAAACATTCACATATAACATTTCTTCCAACAAGCTTAGCTTCTCGGGAACATTCAGTGGTTTTTGCGCAGAAAATAAATTGGAATATTCAAATACAGCCTTACCTGATTTACCCTTCTTTGTAGTAACGATCATCACCCCTCCTGCCGCCTGCGCGCCATATATAGAAGCCGCAGCAGCATCTTTTAGCATCGTAACGTTTTCAACATCGTTAGGATTCAATGTAAGCAATACAGTGGTCGATGCTGCCACACCATCTAATATTACCAGTGGACTAACCGCACCATTTGCCGAAGTAGCACCACGGATCTGAATACCAAAGTTTTCCGCACCAGGCTGACCAGATGTTCTGGTTATAACCAATCCTGCTGCAGCTCCCTGCAATGCACCAGCAAGGGTTGTAATAGGCCTGTCTTCAATAACTTTGGAGTTCACCGTTGATACAGCCCCCGTCATGTTAATCTTTTTCTGTGTGCCATACCCTACCACCACCACATCATTCAAAGTGGATTTGGATATGCCCAATTTAACAGCAATAAAATTCTGCTCCTTAACAGGAATCGTTACAACTTCGTATCCGATGGAGGTAAATTGCAGCACATCCGAAGACACTGCTTCAATAGAGAATAAACCTTCCTGACTGGTAGCAGTACCGGTGTTTTTATGTTGTATCCGAACAGTGGCGCCAATTACTGGCTGACCGGTTTCGGCATCTACAACTTTTCCCCGGATAGTACGTGAAGCATCCTGTGCCATTACATAACCTCCGGAAAATGGAAAGAATACAAGCAACGGCATAAACGCCAATAGGCGGAATAGATATTTTTTCATGATCTATTTATTTGAGTAAGTACCAGGCATCGAAGAAGATCGCTACCTGTAAATTTTGGCTTTTTTTTCTGCCGGGCATACTATTCCCACAGACCTGATTACCAGGTTTTAAAAATCATACATGAGATATTGGTTGTTATTGTACCCTACAAACGGATCGCGATCCTTTTTGCTGTGTATTCACCTATTGTCTACAAATATAATTTACTTTTGAATACATTTTTAGTTTTTTTTTAAATTGGCTACATTATTTTTTAACTAGTCCTTTGAGCCGTCCAGACCATCACCAAAAAACCAGCCAGACAAGCTACAATCCTAAGGTTTCCTTATTTAATAGCCATTCCAGCAAATACTCATATGCCATTAAAATACATTCCCCATTCACAAAAAAAAGGATTACCTCGTGTTTTAATATTAATTACATACATCCTAATGTTATTTTTGTATACATTTATACATAAATTTAGTGTACAATAAATGAATCTAAATTACAATTACAGCAAGCACCCTTAACCTATTAGCCATAATATTTTAATATGAAGCTCATTCGCTTTGGGAAAGCCGGAAATGTTGTTGAACTATAGGTGGAAGGGCTTGGATACCAGTAACAAATTTTAATTCAATCTTAATATATGAACAAACGATTCAACAACCGGGTAGCATTAATTACCGGCGCTGCAGATGGCATCGGCAAAGCAATCGCAGAACGTATAGCATCAGAAGGAGCCACAGTTGTACTGCTGGACATCAACCCTTCTCTGCTGGAAAGAACGGCCACTGAATTTCAGCGGGCTGGTTATGCTATAACTACACAACTCGCTGATATCTCCAACGAAGAAGAAGTGAAAGATGCGATTGACAAGATAATACAGGATCATGGAAAACTGGATATCATGGTGAATTCTGCCGGCATAGTAGGACCAACCTCCACCCCTATCGCAGATTATCCTGTAGATGCATTTGATAAGATCTATAAAATTAATCTCCGCGGCAGTTTCCTCATGACAAAATATGCAGTGCAGGCCATGGAAAAAAATGGATATGGCAGGATATTGTTAATGGCATCCATCGGCGGCAAGGATGGTAATCCTAACATGTGCGGCTATTCTTCCATGAAATCAGGTGTAATTGGCCTCGTAAAAGGCGTGGGGAAAGAATACGCCACCCGTAACATTACAGTGAACGGACTAGCGCCTGCAGTTATCAAAACCGCAATGAATGAAAACACTTCCCCGGAACAACTGGCTTATATGACAGCAAAAATACCGATGAACAGATTAGGTACAGTAGAAGAGGTAGCTGCCATTGCAGCATGGATCATTTCGGAGGAAGCTAGTTTCAACACCGGATTCATTTTCGATATTTCCGGAGGCAGAGCCACCTATTAGTCATATCTCGCTGAAACCGGGTCATCTTCAAAATGGGGAAATATGTCAGAAAAAAATTTATCAAGACGAGACTTTCTGCGGCTTACCTCTCTTGCAGGTATGGGATTAACACTCAGTCAGGCTGCACCATTTTCTGCATTCGCTAATAATCTGGAAATAAATGCAGGGCACAAACCAGTATGTTATTTTGATGCCTTTGCCTGCATTGGCCCACGTAAATATAAGCATCCCGCCGAGCCTTGGAAACTTTCCGAACTTATTTCGGAAATGGAACACTGCTCTGTATCCGGCGCGCTGGTGTCTTATACAATGAGCACTTATTATGATGCCATGTATTCCAATCTGGAACTGAGCAATATGCTGAAGCCATACCCGCATTTATTTGCTGTATGGAATGTTATGCCTGGTCTTACCAGTGAGTTTCCTCCCCCGGAAGAACTGGGACGCAAAATGCAGGCACATCATGTTCGTGCAGTTTCCCTTCACCCTGCAACGAATGGCTGGAACTGGAAAGCTCCATATCAACAGGATATCCTGCGCTGGCTGAATGAAAACCAGGTACTGACCATCATTCAACTATCTGAATTTGGTAACTGGCAAGACCTGGAGGAGCTGCTCACACAATACCCGCAACTACCCATACTGCTAACAAGTGTTTACTGGGACAGTCAGCGGAACCTCATTCCTATGATGGAAAATCATTCCAATCTGCATTGCACATTCGATAATCTTCAGAATATGTATGGCATTGAATACATGTATGGTAAAGGACTGGTAAACCAGATGATATTCGGCACCAATTCTCCAACCATGTCTGCCGGCGCCCATAGAACGTTTATTGATTATGCAGAAATTCCGGAAGATGCGAGAGCCAAAATTGCAGGAGGTAACCTTATTCGGCTACTGAAAGGCCAGCAGCCTCCTGAAGAATATGTGAACAAACACGAAGATGAACTGATGACTGCTGTAAGACATGGGAGACCATTACCGGTACCCATTATAGACATGCATATGCACATGCTTCACGAAGGACTGAATGGTGCGGGATGGAGTTACACGATGGAAAATGGCGGTCCTAAAGGGATCTTTGCCCTCGCTAAAAGACTGGGATATGCCGGAGGAGGATTTATGAGCTGGAATGGCGTAGTAAGCGTTAATACCGCAGCAGGAAACATCACCACCAGCCAGGCATTAGATGTAGCGCCGCCCGGATACTGGGGGCTGGCCAACTTTGATCCCGTTCATTATACACAGGATGAATTAAAAAAGATGATCCCCGGTCTATACGAAAGGGATCAACGTTTCATCGGCATGAAACCATATCACTATATCGGTGTGAGCTACGACGATCCCTCCTGGGAACAATGGTGGAAATATGGCAACGACCACCACTTCTATGCGCTGCTACATTCTCAAAGTGGAAACATGGCAGAATATGAAACCCTGGCTGCCAGATACAAGAACGTCAGGTGGCTGATCGCGCATGCAGGACAAAGTTATGATTACGCAGATAAGGTTATTGCTGTGATCAAAAAGTTCCCAAACATTTATGCAGAGATCACATTAACCGCCGTTCCTTGCGGCATCATCGATTACCTCGTTGCAGGTGCAGGAGAAAACAGAGTATTGTATGGCTCAGACCTCCCCATGAGAGATCCAAGACCGCAACTGGGATGGGTTGTTTTCTCCCGATCCTCAGTTGCCACCAAACGCAGGATCCTTGGCGAAAATGCCATGCAGGTGATCAAGCCCTGTATAGACAGGCTTCCGAAATACAACAGGCCAGTTATACACTACAAATAATCTTTCAATAATATGAATAGAAGAAAATTTTTAAACCAAACTGGAAAAGCAGGCCTATCCATGATGGTCCTATCCATAGCCAGCGAACTTGTATATGCTTCCGTACCAAAGGCTGGCAAACCTGTTTTGTCGGGTCAGCCATGCCGCAACTTCAATATCCTGGCCAGAACTTCTGTGATTGATCCAAAAGATAATCGTGAAAAATTCCTGCTTTCCAACTATGCAGATGGAGAAACAGGTAATATCATTCTCATTGATATTAAAACCGGCAAGGGTGAAAACTTCCCATTGCCTATAGGAGCAGGTGCCTGGGGACTTGTAAACTATCACAACAATAAAATTATTGTTGGTACCTGTACAGACCAGGCTTACCTGCATGTATTTGATCTGAAAAAAAGAAAATGGGCGGAGCCCATTGTTTCAAAAGGAGAATCCTATTTCTGGCAAATGGGGCTGGCCTCTGACAACAAAATATATGGTGGCACCTATCCAGGTTGCATTCTAACACAATATGATCCTGCCACCAATGAGCTCAAAAACCTTGGCAAAGTATCTGACAATCCGGAGAACCAGTACAGCCGGCCAGTGTATTGTCAGGCGCCTGGATATGTATTTGTATGGTATGGCTTCAACACAAAGGGCATAAAAGTGTATCACCTTGATTCCGGAAAACTGGAAGATTTTGGCCAACCGGATGATGTCATCAAAGAAGTGAATACAGAATTCATCGCCGTTCAAACAAAAACTGGCTTGGCATTTTATGATGCTAAAACGCTGAAGCCCTTACCAACAGAAGGGTATGAAGCAAAAATGGAAAAAACACATATCAAGATCCAAAACGGCGAATGGTGCTCTTTTATCACATTGAAAAATGGACAGCTGGCTGGCGTACGCGGGCAGGATTATTTTATTACAGACGCACCTGAAAACTATTCCGCAACAGTTAATGTATCATTAAAACGCATACCAGTAGAAGCCCCTCCTACCACTATCATGTCCATCACACATGATGATGAAGGTAAGATATGGGGCTCCTGTGGTTTTGGTCAAACTATTTTTTCTTTTGACCCTAAAACAAAGGAGTACTGGAATTCAGCCGCCGTATGCAAAAACGGCGGAGAAGTATACGGAATGGTTTTCGTAAATAAACAATTACACCTGTCCGCCTATGTAGGAGGAGACCTGATGATCTACGACCCAAAGAAACCCTGGAATCAGCTGGAAAATAAAAATCCTAAACTGGTTGGAACGGTAGGACCAGACCTGATAAGGCCTGAAGCCAAAAGTGTACTAGGGCCGGATGGAAACGTATGGACCGGATGGTCCGCCAAATATGGTATTTATGGAGGCGGCCTGTCCAGCGTAAATCCGCTTACACAGGAAGTCAAGTCATGGTACGATCCTATTCCGGAACAACAGCTCACCGGCATCACTGCTGATCATGAATATATCTATTTCACTACGAACGGACATGCTAGCGGGTTACCTTATAACAATGACATACAATGCCATTTCGTAGTATGGAAACCAGGTATCGGCGTAGTCAAGGCTATCCCTTTTGAAAAAGGAATAGCCTTAAACAGAGCGCTGCTGGCTATGGATGGATTAGTAATCTTTTCGCATAAAAAGGAACTGAGTATTTATGATCCTATGAAAAAAGAGATCACCCAAACAATTCAGATTAGTGATTATACCAACGTGCTGGTCAGGTTAAAAGAAAATACACTTGGCTTTTTCACAAACGATGTACTGACATCTTTAAATCTGAAGACGGGCAAAATGACTGAAGTATGTAAAGTTCCTGGTGAAATAGGTGCTGCTACTGTATTACCGGATGGAACCGTTTACTATACATGTAAATCAAAGTTGTACTGCCTCAGGCAAGCATAAAGAAATCAATCTGTTTATTCAAAAAAAACTTGTATGAAACATATAACTGGCAGAAGAGATTTTATTAGAAAAGTTTCCGCTGGCACGCTGGCTTACCTGGCAGCATATAATATCCCTTCCTTTGCGCGCACCTCCAACGATCCGGATAAACTGGCCATACTGGGGGGCACACCCGTAAGGGATAAAATGACATGGCCGCAATGGCCATACCGGAACCAGAAAATGATAGATAACCTTTCAGATGCCACCAATAGTGGCATCTGGAGCCGCATTGATGCAGAAAAAACAAAGGTTTCCCAATGGGAATTGGATTTTGCCACTATGACCGGCGCAAAATATGCTGTTGCCACCGGCTCTGGCACTCAATCTCTCAATACCTGTCTGTTTGCATTAGGCATAGGGCCGGGTGATGAGGTGATCACTTCTCCCTATACAGATATGGGTACCGTTTCAGCTATTATAACCTGTCATGCCCTACCTGTATTTGCAGATCTTGATCCATATTCTTATCAGTTGAATGCAGAAGATGTGGAAAGTAAAATAAATATCCGCACCAAAGCAATTATACCGGTACATATGTTAGGCGCTCCCTGTGAAATGGATAGGATCATAGCCATTGCAAAAAAACACAACTTGTACGTAGTGGAAGATGCTGCGCAGGCACATCTTGCGTCCTACAAAGGTACAAAGCTGGGTAACATCGGTAACCTTGGCTGCTTCAGTTTCCAGGGAAGCAAACAGGTGTCCTGCGGTGAAGGCGGAGCAGTTATTGGTAGTGATGAGCAACTGATAGATAAAGTATATTCTGTAATGAACCACGGCACCGCCAGAACACCAATGGTCGACCAGCATGGGAAAATCATCGGTGATCACGTTCGCATTGGTCCAAAGTACAGGATGAATGAATTTCAGGCTGCTATATTGAATGGCCAGCAGGACACTATTCAGCAGCGCTTTGATCTGAGGAATAATAATGCGGCTTACCTCCGTGAGCAGTTGAAAGATTTTCCTGGTTTAAAAGTGCAAAAAATGTATGAAGGCACGGACAGCGCCGCCTATTATCTGTTTGGTATGAGTTACCAGAAAGAACATTTTAATAATGCAGACCGGAGCATCTTTCTGAAAGCCATCCAGGCAGAAGGAGTTGGTCTGTCCGGCTACATTTCACAGGGGCTACACAAAGAACCATGGACAAACTATATCTTAAGCCTTCAGGGATACAAATCCATATTTGGAAAAAACAGGCTACAGCAATGGAAAAAAGATCTTCATAAACCTGAATGCGATAAAGCCTGTGCGCATATGGCAGGTCTTTATGCAGTTGGTACATTACTGGGCACGAAAGAAGATATGGACTCAGTTGTTGAAGCGATCATGAAGGTATATAAAAATCGCGATCAGCTGGCTAAACTCGTTTAATAAATCAAGAAGACACTTAGGTAAAAGCATTGCAAAAAGGGCTGCAGGGCAAGAATGGCAACTGGCGATCGCAGAAAACAGGCTGGCATTTCAGAAAGATTTACTCCGGCAATTCAGTCAGTATGCCTGCCATTTTCATTATCAAAAATTTATTGGAAAAATATTTGAAGGAATCTGCTATCGATGGGAAAACTTTTAAAGTATCATATACACATGCAGTCTTTACAAAGTTCCTTTGTAGCGGGAACGGGCAACCATTTAAAATTTTCGCGGGTATCTACTTATTTAAGCCTTTACGAATGAATATGCCTGCCAAGAAAAATTTAAGACTTACTGAGGAGGAACTACTTAACCTGGCTCCGCAATTTAAAGATCTCACACCTGAAAAGAAGGCTGAACTAATTGAATTTGTCTATCAAATGAGCCTCGTATTTTACAACGGTTCTGTAAATAGTCAGAATTTTAAAGATAACGAAGCATAAACGTTTTACCAGAACAGGAGTTGAACCTTACTATTATTGAAAATTAGCGACCTGTACTTTCCTGTGGGTAAAACTAATCAAAATATCTAACTTATTGATTAGCTCTTAAAGAGTTGATTTAGAATAAAAAAGGCCGCATTTAATGCGACCTTTTTTATTCCTTGTAGCGAGATCGGGAGTTGAACCCGAGACCTTTGGGTTATGAATCCAACGCTCTAACCACCTGAGCTACCTCGCCTTATTGTTCCCATCCTTAAAACGGGAGTGCAAAGATAGCCGCAAATATTTAAAAGTCAAAATAAAATCGGTTAAACTTTTCCGGCATTTTAATAAGCTAATAATTCTTTAATCGCGGCCTGTACTTTTTCCGGGTTGGGCAGCATGGCGCGTTCCAGTTCGGTGTTGAGCGGTACTGCCGGCAGGTCTAATGCACCGAGGGTAAACACCGGTGCATCCAGTAATTGGAAACAGGCGCGTTGAATCCTGCCTGCCAGTGCCTGTGCAAAAGAGTTGTTGAGTTGTTCTTCTGTGAGGATAAGGCATTTACCGTGTTTCTTCACGGTGGTGTAGATCAGTTCTTCATCTAAGGGAAATAAAGAACGGAGGTCAATGATCTCTATGTTGCCCGGGAAAGCTTTGGCGGCGGCCTGTGCCCAGTATACCCCCATGCCGTAGGTGATGATGCAAAGGGTATTCCCGCGTTGGGTGTCTTTGGGATGTGCGGGCAGTACTACCCTACCTTTTCCCAGGGGAAGGATATAATCCGCCGCAGGCTCTATGGTCATGGCATCCTGTGTGCCGGGTACTTTGCTCCAATAGAGGCCTTTATGTTCCAGCATTACTACCGGGTTAGGATCCAGGAAGGCGGCTTTCAGCAGGCCTTTCATATCAGCAGCATTGGAAGGATATACTACTTTAATGCCTTTGATACTGAGCAGGGTGGATTCTATGCTGCCGGAGTGGTAGGGACCACCACCACCGTAGGCGCCTATAGGCACGCGGATGAGGGTTTGCACGGGGAATTTCCCTTCGCTGAGGTAACAGGATTTTGAGATCTCTGTCACCAGCTGATTGAATCCGGGATAGATATAATCGGCAAACTGTACCTCTACGATGGGTTTCACGCCTACTGCCGAAAGTCCGGCGGTAGCGCCGATGATATACGCCTCCTGAATGGCGGTATTATATACCCGGTGATCCCCGAATTTATCCGCCAGGGTAGCGGCTTCGCGAAATACCCCGCCCAGCCTGCGTCCTACGTCCTGACCAAAAAATATCGCTTCCGGATATTGCTGCATAATTTCTTCCACCGCATGCAG
This sequence comes from Chitinophaga sp. H8, assembly GCF_040567655.1. Classification (NCBI taxonomy): domain Bacteria; kingdom Pseudomonadati; phylum Bacteroidota; class Chitinophagia; order Chitinophagales; family Chitinophagaceae; genus Chitinophaga; species Chitinophaga defluvii. The sequence continues at coordinate 2,274,926 of NZ_JBEXAC010000002.1, read as the reverse complement.
GGCAGCATCTACCATCACTACTTTTTTACCATCGGCTGGTGTGCGTGTGCCCTTTTCCGTTACTACGGGTGTAGGTGCAAAAACATGGTCACTTACGGTGGCTACAGATGGCTCTGCCGCACGGGTAGCATTCTCAAAATCTACAGCTACCTCTTCCTGTGTGGCAGCTTCAATAGCCACCAGTGTACTTTCTTCTACTTTGAGCGATAACAACAGCTGCCGTAGTTTAATAATAGGATCATCTTGTGCATGTTTGGCCAGATCTGCTGCAGGCCGGTACCATTCTTTCCGTACACCGGAAGTATGATGCCCCAGCAAAGGTACTTTGGCATGTACCAGGATAGGTTTCCTTTCTGTTCTTACATATTCCATCGCATGGGCCATCGCCTCATAACTCTCTTCAAAGTCGCTGCCATCTACCCGCATCCGCTCCAGCCCTTTAAAGCCGGCTGCATATTCATAGGCATCCATCGTCCTCGCTTCTGCGGCAGTTACCGAGATACCCCAGTCGTTGTCCTGCACCAGGTAAATGATGGGTAACTGTTTAAGTACGGCAAACTGCAGCGCTTCACTCACCTCTCCTTCCGTAACACTACCATCTCCCAGGGAACAAAGCACCACCGGCAGCTCCCCATCCGGTCCATGTGGCAGCAGGTCGGCCTGTATGGTTTCCAGGTACTGGATGCCCTGCGCCATGCCGGTAGTAGGGATCACCTGCATCCCGGTAGCGCTGCTCTGATGCGGAATAACGGGACGGTCTGTACGCCGGCTGTTAGGATGACTGTAGTAAGACCTGCCGCCGGAGAAAGCGTCCTCCCCTTTGGCCAGCAACTGCAACATCAGCTCATAAGGCGTAAATGCCATAGCTAGTAGCATACTGTCATCCCGGTAATAAGGACTTACATAATCCCAGGGATGCAATTGCAGTCCTGTAGCTATTTGTATGGCCTCATGCCCCCGGGCGGTAGAATGTACATACTTACATACGGAGCGGTTGGCTTCGTATATTTCAGACATATTTTTGGCGAGGCACATCAGGCGGTAAGCCTGTAGCAATAAGGTTTTCCTTCCTGCTTTCCGCTCATTATTTGAATCGGCGGCTATAAAATGCGGAGCGCTTACATTATCTTTAAACACGTAAGACTGTTTTGGTGTGATGGTTTCTGATTACAATTAGTTGTATCACCAACTATTGCTACTGCAAATTAAAGAATATGACTGATACTTTCGTCAGCAATCCATCTTTTTTTAAACTGGATGCTACCCTGAAAAAACTGCGTAATTACTGGCAAAAGACCTTTGATGCCCAACAGAAGGACATCACCGTGGACCAATGGCTGCTAATTGAAAATCTGCACAAACACAAGAAAACCACCCATAACGAGCTGGCTAAGAATACTTCCAAGGATATTACCACCATCTCCCGGATTATAGAATTATTGGTAAAAAAGGGGCTGGTAAAACGGGAAACCGATACCATCGACCGTAGAAAAGTATTCCTGCAACTAACCCCCAAAGGGGTGGAAAAGTATAAGGATGTAAGGCCCCTGGTCATGGAAATGCGGAAAACAGGCTGGCACAACCTGACTGAAACGGATTATAACGAGCTTACCCGCATTCTGGATGAGATCTATAACAATATCCCCTAAAAAAATTACGAATTACCAAGGCGGATCATCCGCTCAGTAATTCGTAATACACTATTTTATCAATCTTTTATTTTATATCAAACTCCAGCAAACTGTCGTCTTCAATAAATGCTTCCATCTTATCCCCAATTTCAACCGGCCCCACTCCTGCAGGTGTACCCGTAAATATCAGATCCCCAATATTCAGCGTAAAGAACTTCGAGATATAAGACACCAGGAAATCAAAGGAAAACAACAAATCCTTGGTATTCCCGGCCTGCGCCAGCTGCTTGTTTTTATACAGGCAGAAGTTAATATCAGCTTTGTCCATCTCCGGGGTGATCGGGATAAATTTTCCCACTACGGCAGAGTTGTCAAATGCCTTGGCGATCTCCCAGGGCAGCCCTTTGGCTTTCTGCTTTTCCTGCAGATCACGGGCCGTAAAATCTATCCCCACAGAAATATGATCATAGTATTTGTCGGCAAACTTCTCCTGGATATGTTTCCCGTTTTTACACACCCTTAATACCAGCTCACATTCAAAATGCAGGTTGGTCGTAAACTCCGGGTGATAAAAAGGATGATTATTCTGCAGCAATGCATTTTTGGGTTTCATAAAAAGCACTGGCTCTGAGGGCACTTCATTCTGTAGTTCTTTCGCATGGTCGGCGTAATTCCTTCCTACGCAAATTATTTTCATAATGCGTTCGTTTTTTAATAGGTTAAATAAAACGGATAGTAGTTAGATTCACAAATTTACTTGACAGGTGGAAACGTAAGACTATTATAGGTATTCATGGCACGTGCCATCCCCACAGTGGCTACCGCTTCAATGAGTTCTGTACATTTTTCTATTTTCATCAGCACAATCTTCCATTCTTCAGCCTCCCATTTGCCCAATACAAAATCTACCTGCCGGCCTTTGGGATAATTATTACCGATACCAAAACGTAAACGGGGATATTGGTTGGTACCCAGCAGCTCCTGGATGCTCTTTAATCCATTATGACCGGCATCACTACCCCCGGCTCTCAGCCGGATCACGTCCAATGGCAATGCCAGCTCATCCACTATGACCAGTACATTTTCCAGCGCGATCTTCTCTTTGTCCATCCAGTATTTCACCGCCTTGCCACTCAGGTTCATATAAGTGGTGGGCTTGATAATAATAAACGTTCTTCCCTTCCACTTACATTCCGCCACATCCGCCAGGCGATCGCTCTTAAACACCGCGTTATGTTTGGCAACAAAAGCATCTGCTACATCAAAACCTATGTTATGACGGGTATGCGCATATTCTGCACCAATATTTCCCAGACCTACAATTAAATATTTCATGATGTTGTTACTGTCTTAACCTTGCAAGACTCCAAAAATACAAAAAAAGCCCCGCCGTAGTGGCAGGGCTTCCGTTGAAAATATACTTTCAAAAAGATTATTTCTTTTTAGCATCTTTTTCAGCACTTGCTTCTTCCTGACGCAGCTGACGGGTCATTACCACAGATGCAATCGGAATACGCGGAGAGTTCATGATCTCCAGGTTACCAGCTTGTACATCTTCTACGCGGATGTTGCCGTTCAGTTCCAAGTTTTCTACACTCACTTCAATGTTTTCAACCAGGTCTTTAGGGAATGCTTTTACTTTTAATGCTTTCAGCTTTACTACCAGCTTACCACCAGCTTTTACACCTACTGACTGACCTACCAGTTTAATAGGAATAGTTACCAGTACTTTTTTGTCTTCTACCAGTTCCAGAAGATCGATGTGAGCCAGTTCATCGGTCACTACATCAAACTGCATATCTTTCAATACGCAACGGTAAACTTTTCCGTCCAGTTTAATTTCGGCCAACTGAAAATCAGGTGTGTACACCAGGTTTTTGAAGGCTTTAATTGGCGCTGAAAAACTTACGGTTTCTGCACCCCCGTAAATAACGCAAGGCACTTGCTCCTCAGAACGGATTTGGCGGGTGGCTTTTTTGCCGTATTCGCTCCTGAGTTGTCCTTCGATGGTTATTGTTTTCATTGTTTAAACATTTATATAATTACAAAAAATACACTTGTTAATTATGCTTTGCGATGGCTGTGTACAAACAAGCTGGTAATAGACTTGTTTTCATGCATATTGCGGATAGCCACTGCAAAAAGTTCTGCTACACTGATCACCTTTATCTTAGATGCTCCCTCTGCTTTCCTGATGGGAATGGTATCACATACCACCATCTCTTCCAACACAGAATTTTCAATATTTTCATATGCCGCACCACTGAAAACAGGGTGTGTACAAAATGCCCTTACGCTTCTTGCTCCTTTCTCCAACAACAGGTTGGCAGCTTTGGTAAGTGTACCGGCAGTATCACAGATATCATCTATTAATACGATGTTTCTGTCTGTTACGTCACCTATTACCACCATGGAAGCTATTTCATTGGCACGCTTACGGTGTTTATCACAAATCACCATTTCGGCATTAAAATAGGCTGCCACCTCACGTACCCTATTGGTACTTCCTACGTCAGGGGACGCAAAGGTAAGGTTTTCCAGCTTTAAATTCTCTATATAAGGGATGAAAATTGCGGAACTATCCAGATGATCTACCGGGATATCAAAGAATCCCTGGATCTGTGGCGCGTGTAAGTCCATGGTTATTACCCTGTTAGCTCCTGCAGAAGTAAGCAGATTAGCTACCAGTTTAGACGCAATAGCCACACGGGGCTTATCTTTCCTGTCCTGCCGTGCAAATCCGAAATACGGGATCACGGCAGTAATATATCCTGCGGAAGCACGTTTTGCCGCATCTATCATCATCAATAATTCCATCAGATTATCTGACGGCGCATTGGTGCTCTGGATGAGAAAAACATAATCTCCACGGATACTTTCAAGAAAAATAGGCTGAAACTCGCCATCACTGAACTTTTGAATAGTCACTTTTCCCAGGCCATTGCCATACTTCTTTGCAATTTTGCTGGCCAACTCGGGATTGCTGTTACCGGTAAAGATTTTAACTGCTGGTTGCATGTGTATATTGAATAGAAAGAGGTGGCAAAACTATGATTTTTTGTTGCGCCGTCCGCCATTTTTTTCCGCACTTTCTTCCCCATTACCCACTTATAAAATATTAACAATAAGTAACTCACTAATAATTAATAGATTCTGGCAACAGTATTCCTATAAAAACTTTCGTGCTAAACGTGGAATGTTTTAGCAACCTCTATTGTTTCATAACGAGTCAACTAATATAATTCAATTTCTATTCAATAATTACCATCAAATTTTAGAGGATGATTCATCTGCTCCAGGTTGTTCCGGCTCTAGTAATTCGCGGGGAGGAATATTTAAATAAGCTGCGATTTGATACAGTTGTACTATCGAAGGTTGTCGGGTATTTGTACACCACTTTGAAATTGTAAATGTAGAAACTTCTAAATGTTTAGCAAGCTCGCCATTTTCTTTGCCCTTTAATGCAAGCATTGCTTTGATTCTATTATATTTTGTTCTATTTCTCACTCGAACAAATATAATAAAGGGCATTATAACATTAAACGGGTCAAAATAGGCGTATTATGTCAATTTAATGTCAAAATACGACTCATACTAGGCGATATATGACCATATTGATTATATTTACATTGAGCTTATTTTTACATTAAATAGACATAATATGACACTTTATATACGTAATACGTCAATGAATTAGCATTTTATAAAACACTCTTTTATTAACCTCTAAACCCTAAACACGATGCATACCATTGAAAAACCACTTTTATTCTCCGACTTGCATATGAGAATGCGTGAACTATCTCAAAACTTCAAAGGCTTTGTCCAAAGTGAATGCAATATGACGACCACCCGGTATTATTTTTTGGTACGAAATCCTGAGTATTGTAGCGCGGAAGAATTGGAGATCATCACAAAAGTGGCCATTGATTTATCAGAAGATCTACAAGCATTATTAAAACGATATCCAACACCTTCAATTGGAAACAGATCAGTGAATGAAGAAGAATGAGTGAAGCTGAAATATCCACCACTGCACACCATATCAACTTTTAATCATATCAGACAGGAAAAATGTTGACAAAAATATTTCCAGGACTGCAAAGAAATCTTTAACTTAATTTAAAGATCAAATAGAATTATGTCTGTGAACGTTAACCCCACCCCGCACACGGCCATTAAAGATTGGGCCGTCGATGATAAGCCCCGCGAAAAGCTCATGCACAAAGGCGCTACCACCCTTAGCACAGCAGAGTTGCTGGCTATTTTATTAAACAATGGACATAAAAACAAATCTGCCCTGGATCTGGCCCAGGAAGTACTCCGCAAAGCCAAAGACAACCTGGGAGAACTGGGTAAGCTCAATGTAAATCAGCTTAAGAAAATACGTGGTATTGGCGATGCTAAAGCAGTCGCTATTGTAGCCGCCCTCGAGCTGGCCCGGCGTAAACAGGCCGGATACATGGAAAAAAAACAACTCATCCGGAAAGGCTCCGATGCGGCCCTCTTCTTCAAGCCCTTATTAGGTGATCAAAGCCATGAAACCTTTCATGTGCTATACCTCACCCGCGCCAGCAGGGTTATCAACTATCGCTGCGTAAGCTCCGGCGGGGTAGCCTTTACCATTGCAGATCCTAAAATCATATTCCGGGAGGCCCTGGAGCTAAATGCCGGCAGGCTGCTGCTGTGCCATAATCATCCCTCCGGTACCCTCCATCCCAGCCACTCCGATATCCGGCTCACCCAAAAGCTAAAAGAAGCAGGCAGCCTGTTTGATATCGATGTAATGGATCATATCATCGTATCCGAAGGTGGCTACTACAGTATGGTGGAAGAAGGCATCATGTAATACCCACCAAGCGGGCTGCCCCCATCTGCAACCAACGCCCCCACTGCCACATTAAAACGCATATTCCGGCCCTCCATCTGGCAATAATGCCGGTGCAGCAGGATCAGGCGTTTGCACATACTCCGGCTCCACAGATGGATTGGAAGGATAGGCCGTGCCATTAAAAATAATATGATGCCATTTACCGGCACTGGTGATCAACAAATCATTATATCCCTTGGTGGTAGTTTTTTGCACCATCACCGGTGTATCAGATACTGTAAACTCATTGATACGCTGCCCGTCATTACTCAACAACAAAAAAGTACATCCGCCCGAACCACAGAAATAAGTATTCTGAAACCCTACCAGGTACTCATCCTTGCCATCATTGTTCAGATCATATGCACTATACCTGAACTTCCGGTCTGCCTTTTTCAAAGAGGCCAGGTCATCTTTCAATACCACTTTCAGATACTTTGCAATCACCGCGGCCGTTTTACTGTCGGATGGCTTTACGGCCTTATATTCCACCGTAGTAGCTATCTCATCCACAACATCATTCGATTTTACCATCAGACTTTCTTCTACACTAGGCATGCTGTCCTTAGCTACCTCTTTTTTTGTTCCGCTGTTACAGGCAGTGAACCCTCCGATTACTACCACAGCGGTAAATATGATATGTTTCATAAGTAATATGTTTATTTCAATTTGGTATAACTATCTGCTAATTATTGCCTTAACGCTCACAACAACTGTACCGTAAACACTTTTCAAATTATATAACTTTTCGATATAAATGTGAATTTCATTACTTTCGCACCTAATTTATTCATTTTCATATGTTGAAAATAGGAATCTTCGGGGTAGGACATTTAGGAAAGATTCATCTTTCACAGCTGGCCAGCATGAAAGATGTAGAGGTGGTAGGCTTTTATGACCCCAGCAATGCCAACGCAGCAGGGGTGACCGAACAATACCAGATTCCGAGGTTTACCATGGCGGAAGAGCTGATACAATCGGTAGATGCAATAGATATCGTTGCACCTACTACCATGCACTTCAAACTATGTGAACTGGCCATCAGAAATGGCAAACATATTTTTGTGGAAAAACCCATGACCAACACCATCGAAGAAGGCAAAACCCTCGTAAAACTCGTGGATGAAGCCAATATCAAATTCCAGGTGGGGCATGTGGAACGCTTTAACCCCGCCTTCCTGGCGCTGAAAGGCTATGATCTCAAACCCATGTTCATTGAAGTACACCGCCTGGCAGAATTTAATCCCAGAGGTACCGACGTAAGCGTGATCCTGGACCTGATGATCCATGATATTGATATCGTACTCAGTATTGTAAAATCAAGTATCAGCCGTATCTCCGCCAGTGGCGTAGCCGTGATGAGCGATACCCCCGATATTGCCAACGTGCGGATAGAATTTCATAATGGCTGCGTAGCTAACCTTACCTCCAGCCGTATCTCCTTAAAAAAGATGCGCAAAATGCGCCTCTTCCAGAAAGATGCCTACATCGGTATCGATTTCCTCGACAAAAAAACAGAAATCATCAAGCTCAAAACACCTGCTGATGAAGGGCTGTTTACCCTTGATATCGATACCAACAGCGGCAAAAAAACCATCGCCATCGACAACCCGGAAATCAAACAGGTAAATGCCATCCGCATGGAACTGGAACTCTTCCGGGATAGCATCCTCCACAATAAACCCGTAGCCGTCAACGTCATCGATGGCTTCCAGGCGCTGGAAGTTGCCCATCAGATATTGCAGAAGATAGCTAAATAAGCTGTTAGCTGTTGGCTATTAGCTTTTAGCTACGCTGACCTTGAGGCTATTACTAACAGCTAATAACACTACCAACAATATACAATCACCGCTGCATTGAGCTAAAAGCTAATAGCCAACAGCTAACAGCTTAAAAGCGCTCCCGCTATCACCAGATCCAGCGGTTTCGTAATCTTAATATTGGCTTCGTCGCCGGGTACCAGGTGTATCTGATGCCCCAGCCGCTCTACTACCGTAGCTTCGTCGGTAAATAGTGGGTCGTGTGGTAAATCAAATGCGGGTAAGATCAGTTCAGAGAGAAAGGTCTGGGGAGTTTGGATGATCTTAAAGTGTTCCCGGTTCACAGCAGTATTACTTGTAGCACTCACCTCACGGATACTGTCTTTCATATCTATTACAGGAATCGCACTACCGTGCACTAAGGCCGCTTCATAACAGCGGTGGATCAACGCAGGTGATACCAGCGGACGCACCCCATCGTGTACAAATACCACCGCATCACCGGATACTGCCTGCAAACCGTTCTTTACGGAATGAAAGCGGGTTTCCCCTCCGGTTACCAGGGTTATTTTGTGCAGGGTATCAAAGGCTTGCAGGATCATTTCTGCATAACTGAAATGCGCCTCCGGCAATACCAGCACAATTTCCATATCCGCATACGCCTCCGCAAAAGCAGCAATGCTGTGATGCAAAACAGGCTTGCCCTGCAAATCCAGGAACTGCTTGGGAGTGGCATTTCCCATTCTCAGGCCCGATCCTCCTGCTACAATGATGGCTACTTTTTTCCGTTGGTGCATATATTATTAATTCCCTGATGCAGGGCAAAAGTAGAAATAAATCGGAATAAGCGGATTTAAAGCTCAAAACTACCAGCCCCAAAAGAAACCAAATTGTTCAATCAGCCTTTTTTACTTATACTTGACAGGAAGCAATCTCCTTTTCCTAAAACGAATTACCCATGCAGGCAAGAGATGAAAAACTCCAGCAGATAATCAACTGGGCTACAAACAATAACGATATCCGGCTAGTGATGCTCACCAGCTCATTGGTAAATCCGCTGGCGCCCGTAGATGATTTCAGCGACCTGGACGTAGAACTGGTTTTTGAAAACATGGATGCCTATCAGTACGATCATCAATGGACCTCTCTTTTTGGAAAAGCCATTGCCATGGTAGAAGAAGATGAAACTTTTTTTGATCATAAACACGCCATGAAAATGGTGCTGTATGACGACCACGTAAAAGTTGACTTCAAACTATACCAAAAAGCAGCGTTTATCAACGAGGCGGAGAAAGATACCCTGCCGGAAGATTGGGATATTGGCTATAAAGTACTGGTCGATAAAGATCATATCGCCACAAAACTTAAAACGCCCACCTATCAGTCCATCATCATCGGACGACCTTCGGAAAAGAAATTCAGCCAGGTGTTGAATGATTGCTGGTGGGATATGACCTACGTGGCTAAATGCCTGGCACGTGATAATATCTTCTATGCCAAATTTATGACGGAGAACGTGATCCGGACCGATTACCTGGTGCCAATCATAGAATGGTATATCGCCAGTGAAAATAACTGGAACATAACGACCAACAAACACGGTAGGCTTTTTAAAAAGTATCTATCTCCCGGTATGTGGCAACAGATCGAAACCACCTTTTCCGGCAGCGATATAACAGACAACTGGAACGCATTATTTGCATATGCCGATGTCGTTCATCAACTAGGCACAACACTGTCTGAAAAACTGGGATATAGTTATCCCACCGAACTGGAACATAACGTCAGAAAGTATCTCAGCGACATCAGATCCACGCCGGTATCCCGGATACCCACGGGTGGATAACCATAAAAAAAGTCCTGCCAGCTGGCAGGACTTTTTTATTCATCGATATCAATATCATTATACAATCAGCATGGCATCACCATAACTGAAGAAACGGTATTTTTCTTTGATGGCCTGTTGGTATGCTTCCATGATCAGATCGTAACCGGCAAAGGCGCAGGTCATGATCAGCAGGCTGGTCTTAGGCAGGTGGAAGTTAGTTACCAATGCATTGGGAATAGCAAAATCATAAGGTGGGTGGATGAAGGTGTTTGTCCATCCTTCAGCAGCCTTCAGATGATTTTGTGCAGTTACGGAAGATTCTACCGCTCTAACGGTAGTAGTACCGATCGCACAGATCTTGCGATTCTCTTCTTTTGCCTTGTTCACTATTTTCACCGCATATTCATCGATGTGGAAATATTCCGCATCCATTTTATGCTTGCTCAGGTCTTCCACTTCAATAGGGCGGAAAGTACCTAAACCGGTGTGCAAAGTAACTTCTGCAAACTTGATACCTTTAATTTCCAAACGCTTGATCAGCTCACGGCTAAAGTGCAAACCAGCAGTAGGTGCTGCTACAGCGCCTTCAAACTTGGCATACACAGTCTGATAACGCTCCTTATCTTCATCTTCCGGCTTACGTTTGATGTATTTAGGCAGTGGCGTTTCTCCTAATTGGTCCAACACCTGCTTAAACTCCTCTTCGTTGCCTTCAAACAAAAAGCGGATCGTACGGCCACGGGAAGTAGTATTGTCTATTACTTCTGCTACCAGCGACTCATCATCACCAAAATACAGTTTGTTACCTACCCTGATTTTACGTGCAGGGTCCACAATTACATCCCATAAGCGGTTTTGCTTATTCAGTTCGCGCAGCAGGAACACTTCAATTTTTGCGCCCGTTTTTTCCTTACGGCCATACAGTCTTGCAGGGAAAACTTTGGTGTTGTTCACCATCATCACATCCTTATCGCCGAAGTAATTAATTACATCTTTGAAAACTTTGTGCTCTATTTTTCCGGTAGCGCGGTGTACAACCATTAAACGGGACTCATCTCTTGACTTGGACGGGTGCTGTGCAATCAGATTTAAGGGAAGATCGAATTTGAACTGAGATAGTTTCATATTACGGTATGAATGAATGATTTTTAAGCTCGCGAAGGTATTGAAAATAATCAACTTAATCAAAAAATGATTATTACCAGCTATTTATCAACCAATTACACATACATACCTTTAGGTATAGCAGCAATCAGCTTTTGGGTATAGGCACTTTGGGGATGATTGTATACCTGGTCGGCCGGTCCCATTTCTACGATCTCTCCCTTGCTCATTACCATCATCCGGTCGCTCATAAACCGCACTACCGACAAGTCGTGCGAAATAAAAATACAGGTAAATCCCATCTCCTCCCGCAGCTGCATCAGCAGGTTGAGCACCTGAGCCTGTATACTTACATCCAGTGCGGCCACTGACTCGTCGCAGATAATAAAGGAAGGAGCTACTGCCAATGCCCGTGCTATCACAATGCGCTGGCGCTGCCCACCGGAAAACTCATGGGGATAACGATGGTAATGTTCCGGCCGCAGGTTTACCTTTTCCAGCAGCTCCAATACCTTTTCCCTGCGCTGGCGCTCATTACCGTTCAAACCATGCACCTGCATCGGCTCTGCTATCGCTGAGCCAATGGTGAGCCTTGGGTTAAGTGAGGAATATGGGTCCTGGAAAATGAGCTGCAGCTCTTTTCGTATATGCCGCATGGCAGTGGGCGATAAGTCGGCCAGGTCCTGCCCTTTATATAAAACCGTGCCCGAAGTGGGTGGTATCAGCCGGAGCAGCGTACGGCCCAGCGTACTTTTGCCACAGCCCGATTCTCCTACCAGCCCCAGCGTTTCGCCGGTTATAACGTTAAAGCTTACATTATTTACCGCCTTCACCCAGCTTTGTACTTTGCCTAAAAAGCTGCGTTTGGCAGGAAACCAGGTACACAGGTTGTGTACTTCCAGCAAAGGCGGATTGGCGGCCAATACCTGCTCCCGCGCTGCTTGTGCGGCGGCAGTTACCACCAGGCTGTCTACCAGCGCTTTTACCGCTGCCGGCTTTTCCTGTATCCGGCCCTGTTCATCCACTTCCATAAAGTCGCGGGTAACGGGCAGCCGGTACAAACGCTTATCCAGCGGTGGGCGGCAGGCCAGCAGCCCTTTGGTATACGGATGCTGCGGTGCCAGCAATACTTCCTTTACCGGCCCCTGCTCTACAATATTCCCCTTATACATCACGATCACACGGTCGGCAATTTCTGCTACCACACCCAGGTCATGGGTAATAAATATGACGCTCATATCCATTTGCTGCTGCAATTCCCGCAACAGTTGCAGGATGGCCTGCTGTACGGTCACGTCCAGCGCAGTAGTAGGCTCATCGGCGATCAGTAAACGCGGGTTGCACGAAATCGCCATCGCGATCATCACCCGCTGCTTCTGCCCACCGGATAATTCATGTGGATAACGTTGCAGGAGCTGTTCCGGATCGGGCAGCTTTACTTTTTGAAAGAGGGCGATGGTTTGCTGCCGGGCTTCGGCGGAAGATACCCTTTTGTGGAGCCGTATGGCTTCCATTACCTGGCTACCGCAGGTGTGCAGGGGATTGAGAGAGGTCATCGGTTCCTGGAAGATCATGGCAATATCATTGCCACGGTAGGCCCGCATATCTCCGGGAGATAATGCCAGCAGGTTCACAGCGTCCTGGCCGGATGTATAGAGGATCTTTCCTCCCGAAATGGTACCCGGTGACTGGATCAGCTGCATCAGCGCCAGGGCCGTAACAGATTTCCCTGAACCGGATTCTCCTACTACCCCCAGGATCTCCCCCTTCTTAATATCGAGGGAAACGCCATTTACCGCTTTGATTGTTTCGTGTTCTGCCCGGAAAGTTACTTCCAGTTGATCGATTGCTACCAGCATGGATCCCATTCCTACCTGCTTTTGCCAGTAAGATACAAAAGATTGCGGAGCCCCGGGCTGAAGATGGCCGCAGGATGTTTTCAGCCAATGGCACACATCGGCTCATTAAATAGGAAGTTGTACAAACAGCCGCTTTAAAACCGCAGGTGTTTCACGGTCTGGTGACTGTTGATCAGGTTTTTCAGGGAGTCTATCCCTATTTTCAGGTGACGGTCTACAAACTGGTTGGTTACTTTTTTGTCACTCTCTGCCGTTTTCACTCCTTCAGGCACCATCGGCTGATCGGACACCAGCAGCAGGGCACCGGTAGGTATTTTGTTGTAAAAGCCTACGGAAAAAATGGTGGCCGTTTCCATATCTACTGCCATGGCACGGATCCGTTCCAGGTATTTCTTAAACTCCACATCATGTTCCCATACCCGGCGGTTGGTGCTGTAGCAGGTGCCTGTCCAGTAATCACAGCCATATTCGCGTATACTGGTGGAGATGGCTTTCTGCAAGGCAAAGGCCGGCAACGCGGGTACTTCGGGCGGGAAATAATCGTTGGAAGTTCCCTCTCCCCGGATGGCAGCAATAGGCAGGATCAGATCACCAATACTATTCTTCTTTTTAAGCCCGCCACATTTTCCCAGGAACAACACCGCCTTCGGAGAAATGGCGCTCAGCAGGTCCATCACGGTAGCGGCGCTGGGGCTGCCCATACCAAAATTGATAATGCTGATCTCTCCGGCTGTAACACATTGCATAGGTTTGCCTACGCCTACAATTTTGACTTTGTGCCATTCTGCAAAGGAGGTCAGGTAATTACTGAAATTGGTGAGGAGGATATGGGTTCCAAAGTTTTCCAGCTTTTCGCCAGTATAGCGGGGGAGCCAGTTAGCTACTATCTCTTCTTTTGTCTTCATAGCTTTTTGACAAACGAATATAAGGTTTTTTGGCGAGCTTTGCCCCCTATGATCGCCATCACCTTCCCCGATCCGGATTTTAAAATCGTTCAGGACGCCGGCAAAGACCTCATCTTTGACCGGTTCCGCAAAAGGTATGTGGTACTCACACCGGAAGAGTGGGTAAGGCAGAATTTTATGAACTACCTGGTAAAAAACCTGGATTATCCACCTTCCCTTATCGGGATAGAAAAGGAAATATACCTGGGAGAGTTAAAAAAGCGCTGTGATATTGTGGTATACAACCGGAATACCCAGCCCTGGATGATCGTGGAATGCAAAGAAATGGGCGTACCACTTACACAAAGTACCCTGGAACAGATCACCCGGTACCACATGGTACTCCCCACCGATTACCTGGTTATCACCAATGGCCTCCATACTTATTGCTGTGTATACCGGCCGGAACAACAGCAATGGCAGTTCTTACCCGCTTTGCCAGCCTACTAGCCTGTTTAAAACATCTTAATTATCAACTACTTAGGAGATAATTTATAGGTAATCCTGCCATAGCAGCAGGTTTCCTTATAGATATCCTACCTATATCCTACCCTTTACCTACCTATAAGCTACCTATATCCTACCCTAAAAGAGGGGTAGGATATAGGTAGGATATCTACAGCTCACGGATAGGTAACCCCTGCCATGAGTCAGGGTTTCCATAGGGATGTTCCATATATGTCCCACTGTTGTCCCACTGTTGTCCCACTGTTGTTCCACCCTAAAGCGCAGTGGAACAACTATAGGATCACCATGGCTAAAGGCACTAAGAAAGGCTGTTTTAACCAGGGGCATAAAGCAGTCAGCCCCGGCATAATACCGGGGCTGACTGCCACTTGATTGATTACGTGATATAGATTAGATTATGGGAATATGCCCAGTTGTTCGTAAGCAGCGCCTACTTTATTGATGGCACATACATAGGCCGCAGTGCGCATATCATGTACATCGCTGCTGGCTACCATTACATCGCGCACTTCGTGCAGGGCCGCGTGCATGGTTTCTTCCAGGCCGGAATATACCAGGTCTACTTCATCCGCACCATGAGCAATGAACTTTCTTTCTTTTTCAGATACCTTTTTGCCGGTCAGGTCTTCGATCACGCTCATGATATGGATATTCATGTTTTCGTCGAAGCGTTTGCCCAGGCGGCCATAACGCACATGGCTGAGATTTTTCAGCCATTCGAAGTAAGACACGGTCACCCCGCCGGCGTTCAGGAACATATCCGGTACAATGATGACACCTTTTTTATTCAGGATCTCATCTGCATCCGGTGTTAACGGGCCATTGGCCGCTTCACCAATGATCTTGGCTTTTACGTTGGGAGCATTTCCTTTATGGATCACACTTTCCAGCGCGGCAGGGATAAGGATATCACATGCCAGTTCCAGTCCATCGGTATTTTTCTTCAGGTTTTGTGCACCCGGGAAGTTGACGATAGAACCGGTTTCTTTTTTGAATTTCAGCACTTCATCCGGATTGAATCCTTTTTCGTTGTAGATGGCGCCGTCCCACTCGATCAGGCAAATTACCTTAGCACCTGCTTCGTGGAAATATTTTGCAGCATGGTAACCTACGTTACCCATACCCTGAACAATCACAGTTTTGCCTTCAATACCAGGTTCCAGGCCAACGCGGGCCATGTCTTCCTTGATATTGCACAGTTCACGCAGGCCATAGAATACACCTAAGCCGGTAGCTTCTGTACGGCCTCGCACCCCACCCTGGGAAACGGGCTTACCGGTTACACAACCGTAGCCATCCACTTCTCCCGGACGGAGGCTCATATAGGTATCCAGGATCCAGCTCATTTCTCTTTCACCGGTACCATAATCCGGCGCAGGTACATCCACACCTGGTCCTATAAAATTCTTTTTCACCAGTTCCGCAGTATAACGGCGGGTAATATTCTCTAACTGGTAAGGGGTATAATTGCGGGGATTGATTTTGATACCGCCTTTAGCGCCACCAAACGGAACGTTTACGATGGCACATTTGTAGGTCATGAGGGAAGCCAGCGCCATTACTTCGTCCTGGTTTACCTCATCGCTGAAGCGGATACCACCTTTACAAGGCAGTTTGTGGTGGGAATGCTGTACGCGGTAAGCTTCAATTACTTCAATGGTATCGCCTACACGTACGGGGAATTTAATGCGGTAAACAGCGTTACAGGCTTTGATCTGCTCCAGGATACCTTTATCCCATTTTGTAAACACTGCGGCTTTGTCAAAGCTTCTTTCAACACTCTGAAAGAAGCTGTAATTCTCTTGTTCTTGCGACATAATAAACTGTTTTGGTATAATTGTTTTGGTACGATGCTATGAATTGGAATGATCCCGTTGTTCCAACTTGCTGATCTTTCGGTCCAGCCGGATGAGGTAGCCCACGATGCCGATAAAGATGATCACCAGTACCGTTACTACCACATATATTTTGTCGTTACTACGGAGAAATTCATTGATGGGTCCTTTTTCAGTATTCTGCTGCTGCGCCTGTTCCTGCGCATGGGCCAGCACTGATAAAAACATAAAAGCCAGTGTGATAAAAAAAGAATATGCCCTGTTGATCATTTAATAATATTTTTTAACTCCAGTTTTTTATACCGCACCCGCAGGTCTAAGATCCACAGGCTCAAAAGTATCCATCCTATAAAAGCAGGCCGCAGCACATTTTTGATGTTATCATCAGCATCAGCCGACTGAAAACCGGCGGTAGTAGCACTACCCGGATGCAAGGAGTCGATCATTCTGGGGATGATATAAGTAAATGGAATTAACAGTGCAAAAGCAAAAATGTTGAACACGGCCGACAATCTCGCCCGCTTATCAATATCTGAAACAGACATCCGCAATACCAGGTAAGCCAGGTAAATCAGTAATGCCACTGCTGTTAATATCTGCTTGGGATCTTCTGTAAACGTACTGCCCCAGGTATAGGTAGCCCAGGTAGTACCGGTAATAAAGCCTAATATGCCAAACAGCACGCCTACATTGGCAGCAGCGCTGGCAATGATATCTTTTTTAAGGTCGTATTTGGAAAGGTACATCAGAGAGTATACCAGGGAAATAGTAAAGAGAGTATACATGCACATCCACATAGGTACGTGGAAAAATATGCCCCGGCTAGATTGCCCATTTGTTCCTATGATAGGAATCTTCGTTGTAAATCCGGCTATAATTGTATATAAAATAATCAATACCGCTAATGCCTTCCACCAATGTTTTGCCATTTTTTAACAGCTATATATTGTGAGCAAACCTACAGGTTTTATCCCTAATCACAAAGCTTTTTAGGGATTTTAACTTTATTCAATGATAGCAAATTACATTAAAGATCCTATACATAAAAGGGCTTTTTGTTGGATGAACCGGGCAGGTAAGGGGCCGTGTTTTAATCCTTCCAGAGAAAAGGAAACAGGATCATTGCCAGGGCAATGATCAATAAGTCCAGCCCTCCCAGGAGGAAGAACATTTTGGGCAGTCCGGGCTGATACACCGTAATAAAGGCCGAACGGGAGATATTGGCCAGCAGCATCAGCAGGGGCATGATCAGCGGAAATCCCATGATAGCCATCAATGCCGCATTCTGGTTGGCCTGGGCGGCGATGGCCGCCAGCATGGTAAACAGGATAGACAAACTCACGCCTCCCAGCAACACTACACCAAAGAAATACCCCATACTGATAATAGGGTTTCCCAGGAATATCACACTGCACACCAATGCAATCACACTCATGAGCGACATGAGCAGGATATTATAAATCAGCTTGGCTGCTATGAAGCAACGCGGATGTACCAACGAATAAAAATTGAGCAACCGCCCCCTGTTTTCCTGCAAAAAACTCTTGGCTACCGCATTTACGCACACAAAAAGCAGGATCACCCAGAACATGGCATTCCACATCTTCTCCTCCGGCCGGTCAATCATCAGGTTAATCACAAATACCGTGGAAACAATGTACAGCAATACCCCATAAAATGCATATTTCTGGCGTAATTCCAGTACCAGGTCTTTCTTCACCAGGGTCAGTGTTTGCTGTATCGGATTGAATTGTTTCATATTGCGGGGGCAAGATACGGAAATTAGCGGTTAGCTATTAGCCATCGAAGCGGAACATAAATGCATTAAACAACAAAACATAATAGCCAAGCACTAACAGCTAAAAGAATAAACAACAAAACACAATAGCTAAAAGCTAACTGCTAAAAGCTAAAAGCTTATCTTAGCTCCCATGAAAAAAATCCTGGTTGCCAATCGTGGTGAAATAGCCTTACGGGTGATGCGTTCTGCCCGCGAAATGGGTATTCAAACAGTAGCTGTTTATTCTGAAGCCGACCGTACGATGCCTTTTGTACAATATGCCGATGAAGCCGTTTGTATAGGGCCTGCACCTTCTAATCAGTCTTATTTGCTGGGCGACAAGATCATCGCGACTGCCCTGCAAATGGGTGCTGATGCGATTCATCCGGGATATGGTTTTTTAAGTGAAAACGCCGGTTTTGCCCGGCAGGTAGCTGCGGCAGGACTTACCTTTATCGGCCCTGATGCCAATTCCATCGAAGTAATGGGTAGCAAGCTGGCCGCCAAACAGGCAGCCCAGCAATTTGGCGTACCGATGGTGCCCGGCACGGAAACGCCCTTACGCAGTGTGGAAGAGGCCCGGGAAGTGGTTAAAAAAACAGGCTTCCCTATTCTCATCAAAGCCTCTGCCGGTGGTGGTGGTAAAGGGATGCGGATCGTTAATTCCGAAAGTGAACTGGACGAACAGATAGGCATGGCTAAACGCGAAGCCATGAGCGCCTTTGGAGATGATGCCGTATTTATCGAAAAATATGTGACCGCCCCCCGCCATATTGAAATACAGATCCTGGGCGACCAGCACGGTAATTATGTATATCTTTTTGAACGGGAATGCTCTATTCAACGCCGTCACCAGAAGCTGATAGAAGAAGCGCCCTCCTCCGTGCTCACCCCCAATATCCGGGAAGCGATGGGCAAATGTGCACTGGATGTGGCACGGGCCTGCAACTACTACGGTGCTGGTACCGTTGAGTTCCTGGTAGATGAACAACTGAACTTCTATTTCCTCGAAATGAATACCCGCCTGCAGGTAGAACATCCCGTAACGGAAATGATCACCGGGCTGGATCTGGTGAAGGAACAGATCAAAATTGCCCGGGGCGAAACCCTTTCTTTTACACAGGAAAGCCTGCATATCAACGGGCATGCCATCGAACTGAGAGTCTGTACAGAAGATCCTACCAATAATTTCCTGCCCGATACCGGCAAACTGGAAACCTACATCCGCCCGCAAGGATATGGTATCCGGGTAGACGACGGCTACGAACAAGGTATGGATATTCCTATCTATTATGATCCGATGATCGCCAAACTGATTGCCTGGGGCAATAACCGGGAAGAAGCACGGGAAAGATTACTGCGGGCGATTGCAGAATACCAGGTGAAAGGCATCCATACCACCCTCGCCTTTGGCGCATGGGCTTTACAACAACCGGCTTTCATTGAAGGGAAATTTGACACTAACTTTATAGCCAGATACTTTACGCCCCAATCCTTACAGGAATACCGGGAAGACGCTACACAGCTGGCGGCTATTCTGGCCACTCAGATATGGCAGGCCAATGCAAAGGCTACACAAAATGCACAGCATAACGGCGCCGGTACCACTGCATCCGCTCCTTCTAAATGGCAAAAACGTAAAACGTTAAGATAAAGCAAAGACAACGGAAGGGAAACATAAAACGGCTACCTTTGCGGACGATTTTTTAGCATGAGGACTTTCATTCTTCAGATTATTGATTTCTTTTATAAACCGTTTGCCAGGGTAATGCCCCTGCAAACCTTCCGCTACCTGGCTTGCGGAGGCGGTAATACCATGCTGGATATCTTCCTCTATTTTATATGCTATAATTTCATTCTGCAAAAACAAATGGTACACCTGCCTTTTGTAGAAATGACCCCGCATATTGCCGCCCTGTTCATGTCATTAGCAGTCACCTTCCCTACCGGCTTTCTGCTCAGCAAATACATCGTTTTTTCAGAATCCAACCTCCGCGGAAGGATTCAGCTGATCCGGTATTTTCTGCTCGTAGGGGTATGTATTATACTCAATTACGTGTTTATGAAGCTGTTTGTAGATCATTTCCACTTCTATCCTACCATTGGCAAAATATGTACTACCGCCATTGTAGTATGCTTCAGCTACCTCACCCAAAAGAAATTCACCTTCAAAGTTAAGCAGGTAGAAACGTTGAAGAAAAACTGAGTTTTTTTAGTAGAAAAACTGTAAGTTTGTGCTTAACTTATAAGTTAAGTGAAGGCTACGTTTGTTGTAATAAGCTCTTTAAGCACCCCACTAGTCCGGTTTTATAGTATAAAGCTGGGAAGTCGTACGGTGTCCGAGTTTTACAATTTTCAGGAAAGCATGAGCCTTGAGGATAAAAATAAGCAGGAATTAGGTGAAATAAACAGTTATATTAAAGAGATTGCCACAAAATATGGTGCACAGGAATGGTGTTTCCGTTCTGAAGATAGTGCCGAAGCCTTGCCACCAAAGACACCAAGATTTATTGAAGTAAATGTACAGGATGATTATGGGATACGGCTGTATTGCATTCGTTTAGGACCAGGAATTGTTGTATTGTTAAATGGCAACAGAAAAACAACTCAAAAAGTAAATGATTGTCCTTTATGTAGCCCTCACTTTAAAATAGCCAGGCGTCTCTCAACAAAAATCAATTATGCAATAGCTGAACAACAAATTGCACTTAATCATATCTCTAACGAGATAACAATAGAAGATGATTTTGAACTTTCTATATAAATAACATGGCTAAGAAACGTATTACAGCAACAGAAGAGGTTCCCGTATTTCATGAAATACTGGCAGGCACTCCTGATGAAAGTAAGCTTTTTGTATCATTGGCAATGGCTATACAGGCACGTATACATGAGATGCTTGCACAAAGAGGTTGGCAACAGAAAGATCTTGCAGAGAAAATGCATAAAAGTGAAGCAGAGATTTCCAAGCTCCTGTCCGGAACTCATAATCACACCATCCGCTCCCTGGCTAAACTACATGCTGCATTTGGAGCACCTGTTATAAACACTAGCTCAAACGGGCAAAAAAATGAGCAACAAACTACCGTAACTTATATACAAAAGCATCCTGCTTACTCAACAAAAATATATAAACCTGTCGCAGCTTTATCAAAAGCACGTACTTCTCCTAAAGTCATTTATATGAATAATGATCCGGGAGACAAAATAACAGCAGTATGAACAAGCATTCAAAAGTAGATGCAGCCAAGATATCACTGCTTGATATTATCACTTTAAAAGGAAGTATTGATCTTGCTGATGAAACTATGGCAATTGTCAAACCAGCAGGATATAGTTTTGAATTTAAAACGGATAGTCATATCCAACCTGATGATAAATTAATCCGGTTCTACCTGCATTCCAGCATTAAGTGCTTTAACGAGACGGAACAACTAAACGGTGTTACCGCGGATTATACCCTTGAATTTATCTTCGAAGTCAGTAATCTATTAGAATTCATTATGTTAGACGATGTAAAACAAACTATCAAAGTAGATAACCAATTAGGGGTTACCATTGCAAGCATTGCCTATTCCACTGCCCGGGGAGTTATTTTTGACAAAACACAAGGCACGCCTTTAGATGGGGTAATACTCCCTGTTATCAATCCATTGAATCTGATTAAATAATCCACTCCCTGAAGAAAACTAACCACCATCACGGTTCTTCATAATAACAGTGCCTGCACCTGGGTTCATACACATCCCTTTCGCCCAGCAGTACGGTATCTTGTGCCGCTGATTTCCGGAAAGAGTAATTGGCGATATTCCCGCATTTTACGCAAATGGCATGTAGTTTTGTGATATAGTCGGCTTTAGCCAGCAAAAAGGGCATCTGCCCAAAGGGCTTGCCCTGGAAGTCCATATCCAGCCCTGCTATAATGACCCTTATCCCTCTTAACGCCAGCTGATCGCATACATTGGGTAATTCTGCATCAAAAAACTGGGCCTCATCAATCCCCACTACATCCACCTCCTGTGCCAGCAACAAGATTTGCTGGGAGTTTTCCAATGGGGTGGATATAATCCTGTTTTCGTCATGTGAAACAATATTATGCTCATCATACCGGGTGTCTACCCCGGGTTTGAAGATCTCCACTTTCAGGTTGGCAATCCTCGCACGCTTTAGTCTGCGGATCAGTTCTTCTGTTTTACCAGAGAACATAGCACCACAGATCACCTCTATCCAGCCCCGCCGTCCTCCTGCAAGAGAAGGTTCAATAAACATATTATAGTATTTTGATTATTAAATGGTTAAAAAAGTCTTACTTTTATGCAAGTAAAATAATTTCTCTCACAAAGCGTTAACAATTAAGGCATGGAGAAAATAAATGCATTAATTGAAAAATTACAGGAATTAAAGAATTCCAACGCCGGGCTGCAAACCATATCGTACTATGTACAGTTATTGCAGGCCGAGGTGTTACATACCCGTAACGCACAGCTTCAGCAGAAAAATACACAAACAAATATAGCGGTAATTCTGCCGTCCGACAGGATGGCGGCTCATAATACTTTACCTCCATCTGAAGTACCGGCTCCTGTAGCGCAAGCTGCGGCCCCTGCACCTCCTGTGGCAGAACATGTACCCGCACCGGCTGCGCCTGTTGCGCCGGAAAATATCCCGGCGCCAGCCATGCCCGCTCCGGCGGCAAGCGCGGACAATATTCCCGCTCCTCCTCCGGCCGCTCAACAGCCTAAAGAGGAAGCAAAGCCGGTTATACTACATATACCCAAACTGGTAGCGGCATATACCCCACCAGTTATAAAACATCCGCCTCCGCCAGCACCGGAAGCACCTGTACATACAACACCAACGCCTGCCGCGGAAGCAGCTGTGCCTACACCTGAGCCCCCGGCACCGGAAGCGCCTGTACATACAGCACCGGCGCCAGCAGCAGCTGTGCCCACACCTGCCCAGGTACCTCCGCCAGCGGAACACATACCGGCGGCTACTTATACACCACCTGCGGCAGCAGTGCCTGCAGCTAACCATACAGTGCCAACGGCTCCTCCAGTGGCGGTACCAGCACCGGCGGCCACCGCCCAGCCAGCACCTCAGGTACCCAAACCTACGCCTGCTACCCTTTTTGATACTACCGCTGCTCCTGCCCATCACAATGGACATCGCCAGGAACAACCTGCCGAAAACCACAATATCCGTAAAGAGTTAAACGAACTGGTAGGACAAACCCAATCCGGTACCTCCCTGAACGAACGCCTGAGAACTGCAAATGTGGAAGTAGCGGAAAAACTGCGGGAAATGGGAGTAAAAGACCTGCGCGACGCGATCGGTATTAATGACAAGTTCCAGTTTATCCAGGAACTGTTCCGTGGCGACCGCGACATGTACGACCGCTCCGTTAAAACCATCAATGAATGTACTTCTCTGCAGGAAGCTGAATATTGGATACAGCGGGAACTAAAGATCTACCAGGGCTGGCAGGATGAGGATACTCTGGTTAAACATTTCTATTCCCTGGTTAAAAAACGCTTTTCCTGAATAAAGGCCAGTATTTTACTGGTAGCCCCTTTATTATCCATCACATATTTACCAGCAATATCGCCGGCCTCCCGGCATACGTCCGCTTCATGCAGCAACCGTTGCAACTGCTGCTCCAGCTCCGCTTCCGTATGTACGGTAAAGGCACCGCCCAGATCCAATAGTTCCTGTGCTTCCGGAAATTTATCGAAGATAGGCCCGAATACCACCGGCTTGCTATAGGTAGCCGGTTCGAGAATATTATGGATCCCTTCCCGGTCAAACCCACCGCCTACATAAGTTACGGTAGCATACCGGTACAGCGCTGAAAGCATCCCCACATTATCCACAATCAATACCGCTTTATCGGCGGCTGGCAATATACCAGCGGCCAGTTCCGTATATCTTACAGCGCCGGGAAACAGCGTCATGATCGTCTGAATATGTGCCTCATGTATTTCATGGGGGGCAATGATCAACCGGCAGTTCCGCTGTTGCTGCTGCCACCAGGCGGCCAGCAGCTTTTCATCTGCTTCCCAGGTACTGCCGGCTACCAATACCTGCTGATGGCCGCAGAAGGTAGTTACCAGCGGGATATCCACAATTTCCTGCTGTAAGGCCCATACCCGGTCAAAACGGGTATCCCCCGCCATCGTTACCTGCCGGATATTGATCTCCTCCAGGTATTGCCGGGATACCTGATTCTGCACAAAAATGTGGGTCAGCTGCTGCAGCAGTTGCCGGAACATCCCTCCCCATGGCTTAAAGAAAGGCTGGCTTTTCCGGAAAATCCCTGAAATAAGTAAAGTAGGTATCTGACGCGCATGTAATGCTGTCAGAAAATGATACCAGAACTCATATTTGATAAAGATGGCCAGTTGCGGGCGCACAATATTTAAGAATTCCTGTGCATTCCGGCGGGTATCCAACGGTAAATAATAAACGTAATCGGCATTTTTATAGCCCTTTCTCACCTCGTAGCCGGAGGGGGAAAAGAAAGTTAACAAAATTTTATAATGGGGATATTGCTGGCGGATAGCTTCCAATACGGGCCTTCCCTGCTCAAATTCGCCCAGAGAAGCAGCATGGATCCATACTACCGGCGCGTTCCCCAGGTTGGCCGCACGCAGGTGGTCCAACAGGCCTTTACGCCCTGCCAGCCAGCGTCTGGCTTTCTCATTACCAGTCCCTGCCGCGAGCAGTACGGCCGCTTTGTACAACTGTATCACGCCATTATAAATCCCTGTAGCTATCATCCGGTTACGTACTTTTACTCAATTTTCGTTGTGGAGCAAAGATAATCCACACCCAACGTCATTTTTTGTAAATTTGCACACTTTTAATCAAAATATTGATCCTACATGGTGCCTATTCAAATGGTGGATTTAAAACGCCAGTATGCCAAGATAAAACCGCAGGTAGACGCTGCTATTCTGGATGTGCTTGAGAGTACTGCTTTTATCAATGGCGGCCCGGTGCAGTCATTTGCACAAGAGCTGCAACAATATCTGGGTGTGAAGCATGTAATTCCATGTGCCAATGGTACCGATGCCCTGCAAATAGCGCTGATGGCATTAGGCCTGCAACCCGGAGATGAAATCATTACCCCTTCCTTTACTTTTATAGCTACTGCCGAAGTAATTGCCATGCTGCAATTAAAACCGGTATTTGTGGATGTAAACCCGCAAACGTTTTGTCTGGATGTGGCACAGGTAGAAAAAGCGATCACCTCCAGGACCAAAGCTATCGTACCCGTACATCTGTACGGCCACAGCACTGATATGGAACCCCTGATGGCTATCGCAGCGCAGCACGGTATCTATGTGATAGAAGATAATGCACAGGCAATAGGAGGCACTTACACCTATAAAGACGGCACGGTGAAAAAAAACGGGGCCATGGGGCATATTGGCTGTACCTCCTTTTTCCCGTCCAAAAACCTGGGATGCTATGGTGATGGTGGGGCTATCTTCACCAATGATGATGCGCTGGCCAATCAGCTCAAAATGGTAGCTAATCATGGCCAGTCGGCCCGTTACTACCATGATGTGGTAGGTTGTAACTCCCGGCTGGATACGGTGCAGGCAGCGATATTACGTATCAAGCTTCCGCTGCTGGATGAATATATCAAGGCCCGCCGTGCGGTAGCAGATGCCTATGATGCCGGATTTGCCGGTATCCCGCAGATCACCACGCCGTACCGTGCTCCTTACAGTTATCATGTATTTCACCAATATACCCTGCAATTAAATGGTATTGACAGAAATGCCTTGCAACAATACCTGCAGGAAAAACAGGTGCCCGCCATGATCTATTATCCTGTGCCGGCGCACCAGCAAAAAATGTTTGCCAACTTTGGAGGGGCCGCATTCCATTTACCGAATACGGATGCACTCACGACTAAAGTCATCTCTTTACCAATACACACTGAAATGGATCGTGATCAGCTGGATCACATTATTGCTTCTGTTAAATCTTTTATAAAATAATCCCCCATGAAAATTACAGTTGTAGGCACCGGTTACGTAGGACTGGTTACCGGCACTTGCTTTGCCGAAACAGGTAATGAAGTTACCTGTGTAGATATTGATGTAAATAAAGTCAATAAACTATCCAATGGCCAGGTCACTATTTACGAACCGGGTCTGGAAAAATTATTTGAACGGAACCTCAAAGAAGGTCGTTTGCATTTTACCACCAATCTGGCAGAAGGTATCAAAGATGCCCAGGTGATCTTCCTGGCACTGCCTACACCTCCTGGTGCCGATGGCGCTGCTGACCTCTCTTTTGTACTGAAAGTGGCGGAACAGCTGGGTAAAATAATGACGGATTACAAAGTAATTGTAGATAAAAGCACCGTTCCCGTAGGCACTGCCGATAAGGTACGGGCCGCCATTGCGCAAAACTGCAAAACTGAATTTGATGTGGTATCTAACCCCGAGTTCCTCAGGGAAGGGGTGGCCGTAGATGATTTCATGAAGCCCGACCGCGTAGTGATTGGTACAGGCTCTGAAAGGGCGCGTAAAGTAATGGGAGAATTATATGCACCCTATGTAAGGCAGGGTAACCCTATTCTTTACATGGATGAAAAATCAGCAGAGCTGACCAAGTATGCGGCCAACTCTTTCCTGGCTACCAAAATTTCGTTCATGAATGAGATCGCCATTTTATGTGAGAAATTAGGCGCCGATGTGGATATGGTACGCCGGGGTATTGGTAGTGATGACCGTATTGGAAAAAGGTTCCTGTTCCCGGGCATTGGTTATGGTGGCAGCTGTTTTCCTAAAGATGTACAGGCATTGGTGAAATCTTCTGCGGATGCAGCCTATGATTTTAAGATCCTGAATGCAGTAATGGATGTGAATGAAAAACAGAAACTGTTCCTGCTGCCTAAAATAAAATCGTACTTTAAAGATGGATTAAAAGGCAAACACTTCGCCCTGTGGGGACTGGCCTTTAAACCTAATACAGATGATATCCGCGAAGCACCGGCGTTGTATATCATCGATGCTTTAGTTGCAGAAGGGGCTACCGTAAGTGTTTTTGATCCGGAAGCCATGGCGCCCGTTCGCCAGGTAGTAGGCGATAAAGTAACTTATGCAGAGCATCAGTATACCTGCCTGGATAATGCAGACGCGCTGATCATCGCTACAGAATGGAGCGTGTTCAGAACACCTGATTTCGATAAAATTGCCCATACGTTAAAGAACAAAGCTATTTTTGATGGCAGAAACCTCTTTGAAGTAGAACGTATGCAGGAACTAGGATTTCATTACGAAAGCGTAGGCCGTACTGCATCTAAATTATAAACCCTTCACCTTACAGATTATGGAAAAGAAACGCGTTTTAATAGCTGGTGCAGCCGGGTTCCTGGGATCCCACCTTTGCGACCGCTTTATAAAAGAAGGTTATCATGTAATTGGTATGGATAACCTGCTTACCGGCAATATCAAGAATATAGAACACCTGTTCCCGTCGCCCGACTTTGAATACTATCATCATGATGTAACCAAGTTTGTGCACGTACCAGGCAAACTGGATTATATCCTGCACTTTGCCTCTCCTGCAAGTCCGATCGACTACCTGAAGATGCCTATTCAAACCTTAAAAGTAGGCTCACTGGGTACACACAATCTGCTGGGACTGGCCAAAGAAAAGAATGCACGCATCCTGGTAGCTTCTACCTCTGAAGTATATGGTGATCCTAACGTACATCCGCAACCGGAAGAATATTGGGGTAATGTGAACCCTGTAGGGCCACGTGGCGTGTATGATGAAGCCAAACGCTTTATGGAATCCATAACGATGGCTTACCACAATTTCCATGGAGTAGAAACCCGTATCATCCGCATATTCAACACCTATGGTCCACGTATGCGCCTGGATGATGGCCGTGCACTGCCTGCGTTTATGGGTCAGGCATTAACCGGTCAGGATCTCACCGTTTTTGGTGACGGCTCTCAAACCCGGTCCTTTTGCTATGTAGATGACCTGGTAGAAGGTATCTACCGTCTGTTACTCAGCGATTACCACCTGCCTGTAAATATTGGTAACCCGGCAGAAATTACCCTCCTGCAGTTTGCAGAAGAGATCATTGCACTGACCGGTACCAAACAAAAAATTATTTACCAGCCTTTGCCTAAGGACGATCCGAAACAAAGGAAGCCAGATATTACCAAGGCTAAACAGCTATTAGGCTGGGAGCCAAAAGTAGGCAGGGCCGAAGGTTTGAAGATCACTTATGAATATTTCAAACAGGCTTTACATAAATAAAATACTATCCGCTATTATGAAACGTAAAATACTGATTACCGGTGGTGCAGGCTTTATAGGCTCTCATGTGGTGCGGTTATTTGTAAATAAATATCCGGAATACCAGGTGATTAACCTGGATGCACTTACCTATGCCGGTAATCTTGAAAACCTGCTGGATGTAAAAGATAAACCTAACTATACCTTTGAAAAAGGAGATATTACGGATGAAGCTTTTATAGACCAGCTGTTTGAACAATATCAGTTCGACGGTGTGATCCACCTGGCGGCAGAAAGCCATGTAGACCGCTCTATCATGGACCCGCTGGCATTTATCAAAACCAATGTGCTGGGCACAGCGGTGTTACTGAATGCCTGCAAAAGACTATGGAAGGATAATACAGAAGGGAAACGGTTCTATCATGTATCTACGGATGAAGTGTATGGATCATTGGGAGAAGAAGGTTTATTTACGGAAAAAACAGCGTATGATCCCCGCTCTCCTTACTCTGCTTCCAAAGCCAGTTCTGATCATTTTGTAATGGCGTACTATCATACGTACCATCTGCCAGTGGTCATGTCTAATTGCTCCAACAATTATGGCTCCCATCACTTCCCTGAAAAACTGATACCACTCGCGATTTATAATATCAGGAATAATAAACCCGTACCGGTATACGGCAAAGGGGAAAACATACGCGACTGGCTATGGGTAGACGATCATGCCCGGGCTATCGATACCATATTTCACCAGGGACGCACCGGAGAAACCTACAATATCGGTGGCATCAATGAATGGAAAAACATTGACCTGATCCGGTTGTTATGTACCATCATGGATAAAAAACTGGGCCGTACACCAGGCACCTCCGCACAACTGATCACCTTCGTGAAAGACCGTGCCGGACACGACCTCCGCTATGCTATTGATGCTACCAAACTCAATCAGGAACTGGGCTGGCAACCTTCCCTTCAATTTGAAGAAGGACTGGAAAAAACAGTAGACTGGTACCTGGCCAATGAAGAATGGCTGCAACATGTTACCAGCGGAGCTTATCAGCATTATTACGAACAACAATATCAAACAAGATAGCTATTTTAAGCTGTTAGCTTTTAGCCGTTAGCTGAATGCAGCGGATAAAAGCTAATAGCTAATAGCTAAAAGCTAGAAAGATGCCTTTTACACCTACAGGAATTGCAGGATTATTGATTTATGAGCCAAAGGTCTTAACGGATGCCCGTGGATACTTTTTTGAAAGTTATAATGCACAAACTTTTCAACAGGAAGGATTAAGTTTTCCTTTTGTACAGGACAACCAGGCAAGGTCTACTTATGGCGTATTACGTGGGCTGCATTATCAGTTGGAGCCTTATGCGCAAACCAAACTGATCAGGGTACTCGAAGGCAGCATTATAGATGTAGTGGTAGATATCCGCAAAGGCTCTCCTACCTATGGCCAGTCTTATGAAATTGAGCTGAGTGCTGCCAATAAGTTGCAGTTGCTTGTGCCCAAAGGATTTGCACATGGCTATGCCGTGATCAGTGAAACCGCCGAAGTAATGTATAAATGTGATGCTTTTTATAATAAAGCCTGCGAAGGAGGTATCATTTATAATGATCCTGCCTTGCAGATCAACTGGGGTATTGACCTCAAAGATGCTATTATCTCTGAAAAAGATCAGACATTGCCTACTTTGGAAAATGCTGCAAATAATTTTACCTACTAAAAGACAGGCAGCCGTCAATGCGGATAGCTGATTAAAACATTTCTTATGAAGAATATTCTTGTTACAGGCGCAAAAGGACAACTGGGACAGGCACTGAAAACAGTAGCTGCCCCATATAGCCAATACAATTTTATTTATGCAGGTACCCAGGACCTGGATATTACCAATGCGGAGGTGCTAGCTAACTACTTCGGGTTGCAGCATATAGATGCCTGTATTAACTGTGCAGCCTATACGGCGGTAGACAACGCTGAAACGGATGAAGATGCTGCTTTCCTGCTCAATTTCCAGGCCGTATTAAACCTGTCCGAAATATGCCAGCAGCACGGCACCCAACTTATTCATATTTCTACGGATTATGTGTTTGACGGTAAACAGAACCGCCCGTATTCAGAAGAAGATGAACCCAACCCGCAAAGTATTTATGGCAGCTCTAAACTGAGAGGGGAAGCTTCCGCATTAGGATATAATCCTGATACTATTGTTATCCGTACTTCCTGGTTATATTCCAATACCGGTGTCAACTTTCTGAAACGGATGCAGGAGCTCATGAAAGAAAAATCCAGCCTGAACGTAGTATTTGATCAAACGGGTACGCCTACCTACGCCAATGATCTGGCGCAGGTGATCCTGGATATTCTTACGCACAAGTTTGAGCATGCCGGTACCATTGCAGGTGGTGTATATCATTACAGTAATGAAGGTGTAGCCAGCTGGTATGATTTTGCCATAGCTATCAAAGCGATTACCGGTACTGCCTGCGAAGTGCTGCCGGTTACTTCAGATCAATATCCTACTGCAGCCCAAAGGCCTGCTTACAGTGTACTGAACAAACAAAAAATCAAGGATACTTTCCAGGTAAAAATACCTTACTGGAAGGATAGCCTGGCTGCTTGTATAGCTAGTATTTAGTCCTTTTTTCTCGTAACGGCATCTTTTATAGCATTGCTCATCAGCCTTTCCGCATAAGGGCGGGACATGTCATTCAGGGCTACAATACCGCTGCGGATCGCATCTTTATCATTCGTCATCACGGCAGCCTGCAATGTTTCCATGGCTGCTTTCACAGCTTCCTGTTCTGTTGGAGTCAGGAGGCTGCTATTTTTTTCCAGAAATGCCGTCGTTGCATCAAGTAGTTGCTGAGCTTCCGTTTGCGCTTCCAGGACTCCCCTTGCCTGCATATCTTCCTGTGCATGCATTACAGATTGTGCCAGCATATGGGATACCTCTTCTTCCGTAAGTCCGTATTGCGGTTTTACTTCAATATGCTGCTCCACGCCACTGCGCATTTCTTTGGCACGCACTACCAGGATACCATCTGCATCGAGTAAAAAAGATACCTGTACCTTAGGCATGCCTGCCGGCATACCCGGAATACCTGTCAGGTTAAAAGCAGCCAGTTTGCGGTTGTCTTTTACGAGGTCCCGCTCTCCCTGGAATACCGCTATTTTCATCCCGCTCTGGCTATCTTTCTGGGTAGTATAATTACGCCCTACACTGGCCGGTATTTTTGTATTGCGGGGAATCAGTACATCCATTAATCCGCCCATGGTCTCTATCCCTAAAGACAAAGGAGTTACGTCCAGCAGCAACAGCTCCCGGTTATTGCCTGCCAGTATATCTGCCTGAATGGCTGCACCCAATGCTACTACTTCATCCGGATGCAGGGTATCATTAACCGGCTTTCCAAAGAATGCCCCTACTAATGCTTTTACCAACGGCACCCGGGTAGCACCTCCTACCATTACCACGGCTTCAATATCTGAGATGGCCAGCTGTGCATCTCCCAACGCATTGCGGCAGCATTGAATGGTACGCTCCAGGAGTGGCTGTACCAGCTCTTCAAATTGTTCCCGGGTAAGCTGTAATTCGTAGTTATTGAGCCGCGTATGAAAATAAGGAGCCTCCGACAGGTGTTTCTTGGCTGCTTCCGCCTTCAGGCGTAATGCCTGTGCCAGGGATTTATTACTGCCAAGCGCTTCTTCTGAGATTTCATGCAATTCGGTCCAGTGTGCTACAATAGCCCGGTCCATATCATCTCCGCCCAGGTAGGTATCCCCATTGGTGGCCAACACCTCAAAGATCCCATTGGAGATCCGCAGGAGGGAAATATCAAAGGTGCCACCGCCCAGATCGTAAACGGCTATTGTGCGTTCTTCCTCCCGGTTCAGCCCCAGCCCATAAGCCAGGCTGGCTGCCGTAGGTTCATTGACAATACGTAATACATCCAGCCCTGCCAGTTTGCCGGCATCCCGGGTAGCCTGGCGCTGGGCATCATTGAAATAAGCAGGCACCGTAATCACCGCTTTACTTACTTCACTGCCTAAAATCTGCTCTGCCCTGGCCTTCAGTTCCCGCAGGATATAGGAAGAAAGCTCGATAGGTGAATAAAACCGTTGGCCTACCTGTACCTTTACCAGGCTATCTGTATCATCGTCCAGTATCTTGTAGGAAAACAGGCCCGCCTTATCCTTCACATCCTTGTAAGACTTGCCCATCAAGCGTTTGGCCGAATAAATCGTTTGATAAGGATGGGTGATCAACGCTTCCAGCGCGGCATCTCCTATTACTACTTCCTCACTGCCTGTAAAATGTACCACAGAAGGTACCAACGCGCTGGTATGATCCACTTTTAAAGTAACAGGCTGCCTGGTTAAAGGGTCAATAACAGCTACCAGGCTATTGGTAGTACCCAGGTCAATCCCTACAATGGTCCCTGATTGCCGGGCTGCTTTCTCCAGATGGTTACCGGTCTTTGCCATAAGCAATATTTTGAGTAGTAAAGGTAGCTATTAGCTGTTAGCTTTTAGCTAAATGCAGCGAATGATGATGCTTTGATTAAAGCACAAGGATAATGCCAGCGTGGCGGAGGGCAAGGCTAAAAGCTAATGGCTAACAGCTAATAGCTCTTTTTTTACTAGCTTTGCACAAATTTTTAAATAGATCATGAACCTGATAGAAGAACTACGCTGGCGTGGGATGGTGCAGGATATGATGCCTGGAACGGAAGAGCAGTTATTGAAAGAAATGACTACAGCCTATGTAGGATTTGATCCTACTGCAGACTCACTGCATATAGGACACCTGGTACCGGTATTACTGTTGGTACACCTGCAAAAAGCCGGGCACAAGCCATTGGCGCTGGTAGGTGGTGCTACCGGTATGGTAGGCGATCCTTCCTTTAAGGCAGATGAAAGAAAAATGCTGGACCTCGACACCATACAACGCAACCTGGATGGGATGAAAGCACAGCTGCAACGTTTCCTGGACTTTGACACCACCAAACCCAATGCGGCAGAAATGGTGAACAATATCGACTGGTTCCGCAACATTTCTTTCCTGGACTTCATCCGCGAAACCGGCAAACATATTACCGTTAACTACATGATGTCGAAAGACTCTGTACGCAAACGTCTGGAAGGGGATAACGGTATGTCTTTTACAGAATTTACCTATCAGCTGATTCAGGGATACGATTTCTTCCATTTATATACTGCCAAAAACTGTAAGCTGCAAATGGGTGGCTCCGACCAGTGGGGCAATATTGTAACTGGTACCGAATTGATCCGCCGTAAAGCCGGTGGAGAAGCATTTGCCTTTACCTGCCCGCTGATCAAAAAAGCGGATGGTACCAAATTTGGTAAAACAGAAGCCGGTGCAGTATGGCTGGATCCTAAACGTACTTCGCCTTACGCATTCTACCAGTTCTGGCTCAACACTTCCGATATCGATGCAGAGAGTTATATCAAGATCTTCACCTTCCTGGAGGAGACTACGATCAGCGAACTGATTACACAACACCGTGCTGCACCGGAACAACGCCTATTGCAGAAACGCCTGGCTAAAGAATTAACCTGCTTTATCCACAGCGAAAAAGATTACGAGTTTGCAGTGAAAGCTTCTGAACTGCTGTTCAGAAATGATACGGCAGAAGTATTACAATCGCTTACAGAAGCACAGCTGCTGGACGTTATGGAAGGAGTGCCACAGGTAGAAATTTCTATGAGTGAGCTGGAAACCGGCAAAGATGTAGTGAGCTTCCTGGCAGAACACGGGATTTTCCCCAGCAAAAGTGAAGCCCGCAAAAATGTACAGGGTGGTGGTGTAAGTATCAATAAGAACAAAGTTGGCAGCATTGAACAACTGGTGGATACCAGCCTGCTGCTGAATGGTAAATACATCCTGTTCCAGAAAGGAAAAAAGAATTACTACCTGGTAAAAACCATCTGAGCCAGCGTAAACTGATATAAAAAAGGTGTACCCTCAACCGGTACACCTTTTTTCATCTGTATTACTGATAAAGCCGTTATTTTTTATCAATAATATATTTTATCTCCCAGGTTCCACCTACGTAGATGCCCCAACGCATTCCTATTTCCAGGTACTTGCCGTCGATTTCTCCTGCCATGATGGAAGTAATACGATATACATCCCGTTTATTACCCGAAGCAGGTATAGGATAATACACGTCCATTTCCACCCGGTCGTTCAGCTGTTCTTTCTTTAAAGGATTACCACCAGGCAGCTTATACAAGGAAGGGAATGGCTCATATTGCGTGGGAGGAACCGGCTGAAAAATGGCAGGGTCATAAGGTTCATCCTTGCTGTTTACATAGCGTACAATCAGCTTATTGCCATCTCCCAGGCGTTTAAATTTCGCCTCCAGCTTAAAGTCGGCATCTCCTTCGTTCAAATAGGCCTGACTGATAAACGATTCTTTATTATCCGTAAAGGTAAGCGCAGCAGCATTTTTCACGATCCTTTGTCCTCCCCCGTTCGTTACAGCTACATCCACATAAAAGGTTTTGCCGGTGGGGATATTCAGGCCAGCTGCTTCGGGGTATACTACCAGACTGCCGCTGAGCGTATCAATATCCAGTACCCGTCTTTTCACCGCTATGGTTTTAGCCTGCATTTCTGCCAGGGTTTCTTCTGTGCCAGTATAAGGCAGTGCCCATATTTTGGTGTCTACTTCTTTGGATAGAAGCGCCACCGGATTCCTGTCGGCATCATATATCCCGGCAATCGAAAATTCCAGCGGCCGGGTAGAGCCGTCTACCTGCATAGGATCGCTGACAAATGTTTCGCCCAGGTTGGCCGTAAGATTGATAGACGGGTATTCTACCAGATCGCTGAGATAACCATCATTTCCCTTGTATTTATAACAGGCAGACAATAAAAAGCCGGCGCACAGTACAATCATGATATATTTCCTATTCCGCATGTCTTATTTTTTTATGCCGTTAAAGAAAGAAGCGCTGGTATGCAATACATGAATCATCGCATTGCGGGTTACCAGGTTGTGTGTTTGCATTTGGATCCGGTAGGCTACCGTGTCCCGTACGGTTTTAGGATGTTCATAAAACAGCAGTGGCGCCCCCATGCCCTGTACCCCTTCAAAAGCCTGTTTTTCGGCCGACAGGAATACACTGTCGCCCCCCAGGCTGAAATAGGATTTTTCACCTTCTTTGAGTGCCTGTTCCAGGGAGATCTTATTGGCCGGGATGATGAGGCGCTGCACCAACCAGCGCAGGGTATCCTTACTGATCTCTTCCAGTGGTTTCGGATTACTGAGGGAAGTGCTGATCCTTCCTGTTCTTACATAGGTTTGATAGCGCATCACGGCAGCATTGGTAACAGCAAAGAGCGTAATCCCATCTTTCTCTACTTCTGCTTTCATCCCGGTGAGGTCAATGATCTTTACCAAGGAGTCAAACAGTTTGTCGCCGTTGCCCTGCATAAATTCATAAGCGCTTTGTTTTGTTTGCCATTCAGGTTGTCCGCTGTGGCCGCCGTCCACATAATATTCCTTACGACAGCAGATGCAGCCAAGTGCCAGCAGGCATATAATGAGTATCTTTTTCATACCAGGTTGTTTTAAGTTTATTTCCAGAATTCGTTCTGCACAATGGTACCATTGCTGTTGGCCACTATTTCGGGTTTTATAGGCAGCAGCCAGGCGCCTTTTTGAAAATCAGCCGCACTGATATTAGGCTGGAACTTAGGCAACTGTCCGGTGCGTACCAGGTCAAAGAAACGATGTCCTTCTCCAGTCAGTTCTATCCTCCGCTCTGCCAGGATCGTATCTTTAATACTGCCATTACCGTTATACAGTGGCGCAGCCGCACGCTTGCGTACCTTATTCACTTCCACTACAGCATCTGCATTCCTGCCCAGGGCTGCCAATGCTTCTGCATGCAGCAGCACCACATCTGCCAGGCGGGTAATGATGATATTGGATTCATTGATCTTGCCGCTGGCAGTATCCTGCCCTGCTGCCAGGGTACGGTACTTACCCAGGGAAGTATTAGTAGTATTCCAGGTAGATGCTACAAACCAGTAGTCTTTGCGTCTGTCGGGTTTACCTTCGGGAAACAAGGCCGCTTTTACGCCCTCAGGCGGGCAAGCCAGCATATAACCATAATTGTTACGGTAATACGGATCTGGCAGGGTGATCTTTCCGATAGAGCCCAGTGGGTCCAGTTCTTTTTCAGCAAA
Organism: Chitinophaga sp. H8; assembly: GCF_040567655.1. Taxonomy (NCBI): domain Bacteria; kingdom Pseudomonadati; phylum Bacteroidota; class Chitinophagia; order Chitinophagales; family Chitinophagaceae; genus Chitinophaga; species Chitinophaga defluvii. The sequence continues at coordinate 2,238,346 of NZ_JBEXAC010000002.1, read as the reverse complement.
GCTGTAGTTCAGCTCAAAGATACCTTCTTCTGATTTGCCGATAAAGATGCTCATGAATTTGGCAGTGTCCTGCACCAGCTTGTAGGGACCTTCATTGATCACTTTGGCACAGGCGGCTTCACAGGCAGCATAATCTTTAAACCAGGCTTTTGCATGCGCAGTGATCGTGAGCGCAGCGCCTTTGGTAGCACGGATACCCCGCTCTGCCACACTATATTCCCATTGCAGGTGTTCTGCTGCATACTGCAGATCTTCAAAGATCACGGTGGCTACTTTTTCTACTTTTTCCCCGGAAATAAACTCCGTATTAAAAGCCTGCAACTGTAAGGGAACATCTCCCCACAGCCGTATCATCAGGAAATAAGAGAAGGCCCGGATAAAATGGGTTTCCCCTGCATACCGATCCTTTAAATTACCTGACCATTTACTTTGATCAATCCCTTCTATCTTTTCAAGGATCAGGTTGCATTGGCTGATCACTTTATAGAAGTTAGACCAGTCGGACATGGCAGAAGAATACAATAAAAGACTTTTGTCATTATAATAAGCCCACAAGCTGCCAAAGGAGCCATTCAGGTAATCATAGGCACGGATATCGCCTGCTTTAAAAAGCAGGTAATCATTAGATACAGCCGTACGCAGCAGATCATATGCCGCAGCTACTTCTTTCTCTGCATCAGCAGGATTTTCCCAGGCATTTATGGATACCGGGTTCTGGATGATCTCCTGATCCAGGATCTTACTACAGGAATAACTGATCATGCATATCCCTGCGAGTATCCCTATTTTGATTTGTTTTAGTAAGCGCATTTTCCAGTTTTTTAAAATTCAACATTAAAACCAGCACTAAAATTCCGGGGTGTAGGATAACCGCTACCACGGTCAAAACCCAGTGCATCCACAATCTCCGCGTCTACTCCGGAATACTTCTGCAGCATAAACACATTTTCCAGGGTTATATAAGCACGGATACGGCGCATTTTAATTTTGCGGAGCCAGTCATTATTGAAGTCGTACGAAAGGGTAACTGTTTTGAGGCGTAAAAAACTGCCATCTTCCAGAAACAGGTCCGAATCCGCAGCGCCATAGTTGCCGGGAGAGGCGCCATTAATATCGTAATCAAAATTATTGGAGCGGCGGGGGTTCAGGATGGGATAAGTACCATTGGGATTCTCCGGGCTCCAGAAATCTATATTATTGACAATAGGTGTATTCCGCGGTGCTGTGCCGGTAGCTGTTTTCCAGTCTATGCTGGCAATACGGTTCCGCAATACATCATTATACACTTTACGGTTAAGCATATACGTGAAGAAAGTATAAAAGGTAAACCCGCCATAACGGAATGTATTGGAAAACCCACCATACAGTTGAGGATAAGGATTGCCTTTGTATACCCGGTCGTACAATGGGTCCAGTACATAGTCGTGATCCTGGTCTACCAGCCAGATATCTCCTGTCTGGTACAAGGCGCTGTTGGCCAATTGTTCGAGTGCTTCCCCGTTAAAAGGATTTACCGGCACATCGCCAGGCTTACGGTATACTCCTCTTGATTCATACAGGTAAAAACCATTTAAGGGGCGGCCCACCTGCAATACGTTCCCATTGGCAAAGCGCATGTTATCAGGTGTTTTGGTACGCACAATATTGCGGCCATTATCAGGTAGCCGGAGTAGGACATTTTTATTGAAGGAAGCATTGGCGCTGATGTTCCACTGGAACTTACGCTCTGCAGGCATCAGGAAAAGGTTGACGGCCCATTCCATACCATAGTTCAGTAAACTGCCGCCATTGATTTTCGTCATGGCATAGCCGGCAGAAGCTGGCAAAGGATTATCGAAGAGGAAGTTGTCTGAACGTTTCCAGTAATAATCATAGCTGAAAGTAGCCCTGCCGTTAAACAACTCTAAGTCCAGCCCAAGGTTGTAATCTGTAGTCTGTTCCCAGCCCAGGTTGGGCAGTGGGATACCATTAGCCCCTTCGTAATTGGGGCGGATAATAGGAACGCCACCATAAGTAGTACCTGTGGGAGAACTACCCACATTATACTGGCCTACTGCCAGGTAATAATCATCATATTGCTTACCTGCTTTACCCCATCCTGCCCGCAGCTTACCAAAGTTGAGCCACTTGCCGAAGGCATGTTCCATAAAATGTTCCTTGGTAAACAGCCAGGCACCGGATATTGCAGGAAAATACCCCCAGCGGTTCTGTGCACCGAATTTGGAAGAACCATCTGCACGCCAGGAAAGGTTCATGATATATTTAGCATCGTAATCATAGGTAAGACGGCTGTAGTAGGAAAGCAGTCCAAAAGAATTGTAGGTGCCCTTTAAGGAGATATTATTTTGCGGATATCCATCGATCACCTGTACTACATCGGAAGGACCGTTTTTCCCCATTCCATTCAGTGCTTCCGTCTTTTCAGTATTCACGGTATTACCTGCTACCAGGTTAAAGGTATGTTGCCCGCCAAAGGTGTGATGCAAACGGATAAAGTTTTCATTCAGCAGATTCAGCCTTTCTTCAAAATAGGAAGATGCGGATGCCCCTTTGTTATTGTTCAGTGCAGAAGGCGTAAAAGTGCGGCGTTTCGCCATGAGATAATTGACGGACACCTGAGAATTAAGGGTCAGAAAGGAAGTTATATCATAGGCACCTCCCAGCATTACCTGTGCAGAACGTTTCAGGTTCTGATCGGTGCGGTTTTTATACGTATCGGTAAATGGGGTAAAGAAAGAGGAAGAAGGGGATGGCAGCAGGGAAGAATAATAATCTTTCCCTACACCCAGATCATCGATAGCACTCCCCTTTCCCCGGCTTTGATCGGTTTGGCTTAACAGGATATTGGAATTGATATTTAGTCCGCGTATGGGCAAGTAGCTGCCGGTAAAGTTGAGGGAATAACGTTTAAAACCGGTTCCCACAATAATACCTTGTGAATTGGAATAACCTGCCCCCAGGCGGTAGGTATTTTTATCATTACCACCGCTTACAGACATATTCACTTCATTGGTGATCCCGTTACGATACAACAGTTTCTGCCAGTCGGTAGAATTATTATAAAAGCTGTTCAGGCTGTCTGACAATTCCATTGGCAGGCCCTGCGCATTTCTATTGGCTTCAGATTCATACTTGCGCCACAGATCTATCTTCATCCGGCGTTCTGCTGCCCCACCCAATGTTTCTATCAGGGAAGGGTAGGTAGAGATATATGTTTTAGCATCAATGCTTACGATAGGTTTTCCTACCCGTCCTCTTTTGGTGTTGATAAAGATCACGCCATTGGCTGCACGGGAACCATAAATAGCACCGGCGGATGCATCTTTCATGATATCGATGGATTCAATATCATACGGGTTTAATCCGGCCAGGAGGCTGTTCAATGGGCCTGGTACTTCTCCGGAAGGGTATACTTCCTGGATCATAGGCACCCCGTCTATTACAAACAGCGGCGGACTTACCACGTTGCTGTTCACTTCCCTCGCCACTGCTGCAATCCCTCTCACCATAAACATATTGGCCACACCGGTGGCACCGGTATTATTGATGATCATCAGCCCCGGCACCTTGCCCTGCAGCATGGTTTCAATACTAACCGCAGCACGGTTCTGCAGCTCTTTACCGGAAACAGTACTGATCGCTGAGGTGATCTTCTCTCTTTTTTCTGTACCGTATCCTACTACCACTACATCTTTCAGGGAGGTTTTGGAGCCTTCCAGGATAATGTCCATGCGTGTATCGACAGTACCTGCACGGAGCATTTTTCTTTCGTAGCCCAGGTAGCTGAATTCCAATGCTGCATCAGGTGCAACATGGAGATGATAAGCCCCTTTAGCATCCGTAATGGCGCCATTTCTGGTACCTTTTTCCCCTACAGACACCCCTATCAGCGGCGTACCATCGCTGCCTGTAACAATGCCGGCTACTGTAATTGTGACTGCTTCTCCATCAGCGATATGGGTATTATCTCCCCTGCTTTTTTTACGTTGTAGGATCACCTGTTTGCCCATGATGGAAAAGGTATCTGCCGACTGGCTGAACAGTTGCTGCAATATCTCCCGGATATTCGTGGCAGTTGTTTCCAAAGACACTTTCCTGCCCAGGTCTACTCTGGAATCGGAATAGATAAAAACATAACCGGAACGTTCTTCAATGGCGGCTATTACTTTTTTCAACGGTGCGTTGCGGAAGGAGAGGGCAGGCTGTTTTACCTGTGCCCAGGCGCTCATCAAGAGCAACATCAAAAAACTGGTGAGTGCTGCTTTTTTAAAAATGGTTGGTTTTGATTCCCTTCTACGCAGAAGGGCGAGCACGAAAATTCTTTCGTCCATAGATCGCGTTTTAAATTTTGGTTTTTGTTGCTACTGGTATGCTGATGTTAAAATGTTCCTGCTGATAAAAGTGTGATTAATAAATACGGATGACGTCGTCGGCTATAGTAAATTGGACCTCTGCTACAGTTGCTACTACTTTCATTACTTCCTGAATATCTGTGGTGAGTGTCAGTTTCCCGGAGATAGGCAATGCTGCCAGTGCCGGGTCCTGAATATCAAATCTTACGTGATAATAATCCCGCAGGTCTTCCATTACTTCCTGCAGACTTTTATGTTCAAACAACAATAATCCGGAACGCCAAGAGGTGTACAACGCAGTATTTACAGCTGTAATTTCCAGGGCAGTACCTGCGGGATTCAATGCGGCCCGTTGTCCGGGTTTCAGTATGATGGGGGTACTGTTTTCCTGCAATCCGGTAATGGCAATCTTTCCGGTTTCGAGAATGGCTTCAAAGGCTGTTTTTGATTTGGCAGTGGCTACATTGAAACCTGTGCCCAGTACATCTATACGGTAGTTGTTGGTACTTACCGCAAAAGGTTGTGTGCTGTTTTGCGCTACTTCAAAATAGGCTTCTCCCTGCAGGCTCACCTCCCGCTTGCCGGCAGCAAATGTTTCCGGCCAGCGGAGCCGGCTGCGGGCTTTTACCCAAACGGAAGTACCATCTGGCAGTTCCAGTTGCTGGATCCTGCCATCCGGCACTATCAGTTCATTCATTGCCATCGCAGCCGTGCTGGCTGTTGTGCCTACTTTAATGGTATCCTGGTTTATAACTACTTTATTACCGAGGTAATGGATGATATGGTCGGTGCTATCCAGGGCAATTTTCTTTCCATTGCCCAGCACCAGGAAAGCACTGTCTTGCTTCCCGGCTTTCCAGGCGGCTGCCCCGGTGGGTATTTTACCAGGACCCAGAAAATAATAACAAACGCCTGTTGCAGCTATCAATAATAATACGGCTGCAGCATACTTACGGATGAAAGGCACTATTAACGGCTGCTTGCGGGCACTTTCCCATATGCGGGCGCTCAGGGCTGCTACGGCAGTGTCTGACAGGAAACGGTCCTGTATCCGCAGCTGCATTAAAAAATGACGGGCAGCACGGAAATTGGGTTCCTGGGCAGGATACAGGTGCATCACCTGCTGCCAATACGCCTCCCCTGCTTCATCGGGCATAATAACCCATTGAATGAATCTGTCATCTTCCAGATAACTTTCCACACTGTAGCTGGCATACTTATCCATACTGGTTGGTTGCTCCATATTCATACACCGTTAATGGCTGGCTGGTTGACCGGGTACTTTCCCGCTTTCTCCTTAATAAGGATGCCATCGCCTTTTTGTAGACAACAATTACAAAGAATTTTAAAAAAAAGTTTTGACAGGATGGATAACAAAGAGAGATCAGGTATTCCTGATAATATATAACAAGTTGAATATAAATAGAGAAACAGGCAGTATACGGTTTCCATCCGCCTCTTCCCTCATTTTTTTGATGGTCCGGGATACCAGGGCACGGGCCGACTGATTGTCGATTTCCATTAAAGCCGAAATCTCCTCATATCCCAGCCCCTTATTAAATCGCAGGTAAATTGCCTCCAGCTGCCGGGCAGAAAGCCTTTGCAGCAACTGTTGTAGCACCGCCGCCTGTTGGTGATAATGTTCTGCATCTTCCGGTCCTTGTCCGGCTGGCAACACCGGTACGGTAGTAGTGGTGAAATCAATAGAGAACTCCGCTGCTGTTTTCTTTTCTTTCTTTACTGCCCTGAATATTTCATGCCGGAGCATTTTGAAGAGATACAGCTTTACGTTATTGGTGGCTGAGAGATGTCGGTGTCTTCTGATTAAAATGACAAACACATCATGAATACAATCTTTCAGTAATGCGTCATCTTTGGTATAATGACTCCCGTAAGAAAAAAGCTCCTGTACATATTGCGCGTAGAGTCTTTCAAGGGCTTCCATATCCCCCGCCCTCATCTGATTCCACCAATGGACATCCTCCTGATGGACTTCCGTCATAAATGGTATTTTAAAGCCTGCAGGAAATAATTTCCACCACAATATAATATACTTCCCCTAAATCCTGCTGTTACTTCCTTTATGCCCCCAGCCATTCCTTGAATTTACTTACCCGGTCCCGGCTTACCTCCGCTTCTACCATCGTTTGCGGCGAAATCTCCAGCTTCAGGCGCCCGCTAAACCAGGGTATCACACTTTTTATGCTGCGGATATTAACGATCAGGTGACGATTCACCCGGTAAAAATCTTTGGCCGACAACTGCGGTTCCAGCTCTGTAAGACTCCCATCCAGCATATGTTTCTTTCCCTCAAAATCTGTGGCATAGATCAGCTTCCCTTCTACATACAGGTTGGCAATATCCGTGGCATTCAGGTAATAGATCTGCTGTCCCTTCTTCACCATAAAACGTTCTTTGAAGGTAGTACGGGCAAAGGATTCCAGGATAGCCGCTACTTTTTGATGCAGCACCTCTCCCGACTGCGGATGATGACAGAACATCTTAAACTTTTCCATAGCAGCACTCAACACAGACAGGTTAAACGGTTTGAGAAGATATTCTATTCCGTTGTGCTTGAATGCTTTCAACATATACTGATCATAAGCCGTGGTAAAGATCACCGGCGATTGCAGCGATAGCTGTTGAAAAATCTCAAAGCTCACGCCATCAGCCAGCTGTATATCCATAAACACCAGATCCGGATGAGGAAAGGTGTTAAACCATTTTACACTTTCTTCCACACTGTCCAGCGTAGCTTGTACTACCACCTCCATCTTTAATTCTTCCAGCAAGCTTTTCAGCTTTCTGGCAGCAGGCAACTCATCTTCTATGATAACCACTTTAATCATATGGCAGCAGGTATTAAAGGTACCGTTACAATAAACTGATCCGTAGTAGTAATATACTGTATATCCTGGTTTTGCAGCAATCTGGAACGGATACTGATATTGCGTAATCCCATTTTGGTAGATGGAATATGTGTTTGCTTCTTTTGCAGGTTATTGCTTACTACTATTTTATCATCCTGCACGCCAATGTTTATGGTTAATGGTTTGGCGGTAGAGGCAACGTTGTGCTTGATGGCATTTTCAATCAGGATCTGCAGCGCAAAAGGGACAATCTTCTTTTCCAGGTAATGAGTTGGTATCGTAATATTGATATGAAAATTATCTCCGAAACGTGTTTTCAGTAAAAATGTATAGGCCGATAGCAGGTCCAGCTCCGCTCTTAAATCTACCAGGGTAGATTCCGGCATTTCAAGGATATACCGGTATAACTTGGACAACTGCTGGATAAAGGCTTCTGCTTGTGCGGGATCATCTCTGACAATGGCGCTTAACGTATTTAAATTGTTAAACAGAAAATGAGGATCCACCTGATTTTTCAGGGCAGCGATCTGTGCCAGCAAACTTTCCTGTTTCAGCTTTTCCTGTTCATGCACGGATATACGGAATTGCCCCATGTAATAAATTACCTCATAGATCACCACGATGATCAGGGTGTTCATGATAGACATGAGATTGGTATCAATAGCATCAAAGTGCAGGACAGGCCGGTATTCGTGAGGTGGTGCCGTGATTTCCAGGATATTGGACAGGAAAAGGTTATACCCAAACATGACCATTGCCGTAATAAAGATTCTTTTGCGTGACTGCGAAAAGGCAGGAAATTTTTTACGGAAAAGGATCAATACCCACCGGTTGCCAAACCAGAACAGCGTAGTGAACAGCAGACACCAAAAAAAGGCGTCTGCCGGATAATAAGGTGCTTTCCAGAACCGGAAATGTAAATAGATGATGGGGGATAGAAAGGCCACCAGTGGAATACCCACGATCATCAGCCGCGTATCATCAAACCCCAGGGTATCCTTTATGGCCTTTTTAGCAAGCATCTTTATCAGAATGTAATTTGATAATTAAAATTGGGGAAGAAGCCTATTTGATTTACGTTCTTGATTTCTCCCGTTTTCACATTGATATCTTTCATGTACAGGTTCTTACGGAATGTGAGATTTTGTAAATCTACAAAGAATTTCTGTGTCATTCTGGGCTGGTCCCACTTGAAAGACAATTTGAGATCCCACCGGAAATATGCTGGGTTACGCTGTGCAAAGGCATCCTGGTTTTGATACACGATATAACCTTTGTCAATGGTCGCAGGCACATCATACGCCGTATACCATTGTCCGCCGGCATAAGATAATTTACTATCTGCTCCTATGCTGAAAGTGCTGCTGAGGGGCCATTCCTTTCCGATCAGAAAATTGGTAACATACTGTGTATTAAAAGCGGTATTGCGCCAGATAAGATCACTGCCCCGGTATTCGGAATTAAAAACCGATTGTGTGAAGAGGAAATAAAAACCCTGCTGTAAATATTTCTCCAATGTTAATTCCACACCATAGTTCCGGCCAATACCTTTGTTCACAAAATCGGATTGTTCGGAGAATCCAAATACAGCACCGGTGTTCAGCATACTGAAAGAAGAAGGTGTTATTTCCACCGGCACATCATACAAATGCTGGTAGTACGTTTCCAGTTTCAGGTGCAGGTGGCGGCCCAGCATCGCATCATATCCCAGCACAGTGTGAATGCTGCGTGTAAAGTCCAGGGCCTTATTGGGCAACCAGGATTTATTATTGGCATCTTTCCCTTCATAAAAATAAACCACCAATGGTTGCAGCTGGCTATGCATCCCCGCACCTGCTGTCAACGCATGACCATTGCCCAGGCGGAATTTCATGTTCCACCGTGGTTCTACGGCATAAGTATTATTCAATCCGAAATATTGTGCATATACCCCTGTATTCATGGTGATGTCATCATTAAAAAAATGTTGCCAGTTGGCCGATGCTTTATAGAGGATGGCCTTTTGATCCGTGTTCACCAGTTCGCTGATCAATGCATCTCCTTTTTTGATTGTGCGCTGGTGCAGATTCAGCTGGAGCAGGTCGGCACTGACACTGGTAGTGAGTTGATTACTGGCAGAAAACTTATGGTTCAGCAAATAACCTGCGCTATACTTCAACTGTTTAAAATCCAGATCTGCTGCCTGTTGGGGCTCCTTACCTTCCGCGATGATCTTTTCATCCGCCGTATTTTGTGCCAGTGAAAAGGCAGCAAATGCGCGGCCATAGGTAGCGGCATTAAAAGTATACGTATGGGTTAGTCCAAGGATACCGGTATTGGATCTGTACTTTCTATCCCGGTCATTTGCACCGTACAGGATATCCGTATTATCCGGGTCTGCCTTGAAATTGATGCTGCTTAATCCTCCCAGCCCGATTATACTAAACGTACCACTGCGTTGGGTGGGCAGGTCCAGCTTAAAATTCAGGTCCTGGTAGTTGGGGATATTACTGCCTGTACCTACTTTCAGCCCCAGGGCCTGCACTACGGCAATGAGGGAAAAACGGTAATCAATCAGAAAAGAAGAGCCGTTCTTTTTGCTGATGGGGCCTTCTGCAGCACCTTCAAAACCATTAAAGCCCACCTGTGCAAGGTATTCATACTTATCCCGGTTGCCATTACGCAGGCGCAGGTCAAATACGCCTGCCAGGGCATTCCCATAGGTAGCCGGAAAAGCGCTGGTCAGGAAGTCGGAGTTCTTCAGGGTATTGGAATTGAGCATACTTACGGGGCCACCTGTAGCACTCAGGCTACTGAAGTGGTTAGGGTTAGGAATATCTATACCTTCCAGCCGCCATAATACGCCATAGGGCGAGTTGCCACGGATAATGATATCATTGGAAGCATCATTACTGCCTACTACGCCTGCGAAGTTCTGTGCCATCCTGGACGGATCATTCCGGGTGCCGGCATAGCGTACACCCTCTTCTATATTCATCTGGCGGGCACTCACCTGTGCCAGTTCGTTGATGGGGTCATTTTTACTGGGGGCCGCAACCACTACCGTATTCAGTTTTTGCACATTTTCTTTCAGGGTAATATCCAGCACCACTTCCTTACCGGCGGTTACTTCAAAATTGCTGATCAGCACCGGTTCATAACCCAGGAGGGTGGCTTTCAGGGTATGCCTGCCCACCGGGATATCTGTAAGAATGAATCGGCCGTTATGATCAGCCGCAGTACCTTTTTGAGGGGTCATACTGGTAATGACAATAGTAACGCCGGACAGTGGGGCATTACTTTGCACATCGGTTACACTTCCCTTTACGGTTTGTCCGGGTGGGGCATTCTTTTGGGCGTTGACATCATGATAACACCAAAATGCCAACAGGCAACATACAATTGCTTTCATCTTTTTAGCACAAAAATCAGGACTACGCTACGTACAAGTAAGTCAATCGGCGTGACTGGTAATAAAACCTGCCTGACTTGTAAAAAACGGGGCTTTATCTGCTTTGCGGCAAAATAACAACGGCCACCCGGATAGGGCAGCCGCTGTAATGGTGTCTATATGGTTTAACAATTATGGTTTCTTATCCCACCATACTTTGGACACATAAGCATCTCCCTGCGATAGTCCATCTACCGCCACTTTGTAATTGGCGGCATTCAGCAATGCTTCCTGAGAAGAGTACACCGCCCTGCGGGGAATAGTACCATTGGTAGCCCCCTTATTGGGTCCGGGTGTAAGCACCGGATAGCCAGTACGGCGCCATTCAGCAAAGGCCTCATAATTACGGCCAAAGAGCTGGATCCATTTCTGGGTCATGATCTTTTCCAGTTGCTTTTCCTGCGGCAGTCCGGCTAAAGCAAACTCCGCATCAATATATGCCTGCGGAATAGTGGTAATGTTATAAGGGGCCATGGCCATAGCAGCCCGGATACCATCCTGGTAGAAGGTTTCTGCCGCCGCCGGAGCAGCGCCCCATCCCAGCAATGCTGCTTCTGCTTTAAAGAAACATACATCTGCATAGGTAAAGACATAACAAGGAATTGGAGTGGAAAGTGATTTATTAAAATACGTGCTCATGGATGCCGTAGAATAATTGTCTTTTATGATCCCTGCCAGCAGGTCGTCCGTCAGGGCCACGCCCATACCCACATAAGCAGGAGTCCCTGCATTTTTAGATGTTACAGTGGCTTCCGCAATCAACGGCAGCCGGGGATCCTTTTTTGCATTGAGGGTGCCCACAAATGCAGCTGCCAGATAACGCAGGTCGGGGCTGCCATTGGTAAACTGATTCAGGATAGGATGAAAGCTGGAGGCCTGTGCATCATTAAAAGTAGGGATGGCCGCATTGTCCTGATTGCTGGCAAAAAGTGGCTGGGCCATCGCTTCCCGCACTGTTTTCTCTGCCAGTTGCGGATTGGCATAACGGATACGCATACCTAAACGCAGCTTCAGTGAATTGGCAAACTTTATCCAGCTGGCAGTGGCTCCCTTGTAATAAAAATCCGCATTGCCATAAGAGTCATCCGTAGCCGTGATGCGTGTCATCGCGGTATCCAGGTCTTCTATCAAACGGGTATAAATAGCTTCCTGCTTATCAAATACCGGTTTGTTATTGACCTGGCTGGCATCCTCCGTAGTAGATGTAAAAGGAACATCGCCAAACAGGTCTGTGAGCCGCTGCCATACAAATACTTCCTGGATACGGGCAATGGCCAGCTTGGTTCTGCCGGCTGGGTCCTGCTCCTTCCCTTTCAATACCTGGTTGCGGATCTGCCCCAGGTTCCGGAGCAAGGTATAGTGGGCATCCCAGGCGCCATTGTCCGGCTGCTGAATATAACGGGAAGTAGGTACTACCAGGCCGCCAGACCAATATTGCACCCACGACCCAAACTGGATATTAGCCCGCTCATTCCCTTCTGTAAAGGCGGCATCTTTCTGCACTTTGGATAATAACAATCCCGGATCGATATTCGTCACCGAGGTAGGCGGCGTATTCAGCTCGGTAAAATTTTTGGTACACCCGGCAAATAGCATGCTGGCTGTAAGGAGCAGGGCGGCGGCGTATATGGTACTTTTATTTTGTTGCATGTTGATTCGTTTTTATAAGCACTAAAACTCCAGGTTAAGGTTGACGCCAAAATTCCTCATCATAGGAAGCGCGGTAGATTCCAGCCCTAAAGAGGAATTATTCACGTTAAATGCCGAGGCTTCCGGCGAGAAGCCATCTGTTTTGCGCTGGAAATAAAACAGGTTCCTGCCGTATATGCCAACGCCCATACGCCGGATCATTTTTCCGGTGAACAGCCGGGAGGGCAGCTGATAACTGAGGCTGATTTCCCGCATGGCTACATAACTGGCATCATTCATCATCTCTTCAGATACCACATTTTCCTTATCGCTGGCTACCACATTCCAGTAGTCCTGCGCTTTTACTGCTTTCGTATTGGCCTTGCCGGTACTTACCCAGTTTCCGTTATTATCCTTTTCAGCAATCATTCCGCTGGCTACATAAGTACCATCCCTGCCGGCCAGCGTTTTTTTGGTAGTGCCATAGATCAGCTCTTCCCGGTTGCTTTGTGAGTATACCAGTCCACCCTGGCGGATATCTACCAATGCAGACAGAACCAGTCCTTTGTATTTAAAGCTGTTGAAAAAACCGCCTGTCCAATCCGGCATTGCATTGCCCAGCTCTGTCAGTTCACGGCCCAGCGTGCGAAGCGGTAAGCCGGTAGCAGGATCAATCAAACGGTTACCTTCCGCATCCTTGAGCCAGGCAAAGCCTGTACCGATCAAGGTGCCAAAGGGTTTGCCCGGTGCTGCAATCACATTAATACCCCGGTCGCTGCCCAGCAAAAATGTTTCCACCCCTTCGGTCAGCGATACCACCTCATTCCTGTTGCGTGATACATTAAAGGAACTTTCCCAGGTAAAACCATTATCCAGCTGTATAGGTGTACCCGTTAGTGCCAGCTCAATTCCCTTGTTGCGGATCTCTCCGGCATTGATGCGGCGGGCAGCAAATTTGCTGGAAGGTGGCAACGGCACATCCAGGATCTGGTTTTTGGTAGAGGCATTGTACCAGGTAAAGCTCACCCCTAAACGATTTTTGAACATCCGGATATCTGTACCAAATTCTATGGAAGTGGTCAGCTCATTCTTCAGGTTAGGGTCCGGGATAACGGAGGTAAAAGAAGCCATTGGCCTGCCTCCGTGAGTAAATTCATCCAGGCTGTAAGAACCGGTGAGCTGATAAGGATTACCTGAACTCCCGGCTTGTGCCAGCGATCCTCTCAGCTTCACATAATCCAGCACATCACTCTGTAAGCCCAGCATTTCTGTCAGGATCAAACTGGTACTCACAGAAGGGTAAAAGAAGGAATTGTTTTCGGGCGACAAAGTAGAAGACCAGTCATTCCTGGCAGAGAAATCGACGAACCAGTAATTGCGAAAGGCGATTTGTCCGGAAGCATATACTGAGTTGATCTCGGATTCCTGCAGGTCAAACAGGTAGGAATTGGTCAGGGTATTATTGATGACATGCAAATTAGGAACGATAAATTCTTTTCCGGTGTTCCCTGTCAGGCGATAGAATTTTTTCTGGTGGCTGGTACCTGCATTATATCCCAGGGAAAAATCCTTGTTCAGGTCTACCATACCGTTGAGCAACAGGTCGTAGTTATCTTCCCTTACACGGATCACCTGCTCTTCAATATCTCCGTTCCTGTTCTGGCTCTGGTAAGTCCCTTTAGCGCGGAAGCGCAGCCTTTGTTCTGTATAAAAATCAGTACCACCGCGGGCGGTCAGTTTAAGCCAGGGAGCAAAGTCGTACGACAGGCGCAGCATGCCCAGTACGCGGTCGCGCTGGTCTTTATTGGTGGTATTATTAATCGTCCAGTAGGGGTTAGCGGTGGAGCTATTGGTGGCATATGTTTTTTCCAGGCCAGGGAACACACCGCTATACCCAAATTGTTTTGCCACATCGGCGGCAGTCCAGGCGTAGTTGGCCAGGATATCCAGTGGCATACTCCTGGGCTGGCTGATAAACAGGTAGGCCGGATTATCAGAAGCATCCGACAAGGTAGGCCGGTTCTTGCCTTTCTGTGAAATGTAGTTCACTTTGGCATCCAGTTGCAGCTTAGACGTGATATTGGCCTGTGTACGCAGGTTAAAGGTGTTCCTGTCCAGCGTATTGGAAGGCACATAACCATCCACATGTGTGTTGGAATATGAAAAGCGGTAGTTTACCTTATCATTACCTCCATCTGCACTGATATTATTTACAAATTGTTTTTCGGTGTTAAAAAACTTTTTGTAGGTATCCGGTTGCGGGTTAAGGCGGAGTATATTTCCCCATTGGTCTTCATATTCCTGTCCTTCCATTTTAGGTCCCCAGCTGCTGCGGGCAATCCTGTCGCGGCCGGCGCTCATCTTGGGCATTCCCTGCAATCCCTGTGCTTTGGCATCTGCCATGGTATATACTTTACCATCGGTAGCGCGGAAGTGGGTAAAATCGCCATTCAATCCCTGCCCGTACACATCCTGAAAGTCCGGTGTTACCAATGCAGTTCCGATAGAATAGTCACTGCTAAACTTAACGCCTATACCCTTACGGGCACTACCAGATTTTGTGGTGATCAGGATGACCCCGTTACTACCACGCTGCCCGTATAAGGCGGCAGCATTGGGACCTTTCAGTACAGAAATGCTCTCTATATCATCCTGGTTGATGTTAGAAATCCCATCTCCATAATCCATGCCACCAGTGCTGGAAGCAGCGCGGATATTCTGGTTGTCCAGCGGCACCCCATCTACTACATACAGCGGCTGACTATTACCCTGCAGGGAGTTATTACCACGGATAAGGATTTTGGAAGCACCTCCCGCACCGGAAGCAGGGCGGCTTACCTGCACCCCTGCTACTTTACCGGATAAGGCATTGGCCACATTCACTTCCTTTCCTTCCGACAAATCAGCCCCTTTCAGCTCTGCTACCGTATAGCCCAGTGCTTTTTTGTCCCGCTTGATACCCAATGCGGTAACCACCACTTCTGAAAGCCCTTTGGAGGCTTCTTCCAGTTTAATATTTACCTGGGTATTACCCGCTATTTCCACCCGTTGTTTGGTATAACCGATAAAGGAATATACCAGGGCTTTCCCACCAGCAGGCAGTTTAAGACTATAATTACCCTCCCCATCCGTCACTGTTCCACGGGAAGAGCCTTCTACAGTAACGCTTACACCCGGTATGCCATTACCTTTATCATCGGTCACTTTCCCGGTGATGACAGTATCAGCCACTATCTGGGGAGCGGCCTGTTTTACGGGTACTTCTTTCAGCGTCACGGTTTTATCAATGATCTTGTAGGCAATATGCTGTCCTGCCATACATAATTTCAGGACGGTTTCAATATCGGCGTCTTTCACGTTCAGCGTCACTCTGGCTGCCCGGCTCATCATATCTTCATTATATAAAAAGAAATAACCGGTTTGTTTTTTAATAGCAGCAAACACTTCTTCCAGTGGTGCATGCTGTACCGACAGGGTAATTTTCTGTGCATATCCGGATGCCGTAACACTGAGTGTTGCAAACAACAGGAGCACAGTAGTAAGCCGTAGTACCGTTTTACACTTTGACAACAAAGGAATGACCGAGTTCCGCCCCGGAGCGGAAATAGCGTTTTTCATCATTGTTTAATTTTTAAGTGAAGAGCAATTTGGTTGACCTTTCGGGTATAGATATTGGTTGATGATTAAAATACGGCTGTTACTTTTTTGCCATCGATGCTGAAGGTGGCGCCACTTACAAAATTGAGCATCTCTAATACCTGCGACAATCGCGCTTCCCGGTTGATGTTTCCGCTGATCCGTTTACCGGGTATTTTTCCTTTTATTTGAATATCCAGATCATACCAGCGCGCTATCTGTTCCATGATATCCTCAAAATCATCGTCTTTGAAATAGAACACGCCTTCTTTCCAGGCAATCGCTTTTTCAACATCAGCATAAGCCACCTGTACGGCATCCTGCTTCACTACTGCCTGTTGGCCAGGCGCCAGCTGCCAGCTGCGCTTGTCGGCCAGCCTGATCTTCACCGCTCCTTCTGTAAGCGTGGTTTTTGTCACGCCGTTATAAGCAGTGATGTTGAAGTGTGTACCCAATACGGCTACTTCCATTCCATTGACCATTACCCGGAATGGAGCACTATTTTTAGCTACTTCGAAATAGCCTTCGCCGGTTAGTTCCACCAACCGCTCCTTACTACTGAAACGTAAGGGAAACCTGATCGCGGAAGAAGCATTGAGCCATACCTTTGTGCCATCCGGTAAAGTAAGCTGGTACTGCCCTGCCCGCGGGGTAGACAACGTATTGAACAGCATTTCCTCTCCATCCTTATCTGCTGCACCGTTGTTGTATACCAGCTGCCCGGTTTGCTGGGCTATTTTGGTTCCATCTTCTTCTGTAATAGGATTTGTACTGCTATCGTTCAAACTCATCGTTTGCCCGTTGGCCAGCTGTAAAACCGCTTTATTACTGCCTGGCAGTACATCATTTTTAAACTTCGCTGTGCCGGATACCACCATCTCTGGGGTTACTTCCTTACTGCCCTGCTGCCAACGGTACAGCAGCACGATCCCTGCCAGCAATGCTGCTGCCACACTCCATCTGGCAATACGTTTCCAGGCCACCACCCTTGCAGCTGGCTTAAACCGAGTACGGGCTGCCACAGCCTCCCAGTCGGCTGCCACGTCTATCCCGTCAAAGAAAGCAATCTCCTTGCTGATCACCTCCTTGTTGTGCAATGATGCCAGCAACTCCTGGTTGCGGATATCCTCCTCCAGCCAGCTATCCAGCTCCTGCTGCTCTTCAGCAGTGATGGCTCCCTTCAGCTGTTTAAAAATTAAAGCAGCATAATATTGTGCGTCTTTTTCCTGTTCCATAAGCGTATTACTCAATAAAGAAACGCGAGCGGAAAAAAGGGGTGAAAGGAGGGGGAAAATTTTTTTTGAGCTGTTAGCTATGAGCTTCGAGCCACGAGCTGATGGTGTTATGCTAAAGAATTGTATGTCATCGATTAATCAGCAAATATCCAAACAAAACATAAGTAGCTCGAAGCTCATGGCTCACAGCTCGCAGCTATTTACGTAAATTTGCTTCCAACTAAGACAGGTATTGACCCAAATACAAAAGGAAATGGAAATGCATTTACAGGAAAAGCATGCCATGCTGAACGATCTCACATCAGCATTCAAAGAAGTACCCGGGATAGCTGCTATTGTGCTGGGCGGCTCTCATGCAGCAGGATATGCGAATGAACAATCCGACCTGGATATCGGGCTATACTACTTTGAGAAAACCCCTTTTGATATTGAACGTATCCGGGACATAGCCAACCGTTTTTCCAAAGACGGATTACCACTGGTAACAGGCTACTACGAGTGGGGACCCTGGGTAAATGGCGGCGCCTGGATCCATACCGCAATAGGGAAAGTAGACTTTATCTATCGCAATATTGACCAGGTACAACAAACCATTACGGATGCCCTCAATGGTAGCTGGCATCACCATTTTGATCAGCAACCTCCATATGGGTTCAGGTCAGTGATTTATTTAGGAGAAACACAGGTATGTAAACCACTATTTGATCCGGTCAACGTTATACAACAACTTAAAGCACAGGTTACGCCCTATCCGGCTAAATTAAAGGCCACCATTCTATCCGACTGCCTGTGGCTGTCAGAATTTACATTTATGCAATGCTATGCTTTTGCCAATGTTGCGGATACTTATAATACGCTTGGTTGTTTTACCAGGATCGCACATTATCTGACCCATGCGTTGTTTGCCATCAATGAAGCCTATCCCTTAGGTGATAAAAGAGCGATGCAACACATTGCTGCATTTAAACAGGCACCCCTTCATATGACAACCAGGCTAAACAACATATTAGGGCATGCCGGCACACAAGCGCATGAATTAATTGCAAGCACAGATTTGCTGAAAACAATATGGCAGGAAATAGTGGCTTTAACCGAAGGCCGGTATCAACCAAGATTCCAACCTGGCACCGTATAAATTACGCTGCCACAAACAACAAAACACAAAAGCTGAGAGCTCACAACACTTAACAACACCACACAATAGCTCGTGGCTAGCAGCTAGTAGCTCGCAGCTTTGTTCACAATTGAACATCCACTGTATTATAAACGGTCAATAAACACTTGACAACTTCCCACAAATAGCTGATTATCATATAAATGCAAACATGGCATTGCCTTGGCATCTTCCTGTTCATTAAATACAAATCATATGAACACGATCATTAAAACAATGTGCAGTTGCCTGATGCTGTTATTAAGTATCACTACCTCCGCCCAAAAAGTATCTTATGGCAACAACCCCGAAGCGGGTCATTATATCAATGTTGGAGACGCTAAGCTCTATTACGAGGTTTATGGCAAGGGCGAGCCAATTGTACTTTTACATGGAGGTGTATTTGGCTACATCGACGAATTTGAAAATCTTATTCCCAAGCTGGCGGATAAATACCAGGTGATCTGTATTGCCACCCGTGGTCACGGAAAATCTGAAATCGGCCATTCCCCTTTTACATATAAACAACGTGCGGAAGATGCTTACAAAGTGATCCGCAGTATTACGCAGGACAGCGTAACCGTGATTGGCTTCAGCGACGGGGGATTTAGTGGACTTAAACTGGCGGCACTTTATCCTAACCTGGTAAAAAAGCTCGTAGCGATGGGAGTAACCGATCGTTCCAGAGCGGTTGTTGAGAGCAGCTTTAACTATAGTGCTGCCGGATTAGTGAGAGATGATCCGGATTTCTTAACCAAGCGCCTGCAACTCATGCCGGATGCAGAACGCTGGAACGAATGCCAGGCCAAACTTACCAAGTTGTATAATACTGATTATATGAGCACAGAAACTTTCCGCAAGATCAAATGCCCGGTACTGATTGTGAGCGGTGATAAAGACACCAGGAACCCGATGGAAGGTGTGATGAAATGTGCACAAGCTATCCCGGATCATCAGCTGTCTATCATTCCTGATGCCGGACACACGGTATTGAATGATAACTTTCCTTTGGTATGGGAAACAGTTGCTCCTTTCCTGAATAAATAAAAACAGCTAAGCAAAGGCTGGCTAAAAAATAATAGCCTGCCCTTGCTTAGCCTGGTATTTAATAGCTATCCGTTTTTATTCCAGGTAAAGTACAACGCTTTTGTGCCGTTTTTAGCCAGTATCATGGCGTAAAGTCCAATGGGTGCCAGCGTGTATTCCAGGCTCCCCAATTGGGTCCGTAAGCATAAGAAATATATTGCGGGGTAGACGGATCCAGATGTCCTGATGCATTGCCACTCCAGCCACAATTATGCAGATATGGCCGCAGGGTGCTGTCGCGCAGCTCCGCAATCTTCTGGAAAGTAATGCCATCAGCAGATTCCCACAGCACCATATAACTATTGGGCGACAAACGCGAAGCGGTATGTACCGCCTGAAACATTTGCAGATCATCCCGGTATTTTACATCACTGTGATCTGCGCCGCCAATGCTGGTTTTATTCATTGCCGTGCCCCGGAGAGTAAGACTGCCGGGCCAGTTGGCATCTGTAGCACTGGCAGTAGCCACCCGCGTGGTCACATCTTCTGTTCCACCGGCATTCCAGGAATAATAAAAGAACACCGTATCATTTTTTACTACCATTGAAGGCTCTCCTGCTCCAAAATAATCCGGACTGCCTGTATAGGTGATCACCGGTTGCGGCGCACCTCCCCAGCCTGTTCCGTTCCATTTCTCCCAGGGTCCGGTAGGCGACAGGGAGCGGCAAACATATACATGATTATCCGTACCACGGGTGTCTTCGGTAGACGTATAACCCAGATAATAATAACTACCCCACTTAGCTACACCCGGATCACAGATAGACAACTCATCACGGGTATGTGCAGTAGGTTTCAGCACCATCTGGTCTGCTGTCCAGGTAACACCGCCATCGGTAGAATGCCGGTAGGCTACCTGATCCCAATAACCACTCACTGTAGCAGAGGGATAAATAGCTGCTTCATAGCTGCCACTTACCACGGCGCCATTGAAATAGTTGGTAACCCCGCTTACGGCAGCAGGATATTTCCATACCCCCGGTGTGCCGGAAGGACTGCTTAATACCCACAGATAATTGCCGGCAGGAAGCCCAACGGTACTGGTTAAACTAAGCCGTGCATTGTCCGAAAAATGAACAAACGCCTGCGAAAGCAAAGGCGTTCCGGCTACCGTAGTACTATAACTGCTATTCCATTTGTACAGGCTCAGGGTGAGGTTGCTGGTAGTAGAGCCCCAGTTGGGACATACTACCCCCAGTAAACGGAAGGTGTCTGTGGCAGTGAATTTCTGCGCTGCCGTATTAGTACCGGAAAGCGCTATTGGTGCGTGGCTGTTCGGATCCCCGCCATCATTATATTGCAGGATACCATAAGCACCGCCAGGTGCGGCAAACCAGGCATCTATCGAACCATCGCCGTTAATGATAATTGAAGGGCCATAACGGTAAGCACCCGCCAGGTAAATATCCCAGCCGGATGGTATGGCAGGAACCGTATCATAACTACTGGTCCCTGTCTTTTTTTTCAGCTGTTCAACAGCAGGTTTCAAAACAATGGGCGCTGTACAGGCACACAGCAGCCAAACTAATAATACCATTGATCCATTTTTCATAATAGTTCATTTTACGGTGTTATTTAATGAATGACTACCATTCCGGATGCGGCTTCCTCAGGGTACAAACAGGTAGCGAGTATCTTAATTTATGCTAAAATAACAGCATGCGTGTCCTACGCTCTCCTATTGCTGCTGGTTATAAACAAGTTGCCGTACCAACTATTCTTGTACAATAAAAATATTCCTTCCATAGGGGACTCCCCGGTTGCCATGCGTCATTAGGTCAAACTACCGCCCGGCGGTATGATTTTTTTATTAAACCATGATTGCTTACATGAGCTCCATTCAACGTACCCTGGTTATTGTGATGGCCGCCTGCAGTCTCTTTGCCTGCAGAAAAAAGAAAGACGAAATTGACCCGAATGCATTATCCCAGATCACGGTCATGCAAGGCATCACCGGTGTCGGAAAATTTGATGTATACCTGTCCGATAGTATCCTCCTGGCAGAGAACCTGGCCTACGGACAATCTATCAACTACCGCGCGGTAAAAACAGCCAACTATAAAATACAATTATATCCTGCGGGCAATAAACAAACCCGCCTGATAGAAACCGCTATTTCTCTCTACCCGAACCGCTCTTACAGCGTTTTCCTGACCGTAGATGATAAAAAGAATGCGGTGATCCTCAGTACATCAGATAACCTGGCTGTTCCAGCTCCCGGAAAGAGCAAGGTAAGACTGGCCATATTATCCGACCTCCGTAAAAATGCGACCTCCAATCCTTTTGCAGTAGATGTGGTAATAGATAAGAAAACGGTATACAGTAATGTAAAATACCGGGACCTCCTTTCTTTTATTGAAGTGGAAGCAGGAGAGCGTATCGTGGATATACAACTGGCGGGTACCGGGGTGAGCTTGCTGAACGGAAACCCTTACAAATTAGATGCCCGTAACGGACAGATCATTACCATCGGCTTAAGTGGGGCGGTAGATAATATCGGATTTACCATCTACCAAAATAAACTATAACGGGAACCATGCGACCATGAGCAAAGACAAGGAAACACTTTGCTTAAGTACAAACAGCGCGCCGGCTAAAAACATCTTTCCTATGCTCTCAGGAAACTGCTTTAGCCGGCACTGTTTTTAGCTGCTACCTGCTCCATCTCTGCTTTTATCTCCTCCCAATTTTTATTCTTGAAGCATACAGGATCGGGCATCATATCAGCTACAGAAAAGTCCGTTAATCCCGCAATAACATCTTTTATTTCAAACCAAGGGTATTTCTTCTCATAGACATTTAGCAATGCCGCCATTGTATGTGTCTCCAGTATCTCTGACAAATCCCAAAAGTCCTTTTTTCGTCCACCACGTGAAATGGTGTCGAGTTTCATCGCTGCTATATCTTCAATAGTTGCCAGCCTGATACCCAATTCCTCAATTGCCGGATATAAAAACGGAGCGTCCCAATAAAGGATATCTGTTTTGATACTTTGTACCTCATCTTTTCCGAGAAAGAGGTAAAGTCCCTGGTTATTGATTTGATTAGCAGGGCCGGTGATAGCATTGATCTCTTCTACATAAGGAAAATTTAACCTGATCACCTCTAAAATATGATCAAATGGGATTTGCCCATAAGGGCCATCGCAAAACATGTCGATATCAACAGATTCCCGATGTCCTCTCAACAAGCTTAATGCAGTACCTCCGACCAACCTAAAGTCGGACAGATCCACTATACCCATTAATTTGGTTAAAACTTCGAAAAGTTCATCGCTCGTAGTTTCCCGGTAGAGCATTTGAAATCACTATTGCGAAGATGAAAAAGTCGGCGAGAGATGACCTGTGCTCTTGGCAGCAAACGCTCAGAGTTAGTTACAATATTACGTATCCTGTCTTTTCCATAATAACGAAATATCTCTCTGATATCATTGGATGTACCCCTCTCCATAGCTCTGATAACAGTAAACTCCGGATAACGGTCAAAATCCAGCTTTCGCAGGTCAATATCCCAGAATGCACGACGGGATAATGCAGGTTTCGTTATGTCAGGATTCGTTTGCACTTACCAAATATACGAAAAAGATGGGGTTAATCTGCCCTACTGGCAATTATACACCCGGGCGCAATTGCCGCCCCATAACTTTTCCTTTTCCTCCCCACTCAGATGTGTGGTATTTTTTTCCAGGATTTCACATGTTTGTGTATAAGATGCTCCGGTGAGGCATACCGGCCAGTCGCTCCCAAAGATCACCCGGTCGGTTCCAAAAATATCCAGTACGGCATTCACATAAGGTTTAAAGTCCGTCATCTTCCAGTTGGCCCAGTCCCCTTCTGTTACCAGCCCCGCCATCTTACAGCTCACCTGTTCCAGCTTTGCAAATGGGCGGATATCCTCCAGCCACCTGCTGATATGCTGTGCTTTGATCAACGGCTTTGCCAGGTGATCGATAATAAACTGCTGCTCTGGAAAACGTTTTACAAATGTGAGCGCATGTGGCAGATGTTTAGGATAAATCAGGATATCGTAGGTAAACCCATACTTTGATAACAGGGCGATGCCCTGGCAAAAATCTTCTCTCAGCAAAAAATCATCCTGCGGTTCTGCCTGTACAATATGCCGGAACCCTTTCAATGTTTTCCACTGTGAAAAGTAAGCGAGCCTTTCGGCGATATTCGCTGCGCGAAAATCTACCCAGCCCACTACACCACGGATAAAATCATGTTGCTCCGCCAGCTCCAGTAAAAAATGGGTTTCTGCCTCACTTTGATCTGCCTGTACAGCAATGCAGCCGGTTATGCCATTGGTCTGCATCAGCGGATATACATCTTCCGGCATAAAATCATTTTTTATGACCGCCATCTCATCTGTGATCCAGGCATCTTTAACAGGATCATACTTCCAGAAATGCTGGTGACTATCTATTCTCATCGTTCAGATTATTAAGGTAAACAAGCTGGGCCTACCGGCTCAAAGGTTTTATATCCCAGCACAAATTCCTGGTGCCCCAGTTTTTCGGAGCAGGTCCGCCCGCCTGCTGCCAGACTGACGATCTTATCAAAGATTTCCTTTCCTACCTCATCCAGGGAAGCCTCGTTGTATAATATTTTACCGGCGTTGATGTCCATATCTTCTTCCATCCGCTGGAAGGTTTCCGGGTTGGCACATACTTTTATCACCGGCGAAATAGCAGATCCTACTACAGAACCTCTGCCAGTGGTAAACAATACACAATGCGCTCCGGAGGCAATCAGCTCGGCAATTTCTGAGCTGTCGTTCGGATTGGGGAATCCAAAACGGGGATCTCCGTCCGGCACAATATCCATTAAGATCAGCCCTCGCCGGTGAGGTAGGTCGGCAGGTTTGATCATGCCCGAAATAGGGGCAGATCCTGTTTTGCAATACGCCCCCATCGACTTTTCTTCCAGTGTCGTTAATCCTCCGGCAGCATTGCCTGGCGCAAAACTACCATGCCCCATGATGGTATAATATCTCGCTGCTTTGTCTACCGCCCGCTTCAGCTCCACCGCCAGCTCCGGCGTAATGGCCCTGCGGCTCATAATCGCTTCCAGACCGATCATCTCGCCTGTATTTTCAAAAATGGCGGTGCCTCCACTTTCCACAATCATATCAAATGCTTTTCCTACGGCAGGGTTGGCGGTAATACCACTGGTGGCATCACTGCCTCCGCACACTACGCCTACTACCAACTCTGAAGGATCAAAGTCCACCACAGGTACTGCCTGAAGGGTTTCCAGTGCGGTGGTCACAAAAGCAATACCATCGTCGATGGATTTTTTTGTGCCGCCGGTTGTTTGTATGCCTATCAGTTTCACCGGGCGGCCACTGGCAGCTACATGCGCTTCCAGCCTTACCCGGTTAAAGCTCTCACATCCCAGCGATACCAGCAACACTGCTCCTACATTGGGATGGGTGCACAATGCGCTCATCATCTTATCAGCATAAGCGTTGGGATAACAGCCGCCAAAACCGATCAGCTGCACGGGCTGGTCCCGGAAACGGGTAGTGATCTCACGTGCCACATGATGCGCACACTCTACCAGGTAGGCCACTACCACTACATTGCGGATCCCTTTCCGCCCATCAGGGCGCAGGTAGGCCTGCAATTTATTTGGATGTAATGAATTCATGATCTAACGTATAAGTGGATATGTAATCACTTTTCACATTATGCAGATGCACATGGGCTCCCACCGGAATATCTTCCGTGGCAGCACCTATAGGCACACCGAACTTGATGATCTTCTCTCCCTTGCCAATATCGCGGAGGGCAATTTTATGCCCTAACCCCAACGGCTGTTCAAAAACGATCGTTTGTCCGGCGATTACTTCTTGATCTCCCGGGAGGATACTGCTGCAAATCACCAGTACATTATCTGCCGGATTGATCTGGATCAGTTTTTTCATGCAGAAAAATTTATAGTGGTGTAATAATTTCCGGTGATGCTACCTCCGTTCTGGTCCTGATCTTACTGCCGGATGCAGCAAACCACAGGATAAACAGATACGATGGTAAACATACCAGGTAAGCCATCTGGTGAGAAGTAAGTCCGGCTACATACCCGAATAAAAGCGGTAAGATAGCCCCCCCAACAATGCCCATTACCAGAATAGAAGAACCTGTTTTGGTAAACTTCCCCAGGTCGGCCAGCGCGAGCGGAAAGATTGCCGGCCACAATAATGAATTGGACAATCCCAGCACGGCCACAAAATAGATGGACGTGGCGGGTGGCAAAAACACGATGGCAACCGTAATCAGGATCCCCAGCGAAGTACAGGCGATCAACGCGGTATGCTGACTTAACACCCGCGGAATAAAAGTAACGCCCAGCAGATATCCTACTACCATGCCGCCGGAGGTATACCACACGTAATGTTCCGGAGAGGGCAGGTTCAGGATCGTTGCATAGTCGTTGATAGACCCTAATGCAATGATCTCCACCCCTACATCAAAAAAGATGGCAATCACGCCCAGCAACAAATGCGGAAACTGCAGGATACTGGTTTTAGAATTGGCATATGCGGAAACAACGGAATCTTCATCCAGATCATCTTCTCCAATGGCTTTAATCTCAGGAAGCGGGGAGAAAAAGGCCAGTACGCCAATCAATACCAGCAATCCTGTAATTACATAAAACGGGATGATCACATCCTGCAACCTGATGTTGGTCAGGTCCATGAACACAGCCAGGATAAAGGAAGCACCGGCAAAAGCCAGCTTATCAGAAATGCCCATGATACAAATCCTGCTGGCAGCACTCTCCGGCGGCCCCAGGATAGTTACATAGGAATTGATCGCGCCGGTGAGCAATGTTTGTCCGATCCCTACGATAAACAAAGCGATCAGAAACAAGGCAAAACTCACGATCTCCGCGGCATAGCCGATGATAAAAAATCCGGCGGCAATGAGCAGAAAGGCGACGGTAATCCCTCCTTTATAACCTATCTTTTTAATGATCGCACCTGATGGTACACCAAATACCACATAGGCGGAAAAGGTGGCCGTCATAATCAGATAGGACATCGCCGTGGAAATATTAAACGCCCCCTGCACAAAAGGAATAAAAAAGGCGTTGATCCCGATAGAGAAGCCCAGCACAGCATACATGGCGCCAATGATAAACATGGGGATCACCAAAGTCTTTTGATTATTATTCATAACAGACCTGTCTAAATTTTAGGTAAACCGTTTGATCTAACGGGAATGCTTATTGGCCGAGGGCCTTTCTCATATCCTGGAGGATGATATCCCTGGCGCGGTTGCCATAATCTACAGAGGCGGTTTTAGCGCCCTGCGCATACCAGTTATCCGTTGTAAAACGGCTCATATCCACTCCCTCCGGACAGAACGTCATCATCAGGGAAGTTTCCTGTTCTCCGGCATGGTCAATCGGGAATTGTTCCTGTGCCACCGTGCTCACCAACGGATGGATACGGATCCAGTTGAAGGGATTATCTCCTGCCGCGTGACTGTCATAATAATCCGCGGAGGTATTGTTTCCCCACCAGCCTTCTCCCCGTTGTTTTTCCAGGAAGGCAAATGTTTCCTGGCGGGCGGCCAGCTTAAAGGCCAGATCGGTAGGCATACCTGCGGTAAAGTTTTCCGACTGGTGATGTACAAACACGTTGATATTGCGAAAGCCTATACGCAGTAAATTGTAAAACAGCTGGCGGGCAAAAGGCTGCAATACCTGCGCATCTACATGTACGGTACCATTGCGCTCCGGTTGCTCTACCGCAAAGCTGCTGGCGCCATAATAAAATGGCGGCATGATCACCAGCGGCATTTCTTTTTCCAGCATTTCAAAAGCACGCACTATCAGGAGGGTATCCACACCGGTACACAGGTGTTCACTGTGGTATTCCAATACGCCCAGCGCCATTACTACCGGGGTATTATTATCTATTGCTTCCCTGATCTGGTCAGGGAACATCATTTCATAACGCATTACTGAAGTATTTTATGATCACGGAATAATACACCGGTGTTATGCCAGTGATTTTTTCATAGCAGGCAGCCAGCGGTCCAGCAAATCCCGGCAATTGATTACCTTTTCTACCAGGTCTGCCGGCACATAGAAATAGTGGTTGGTCGCTTCAAAGCCTAATCTTGCATCCCTGCCCTGTAATACGCACATGCGTTTGGCCAGCGTAATCTCTTCCCGCAATACCTGCTCCAGCTTGCCTACTGCTGCCAGTGCTTCCGCTTTGTCTGGCTTTGCCAGCAGCTGATCACGCAGGGTGATAAATTGTATCTGATGTACAATACTGCTGTAATGAATCGCAATTGCTTCTGCGATATTACATTCGTCTGCCAGCGCTTTCCGTTCGGCCTTGGAGAGCTTCATAGCCCTCGTTTGCTTACGCAGGGTAGCGAGTGCGGCATTAAATCCATCTACGATCTTATTCAGCTGGCTGGAGAATACCGGTACCGGGTAATTACTCACCCAACTCCTTACGTCATCATATGGAATACCTACCATGGTAGCAGTGTAGCCGGTAGGTTTTTCCCACAGCAGATTGGAAGGACCTGTTTGTAACGGCGCCATATATACGACACTGCCATTATACGGGAATTCGCTGAAGGCGGTACTGAATTGCCTCCAGGCTGCTACTACTGCCGGGCCTGCCGGGCCATAACGGCGTTTGGCTACCAGCTCCATAGCTTGCAGTGCCGAGAGGGAAGGATTACTGCCAATGGCAGCTACCACTTCCAGGTTGGGCGACGGATGCCCGCCCAATGTCCAGCCCAGCATCAGCCCATCCACCTTGGCCTCCCGGAGGTTGGCCGCATGGGTAGCTACATTTTCCAAAGCGGGGATATAAGGTACGGCACCAATTTCCCAGGTGGTACCTGCCTGTATCTTGGCAATGATTTTAAGTCCGTGCTGGCGGGCAATCCCCCAATGACGTAATGCTCTTGGCCCTGGCCCTACCGCGGAAATAGAATATTCACCCACCGTGTTTTTAACACCTCCCCTGTTCAGCGGAAGGTCCCACTCGCTTACACTCATCAATGCCAGTTCCGGCGGTAGGGCGGGTACGATCTCCTCTGCCCAGCCATTTGCCCAGCCCCAGTCCCACGCAATCAACTGCGGCGTGGTAGCGGCTTTTTTGCCGGATTGCTGCTCATATTGACGGATCCCCTGCTGGATGCCTTTCAGGTAAAGGCCATTCAGTTCTGCGATAACGGCAGCGGGTCCACGTTTTCCACAACGCGGACAATTACCACCCAGCCCGTGCGACCAGCAATTGGTATGATTCTCTGAGGCGGTGATAGAAAAGAATCCTGCCAGGTCCGGTACCCGGGAGGTAATGGTGGCTAATGCGTCTACCAGGTACTCCTGTACTTCCGGATGACTGGTACACAGCGCTGCCTGGTCTCCTATCGTCACGCCTTTCAGGTCAGGATATTTTTCGAAAAAGGACAAAGGCAGGAACCTCGGTTCATTCAGATAGAGGTAAATGCCGATGCCATGTTTTCTGGCCCGCACTACCAGCTTGTTCAGGTTTTCCAGGCGCTGTTCCCAATGCTCGCTCAAAGCCGGATCCCAGGGAAACGGGGTGAGCTTGCTGAGTACAATATGCATCCAGGTGCCTCCCATGCCCGATGCAGCCATCCTATCCAGGTAACCATCCGGATAAGGATCTATTTCAGGCTCCAGTAAAGGATCCCCAAAGAGGGCGAAGTAAGCATATCCAAAGCGGGGAGAAAAACCCGATTCCACGGGAGCTACTTTGGCCGGAGGAGTAGATAACTCCTTTACGAAATGAAATAAAGGTTGCTCCGGTTTAGGAAAACCACCGGGAAATTCTTCTTTCATCACCCTGGCCATCCAGGCTTCCCGTGCCTTCGTAGTCGCATCAGAAGGTTGATACCGGATGGGATCACAATCGGGTTTTATACTGCCCAGTTTTATATAGAAGAAATCATCTTCCTGTAAAGTAAACGTAAGTTTTTCGTCGGTCCATTCCAGTAATTCCAGCAGTTGCTGCCGGGGTAGCAGGTGCCAGTTACGCCGTATCACGGAAAGGTAGCTACGTTGCTGCAACTCTGCCGTAACGGGTATGATAGCAGGCAGGCCTATTTCCTTACCCAGGCGCAGCAGCTCCGCAGCAGAAGTACCGGCTACTTTGGCCATCCGGTCCAGCGGTACCAGGTTCCAGTTGCGCCATAAAAAGGCATGCATCTTATCCGGAAAATGAGGTAAAGCAACCGCCGGTTTCCCGGCGGTTTTCTTTGTAATAGCTGCAATACCGGGATATCTTGCCAATAGCAATCCGGCAGTAAAAAGGGTGCCCGAAACCAGAAATCTCCGGCGGGATAGCGCATTCATAACGTTGTTCTCCATAAATTCAGCTAGTTGCGAAACAGATTAATTATTGCTAATTCCAACCCGGATTCTGGGTCAGGTTTTTATTCTTTGATCGCTCTCCCTGTGGAATGGGCATCCAGTACATGCGCTCTGTAAATACGTTAGGCTGCGGATCTATCGGCAAATATTCATAGGTAAACGTATTATTAGCATGCTTGGTGATATAGGCGCCATGACCATACTTTCCATTTAATACCGTGGTGGCCAGCTTCCATCTTCTCAGATCCCAATATCTTTTCTGCTCAAAGCAAAGCTCAATATAACGTTCATTCCTTATTAATTCACGCATTTTTTGCTTGTCCAGGCTACCTGCTACCAGATCAGTAGTGATACCTGCTCTCTTCCGCACCAGATTCAACGCACTGTAAATACTTGCATCCGGTGTGCTCAGGAATTCATTCTGCGCTTCTGCATAGTTCAGCAATACTTCTGCATACCGGAATTCTATCCACGGCTGTGAGCTGCCGGCATTACCTGCATAGATGGTATTTTCAGGGTCGGTGGCTTTTCGTGTATAGTAGCTCGTTTTAGTATTGTAGATAATATTTTCCGGCGCGGCATCGTAATCCCGGCCACCTTTGTAGGTTTCCAGGGTGATTTCCTTTACCGGAGGACCACTGCTGGTGCCTTTTACCTTAGAGCCGTTGAAGGCGATAAAGGCATAGAAACGATCGTCCCGGCCCACATAAGGATTGTTTTCATCATAGCCGGAAGTAGGATCGGTAATGGCTTTTCCGTTTTTCATCGGAAAGGCGTCTACCAGCTCCTGCAACGGAGAGAGCTGTCCGGCATTGTTATTGGCCAGGATCAATGGTCGCAGTCCTGCATCCCAGCTATGTTGCTTTTCGGGCAACCGGTACTGTATTTCAAACAGTGCTTCGGGATTAGCGCCCTTTTCCAGCCATAAGGTGTTGAGGTTGCTGAACAAACTGTACTTATTCAGGTCAATGATGGCCTTGTTGGCTTTGGCGGCATCTTCCCAACGACTGGCTGTACCGCCTGCATTATATAGCGGGCTGGCAAAATAAAGTAAAGCCCTTCCTTTCAAAGCCATCGCAGCAACTTTACCGGCGCGGCCTCTTGGCGCATTATCCGGCAGCTCGCCTATGGCGATATCCAGCTCTTTCACAATAAAATCAAAACACTCTTCCAGGCTATTACGCTTTACCAGCAGGTCATCATCCAGGGTCTGGGGTTTGTCAATGATAGGTACGCCACCATATCTTTTCACCATATCAAAGTAAAGAAAAGCACGCAGAAAACGGACTTCTCCTTTCAGGCGGGTCCTGGTTTCTTCCGTTACATTGGCTTTGTCTGCATTGGCCATGAACTCATTTGTTTTCCGCACTGCATCATATTTCCAGAATTCAATAGGATTATAACTTTCATCCCATTGCCCTGCCAGCATCTGGTTGGGCCGGTCGCCAGGATAATTACACCTGCCCTCATCTGTAATATTGTCCTGTGTATTGGAATAATCATACCCTGGCCGGTCATTATACAACCCGTTTACAAACATTTCCACCAGGTTAGGATCTTTCCATACCTCATCAGCAGTGATGCCGGTAGGGTTGGCAGGATCCAGGAAGTTGCCGCTGCAGGATGCCAGGCAAAAGGCCACCAGCATCCAGGTATATCTCTTGATAATATTATAGTTCATCATTGTTTTTCAATTTAGAATGACACGTTAACGCCTACATTAATAGTCCGCTGCTGAGGGTAATAATTACCGTTCGGACTTTCTATCTCGGGATCAAATTCTTTCAGCTGGCTCCAGGTAAGCAGGTTGTATCCGGCTACGTATACCCGTAACTGCTGAATATTTTTCCGCTTCAACCATTCCTTGTTGATATTATATCCTATGTCTACTGATTTCAAACGGGCGTAACCCGCTTTTCTCATCCAGAAGTCGGATGCCCGGTTGTTGGTCAGCCTTTGGTCTACCCAGGCAATCGGATATTTTGCATCCGGATTTTCGGGCGACCAGGAGTCTGTGAGGTACGCGAAGTTGTTGCTGGAACCACCATTCTGGTACATGATCCTGGCTGCGCCGTCCATCATAATATTCCGCTGTGCAGCGCCCTGGATCAGGAAATTGAAATCAATATTTTTCCAGTTAAATCCGCCGGAGATACCATACATAATCCTGGGCGTTTGTCCATAGTTGGCCAATACTTTCTGGTCATTCAAGGTGATTTCCCCATTACCATCTACATCCGCATATTTGATATCTCCTGCCATATTTTTCTGTCCAAACTGTGTGCCACCATACCACTTATCTGCTTCATCCTGGCTTCTGAACAAGCCCAGGGCTTCATATCCGTAACGGTATCCCATCGGGCGGCCCAGCTGTTTCTGAAAGTCCAGTGCACTGGAAGGATCATCGATCTGTGTTACCTCATTAACCGCATAACTTCCGATGAGGCGCAGGTTATAACTGAAGTCATTGAGCTGCTGCTGGTGGCTGAGTGTAAATTCAAATCCTTTACTCTTTACCTGTGCGTAGTTTTCATTCGGCAGCACTCTTCCAAAAGTACCAGGCACGGAACGTTCGCGCGACCACAGGATATCTCTTGTCGTGCGGAAGAAATAATCAAACTCCAATCCGAACAGGGAATTAAAGAAATAAGCGTCCAGTCCCAAGTTGGTATTATCCTGCTTTTCCCAGGTAATATTCGGATTGGGATATACCCCATACTGTACATAGGGCAATGCCTGTCCGTTCACTACCGGACCAGATCCTGCCACAATGGTGTATGAATCGGTAAACTGGAAGGCTCTCACCTTTTCACTACCGATACGGTCGTTACCGATCAACCCTTTGGATGCCCTGAGTTTTAAGCTATTCATAAACCGCATCGCGGATGAATTTTTATAGAAGTTTTCCTCCGAGATTCTCCATCCGGCAGAGAATGCCGGGAAAAGGCCAAAACGGGAAGCTTTGGGGAAGAGGAAAGAACCATCATACCGGAAGGTAGCTTCCAGCAGATACCGGCTGTCATAGGCATAGTTAAACCTGCCCACCAGGCTTCTTCTGGCATCATTCAGGATACCACTTCCATCCAGGGTTTGATTGGCAGGTCCGCTGGCAAAAAATTCATCTTTTACATTCGTCGCAAAGTCTTCTTTCCGGCCGTTAAAGGTACCTCCCTTAGCACTGAACTGTTCAAACAGTAACAGGCCACTTACCTCATGCAGGTTGAACTTTCTGTTATAGTTCAGGGAAGCATTCAGTGTAATGTTCTCAATACCTTCATACTTCTGTGATAAAGAAGTTCTGCCACCTACCACTTTGGTATTAGTAACATTTCCGTTGGCATCTTCATCATACATGGTGTAAGGTGTGATAAAGGATTTGTTGGTCAGATGCTGTTTATAGTAAGAACCTGTTCCACGTACAGAAAGCCCTTTCAGGAAAGTGAGCTGCTGTTCAAAAAACAGGGTACCCTGAAATACATCATACTGGTTCCTGCCATAGCCGGAATTGTAGATCATTTCAATGGGATGAGAGCCGGTAGTATTATAAGGTTTTCCATCGGGATGATATGCCGGACGAACCGGGTTTACATTGATCACCCTGTTGAAAATATCATTGGCATCCCATCCAGGTGTGTTGGACCTTTCCTGGCGTCCTTCCAGGTTCAGTCCTACCGTAAGCGTTTGTGTTACCTTGGCATCTATATTGGCACGCAGGTTATATCTTTTGAAATTGATATTGTCATACATCCCGTTCTGGTCCAGGTATCCCAAAGACATAAAGTAACGGATGCTTTCGGTACCCCCATTCACAGAAAGGTTATGCTGTGTTTGTGTGCTGTTGCTCTTGAAGGTTTCTTTGTACCAGTCGGTACCGCCGGTACGGAATTTTTCCAGATCGCCATCGGAAAAGAATAACCCGGTATGTGCCGGATTAGTTGGATCATATCCCTGGTTCTTTAATGCCTGATTCCTCACAGAAGCATATTCAAAAGCAGACATCAGCTTAGGATATTGGGTAGCATTCTGGATGCCCACCATACCAGTATACGTAATAGTAGGTTTTCCTGTTTTCCCTCTTTTGGTAGTGATCAGGAATACCCCGTTAGCAGCCCTGGCACCATACACGGCAGCAGCAGAAGCATCCTTCAGGATGGAAATACTTTCCACTTCATTCGGATCAATCTGCCCGAAGCCATCGGTACGTACAATACCATCCACTACGATCAGCGGATCATTGACATTCAAGGTACTCTGTCCACGGATCAGCATGGAAGAACCGCTACCCGGACGGCCGTTGCCGTTAGTAGCAATTACACCTGGTAATCTTCCTGCAATAGCATTGGTCAGGTTACCGGTGGGTGTTTTCTTTATTTCTGCACCGGAAATAGTGGCAACGGACCCGGTGAGGTTTACTTTCTTTTGGGTACCATATCCTACTACCACTACAGCTTCCTGGTATTTTACTTCAATGTCCAGCACCACTTTCAGCACCGTTTCATTACCGACAGGTACTTCTTTTGTCACATATCCTACAGAGCTGAATACCAGTATATCTTTGGTAGAGGTAACGTTTAAACTG
This sequence comes from Chitinophaga sp. H8, assembly GCF_040567655.1. Classification (NCBI taxonomy): domain Bacteria; kingdom Pseudomonadati; phylum Bacteroidota; class Chitinophagia; order Chitinophagales; family Chitinophagaceae; genus Chitinophaga; species Chitinophaga defluvii. The sequence goes on along the minus strand of NZ_JBEXAC010000002.1, from coordinate 2,204,000 downwards.
AACTTACCGTTAGCATCCGTGCTGGTACCATAGGTATGTCCTTTTCCCCGGATGGTAACACCGGGTATGGGGTTGCCCTTGTCATCCGTTACGGTACCGGAGATAGCAATCTGTGGCGCCGCAGCAGCTGGCATGGATGCTGCTGCTTTGGGTTTTATCACCACCGTTTTGTCAATAATCGTATAGGTAACAGGCTGGTCCTTCAGGCAATACGCCAGTGCTTCCTCCAGCGTAGCATCTTTTAAATCCACATCGATTTTAAATGTCCGCTGCAGGGTTTCGTTGGTGTACAGGAACTCATATCCCTGTTGTTTTTTCAGTTCGTTGAACACTTCCTTCAACGACACATTTTTCTGTGACAGATGGATCTTCTGGGAGAATCCTGCCGCACTTACCTGCAAAAAAGTTACGGTTAATAAAATAGCAGTCAATTTCATGACAAGCATCATTTTGGTTGACAAAACCCCTCGCCTGGGAGAGATTTTTACATGATAGTCCAATTGCATAGATTTGCAGTGTTTGGGTTTGCGTGATCAATAGTTTTTTACCAGAACGTGTTGATTGACGAATAGGCCCGGATATCTTTCCAGGAGCGTTTCGACCCGCTCCTGGTTTTTTTATGGGCACCAGAGATCTGACTATGGTCCTTTTTTCATAACGAGGTATTAGGTTTTAGTAGGTTGATATTATAATTATGGCTGCACAATCACCTGCCCGTTTTCTACCGAGCAATGTACTGCCCCGGTAGCTTCCAGCATTTTAAATACCTTAGACAATGGCACATCCCTGGAGATGCCTCCGTTAAAATGTTGCTGTATCGTAGCCCCGCGGTATACCACATCTACATTATACCAGCGGGAGATCTGCCGCATTACCTGTGCGATAGGCGTGCCGTCAAACTGGAAGCGGCCATTTTTCCAGGCCAGTATCGCATCCATATCTGTTCTGTCAGACACCTCCCAATCCCCCTGTGCGGTAAGCTGCGCCTGCTGTCCGGGGCGTAACATCCGGGTAGCCGCTCCTTTGATCACATTTACACTGCCCGATACCAGCGTAGTGTTAATGGTGGCTTCATCATCATAGGCGTTTACATTAAACTGCGTGCCCAATACCGCTATTTTCATGTCTTTTACCTTTACCTGGAAAGGCTGTTGGACGGCCTGTGCTACTTCAAAATAGGCTTCCCCCGTCAGCTCCACTTCCCGCAACTTGCCTGTAAAAGCAGACGGAAAACGCAGAGAAGAAGCGGCATTCAGCCATACTTTGGTACCGTCCGGCAAGGTAATCTGGTACTGGCCCCCACGGGGAATGCTGATCTTATTATATACCACCTCTTTAGTGGCCGTATGGCCACCTGTATAAGCCAGCTGCCCATTGGCCAGCTTGGCCACCTGGGTGCCGCCCTGCAGGGCAAGGGCGCCATTTTGCGCACTGTCCAGCGTAATAGCAGTACCATCCGCCAGGGTAAGCACTGCTTTATTGCCGCCGGGCAATAATTCCTGCTGCACCTGCGCCATATTTTTACCAGGTACTTTTACCGGCAACTGGGAAAGCCAGAAATAGATCCCGCCACCAGCCAGCAACAGGATCACCGCTGCGGCCCTCCACAGGGGCCAGCGATTCATTTTTCGCACCGGTGCAGCGGGTGTTACCACCGGTGCTGCTTCTTCCCCGGCGGCAGTCTGAAACACCCTGGCCAGCACCGCTGCGCTGGTGGCGTCAGGCATCACCGTATCCGGCTCATATTGCTCCCACGCCCGCTCCAGCACCTCCCGGAGTGCGGCATCACTGGCCGACTGATCTATCCACCTGGCCAGCTCCGCTTTTTCCTCCTCCGTGCAGGATTGGTGGAAAAATCTTTCCACCAGATAATGTATTCTTTCTTCAGGCATAACTTTCATGGGTTTAAAAACAGGACAAACAACAACAGCTGCGTTTTTTTACTAAAAACAAACCGGCAGACCATCGCGGAGGACGCTTTCCTCTATAGGTAGACAACCGGCAGAAAAAACATGTCTAGTCTCCGGCAAAAAAAATTTCAACTATTTTTCAAAAGTGCTCACCACGGCCAGCAGGATATAAAATCCGGTGAGCGTATCAGGGTGGTTCCGGAATTGTTCCCGGATAGTGCGGAGTGCCTGGATCATGTGTTTGTTGACCGTAGAAAGGGAGATATTCAGGTGTTGGGCTATTTCTTCATGTTTCAGCCCCTGTTCCCGGCTCAGGGTATATACCAGCTTTTGCTGGGGAGGTAATTTAGAGACTGCCTGACTCAGTACCTGCTGCACCTCTTTCAGCTCCAGTACGGCTTCCACCTCTGTAGCGACGGCTTCAGGATGCAGGGTATTATTGGCTACCAGCAGGGCTTCCCTGGCCATACGTTTAAAAGCATTAATAGCGTGGTGCTGTGCCATCCTGAATACATATCCACGTAAATGCGCAATCTCCGTGAGCCCGCTCCGGTGCTTCCACAATTTCAGAAAAACATCCTGCACCACATCTTCAGCCATTTCCGGAGAACCGGTCAGCCGTAAAATATAACTATACAATCTGTCCTTATACAAATAGAAAAGTGTGGTAAAAGCAGCTTCACTTCCCCCTGCGGCCAGTTGCAACAGTTCATGTTCATTATGTAAATGGCTACTCATCCCCATATGCTTACCCCCTTCTGAAGAATTTTGTGTTTAACAGCGATCCGGCAGCCCTGATTACCGGTGGTGTATCCATAACGTGTAAAATAATAAATTATACGCCCCTTTCAGAGTAACATGGTAAACAGCGTATAAATTTCAGGATCCAGCCGCAACCGCAGCAATTGTAATCCCCGCTTCTTATGTGTTTTCACTGTATTGACGCTCACCCCAAGTTGTTCGGCGATCTTTTGGTTTTTAAGTCCGTCTACATACCCCATTCTTATAATACGCTGGCATACTTCCGGTAGTGTTTGCAAAGCACGGTGTATCTCTCCCAATACTTCCGACCGGATCATCGCCAGGATCACACTTCCCTCATCAGTCACTTCTCCTGTTTGTGCGGCGGCAAATTTTTCCACTACCTTTTCATGACGTAGTTTATTCAAACAGGCATTCCGTACCGTGGTATACAAAAAGTTCTTTACTGCTACCGGATGCGTACTCACCTCCTGCTGTTGCTGGAGATAGGTCACAAATGCTTCCTGCGCAATATCCCTGGCCTGGTCTTTATCGCCCGTAAACCGGAAGGCAAAATAACACAGCCTGGCATAATGCGCTTCAAAAAGCGATGCTGCCAGTGCCCTGTCTGGTTGTATAAAATGGTTTGCCTGCCCTTTCATAATTCACATTCGTGAGATACCGTGCTTATATAAGGATGCTTTATTACAATAAATGTAAGCGAAAAAGCAGGTAAAACAAACTCTCCCGCTAAAAAGGGCTGCCTTCCTGACGGATAAACAGCCCTGGTTATTTTCAAGGAAAAGCAAACCTACTTTAACCCATACTTGTATTTATACCGCTCATACAGCTGGTGCTGCTTATTGTCCAGATTGATCGTACGCCCCTGAATAAAGGCATGTGTGATAATACTGGATTTCATGTCCATGATATCGCCGGTGCTCACCACGATATTGGCATCTTTTCCGGTTTCCAGTGATCCGGTGGTTTTATCAATCCCTAATATTTTAGCCGCATTCAGGGTCACCGCACGCAGGGCTTCTTCTTTTGTCATCCCGTAAGCAGCGGCAGTACCTGCTTCAAACATCAGATTCCGCTGCTGCCAGAAACCTTCATTGCTCAAACAAAATAATACACCAGCCTGCTGCAGCTGAGCGGCTGTTTTATAAGGCTGGGCCACATCATCATCCTGTATCATCGGCAAGCTATGCGGCTGGGCCAGCACAACGGCGATATTATTTTGCTGCAACTGATCTGCTATCCGCCACGCATCTGTGCCGCCTACAATCACCACCCCGATGTTAAACTCCCGGGCAAAATCTATTGCCAGCAACAGTTCCTTCACCAGGTTACAATGCACAAACAATTTTTGCTCCTTATTAAATAAGGGACGCAATGCTTCAAATTTAAGATTCGTATTGGCATGCTGATCTTCCTGCAGATATGCTTTCGCTTCTCTGAAAAAAGAACGTACCTGCTCAATACGCTCCATCGCCGCTTTTAACCGGTTACTACCCGCTGCAGCATTACTGCCTGCGGGCAACAGGCTGGGCATGTAAAAATGCTGGGCATTATCTGTTTTATACGCAGCATCTTCCCAATTCCAGGCATCCAGCTGTACTATGGAAGAAGTGCCGGACAACAACCCTCCCTCCGGCGTAACACCCGCCAGCAAAATACCATTGGAACGCAGGGTATTGATCACTTTGGAATCCGTATTATACGACACGATCGACCGCACCGATGGATTCAACTCCCCTACCTCCCGCACATCATTGGTGGCGCGTACACTGGCCACTTCTGTCAGCCCCAGTGAAGTTTCCGGTGCTATAATCCCCGGATAGATATGCTGCCCTTTCATATCCATTACCGTCACATCCCCGGCAGGTACCGTTACATTTCCCACTGCGGTAATCTTCCCCTGCGCAAATGCCAGCGTACCATTTTCAATCACCTGCCCATTACCAGTATGAATAACCGCATTGGTGAGATAAACAGCTTTTTCCTGCGCCGGTGCAGGATACACGTTCTCCTGTGCCCATAACTGGCTACAGCAGATCAAAGCGGCGGCGAGACAAAAGAATGATTTCATGATTGTTTTTTATTTAAGAGCTGTTAGCTTTTAGCCTTTAGCTTTTAGCTCAATGCAGCGGGTAAATTGTGTTATGTTTAAGAGCTATTAGCTGTTGGCTGTTAGCTTTTAGCTCAATGCAGCGGTTGAAAAGAACTGTGAGCTGTTAGCATTATGTTTTGTTGTTTAACTTTTTGCCTTTCATCGCAACAATTGCATTACGCAAAAAAGCTAAAAGCTAAAAGATGACGGCCCTACAGGCCGTCATCACAGTGCCAAAGTACTTCCGGTACATAGGCTGCTTTTTGTGTGGGCTTACCGCCTTTTTTTTCTGCCAGCATTTTTTGGATGAGCCGGTTGCGCTCTGCGGCAATACGCTGATGCAGGGCAGCATCCCTTTCCCGGTCAAAGTAGACGATTCCGTCTACGATCGTTTTCTCCGCTTTGGCATAGATGCTGAGGGGATGATCACTCCACAGCACCAGATCTGCATCCTTACCTACTTTTATACTGCCGGTTTTATCTCCCACATGTAATAAGGTAGCGGGGTTGATTGTCACCATTTTCAAGGCATCCTCTTCTTTCATGCCGCCATATTTTACGCTTTTGGCCGCTTCCTGGTTCAGGCGGCGTGCCATTTCCGCATCGTCGGAGTTGATCGCTACCGTAAGTCCTACATCCTGCATAATACTGGCATTATAGGGAATAGCATCCTGCACCTCCATTTTATAAGCCCACCAGTCGGCAAAGGTGGAAGCGCCGGCGCCATGCTTTTTCATTTTATCCGCTACCTTATAACCTTCCAGTATATGCGTAAACGTATTTACCCGAAAGCCATAACGCTCCGCTACTTTCATCAGCATATTGATTTCACTCTGCACATAAGAATGACAGGTAATAAAACGTTTGCTGTGCATAATTTCTACCAGCGCATCCAGTTTCAGATCACGGCGCTTGCCTGCTCCTGCCTTTTCATAATCCCGCGCCCGGGTAAAAGCATCATCCAGCACCTGCTCTACGCCCATACGTGTTTGTGGAAAACGTACAGTTTGCGAAGCGCCCCAGTTGGATTGTTTTACATTCTCTCCCAAAGCAAACTTGATAAAGGGAGGCGCCCCTGAAAATTTCAGGTCTTCCGCATTGGCGCCGTAGCGCAGCTTGATCAGCTGGCTCTGCCCGCCAATAGTATTGGCACTGCCGTGCAGCAAATGAGAGGCAGTGACACCCCCGCTCAGCTGACGGTAGATATTGATATCATCCGGATTCAGCACATCGGCGATACGCACTTCAGAAGTGGCCGACTGTGTGCCTTCATTGACCCCTCTGGAAATAGCGATATGGGAGTGCTCATCAATAATACCGGCAGAAAGATGTTTGCCCGTACCATCAATCACCTTTGCATTGCCCGCAGCTAAGTTTTTACCTATCCGGGCGATTTTTCCGTTGTGCAGTAATACATCCGTATTTTCCAGCTTACCTTCTTTTTCGCTGGTCCACACCGTCGCATTTTTTATCAGCAGGTCTTCCTGCACCGGCTTACTTTCCCAGCCATAGGCATTAAAAGGATAGTACACTTTCCCTACGCTTTCACCAGCTTCTTTAGCAGCCGTATCCGGTTTGGGAACAAAGGCACTGACCAGGGAGGCCTTCCACTTTACTGTATTACCACTGGTATCCAGTCCGGTACCATCCCAGTGCTGTTCTCCTATTACCCCACTCAGGCGTATCGTTTTGGTATTGTTTTTAACCGGGGAGAATTGTAAGGTCACCAGTTTATCATCCACCTCCATCTTGCCGGCAATCGTATCTTTTTGCAGCAAGGATAATGCAGGCGCTACCGGTGTGCCCTTTACCGCAATCTGATAAGTAATATTGCCAGGCTGCAGGGTAAGCTGGTAAGTACCACGCACATCCCGCCATCCATTTTCTTTCAGCAGGTAACGGCCACCTTGTACCCAGTTCTGGTAAAAAATAGTGTTATCATCAAACAACGGTCCGGAAGTAATGAGGAAGTTGGCAATTTTTCCTGCTTCCAGGCTCCCTACCTGGTCGTATACTTTCAACGTGGTAGCCGGTGTTTGGGTCAATGCTTCCAGTGCTTTCCGCTCGCTCAGCCCTGCCTGTATGGCTTTGCGCACTTTGGCCAGGAACTGTTTGGGATCTTTCAGATTCGCTGCGGTAAGACAAAAAGGAATATTTGCTTTTTCAAAAGCAGCAGGTTCTGTAGGGGCCAGCTCCCAGTGTTTCATCTCACTTACCGAAACAAAGCGGGCATCATCCGGATCTTCCACATCTATTGCATCCGGGAAGTTGACCGACAATATAAATGTAGCCTTGGTAGCAGCCATTTCAGGAATACGCTGGTACTCATCTCCACCCGCTTTAATGATATACTGCCCCCCAAATTCATGGGCGATGCCGGTAGCCCGCAGGGCATCCCATTTATCGATCGTTTCAAATATCTGGGGAAGCTGTTGCAGATTATTCCAGGCGGCCAGACTTACATTGATCCCTTCCCTGGCAGGCTGTGTTTTATACCATTGTGCATCCAGGTAAGTTTGTCGTAACAGCGCTACCGCTCCCATGAGAGAGCTGGGATAATTCTGGGTAGAGCTGCCTTTGTCAAAAGAATAATGTGCCGAAGCTTTCTCTTTCAGGATCACTTTATTTTCCCTTTCGTTGGCCAGCGTTACCAGTGCGCCGGTACCCCGTGCAATCCCGTCGGCCTGATGCGTGAGTACCGTACCAAAGCCCAGCTCCCGCAGGGTCTGTGCCTTCGCATCATCTGTTACAAACAGGGAGGCAGCATTCACTTCACTTTTAATAGCCTGGTTCCAGCCCGTAGCTCCTTTGGTATTGGAAAGAAACTGGGGAGGCGCCGCAAAGCTATTGCCCGCGCTTCTCACGGCCGGCACACCATAGTTGCTGTAAATATCCACGAAGGATGGGTAGATATATTTCCCCTTGCAATCTACGATCACCGCATCTTTGGGAATGGCTATCCCTGTTCCTGCACCGATGATCTTTCCTGCCCGGATCACCAGGGTGGCATTTTGAATGGTAGTGCGCGCATCTTTTACCAGGGTGGCCTGTGTAAAGGCAAAACATCCTTCCCGGGGGCTGGCCACCCCATTTTCAGGGAAAGTGACCTGGGCCTGCGCATAAAAACCAGGTATCAGCAAACAAAACAACCAACTTAATTTAAGGCAGGCGCTGGCAGCTTTACCAACCCACCTGGCAGGCAAAAGGGCTGCCCGCTCCGGGTGCGGCAATACTTTATTCATTTTAACTAATTTGCGGTTTAGATGGTGTTGAAGTCTTAAATTTAACAAATGATTGATGTGTCATACCATAAATTAGTATAATTTTTATGAATGGTACTAAACTTGCAGTAATACCATCGATCATATACCAGAACACCTAACTTTATGATGATGAAAACAATGCTGAAACAAACCCATTTATGGTTGTTATGCCTGCTGATAGGATTTACGATCTCCGGTCATGCACAGGCAAAAGACAGTACAGACAAAAGAGCCCGCTGGAGTGCTGCCGACCGTGCTGATAAAATGGGGGATAAACTCAACCGCCAGCTGAGCCTCAACCAACAGCAAAACCAGGACATCTATAAAATCAATAAAGATATCATCGAACGCATGGATGCGGCCAGAAATAACAAAAGCCTGGACAACAAAGGTCGCATGCGCCAGATCAAACAACTCAATGAAGAACGCAGCCAGCGGTTCAAAAGTGTATTAACCGCCTCCCAGTATAAGAAATGGAACGACTGGGAAATGAAAAAGAAAGAACACCTGGAACAGAAGATGGACAAAAAACATGAGCGGAAGGAAGCTAAAAAGAATGCCGAATAAATGTCTGATGTAACAGGTGCCGCTACCGCCCATGCCACTGCCATTTTCCTGGAAGGAGTGTCAGCCGTTCACCCGGCTGCGCTGATGCATAAAAATGTACAGCCTGTTCCGGGAGGCATTCAGATAGCCGGTACCTTCTTCCCCCTGGCTCCCGGTGCCAAAATAGGTATTATCGGTGCCGGCAAAGCCGTGGCTGCCATGGCACAAGCACTCGAAAATATCCTGTCGGATTATCCGTTATATGGCCTGGTTATCACCAAATATGACCATACTTTACCTTTACAACATATTGAGATCATCGCTGCAGCCCACCCGGTACCGGATGCCCAGGGAGTAGCTGCTACCCGGCGATTGCTCCACCTGGCAGATAACCGTGCTCCGCAGGACCTGCTGCTCTTCCTCTTATCCGGCGGTGCTTCGGCCCTGCTGGCAGACTATCCGGAAGGCTCCAGCCTGGAAGAAGTACAACGCCTGTTTGAACTGCTGCTGAAAAGTGGTGCAGACATCCACGAGATGAATACCGTACGCAAGCATGTATCAGGTATCAAAGGTGGCCAGCTGGCAAAAAAAATCTATCCGGCTACACTATGTACCCTGATATTAAGCGACGTACCTGGGAATGACCCGCATGTGATCGGCTCCGGCCCTACTGTTCCCGACCCATCCACCTTTGCAGATACCCTGACGATACTGGAACGCTATGCACTGGTACCACAAATCCCCCCGGCTTTGCTGGAACATCTCCGGAAAGGACTGGCAGGCGCCATCCCCGAAACACCTAAACCCGGAGATCCGCATTTTTCCCATACACATAATTACCTTACCGGCACCAATACCCTGTCCCTGGAAGCTGCGGCCCATAAAGCCCGCCAACTGGGCTATCATACCGAAATACTCACGGATACGGCTACCGGCGATGCCGCCACACTGGGGCGACAGCTGGCACAACAGGCGATTGACTGGCAAGGCCCTACACCGGCCTGCCTGCTTATTGGCGGGGAAAGTACCGTGCAGGTAACCGGCACCGGCCTGGGTGGTCGCAACCAGCAACTGGCCCTGGCAGCAGGCCCTCTGTTACAGGCCTACCCTCATATTACCCTGCTAAGCGGAGGCACAGATGGTACCGACGGCCCCACAGATGCTGCCGGCGCCGTGGTAAATGCTGCTATCATGCAACAGGCAACTGCCCTACACCTCGATGCGCAAGCTTATCTCCGGAACAATGATGCCTACCACTTCTTCGAAGCTGCCGGCGGCCTGCTGAAAACCGGTCCCACCCAAACAAATGTGATGGATATTGTGGTGGTAATAATAGAAGCTGTTAGCTTTTAGCTTTTAGCTCAATGCAGCGGGTAAAAAAAGCTGCTGGCTTCGAGCTATCATGTTTTCTTGTTTTGACCAGTGATGGGTTTCCATCTGCTTATACACTACTATATTCCCCTTCTTATAACAAAACACAATGGCTAACTGCTAACTGCTAATAGCCAATAGCTCTCAAACAAAACACAATGGCTAAAAGCTAATAGCTAATAGCTAATAGCTCAAAAATATTATTTGTATATGTGAGAAGAGATTCTATTTTTGGGGTTTGGAAGCAGACAAAATTCAGATCTAAAAGCAATCAGAGTATGTTGAGAATGGAACAAACATGGCGTTGGTTTGGCCCCAAGGATCCGGTAAGCCTGCAGGATATCAGACAAGCAGGTGCCACGGGTATTGTAACGGCACTACACCATATAGCCAATGGCGTGGTATGGACGAAAGAAGAGATTTTAAAACGCAAGGCTGTCATTGAAGCAGCCGGACTTACCTGGTCAGTCGTAGAAAGCGTACCCGTACACGAAGATATCAAAACACAAAGCGGCCGCTTTAAAGAATATATCCAGCATTACCAGCAAAGTATCCGCAACCTGGGCGCCTGTGGTATCCGTACGGTTACATACAACTTTATGCCGGTGCTCGACTGGACCCGTACCGACCTGGCCTATACCCTGGAAGATGGTTCCAAAGCGCTGCGATTTGAAAAAGCAGCTTTCATGGCATTTGACCTCTTTATGCTGGAAAGACCCGGTGCCGAAAATGATTACGATCCTATCGATATTGCGAGGGCAAAAGAGCATTTTGACAGCATGACGGCGGCTGAGAAAATGCAACTCCAGCAAAATATCATTGCCGGCCTGCCCGGCTCCGAAGAAAGCTTTACCCTGCAACAATTCCAGGCTGCCCTGGATAAATATAAAGGCATTGATGCTACCCAGCTCAAATTACACCTGTTCTATTTCCTCCAGCAGATAGCTCCGGTAGCGGAAGAGGCAGGTGTTAAACTGGCGATCCATCCGGATGATCCTCCGTTTCCTATCCTGGGCCTGCCCAGGGTGGTGAGTACAGAACAGGATGCACGCGAACTGCTTGCAGCTGCACCCTATGCGTCCAATGGCCTGTGCTTTTGCACCGGCTCCTATGGCGCACGTGCGGATAACGACCTGCCCGGCATGATTGAACGCCTGGGTGATCATATTCATTTTTTGCACCTGCGCAGCACACAACGCGACAACCTCGGCAATTTCCATGAGGCGGCGCACCTGGAAGGTGATGTAGATATGTATGCAGTAGTCAAAAATATCCTGGGCGTAATGGCTAAACGCGGTGCGTCCATTCCTATGCGGCCGGATCATGGCCACCAGATGCTGGACGACCTCCACAAAAAAACAAACCCCGGATACAGTGCTATCGGACGCCTGCGCGGACTGGCAGAATTACGCGGACTCGAAATGGGGATTGTGAGGGCCTCCCATACCGGTAAATGAAAGTCAAGCTTTAAAGCTACTCCTTCGAGAGTCTTTAAGGTGGGAATCAGAAACACGCGCTTACTGGAAAGCAAAGTCCAGCACTTTTCCGAAAAATAAATTAACAACGGGCTGACCATACGGTCAGCCCGTTTTGTTCTCAAAAGTGCCTCATTATTATATTTGTACGGAAAATTTCCGTACATTTGCAGTATCACTTTAAAACTTTAATACTATGAAAGCAGCAACCATGACAAGGTTTGATACCAGGTTGTCGGCTGAAATGAAAGGATTCCTGGAGCAGGCAGCCGCATTAGGTGGATTTAAAACCTTATCCGAATTTGTTATCTATTCCGCAAAGCTCCAGGCTGAAAAAATTGTCGATAAACATAATGCCATCATTGCTTCAACAAAAGATCAGGAAATTTTCTTTGATGCAATTACCAATCCGGGCAAACCTAATAAGAAATTAAAAAGTGCCGCAGAACGCTATAACAAAATGATTAAAGGGGCATGAGTTATTTAACCGTTCAGCTAAACACCAACCATAAAAAGAAAGATTTTGATTGTGGGAAACCCCTTCTCAATAGTTATTTATACTATCAGGCCAAACAGGATGTAAAGAAAAGATTATCTGCCTGTTTCATTCTGGAAGATAAGGACAACTATATTAAAGGGTACTACACCTTATCCAGCTCATCCATAAATAAAGCATTAGTTCCCGGGGATATTCTGAAAAAAATGCCCCCTGCCTACCACCATCTTCCTGTTACCTTATTGGGCCGGCTGGCGGTTGACAACTCTTATAAAGGGCAGGGGCTGGGCGAATTGATATTATTAGACGCCCTTAAAAGAAGCTTTGAAAATTCATTAACTATTGGCTCAATTGCAGTAGTCGTTAATCCATTAGATGAGGATGCCATAAAATTCTATGCAAAGTATGGCTTCATTCTTTTACCAGATAGCGGTAAAATGTTTATCCCAATGGAAACTATTGCTGCTTTATAATATTTCAGCTCATAAAAAAATGATCCCCGGCTATACACACTTGCCGGGGATCTCCACACACACTACGAAAACAAAAAGCCTATTTCCAAAACTGGTTGCCAGTCAGATGTAATAATGCCAATCCTGCTATTGACAGCTGATATTGTGATGCTACCTTCGATAATTGCGCCTCCAGCTGGGAAGTTTGCGCATTCTGCAAATCCAGAAAAGTGATCACCCCATTCCTGTACCTCGACTGTGCCAGCTGCAAGGCTCTTTCTGCCTGCTGCAACAACGCTTCCGAGGTGATCAGCTTTTCCCTGCTGGTTTGTATATCTGCATTGGCTTCCGCAATATCTTTTTGCAGGTTATCCGTTACCTCCTGCGTATGCAGCTTAGCTACCGCTATCTGCTGAGCAGCAATATTTTCCTGTATATGCAGTTTCTTTCCATGAAAAATGGGCACCGACAAAGTAACCCCTGCGCTGTAGTTATACTTTAAGGCACCCAGCTGGGGCAGGTAGCCGTTCTTAAATCCTGTACCAGCATCCAGGAACAAAGAAGGCATATACTGTGTTTTAGCCGTTTTTAATGCCAGCGCTGCTACCTTCTCCTGTTCCAGGGCTGTTCTGATAGCTGCGTTACTGTTGGCCACATCTGCACTCCCGGTAATGTTTTCCGGTGCTGCCGGCCAGTTAAAGTCTGCTTTTACCACGCCGGACGCAGCAGCTCCGGTGAGGTATTGTAAAATAGCTACCTGTTTCTTTAGTTGGTTCTCAAAGTCGATCTTCTTATTACGGTAGCTTTCCAGTTTTACCTTCGTATTCAACAGGTCCAGATCTATCGCATCTCCATGTTTTAATTTCTGACTCACGATCTTTTCCGTTTCTTCCAATAGTTGGATGTTGGCATCCTGTACGCCTATATTCTGATTTACAAATGCGATGTTCAGGTATACATTGGCTACCTGGTAAGCCAGCGTTTCCCTGGCTTCTTCCGTTTGTAGCTGGAGCAGGTTTTGTGCAGCGATAGATTCATTCACGGCACCACCGGACTTACCAAAGTCGAGCAGCAGCTGCCGTCCGCTGACACCGATATTATAGTTCTCTGCCGGAAAAGCCTGGAAGGTAGCATCACTACCTGGTAAGGCTATCTTGGAAACGGGGTACAGATGGTTATATCCTGCTGATCCGTTGATATCCGGCATACGGCTGGTTTTAGTCAGCTGCGTTTTATCTGCTGCTATTTTTTGCTGTACATACAATGATTTGAGCTGTGCATAATGCCCGAAAGATTGCTGTATCATTTCCAGTAAGTCGGATGGCACTGCCTGCGCAGTAATTTCTATAGGCGTATCCGTACTCACGGATGCAGTGCTTTGTTCCTGTTGTGCCGGTGTACTTGCTGTGACTGGCGTAGCAGGCATTTCCATCAGCATGGCCTGTTGTGCGTGCACTCCGGTGGTGGCCAGCATACCTGCTATTAAAAATGTAAGTATTATCTTTTTCATGATCTGATCTTTGTAATAAAATAGATGAGCATGTTCCTGCTCACCGGCATGTATTAATGCGCATGCTCCGCAGCTTCTTTCATAGCGGCTGCACTCAGGCTCCGCGTTTTAACAAAAAACATCAGGGGCAGTACGCAGATGAAGAAAATACCTACCAACCGGAATGCATCCAGGTAAGTAAGCACATAGGCGTGCTTGTTCACCAGTCCTTCCAGCATCGTTAATCCACTCTGGTGTGCCTGCGCAGCGGTCATCCCTCCTTTTGCCACCATACCGGCTGCATATTGCTGCACCCTTTCTGTGGCAATCGGATTATCTGTTGTTACATAGTTGAGTAATTGCATCCGGTGCTCCTGATATTGCCGGGCCACATAAGTGTTCATAAAAGCAATACCGAACGACCCACCCAGCTGCCGCATCATATTATTGACTGCGATCCCCTGCGGCATTTCCAGCGGTGTTAATCCGGACACGGCCTGATTGGTCAGCGGTACGCTCAGCATCGCCGCCCCTAATCCGCGCAATAATAATGGCAGGAAAAAGAAGGTAACGCCCGCATCTCCGCTGGCAAAAGACATCCAGAAACAAAAGAAGGCAAACAGCGTAAAACCTGTTGTAATCAGGTATTTGGGAGGTACGCCCCTTTGGATGGCTTTCCCTACCAGCGGCATCATCACAGCGGCCATGATAGCACCGGGAAATAAGGATTCACCGGTAAGCGTAGGGGTATATCCCATGATCCGCTGCATCCATACCGGGTATACGAACATGGAACAATACATCCCTACCCCCATGATAAATGTAAGGATGGTGGTAATCGCCAGCGTCCGGTTTTTCAGCACTTTCAGGTTCACTGCCGGATGATCTGTTTTTAATTCCCACCAGAGAAATCCTACAAAGGATACAATAGCCGCCACCGTTAATACCACAATATGTTTTGCGGCAAACCAGTCTTCCGTTTGTCCTCTTTCCAGGATGTACTGTAAGGCGCCTACCCATACGATCAGCAGGGCGATCCCGATGTAATCGATCTTAATGGCCTTGCGGTCTATGTTATATTCATGTGGTTGTTTCTCAATAAAAGTATATACCAGGAAAGCAGCAATGATCCCTACGGGTACGTTGATATCAAAGATGAACGACCAGTGGAAGTTGTCTACAATATACCCGCCCAGTGTAGGCCCGATGGTAGGACCAATGATCACGCCCATACCGAATAAGGCAGAAGCTTTGGGCCTTTCAGACACTTCAAAGGCATCAAAGAGGATGGCCTGTGAAGTGGATAACAGCGCACCGCCGCCTACCCCCTGGATAAAGCGCCAGGCCACCAGCTCCCACAACCCGTTGGCGTTGCCGCACATAAAGGAGGCGAAGGTGAAAAGTATAATGGATCCCAGGTAGTAGTTCTTCCGGCCAAAATAAGAAGCCAGGAACCCCGTCATGGGAATAATGATCACGTTGGCAATAGCGTAGGCCGTCACAATCCAGGAAGCATCCTCAATAGTGGCGCCCAGGTTGCCGCTGATCTGCGACAAGGCTACATTGACGATCGTGGTATCTATCAGCTCCAGCATGGTAGCTGATATCACGGTAGTGACAATGACAAATTTTGCAAACCCTTTTGGCGTAGCCATCTGATTAATATTTTAAAGCCACGTCCACACTTAAACCGGCACGCAGGATATTGAGGTATTCTCCTACATTGTCTATGCTGATCTTCACGGGTACCCGCTGTACTATTTTCACAAAATTGCCGGTCGCATTATCCGGAGGAAGCAGGGAGAATTTAGCACCGGTGGCGCGGGAAATATCGCTTACACGCCCTTTGATGTGCAGGTCGGGATAACTGTCTACCGCTATCTCTGCTTCCTGTCCTACTTTAATATTTTCCAGCTGTGTTTCTTTAAAATTGGCCACTACATAAAAGCCTTTGTCATCCACAATCGTAAATAGTGCTTGTCCGGCCTGTACATACTGTCCGGGTTCTACATTCTTTTTACCGATGCGGCCATTGATATTGGCAAACAGGGAGGTGTAGGATAATTTCAGTCTGGCCTGGTCGAGCATGGCTTTTTTGCTGGCTACGATGGCTTCCTGTTTTTTAATAGTGGTACCAGCTACTTCTATGCTGGACTGTGCCAGGCTGATCTGATTTTGTGCCGCCAGGTATTCTTTGTTGTGGGTAAGACTCCCGGCTTTGGTATCGTCCAGCTGGCGATTGGTGATAGCCTGATCATTAAAGAGGCTTTGATCTCTCCGCAGGTCGGCATCCGCTTTGTCCTTTTTTACCAGGGCTACCTGCGCATTAGCCTGTACCAGGCGGAGATTAGCACCTGCGTTCAGCTGCGAGGCTTTTGCTGATAACAGGTCGGCCAGGGCCTGCTGATAATCTGCTTCTGCCTGCTGTACGGCTATTTTATATTCCTCTGCGTCAATATTGACCAGGGTATCCCCCTTTTTCACCTGCCCGTAATCCTGTACGTTTACCAGGTCTACATAACCTGCTACCCGGGCTATTACGGGGGCAGAAAAGCCCTCTACCTGGGCGTTGTCTGTTGTTTCATGATGACGGGCATAATTCCACTGACGGAAGCCAAAAATGCCTCCCAGTACTAATATGATGAGAAAGATGATCCGGACCATTAACCTGCCCTTTTGGGGCGCTGTCTTCGTTGTTTCCATTGTAAAAGTGTGTATTTCGGACGCAAAGGTAAACCAGGTTTACCAAATAGACAAACTAGTTGACTATTTTTAATTTTTTTTTAATTTTGTATTATTACCGGGATACAGGGTAGTACTTTCCTGGACTATACCGGTCAAATAGCTTAAACCATTGATAATCATGAGCAATCCAACAGATTTAAAGTTACAGGCATGTATGCAGAAGCGTCCACGGAGTCTGCTCCGTTTGCTAAGCATTACAAAAAAGGACCTGGATTGGCGGCTCACCGAGAAATTACAGGAAAGAGGATACCCTGATTTTAAACTGGGAGATATGGTTTTGTTAGCCAATATCCAGCCGGAGGGTACCATCAACAACGACCTGGCTAAAAAGGCCCGGATTTCCAAACAGGCCATGAGTAAAGTGGTCAAAAACCTGGAAGCAGCAGGTTATATCCTCACGCGGAAACATGAAAAGGACAACCGTGCAGTGGTCATATTCCTGAGTGAAAAAGGTAAAAAACTGATGATCACCGTATCTGAATGTGTAGATGAGATCCAGGAAGTATATGTGAGCGTAATCGGGGAAGCAGAAAATGAAGCACTGAAGAATACATTAATAAAACTGATCACGGCCCTGCACCCGGAGATTTAGGAACGTGGCTGTTCACCGCCGGAGCGGCATTTATCTTATTTCAAATACATACTGTCACTATATCTCACCGTTAGCTATGTATATAACTTATGGTCTTTAAATACTATGATTATCCATAACTTAGTAGTAGCAAAGACCCGGCATTACACCCAAGCAACTTGCATATGTTATCTGACAGACTCTTACATAACGACCAGGAATATATAGACGGACTGCTTGAAAACTCGCCTGCCATTATTGAAGACATTTACCGGCGGCATGCCCCCAAAGCAAAAAGATTCATTCTACAGCAAAATGGTACCCCCAAAGATGCAGCACATCTTTTTGAAGAAACATTGCTGGACCTTTACTACTATGCCCGTTACCGGTCGTTCGACCTGCAATCTCCTTTTGAACCTTTTCTGCAATTGCTCTGCAAACGCAAATGGGTGCAGGCACTGGAAAAAAAAGGACAACGGATGCCAGGGCTGGAGCAGGAAGAGGTGCTGGTGATCAGCAGTACCAATATGCAGGACATCACCAATATTGTTAAGGAAGGAGATAAACGACGGGAAATATACCATAGCTATCTGCAACAGGACCAGGAATGCCAGGACTTGCTGCGCTGGTCGCTCAGCGATCTGATACCGGCAGATATTGCGGCCAAAGCCAATATTCCGGAAGCACAGCTCCACCATAAAAGAGCGGCCTGTATGGCAATGGTGATCAAACAATTGCCAGGTGCCCAACAAATGAGTCAGGTGCCGGATCATGATTATGAGCTGGCCGACAAGCTTGTTACCCACGATATTTCAGATGCCGAACGTGAGCCATTCGAAGCCCGTGCCAAAAACACGCCGCTCACCGGCGAAATGCTGCGACGCTACGCCATCGTGTTTAAACTGCTGCAACAGGAACTATGGGCTGGCAGCACCCGCGATGGCCTGCTGCAAACATTACTGGAAAACCGTACGGCCTGGTTTTCGCTGAAAGATCACACGCCGTCGCCCATACGTAAATGGGTGATCATGGCGGCAGTAGTGGCGATATGTTTATCAGGGCTCCTGTTTCTCAGCCCCTGGTCCAAAAATATATACCGGCAATTTGCGCCTACTAAAATGCTGCACGAAGATGATCCTAACCTCGCTACCGAACAACTGCTGGACCGTGCAGAGGCTTACTTCAACACCCGGTATTTCAATAAAGCCGTTCCCCTGCTTACACAGGTACTCACAAAAGATTCTACGAATACCAATGCAAGATATTACCGCGGTGTATGCCTGGTAGAGCTGGACCAGCAAGATGCTGCCCGCCGCGATCTGCTCACCATCTACGAAGGCAAATCTGCGCTGCAATATGACGCCGTTTTTTATATCGCCCTCAGCTATCTCAAACAAGGCAACAAACAGCTATGCCTGGAATGGCTGCTGAAAATACCGGAAAATGCCAGCATCTACCTGAAAGTGCAGAAGCTCGTGGGAGAGTTGAGATAAGCTGTTAGCTGTTGGCTATTAGCTTTTAGCCACGCAAAGCTTGCTGAACGATAAACTGTGAATTGATAAGCACTGCTAGCTGCATAACTTCCTAAGCTATGTGCTATAAGTCCAGCATATGAGCTGATTATAACGAACAAAAGCTAACAGCTAAAAGCCAACAGCTAAAAGCTACGTATTACGCTGCATATCCTAATCCTCCTGAGCGGATAATACTTTCCGCTTCATTTTTAATGAGTTCATACACAGCGGGCTGCTCTTTTTTGATCAGCACCAGTTGTTGCAATATCAGGTAATAGATTTCACCACTGTTACAGCCAGTGATCTGTGCGGTTAAAATATCCTGCTTTACTTGTTGATAGCCGGCAATATCCAGCTTCTGGTAAACATGGTATAGGTCATTCATCCAGTTCATAAAACTCTAAATTTTCATAGGCAGTCTAAAAATAGTAATAATATTAACAAAAACAAATATCTGTAAAAGGTATTAACATACTTATCAACAGCAATCGTATTTCTTATACAAAGTGCTTTAAATATCTCAAAGGTGTGAAAGACATGCTACGATGCAAGAAAGAGTTGCGCCTTCACTTCATTCAGTTTAGGCTTATTAATTTCTTCAATTGTTGCACTAATCCTATCTATCTTATCTATTGGGAGAAATTTAGGAATTAATGTCTCAATATCTATTTTGAATATCTTGCTAATAATAACAAGATCCTGAAGCGTAAAAGGTTTAATTCCATTAATTAGTTCAGACATATGAGTTTTGCTCTTATGTCCAAGCAACAACCCTAATTCCTCCTGCGTTAAATTAAAATCTTTCAATTTATGCTGAATCGCCTTTTTTCTTTTTTCAAGAAATACCCTTTCTTTCTCAGCAATCAATTCAGCTTGATCACTTTGATATATCAATTCATTTCCCACAGCATTCTCATCACTCCAAACCCGATTCTCATATACTTTAATTAAATCTCTCAATTTAGTTCGCAAATTCTTAAAATGAACGCTTGTTTTTGCAAGCAGACGCAACTTACGATCAGCAACCATTGCCCGCTCATAATCTAATTCATTCCTTATAGAACCAGACTCAATAAGCTTTTCAATATCCATATGCGTTTTCATTATTCTATATAACCATTTTGTCTAAGCCACCTTTCAATTGTTGACTTATTGTTTTTAAAAGTTCGTTCATATTCATCATGAGATCCAACCCATATTATAGTCGCTTCTCCTTCATCATCAAAGTCTACTAACACTAAAGAACGGTGAATATTAATGTTAAAAAAGTAAAAGCCATCGTTATGAACACAGTCAGCATCCTTTCGTATATCACCTAACTTAAAATGCGTTGGCTTAAACTCCTCCAGATCCTTCAAAAGTTTGTCAATTTCATCACAAAGAAATTTATTGCCTTTATTCTTTCTTTTAAGTTTAACAAGAAATTGGGGCATTATCTGATGGGTTAAAACAATACAATGTGTAAATGAAATTGTGTAATTCATATTACCTCAAACAAATTAAGTCAACCAGCCTCCTCACGCTTTTATAGCCGGACTGGTAAATCCCAGTTTTTGCAAGCCTTGTTTTACTTCCGGGCAGGACATAAATAATTTCCAGAGGAGGCCGGTGCGGTAGTTCTCTATCATTACCACAATAGGACCCTGGTCGATGGCCAGGTATTGATGATCGTACCAATTGCTGGTTTCGCTGAAGGCATCATAAAAACCATATTCTCCCCATAGTTTATCACCTACTTTATTATAAAAATATTTCAGCGCCTGCATGGAATATTCCGGTGTATAAGGGAAAGAGGATAATGCAGCAGTAGGCGTAATCACGCCGAGGTCGTTTGCAGGAGAATGTGCACTATAGAATTCATGGTTATCGCTGGCGGTAAGCCCCCAGCAATCGGCGCTGTAGCCTTTGTATTTTTTTGGGTTTTCTATACAGTACTGCCGGTTGATCAGCGTATGATTTTTATTCTGTTCCCAGTAATCGGCATAACGGTCTTTCAGTCCGTGGGGATCTAGTCCCAGAAAAGAGTAATGGGCAAAGAACAGGGGCCCCCCATAATCAAATCCCAGGGGCAAGGTAATGCCATAAAAAGTCTTTCCGTTAAAAAAGGTATTGCTCATAGCCCATCCCTGATGATATACCTGCGGACTGATGGCAAACTTCGGCGATGCCGCTGCGAGCACATAGGTGATCAGGCATTCATTATATCCTTTGATGGGATGGTTCATGCTCCAGCCGTTATTGGGCGACCAGTGCCAGTACAACACGTCCTGCCCTCCGCGGGTAAACCAGTCCCATTCCGCATCATTCCATAGCCAGCCGATCTTGTCGCGCAGCTCATTTTCTTTGGGTGTATCCTTTGAAAAATATTGCCGTACGCACAGCAATCCCTGAAACATAAACGCAGATTCCACAATATCTGCCCCATCATCCTTCCGGCTAAAAGCAATGGTTTTGCCGGTGGTACCATCCAGCCAATGCGCCCACATCCCGTGATAGCTATCTGCCTTTACCAGGAAGTTCACTATTTTCAGCAGCCGGTCTACCCCTTCTTCCCGTGTGATAAACCCTCTTTCAATACCTACCAGTATGACCATCACCCCAAATCCAGATCCTCCGATCGTTACCACATTAGGTGTTGCTGTACGCTCCGGTGCTAACCCCGATACGGGATGTCCAAACTTCCAGAAATAATTAAACGTACGGTGCTGTACGGCTGTTAACAAAGCTGAATCTCCCAACGGCGCCGCTTTGCGCTGCGCCATGGTGGGCAGGGAGCAGAGCAAACATAAAGCTATTAGCTGTTGGCTTTTAGCTATTAGCTGTTGTGTTTTGCTGAAAAAGCGAAAGATTGATTTAATAGCTATTAGCAGTTGGCTATTAACTGTCAGGTATTGTGTTTTGCTGAAAAAGCGAAAATCAATTTTAATCATTGAACGATGATTTAAAAGAACATAACATGGTGCTAAAAGGTAGTCGCCAACAGCTAATCCCTCTATAACAAAACACAATAGCTAATAGCCAATAGCTAATAGCCAACATCTCCTTAATTATATCCCTCATTCTGGTCCATCTTACCTTGGCTCAGATCGATCTGTTGCTGGGGGATGGGGAATATTTCGTTTTTGTTGGCAGTAAATACTTTACCATCTTTCGCAAATTCGCTGGCAGCGCGGCCCGGAACAATTTTATTCTGACGGACAAGGTCAAAGAAGCGGTCATGTTCCATTGCCATTTCCACCCTTCTTTCTTTCCAGATAGTTTCTCTGGTAACGGAGGTTACGCCTGTAGGGAATCCTGCGCGGATGCGGAGGTCACTGATATCTTTGATAGCAGCACCTGCATTACCGATGGCTAAAGCGGCTTCTGCATGGATCAGTTTTATTTCGCCAAAGCGCAATATCCGCAGATTTTTAGGCAGGTAATCCACTTTACCGCAATTTTTCTCCGCTCCCCGGCTATGATAAGCCTTGTAATTATAGCGGAGGTTTTCCACACTATCCTTACCGGGTATACGGAAACCATCCCATAGTACGGTGCCACCAGGATTGATAAAAATCACGGTAGCAGCCTTTCTTTTGTCGCCTGGTTCGTAGGCATCAATCAGGCTTTGGGAAGGCCCGCCAAATCCCCATCCCAGATCAGCCCATCCGCCTTTGCCGCCCGCACGGGGTCCCTGGCATACTACATAGGAACCGATAGCGCCGTCACAGTTGGCATTGATACCCGTTTGTACTTCAAACAGGGATTCCCTTCCGTTGGCCCCTGTTTCGCGCCAGATGCTGGCGTAATCATCCAGCAGGCCATAGTCGCCCAGCTTTTGGGTAACAATAGAATCCGACAGGCTGAATGCCCGCTGGTAGTTCTGGCGGTACAGAAATACCTTGGCCAGCAACCCGGCAGCGGCGCCCTTTGTGGCTCTGCCCACCTGTGTACCGGGAGCGCCTTTTATGGGCAGGTTGGCCAGCGCAAATTCCAGGTCGGAAATAATGAAATCGTAAATACTGTCTACGCTGGCCCGCACCTGGAACTTATCACTATTCGCTTCCTCTGTGGCAGGTACCCGGTCCAGCTTGGGCAGCTTGCCAAAGAAACGCACCAGGTCAAAATACAGCAATCCTCTTATAAAACGTACTTCTCCCTCCAGGCGCTTTTTCACATCTTCAGCAGCCGGGCTGAGCGGCAATTTATCCAATGCCTGATTAGCCCGTACCACTCCCCGGAAATAACCGGTCCACAAATCATTTAAAGCATTTACGCTGGGGGTCATCGACAGCCTATCGAAGGTTCCCACATTATCCGCATTATCAGTAGCATTACTTCCTTTATCAGCATCGTCGGAAGCGATGTTGGTCATCCCCACATAAGAGAAGCCATGCATCCCGCTATTCCACAACCCGTTATACACGCCGGTTACCAGCGCTTCTGCTGCCTGGGGATCATTTTTGATGGCCTCTTCTTCTATCAATGCCTGTGGCGCTACTTCCAGGTATTTTTTGCAGGACATAATCACCAGGCTGATGATCAACCCTACCCCGGCCACTTTCCATATAATATTGCTATGTGTGTTCATAATACAATTTTTAGAAGGTCACATTTACACCAAAAGAATAAGTCCTGGTGGTAGGATATGCATTAAATTCAATGCCCGAATCCAGTATCCCGCTTTTGTTGCTGGTACTGTTCGCGTCATCTATCTTACCTCCCGGCAGATCAGGCGTAAAGCCGGAAAATTGCTTGATGGTAAATAAATTCTGCGCGGTAGCATATACCCGGAAATTGCTGATGCCGATGGCTTTTAACTTATCTGGTTTAAGGGTATAACCCAGGGTAAGATTATTCAGACGTAAAAAAGCGCCGGACTCTACAAAATAGGTAGAGGAAGGCGTGGCCCTGTCTATCACCCGCGGATCGGTATTGGAAGGACGGTCTGCCTTCCAGCGGTTGTCGGCATATTTGGATTCAATGTTATCCGGTGCTTCTACCCGGTACGCCTTTTTCCCATTGTATATTTTATTGCCCGTATTGCCGTAGAAGTTAGCCCCAAAGTCCAGCCCTTTGTAAGTAAGGCCCAGGTTAAACCCGTAATAAAATTTAGGCTGATAGGACCCGCTGTATTCTTTATCCTGTGCATCTATCACCCCATTGCCATCACGGTCTTCATATTTCAGGTCGCCGGGTTTGGCATTAGGTTGTATCACGGTACCATCTTTATTTTTATAATTATCGATCTCTTCCTGGCTCTGGAAGATGCCTAATGCTTTGTACACATAAAAGCTCCCCACTTCGTGCCCGTTGTCGGTGCGGGTTACAAAGCTCTGCTGTCCTACATTACCACCCAGCAGCGCCTGACCGCCATTTAATCCGGTCAGCTCGTTTTTGTTGAAAGTACCATTAGCCCCGATGTTATAAGTAAAGTCTTCGCTGATGTTATCTTTCCAGTTCAATGCCAGCTCAAAACCGGAATTTTTGAAAGATGCCGCGTTGGTGATGAACGCATTATCGGGATCACCGAGGATACCCGGTATAGCCACAATGGTGAGCGCATCGTTGGTGCGTTTATGGTAGTAATCCAGCTGACCGCTCAGCCGGCTGTTGAGCACACTGAATTCTACACCTATATCAAACTGGTTGGTAGATTCCCATTTCAGGTTGCTGTCTTTGATATCCTGGATCACATCTCCCAGTACAATATTGTTGTCGAAGAAATAGGGGATATTGATCGTAGCCGTGGTGATATAAGCGTTGGAAGCGATGTTATCATTGCCGAGGATGCCCCAGCTGCCCCGTAGTTTCAGGAAGTCGAACAGCTTTTGATCTTTCATAAAGGACTCTTCAGAGATCACCCAACCTAATCCTACGGTGGGGAAGTAACCCCATTTTTCCTTAAACCGGGAGCTGCCGTCTGCGCGGAGAGAAGCACTCAGTAAGTAGCGGTTATCGTATCCGTAATTAACACGGCCTACAAATGATTGGCGGGCATATTTATCGCCACCGTTGTTCAGCGTGGATTGCTGATCCGTATTACCCAGATCCAGGTACCACTGGTCCGGGCTTTCCGGCACATTGATACGGCCACCTTTCAGGAAGGTGCTGTAAAAGCCTTCCGTAACCGCACCGCCCAGCAGCGTCAGGGAGTGTTTTCCGAAGGTTTGATCATAGGTGACCGTATTATCCCATATCCATCCCTGTGAGCGGGTTTCTTCCATGTTCAGCTGACTGTTTTCCTGACGCTGGTTCCCCCCTGCATTTAAAAACGTTTTGTCATCGTTGAGAAATTTATAGAGATAAATACGGTCGTTACCGAATTTAAGGTCTGCGTTAAAAGCAGAGCGGAATTTCAGTGCTTTGACGGGGGTAAATTCCAGGGCTACATTTCCCTGTACCCTGCTTTCCTGGCGGCGGTCGTTGCGTTTGTCCAGGGATAATAACGGGTTGGCCACATTCCCCCAGGCGGAGGTATTTCCATATCGCCCGCCTTCTTCCGGTATTACAATAGGAGATGCCCGGTAGATATTGCCATAGATACCATTCAGGTCCACATCCCTGCCATCGGCACGGGAGTAGGAAAGCTGTGAGCTGAATTTCCATTGATCGGAGATATTGATATCATTATTGGCACGGAAGGTAAAGCGCTTGAAGGAATTGGTTTGCACAATACCATCTTCCTGAATAAATCCGCCGCTGAAATAATAGGTTTGTTTTTCCGTACCACCGGAAACGGATATATTATGGCTCATCTGGAAGGCGTTGCGGAGGATCACATCGTACCAGTTGGTAGTACCGTCGTAGGTGACGGGATCAGCAGGATTTTTATCCGGCGCCGCATCTTTCAGGTAGTCGATGTATTGGTTCCTGTTGGCCATTTTTACCAGGTTGGCCGCCTGCCGGAAACCTGCATTACCATCATATCTTACCTGTGGTTTTCCGATTTTCCCTTTGCGGGTAGTGATGATAATAACGCCGTTGGCTGCACGCACCCCATAGATGGCTGCCGATGCATCCTTCAGGACGTCCATGGTGAGGATATCAGCGGTGCTGATGTTACGGATATCATCTGTCAGCACCCCGTCTACCACATACAAGGGATTGGCCCCTGCCAGCACGGAGCCGGTACCCCGCACTTTGATCTGTGGTTGTGTATTGGGTGCCCCGGAAGTAATGATCTGCACCCCTGCCAGCTTGCCCTGGGCAGCCTGTGTAGCGGTCATTACCGGCTGATTGGACAGCTCCTCTCCTTTTACCGAGGTGATAGACCCGGTAAGATCTTTTTTCTTCTGGGTACCATATCCCACCACCACTACCTGTTCCAGTTCTTTGGAAGAGGATTCCAGCACAATGTCGATGGTGCTTTTGCCCGACAGCGGCACATCTACGGGTTTATACCCGATGTACGACACCTGCAAAACGGCCACATTGGCATTTGGCACCCGCAGGGAGAACGTACCATCAGGACCGCTGGTAGTACCTGAGGAAGTATTCATCAACCGTATGGTAACCCCAATAAGCGGGGTACCTGTCTGATCCGATACCTTACCTTTTACCAGTACCGCAGAATCCTGTGCGATGGTGTGCGGCAGGGTTATTCCTGTTGTTTTATCAAGGGGTGCGTGAGGTGGCTGATACGCGATGTCCTGTGCAAAAAGCGGCCATGCGCTGCAAAGGGCGACCAATAAAAGCAGGGTTCCTGAATAAATACCTTTCATAACTACTGTGTTTTGGGCGGATAAACCGATGAGTAACAAGCATCTGTTAAGGCCAGATCCAGTCCAGGTGTTTAAAAGTCCGGTAATGGGGAGAAAGAGGACAGTAGTAATGGGGAGAAAGAGGACAGTAGCAATAGGGAGAAAACGGACAGAAAGAAATAGGGAAAAAGCGGACAGCGAAATCGAAATATGCAGTTATTTTTCCGGGCACGGTTTAAAATGTGGATATCCACATGGCTCCAGATAGTATAACAACTGAGTTGGATAAAAGTTAAACAGAAAATGAAAGGCAGCTGATATTTTTTAGTATACTTATGTATCAATCAGCAGCATTCACCAATATTCACACATGAATATGAACAAGTTCATTATTTTTCTGGCGATATGCATTTTCGCATTTGCCTGTACTGAAGCAACCTCCCAGGCTATTAAAAAGGATTTACTGGCTTATAATGTTAAAGATTTCGGCGCACTGGGTGATGGGAAAACGGACGATACGCAGGCAATACAACAGGCACTGGACTATATTATTGATCATGGCGGAGGCACATTGTATTTCCCCAACGGGCATTACCGGCTTGCTACCATACAGGAAAAATATGAAGTAAAAGCGCATCTGATCATCAAGCCCAATGCTACTCCGGGAAGATCTTATGTAATGATCCGGTTAGCCGGTGAGAATTGCGTTGTTACTCCCTGCGCCTATGCCAATCATACCGGCAAAGACGAAGGAGCCGTATGGGATAATGGCACCGTACTTTTTTCGGATGTGATGGGAGCAAAACTCACTGATCCCCAGGCAACCCCCACATTTATACTGGCAGCAGGATCCGGTGGCGGGATTTATAAACTTAACCAGGCGGTGATCAGATTGCAGGACCTTGCTTTTCAGGTCAAAGCAGCCAAAGGGAAATACCCTTATTTATCGGGGGTAAATATGGCACATGCTGCCACACTCTACACCGATAATATTTTGATTTACTCCTCCACAAAAAATGTAGACCTTACTGCCCCAACGGATGATGGACATTATTCCGCCGGCTTAGTTGCCCCCAGAATATGGTGTAATCCGGAACAGGAGCTGAGAAATACTTACGTAAAAAGTGCTTTCCGTTATGGATTTATTTTTTCGGAACATGCCAATGGCAATAATCTTTCTGTCTGGAACTGCGACAATGCTTTTGTGTTTGCAAAAATGGACCACTCCGCCTGGCTGGGGCGTATACATGCGCAAAACTGCAAGAACATTATAAAAACGCTGGATGTTGAATTTGCCCGTCAGGTGCCAGGATCGGCCTTCTTTAAAATAGAACAGGTTGGCATCGAAATCAATACCGGTCAGCAGCCCATCGCATTTAATTACAGCAATTTTATAGTAGATCCGGAAAATCTGCTCCATGGAGCATTAAACTATCATATTGTAAAATCCAATGTAGGTGCGGACAACTCCTATTTTAACAAGCTGGGTGGCAGCCATGTACGCAATGATCCCTCCTTCTGAATGGTTCGTTATGCAACATCAGATGCTTATTAAGTAACCAGGCTTTCTTTCATGGCTTTTACAATCGCATTAGACCTGGAATTAACATCCAGTTTGCGGTAGATATTCATGATATGCGATCGCACGGTGCCTACACTGATGTGGCAATGCGCTGCAATATTTTTGTAGGTATCGCCTCCCACCAGGCAGCGCAGTATTTCCAGCTCGCGGGCGGTAAGGCCGTATCCGTTGCCGGGACGTTCTTCCAGGCGATTATTAAAAAATGCCAATACTTTATTTACCGCAACCATATTGGAGTGTATGGCCGCTTCATATACACGGGAAATAAATGCAGATAAAGAAACAGGGGGCTCATGGCCAGCGGAAACTTCCAGCGGACGGGGCTCCACACTCTCAACCGATTGCCTTTCTTCATTTACTGTCAGCAGGATCACATTAATTTCAGGATAAGCTGCCTTTACAATGCTGGCAGCTTCCAAAGCAGACATCCCAGGAATGTCGATATCCATAAACACCAGGTTACAGATGTCTTTAGCTAATTGTTGTAACATTTCTTTCGTTTCACCGTGCAATCCTGCTGCATCCAAAACGTTAGCATCTCCCAAATAATCTACCCCTTTAGGCCGCACTCTTTTCATATTATTGCTTTTGGGTTTTTTATATTCCATGAAACCTCCGCTGGTACTGCAAGTTTGGAAGCTAGTAAGGTGAAATATATTTAAATTGGAAAGTTGACACAGTCTCCATATCTCAAACAAATTTGAAACAAATACCTTCAGTAGACAATCGGATATGTATATGGTTTTTCAATAAATACTAATAAACAAATTGTTTTATATTAAATAAAATATAAATATACAATTTACTGGTTTTTCATCACTAAAAGCAATTCCAGGGTTAACTTAAATGCTCATTATCAGATAGTTAATCTATCGCTCCCGGTTATTTTCGAGTATAAACTGAACAATGGGTGCAGGATCAGTAAGGCTATGTGGATGATGCCCTACACCTGGCTTTTTGATTTCACGGACCGTACCTCCCAATGCGTGGTATCTTTTTACCAGCACGCCGGTATTTTCCTCATAGGGCACTACCTCATCGGCCATTCCGCAAATATGCAGTAAAGGGATCCGGTGTGCCGCCAATGGTTTCAGATTATCCACGGGATTGCCCTTAAAAGTCATAGCTTCCTGTTCGCTAAGACCATAAGCCTGCAAACATTGTTCCCACAATTTTTTTTGTTCGCCTTTATCATTTTTAGCTGATACCGGTCCTTTCCTGCCGGGCCAGCTTTTGATATCCAGCACAGGGGCATCAGCGTAAATACAGGCTACCTGCTCCGGATGCCTGGCGGCCCAGTTATAACCAATTAAACCTGCCCGGCTGAAACATTCCAATACTGTTTTGGGAGAAAGGGAAAAAGTGGTGGTCAGGTATTTATAAAATTGTTCCCATACCTCTACCGCAGCAGGGCTGCCATGCAGATCAGCCACTTCTATATAGGCAACGTGGTATCCTATACGTAGTAGTGCGGTATCTGTCTGGGGCTCGTGCCCCCAGAACAATGCACGCCATATCCAGGGATTTCCGGGTGCAGCTTCCCTGGGAAAAGCCAGTTTGGCGGGCCTGCCTGCAAAGGTAAAAGACCGGGCATCATACCCGAAAAAATCAAAGGGTTCACCGGGATAGGTAGAAGTGGCAACAGGTGTGTCTTGCTGGGCCGTTATTATCTGTATACTGCAGATACAGATAATAACAGTCATAAGTAGTTTTTTCATGTGGACGTGGTGACTGAATTTTTTACAAAATACATTTTTATTTCTGCTTTATGCCACCACCTGTCCGGTATTTCCTGCTACTGTGGTTTTGCATTTACCGGCAGCAGCTTTCTTTTCACGTATAGCCGCTGCGTTGATATCAGCGTACCGGTTGCAGGATAACCTTACGCAGCCAGAAGAGTTCCGTACCGGCTGCCGTCATTGGTTTTATACTAAGCGTCTGACTACCTGGCTGTGTTACTTTTACAATCCCTGCTGCATGTTGTATATACAGAAGGGGTTTATTTATATCATATTCACCTGTTCTTAGTGTCAGGAAAGACAGTTGCTGCCCTACCATTTGCACGACGGCCTCTCGAACGGGCATCTTATCCGTACAGGCATATTCCAGGATTATTTTATAATCGCCGGGATCTTGTACCTGCAGATTAAACACCAGTTCATCTGCAGGCTCACGGATAGCTGTAGCGCAGTTATCATGCTTCCAGTCGCCGAAGTAATGCGAATAAGTAAGCAGTTTATTTTGTGCCTGTCCCTTGGTTTGCGCCCATATGGCTGGAATTTCTGTTTGTGTGTATTGGGTGCTCACCGTTTGGGTACGTTCTCCGGAATAGTCAGGTTGTGTACCGGTATAGTTTACCAGCAATACGGTATTGCGAGTATCCGGCAGCGTAGCCGGCAATTGTACCTGGAGTTCTTCCGGCAGTTGTTTCCATTTTACGGGGGTGGTACTACCCAGTAATGTCACGCTTGTCACTTTTGCTTTCATATAGGGTACGCGCAGCATACCATTAGCAGGAGGCGTCCATACATGCAGGTACAGCCGTTGTTTTTTGGCCGTAGTTACCCCCCAGGGTTGGGCAGGGATGAGGCCGTGGGTGGTACCATAGATACTTTCTCCGTATTGTTTCAGCCATTTGCCGGTAGCCAGCAGGTATTGTACGGAATATGCGGGCCACTTGCCGGTACCATCCGGTCCTACGTTGAGCATCAGGTTGCCGCCTTTGGAAGCCACGTTAGACAGCAGGCGGATAATTTCTCCCGGCGCTTTAAAGTTCATATCATGCGCAATGAATCCCCAGGAGTCGTTATGGGTATAGATCGATTCCCAGGCACCGGGGATGGGTACCGGCGGCACTTCCGAATCGCCAAAATCGCGGTAATCGCCCAGGTCGTGCCCTACGCGGCTGCTGAACAGGCAGCCTGGCTGCAGGGTGCGGAGGCTGTCGATCATCTGCCGGGTCTGCTCTTTGGTAAGTCCTCCCGGCATGTCAAACCACACGATGCCCAGGGGGCCATAGTTGGTCAGCAATTCTTTGAGCTGGGGAACTGATTTCTCGCGGTAATAGCGGAGGTAGTCTTTTTTCTTTTCGTCAAAGTCCCAGTTATTACCTCCGCCGTTGGGCTCGTGCCAGTCGAGGAATTGGGAGTAATAAAATCCGAAGGGAATGCCCTGTGCTTTACAGGCAGCTGATAGCGCCTTCATGGGATCTTTTTTATAGGGAGAGGCATCCATGATATCAAAGTCTGATACTTTGGAATCGTACATGCTGAAACCTTCATGGTGTTTGGCGGTGATAACCATATAGCCGATACCCGCATCTTTGGCAGTTTGCGCCCATTGGGCGGCATCAAAATCGACCGGGTTAAAGCTGTCAGCCACCTGCTCATACTCCGCTGCCGGGATCTGTGCCCGGTATTGCAGCCATTCCCCGCTGCCGTAGTAGCTGCTGTCTTTCCAGTTGCCCCCCAGTTTGGAATACAGTCCCCAATGTATAAACAAGCCAAATTTGGCGTCTTTGAACCATTGCAGATTGGGATGTTCTTTTTGCGTGGCAGCACCTTTTGTCCACATATCAGGCATGTCCTGCGCTATGGCGCGGGCACTTACCAGGGCCAGCCCCAGCAGGAAAAGTCTTTTTACCAGCATAAATAACATGATTACCGCTAAAAAGTAGCTATATCCAACGGCTTATACAAGGTCAGCTAAAAATGCTATCAGAGAAAGGGAAAATGATATGGACATGGAGAATAACCTTTACGTTAACAACCGGTTAACTAAACTTTCAAACCGGAATTCCTACCTTAGGATCACTCTTGTACGGCTTTTTAAATATAAAAATATTTTATTCATCACCCAACGGCCGTTTAACCTGCATTTCCACAGAAGAAAGGGGTTGACAATACAGGCCGGGTGACATGTGAATGTTCGTTGGGCTGACCT
Organism: Chitinophaga sp. H8; assembly: GCF_040567655.1. Lineage (NCBI taxonomy): Bacteria > Pseudomonadati > Bacteroidota > Chitinophagia > Chitinophagales > Chitinophagaceae > Chitinophaga > Chitinophaga defluvii. Next base: position 2,172,108 of record NZ_JBEXAC010000002.1, on the reverse strand, counting down.
TCTGGTCGGCCCTTTTTCATGCCTGCCTGTGCTCAGGTATCCTTATAGCCAAGCCTGCGTTAAAGCGCCTTATAAGTACCTCTCCGCCTGCTTATCCCCGGGGTATCCTTATTACCATTCCCCCCATTCCAGTACCTTTTAACACCTGGCATCCTTATAGCAAAGCCTACGTTAAAGTACCCTTAAGGTATCCTTAAAGTACCCTTAAAGTACCTATATAGTACCCCTTATAAGGGATACTATATAGGTACTATATCCCTGGGTGAAGGGAGTTAAATACCCGGGAATAACCTGACGATGTTGGCAGTATTACCACCCTCTTATAGTATTTTGACAGCATCTAATATTTTTTTATCCGCCATTAACATGGTATTAACAATATTGACAAATAATCATCTTAACGTTGTGTAATTACAAGTTTCAAAAAGTAGTTACAACATAGCAGATTAAGATTTTTTATAGTTAACCGGCACCCCTGGTTAACATTTACTCCCAAAAAGGTTGGTTTTGATTTTTGATGTCCACGTTAACCCTTATCGCTGTCCTTTACACCGTATCCTATACGGCTAAAGTGATGGACTTCGTTAACAGGACTTTTCCTCCCCTCGTAGTATTCACTACGAGGGATTTTTTTTGCGCTGCTATCTGTTTTTTTTCACGGCAAAGGCAATAAGTACGGGCGGATCAAAATAATTCGCAGCGTGTTAACTCCATATTAACAAGCGGGAATAAATACAATTGTAACATTGCAAGGCAAGTGCAGCAATGGGGCATGTGGTACGATGTAAAAATTGTCAAAACAGGAGCAGGAAAAAGCGGCATTAGTCACCCTGCGCATGATTACAACAACCACGATCTAAACAACATATTCGCAAACCAGCCATGCTCTTCCAGAAGAGTACCTCGTTTGTAAAAGTTCTAATTAATCATCATCTAGCTAATAGCTCTCCTGCAGTGTCTACTACGGGAGATCATTTAAAAACATTATTAACGAATGCTTTCATTTACTATCGTTGTGAAGTTAAGTTCCCCCCTGCGGTTTTTACCATAGGGGATTTTTTTTATTCTTTTAATAGTGTTTCCCCTACCTTTGAGGCAATCTGTTTACTACTCCCCCTCAACCCGCTTTCCCTTTCTTTATATATGCTGTGAAGATGCATTGCATCCTTCATTGTTATAAGTGCTTGTTGGCCTCGCCGGCCAACAAGTTGCTTATAGGGTAGCTTTTAATTCTCCCGTTTTCAGCCATGGCACCGGCCTTTTCAGTTTGATTATTTTCTTTTCTACATTAACCTCTGCTTAACCAATTAATCCCCGTTACTGATGTATAATTGCAGTGTTGATCATTTAGTTGTGTTAAAATATCCCGTGTTAGCCATTAAGGACAACACTAACCGGTTTTGAATTAACCAGTTAACCATGTCAACGCGGATGCTTTGGACAAAATGCGGTCACTGCGGATACTTCTGCTTTCATGCCGTAGTGGTCAACGCTATGAAAAAGCAATACCGCCGTGCTTGCCGGCCCCTCAAAAGGCTGGCAAGCGTTTTTATACTAAATACCTGCAACCGGCTTCCCCTCCAGCCCCTGCAATACCAAATTTCCTATAAATATTCCTGAACGCTCCTGCCAGCCGGCCGGCAATTGTAGAATGCCCTCCTTCTAATAACATACGTGATATATCAAATGAATCAGCCAATCTTTCTGCCGGAGTAGCCATAATATTATATATTACTTGTAAAAATTCATTATAAAATGATAATTAAATATTTATGTCTAAAATATTGCTATCAAATCAAGTGCTGAAGTTAGATTTAACTGCTGTGCTAAAATTATAATTAGCTGCTGTATAAAAATTAGGATTAAACGTTGTATAAAAGTTAGACTTAACGGCTAAGCGCACAAATAATTAAAAATTGCAGTGTCCCCTACCCCTGAATGTCCATACATGCTAAGGTCAAGTCATAGTATCAGCTAATACCCCTGATCTGTTAATCGCTGGTTAATAAAAAAAATATTTCTTCCGCGGATTTCTGCTTTTCTCAGAATTATGAATAAATTTATTTGATAGCATAAATATCAAAACGACACCTGATTACCGCGTTACAATTGAACAACCACTGTTACACAAAGCGATACACTTATGCGCTCAGCAACTTACATCCCATTCCACCATCCTCAACCCTCTTTGCATGCATACCGACTCCGACCTTTTGTTACTGCAGCACCTGATCCTTGTAGATCTGGTTCCTCATACACAACCTAATCCACCAGATTATATCAGTTTTTCCCGGACTACACAGGTAGTAACACTCAAAACAGCCAATATTAAAGACAAGCTGGCATTGCTGATCAACACGCAACCGGACAAACAGTTGCTACGGAGTGATCTTTACCATTATCAGCGTTGCCTGGTAGCCCTGGCGGGTGAACTACAGGCTTACATTGCCATCAGTAAAAACATGCCACTGCCCGAAATATTCCAGGAATTTACCTGGGCCAATCTCTATCTCCTGATATACAAACTACTCACCGAATTACTGGCACATATCAATGAGCATTTTATGCCTTATGTAGATGATACTGCTCCCGGCAACTAACCATTGCTGCAAAAATCTGCTCCCCCGGCTTTTTTAGCACCGGCGATAATGTTACTTTGCTCCCTAATACCTGTTACTAAATTACTGTCTGGTAATTTGTCCCCATCCTGCTTGTCCGATCGTCATAAGGATGAAACAATTAAACTTATCAATTATGAAAGCGTTCGTATTAATCTTCAGGGTCAACAGCAGTACAGATATGAAACCCTCTCCCGAGCAGATGCAGGAAAGGATGGACTGGCTGGGCAGCATCGCCGCACAGAACAAACTGGTGAGCAAAGGCAACAGCTTATCTTTTGGAGAAGCCAAAACGGTAAAACCCGGCCATGTGGTAACAGATGGCCCTTATACAGAGATCAAAGAATTTGTAAGTGGTTTTATCATCATCCAAACAGCAACGATTGAAGAAGCGGTAGAAATTGCCAAAAAAAATCCCATCTTCAAAAGTGGTGGCAGTATAGAAGTAAGAGCGGTGCTGACACCGGGGGATAACCAATAATGCCCATGACAGCAAAATCCCACTCACATAAGGAACTTTTGCCTCACCTGTTCAGGTTGGAGTATGCTAAAATGACGGCCGTGCTATGCCGTCATTTTGGCTTGCAGCACATCGAAACAGCGGAAGACATTGTGAGTGAAACTTTTTTAAAAGCAACGGAATTATGGGGGGTAAAAGGTATTCCCGAAAATCCTGCCGCCTGGCTGTATACTGTAGCCAAAAATAAAACCAGGGACTATCTCCGGCGGCAGGCCATTTTTGCAACAAAGGTAACCGGCGCCCTCTTAGCCGATAGCAGCACGCTGGCGCCCGACTTTGATTTTCAGCAGCAAACCATTGCCGACAGTCAGCTGGCCATGATCTTTGCTGTATGCAATCCTGCCAATGCCCCCGAAGCACAGATCTGTCTGGCCTTACAGATCCTCTGCGGATTTAGTGTGCAGGAAATTGCCCATGCCTTCCTGGCCAAACCCGACACCATTAAAAAGCGGTTGCTCCGGGCAAGGGCCAACCTGCGGAACGACCATTTCCAGATCCGTGCATTAGCCGAAGCCAGTATACAGTCGCGCCTGGATACAGTATTGAGCACCCTCTACCTGTTGTTCAATGAAGGGTATTTTTCGGCTACCAATGACCAGGTGATCCGGAAAGACCTGTGCTCGGAAGCGATCCGGCTCACGCTGCTGCTCACTGAAAATGCCCTGACCAATACTACTGAAGCCAATGCGCTGCTGGCACTGATGTGCTATCAAAGCTCCCGCCTGGATGCCAGGGCGAATGATGCGGGCGAAACGATCCTGTATGAAGAACAGGATAAAAGTCTGTGGAGTGCCGAGCTGATAGAAAAAGGTAATCATTACCTCGTTAATGCCTGCACCGGGGCTGAAGTATCCAGGTATCACCTGGAAGCAGGCATTGCGTACTGGCATACCACGCCTACCGCCACCAACAAATGGGCACCTATTTTACAGCTGTACAACCAGCTGCTGCTGATCGCCTATTCTCCCATGACCGCCCTGAACCGGACCTTTGCCCTGGCCAAAGTATATGGTCATGAACGGGGCCTTGCCGAAGCGGAAACACTGCAGCTCATAGACAATCCCCATTACCATGCGCTGCTCGCCTATTTGCTTGCGGATACGGACCCCGGTAAAGCCATCCGCTGTTACCAGCAGGCAATAGCCCTGACCCCTTCCAAAGCAGGTAAACAAACCTTGCAGCAGGCGGTAGCAAAGCTCCGGCAAAAACAACAGGACGGTGCATAACTGTTCCCGGGAAAACCCATTTCCGACTTAAAAGACATTCCTTCCCTCATTGCCCAGCAGTACTCCTTCAGTCGCCGCTCATTGCACCAACAACTTGTTCCCGAAGGGATTCATTACCCGTAGCCCCGCTTGCATTTATTTATTAAAGTTTTGTATATTTATACAGATAGTTTACTGCGTCAGCAAGTGACAATGGCTGTTCCCCAACACCCCGGATTCAACAAGTACAGGCAATGTGTTTTTCCAGCAACCGTAATCTATTTATCAGGCGTACTGTCATTCAAAGAAGCATGAAAAAGAACTACTATGAAATATTTTCTAATCGCCTTTTTGGCGCTGACTTTTCTATTGTCAGCACAGGAGGCGTCGGCCACTAACCTCAGGGGCCGTATTGTTCGTTATGATCCCTACAGCGGACGCTTGTTCCCGTTATACAACGTCCGTGTTGATTTCTGGTTATGGAATGGTACCCAATGGCTGAATGTAGCCTACAGCGTTACTAACGGCGATGGTTTTTATTTCTTTAATAATGTAGCACCGGGCTATCTGTTTAAAGTGCAGGTATTTAATGCCTATTACCCCCTGCAGCAGCCATGGTCTGTTGTCAATGTGCTGCCTCCTTACTTTCAGGATATCCCACAGATCAGTACCTGAGCATACTGTATGGAGATAGCCTTAACACCTATAATTGAACCTGGAATATAAATTTTACTGCAATGACAGATCAGGATGAAAGTATTTACAGATCGCTGCTGAAGGGAATCAGTACCGGCGAATGTGCGCTGATATTAGGTCCTTTGTTTGGCGTTACACAAGATGGAAAAAAGATCCATGAAATGCTCCGGCATACTTTGCAACAGGATTACAAAGTAGACCTGGACACTGATTTCGACAACCTGTTCATTGTCAGAAAATATCCGGATGCGGTGTTTGAATTCCAGTTGCGCGGTGCTATCCAGGAGTTTTATGCAGATATACAACCACAGGTGCATAAAGTGTATGATGATCTTGTGCAGATTAATTTCCATGCCATTGTAAGCTTTACCCAGGATGAATTTTTAAAGGATGCCTTTAAGCGGGCACAATCCCAGAAAGTATTCCAGTACTTCTCTGTTAAAGGCACCGCTGCCGAGAATACTCCCCCCGCCAATAACGCAGGCGCCACTTTAGGCGCCCGGAAAAAAGGGCCGCCTATTCTTTATAACCTGTATGGCCGGTGTAATGACCCCGACTCCCTGATAGTAGGGTATGATACTTTTTATGAGTTCCTCTTTTCCTTTATCGGAGAAAAACAGCAGCAGCAATTGCGCGAGATGTCTGAGCGGCTCAAAGACTCCAAGATGTTTCTCTTCCTGGGCTTTAACCTCAAAAAGTGGTATGTACCCTTACTGCTCACCATGCTGCTCAAAAGACAATCCTCTATCAGGATACCTGCCATTGCCACCATGGATGATACGGATGAACAAAGTAACCAGAACTATATGGAGTGGTTATCCCGCTATCCGATGGCCATGTCTTTTGTAGATGGTACCAGCATTGAGCTGATCGAAAAGATCATCGCTGCCGGAAAAAAAGAGCAGGAGCATTTATCTGCTGATGCCGGCGATAATGCCAATGGCCAGCCTGGCAGACCCCAGAATGGCAGTACGGCCGTCAGAAAAAGTCTTTTAAGACAGGAGGATCACCAGGTGGTGCCCCCTATTTCCATTAATGAAGCCTACAACCAGGTAATCAATGCCAGCAGTGCGGAGGCCTTACTCAAAACAATGCAACGGTTGTTTGAATCATTGGAAAACAGGAATATCAGCAAAGAAACAAACCGGGCGCTGATAGATATCATAGGCGCCCTCAGCGCTTTAAGAAGAGAAATTATTGAAGGGCTACCTTCTGAAGAAGCCAGCTTTCGCCTGAGAAAACTCCGCATGCAGATTATTGAACTTTTTGAATCCATACTGGCATGAGCACCACTACAGATAAGTTTCAAAGCAGGTATCCCGGGCCGGTCCCTTTTTCTGCAGCCTATCGTGAGCTGTTCTTTGGCAGGGAAGATGATATCTCCCAGCTGATCAGCCTGATCCGGAACAAACAGGTTACCGTACTATTTGGCCGTTCCGGATTTGGAAAATCCTCCCTGATCAATGCCGGATTATGCCCGCTGCTGGAACATACCTACTTTAATAAACCCGGTGATACGCCCGCTACTGCTACCAGAACGACGCTGACAGCCGAAGATATTACCGATGAAGCAACGTCCTTTGCTGCGGTACGGGAAGAAGTGCCCGCTGGTTTTTATCCCGATGAAAAGCCTTACCGGATCATCAAGATCAGGTTTGAAATTAATCCCGCTGGTAAAAGCCAGTCGCTCGTGAGCCAGTTTAAAGAGCAGCTATGGGCACATTGCAACTGCGATGACAATGCACTGTTCCTCTCTGCATTGGGCATCCCGAAAGAAGAAGTATCTGCCTGGCAGCTGTTTAAAACCCTGCAACTGCAATCAGAAGAAACACATACCGCCATCCTCCTGATCATGGACCAGTTTGAACAGGTGTTTGATGCCCCGCCGAAAGAATTCCGGCAACTGGCCATCGCCTTGTCTGAGGTGCTGTATAACCGGATGCCGGCCCCGTTTCTGCACAGCCTTAAAACATCCGGGCTGGCAAAATCAGCTGATCCGGGTACGCTGATGCAATTGGATTTTCTGGAAAAAGGCATTCCTATCCGCCTGCTCATTGGCATACGTGCCGACAAGCTATACCTGCTGGACGACCTGGGCGATGATATCCCCATCATTTTCAATAACCGCTACCGGCTCAAAAGATTGCCTGCCTTTAAGATGGACGAGGTGATCTGCAACCCCGCTACTGAAAAGGGCAGTTTTGCCTCCCGTCCTTTTCTTTATACCGCGGAAGCAGTAGCGAAAATAAAAGATTATCTCACCGTTAAACAAAACAATAAGCAGGAAATAAAAGTAGAGACCTTTCTGCTGCAGATTATTTGTCAGCACCTGGAAGAGCAGGCCATGCTCAAACAGGCGCAAACAGATAAGCTGATCATCATTGGGGACGATGATGTAAAAAACCTGAAGGATATCACCAAAAACTATTACAAACAGATTTTCAGCAAGCCCGCTCCCACCCTATCAGAAAACGGGCGCACGGGCAAAACAGAGAAGCCCTTTACCCCTTTAGAAAAGATCCAGATACGTTATCTCATAGAGCGAAAACTCATCAATGAAAAAACCCGCACGCGTATCTGCCTGGATAAAACGTTCGTTTATTCGCTGGGGTTTGATGAACTACTGCTGAACAAGCTGCTCAAAACGCGCATCGTTCGCCGGGAGTTGAACACCGTAAGCGGAGAGAGTTATGAGTTAAGTCACGATGCTTTTATACAACCGGTGCTGGAAGCCTCCCAGGATCATGAGCTGGGCGATCTGCGCACGGCCATCATGGGACAGTTTACCTCATTGTTTGAAAATATGGGTGCTAAAGAATCCGGCAAAGTAAAACAATTGCTGCGGGAACATCTGCTGGACAAAGAAGGGAATCTGTTAAGCATACAAACCAGTTTGCTAAAAAGTGAAGAATGGGACCTGCTGCAAACGATGAAGCGCAACAAGGCCCTGATCCGGGTAGAAGGTATACAGCAGGAGGGCAATGCACGCGCCCCTAAAACCTATATGCTGAACGAGGTGTACCAGGATGCCGCTATCAGCCTGCTGAATATTGAACAAGGCGCCAAACAGAAAAGAAAATATGCAAGTTTGCTCAGCCTGGCAGGCGCATTTCTGCTGATGCTGATCATTATTGGCATTGTGATGTTTAAATCCTGGCGATTGTATTACCGGGAGCGGGCACTGAATGCTTCTATTGCCATTCCGTTTCTGCTGAACAGTGATACCACGCAGGCCGATGAGCAACTGTATGCACTTAAAACAGCCTACGATCAAACCCAGCGTGATACCGCCCGGTACCAGAGTATTGGCAAAAAGCTGGTAGATGTTTTTAATGCCAACGGGATCCTGGGTACCCGTATATGCATGCCCGGAAAATCGGTAGAATCCTATAGCTTATCCGTGATCAATGATATCTTTCTGGTAACGTATATCGATACCCTGAAGCAGCCGGAAAAATATACGTTGCCCGGCACTTTTGAAATGACGCCCCCTCCGCCGCCTCCTAACATGAACAAACTACGGGATGCAGCATTATATCTGCATGCCGGGCAGGACACTATAGTATACCGGGGGGTAAATGCGGCTGGTTTTGTAGAAAATGCCCCTTATCTTTTTATCAAACGAAAAGACTCGCTTTACTTTTATGAGCTCAGTGCACAACATCCACCACAGCTGGCCGCACAGATGCATTTCCGGTTAAATAATAATTCGCTTCCTAAAGAGCAGCTTCAGCAATTGGACGAAGCCAGCAACTTCACCGTGAAGGCCTTTATCCCTAAAGCTGCCAACAGGGAGGCCCGCGCTTATGTATTTACTGAAACAGGATTTAATTACACGTCCTGTTTGTGGTTGCTCAAAGCCGGCGGCATTGAAAAATCGTTATGTATCAATGCTGTTTCCCAACGCATCTACTACAACACCAAAGATAGTGTGGTGATTACTACCAATGATGTGAACGGAGAAGCAGGCATTTTCAACTATGACCTCCAGCGCAGGCAACAACTATCCGCCAAAGGAGATTATTTTCTGTTAACCCCTGTGGCATTACAGCTGCCACATCTCTTGTATGGCAAATGGCGGGATTCTACCTTTCAGATTATGATCTGCAATTTTAAGGGAGATAGCCTGGGTAGTAAAACTTTTTCCACGCCCTGGAACAATGTTTATTTTGACAGATACAATCACCTGGTGGTGAGTGAAAAGGACAGTATCCGTTTTCTTGCCCAGGACCTGTCTATCATTAAGACGATTCCTGTTCCGGTACAAGCCGCTTCTTCCCAGGTGCTGTATGCACTCAATCACCAGCTCAATGCGCTCTTTTTCAACGAAGCCCTTATTGGGTTGTATAATAACGGAGGAACGCGTTACAGCACTACCCTTCCGGATGCGATTAATGCTGCCTGGTTTTCCAATACCGGGGATACCGTGTTTGCACAATGTGGCAAACTACTGTATATATTGGATAAGAAACTGACCGTGATGAAAAAGCTACAGAACGATGCTCCGTTTATAGACCGGCTGGCAGGATTCAAAACGTATAGTTATCTGTTGCTGGCCGACCTCCATGAAAAGCAGGTACAGGAAATCAACAGCGCCGATGCTGCCAGCATCTCCCGGTGGATTTCCAGGTATAAGCATCCCGAAGCACTCACAGACGAGCAACTCAAAGCATATGGGCTGGAAAAACGTAATCTCCTGACTTTTATTATCAAGTTGTTTTTATGAACGGAATACTGGAAGAGGTACAGCTTAGTATAGCCGCCATGCCGGTAAATGAAGCGGTGGCCCACCTGTTTGAAATATTACCGCGGGAAAAGGATATTATCCTATCCCATATGCAATTAAAAACGGTTATGGGCAATTTTTACCGGGGGCTGATATCCCGGGAAGATTATGAGGTAGCGCTTAACAAGCTGCACCGGTCCCTGGACTTTTTTCTTTCCGAGCTGGACCGCCCCAGGATCAAACTGGTATTTGATGCGTTGGGATTACAGCAGCCGGAGGCATTACAACAAAAAAATATCCTGTTTATAGAATCTATGCCGGTAGACCAGCAGCGCTTGCAGCTGGATGTGGAATATACGCGGATAGAAGGTATTGCAGATGCGGGCAGCAACCGGCTGTATACCGTGGCCAAACCTTTGCTGGCCGCTACGCTGGACCTCCTGATCCAGCGGCTGAACCGGGTACAGCCACAAGTGGTGCATTTTTCCGGGCATGGGCATAGCAGCGGGATCGTATTAAGCACCGCCGACAACCGCGCACAGCTGGTACCTACCGATGCCATCACCCGGCTCTTCAGCCTGTTTACCAATACTACCGAGTGCTTGTTGCTCAATGCCTGTTATTCGGCCACACAAGCCGCGGAGCTGTCGAAACATATTAAATATGTGATCGGGATGGATGCACCTATCGATGATGATGCGGCGATTGAATTCACGTCTACTTTTTATACCGCCTTATGCAATGCGCCGGTGGTGAATTACAAAGACTGCTATACGCAGGCTACCGTAAAGCTGCTCACCGTAGCTGGCAATGCCGACGTATTTCCCCAGCTATGGAGTAGCGGTGTACAGGTAACCTGAGCTTTTTACTGACATACGTTCAGCGGGTTCACTTCCGGATAACTGAAAGCATTAGGCAGTACCCACCTGGCCTTGTAGATCTTCAACCCTTCCTGCTTAAACACGGCATTGCCGTTAGTGTCCAGTACCGTATCCGACCACCAGGACGTTTTGGGTTTCATGATAATAACCGGGAACTTCCGCGGGCCGGAAGACACGCTCTTGATATGCGCCTGAAAACGTACAGGCGCTTCCTTTAACTGGTGCGTAGCTATTTCATATTGGTATACCTGCGTGGTATTGGTAAGCCACAGCGCATCCTGCCCATATACCGGGAACAGGTCATGCGCCTCCGTGCCAGGCAACTGAATCACCGTATCTTTTACCAGCTCCGGCTGTGCACAGTTGAAGTTGTACTTAAACGCGATCAGCTCATGCATCGCCGCCGACCACAACCGCTGCCCTTTACGGTCCCACACCACATTATGCCCGAACGCAATCGGCACCTGCTGCTGGTATACGCCCTCCGGAAAGTTTACCGTATCCACACGGAACAGCGTGAGGTGGTTATTGGTACTGGAAGCACTCACAATATTTCCATCGGGCAATAATTCAATGGAGTGCGTATTTCCGCCTGCATAAGCGTAAAACACCGTTTTCTTATCGGCAATACGTATCAGCGCCACCCCTCCGCCAGAAGCACAGGTAAGCACATACTTGCCCTCGTACACCACCTTCGCATCACTGGGGTTGGAAAACCATTTTACATGTTCCGGCTTTACGTTGGATGCCGCCGGTTGCCACTCCCAGATGATCTCCTGCTTTTTCACATCCGCAATCGCTATCCGGTGCTGTGACTGCTCGGCCAGCACGATACACTGTTTGCATTTGTCCACCGGGGATTGCGCGGAGAGCGTGATTGTAACGAGGAGCAGGAATGAAAGGAGTGTTAGTTTTGGCATGGGCATGTTTTTTCCGCTTTGGTTATAATTGATGGTGAAATGAACGTTCGATAAGCATTTGCGTACCGGATGTTTCATACTTAGGTTAATTCATTTCATGGACAAATTAGTGTAAATACGGTCTATATTGTTAACACATGTCTACAAATATCTGATTATTAATACATTAACCCTTTCCACATTTCTTATCATTTTATTCTTAATTACGTTATGACTCACCCTGTTGCTACTAATTCGTCAACTTTTCAATGAATTGGGCTGTCAGATTCAGCTTTGAAATCAGCATATGAAAGCAAACTACTGGATAAATGGCCTTACAGTTTCCATGCTAACGGGTATTTTCAGGGGTAATTCCCACATATTTTTTGCTCCTTTTACAATAATCGTATCTCCTTTGGCTTCGATTTTCCTGAATATCCCCTGACAGCTTATGATACCTAATGCCGTTGAAAATACACTCTTTTCCAGCAATACCCTCCCTTCTTTTTCAAGTTTCAACACCGCCCTCATTTTGTCTTCATTAAAGCGCATCCATAATGTTGCCAATAATGATACGCCATGCAGTTTTACGCTTGATTCCAATAGCTTATAATCAGTTTTAAGTCCCAATTCCAGCCCTTTATGCCAGGCATAACCTGCGGCTTCCAGAAGCGGGATGTTCCCGGTTTGTTCCGCCAATACTTTTACAACTTCATACGCCCTATTCCACATAAAGATGGCACGTTCAGCATGAGACATCTTTTCAAAAGTGTCAAAGTCAAACACATCATTATAGGATAGTTTTCCGAAATAGCTGTGGGCATGGTAACGTCGTATTTCCGGCTGTTGAAGATATTTTTCTTCAGCAATAAAATTCAGCTTCAGCGCCTGTATTCTATCGCCCGTATATACTTCTTTCATTAATCTCTCCTGCAAAAGCATCAACGAAGAAAGCTGTTCGTTCAGCGTTACGATATCCCCATATTCGTCTTCAAAAGACCATGTTATACCACCTATCGGCATCACGGCATTATATTGCTCTCCTTCTTTAAGGTGGAGTATAAATTCCTCCTTCTTCCAGGAAGTACTTTTTAATGTGTTCAAATGGTAAAAGGCTTTTGAGGGCTCCCAATCCAAAAACAATTCGCTTCTAACAAAATCGCCATCCTTTGTATAAAAATCGGCAAAGACCAGGCAAATCTCCATTTGAAAATCAACACGCACCGTTGCTTTCAGCTGTTTATCTGGCGATGTTTTATACTCCTTACACCAGTATTCGTTTTTCAGGTCTGCGGCAATGCCTTTCTCATAAGTATTTTTCAGATGCGCCTGATCCCAGCCATACTGTTTTGCAGCCTTTGTCATTATTTCAAAAATGATGTTCCACAGACACCGCTTTCTTTCCTGTTCCGGATATCTCAGGAATGCTGTTATATCAAAATTCCTGTTGTATTCCAATACCCTTCCCTTGTCAATAAACTCATTTTTCTTCAAAATGCTTCCATTCGATTTTTTGAGCGAAGGGGGTACCAAATCGATTTTCAGAATGGTACGGGTATCTACCTCATACTTTCCCAGGAGTCGCAGGAACAGATGCGTCATGCAATAGGTTTGCCTGTTGAAATCTTCATCATACGCTTCTCCTTTAAGGTAAAAAACGCTAATGTTATTAAATTCCATGTTGTTAATATTTAATGCTTAATAAGAATGTTTGCAGTATTATTGTCTCATAATAGAAACGGCTGTATCAAGAGAATGATACAGCCGTTATAATATCGCCATTTGCTTTTTGGGTCTATGTTCTATTCGGGATAAGTAGCCAATACTTTATTGATACGCTCTACCTCCTCATTATAATTATCGTCTGCATAGATCTCCTCCACTCTGCCAAGCAGCAATTCGTAATCTTCCGGATTGGAGATCTTACCTTTCTTCAATAACCTTTCGATCGCTTTTAAACGCATTTTGTCTACAACATCATAATCGATACCTAATTGCTCCTTGATCTGTTTCTTAAAATCAAGTGCCAATGGTAATGGAAAATCCCTCACATGCGCATCGATATCATTACTTGCTGCTTTTAATACCCTTGTCTTACCAGTCAAATAAGCATCTTCCACTAACCTCTCAGACTCTTTAAAGGCCTCTCTTAATTCGGGTTGCATGGGTTTATTTCCATACAAAAATTGATTAAAAAAAAACCACTTATCCCGCAGTAATTTTAGTGCTCCATCTTTTTCCATGATACAATTTTCTTTTCAATCACAAAATATTGATCAATACCTCACCGTCACTCATCGGCTTACCGGTTTGCATACTTATCATGGATAATCCAATCAAAGTCATAGCTTATCCAGTTACCAGTTCTTAATAATTAAACCGGTATAGCCTGTCAAGTTCCAAAACGCTGTACCACCTACTCCAACAAATAAATCGCGCTATGCTTTCAATAAAGCAACTTCCATATCAATTAACTTTCCGGCCTAAATATATTCGCAATAATATAAGATTCACCAATTAATAATAAAGATGGATTTCTTAATTCAGATACAATTCGCTGCCCATTCCAAAAAATGGGTTTTCTCTCATTAATAATAGTACTCTTGACTCCTTGCCTTTTCAAACATTCAGCAAATTCAATCAACAAACGCTTAGGGCCATTAGCTAACAGGCCATAATTGGATCGCATCAACTCTTCAAATGCTATCTCCCTATTTAAATACTTTTCCACTCCATAATATGGACCGAATGCAGATGCATGAATCTCACACATATCCCAGTAAAGCATATAAAAATTGTCAGGTATTCCATTAAAATACAAACTTGCCTGCAGATCATTATATTCCCAAAGTAAGGGATGATCTTTCTTTAAATCCATCCAAAAGGATTCCGTTCCGGAGATATTACCTGCTAAATAATCGATAGCATGAATTTTCCATTTCTGTTCATACATTTCATCTATGGAAGCAATTTTAATAGTAATATCAATGTAAGGTGGTGCTGCTTTAAAATCAGCCCTATCAATAGATATTGATATTTCCTCAGGATCGTATTTATCTAAACTGAAGACTATTTCTTCTATTGTTAAATTTTTCATTTTGAAACTATTGGATTAAGATCTTCTATCAATATCTTTAAAACCTCATGCACCCTATTCCATATAAAAATGGGGCGTTCCGGCTTTGGGAGCTTATCAAAGGTATCAAAATCAAATACATCATTATAAGATAATTTTCCAATGTAGAGATGAGCATGGTAGCGTAATATTTCAGGATATTGAAGGTACCTTTCTTCATCTGAAAATCGGCACGTACAATAGCTTTGAATTTTTTATCGGGTGAAATCTTATAATCTTTAAAATAGTATTCATTCTTCAGGCCAGCTTCCATACCTTTATCATAGGTATTTTTCAGATGTACCAGGTCCCATTTATACTCCACGGCGGCCTTTGTCATTACTTCAAAAATGATATTCCACAGGCATTGCTTTTTCTCTTCCTCCGAATATCCCTGAAATATTGTTATATCAAAATTCATATAATATTCCAGTACCCTATCAGCAATAATAAACTCATTCTTTTTCAAAACATGCCCTCGGATATCCTGCAAGGAAGGGGGCACCAAATCAATTACCATGATGCGATGTTCCCCCACTTCATAGTTTCCCAAAAGTCTTAGGAATAGATGCGTTATGCAGCAGGCATGGTTTATAAAGTCCTGGTCATAATCGTCTCCTTTAAGATAAAGAACACGGATGTTGTTAAACTTCATGCTGTTAGTATTAATTAAAAGCCCCGGTTTATCACCGGGGCTTTTTTACGAGTTATCAAAGCAGTAATTACATACTAATAGTATCAAAAATATTATTTATGATATGTAGCCAGTACTTTATTGATACGCTCTACCTCTTCATTATAATTATCATCTGCATAGATCTCATCTATCCTGCCAAGCAGCAATTCATAATCTTCAGGATTCGAGACCTTACCTTTCTTCAATAGCCTTTCGATGGCTTTTAAACGCATTTTGTCCACGACATCATAGTCAATGCCTAATTGCTCCTTGATCTGTTTCTTAAATTCCAATGCCATTGGTAATGGGAAATGCCTGACCTGCTCATCAATATCTCTACATGTCACTTTTAGTGCCTTTAGCTTACCTGTCAAATAAGCATCCTCTATTAATCGTCCAGTCTCTTTAAGGGCATTCCTTATATTTGGGTCTGTAGGTTCCTTCCCATATAGAAATTGATTAAAAAAAAACCACTTATCCCGGAGTAATTTTAATTCCTTATTTTCCATGTTATCTATTTTTAACGTACTTTCCAAATTTTAAGTATGATTGCATCATATAGAAAGATCGGTTCAAATTGTATGGAGATATAGGGTTTATTCGATTACCCAACAATGGACTTCCTATACCACCATACGCGTCCACAATATCCTGCTCCCGCCCTCTTATTGCTGGATAATTCTGTCTTCCTTTTACAAAAACATCCAGCTGTGGGCTTCCATAACCATACACCTTTCTCATCTCATGTCCTGCGAATCTCCTCATCATAATAGCGTAGGGATCTCCAAAACCGCTTGATCTGCCAGCATAAATCTGTCCCGTAACTGGATTTTTCAGAGTGTAAGTTACATAAACTCTTTGAGTAGCATCCTGCACTGCTGCAGCTGCAAGTATACCAACTCCAATAGCATCACCGATTAAACTAGGTCCATCTGCAGAAGCTGCTGCTATTGCCGCAGGTATTGCCGTCTCAAATGGACTTTTCTCTTCTTTTCCATAGCCATTAAGCGCTACATCAGCATCAAATGCAGCTTTGGAAATATCCACCCGCTGAAACGTTCCAGAAATGGCAAATCCACTTTCATTTGATTTGGTTACAATATTTCCATCCTCCCCAAAATATCCTCCTACAATGAAGGAATAATTTCTTCCATTGTCATATACAGGGGAGCTAATCAGTGTGCCTCCGGAATTAGCAACAGAACTATAAAAGAATGGTACGTCCATCCCTGCCTGCCAATATCCGCCGCCACCGGAAGCCCATAATACATCAATTAGTGCCTGAACCTGCGCCATTGATATTGCCCCGGTAGGATCATTATAATAAGCAGGGTTATTCTGGCCATAACTAAATGGGCTAAATGCATGGTTTTGAGCAGCTGCAATATCATGCCCTCTAAAACGTCCAATCTGAGGGTCATAAGTCCGTAGTGGTGTATTGTAAATATTCAGTTCAAAATCACTTTCAAATTCAGAGGCACCATTGAACCTATACTTATTTTGCAGCTTACCGGGCGCATCATAACTGATACCAGACAATGCAACTCCATATGGGTAATAGTGCGTTTCTTCTAATATCGGCCCACTTACATGCTCCACCACCAGGTTATCAAAAAACATATCCTGTTGTGTTTCATTGCTGGTATATACATATAAGAAACCGCTGCTGGCTATCTTCATTTTATCTTTAGCCAGCGTTTGTAATTGATCAGGCTCACCTTGTACCTGCTTTACACCACTATTTTCTTCTACCAGGTTAAATTGTTCATCAAACAGTACATAATTCAGGTAAGCCTTAGGCTTATTGGAATTGTACTGAGATGGTTCTCTTTCTTTTAAACGCTGGTATTGATTATTGTAAAAATTGTTATCAAACGGCCCTTGCAAAGCTTCTTGCGAAACATTGTGCAAATCTCCTACTTCCGGATTAGCATTAAATGTCCGTGCCAGGGCTTCTATCATATCTTCTACCGGAGCCAGCGTTTTTTTCTCCTGAGGACCGTTAGATTTAAAGAAAGCGCTAACGCCTATCTGCACACTATCCCCTGCCATTACTTTGAGCACTAAAGATGGCCCGATCTTTTTCCCGCTATTTTCCGCGTTGAGTTTCGCCACATAGGCATTTGTTCCTGAAGTGCTTTGGGGATAACCCGCAGGCTTGGCTATTCTGGTTTCTGTAATATTGCTAAACAAAGCGTTTTCCGTAGCACTTCTTTCCTGCTCCATAGTAGCAGCATACATACTAAAATCCACCTGATCCGTAAGCACCATTCTTGTATTCTGCTGATGATCCTGTATAAAATAGTCATAAGCATAATCAATTGGTTCTCCCGCCTTATATATAGCTCTGATTCGGCCTTTTTCATGAACTGCAAATTGTAGGCTGTCATTCAGATACACCACTCCGTTCAGATAATGGTACACCCTCTCTGGCTGTCCATTTTCCTGTACTACCTTTTTCAGCTTATAGCCTTCGGCATCATAGAAATACCGGATGGTTCCTTTTCCGGTTACCGTTATCTGTTCCGGCTGATTAAGATAATTATAGGTGATCTCTGCAATATTCTTATTAAGATCTTTGGTAAGATTGCCATTCGCATCATACCAATAATCCTGTGTTTCATTATTCACTACTTCCTTAAAGTCGCCTAATGTGCTTTGGGCATCATTTTTCTTATCTGTTACATAACTCAGCAAATTACTCTGGGGCGTGTAACCGTATTTCAAGCTATCCACTATCTGTGTAACACCACCTTTCAGTCCTCTTTGGGTCATGGATAAGATGTTGCCATTCCCATCATACTTCAGGTTACTGACAGTAAAATCGGCTCTATCCTTCGTCCAGTTCGTTGACCCTGTATTTTGTTGAGAAAAATCTGCAATGCTCAACTGGTTTAATTTATCATAGATAAATCCATAGGCCCTGGCTGTTTTATCATTTGCACCTTTCCACTTTACACCAGCAGGGACTCCATTATACCTGGGGATATTAAAACCGGCATCATAACTGAGATCTAATCCAAACTTATTAGTAGTATTATTAGCCTGGGCAACGTAGTCTTTATTGATGCTCTTCAGCCATCCGCGGATATTATAGTCATAAGAAAGCTCTTCCAGGCTGGTGCCATCCGTTTTAACACCTATCTTCTCCAGCTTAGGATTTCCCAGCTCGGCATACTCCTGCTGAACGATAGTACGGTCCAGTGAAGCGTTATCATTCAGTCTTTTCTTTACTGTTTTTACTCTTCCTGCATGATCATAAAAATAAATCGCCTGCATCCTTAAACTGGCAGATACCGCAGATCCAGGGTTTTTATGATGTTGGTAAGAGCCTAACAGTTGGTTATTAAAATCATATAAATTAGTTGCAATATCTTCTCCTCCCGTCAGATTATCTGTGAGGGTTTGTACATTTCTCCCTTTGGTATCATACTTTAAGGTAGCTGTCAGCCATTGGTCACTTCCCAATACCCGCGTTCTGGTTCCCGTTACCAATCCTTTTGTAAGTAAACTGGCGGCCAAAGGGTCTCCATTCACATTATTTGCTGCCTGAAGTTTAGCTGTATAACTATTATCAAATCCTTTGGCTCCTGCAAAGGTATAATCATCATAATAAGTATACACCAAGGGCTCATAGCCTGTTATTCCTGGCAAAACATTAGTAATGATTATTTCCTCGGTACCTAAATTAAAATTAGGATCAATTTCTGCCAGAAAATCTGCATTGGTTTCGCTTTCAAAACCTGGGTTAAAAGAAATACTTTCACCTGCCCTATAGGAGGCCTTTCCAGTTTCCCTGTTAGCGATGAGCAATTCTTTGATCCCTGGAATAGTTTGTGTAATCTTAGTATTCGCAGCAACGGCATTGTTCATAGACAACTGAAGCTGTTCACGAGTAGCTGCCGTAGGATACAAAGCTGTCATTACCTTCCGGTTCAAGCCATCATAAAAATTGACGATCCATTTACCCTGAGTCCTCAGGTTACCATCTCTATGGAAAACTACTCTATCAACCCCATCATACACCTTTTCAACAGCGCCTATCCCAGGCTCTTCTTCTCTGATCACCCGTTTTCTTTCATCATAGCTATATCTGTAACACAGATTTTTCATGATGTTACCCGTATTCAATTTCCAATCCGAGATTATACTTTCCACTGCCAAAGGAGGAATCACTACCCGTAACCTATTCAGTTCATCGTATACGAAATAAGTATTTGACCAACCCATATGTCCGGAAGTAGCCGATGCAGCCTGCTGCTTTCTTGATAGTACCGTTCTTCCCTGTATATCTATATAGTTCACGGACCGTCCGCCATCTTCATCCACCTCTTCTTTTACAAACAATTCCCCAGCAGCATAAATACCCTCATTAATGGGAATATCATCTATTGAAAAGCCAATACTCCATCTCCTCACGGAATCACTCAGCACATTAGCGCGCTCAAAATAATTGACAGCTCTGCCTGCACCAGCCCAGCTATTACCTGGCGCCGCCACCTTCCTTACACTATTTAAAGGAGAACCGTCAAACTCCACTTTCCCATAAAATATTTGCTCTCCACTGTTAATACCACTGTTAAATTGAATGGTGTTAGCAAAGGGGTTCTGTTTTAACTTACCATCATTAAAATTGCCTGTTGATGCTACATAAGGCAAATACTTGATACTTTCGCGGTTAAACTGGTCATACAACGTCATTGTAACCAGGTCTTTCTTCAATGGGGATATTTGTTTTGCCACCACCTGAAACTCCCTGTTACTTCCATCCTGATATTTTGTTACCACGGTAGCATTCTCTATTGGAGTGGCAGTAGTAATGGTACTTGCATCTGTTACCCCTTTTCTTAAGTTATAAACTCTCTGATAGCTTCCCTTGATCACAGCAGGATAACTACCAGGAACTGGTAGTACTGTAGGAGTCCCAGGTGTAGTATTAACAGGATAGTTTTGCGACCATACCATTAATGGTATATTTATCAGGAATGTTGCAAACAACAATGCATTTAAAAACTTTTTCATAAACAAGTTTGATCTGATAATCAATTTATTATATCAGAGGGATTATTATTCGTTAGTACATGGGATTGGACTTGTACCTACCTCTCTATGTTCAATGGTTTGCGAACCATCCGAAAATTTATATACATAGAAGCAATAGTATCCCCCATTATCCGGAAGGGGTTTTGACCAGGTATATACTTTTATGCCTGTTTCACATACCCCATTCACGATCTTCTTATTCTCCCCAATGCATAAATCAGGACAAAACTCACGGTCTATACCACCTGAAATCCATATTTTCAATCCATAAGACGGGTCATTTGTATTTACATTCATTTGCTCTATTTCTACCTCACCCGTATTATTCCCATCTGTCCCATGTTTACATCTCTTATTGCCGGTGTTTGCCCAGATGGGGAATACTCCGCACCAGCGTGATTTTCCTACTACCACCCATCTTGTCGACATATAAGTGGTACTATTGAAATTGATATCTGTCTGCTGGGCTTCTACCATTCCTGTATTACCCATTGCATTCTGCTGACATCTCTTTTCTCCTGTAAAGTCCCATATGGCATTAGTATGCGAGATCTCATTATATCCGTACTCGCTTTTCTGTACAATCTGCTTTTCACTATTTCTGATAGCAATAAGCCTGTTTAATTTATCATAGTCATAGTATGTTAGGCGGTTGGCCTGGTCACATTCACTGGTAACTCCCACAAAAGGATTGTAAGTATTAGTAGTCATTGTAGCAGTTGCAGGATATAGCCGCAGTTCATCAATCACTCCACTTCCCCCTATTGTTACTAAAGCCTTTCCTGTTATAGTATATTCATAATAGGTCCATCCACGTACTATATTAGTTTCAGATTTAGTCCTTACTGCTCCCGCCACATCCGGGGTACCCGTTTTGGCCCAGAATGATATGATATAATTATTAGTAGCTGTGAGGTCTGATTTCTTAATGCTTCCATTACTCAAATTATAAACGGCACCACCTGTAATAGCATTAGCATCTGCTACAGTTGCGCCGCTATATTCCCAATTGCCCTTCTCACTATTCTCAAAGCTGGAATAAGCAATCTCGGCATAGGATGCATTTTCAACAGTCGCAACCGCAGTACTTCTGTCAGCGCCAGGGATCACTGCATTTTTCTGGCCACCCTGATTCTGAGTTTGTAAAACATTTCCTTTGCTATCATAGCGGTCAAAAACAAAATTCAGCTTGAACAAGTTGGGAGTTCTGTTTAATGTGGCTGGATTAAAATTACCGGCAACAGCTACAGGAGCAGGCATTTCTCCGTTAAACGCATACTTTTTAAATGGTACAATCACATTATTTGCCAATTGCGTAAATTCTGTAATCTCTCCTCCTATCATTCTTGGATTTGTATCACCCGTGATCCATTCCTCGCTTGAGACCAGACCATTTATACCCAGATCTTTCAATATTTTGAGGGGCCCGCTTGTTAGATTATAGTCGCTTATATAATATAATCTGCGTTCTATTTTAAGCCCCTTCTGGCGATCCAAAACATTAATTATTTTACTGGGATTATAATTTGACTGATTATATTCATAAGCTGTTTCTTCCGTCACAAGTGATGCGTTTTCAAAAAAGGTGGTATCCGCACTTTTCGTTAATTCAGTGCGTCCCGTTAATGGTTGGTACCACTGATAAAAAAACCTGGAGACTCCTCCTTTTATGCTTTCCAGACCAATTTTTAAAGAGGTAGTCTGCTGACTGGTATTTTGCGCCTGAATAATAGTAAAAGTGTTTGTAGTAGACTTTTTCAACCTACCCTGCGCATCATATATGCTTATTTTTTTTGGTAGTCCTAATCCCCAATCCGCCTTTTGAATAGGCGCAAAAGGGTATTGCAAAAGTTTAGGGTTCAGGCCTATGTCCCTGAAATCCGAAAATTCATAAACCGTTTTACCAATGTTATCACTGGCGGTACCTTCTATCACCTCTACTCTGCTATAACCTACCGGGTTTCCAAATGTATAGTTCAGGTTATTTAATGCTTCACTACCAATAACAGTATATGTTTCCTTATTATTAGAAGCGTCAACCGCTACATATGAATAATCATACTTCGGCATGAATGCCATATAGCCGGAAGAGGTATTACCATCAGCCGCCACATATCTGTACTCTTTAGTAATTTTTGGGGTACCTATACCGGCATCTTCTGTTATCCGTTTTATTCTTAATCCACCACCAATTACCTTCGCACCGGTTACAATATTATTAGTCCAATCTAAACTTATTCTTACATCAACATTGGCGCTACAGGTTCCGGTTTTTTTTATATTCAGCAAGTAAGTCCCATTGGGCAAAGCCAGTTCCCAAAAAAACTGTCCTACCAGATACATGTAATTCAGACTTATATCCCTGGATGCCACTATTTGTCCGGATCCATTCTTCAGCTCCAATGTATAGTTGCAGCCTGTCAGCTCACCTGTGCTATAAACATTACTTCTATCTACACTTACTGTTATCACATGATTACTGGCATAGTATTGTGATAAAAACACATTACTATTGACGGGACTGGCTGACCAAAAATAAGTGTTCATGCTACTGCTTTCCAGCTGAATCCTGTCATTTGATTCAAACTCATACTCCGTGGTTCCCCCTGCCGGGTTGGTTACCTTTTTCAGCACCCCTGCCAGTACATGTGTACTACTTGGGCTTCTATCTGCCCCTCCGGTAAACAGTCCGGCATTAGGTATTGCCATGCTGTTTATTTTCCCATTATAGAACCCCCAATGGTCTCTGGAATAAAGACCAGGTTTATCATCGTACCTTTCTCTCTTAGGTAAAAAATAGGCTGTATTATACTCAAACTCATATGGGACATCCAAGCCAGCTGCTGTTTGTTTTATAACTCTTCTCAGAAAAACTCTCACCTCATTACTCCCGCGATCCCCACCACCTAGTGAATCTAATTCAAACTCATAGTTAGGAATAAGCCGGCTACCATCTGAATAAGAATAATCGAGTCTATAGCCATAGGCCAAATTGTTTTTATCAAATACTTTTACAGATTGCAAGATGGAATCTTCCAGGCTGTTTTTATCGTATCTGTTTTTATAACCAAATTGGATTTTTTGGTCATAAGGCAAGTTGATCTGAGTTATTCTTTTCAGATAACTTGTTTGCTCAACATTATTAAAGTTTGATGCCACTACAGCATGCCCTCTTGTGATGATAGTGCTGGGTATGGTTGCGGTAGATACTGAGGTAATGGACCGGTATTGAAAAGTAATACTATCTGTTTTAAATGGAGCAATGATCTTAGATAAATGCCACGCTACACCATAAGGTTTATCATTAAGCATCGTTTCGGTTCCGATGATAATAGCTCTGACCTTGGCACTTGTGATATCATTAAATAAATATGTTGTACCATCTTCTCCTATTATCCTGAATCCGGCCAAAGTAGTATGTGCGCTTAGTGTAGGATTATAAACAGGTTCAATTCTTAATTTTGTATGTTGTGTTGTAATAATTTCTCCATTCTTTGCAATGATAAAATTTCCGCTCCTACCATTTATATTATAAGTAAATAAATCCGCTTCCACATCCAAACTGTCATTATAAGCTCTCCTGGCTAAAGTATCATGGATGGATCCGGCAAACAATGGCGCATACTTAAATCCTATTCCCGGGTAATCATCTGGTAGCCCTCTCAAATTCCTGGTAACTATACCTCCAGTATTTAATCCCCATCCAATGCCAACCTCCGAGGCTTCTTCTTCTACTTTAATCCCTCCCGAAAAATAGCTTAAGGACAAGTCTAATGTTAATCCACTTCCCTTATAATTAAACAATGGAAAATTTATATCCGGTAATCCGGTAAAAAGATCAACTTTAGTTTGAGATTCCCGTTGAGCAGCCACAAGCCCTGCACTACTTGGCGCGTCAGCAACATTGGGTTTTATTTGCGAATAAGCAAGGGGTATAAATGTAGTAAGCCCTATAATAAAACTTGCTAAAACCTTCTTCATATTATTAGTTTAATACTATCTAACAAAACAACCATCTTCAGAAATTTTCCCCAGAAGATGTTATGCGTCTTTACTTCAGCTGCTTTTTCAATGTCTCAATAATCTTCTCCTGTTGTTCCATCTGGGTTTTCATCTCTATCATATACAGCGTCAGCTCCTCTACCTTCTGCAACAGTTTCTTATTCATTTCTCCCAGGTCAATCCCTTCAGCCGCTACTTCTTTGGCAGAAGGCATATCAGGTAAATGCTGGTGTTGTTTTATATGGGCAGCTACTTCCTGCAGGGAGGGTAATTGATATTCCGGCGCAAATACATAATCAGGCCAGGCCGTTTTTATTTTCACTTTAACGCGTTCTGCAATCATGCTACCACCTACAGCCAGTTTATAGCCTTTGGTATCCGTAACGCCAATACCCACATTACCGGCCACAAACCCATTGCCACTGATGCGAAAAGAAGCAGTCTGGTCTTCAGTTTCCTGGTTTTTTAAGAAATTGGCGCCATCTTCTAAAGCGGTAGCATCAAAGATAGTAGCAGAGGCAATCTGCCAGGTCAATGATGCAGCTGGTGCTGCACCCGTAACAAATACGTATCCTCCTGTACTTACTGTACCTCCATTACCAAACTGCAGTACATAGGCATAATCTTCCCATTTGCCGGTACCTTCATTGCTGGTCAGCCAGTGACGGGTTCCACCTGTTCCCATGGAGTTGGTAGCAGCATTCAGGGTATATCCCACTGGCAGCTTGGCTCTGAACAGGTGTACAAATGTACCATTCAACTTTCCGGGAAAATCTTGCCGGATACCCCCAAAATTAGTGCTGCTGGCCCCAGTTGTTTTTACTTCCAGGTAATAACCGGAAGCATTCGGTATATCCGTACCTCCTACTCTCGTCACAGTTATCGTACCATCACTTACATTGGTATATAGGCGGATCGTGTTGGTACCTGTTGCAAATTCTTCATCCATGAATAAGTTCTTTCCTGCCCTAAGCCCCATCCAGATAGGGTTAAAAGATCCCCTGTCTGTGCTGGTAGCAGGCATCGCCAATACCAGTCTTTTGTTCAGTAATAAAGTACCTGTATTAGCGGTACCATTTACATCCAGATTATAGGCTGGACTGTTTGTACCTATCCCCACATTCCCTGTAGCAGGAAAGGTATTCTGTGCCATCAGTACATTGGCTGATAATAAGAGTCCGGTTATGCTAATAATGATTGCTTTCATGTTATTTATTTTTTAATGCTTCTACTTCTTTTTTCAGGTCAATAATATATAAGGTCAGCTCTTCTACTTTCTGCAACAATTTCCGGTTCATTTCTCCCAGGTCAATCCCTTCCGCGGCTACTTCTTTGGCCGAGGGCATATCTGGTAAATGCTGGTATTGTTTTATATGTGCTTCTACTTCCTGCAGGGAGGGTAAAGTATATTCCGGTGCAAATACATAATCGGGCCAGGCCGTTTTCAATTTCACTTTAATCTTCTCGGCTATCATGCTACCGCCTACAGCCAGTTTATATCCTTTGGTATCCGTAACGCCAATACCCACGTTACCGGCGATAAAGCCATTACCAGTGATGCGGAAGGAAGCTACCTGGTCTTCGGTAGCCTGATTCCTGATCAAATCTTTGGCATGGAGACTGTCCAGCATATCTGCATTTACCCGGCTGCCTTCCCCGTCATTTAAGTGAGTAACATCAAATACGGTGGAGGAAGCCAATTGCCATACCAATGGATTACCAGCGGTAGGGGTAGGTCCACCATCAATAAAAATATATCCTGCAGTACTGATAGTTCCACCATTGCCATATTGGATCACATAAGCATAGTCTTCCCATTTGCCGGTACCTGTATTATTAGTTAACCAATACTTAGTTCCTCCTGTACCTATTACATTACTATTAGAAGTAAGCACATAACCCACTGGCAACTTCGCACGCATTACATGCACATAAGTGCCATTGGCACGGCCAGTAAAGTTTTGACGAAATCCGCCAAAAGCAGGTGACGAGTTACCGATATGTTTAAGCTCAAGATAGTATCCGGAATTATTGGGTAGCCCTGCATCTGTCAACCGGGTAATGGTAACGCTTCCGTTTTCAGAAAGTGTATAGGGAATAATACCATTTGTGTTGCTGGCAAACTGTTCGTCTACAAATAGTTTTCTTCCACTGCGCACTGCCAGCCATATTGGATTAAAAGGCCCTCGCTCTGTATTGGTAGATGGCATTGCCAATACCAGATTTTTATTAAGCGATAAAGTATTCGCATTAGCGGTACCATTCACATCCAGGTTATAGGCAGGGGTTGTAGTACCTATTCCTATGCTGCCACTTTCATTTTCCACCAAAAGCCTGCGCCAGCCTTCCCAGGCAGGAGAAAGTCCGGAACGAACGTAGATCTGGTTATTGCTGGCAAATGCCAGCTCATGTGCTTTTCCGCCACTGTTATCCCCCCAAGGACGTATTCCCATAAGCACTACAAAACTTGGATTTATACCAGGAATCTGCAGGCTATCTGTTCTTTTAAAGTTCAGCAACAAATTCCGGTTATAGGTATCAGGTGTAGTGCCGGTGGTCCGGGTATCTGCAATACTCAGTGAGTTTTGCGCATAGGTATCGCTTATACACAACAGCAAACTGCTGCAAAAGATTACAAACTGTTTCATCAATTAATTTCTATTATGGTTTCTCGTTGTGCTGCTCCAGCGCAGCAATTCTTTTTTCCTGTTGAATGATATACAGGGTTAACTCTTCTATTTTTTGCAACAATTTCCGGTTCATTTCTCCCAGGTCAATCCCTTCCGCGGCTACTTCTTTGGCCGAGGGCATATCCGGCAGATGCTGGTGTTGTTGAATGTGCGCTACTACTTCCTGCAGGGAGGGTAATTGATATTCCGGTGCAAATACATAATCGGGCCAGGCTGTTTTCACTTTCACTTTGATCTTCTCGGCTATCATGCTACCTGCTACAGCCAACTTGTAGCCTTTGGTATCATTGGTGCCAATACCCACATTGCCGTTCAGGGCACCTTTACCGCCAGCCAGTACTACATCTCCATTCGTTTTAAACAGCAACGGAGCAACATATCCGCCACCTTTTCTGGGAGCATAAAACTCCATGGTGGCCCCTGTCACATCTTCACTAAAAAAACCATCTTTCCGGCAGGACATTATCCACCCTGTTGGTCTGCCAGCTCCCACAGTGGTCATTGATTTTAGTGAAAACTGTATATCGCTGTATACAAGGCTGTCTCCATCGCTGATGATGTTAATACCATCGCGGGTACTACCTGCATCGATCGTTAATTTATTGACCGGGCTGGTTGTCCCGATACCGATTCTACCTGCAGCTGTCCACGTACCATTTGCCGGCATTAACACGGTGCCGTTAAAACGATTTTTATAAGGCACCAGTAAGATGGAGGTTGCATCAACCGCCAGCGCTTCATCCTCCGTGGTCCATCCCTCAAAGTTGGCAGGGGTTTCGGCGCTTAATGCCTTGGCAAAGGCCCTTACATTAAACCGGGTAAAATTGGCTTTATCTTCGATAAAGATGACCACTTTCCCACCTTCATTGGCCATATAAACCGGTGGCGTGATATTGCCAAAAGAAGATACTGCTGCATTGATAATATTGCCATTATAAATATAGTAGACAATCGTAAGCCCTATGGGAGAGCTATTGCTATAGCTATATCCTTCAATAGTGATGGTAGGCATCTGGCTGGAATTGGTAAAGGGCAGGTTGGTTTTGATCTTGATGCCATTTACCGGAACAGCATTCAGGTTGTAACTAAGCACCTGATAATTTTGTGCGTGGGCACCCATGGTGATCCCACACAGGGCTAACAATAGTAAAATTCCTTTCATCTTTATAGGTTATCGGTTAATTAAAAATTATATCCCAGCCTGAATTTAATCGGATCGGTACGGGGGATATGCTGATTGTATAAAAAGTCATATAGCAGGACCATCGTGCCTTTCATTTTGGCATTGATCTTATATTTTTTGCTGATACCGAGGAGGGCGCTACCTGTCCAGTTCTGATAATTTTTCAGCTGGCTTACATCCGCAAAGGGTGTGTTGTAGTTTTGTTCAAAGCCACCGTTGACAAAAAAGGTGCCCTTCAGTTTCCAGTCGATGAAGCTGCGCAGCCCCACTCCCTGGCTGTTAAAGCGGATATTATCAAATCCGGTTCCCATACCCAGTTTGTAGGCTGCTCCCAGGCCTGCACTACCATTCTTGTGAAACTTATACCCTACCTGTCCCGCGATATCCGTAGTAGTAGGAAAGAAGCGGCTGCTCCGTTGAAATTGCAGGTTACCACCAAATTCCAGTCGTTGTAACAGGCTTTTGGTTTTCATTTCATTGGGCTTAAAGTCTGGCATTTCGGCTGCGTTGTCCAGGTCGGGAAACTGTTTTTTCAGCTGATCCATCTGGCTGCGGGCGGCCTCCATTTGCTGACTTATGGCAGCACGGGCATCCGGGCCACCACCGCCTATACGCTGCTGGATCAGCTGCTCTACCTGTGCGCGGGTTTGCAGTCCTTCCAGGCTTTGGGAAGCGGCGCTCCCGGCATTTTGCAGGTTAAACAAACCTGCCAGCCGGGAATTCTTCTGCATAAAATCATTGAACGCAGGTACCTTATGCAGGATTTCCATTGCTTTGGCTTCTGCCTTTTTCCGGTCTTTAAACACGGCCTTATATTCATTCAGCTGCTGTGCGTAGTAATAAGCCTCCTTATTTAATTTTTGCAGGTCTTTGGTGAAGCCTGCATATCCGGCCAGTTGGGCTTTCAGCTGCTGGCGCCGTTCGCGGATATAAGCCTTTATCTGTTCGGCCTGTTGTATTTTAGCTTGCAGCTGCTGCACACTTTGCAGGGAGCCGTTCAGCTTATCTTTAGCCCCTTTTGTTTTATCCAGTAATGACTTTGATTCTTTGAGAAAGCCCAGGGATTGCTGTAACGTGTCGAGGTAGCCGGAATAATTGCCCTGCAGGGCCTGCTCGTACTTACCTGTTTTTTGTCGCAGTTTGGCTTTCAGATTACCCAGAGAATCTACTGAGCGGGTAAAAATGTTGTTGGCTGCCAGCGAGTCCACTTTCGACAGGCGCCGCTTCATTTGCTGCTCCTGACGCAGAAATCTGCTTAACGCTTTTTCTGTGCGCCTGGTAATTTGCTGTTCATATTTTTTGGACTTTGCCTGTACCTGCGAATAATATTTATCAGGTACCTGCTGCAGTTTGGCCAGCGCACTATCCTGTGCATCACAACATAGGTATAACAACAGGCATATAGATATAAGTAAAGCTCTCATATAGGTTAACTAAAAAGGCATAGGTAATTCAGGCCTCAAAATAATGCGTTTTTTTACGGCTGAACAAATTCAGGAAAATATATTTATTAGAGATATAAGTAAATTAATGCATAGGAATAATAGCCTGGGAGAAAATGGGGCAGTAACATTTTCATTGGCGATATGCCCCACCTCTCAGTAGAACTGTATCTTTCTGATCCACCTTAAACTGTCGGGAAAAGGAAGTTTAAATTCTTTAAAGTCCTCAGGTGTGATAATTATTTCACTATTTTCAGGATTCTCTTTTTCATATGCAATAGGAAAATGCATCCCTACTAGTGTATCCGCCTGGGAAAATCTGATCCGTTTCGCCATCTTGCAATTAAATATCTCTCCATCCACTTCAAACCAATAGCAGATGTATATTGCTGGATTCCTTGAAATCTTATCAGCACCAGCTACGGTGCCCATTGTGATAATGCGGGTCCTCATCAGGCGGTCCCAGTCCATGATACTATTTACACATGACCTTATTACAATAACCAGAAAAATGCTGGTAAGAAAATAATGCGCATTCTCAGCCATCCACTTGAGAATACGGTTTGTTTTTAAATTTCGCTCCATTTACTATTACTTCATTTGTTCTTTGAGTGTAGTTATTTCTTCTTGCTGCTTTGGGCAACAACAGCAGGCGTAGCGGGCAACAAAATGGCGCATAATAATGCGGCTTTCAAAGTGTTCATTTCTGTTATTTTTTATATAGGGAAACAATAAAATAAGCCGCTAAAATAAAACTTTTTCAGGTAGGATGTATTATCGGGGGTCGTTGTCATAAGCAAACGTCTATGCCGGTACGTATACCAACACAGGCGTTTGGGTATAATATGCTGTTATTTTCCTAGATCTTCTCAAATCCCAGTGCCATTACCATAAACCATTCCCCATCCAGCTGTAATACATCACCGGGGGAGATGGAACGGGTACCTCCCATTATCCGGGCGGCAGGGGTCACCAGCGGATGGCGGATCCAGGGCTCATCCCCGTTCTGGCCTATATCCAAGGCTGTCTTTAGCTCATGCGTAGCTATATCAGCAATAAATTCCAGGGCTTCAATTTTTACGTCAGCAGGCATAGCCGTTTGTGTGTAGTCCGGGTTGAAGAATACTTTTACCATATCCATTGTTTTAGGTGCCACTATACTATCACTTCCAAAACACATGCCAGCTATCGCTATCTCACTATAGTAAATGCCGGGGCAGCTCATCCGGGGCTTTCCGGGTATCCCTGGGAATAGTATTACACGTTATACTGCCTCTATTGCTTTTGCCTCATACTTTTTCATATACCGGGCTAGCTCTTTAAATGCCAGGGGAAATTTTTTCTTCCTATCTTCTAATGCAAAAGGAATAACGGGGTCATCACCCAGGTATTTTTCGAGGATGGCATTGAGGGTTGGGTCGCTGACCATCTGGTCTTGCGGAATGGTGTATTCCCTAATAAAATACAGCTCGCTACCATATTTATCCAGAAAGCCAGGTGTGACGATACTTGTGCCCTGAAACCTTCTTCTATGACAGTGCCATCCCGTATCCCCGTATTTATCAAATCTGAAATATTTTGAACCAAAGCGCCACGCTTCCTCCTTTCTGTTAAAAGTCTGCATTTTAGATTCATGATAATAAATACATACTTCACCTGTTTCATACACCCCTTCTAAAATTTTGTATCTATCATTTCCAAAAAACCTACCCTTTTCATCTTTCTTCATGTCAGATATAAGTACTTTTTTTTCTAATTCCAGTGCTATATCTTCTTCCAAAATCGATTCACTAGCAATCTCAATAACTTCCAATGGTCCTATTTTTAAGGCAGTATGCACTGCATTAATAAGCCAGCCTTTGGCTGTAAGTAAAATGTAATTTAATCTCCTGGCATTAATATTACCCTCCGGCTTGAATCCCGGATATCTTAATTGCTGAATGCCAAAAGATACTTGTTCGTCTGTCATAACACGCATCATTGTGCACATCAGGGCATAAGCCAGAAAGTCTTTGCAAATATCTTCCCATAAAGCCTGACTAAAAGGGAATTCTCCAGCAATACTATTTCTACTTAATGATAGTGGTAATAAAGCGTTAGGATCAAATATACTGATACTGGGAGTTCTAAACGCCCCTCTATCTTTAGAGTCGTTATCGTATTCTAAATCGCTCTCCGTTTTTAAGGGCACTATAAACCCATTACAGGTCAAATAATAACTATCAAATCTTTCATAGGTCCACAATACTCTACTAAATCCTGGAGCTGCCAACTCATTCCAGCATACAGACACCACTTCATCTAAATTAGGCGTATGTATACTTTCGTTATCACATTCATCACCCAGATAATAATAATCTACACGGGGAGTAGATAAAGTATACCATTCATTCCACTCAAGATCATATGGTGGGTTTGAATTTGCTGACATATCAAAAAAGCGTAGCTTTTCTTGCTTAATTTTTATGCGGATGATGGTTCCTTCTGCAATATTAGCATCTTTTATCACATTGATCTGGGCAGCATTCAAACTGGCAGTAAAGCGGTATCCGGTAGCTGCCCCTATAGGTCTGGTACTCACTTCAATATCCTGCCCAATCAGGTAAGCCGCTAATACCCCTACTCCAAATCTCCCGTTTCTGGTAACAGTACAATCTCCTTTTTCATCTATAAAATCCATCTGCCAGGAAGGATTGGTTCTTAAGCTGGCTCCACAGGTCAGGAAATAATCTTGGATCACGGTCAAGGGCATCCCTATTCCATTATCTGTAATTGTAAAATAATGCTCCTCACCTTCTTTGGTGATTTCTACCTTTACTGCTGGTATGTAGGTATCATGCCCATTCCTGATTTCAATAGCCGTTCTTTCATTACAGGCATCTATGGCATTATGCAACAGTTCTCTCACCCCGTAGGTAGGGTTATCTCCATACAGGGGCGCCATCATCAATGGCATCATGTGCTCATTCGCTTTAAAAGCAAAATGATCCGCTACATATTCCTGCTGATGTATAAATGTAGCTTCTTCCAGGTTGCTGGTAATGCGCCGGTATTTTATAGCAGGTTTTTTCTTACTATTGCCATACAGTTCTCCCAGCACAGCCCAGGAAATATCAAATTCGGCCTGTATGCTGGCCAGCAAGCCTTTTAGCTTAAGATACATCATACTATCCTTTGGAAACGCTTGTACAATAATGCGTTCCGGATCTTCCGTATATTCCAGGTTTACACTTTCAACAGCCAGGTGTGCTGCATGTTCCATTTCGGATACCGGGCTACAAAGTGTTCTTAGTTTTAGCAACACTTTGCTGGTTCTATGCTGGTCTATTTGTAAATAGTCGGCTATTCTTAGCACTACCATCAAAAAAACCGCATGGATACCATGTGTTAAAATCTTATTGGTTCTTCCATATGCCTGTTCTATATAATCACTGCATTTCCGGATGTTCATCCCATGGCTCCTGGCTATCAGCCCAATCACATCTCTTTGTTTTTCATCCAGGCCTTTGGCAAAAGGGATGGGAGCCCCCTTTCCCGGAAACCCTTTCAGGGCTATTTCATGTGCCAGGCGGGGATGGTGCCTGCGTATAAATTCTCCTATCAGCTTACGGTGGTTGCCATTCAGTTGTTCGGGATTTTCTAATGGAGGCTCCGCTATCATTACGGTAGTATCTCCAAATATGGCTTTCCGTTGTTTGTCATCAAATCTTTTCGCTTCGCACAAATAGTTTTCCCACAATACCGCCCAGGTATCTTTATCCAGATCTGTTTTACGCACGTCGTCAAAACCGCCTTTTATCACTGCATTTAAACCCTCCGGCGAAAGATGCATCGCAATATCATGCAGTATTACCGCCAGCAGGTAACTGCTTACGTCTACATCCGTCAAAATTGTATTAAAGGTAGCACTGGGTATAAGATGGTTAGAAGCGGCTATTACATTTTCAATATGCCGGATACCGTGATCCGTGTACTCCTCAAAAAAATACAGTTTATTATCCTGCAGGATCTCACCCAAAGTAGAGAGTACCTCGTATACTACGCCTGCATACTGCTGATTATTATCTATTTTCTTTTGAAAACGCGGAGGTAGCTTGATGTTGGCCATCAGATTAGTTTTTAATGGTAGTGTTCTGTTGGTTGTAAAAGCGCGCCTAAGATAAGATGCTTATCATTATAAAAGGTTAACAATAAGTTAATTTGGGCATCTATTTTTATACACAGCTATTCACACACGTGAATGCAATAGCCCTTTTTGCCCGCTTCACACCTGTACCAGTTGCTCCTCCCGGGTATATTTCTGTTGTTCTTTTTCCAGTACCTGCAAGAGCAGTTCGTGTGGTGTATAATGCACAGCAAACTCATCAAAGGGCGCGTTGGATAGCTTAAAAATAAGCTGCTGCATAATATTGCCGGTGATGAAGATGCTACATGCCGGGGCGCTGGCTTTCACATCACGGCACAGCTGTTTCATCACGTCATAGTCATGCTCGCGGGAGTGCTGGTGCAGTACAATAAAATCGGGCTGGAAAGATGCGATATTGCGGGTGATGATATCCGGGCTGGCAGAAATGGTGGTGGTGATGCCCAGTGCATGCAGGTAGTTGGCGCAGGTTATTTCCTCTTCCGGCTCCCGCATGCACAGGATGCCCCGGAGGTTCCTCGGAGGTAGTTGATTACAAATAAAAAAGAGACGGCGGAGGACCAGGGTGCGCAGGCTTGCAGCCAGCTCTTCCAGCGACATTTGCCAGGTGATGAACAGGTCAAACAGTGCTGCTGGAAAGTCCAGCTGGTAGTCATTACGCAGGTCGTTGCCATGAATGATGATCACACTTTCCGGGGAGTGTTGCCGGGCATATGCCGCCATGCGGTATACGGTGGCTTTGCTGTAGGCATCGTCCCGCATGATTTCCAGGAAGATGATTTCAAAGCCGGTGGAGTGGATATAACTTTTCACTTCATGCTCCCAGCCGGTGATATAAGAAGTGTGCGGATGGCGGTTTTTCAGATATTCTACATACGGATTGTTGTACAATCCATCCGCATAATACAATCCCATCATGCTTTTAAGCTTTTTAGATATGGTGTTCAATTACTGTTTACTTTGTTGCGGATCCCGCTGCATAGTTGTTGTATATCCATTTCTATTCCCTCCCGCAGTTGCTGTTGCCAGCCAGTTATCTGCATAAAGCTCTCTTGTATATGATACGTTTCAATTCCTTCTATCGGCGACAGTAAATGTTGAATGATATGTAACAATGCCCCTTTCACCTGGTGGGCTTTATGACTTGTATAGTATGTTTTATCCAGGTCGTATCTGGTATCTGCATATTTTGTGATCAGTATTTTGCGGATCTCCAGGAGTTGCTGCGTTCTTTCTTCCGGGAAGCGGAGGTGATAGGTAGCTGCAATATTCCTGAGCTGGTCTTTCGCATATTGTACTGCCCAGAGAAATTCTCTGGCACTTAACCGGTATTGGTGGATGGTATCTGTATCAAGGTCAAACAGCCAGGCAATTACCTTGTTCACTTCCCTGCTTTCCTGTTCCAGCCGGCTCTTTAATTTTTCAATGGTCACCGCCTGTTTCCTGGTAGTCCAGGCTACCAGCACAGCTGTGATGAGGGTGGTAATAGTACCCAGCAGGGCTACAATAATGGTGGTTTCCATATTCATATCAATGCTGCGGATCTTCGATGATATCCAGCTTATATTTTTTACTTTCTTCTTTCAGGATAAGCAGTAATAATTCCAGCGGCATGGGAGCCGGGTCCATGAGATGATCATAGGTATCGGGATCAACAGGCTGTATTACGGCGTATCTATCCTGGTATTCAATATCACAGCTCACCAGTACCAGGCATTGGGGCAATGCTGTTTTGGTATAGGCGGCCAGTTGTCTTTCCTGTTCATGTGCAGTGCCTTTGGTATCACAATGCATAAACAGAAAATCGGGTTGTATCGCTGCAATTTCTGTAGCTATTTTTTGCAGGTTATTACAGCGGATGATGTTAAAGCCCGCTGCACGGAGATAGTTGTAGGTAAGCGCCGATACACCCGGATGCCGCATACACAGTATCCCGCTGATATTACACGGTTCCTTATTATTGCTCACAAAAGACAGTCTGCGCAGGATCAATGTTTGCATGGTTTCTTCCAGGTCTATCACGCCAAACTTGTTGGTAAAAGAAAAATCATAGCTACCCAGGGGCAAGTTGAGCGGTGCGCTGTATAGTGGGATCATCTTGCTGCGGTGAACGATGATCACCGTTTCCGGTGTATGCTCCCTTACCTGTTCTGCCACTTGTGCTATCAGGTTTACGCTTTCTACATGTTCTGATTTCAACTCCAGGAGAATGATGTCGTATGCCGTCAGTTCCAGATACCGTTGCAGTTCTGCTTCATCGGTAGCCACGTGCGAAGTATCAGGGTATCGGTGCAGGGCATAGTTGATATAGGGATTATCAAATAGTGTGGTGGAATAGTATAGTCCTAACATATAAAAGCAACATTTTTGGCGTCTGTTTTAATAGCTGTTATGCATTCACTTTACTATCGGGGTAATGCTATCAGGGTTTGCTCTCTTGTTCTCTCAGGTTTGGTTTTCCGGCAGTATTTGAAACTGTCCGTCGCAAATGTAGGGGTCTTATTGTTCCGGTTTGTTAATCCCAGGTTAATGATAACAGATTTCTGAACCATTGGTTCACTGCGATGTAGCCGCATGCATGGCGTGGAAAGTCAAAAAACCATCTAATTGCTAGGCTGTCAATCAGTTATTGAAACTTTTTTGTAACTGATGTGCCATTGCAGGGGGGTATCTTAATTTGCATAGACCCTCAAAATGTATTTTTTAACCATAAACGACACCGGTAATGGTTTTTGAAGTAAAGTTGCCATGTATTGAAACCCGTAATTCCACCTGTATCCCTTCATCTTATAAAAAATACAGGATTTCCTATGCGCAGGCCGCTTTTACCACAGGTGATTTTGGAGAGATCTTATCGCAGGAAATCTCCGCCGACTTTTACACCTGCTGGTATCACCAGTATTTTATCCGGGAAGGCGCTACCCTGCCTGTGAGCACTACACAATCAGAATTATCCCTGCATTTTATGCTCAAGGGACAGCTGGACATTATCGCACCTGGTGCGGAGCCACGTACAGATCATGAAGGGCAGTATAACCTGGAGTATGTGCCGGCTACCACCTACGATATCCACTTTGCTGCGGGCGACTACCAGTCGTTCCACATCAACTTCAGCGCGGCCTACCTGGAAAAGCTGCAATGCGCCTATCCGGTGCTGGAGCAGTTGCTGGCCAGGGCACAGGACAACCTGGGCGGGGCTATCAACAAATGCCCCTGTGTGGTGGATACGCGGGTACTTACCCTTATCAAAAGCATCCTGCAGTGCGAGGAGCCTGGCGAAGCCCGCAAGATCTTCCTAGCCTGCAAGGTGAATGAGCTGCTGCTATATGCTCTCAAAGAGGTATCGGCTATCAGCCAGGTAAAGGAAACCCAGCTTTCGCAGCGGGATATCGGCAAGATACAGGCTGCCAATGCCTATATCATGCAAAACCTGGATGCCCATCTCACCATTCCTGAGCTGGCTACCAAGTTTTGCATTGCTACTACCCGGCTGAGCAGTGGGTTTAAACAGCTGTATAATACTACCATCATGCGGTTTATCCTGCAGCAGCGTATGGAAAAGGCGATGGAGGCACTACAGGAGCCTGGCTGCTATGTGGGCGATATCTACCTGACAGTAGGGTATCAAAACTTTTCCAATTTTACCCGGGCCTTTACCGGGTACTTTGGGCATTCCCCCCTGCATTTCCGGAAAAATGCACAGGTGGCTTGTAGTTTGTGAAATATCAGCTTATGCAACTTATACAACCAGGTTTTTCACTACTGGCAGCCTTGCTGGCGGTGGGGATCACAGTGGCTACCCGTGCCACCGTTTTCCGGCATGCGCCTGTTGCCCCCGATGTAGCAGATTGCTATACCCACATCACCTATGGCACACTACCTGCCTGCAAGGCTGCCCACCTGGTTATCAATCAATCTCCCTTTCCGGGGCTGGAAGCACTGGATCAACCAGTATTGCAAGCTTCCGAAGGGATCTCCGAATCCAATATCTGTGCAGAAGGAGGGGATATGTTTTGCTGTGCCAAAGTAATGGTGAGCAGGGCACCTATCTGTGCTCATCAGCCAAAGATCCGGCTGCCGGACAGTACGCAGCACTATGTGAAAATTGTGACGATCTATGGGATGCGGCCGTAATACACTTTATCATCAGTTTTTTTTGTCATCCTCATACTTTCATTTTTAAACCAATTTTCACCATGAAAAAAATGCAAATCAAGTTCTCTTTTCTCGTTGCTATTGCTACCATCGCAATTACTATCGCCGACAAAGCAGGTGCTTTTACCCCTAAGCCACTGGCCCCATCAGCTGTAGACTGCTATACCCGGAACCTGAACGGGTACAGCCAGCCGCTACTTCAAAATTGTAACCAGGCTATCCTGGACCTGACAGGTCAATGCCTGTCTACCAGCCCTACCACGGCTATTGACCCTTCGGAATGTGGCTCTTCGGGATCTTATTTCTGTTGTGCCCAGCTCGTTAAAAACACCAGCTGCCCAATTCCCGTAAGGCCAGATCACATGTCTACCAGCGGGTATATCGTATCGCAAGTTTATTGCAGAACGCAGCCTTAATCAGGATGGTATCATCTCCTGAAAAAGTCCGATATCCTGCAGCCGGTGATGACCAATATTATCATTTAAATGACCATTACTGTCAAGGATATTTCACAACACTAGTAAACAGCAGTGCGAAGGAAATTCCTGATGTGTAAACGAATTATATTCTTCGCCCCCTTACTTATGATGGTGAGCGGGATATGACAGGATACTATTGTAATTTCAATGTAGCTTGTTCACAAAAAGTTGTCTGAGATCTTCTACTGTAGGTAGCAGATTATCAGACAACTTTTTATGTCTATGAACAATGTTTTTGTGTATCTATAATAACGATGTCCGGGTGGATAGTTTTCGAACAAACACCTCCGTTTTTTTCCAGAACCGGACCGTTTCCTGTTTTTCACTTTTATGGTGTTACTGACAGCCTACTATATTTCCCCGAAAATATACCTACGAAAGGACATTCATATCAAACGGGACCGTTATTACATAGTAGTTGTACTGGTAATATCCCGGCGGTAATTCTGCAGCAGCAAACAAACATGCTATCCTAATAGCTCCCTCGCAATACTGATTTTTTCCTAATACCCTTTTTCTGCTAACTTATTAATCAATTTCCGCTTATTTTTATTAAACAAGACATTGCTCTCATATCTTTTAAAGTAGCTAACAGCCATCCGGATTTTCTTAAACTCACGTAACATTTTTTCTCCTTCTAATGGATCTACTTTAACCTCCACGGTTTTCCACTTATAATGCACATGAGAATTACGATCGTTTACCAGTTTTTCTATCGTTTGCCGATGCTCTGATTTAATTTTTTGCAGGTCCAACAAGGGAAGCATCCATGTTAGCTTTCCATGAATATTAATTGCTCTTATCATATCGTTTCTATCCTTTTCATCCATTCCCCTTTTCAGGCCTTGATGATGAATCAGGTTATTTAATGAATGTTCAAAGAACATTGTATATATTACCACTGCTAATTGGTATTCTTTCAGTTGATAACAATTTTCTGCATGTTTAATCAGACTTTCCCTGTAGTCAATTGTGACTTCAAGATCCATATTTTCAGTGATAAGCAATATCTTTTTCGCAAACGCTTCATTAGATAATAATAAATCCTGCTCCCTCAAATACCCCTTTGCGAATAGATTTTGGATAATTATCCTGGTCATTTTATTCAAAAACCTGCTATCCTTAGGATTGTCCCATACTGTCTTATTTGGAATTGCGTCAGTTCCCATATTATTTATGATTTCGTTTTCCCTATTTTATCATTGATGTCTTGTTTCCACCCATACATCAAAATCTTCACACTAGTTATTGCAATAATCAGCAGTATCTTTCACTACTTAGTTAACTATTAGTTAATGATTTATCTTCTATTTAAACTCCTGGTGAAGCCCAGAAGTTCAACATGGAGGTATCCGCTATCGGGTTAGGAAGCCCGACTTTCCACCAGGATACTGGCGAAAGACTCTACATTACTACCATTCTTCTGAGGATCGGGTTAAACGTGCGGTTTATCGTATAATAGTATATGAAATATGATTGAGGCAGCCTGAGATGTAGATGATATCTATCTAACGGTAGACTATCAGATCTTTTCCAATTTTACTCAGGCCTTTACCGGTACTTGAGACATTCCCTCTCACAATTCCGGAAAACATACCGGAAAACATCCCTGAAAATTGTGCAATCTGTGGAATGCAAGCATAATACCTAGCCAGTCCTATTTTTATC
The DNA here is from genome assembly GCF_040567655.1 of Chitinophaga sp. H8. Taxonomy (NCBI): domain Bacteria; kingdom Pseudomonadati; phylum Bacteroidota; class Chitinophagia; order Chitinophagales; family Chitinophagaceae; genus Chitinophaga; species Chitinophaga defluvii. The sequence goes on along the minus strand of NZ_JBEXAC010000002.1, from coordinate 2,131,966 downwards.
ATCAGGTCTTTTTTGTCATCCTCATACTTTCATTTTCAAACAATTTCCACCATAAAAAAAACAAATCAAGTTTTATATCCTCGTTGCTTTTGCTACCATTGCACCTACTATTGCCGCCAAAGCAGATGCTTTTACCTCTAAGCCATTGGCGCTATCTGCTGTAGACTGATACAGCCAGAATCTGAACGGGTACAGCCAACCTCTACTTCAAAATTGTAATCAGGCTATCCTGGATCTGACTGGTCAATGCCTGTCTACCAGCCCTACCACGGCTATTGATCCTTTCCTATCCTCGCAAGTATAATTGTTAGCATTCCACTTAGGTAGTCTATCTCCCCAATCATATTCCATTTTCTTGTATTACTCTTTAGTAGAAATCAAACATTCCTTCAGAATGGTTGAGATTTTATCTCATATAACTACCATTTTTGTTAAAATATCAATATATATTACGGGGACTTTAAAATGTAACAATATATATCATAGTTAATTTTCTTCATCCTTCATTTTTTCATTCTTGCTTTTAGACACCAGAAGATCCCCAACAATTATATATCCCATTTGATTTCAATCACTCAATACAGCTTCGTTTTCTATAAAAAAAACATATTAACATCGTATTAACTTGCTACTTAAAAAATGTTTATACTTTCATTATGTTTTATTATGCAAAGTGAATCATTTGACCTATTTCAAATCCCATTTTCTAAGATAGAGGGTTTCTAAAGCGAAGAATCCGAGGTCATCTTAAAGCAAATCATTGTCACTAATATCATAACCTATTCCTTTCAATAATTATTTAAAAAGAGATTTCCATAGTAATAGAATATGTAATTGAAATATATCAATTTCCATTTATTTACGATCTCAACAACAGTTAAATCTTAAAATCATGAAACTATTAAAACCCAATGTAGCAAGTATTATTGCTTTCTTAACAATTAGCATCACCCTTGTAGCAAATGCAAATAGATTCAAGCATAATAGGTTAACTCTGGCTGATTTTGTTGATTGCTATACCACAGTTACTTATAAGGATTCTAGCCTTGGTTGTAATGCCTTTAATCTTGTAATCAATCAATCACTTTGCCCTGGCCTTACTATTGTAGGAAAAGGAGCTTCATTATTTATCGATCCAGTTGACCCAGAAATAGAATGCCCTCCTACAGGCACCATTTTTTGCTGCGCTAAAATCAGGTCAATTGCAACGGTTAAATGTGGGCAATTCAACGAAATAACACAGATATACTGTAAAGAAGCACAATAGGAAAGCTCTCATTTTTTCACTTCTATTTTCTCACAGTAATAAGCAAAAAAAACAATTCGCACTTATCAATTTAATCATCAAATTTTCACAATGATAAATAATTTCATTTCAAACTGATAAACATAGTTCAATAAAACAAACGAGCTTTATAATAATGAAAAATACAACATATTTAAAGTGGACGAATCTTAGTACAAATTGTATGCTATATCAAAAACTTATAAATCCTAACCAAAGAATTTCTTATGCGTTTTCGTAAAATCTCTCTTGAAATAATTGTTGCTTTATTAATTATTCTATTTATATATACAGGGCTCAACAAGATGCTAGACTATACGAACTTCAAGTTTCAGCTCGGTCGATCTCCTTTCATTCAGTCCATGTCAGGGTTTATAGCCGCCACACTGCCAGCAGGAGAAATATTGGTGGCTACACTTCTTGTATTCAAACCCACTCGTATGCTTGGCCTATATGCATCATTTATTTTAATGGCCCTATTTACTGGATATATTTGGTTAATGTTACACTATGCATATGATTTACCTTGTAGTTGTGGGGGAGTTTTAGCTGTCTTATCGTGGAAAGATCATTTAATATTCAATGGAGTATTTACAATAATATCATTAATAGGTATTCTTCTACAAGGAAAAAACAATTCAATAACATCTTCTCCTACACACAAAATTGCTTAAAATAAGAATCCAACTATTAACACTTATATCAAAATAAATATTTCATTACATGTTAATTTTCAATTCATTGCGCAATACAAACAGTTTGCCTTCACTGTATAAACTTTAGGCTAATCTTTCTGATTCTTTAACAAATTAAATCCTTTAATCATGAAACGTTTTAAAATTGGCTTCGCTGCTATTATTGCTATCCTAGCTATCAGTGCAACTATTGCTTCTTATGCCGGCGCTTTCAAAGCAACAAAAGCTGCTCCAGCAACAGTTGCTGACTGTTATACAAACGCAGCCTATCTTGATCCTGCAACTGGTTGTTCAGCTGTTACTCTTGTAAACTGCCCACCAGCCTCTGTAATCGACAAACCAATCCAATCTGGATTTTCTAATCCAGTTGATGCCGCCCTAGCTTGTGATGGCGTACAGGATGTATTTTGCTGTGCAAGAATTAAGACAGGTCAACCACCGCTTTGTGGTACTACTACAAGAATTTCAGCAGTATTCTGTAAATCAGCACAACCTTAATACTCTTTATAAAAATAGCACGCCAACGAATATATTTTTGTTGGCGTGCACTTTATTATTCTCATTTCTCTTTACATACTTTAAGGTTTCATCTAAACTTCCGTTAAGAAAATGAATCAATAGCGTCTGGTATTAGAGTATACTTTTCTATTATGAAAAATAAAATGAATACACTTAATCAAATTTACTAAAGATATAAATCATGTAAAAATCAACTTCACATTATAACATTTCAACTTATTAAAAAAACGCCTTCTGATAACCATTCTTAACTAACAGTTTAACGCTACATGAAAAAAAGTATTCTTTTAACTATCCTACTGTCCCTATGTGGGGTAATTGCAGTATTATCATTCTTGCTGTTTTCGACGGAGATGCCTAATCAAAAAAACAATGGCTTTACTAGAAAATGGCTATCTAACGCTATTGTACCTCTGCATTCCGCCGCCACTACCGCGCTAATAAGTAAAATAAATGGAAGTACTAATACTCATATATTTTTTTCAAGCACCGACCCCAGATGGATACTTATGACAGATAAGTCTTTAAATATAAAAGACACATTAACCTTTGGTATCAATCCAACGCAAGAATTACTTTCTAATACAATAACAGTAGACTCTCCCAATGTATATATATATGCTAACAATATATCCTATCTAATATCTGGAAGGATCGGCACCAGTTATCTTGATACCACCAAACTATCTACCCCCTTATTTACGCGTAGTGCACGTGTGTCCCCTGAACTACTAGTTATAAGAGGACTAGATAGTGCACAAACTCACTTAGTATTTAAACAAATAAATTGCATTACAGGAAAAGTAGGAAAACAAGCTATGATTTTAGAAGATAAGCAAGATGGAGGTTTCTCTACTGATGGCTACTTGCAATATGATTCTTTAAATAAAGCGCTATTGTACCTTGAAATGTATCAAAATCGATTCTTTTGCTTAGATACAAATTTGAATATTATTTATATTGGTAAAACAATTGATACCTGCGCAACAAATTTAATATCTATTAAGCCTGTGCACTCCGGGGATGAAACAAAATTAATGCCCTCTACACCTCGTCAAGAAATAAATAAAGGATCTTTTACTCACAATGGATATTTATTTGTTATGTCCAACCTACGAGCAGACAATGAATCATTAATAGATTTTAATCAAAATACCAGTATTGATGTTTACGAAATAAAAAGCGGAACTTATCTAGGAAGCTTTCATATTCCAAAAAACAAGGGAAAAAATGCAATTGCCGTTCAAGCAAATGACAACTCCCTAATTGTTTTATATAAAGGAGGACAAGTATCTACTTTTCAATTAAATTCTCATTTTACCACCAATAAACAACAACCCACCTTAAGCAAAAGAATTTAAGGTTGGGATACTTATAATCTGAAGTTGTTCAATCAAGACAAATCGGGTTTCCAAATATCTCTAAAATCTACTTTAAACAACATGCATCTTCCTACATCCTGAGAAATTGTCTCTAATGAGTTTTAACCTTGGCCCAAGGAAACGTGTTGTTTAATTTTACACCTAATATTAAAAATAGTTATTTCTACAAATCGTTTTCTAGCGAAGAAACAGACCGATATTCATACACCTAAGTACGTCAAGTAAAACTAAAAAAGGTATACATTGGTAACATATCAATTAACTCTATCACTTAGCCAATTAGAAATGTATCAATTTCATTCCTCAAGTTTATATGCGTGCTAAAACAACTAATGCACAAATATTCACCTATTTATAAGTCTACGTAGTTTCTCAATCAATTCTTCCCCTCTTAAATCAGTCGCAATAATCTTTCCTTTTTTATCTAACAAAAAGGTAGCAGGAATAGACTTAATATTAAATGCAGTTGCAACAGAATTATTTTTTGTATCAATCATATGATACCAAGGCATAGTATCTTTAATAATTGCCTTCTTCCAATCAGTCTCGTTGGTATCCATAGTTATACTTAGCACATTAAATCCCTTATCATGAAATAGAGCATAAGCTTTCCTAACGTTAGGAGTTTCATCTCTGCAAGGTCTACACCAGCTGGCCCAAAAATCAAGTAATGTAAATTCACCCTTACTTACGACTTCTTTCAACGACAGTAAATCCCCATCTACATTTCTCTTCGAGAAGTCCCCAACTATACTTCCCTCTTTTACCTCGCCTATCTTTAATCTGTCATTTAAAGCCACTCCAAAAAAACTCTTCTTAGCATCCGGAGATAGTTCATCATACAGCATCTTCATTTCTGGGAAATCAAATACACCTTCCATAGTCAAAATTAAATGCGCAATATACAATGATCTCAAATGCTCTTCAATGTACTTTCTAGAAAGTGATTTCCGCCTATTCTCCAACATCTTTTTCTTTTCCAGAAATTCTTTAACTTGCAAATTAGCCGAATTTGAATCAGTCGCATTTTTAGCCAATGCTAAAGATGTATACGCTTTGTCTAACATCGAAATATTATCACTTAATCCTTTATTCCATTCAGCGAACAGTTTATTCACCTCTATATACTCATTATGTGGCTCGGATCCTACCAAATGCAGACTAGGCCAAACATTCATTTTCCCCGTGAGAGTCATCTTACTATTTACTAACAATAAAGCAACACTTGGCTTCTTTGAAATAAGAGTATCTAACTTTATAAAGTAAGCATTTGTCCCTAAATTTATTCTCCCTTTGAACACAAAACCTTCTTTCTTTGAAATGCATCTTGCTACTGTATCCTTACCCCTATTTGTAGTTAGATAAATATTTGTCCCATCCTCAAGTCCTTCAATTTTCCCATGTAGTACAAATCCTGAACCATCTTGAGCATAGGTATGTACTTTAAAACAAAAAAAGAGAGCTATTAAAAAAAATATCTTTAACATTGTTTTAATTTATTCGTTAACTGAAATATCATATTAGTCTTCTTGTCTATTTTATATTTCTTTTTCAAGCACAAGTACCTCTACTTTACGAACTTCCTCTTTTACACCTAAGCCATATTTTTCTAATTCCTTATTCATCGCTTGAACGTCCTTAAAACTAGATTTCAATATCATATCAATCTTCTTCTCAGGACTTATATGTGTCTCATCAACAAATATCGGATCTTCTCTTTTCAAATAATTTCCTCTAAAGGAAATCACAAATCGCTGAAATATGCAATTGTTAAATATCTTACCTTTCTCAGTACCTGTATCCTCGTATACACTATCCCCTCCTTTTGTTTTTAGCCTATCGTCTTTATTAGTACGAAATAATATTACGTGTGGTATAGGCCTAACTTCTAATCTTCCATTCATTCCAAAGAATCTTTTCAAATCCTCTCTCATAATATATCGAAAACGTTCCGCATCATAGTATGGAATTGATGCCGCATAAATAAATGTATAATTTTCTGCCCATTTATTTCTATACAAAGAAGTACTATCTCTAGGATCGTAATATTCAGCACCTCCATTATCTATGACAACCCTCGTTCCCTCAGGAACATTGTAGGCATTTGCGTAAAGTAAGGGGACTGATTGTTGAATAAAAATAAATCCTTTTTGCTTCTTTGTTATAGAGTCTAATAATAAACTAATTCCAACTTTATTATACCCCTTAATTTTTCTCATAATCAAGGAATAATATTTTGAAGAAAGCCCTGCTTCTCCATCCTCCCACTCACCTCTATCACTAGAATCCATTGGACTGAATCCAAGATTTGATGAAGAGATTTTTGTATAGTAAAGCAAATCCTTTAAAAACATTCCATTATTTATTGTTAACAAAGAAGAATAAGAATCCAGATCAAATCCAATTAGATCTTCTCTAATAGGCACCTTTAATGGCCTACCCGCTATTAAGTCTTGTATATTTTCAGAAGTCGCCGCAGTGCCATTTGTTGTGGCTTTAACTATTCCATTTTTATCTATCCAAACAGCATACGGCTCTCCCATATGCGGAAATAACATTCGCAAATCTTGATTTTTCCCCAATATCATTGGCAAAGTTGTATTTTTTACAATAGGTGAATTCTGAAACAGCTTATTTAATTCATTTGTAGTTTCATAACCAATTAGTAAAACCTGAATATCGTCCTTAAATTTCTCTTGAAATTGCTGCATTTTAGGAAAAGCCGCAATGCAATTGGTACATGATTTATTCCAAAAGTCCAGAATAATGCTTTTTCCTTTAAAATCAGAAAGCTTTCTCATAGTACCAGGGTAATTAATAACTTCAGAGAATGCCACATCTGGCATCTTATCTCCTATAAATAATCTCCTCGATTTTTCCTGTGCATAACTACTTACCATTAGTACAATGCAAAAAACCAACGTTATAATTCTGCATCTCATGTTAATCCATTAATATATTAGTTCAATTAAAACTATGCCTTTTTCTTATTTACCCCAGCCCAAATTTTGGGTCATACCAGTTATTTGAATTATATCATCTGGTATAGGCAGAGTGTATTTAAAACTCTCAGGTTCTAGGGTGTAAGTAGTCCCAGAAATAATTCGATTAATAGTGATTTTAAAACGTTCATCCTGGTTAAGTCGACGCAAATCACTCCATCTCAATCCGCGTAGCAACAATTCTTTTTTACGTTCATTTAGCACTTGCCTTAAAGCATCCTCTGCATCAATAGCTGTAAATTCCTTAAATGTTTCCGCTTTCCACCGTTTCCTCAACAAATTATTCAAATCTTCCATAGCTGCTTTTGAATTACCAGATCGAGCATTAGACTCTGCTCGAATTAAATACACCTCATCAGAAGCTAAGCCTGTAAACAACAATACAGTACCTGTATAAGTCCCCTTTGACTTCACTTCTCCTGTTGTTAAATTTTTTGTAAAAAAAATCTCCTTTCGTAAATCGTTACTATCATACAAATCATATAATTCGGGGTCAATAATCATAGCTGCACGAATAGATCTATACGAAAGCATCCTTGAGTGAAAAATCACTTCTGGATTAAATATAGTAAAGGGTTGAGCATCTGTAGTACTTAAAATATTATAATCTAGTAAGGTATTAAAATTTTTCAGGCATGAATCTGCAAATTTTTTTGCATTTACATAATCTTGCATACAAAGGTATGTCCTTGCTAATAAGGCAAAAACAGCAGGTCTAGACGCTCTTGTTTTAAATAAAGGTGTAGCTGGCAATAATGTCTCTGCTGTGAGTAAATCGTTTATAATTTGCTCGTAGGTTTCTTTTACAGAAGATCTTTTACTAGGAATATTAATATCAGATTCTAGTCGCAACGGAATACTAAGGTCTGTATTAGCTGTTGTTACATTATATGGTGGAGCAAATACTTGCGCTAAGTCGAAAAAATTTTTGGCCCGATGAAAAAGAGCTTGCCCCTTAATACTATTCCATAGCAACTGTTCTTCATTATTAGCAGGAGTTAATTTCTTTACTCCATCTAATATTGTATTACAATAATAAATTCTTGGATATGCGCCTATATCATTATTACTTGCCCAATCCGCAACAGTAATATACGGTTTTCCATATGACCAAGTATATGCATTGTACTCTGTATCTCCAAGACGCTGAGCATCTGCATCTTTGATGCTATGTCCATCTGATCCAATTTCTCCTAAAGCAATTGTACTACCATTCAAAACCCCAACATTGTCAAGTAATGCCTGCATATCTTTCAAAGTACTGGGCACCGCAAGAGATTTATCTGTTTTTACATCATACCACTCACCTTTTTTACACCCCAAGGTAGATATCAAAATAAAACCAAAGCAATAGCCCTTAATACACTTGACACTTATATACCTCATGATTACTAATTTAGTTAAATAAGCATATTAAAAATTTATATTTACTCCTGCCGCAATAGTTCTTGGTGATGGGATTCTCAAACTTCCATAGTCCGGATCGATCCCTTTTTTATTGGCCCTCCATAAGATGCCAATATTATTTGCATATACATATACTTGAATACTTTCAAATGGAAATAATTTAATTACTTCTCTATTTAAGTCATAACTTACCCTTACATCTTGCAAACGTATATGATCTCCCTTTTCCACAAGCACACTTGCTTTAGAGTATACATTATCTTGACTATAAGGAGACACTGGTAAAGACGGAACATCTGTACTTCTTTCATCTCCAGGTTTTTGCCAACGTAAGCCATAGTCCCCATGCCCTCCCCAACTATCAAAAAGATTAGCATAGTTAATAGAACTTCGTCTAAAATAATATCCCAGTTTATATAAAATATTAAAAGACAATGAAATATGATTCCAGGAAAAAGTATTTCGTACTGAACCAAATATCTTAGGTGTACTCGGACCACTATAAAGAACATCAGCTTGTTTAGCATTTGATGCGTTTTCAAAATTTGAAATGCTATCACCTAAATAAACAAGAGGGGCGCCGGTATTAGGATCCAATCCCGCCCATCGATAACTACTTATCTTATACAATGGCTGACCTATAATTGGATTACCTTCAACAAGGTAAAAGGAAGTTTGATTGCTAGCTGGTTGTATGCCGTAATCTGTAACCTTATTACTAGTATAGCTGAATAGAATAGTGCTATACCATTGTATATTCCTCACCAAATTATGAGTATTTAAAACCCAATCCACACCTTCTCCCATAATACTAGCACGGTTGCCTGTAAAATTTAATACTCCAGTTGTTGGATCTGTTATCACTGGTCCCAATAAATCCAGACCTCTTTTATGATAATAGTCTATACTTCCCCCTACCCTATTTTTGAACAACTCAAAGTCTATTCCAACATTTATCATTTTTATTCTTTCCCATCTCAATTGTGGATTTGAAGGCGTATTGATTGTGGCATATTGCGCATTAGCAGATGCATCTGTTCCTGTTGCATACATAATTGTAGCAAAGGCTGATGCTCCGGAGTTTGTATTGCCATTATATCCATAAGTAGCCCTTAATTTTAAATAAGGCGCCCAATTAATTCTTTGAAAAAAGACCTCTTGGGAGACCACCCAAGCCAGGCCAGCTGACCATAAGGGAACTCTACGTTGATTAGCTTTTACACCAAAGAAATTAGATTGATCAATACGTCCACTTCCTGTAAGTATGTATTTATTCATAAAAGTATAGCCCCCATTAGCATAATAGCTCCCATAACGATTAAGGCTCCCCCCTATACTATTCCCACTGGAAATCCTAAATGCTGCACCTGTTGGTCGTGTAGTAAAAAAATTTGTAGGATCAACTTGTTGTAAGGTTGATAATTCGCTATCATATCCATACCCTTGATTACTAGTATTAGTAGTACTTGTTTCCCTAATTTCCATCCCACTCAATACTTCAATTACATGTTGCCCCCATGTATGTTGAAAATTTAATTGCCCCCTAAGGCTTTGTGAAGTTTGTTCATTATTATTTATAAAAATGCTCCCCCCTAGTGGTACTGGATAAATCACATTTCCAGTAGAAGCATCCACATCCATGAATTGATTAATCAAATCTCGAACATGATAGCTATTCTGTCCTTCGATATTTTTTTGATTAGCTAATATCTTTTGATACTGATATTGTATTTGTGCACTTAATCCTTTAATTACAGTATATTTTATAGCCCCCCCTAAACGTGTATCATATTGCATAATGTTTTTATCACTATACTTAACTTCTTCCAATGGACGATAATGCCAATCAAGCAGCCCAGGATAACGCGCTGTATCCACATATGCCATCCTATAACCATCAATGGGCTTAGGAATAGCCAAAGCATTTCCATTTTCATCTGCAAGTTGTGTATAAGGGGCCACCTGCTGGCCATTAGGTAATAGAGCCTGATAATTGATTCCATTGTTTATCGTTTTGCTTTGTGTGTATGTTATAAAGCCGTTTATTTCAAGATTAGTGATGGGACGATATGTATTATCTAACCTCATACTTAATCGATTATAAGAATCGCCTTTATTATTGCTTTGATTCTTATCATACCCTAATGATCCATAATATGTAAAAGCGTTGGAACCGCCAGAAATATTTAATGCATATTGTTGATTAATGCTATTTTGTAACATATATTTTTCAATATCATTCCGAACATCGTGTTTTTCCAGTCTCGCGATTCTATCATCTGCTTCTTTTTGGCTAATTTTACCGCTCCGCGCTGCTAACAAAATCTCGGCTACTGGTGGCAAAGCTGGATAGTAATTAAAACTAGGATAGTCATCATCATATGTATTATAAAAACCTTCTGCGAATCGCTTTTTTTCAAAAGAAATTTCATCAGCGCTAGATATTAGAGGGGTATAAAACAAATTGGGCTTTTTTCCAACCGTAATACTATTACTAAATTGTATCCTTGACTTCCCACTTAGCCCTCTTTTGGTAGTTATCACAATTACCCCGTTTCCGGCACGCACTCCCCATATAGCCGCCGCCGCTGCATCCTTCAAAACAGTAATACTTTCTACATCATTTGGATTTAGATTATTTAAGTCTCCATCATATGGAAAATTATCAACCACTATTAATGGTTGCGTATTAGCATTGATTGTGCTAATTCCTCTTATTTGGAAGCCAGTTGCATTTCTATTATTTGTTAAGCCACTAGTGATATTCTCAATTCTGTCCAGCACATTCGTACTAACCTGCCTATTAAACAGCGCATTATCTATCTGCACAAAAGATCCGGTAGCCTTTCCTGGCGACACCTTCCCATAACCTGTTGAGTACACCTCCACATTTCTCAACACAGTCGCACCAGTTTCCATTCCTATGCTTAATCCCTTGCTCTTCACTTCTGCCAGAATAAACTTATTATTATACCCCACAAAACTCACCGCTAAACTATCCTTCCCTGGCACAGCAAGAATACTAAACATACCGTCCTTATCCGTGACGCGATTAATCGCCTGCCCCTTTATCTGTACAGTCGCTCCTTCAAGAGGTTCCCCTTTCTCTCCTACTACTTTACCGGTGATGATTTTTTTGACCTCTTGTGCGTAAATGCTAGAGACCAACAACAGAAATACTCCCAGAAGAAAGCACGAAGCTATCCTCATGACATTTGTAGATGTAGGGTGCATTGGTTTTTGATTTTGTGGTGAACGATTTGTGGTTGATTTCCGATATGCGCCCTTAATAGTCATTTTGAGAGTAGGAGTATTTTAAAGACCAGGCATTACTACACCCGCAAGCATTTGAAATAAATGTTTTAGTGTACGATAAATCGTAATGATCCTTGATCCGGTTTAGTAGATAGTATTTGTTGCCGTTTACTTTGAACATACCTGTATTAGGTCAGGTAGTTTCTATTTGGTTTGGTATTTGGTTGGTTCGTCCTTTCTTTCAAGCTAGTCTCCATACGAAACACAGCTGCAAAGTGACCTTTTTTGTATTTTTGCCGGTTAATTTAATGTGAACAAAAAAAACCGACTAGTTAATCTTTGGTTAACATACTATCCGGAATCCTCTATTTTTACAGACATCAAATATCTCTATTACCCACAGGCATTTCCACGTCAAAAACCCCATCAAAGTAATGGAGTAATTACATAAAAGTAAATAGTACGGAGTCCTTCAGAAATATAATTTCTATTAGGGTATCAAATTTTTCTTGATTGATTATAGGGCTAAAATTTTTTTCCGCTCAGGGGTCTTTTATTATTACTAAGGTGTATTCTATATATAGCTATTACATCATAATTGGCTATACAGTAAGGACGGTTATTCAAAATGTATAAGTTCAATACATCGATCCCCTCTTGTGAATGCTAATGTATAGTCAATGAACCAATAATCTCGCTAATAAAAATCGATGAAAACGCTTTTAAATTTAAATAGAATGGACAAATACGGCTTTGATACTATAGCCATAAAGGAAATAATCTTTGTTAACATAGTATTAACTGCGGGTGTAATTCTTCGAGCTAAATTTGGAATTGGAACTACATTTTTTAAAACAGAAAAGATCCGCTGTACTTTGGCAAGACCACGGACCTTTTCGTATCAAAAAGATGGCAAAGCCATCATAATTGCATTATGAAACATTACAAAAAAAGAAGGACCAGAAAAAAGAAAACAGGAATTAATCTAACTCAACTAATGTCGTTTCTTATTCTCCTCTTGAAAGTAGCACTTCTAATAATTCCATTATGCATCTCTAATTATTAGCCACTTTCTCTCATTTTGAGCCTGGCATTCTAATGTCAGGCTCTTTTCTATTTATAGTATAACCTTATTACTGGAACAAAAATAGTTATTCTAAAAATCAAGTCGTTAATAATACGTTAATACTATGTTAATCCGTTTCCATTATGACATGGTTAACATCAAGTTAACTATTCCATTCTCTCTTCCCTCCACAATAACCTATAGGTCTCTCTTGCTAAGAAGCAAAAAAACTATTTTACAAATGTTGCTAAATAAATAAAATTAACTAATTATATTCATTAATTAATGAAATTAGTTAATTAAACAATCAAATACATTCATTGATATTGCAAATCAATAATTTATGTATTTCTATATTTGGTCTACTTACGATCCAAATGACAGTAATACATTATAATCGAATAAAAGCGGTGTTAGCCGAAAAGGGAAAATCTAATATAGATCTTGCAAGGGCATTGCAGGTGGCTGAACAAACTGTTTCTCTCTGGTGTACTAATAGACGCCAACCACCAATTGAAAGACTATATGCAATATCCCAAGTGTTAAAGGTGAATATCCGCGATTTACTGGTCCCTACGCATTGGGAAGAATAAAGGAATACAAGAACATACCAGCAATGGTTAATGAAATACCGGGTAAAGAGGGTTTGACAACTGTATAAACCTAATAATTAATCAGGCGCTCCAGGATTGGAACGCCTTTTGTTTTTGTTAAGACTGGAAACTGAACCAAAATGATCTGTAATAACAGGCTACTGCAATTAAAAAAGAACCAGCGGTCCAGGAATGGACGCCGGGATTGGTAATCCAAATTGTCTGCACCGACACGGAAAGGCCGGTACAGCAAATACCTGGCTTTGTGTAATCATCAATATCTCCGCCTGTAGTAAACAGGCGCTGCACTATCCGCACCCTCGTTAAATGCTCGTCGCAGCATATAGCTATATCACATATCGTCATATGCACGCATAGCTATGCCGCGATAATTATTTTCCGTAAAAAAACAATTTGGATTTTAGAAGCCTTGGGGTTAGCTATCAAGCGTTGTATGAGTATCATACCAACGTTGCGCGTATTAAGCTTGATTTGAGGAACACGAATTTGGTACTTTTTTATATCAATACCAAATGAATACACGAAGTTTTTTTATCCAAAATCTCAAAATCCAATACAGCACTATCAAATAGATTTTCATAATTTAAATTTCATAAATACCGGATAGGTTTAAACTGGTACCAGCTATTCCTTTTGGCAAATTCCCGGGTATAAGTTTCCCACTCCCGGTAAGCCGCAATGTATTCCGGTGTCCTGGGCATACGGTTGGGTTCTCTCCGGTGCATCCAACCTTCTATCTCCATCAGGCGCAGGCAATGTGCCCGCAAGGCAGGATCTGTTAGCCCATTGCCCAGGTAAAGCAGGTTGCGCATATCGCCGGGCGCTGCAAGCGGAACGGGATAACCTTGCCGTCTTTCTATCAGGCTAAAATATCCCAGACTGCCGGAAGGGGATTGTACTACTTCCAGATAACAAAAGCGGGCATTCTTCAGTTGAAAAAGATCTCCTAATTCACGCTTCATACTACTCTGCATTATTGATCACTTTCTTCACTACCCCCCATACTTCAAATTCATCATCCGGGCGGATCAGGTAAGGGGTATACGCATGGTTTTCCGGATGCAATACCCATCCGGCATAAGTCTTTACCAGGCGTTTAATAGTAAACTCCTTATTGATCATCCCCACGATGATCTTGTTATGCCCTGCCTTCTCCGACCTGTCTACCGTAATAATAGAGCCATCAAAGATCCTGGCGCCTTCCATACTATCGCCCGAAGCCCGTACCAGAAATACGGCGGCAGAAAGTCCTAATAGTTGTGCAGTGGGAATATCTTCTTCCTGATAGTCCTGGGCGGTGCCTGGCACCCCTACAGGGATGGCATTGTCGTAGAATTTGACATGCAGGGCGGGGTCGGATTCGCTCGTTCTCATAAACTAATATTTTTAGCAAACATAGCTAAGTTTATTAGTAATTTAATAGCAGTCGGCACACATTAACAATCCCAAAATCAGCTATCTATATATAAATCACTGATTATCAAAAAGCAGGAAAGGAAAACGAGGTTACTTCAAAGGAGTCATTTGTTAATGAACATCTTAAAAAAACAGGCACTCTACGAATAGAGCGCCTGGTATCAACCCCCATATGACAATTAAAAAAACAGCCTGTAAGTAATCTCTAATAAAAAAACTCATTGCCCAGGAATGGGCAATGAGTGCCCTAAACCAAAACATAGCATCAGTATACCGGCAGTATGTGATGCAGTTTTGTAACTGTGTGATGCAATAATCCGTATAATAATGATGCGGTACAAAACATCCTGTACTGATACAGCCCTGAAACGCCTTACTATACTGGCACTAAATTTTCTTATTTTTTGCGTCCTTCATCCTTTCCTTTACGTGCTCCTCCATAGCAATAAGCAACCGTAACGCTGCTGTCAGTCCTTTCCGTGTGGGCTGCTCACCATATCGTGATTTAAAACTGGTTGCCTTAAAATCGGTCATGGTAGGAGTGCTAAAATGTCTCGACACAAACCGAAAAAGTGCTTCATAGCAAGGTTCAGCAATCAACCCTCCTTTAATAGCTGCCTTGAAAAGTATCGCCAGCACATCCATTCCCATTAAAGTGTTTATTTTAAATTGCTCATCTGTCAGATCCATCCTGCTTGGTTTATTTACTTCTTTGATCGGTTGATCCGCCAGCTCTGCTGCTCGTGTCCGCAACCAATCCTGCAGTTGATGCTTCAGATCAGGTAATGCCATCTGGTAAATGTATCCTGACCATACCTCCGAGTTCAATAGTTTCTTCTTCATGCCTTTTAACTCTGCCAGCTTATCACTTACATCCGGTATCCTGGCAATGATATTGCTATAGCGAGCTATACAATAGTTATAATAAGCCTCTGTATTCAGGTTCAGTTGTTTCAATGTCTTTTGCAAGGCGCCATGTAAAGCACTGGAAGGATTGGTCATTCTTATTGCATCCAATTCACACAACAGTCTGCCTAAATAAAATACACGCCTGTAAGTAACTTCTTTGGTAATAGGAGCATCAATAAAATCATCAAATAGGGAGCGTATGAGATCGCATAACTGCCGGCATTCCTCCGCAACGCTGCTTAACCATCCTCTGATGGCGCCAAGGGTGGGGGCCATCAATACCAAAGCCCGCTCCTTGTAAAAATCAGAGATCGTCAGGTCTATCCCCCCACTTTTTGAAAAACCATCTATCCTGCCTTCCCTGATGGCTTCATCATTTAATTGGATCAACAAATCCTGGGGCTCCGAAGCTCCATTTGTAGCTTTTTTGTCCATCGGTAATATGATTTTTATTAAAAAATAGCTGAAAGCATTATGCTGCTATCACCTTCCTGTTAAAGTTATCCGGGGGAAAATACTTTTTATAAAGGATGTTATGAGTCGGGTATGGGTATTACCTACAGTAACAAAACTATTTGCGTATCAAAATGACACTATCGATATCATATTTTAGTTTGGGCACACGAATTTGAGTAATTTTTCTTTTACTGCCAAGAAGTTTTTTTCACAGTATATAAGCAACTTGTATGTGGTTATAAAAAAAACTTGCCGAATAAGTAACAATTTTGCTACCTTCAATATAGTTCTTTGATATCTGCTACTTTTCCATGAGCACCAAGGATCGTTTAAAAAATGTTCAGCGTCTGTATTTTCTGCCCGGGATCAGGAAAGACACAAATATTATAAGTAAAAGCTCCGTGCCTTTTACCATACACGTATGTTGACGTAATGTCTTATTTGGTTGGAAATTCGTCATCTACACTCTTTTCTTAAAAATAGGCGTGTCTTAAATCCTACCCTACTTAAAATCATATACCATGACATATATTTTACTCATCAGAATGCTGCAACAGAAAGGTTGGCAGATCAAGAATCAGGAAGACAGTCATGTTCATTTGATTCATGCTTCCATACCTGGCCAGGAACTCATCATTACCAATCCAGGTAATAAAGAGTTTCCTCCAGGTACACTGAAGTCTATTCTGAAACAGGCGGGATTGGAATAATCCTGCCCTGTTTCAAATAGATAATACTACGTATGTATTACCTTTAAATGTGCGTATTAAATCTATTTAGCCATGATGACAACGATTGAGTTAATAATTGAAAAAGCTTACAGAGGCTTCTTTGGGAGGGTCCTCTATAAAAATAATCTCATTGTAGATGAAGCTAGCACTATCCCGAAATTGCAAGCTCAACTGAAAAAACTGCTTAAAACCACACACGGGTTAAAGCCAAACGAAATTGAATTTGATATAAAATATGACCTCACCGTACTTTTTGAAAAATTGAATTATTTAAAGATCTCAACGGTGGCTAATCTGGCAAATATAAATGCCAGCCTGCTCCGTCAATATGTGAGTGGCGTAAAATTCCCGTCTCCCGCCCAGGCTAAAAAAATAGAAGAAGCCATTCATCAAATTGGAGAAGAATTAAAAGGGATCCATATCAATGCATAAAGACGTTTTAAGACACCTTGTTTAATTTATATCTAAACCTGCCAACTACCTGATTCCCGCTCACTACATTCACGGTGCTATTATAATGCAGTAATTTTCTCATCTTCTACATACGCTCACCATCCCGTTTAACCATCCTGATGGTCTTCATCCAAACACTGTCACACACAACATGCTGATCTCATAGTCCAATGCTGTAAATCAGTTGTTCTGACCAATACCAGCTGTTAATACCTGTAAATAAACAAGCGCTCCAGGAATAGAGCGCTCTAAACCTACTTGCTCTGAAATGAAAAACACCATTAATATCAGAAATAAATCCGGCCAGCCTAAGAATAGGCAGCCGGGCAATCTAATTGCAACATGCTTCCTGGCTTTTAGACCAGGGTAGCATATTGATTTTACGAAAGTTGCAATGATCAGCATATTGTATGTTATAGCCAAATGCCATTGTACCAGTACAGTATGCAAACCCTTACTGCTATTAGTCAGAAATGTTATTTTTCTTTTTATTTTCAATTTCGATTTTACGTTTCATACTTCTCAGTATACTCAGCATTCGATATAGGAAATCTTGCACAGCATTAATAATTTTCAGCTTCTGTTTATTAGTATTATACCGCGCAAGAAAAGTATTTGCGTTTAGCGGTTCTCCATTGCTATCGCAAAAATTCCTTTCTATAAACCGGGCAAAAACTCTTAGTATGGGTTTACGAAACAGCCCTGCTTCCACCATTAGCTTAAAGAACAATGCCAACGTTCCAGATGGCATCAAAGGTACTACTCTAAAATTGGCATCTGCTTCCTCTTTGCTGCCTTTCCCATACTTCGGCGTGGAGGCGGGCATATTGCTCAACGCAATTCGTGCCTCAACCCAATCCATTAACTGATACCGGATATCAGGTAATGACTGATGGTAAACAACTCCCTTTTTCAACACAAGGCCCGATAAATGCTCCTGTATAGTTTTTAACGCTGCCAGCTTATCTGCAGCATCAGGAATACCAGCAAGAGTATTTAAATAACGATCCGTACAATAACTATAATACTCCGCTGTATTCAGATTCAACTGCTCGAGCATATTTTGTAAGGAAATATGCAATGCACCTCTGGTACCCGTCATCTTAATAGCTTCCAGCTGTTGCAGCAACTCTCCCAGATAAAACACCCTTCGGTAAGTAACTTCATCAGTAACAGGCCCCGTATAAAAGGTCTCAAATACGTCTACAATAAGCTCCCCCAGTCCCCCACAGTATGCTGCTTCTATATGCAACCATTCTTTTACAATCCCAAACTGTTGCGCCATCAATGCTTTTGCTACTATTCTATAGTCCTCAGAAATGGGTATATCATGCCCGCTGTACATCCCGGCAATCCGGTGCTCTTCTTTTACTGCTTCATCATGTAATAGCTGTGTTACGCCCGTGAATAATGTTGTATCAACAATAACTGAATGATCCATAGTCCCGGCTGAGACTAAAATTGATTGCGCTCGCATTAAGTAGTTGGTTTTAAAAATTAAGGTTTATATATAAAAAACATTAAGCGCACAGTAAACCGTGCCTATTTCGGGGAAACTAATTTTCGTAAAAAGCAATTTAGATTGGTTATAGTGCTATTTTCAAAGGGTTCTTACAAATATGAGAACGATAAACATAGTACCATTTCGTTTCCAGGTATACGAATTTGAGTATTTTTTTCTTTACAGCCAAGTTGACTTTTACGCAAAATGGTTGACTTTTACCAAAGACATTGGAATTTAAATCATTTTTTTAATAATATACCTGCTGTTATCATAAGTACAGCTAAATTTTGTATCAGGGTACTCCATTCCTTTACGGTACAATTAAGCCCGGGGAGAGGTAGAAGCAGTCAAAGAAAATATGCCTTTTCAATTCCCGCATTTCAATGGCACCATTACAATTTCTGCAGGCTACAATTAAACCACATCACGATAACTCCTATTGCTGCTTTCACAATACATCAGGCAGTCATAGATGTTTTGGGCTGGCGGGCCAGATCTCCCCAGTAATCCAGCAACAAATTATAGGCAATGATCTCTGCCAGCTTAAGCGATGCGGCAGTACACAAAGGATAATCCTGTAAAAGCGCGTACTCTTCAGGGATCTTCACTTTGGCTTTGGTACGCAAAAATAACCGGCGGTTGGTGGCAGGCCGATTCTGTCTTACCATCGCACTAAAAGCAACCTGCCGGTTCAGCCTTCCCCGCAATACTCGCATAATCTTCTCTAAAAACAGCCTTTTGTGTGATAGCGGCTCCGTGATAAAATGCTGCTCTATCACTTCCATTTTTATATGAAAAATATATAAGGCATGAAATGGTGGCAATAACTCCTTAAAAAAATGAATCTCTTCTTCCTCATCCTTAAAACCTACAGTAGCAATATATTTTCCCAGCTTCTGAAAACAGGTGCGTGACAAACTCATCTCACTATTGCCCACACCCATTCTCGGACTCCGGTGCCGGTTCACTACTCTTAACTCTTTGAGATATTTGCGATATAGCTGACTTACAAATTTTTGCATAATGGAGGGATTACACTATGCTTCAAAAATAGGGGCTATCATTTCATTTTAAGTTAATACGAGGTTAATGTCTTGTTCATCCCTAAAATAACTTCTTCTTTCACGGGAATGCCATTGGCATTAACCCAACTCCAGAGGGGCAAACAGGACAAATACAAGCCTGTTAACAAGTGGTTAATCCGATTTAGCTTATTTTAGTAAAACAAAAATCAACCATCATATGTTCAGTAAAAAAGGAGTATTTACGTACTGCCTGATACTTACTGCCGGAAGTATCTACGCACAGCATCAGACAGATACTACCTGGTATGATAGTGGAAAGATACGCAGCATCCGGCACATTGGATATTTCAATGGCTGCCAGATGTCCGTGGATACCGACACGCTTTTCTATGAATCCGGTAAAATACAACAAACAGTACAATACGATAACCGAAAAAGCAGGACAGAAAACGGATGCCATGCTACCTGGACCACCATCCATAGCTCCTTCTTCTACCCTAACGGAAAACTGAAATCAGTTTGCTATTATAAAAGCTGCTATGATTGTACCAAATGCGCATGTGGTACCTGGACAGGATACAATGAAAAAGGAAAAGTGGTCAGCGTCAAAAAATTCGGTGACTGCTATGATCAGCTGCCCTGTAACTAGAAGTCTCCTACTTATTCCTCCCATTTAATAACCACTGTATCTCCTTGCGGATATCATTGCGCAACTCGCTATACGCCCGTATTTCTGACAACAGCAATGAACCAGGTGTACATAACCGATGGTCCATCACAGGTGAATACTCATGTAGCCCCTCAATTTCTCCTTTCCTCCGTAAAAAATGTAATTCATCCAGCTCCTCACTCAGTAAAGCATCATACCGCTCCTTCCGCTCCTCTATAAAAAGTGAATAATAATTATCCTGCTCTTTCAGATAATCATACCTACTTCCCGCTGCTTTTGCATAATCCACCGCTATTTTCCTCAACGCAAAGAAATAAATGTACTTACCAAGAAACTTCGGCGAAAGATCCTTGAAAAATTCGATCTCGGCTGCATCATCCTCAAACCCCTCCGTATTAAACAGCTCATACAGCTCTCCAATACATGCTTCCGAAATTTTCAATCCCTCTTGTGCCCAACAACTGTTAATACCTTTCTCCCCGTTCACTGCTCTCAGCGCCACTGTCATTTTATTAACAAGCTTTTTTGACGACTTTATCATTGTGAAGATAATTTTACTGATTCAGATACTAAAAGAGGCAAATCTATAGTATAATTATTAGTATATAGTTAATATTCGGTTAACAAGAAAAATATAACGTATACGTATATACACAAATATATTAACACCCGTAAAATTAGCGCCATGGCTCATTTCACCTATTCATGTTAAACAACGGTTAACAACATATAGCACACTCAAACAAATGCATAAACAAAACACAGGCGCAGTAATAACTTTATATGATTTCACCTTCAAATGCCGCTGATAGAAAAACAGGTGATTAACATTTGATTAATTGATAGGGTATTCATGAGGGCTAAAATAAAAGGCGCCTCAGGAGTGAAGCGCCTCATATTTATCAACCATTAAAATTGTTGCGTCTTTAACGGCAACAAGTACTCCAGGGAGTTGGCATTAAATATGATGAATCCGTTTGGGACGGGGTATTTATGAGTTCTTTCTTAAATTTACTGAAAATTATTAATATCTGTATCCGCCGCCCAAAATATTTGGTAAATATCATATTTATTTAAAATAACCGGTCCCGTCCACAAATAGACCACCGGGCCTCCATTCCATTACATACGTTTATCGGCTGTTCCCCGGTCAAAGGCTACCAGGTTCAGCATTTGCCGCATCCGGCTCAGTATCCGGGCCCCATACCGGGCGGCCAGCTCATCGCTCGTCAGGTTGGTAGTAATATGTGTGAGCATACCATGGTTGATAAAATGGTCGTACCGGTTCAGGAATATTTCCCCCATTACATTGCAGGGCACCCCATAATGCTGCATGATCATTTCCAGACCCAGGTCGTCAAAACAGCAGGCTTCAGGGGTATACGGATAGCCATAGTAACTCCCATGGCCATAATGCTGCACCACCTCAAAACCTTTCCTCGAAAATTCAAAGGCAATTTCCCGGCAGGAATAGATCTTATACGGCTCTTCCGGCTTCACCACGGCTTTCAGCAGCTGCATCATACTGGTTTTTCCTACCCCTACCGGTCCGCATAGCATAATGCCTTTGTGCAAGGCTATCTTGTAATCCGCGGCTACCGCTTCATCTGCCTTCATCCAGGCCAGTAGTTTTATCCACACGGCAGCATCTTCGCTGCGCAAATGAAAATTACTGCCGTAATGGTCTTTCCCTTTTTCTTCCAACTCCTGCCAATAGGTGGCATAATCACAAGGGCTTTGAATAGTCTTTATCTCGGGTGGTATGCAAGTGCTGATCTGCGCCATGTTTTAAAGTATTTATTGCAATCCGCTGCTGGCTGGCACCAGTAAGCATCCATCGCCGCGCGGCGCTCTGCCAGTTTACTACCGCCGCGCCGCTTCTGGTTTTCCAGCCGGTGATGGCATAGTAATCAAAAAAATTGGTGGCCTCCAGCAAGGGATATCCCTGCTGCAAAAAATAGTCTTTTACCTCCTGCACACTGCCAGGAGGCATACAAGCAGTAGCAGGAGAAGAAAAAAAAGAAAAATGATTATTGCCCGTGGGTGGGTGCCCGTTTACACACACACTTTTTAAATCTTTAATTGTTTTTCCTTTTAAAGAGTGTGGTATTTGTACCACCTTGTCGGTAGTATTTATACTACCTATCGGTGGTATATATGCTACCTCATCAGTGGTATTTGTACTACCTACAGGTGGTATATATGCTACCTCATCAGTGGTATTTGTACTACCTACAGGTGCTATATATACTACCTCATCGGGCTTGCCAAATAAAGCAGGTACATTGCTTTTTGGTTCAAAAAGCTCCACCATCCCAATGGTAGCCAACTGTTTCATGCTACAGGAAGGATAATACACAATCATCCCTGCCCGATGTAAACCTTTCAAACATTGATAATACTTTTTTACAGACTTTACCCTGCTGGCCCGCATCAGCACCTCCCGGCTCACTTTAAAAAGTGGTTTGAACTTTTTGTAATTCCAAACGTGAAACAATACATAGTACATACTCAGGTGAAAACAATCCCATTCCGGGTGCAGATGAGCATGCTTTACAAAAGCATTTAAATGCCGCACATAGTTCATAACGTTTTGTGATTTTTTGATAATGAAATGATTAACCAGAAAAGGCTGCAATTAAATGGATAATGCCTATATCATACAAGTGCGTAGGTACCAGTACAACCTGCAAATCCTTACCGGCACTTAGCAGATTTTTTTATTTTACTTACACCTGGCATAAAAAAAAACTGCCCCACAATAATGCGGGGCAGTGCCGTACTTAAAATAAAAAACAACCAGGCAATACTAGCTGCCACTTACCTTTACCAGCGCCATGGCATTAAAGGAAGTATCTTTCAATGGGTAATACAACCCGTTCACTTCCTGTGTAAACACGATGCCAAATGCCAGCAATAGCGGCTGTGTACTCCCTGGTGTAACCGTTACGCTCAGGTCTATCGGCGCAGTTGGCAGGTGATCCAACGGCAGGTTTTCTGCAGCGGCTTCATCCACCACATAATGGTTGCCGTCAAAATCCAGCTCCGCACCACTGGCTATGAGCGTAAAGTGCGTAGCGCCAATAGGGGCACTTACCTTACCCGAAGGCACAAACGCCGGCAGCGATACCTCCATCTGCCCGGTAGCACGGTCTATCGTGGCGATATACGTAACATTGAGCGTTTTGCCCAACAGCGCATTGTCGTTGAACTGGAAGTTCTCCAGCTGTGATAGATCGCCCATGGTTACATTACGCGCCCCACGCAAGCTCACCGGATCA
This sequence comes from Chitinophaga sp. H8, assembly GCF_040567655.1. NCBI lineage: Bacteria > Pseudomonadati > Bacteroidota > Chitinophagia > Chitinophagales > Chitinophagaceae > Chitinophaga > Chitinophaga defluvii. Next base: position 2,108,296 of record NZ_JBEXAC010000002.1, on the reverse strand, counting down.
CTTTTTACTACCCGCACCATCAGCTTGCCCAGGCGCGATACCAGCAGCTTGTCCTTACTCAATTGCAACCTGCTCTTAAAAGCAGCGCGCACCAACTGTCCGCCCTTGGTGGCACGGCCAAATTCTGTATTGTTTTCACGGGTTCTTTCAAAGGCCGGATCGGTAGCCATACGCTTACCATCTATGCCGCCTTTTTCCCGTATCAGATGACCACTGCGCGATTTATAAAAAGATAATCCGCCCAGCGTACCTTTAATCTTGAGATAACTATTTTGTTTTGCCATTGTTACTTTTTTTTAAACATAATTGAATAAATAAACGGTTGTTTACATAGGCACATACCGCACCGCCTCACCATGGTGGAAAAACCTGCTAACACAAGCGGGCCCTGCATTGCACCGGCAGGTTTTTCTTTTTTCATTCGAATGATGAACCAATATTAGATCGCTATTGTTATTAAAAAAAATATTGCCAACTAAAATGGAAATTATGGACAAAAACGTACCAAAACGGATCGTGATTTACGCAAAAGACATCGTAAATATCCTCGGAAAAAAGAAAAGTGCCGCGCAGGTAATGATGCAAAATATGCGCCGCCAACTGGGTAAAAAAAGGGAAGAATTTATTACCGTAGAAGAGTTCTGCCAGTTCACCGGCATCAAAGAAGAAAAGGTATATGCTATGATCAAAAATTAGCGCTTCCATACCACCGCATTTTATTGCCTCCATTCCACTACATACTACACACGCCCCCAAAACCACCTGTGCCATATAAAAAAATTGCCTGCTTTCTGAACCTGCCGTGATGTAACTTTGATGCATACCAGCACAAAAACTCATCATGGAAAATATCATCATAGCTACGGCGCAATTTGAAAATGCCAGCGGCGATAAACAAGCCAACCTGGATACCATCCATGCATTAAGCGCCCGGGCGGCCAGCCAGAGTGCGCAGGTGATCGCATTTCACGAATGCGCCATTACCGGCTACACGTTTGCCCGCCACCTGTCTAAAGCACAAATGCTGGACCTGGCAGAGTTTATTCCGGAAGGGCCTTCCATACAGCGGCTCACAGCTATTGCACAGCAACACAACATCACCATCCTGGCAGGCCTGTTCGAAAAGGATGCGGATGATAAACTGTATAAAGCTTATGTATGCGTGGATAAAAACGGGCTGGTAGCCCAATACCGCAAGCTGCACCCTTTCATCAATCCCCACCTTACCCCCGGTGATCAGTACGTGGTATTTGATCTCCTGGGCTGGAAATGCGGCATCCTCATCTGCTACGATAATAATGTGATCGAAAATGTAAGGGCTACGGCCATGCTGGGGGCAGATATTATTTTTATGCCCCACGTTACCATGTGCACCCCTTCTCCCCGCCCCGGTGCAGGATTTGTAGATCCTGTCCTCTGGCACAACCGGCATGCCGATCCGGCTACCCTGCGCCAGGAATTTGACAGCCTCAAAGGCAGGGCCTGGCTCATGAAATGGCTGCCGGCAAGGGCTTACGATAATGGCATCTATGCCGTTTTCTCCAATCCCATCGGCATGGACCACGACCAGCTCAAAAACGGCTGCTCTATGATCCTGGATCCCTTTGGGGATATTATCGCCGAATGCCGCAGCCTGGAAAATGAAATCGTACTCGCCACCATCACCGCAGATAAACTGGAAAAAGCCGGTGGATACCGCTACCGCAAAGCCCGGCGCCCGGAACTGTATAAGGATATCATCGGGCAGGATAATGTGCCGGAACAAAAAGTGGCCTGGCTTTAAAATACTACTGACATAGGGTTGTCACACCCGGTGTTTTTCTTTGTATCGTAAAACAATCCTATCACGCACAAAAAACGATTACAATATGGAAAACACTGCTGTAAAAACCCCACCGGTAACCTCCGTGCCCTTTATGTCTGCTGCCGAACTGCTGGATACCTGGCAAGGACATCGCCGCCTCTCCCGCAGAGTGCTTGAAGCCTTTCCGGAAGATCAGCTCACCACCTTTTCTATTGGTGGTATGCGCCCCTATTCCCAACTGGCCATAGAAATGATTGCGCTGGCGGCTGGTGGAATAGAAGGAGTTGCTACCAGCAATTGGGATGCGGCTGGCCGCCTCTTTGCACTCAATGGCCGCGAAACACCGGTTACCCGCCAGGAACTGCTGGACCTCTGGGATCAGATCACCGAACAGATCAATACCCTGTGGCCACAAATACCGGCTACCCGCTTCCACGAAAAGGAAATGGCTTTTGGACAATATGAAGGGGTGATATACAGCTCCATCCTCTACCTGATAGATAATGAGATCCATCACCGTGGGCAGGGATATGTATACCTCCGCGCCCTGGGTATTGAACCGCCGCCATTCTGGGACCGCCAATAATAATACCTTCCAGCTGTAATGATTTCCCCAAAATAGCCAACGGCTGGCCGGAAAGTAACGTTACTTTCCGGTCAGCCGTCGCTGTTGTAATCAAGTATCTACGCTGGTTATTTCATCCACCAGGGGTTCTTGGTTTCACTGTCCGTTCCGCCGGTAGCAGCTTCCCAGTTGGCATGATTGTAGTTCTGCTCATCAGTAGGATAAGTGAGTCTTCTCATCTTCCCATACCGGGTAGTAGCATACAGTTGCGCATTTACCGTTTCCATCGGCGTGGCATAGTTAGTACGTTTCTGCAATGCCCACGCTTCTTCTGGCTGGCGGAAATTGCCTATCCACTGCTGTGCATAGATCTGCTTCAGGGCGGCAGCTTCATCGCCTGCTTTAAAGGCTACTTTAGTATTGGTCAGCAGCTTGTTCATCTGGGCTACGCTTGGCTGCCCGGCGGGTTTATTCACTTTCCAGATGGTGCTGTTCAGTGCCTGCTGATAAGCCAAACTCACCGCTGCCCGGATCCCTTTTTCATACTCCTGCCCGGCCAATGCTACATTCTTGCCCACACCCATGCCACGCAGGTAGATCTCTGCTTTGGTAAAATGTACTTCATCGGCAGTGATCATCAACTCTGGTATCGTGTTATTATCCCGGGTAATATAAAAATTGAAGGAAGAGAAATTAGTAACGCCTTTATCCTTAAGCCAGTCGCCGGTTTCCCGCAATCCATTGTAAGGGGTGCCGCCATCACCAGGTGCCGTAGCATCCGGATTTTGCGGATAGGCTTTCCATTTACCTGCGGTATTGGGTTCAAAGAAAACTACACAACGGGGGTCAAAAATACCGGTGCCGTCTTCGTTGTTATTATCGCTCATCAGCTTCCACATGGTGGTGCCCAGGCGCAACCGGCTGTCGCCAAATGACCAGGTTCGCCCATCCAAAAGCAACCCGGAGATTTTCAATGGCCACATACCAATGTCTTCGCCATCTGCAATCAATGGCAGCTGCAAAGCGTCGGCAATGATCTTGTCGGCTTCCGCTTTGTTTACTTCATACATCCGTACGGCATAACGCAGGCGCAGCGAATTGGCAAATTTGGCCCACTTGGCTACATCACCGTTCAGGAAGGTTTCATAAGCCGCCAGCGTTTCCTGCGAAGGGTCCGGGGCCAGGTTGGTAATAGCCCATTTCAGATCTGCCAGGCAGGTATCATAGATCACCTTCGGATCATCATACTTTACCCGGTATTTGCCCGGTCCTTCTGCACTACGGCCACCTTCAAAGTAAGGGATGCTGCCAAAGTAATCTACCATGCGCAGCGTTTTATACGCTACCAGCACTTTCAGCATGGCGCGGATATGTTTCATCTTGCTTTGATCCGGCTTGGCATCGATCATTTTTTCCAACAACCGCACATCGGCTATCGTGCTAAAATAGTTAAACCACAACTCTTTGCCGGCTTCTTCGGGATGATACCCTGTTTCGCCCAGGATAATACCCTGCTGCGTGGAAGCATAAATAAAGGAAGTGAAAGTAGCCTGCTCCTGCCAGCCCAATAGCATTGATCTTACCACGGCATTAAAAGAAGGCCCGATATCTGTAGTGCCCGATTCTTTCCAGGGCTTGTTCATTTCCTCAAATCCCTTTCTGCACCCCATAGCGGTTACGGTGAGTGCCAGAAAGGCGATGTATATTTTTCGCTGAATGTTCATACCGTCTGTTTTTAAATGAAATAAGAAACGCTGACTAGAAAGAAGCTTTTACAGAAAATCCATAAGACCTCGTTCCGGGAAACGCACCAAACTCGATCCCTTGTGCATTACCAATACCATTCACGCTTTCGGGATTCAGATGATCAGGTAAGGAAGAATACAGGTAAAACAAGTCTCTTCCTATCAGGGATACGCTTAATCCGTTGATAAATCCTGTTTTCTTCATCAGGGTAGATGGCAGCTGATAAGTGAGGTTGATTTCACGCAGTTTCATCCAGCTGTTTTCAAATACGGCTTCCCGGCGTGGGATAGGTAAATGCGACCAGGCGGCATACCGGGCGGCATATTTCCACATGTAGTTCACTACCTGGGTATTTTCTTTTCCATCAGCATATACGCCTTCCAGGATCACGCCTTTATTAGCGGTTTTACCATCCGGGAAAGTGTAAGGCAATCCACCGCCATTACGCTCTACCACGGTTTCTGGTGCCAATCCATTACCCATAGCCGATCCGTAACTACCACTGTAGATATCTCCTCCCCATTTAAAATCGATCAGGCCATACAGGCTGAAATTTTTATACCGGAAGGTATTGCCCAAACCACCGGTGAGCCACGGTGTAGCATTACCGATAGGTACTACATCCTTGGTCATCACATATTTGGTACCTATTACCGTAGTATTGGCTTTATCCATCACATCTTCTACTACTCTTCTACCATCTTTGTACGTATAATCATACCCGTAAATAGTACCATAGTTTTGTCCTACGGCTACGCGCATCACCACCCCATTGGCGGCGCCAAACAGGCTGCCTATTTCATAAAAATCACCGCCTTCGCCCAGGTACAACAGCTTGTTCTGGTTATGTGCACCGTTCAGGGTTACGTCCCACTGGAAATCACGGCTTTCAATGGCACGTCCGCGAATGATGAATTCATATCCTCTGTTCAGCAGCTCTCCGGTATTGAACACTACTTTCTTTACACCGGAGGAAGGGGGTACGTCGATGTTGATGATCTGGTCGGTAGAGTTGATACGGTAGTAGGTAAAGTCTAGGCTCAACCGGCTCTTTAACATGCTCAGCTGTATACCGGCTTCATAAGATTGAGAACGCTGTGGTACCAGGTTGATCGGTGCCAGCACGTCCTTAATACTCCTGGTGGCGGCGCCGCCAAATACATCTGTATCAAAGGTGTAGTTGGCTTCATAAGGGTTGGCATCACTGGCACTACCGGCATATGCTACACGTACTTTACCAAAGTCCAGCCAGCTTTTGGCATTCCCCATATCCCAGGCATCTGTAAAGAGGAAGCTGAGGGAAGCGGATGGATAAAAGTAAGAGTTGCTTACTTTAGGCAGGGTAGATGACCAGTCGTTACGGCCGGTTACCTGCAGGAACAGGTAGTTCTTGTAAGACAGGTCCAGCAAGCCATACACGGAGTTGATCTTCTTTTCTGCCCTGGCTTCTTCCGGTGCCCAGTCTTTAGGGTTCAGGCCGGAGGTAACCAGTACATTCTTCAACGTGTAAATATAAGGGGTGGCAAAGGGGCCTTTGTTCCAGGCCTGCATGCCGTAATTATTCTGATACCAGGAGCTGGCGCCTGCGGTAAAGCTGGCGGTAAGCCCATCGGTCAGGAAATTGTCTTTATGCAGTGTGCCTAACAACTCCAGGTTACGGGTAGAGTTTTTGTACATTTCATGTCCATATGCGCCTTTTACGCCACCGGAATCGGTAGGGGTGTTTTTGGTTTCAAAATCATTGGTGCTCTGATTAATACCGGCACGGCCAGTCATATTAAACCAGGAGGTGATCTCTGCATTCAGCTTCACATTTCCCATCAGCTGATTACGCTGCAGCTGCACATTATTCATCATGGCATTCCAGAAAATATCATTACCATAGCCTTTATAAGGATATCCCATCGGCACACCATCTGAGCTGCCAAAATCACGTTTGGAACCATTGGCATATTTGTACAGCTCTTTTTCCAATACTTTGGAATCGCGCGACATGCCATAGGTCATAAACTTAGCCCAGGAGTTGTTATCATTACCTACATCCGGTGAGTTGAGCCGGTTATACACCGTATAGCTGGCAGATACATCGGCAGTAAGTTTCTGGGTTACTTTCAACTGGGTACCCAGGTTGATGGTGTTCTGGTTAAAGTCACTGTTGGGAATGATAGAGGTATTGTCTGTACGGGTAAAAGACAAACGCATGTTCCCAAAATCGCCACCACCGGAAAGGGATACATTATGTGTACCGGTATGTCCTTTGCGGTAATACTCTTTCAGGTTGTTGGGCTGAGGGTCCCATCTTCTTTTGGTGCCATCCCACCAGGTAATTTCCTGTCCGTCCAGTCTGGGTCCCCAGGAAGCGGCAGTACCATACCAGCTAAACTGATCCCAGCTGCTCCAGCCACCGGGAATATCACCATGACTGGCATATTTGGCGGGTACATTGGTGCTGCTGAAATCTGTTGGATAACGGGGCTTACCATCTGCTCCGGTAGGAAAATCCGGATTGGCCATCCACATGGCGATAGCACCGCCATAACCATATTCATTTTGCATATCCTGAAAACGGTAAGCTTCGTTTACCCGGTAAGAGTAGTTATAGTCTACTCCTAGTCCTGATTTGCGATTACCTTTTTTCATCGTGATCATCAATACGCCATTGGCACCACGCGCACCATACAGGGCAGCGGCGGTAGGCCCTTTCAGTACGTTCACTTCTTCGATATCATCACTGTTGATGAAGTTAAGTACAGAGCCCCAGTCCTGGTAGTTTTCAGAACGGGTAGGTTCTTTTTCTTCTGCACTGCCACGGGAACCGCGGTACACGTTAAAATCATTGTCTACCGGTATCCCGTCTATTACGATCAGGGGCTGGTTGTTACGGCTGATGCTGGTGTTTCCGCGGATCACGATACGGGAAGAACTTCCTTCTACCCCATTCGGCGTGTTAATGTTCAACCCCGCTACTTTACCCATCAGGCCGGTAGCTACGGTAGGAGGAGCGGCTTTGATGATATCGTCGCCACCTACTTTTTGTACAGAGTAGCCCAGCTTTTTGGCTTCTCTTTTAATACCCAGGGCGGTTACCACCACTTCATTCATCTGGCGGGTATCTTCCTGCAGGATCACCTCAATATTTGTTCTGCCGCCTACTGCTTCTTCGTGTGGCAGATAGCCGATAAAGGAGAACTGCAATACGGCCTGCTCATCAGGTACCTGCAGGCTGAAATTACCGTTCACATCAGACACGCCACCAATGGAAGCGCCTTTCACCTTTACGGATACACCGGGCAGTGGTTCGCCTTTGGCAGAGAGGATCCTTCCTTTTACAGGAATGGCCGCTACTGCCAGGGTTTCAGCCATGGAAGCGCCACTTGCTGCAGCCAAAAACCCGGCAGGTGCAGGCAGGCTGCTACCGGTATTTTCTGCGGCTGGTTTTACCGCAATATTGCGTTCTATCTGCGCAAATTGCAGGGCGGTTTGTTCGCCTATTTTTTCCAGTAAATCAGATAATTTTCTTTTTCTTTTTTCCAGTGTTACTGCTTTGCGATTGTCTACATCTTCGCTGCTGTAACAAAATTTCATATCAGTGAGCCGCTCTATCTGGCTAAAAGCGGTGATAACAGGTGTCTTATCAAATCCCACTGTAACGGTAGGGTTGATCGTAAACCTGGGCTGCTCTCTCTCGGCTGCGCTTAAAGCCAGGGGTAGCAGCACAAGGGCAGCGATAACGTTGCAGCACAGGGCTGCTAACGAGCGGTTTGGTAGGGCCATACTCATGCGTTAGATTTTTGGTGATAAAATCTTTAGGTTATAAAATCTGTATTATGCTGTAATCCGATATACAGGCTATCTGGCCAGTATATATACACGGTTAGTATCCTGTCTGATCTTCAGGTTATTCACATAGCCGATCACTTCCAATACATGCATCAAGGGCTGGTCATTAAATTCTCCGGTAAAAGGTTTGATGGATGATAATGGAATATCAGTATAAATAGTCACACCATAGTAAGCTTCCAGTTGGGTTTTCAGCTCAGTAAAGGAAGCGTCTTTAAATATCAGCTGCCCCGATATCACCGATTGTAAGCTGTTTACATCAAAGGTGATGGTAGCGCTGCTGTCTTTATCTTTGGCCGTATGCTCTACAAACTGCTCTCCGGGGGCCAGGATCACGGGCTGCATAACGCTGTCGTGCTGCGTGCCTTCTATCTTCACTTTACCACTTACCAGGGATACTTTTACGGTGGCGTCCATTTCATAGGCGCTTACCATAAAGGCGGTACCCAATGCGGTGGTGGTATATTTTTTAGCTACTACGGAAAAAGGCCGCTGCGCTACATCTGCTACGGTAAAAAAGCCCTGTCCTTCCAGCACTACTCTCCGGCTTTGGTGATTATAATCAGGCATCACGGTGAGCTTGCTATGCGGGTATAAGATCACGGTGCTGCCGTCTGCCAGGGTGATATTGCTGCGCTTGTCATTTTCACTGGTATATACGAGCATGCCTGCTTCGGGGGCAACGGGTTTTACAAAGCGCAGGTACCCTACGGCAATGATGCCCAGTATCACGGCGGCGGCTGTCCACCAATAGGCGTTGCGCATCGTCCTTACCGGTGCAGGCACAGGGACTGCAGGTATTGGTGTTGCAGACATAGCTGCCTGCTGCAGGGAAGCCTTTTTTTCGCGCAGGAGTCCCTTGAATGCTTCCAGCCGGGCAGATACCTGCTCTTCCGGCAGATAACCACTCATAGCCAGCAACAGGTCGCGGGCAGTATCAAAATCTTCCTGCTTTTCGGGATGCGCGGCCAGCCACTGCTCCCAGAAACGACGGTCCGACGCTCTATTGTGCAAACAATAATTCGCGAACGATTCGTTTACCAGAAAATCCTCTATAGAAAAATGATGAGCATCCATTTTTGCTGCCTTGTGTTTATATAGATCTGAGAAATACGTGGATTTACCGGGTTAAGGCAAACTTTTTTTTAAAATAATGGAAAATAATAGCCAGATGCAGCAGGAGTCAGCAGATCAGGGTGGCATAACAGTATACGGACAACAGCAAAATCATCACCATCACCTTCTGCAATAACCCCGATTTGAGCTTTTTCAGGGCCTCATATACGGCATTATAGATGGTACGGGGGGATAAACCGGTTTTGTCGGCCATCTCTTCATATGTCAGCTCCTGGTAAAACCGCAAACTGATCAATTCCTGCTGCCGCGGACTCAGCTTTTTCACAGCGTCCAGTATCCGCTGCCGGTTGTCTTCTTTCAACTGCAGCTGTACCAGATGCTCCTCAATGGAATGCTGAAACGCTTCTGTCACAAAATCAGGCGATTGTAACATACTCCGGTGCTTTTCCCGTGCTTCCCACTCCTTGTAGATCATCCTTTTCAGGCCGGTTACCAGGTAGGCTTTGAGATGCTCCACTTCTCCTACCGTATCCTTCCGCTCCCAGATACCCAGAAATACCTGGTTGATCAGATCCGCTGTGAGCACGGGATCCCCGGAAAGTTTCAGGCCGCATTTGTACAGGTAATTGTAGTGAGTCTTGTAGATAACAAACAACGCCTGCTCATCGCCATTGCGGAAACGAGTCCATAAATTATTATCAGGTGATAATACAGACATATGTTAAAATGGCTTAGGTATGTGGAATTTACTAAATCGTTTAACTAAAGTAAAGATTTTAATGAATTACGGGCAAAATATTTTACACCGTGACAAATGTCATGTTCCGGGAAGCGATTCTGAAATACCTTTGTGATCTAATTTTTTGGATATGCAATTTGAATCATACCTGCAAAAATCTACGAGCTTTCCTGAATATATGCAACTTCTGGAATCATTGATGGAGCAAGGCAAAACTACAGGTGCCGACCAAAGCGAACTTATGGTGTCTTATGCCAGGCTGAACCTGCAACGGATGCGCCGGGTAGATAAAACTACACAGCTCCTGCCGGAGCTGGAGGCAGTGCTTGCCCAGATCAGACAACCGCAAACCTGGATCGTGCTCACGGAAGGATGGTGTGGCGATGCGGCCCAGATCCTCCCACTGTTTCATCTCATCGCAGCAAAATACCCGGTCATCACCCTGCGCATCCTGCTGCGTGATGAAAATACGGAACTGATGGACCAATACCTCACCAATGGTGGCCGGGCTATCCCTAAGCTGATCATTACCGACGCTGCCACGCATGCCGAACTGGGCAACTGGGGACCCCGCCCGGCAGCGGCTACAGAACTGCTCAACGACCTGAAAGCCATCGGCGCCGACCTGGAAGTGATGAAGGAAAAACTCCACCTCTGGTACGCCAAGGATAAAACCGTGCATATACAACAGGAACTGATTACCCTGCTCAAAGGTGAACTGCCACTGTAAACCAATTGTTTCCCACCATAAACAAGTGCGCTGCGCATAAGTGTGGCGCACTTTTCCTGTTATAACGACAAACAATCAGACCAATACAACAGCCGGTAGAGATATTTATGTAGTTTTGATACGCACATGAGTAAGTTGTGCGTAATATTAGAGAAACCCAAAATAAACATGAAATTGAAATTGGTTTACATACTACTGGTATTGACACTGAACTTTTCTTGTATTGAAAAGAAATCAACCGAAAAAGAAGTTAAGAACCCTGAATTGGTAATTTCTTTAAAAGCAGACACCTTAAAATTTACTTCTGGAATACGTGCTATCTTTCAGGACAGTAAAGGCAATTATTGGTTTGGAAGTCATAAGGAAGGCGTAAGTTTTTATAATGGAAAATCATTTGAATACTTTACAACAAATGAAGGCTTATCCGACAATCAAATCCGTTCAATCCAAGAAGACAAGAATGGAAAAATTTGGTTTGGAACTGCAAAAGGAATAAGTGCATATGACAAAGGAAAGTTTACCACTTATTCAACAAATTTTAATAACCCAAGATATGAATGGAATGAAACCAATGGAGATTTATGGTTTTATGCGGGTGAAGAAGACGGAATAAATCGTTTTGACGGAAAAAATATGAACTATCTGATTTTTCCAAAACCTAAAAATGAAAACCTGAATAATTCTTATGGTGTAACTGACATATCAAAGGAGCAAGACGGTAAAGTTTGGATGGCAACTTATGCAGCACTATTTAACTATGATGGTAAAATGGTAAATATTTTTGATAATGAAAAATTAAACCTAAAAGATAATGAGCTTTTGCATATAAGAAGTGTATTAGCAGATTCAAAAGGACGAATTTGGATAGGAAATAATGGAATTGGCGTTTTGCTAATGGAAGGTAATTCAATAATTAATTTTTCTGAAAAGAATAATTTAATCGATCCAACAAGCACAAGAAGAGGAGATAAATCAAAACCAGGCACACTTGAACACGTTTTTGCTATTGAAGAAGATGCAGAAGGCAATATTTGGTTTGGAGATAGAGATACAGGAGCTTGGAAATATGATGGTAAAACTTTGACAAACTATTCAATTAGTGACAAACCATCTAAACCGATGATTTGGACTATTTATAAAGACAACAAAAACAATTTGCTTTTTGGAATGGCAGACGGAAATATATTTAAGTTTAACGGAAAGACTTTTGAAAAGCAATTTTAAGAAATACGAACACACAACCACACCAACCATGCATACCAATAAAGCACACTGGGAAAATGTATACCATACCCGCCAGCCGGAAGAAGTGAGCTGGACACAGGCAACTCCACATACCTCCCTTGATTTTATCCGCGCTTTTAACCTGCCCAAAACAGCCGCTATCATTGATATAGGTGGGGGCGACAGCAAGCTGGCGGATTATCTCCTGGAAGAAGGGTATGAAAATATTACCGTGCTGGATATCTCGGCCAAAGCCCTTGAAAAAGCACAACACCGCCTGGGGGATAAAGCGGATAAAATAAAATGGATCGTACAGGATATCACCACGTTTGCACCTGATACCCAATACCACCTGTGGCACGACAGGGCGGCCTTCCATTTCCTGACGGCGGAAACGCAGGTGCATAAATATTTGCATACCATGCAGCAATGCATTCCTTCCGGCGGCTATGCGGTGATGGGCACCTTTGCTACCACCGGCCCTGAAAAATGCAGCGGCCTGCCGATACAGCAATATGACGAAAATACCCTCGCCCAACTGCTGCAAAACGGCTTTGAAAAAATAAAGTGTATGACCACCACACATACCACACCTTTCAATACCAAACAAGATTTCCTGTTTTGTAGTTTCCGGCGAAAAGAAGCCTAACCCTGAAATGATTTCCACAGCCTGGGGCCGGCCCGAAAGTAATGGTCCGCCCCAATATATCCCCCGGTACTCCGTTGATTTTTTACACCTGTTTCCCTTCTGCCCCCCTGTTTATAAGCCTTCCGCAAAATAATTCCCCCCTCCCCAAAAAAAAGTTTAAAAAGTTGTCACGTTTTGCGCCCGTTCCTTGTCTTATTAACGAACAACGATTTTAAACATCATAAAAACAATACAGACATGGAACCAAGAATTAATTTTCAGGACGTACCTAAAGGATTATTTGACAGCTTAATCAGAACCGGCTTTCACTTTAAACAATCAAAAGTAGACCATACAACACTGGAGCTGGTAAAAAACCGGGTATCCCAGATCAATGGCTGCGCTTTTTGCCTGGACATGCACTATAAAGATGCCATCCACCTGGGCGAAACGCCAGTGCGCATCTATTCATTACCGGCCTGGAAGGAATGCCCTTATTACACAGAAAAGGAAAGAGCTGCCATTGCACTGTCCGAAGCGCTTACCAACGGACACCAGCTGGAAGTAAGTGATGAGCTGTATGCTACGCTGTCTGCACATTTTTCTAAAGAAGAAATTGCAGAGCTAACCATCGCTATTTCGCTCACCAATACCTGGAACCGGATCAATAAAGCGTTCCTCACCACACCAGGCAACTACCAGCCCGGACAGTTCTAAAAAATACGGCCGCCGGAAAAAATAGTTATTATTGCGGAGGCATTACAGCTGCTCCCCTGCACCAATGGTATACCTGCGTGCAGGGGCATTGCTGCCTCATTCATTTATTTAAATCATCCAGGGTGAAAGATTATCAGCACATATTGTTTCCATACGCTTATAATATTTTAGGATCAGCAGAAGATGCAAAGGATGCGATACAGGACGTATTGTTCAATTACCTGGCTGCTAATAAAACAGGTATTGAAAACGAAAAAAACTACCTGATCAAAAGTGTGATCAACCAATCTATCAATATCCGGCAAAAAAGGACCCAGGTAAAACTCGGGGATGTATGGCTGCCCGAACCAGTGGCTACCGAAAGGGCGGATACCAATATCAACCTCAATGATATTGTTTCCTACTCCATGCTGATCCTGCTGGAACAGTTAAACCCTAAAGAACGGGCCGTGTTTATCCTGAAAGAAAGTTTTGGCTACGCGCACGAAGAAATAGGAGAAGTGCTGGGCATCACGGTAGACAACTCCCGTAAGCTGCTTAGCCGCGCACGTACCCGCCTCAATGAATTTAAGCAGCAGGCGCCCCCTAAAAATGCCGTTCCTGCGGATATCCTCAACAACTATATTCATGCTATCCGCAGCCGCGATACAGGTGCCCTGGAAAACCTGCTGTCCAAAGAAGTAACTTACTTTGCTGATGGTGGTAAACTGAACGTAGTGAAGAAAGTGGCCATAGGTATGAGCGAAGTGGCAGCACTTATGTTATTTGTAGACGAAAGATATGGGAGAAATCTCACCGCTGTGCCTGTTGAAATCAATCATCAACCGGCGCTGCTCTACTACAATAAAAACAAACTGATTGTATGCCAGGTGTTCAATATCTCGGCGGATGGGAAAATAAACCAGATCAGTAATGTATTAGATCCTGAAAAACTAAAAACACTACAACCCGAATCACTACAATAAAGATTTACCTGCCCGTAGTATCTTCCACAGCATCCTGGTCATTGTCAAATACTACCCGCCCGCTCCATTGCAGCTGAGGAGCTGCCACGGTATTGCTAACCGTTACTTCCGGCTTGATTTTGTTGTAGGTGATACTGCTGCCCGCCGTGATGATATGTTGCATGGCTACATGGGCGGATGGTTTGTATTGCACTTTGCCCGAGAGCACAGACAGCTGTTCCCGCACATTACCCGGATACGCCTGCAGGTCCAGGCTGGTGCCCAGCACGATGGTTTCTGACCAATCGGTTTTGATTACAAAGGGCAGCTCACTGTTGTCCGTTACCTCATAATACACCTGCCCGCTTTGTTCCAGCTGCCGGTGGCTGTACCCAAAGCCCTGCTTAAAACGGATGCTGCTATGTACATTCAATAGTATGCGGCTGCTGTCGGGCAAAATAAGTGGCATAGGTGTATTCACCGCCTCAAATTGCTGGTATACCGGCTTTGTGAGCTGTAGCAGCACAAAAAACGTTAATATCACGATGACCGTCAGGCCGGCAAGCCCTCTGCGCCAGAGCAGCTTTTTGCCCGATATCCGCTCCGGTAATACCGGGGCCGCCTGCATCCGCTCCCGCATCTCCTCCCAATGCTGCGCTGCAGACACCTCTTCCAGCCATGCCGGCTGGTCCATCTTATACGACTTCAGCAATGACAGAAAAATCTGTCGGTTGCCGTCCGATGCGGCGGTCCACTGCTGCAGCTTCCAACGGGTGTCTTCATCTGCCTCCCCCTGCAAATAAGCTTCTATCCACTCCTGCCACGCATTCTCTTTATCCGAAAAAGGACTTGACATACCTACGTTTTTTTAATATATAGACGCCTGAACCCCCAAAAAGGAGTAAACATCCTCCCAAAAATAGATGTTATCACGCATTAACAGTTGCATAACAAAAAGGAATAGGAATATTTCTGAAATACCTCTTATCTTTCAGTTGGTATTAACAGGTCTATACCTTGAAACCAACACATACCTACAACTGTATATATAGCATTTACATTTAGCACTTTAGGGGGATGAACAGTAACATAGAGCGCAAACAGGCGGTAACCTATACCCCGCATCTGTTGCCATGGAAGAGCACCGCTGCTTTTGAATTATTTTACAAAGAACATTTTGTAAAAATGGTGACCCTTTGCGGGAAAATGGTGGATGATAAAGACCTCTCCTGCCAACTGGTCCAGGAAGCATTTTATCGTATCTGGGAGAAAAGGCATGCACTTGACCATGTCAAAAACCCTGCGGGATACCTTTACCGCACCGTAAAAAATACCACGCTGGACTACCTCCGCAAAATCCGCCGGGAGTTATCTTCCCTGCACATCGATCCTAACACGGTAGCAGATACGCGTAACACCGATACGGAAGAACTGCTGCATATCATCCGGCAATCTGCTCAGCACCTGCCAGGGAAATGCCGTACAATATTTGAAATGGCACACTTCCAGGGCCTTTCTACGCCCGAAATAGCGGCCTACCTAGAGCTATCTCCCCTCACCGTGAAAAAACAAAAAGTCATTGCCATCCAAAAACTTAAAACGGCACTACTCCCGCTGATCAAAACATTCGTGCTCTGCGTATTTCTGAAAATGCCGCAGTTTTTTCAACAGAATAATTGATGAACGAGCTGCTTAAATAGCTGCGAGCTTTGACTACACTTTTTTATAGTCAAACAAAAACTCATTCCGTTGACTATGGTTTTTTTTAGTAAATTGGCTTTTATTCTATAAGTATGAAACATTATAGAGCAGGAAATTACACCAGGCAATACGGATATAGGAGTTTTAACCTTAACCCGATAAATACGGAATGGAACATAAACAGCCCTGAAATCAATACGCTTTTGGCAGAAGCCAATTTAAAACTTGGAGAATTGAATGCTTTTTCAACATTTGTGCCGGATGTAGGTGTTTTTATCAGAATGCACATTGTAAAAGAGGCCACACAATCCAGTCGTATTGAAGGAACACGTACCCGTATAGATGAGGCGGTATTAGCAGCAAAAGATATTCATCCCGAATTAAAGAATGACTGGCAGGAGGTGCAGAACTATATTGAAGCAATGAATCATTCCATTAAACGCTTAGAGAAATGGCCGCTGTCTTCACGACTAATCAAAGATGCCCATAAAATCTTATTACAAGGAGTAAGAGGAAAGAATAAACTACCTGGCGAATTTCGTACAAGCCAAAACTGGATTGGTGGAGCTACAATCAATGATGCCACTTTCGTTCCCCCACACCATACGCTCATACCAGATTATATTAGCGACTTGGAAAAATTTCTGAATAATGAAACAATACATGTGCCACATTTAATAAGAATTGGAATAGCGCATTACCAGTTTGAAGCCATCCACCCTTTTCTCGATGGTAATGGCAGGATTGGAAGGTTGCTAATTACCTTGTACCTCATCAATCAAAAGGTGTTAAATAAACCAACATTATATTTATCAGATTTTATTGAAAAAAACCGACAACTATATTATGATAATTTAATGGCTGTTTCGCTTCATGGAAAGATGGAACAATGGTTAAAATTTTTTTTAGTAGGGATAATTGAGACTGCCAAAACAGCAATAGACACATTTACCAAAATCGTTTCATTAAGAGATGAAATTGAAAAAAACAAAATAGTTACACTGGGGAAAAGATTACCCAATGCTAAACTGTTGCTGACTTATCTGTATAGCAAACCAGTTATAACAGTTGCAGACGTTATATCAAATCTTAATATAACGAAACAGACGGCCAATACACTAATTATGGATTTTTATAGTCTTGGTATACTCAGGGAGCAAACCGGATACAAACGAAACAGAATATTTGTTTTTGAAGAATATCTGAGACTGTTTGAAAAATAGCTGTTAGCTATTAGCCTTTAGCTATTAGCCTATTATGTTTTGTTGTTTCAACGAATGGCTTATCCATTCATTGAAACAACTGCCTTACAAAAGCTAACAGCTAAAGGCTAATAGCTAACAGCTACTCTTTTCATCTCCTCCCTTCCATAAAATACCGGGAAATACATCATTTCCACTTTAGCGGGGTTTAGCAGGTATTGACCGGTATAGCGGGGCATCAGGGATACCTCGAAGGTGTATGTACCTTTTTTCAGACTGCTGCAGAAGATGCTTACTTTTTGTTTAAAGTATTCGCGGTGCACTTCATGGTTGTACCAGGAAGTGTTTTTGTGCTGATAGGAACAGCCTGCAGGAATAGGAATTTCTATCATTACATAGTCGGCATCTGCTTCCACGGTCACGGCTGCTTTCAGCGTAATGGCGGTACCGGCTTTTAAGCTGGTCACGGTCTTATCACCCGAAGCGAACCAGGTACGTACCTGGAACTGGTGCGCTTCTTTTTTGGGTGAGGTATTCCAGCGTTGGCGATAAGCAGTAAAATATACCGGCATACCGCCCTGCTTATGGAGCTGAATACCAGCGGTGGCAGGCAAGGTAGTGGTATACGGAAAGGAGGTAATGACCAGCGTAGTGTCGCCCGTAATTGTGAGCGATGCGGGACTGGCCTGTTGTGATGCCAGCAGGTCCGGCAGGATGGTTTCCAGGATCAATACCGATTCGTAAGTATTTCGCCAATGCCCGCTTTGGCGTTGCTCCAGGAAGTAGCCCCGTATTTTTTCCAGTGTGGCTTCCTGCCCACCTTGTGCGCGCAATATTTTATACATCAGCAGCGTAACCTGGATGCTATTGTCAAAAAACCGGTAACTTTCTTCTCCCCAATACATATTGCCGAACATGGTGTACCGGGGCTTTTCCGCAATGTTATCCACATTTACCGGCAGGGATAAACGTTGTTGCAGCTGCACCAGCCGCAGGTGATTGTAGCGCGATAAGGTGTTGTGCTTCTGCAGGCCGGTGGCATACTTTTGATAATTGACCGTAGCTTCCAGCTGATGCAACATGTCGAGGAGCGACAACGTATCTACATTCCTGCCACCTCCTTCCAGCTCAAACAGCGCATCATTGATCAACTGCTGCTTGTTGAGCTGTACCTTATATCCCTGCGCTTCCGCTTTCAACAATGCAGTGATAACATGACTGGAAATCCAGGCTACCGGCGCATTGTCTGGCCACCAGCCCCAGCGCCCGCTTTTATGCCCGCTTTGCTGCAACTGACGCACCAGCTCCCGGATCGCTTTTGCTCCCTTAAAAGGTTGCTGTAAATATCCGGCTACCTTTTCTTCCATCAGATAAGCCATCAGCTTGGAGGCCAACTGCTCATTACACAGGTACTCATACCGCTGTATGGATTTCATCTCTGCTACCAATACCGGCAATACCGCTGTTTCGGCATAGATGGTAAAGGGTTCCCGACTCTCTGGCAACGGTACCCGGAAAGCAGTATCCTTTCTTAAAGCGGCAAAGAAACCATCCGTTTCCAATACGCCCTGCTTAAATACAGGAATACGCCGCTCCTCTCCGTCGTAATACCCGTCCGGCTTTTGTACTACATAACGGAAAGACAGGCTGTCACGCCCGCCTGCTACTACGGCCAGCGTATCTATCCAGGCGTTTTTAACGCCGATGCTGCCCTTCCGGTAAATGCTGTCATTCACGGCAAACACACGGGTAGCCGTAATGCTGTCGGTGGTATAGTTCATCGTTTTACCGATCACGTTAATCGTATCACCAGGCAGGGCAAAAGCAGGCAATCCCAGCGTAGCGGTAAATGCCTTGAATGATTTGATCTGGGTTTCTGCAAACCCGCTTTGTTTATTGCCGGTCATCCCCACCACCATCGTACGCCAGTTGGTGATATCATCCGGGAAGGTAACGCCAAAACTGGTTTTGCCATCCTGGCCGGTGCGCAGCTGCGGCTGCCAGAAGGCATCATCCCGGAAGTTTTGTCGGAGCGACAACTGCCCGGATGCAATATCCATTTGCTTGTTCTTGCTATCAGCTACGGCGCGGTTGGTAGTGATCAGGATCACGCCGGCGGCGGCCCTGGCGCCATAGATCGCCACGGCATCGCTGGCATTCAGTACCGTCATATTGTTGATCGTTTTGGGATCCACACCGTCTATACTGTCATTAAAAGGAATGCCGTCAATGATGATCAAAGGGGCCTCCCGTTGCAGCGTACCGGTACCACGCACCATCACACCCGCCACTTTGCCCGACAGGGAAGACACGGTAGCAACCGATCCGGCCAGGTTTTGCTTACTCCTCATGCCATATCCCACTACCACTACTTCTTCCAGATTAGCATTACTTTCTTTCAGCATACAGGTATAATACTGATTTTCATTCAGTACCATATCCTGTCCTATAAAACCAATGTAGGCAATGCGCAGCACGCCCTTTTCAGGTACCCTTAATGTAAACCGCCCGTCCATATTCGTGGCCGTTCCCCTGCTGGTGCCTTTGAGCTGTACCGTTACGCCGGGCAATGGCGTGCCTTGCCTGTCCGTAATGTATCCGCTAACGGTACGGGTTAAACTGTTTTCATCAAAGTATTGCTGATTAAATGCTTTATTGATATCAGCGATAACAGGGCCGGGTTTATTATGATTATTTTCCCACCGTGCCCGGAACAATATAGCTGCCATAGCAGCACTCATGCTGTCGCGGTCCGTCACTTTACCGGGTGGCAGGGCATAATAGTTGATCCCGTTTTCTTGCACGGCTATACTGTCGTGCAGGATATACCGGTCATCTTTCAGCAATACCAGCAAGCGGTACATGCCGGGATCCAGGGATGTCTGGCTGATGTAATTGCCGGATAATGTTTTCAGGTACAGGGCATCATCATACCGGAAGATAAAAAGCTGCTTGATATTTCCCCATCCTGTAATCGTGTCTTCCGGGAATTTCAACTGCAGGCGGGCACGGGAAGAATGCGCTACGGGATATTCCCTGTCGGTGTTATTCTGCAGCAGCCAGTTGTCCTGGTATGTTTTCCAGGCAGTGGCCATTTCCTTCTCGGTAAGCACACTATCTGTCAGATGATCCGGCATGGTATAAGCGCCCAGCAGGCTGCCAAAAGGCGGCCGTTTTCCCGGTGGCCTTTGGCGGATCAGCCCTTGCCGGATATCAAATGCCCCACCCGGCGCAGGCTTAAAGTCCTGCGTAAAACCATCCATCACTTTATAGCTGGCAGGGCTGCTATTGACCGGTCCTACCAATAAAGTGCCCCGCTCTTTCAGCCAATAGGTATTGGTGCCCTGCGTGATATACGTATAGTTATCCTGGTTATAATGATCCACCTGCATCATATACCGGCCGAGCAGCCGTTGTTCTTCTTTGGTGAGTGCGTTGGTCATTTTTTTCACCTGCACCTGCGGCGCTGGCTCGCTGGCATTAAAGCTGAAGAAGTGTTTTACGCCTTCCTGTACCTGGATACTGTCTACTTTCATTTCCCGGTTAAAGGTGCGGATACGCAGGCTATGTTTGCCGGGGCTTACTGCAAAGGCATACCTCCTTTCCTGCCGGGCCTGACTAAAAAATACCGGTACTTCATCAATATACAGAAGATGCACCTGTTGCAATACGCCGTTCTGCACCACATAAGGTGCGATCTGTGTCAGGCTGTCGCTGGCTGGTTCGGTATATTCATACACCCCTGCAGGATGTAAAAACCGGTAATATGCTTTTCCGGTAAGCCGCATCGGGATCCCCCAGCGGGACCAGTTGAGCAGGGGGGCGTCCGACAATAATTCCACCGGGGAGGTTTTAAAGGTACCGTACGTTTTTCTGCCGGGATATTTTTTTCCCAGGAAGGGTACTACGGGCACCGATGCATCTGTAAATTTCCGTGTAAAGGCATAGGCCGTTACATCCGCATCGGCTACGGGTTGTCCATCAGCATCATTTACGGTAATGCCTATTTGTACCCGTTGACCAGGGTATACAAACTCCGGCGCCTGTACGCTGATCTGCAGTTGTTTTTCGGCATAGGGAATGGTAAACTCCTCGCTGCGCGGCTCCCCTTTCCAGATGTATTGCAGGGATACAAAATAATGCTGCGGGGTAATGGATTTGCTTTCCCAATACAGCTGGCGGCCATAACCCCGGTGCACTACCTTATTTCCGGCAAAGATGGTATACCAGAAAGGCAGGTCCCGCGGATTGGCTACCTGGATCTGTACGGAGTCCTTATTGCGATAGCCCTGCCCTTCTATCCGGCTGCTTTCTTCTTCAAATGCATAAGTGCCTTTGGTATCGTTCACTACCAGTTCATAGCTGCTGGCAAAGGGATGCAGTTTTACCGCCGCAGGTAAAGCAAGCGCCACTGCCTGCAGCGTATCCTCATACTGGTTATAGGCATACAGCATCCCTTTGGCAGGCTGTGCTTTGCCTAGCTGTATATAACTCAGCAGCAGACTGTCGGCCTTCAGCGTAAAACTGGTCCGCCCCGGCTCATACAGGTACTGTTGTGTAAATGCCCTTTCATGGGATTCATTATTGCTGTTGAGGAACTGGCAACGCATCTTGTACTGCAGGTTGGCGGCCGGAAAAATACTGTCAGGGATCAGGATGCGTGTTTCGCCCAGCGCTTCCATCTCCTGGGTATGGTACCATAAGGTATCGGGTACAAATACAGCGGGGTGATGATACTGCTGCACCTGGTTGGCCAGGATCCATATTTTTACGCGCCCATCCATCACGGCCAGGTCATTTTCATCACTGGCTTTTACGTAGATAGCGGCAGCTTCTCCCCGGGAGTGGATCTTTTTATCGCCCCTAGCCAGGAAGGTAATGGACTTGAGTTCATAAGCTTCCAGTTTAAAATGCCCAGCTATCAGCACACTTTTTTCTGCTGGCTTTTGGGATGGCTTTTCCAGCGTAAGCTGGTAGCGGTCGTCCAGCCGCAGGTCCAGACTGTCGGTGAGGGTAAAACGATAACTATATCCTCCGGGGCGGTAAGGGGTGAGGGTGGTCAGCACCGTATCCGTGCGCCCGCCCTGGAGCCTTAACAACAGCGGTTCGTCTACAGGCTTGCCACCGGCGGTAATGACAAACGCTTTTAGCTGCACCGTATCCCCCGGCTTGTACCGGGGTTTGCTGCATACCAGGAACCCGCTGAACCTGCTGGCATAAGCCGGGCGGGAGTGGTAATACAGCTTTTCGCCGGTGCTTATCCGTTGTACCAGCCGGGTAATATATTTTACCGGAAACGCATATTTGAATTTATTCCAGGCGGAGCGGGTATACCAGGTCCGTTGTTTTTCAAGATTAAACCCGTTGAGCACGTCTTTATAATATACCTGCAATAATCCCTTCCGCTTGTTTTTATCACTGCGGAAAGTGGAAGTAGCCGCATCATAGGCCAGGCGGTGGTGGCCCAGCTGTACCGTAGCGTCTGAGAGCACTTCCCCCTTTTCATTTTGCAGCAGCACCGCCAGGTCCCGGTGATTATTCAGTACCTCAGGATATACGTTGCCAATGGGCAGTAGTGCCATCTGCAAAGTATTCCGGTCGGCATATACCTTCAGGTAATTACCGGGGGGCAGGTGTTCCGGTACTCTTCCCCCCACGGTGAGGAAAGAATCTACCAGCGTATGTAATAACTTTTCCTGCAGCTGGCGGGCCTGTTGCCTGTAAAGCGGTAAGGCTTCCTTATTGCTGATCTTGTACAGATAGGTATAGTCACTTTTACGGCTCCCCCGGGATAACGAATATTGCGCTGCTGCCAGATGGCTGATCAACAACAGGCAGGGAATCAGGATTTTACGCACGTGAACATAGGTTTTTGTATGAGCAATAGATAATTATCTATGCGCATGATGCACAAAAAAACGTTTTTACATAATAGGGGGAGAAAAAAATTTATGACAGTGTTTATCCCCGGAATAAAAATAAAAGCGCTATTTTAAATAGGCCATGAAAACATTCCTGTTATTGCTTTGGGGGTTCACCAGTCAGCGCGATACGCTGCCGGACCTGCAGCACCTGCACTATCAGGTAGCCGCTGCCCCCGAATGGAACAGTTTGTTTACCCGTAGTTCGGGATGGTTCGGGGGAGATGGCATTTTCAGTATTCCGGTGAATGCACCGGACAGCGACAGTACCCTCTTCCTGTTCAGTGATACGATGACCGGCCACATCTGCAATGGCCAGCTACAACCCGGCAGTAGCATGATCCATAATTCCGTGGCTATCCTCAAAGGGAAAGCCCCCCTGGAAAAAAACATACAGTTTTACTGGAACAGAGATCACCAGGGAAAGCCCGCCACCTTATTTGAACCACGTACGCCCCAGGCTACCCCCGGCGACTATTACTGGCTGGGCGATGGTTTTGTAAATACTGCGTTGCACAACAGCACTTACATTTTTGCTTATCGCATGCGGAATATCAGTCAAAAGGATTTTGGCTTTGCAGAAGTAGGCAATGTGCTGATCGTACTGCCGCCCAATAGCAGGCCACCATATACCAGGCAGCGGCAGCTGGATACTCCGCTATTACTGCCAGCCGATAGCAGTACCGGTGCCGGCTCTTTTGGCGCGGGCATTTTTGTAAATACCAAAGCCGCAGGCGCTCCCAACCCCGATGGCTATGTGTACGTATATGGGGTAAGAGGGCAGCAGAAAATGGTACTGGTAGCCAGGGTATTGCCTGCAGATATAGAACATTTCGGGAAATGGCGGTTTTGGGATGGCCGCCAGTGGAATACAGACATACACCAGGCAGCGGCGGTGACCGCACACGCTTCTAATGAACTAAGCCTCACCCCGCTGAAAGATGGCCGGTATGCATTGGTGTTCCAGGTAGATGGCATGGGATCTGCCGTAGGGCTTCGGCTGGGCGCATCACCTGCAGGGCCTTTTGGCCCGGTGATAAAAATATGGGAATGCCCGGAGGTAAAAGAAGACAAACGTTTCTTCGTATATAACGCCAAAGCACATCCCCGTTTATCAAAACCCGGCGAACTGCTGATCAGTTATAATGTCAATGCTTTTGATTTCTTTCAGGTGCTGCCACAGCACCCCCAGCTTTACCGGCCACGGTTTATAAAACTGATCTTTCCGGCACAGGAGGAATAACAGGAAGTACCGGTCAGCTATCAGCTGGCGGCAATAGCAGATCCCAACTCCGGGATCGCCCTTGAATGAGCTAAAAAATATATCGTTTTTTAAATGATTACTTCTTATATTGATGGATATGATCCTATGCCTGATTGTTTATGAATAACGCTATTTACGCTCGTATTCTATCACCCTATAAATGTATAAACTATGATTTCCCAAAAGACCCAAAAACAATTTAAGCAGGTAGCAACAACCGGTAAGTACTACACCACTACCGCCGCTCAGCAAATGATTAACCGTTATCAGGAAGAAGAGCCTGATGGTTTGCGCTCCTTTATGTATGGCCGGCATATGTTTGAAATGTTATTACAGGCCCCTCAATGTGAGGGTATCCGGATTTTTAATGCTTTCAATGAAGAAAACAATCAAACGTTGATCTTCACTGCTGCCGATGCTAATGGAGAGCATATCACTAATTGTGCGCTTCGCACAGCAGACGGACTGGTGAGTTATGGCGACCCCATTACAGGCGGTGGCGGTTTTTGTCCTTTTGATTGCCCCAAAGGTGGGGAAGGACTGGAAATATATATTCAGGAAATGCGTCACCGGACAATAACAGACCTGGCTACAGCAGGCGAAATGATGCCGCGGAAAAAAGCACAGGAAATGATTCAGGCCTACCAGGCGTATGAACCTGATGGTGTTTATTCCATTCTCCTGGGCCGGGAAATTTTTGACACCATACTGAAAGTACCTGGTTGTGCTGGTATCCGCATCTTTAATGGCATCAATGAGGATGGCCTGCATTGCTTTATTGTGGTGCCCATTAATGCAGAGGCCGGTAATATTTTAAAGTATCTGACCACAACGGCATCCACATCAAATTGGGTGAATGCACCACTTGCGTCAGGTGGAATACTTTGCCCTTTTGATTGCCCCATGTCATGGGAATAATCCTGCGTGGTTGCTGAAACAGCTTCATTACAGGGCTGGCCTTTTGGACCAGCCTTTTCAATTTGGCAAATATAAGCCAGCTATAATCTGGCATCAATATCAAAAGCGCTTGACATATACGTCATTTCTGCCCGGGTTATTCCTGCCTTTTCTGCTACTGTTTGCCATCCCTTCACTACACGTGTAATGTTACCCATGAGCTCCTTGGCTTCCTTTGCACTTACTCTGAAGGCTTCGGCTACTTCCATTGCCAGCTTGAGACTTAAAAGACCATCGTCTTCAGAAATATTGAGCTTTAAATGGGTAGCGCCAGGTACCGGATTCATATCAAAAGCAGGCGACAACTCCCATCCCTGTTCTCCAAGCAAAAATCCATGGTTACGCAGATGGTCATCGGTATTAGATACACAGATATTAAATACCATTCTTTTCCAGAGTTCTTTCATGTTCTCATCAGGATGAGCACCTGCGCGCATGATAAATTCTGCAATATGTTGGTAAGAAACACCTTCGGATCCGTCTGCTCCATCTGTATAGCCTAGCAAGGTCATGGCAGAAGAAAAGTGGATACGGGTTCCGGCAATGCGATCGAAACGTTTTGTGAGGTAGGTATGATGCTTACCAGTATATCTCTCTGCCCGCCCTTGCGCTACATTAATACCAGCTTGCCGGGCAAGTTCTGCTACTACTGCTTCCCATGCTGCAATATCATATTCATCAAACCGGCTGGGAAACTTCGCAATCCATAAGTGCCCATCTAAATCCATCACACTTCCCTTAGGTCTGGCTCCGCCAAGTGAAGAACCTGGAGCTAACAATATGCGCATCCATTCCCCATAGTGAGGGTTATTCTCTGCCCCTATTGCTTCCATTTCATAGCTGGCAGTTTCTAATGCCCTCAGATGATGAATTGGAGGCGCTGGCCTTTCAATATCATTATCAAGAAAAGGTCCCACAGGGTCCAGTTTAAATCGTAGTCCTCCCATGCGGGTCTGGTCTGCCACTCCATGCAAATAATCACTTTCAAACAACCTGGAAGCTGGCCGATGCTCAAGTTGGGCATTATAACTTTCCTTTCGTTGCATTAATGTTCTACCCCACCGGTCTGGAGAAGAATCAGTAAAAACGCCAAAGTTAAGTTTTTCATCCCTCGTATATTGTGGTCCGGTAAATAGCATTAAATCCGGATCCA
The DNA here is from genome assembly GCF_040567655.1 of Chitinophaga sp. H8. Classification (NCBI taxonomy): domain Bacteria; kingdom Pseudomonadati; phylum Bacteroidota; class Chitinophagia; order Chitinophagales; family Chitinophagaceae; genus Chitinophaga; species Chitinophaga defluvii. The sequence continues at coordinate 2,082,084 of NZ_JBEXAC010000002.1, read as the reverse complement.
AAAACAGCGCCGGCCAGTTTTGAATCCACTCCTTGTCATAAGAAAAAGAAAAAACTTCGGCATTCATTCCAGCCTCCGCGCTCAATTGCCCCACAAGAAGAGGCCCATGGATACCAACCCAATCGGCATATACCCAGATATTTTTTGGTGATCTCATACTCCTTTCATGCGGGTACCGCCTTTTAAATTATTTCCAGCTCGGTTTTTACTCATTTTCACAGCAGGCCTTTTCTGTAAAAACTTTGCATCCTGCAATTTCCTGCCCAGTTCATCTTCTGCTGCTATTTTATTAAGATCTTTCTCTAATCCCAACACAAATAGCACTTGCAGATAAGCACCAATAGCCACTCCTGGATCCCCCTTTTCAATCAGCCATAAAGTAGACCTGGCAATACCTGCGCGTTCTGCCACCTGCTCAAGTGTCAGTTTTCTTCGCTTTCTGGCAAGCCGCAGACTTTCTCCCAGGTTTTGAAGTAACCTGGCGTTTGTAGGTAATAATATAGTGCGCTTAGAACTCAAATGTTTGTTATTTCATACAAAATACAACAATTTGTACGAAATAACAAACATCCCTATATTAAAACTACAATTAAATGTTTGTTATTTCATACAAAAAGAAGAAAAACGTATGACACATCAAAATCCCTCACCTCCCTTCCCGCAAAAAATAAATAAATGACAGGGAATCTTCCGGTTTATCTGCGGCCCATATCTGTCCATCCATTTTGGTCATAAAGTCTTTGCAGATGATGAGCATCAGCCGGGTATCATGTTGCAGGGCGGGTTGACTTTTATCTTTTTCATTCAGCTGAAACCAGTAAGGCTCACTGCCTCGCAGGCAGGGTTTGGTCCGGAGGGTAATACTTACATATACGCCCCCATCTTCCTGGCGGGCTACGATGATAATCGTGCTTTTGATAGCCGATGCGGTAACCGCTGCTTCCAGCAGGTGGCGGTGTACAAATTGCAGCATCTCCCGGTTGGCCGTAACGGTCAGATTTTCCGGGAGATGATTAAATATTTTCACCTGTTTTTCTGCTGCAGCGCTACCCACACTATCCATGGCTACCATCATCATGCTATGCAGAAAACAGGGTTGTGGTGTATATACAAACCCCGAAAGCTGTGATTTGATCCACCGCAGGATATTATCAAATACAACCAGCGTATTACGGGAGGAAGCAGCGATCTGTTCTATCATTTCCATCATCTCTACCTGGCCCATCGTACGACTTCTGATCAGCGCTGATACTTCCACAATATGCTGCAGCGGCAGGCGGAAATCATTGGCAATAATGGTGATGAGCTTATTTTTAAAATCATCATTGGCCTCCAGCTGTAATCTTTTGTCAGCCAGCGTAATGGTGGTCCGGGCCAAAGCTGCTTTGTGCGCCTGCTCTTCTTTAAAGCCCGTATACTTGGTAAACCCGATAAACGACACCAGTCCTACCACTGCAATCAGGATAAACACCACTGCCCAGTAGTAATTATCTTCCCGGCGCTGTTGCTCCAGCTGTTGCGCCTGCTGCTTCTTATCATTTTGGAGTGTGGCCTGCTCACCCGTTTTCAGAAAGTAGTCCATATAGCTGATCCCCGGATGCAGCAACTGCTGCTGTACCCGCCTGGCCTGCTGGATCATTTCCTGCATATAATAGCTGATCTTTTCGGAGTGGTGGATACTGCTGTAATACTGGTACAACTGCGATAAGGTGGCTGTTTGCAGATCACTGTACCCCGCTGCTTTTCCGATATGATAGATCTTTTCCCAGTAAAAAATGGAATCCGACAGGTACTTGTTTTCCTTGCGGTAAGTGTCCAGGTGTTCATACATATTGATGGCGATCAGTACCAGCCCCTGGCCCAGGGCCTTATCTGCCAGCGCATTCACCAGCGCTTCTGCGGCCTTGCCTTTTCCCGCATTCATCAGTGAATCGGCTACGGTGATGTCCATATAATAAATGGACCGGCTACCAGGATACTTGCTCATGATCTGGCGGGCGGTGGCAATGGCCCATTTAACAGAGTCTTTTTTGGCCGGGTATTCCCGGAACCAGTCCACATAATTCTGCAGCATCACCACATATTGCGAATCTGCAGGTGGAGGCAACTTCCGCATGATGTCCATAGACTGGTATAAATAATCAAAAGCATAGCTTTTGTCGCCCGGTACATAATTGTAATAATATACGCCCAGGTTATTCAATACCTGCGCCGCTTTGATACTATCTCCCATGGCGCGGAACATCTGCAAGGCGGTGTATTCATATTGTACCGCCAGCTTGAAGTTATTGTTGAGCGCGTGACAAATACTTTCCAGGTTCCAGGCTTCCGCAATTCCTTTCTTATACTGCAGCCTTTCGGAGATCTCTTTTACTTTAAGTGCATACCACAGGCAACTGTCGGCGTTGCTCAGGTGATACAGCATACTGATCTGGCTCAATACATCTACATAGGCAATACTGTCGTGCTGCTGTGTCAGTAGTTGCTGCAGCTTTTGCATAGGGGTGCTTTGCGCACGTACCTGCCAGCTCATGCCCATCAGCAGGAGCAACAGGAGGCCCTGCCGCAGTAATAGCCGGATCCCTTTGTAAGCTGGCATATATTTGGTTCCAATGTGCATAGTTAGCCAGGTATCAGAAAACGTTTTATACAAATCCAGGTAAACAATAATATACGGTCAGCGAGCCATCCGGTTTTCCTTCCGCCCATATCTTCCCTTTCATTTTCATCATAAAGTCTTTACAGATCACCAGCATCAGCGGCATATCCTGTTGCTGCAGGTTACTTTCCACCACTGTATCCGGTGTTTTCAGCACCAGCCACGATGCTTCCTGTGCAGTGCCGGGCTTTACTTTCATGCCGGTACTTACATAGATGCCCAGCACTTCCCGGCTGGCCATGATACTGACCGACCGCCTCACTTCTGAAGCTGCCACAGCAGCCTGCAGCAGGTGGCGATGCACAAACTGCAACATATCCGGATCGGCAGCTACTACGATGCCTTCCGGCACATGATTCTGGATATCTATCTGCTTGGCTGCCGCCATATCCGCGATGCTGGTAATAGCGGCGGTGATCATATCATCCAGCACACATTCCTGCGGAATAAATTCAAAACCCGACAGCTGTGATTTGATCCAACGCAGGATATTATCAAATACCGTGAGCGTATGCCGGGAAGAGGTAGCTATCTCTTCCATCGTGGCCATCATCTCCGCACGGCCCATCTGGCTGTTTTTAAGCAGCTGGGCTACTTCTGCAATATGCAGCAGGGGTACCCGGAAATCATTCGCGATGATGGTGATCAGTTTATTTTTAAAATCATCATTGGCTTCCAGTTGCAGTTGCAGGGCCGACAGCTCCCCATGTTTCTGATCCAGCTTTTTTTCATGCAGTTTATTTTCCCGGAGGTGTTTGTTTTTAAGCAGGACTATCAGCAACAGGATCGCCACTCCCAGGATAATACCACAGCCTGCCAGCCGGTAGCCATTATTGCTGCGTTCCTGCTGGGTGATCGCTGCCGCCTGTATCGCACGGTCTTTTTGCAACGCCTGCTGCTCTCCTTTCTTCAGAAAATAATTGATATAGCTGATACGCTGTTGTGGTTGTTGCTGCCGTATCCGGTGGGCCTGCGCAATGATCTCTCCGGTATAGAAGGCCATTCTGGCTTCATCGTGCTGCTGGCTGTAATACCGGTACAACCGGTCCAGCGTACCTGTTTGCAGATTCGTATATCCGGCCTCCTTTCCCATCTTATACATTTTCTCCCAATAATGGATGGTATCAGTGGGATATCCCATTTTCCGGTATTTGTCCATGTGTTCATACATGGTGATGGCTGTCATGATAAATCCACGGCAGGCCGCAGCTTCCCCTAATTGGTTGATCATGGCTTCTGCTTCCTTGCCTCTTCCGGCTATCATCAGCGAATCTGCTTCGGTAGCCCCTAAATAAAAAGCTGCGCGCAGTCCGGGATATTTGGCGATCAGCTGCCGGAGGGTGGGGATGATCCACCGCAGGGAATCCCGCTGTGCAAGCGGACTATCCGCAAACAGGTTCAGGAAATTGCTCAGGAGGATGGCATAGGTAGAATCTCCCGGGTTAGGAGGCAACTGACGGGCTACTTTCATCCCTTCGTACCAGTAGGCAAACGCATCCTTTTCTTCCTGCGGATTATAATTATAGTACCAGGTAGCCAGCCTGTTGAGACTAAGGGCTGTATAAGTACTATCTCCCATGGAGCGGTATAATTGCAGGGAGTGATATTCGCATTCCACCGCCAGTTTAAAATTACTACGGATAGCGTGGCACATACTCTGCAGGCTCCAGGCATCAGCCATCCCGCTGGTATAATGCAGGCGTTCAGATATTTCTTTTATCCGGATGGCGTACCACAGGCAGCTATCCGTATCGCTCTGATAGTACCACTGGCCTATTCTGCTCAGGGCATCTATGTAGCCGGCGCTATCCCGCTGTGCGGCCAGGGATTGATGCAGGGATGGCAGCATATTCGTTTGTGCATGTCCGGTATGCATCATGCCTGTCAGCATAGCCAAGGCTATCCCGTACCGCCAGCAGCGCAGTGCTATATACCTGCAGATATACTTACAATACGTATGCATGGTTAATTTTTCACCAGGTCGGGCAACGTATACCAGAAAGAGCTGCCTCCTCCGGCATTATTGCCTGCCTGTATATTGCCATTCATTTTATTGATAAAATCTTTGCAGATGATCAATGCCAGTCCGGCTCCTTTGGCTTGCTGTACGCCCCCCGCCCCATGTACATTAAAAGCAAACAGCCTGGTCAGCACTTCTGCCGGCATACCGGTACCCTGATCTGAAAAGGTGATGGTTACAAACCCATCTGTTCGTTTGGCCGACACCGTAATATCCGTACCACCCGGCGAAAATTTCAGGGCATTATGCAGCAGGTTCCGGTGTACAAACTGCAGCATTTCCGGGTGGCCATATACCCGCAGCGTGGATGGTATATTGACCACCAGGTGTATCCTTTTTTCCACTGCCAATGGTTCCAGGCCTTTCCAGGCCGCGAGGATCAGCGCGGTAGGATCACAGGGTTCCGGAGCATATACAAATCCGGATAGCTGGGTACGTATCCAGCGCAGGATATTATCAAATACGACCAGGGTATTGCTGGCCGCTGTTTCTGCTTTAATGATCAGCGCTGCTGCTTCTTCCAGGGTAAACGTACGTCTTTTGAGCAGGGTGGTTACATCCAGCACATTGGCCAGTGGCAACCGGAAGTCGTGCGCTATCAGGGAGATCATCATATTTTTGAAGTCGTCGTTGGTTTTCAGCAGCGCATTCTTCTCCCGGATCTCTTTGTTGATCGCTTCCTGCTCCCGTACATGTCTGCGGGTACGCCGGGAAGCCCTTACCACATAAGCGATGCCCCAGATAATACCTCCCAGGATGATGGCCCCTACCACGATGCCAAAGATCATATTCCGTCTTTCTATCCGCTTTCCCTCCAGCACCTGGCGCTGGGATTCGAAATCTGCCTGCAGCTGCCGCATTTGCTGGTCCTGCATAAAGTAGCCCATATAATCCACTTCGCCCTGGGCTTTGATATTTTCGATATAGCGCAGGGAGGTGAGCATGATCCCCCCATAGCGGGTAGCCGCAGCCTCGTTATGACGTTCGTGGTAGTAATGGTAGAGTTTATCCGCCGCATCCATGATCAGGCCGTTGTACCCGCCTTTGCCGGCGGCTGTTACCATCTGTTCATAATACCGGATGGAGTCGGGGGCTTTCAGGCGGCTTTTATATTCCATCATCAGCCGGCTGGCACGAAAGGCCAGGTAATAATACCCGAGGCGGTCCGCTTCCTGGTACAGGGAGTCCAGGCGCCGGGATACTACCGCCATGCCTGCGGTGGGCAGGAGGTGATCGGCTTCCCGGATCGCGAGATAAAACAGCAGCCTTTTATCGTCGTAACGGCGGGCTATTTCATGTGCTTTGGTTACCGCCCATTTGATGGAATCGCGTTTGGTACTGTCATTACGGTAGATAAAATCATAGTTGGCCAATACCTGGCCATAAACAGAGTCCTTTTTCAGGGTAGCCCCCAGCGCCATTGCAGTACGAAAGGCTGTTACGGCCCGGTCGTGCGCCGAATCCTGTTCATAATACACCGCCTGGTTCATCACTACCGGCACCAGGTGGGCAGTATCTCCCATGGCTTCATAAAGTACCCGGGCATCCCGGCAAAAACGGTAGGCAAGATATTTATTGGAAGTGAAAGCATAATAGTTACCGAGTATTTTATACGTAGCCGCCTTGCCCGCTGTATACTGCTGGCGGGTAGCCATCTCCAGGGCGCTGTCTGCATAGCGGTAACAGCTGTCCAGCTGCTTCAGCTGATAACTTATCGCCACCTGGTTCAGGTGATCTACCACCCAGGCACTATCCCTGACCAAACCAAAGGGCGACTGTAACAACCTTACCCGCCCTTCCTGGGCATAGGATAACCTGGCACTACACAATAACCAGCCGCAGATAAATAATAGAAAACTCCACCACTGCTGCTTTTTAAAAAGGGGCCTGCAGCAGGAATAAGCAGGGGCTTTCAGGAAATTCATTGACGCAGTTTTATATGCTACTTGCAATCAACACATTACGCCTTCACAGGAGCTGGTTTAAGGATCTTTTCAATAGGTACTCCACGTATAATGGTATGTCGAAAATAGTTAAAAAAAGGGGTAATCCGTGGTCCATTTCATTCATTTTCTCCCTTAAGCCTGGTTTGAAAGAGGAATGAAGGAGAGATATAGTACCTATATAGTATCCCTTATAGGGGGTACTATATAGGTACTTCAAGGGTACCTTAAGGGTACTTTAAGGGTACTTTAACCTGGGCTTTGGTAAGAAGATGATGTATACTGTAACTAAGAGAAAGCGATGGATTCCAGGTATGAGCGCTTAAAAAAAGGGCCTCACTGTGTATTAGACAGCAAGACCCTGTTATCTTTAATCCAATGTTTCTCTTAATTAAGCACTGGCTTTCTTTTTACTACCATTTACTGCGGGCAATCTATGATCTGCTCTATAGCCCGTCCACATTTCTATCTTATCTAAATCAGCCTCTATTCTTACCAAACGGCCTTCGATAGCATCAAATCTTTTTTCAAATTTGGTCTCCATTACTTCAAACTTGATCTCCAGTGAATCAAATCTTTTCTCCATCACTTCAAATCTGTTGTCCATCACTTCAAACCTTTTCTCCATCACTTCAAACCTGTTGTCCATCACTTCAAATCTTTTCTCCATCACTTCAAACCTTTTTTCAAATTTGGTCTCCATTACTTCGAACTTGATCTCCAGTGAATCAAATCTTTTCTCCATCGCTTCAAACCTATTGTCCACAGCTTCAAATCTGTGCTCAAATTTGGTCTCCATTGATCGTAATGCTGATAAAATTGAGTCAACTTGTTGTTCAGACATGATTGGTTAATTTAGGGGGGTTAACGTTAAAAATTTTGAAATTGCACTAAGGTAATTATCTTTTAGTGATTCGCCAAAAAAACACACCGCTATACTACGATTACTTCACTGCTAAAATTTTGGCACATCCTACGCCTGCTGCTTTTATATAGGCATTACTAACAGGCATGCCCATTTCAATACCGGCAGCTACTACCAACATATGAGCTGACGTAAGTAGTTCGGGATGGGAAAGTTGTAATATAAAATTTTGGGCAGGAAACGGCTGCTGTACATGCTGCCATTCTGTATAGATGGATTGGGTAAAAAAATGTGGGGAATCGGCTACCTCTTTATAATCTATTCCATTAAAAGTACGGTCTGAGATCACGCCCAATGAAAAGATCAGCCGGAAGCAGGGCTGTATCCAGGGTGATAGTAAATTCATGCCGGGTAAAAGATTGGGCACTATTACTGCTGCCATACCGGCACTACGATCGATCGTTATCTCCAGCGGGTGCCTTATGACGCTGTCAAAAGTGTGATGCTGATTTAAATGAAATCCCTCCAGCAGATAAGCATACTGAGAAAGTAAAACACTGCGCTCCCCTCTTTTATTTGCCTTATCCAGCAGTTGTATCTTTTTATTCAGGGCAGTTAAAGTACCAGTAAATCCATAGTCGGCCAAATGCTTGACCGGGAATATGGCCTGCCTGATATTGGCAGTAGCTTTGGCACATCCTCCTAATTCCCTTGCATTCTGCCGGGTCAATTCAAATTCCGGTGCTGTTTTTACTCTTGCCCTGGAAGGCCCGCCTTTTGTGCGTAAGATAATGTCATTGGAGCCTTTTGCTGTATAAGCTATCATGCCATCAATACGTCCTGTAAAACCAGGTCCTCCCTTGAGAATTGCCATAGGATAAAAAATTTATGCAATTAGTAAAACACTTCTATAAACATTTCTAATGTACTAAAAAAATTAGTACGGCAGCATGCGGTTTCATCTATGTTTTTTATCGATAACATTTGATTAACGAAAGGGGTCATTAGGCTCATCCGGGGGCCAAATCCAACAATATTATGATATTGTGGGATTCAAATCCAACAATATTATGATAATTCGGGATTACAATCCAACAATATTATGTAATTTAGGGATTATAATCCAGAAATATGATAAAACGTGCTTTGGAAACTGTTATCCAGCAAAAGCTTTTCAAAGGGAAAGCCATCTTACTGTTTGGTCCCCGGCAATCTGGCAAATCAACATTGATAGAGACGGTTTTAAAGAGGCAGGATAAACCATTTCTGTATATGAACGGTGACGAAGCAGACGTGCGTGAAATACTGACCGAAACAACATCTACCAAGCTAAAAGCGCTAACAGGCAATAAAGAAATTGTCTTTATTGATGAGGCTCAACGAATAGCCAATATAGGCCTTACACTAAAACTGTTTACTGACCAGATTAAAAACGTTCAGGTAATTGCAACAGGTTCTTCTGCCTTTGAGTTGTCCAGCCAGGTGAATGAGCCACTTACTGGACGTAAATATGAATACCAGCTCTATCCACTGAGTTTTTCTGAAATGGTACAATATCACGGATTATTACTGGAAAAGCGATCAATCGAGCACCGGTTGATCTATGGTTATTACCCGGAAATTGTGACAAATAAAGGTGAAGAAAGGGAGTTACTGAAATTGTTGGCAAACAGTTATCTCTACAAGGATTTATTGATGCTGGACCAGATCAAAAAACCGTTGCTGCTGGAAAAATTGCTTAAAGCACTGGCATTGCAGGTAGGTAGTGAAATCAATTATCATGAAATTGCCCAGACTATTGGCAGTGATAGCAAAACAGTAGATAAATATATAGATCTGCTGGAAAAAACTTTTGTAGTGTTTCGCCTTCCGGCCTTTAGCCGCAATGTCCGCAATGAAATCAAAAAAGGGAAAAAAGTCTATTTTTATGATTGTGGTATCCGCAATGCCATTATCAACAATTTTAAGTCTACCAGCACCCGCACAGATATAGGTGCATTATGGGAAAACTTTGTAATTGCGGAACGCATGAAACATTTGCGTTATCACGATATAGATGCTACGCATTATTTCTGGCGCACCACCCAACAACAGGAAATTGATCTGATTGAAGAACAAGGAGATAACCTCTTAGCTTTTGAATTTAAATGGAGCCGGACAGAAAAGGCAAGGTTCCCACAGACATTTACCGCTAACTATCCTCAAGCAGAGACTAAAGTAATTTCCCCTGAAAATGTAGAAGATTTTATTGGAGTATCCTAAAAGGAATCTACGGTATAATAACCAGTTCCCGGCAGTTTAAACAAAAGACAAATTGTAACCTTGACACTTCCAATTGCTTACTGTATGTTTACTATCCCTTAGGCCTTCCAAAAAACAATACATACCCATCCGCATCTGACACTTCAAATCCACGCAGCCCATCGTCATCGTCCTGGATGGATTGGTGGAAGGTGACACCACGTGCCTTGTATTCCTCAAATAGAGCGTCTACATCAGCGGCATGAATAAATGCATCCCAGCGGGCCCATATATGCCGGGTATGATTGGGCACCGGCTTTACGTCATCCGCAATGGCCTTCAACATGATGGAGATATTATCGCGGCCTGCAATAGCAAAAAAAGGTGCATTTTCCGGGCCTATATACCGTACTTCAAATCCGAGTTTATTTACGTAGAACGATACCGAATCCTTTAGACTTACAACAATAAAAAAGGGCGAAATGCTGGTAAGGTTTGACATGGGTTACGTTTTGATGGTGAACGTATTTTCTACAATATACCTTAAAATGCCAACATATGATTTTAATTGCCCAGGTTGGCTAAATGCTGCTTCCAGCTTCAGAATAACCTCTCCTGAAACATCAGCAATCGGATATGATACCGATACATGGGCCTGTTTCAACGCGAGCAATAACAAATCCATTGTATCAACCTTAGCAAACACCCTCTCTAACACAGCTTTCTTATCTTCTGCTAATAATAAAGCCACCATAAACAAAAACAGCGACCTTTTTTGGATCGCTGTTTTCTAATATATATACGATTGTTATTTGGAAAGTTCCTGGTACCAGGCGCCGATTTGTTCATCGGTAGGAAATGTTCCTTTATCCAGTGATGCCACAATTTTTTCAGCTACACCGCTATATTTAGCTGATTTAGGATTTGCTTTCATGGCTTCCCCGCATTGGCTCATCACCTTTTTGGCGGCGGTTTGATCTTTATCCCACAGCCCTGTGGCAACTGTCAGGGCTACTCCAAAGTTGTCGGGTGTTTTAGCCAGCGTTTGCTGGCCGGCTTTCAGTATTTCGGCAGCCGTTTCGGGACCAGGTTTCACATCCGGTACATACCTGTCTATTAACGCCAGTGTACTTACGGACTTATCGTCAACAGTTGCCACCGCGGTACGAATGAGGTCTGCACCGCCCTTATCATCATTTTGGGCTACGAATGCTTTGTACCGGGTTAAAATGGTAGCAACATCACCCGGTTTTTCCTGCAGGTCCGCAGCTGTCAGCTTCAGCAGCAATTTGTAATCTTTTGCCTTGTTCAGCGCGTCGTAATAATATGACTTACCTTCTTTAGGATCTTTTTCATACAGCGATTTGGCATATGCAAGTGCTTCTTCCTGCTTCCCCTGTTTTTGGAGTAGTAAAAGCTGGTAGTAATGTATCTCGCTGTTCTTCGGGTCAATCTGCCTGATGTTCGTGATTTTGGCGGTGGCCTCCTCATACTTGCCGTCCTTGATCAGTTTATCCAGCTCCCTGAACTTCTCCTGCGGGCTGGCCGCCTTGGCCGCTTCAATAGTAAACCTGCCATCTACCAGCATTTGCAAAGCGGCATCGCTCAGGTCAATCGGGTGCGTCATCCAAACTACTTTGTTGTGCTGGATCACGATGGATTCCGGAATACCCCGGATGTTAGCAGGCTTGAGCCATTTTTTTTCGATATCGCTCCCTTCATTGCCGCCAAAAGCTACCCGGTAGCTCATGTCGTCCCCTTTTTCCTTCACGAATTTTTCTACGGCTTCCTTATCATCTTCAAACACGCCCTGCCCAATGACAATCACTTTGCCGTCGAATTTTTTACTTAGTTCGTTCAGGTGCGGAATGGCTGCTTTACAAGGGCCACACCAGGTAGCCCATAGCTCCACAATGTAGATCTTGTCTTTGTCGAATTTGGTGATGGGTTCCCCTTTCACCCAGTCTACCTTTGGATAATCAGATACTTCGGAGCCAACGCCAAAGGCGGGTGCTGCTTGGGGCGGGTTAGCATCTTGTGCCATAACGGCTGCATTGATGAATAGAAGGCCCGATAAGGCCACGATGTGTAGTGCGCTCATTTTTTCTAAGGTTGGTTTACCGAAATATAAGGAAAAAGCGATCATCCCGCCTAACCAGCATGATAAGTGGTTAACAGCATATCTGGCTGGCATTAACATGATATGATGAAGCGGAAAGTTATGCTGTCACTGTATTCCTCTTGTGCCTACTGCCGCTTCGTTGTATTTAACTTTGCATATTCTCTTTTATAACCTAGATTTGGCCTGCATTTTGTTCCTACAAAATCCAAACTGAATATTAACCCGAACATTGTTAAACCTGGTAGTTGTTATGACAGAAACGATCACGCTGGCGGATGCCCTGAAGAGAAACCAACTGGATGAAGCGAGAAAAAAACTGGAGCAGCACGAAAAACTTCCGAAAGACCTTCCCTCTCACGAGCAAAGAAGCATTTATGACCAACTGGTGCAGGCGAAAGCATTTGATATCATTACGCAACTGGTGCAACACCATAGTATAGAGACGGACCTGTATGAATATAAACAGCTGGATGGGTCCATCTTTGAAAGCATTTTCAGATATCTTGGAAAAGCGCAGGCGGATCAGGAGTTCCTGGCTGCCTTCCTGGAAAAAGTAGATAATATCAATGATGCTGTTAATAATAAAACCTTGCTACAGCTCGCATTTAACCGCTCGGTGCCTGTTGAGCTGATCCAGGTACTGGCAGATGCTGGTTGTGATGTGCATTATAAAGACAACTACGAAGAAGGTTATCTTCATAAGATCATACAGGAATATGATATAAAGGAAGCTACTGGTTTAGTGTACTTTGAATACCTGCTGGAACAAGGACTTGATCTCAATGCCGGTAATATCGTGCGCACTACTCCGCTGCACGTGGCGCTGGACAGGAATAAAAGACAGTATGTTGATTTTCTGCTGCAGCAGGGGGCAGATCCTAACTTACCTGGAAAGGACGGGGAAACGGCTTTCTATATGGCTGTTGTACACCAGGTGTGTGATGCCGCCCTGTATGAAAAGCTGGCACAGTATGCGCCTGCAGATTTTAATGTGATCAATAAAAACGGGGAAACACTGCTGGGTGGTGCATTACGGATGCGCAACGCGTCAGAGCGGGATATCCAGCTGATAAAGGCGCTGGTAAGGGATGGTGCAGATGTATACCAGACCTCCGTGTATTACAGCCAGGATAAAGCAGCGATGGACTGGGTAAGCGAAAAAAATGGGGATCTGCTGGAAGCCTTGCTGGAAATGGGGGTGGTAGACCTGGACCACAGGGATAACAGCGGTAATACCCTGCTGCATAAAGTATGTGCGTATAACGTGAACTATGACCAGGAGGCGGCGCGGCAGTTATACCGGAAAGCCAAAATGCTCCTCGCGCAGGGTGCTGATGTGAACGCGCTGAACGACCAGGATCAAAGTCCGATGGACCTAGCAGCGCAGGACAACCTGAAAGCCAAAACAGTGGAGTTACTTTTAAAACATAAAGCATAGCACTATGTCAATGTCGTTCCTGATTGCCTGTGAGAGTGGCAAGCGTAAGATAGCCGAAACATTGCTGGCCAATAACGAAGTGGATGTAAAATATACAGATGAGAAAGGGAGAACCGCCTTACACTATGCAGCCCACCACGGCTACCTCGACCTGGTAAAACTGTTGATAGCTGCCGGCGCTGACCTGGACCACGAAGATCATAACGGGGAAACACCCTTGTATTTTGCCTGTCTGCAAAAACAGAAACAGGTGGCGCACTTTCTCCTGGAGCAAGGTGCCAGGGCAGACATCAATGATCTGCAGGGCAATAGCCTGATACACCTTACCGCCCAAACCGGTCAGCAAGAAGTCATGGAGGCTCTGCTGCAAAAAGGCATACCAGCCAACCAGGAAAACAACCAGGCCGAAACACCGCTGCTGATTGCTGCTGCCTGGCGTAATAAAGACATTGCCCAATTGCTGATAGATAATGGCGCTGATGTAAACACCACTAATAAGTCGGGGGATAGCCCCCTGATAATAGCCGTACGGGCCAAGAATCCTGTTATGGTGACCTGCCTGCTCAGCAATCATGCGGATGTAAACCATACGAACCATGCTGGTGAAACCTCCCTGCTGATTGCCTGTTACGATGCCAACAGGGCACTCACCAACCTGCTGGTAGCACAGGGCGCCGATGTGCTGATCACCTCCCGGGAAGGCTTGTCCCCCATATGGTATGCTTGTGCCTACAACCAGAAAGAAATGGTGGCCATGTTCCTCGACAAAGGAGTGGATGTGAATTTCAGTCAGCCGCTATCCCACAACACCGTGAGCATGAACAGTTACCTGGATTGGGTGGAGAGCGCCAACAGCCTCTCTATTTCAAGTGCATTCAGCTTTAACCACAGTTATAGCTATGGCGGAGAAAGCATGTTGCACGTAGCAGCAAAGAACGGCCATCTCAGCATGGTAAAGCTGCTGCTGGAACGCGGCGCCAATATTAACATACAAGACGAATCCGGTAACACAGTGTTACACTACTCCGCTGCTGCCGGAAAAAAAGATATCGTGAAATACCTGCTGGAACAACAGGCGGATGTATCCGTGGTGAACACGAAAGAACAAAAAGCAATAGATTACGCCACGATAAAAGGATACAACGAGATCACTACCCTGTTGCTGAGTTACAAATCAGAGGCAGCTACCACCGCTCTCCAACCTGCTTCCACCACACCAAAAGAAGGTCAGGATATTTCCGCCAAGAAAAAAGCACTACTGGATCTGAAAGAACTGCTCGATGCCGGGATATTGTCGCAGGAAGAATTTAATGCAGAGAAAGCTAAAGTGTTGAACGCGGGATAAGCGTTATGCTTATGTGTTATCGCAGACAGCGTTGTATGCGGGATAAACGTTATGCCGGCGCAAGGCCTCTCACCCAGCGCCGGCAGGATACACACCACTTAGAAAAAGATCAGTTCAAAAACAATATAGTGTGGAATGCCTAATTTTTCTCCCCATGCCCTGACATCTTCCCCGCTATTGTCCACATTGCAATACGACAGCCAGCCTGGCTTACCGGGCATTGGTATCGGCAAAATATAAGCCATCAGATAGAAAGGTTCTTTCAACACAACCGGCTGTTTACGCTCTTTAGCGATCATTCGCAAACTATACAACTCTGCCTGTGCAGGAATTGTTTTAAATGCCTTGCGAACCATTGCCTCTGGCATATGCAGGTGCAGGCGGATGTTTTTCTGTTCATCGATCTTAGAAATAACCCGCACTTCAAAGGTGCTGTCTTTGATAGGTTTATTCCTGGCAGAGGTTTCCAATACCGCAGAATCCTTCACTTCGCCTTTCCAGATTTCCAGCGCACGGATTGAAAAGCGCTTGCCCTTCAACAACGGTGAACTGAATTTTATTTTTTGATATTCCAGGCCTTCGAAGTTCAGCAGGTCCTTAAATTCACTGATCTCAGACCAACCGGATGTTATCCGGATAGTTGTATCTGCTGTCTGGGCCTTGGAGAGGGCCGGTAATAATGCGGTGCCAATGATAAGCACTAACCATGTAAACTGCTTCATCGTTCTTGTTGTTTTCCGTTTATAATATTTAAAATTCCTTCATTCTCAATGATCATCATTCCCTGACGATCGGAGGTGATGCCTGGTGTGAGCCGGTAGGTGTACCGTGGTCTGGCACCGTCCATGACGGTGGGCAGATAACTGAATACGGTGTTGGCTGTCCGTGCGCTGAGCGCCTCACCTACTTCGATGATATGCGTGGACACGACAAACAAGCATTCGCGATAACCGGCAAACGCCTCCATCACCGCCAGTGTAGCATCATAGGCATCCTGTACGTTGGTGCCCTTAAACAGTTCGTCAAACAATACCAGCAGCCGCTTCCCTGCCTGCACGTCTACGGCCACCTCTTTTACGCGGAGCACCTCTGCATAAAAGTGACTATAGCCTTTGCCGATATTGTCCGGCACATTGATCGACGAGTAGATGCCTTCCATCACCGAAAATTCGAAAGTAGTTGCCGCCACAGGAAAGCCAAGATGGGCCAGGTATAAGTTTACCCCGATGGTCTTCATCCAGGTGGATTTCCCAGCCATGTTTGCGCCTGTCAGGAACAGCAGATTATGTTGTTTATCCAGCGCCAGTGGGTTGCCCACCGCGTTGTTCAGCGCAGGATGCCGCAGGCCTGTTGCCGACAGGCTGGTAGCGGCAGCAGGTATTGCCGTAGCATAGCCCAGGCCCCGCTCGCGGGCTACCGCAGCGATTGCCAGGTTGCAATCCAGCTCATATATCATCTCCAGCAACTCCCGCAAGGGCTGCCGGAACCGGCCCGAAAAAAATGCATGTAAACGAATAAGCCGGCTCATTGGTAGCGAAGCAGTGCCCTGCCCTTCCAGGCAGGAGGCCAGCCCGGGGCTGTCCAGTAAAGCGGTGGCCCGCTCCCATTGCTGCTGGTAGGGGCCCGCTTTCCCATCAAATGCCTGTAAAAAGGCTTTGAAATCACGCAGTACGTTTATCGTTCCCATAATACCCAGCTCCAATGTTTCAAACTGGTTGGACCGGACCAGCACCTGTGCCAGCTTTTTGCGGCATATGCCAATGCAGGCGGCCAATAAACCACCACCGCTATGGATCGAGTATTTTTCGACCCATTGCAGCTCATCCGGATGAAACAAAAACGTCAGGTCCAGCGACTGGAAATAACGAAACAACCGGCTCCGCTCATTGATCTGCTTTTCGCATTGCAAGGGTTTTCCAAACATCGCTTCCAGCAGTTTTCCACCTCCTTCGGTCTTCACCTGGTTAAAGAGGCTGTACACCGAACCTGGCCGGTATTTCCCCAACAGGTTCAGGTCGTCCAGGCTTTGTTTATCCACAATAAAACTCATAGTGTATCTGCAGTTTTGTTTCGGTTTAATAGGTCCAGTATCCCCGCATTCCGTACAATCACCATCCCGTGACGGTCGGCGGTGATACCATTTCGCAACCGGTAAGTATAAACCGGCTTGTTGCCATCCATTTCCGTGGGCAGGTACACAAACTGGATATTATCTACGGTTTGCTGCAGCACTGCTCCTGCCTCCATGATATGGGTAGACACCACGAACATACAGTTGGGTTTTGCAGCAAAGGCAGTAGTAAGCACTACGGTAGCCTCATGGGCATCCTTTACATTGGTGCCGCGAAACAATTCATCCATCATGGTAAAGAGATATTTACCGGCTCCCAGTTCACGGGCTACCTTCTTCACCCGCAACACCTCCGCATAGAAATGGCTGATGCCCCTGCTCAGATTATCCGGCACATTAATGCTGGTATAAATCCCTTCCCTTACGGCAAAGCACATACGTTTTGCCGGTACAGGAAAACCCATCTGGGCCAGGTACATGGTGATACCCAGTGCTTTCATCAAAGTAGATTTCCCGGCCATATTAGCGCCTGTCAGCAATACAATATTTCCTGCAGGATGGATATGGATCGTATTGGCAACAGCGCCTGGTACATGAGGGTGATAAAAATCTTCCATCACCACTTCCCCCTGTTCCTTTGAAAACGCCTGCGGATAGCAGAAACCACGCTCCCGGGCCACCTTCGCTACAGCAAGACAGGCATCCAGCTGGTAGATCACAGTCAATACCTTTTTGATGGCTTCCCGTTTTTTAAAGCGGAATAAACTATCGCGTTCCGCCAATTCGGGTGGGGTGAGATTTTTTTTCACCGGCGCCGCTGCTATCCGTCCCAGTTCAGCATCTGCCAGCAAATGAGTGATAGGAGCTATCATGCTGGTCAGCAGCGGATGCCTGTTATCCAGCAAGCGATTGACAAAAGCCGGCAATGCTGCCAGGAGTTCACCGGTAGCTACCGCACCTGCTGCTACCTGTTTCCATTGCGGATCTGTAGCGATCATTGATTTCAGGCGTTCAGACAGGTTCGTTTCACGTACTGCCAAACGTGTCCGTTCATCCGTTTGCTGCAGATAGGCTTCTATGATGTCAAACCATTCGCGGTGGAATGGAAAATCAGTCAGCACTTCTCCCAGGTACCGGATAAGCGTACACCGGTTGTTAATGGCCTCCGGATCGGCCAGGGGATACCGGAACAGTGCTTCGATGCACCTGGCGCCCCCCTGTGTTTGCGCCTGGTTAAAAAGCTCATATACCGACTGCGTACCTGGTTTGCCGAAAATCATCAGGTCGTCCAGCGTCTGTTGGTCTGTGGAAAAATGCATGTTTTATTTCCGTTTGCGTCTTATCAGTAAAACAGTACCCATCAGCAACCCGATAGCGGGGATTACGCCCAGCATAATCCACCGGAGTGGCGTTATACTCGTTCCTTTGATTGTTACTGCATTATCAACAGGGGCTGGCCAGGTGGGTTCGATCGGGAATTGCCCATAGGTAAACCAACCGAGGAAGCCCTGGTAAAAATTAGCATTGCCGAATTTGGAATAAGATTTTCCCAGTTCCACATTGCTCAGGAAATCCGCATCGCCGGTTACCAGGATACGCTGTTCCCTGCCGTTGATGTTACGCGTCAATGCCAGCGCTGTAGGGATAGCCTGTTTAACATCACCGGCTGCGGGGTTATACACAATATCTGCCGAGTCCAGCGCCAGCTTGCCGGTTTTGTTCCAGGTCAGTTCTGCATTGGTATGGAGTAGCTCCCTTACGTTGAAGTTGCTGGTACCGGTATAAACCAGCCCGGCTACATTCCGGGTATTTACAGGTACTTCCTCTCGATGCAGCTGGGTTACCTTCCGGCCAAATTCGGTGCCCAACGAAGTCACAAAAGACTTCACTTCATCCGGCGAAAATTCGGTATCGCCCTGTACTACAATGCCATCCATGAGCCGTACACCCAACCCCTGGAGGATGGGATTAAGTATGTCCTGCTTACCTGGCTCTCCCGCCAGCAGGAGGTTGCCGCCTTTGTCGATGTAACGTTGGATTTTTTGCAGTACCTCCGGTGCAAATGCTGCCCGGGGATCAGCAATCACGAGTGCGGTGAGTCCTTCAGGGATCTCCTCCTCGCCTTTCAGATACAGGTCTTTGGAGTCAAACCCCTGATTAAGCAAGGAAGTGCGCACATTTACTTCACTTGTGGCCAGCTTATAATGCCGGTCGCCCAGCCGGTCGATCCGGCGTTCTTCTTCCCCCTGCAAAAAAGCGATAACAGGCAGGGGTACTGTCAGCCGGCGCAGTGCAGCCGTCACTTCCGTTTCTGAAGGCCAGAATTGCATATCTTCAAACGTTCGGAGGAAGGTGCTTTTACCTTTAAATTTCAGGTGCATCACCAGCCGGTTTTTCTCCGGGCGGAGATTAACCAGCTGCTGTATCTCTGCCGGTGTCTTAAAGCGGGCCAGGTCTATCTTATGTGATTTTGAAAACTTCCGGGCCATATCATCCAGCGACAGGCCTTTATTGGATTTATATACATATTCCGTGTAGGTACTATCGTAATAGTACACATAGTTCAGTTGTATATTTGGTTTAAAGCGCAGGTATCGTTCCCAGCGCCGTTTATCTGTATTTCTTCCGGCAGGCCGTCCGGCGTAATAGGTAGGGTCCAGCAGATTCACGTAGGTGGTTACCTCCAGCGGTTCCTTCCCGATCGCTTTCAGCGTTTCCTGTGCATTAACGCTCAGGGTATTCATCCTGGTGCGGGTAGTATCCCAATAGCCGATGTTGCCGGGTGCAGCGGCAAAATAACCGATGACCAGCACTACGACCACCACCAGGCAATATTTACCGATCGCTATCCAGCGGCCCACAGACGCCCGCTCGCCTTGTAACCTGAACCACGCAAAACACAGGAAAAGTGCTGTGATAAGCAGGTAATACAGGATATCCCGGGTATTCAGCAAGCCGAAGATCATGTTTTCCGTGCGCCCTGAGATAGAAAGATATCCCGTGAGGTCCCGCAGGAAATCATAGTCCTGCCAAAGGCCGCCCATGAAATTCAGGAGTGCAAACACCGCAAACGTGGCAATGGCGGCTACCACCTGGTAACTGCTCAGGCACGACATAAAAAGGCCGATGGCTGCATATGCACTCAGCAACAGGAAAATACCAAGCAGTCCGGACAATATCATTCCCCAGTCGAACGCCTCTATATGAAACGAAGCAAAGACGGCCACAATGACCAGTGCCGCCATCATGCACAGGTTAAACACCAGCATGGCCAGGTATTTTCCCAGCACGATATGAGAGAGCTTCACCGGTGAGGAATACAGCAATTTGATAGTACCGCTGCTTACTTCCCGGCTGATGAGTCCCATGGTAATCAGCGGAATGTATAGGTACAGGTTGTTAAGCACTCCTGTGATAAAAATCCCGGACATCGCCGGGTCGGCAAAAACTTTAAAAGTGAGGTTTTGAAGTGCTCTTCCCAGTTCCTGCGAGGTCGCTAAGGTTTCTATCTTTTTCAGGTAGGCGACTGCCACCTGGACAAAGAACAAAATCAGTAAAAACCAGGCAATAGGCGAGTAAAACAGGGCACTCAGCTCCACACGGGCTATCCGCAATATCTTTTTCATATCAATCGTTTATCAGATCTTTTAAGTTGGGTTAGTTGGCACGGCTGGATAGTTGTGCAAATACATCATCCAGCGAGCCTTTATCGAGGTAGATTTCGCGCAGGTACCAGTCGTGCTGTACGCTGGCCCGGATAATCCTGTCGGTGATATCCCTGTCGCCGTCAAAAAAGATACGCAGGCTCCGTTCTGTGAGGCGCTCTACTTTGGTAACGCCTTCTATCTGCAGCAGCGTTTCATTTGTGGGGGGATGATCCAGCTCCACGCGCACACTTTGCGGAGAGATGTAGTTGTTGAATGCCTCCATGGTATCTGCAAAAACCAGCTTCCCCTGTTCAATCATGCGGATATCTTTACAAAGCACCTGTACTTCAGACAGGATGTGGGTAGAAAAAATCACGGCACGTTCTTCGGCAATTTCCCGGATCAGTGACCGTACTTCAATGATCTGGTTGGGATCCAGCCCGTTGGTAGGTTCGTCTAGTACCACCAGTTTTGGTTTGTGGATAATGGCCTGGGCAATGCCTACCCGCTGGCGGTATCCACCAGACAGGTTTTTGATCAGGCGCTTGCTGAAATGTCCAAGTCCGCAGCGTTCCTTCGCCTCTGCCATGGCTTTCGGCACAACTTTTTTATCTATCTGCCGCAGGTAGGCGCAGTGGCGCAGGTATTCATCTACCGTAAGGTCCATATACAGGGGCGCCTGTTGCGGCAGAAATCCGATCTCTCTTTTTGCTTTCTCCGGATGTTCCCGCAGGTTTATGCCATCAATCACCACCTTGCCCGCTGTTTGGTTCAATACCCCGCACATGATATTCATGGTAGTAGATTTGCCGGCGCCATTGGAGCCGAGCAGGCCCAGAATGCCTGTTTTGTCGATCTGGAAGCTGATATCCCGGATGGCCCAGGTACTGGCGTACCGGTGCGACAGGTTCTCAACGGAAATAATAGTTGTATGCATCTGTTTTTTGTTTTAGCGTTTATACTGTTCAGTGGGCTTGATGGCCGTGTATGCGTTTACATATGCAGCCGTTTTCGCGCTAGCGTTTATACTGTTCCGCGAGCTGTATAGCCGTATATGCGTTTACGATACCACCTGTTACACAGCGGCCGGTCAGTCCCTGATATTTCACAGCCGACTTCAGGATAATTTCCCGTACCTGTCTGGCCGTTAGTGCAGGATAGTACGACCGGATGGTAGCAGCCAGTCCTGCCACCACCGGCGCTGCCATGCTTGTACCATCGAGACGTTTATAACCTCCGTCTGGCACTGTAGACCGGATACGAACGCCCGGAGCAAACACATCCACCTGGGTAAGACCATAGTTGGAAAATGGTGCTTTCAGCGTTTCATCATCCGTTTGGTCGGATGCCCCTACGGTGATCCAGGCAGCTGCTTTGTCTCCATCTGAATAGAACGGATTCGGGTAATGCGGTTGCTTATCCAGGTCGCAGCCATCGTTTCCGGCGGCATGAATGAGCAGCACATCGTGGGCCATAGCATACCGCACGGCATCATCCACGAGTGACTTATTGGAAGTGTAATATTTCCCGAAGCTCATGTTGATCACCTTAGCCCCGTTATCCACCGCATAGCGGATAGCGCGGGCTACGTCTTCATCGCGTTCATCGCCATTGGGTATACAGCGCACCGGCATCAGGCGAACGTGACCGGCAATACCCTGTATGCCGGCTGCATTGTCGCGGGAAGCCCCAATAATGCCTGCTACATGTGTACCATGCATGGCATCCGGCCCCTTCACATCGGGATTGCCAGTCCACAACGCGGTGCTGTTATCTGTACTGTCAATGGCGCCATGTGGTACAAATTCCAGGTTATAATGATAGGCGAGCTGCTGCTGCAGCTGTTGCAGTCTTTCCAGGATATCTTCCTGGTAAAACTCCGCATACGTTTTGCGTTTCATTTTAGCGTTGGCCAGTGAGCGTACCTGGTTTTCCTGATCATTGTGCGGTAAAAAATCCCTGAAATCCTGTAATGTGGGCGCTGTCTTACCCAGTTGCTGTACCATCTTGTCCAGGCAGGTTTTCAATTGCTGCAGCTGTTCCAGTTGTTCCCGGGCTTTGCGCCGCGCTTTCTCAAAAGCGGTCAGCTGCACCTGGTAGGCGTCAAATGATGCGCGGTCCCGGATGGGCACTGTTTGTGCGGTAAGCTGTCCGAACCGTTTTTTACCTTGCCTTACCAGGCGTGTCAACGCGGTGTTGTCGAATTTCAGTGAGCTATCCGGTACACCTACAAAGTTCCACCCGTACCTGTCATCGATGTATCCGTTGCCATCATCATCCAGGCCATTGCCGGGTATTTCTTTTTCGTTTATCCATCGTACGGCCATCAGGTCATCATGTCCGGTATCAGTTCCGCCGTCAAGTACCGCCACAATTACCGCTGTGGGCTGCCTGTTCTTCAAAAGTTCATGGTATGTTCGCGTTGTACTGATGCCTAATACCCCATCCTTTTGCGGGTCAAGGTGCTGCCAGTCCGGGTTTTCCGGTGCCTGGCAGCCGCCGTGCAGGAGCAGGGCTACCAGATAAAATAAAATGATGTTTTGCCGTTTCAATTGCTGAATTTTAGCGTAAACATTCCCGTTCCGGGGAGGAGCGTCTATGCAACAGATGCTCCTCCCCGGTGGTCAGGGAAAACAGAAATTTGAGATAGTGTCCGGGATATGGAAATATTAATTATTTATATCCCGCATTTTGTTTCAGAAAGGGATTCAGCAAAATTTCTGATTGAGGAATAGGGAAATACCGGTCAGTAGGCTGCCAGTCTTTGTAAGACAGTGACGAAAAATAAGCATCAGCGCGGCCGGTACGGTTTAAGTCAAACCAACGGTGGCCCAGTTCAAAACAAAGTTCACGTTGGCGTTCTTCCATGACCAGGTCCAGCAGGTGTGCTTTGGTTTTCGTAATATTCATATTTTTAAGCAAGGGGATGCCTGCCCGCTTACGGATAATATCCAGCTGAGTAATGGCCTCCTCCAATTGTTCCTGTTGTGCCAGCGCCTCTGCGAGGATCAGGTGCAGCTCTCCCAGGCGTAAGATCGTGAGGTGTTCAATTTTCTTTTCATTAGGTATGCCATAACGTATCTTATATTTATTGGCCATGTAATATACATCACCGTTAGTCGTTATTTGCTCATGTATCCATGACTTGTTACGGGCATCCTCCTCCTGAAATGCTTTCACTAATAATGAATCCACCGCGTAATATGGTTTCTTCGAGGAAGGTGACACTTCCAGCAACATGCTTGCATCGTAATTATTGGTGCCGCCGGTAATATTTTGGGCCAACTGGAATATCGCCTCCGCATTGCTGTTCAATCCCACTTCATCTACAGACACCAGAGTATAGGCACCGCTGGCGATCACTTCCTGTGCATATTTTCCGGCCTTGCTCCAGTTTCCCTGGTAAAGGTATGTTCTTGCCAGCAAGGCTGCTGCCGCCCATTTATTGGCCCGGATACGCTCAGATGTCAGGTAATCTGGTGTCAGCAGCGCATAAGCATCCTCTAAATCCGCCAACATAAATGTATACACCTCCTCTGGCGTGCGCTGTCCTAAACTTCCGTTTATATGATAATCAGCAGAGGTAATCAGGGGAATATTCCCGTAGGTGTTAACGAGATAAAAATAAAGTAATGCACGGATAAACTTCCCTTCTCCTATCAGCTGGTTCCGTAAAGGCGTTGAAACTGCTTCCGACCGGCTGATCTTTTCTAAAAAGAGATTGACATGGTATACCACTTCGTAAGAAGTGGCCCAGATATTACTCACTCCTCCATTATCGGGCTGTAGGCGGTTTTCCCGGAACTGCAACGCTTGCTCATTGCTGGAGGAAGTGCTATAGATTTCATCCGAAATCATTCCCAGGTCGGATGTATATAATCCGGTAAACGCACCGTAGGCATACTTCACTAATGAGCCATACATCCCCAATCCGGCAGCTCTTGCCGTTTCATCGTTACTAAATACATATGCAGATACCTGCCTGTCTATCGGGCGTTCTACTTCCAGCAATTTTTCGCAGGCCGTTGCACTTCACAACATCAGCATTAGCAAACCCCATTTTATTGATTGTTTCATTGTTCGTTGCCTTAAAAGGTTAATTGAAAACCACCGGTGATGGTACACAGTGATGGTGTGGACAAGTAGCTTTGAATTTCGGGATCACCTACTTTGTATTTTGTGATGGTCCACAAATTCTGGCCTAATATATACACCCGTAAAGTTGAAATGCCTGCCTTACCTGTGATGCGCTCCGGCAGGGTATAAGAGAGTGATGCGTTATTGAGGCGGATGTAAGATGCATTTGAGTAGATGGCATTGGAATACCTTCTGAAATTCTGCACCTCAGTGGTATTAACCGCCAATAGTTTAGGCCGGCTGACGATGTCGCCCGGTTTTTCCCATACCTTATCATCAACAACGGGCCAGTTTACATAATCTCCCTGACCACTTGGCGCAAATCTCAGGTAATTTCCACCCATGGTGTTCCGGAATAAGAAGAAGAAATCCAGCCGGAAGTTTTTATAGGTAAATGTATTCTGGATCCCGCCATAAAATTTGGGGTCCAGGGTTCCGGTAGGCACATAGTCGTCCGTATTCAACAACCCATCTTTGTTAACATCCAGGAACATGGGATCGCCGGTTTCGGGATTGACACCCAAAAAGTCCAGCAGGTATATCACGTTGAGCGGCTTGCCCACCACATAGGTGGTGTAGTAGGATGAATTTTCAATATCCGGAAAGGCTTTTAACTTATTCCGTGGCACGCTGAAATTGACATCCGTATGCCATGAAAAATCTTTGCGTTTAATGTTGTCGCTGCTCAGGGTAAATTCAAAGCCGTCATTGACTACTGTTGCAGGTAAGTTGGCCACCACTTCATTGAAGCCGGTCATCTTTGGCAATTTGTAGTTGACCAGTTGATTAGAGCTGATGTTCCGGAAATACACCGGCGAGAACAATACCCGGTCGTTAAATAGTCCGAATTCCAGCGCCAATTCCGTTTTCCGGGTAGATTCCCAATGGTATGACGGGTTATACAATTTATCTGGGTAGAGAAATTGGTCATTCAGTGAAGGGTACCTGAAATAATTATTTACCGCCCAGGTATCGAGGTATTGATAATCCGGAATCTTATCATTGCCGGTGATCCCCAGACTTCCTCTCAGCTTTCCGAAGCTCAGCCAAGGCAATTTGTCTTTAAGATCAAACTGGTTGGTAAAGATCCATGCCAGTCCTGCTGCACCAAAATTGGAAAATCGTTTGCCCGCCCCGAAGCGGCTGGAGCCATCCCGCCGTGCAGTGAAGTTGGCGATATAGGTATTGTGAAAATTATAATTGACCCGCCCAAAAGCAGCAATATACTTGTATTGGGAAGCCGTTTCATAAACGCTATACGATAATGCATTATTCAACAAGCGCAGTGCTTCGTCGCTGGGAAAATTCTGCGCATCGATGCGGGTGCCTGAAGTGTTGGTAGATTGATAGGTGCCACCAAACAGTATGTTCAGGTCGCCCCCGAATAATTGCCGTCCATAATCCAGCTGCGGTTCAATTGACAAATTCTGGTTTCTGCTGTTACTCAGCACCCGTGATGATTTGAGGGTAGGGCCGGGCTTTAAAGAAGTGAGCGGCACAATAGCATCCTGGTCATTAATGGACAGGTTATAACCGATATTGGCAGAAATTTTCAGGTGTTCATTGAACCGGTAAGAGGGCTGTATATTGCCGTATAGTGTTTTCGATGTGAAGTTGTTCTTTTTCAGCAGCTCGGCAAAGGGATTAAAGACGGTGTAATTATATTCCTCCCAAAGCGGTTTGCCCTGGTCATCCAGCATGCGCATGTTGGGCGCCATGATACGGAAACGGGACATATCCTGGTTGATCATCTCCGTAACACTATTTCCAAAACTGCCGGAAAATAATACATTCAGCTTTTCATTGGTACTCTTCTGATTCAGGGAAAAGGACACATTGATCCGCTCGCTTTTATGGTCGGGATCCATGATGGTGTTTTCACGGTTATAGCCACCGCGCAGGGAGAACTGCGTTAACCGGTTTCCTCCTGTCAATGACAGCTGGGAGCTGTGGGTATTGGCAATATTGTCGGTAAACATCTTCGCATAGTTATAGTTCCTGGTGGTATCCCAAACCAGGATATCCGGTGCATTGGCGGTGGTCATTGCAATACCGCTGTTCTTGAAGGCTTGTTTACGGGCAGCTATATATTGCCGGGTATCCATCATCTTTACATTATCCGGCACAAAGCTGATCCCCTGGTAGGAGTTGATACTGAAGGAAGCTTTACCTGCTTTCCCGCGTTTAGTGCTGATCAGGATAACGCCATTGGCACCACGCGAACCATAGATCGCTGTAGCATCTGCATCTTTCAACACTTCAATACTTTCAATATCCTGTGGGTTGATCCCCTGGAAGGGGCTGATTCCGCCCTTTACCATGCTTTGTATTTGCAGACTTGGTGTGCTTGCTGACCAGTTTCCCATTTCCAGGCTCTTGTTGCCGTTGCTGTAGGGCACACCATCGATCACGAACAGGGGTTGGTCGCTGGTGATGCTTTTATCGATAGCGGTACGGCCACGGATTTCGATATTCACCGCAGCGCCGGGTATTCCGGATGTTTGTGTTACCAGCATGCCGGGCACCCTGCCCTGCAATGCCGCCAGCGGGTTGGCAACGGGTTGTGTCTCGATATCGGCCGCAGAGATCCGGGCAATGTTTCCGGTATTAAAGCGGCGGGTGGTAGTACCATATGCCTGTACTACGGCTTCGTCCAGGGTGCTTGTTGCCTGCTTCAGCACAAACACTACCGGATCTGGAAGGCTGTTTGCCCGCACAGCATAAGGCTTGTATCCCAGGGAAGTGATTTCGATCATCGCATCGGCCGGTACTTTGTACAGAACAAAATATCCCGACTGATCCGTTTTGGTGGCGATTTCAGCGCCTTTCACGCGAATGGTTACACTGGGTAACCCTTTGCCCAGGCTATCCACTACACGTCCGCGGATCTCATCATAAGCTATTGCCGGACTGGTATTATCATCCGGGTTATCAGATAACCGGGGGGTTTTACCCCATACCGTTACCGCCCCATCAGCGATCTCATATGCCAATGGCTGGCCTGCAAATACTTGTCTGAGCGCCTCATTTAACGGTGTTTCATGGATATCCACGGTAACCGGATGCGCATACTTCAGTGAGCTGGCTGCAAAAATAAAATCAACCCCACTTTGGCGGTGTATTTCTTTAAGCACTTCCATCAAAGGCATTTTCTCTCCGGATAAGGAAATGAGCTGCGCATTTGTTTTTGCGCTCAGTTGCAGCAAGCAAAGCAACATAAGAAAAGCGGTAATTCGCATGACCCGCATGAATTGTTGGGAATACCCGCGGAGCACGTCCGTGAGTTTCGTGAAATTTTTATACATTTACTACTGTTTGGTATTATGCAGGGTGCTTTGTTTTCCAGACACCGGCACCTGCAGGTTCAAAAATTCTGTTTTAGGCCATTCCAAACGCCAGCCAGTTTTCGACGCCAATCGGAATCTGGCTTTTTGATTTTAGTTGATTCCTGTTGATTTAAGTTGATTCCTGTTGTAGTGTATTAACGTTTATAGATGTGTATGGTATTTCCTTTTATCATAAACTGCACCGTTTTAGTCTTTTCCAACATTTTCAGTACCTGGCTCAGTTTCTTTTCCCTTGCGATGATTCCATAAAATTTCTCTCCGGCAATGGCATCCTCAAAGACCACGGTTACATCATACCAAGTTGAAATTTTGCGCATGACAGTTTCCAGTGGTTCATTATCAAAAAAGAAGTTGCCATTTTTCCAGGCGGTCACCTGCTCCAGGTTGGCGGTGTGTTTTGATACGTTGTTATCCTGGACAAGCGCCTGCTCTCCCGGTATAATACGGGCAGGTTTTCCTGCATCCGTAGCCGTTACTTCCACCACGCCTTCCACTACGGTGGTTGCTTCAGTAGTTTCTTCTGTATATGCCGTTACATTGAATTGCGTACCCAGCACGCGCACAGTCTGGTGAGCAGTTTTTACCAGGAATGGAATACGTTCATTAGCCGTATTCAGGACCTTTTGCACTTCGAAAAATGCTTCTCCGGTAAGTTCCACTTCGCGGTGATCCGCAGCAAACCGGCTGGGATACCTGAGCGACGATGCTGCATTCAGCCATACCCTGGTACCATCCGGAAGTGTTACCCGGTACCCACCTCCTTTAGGCGTACTCATGGTAATGAGAGCAGACGTTTCCGCTGTTCCTGCTGCACCAGCCACCGGTGTTCCGTCTAAATACGAAACGCCCAGCGAATCTACCGCTATACCACCTTGCTGCTCATTCAGATCAATACGGCGGCCATTGGCCAGTGTCAGAAATGCGCGGCGTTCGCCTGGCGCAACATCTTGTCCTGCGGCCAGCTGTTCCACTGTAATGCCACGATCATGATTAGCCTGGTACATATATGCTCCGATAGCCACCGCAACAAGCACCGCAGCAGCGGCTGCCCAACGCAGCCAACTCCTGCGGGCGGTGCGCTGGATATGTGGCGCCGCGGATTGCCGGATCTCTTCCAGCTGTGCGGGTGACAGCGGAGGCAGGTCCTTTGCCTCATAAGTTAAATACCACATTTCTAAAGTGGCCCGCTCTTCGGCGGAACAATTTCCGGAAAGGTATTTGTCCAGCAATGCCTGAAACGCTTGTTTTTGCATCCTCTTATAGTTCATTCCTATAACAAGACAGCCAAGTGAGGGTCATGGGCTACTGCCCGCAAAAATTTTTAATAAAAAAACAGGTACACCAGTGTATCTAACCGGTTGCGCAATACTTTCAGCGCTTTTTTGATGTGGTTCCTGGAGGTTTGTTCGGAGATGGAAAGTCTTTCAGCGATTTCTTTGTGGCTCAGGTTGCCCTGTCTGCTCAGGAGAAATACTTCGCGCATTTTTTCCGGCAATGCACTGATCTCCCGTTCGATCTGGGCCGCCAGCTCAACGGCCCGCACACTTTCATCGGTGGTGCAGGTCAATTCGCTGTTATATTGTTGATAAGACGTTGCATATTGGGATTTTACGTCATTGTGCGCAAAGATGTTGAATATCCGGTTTCGTATACCACTGTAGAGGTAACCGGCAAAATTACTGGTTTCGGGCAACGCAAGGCGCTTGTCCCATAATGCGGTAAACAGCTCCTGCACGACATCTTTTGCATCTTCAAAGTCGCCCAGTTTCTTATACGCGTGTACATGCAGTATGCCCTTATACCGTTCATAAAGTTCCTGAAAGGCAGTTTCATTGTCCTTTTTCAATAAGACAATCAGATCCTGGTCACTAAGGCTGCTGTAAATCGACATACACGAATTTCGGATGACGAATATAAAAAAAAGTACGAAACAATAGTAATTGTTGAGTGGAGCGTACTATGAGCCACCAGGACAATCTCCTTCCCAAAAATCTATATGACTTCCTGTTGAACCAGCCACGTTAAATAAGCAGGCAGTTGTGTACCCAAATAGTAAGGAAGATTCATTAATAAATAAGACGTTTTATTGGGTGTGATTGCTTTTTCAATAGAGAAGGCTCCCCCGTAAATTCTGATAGCATAGGGATGATCAGCAGCATCTATAAATTGATGAAGTGATCGAAGAGAACCGGTACTACCTGATTTTATTTCTACAGGAATTAAAAATTCACGATGCACCAGCACCAGATCAACTTCCGCATTTGATTGTGATTTCTCTCTTACCCAAAAATTTGGATTATTAGGGGATATTGTTTGTAGTGATATGAGTTCCTGTGTAATCAAATGAGGTATTACAGCGCCCTTATAAGCACTACTTAAATCATTCATACCTAACATCTGCGCCTGAATGGACAACGTATAATTAACAAGCCCCGTATCCAGGATCTGAAATCGCGGCGATTTTTTAAGATCTGCTCTGGGAGGTGGTTGCATATCTGTTGTAGGGTAAATTAAACGAATAATTTTTGCGTCTTCCAGCGTTCTGAATGCCTCGCTTACTTCTCTTGACCGGTAGGAGGAATTACCAAATCCCTGGAATTTAACCCGCTCGTCCAAATAAAGTGGAGCAGTATCCATAATATGTTTAATGATCTTTCTTTCATTGTCACTGGTTGTATATTTCTCTACATCATTTTTATACGTTCCCCATATGCTTTCATATATTCTTGTAAGATCTGCCAGATTGTTTTTATCGATATCTGTTTTAATTATTTCAGGCATTCCGCCAATAATAGCATACCGGTGAAATTGATCCATTAAAACTTGATGAGCAGCTGGTTTTACAGGAACCATTTTTAATTGTTCAATGATAGCCTCCCTTCCTATTGCCTCCAGATACTCCTCGAAATTCATTGGATGGAGATATAAAAATTCCACCCTTCCAACAGGAAAATTTTTTACCCTTTGAATAGCAAATTCTAATAGTGATCCAGCGCTGATAATGTGTAAAGCAGGCATTTCTTCATAAAAGAAACGCAGCAACTGAATAGCTTTCGGACTTTCCTGGATTTCATCAATAAACAACAAAGTGTTGTGTATTTCCAATAAAGGAATATTATAGGTTAAAAACAGCGCTTCACAGATTGTTTTTACATCATCAAAATCCTCAAAATATCTCCTGTCAGTTGCTTTTTCCAGATTAAGCATGATAAAATGAGCATAAGACCTGGCAAAATCCTTTACCAAAGTCGTTTTCCCAACTTGTCTGGCGCCTCTGATAATCAGTGGTTTACGGGAAGGATTAATTTTCCAGTCATGGAGATATGTTTCGACACTTCTTTTAAAAGCCATGATGAAATTGTCTTAAAACAAGGGCAAATATAGGCTAATATTGTAACAAAACAAGCCCATTTTAGTTACTACTCTGTAACAAAACAAGCCCATTTTATAACCATTTGCTTTTAATCTGCTTTCTATGCTTCAACCCAAATTCAATTAAAGCATGAATGACAGGCAGGGTTTCAGTAGCATGGTCAGTAAGTGTATAGGTTACTGTAATAGGTTTTGTGTTGTTCACTGTTCTGGTAAGCAGCAGATTTTCTTCTAATTGCTGCAATTCCTTTGACAACACTTTGGGTGTTATTCCCTTCGCCGTCTCTTGCAGGTCTTTGAACCGCATGGCTCCATTAAGGTATAAACACCGCAGAATAACAATTTTCCATTTGCCACTTAGCAACTCAATGGCATCCATTAAGGCTAGTTGCCTGTCAATAGCAGGTGTTGATTCACATGTAAGTTTCGCCATAGAAGTCACTTTCCTGAAGGTAACGAATAGTAAAAGTTTAGTATTCGTACAATAGTTTTGTCCGATTAAAATTATGAAATAATCAGTGGCATGAAAAATAACAGCATAAGCAGTTTATCAGGTAAAAAAATCATCTTGCTGGGTGGCACATCAGGCATTGGTTTAGAGACAGCAATAGCAGCAGCAGATGAAGGTGCGTCGGTAGTGGTGGTGTCGAGCAGCCAGCAAAAGGTGGAGGAGGCTTTAACTGTTTTACCAGAAAGCAGTAAAGGTTTCACCGCAGATCTTGGGGATGAAAAGCAGGTAGCGCAGCTTTTTAAAAAGACAGGCGAATTTGACCACCTCATTTTTACGGCAGGCGATAGCTTGAAGTTTAGTGAATTGCCTGAATTGGATATTGATGACGCAAAACAAGCTATTCACCTGCGATTTTGGGGGGCAATTATGGCGGCAAAACATGGGGCACCACAGATCAGAGAGGGTGGCTCCATTACGCTCACGACCGGCGCACTTGGGAGAAGGCCAAGGAAAGGGGCACTTGTGATTGCAGGCATGGCGGGCGCTATTGAAGGGCTTACCCGTGCACTTGCTATTGAACTTGCCCCTATAAGAGTGAATGCGGTTTGTGCAGGAACGGTGAGGACCAACCTCCTGGCAGATATGCCGGAAGCAGCGCGGGAAGCTTTTTTCAACAGGGTAGGCAGCAAATTATTAACCGGCAGGGTCGGTAATCCGAAAGAGCTTGCCGAAGCTTACCTCTACCTGATGCGCGGTAGTTTTACCACAGGTCAGATAATCGTGGTTGATGGTGGCAGCTTATTGGTGTAATTGCAATAGCCACATAACTCAAAACAGCTATACAACAACCAATCTATTGCTCAAATACCTGAACAGTTTTCTTTATCTGAAAACGAGGTAAACAATACACCATAACAGTATAATTATCAATATTTTATATAGAAAATTGATTCTAAAACCGAAATTGGATTTGCGCATAAATTTCAGTACATTTACGTGGGAATACCTCAACTTATTCACACCTTTACGCATGACAGATTTAGAATATGAAATAGCGGCACAGGATAAAAAATTTGCAGCCACAATTGATCGATTAAGAAAAAGAAATTTTGGCAATAATCTTCCCTTTTTGATTCTATCAGATCAATTACCCGAAGGACAAGGATTTTATGAATTTGCAGATGGTCGCATTGAGATTCAGGAAGTTTATACAATTGGTGCTGAAATTGAAACCAAGTTTATACGTCGCTTAACTGATAGAGAGGCTAATGTTGTCAGGGAAAAGTTCATGAAAGAGAATGGATTACTCTAAACCCACCCTGCTTGTTATTTCTGGCCCCAATGGAGCAGGCAAGTCTACTCATATTGAATCAATGCTACCCACTCTTTTTGAAGGTGTTCTCCCTTTCGATAGGGATTTAACACGCAGCGGTTTCGAGCGGGAGCTTAAGAATGAAAATCTATCTGTTGAGCAATTAAATATCCGTTCTGCCGAAATGATGGAGAATTTCCTTTTATCCAAAATGGATGAGGCTATTAACTCTAATCAGCACTTCGTTCTGGAAACACCTCTATCTCACCCCGATTACTGGAAATATATAGACCGCTTTGAAAATAGAGGATACCAAATTCAGCTCAATTATTTATGCCTGGACAACGTGAAACACTGTAAGATGCGGGTTAAACAACGAGTGAAAGAAGGCGGACATCCGGTTGATGCCAGGACAATTGAAGGCGTTTATGAAAAAAACTTAGAACATATCAACAATTATAGAAGCACTTTCAAGACGATATGCCTATATGACGGTGAGAAAAGACCTACCATCCTGGTAATGCTGGAAGACAATCAAATAGTAATGGCTACTGATTTAGCGTTAAAAAAAAGGTGGCTTAAAAAAGGGTTGCCTACTATTGCTAAAATGGTTGCTGATTATTTGCTTGTCAAAAAAAACTCCTTTAATAGCAAGCGCGGATGAAACCGTGAAAGAAAACAATAGATAGCCCGATACAGTCCGGATACCGGGTTGATTCCAGTTCATATCAAAGGCTGACCAAAAAGCAATGGTCAGCCCTAATTTATTCGGGTATCTGATGATCGTTTAAGCGACTCCCGAAGCCTTTATTTTACTTTTTGGCCAGCCCTCTCTTATCACAATCCTGACAATCGTACTTTCAGTGGTGCCAGTGCAGGCAATCCGTTTTCCGGTTTGTCCAGGTAGAAGTAGGCGGTAGCCGAATAATCATCCACTCTGTAAAAGTTCACCCATCCGTTTGGGAATGTATTGCTCTCCAAGGAAGGTGGTGCTGGCATCTCCAGCAGTTTTACGATTTCTTTTTCCGTAGATACTGATACGGGCTTCAGCCGGGCACCCGCTTTCAGCAACTGCCTCACCTGGTCGGTAGTACCGCCGCCCATGGGTTGTATGATAACATGGCAATCGGATTGGAAATATACCGGGTCGGGAATATGATAACGGTAAAAGGCATACTGTCTTTTCTCCTTATCGGCGATAGGGCACCCCTGGTACATGTGCGCAAAAACTCCCTGTCCCCAGGCAGTACCGATATAATCCTCCGTGCCGGTGCCTGCCAGCGTGGGAAACTGTGTATCACCGTCCAGGTACATCTTCACCTCTCCTTCTCCAAACCAGGTATCACTGTAAGACTTATCCGTTGTTATGCCAAAGTTGGCGCCCAGGTAACGGCCTTTACCACTCACCTTGGGCAGTACGCTAAAATCCTGTCCCAGCGCAGCGCCCGCATTACTGCTCCAGTACGCGTGGAAGTAAAGAATTTCCTTCGTATGCCGCTTTACGGTGGTAAGGTTCACATCATAAAACAACGCTTGTTTTTCTGTGCCCTCATTGATCAGCACAATCCTGGCCCGCTTATTAAACGGCATGGGAATATTGCAGTTGAAAGAACGCCCCTCCGGATCAGAAAAGAATACATTCTGGAAGGGGAGCCTGCGGCCAAGCCCTACGCCAAAGAAATCGCCCAGCGGCACAGCCACGGCTGGTTTTGTGGCACCGTCCCAGTACATTTCAATACGAATGGAACGTAATGCCGCCGGGCTTCTGTTAGATATCGTAATCCATATCCTGTTGATGATACCTGCTCCCTGTATGTCTGCCAGTATTTTGCTGCCACCGGCATGCAGGGTATCACAGGGATGTCCTTTACCTCCTTTGTTTTCCATCGCCCCCCGTCCTTTGGCCCCGGTGGGGTTTTCAAAAGAGATCCAGCGGGTAGCGGCGCCCTCCGGAATATCGTATAATTCCTGTGCCCTGGACATCAAAGGCAGCAACAGCATTATCAACAATACTTTTTTCATGGTATAAGTTTGTTTAAGTACTTGCAGCAACCTGAACTGACAGTACCGGCTGCCCGATTAGTTATCTTTACAATGTACATAAACTTTAGCGCTTAAGTTCACCGGATTTCAGCTAATCAGCCTACCCTTTTATCCAATAATCTCCCAGCTGCGCCTTTGTTAACAACCACCCCTTAATTCCGTAAAAGGCTCCCTCAACCTCTTTTCACACTCACCTTTCTGGGTTTTAATGGTGCGGGAGGTAAAGGCTGTGGATTAAGTTTGGGCGAGGGCTTTACTTGCGCAGGAGCAGGGGGCAATGGTTGAGGATTAAGTGCGCCTGACGGTTTTTTCACCAGCTTATCTGTAACTTTTTCATCTCCACCGATGACAGGCAACACAGGGTTATGTGCATCGGTAGCAGACAGCGTTGTTTTTGCACTGCGTGCTAAAGTTCCTGCATAACTGTGCGGATGTTTTGCAATAATATTTCCCTGGCGTATATCGGCCATTACGGTTAGTTTTTCATCCCCATCCAGTTTTAACTCATCTAAAAAAGGTTTGCTTTTAAGTACCTGTCCAATAGCCATCAATATAGTAGTATTAAGTACGGCAGCGATATTTACAGATGCCTGATTTAAATCAGGAAAAAAGCCTTCTCCCGCAGTAAAGGAGTTGGAAACATTATCTGCCAGTCCCAGAAATTTATCCATCAACCTCGGTTTATGTATAGCTGTATTGGCGGTTTCTGATCTTGGATTTTTGGGATAAAATGTTGTCACACTATTGATATCTGTAAAAGCAATCACCAACGCCTGATCCCATGTCAGCACAAATTTGGGATCAAAATCCCGGCCCAGGCCACCAAACGGATTGGTAAGGGTAGCATTGGGCGTGGTAACTTTAAATGTTGCACGGCAGCCTTTCAGCCATACTTTTAATGCAAAACCACCAGGTTCGTTTACCGCTTCCAGGGTTACCACATCGGGCAAAGTGATATTTAGTTCCCGAACGTTTTGGTCAACAGCTTGTTTTACATTGGCCACAATATGCTCCTCCACCAAAGCGATCAGCCTGGGCTTGTAATTACTATAAAAACGGCCGGTTGCTTCGGGAATGATGCGGTAGTTTGCCGCCACCACTTTTTGTCCGCTTACCAATTGTATGCCTCCGCTGAAATTTTGCGCAGAGATGCCGGCAATACTACCCGCCAGCAAAGAGATGATCAGGAAAATACTTTTCATAACAAAATAATTTATGGGGTTATTCACATTGGTATTTAAAGGTTCGTATGGTTTCAATAGTACCGCCTTGTATCCGGTCTACCTGCACCACACGCCCCTTTGTATCAAACTTATAGGTATAGTTATTAGTGGTGGTGCCGTCCGTTTCGCTCAGTAGTAATCCCGCACTGCGTTTTGCATATTTATAAGGTCTGTAATCGGTATCGGGTATATTATTGGGGCGGGCAGCATCGTATGTATATCTGAACGATGAGGTGGTCAGGTTTGCAGGCAGCCCGGCTCTGTACAGTTTCTTCCATGCATTTGCCTGTATCAGGTTGCCGTTCTGTACCGTATTGGTATAAACAATGTCCTGAAAAACAGTATAGTTTGACAAATCAGCGGTATTATAAGTATAGGTTTTGGATTTCGTCATAAACCCATTGTTATCATATTCGAAAGTGCCTTTATTGACCTGGTTGTTTTGCGGAGGATATTCCCAATAAATAACCTGGTTATTGTTATTGATTAAATAAATACTTCCGTACGCATCAACGATTTTCTTGCCTTCCTTCTCATAGCGGTAAGTATTTGTACCGGAATTTATCAGTCTTCCTTCGGCATCGTAAGCCAATAGCGTCTTTTCGGGAAAGTCCTCTCTCATCACCGATTGTATTTTCCCGATGGCATTGTATTCATAGCGGAGGTTTTTATTTTCCTTCCATTCTGCGATTACCCGGTCACAGTGCTGTGGAGGCTCGCTCGCATTT
The DNA here is from genome assembly GCF_040567655.1 of Chitinophaga sp. H8. Taxonomy (NCBI): domain Bacteria; kingdom Pseudomonadati; phylum Bacteroidota; class Chitinophagia; order Chitinophagales; family Chitinophagaceae; genus Chitinophaga; species Chitinophaga defluvii. The sequence continues at coordinate 2,045,120 of NZ_JBEXAC010000002.1, read as the reverse complement.
TTTTTGCATCCTGCCAATGCAACAGATAATATCATGAAATATTTTACAACGTCTGGATGAAGCATGGTATTAATTTTTAGGGTTAAAAACTCATCTCATTTTCAGGAATAAATTTCCAGCGGTATTCTCCGGTTCTCAGTTGCGCCCCCATTGCCACACGGGTATACGCTGCGGATTGATATTTCTTCACGCATACATAGTTCCCCAACTGAGCGGTAAATGATAAAAGCCATTCATTATTTCCGGCATGAATAATTTTATAAGCCATATCCCTGTTTTCGTTACTCAGGATCATCTGGTCATATCCACCACCGCAGTAACAAACGAGTTGCAGGTGATGCGCCCCAGCCATGGAGATCCGGTATTTGCCCTGCTGTTGCCGGACAGCAAAAACCTGCCGTGCATTTCCTTTTTCCAATTGCTTCAGTCCCATATCCGACTTATCAGACACCGAGCCTTCCAGTGCCAGACCGCTTTTTACATTGACGATATAATAATTACCATTGGGCAGTTGTCCATTCAGTGGGGCGATAAATATTTCGTTGTCTTTTACCGGTCTGGTATTAGGGCCGTTATTGTCCTGGTATACTACCGGGCGGCTACGCGGCACAGTTGTACCTGCATCTGTGGTAACTGGCTGCCAGGACTTGCAGGCAGCAAATAAAAAGAAGATAAAGGCTACATAAATCGGTTTCATAACAATTTGAGATTTGGGGATGTTGAATATTTATTATCCCCCCGAAACTATCGCCATTACCTGCTCAGAAAAACGCTGATTGTATGAATGACTGGTTTTGGTGTATGAGCAGCAGCAAAACGGGGGGCCGGGTTACCGGACAGACCTTATTAAAACAGGGCTTACTCCCATTTATACACCCATTCCTGCAATTGGTACAATGTGGGCTATGATTGCGTTCCGATATTGATTAACTTCAGTAAAGAAAAATCCAAACCCCATGTTCCCCAGATGTTTACTTATCGTATTGTTAGTATGCTGGTCGCAAGCAGCCACAGGGCAAAAGCAGATCGACAGCCTGTTGCATGAGCTTGCAGCCACCCGGTCGGACAGCAGCAAAGTGAAAATATTTATGTCATTGAGCAAATGGAGTAATGAAGCCGGGAAATATGAGGAAGGGATGGGGTATGCCCGTTCAGCCCTTTTGCTGGCAACGCAAATGCAGTGGCAGGAAGAAATTGCCTGGACCTTGTTTGATATAGCCGGTCAGTTTGATGCGCGGGCATTGGCTGATTCTGCCATTATATTCAATAACCGGGCACTGGAGATCTTTAAACAGCGGCATAACAAAAAAGGGATCGCCGCCTGCCTGGGCAACCTGGCCATCATTTATCAGCAGCAGGGCAAGTATCAGCAGGCGCTGGATTACCAGCTGCAATCACTGAAACAATATGAAGCTGATGGAGCGCAGAGAAATATTGGTATTGCGCTGTTTCATATCAGCATCAATTATCAAAGTATGAGTAATTATGCCAAAGCGCAGGAATACAACTTCAAAACATTAAGGCAGTTCGAGAAAATACAGGATAAATACGGCATGGCTGCTGCCCTGAATAATGTGGCCAACACTTATTTTGCACAGGAAGGATCCGCCAATAATGATATGGCGCTGGAATACTATTTAAAAAGTCTCGCCATTGCCAAAGAGATTGATAACCTGGAATTAATTGCCCTTAATAATGGGAATATCGCCAATATCCTTTTTGACAAGAAACGTTATCCGGAGGCCCTGAGCAGCTATCAGCAAGCGCTGGCTATCTACCAGGAGATGGACGACAAAACAGGGGTGGCACGAAATACTGGTAATATAGGGAATGTGTACAAAATGCAGGGCAACTATACCGCTGCTTTAGAATGGTATAACAGGGGATTGGAACAAAGCAAGGCAGCAGGGCAGGTTACATTGGAAGTAGATAATCTCCAGAACATAGGCTGGGTCTATCTTGACAATGCCAAAAATGACAGTATCCGGCCTTCGGCCGGTAATCCGGTTGTAAAAAGCAAAGCAGCGTATCTGAAGCTGGCCATCAGCAACTTTTCCCGGTCTTTGGCACTATCCAGGGAGATCCATCAACCGGAAAGTATCAAAGACAACCTCAGGTTACTGTCGGAAGCATTGGCATTATCGGGAGATTACAGTACCGCCCTGTTAAGATACCAGGAGTATGTATTGGTACGGGACAGTATCCAGAATGACCAGACGAAGCAGGAGCTGATGCGGCAGGCTATGCAGTATGGTTACGACAAAAAAGCGGATTCTTTAAAATACATCAACCAACTTGGCAAGGCCAAACTGCAACAGCAATGGCTATACAGTCTTGCCGGCTTATTGCTGCTGGCAGGTATCGGCGGCTTTTTCTTTTACAGGAACAAAGTGCAGCAAGCCAGGCTGAAAGCAGAACTGGCAAAGGAAAAGGCAGAACAGGAGCGTACCGCTGCTGCATTTCAAAGTAAGATGAGCGATGCCGCATTAAGTTCGTTACGTTCACAAATGAACCCACACTTCATTTTTAATTGCCTTAATTCCATACGCCTGTATGCCGCCAAAAACGATAGTGCTTCCGCCACTGAATACCTCTCCAAATTCTCCCGGCTGATGCGCCTGGTGCTGGAAAACTCCAAAAGTGAGCGCATCACTTTGCAACAGGAGCTGGAATCGTTAGGACTGTATATGGATATGGAAGCCATGCGCTTTAAAGATAAGCTGCGCTATGAAATTGTAGTAGATAACAGCATTGATATCGATTATATCGAGCTGCCCCCTATGCTGATCCAGCCTTATATTGAAAACGCCATATGGCATGGGTTAATGCACAAGGAAGAAGGCGGGAAGATAGAAATACACCTTTCGGAAAAGGAGGAGGTATTGATTGCATCGATCAAAGATAACGGTGTGGGGCGTATTAAAGCTGCTGAGCTCAAGAGCAAATCGGCGGTGATCCATAAATCCTTTGGCATGAACATCACCAACGAACGCCTGGAACTTATCAACCAGAAATATAACATTACTACATCCGTCACCATTATCGACCTGTATCATAATGGCACCCCGGCTGGCACGGAGGTTATCATTAAAATACCTGTATAAAAACAACACCATGAATACCATTCGCACCGTGCTGATAGATGATGAAACAGACAGCATAGAAAGCATGAAATTAATGCTACAAGCATATGACCAGGTAGTAGTGGTGGGCACCTTTACCAGTCCGGTCAAGGCATTAGCAGAGATCGCACAGCTTCAGCCCGACTTATTATTTCTTGACATTGAAATGCCCCGGATGAATGGGTTTGAATTACTGGAAAAAATACCGCATCCCGATTTCCAGGTAGTATTTGCCACGGCATATAATCAATTTGCAATCAAGGCATTCCGTTTTAGTGCATTGGATTACCTGGTAAAGCCGGTAAACAAAGAGGAGCTGGACGCTGTAATTGTGCGGGCAGCAAAACAACATCGCCTGCAAAGTGGCCAATTGCAAAACCTTAAGCAGCAGCTTCGCCAGGGTCATATTACCAAGATCGCCATACCAGGCCAATACAACGTCACCTTTATTGATATCAAGGATATTGTGTTTGCAGAAGCATCCGGTAATTACTCCAACCTGGTATTGCATGACGGCAGCAAAATGCTGATCACCCGTAAACTGAAAGATATCCAGGAGGTATTGGAAGAACAATATTTCCTGCGCATCCACCGGCAATATATCATCAACCTCAATCTGGTCAGGTCCTTTAACCGGAACGAAAATATGCTGACCATGATCACCGGCGACCAGATGCCTGTATCGCGCAGTCAAAAAGACCGGCTGATTGAAAAATATGGCTGGTTATAAGTATACTCAACTATTTCTATTTCTTTTGTCCCTAAATGCCTGATTCGTTTGTCATGTAGGCAAACCATCATTTTTAACAGATAATTGTAGGCTATGAAAGAATTTTTAATGCTGATCCGGGAAAATGCGGATTATGGCACCATGACACCTCAGGAAATGCAGGAAGACATTGAAAGACATATTCAATGGGTAGAAGCACTGGTCAACAGCGGTCATTTCAGCAGCAGTAATCCGTTGATGCAGGAAGGTACGGTGATCAAAGGAAAGGATAAGATCGTTACAGACGGGCCTTTTGTGGAGAGCAAGGAATGCATCAGTGGGTATTACTTTTTACGGGCCACATCGCTGGCAGCAGCTACGGAGATTGCCAAAGGCTGCCCGGCTTTGATGGCGGGCGCTACTTTGGAGATCAGGGAAATAATGCCGGTAGATGATGCACCCGGGCAATAACGATCCTGACCAGCACCTTCACCAGCTCACGGCCCATCTTTTCCGGGAAAACTCGGGAAAGATGGCCGCCGTGCTGTCGCGCATGTTTGGCTTGCACCAGATAGACCTGGTGCTGGACGTGATACAGGATACCTTTGAAACAGCACTTATCAGATGGCGTTTTGCCGGTATTCCGGACAACCCTTCCGGATGGCTGATGCAGGTAGCCAAAAATAAAGCCATCAACACTTTTAAAAGAGCGCATAAAACGCAGGGATTACCACCGGGGTATGAAGCCACGGCGGATGAGCATATAGAGGATCCTGATCTGTCGGACCACGCCATTCAGGACAGCCAGTTCAAGCTGCTGGTAGCCTGCTGCCAGCCGGGCTTTTCTGTCCGGAACAACATCCTCCTCACCCTGCATATCCTCTGCGGATTTGGGGTGCCGGAGCTGGCCAATGCCCTGTTGATGAAGGCCGAAGCTGTAAAAAAAGCGCTGACCCGCTGCAAGCTCTCCCTGAAGGGCCTGGGTCATGTTTTGCAGGAGCCAGGCAGTTATCAGTCGGCCAAACAGCTCAGCACCCTACATACCATCCTTTACCTCACCTTTAACGAAGGTTATAAAACTACGCGGGGCAAAGCGGGGATCAATAACGACCTGTGTTATGAAGCCATCCGGCTGGCCAAGCTGCTACTGCATGCAAACAATACTACGCCACACGAAACACATGCCCTGCTGGCCCTCCTGTTTTTTAACCTCTCCCGGTTTCCGGCACGCCTGAGCCAGGACGGCGAGTGGCTTACGCTGGAAGAACAGGACCGCAGCCAGTGGCATCAGGTGTTTATCGCAGAAGGGTTTTATTATCTCAGTAATGCTACGGCATCGGATACACTCAGCCGTTTTCACCTGGAAGCGATGATCTCCTCCCTGCATTGCACCGCCGCTACTTTTGCGGCTACCGACTGGAAAAAAATCGTGTTCCTGTACCAGCAGCTGGAAGTGCTGGAGCCTGATTCTCCCTATATCGCGCTGAACCGTATCATTGCGGAAAGCTACCTTCAAAATACGACGGCGGGCATCAAAAAAATTGAGTTACTGGAAAAAAGGGCGGCATTGGAAAAAGCGTTTCTTTTCCCCGCTGCCAAGGGGGATCTGTATAGAAGAATGGGGCTGTTTGACAAAGCGAGGAGTGCCTATCAGCTTGCACTGGAGCTGGCCGTAGCACCGCTCGATAAAAAGTTCCTGCAAAAAATGGTAACCCGGTGTGGGGCCTCCTGAACGGGGGTTATTCCTGACTTGTCAGCGGATGATTTTGGGCGCAAAGTTACCCGGTATGAGGCCTGCTGCACTCAGGTATGCATCCGGGTGATCGCAATAATCGCCCCTACAGGGTCCTGGATAAGCGCATAAGCGGTGATCCCGTCTTCATTCTTTGATTCTTTCAATACTTTTCCACCCAGTTGCTGGCATTTTTCTATGCTCTGCAATACATCGGCTACATTTACATACACGATCCACTGCGGCGGCAGATCGCTGTTGCCCCCTCTGGCATGGCATACCCCACCTACCCAGTTGCCCGCCGTGTCTTTCATAATAAAATCGGCATAGTCGCCCGTTTCATCTTTCATGGGCATGTTTTCTGTTTGCCACCCGATCACCTGGGTATAAAAATCTTTCAGGGCACCGGCATCCGGCACCGTAATATCCGCAGATACGATGGAGCCGGGGAAGAATTGTTTTTCCATATAATTGATTTTAAATAATCGTATAACAGGCCGGGCGCGGCTTCATTTTCCCTTTTCACCAATGCAGTTGTCTTTACGCCGGGTATCGATGATATACTGCACTTTCCAGCCCGTGTCTAACCTTACCAGCTGAAAGGAGTTGACCCCACAATGAGAAAATTTCCCTCTATAATAAAAAAGGTAAGGTGTCCATACAGTAGCCAGGGGCACATCTATTTTTATCATATCATACTGGATCCGCTCATCTCCCGCCCCTTTGGGCAGATTACCCACCATAGACACAAAAGACGCCACACCAACGGAATGTACATTCAGGTTGCCTTCCTTATCCTTCACGATCGTCTGTAAGATCGCATCGGGTGTAAAACACGCCATCAATGCGGCACTATCGGAGGCACGCACCGCGGCAAACAGGTTGTCGATCGTCATTTTAATAGAGTCCCCAGCGGTTTGTGCGCGCATCGTCAAACAGGAAAAGGCCAGCACAAGGCCACAAAATAAGGTTCGCATGCAGTATTTTTTATACCATACAATTTAACACTTATACCGCTATTATTCCAACCGTCCAAAAATTTGCAGTTTCCTTCGATATTTTATTATTTTCCTCACCAGGTTCAATAATATAAGGATATGATCAACTTAAATCTCAACGCAAAAGACGCGAACACGTTTGATGCCATCGTTATCGGCTCAGGTATCAGTGGTGGATGGGCAGCGAAAGAGCTGTGCGAAAAAGGACTGAAAGTATTGATGCTGGACCGGGGCCGGCAGCTGGAACATATTAAGGACTACGAGCATGCCACCAAAGCTCCCTGGGAAGTACCACACCGTGGCGCCACTACGCCCGAACAGAAAAAAGAACATCCTTTCGTATTACGTACAGGGGTATACTCCGAGTTTAATGAAAGCTACTGGATGAAAGATACCGACAGTCCTTATACAGAAGTCAAACGGTTTGACTGGGCACGGCCGGATATTGTAGGTGGGCGTTCCATCATGTGGGGCCGGGGCTCCCTGCGCTGGAGCGATCTTGACTTTGAAGCCAATCTCAAAGATGGCAAAGGCATAGACTGGCCCATCCGGTACAAAGACCTGGCTCCCTGGTACTCGCACGTGGAGGCTTTTGCAGGCATCAGCGGACAGGCAGAGGGCATCCCTCACCTCCCCGATGGCGTATTCCAGCCACCGATGGAAATGAACTGCTTTGAAAAAGCGGTGAAAGGCAGGATAGAAACCACTTTCCCCGGCAGGAAGATGACCATTTTCCGTACGGCCAATCTTACGCAACCTATCGGCGACCGGGGCAAATGCCAGAACCGGGACCGCTGCAGCCGTGGCTGCCCGTTTGGCGCCTACTTCAGCACCCAGTCGTCTACCCTTCCCGCTGCTGTAAAAACAGGTAATCTCTCCCTCCGCCCGGATTCTATTGTCAACTCCATCATTTATGATGAAAGTAAAGGCAAGGCCACCGGCGTAAGGGTGATAGATAAGCATACCAAAGAAATGGTGGAATATTATGCCCGCATCATATTCGTTAACGCCTCTGCCCTGTGGAGCACATTTGTACTGATGAACTCTACGTCCAACCGCTTTCCGCAAGGCCTGGGCAATGACCATGGTATCCTGGGACACTACCTGATGGACCACCATTTCCATGCAGGCGCCAGCGGTACTTCCGACGAATTCGCGGATAAATACTACTATGGACAACGACCCGCCGGGTTCTATATTCCGCGCTTCAGAAATGTTCACGGAGATAAACGGCCCTACCTGCGTGGCTTTGGCTACACCGGCTACAGCAACCGTTCCGGATGGGCAAGAGGTATTGCCGAGCTGGGCATAGGACAGGCTTATAAAGATTACCTGACAGAACCCGGCCCGTGGCAGATGGGACTGATGGGCTTCGGAGAATGCCTGCCCTACTTTGAAAACCAGGTAACACTGGACAACAGCGTAAAAGATGCCTGGGGACAACCCGTGCTGAAAATAGACTGTGAGTTCAAGGAAAATGAACGCCTCATGCGAAAAGACATGAACGAAGATGCAGCCAATATGCTGGAAGCAGCCGGGCTGAAAAATGTTCGTCCCTTCAACCGCGAGATCTATCCTGGTGCTGCGATCCACGAAATGGGTACGGCACGTATGGGCCGCGATCCGCGTACCTCCATGCTCAATGAATGGAACCAGGTACACAACGTGAAAAATGTATTCGTTACCGATGGTGCCTGTATGACTTCCTCTGCCTGCCAGAACCCATCGCTCACCTACATGGCGCTTACTGCCCGTGCAGCCGACTACGCTGTAAAAGCTCTGAAACGCCAGGACCTGTAGTTACTGCAATGCTAAAACATCATAGCAACGTCCCTGATCATTGATATGGTCAGGGACGTTGCCGTTAAAGGGTTACTTTATCAAATAAGGTATTTTTTATTATTATTTAAAATGGTCTTATTTTTATTCTATAAGTGGCTAAAAGAGGCTTAGCTGATGTTTGTAACCTCATTTCTCTCTCTAAAATTCCTGGATGAGAAATAGAAAACCCCGTTTTATGTATTTTGATTTGTTGTCAGTGTTATTCCTTATTCTCCACAACTTTGAATCACCTCATGTGGTATAAGAGAAGTATTTGATAGTCAACAGATAAGGGACTTTTACAAACTATCAGAACAGTTATTCTGATCAAAAATCACTTATAAGTGAATTTATTGCTGTAACTTTGTAAACGTTCTCATAGATGAAATCTAAATTGGTTTATTTGACGAAATTATCCGGAGATAAGGCTTCCATTTATAGCATAGTTACCGCAGCAAGTAAAGCGCCATTTTTGGATCATTTTATTCAAGAACACCAGGAAGCTTTCACGCAGGACTTGCTCAGCATAATAGGCAGGCTTCGGAGCATGAGTAACACTGTAGGCGCTTTAGAAATTTATTTTAAGCTGGATGAAGGATTAGAATGGAATGATCTGGTTTGTGCGCTATACGATATTCCGGATAAACATCTAAGACTTTATTGTATCCGGCTGAGCGAACAAATTGTAGTGGTCGGAAATGGAGGACCTAAAAACGTGCGGGCCTGGCAAGAAGATCCCAAGCTAAGCCGGGAAGTGTCGGAAATGATGCACTATTCCAGGATCATCCGGAAAAAGTTGGAAGATAATTCTTTAAGAGTATCAAAAGATGGTTTAAAGTTTGAAGGTGATTTAATACTTACACGTTAAACTTATTATGATGACAAACATTGATGCGATAAATACAAATTATTCCAGTGATCTGATAGATCAGATGTTGGATAATATTAAGCCTGAGGAGCAGGAACAAACAGATTACAAAATGAAGCTGGCCGCAAAAATCTATGCAGGACTTAAATCCAAAGGTTGGAAAAGCCTCGATCTGGCTAAGGCATTAAATTTAAAAAGCCCTTCACTTGTTTCCAAATGGTTAAGCGGGACCCATAATTTTACCATCGATACACTGGTTGACATTCAACGTGCGCTGAATATAAGGTTACTGGATGTTGAATTATTACCGGCCCCACCAACGCTAAACATGAATTTCACTGTTGCTGTAGCACCTGCTTCATTGCGTGAAGATATTTACGAGCCCCTGCAAAAAGTAATTGATGAGGCAGGGGGCTTACAATCAACAAAGGTTGCTGTCGTTTATTGAGTAAATTGGCAAACATGGACGAAATCAGACAGGAAAAAGCATTTAAAATACAGGGGATTGAATTAGTATCTTTTTCCATTCAGCCTCAACAAGCTACAGCATTTCATAAAGATGCACTTGAGTTCAATATACAGCAGGAGCAAAAAACCAATGCAGAGAAACGCTTGTTAATTGTTTTTACAACTGTCACTATAAAAGAGGCGGGGAAAAATTCATTTCTTGCCAACCTGCAAGTAGCCTGCGGTTTCGGGGTACCATCCTTCGAAAGTCTTATCAAAAGTGATAAGAAAGGGAATTTTATACTTCCTCACGACCTGAATATTGCTATCAGCGGCATTGCAATAGCTACGACCAGAGGAATTTTATATGCTCAACTACGGGGTTCATATTTGCAAAACTTAATACTTCCTCTATTGCCTATTGAATAGTAGTGATAACCATTTCAAATAATTGTTGGGTTATCAGATAATCCTATTTATCTGTTTTATGAGTGCTTCTTTATAACTTCTTCCAATCGGTATATGATGGTCATTTATAATGATCTTGTTTTTTTCAATATGCTTTACTTTGTTTTTCGAAACAATAAAAGACTTATGTACCCGTATAAATAAATGCGCAGGAAACAGTTCTTCCATAAATTTAATGGAACCCTTTGTTACAATTTTCCCCGACGCTGCATGTATAATCGCATAATCTTTTAGTCCCTGAATATGGGTCACCTCGGCAAAAAAAAGCTTTATCTTTTTTACGCCACTCTTTACAAAAATGAACTCCGGTCTCTGGTTACTTAATTCAAGCGCAGCATTCGCTGCTTTCAGCGACAGAAAATCTTTTATTTTTTCGACCGACACCTGGAAACGTGCTTTTGATATGGGTTTTAATAAAAAGTCAATCACACCCAGCTCAAAACCTTCAAAAGCATAATCCCGGAATGCCGTAGTAAACACCGTGATGGGCGGCTGTTCCAATGATTTTAAAAAATCAATCCCGTTCATCTCCGGCATCTGGATATCCAGCAATAGTATATCTGCTGTATGATGCTGCAGATATTCGAGGGCATCAAAAGCGTTATTGAAACTTGCCAGGAGCTGTAACTCATCCAGTGTGGCTATGTAACCAGCCAATACCTCGCGGGCAAGTGGTTCATCATCGATAATTAAACAACTTAACATAAGCGGTCTATTTTCAGGATGACTTCATGTTGAATGGCACCATTCATAATATCCAATGTATGTGCGGCAGGATATAAAAGGTCCAGTCTTTTTTTCAGATTTGCCAGGCCAATCCCGCCACTCTCCTCCGCTTGTTGAACATTAAGTTTATTGTTAAGCACCTTTACGGTAAGCACCTCCGTTATCTCAATCGTAATATGAAGGTAAGCGTGATGTACTATTTTACTGATGCCATGTTTAAATGCATTTTCCACAATTGGCAATATCAGAAAAGGAGGGATGCGGCAATCCTCCGTATTTCCGTTCACCGTGAGCCGGATGTCGGCGCCATTGCCCTGCCGGATTTTTTCCAGCTCCAGGTAATTGTGTAAATAATTGATCTCTTTTTCCAGCGGCACCTCATCAGCATTGCTTTCATAAAGCATGTATTCCATCAGCTCAGACAGCTTTAACACCATGTCCGGCGCCTGGTCCGATTTTTTGATAGTGAGTGCATACAGGTTATTCAGGGCATTGAAAAGAAAGTGCGGGTTTACCTGCGACCTCAGGAAATTTACTTCCGTTTGCAGTTGCGCCATTTTTATTTCCTGCAACAGTTTCTTTTGTTCATACCAGTCTATACTGAATTTCAGTGCCACCGTCAATAACAAATAAAGCGAAGTATGTGTGAAGTTATATAGCAGTGATGCGGATAACAGCCCGCCTCTGTTGGGGCCAATGATAAAGCCGTACAAATAATAATCGTATACACTCTGGATAACCAGATACCCTGCAATAAGCAGCAATACCCATACAAAATAAAGGATGTACCGCTTCCGGAAAAGATAACGCGGAATCAGGATATTTAAATTAATCCAGGCAAGTCCGATAAGTAGTGCTATGCGAACAGCAGCGCAAATAAGAAAAAACGGCAAACCGGCTTTTGTAATAAGATACCTGGTATCATAAAGAAAAATGACTGTCACCAAAACCCAAAAAACCGTATAAATCCATTTGCTGCTGTTCAATTTTCCAGGTATCATCGCTTTTGAATTTTCATACACTGGCAATTAAAACAAACAAACTATGATGTACCAAATCTTGTAGAGCAACTACCTCAAAAGTAGAGGAAATTAACGAATGAGGTATTAACCATGTCCCCCCTGGTGTATATAGCGCCAATTCATTTAATCCAATTCCCGCCACGTACATTTCTGTACAACCCTTGTATTAAAACCGGACATTTTACACATTTCAACATATATAAACATCTGAATAAATTCACTTTCTACATCTGGCACTATTGTAGGGTGAGTGATTTATCCTTAAAAACAATTGCTGTGTTCAAAAACTATTTCAAAACTGCCTGGAGAAATCTGCTGAAGAACAAAGGTTATTCAGTTATTAATATTGCAGGCCTGGCGATGGGGATAGCAGTAGCCCTGCTGATTGGGTTGTGGATATGGGATGAATTATCATACGATACTTTTCATCAGCATTACCACCGGACCGCGCAGGTATTGCAGCAGCAAACCTTTAACGGGAAAGCGGAAACAAGGAACGGGATTCCTATTCCACTGGCCAATGAACTCCGCACGAATTATGGCAGCGACTTCAAATATGTAGCGTTATCCACTTATACTAAAAATCATATTTTATCCTCCGGTGATAAACAACTGATACAATCCGGCAACTTTATGGAGCCGGATGCCCCTGACATGTTCAGCCTGAAAATGCTGAAGGGCACGCGGAACGGATTGAAAGACCCTGCATCTATTTTATTGTCTGAAAAGGTGGCGGTTTCTTTATTTGGCAACATTGATCCGGTGGGTACACTGATCCGGTTGGATGATAGCGTAAACGTGAAGGTAGCAGGAGTTTATGAAAATCTACCTTATAACAGTACACTCCGGGAAGTTACTTTTATAGCCCCCTGGAGTCTGTATGCTTCTTTAGAGGAAAGTGTCAGGAACTCCGAAAACAGATGGAATAATAATGGGTGGCAACTGTATGTACAACTGGCAGATCATGCAGATATGGAGCAGGTATCTGCTAAGATTCAGTCCGTGAAACTGCAACGGACAGATGCCTCAGACGCCGCTTTTAAACCCGCCCTTTCTCTTCATCCGATGTCGAAGTGGCATCTGTATGCGTTTGCCAGGAATAGCAGGGATGTCACCGGCAAGGTCCAGTATCTGTGGATGTTTGGCAGTATAGGGGTATTTGTGTTGCTGCTGGCCTGTATCAACTTTATGAATCTGAGCACGGCACAGAGTGAAAAAAGAGCAAAAGAAGTAGGAGTAAGAAAAGCAGTGGGGTCGTTGCGCGGACAACTTATCTGGCAGTTTCTTATTGAATCTGTATTAATTTCAGTAATAGCACTGCTGGTATCGCTCGTGCTGGTACTGGTAGCACTACCGGTATTTAATACGCTGGCCGGCAAACAGATAATCCTGCCCTGGGACAACATCTATTGCTGGCCGCTCCTGCTGGGCATTACGGTATTTACAGGACTGATGGCGGGTAGTTATCCAGCCCTTTATCTCTCGGGTTTCGGAGTGGTGAAAGTACTGAAGGGCACCTATAAAGCGGGCCGCCCGGCCACACTCCCACGTAAGGTATTGGTAGTATTGCAGTTCTCCATTGCCGTGATCCTATTCATCGGCACGATTACTGTTTTCCGGCAGATCCATCATACAAAAGACCGTCCGGTAGGCTATAGCCGCGAGGGCCTCATCACTGTAGAAACTATTACGCCCGCTATACATAGCCACTTTGCCGCGGTGCGGAATGACCTGTTGAATACCGGTATGGTAGCAGAAGCCGCTACTTCTTACAGCCCGGCAACAGAATTGCGGAATGAACAATCCAATTTTGACTGGAAAGGTAAAACACCCGGAGGCACTTACGTTTTTGGCACCATGGGCGTATCCCAGGAATATGGAAAAACGGTAGGCTGGCAAATAGCAGATGGCCGGGATTTTTCCCGTTCCTTCACCACAGACGCTATGGGGTTTGTGATCAACGAATCAGCTAAAAAATATATGGGGCTGAAAAATCCTATAGGCGAAACCGTGCATTGGATGGGTTATCAGTTTACCATCATCGGTGTGGTAAAAGATATGGTGATCCAATCTCCTTATGAGGCTGTAAAACCAATGATCTTTTATATTGCTCCCTGGCAGCTGAATGTGATCAACATCCGTATCAAGCCGGGAGCAAGCCCCCATGCCGCAGTGGAAAAAATAGCCGGTGTATTCAAAAAATATAATCCCGAAGAACCCTTTAACTACAAGTTTGTAGATGAAACATATGCGGTAAAATTCTCCGATGAAGAGCGTATAGGCCGGCTCACTACCATTTTTACGATACTGGCGATGCTTATCTCCTGCATGGGCTTATTTGGCCTTGCCTCCTATATTACCCAACAGCGGACTAAAGAAATCGGTGTACGGAAAATCCTCGGCGCCTCTGTATTCAACCTGTGGCGCTTGCTGGCAAAAGACTTTATTGTACTGGTGCTGATTGCGCTGCTGATTGCTTTCCCGGTTGCTTACTATTGTATGCAGGCCTGGCTGCAACATTATACCTATCATGCCACTGTACCCTGGTGGGTATTTCCCTTGGTAGGGATCAGCGTATTGTTTATCACCCTGCTTACCGTAAGTTATCAGGGCATCAAAACTGCGTTGGTAAATCCGGTAAAAAGTTTGAAAATGGAATAAGCGAAAAAATGGCTTAAATAGCCCCTGAGAATTACACAAACAGCCCCCTTCTTTCATAAACTGATAGTCTACCTTTGAGTGGTATAAAAAGAAAAGCTATTACTCATAAAAACACACGTTTATGAACACAAAAAAGATCTGGGCCAATTTCGGGGTTCAGGATTTAGCACGAACCACTAAATTCTATAAAGACCTCGGATTTAAACCTAACGGCGCATCGGAGCAGCTGACCAGCTTCTTCTTTGGCGATGACAACTTTATTATTCATTTCTTCCTGAGAGATATACTGACCCCCGCGATGAAGGGCCCTATTGCTGATGTCAAAGCCGGGAATGAAATTATTTTCACGCTTGCTGCCGGTAGTAAGGAAGAAGTAAATAACTGGGAGAAAGAGATCCGGCAAGCCGGCGGCACAATAATTTCCAGGCCGGAAGCGTTTGGAGAGGGATATTACGGTTTTGTATTTGCTGATCCTGACGGGCATAAGTTCAATGTATTTCATATGTAGTATCACGATAGTCCTTCCGCCATTCTTATCCAACAAAAAAGGCTCGCATTACTGCGAACCTTTTTTTGTTTTATTGCTCATGTTCCGGCACATAAGGTTGTACCGGAAGAGGATGTTACTTACTTCACTGCGATAAAATCGGCCATCAGCGGTAAATGATCTGAGGCATATTTTTCTTCTATGGTCCGGTAGTTTTCCACTTTAAAACGTTTGGCAGCTACCTTATTGGTGAGCAGATAGTCGATCGTCATCCGGGGGTTTGTTTCCGGGAAAGTGAGCGGGCAATCGGTGCAGTTCATAAAGTATTTGCTTTTGATCACCTCCATCACTTTATTGCTGGCCTCCATGTTGAGGTCGGCTCCCAGGATGATGGGCAGCTTTTTATATTTCTCCGAGATCTCCAGCACCTTTTGTGCCTGAAAGCGCCGGTCATCATCCGACTTATGATCCAGGTGCGTACAAAGGAATCCTACTTTCTGTTTATTACCAAAAGGTTTTACCACGATAAAAGCAAGTCCGCGTACTTCCCCCTCAGAGCCTGGCACCGGAGGGAGGCGGTAAGCATGGCTTTCTTCTATCGGATAACGGGATAATACCGCTACCCCATAATCTCCGCCGGAGCGGTCTACTGCTTTGGCAAAGAAATAATGCATGCCGGTCATCTCCCCCAATTCTTTAGCCTGATCAGATGATTTGCCGGAACGTTCAGTAAAAGCATCCACCTCCTGTAATGCTACCAGGTCGGGTTTATTAGCGTTGATCACTTTAGCGATAGCTGCCAGATCAGTACCACCCCAATTGGTAGACGGAGGGCTGGCTATACGAATATTATAGCTCATCACCCGGATCGTCTTTTGCTGTTGTTGCGCTCCTGCTGCCTGTTGTGCATTACACCACCTCACACTGGTAAACAGGCAGAGGGCTGATAGTATCATCGTTTTCATCCCGTAATAATAGCAATTAAAATTATTTCCTCATACCGTTATGTGGTTGTGTATCGTATTCCAGTATATCATTGGTCACGATATCATAACCTTCTGTTGGGTTCAGGATCCTGATTTCCACTTCATGCTTTCCTTTAGGCAGCTGGTATCTCCAGAACAGGTCGGCACGGCTTAAGGAGTAATCTGTAGGTAAGTTCACTTTTTCTATTTCCTTACCATCGATATACATGGCAGCCTGAATCACATGATGTGGGGTATTTTCGCTCTTTCTGCGTGCATATCCGCGCAATACAAAACCGATGCCATCAAAGGTGAAGGAGGTTTTATCTGTGATCACTACACCCAACGGCTTACGTCCTTTCGGAAAATGACCGCTGAAGTTTTCTTCAAACTTCACTGTTTTAGTAGCTGTATAAGGGATCTCTACATAGTCGCCATCTACTTTACCGTTATACTTACTGATGTTTTCCACGGCATGTTTAAAGCCGGTAGCGTATACCTTTTCCAGTGAGTAGTCGGTATAGCTGAAATTGCGTTGTTCTGCTTTTTGCAATGGTCCCATCCAGTATGCAGGGATTTTGCTATAGCCCATGATGGTGCCCAGGATACCACCTGCAGAAGCAGGGTTACAGTCGGAGTCCTGTCCTACGCGGGTAGCGATTTCCATTGTTTTGGTGAAGTCGCCGCCACCATACAGCAGTCCCATCGCTACATATGCAGAGTTGAGTTTAGCATCGATATTCAACGGATGGAACACCATGCTGGGACATCCGATATCTTCCGCCCATTTAGACTGTAATTCAAACCAGGTTTGTTTCCAGTTGTTCGGATATTTTGCATGCCATTTGATTACATCAGACACACACTGATAGAATTTACTTTGGGTGGGGATGGTTTTCAGTGCTTCCCGAACGATGAAAGGAATATCATCGCTTACAAAAGCCAGCGCATACATGTTGGCGATGAATACCCCGCCATACCAGCCGTCGCCGGAGTTCATGATACGTCCTACGCGGTCGCAGATCTCTGTAGCTGCATTCGGCATACCCGGACTCATCAGGCCGGCAAAATCCGCTTCGATCTGAAAATCGATATCATCCGCATGCGGGTTATTGAGCCAGTGGCCGGATTGTGTAGCAGGAATGCCCTGTTGCAGGTTATAACGGCCCGCCAGGTTGGCATGCCATAACATATATTTAGCCCCGGCAAATGCATTACCAAAATCGGCAGGAGTAGCATTCATTCCTTTCTTTTCGAATACATCCACAAAGGTGAGATCTACATATACATCATCATACAATCCCGGGAAAGTGGTCATGGCCTCATTCACATAATCTTCTCTCCAGGGGATTGTTTCATAATCCTGGATGAAAGTTCCCTGGTATTGGAACTCTGTAGGCCAGCCAAAAGTAACCCCGATGGTTTGTCCTGCCCATCCACCTTTTACCTTGTCTTTCAACTGCTCTTTAGACATCCTGATCTTCGCAGGCAATTTCTTACCTGCCTGTGTGGAGCTCTTTACCTGCGCTATAGCAGTACCGCAGCATAGCAGCATTCCTAATCCCAAGGAATAAATAGTCTTTTTCATAATGGAACTATTGTTTATAATTCGTGATGTGTTTTAAATTGACCGTACGTGTATCCCAAAAATATCCTTTACCGCATTGCTATTCTTGCCCTTTTATTGTTGTAGTATGAATCATAAAACATCCATTTTTCAATTAAAAAACATACAAGATATTGAATTACAATTAATTATTCAACATAAAGAGGCAGGTAATCTCGGAATCTAAAGCGAAACTGAGGGGGGAGAGGGAAGGGATAGCTCTATGGCACGATTTACATAACTGCCAGATCACGACCATCGCTCCGCTTATTCCCCCATCCCCAGCCCAGCTTTTGGAGATCCGCAGAATATAGTTTTATTTACAGTTGTTTAATTACAAGATCATGGAATTAGGTATCAGTACATTTGGAGAAGTGCAGCCGGAAGGTGTATCCGGTGAAGCCAGGCAGTCATATTTGCGGATGCAGGAGCTGATAGCAGAAGCGAAGCAGGCAGATGAAGTAGGGCTGGATGTATTTGCATTGGGAGAGCATCATCGTCCGGACTTTATTATTTCCGCGCCCGAGGTAGCACTGGCAGCAGTAGCAGCAGTGACTAAACGTATCCGGTTATCCAGTGCGGTAACGGTGCTCAGCTCTGCTGACCCGGTACGGGTATTCCAAAATTTTGCTACGCTGGACCTGATTTCCGGCGGACGGGCAGAGATCATGGCGGGCAGGGGTTCTTTTACCGAATCATTTCCTTTGTTTGGCTATAGTTTGAATGACTACAATGAACTGTTTATAGAGAAGCTGGAATTACTAACGTTATTGAATACACAGGAAGTGGTATCCTGGAAGGGAAAGCACCGTGCACCATTTATCCAGCGGGGTATTTACCCAAGGCCGTATCAGCCGGCTATCCCTATCTGGCTGGCCGTAGGCGGCACACCGGCATCTGCCGTAAGAGCAGGTAAGATGAATATGCCCATGACGCTGGCTATCCTGGGTGGAAGGCCCAGCCAGTATGTCCCTTTTATCAACCTGTACCGGCAGTCGGCACAGGAAGCAGGGCACGATCCGGCATCCCTGCAACTGGGCATTAACGCCCACTGCTACATTGCTGATGATCCTGATCAGGCGGCAGATGAGTTCTTCCCGTCTTATGAAAAGCTGATGAACCGGGTAGGGAAAGAAAGGGGCTGGTCGCCCATTACACGGGAACAGTTTGATTACATGTGTATGCCCGAAGGACCATTGCTGGTGGGTAGCCCGCAACAGGTAGCCGACAAGATCATCTATCAGCACGGGCTGTTTAAGCATACCCGCTTTCTCGCACAATTAGTAAAAGGATATATTGATCACGAAAAAGTGATGAAAGCGATCACGCTGTTTGGCACCAAAGTAGCGCCGATCGTGAAAGAGGCGTTGGGATAATACTTACGGCAACTTTGCCACTTCAATGCTTTCCACCCATTTAACATGGCGGGGGCCGGTAATCTTATCATTCGTACATACCATCACAAACTGCCCGTCCTTTTGTACAGGCTGGTCATTCACGGAGAAAACGAGGAATACATGATCGCCGGTGGGATTATTGTAGATATCATTCCAGCTGTATAGCACGGTATATCCATCGCTGGCTTTGATGGTGATATAATACTTGCCTTTTTCTTTAGGGTTGGGCATATCCACGCCAGCACTGTCCAGTATATTTTTAAGACTTACCCCTTTAAAGGAACGGAACACCTTTTTGATTTCACCTTTGGCCCCTACAATGTTTAGGTTAGTATGTGTTTCCGGTTTGAGGAGATGTACATTTTTCAGGGTGCAGGCAAATGGATGTTTCACCAATCCTTTTACCTGTACCTGGGTGGTGATAGGTGCGCTAGTATCTGCAGAAGAGGCATATGCCGTCATTATCAACAGGCAGGTGCAGGCCATCAGGAAAAATCTTAAACGCATAGCAGGGGTATTTAGCTTACGATCAAATATACATTATTCCGGGAGAGGGTTACGGGACTGGTATTTATCGAACAACTCCTTCGCCACCATTTGCCAGGCCGTTACTTTAAATGGCGGGATAGCATTACCATCCAGTATGATGGCCAGAAAATCCAGGTATCCATGCCATCCTACCATCACTTCGCGCAGGAAAGCCGGTAAAGGATGTTGTTCTGTAAAGCTGGACGTGAAGGTAAGATTACAGCTCTGGTAGCCGGTTTTTTCCAGTTCCCAGCGGATGAGGCTGCCCCCTTCAAAAGATATTTCCAGCAGCTGACCTTTTTGCAGGGCAGAGATATGTCCGGGGATCAGGGCCATCATAAATTGCAGCTGTACTGCTCCACCAGGGCGAAGATCGATCGCAGTTGTTTTTTCGGGATGATTGGGGCTGAGCCATTCGGCAATCCTGTCTGGTTCAGTAATAGCCGCCCATACCTTTTCCACTGTATGTCCCAGTATCCGCTTAAAGATAAGCAGGCAGGTATCTCCTTCCCATTGGATACTGCCATATTGATCTGAAAAGCTAATTCTATCTGTCATGGTATCACTATTAAGATCAGGAGGATACCCGCCAAATTAATAAAAATGAAAGAGTTATAATAATACTTCCTGCCGGAAAGGTAATTTCGGGGAATATTGTGGTAAAAATAGTACTGATCTGCCTGCCATATTGTATTTTTGCCTCTATTCAGGTTATACGTAGTACGCCACCTTATATACCCGTCACGATAACCCTATACCAAAATTGTTCGTCATGTCAGATCCACTGAATTTTGCTATTCAGCATTGTTTGAGCCTTGTTTCGTGCAGCCGCGTGCCTCGTAGCTTGTTTTTCCTGGTCTGTTTATTGTTTACGGGCATCACTACCCATGGACAAATGCGGGAAATATACCGGGACAGCGATGAAGAGACTGCTGTGACAAAAATATGTTTCTACACTCCTACAGAAGGCTATGTAGCTTTTAACAGATGGATTGGTTATACTACAGATGGAGGCAAGACCTTCACCAAAAAGATGATTACCTTAAGTAATGTTGATTTCGGTGGATATGAAGTAAATATTACTTTTGGATTTGGTGTTCAAGGCATCAAAGCTTTCAATAAAAACCAGCTTGTAGTATACGGAAATTATGGGCTTGTGCCGGCAATTCTTTATTCCAGTAATGGGGGGAATAATTTCAAGCTGGTTTTCCATTCACAATACCGGGCAGACGAGATTCGTACGGGGATTACCGATATGTTATTTCCTGAGAATAACGAAATAGGTTATGCTATTGATGCAGACCGTATTCTTAAAACTATGGACAAAGGCGCCAGCTGGTTTGTAGCTGCGGAATATCATAACGCGTATTTTTCCAATCTGACAGGGAGTAATAATACTCATGTATTTGCCAATAATAAATCGGCTACTTCACCAAAGCTGGTGAAGACCACAGATGGCCATACTTTTCAGCTTGTACCGCTACCAGAGGAGATACAGATAACCGATGCATTTTTTCTTACTGATAGTAAAGGCTGGATCCTTAGCAGGGAATATGGCGGGAACCGGTTGTATTACACTTCTAATGGAGGAGCCAGCTGGCGTCAGAAAAATGATCCGTCGGCTGGTACCCTGCAATACTTCAAAGTAAAATTCCTCAATGATAATATTGGCTATGCATTAGGTGAAAGTTTTACGATGGGAAAAACGACTGATGGAGGGAGTACCTGGGAGCGGGTACAAAGGGATAAAAACTTTACCTATCTGGGCTACACCCATACTGATCTGCAATTAATGGGTGAGCAGCAATTATGGGCCGGAGGGCATTATGGATTGCTGGAAGCCAGCAATAATGCCGGAGGGCCGACTATTCCTGCTGCTGCTTTTAAAGTAGACAAAAGCCAGTTACTCCAAACACATGAAGTGCAACTGATCAATCTGGGAAAACCAGCCTACAGCTATACCTGGTATAAAAATGGTACTGTTATCAGCACTGCCTTTCATACCTCTTATCAGCATGAGGTGTCAAAGTTGCGGGATACAATCAAACTGGTGGTCACTAATGGTGGGGTTACCAATACTGTGGAGCAGTACATTGACTTTCCCGCGCCGGTCATCCTTTCTGCTTTTACACCTGCAACAGCAGGCATGTATGATACCGTGACCATAACAGGAACAGATCTTTCCAACATAACAGCTGTGAGCTTCGGAGGGGTACCTGCCCTTTCATTTAAACAGGTATCTGGCACTACCCTCCAGGCAGTAGTAGGCAATGGTGCCTCCGGAGATATAACCGTTATCATCAATGACAGATATGGGCTTTTACCCGGTTTTTCTTTTATGCCTCCACCGGCCATCACCAGCTATAGTCCTGACAGAGGCAGGCCTGGAGATGTGATCACCATCACTGGTAATAATTTCAACGGAGTAAAAGACGTTAGTTTCGGAGGTATGCCAGCAGCTTCTTTTACGGTAGTATCCCCTACGTTGATCACGGCAGTATTAGGTACAGGGAATACCGGTAACATTCAGGTAACCGCAGCAGGAGGAAAAGCTACCAGCACTGGCTTCCAGGTAATCCCTGAAGTCAAGTCTTACTTCCCTTCCAGCGGAACTTATGGCACCAGGCTCACCATCAAAGGCAGCGGTTTTACCGGTACCCATGCCGTAAGAATAGGCGAAGTTCCTGTCCTGTCTTTCACCGTTCATTCCAGCGAACTGATCACTGCCATTGTAGGCAAAGGTGCTACTGGAGAAGTAAAAATCGGCAATGGTAATTTTAATAGTTATCTGCCGGGGTTTACTTATTACAATGCACCTGTTATCAATTATGTGAAACTCCGTAATACCCCTGTTGGGGATAGTGTTTTAATCGGAGGCGTATATTTTAACACAGACCCCGCCGCCAATACCGTATATTTTGGTGCTGTAAAAGGGACTGTCACTGCTTCCACGGGCACTAAACTAACAGTGACCGTACCCGTGGGCGCAACTTTTAGTCCTGTTTCGGTTACCAGCAACCATCTTACGGCTTATTCCGATTACATGTTTTCTGCCGCCTTTTCCGGAGGAGGCACTATCAACCAACAGTCACTAACAGGCAGCACGTCTTTTCTGGAAGGTACTGCGTTACAAAATCCACGGCAAACGGTGCTGGCAGATTTGGATGGAGATGGCAAAGCAGAGATGATCACTACCGGTCAGCACGGCTTCCTCGTTGCTTATAATACCAGCATACCCGGACAACCATCCTTCGGGAAGAATTTCAGCTACAAGTTAGGTGTTAACGGAGCAGATAAAATAATAGCACACGACCTGGATGGAGATGGCAAACTGGACCTCATTGTCAACAACAGCGATAAGCAAATGATTTCCATCTTCAGGAATACTACGGCTGGAAACAATATCTCCTTTGCAGCACAGATAGATGTAGCAGGAGCGCTGTTGGGGATAGGAGATCTTAACAATGATGGCAAACCCGATATCGTTGTGTTCAAGGGTACTGAATTCAACAACGAGCTTATCCTGCTGAAAAGCTTTAGCGAACCAGCCATGCTTGTATTTGAAGCGGTTGAAAAGATCCTTCTTCCTGATATCAAAAGGATCAATGGCGGCATGGTTCAGGACGTTATCAGTTCCGGAAAGCCAGATCTGATATTTTATGATACCGAGGGCAATACGATAGGTATTCTGCGCAATATCAGCACTATTGATAAGTTCATTTTTGATAACCTGAGAAAAGTATCTACCTCCTCGCCTGTTAGTGTAGCGGTGGGCAACCTGGATGAAGGTGGCCTCGCTGATATGGTGGTCGCAAATGCTGAAGCCAAAACTATTACTGTATTTAAAAATGTAAGTAATGGGCAGGATTACTTTGCACCAACGCAAACACTCAGGCTGGGGGATGTTTCACATGTAGCGTTAAGTGATATAGATGGAGATGGGAAACCCGATATCGTTGCTGCTTCCGGCAATTATCAGGGAGCAACTGTCTTCAAAAACATCAGCATTTTAGATGAGAATAACATGGGCATTATCAAGATTGGGGCCGCTGTTAAATTTAATGGAGTGGGGCCCTTTTCCGGTATAACGCCCGGAGACATAGACAATGATGGAAAACCTGATCTCGTTGCCCCGAATGCCTCCAGACACGCTGTATCCATCTTGCGGAATACCGTTACCGCACAACCTTATATCATTTCCTTTTCCCCTACCATATGCGAAACCGGTACCACGGTGACGCTAAAAGGTGCTTTGTTTACCGGCACCACTGCCGTGTCTTTTGGTGGGGTGCCTGCAACATCCTTTACCGTTGAGGGAGATAGTACGATTACTGCTGTAGTGGGCGCAGGTGCATCAGGAGATGTAAAGGTGACCAATGCTTATGGCTCCACTGCACTCGATGGTTTTTCATTTGGATTACCACCGGTGATCACCGCTATTTCACCTTTAAGCGGACCTGTTGGCACCACGGTAACTATTAAGGGGAAACGTTTTAGTCCGGTAGCAACAGAAAACATTGTTTCTTTTGGTGGTGTGCAAGCCAAAGTAAATGCTGCTACTGCCAATAGTCTGACCGTCACCGTACCGGTAGGATCCCAGTATAAACCGCTTACGGTCACTACGCATCAACTCACTACCAGTTCATCCGACATCTTTGTCACCACCTATCCCAATAGGGATAAAAAATTGACTGCCGGAGCGTTTGCAGATAAAAAAGAAATACCAGGTTCCAATAGCGGAGATATTGCCGACATTGATGGTGATGGAAAGCTGGACCTGATCACGCCACTCGCCAATGAACTCGGTGTCTATAGAAATACCAGTGTTCCGGGTAAAGTTACTTTTGCAGAAGTTATAAAAATACCTGTGAATGCTGCATCAGGACCAGCGCTGGGTGACCTTAACGGAGATGGCAAGCCAGACCTGGTAGTACTGGAAGTCAGTAACAGCAGCATTTCTATACTAAAAAACATCAGCAGCCAGGGCAACATCGCATTTACACTACAAGCTACTTACACGGCTATC
Organism: Chitinophaga sp. H8; assembly: GCF_040567655.1. Lineage (NCBI taxonomy): Bacteria > Pseudomonadati > Bacteroidota > Chitinophagia > Chitinophagales > Chitinophagaceae > Chitinophaga > Chitinophaga defluvii. The sequence goes on along the minus strand of NZ_JBEXAC010000002.1, from coordinate 2,020,537 downwards.
CGAAGATCAGACGTACCTTCCAGAATACTGATCATGGACCTTGATGGCGACGGAAAACCCGACCTGATAACAGGGAATCACAGGTCACCTTATCTTGTATTGTTCAGAAATAACAGTACCGCTGGTAAGATTTCCTTTGAGGAGGGTGTTTTTCTGAATAATCCACCTGACATACTGAGCATTACGTGCGGTGATTATAACCAGGACGGGAAACCAGACCTTGCCCTTTCGCAGGAAACAATGCCTGTTCCTATTATCTTACAGAATAACAGCACTCCTGGCCAGCTTTCCTTCAACACACTGGCTCCTGCCGTTACTCCTGAAAGTTTATGGGGACCTATTGCAACCGGAGATCTGGATGGAGATGGAAAACCGGATATTGTAAAAGGTACTCACAGTAGCCTTTCCTTATTCCGTAATACCAGCATGGCAGACAGTATTATCTTCAGCGCCCCAAAAGAACCTACACACAGTAATCCATCCATTGATGCAGTGCTGGGGGATCTGAACGGGGATGGTAAACCGGATATTTTCACTATAGATCAGGTGGAAGCGAAAGCACATCTGTTTCTAAACAACAGCAGCCCGGGTACTATTTCGGTACAACATGATATCCAATGTCCCATTCCGTATCCGAGTAAGATGGGAAATATTGCCGATATGGATGGTGATGGAAAACCTGACCTTATCAGCTATGCTGAGAAGTATCCAACAGTGATACATAGAAACATGACGGGTGAGTTCAAAGCAGTAAGTGTTTGTTCCGAGACAGACACCAGTTTTACAACGAGTGTAAAGGGTAACAAGTATCAATGGCAAAAGTATACCGGCAGTGTATTTGAAGATCTCAGTGACGATCAATTTATCACCGGCACCGCCAGTGCCAAGCTGATGTTCGGGAAGGTTCCCATTCAGTTCAATGGTATTTTATACCGTTGTATGGTAGATAATGTCCCCAGTGATAGTATATCGTTAGAAGTAATTCCTGTTACCAGTCCATATTTAACTGTCAGTGCTGATGCTGATAACATATGCCCTTCTTCCCCTGTCAACTTTACCGCTTCCATTCAGGATGGTGGTACGCTACTTTCCTATCAATGGTTCATAGATGATCAGCCTGTTGGTACCAACAGCCCTACTTATAGTATCGACACTGCCACACAAAGCCATCGGATAAAATTGCTTGTTACCAGTAATCTGGCTTGCAGCAATCCTGGTACAGGTAGTGTCATGTTGAATGTACTGGAAAGCCCTCCTCCAAGTGTAAACATTACCTCATCGGCTACGGTTATCTGTGATGGTTATACGGTTACATTTACCGCTGAGCCCCAAAATATCAATAGCTCCTATTCTTTCAGGTGGGAGGTAAATGGAGCAGAAGTGGCCAACAACAATGTCAGCACTTTTACACGGGCTTTTAATCCAGATGACAAGATACGTGTTAAAATGTATACCGCTGCAAGCGCTTGCTGGCCAGCAGGAATGCATACCAGTGAATACATTACCTTACAACAAGGTACTACTGCCACCATACAGGCAACAATCACGGCTCCAGCCAGTGTGTGTTATGAAGGTTATTACGAACTTACCTTTAATAGCAACAATGCTCCGGAGGGTGCCAGTGTAACGTTATGGGAAAGTGAAACCAATAATCCTGGCACATTCTCAATGGTGGGAACAAAACAATGGTTAGGTGCGCCAATGCAATTTGGGCTAATAGTACCACGTGGTGCCAGTACAAGAAAACATTATTTCACTGTCAGACCATCCGAAGGAAATACCTGTATGCTGGAAGGCCGCAGTGAAACGGTTACCATAAGTATGGAAGGAGCAGTTCCTCCAATCATTGCACTTCAGAGCAATAAGCTGGTGATCACCAACCCTAATAATTCACAAGGCTATAGCTGGCAAGTGGAACAACCCAACGGCGAATACGGATATGTAGTTCCGGCAGCTAACGGTACCAGCTATGCTCCGGGCGCTCCGGGTTATTACAGGGTAAAAAGTGTGCAAGGCAGTTGCGTTAGCTATTCACCTCCCATCGCATTTGTAATTACCGGCATCAATTCCCCTGATCCCAATATTCCGAAAATACAAACCTATCCCAATCCCGTACGTGATGTATTGACTCTGGAAGGCCTTCGGATTAGTGACAAGTGGGAAACACTGGACATCACGGGAATGGATGGTAGCTTGCAGCGCACTATAAATATTAAAGGCAAAACAAAAGTAACTATTGCCACGGGGCATTTACCACAAGGCATGTATATGGGAGTATTACGCAGGAATAATGCTGCACCGGCGCTCATACGGTTTGTGAAACAATAGTGCCGGTAGCACTTATTTTTTCTGCAGCCATTTTACGATCAAGGGTAAGGTTAATCCCTGCCCTATCAGGGTAAACAGCACCACTACCACCGAGATGAATATGATCGCGTCCCGCATGGGAAAAGGGCTGCCATCTTTTAAAGTTAGTGGCAGGCCAATAGCAATAGCCAGGGAAACGATTCCCCGCATGCCGGACCAGCTGATGATGAGGCTGGTTTTAAAATCCAGCAGGGCATGTTCCGTGACCCGATGTCTTTTACTTTGGAAGGCCCTGTCCAGATTCACCTGTTGCAAAAACACCCTGGCCATGCGCAGTACCAGCGTGACGATGGTGATCAGGAAAGCATATCCGATGTAGGGCCAGAGTTGGTTATCCGGAATATTTTTGGTCACGTAGGGCAATTGTAAACCGATGAGGATAAAGATCAGTCCGTTGAGTAAAAAGATGATCACTTCCCAGATGGAGCGGGATTGTTGTTTTAAATCATCCCGGAAGATGCGGTTGCTGAAGCGGGCAATGCCGAGCCCGAGTATTACTACGGCTATCACGCCGGATACATGTAGTTCTTCTGCCAGCAGGTAGGTTACAAAAGGCATGAGCAGCATAAAGCTGATGGTAACCATGGCATTCTTGCGTACCCGGAAGAGGACCAGCCCTAGTATTTTGCTCATCACAAATCCGATCAGGAATCCGCCGGCCATCAGCAGGACAAACTCCAGGGAAGCCTTCCAGAATACAAAGGCAGTACCTGTTACCGCAGCCACGGCAAAGCGATAAGCTACCAGTGCAGAAGCGTCATTTACCAGACTTTCGCCCTCCAGGATGGTTACTGTTTTGTGCGACAGCCCCAGGCCTTTGGTGATGCTCATCGCCGCCACGGCATCCGTAGCAGAGAGGATAGCCCCCAGTACAAAAGCCAGTGGCCAGGTAATTCCCGGCATCAGCAGCCAGGCAGTAACCGCAATACCTGAAGCAGTGATAAATACCAGCGATATCGCCAGTGTATTGATCGTATTCAGGTGGGTCCTGAACTCCTGGAAGGAAATATTAAAAGCCGCATCATAAAGTAACGGCGGCAAAAATATCAGGAACACGATATCATGATTAAGTACTACCGCAGGCATGGCCGGGATAAATCCCAATCCGATACCGGCTACAATCAGCAAAACAGGATAAGGTAATTTTACTTTATCGGCCATTGCAGAAAGGCCGATCATAATGGCCATAATAAAGATGATGATGGTATAATTCTCCATGTACCTGTTTTGCGTGCTTTTATTTTGATAAAGGACCGTTGCTCACCAGCTGTCCTGCTTTATATACGGCGATGATTTTCCGGGTATTTTTGATATCCTGTTCGGGATTGGCCGAGAGAATGATCAGGTCGGCAGTTTTACCTTTGGCCAGCGTGCCTGACTTAGCACTGATCTGCAGGGCCCGTGCTGCATTTTTAGTAGCGGCGGTGATCGCCTGCAAAGGGGTAAGCCCCGCCTGTACCAGCAGTTCCAGCTCCAGGTGTTCCGAAAAGCCCTGCGTACGTACCGGAGAAGCACCGGAATCAGTACCCAATGCGATAATAATACCCGCATCGTGGATCTTTTTCACATTGCGTAATGCCGTTTCAAAAGCCGCCACATTTTTGTCGTACGCCGGAGCATTCTTCAGCTTTTGCTGATAGTCGGTGGACGTCACCATTTCATATACCCCGGGTTCCAGGGAAGCCTTGAAAAAGTCGTCATTGATCCAGTCGGGCTGACGGGCATAAATGTAGGCAAACTCGTCGAGCGAGAGTGTAGGAATATAGATCACGCCTTTTTTCTTCATCTCGCTGAGGAGGCTTTGATCCACTTCTTTATCGCGTATGCTGTGGGCGATGATATCCAGTCCACCGGCCACCAGTTTATGTGCATCTTCGAGATAATACAGATGTGCCGCTGCGCGGAGGTGATGCCGGTGTGCCTGATCGATGATTGCCTTGCATATAGCGGGGTCCATTTTTTTTGCGCTGCCACCAAAGTCATCCACCCACATTTTGACTACTGCCGGATGTACTTTTGCCAGCGCATCCATTTGCGGCCCTACCGCCGCCGCAGTAGCCGGGCGATAAAGGAGATCCATCCAGAAGTCGGGCGGCATGCTGGCCATCGGTGTATTAAAGCCATAACCACTTGCATGATATCGCGCACCGGGCAGCAGTCCGGCGAGGGAAGAGTCCCGGATACCCGTTTCAAATATCAGCGGGCGATCGGTACCCATTGTGAGCACATGGCTTACTCCATAGTCTTCATATTTACGGAGCTGGCGGATAATATTTTCGCGGGTATAATTGCTCGCAGCAGTGCCCGTACCTTTGAGCACCCCTACGTGCACATGTGCGCTGATCAGTGCAGGCATGACCGTTTTACCACTGAGGTCGGTCACCACAGCACCGGGGTGCTGTAATCCTTTTCCTATGGCAGCGATGGTATCTGCCAGTATCAGGATGTCGGTGTGCTGCTGTGGGGTTTTTCCATTACCATCAATCACCGTAGCATTTTTCAATAAGACAGCTTGTGCAAATACCGGTAAAGCAGCCAAACAAGATGCTATGATCAGGGTGATGAGCTTTGTTTTTATCATAACTGCAGTTTTAACGGGTGATGTACTACAAATTACATAAACACCCGTTAAAATGGTGCCATTATCTGTATTTATCCATTTGCACCTGCCGTATAGGGGCCAAAAACACCTTTTACCTGCTGGCCCCGCCGGAAGGAGTCCAGCACGATGATGTGATATGTTTTGCCATCGGGGTCTACCCGCACGACAATATGCCCGGAGCTGCTTTTAAAAGCATTTTCCAGTGCGGGACCTATCACCAGCTTGTTGGCCTCCAGCATATTGGTAGCAAAGAGATCATGGGGAAAAGGGTTGGTGGCAGGAGCAGTAAGGCGGATCAGTGTTTCATGACCGGGGTGATCACTGGACCATACCTGTTGTATCCATACGCGGGGGCGCAAGGTCTGGATATAATTGATGTTGAGTGCATTCCTGTTGCCATGATGACTGGTAGTAGCTACATCCACAGGCCCTACCACTGGTGCTACAGCACTTTCCATGTCATCTGCAGCGGGATCGCCATAATTCACAATTCCCTGGATATCTGCGCCAAAGAACATGCGGAAGCTACCATACTGTACCCGTATGCCACAGCCCGCATTGTTTTCATCGGGCAGCAGGCCACCTGTATTGGCGAAGTGGTTGAACGTTTCTTCTCCTTTCCCATTCCAGATAAAACCATTGGACATGATATTGCGGATATGAAATGCGGGATAGGCCGCCAGATCTTTACGCATCACAAACTGGTCTTTGCTGCCGGTTTTGAAGCGGGCGGCGATCATGCCGCTATGCGCAGTATGATAGTTGATAAACGCAATATAATTCTTCAGCTGCATCAGCTCCCCATCATTTGCAGCTGCCGGTTCCTCCATCTTTTGCAGGAGGTTTACCGGATAATTGTACGTTGGATATCCCCGGTCTACCAACATATGAATAGGGATCCTGTCGCCCACCCCGGTGATGCCAGTCAAACAGTATTTTCCTGCCTGCGAGCGTATAGCCGTTTTATACATACCTCCGAAATGGTCATCATGAAAATGGGTTACCAGCGCATAGTCGATCCCCGGAGTGGGACTCACCGCTTTCACGTAATCAGCTATCCACGCATAGGCCGGTTGGGTAGTATCGGGTTGCAAGGGGGCTGTTCTGGGAGAAAGCGTACGGGCATCGGTAGGGTTCAGCTCACCCGCATCGATCATCATCGTGGTACCATCCGGCATGATCATAAAAGCACATTCTCCCCGGCCGGTGTTAATAAAATGAATGTCGAGGTATCCTTTTTTCCAGGGTTGCAGCGATTGTGCGCTTGCATGCTGTACGGTAAAAACGAAACATATCAGAGATAACAGTCTGGACAAGTAGCTCATGGCGCGTGTGGTATTTGTGCGCTCAAAACTACACTGCTCCATGGTTCGGGGAGATTATGAAATCATTATCATTTGAGGAGGGATTGTGTGTACCTTTGCCGACCAATGCCTTATATAAAAAGGCCAAAATTACGCATAAGTAATGGACCCTTTAAATGACGAACTGATTGGGTTCTGGAAACTCAGAGAAGAAGATAATAGCAGACATAGTCAATAATTATACTTCAGAGCTGGTGACCCCGAATTTCTGTTTAAAGGAATAATAAAAATGCGACAGATTTTCAAAACCTAAATCCAGATAAATTTCAGCAGCTTTTTCCTTTTTGTGTTTGATCAGATAATAAGCCTCTTCGAGGCGTTTATCCCGCAACCATTGTTTGGGGGTAGTATTGAAGATCCTGGTAAAATCCCTTTTAAACGCAGAGAGGCTACGTCCTGTCAGTTTTGCAAAAGAAGTAACGGGTACATTAAACATATAGTTTTGCCGCATAAATTCTTCCAGATCAATTTTGTACGGTGCATTGAAATCAAACAGCAGGTTTTTGAAATCAGGGTTCCATTGCAGCAGCAATTCTATGGCTTCCCTGATTTTCAGGTCTGCCAGTCTGGGAGTAGCTTCTTTGGTTTTATCAATATATGGTATCAGTGAAACGAAATACTTTTTCAGAAAATCATCCGGCTCAAAAAAGAGCTTTTGATCATCGGCATATCGTGCTTCTACCACTATTTTATTTTCCAGTGCATATTGTTGCAATGTATCCTGATCAAGAATGATAGACAGGAATTGGTATTTGCCTTCTTTAGAGGGGTATTTGACTGTTCTGATCAGTTGATTTCTCCTGACCAGCAAAACATTATTTTCTGAAATGACCGTATTTCCCTGGGAATGGAAAGCATGTGTTTCCCCGGCGATCTGGAATCCTATAAAGTGCTCCGGAATAAATTGTTCCAGGCCTCTGTATTTTTCAAAAGCGCAGGAATATACCAGTTTATCAAACAATATTTCGGTAGTTGCTTCCATAGATCAAATATCCTAAATTTAGCAAAGCGTAGTAGCACCCGCAAAAGCAATCTCCTTATCCTGTTCCGGTGTTCCACCAGAGGAGGCTATTGCGCCAATGACTTTCCCGTTTTTATTTTTTATCACCACCCCTCCGGCAATAGTCAGCAAGCCTTCATTGGCATTTAGCATGCCATATCCGTGCATATCTGCGCCTGCAATAATAGCCCCCATTACATCGCTGTCTACACCAAACATGACTGCCGTTCTTGCTTTTTTCACTGCAAAATCAATCACCCCAAAAACGCTGTCCACTCTTGCAAAAGACATCAGATGCCCACCGGTATCTACCACGACGATGCTTACGGGGATATTTAACTCATTGGATTTTGCTATAGCTGCATTTAAAGCCTGTACGGCTTCTTTATAGGAAATGCTCATCTTATTCAGATTTGAATGATAGAAAAAGGAATGCACAAATTATTCATTCATGCATTCGCAAGGTTAACATCAGCTTTTTACAGCCCAGGCTTCTACTTGTAATTGTTTCACAAAATCTTCTGTTTCTTTAGGATGGAGATTTCTAAAGTTGGAGTTATCGTCCAACGCTACCTTTACGATTACCTCCGCCATGGATTGAGGGTCTAATTGATGCGCCAGTGATTCAGCAACACCATCAAAAGCTGAAGATGGAGTAAAATTAATAGCAGGATCATACCAGCGGGAGATCGTATCTACACCACGGTCATTAAACCCTGTTCCAAATACACCCGGATTGCAGGTGGCGATTTTAATATTGAAAGGAGCCAATTCTGTTTTGAGGCCTTCCGCCAGCGATTCCAAGGCATGCTTAGAGGCACAGTAAGCTGCCACATAAGGCACCGTCCATAAACCGCCCATAGAAGAGGTAAACACGATCTTCCCTGCTTTTTTCGCCACAAATTTTTGGATAAAATGCTGGGCTAATGCCAAGGCCCCAAACACATTCACTTCAAACATAGACCGGATCAACTCCAAAGGTTGCTCTGCAACAGGGCCACCTTCCATAATACCGGCATTGCTGATCAGTATATCAATGTCATACTTCTTGGATGCGTAAGCAATATCACGCGGGTTGGTTACATCGAGTTTGTCAACAATCAACTCAACTCCTTTTTCTTTCGCCTCCCTCAGTAAGTCGCTCATTTGTGGATATACCTGTGTAGTAGCTATTACTTTATATCCTCTTGTTGCCAGTTCAAATGCTGCTATTTTACCAAAACCGCTCGCAGCACCGGTAATTAAGATAGTCTTGCTCATTTTTACGCTTTTTAAAATGTTAAACTATGCAGCAAAAATGAGCTAAACCATCATAGTTTTTGTTGTTGGAAAGTTCAAAGGTGTGTTGTTGGGTGGTTCAGGCGGAGTAGTTGCTAATGCGCTTAACAGAAAAAGCACCTGAAAATATCGTTTCATGCATCAATTCCTATTACTTCCCATTTGTATAAAGGAGTAAATAAAATCAGGAGAATTTTTGCTGGGTCTGATTAGTTAGTCTAAAATCAATGTTCTTCTGACGCCATACTTCAAAAATAGCACGTAGAAAAAGTACATCACCATCTTGTAACAAAAACATGAACTCCTTTTTTGCACCTTCATATTCAAATTTAAAAAAGTTATACATTCCTTGCTTTGTTGTAACTGCTTTTCCTCCATTAAATTCTCCTGCAATTTCAAGCAAATAAACTTTCAAATGTTTTATAGTATCAAGCCCAAAAGTGAATTTCTCATTTAATGTTTCCACCATAATTTCATCGGGGGTAAGACTAATATGACCAATAACTTCATAGTTCTTGATAATATAGGTTATACCTGACATCACGACTCCTGTAATCAATAAAATAACCGTTACTGCTCCAGACCATCGGGATAAGCTAAATATGGTAAGGCAAAAAACCACAATAGCACCCCATACCAAGAACCGTAATAGAAGTGATTGTCTTACTGTAACCAATGGCATAGTATGCTTAATCGAACTCACGTATTATATTTCATTTGTGCGAAATCGCTTGTAAGTTAAATTGCTTATCGCAAATTCAATACCGTTCTTCTTCCACTCCTCAAAAACAGCAAGTAACAAGTCAACCTGCGGTTCCTCCAGGAGGAATTGGAACACTTTCTCTTCTTCGTGATAATTGAACCTGATATAGTTATTAGATCCCTGCTTAAAAGCAATTGTCCTTATTGGATAAGCTTCACCTTTTACGCCTGCGAGAAAAATTTTAATGTCCTTTAGGTCCAAGATATTGTATAATTGCAGGTTTTCTCCCGCTTTCACTGATATCTTATTCAAATTCAGATGGATGATCCCCTCCGTATTATAATCCTTGAACAAGGTACCAATCCATAAAAATATTATCCCCCCAAAAAAGAAAATCATTCTTATGTAATGTACCTCCCAAAAAAAACTCATTAGAAACATTCCTAAAAGTAATAGCCCTCCCAGCATAAATAATTTTATCTTCAAAGAGCGCTTGGTTGTTATTAAAGGAAGCTTTATACTATAGGTATCCATCTGAATATAAGCTAAGATTACATCTGTGTGAAAGAGTAAATAAAATCAGGAAAATTCCTGCTGGGTCTGATTAGTTAGTCTAAAATCAATGTTCTTCTGACGCCATGCTTCAAAAATAGTACGTAGAAAAGGGACATCTGCATCTTGTAATAAAAGCATGAATTCTTTTTTTGTACCCTGATATTCAAATCTAATATAATTATACATTCCTTGCTTGATTGTAATTGCTTTTGGCCCATAAAATTCGCCCGAAATTCCACGTAATAGAATCTCCAGATGCTTTATGTCACTAAGACCAAAAAAGAATTCCCCATCTGTTATTTCCACTATAATCTCATCACTGGTCAACTTAATACGGCCAATAATTTCATAATTTCTGATAATATTTACCATACCAGACATCACTACTCCTATAATCAAGAAAGTACCTGTTGTTGGCCCAGACCACTTAAACAAACTAAAAATAGTAAGACCAAAAAACACAATAGCTCCCCATCGTAAAAATTGCAATAAAAATAGCTTTCTTTCAGTAACCAATGGCATTGTATGCTTAATCAAACTCATTTTTATAAATTAAATATTTTGCTATTGAAGTATGTCTGTTAAGCAGATGCTTATATGCCTTAATCAATTGCAGAGGTATGGTAATTAACACTACCCATGTCAAAACGCTGAATATGGGGTGTCTTTTTAAACCTTATCAAAGGAACTGTAAGCATTATCTGAAAGTCCATCCTATTTTATTTCTTATACCTGTAAAGATATTTTTTTATTCCTCATTCGCCGACTGACTTTTGATTCCGTCCAGTGCACCAGCATCGTTTTAAAAACCAACGCTGGTAGCAACCTCCAAATCCGGATTATTCCTCCTTGTCGCATTTCCCCCTATGATTGTCGCATACACACTGCAAGCTATATTTCATTGTTCCCGAAATTTGTATCATAACAAAAACAGCATGCTATATGAACAGGTATATGCTTTCTCTTATCAGTGTTATGATGGCAATAGTATCCTGCCAACAGGGGCCTAAAGAAGGGCAGCACACTACGGCTACACCGAAGGACACGACCGCTGGTCAACAGTTAAAGCCCGCAGAAAGCGGTTATGCAGATGTAAACGGATTAAAAATGTATTATGAGGTGTATGGAAACGGAAAGCCCATTGTGCTGATACATGGCTCATATATGAATATCCCGTTGAACTGGTCACATATCATTCCGATGCTGGCCAAGGACCGGAAAGTGATCGTAGCAGAAATGCAGGGACATGGCCGCACCAAAGATATTCCCCGCGAATTTAGTTATGAAGGGATGGCAGATGATGTATCCGGCCTGCTTAAGCATCTCAAAACAGATAGTGCCGACATATTGGGTTATAGTATGGGCGGTGGCGTAGCTTTTCAGATGGCTATACGTCATCCGGAGCAGGTGCGCAGGTTGGTGGTATTATCCGGTGCTTATAAGCATGACGGCTGGTGGCCCGATGTAGAAGCGATGTATAGCACGATCAACGCGGATATGTTCAAAGGCTCTCCTATACAGAAACAGTATGATAGTCTGGGCAATGATCCCGCCCATTTTGACGAATACGTAAAGAAAGTGATCAGCATAGACCTGAAGCCTTATGATTGGACCAAAGCAGTAAAGAACATACCGGCCCCGATATTCATGGCTATTGGTGATGCCGATGGCATACGATATGAACACGCACTGGAATTGTTCCGTGCCAAAGGGGGTGGTAAGATGGGAGATATACATGGGTTGCCAAAATCGCGGCTGGCCATTCTGCCCGGCACAACCCATATCGGTATGATGATGCGGGCAGATTGGTGGATACCGATGGTCACTGATTTTCTGGATGCCGACCTGAATGCGCCGCCACCTACGTTTTAACAGCTCATCACTAAAACAGCAGAGATCCGGTAAGTAGCCGCTGGATCTCTGCTGTTTTTATACCGCCGGTTACTGGTCCAGCCCCAGCCAATTGGCCACAGCCTGATAGTTATTCAGATCTACATTCGCACTTCGTGCACCTGCGAGGATCTGCCCGGATACCACGATGATTTTCACTTTTGTATCCGGTAGCGGGAAAGTAGCAAGTGTGGGAGTGGTAGCGGCAGCACCTATCTTACCAAAAAAGAAATGCAGGGTTACTTTCCCGATGGCGGTAGCATATGCATAATTGTAAGTGAATGTTCCATTATTGTTATCAAGAAAACTGAAAGGCATGGGACTCCATACAATAGGATCATAGCTGCTGGCCGAAGTAAAATAAACCAGTACCATTCCTTTAGTAAGGATATCTGCATTTACGCTGGGAATATTACGTGCATAATAGCGGGTAACATATCCCTGCGAAGTGGATCCACCTGTCGAGAACCAGTAAATAGAGCTATAAAGCCATTGGGCACTTCTAACCGTAAAAGTGTCCACTTTCACATTGGCATTCCCCATCGGGCCTTGCGGACCGGTTGGGCCGGTGGGACCTTTCGGACCAGCAGGCCCCTGAGGGCCGGTAGCGCCATTCGTGCCATTGGTACCGTTAGTCCCTGCAGTACCCGCAGTTCCCTGCGGACCGGCGGGGCCTTCTTTGGTACAGGCCGCAACAGCCAGTATGCATGCGCATAACAGTACAGTGAGGTTAAATCGAAAATGTTTCATGGAGTTTGATAGTTTTAGTTGATATATAGATAGCTTACAGTCAATTAACAGGGCGGGTAACAAAACCTGGTTGCTGCTGTAAAAATAACGGCTGCCGCACGTCTTTGGGAAGCCAACTAGCCAATGGCGTAAACCATTTATCGGGAGGTCGAATTCCGCCCTTTTCCGGAACAGGGGTTTGTCGTAAATCACCCTTTAATTTGTCGCTAATACACCGCAAAAAAATCTGCAAAGCAGGTGATCTTTGTGGCATATCACAAAACCCGATTTTCTATTTTAAAATCCAGTATTATGAAAAAGCTCACTTTCCACATTACCATTGATGCCCCCCGTGAAAAAGTATGGAATACCCTTTGGGATGATACTACTTACCGTATATGGACAGTACCTTTCAACCCTTCTTCCAGAGCGGAAACAGATTGGCAAAAAGGCAGCAAAGTGTTATTTCTGGGCGACACTGATGAAGGCATGCTCTCTACTATCGCAGACAATATCCCCAACCAATTCATGTCTATCAAACATCTTGGCGTTGTCAATAAAGGGGGCATAGAAGATATGACCAGTGCACATGCACAGCAATGGCACGGCGCTATGGAAAATTACACGCTTAAAACGGTGGATGGCAAAACGACCCTCGATGTTGAAACAGATACCACCGAGGAGTTTTATGATTACTTTCAGGAAACCTGGCCCAAGGCTATGGATAAAATAAAAGAGTTGTCAGAACAACAAAACTAAACACTACCTGGTTTTTGCTTATTCATAAGTGAACATGCCGTGTATTAAAAGCGGACAAACAAACGCTACAAGACAGCTCCAACTATCTGATTTTCAATATCAGGTAAATATGGCATTGCTTTAGCGGGAGATCGAAAAACGAGTCATGATCCGCAACTACCTCAAAACCGCTTTCAGGAGCTTATGGCGTAATAAAGGCTATACATTTATCAATGTTGCCGGACTGACAACAGGCATCACTGTGTGCCTGATCATTTTTATTGTGATCCGTTTTGAACTAAGCTTTGATGCCTTTCATCCAAAGAAAGACCGGATATACCGGGTGATGCTTAAAAATGGAAAGGGGGAAACTGCTTCCAGCATCCCCGCTCCCATGCCTGCCGCATTGAAAAGCGATGTCCCTTCCCTCGAAGTAGCCCCGCTTTTTGCCCTGTCAGACATTCAGATAGCTGTACCCGGTACAAACGGAGAGGTCAGTAAAAGATTCAAAGAAGATAAAGGGGTGGTATATACTTCGCCTTCCTTCTTCGAGATGTTTAACTTTCCCTGGCTGGCTGGCAATCCGGCTACAGCCCTGAAAGAGCCGAATAGTACCGTCATTACCCAGGCAATAGCAGAGAAGTATTTCGGCAACTGGAAAAATGCCATGGGCAAATCCCTGAATATTGAAAATGGGTTGATCGTAACGGTAACAGGCATACTTGCCAATATCCCAACTAACACCGACTTTCAGTTCAGGATGGTACTGCCCTATCATCGTACAGGCTTATCTGCATCAAAAGACTGGATCAGTATCAATAGCGCGCATACCTGTTATGTGATGTTGCCAGGCAATACAACCGCCGCTGCCATAGATAAACAGCTGGATGTTTTTGCTAAAAAATACCGTCCTGCGGATAATCTCTATAGCTATGCGCTCCAATCACTGGGGGATGTACACTTTGACAGTACCACGCTCAATTTCAGTGAGCGAAGCATTTCGCATGAACGGATCCGCACATTATGGTTGATTGCCGCTTTTATCCTGGGTATTGCATGTGTAAATTTCATTAACCTGTCTACCGCACAGGCAGTCAACAGATCCAAGGAAATAGGTGTAAGAAAAGTATTAGGTTCCAACAAGGGACAGATACACCTGCAATTCCTGATGGAAACTTTTATGCTGGTACTGATAGCGGTAGTAATGGCAGTAGGCATTGCTGGTATGGTGCTAAAACCAGTGGGTAATATGCTGGGGATCACCTTATCCCTTCATTTGCTGTTCACCCCTGTCATCCTGCTCTTCCTCCTGATAACTACCCTGATCGTTACTTTTTTAGCCGGATTTTATCCTGCATTAGTGCTCTCCGGATTCAATCCGTTGGCTGCCTTAAAAAGCAGGTTTGCTGCCAAAAACACCACAGGAATTTCTCTTCGCAGAGGATTAGTAATATTTCAGTTTATCATTGCACAGGTGCTCATTATTGGTACCCTTCTGCTGATCAAACAGCTGGACTATTTCACTAAAACGCCTATGGGATTTAATAGTACAGCCGTGGTAAATGTACCTTTCCGCAATGATAGCGCTAATATCAGCAAGCTGAACTATCTGCGCAATCAGCTACTACAGGTAAAAGAAGTAAGCCAGGTGAGTTTTAATTCCGCGCCTCCTGCCAGTATTGGCAACTGGTGGACCGGAATCCGCTTCAACCATGCCGTTAAAGAAACTGATTTTTCTATCATCAGTAAATGGGTGGATACAGATTATCTCAGCATCTACCAGATCCAATTACTGGCAGGCAGAAATATTACCACGACAGATTCCATCAAAGAATTTCTGATCAACGAAACCCTGGTAAAAAAACTGGGATATCATGATCCCGGGGAAGTACTGCACAAGGAAATCGATCTCTGGGATGGCTTTATAAAAGGTACGGTTGTGGGAGTTGTAAAAGATTTCCATTCTGAATCACTTAAAGAAGCAATTGCACCATTATTCATTGCCAGCAGGAAAGAAGTATATAACCAGGCGGCTATCAGGATTTCTACGGCTCAGCTGCCCGCTGCTATCAAAAACATTGAAAAACTTTGGGCTGCCACTTTTCCCAATCTTATTTTTGAATATCAGTTTACGGATGATCAGATTGCCAACTTTTACCAGGAAGAAAACCAATTATCACAACTCTATAAAACATTTTCCCTCATCGCGATATTTCTGAGCTGCCTGGGATTATACGGACTGGTTTCCTTTATGACCACACAACGTATTAAGGAAGTGGGAATCCGCAAAGTACTGGGCGCCAGCGCCGGCAGCATTGTTTACCTGTTTTCAAAAGAATTTGTTATACTCATTATTATTGCCTTCTTTATGGCTGCTCCTATTGCCTGGTACATTATGCATCAGTGGCTCCAGCATTTTGTGTACCATATTGATATCAGCTGGTGGATATTTGTGGCAGGCGGAGCAGGGTCTGTCATCATCGCCCTCACCACGATTAGCTTTAAAGCACTGAAAGCAGCATTTACCAATCCGGTAGATAGCTTACGGTCGGAGTAATCTGGAAGAAAATCCTTATTTTTAGCGCACGTCAGCGTGAGATGCAATAAGGGAGCTTCCATCGTACAGGCCAAACAGTGAATTACCGATGCACCAGCCCGTATATTACAGGCATACAACCACCGTTATCAGTACGGTTATTTTAATAGGGATGATTTGTCTTGCCAGTTGCCGGTCAGCTCCGGCGCCTGCGCAGCAAGGGAAAGTATTTATAAAAAAGACCGATAACAAGTATACCCTCTACCGGAATGGGGCGCCTTATATCATCAAAGGCGCCGCAGGATCTGAACACCTGCAGCAGTTGCAGGAAGCGGGAGGTAATACGATCCGCACCTGGGACACTTTAAACCTGGGGCATATCCTGGACGATGCACAGGCGCATGGTATTGCGGTGATAGCAGGGTTTCCGATGCCGGTGAGCAATATTGAAGCCTATTATGAAGATGAGACCAAGGTAGCGGCACAATATGCGGCCTTTCAACAAATCGTGCTCAAATACAAATCCCACCCGGCATTGTTAATGTGGTGTCTGGGTAATGAGCTGGACTTTCCCTACAAGCTCCGTTTTAATGCGTTTTACACGGTATACAACCGGTTGCTGAAGATGATCCATACAGCAGATCCCGACCATCCGGTAACGACAGCGCTGACTAATTTCGAGCGAAGATCTATTTATAATATCCGCCTGAAAGTACGGGGACTGGACCTCATTTCCTTTAATACATTTGGCATGCTGCGTACGTTGCAGGCCGACCTTGATAAATTTTCCTGGTTCTGGGATGGTCCTTTCCTGCTTACCGAATGGGGCATCAACGGTCCCTGGGAAGCAACGTACACGGCATGGGGCGCACCTGTTGAGAACACCAGCACCAAAAACGCTTCCCATTACATGCAGCTTTACCAGGAAAATATGCCGGTCAATAATCCCCGGTTTCTGGGCGCCTGTATCTTTTACTGGGGACAGAAACAGGAAGGCACCCCTACCTGGTTCAGCTTGTTTGACAGGAATGGTGCCGCTTCGGAAACAGTAAATGTGATGCAGTATCTGTGGACCGGGCAATGGCCTTTACACAAACCTCCGTCCCTAAAGTACATGCTGGTAGATGGTAAGGGCGGACAGGACAATGTGATGCTGCTCCCCAACCAGGAGCAAAGTGCCACACTGGTATTCCAGGATAGTGCCCGCAGTACCTACCGGGTACATTGGGAAATACAGGAAGAAGACTGGTATACCCAGCACAGGTATGAAGTAACAGGACAACCACCGGCGGTATTCGACAGTTTGCTGATCAACTGTAATACATATGGGGCCACTTTCCGTACACCGGCAAAGGAAGGCCCTTACCGGATATTTGCAACAGTATTCGATAAAAACGGATATTTTGCTTCAACGAATACACCTTTTTACGTAGTGGGCCAATGATGAAGCCATTAGATCCGGTATCTCCCCCCTCGCGGTGGGAACTGCTTACCCTGCGATTGATGATCCTGCTGGGCGTGTGCAGTATGGGTTATTTACTATATTGTCTGTTCCTGCGGACACAGATCGGCTATGCCCCCTTTTACTGGGTGCTGATGTTTGCCATCACCTTCAACTGCCTCCGCATACTGCATGAATGGTATCACTACTTTTCCATTTCCATTCCCAAAGCTCCTCCCGAACAACACCCTTTCACCGTAGACATCCTGACTACTTTTTGCCCCGGGGAGCCTTATGAAATGATTGTAAATACCCTGACGGCCATACAGCGGATCAGGTATCCACATACTACTTACCTCTGTGATGAAGCCAATGACCCTTACCTGATAAGTGTGTGCGAGCAGCTGGGCGTGCGTCATGTAACCCGCAACAACCGCAAAGATGCCAAAGCCGGTAATATCAATAATGCGCTGCAATATGCCACCGGGGAGCTATGTGTGGTGCTGGATCCCGATCATGTACCTGCACCTGATTTTCTGGACCCCATAGTGGCTTATTTCAACAACCCGAAAGTAGGGTTTGTACAGATCGTGCAGGCTTACAGTAATCTGGGAGACGGGCTGATCGCCAAGGGTGCCGCCCAGCAAACCTTCCAGTTTTACGGGCCTATCATGATGACGATGAACAGCTATGGTACCGTGCTGGCCATCGGTGCCAACTGCACCTTCCGGAGGGCGGCGCTGGATAGTATCGGTGGTCATGCTGCCGGACTATCAGAAGATATGCACACCGCCATGCAGCTGCACGCCAAAGGATGGACCTCTGTATATGTGCCTGCCGTAATGGCCAGAGGACTGGTGCCTTCCACCATGTCGGCTTATTACTCCCAGCAGCTGAAATGGGCCCGTGGTACTTTTGAACTACTGGTTACCACCTACCCCAAGTTATTTAAACATTTTACCTGGCGGCAACGATTGCATTACGGAACGATCCCCTTCCATTACTTTTCCGGGGTGATCTTCCTGATCAACTTCCTCATCCCCATCCTTTCCCTTTCACTGGGATTGATCCCCTTCCGGGTAGACCTGGTCAACTTTGCCCTGCTGGGATTGCCCATGCTGACGGCTACAGTGCTGATCCGCCATTTTGTACAACGATGGGTAATGGAAGAAGAAGAAAGGGGATTTCATGTGGTGGGTGGCCTGCTATTGATCGGCACCTGGTGGATCTATATCCTGGGATTGGTATACACGATCATCCGTAAGAAAGTACCTTATATCCCAACACCTAAAGATGATAATACCCCCGACAGCTGGACGCTGGGCCTTCCCAATATCATCATGGTGATGGCTACCATCGGTGCCATCATCTATGGTTTATGGTACGACTGGAACCCGTATGCCTGGGTGATGGCCGGGATAGCGGGTGTTAACTGCTTTATCCTGTTGTTCAATATTGTGGTGAGCTACCGGAAGAGCCTCCGGCGCATACAGGAACGCTCCGGCATCGTACAGGCATTACTTAAATATCCGTTGATACTGAAAAGGCAGTTCTGGGTTTTCAGGCACCTGCATATCTATGCCGGCATTCGCAAGCTGGGGCTTCCCCTCCTGCTCATGATGGTGTTTATCACCTGGTATTTCCTGGGCACCAATGCTGAAATGCCTACTGTATTTACACAAAAACCCGTGAAAGGAGAACAGGTGTTTTATACCGGAATTTACAGTCCCGGTACCACAGACGGCATTCCTTCCATGGAAGAGATAAAAAGTTATCAGCAGCAACATCACACCCATTTCAATATTATCTCCCTGTATATTCCCTGGGGAGATGAACAGAGATGCCAGGTACCGGATTCACTGGTGCAGGACATCTACCGGAACGGATCATTCCCTATGATCACCTGGGAGCCATGGGCGGCGCTGTTTAAAAATACGGCAGGCAATAAAGCACTGGAACAGGAACAAAAGATCTTTGCACATATCAGTGCCGGTTTTTTTGATCATTACCTGCAACAGTTTTCCGACCAGGTAAAAGCGCTACGCCGGCCGGTATACCTCCGTTTTGCCCATGAAGCTGATAATCCAGCCTATCCCTGGTCGGCCACAGGGCATAATACCCCGGAAGAATTTAAGGCGGCCTGGCAATATGTATACAATTATTTCCTGCGCAATGGTGTGAGCAACGTTATCTGGGTATGGAACCCGTGGAGTGCGGAAGCCGTGGCCAGCTATTTCCCCGGCAAAAGTTATGTGGACTGGATAGGTATTACCGGCCTTAATTACGGCCCACAAAGGGCAGACAGCCAATGGCGCGCTTTCAGTACCTTGTATGCTCCTTTCCGGAAACAGCCAGCATTACGTTCAGGGATTCCTGTGATGATCGCAGAAATGGGATCACTGACCATGGCAGGGCGGCAGGAACAATGGCTGGAAGATGCTCTCCGGGATATCAATGGCTACAAGGAAATACATGCTTTTGTATTGTTCAACAGCGACCAGGACCAGAACATCCTCCGGCCGGTGGCCAACAATGTGCTGGACTGGAAAGTGCAGTCACCACAGGCGTTATTTGATGCGCAACAAAAATATACCCGCATCCGTAACGGTGGCAGTACAGCACCACCTCCCTATCCTGCTGTCCTTACTACCGCAGCCAGACATACCCCCGCACTTCCCCTCGCCTTACCTGGCGATACGTTAAGGGGGCTCAACTATCATAAAGCAGAAGACTGGTACCGGAACCTCCACTCCCTGACCCGCCTGGAAATCACAGATGATTTTAAAGGCATGAAAAAATTAGGCGTGAATACCATACGCCGTTTCGGGCCTGGGGTATACGACCGTAACATCCTCACCGTAGCCAAAGAACAGGATATGCGGATCAACTATGGTTTCTGGGTACCGGAAATAAAAGATATGCAGGCGGATAAAAAAATGCTGGCCAAACTGGAAAATACCATCCTGCACCGGGTGTCGGCATTAAAAGATCAGCGGCAGATAACCGCCTGGAATATCGGGAATACCAACTGGCAGCAACTGGGCAACAAATACTTTAAACCGGCCCTGTTCTATCAGCAACAGGCCTACCTGAGCTGGCTGGAACAGCTGCTCACCAAAATGAAGGCGATAGATTCCTCCCGCCCCATCACCGTTGAAGTATACCTGACAGATAATATCGCACCTACCCTGCAATGGCTGCACACCGCAGTGCCGCAGGCAGATGCCTTTGGCATTATAACAGGTACAGACTCTACGGGATTATCACAGCTAGACAGTATCCGGGTGCCTTACTATATCAGTCAGATCCCGGTAGAACATTATATCACCCGGCTCCCTCCCCACCTGCCTGTATTCATCACTACCTGGCAGGACCTGCAAACCAGGGATTTTGTCACCTTTGACGGCCTGTCTGATCAGTGGGACCGGTTCAAACCTGCTTACTTCCAGCTGGGCAGTTATTGGCATACCCTCCCTCCGCAGCCACTGCTGCCGGAGATCCGGATATTACGCCCGGCCAAACCTACTTTTGCCCACAGCCAGCTTACCTACCATGCCCTTATTTACCAGCAACAGGGCTGGCAACTGGCAGACTCTGTTGCCCATCAGCTAAAGTTTGAATGGCATCTGATCAAAACGGACAACTATGGTAATGACATGTTCCTGAAAAGCATTGGCACAGGTCCTTCCATTACAATAGACATTCCCGAAAATGCCAATCAATACCGGCTGTACCTGGAGGCGGTAAACGGCAACCAGGTAAGAGGTACACAAACCCCTTTGAACACGCCCTTGTTTCATTCACTTACGAAAGAGAAAACCACTATTCCATAACCATAATTTTAACCCACTATGCAAAATTTATCAGATGCATCATACGTGAATATACTTTCCTTTGGTGCAGTAGGAGATGATAGTACAGACTGCACAACCGCCATCGCTACGGCACTGGATACAATCGGCCAATCAGATGGAGGCGTGATTTATTTCCCTCCCGGAATCTATATCGTCAGTGAAAGTATCAAGATACTGTTTGACAACATCAAATTAGTGGGGGATGACAAACACACCACCATCATAAAATATACCTATCAACAGGTGATAAGAGATGCCAACTATGTAAGTGAAAAAAACAATAGCTTGTTTGTAACAGCTGACAATGGGTATATTAATAATTTCAGCATCGTCAATATATCCCTACAATATGCCGGTGACTATGACATTAAAAATCCGGATGCTTATTATTCACACGGATACGGGGCTATTTGCGGCATCTTTATCAAACGGGTCAATAATTTATTGTTAGATAACATTCAGGTATCCGGTTTTAACAGATCGGGACTGCTATTTGATGAAATAAATATGCCTCCCAACTATGGTGATTCTACAAATGTTAAAATCACCGGTTCAATATTCAGAGATTGTCATTATGCCAATGTTGAAGTCAGGAACGTAGATGGCTTTCTGTTCAACAACAACTTTGTATATAACGCGGGCAGCAACTTACCGGAAAACATGCTGGGAGTAACCGGCTACGGTTTAACTTTTGAAACATATAATCTTAACTACTCCAGGAATATTGTTATTACGAATAACAAGTTTTACCGGAATTCGAGAAAAGGAGTGGACAGCCACGGGGCCGATAATATCATTGTGGATGCAAATATTTTCAGTGAGAACGGATCTGTAGACATTGGCTTGTATATCAAAACAGGCAGCGTTGTTATTTCAAATAACATCCTGGAAAAACATGGCATTATCCCCATTATTTCCGGCAAGCCCACTACTTTATTTGCAGCAATTGAATTATCCCACAATTCAGATACTGTTACAGACAGCAGCGTTAGTTATAACATCAAGGTTGCGAATAACATCATTAAAGATATTGACGTAAAATCAGGTCTTCCCTTTAACGCGATCGTTTGTTTTGCTGATGTCAAAAAACTGCACCTTAATCTGACCAATAATACTATTGCTGCAAAGAACCTGGATAGGGTTGTCCAGATAAAGAAAAGCACCCCAGACACCGGAGATAATTATGAAAACACATTATTAATCGATGGTAATATCATTACGGTAGAAGAATACTGCAGAATAGCCGGTTTTGAAATACAGGGGATAGAAAAGGCCACCATACTGAATAATGCCGTCCACATCAACAAGCAGGGCGTCCGGTTGGACGGGCAGACATCTCCCGGCAATAATCCGTTTCTGTTCCTTGATATCAACTCCAATGGGGTCAAACAGCTGATCTTTAATGCCAACAATGTAAAAGGGAATAGCTGGAATGGCCAACCATTTGCGACCGTTCCTGATGCTGTTTTTGTTCCTGTCACTGATTTATCCAATGGCACAACGCTGGTCAAGGATCAAAAAATGATCATAGATACGAACTGGTTAAATACGGATAAAAGAGCTGTCATCACCAGTACCGAATCTTATGGCCTCACAGGAAATGCTTATCAGAATAATGTATTCCGGGTATTAAATCCGCCTACAGGAACCATCAGGTATACCGCAGCAGCTGTTCCGGGAGCAATTGCTATAAGGCTACCTAATCCTATCCTGAATGCAGGATTAACGGATGATAAGTTTATACAAATACAGTTTAGTGTATTTAATAATTCCGGAGATGCCAATTATGCCAATAATGGAATGACCGTTAAAGTTTCCGGAAGGCTGTTCAAAAATACGGGAACAGACCCTGATTGGCGTTCTCCGCAAGTTGCGATTGTAGACCAATCAAGAGATTTTATAAAAAGAACCATACGGTTTGCATATGATACAAACGGATATCCATATATACTTTTAGGCAATGATACAGACTCATGGAATGCCCCATTTATTTCGATTGACAGTGTATCGCTAACATTAGGCACCGAGCAGGCCGCTATTTATAAAACCGGGTATGTAGTTACTATCCTGAGTAACACGACAGCGCTTCTCATAAAGAGAACGGTAGAAGTGATGCCTAATCAAAAAGTGCTGTCAGGAACAACTGCACAAAGACCTTCGGCAGGTGCACTCCTTCCGGGAGTAATATACTTTGATACCGATTTGGGCAAATCTATTGTTTGGAATGGCGCCACCTGGAATATTCCGGAAAGTAGTCCTCAGCAGATTATTAACAACAATGCAATCCCTGACGTATCAACGCTTACCAGCTCGTATTTAAATACCAGCTATCCGGATGCGGTTATTCAAAGCAGTGTGTTGTTTACAAATATTACCGGCACGCCTGGCAGCGTTGCGGTATGTACCAAGTTTAATACAACCACCTGGTATCTGTCTTTCTGCAACAAAATATAAAATACGCCGCTATTGGCTCAAAAAAAAGGGCTGGCCATCAGGCCAGCCCTTTCAGGGGCTATTTTTTTACCGGCACCAGCCGCACATTTCTGAGATTCATCACACCCAGACCAGGTTTTGTTAAAGCATTTATCTGTATTGACTGTGGCCCTTTGGCAGGTAAATTGACCACACCTATTTCCCAATCTTTAAAAGCGCCCCAGCTGTCGTCCGTGCTTTTTACGGTTCCTTTCAACGTAGTCTTACCAGCTACTACCTGGATCGCTGATCCGGCAGATTCATTGGTACAGGCATATTGCAGGATCACTTTGTATTTGCCGGGTTGTTTTACATTCATATTCCATTGCACGGCGCTCTCCTGTTTCATCCAGCTATGGAGGTAGGCTTTAGGACCTGCAGAGAGGGCAATACCATCTTTCAGGTTAGCATCCCCTGCTGCAAGGGTAAAGGTACCATCATCCTCCTGGAAGGTGCCCAGTGATGATAATGATTTGCCGGTAGTTTCCAGTACGATCACTGTGCTATGATCATCCTTAAACTGTTGATTGCGCACATCAATATAAATACCCCGTTCGTTTATTTCCACGGGCAGCAATGTACGGCCAGTATCTGCCAGGAACCAGGCACGGGGCTTTGATCCCGCCTCCGGTGCAAAAGGTACCAGCAGGCGGTTATTTTCCGGCCAGTCAAAAATATGCAGGAAGAACTGATCCGGTTTGGTAGTGATCCGTCCCCAGGCTACTTTTCCGATCGCATTAGCGCGGGAGCCATAGATAGATGCTCCGTTTATGCGCATCCAGTTGCCCACGCTATGCATCAGCTCCACACTCTTTTCAGGGATGGTACCGTCGAACATAGGTCCTACGTTCAGCAGGTAGTTGCCCCCCTTGGACACAATATCCACCATGTTGCGCACCAGTTCCTGCGACGTATGCCAGTTGTGGTTATTACGGCTGTAGCCCCAGGTACCATTGAGGGTCATACAGGACTCCCAGTCCATTCCTTTGAAGCCCGTTTCCGGGATAAACTGTTCCGGCGTTACCAGGTCGCCATGCGCCCGGGTGTACTCGGTGTTATGTTCAAAAGCGTAGAGGCGGTTGTTCATGATAATATTGGGGTGATGTTTTTTCACCATCGCCACCAGGTCGCGGGCACCCCATTTCTCCCCCTGTATTTCGGTAGAGCTGTAATCCCACCATACGATATCGATAGGGCCGTAGTTGGAGAACATTTCTTCCGCCTGATCATGCATGTACTTTACGTATTTTGCATTATCACGACCTGCATTTTTTACGCCAGCCGGAGCAGGCATACCATGTTCCACATAAGCATCCGGATGGTGCCAGTCGATCATAGAAAAGTACACCCCTACCCGTAGTCCCTGTTCATGCAGTGCTGTTACAATTTCCTTAAACAGGTCCCTGCCGGTAAAATCCATGCCATCAAAGGTGGTGGTTTTACTATCATGCAAAGCAAAACCTTCGTGGTGCCTGCTGGTAAAGATTACATAGCGGCAGCCAGCATCCTTAGCGGTTTTAGCCCATTCTCTGGCAAAACCCTTTTTGGGTTTGAACAATGGTTTCAGGCGGGCTTCATATACATCAGCCGGCACGTTGGCCATATTCTGTATCCATTCTACGCAGCCATCATAATTTTTTCCATCCCAAACTCCTTCTGCCGCACTATATAACCCCCAGTGTACGAACATCCCAAAGTGGGCATCGCGGAACCATTCCATACGGGCATCCCGCAGCGCTTCCGGCTCCTGTGCATTAGTAATAAGTCCACCCGCTTCCTGTGCACTGATTTTTCCTGCCGCAGCAGACAGTAACAAGGTCAGCGCCCATCTGTTCATTATATGCTTATACTTCATGATCTGATCTTTTCTACAATTATTCAATAATTACTTTTCTGATCCGGCGGTTGTTTCTGTCGGTTACATAGAGGTTTCCTACTTTATCCAGGGCTAGTTGCGCGGGGTAGTTAAACCTTGCATTGATATCTTCCCCGTCTTGATAGCCGGATTCACTGCTGCCTGCCAGTGTGCTCACTTCGTTGGTAGCAGCATCAATAAAGCGGATACAATGATTACTTCTGTCGGCGATATAAACATTGTCGTTGCGGTCTATAACAATACCGGTAGCACCGTTGAACTCAGCACTCCCCCCAGCACCATTTACCAACCCATATTTACCACGTGTACCTGCCAGCGTCGTTTTTTGCCAGGTACCCGCGGTGATCTTTTCAATCGTAGAAGCGCCATAATCCACCACGAGCAGGTTACCATGACTATCCACTGCCACGTCCACAGGTGTATCAAACGTAACGGGTATTTGCAGCAGGGAGCCATCCGGTTTTATCTGGTACAGGTTTTTATATCCCGGGCAGGCTGCATAAATATTCCCTGTTTTTTTGTCTACCCCCACTCCCGTAGGGTCACCTATTGCAGCCAGTGTAGATACGGTACCATCCGGTGCAATTTTACGGATGGCGGAGTTCCAGCGGTCAGCTACGTACATGTTGCCCGCCTCATCGCGGTCAATATCTGTAGGCAGGTTAAAGCGTACTTCGGCCCCTTTGCCGTTTACGTATCCGCCACTGCTTTTAGTACCGGAAGAGGTAGTAGTGACGCCCTGTGCACTCACCTTGCGGATAATATGATTCCCATCATCCGTAACGAAGAGATTACCGTCTGCATCTACCGTTAATCCCGGCTGATCATAAAAGTAAAATTTCGATGCCAGCGAGTCGGGGCTGTCCTGGTAGCCCAGGTCGCCGGAGCCCGCCAGCGTGATCACCCTTTTAGAAGAGATATATCTGAAGGAAGCCTCACTGGCTACCTTCTTATCGCTAATCGTTACAGCTATTGGCCCGGAGCCTGCTTTCGCCGGTATTTTGATAAGGATACTGGTGGCATTGGCGCCTACTACTTCACAGGCCACGCCATTCAGTGTAACCGTAATCGTTGTTTTGTCTTCGCTGAAGTTGGTACCGGAAATCAGCACATCCGTACCCTTGCCGCCTGTTTCCGGTAATATCCGGGTAATGGTAATGGGAGCACCGGCATTGTGCTGGAAGGCGTTGTCCTTTTTACAGGCGGTTACAGCGCACAAAAGTATAAAGCATGCCAGGATAACCCGGCTATAAAAGTGAGTGATCATGAATTACGTTTTAGTGGTTTTAAATACCGGTGACTTACCAGCCTGGATTTTGTACCATGTTGGGATTGGATGTCATTTCCAACAATGGGATAGGCCACAGGTAGTCCCTTTCAGGATTAAATCTTCTTACCTCCACCACGATGGGTTTGCCGGTAATCGGAGATACGGCGCCTTCTGCAGGGCCATTCATCACCTTTTCTGCAATTTTCCAGCGGCGGATATCGAAGAGGCGTTGTCCTTCAAAAGACAGTTCCACCAGCCTTTCCCGGCGTACCAGCTCCCGCAGTTTTTCTTTGGAATTATAGACAGCGGTATTTACATCCGGCATGCCTGCACGGGCACGGATTTCGTTCAGGTAGTGTACTACATCAGCATTCTGCCAGCGGTCTGTTTCTATCAGGCTTTCTACATAGTCGAGCAGTATCTCTGCATAACGGATAATGATAAAGTTCATCCCACCACCGTCCGTGTTGCCCTGATCGAGGGGGTCTACATATTTCTTGATCCAGAAGCCGGTGTGGGTAGACTGTCCTTTTCCGATGGCATCCGGGCCATCCTCTTTCCAGGGCTCCAGTTTCATGCCGATAAAAGTTTCGCCAGGAATGGCGATAGATGCTTTAAGGCGGGGATCACGGTTATTTTTATAAACCGGGTCGGCCGCATAAATAGCCATACTATCCTTGCCCAGTTCCTGAATCGTTTTGCCTTGCAGGGTTTCGTAGGCATTGACCATCGCAGCGGTAGGACTGTTGCACGACTGCCCATTGAGGCTTTTAGGTGCGCTGCGGAAAAAGCCCCCTCTTTGTCCCTGGCCTCTGAAAAGGATCACTTCATTAGATCCAACGCCATTGTAGGAAAACAGCTGCGCATAATTATTCGCCGCGGGATCACTGCTATGATGGAGGGTATATACCTGCAGGTCGATCACTTTCTTAGCTGCAATAGCAGCATTGGCATAATCGCCTGCATTGATATAGAGGCTTGCCTGTATGGCATAACAGGCGCCTTTGGTAATACGGAACTGGTCGCCCTGTGAGTATTTATCCGGTAGTCCTGCCGCCGCCAGCTCCAGTTCATCCGCAATAAATTTGATGACTTCTGCTGCGGTATTTCTTTTTACAAATTGTTCATTAACATCTATTGTTTTAGACACAATAGGAATGGGACCGTACAGCTGGAACAGCTCCAGGTGATACCAGGCGCGCAAAGCGCGGGCTTCGCTGGCAAACCGTTCTTTCTTTTCCAGATTGGCCACATAGGCCTTTTTATAATGTTCAAGAAAACGGCAGGCATTGCGGATATAAAGGAATTTCCGCTGGTAGATCTCCTGAGCACTACCTTGCTGTACCGTAGCGGTACCGGCGCCGTAATCCTGCCAATCGCCGAAGTTGGCACGGAATACACTTTCGTCTGTAGCACCGGAAGTATGCATGCGGGCATTGGTCCAGAAACCATAATCCCCCAGGGTACCACAAGGCAGGCCGCTATACAGGTCGCCCAGCGCAGTGTTCAGATCACTTTCCAGGTTCCACCATTTTTCGTCAGTAGTAGCGGTAGGATTATCGCGGACAAGAAAATCTTTATTACACCCTGCCATCCCCAGTAGGGTAAGCAGTAAAAAAGGATATATTTTCAGTTGCATGATATGATCGTTTTGTAATTAGAAAGTAACATTTACACCACCGATATAGGTACGCATGATGGGGTAAGTGGTTTCATTGCCTTTGCTTTCCGGGTCCAGCGCTTTCATCCTGGAGAAGGTAAAGGGATTTTGTGCATTCACATACACCCTTAACTTTTTAATGATCCCACCAGGAGCAAGTGGGATATTGTAACCGGCAGAGATATACCTGATCCGGAGGAAGGCCGCATTTTCCGACCAGAAGCTGGAGGTGTACACATTATGCTCGGGCGTAGGCCGCAGGCGGGGAAAACGGGCGCCGGTATTTTGCGGTGTCCAGTAATCCATATGCATCAGTTGCGGTGTTCCTCCTTCTACCCCATTATTGAAAGGGATAGCAATACGACCGGAATAGATGCCGGTAACAGTACCTACACCGGTTACCAATGCTTCGATATCAAAATTCCACAGATATAAAGAGAGGTTACTGAAATAGGTGAGACGAGGATCGGTATTACCCAGCACGGTTTTATCGGCATCCGTGATGAAGCCATCTTTATTCATATCCACGTATCCGATATCGCCTGGTTTTTGCCCTTGCAGCAAAGGCACCTTATTATCAATATCCTTTTGCTGTAATAACCCGTTGCTCTTATAACCATAGAACTCACCCATTTCTCCTCCTTCGCGATAGATGTAATCGCCTTCAATCATAGTACCCTTGGCCAGTTTGAGGATCCTGGATTTATTGTAAGACATACCCACATTAGCGGTAAATGCAATCCTTGGTGCGATGGTACCATTGTATCCCACCAATACTTCCCAGCCTTTATTGACCATACTGCCAATATTTACCGGTCCGGATTTCAGTCCTGAAACCAGGGAGGGTTGGGGATTCAGGATCATATCCGTTGTTTTCCGGTTGTACCAGTCGATGGTGATATCCAGTTTACTTTTAAACAGGCTGATATTGGCCCCCAGGTCGGTGATCCCCATTGTTTCCCAGCTGATGTTGGGATTACCGTTGGAAATTTCCGCGCCATTGCCTGACTGTATGGTAGACTGATACAGGTAGGGCGCAATATTATTATTACCCAGCGTACCATAGGAAGCCCTTAATTTCAGCTGGTTGAGGAAAGCGAACTGTTTCATGAATTTTTCTTCCGCCAGGTTCCAGCCTACTGCCACAGAGGGGAAGTTGCCCCATTTATGACCATCCCCGAAGAGGGAAGAACCATCGCGACGTATGCTGGCTTCGAGCAGGTATTTATTATCATAGCTATAGTATGCTTTAACAAAACCGGAGCGGAGGGCAATTTCTTTAAAAGCATCCGCATTGTTCAGTTCCTGGGAATATCCTGCCAGCGCGTTCAGGCGGTGTTTACCAAACGTTTTGGTATAGTCGAAGTTACCGCCCAGGTAATAATAGCTGCTGCGGTTTGCTGCGCTGGCGCTTTTATCATCACTAAAGTTGCGGCCTATCTGGTAGTCGGTAAAATAATCATAGAACACATAGGCATCGCGGTTACGTTTATCCACCCCCGTAGATACGCGGTAGCTGAACTGTCCTTTAAAATCCAGTCCGGGGATAACCGTCCATTTGGGGCGGAGGTTCAGCAGCGCTTCATCCCGCAGGCTTTGGCGGTATCCGCCTTTGTCCAGGTTGGCCACGGGGTTCCAGGTTTCCCCGATATCACCATAGTAGGTATATCCGGGGCGACCTTCTTTCTGCGGGAATCTGGCCACCACATTCGGCGCAGCCGTATATACCCAGCTAAAAATCTGGTTATTGCCGGAATAAGGTTCTTTTTGCTGGTTACGGTTAATGAACATATCTGCGAACACCACGATGTTTTTACGCAGGTCCACACTGGTATTAGCGCGGAGGGAGGCCCTGCTGAAGCTGGTATTTTGCAGCATGCCTTCCTGTGAGAGATAGTTGCCCGTAATGGCAAAACGGGCGGTGCTGTTACCACCGGCTACAGACAGGAAATGCTGGTGGATAGAAGATACGTTGCGGATAGAAAGATCTGCCCAGCGGGTATCCGGATAGTTGACCGGATCAAGCCCGGACCTCGTGATCTCGATCCTGCTTTGGCTGAAAGGCATTGCCTTGTTTTCGTTGAAACTAGCTTCGTTCACCATGCGCATATAGGTAGCCGCATCCACAAATTCGGGCATATAGGTAGGCACCTGTGCACCTGCATACGCATTATATTGTACTACCGGCTTACCGGCCACCCCTCTTTTAGTAGTGATGAGGATTACGCCATTACCCGCCCTGGCACCATAGATAGAAGCAGCAGCAGCATCTTTCAGAACAGAAATACTTTCTACGGTATTAGGGTCCAGCAGGTTCATATCAAAAGGCACCCCATCCACCAGTACCAGCGGATCGGACCCCATAAAGGAGCCTACCCCTCTGATCTTGATAGCTGCCGCATCGCCACCAGGCAATCCAGAGCGCTGATTTACGAATACGCCCGTAGCACCCCCTTGCAGGGCTTGCGACAACTGGGTAACGGGTTTGTTATTCACATTGTTCATGTTGACCGTGCTGATAGAACTGGCCAGGTGTTTCACCTTTTGCTGGGAGAACCCCGTTACAACTACCTCATTCAGCGCACTTACATCCTCCGCCAGGGAAATGGTGAGGTTACGCTGTTCATTGCTTACACTGTATTCCTGAGGTTTGTATCCTATAAAACTGAATACCAGCACATCATTGCGGTGGGCTATTATTTCAAAGAAACCATCTGCATCGGTAGTAAGACCATTCGTAGTACCTTTCACCGCCACCGTTACACCTGGCAATGGCACGGGAGGTTCCGTGCGGTTGAGCACGCGGCCGCGTACACGGATCGTATCTGCGAAGCGGGTATTATAGATAATGATATTTTTCCCTTTTTCTTTCCAGGCATAGTGCTTGGCGAGCAGCAGCTGGTTCAGTGCATCGTCTAATGGAAAATCGTTAAAGTCCACACTTACCGGCAGGTCGCCGTTTACCTGAGCTGCGTTGTATACAAAGCGGAAAGTGGTAGCCCCTTCAATTTTACGTAATACGCGGATCAGCGCCTCGTCCTTCGCCTGTAAGGACAGTTTCATCTCTTTCACTTTCTGGCCCGATGCATGATCTGCTTTTAAAGCAGAAGCGGTGGTGACCATCATAGCTAATAACAACGACGAGATTCTCATAATTGGAATTGCGTTTTGGTTGACGGCGCGCCATATGGCCCTGTGCAGGGCATAGTATGCCCGCGCCTTTTCATTTACATGAAATTGCATAGATTTGTGTGGGTTTTAGATTACTCAATTAGAAACTCAACATTGACCGTCTTGTCTGATACACAGGACGGTTTTTTATTTCATATTATTTACTGGAATTTTTACAGTTTATTGGTTGCATCCGGTCCCATCTATCCACACTTCTTTACTAACACTATCTATCCGGCAATTCATATTGTTCACATCGCATAAAAGATTCACCTGCTCTGCCAGTGGTGCAGTGCGGTCCAGTGTTCCGGTGTATATACATTGTTCCAGTTCCGCGTGGTGAAATACAAAAGTATAGCCATGCCATTTGCCCAGGATGGTGGTAATTTCTTTCAGTGTTTGTTTTTCAAATTCCAGCTGGCCGCTGTCCCACGCGTGGGTGGCGAGGCTGTCTACCTCATCCCTGGCTGCGTTGCCGGTAGTGGTCTGGAATAATAAACGTTCTCTTTTGGTAAGTGTAGCCATAGTAACCGCCTCATCATTCACCTGCACTTTGCCTTGCAGCACGGTTACCATGATGGTATCCATGTTCTTATAAGCCTTTACGCTGAAAGCGGTGCCCAGCACGCGGGTGATTAGTTTTCCGGAGCGTACCAGGAAAGGTTGTTTTTCATTTTCCACCACATCGAAGTAAGCTTCTCCTTCCAGCAGTACCGCCCTTTCCCTGCCGCTGAAACCTTTGGCATATTCCAGTTTGCTGCCGGTATTTAACCATACGGTAGACCCATCCGGCAATGCGATATACCGGGGTTTACCTACTGCTGTGATGACCATATTGCCTGCCCCGGCAGATAACCACCAGTAAAGCAGCGTGGTAGTAACCAGCAATAATATCGCTGCAGCCACCCCTGATATGATGCGGATACGGCGCCGGCGCAGCTGGAATACCTGTTGGTTGACCGCATCGAGCTGCCGGATGCCGCCCAGTTTTTCTTTCAGCGTACTTTTCAGCTGTTCCCGCGTTTCTGCTGCCGCCGCCGATCCTTCAGGCAGCCATTCGTCTTCCTGTTCAAAGGTATGATACCAGTTTTCCACCCATCGCTGTTCCGCCGGAGTAGCTTCTCCATCCAGGTATTCTTCAATAAGGATCAGTAACTGGTCTTTATTCATGTACTTGCTTTATATACTTAACGGATCAGCAAGCCGTTACCGCCATCCCCTTTTAAAAAAAACAAGATCGCGTCATATTGGGTGAATTTAGTACGCACCACTTCTCCCGAAACCCACTATATTTGGCCGTATAAAATCCGCGTTACATCATCAAAACGAACCAATACACTTCCGAAGAACTGTTCCAGTTACTCTTACAAGGCAAGGAATGGGCTTTTGACGCCATCTACGATACGTATGCGATACCGTTGTTAAATGCAGCCCACAAGCGGTTAAAATCCCAGGAAGCAGCGAAGGAAGTAGTACAGGAAGTGTTTATCACCCTCTTTCTCAAAAAGGCGGAAATAAAACATACGGAAAATATTGCGGGCTATCTTTTTACGACCCTGCGTCATAAGATCCTGGATATTATCCGGGCCGACCTGCTGCATGCTACCCATCATGATAACATAGGACGGCAGCAGGAGCGTTTTGATTCTATCGACAATATGCTGGAAGGCAAAGAGCTGGAGGCGGTGCTATACCGCTCTATCCAGGCACTGCCAGACAAATGCCGGGAAGCATTTATCCTGAGCCGGTATGAGCAGCTTCCATATAAAACCATTGCAGCCAGGCTGAATATCTCCGTAAATACGGTAGAGAAACATATCGGCAAAGCGCTGCGCCTGCTGCGCATACAGCTGGGAGAAAAAGACCTCCTGCTCATTTTACTGGTATTGGCGCTGAGTTAATGCTACCTTATTTTTTTGCTTTCGTAAAAGAAAGTCCCTTCTCCTGGAAAGCCGCTTTGATCAGTACAATCGCCGTTGGCCCTACGCCATGTAACCTCGCCACTTCACTTTCACTTACTTTACTTAAACTGGCAAGCGTAGTATAACCCGCGAGATGCAATGCCCGGATAGCCGGCTGTGATAATTTAGGAGGCAGATCATTTCCTGCCGGAATCTTTTTCATGGTGATGATATCATTTATCCATTACAAAAATGAGAAAGATAACCGAATCCGGCACTGGTGAAATACGACAAATAAAATGGTGAAATGCGACAAAACTGAATGCTCACGGCCCTGGGCTGGGATAAAACTAAAACATATTTACTAATTTAGCCTCATATGTCGCAGGAGGAAGATAACAGGGTTTATTGGGAACAAATCAGACAAGATGATAAGCAGGCTTTGTTTGCCCTGTATAACAACACCTATTTTCATCTGATCAGGTTTGGCTTAAAAATATGCGGCGATGACGAACTCGTAAAAGATGGGGTAAACCAGCTTTTTTTACAACTGTGGGAAAAACGGGCGCAGCTGCAACCGGTAACCCAGGTACGCGCATATTTGTTTACTGCACTGCGCAACCACATACAAGACCAATTCAACTACCGCTCCAGGATAGATACCGCAGTGCATCATATGGCACATGAAGGCGACCTCAGTGAACTATCCTATGAAGAGATCATCATTCGGGTGCAGCATAATGAAGAACTAAAAACCAAACTACGCCTGGCCATGCAGCAGCTAACACCCCGGCAAACGGAGCTGATCCGGCTCAAGTTTTTTGAAGGACTTACCTATGAGCAGATCGCTGCACAAACCTCCCAAACGGTAAAAACCGCTTATAATACTGTTTACGATGCGATTAAAGTGTTACGTAAAATGTTGAAATGATGGCGGTGCCCCCTCACCCCCGCTGCAACAATCTTTTAAGGGAGTACTTAAACTGGTGAAACATGCCCATCATGATCCTTCTGCCTCTTTTAAAGCAGGTGAAATACACCACCGCAAAAATCCCCCAGACAGAATAAATGAAAGACATAATAGTGGAGCCCCAGGAAGGGAGCCGTAGATCAAAGGCAGATACTAACAACAACGGAATCAACATCAGGTAAAAGAACATACCAAAACCCATAAAGGTGCTGTCAAACAGCTCCTGTGGCGTATTCACGTATTCCTTTATCTTCACTTCTGCAATCTTTCCCCGCATTTTAATATGGATCCCTCCTTTAGGGAAGTAATGCTCGTCTATTTCGGCAATAATTTTAAATTCCAGCTCATCTCCATCATCAATGAAATCAAAATCAACCGTTATGATATTATCGCCTGTTTTGGTAATAGTGCCCCATCCATTGCCTGCCGGCGTCATTTTGAACGTTACAATCCTTACCATGTTCAACAATTCTATCGTTACTTTCTCCTTTACGTAAGACTTTTCAATACGGCTACCGCTGTTATTATGCAGTTTCATCCGGAACAGGCAGGCTTTATGCAGCACCTCATTTTCTACTGTGATAGGGGTAGAGCCGCTATCAGCCGGATCATCAAAAATGATAACGGAATCCACCAGTTCCCGGTAATGTAATATCTTCTTTTTTCTGCTGATCACGTAAGACACATATACGCTGATAGCAGTCACCACCAGCGCTGCCAGGAAGGTGAACAAGGGATCCTGGAACCACCATTTGATCCTTTCCCACCACTTCCCATCCGGGTTATAGGGAAATGTTTCAACCCGTATGTTATATTTATACTGTGCATTTTCATACTTGGTTTTTTCATCCCGGTATACTTTGATTCCTATCTTAGCGATGCTATCCTTTTTGCTCACCAGCAAGGTGGAAGTATATTCATCTTTCAATCCTTTGTCCCTGATGATGATCTGATCCTTCCCGTTCAACCCTACAATAACAGGTACAAAATCGGCAGATACCCGGATCCTTACATAGTTATTATGATCGCTTAAGCTGGAAATATCAAACATGGCATATTTCATGCCTTCATAGCTAACCGCCTTTTCATCATACAGGTATAAATCCCGGGTGGTTTCTTCTGTTATTTTTGTTGGCTGAAGATAATTGACCCTTCCCGGTTCATTTTCGCAAAAAGAAACATCCGCTTTGACGTGAGATCGGTTTTTTTCTTCTTTAAACAACACGAGGTAATAGTCCTTGCTGTCCTCCATCTCAGCCGTCAACCGGCTTAAATATTCCCGCTTTTCTCCATATTCCGGGATCATCATGGTATCTGCAGCAACCACTAAAAAATTGACCGGCACACTGTCGCACAAAACATTAATAGCATAAGTGGCCTTTTTGGTGATGTCCAGTTTGAAGATGGAATAGTTCTTGGTCAGCCCCATCAGGAAGAAGGCATTATTAATCACAAACGGATACCTTTGATCACTGATCTCTAATGGCATAGGGTCGCAGTTGGGATGTAGTATCCCCTTGTAATTAAGGTTCCTTCTTAAATCCGGAATTTGCCCCGACACTTTGCCTGCATACATCCAAACCACCAGTATCATTAAAAGGGGGTAACATTTTCTAGCCATAGAGATCTGCATTTATTCAGTTTTCATAACGCTATTGTCATCACTTGCACACCCGGGCCGCCCGGTAATGTGCTTATACTTTAAAAAACATTTTGGTATTGCATCCGCCGGTCTCTGGGCCAACAGCCATCAGAGGACAGATTTGCAGGTATTTTTGGGATATGGTTGATGATATTATTACTTAAACCAGCTGCATCTGGTGCACTTAAAAATAAGCATTCTCCTATTAAATGACAAATAATTCAATATGAGAAAACACCTGTGCAAACAGGTATATATCCCTCCCCGAAAAAAAGTTTTCCGTTTTCTTAGGAAATCCTGCTGTTTTCGCCGTCTGTATATAAAAGCACCTGTAATATGGATTTCCGCGATTACGGCACAGCAGAATTGGTATGTGATGAAACCTTCCAGCGTTATTGCCTGGGAGATCATCCGGCAGACGTATTGTTCTGGGAGAACTGGCTGTTGCAGCATCCGGAAAAGGCCGCTATTGCAGAAGAGGCCAGGCAATTATTTTTCATACTCAATGCCAACCAGGGCAACCGGCTGAAGCAGTTACAACAATTACGGGAAGGCATGCATGGCGCTGCCTTTCTACGTCAACATCTTCCCTCAGCGAGTACTCCCGCGGCAGCTCATTCCCGTTCACTATCCGTTTCTGATTCCCTTGTTAATGCCGATAGCGGGCCACAGGCGCCTGCTATCCCGCCACGCCGCCTGGTGGCTCCTGTGCTTAAATATGCTGCCGGTATAGCCGCTGCTGTGCTTGTGGCTGTAACAGCCTACCTGGGTGTATACCGCTTCCGGCAGCCGGCAGCGCAAAACAGTGCTGCCGTTACTGGCAATACCATTTACCAGGCAGGCAACCATGCCCGCAAAACACTGGTACTTGCAGACGGGTCGGTGATCACCTTACGGGAAAACAGTGCACTGACCGTTCCGCCCAACTTTAATACCACTACACGGGAAGTAACCCTCAGCGGAGAAGCTTTCTTTGATGTAAAACACCAGCAACAACAACCTTTTATCGTACATACCCCCGCCATAGACATTACCGTACTGGGCACCGTATTTAATGTCAGCGCCTATAAAAATAACCCGCAAACAGAAACCGCACTGTTTCGCGGAAAAGTAGAAGTAGCACTGAAAGACCAGCCCACACAGAAGATCACCCTATACCCCAACCAAAAGATTGTGATCAGCAATATATCACCTGACCAGCAGCCGGCTCTCCCTTTTAAGGTGATCCCGCTGGCACAGGATCCGGTGAACCATAAGGCCAAAGAAATTGCCTGGGTACGCAACCGCCTGGAGATAGAGAACGAATCCCTGGAACAGATCGCGGTAAAACTGGAAAAGTGGTATGGCATCCCGGTAACTTTTACAGGGGAAGAAGTGAGGAAATACCGGTATTCCGGCACTTTTGAGAGTGAAACCATCGTAAAAGCGCTGGAAGCATTGCAGCTATCCTATCCTTTTAATTTCAGGGTAGATCAGGACGTTATTATTATCAGTAAATAAACAGCTTTCTTCTCACGAAGGAAGCTATCAACCAAAAGAAAGGGGAAGTGCTGAGAACACCTCCCCCCGATTCAGGTTAGTCATGAGTGCTTATTATTCATTCCTAAACCCAGCCAAAATTATGCGAAAAAATGCGTTTTTAGGCCGAGAGGTTCGTTCCCTCGTGGCCCGTCAACTACTACGTACCATGAAATTAACGACGCTATTGCTATTTGTAGCCTGTATGCAGGTGTTTGCCACCGGGCATGCCCAGGAAAAAATCAGCCTGCAATTACGGGAAACCAGTATAAAGCAGCTGCTGAAGGTAGTGGAAAAACAAACGGATTTCCGTTTTGTATACCATACCGGCACCTTACCCGAAGATAAAAAGGTAACGGTGATGGCTACTGCTGCGCCCCTGAATGAGGTGCTGAACCAGGCATTGGCGGGTACAGGACTGGCATGGTCGCTCAAGGAAAACGGACTGGTAGTGATCTATGCTGCTACTCCCGGTGAACAACCCGTGGCGGCAGTAGTGAAGGGCCGTGTTATCGGGGCCGACAACCTCCCCTTGCCAGGGGTTACGGTGAGAGCTACCGGCACTACCGCAGGGACCCTCACTGATGCTAATGGCAACTACTCCTTCCAGGTGCCTGATGGGGCTACTACGCTGGACTTCACCCTGGTAGGGTATACCAAACAGCAGATAGCAATCGGCAACAGGTCCGTGATCAATATCACCATGGAACTGGATGTGAAAACACTGAACAGCGTGACCGTAACCGGCTATACGAACTATTCCCGGAATAAATCTACCAGCGCCACCACCGTAGTGGGTGCTGATAAAATCAACCAGGTGCCGATGGCTACCTTCGACCAGGTGCTGCAGGGCCGCGTGCCCGGACTGGTAGTGTCCAGCGGCTCCGGACAACCAGGTACCAGCGCCCGTGTTACGCTTCGCGGTACTGGTACCATCAACGGCAACTCCGAACTGCTGTACATCGTAGACGGGGTACCGGTAGAACCTAATTACCTGCAGGCCATCAACCCTTCCGATATTGAATCCGTAACCGTATTGAAAGACGCTTCCTCCAAAGCCTTGTATGGCTCCCGGGGCGCTAATGGCGTACTGGTAGTGACCACCAAAAAAGGAAAAGCAGGTAAACTCAGCGTGGAGTATAAGTCGCAATACGGTTTCTCCAATATGACCACGCCCAGATTCAACATGATGAACACCGCAGAACGCCTGCGCTTTGAAGAAGAATATGGGCTGGCTACCGGCTCCAGCATAGGACCCGGCTGGGACCTCTCCAAAAAGAACCCGGAATATGCAACCAAAACGCCGGCAGAACAACAGCAGGCCGACCATTGGCTGGACAGCCTCCGGGGCGTAAATACCAACTGGCGCAAAATATTGCTGCAGCAAGGGAAATTCATGGAGCAACAGGTGAGTGCCAGCGGTGGTAATGAAGCCGTACGCTTCTACAGCTCCATCAACTACTATAAACAGGATGGGATCGTACGGCGGTCCGGCCTGGAACGCTACACCCTGAAAAATAACCTGGACTTCACCGCCGGTAAATTAACGGCCAACATAAACATGGGACTGGGCTACGCTTCCTCTTCCTTTATTGAAAGAGAAGGCTCCAGCCGGGCTACCAACCCGGTGGCGGCTACCTTCTATGCACTGCCGTATGAATATCCGTATGCGCCCGATGGTACCCTGGTATCTTCCGGCAACGAAGACGACTACCCGGTATTTGATCAGCGCGAAGGCAGCAATGCCCTGGAAGCACTGCTAAATACCACCAAAAAATCCAGCCAGGTAAAAGGCATCATCAGTGCTTCCTTAAACTATGCCAT
The DNA here is from genome assembly GCF_040567655.1 of Chitinophaga sp. H8. Classification (NCBI taxonomy): domain Bacteria; kingdom Pseudomonadati; phylum Bacteroidota; class Chitinophagia; order Chitinophagales; family Chitinophagaceae; genus Chitinophaga; species Chitinophaga defluvii. Next base: position 1,981,176 of record NZ_JBEXAC010000002.1, on the reverse strand, counting down.
TGCGAATGGACTGGTAGCGAGAACAAGGCTCGGCATCGATTACCGCGACGTAACAGACGAACGTTATATAAATCCCGACTCCTATTCCGGTACCAAGGTAGATGGGGAAAAAGGCAGCTTCGGAGAAGGTACCAGCAGGAATACCACCATCATCAGCACTTCGGGATTAACGTACAATAAACTGATCGCACAACGCCATGATATTGAAGTATCAGGTTACTTCGAGTTCACCAAAAGCAACTACCGCGCTTTCAACTATGAAGGTTATGGTATCAACGACCGCTTGCCCGAAACGCCTGCCGGTATTACACCTGGTGCATCAGACAACCCTTTCATTGCAGTGCTGGGCGGCTCCCGCGAAAAACGTGCGCTCGCTTCCTATATCGGCGTAGGCCGTTATACCCTGGATGAAAAGTATACCGTAAATGCCAGCTTCCGTTATGATGGTTCCTCTACCGTGCCTCCTAAAAACCGCTGGCATGGATTCTATTCTGTAGGGCTGGGCTGGGAAGCTAAAAAAGAACACTTCCTCGAAAATGTGGACCTGATCAACACCCTGCGTTTCCGCGCCAGCTACGGTACTACCGCCAGTCCGTTTTCACAGGCATTTGGTTATGCCGCCACTTTCGGACCGGCTTCCTATGGAGGTATAGGCGGTATTGCTCCTGGCAAACCAGGGTATGCCGACTATGACTGGGAATATGCCAAAGAGTCCAACTTCGGTTTTGACCTGGCATTATGGAATAGCCGTATCCGTTTGGTAACAGATATTTACAACAAAGAAACATTTAACCTGTTCCTGCAACAGCCCTTGTCCATGACCTCCGGGTTTTCCTCCCTGCTGCTCAATACCGGTACTATGCGCAACCGGGGTATAGAAATGGATGTACAGGTGGATGTAGTGAAATCAAAAACGCTTACCTGGACTGTAGGGACCAACTTTTCCTATAATAAAAACACGATTACCAGCCTGGGCGGATCGGATGAATTTGAACAGAATACCACCGAAATTGTACGGGTAGGATTACCATATGGCTCTCACTATGCGCCAAAGTTTGCCGGTGTGGACCCCGACAATGGTAAACCACTTTATTACAAGCGGGATGGCACTACCACCAGCACCTACAACTTCAGTACGCTGAGTGTAGCTGATTTTGGCACCTACATTGCCCCTTTTACCGGCGGTATCAATACCAGTGTAAACTGGAAAGGGTTTTATGCCAACGTGTTATTCACCTTTGCCGATAAAACCTACCGTTATAACAACGAAGACTATTACAATGAGAACACCAGCTTCCTGAGCAGCAATCAGTCTACCCGTATGCTGTACGATACCTGGAAGAAGAAGAACGACAGGGCCTTGTTGCCCGGCCTGGAAGAACAGCGCAACTTCTCTTCCCTGGACATCCAGGATGCTTCTTTTCTCCGTTTGAGAAATGTGAATATTGGTTACAATGTGCCTAAACAGCTGATCGAAAGAATAAAATGTGTGAAAGGCATCCATGTATTTGTACAGGCGCAGAACCTGTATACCTGGACAAAATGGAAAGGACTGGACCCGGAGGATGACAACGGCGAAGGCATGTTTGATTATCCCAGCACGCGGACGTATACCCTGGGCTTGAATGTTAACTTTTAATCGCTGCAATTATGACTGTACAATATCTGAAAAAGAGGCTTACTTATCTCGTACTATCACTGCCGTTATTGATGGCAGCTTGTAATAAATCGCTCGACCTGCACCCTTCCGATAATATTGACGCCAGCAAGGCTTACCGCAAGGTATCTGATCTGAATGAAGGGTTGATAGGCGCTTATGGTAGCCTGGGTTATTCCAGCATCCATAACGTATCGCTGGAATCTGATGAATGCACCTTGCCCAATGATAATACGGTGGGCCGGAATGTATCTACCTACCGCTGGCAGCTGGACCCCAGCAATACAACCATTACCACCCCCTGGCAGGATAATTACATCACAATTGACCGGGTAAACAGGGTACTGGCTGCAGTAGATGTAGTAGCTTCCAAGCCTTCAGAGAGCACACTGAAAGCACAGTATAAAGGAGAACTGCTGGCATTACGCGCCTATGCACATATGGAACTGCTGCGCAACTTTGCCGAGAAATATGAGCCTGCTGCAATGGGCATTCCTTACATGGAAGAATCGAAGATCAGCAGTCCTGCCCGCGACCAGGTAAGTGTAGTAATGGATAAGATCAATGCCGACCTGGAAGCTGCAAAAAAATTGCTGCCCGATGATTTTACCGACAAAACCCGTGTAACCAAACCTGCCATAAGCGCTATGCAGGCACGGGTAGCCTTATATGAAAAAAACTGGGCGCAGGCCGCCAGTTTTGCCAAAGAAGCGATTGATGCAATACCACTGGCCAGCAGAACAGAATTTGCCAATATCTGGACAGATGCGGGAGATGCAGAAGTATTCTGGAAGCTGAAGAAAACAGCGGCAGAAGGCATCCTGGTGGGTGATATCTATTATGACACCCGCAAAATACTGCTCTATACGCCTTCCTATGAGCTGGTTAACCAATTTGATAAGGTAAAGGATGTACGTTTTGCTGCTTACATATTGAAAGTAGATAATCCCAATACTGGCAACTCACCCTGGCGGGTAAACAAATACCTGAGCAAAGATGGCTATATCAACCTGGCAGATATCAAATTATTCCGCACCGGAGAAATGTACCTGATTCTGGCAGAGGCATTGGCAGAAAGCAATAACCTGCCTGATGCGGCAGATGCGCTCAACGACTTACGGGCTGCACGTATTGATGGATATGTACGGCAGAACTTTGCCGGCAAACAGGCCCTCATAGATGCCATCTATGCAGAACGGTTTAAAGAGCTGGCTTTTGAAGGACATCGCTTTTTTGACCTGCGCAGAAGGGACTTGCCCGTAACCCGTGAACCGGCAGATGCCATCAATGCCATTGGGGCGGTATTATTAAAACCTACCGACCGCCAATATGTATTTCCTATCCCGGATGCAGAGATCCGGGCCAACAAAAACATGAAACAGAATCCAAATTATTAATCGTTTCCCAGGTGCTGGTGCATCGCACTTCCGGCAAATGCACCGGCACCCTCCCGCAATATTTAGTTACACGGAAACCATCTTATCTTTTTTTATGCGTATGAAACGTTCTACTTTCCTTTTATTCGCCGCTGGCATATTCACCACTTCGCACCTCTATGCGCAAAAGATAGCAGGACGCCCTGCTTCTATTGGCATTATCGGCGATACGGCGGATGTAAAAACACCTGTAAAAGCAGGTGTTGCCCTGATTGGCGGCACCGATATAGATGCTGCCTTTAAATGGCTGCTGAAAAGAAGTGGCGGCGGTGATGTGGTGGTGCTGCGGGCTACCGGTACCGATGCCTATAATGAATACATCGATAAATTAGGCACGTCCAACTCCGTAGAAACATTGCTGATCGACAGTCGTGCGGTAGCCAACAACGACAGTGTAGCCCGTATTATCCGGAATGCAGAGCTGTTATTTATTGCCGGCGGAGATCAGTCCAACTACATGCGTTACTGGCGCAATACCAAAACAAATGATGCCATCAACTACCTGCTGCGCACCAAAAAAGTACCGGTAGGCGGTACCAGTGCCGGCTGCGCCATACTTGGCAGTATGTATTACAGTGGTGAAGGCGGCAGCGTTACTGCCGAACAGGCTTTGGCCAATCCTTATGATGCCCTGATCAAGGTATACACCAACGATTTCCTGCAGGCGCCATACCTGGACAATGTGATCACCGACCAGCATTACCTGGCACGGCACCGGGAAGGGCGCCATGTAGCATTTATGGCACGTATCATCCAGGATAAAAAGCTGTATCCCAAAGGCATCGCCCCGGATGAAAGCACCGCTGTATGTATTGATGAAAAAGGTAACGCTACCGTAGTAGGCAACAGCAAAGCCTATTTCATTGCTACCGACAAAAAGAAAGGACCGGAACAGGTAGTATTTGGTAGCCCGCTGCAATGGATGGCAGGCCAGCAGGCATTAAAGGTATATGAGATCCAGGGTACGGAAGAGGGCAACGGTAGCTTTAATGTCGCTAACTTTACCTCACCACAGGCCCAGGGAGGCACCTGGTACTGGTGGTGGGTAGAAAATGGTATACTCAATAAAAAACAAGCACTATGATACGGAAGATAAGTTATTGGCTAAGTGTGTGGATAGTATTCCTTTCGCTGCAGGCAGCGGCACAATCCGCCAAAAGTTATGTAATGGTGATACACGGGGGTGCAGGCACTATCCTCAAAAAGACGATGACACCGGAAAAAGAAGCAGCTTACCGGGCAGCCTTACAACAGGCGCTGGAAGCGGGATATAAGGCTTTACATTCCGGCAGGAGCAGCCTGGACGCTGTAGAGGCTGCTATTCATGTGATGGAAGACAGCCCTTTATTTAATGCAGGCAAAGGTGCGGTATTTACCCATGACGGACGCAATGAACTGGATGCTTCCATTATGAACGGAAAAACACTGGAAGCAGGCGCCGTAGGTGGTGTAACCACTATCCGTAACCCGATCAGCGCTGCCAGAGCAGTGATGGAAAAATCGGAGCATGTGATGCTGGTAGGCCCTGGTGCTGAGAAATTTGCACAGGAAGCCGGGCTGGAAATAGTAGATCCCTCCTATTTCTACACGCAGGACCGCTGGGAAGGACTACAGAGAGCGCTGAAAGAAGATTCAGCTAAAAGCAAGCTGGACCATAGCTACAACAAATCCGGCCGACTGGGAATAGAAAATATTGATAATAAATTCGGTACCGTTGGGGCAGTGGCGTTAGACAAACAGGGCAACCTGGCAGCAGGTACCTCTACCGGTGGGATGACCAACAAAAAGTATGGCCGCGTAGGCGATTCTCCTATCATCGGTGCAGGTACCTATGCCAATAATAAAACCGCTGCTATCTCCTGCACAGGATGGGGGGAGTTTTATATCCGCAATGTAGTGGCACATGACCTCTCTGCATTGATGGAATACAAAGGGCTTTCTGTAAAGGAAGCCGGCAAAACCGTAATTGACAAAGTAGGTGCCATGGGTGGTGATGGTGGTTTGATTGCCCTGGATAAAAAAGGGAACATCGCCATGCCTTTTAATACAGCAGGGATGTACAGAGGGGCGGTTACCAAAGACGGAAAAATTGAAATCCATATCTATAAAGATTAACCCTGCTTGCCTACACCAGTTACTCACACGGCGGCTAACCTGATGGTTGGCCGCTGTTTATCCCACCTACCACAATTGGTTATTGCGATTCCTTTGGTGGCGGAAGCGTTAGCTTTGGTATCTGGCTTTCGTCCGGACAAACAAAGTTTATCACTGGGTTGTCAATAACCTGAATAGCTGTCCGGCTCCTTTTTGGTGTGAGTTTTTCAACAGTTCCGTTCTTTATATACAGCGCTTTCCGGAAAACTTTAATCTGATCCTGGTTGAGTTGCTCCAATTGTGTTCCCAGTATTTGTGCAAGAAGTCCGGGGCTTGTTGCTTGTTTTTCAAGTTCGATATTACCAACCATATAGTGCCCGTTCTTATATTCGATGCTCAGATTCCGGCCATCAGGAAAGGCATTGCTATTTACAACGGCATATATTTCATCATACTTTTCGGGGATAGCGTAGGTATATACAAAAGCAGTGGTATCCTTATGTTGTCCGGGTAGTTTTACGGCGATCGCTATTTCGCTGCATTCCTTTCTGTTAACATTGATATAGGTATAATATTCGTAGGGGCATTGGGGTTCCTCTCTGTATACCGGGCGGAATGCTGCGCCTGCATGATCACTTTTCCCAATACGCACAAACGCTTTCCGGTCGCCAAAACCCCGGAAACATATCTGATCCGGATGTTTGTTTCCGCTGGATACAAAAAGATCTACCAGGTCCATTGTCCCGGATACAAAGTTGACTTTATTTTTGTTAACCGCTTTCCATTCCCCATTCAGGTATCTGCCTTCGTTGAAAATATGGAAGCGGCCGTTTTCTTCCAGAATGAAGTGTACCTTTTCTTCATTGCCTTCAATAGGTCCGGCAATATAATAGCCCGCAAACTGCGCGGAAGAAGATAGGTTTAAAAGCAAAAGAATAAATAATACAAGCCGGTTTTTCATACAAACAAAATAATTAAAAAAAAATACATGCCCTATTTTCTGTTTTTATCCATTACCTTTGCCCCATCATGAAGTAATTATCTCTCCATACAAACACGGTATTCTACCGTAACACGGCCTCACAGGTACGTGTATTTCAACAATCACTTTATTACATCGCAAATCCGGCTATCCCGGTCATTATTAACCTGTTAATACGTCCATCACCATGTAAAATAGCTGTTAGCCGTTAGCCATTATGATATGTTATAATAATAGTGAAAATAGCATTGCTTGCTCCTGCTCCCCCGGCCCCTTAAAGGGCGTTTAACCTACAGTTGATGCATAGTTCAGCTATAGTTGAAGCATAGTTAAAGCATAGTTAAAGCATAGATAGAGTATAAAAAGGCTATAAAAGGCTGTAAAAAAGGGTATTCTAAAAAGGCATTCTGGTACAATATTAACACACAGGAGTCAAATCAAATTACAATGATTATATAAACCATCCGCTGCATTAGGTTAAAAGCTAATAGCTAAGCTAATAGCTATTTACAAATCGCTGCATTAAGCTAATAGCTAATGGCTAATAGCTAACAGCTAACACTCAAAATCCATGCTTATTATCGCACAAAATATCAGTTATACCCTTCCTTCCCGCCAGGTATTATTCCAGCATATCCATTTCACCCTGAACAAGGGCGACAAGGCCGCTATTGTGGGCAATAATGGTACCGGCAAATCTACGCTGCTGAAAATACTGGCAGGGCAGTTATCTGCAACCACGGGTACTATCAGCAAGAGCAATACGCTGTATTATGTACCGCAGCATTTTGGGCAATACAATGCGCTAACGGTAGCGCAGGCATTAGGCGTAGACCATAAAATGGCTGCTTTAACGGCTATCCTCAGCGGAGATACCAGTGAACATTATTTCGGGATCCTGGAAGATGACTGGGACATTGCCGAACGGTGTGAACAGGCGTTACAGCAATGGGAATTAGCGCATATTTCCCTGGAGCAGCCCTTTGCCCGGCTAAGTGGCGGGGAAAAGACCAAGTTATTCCTGGCAGGCATCAGCATATTCCAGCCGGCGGTTATCCTGCTGGATGAGCCTACCAACCACCTGGACGCCTATACCCGGCGGCGGCTGTATGAATGGGTAGCCACGACCAACAGTACGCTGTTGGTGGTAAGCCATGACCGGCAGTTGCTGCAACTATGTGAGCCTATATGGGAACTGACACCAGCGGGTATTCATGCATACGGTGGCAATTATGCCTTTTATGAGCAGCAGAAAGCCCAGGAAGCCGTGGCCCTGCAACAGCGCATTACACACGATGAAAAGGCGTTGAAAGAAGCACGTAAAAAACAGCAACAGGTAATGGAACGGAAGCAGCGGGAGCAATCGCAGGCACAAAAGCGTAGTGCCAATGGGGGCATCCCCAAAATCCTGCTGAATGGCCGCAAGAACCAGTCGGCCAATACCATGGCTAAATTGAAAGACGTGCATATGGAAAAGGTAAGCGATCTGAAAAGCCAGCTGGACCAATCCAGCGCGGCGGAACAGGTAAGCCGGCTGATGAAGGGGCATTTTGAAGATGCCGCCCTGCACAATGGGAAAATCCTCGTCAAAGCTACCGGGGTCAACTTCGCCTATCCAGGTGCCACCCCTATGTGGCCGGAGCCGCTCAATTTTGTGATTAACAGTGGCAGCAGACTGGCTATCACCGGTAGCAATGGCAGCGGGAAATCCACGTTGATCAAACTGATCATGGGCAAGCTCACTCCTACCAAAGGGGAGCTTTATACCGCTCCCGCCCACCGGCTACTGCTGGACCAGGACTATTCCCTGGTAGACCGCCACAAAACCGTGCTGGAACAAGTGAGCGCTTTTAACGAGGCATTAATGGAAGATCATCAGCTTAAAACAGCCCTGGTACGCTTTCTTTTTGATAAAGACAGCTGGGATAAACCATGCGCCGCATTAAGTGGCGGGGAAACCCTCCGGCTGGCCCTGTGCTGTCTGACTCTCCAGAACAAAGCCCCGGATATGATCATCCTGGACGAGCCTGCCAACAACCTGGACCTGGCCAATATTAAAATGCTCACACAGATCTTTTCCGATTATAGAGGTACCCTGATCGTGGTGTCGCATGACACGGATTTCCTTCAGGAAGTAAGGGTAAATGACTTCCTCCTGCTAAGCTGAGAAAGCGGAAAAATCAATGCAAAGTGCTCCTATCATACGCCGAAAGGGGAGAAAGGGTTTTCATACTTTGAACACCCTTTCTTTCCATTCATTTTAATAAAATATTTCTATTTATGTAGTCAACTACGTATTTTTGCACATAAATACCAAAACCATGACAAAGGCGTTTATTATTGACAGCGTGCGGAATACAGACAGTGCCCAGGTGATTAACCTCATCCTGCCTATCCAGCAAATAGAAAATAATGTGCCGGTGAAGCTGGAAGACCAGCCCGACCTCCTGGATATAGAAGGGGTATATCAGGCAAGTGGGGGTGGATTCTGGGCAGCCCGCCATGACGGGGAAATAATAGGTACCATCGCATTAATTGCCATCGATAATCATGGTGGCACCATCCGGAAAATGTTTGTCAAAAAGGAATTCCGGGGGAAAGAATATGCTATTGCCCAGCAGTTGCTGGAAAAGCTGATAGACTATTCCAGGTCCGTTGGGATCACTGACCTCTACCTGGGCACTTTTCATACTTTAAAAGCCGCGATCCGCTTTTATGAGCGGAATGGCTTTGAACAGGTAGCGAAGAAAGATTTACCCCCTTCTTTTCCTGTTATGCAGGTAGATGATGTATTTTGTCATCTTGACCTCACCCGTTAAACCACCTCTTATGACAAATGTAATTGATCAGTCGGGCATCCTGGCAATTTCCACCAGGCTACAAAGGTTAAGCGATGAGATCCGTAAAGACGGACTGCGGATCTATCAGGCCTACGGAATAGATTTTGAACCCAAGTGGTTTCCGGTGATCTATACCCTGCACCATAAATCACTACTCAGCGTGGTAGAGATCGCCACAGAAATAGGTTACTCCCACCCTTCTACCATCAGCCTGCTGAAAGAACTGGAAAAACTCAAAATCATCCAGTCTAAAAAAGATAAACAGGATGAACGTAAAAGATTGATCCGCCTCACCGAAAAAGGTAAGGAACTGGTGGCCCACATCTCTCCCATATGGGAAGTGATGGTAACAGCATTAACCGCTCTGACAGATACCACCAACAACCTGCTGAAAGCTATTGATGAAGTGGAAAACAATATGAAACAACAGGGGTTCTACAACAGGGCAGAGCAGCTCCGGCAAAATCAGTAGCCACCTGCTAATTATATAAACCATTTCCTGAATTGTATAATCCCCCTTTCCCGCTGGCTGCCTACTTTAGCAGTAAATTCGGAGGTCATGGATAAACATAACAAACTGTTTATAAAAGGGATGGTGTGCAACCGCTGTATTTCATTGCTCAACAAAGAATTATCCCGCCTGGGATTACAGGTACAAAGCATCACTTTAGGAGAAGTAACGCTGGCAGAAAATCAACCTGCTATTAATGATACGCTGCTCAAAACCATGCTACAGGAAAATGGTTTTGACCTGTTGCGCGATAAAAATGAACTGCTCACCCTACAGATCAAACAACTGGTAGAGGAAGGGATCAAAACACAAGCCGAAACAGGGACTCCCGTGAAGTTCTCCAAACTGATCAGTCAGGGACTCAATAAAAGCTACGATTCCCTGAGTACCTTTTTCTCCTATTCGGCCGGCGTAACCCTGGAAAAATATATCATCCTGCGGAGAATAGATAAGGTAAAAGAACTGCTGGTATATACCGATAAAACCCTCACCGATATTGCGTATGAACTAGGATACAGTAGCATCGCCCATCTTTCCCGCCAACTGAAAGAAGTAAGCGGATTCAATGCAACACATTACAAGAAGATCAGGAAAGAGAAACTGGCAGCTGCGGCTAATAATGGAGATATTGCTCTCTGAATAGCATACTCCTAATATGCTCTAACACTTTCCAATTCATCCTTAACAACATTGATGCTTTCCATTCCAGTACTTCACCCTGGTATCCATATGCCTTCCATTCTCCATCAGGAATCCCATTTTTAAAATGACCTGGTCCACAGTTTATTATACATTCTCTCGATTTTGGCCGAAGTATGAAAAAAAGCATACCGCAGTTAACAATGGTATTATAATAGTATAAATATAAATCACTTTTCTTCCTGGTCTTTTTTATTGTCAGTTACTTTTGTTTTTGCGCAAAACAAACAGACCACTTTATTTATTTTACGGTAAGCCAGCCATTGCTGCTCATCCAATGGATACAACGGCCAAACCATTCTTCAAAAGCAGGCTCTTTCAGAAAGCCATGTTCTCCCCGCTGATAAATATGCATAGCAGCAGGTATCTTATGCCTTTTTAATGCGGTGAAGAAGCTGAGGGTATTTTCCACCGGTACTACGGTATCATCTTCCGCATGTACCAGGAAAGTAGTAGGCGTGCTGTCATCTACCTGCAACTCATTGGAGAACAACTCCGTCTGGGCATGATCGGGAGAGGCGCCCAGGAGATTATTACGGGAGCCGATATGTCCGATACTATCCGTAAAGCTGATCACAGGATTTACCAGGACCATAAAATCGGGCCGTACACTGATACCTGCCGGAACAGCTATCAGCGGCTGTTTAAAATGGGTGCCTGCTGTAGAAGCCAGGTGACCGCCTGCCGAAAAGCCCATAATCCCGATCCTTTCCGGTGATATCTTCCATATGGCAGCCCGCTGCCTCACTACACTGATGGCCTGCTGAGCATCCTGCAAAGGGCCGATAGCAGGGTTTACGAGGAACTGTTTATTAGGCAGCCGGTATTTCAGTACAAAGGCAGTAACGCCCTGTTTATTAAACGCCCTGGCTACATCATTTCCTTCGCGGTTAATGAGCAGCGTACCATATCCGCCACCTGGGCAAATGATCACCGCAGTACCGTTGGATTTCCCTGCCGGGGGCAGAAATACCGTTAAGGTAGGGCGCGATACATTGCCTGCCAATAACCCTACTACATCATCCGTCCGCCTGGTTTCCGCATCCGGTGCTGCCACTGCATTGGGAATAGCACCAGGGTAGAGCGGAATTTCCTTTTGTGCCACACAAGTAAAAGTGCTGCCAGCCAGCAAGCATAATAAAACAATTCTTTTCATCATCCTGTTTTTTGCCGGGCTGCTCAGAGCCGGTATATGTTAACTGCGTTATCGTAAAAGATCTTTTGCAAATCCGATGCGGTGCATCCTGCCAGCCCCTCTTCCAAGGCGGCCAGCCATTGCGCCCAGGTGCCTGACAGCAATACCACGGGCCAGTCGCCACCAAATAATAGCCGGTCTGTCCCAAAACAGGCCACCGCATGTTGAATATATGGTACCAGTTCGGCAGGTGTCCAGTTATGCCAGTTGGCTTCTGTGATCAACCCAGACAACTTGGCCACCACATTCGGGAACTTTGCCATGGCTGCTATCTGTGCTTTATATACTTCCAGTCCGCCGCCTTTAATATCCGGCTTGCCCAGGTGGTCCAGGATAAACAGGGTATCGGGTACTGCTGCCATCATCCGGATCGTATCTGGAATAGCAGCAGGTTTTACGCTGATATCAAAAGAGAATCCATATTCACCCAACAAATGTACACCTTCCAGAAATGCAGGACTGCAACATAATGCCGGATTATCATCATACATCCTGCGCACGCCTTTTACAAGTGGATAGTCTTTTAATATATCCAGTACCGTTACCAGCTGTTTTCCCGTTTCTACCGGCGCATAAGCTACGATTCCCCGGATGCGTGTATCTTTTGCGGCCTGTGCGGTTACAAAACGTACTTCTTCTAGGTATTGCTCCGGCAGGCATTCCGCCTGTACAAACACCATCTGCGCTACCTGGTAGTCCTGCACCGCCTGCTGATAGTCAGGCAGCAGAAAAGACCGGTGGATAGCCGGTACACTTTCCAGCCACGGATAGTGCAGCAGGCTGGTATCCCACAAATGTAAATGGGTATCTATAATGGGTATATTACGTAATGCTGTTGACATGAAATATTGCGTTTACACAGGGATCAATGTACCCCCGTTATCGCTGGAAGCATAAGCGGCTTCTACTACCTGCATGGTCCGGTGAGCACTGTCTACATGATTGATCAATACATCCGTGGAACCTTCTGCATAACACATCAGGTTAGCCATTGATCCGATAAAGGCATCCGGAAACCAGGTACCTTCCAATGGCACGGTGATCCACTCCGGAGGTTTATTGTCTTCCAGCACCACATACTCAAACGTATCCGGTACGCCGCTGGGATAGTCCAGGTTCATCCCCAGGGTAGTTCTGATAGCCCCTTTGGTGCCTTCAAATTTAATAAATGAGTCCTGGTATTTCAGGCCAAATTCATGTCCGTGGTTGGTATTCACAAAAGCCCGGATAATATCATCATACTCCATGAGAATGACGGACCGGGTAGATGCCAGCTGCATCATCTTGGGATGTTTCAGTGTTTTGGCATAGATCTTCTTCGGCTCGCCAAAAAAGTACCGGATCATATCCATGTAGTGGATGCTGTGGTACAGCATTTCCATCCGGGGGATCCCGAACAGGAACTGCCACAGGTGCCAGGGATGGTAGATGTTCATGCGGATTTCCATGTCATGCAGTTCCCCTATTACACCACGGTCTATCAGGTCTTTCGCGATCTGTACCGCCGGGATGAGGCGCATCTGGAAATTCATAGCAGCAGTAAATTCTTTTTCCCGACAGATACGCAGGATCTCATCTGCCGCCTGTATATGTTCTCCCATAGGCTTTTGCATGAGCACTACCGCTTTTTGCGGCAACTGCAATAATACGTCCGCCAGCGCGGAAGCCGGTACTGCGATATCAAAAACAGCATTTTCCAGTACACCCGCTACCAATTGCGGAATATCATCATATACTTTTGCAATATTAAATTTTGTGGCCAGTGCCACTGCCCGCTCCCGTGCCGGGTCGCAGATGCCTGCTACCTCCCATCCGGCCTTTTCATAAGCCGGCAAATGTGCATCATGCACAATACCTCCGGCGCCGATAATAGCAATGGGACGGGGATGTAATGGCATTTGTACTTTATAACTAATCGCTGGTGATGCACTCATATGCTAATCTTTTTTTGGTCGATTTAATTCAAATTTATCCAGTAATCCTACTGTTAACCCACACTTTGCTAAACTTTACCTATACTATTTTGATCTTTTAATACATCTTACCCGGATAATCTTGTATATTAGTGTTACGTCAACCATCATGCGCTATTTAATATTAAAATAAGCGCCGTTTAATATAACCAATTCCGCGTTGTGAACATGAAAGCAATTCTACAAAAAGTACCTGTATTTACGGATGCCTCTTTTGCAGTGCAGGAGTTTAGTTCGGCCTACTTTGATACTCCCTGGCACTTTCATCCGGAACTGGAGCTTGTATTGATCGTACAAGGTACCGGCAAAAGATTTGTGGGCGATCATATCAGTGATTTCGGTCCGGGCGACCTGGTACTGCTGGGTCCCAGCCTTCCGCACTGGTACAGAAATGATGCGGCCTACTACGAACATCATCCCAACCTGAAAGCAGCATCCATTGTGGTACAGTTTACCAAAGGATTCCTGGGAGATGCTTTTTTTAATGTTCCCGAAACTTCCGGTATCCGGAAAATACTGGACAAGTCGGCTATGGGCATTGAAATTGGTGGCAGCGCCAGAAAAAAGATCACCCAGATGATGCACGATATACGTCATCTTACAGGCATGGAAAGATTGATGCAATTGCTGGCGATACTGAACACCATTGCCAACACCGGCAATTATGAAATCTTATCCAACCAGGGTGCTACGGGCATTAATATCAAAGATTCCGAAAGGCTCAACAAGATCTTTGAATATATCATGCGCAATTTCACCAATCCTATTTACCTGCATGAAATAGCCAGTATCGTAAACATGTGCCCCTCTACTTTTTGCCGGTATTTCAGGAACAGGACACGTAAGAACTTTACCTTTTTCCTGAATGAAATAAGAATAGGACATGCCTGCAAAATGCTGATAGAAGAAGATCTCAGCATTACAGAAATATGTTTCATGAGCGGCTATGATAATGTGGCCTACTTTAACCGGCAATTCAAAGCGATTAAACAAAAAACACCAAAGGAATTTAAGCAGGAATATCACAACAGGCGCTAACACCGTTTGATAGTGATCTAACTACCAGTTAAAAGCTGTCCCTAAAACTGTTCACATAAAAATGCCCCCAAAAAGCAACTGACTTTTTGGGGGCATTTCCATTAACGGCACATCCGTTTTATTTTTGGCACCTGCCGCTCTTATTGCTTATATACAGCTGCAAAGTCATAATTCCCCGAGCCGGTTTCAATCACAGCATAGCCGTTTTCCTGCCGGAGCAACTTAATATCTTTTACATCTTCCACACGTTTTCCACCTTCTTTTATGCTGCCGCCTGTAGTTACAGGGAGCCATATCTCCGCACGGGTGTTAGCAGGAATCGTTACTTTCAAATGGAATTGTCCATCCCGGATGGCCCAGTCGCTCCCAATTTTACCATGCACAGAATTATAGCTGCCTTTTGCATAGGTGAGGTCGCCGGCAGGCTGTGGTTTGATAATGATCTTTTTAAATCCTGGTGCCCCTGCATTGATCCCCAGCAGGGAACGGTAAAACCATTCGCTCACAGAGCCAAACATCGGATGATTCTTGGAATAGGTATTATCGGATTCCTTCCAGGTTTCCCACAAGGTAGTAGCGCCCTTTTCAATCATATGGCCCCACCCCGGGAAGGAACGCTGGTTGGCAATACGGTAAGCCATTTCATTCTGCTCTCTTTCCCGCAGTACATCAAACAGCATTTTTGTAGCAAAGATACCGGTAGACAGGTGCCAGTCGCGCTGTTCAAACGCAGCTACCAGCGCATCAAATACTTTGGCATCATCCCCCGCTTTGATCAGCCTGGCCCATAAGGCATACAGCTGTGCAGATTGTGTACCTTTCTCAAACTTACCGGTGCTTTTATCCTCAAACTTGTTCACGATAGCCTGCCGGATCTTACCTGCAAGAGCAGTGTAGGTGGTTTGGTCCGCAGTACGGTCCAGTACACCTGCCAGCTCCGACATCACTTCCGCATGCAGCATATAAAATACAGAGGCCGCCAGGGGAATGGCTTTTTCATCCAGCGATTCATGATCTCCCAGGTCTTTATCAAACAGATAATCTTTCGTGCTGGCCGACAGGAAATTCATTTGTTTGGTAAGTGCGGCATAGTTTTCTTCAATCACCCTTTTATCTCCGTAAAATTCATACATCCTTTTCACCATATAAGGAAATACCGCCTGGAACCCCAAAGGACCAGACTTATCACCAGGGCCTGCATCTGCAATCCCTACAAAGGGAGCTGTTTCTGTAATCCCCCCTAATGGCCGCTGATCATTCGCATGGTCCCGAATGGTCTTCGCATAAAATCCCGGCATGTGATAATGATACATAAAGGCTTCTGTGGTGCAGAAGATATCCCCGCCGTAGGCAAGTTTTTCGCGCGCCGGGCAATCAGATTGCACACTGAATGCATTGCTGAGGAAAGTCCATTGCGTGTTTTTATCCAGTTGGTTGAACATGCCATTAGAGCTGGAGAAGGTACCATCTGTTTGCAGGTCTGCATTCATACGCAGGCCTTCTATGTCTGCCAGTGTGGGCTTACCAGGCCATCCGGTTACTTCCACAAAGCGGAAACCATGGAATACAAAACGGGGTGCCCACATTTCTACGCCTGTTCCTTTCAGGGTATAGCTATCTTCCTGCCAGGCTATCTGTGGGGCGCCCGGACCACCATTCCCGCCTTTTATCTGTCCGGCTACACCGGTCATTACATTCAGGCTCCCATCAGGATATTTATCTTCTCCATAACGCATGGTAACCCGTGTACCTGCCGGGCCTTTCACCCGCATTCTGGCCACGCCGGCAAAGTTTTGCCCCATATCAAACAGGTATACTCCCGGCTTGATTTCATGCACACTGATGGGCTTAACGGTTTTGGTTACACGTATAGGTGGCTGCATTTGCGGTGTCAGTATTCCTGCCGGGCCTGTTACGGACACAGCAGGTTTCCAGCCGGTAGTGGCAGCGGCTGTGCTCCACCCGGCTACTTCCAGACGGGCATCATAATGTTCGCCCAGGTAAATATTATTCCGTACAACCGGGCCGGGCGCTGTTTGCCAGCTTTCATCTGTAGCGATCACTTCCGAAGTACCATTATCATATACTACCCGTATCATGGCTTTTACACAAGGGCGGCCAGTAGTCAAAGCATTCCTCATATTAATACTTCCCCAGAAACGTAAAGGGAAAGCATTATACCAGCCATTGCCCAGCATAATACCTGCCGCATTTACCCCACTGCGGATATCGCGGGTGATATCATATACGGTGTACAATACCTGTTGCTGATAGGCAGTCCATCCCGGATCCAGCATATGATCGCCTACTTTCTTCCCGTTGAGATAAGCTTCATAGTATCCCAATCCGCTGATATATAACCTTGCAGTGGCGATCTTTCTTTTAGGAGTGAATGTTTTACGGAACAGAGGCATGCGGTCGTCCTTGTAGAAGTCCTCGTCGCGCTCCGGCAATGTGCTGCCATCCCCAATCCATTTTGCCTGCCAGTCGGATGCAGCGAGTGCGGCCGTTTCAAACCACTGTGGGGCACTCCATCCGGAAGCGATGCCTTTATCGTTATACACTCTTACCCGCCAGTAATACCTGGTAAAAGGTTGCAAGGGTTGTCCTTCATACGTAATGTGCAGGCTCTGGTCAGACATCACCTTACCGGTGGTCCACATATTACCTTTCCCGCTTTTGATAGCGGCTTCATGATCACTTACGAGCAGTTCATAAGCGGTTTGTTGCTGATTACGCCCGTCCCCTGCCAGGGTCCAGCTAAGGCGGGGATGCGTAATATCTATACCCAATGGGTTCACGATATATTCACAGGTGAGTGTTCCCGGTTTTAATACGGGAGCAGCCACACTAAACTGCAGCATACCTAATAATGCAATAAAAACAACAACAATTTTCTTTAATGATCCCATCATCGGTACTGTTATAAATAATCTAATCAGGTTTATTTTAATATAGTCAGTTGGCCTTGCTCATCTTTCACTTCATATATTTTCAGGCGTTCCTGCGGCGTGTTATTCGGCGCATGGTAAGAGATCCGCAGCTTACCTGCAAGATCATAGAACAACATGGCATGACCACCGTTATCATCATTGAGGGTGGCAGCATCATGTATCCAGGGACCGGTGATGTCGCCACTTTCAGAGCGGACTACGCCGATGGCGTATTGCCCGTTCTTATCAAAGCTGGACCACAGCATCAGCAGCTGCCCGTTTTTAGTACGGTAAGGAAAGGGAGCATCAGTAACGTAACCGGTTACACCCTGCCCGCTGATTGCTTTCACCCAGGGTGCCTGGGCAGCTGTAAACAATTCTACCGGTGCACCGATAGTTGTTTTAAGATCGGCCGACAGCCGTTGAGCCAGCACCCTGCCATCCTTAGCTTCCAGCCATTCATGAGCATAGATGATCCAGGGCTTTTTATGTTTGTCTATATACAGGGTGCCATCCAGACACATCATATCAGCCGGTGTAACCGGGCCATTGACCAAAGGCAGGAAAGGCCCGGCAGGACTATCTCCCACAAGGATAGAAGTCCCCCGCTTTTTACCCGGTGCACTGAAAGTGGCCAGCATATAATATTTCCCTTTATAAGCATATACATCCGGCGCCCAGAAATCAGATTTACCCCAGAAGTCATTGGCAGCGGTAAAACATGATCCTCCATCCTGCCAGTTCTTGAGGTCTTTGCTTTTATATACCTTAAAATGCGGGTTTTGATTAGCATGTGTATAATAACATTTATTGCGGCGGTCTACCACAATAAAAGGGTCCCTGATCCGGATATTGTCTACCGGCAGGTTATAAGCAGTATTGGCTTGTGCCATAGCTGCATACCCTGTTATACAAAGTAATACAGCGCCCGCTATGGAGCGCTGATAAAAAGTATTTAATAATCTTCCGTACATCATCCTGTTTTTCGTTGTATTACATAGACCGGAACACGATAAACGGCAAGCTCACCGTAGTCAGGTACACTGGTCCGCGGGTATAACCCGATGGGTGAAAACATTCATACGGTCCGCTAAAACTGCTGCCTTTACGGAAATCATGTTCTCTCAGTTCAGTGACATATTCTTTCACCAGCTTTCTGGCGGCTGTCGGGTTCACCTTGGCGATGGCATAACCTACCCATCCCGTAGGTGTGCCCCAGTAAGCACCATTCTGATAGGTATCTTTAGGTACAATAGCCGTTTCCCATGCTGTTTGTTCGCTAAAATCCGTTCCTTTCACTACATGCCGTATACTGCCACGGTAAGCCAGGTTGCCCTGTTCGTAGGCGGTAGCCAGGTATCTGCAGGCTTTTTCCTGCTGATCACCTTCCAGTAATCCCAGGTAGATCGCCAAAGCAGTACCCCATACATCTGCCTGACTGCTTCTGGCGGTAGATGCTTTCAGCATCCCGTTTTCATCCAGGAATACACCAGGTAATGCTGTTTTGATCTGCCTGGCAATAGCCTTATAGGCAGCTGCCTTATCCGGACGTTTCAGCCGGGTAAACAGGGAAGCCATTTGTTCTGCAGCTACATATTTCAGGATAGAAGTAAAACTCAGATCGCCTGTGATCGCAATGGCATCACGGAATCCAAAGTCTACTCCGCGGAAGGTATCATTCGTATATACGATCCCATTATCCAGCCGGGAAGGCGGCACTTTAAAAGCGATCTCCAGCCGGTCTATCAGCCGGGTGCCATTGATTTCTTTAGACAGCAGACTGATGTCACCACCGGTTTTTATGTAATAGTCCGCCATGTGGATAAAGTAAAACTGGTCGCAGTAAGCGGGTGTCATCCCAAACTCTTTGGCGCCTTGCGCTTCATAATCATAGGTACCCGGATAATAAATCGGTTTGTTATCATCTACCCGGATATGATCTGCGATGGAACCATAGGGCACCATAGTGCCTGCTTTGGTGATCCACGTCTGATCACATTGGGTAGCAGCGGTAAGCAACAACATGTGTTTTTGCTCTGCTTTGGTAACAAAGCCGCTCTCTAATGACATCGCGTAATCGCGGATCCAGAAGGAAGGATAGGTTTCCCTTCCGCCTGGTCGGATCAGGGTGCCTTTGGTATTATTCTTTCCAAATGGTGCCACCAGTGCCTGTCCGGGCAGGATACGCGAACTGTCCATTACAGCTTTGGTCATTCCTTCCAGGAATACCAGATCGGTCATATCAATGATCCGCTGTTGTGCAAACACAACAGCGGAAAATGACAGGTTACAAAATAGTAAAAAAAAGTACCGCTTCATATCGATAGCATTACTGAAAAATAGGTTTACTTAAAATCGGCTGTTACCACAGGTGGTACGGGGTTTGCCGGTGCCCGTAATATTTTAAACTCATCTGTTACACACCCTTCGGAAGCAGAGCTTACAGTAAGGCTGTATTTGTACAAGATACCCTTTTTATACCGGGGTTCCGGCATTTGCCAGGCGGCTGTTCTCCGCTGGATCTCTTCTTCATCCAGGTGCGCTTCAATGGTATTATTCACGGCATCGATAGTGATCAGGTCACCATTTTGGAGCATCGCAATCAGTCCGCCATCAAAGGCTTCCGGCGTAATATGTCCTATTACAAATCCATGTGTGCCTCCGGAGAAACGGCCATCGGTGATCACCGCTACAGAGTTGCCCAGTCCCGCGCCCATAATAGCTGCGGTGAGTTTCAGCATTTCTGGCATACCTGGTCCTCCTTTAGGCCCTTCATACCGGATCACGATCACATCACCCGCTACAATTTCATGGTGCTGGATAGCGTGTATCGCCGCAAACTCGTTGTCATATACTTTTGCCGGACCTTCAAACCGTTCTCCTTCCTTACCGGTGATCTTGGCTACAGCACCACCCGAGGCAAGGTTGCCGTACAGGATCTGTAAATGCCCGGTTGCTTTTAACGGGTTATCCAGTGGGCGCAGGATCTTATATTCTTCTTTTAAATCAGGTACGTCTGCCAGGTTCTCTGCCAGCGTTTTACCTGTTACGGTCATACAACTGCCATCCAGATAACCCGCTTCCAGCAATAGTTTCATAATAGCCGGGGTGCCACCAGCCTCATGCACATTATACATCATGAATTTGCCGCTGGGTTTCAGATCAGCGAGCAGGGGTACCCGGTCGCTGATGCGCTGGAAATCGTCCAGGCCCAGCTCAATATCTATGGCTTTGGCAATGGCAATCAGATGTAATACGGCATTGGTAGATCCTCCCAGTGCCATCGTCAGCACGATCGCATTCTCGAAAGATTTTTTTGTCAGGATATCTTTTGGTTTCAGGTCCTTTACCAACAGCTGATGGATGTATTTTCCCACCTGCAAACATTCTTCTTCTTTCTCTTTACTCACGGCAGGATTGGAAGAGCTATACGGCAAACTCAGCCCCAATGCTTCTATTGCCGCCGCCATCGTATTGGCGGTATACATGCCACCGCAGGCGCCTGCACCCGGACAGGCATTGTGAATGATCCCTTTAAAATCTTCTTCTGATAATTTTCCTGCCAGCTTTTCGCCATAGGCTTCGAGGGTAGACAGGATATTGATCTCTTTTCCTTTGTAATGGCCGGAATGGATAGTACCCCCATATACCATCAGGGAAGGACGGTTCAACCGGCACATGGCCATCACGGCGCCGGGCATATTTTTATCACACCCCATCACCGGTATCACGGCATCATACCATTGTGCGCTCACCACCGTTTCTATAGAATCGGCAATAATATCCCGCGAGGGCAGCGAGTAACGCATCCCCGTAGTACCCATCGACAAGGCATCACTGACTCCTATGGTATTAAAAATCAATCCCATCATACCACTTGCTGCTATCCCCTGCTTGATCAGCAGGGCCAGACTGTTCAGGTGCATATTGCACGGGTTCCCTTCAAAGCCGGAACTGGCTATGCCCACCTGGGCCTTCTCTAAATCGGCATCTGTAAATCCTACCCCATGTAACATGGCTTGTGAAGATGGTTGGCTTTCCTCTGCTGTAATTACGCGACTGTACTTGTTTATGCTGCTCATGTGTCTATGG
Source organism: Chitinophaga sp. H8 (assembly GCF_040567655.1). NCBI lineage: Bacteria > Pseudomonadati > Bacteroidota > Chitinophagia > Chitinophagales > Chitinophagaceae > Chitinophaga > Chitinophaga defluvii. The sequence goes on along the minus strand of NZ_JBEXAC010000002.1, from coordinate 1,959,726 downwards.
ATTCAGCGCCCTGGTTTCCTTACTATCGGGTGCTGTTATGAAACAATAAATGAATTCTGAAGGAACAATGTCTGTATGATCAGTGCGGTTACTTATTCCAATAAAAACAGCTTTCCCTCTCCTGGTAAAAAAGAAGCGGAGAAACTACCTTTCTTTCGTTTGTAATCCGTGGGTTGCATTTTACCGGTAACAGCCACCTGTAAAATCTTCTTAGCAGGTTTTGATATCCGGAAGTTTACTGCTGCGGTTTTGGTAAATGACTTATTTACCACCATCACATAGTCTTTGCCGTTATCCCTGTTTACCATGTGCGACACAATCAGGTCCTGTGTGGTATCCTGGGGTTGCAGGAAAAAGTTTTCCGGCAGCCTTAAAATGCCGGTGCCTTCCTGTGAACCGCTATGGTACACCTCTGTAGCATCCAGCTTGATCAGCGTTACGCCCAGTTGTTTGAGATCTTTATTGAGCTGTTGGAATGGTTCGTAGAGATCTGTTTTAAGACCGGTACTGTCAATGATGGCACTGGTGAATTTTTCTACCGGCTGATTCACCGGTGTGCAATAGGTAAACCATACTGCATTTTTAATACCATATGACAACGCAGAATAAGCGCTGTATCGCAGTTCCGCCACCGTAGGGCGACGGTATGCACCCAGGATCCCCATAGACTGGAGGTAGCAGGAGGTTTTTACGCCATACTTTAATCCTGCCCGCCGGATGATCTCCAGATTGTTAAAATAAGTACCCCCGAAAGAACCATCTGCACGAAGCGGATAGTTATCAAACGACAGGTATTGTAAGTTTTCAGGCCCTGCTTTTTCCACCCATTTCTCCACATATCCTTTTTCATAATTGGGCACTGCCCAGTCGGGCAACAGATTTACATAAGGTACTTTGCCGGGAGCAAGGGCCAGGATCTTTTTATAAGTATCCGCCGGCCAGTCGAGCGCTTCGGGACCTGGTTCATCCTGGATCACAAAACCTGCTGTAGCGGGATGGTCCTTATAGTCGTTCACCATAGCCACCACTTCTGCTGCAGTACCTCTTACCCGCTTATCCGATGGATAATAATACAAGCCTGCCCGGTGAGATAAATCCAGGATCTCCCTGTTCCTTTGAATGCCTTCCTGTCCCGGGCGGTCGGCATCGCCTATATACTGGATATAGTCAACGTGTGCCGCTTTAATATCGCGGAACTGTGCCTCCGTCGTGATGCTTTTCAAAGGACCGTAAAAGATCCCGATCAGTAATTCATTCGGATTCAGGCTGTCTATGGCCACCCTGTCTGTCACGGTATTGGCGCTTACCGGATTACTTCCTGCAGTGAGCAGCTGCATTAAACACCATGCGCCAATTACCTTACCTGCAAATCTGTTGTTTATCATCATCTTTTAAACTTTTATACAACGGGATCATCCTGCTTTATAACGCGCCGGGGCGCTCTCTGGTAGTTATTGCAAAGAGCCCCAGAATGTCATTTCCATCATATGTGTGCTGAGTGAACCGGACCACTTTTCCAGGATCTTCACCCTGATATAACGTACTGGTATCGTACCTCCTTCAAATTTAAACAGCTCCCCTGCGGCCGCATAGTCTATATCCTGCTGGGTGTTGGTACCCACGGGACTACCGGAAGGTTTCACACAGATACATTCTTTCAGCTTCACCCAGCCGGTATAACTTCCATCTGCCGCAGGATTGTTACTGCCCCAGATCTCAAATTTGCTGGGATTACCAGCGGTATAAAGGGTGGTAGGATCCTGCCGCTGCCACCATTTCATTTCGCTTAAACTAGCCGTTACGCCCAGATCAAAATTAAAGTGGTGCGGTACTGGCAGTTCGGGGGTATGATAACCACGCCCTTCTGCAATGCTGCCATCCCAGAGGTAGTTCAGCTGCCAGCCCCAGGCAGAACCTGCATCACCAGGTAATGGATATTCGCGGAACAGAGATTTATCCAGCAGCGCTGCTGGTGCAAGAACGGTGATAGCAGCACTCTGAAAAGTATCGATAGCACCTTTTACGGGCATAAATAAAGTAACATAAGAGAAATCCGTACCGGACTTATAATCCATTACCTTGCTGGTATCTTTACCAGCGGGAAAGATTACGGTACGTAAATGATTGCTATTGTCTGTATACGTCAATTTCACGCCTACTTCCGTGCTATCTCCCGGCGCCCACATCAGCTCTGCATATTCCTTCCCTGCAACAACTACCACTTGCTTCAAACCTCTGCCCAGTAGAGTGCTTTCATAGTTCCCGCCATATACAGCATCTTCTACGGTTGTTTTAACTGATCTGTTGCCATCACTGTCATAGCTATAGATATTGAAGATATAATTCGCTTCATCAAGCGGGTGAATAATCACCTTCATGCTATCGGCATCATTACCGGCACCATTCCTGACCACAGGTACTTCCAGAGAATCACTGCCACCGTTCCAGAATATCCGGTACTTTTTGATGCGTCCGTCTGTAGTTACCCAGGCCAGCTGCAGCCGGTTCTTACCAGGGGAGGAGATTACAGAATCTGCCTTGGCAGGATATAGGATCTCTCCGTTTTTTGAATATTTTTTATAGTCATCCGATTTTGTACAGGCAGAAAGTATAAATCCCAATACTGCCACACAGATATACCATTTATGCTGACTTTTCATAACTGTTTAGTATAAGTCGTGATTGTTATCATTGCTACCGCAACGGTTTATTCTTCTGCTCCCCAGAAGGCTACCTGCATAATAAAGAAAGCATCATCGCCACTCCATGTTTCCAGAACTTTGATACGGATAAATTTAACCGCAGGCGTACCAGGAGGGAATACAAATTCTTCTCCGGCACCAATGAGGGCGAGATCTTCGGCGGTATTCGTACCCATCGGCAACCCGGAAGGTTTTACCGATTCCCCTTCCAGCAATTTGGTCCAGCTGTCCCAGCTGCCATCCGGGTTAGGATTATTACTTCCGTATATTTCAAACTTCTTCACATTCCTGTCGCTAAATGACACCCAGGATCCCCGCTGCCAGTAACGGAACCGGCTCAACTTAGCCTTAACGCCTATACTGAACGAAAACCATTGTGGCCATTTGCCATTAGCTGTATGAAATCCTGGCTTATCTACATTGGTATTATTCACGATGATACCATCCCACAAATAGGGCATCCACCAATTCCAGGCAGCTTTTTCATCAGTAGGTAGCGGATATTCATAAAACTTCAGCCGGTCCAGCTGCTTTTCGTACACAGGCACCAGTTCTTTTTCCAGGGTATCCGACCGGTTATCCCAGCGGTCTTTTATATATACTGCAAACTTGCGGGCAACAGTATCATATCCTCTTACCGAGAAATAGCCACTGCGTTTTTTGGTATAGGCCACATCAGACGTTACCCAATCGCCATTACTATCCGTAGTCAGCATAACGATATTTATATCAGCTTCTGATGGATTATCGAACTTAACGGTGGCTCCTCCAAAATCCCGGTCCAGCTGCAGCGATGCAAAAGTTTCCTGTACCGGAGGCCATAAAGGTCTTACCTTAATCAATACTGGTTCAGAAGTTCTTTCGGCGGCATTCACAGAATATACTTTCAACACTTTTTCCGTAGTATCGCCAAATCCTTTTAGTTCCAGGTAATTCTGGTAGAGGGAAGATTTAGCCTCCCTGATTTGTCCGTTTATTTCGCAGGTGACCTTTACGTATTGCAGGTTTTTATCATCGGGCAACCGGTATTTCAGTTTTACACCTCCCGCCAACCGCTCTACAGTAATATTTGTAACCTGTGCCGGAGCTGGTGCGCCGTTATCTACAGGCGCTATAGGCTTCTCTTTACAACCACCTATCAGCAGATAACTGATCAGCAGCGCTGGTATATAATATTTTGATAAGTTCATTGTCATCATTTTTAAAGGTGGAGATTACCATCCCAGGTTTTGCACCAGGTTTTTGTTTACAATGAGATTGTACTCCTTAATAGGCCAGAAATATTCTTTGCTGCCGAACTTCTTGGGAAAGAGTGTTTTTACCCGGTAATACAGCTTGGCATCATCCTGTTGGATATCCCATCCCTGGATATTGGTATTAAAGATTTCCCTCCCTTTTTTCCAGCGCCGCACATCCCAGTAACGCTGTCCTTCAAATGCCAGCTCTATCATCCGCTCCTGCTGGATAATACTTCTAAATCCTTCTTTAGTGGTGTATTTGGTACTTAACCTGGAATAGGTGGACCAGGAGGCTTCTACTGATTGCAGTCCGGCTCTGGCTCTTACTTCGTTGATCCAATGGTAAGCATCCCCGGAAGGGCCGTTATATTCATTCAGCGCTTCTGCGTATAACAGGTACAGGTTAGCCAGTCGCATTACCGGCCAGGGGTATTGTACAACAGTATACGGACCACCATCACCGGCCTCTATTACATTTTGAAAATGTACCAGCTTTTTAGGCCAGTAACCGGTGACAGAATACAGGGATAATCCTGACTTACCCGCATGTTGTTTGGTTTTTGCTTTTACAGTCCAGGTATTCTTATCATCAAATTTCCCCTGTCCGTACCATACGCCGCCGTCAAAAGCGAGGTCTGCATAAAACCGGTTCTCTCTGTCAAAATGCAGGCCTGCGGTTTCGTAGTTCTCTATCAGGTTAAATTTGTCATCGGCAGTGGTGGTTTTAACGTTGTATCTGCCAGCATAGTCCCAGTTCACATCCTCTTCAATAGGCACCCCATTTTTGGTATAGAACAGCTCTGCCATTTTTAAGGTAGGTGCCAGTAATGACCTTACACCAAGGTTATTGGGACGGGAGGGATCAATCCTCGCTTGTGACAACCTTTGTATTTCATCCGCGATGCTGTTGGTATTGGCCCATATCACTTCACTGTTCCACTTTTCTGTAATACTGTTGCGGATGCCCATTTGCAATATGGTGCGGGAAGATAATTCGTTTGTTATCACTTTAGGTTCATACTTGTACAATTTCAGCCCGGCTGCATGACAAGCCTCTACTGCAGCCTTACAGGCAGCTACGGCCTTACCCCATTTTTCTTTATCTGCCGTCTGGTTAAAAAGCTGTTCTCCATCCTTATTCCGCAATGCAGCCATATCTGTATTGCCGTTAAATAACGGGCTGGCTGCTTCCACCAGGATATTAGCTTTTATAGCCAGCATACCACTCCGGGTAATTCTTCCGGCTTCATTGTTTTCATTCTGAATCATCGCCGGCAGGTCTTCCCCTGTTTCATCCAGCAGCTGTATGATATAATTAAAACAGGAGTCAACCGGAGAACGTTTTACCTGCACCGCTTCTACGCCGGCAGAAACGTCCATATTCGTTTTAATAAGTGGTATAGGCCCATACATCCTTACCAGCCAGTAGTGATAATAAGCCTTCAGGAATTTCACCTCTGCTACCCATCTTCTCCTTTCCACCTCCTGGATGCCAGGCACACTGGGAATATTTTCCAAAAAAATGTTACAATCCCGTAATGCCTGGAACAATGATTTTATTTTAACCTGTGGATCTGCATCACCATCCCAGTAATTAAGTGTTGGATTGATAACACTCTGGTTCCCCATCGCTATATTCTCAAATACCATATTGGAATAAAACTGTGGTATCTGCGGGTAGGGTAGCCAGAATTCATCCCCAGCCAGAAATCCTGATGTTTTGGGATTGGCATGAGAAGGCATATAGGAATAGCAGGTAAAAAGGAATTTCTCCGCTGTAGTCCTGCTGGTAAATGCATTTTCAATAGTGGCCACATTATCCGGAATAACATCCAGGAACTTCCCACAGGATCCTATTGTACCGGTAAAAAATATTATTATAAATATCCTGATCAGCTTCATGATATATTGGAATTAGAGTGTGATAAAAAGCCCTGCATTCACTACGCGTTGCACCGGATAGCCGAGCCCGTATCCGCCCATTTCCACATCCCAGAGTTTGAACTTGCTTAAAGAGAACAGATTGATACCACTCAGGTAAACCCTGGCATTGGAAAGCCATACCATGCTTTTTGTTCTTTTAGGCAAGGTGTATCCTATCTCTAATGTCTTCATCCTTAAAAAATCACCATCACGCATGAACCAACTACTTTGTTGTATGTTATTGTTATTCTCCGTGGAACTCAACCGGGGCCATAATGCATAACTGTTCCGGTTATCCTCCGACCAATAACTATCGGCATAAGCTTTCAGCAATTGTGTTTCATTAATAAACGGCGCGGTATTTTTAGCATCAATCCAGAAAGAGGAACGGGCCGATCCCTGGAAAAATACAGACAGGTCAAAGTTTTTATACCCCATTGAAAACCCAAAGCCGTAAATAATTTCAGGATCGGTAGGATATCCCAGCGGCACTTTATCCAGGTCTGTAATCTGACCATCTCCGTTTACATCCCGGTACTTCAGATCTCCTCCTGCATATACACCAAAATTCTGCCGGGGAGAATTGAGTACTTCTGCATCATCGAGAAACATACGTTCTGCGATATATCCCCATTGCTGTGATAAAGAATGGCCTACATGCAGTTTGTAACCTTCTGCATACTGTGGTTCTTCATATACTTTGAAAGCGCTGGTGGCAAAAGTAAAATTGGCCCTTGCTTTAATCCAGAAGTTCTTTCCAAAAAAGTCTGAATACACAATGGATCCGTCAACTCCTTTTGATACCGCTTCTCCTACATTGGCCCTTACTGGGGCAGAAAGCCCCATGGTAGTAGGAATAGAAGCCCGGTCCATCAGGATATTGGTACGGTTTTCATGAAAATAATCTGCTTCAATAGTCAGCTTATCCTTCAAAGTTGCTTCAAAACCAATATTGGTTTTACGCGATTTTTCCCAGGTAATATCTGTATTGGAATATCTGGAAACAGTAACACCACTCCTTCCATAACCGTTGTTGGTGCCAAAATAGGCGCCCTTGTTCCAGTCATCCATATTTACGTTCGATAAATAGAAAAACCGGTCATTATCTCTTCCTATCGCATCATTCCCTACAAGCCCATAAGTGGCTCTGAATTTCAGATTTGAAACAACAGGATGTATGGGTTTCCAGAAATCTTCATTAGAGATATTCCAGGCAATACCGGCAGAAGGGAAAAACCCAAAACGTTCTGTTTTATAGAAACGTTCAGAGCCATTGTATCCGAAATTAAATTCTGCATAATACCTGCTGCGGTAAGAATAGGTAGCTCTTCCTGAAATTCCCGCATTTCTGAATGGCAGGGAGCTTTGCAGATCACCGGCATTTCCGATAATACTGTTACGCATGATGGATACCAGCGTACCGCTCAGGTCATGAACCTGGTTGATCGTGGTTTGATAATTGATACTTGCTTCCAGATAAGTGGTTGAACGCACATCTTTGGCCCCCTGATCAAAGTCGAGATATTCTTTCCCGGTAGTTTCATTCAGTGGCATTAACTGATAAACATCCGTTTTACGATCGTACGAACCTATCGCATAATAAAACGGGGTATAATAACGGCTCACATCATAAAAAGTATACCGCGAAGTATTGAACAACACCCGTGCGGTAAGCCCTTTAGTCCAGAAGGAAAGATCTTGTTTCAGCTCAAACTGTGCGTCCATTTTGGAGCTGGCATACTCTTTATATCCTTTTACCAGATTGGCATATGGGTTCAGATAGGTACCTGTGCCATAGTTACCGAACAGGATATGTTTTACATGAGCGTTTGCTTCATCAGGCTCAAAGTAGGCAGGAAACAATACCGGGTTACTATGCATCCCCTGGTTGTATATAGCAGACCCTCCGTCAATCGGACCTTTATAATCATCGAAAGTACCCGACAAACGCGCGATTACCTCTGTAGTGGGGGTCATGTTAATATTAATATTAGACCGCAGGGAGTATGTTTTCAGGTTTACATTACTGTTAAAATTATTTCTGCCATCTACGCGCAGTACCCCATTGTCCTGATTAAAAGTACCGGCAAGATAGTAGCGGGCTACTTTTCCACCACCACTTCCGTTCAGGTTCACCCGCTGGTTCATCGTATACCTTTTAAACAGTGCTTTCTGCCAGTCGGTGGTAGGGTATACTGCCGGATTTCCACCCGCGATCGTGTTATCTATTTTGCTTTGTGCATATGGAGGTATGCCCAGTGGATTCCTGGTCAATACTGCTTCATTCCCCAATTTCATATAGGTGATAGGGTCAGCAAGTTCTACATTCCTCGTAGGTGCAGAAAGGGAATTCTCCACTCTTATAGAAACGCTCAGCTTTCCTTCCTTACCTTCTTTGGTGGTAATCAGGATTACTCCGTTTGCGCCGCGGGCACCGTATAAAGAGGTAGCGGTAGCATCTTTCAGAATGGAAAAGCTGGCCACGTCATCAGGTTGTAAACGTGCCAGGTCTTTGCTACTCACTTCAATACCATCTATCAGGATCAGCGGGTCTTTTTTATATCCGAAAGTGGTGACCCCCCGGATGAAAAAGTCGGCGTTATCAGCGCCTGGCTCACCACTCCGCTGATAAGCGATCATACCGGCTATCTGCCCGGCAAGTGCAGTGGTAAGATTGCTGGAAGGCGTTTTCAGATCGGCAACATTCACAGAAGTCACTGCACCAATCATATCCTGCTTCTTTTGCTTTCCAAAAGCTACCACCACTACTTCACCCAATGCGGCGGCATCAGATTTCAACACGATGTCAATTTGTTTCCTGCCAGCTACCGGTACTTCCTGTGGTACGTATCCCATCATTTTAAGGGTCAGTACCCCCACCTTGTTAGGGATTACCAATAAATACTTTCCATTCGGGTCTACTACGGTACCCACTTTAGGGTTACCTTTCAACATAATAGTAACACCAGGTATTGGATTACCCAATGTATCTGTTACCATACCCCGTATTTCAATACCAGTGGTATCGGCGGCATTATTGCCAGCCTGCGGGATACGCGTTCCTGCCATTGCTTTCCCGTTACCAGCATAAATCATACAGTACAGGCAAAGGGGCATGGAGAAAAAAAGCAACTTCCAGGCGGGAATTTTAAGTAATCTTTTTCTCATAATGTTGTCATTAAAAACTTTTAGCGTTAAAAAACGGCAAGCCATACCGTATCATATCCCATGGCGGGATACGCGGCTTGAATTAAAATAAACGTAAGGTGCTGTCAGCGGTAATACCGGCTGTTGTTACCGCCCGTGTTGTTCACATCCGTTAATTTGCATCCGTGGAATTTTTTACTACGATGTTGGTTGATATTGTTCCTGTCAGGTGACTACACTATTGATCACTAGCATAGCACGTACCATAATTTATCCAAAAGTATAGCAATTCATCACGGAGAGCCTACACTTATTTGGAGGATACCAACACAATTTTGACCTATCTTAAAATCCTCCGGCTCCCCGGGATTTGCTAAATTCGTATCATCATAAAACAGTATCACTTTGGGAAAACCCGGTACACACCAAGGCTATAGCAGCAAAAGCATCCCTGTTCCCCCAGGTTGGGAAGCGGCATTTTCCCCTTTTTATTATGCGGCCAACCGGCAGCAAAAAACTGTCATTAAAAGACTATTGCCCACTTTTCAAACCATCCTCGTATTCAGCTTCGGGCATACCACCTACATCCATCCTGCCGGGGCACAGCTACTGACAATTGAAAATAGTATGGTCATAGGCCCCCTGAAAAAAACACTGGAATACCACCTGCCGCCAGGCAGTGAAATACTGGTGGCTAACTTCAAGGCGGATGCTTTTTACCGTTTCTTTGGTAAAGCGTTAAAGCCTTACCGAGAACTGCTGCTCCATCCGGATGAACTAACGCCGGCACATTGTTTTGCTACACTATGGCAGGAACTTAAAACACTACCTGTTGTTGAACAACGGGTGGCAAAATTACTGGACTTTGCCGGCACTTATCTGCGGGAACGGGAAATAGCTGCGGAATATATTATCAATAGCAAAGTGCCGGAAAGCCTGAACCCGGTGAAACTGATTGCACACCAAAACCAACAAAGTGCAAGAACCATTCAGCTGCAATATCAAAAATACCTGGGCTACAGTGCTAAGGAAATAAACCGGCACCAAAGGTTCGAAAAGGCTGTTACGCTTATCCAACAGCAGATAACGACCAATACAATCGACTGGTTTGAGGTGATACACCAATGCGGCTATTATGATCAAAGTCACCTGATACACGACTTCAATTTTTATATGGGCATTTCACCGGTACAATTCCTCAAACTGCAGGAAGATATCTGCATAGCCGCCGGGTAATACCCCTTTTCGTTTTCTTACAATACCACGCTGACCACCTGTTTTAAGTTTGCATGATAAAAATGTAATGCTATGAACCATTTAATTATCTATGCACATCCCAACACAGCAAGTATCAATTACCAGCTGAAAGAAACCGTTATCAGCGTTACGGAAAATGCCGGTCATATAGTAAGGGTACGCGACTTATATGCCCTGGATTTTAACCCGGTACTGTCATTAAAAGATCTGCAGGACCAGCGGGCAGGCCAACCCGATGCAATGATTACCGAAGAACAACGCCACATACAATGGGCAGATATGATCACCTTCATATATCCCGTATGGTGGACCGGTATGCCTGCCATTATGAAAGGATATATAGACCGCGTAATGACCTACGGATTTGCTTATCGTTATACCAACGGCATACAACAGGGATTATTAAAAGGTAAAACAGCTTTTGTAATCAATACACAGGGCAAATCGCACCGGGAATACCAGGCGATCGGCATGGATCGGGCACTAAAGCTCACCTCTGATACCGGTGTATATACTTACTGCGGATTTGAGGTAAAACAACACCTCTTTCTGGAGCAGGCCGACCGTGCCACGGGCGATGTGATCAGCAACTGGCTGCAACAGGTGACCAGCGCTTATGAAGCAATCGCATAAATTACGTATTTCCCGCAGTAACATTTTATATTTATCAGCCGTTTAGCAGGGAGTTAAAAACACCCCAAAAACAATAAATATGAAAAGTTATCTGTTCCTGATTGCCAGCTGCTTGCTACTGCAGTCCTGCTTTAATGATCCACCTCCCGAACCGGTGAATTATACCTATAAATCATTGCGGGATACTACCTCCTCTTATCTGCATCCCTTTGAGCTGCATATGTTTGCCGATACTTCGGCCGACTTCTACTTTACAGTGGGGCTTACGCATGATACACGTGGTACACATGCCAATTTCTTTATGCTTCCGCTGAAATCAAACCGGGTACAGGTAAAAGGGGAAGGGGATATTCCGGTATTTGCAAATGGTGATGCTATATCAGGTACACTGGCTACTCCTTACCGGTGGGATAAAATAACGGGCAAATTCTGCGAGCTGATCGTTAAAGATCCTCCCCCTATTGATTCTACCTGGGAAGGTGCCTGGAGCGGTGCTGTTAAAAAATATATTCCGGTACAGTTACATGACCATAACAAAGTGTATAATGGCTGGATCTCCATGAGTATTGATACCGTAGCACGTAAGATGATACTGCATGAATTTGGCTGGAACAAAATAGCAGGAGAAAACGCCGTGGCAGGCAGGCGTTAATCCTGCTCCCAATATACCACGGCCTGCTAAACACACACCGGATTTTAGCCATTTGCACTACTGATCTTTCCGTAAATTGCGGTCTTTAACGAACTTTTTTGCTATGAGATTCAGTGTAAAGTATGGCCGCATCCTCGCGGCACTGGGAGTTGTGCTGGCAAGTTATCCGGTTACAGCGCAGGACAAACAACCTGCTACAATTCAAAACAAAACAGCAGCTACACCGCTCGCTTATGTAGATCCCTACATTGGCTCCGGTGGACATGGTCACGTATTTGTTGGCGCCAGTGTTCCGTTTGGTGCCGTACAGGCCGGACCTACCAATATTGTAAAGGGATGGGACTGGTGTTCTGGTTATCACTATTCCGATAGTGTGATGATAGGCTTTACCCAAACCCACCTCAGCGGTACCGGTATCGGCGATCTGGGGGATGTACTGATCATGCCCTACACCGGTAAAGTGAAAACCAACCGGGGCACGCAGGAAGATCCAACCTCCGGCTATGCTTCCCGCTATTCACATGCGCATGAAACCGCTAAACCCGGTTACTATGCCGTATTGCTGGAAGATTATGATGTAAAAGCAGAACTGACCGCCTCTGAGAGAGTGGCTTTTCATAAATATACTTTTCCTGCCAATCAACCTGCACATATCATCATCGACCTGAAAGAAGGTATCGGATGGGATGGGGCTACCGACACCTACCTCCGCCAGCTGGATGATCATACCCTGGTAGGATACCGCTTTTCAAAAGGATGGGCGGAAGATCAACGCCTTTGGTTTGCGATCACCAGCTCCGTACCTGTTCAGCAACTGGCACTGTATGATGATAATACCCCCAGGGAAGGCAAGGAGTTAAAAGCAAAATATACAAAAGGTGTTATCTCTTTTGCACAAACACCTGCCGCTCCTGTGATGCTGAAAGTGGGCATCTCCCCGGTAAGCAGCGAAAATGCCCTGGCTAATATCCAGGCAGAAATCCCGGGATGGGATTTTACCAAAGTGGTACACACTGCGCAGGAAAAATGGAATAAAGAGCTGTCAAAAATAAAGGTGGAAACAACAGATGAAGTACAAAAACGGGTATTTTATACCGCTATGTATCATACGATGATCGCGCCTGCGCTCTTCAATGATCACAATGGTGATTATCGCGGTACCGATAAAAAAGTATATACCCATCCCGGATTTGATAACTACTCCATCTTTTCCCTGTGGGATATCTACCGCTCTGCTGCTCCGTTAAATACCATCCTGCATCCGGATAAAATAAACAGCTTCGTGAATTCTATGCTGGCTATTCACCGGCAACAAGGCAAATTGCCGATATGGCCCCTCATGGGTAGCGAAACGAATTGCATGGTAGGCTATCATGCCGTACCGCTGATCGTGGATGCCTACCTGAAAGGATATAAAGGGTTTAATGCTACCGAGGCTTTTGAAGCCATGAAAGCCTCCTCTACCCGGGATGATTTTGGCATGAAGTACATCAAGGAAAAAGGATATATCCCGGCAGATAAGGAATATGAATCTGTATCCAAAGCATTGGAATATGCAATTGATGACTGGTGTATTGCTGCTATGGCAAAGAAAATGGGTAAAAAAGCAGATTACGAATGGTATACCAAACGTGCGGCTTACTATAAAAACTACTTTGACAGCAACATCAAATTTGTTCGTCCTAAAATGGATGATGGCAGCTGGAAAACACCTTACGATCCTTTCTTCTCCAAACATGAAAAAGGCGACTTCACAGAAGGCAATGGCTGGCAATATACCTGGCTGGTGCCACAGGATGTTTATGGCCTGATTAACCTGATAGGTGGTGATGCCGCATTTACCCACAAACTGGACAGCCTCTTCACGGCTTCCGGTGATATGGGTGCAGAAGCGTCCAGTGATATCTCCGGTCTCATCGGCATGTATGCGCATGGTAATGAACCCAGTCATCATGTCACCTACATGTATGCTTTTGCAGGTGAGCAATGGAAAACTGCAGAGAAAGTAAGACAGGTGATGAAGGATTTCTATACAGATCAGCCGGAAGGCCTGGCAGGGAACGAAGATTGCGGGGCCATGTCTTCCTGGTATATCTTATCTTCTCTGGGATTTTACCCGGTAAATCCTGCCAATGGCGTGTATGTACTGGGCAGCCCATTGTTCAACAAAGCAAGTATCCAGGTGCCCAACGGGAAAACATTTACCATAGAAACGGTGAATAACAGCGCAGAGAATATCTATATCCAAAGTATCACTTTAAATGGTAAACCATATACGCATAGTTACCTTAAACATGCAGACATTGTAAAGGGCGGAATAATAAAATTTACGATGGGGAATAAACCAAACCATAATTTTGGTAACTTGCAGTCAAGCAGGCCGCCGGCTATGCTTAATTAATCAGATACTTACTAACCCATTATTAAAAGTGGCGTCTCATCAATAGTTGAGGCGCCCTTTTTTTTGTGCTACATACTATGCATGCAAAAGCTCTATCAGCGCAGGTTACAGATTATTTTCCGTCGCAAATTTTATCAGCTCCGCAGTAGATTTTAATCCCAGTTTATGAATAATATTTTTCCGGTGAGTATTGACGGTGTATTCTGCAATAAATAATTGCTGGGCAATGCGGGGGGTGGTTTGTCCATCCCGGATCAGTTTGGCTACTTCTTTTTCTCTGGGCGAAAGGGTGGAAAGTTTAATAAAGGCATCATCCGTCAGCTCCGCTGCATGCCCACGCTTTTCCTGTTCAAAAGCAGTGCCGCCGGCATGTATTTCCCGCACAGCAGCTATCAGCAAAGCTGTTTCTGCGCCTTTATACAAAAAGCCCTGCGCGCCTGCTTTTTGTACACGCCGGATAATCTCTGCAGAGGTATACATACTTAGCACCAGTACTTTTATATCCGGGAAGCCAGATACGATCATGGGTAATGCCGTCAGCCCATCCAGTTCGGGCATATTGATATCCAGGATCACCACATCGACGGCTGCGGCATGTTCGCGCAAACTGGCCATCAATGTTTTTCCGTTGGAACAAACTGCTGTAACAGCCATGTCTGTTTCTTCAGCAATTAATAATGCCAGCCCGTTAGCCAACATACAGTGATCATCAGCAATCACAATATTTATTTCAGCTGCCATATTTATTAGGGATATTAATAATGATCGTAGTGCCGGTGCCTGCTACATTGGTATCTATATACATGGTGCCGGAAAGATATTCCACCCTTGATTTTGTATTCTTTAAACCTATTCCGGGTGGCCGCAGCGTCCCGGAATTGAACCCGTTCCCATTATCTTCCGCAATCAGCTGTATGTTTTTTTCATCTATCAATGCCTGTATCATGGCTTCCGTAGCACCCGAATGCCGGATGATATTATTGACCAGTTCGGTCAGGATACGGAACAGGATCAGTTGTACTTCCAATGGCAGCTGGTCCAGCGGTGCTTCTATATAAGTACGTACCACTACGCCAGGAGAAAGATTGATATTGGTGGCCAGTTCTTCTACGGATTCTTTTAACCGCTTCTCTGCAAAATCCGGGGGCATCAGCTCATGACTGATATTGCGCAACTCCTCAGCTACTCCTTTCAATCCATTTTCCAGCTCGGCTCCCAGTGTTTTTAATTCCTCATTTTCCTGCAGCAATGTCCGGGCGCTCTTACGTTGCAATAACAAACGAATAGCCGTTAGCTTAGCGCCGATACCATCATGCAGGTCGGCCGCCAGCCGTTTTCTTTCTTCATCCTGCGCCAGGATCAACTGTGTGGACAATGCTGCCTGTGCCTTAAATTCCTGTAATTGCAAACTGCTGATCTTCTCCAGGGTATACCTGAACCTTCCGGTAAGTAATGCAGACAGGGTAAGCAGCTCAAAGAAAAGACCCCATGCGAGTGCATTGGGTTTCATCAGGTTAAAGTTGGTAATCCCGGTATGATTCAACAGAAAAAGCGCACAGCCTGCCAGGAAGAAAAAGAAAGTAATGCTATAATACCGGCACTGCAGGCTTCCTTTTATCACGCCCTTCACCAATGAATACAACACAAAACAAAGGGTCACTACAATCAGGGCATCACCGGTTTTTTGCAACCCGTGTATCAGCTCATAATGATCCGGTTTTGAAAACCAGGCTATCAGGGATACCTGTACGATTACAAACAGGGTATTGAAAATTATCAGGTAATTCCCCAGCCTGTTCAGCTGCGGATTAAACCGGCGTTGTGAAATGAACAGCTGCATGATCTTAATCCCGGTACTGCAGCTCAGCAACATCATATTATACTGCCCTGTTATCCAGCAGGCGCTATACAGCCACTGCGGAAACACCATGGCATCGATGCCATCTTCCATCAGGAGAAATACCGCATTCAGCAGCACATACAAACAATACCACAAATATATCCGGTCTCTGAGGAAGGCAAAGAGGATGAGGCTGAACAACATGCTAAAAGCATAAAAACCAATCAGCCAGGCCCAGTTTTGCTGGAACAGAAATGTTTGCTCCCATTGCAAAAAATCTTCTGTGGTGGTAATATCAGTAGGGAAATAGATATTGCCTGTCAGATTACCAATGCACAGATACAATACCGCATGCTCTCCTGGCTGCAACCAGAATGGCATACTCATTGCACGGGCAGGAAACAGGCGTTTGCCGGCAATATGCCAGGAAGAACCTTCACTTACCTTTTCCGGTTTCCCGTTTATCTCCCGGTACAACACCACCGTATCTGCAAAATTATAAATGCTCCATAACAGCCGGACAGGATAAACAGTAGCGCCTTTTACTTCCACCCTTAACCATACAAATTTGGTAGCATACCCCAGGCTCAGGGTTTTATTAAGATGCCAATGGCGGAAAGCACCTGCCTGGTAAGCATTGTTTGCTGACACTATATCGGGTACGGTACGGGAAGGTTGCAACCAGTAGGTATAATATGCCGACAGATGATCGTCATTCTGTTCATGAATGGTGAGTACCGGCTGGTAAGATTGTGCCACTGTTTTTGCAGCGGACAATATTCCGGTAAGCATCAGCATGAACAACCCGGTATAAAGCAGGTATGGGGGAGAATGCTTCATGTATTCACAAAATGCACATTGCAGTACAGAATAAAAATACCTAGATCTTGGTATAATGTCCGGGAATAAAGGTAATTATATTTGCGGCATAATATCATGTGACAGCCACCGGCTACTGCCGGCGGTTATAACCATCCTCCCATAATCATCATATGCTATGAAACAGTTCAGATTTATCTCCATCCTGGCATTATTGTGCCTTATCAGTTTCTATTGTAAAAAAAGCAGTTCCGGCGGCGATACCCAGCCTGCCACCCAGGGCTCCCTCCAGGTTATCAGCAATGCTTCGCTGGCCAATAAAACGAATGCCCTGCAGGCTGTTTATACCAGTGAAGACCTGAAGCTAAAAACACATTGTTATGGTACTTTTGATGCAACAGGCAATCCCGACAAGATCACTGAAATGGTGATCAACGACGCTGCCAATGCAGACACTGCCATCAACCTTATTTTTGATAACCAGATGCGGGTTACCACACTTTTCCGCACCAAAGGCGGCAAGAAGGTAAATGGGATGCTCACCTTTGATTATGACACCATAGGCAAAACGATCGTGAATGTGCTCTACTACGACTTTTCCACGGATAGCTCCAAACTGCTGGAGCGGTATGTGGTAGACAACAAACCTGAGTTTAAGGTATCCGACCGCACCAGTTATGCTGCAATGGGAGCAGGGGTAGGACACCTGCTGTCCTTGTTGTTTATCCAGTCTACCGCTTCCAATGTGGATGCCTATACGGTAAAATTTGTAGCTGCCGTAGCCGGGCTGGTGGGTGTGAATGGGGCCATATTTGCGGTGACTACCGCCGCTGGCTGCCTGCTGGGTGCTACCACCCTCAACCCTGCCGGGGTAGCCATGGGATGTAAAATAGGCGCTACGGTAGGTGCGATGATGGCCTTATCAAATACCAACGCACATGCGGCAGATGTATCTGCGCCACCTGCAGGCAGTCCTTTAAGCCCCTCAGAACAACTGGAAGGCAGCCCGCTCAAAAAAACAGCTCATTACCTGGGTACCAGGGGCACCTCCGGCGTGATCGCATTTGGTGGCAAACCCTATTGCAACTACACCGTTACCTATACTTATTATGCACTTGAGGTAACACTGGACAAACAGACACAAACCATCACGGCGGCCAACCTTGGGGCAACCATGACAGAAACCATAGAAAAAGGCTGTCTGCCAGGCGATCCTGTTGCGGCTAAACAACGGCACCTTTATTTTTTAAAGAATGCTACCGTAAATGGCCCCACGATTACCATCAACTTCACACAGGATGCTGCTGGCTTCCCCAGGAACAACGCTGTTTTTGTAGGAGGTATTAACGGCAACAATATCAGCGGTACCCTGACTTTTACCAGAACACCGCTATCGCTGCCCTGTGTGGTATCCGTTTCGATGAATGCCAAACTGATCTATTAACCCATAATGATTAAGCCTGAAATATATGCACCCGAAAAAACACCTGTACCTGTTCTGCTGTCTGGCACTTGGATATACTGCCTGTAAGAAAAGCGATTCCAGCCCCCCGGAAAAGCCCATGGCTGGTTTTACGTATAATATTCAACAGGCAGGATTCCTGCCTGCCAAAGTAATATTCACCAGTAATTCAAAAAACGCCAGCTCCCTGCAATGGTATTTTGGTGATGGGCAAACTACTGCAGGCATTGCCGTTGAACACACTTTTACCAAAGCAGGTACCTACCAGGTAAAATTAGTAGTCAGCAATGCGGGTGGAAAAGACAGCACTACCCAGGCAGTGACAATCGTCCAGAATAAACCTAAAGCAGGATTTGATTTTACCCTCGTGAATGAAGGCCAATTCCCCTGCCAGGTAAATTTTACTAATACCTCCGAAGGGGCGGATACTTATCAATGGTTCCTGGAAAACGGACAAACAGCCACCACCCTTCATACACAATACAGCTATCCATTGAATAAAATCTACCAGGTAAAACTGGTCGTTTCCAATGATGCGGGAAAAGACAGTATCACCAAACCGGTGATGATCAGCCCGATTGACAAATCCGTAGTGGTGTACCTGATTACACCCAGGGACCAGCCGTATAATCCGAAATATTATAATATCCTCAAAGCCTGTGTGCAAAACCTGCATACCTGGTACAAAACACAGCTGGGCAATAAAACGTTTACCTTAAATCCATTGATAGTAGATACCCTGAGAGGACAACATGATAAAGTCTGGTACAATAGCCACAACGGAGATTTTAGTGGATCAGATCCCCGGTTTTATGGCTATTCCAATACGCTTTATGAAATGCAGGCTTTATTGGGTAATGCGTTCAATACTACCAGGTACACCTACTTTGTTTATGTAGCCGCGCCGGGCGGCGGGGCCGGTGCAACAGGCTTTTGTGCCATGGGCGATCAGGACCTGGATGGATTGCTGGGGATCAACCCGGAAAACCTGGATCCTAATCGCTGGATTGGTGGGGGTGGTCATGAGCTGGGTCATGCATTTGGCCTACCTCATCCGGATAATCAGAATCCACAGGCCATCATGTGGACAGGCTATACAATTTACCCTAACTGTATCCTGCAACAAGAAGATAAAAATATCCTACAGGCAAGCCCTTTTTTCAAGTAAAATGAAAAGAGGGCACCTCTTTTTTGAGATGCCCTCTTTTCTTATCCCGCCTTTACTGGCTAATTCATCCGGGTCCATTTTTCGATGCGGCCCAATAGGGAAACCCCGATATAACCTCTTAGTTTCAGTGTATTTTTCCCATCCAGCGATATATTGCAACTGTACGTTTTACCGCTTTCCGGATCGTAAATAGTGCCATCTTTCCAGGCATCATCTCCGTTAAACTTTGCATCTTTCAGGATCACCATACCGATTACTTTCCGGCTTCTGGCAGCTATATCCGGGTTCTTTTCGTCAGTTGCCTCCTTCCCATCTTTCTGCGGATCCTGTAACCAGATGATTTTTCCAAAGTACTTATCTCCCTGCTTATATACCTGTACCCGGGCAGGGTTTTTACTCTTGGTGAGCCAGGTACCGGTGAGTGCATCAGCTTGCTGGGCAAAAGCGCCAAGGGATAACAGGAGTGGCATAGCGGCTGTAAAAAAAAGCTTGTTCATGATAAAAGATTTATAAATGATGATTTATAAACGATAACTTGGTAATGCTTCTCTTTACAACAATCCCTACTCCTCCTCACCGGCTTCCATCCGCTCCCATTTGTCGCCGGCAAACCTGCGGACCGCAATTTCTCCCATGGGCAGATTAAACAACTCATTCAAAGTAGGATCCAGCTGCACCATTTCTTCCAGAGATACCATCATAATATCTTCCTCTGCCACGGCTGTACCAGGCAAAAACTGCCAGGCGCCGTCCTCCTCATCATGATATACGTATAATACCGGCTGTTTGTCTTTCACTATCTGGCGGGAAGTAAAGGTGGCCACATGACGGGGCTCAAAAAACTTAAAGTCCAGCTTTTGATCCAGCAAAGGCTGGCTGAAGGCAATGGCCTCATCACAGGCTTTATCCCAGGGATAATGCTGCGCACCATCTGTCCAGAAAAGCTGTACGGCCGGAAATGATTTGCCATTATAATACCGTTGGGCATATCCCATATAGTCTTCCACATTATCTGCATACACAGTACGGAACCTTACCGGCAGTTCTTCCAGAATATCATAATCATCCTGGTCCAACACCAGGGGATGCCCCTCTTTTACTTTGGCAGCCGCTGCATTTAAAATTTCCTGAATCACCTCTACCGGCAGGCCAAATGTAATGATCTCCGGGTGTTTATATTTTTCCCATAGTCCGATGGTATAACCAAAAGACGGCGTAGCGGTATCCGCATCAAAAAAACCTACGAACCAGCCATACTTGTTAACAATGTCCCGGATCTCAGCCATCTCCTGCTTATCCTGCTCTTTCTGTGTCATGTAACGAATTTGAGATACAAAGATACGGTAGTACCCGCGTTTAAACGCTATGCCTCATGCAATAGTAATAAGGGTACATTGGTTTGATACGCCAGCTTTTTGGTAGTACTGCTGCGGAATAACCCCTCAAAAAAACCATAGTTCTTAGGAATGGTAATGATCAGGGAAGCATCTTCCTGCCGGGCAAATTCCATGATCCCGGTAGCTGCATCAGCATTGTCGGTATAGTTAAATTCCGCGCCGTAACCTTCCAGCGCTTCATATAGCTCTTTCAGCTCAATGGCGGTTTCCGGACGGAAATTCTTTTCCTTATGGTCTACATTTAATACCAGCACCTTGGCATGAAAAGCATCCAATACCTTTTTAAGACGGGGTATAGCAGTTGTCCCGGCAATCTTTTTCAGGTCGCAGGCAAATACGATACGCTGTACATTTTCCAACGCGGCGGAGGGTGGTACAATGATTACCGGGAAATTACTTTCCTTCGCTACGTGAATGGCATTACTCCCTATCAGCTGCTGCTCGATCTTGCTTTTGCCGGTAATCCCCATTACAATAAGATCAACACCCAGCCGCTCTGCCATGGCATTAAAAGAAAGTGGTACTCCGGCTTCTTCTGCCAGGTAAGAGATCTCAGTCTGAGAATCTGCCAGCGGCTTTAGTAAATGATACAGCTTCAACAGCTCCGCTTCACTGTTCTGACGCAATTCATCTCCATTCAGTGGAATCGCTCCCGGTACATCTGCAATACTTACCAGCGTCTGGTACGCATGAAACAAAATCAACCGTTTGGCACCAAACTGACGCGTAAGCATACAGGCATATTCTGCAGCATGATATGCCGTATCCGAAAAATCTGTAGGTAATAAGATCGTTTTCATAAAAAAAATGATTTACTGGATGTAACAACTAAAATACGGGAATGCAGTTTCACAAAACATGACATTTATCCTGTTCATCAATATTTAATCCAGATTTATCATTCAGCCATTGAAAACGATAATCGTACCTTTATGCCGGCTTTCAGCAGCCACATAAAAAAACAATATGGTAACAATAGGCACATATAATAGCTTAAGGGTAAAGAAAGAAATGGATTTTGGTGTATACCTTGCCGGGGATGGTGATCAGGAAATACTGCTGCCATCGCGGTTTGTGCCCAAAGGAACCAAAATAGGCGATGAACTGAACGTGTTCCTTTACCATGACTCCGAAAACCGTATCATCGCTACCACACAACGGCCTGCCGGTATCGTGGGGGATATCGTGAACCTTAAAGTGGTGAGTGTGACCCCACAGGGCGCGTTTATGGACTGGGGCCTGATGAAAGACCTCTTTGTACCACTGTCCCAGCAACAGATGAAAATGCGCCCGGGACAGGACTATCTGGTGAAGATCTATATTGATGAACAAACCGGCCGTATCGCTGCTACAGAAAAACTGGACAGGTTCCTCAGCAATGAAACCCTTACCGTAAAAGAAATGGACCTGGTAAACCTTATCATCTACCGTCGTTCAGA
The DNA here is from genome assembly GCF_040567655.1 of Chitinophaga sp. H8. Classification (NCBI taxonomy): domain Bacteria; kingdom Pseudomonadati; phylum Bacteroidota; class Chitinophagia; order Chitinophagales; family Chitinophagaceae; genus Chitinophaga; species Chitinophaga defluvii. The sequence continues at coordinate 1,937,648 of NZ_JBEXAC010000002.1, read as the reverse complement.
CATTGGGTTTATTGTGATCATCAATCAGCAACATACCGGCGTATTACACTATGGAGAAATATTTCGTACCATAGATATTGGGGATACCATGAAAGGGTTTATTAAAAAGATCCGGGAGGATAATAAAATAGATGTGGTATTAGGACAGCCAGGCTATAAGAAAGTGGAAGATGAAAGTGAAAAAATCATCCGCCTCCTCCAGGAAAATAATGGTTACTTACCCTACCATGATAAATCAGCCCCAGAAGAAATTGCAGACTTTTTTGGGATGAGCAAAAAAACATTCAAAATGACAACCGGTACTTTATACAAGCAAAAAAAGATCGTTTTCACACAAACCGGCATCAAGCTGGTGGAAGAAGACGCCTGATATAACTTACCTGCTGGCAGCAACTTCCCTTCACACCGGAAATTTTCCTGCCAGCACTTTTCTACCTCACTTATTATCAATCACTTACCCAGCCTCGTATTTTATTTTATTTTACGTGAAAATATAGCACAAAAGTGTTATCTTTAGTACTTACTATCCGATGATATTTAACTATACTATCATGAGAAAAGCCGCTATTTTCACCGCTTTAGCTGGTGTATTGCTTGCACTGGTTACCTATATCGCTAGTGAGATAGGGTTAATGGATGTCAGAACCTTTTTCAAACTAGGCTTTATCGGGCTGGCGATGATGATTTTGGCTGCTGCTTACTTCCTTTTCTCCTCCCTGAGAGAGATGACCCGGGAAACAGATTTTTTCAGACGTATCCTCTAAATAAATACCTCCTCCCACTCCTTACAATCTGAGTAATTTATTCTACAAAATGCCCACAGGTAAACGCTTTTTCGTGTTTGCACTTATTGTGATACATCAAAAGTAATGGTAAACACGGTACCGTTTCCTACCACACTTTCTACTTCTATGCTCCCTTTATGGTTGAGGATAATATTCTGGGTGGAGGTTAATCCCAGACCGGTGCCTTTTGTTTTATTAGTAAAAAAAGGCTCAAAGAGCTTGCTCTTATTCTCTTCAGAAATACCACTACCGTTATCGCCTATGTGAATAACCGCCTTATTATCCTGCAGGAAGGTGCGGATGGTTAATACCCCCTTGTCCGGCTGCATGGCTTCTATACCATTAATGATAATATTCAGCAGGGCAATGATCATTTTTTCTTCATCTGCCTGCAGCATTACATCTGGTTCCATATAAGACGCTTCCAGCCGCATATTATTTAACTGTAGCCGGTCGGCTGCCAGTGTCATCGCTTTCTTTACCAGTTCGTTCACCCCATGCGCACTGATATGCAATTCCATCATACGGGTAGACTCCAGCAATTGGGTAACCAGCTGATTGATACGATGGCAGTTGCGTTCCATAATATCCAGGTACAATTCACTGTCGGGGATGTCATCCAGTTTTTCTTCCTTCAGCTGGCTGATAGACAACAGGATGTTGGTCAGCGGATTCCTCACCTCATGCGCTATTAACCGCGCAATACGCCCGGTGATCACAAACTTCTCCTGCTGTTGTTTTTCTTTTGCCTTTTTCTTCTGCTCAGTAATATCCTGTACGATACAGAGAAAGATCTGTTTCTTTTCATCCAGGAGCGTGGCATTGACCACTACATCCAGTTTTTGGCCCGCCTTATTCCGGAAAACATATTCCTGCTGCACTACACCGGATTCGTCACATAGCTGGCTGAGAAAGTCTTTAATCTGCTCATCCAGCGCAAAGAGATACATCAGGTCATGCTCATAAAGCGACTCCGCATCATGTTGCAATACCCTTAATGCGGCAGGATTGGCTGCAATGATTTTTTTGTCACAATTTGCCAGCAGGATAATATCATTTGATTTCTCGAAGATGCTGAAATAACGGCGTTCACTGTTTGCAATGGCGGTGAGATGGGAAAATTTATCCAGGGTATAACGGATCGCTCTTTCCAGCATGGCTGCGGTAATTTCCCCTTTTACCAGGTAATCTGATGCCCCCGCCTCCATGGCTTCCTTATCGATCTTGTAATCCCCCTTTCCGGTCAGTAAGATCACCGGGTCATTATATCCCTGCTGCTGGAAATAATGCAGCATATCAATACCGGTATATTGCCCCAGACGATAGTCTACCAGATACAGGTCGTGCGACCTGGACTCAATAGCCAATACCCCCTTCTCGTAAGTAGAGGCCCATTGTATAATGTACTGCTCCGGGGAGATGTCGTCCAGTAAACTACTGACAAGGAAAAAATCATCCTCATCATCATCAATCATCAAAATCCGGATCTTGTCTGTTACCATCGTCATAATACCTTCAATTCAACAATAATAAATCAATAATTATGCAAATTTCATTTTCCCCCTCTTTTTTACGCGGGAAAGGTCATTGCCATTCTGTGGAACGGTGTATGTGTGACGGGTCTGGTATGCGGGAAAATAATTACCATCCTATGAAACAGTGTATGTATGGCTGGTCAGGTATGTACATGGGTAGTATCTGCGGTAGGTACTTCATTTTTCCGGGGCATAAAAAATGCCGGTATCAGGGTAACCAGTAGGATAAAAAGAGAAATACGGAAGCCTGTTTGCAGGGAAATATGATGCGCAATGGGTGCACTCACCCCATGTTCCAGTTGGGTATTCAGGGTAGATTGACTGATAATGGCCAGGATAGCGATCCCTAAAGCGCCGCCTACCTGCTGCATCAGGCTGCTGATAGAAGAGGCCATCGTTACCTGCGAAGGACGTACCGCACTGATCGTTGCGGCATTCAGTGGGGCTATCAGCAAGCCCATCCCAAATCCACGTATGGCCATGGTAGTAATGATCAGCCATACCGGACTGCCTACGTCCAGTATCGAAAAGAAATACATGGATACTGCCAGTAAAAAAAGCCCCATCATCGAAATATTCCGGGAACCATGCTTGTCAGACCATTTCCCAGCAAACGGCATCATCGCGGCCATCATGATCGAGTTAGGCAAGATCAGCAACCCCGACATCGACTCTGAATACCCCATCAGCCCCTGCAATAAAAACGGTAGCAGGAAAAGCCCTCCGAATAAAGCTGCCGCCCGCGAAATAGTAACCAGGATACAACTTACAAATGCATAGTTGTTAAACAACGTGAGATCTATCAATGGATTTTTGTTCCGCCGCTCCAATACAATAAATACCACCAGCGCTACGATGGCAACACCTAACGTGATCGCTATCTGCGGAGATAATAAACCTATCCGCTCCGCTTTTGCAATCCCGTATTGTAACGTAACGAGGAAAATAGTTAAGGTCACAAAACCCGCCAGGTCAAAGGGTATTTTTACAAAGGTTTGCTTGCGCAATACTCCCAGGTATTTAAAGGCCAGGGCTATCGTGATCAGCCCGATAGGAAGGTTGATATAAAAGATAGAAGGCCAGCCGTACAACTGTGTTAAAAAGCCGCCCAGGGTAGGTCCTATGGCAGGCCCCATAATATTGCCCAGCCCCCACCATCCCAGTACGGTGCCCCGCACCCTGGCAGGGAATACATAAGACACAATAGCCATAGAAGTGGGTGCCAGCGCTCCTCCTCCCAGGGCCTGAATAATACGCGCTACCAATAGGGAGGAGAGGTCGGTCGATAAGGCACACATCAAAGATCCCAGGGTAAAAACGCTGATGGCAGCAATATATAAATTGAAGAAGCCCAGTTTGCTTTTCAGCCAGTTGGTCAACGGCATCAGAATAGAAAAGCTGAGCATGTATACAGTGATCACCCACTCAATATCATCCAGGCTGCATTGAAACTGCCGGCTCATCACAGGAAGGGATATATTTACAATACTGGAGTCAATACCGGCCATGGTAGTGCCCAGTACCATTACAAACAAAATCCCGCCCCTGTTTTGATCTCTCATGCCTGGCTATTTTTCCATTTGAGCCAACTGCTCAAACAGGGCCTTTTCTTTATCAGAAAGCTGTGTGGGAATATGCACGATGGCTTTCAGGTAAAGATCGCCATGTTCGGATGGCTTACTATGATGTGGCATTCCTTTTCCTTTTAAACGGAATACCTTACCACTATCGGTACCTGCGGGCACTTTCATGCTGAGTGATCCTCCCGGTGTCTGTACCGTTACTTTACCTCCTAATATTGCCGTGTATAAAGGCAGGGACAAATCGGTGTAAATATCCTGTCCTTTCAGTTCAAATTGCGGGTGGGCAGACAACCGGATGCTGATCAGTAAATCTCCGGGTTCCCCACCTTTTCTGCCCGGCCCTCCTTTTCCTTTCAGGCGGATCACCTGTCCTTCGTACAGGCCGGCTTTCAGTTTTATATTCAGGCGGGCACCATTTACCTCAACCTGTTTGGTACCACCGGTATACGCATCTTCCAGCGACACTTCCATGGAGGCCTGGATATCCCGCCCCCTGGCCGACCGCTGTTGTTGCTGTCCCCGGCCAAAACCACTGCCAAATAATTGCTCAAAGAAGTCGGAGAAATCACCGGAGCCGCCAAACATATCTTCTGCACTACTGCCACCATAACTCCGCGACTGTCCGCCACGGCGGCCACCACCAAACTGTGACCAGTCAAAATCTTCTGCCCGGCCCCCATGCTGCTCGTAATGCTTCCAGTTTTCACCAAACTGATCGTATTTCTTCCGCTTGGCCTCATCTCCCAGCACTTCATAGGCTTCATTGATTTCCTTGAACTTATCTTCCGCCACTTTATCTCCGGGATTTTTATCCGGATGATATTTTACGGCCAGTTTGCGGTATGCTTTTTTCACCTGGTCGGCAGTAGCGGATTTATCTATACCAAGTATCTTGTAGTAATCTTTTACATCCATGGGTGTTGAACATAATACGGTTAAACATGCTGCTGTGTATTGTAAATAAAAACAATAAACATACCACAAAGATAACGGTTAACCGGCGAAAAGGCGCTGCCAGTATAAGGGGTATAACAGCGGGAAGAAGTATAAAGTTCAGGGAGTATTACAATTTATCCCCGTTCACCGGGGGCACGGTAGCCTCCAGGATCTGATAGGCTTCCAACAAGGCACTGGCCTCCAGCAGCATCCGGGTAAGGCGGTTTATTTCAACGGCGGTAAGTACCAGCATTACATTTTCATCCGGCAATGGCAGGCTCATCACTTTCTCATGGGCATCACACGGATCAGCTTCCTGATAACCGCTATGCAGCAACATGCGCACAAAACAATGGAACTCATTCAGGGAAAAACTGATGGCAGTAGTGCCAAAGGCTACCTGCATGCGCTGGCAGCTTAAACAACGGATCACGTAACCGCTGCCGCTATGATAAAGTGTTTGATAAGTACACATGGGCCGGATTGTGCCTCTGGCGGCTGCAGGATACAGCCGCCATAAGGTCTTTTTTTATCATCACTCAAAAGTATCTTGCTATTTCATCACCGTATTACCGTTGTTATAGCATACTGGTAGCGAAATTAGGGAACAACCGGGGCTTGCATTGCTCACATCAGGAAATCAGTTTACGAAAAAGGGAAAAAGTTATGGGTCTACTTTAAATGCTACCCAGCGGGTATTAATGCCTGCTACTACGCCATGTCCGTTTTCCACATTGGAATATACAAATACAGGTTCCGTAATAATGCTGCCGCCATCCTGCTGTTGCAGGGTAAGTGTTTTCAGGTATTTAAATGCCGTAACGCTGAGCGCACTGATTTCTACTACCAGATAGGGGGTGGTGATGGCCTGCTGTGCTTCCAGCACAAATACCAGTTCACGGCCATTAAAACGTTCATCTTCCAGCACCAGGGTATTATAATAAGAGTCTACCGCCCTGTCTAAAAAATTATTGCTGAACACGGGGTCCAGCCGGTAAGGTATAATGGCTTGCGGTACCGCTTCTTTTCCGGCAGGGGGTTCACTGGCCGAGTACACCCGTATGCGGTAATAGTTTTTAATACTGCCAGGATCTTTCAGGGTAAAACGTATCTTTTTAATGCCTTGCTGCGCATGCCCCCGGTAAGCTAGCGGCTGCCGGGGTAAACTATCAGTGGCTTCCACACTTTTAAACCCTGTCATAGCTGCCTGTACCGTATATTGGCGGTCTGCCCTGACAGGAGCAGCAGAAACAAAATAACCACGTCCGTTGATCACCTTCCAGGTAAACGGTGCCATAGGTACGTTATCTTCCAGCAAACGTACCTGTGCCTGTGGCAGCTCGGGAAAGTTAAACGAATCACTCACACCGATCTGCACACTTTTAGTAACCCGCAGATACATCAGTGAATCCGGCTGCATAAAGCTGGTCAGCACTATTTTATCTCCTTCATATGGGAAGGCTATTTCCTCTTTACTTTCACAGCCTGTACTCATTACGAATAACAGTATAGCGCCTACGAAATAATTTTTCATATCCGTTCATTTAAAACTTGATAGCATACGAAACACTGGGAATAATAGGAATACTGATACGCGACAGATAGCGGGTTTGTGTATCCGCACTCTTTCTCATATAATAATAAAATGGATTCTTCTGATTATAGGCATTGTAAAAGCTGAAGTTCCAGCTTTTGGTCCACCATTTCTTTTGTTTGGTATAAGTAAAGCTGAGATCCAGCCGGTGCGAGTTGCCTGCCCGGAAACCATTCCGCTCACCGATATGATCCACCCTGTTGTAATAATCCGGCCCCGGGAAAAACGGGGATACTTCCGTATTACCTTCATAACTGGAAGTAGCCAGCGTTAAAGCATTGCCGGTATTAAACTCCCAGCTGGCAGACACTTCCCAATGCTTGCCCAGTTGCTGTATCACTACCAGCTCTATATCATGACGGCGATCGTACTTATACGGGAAGGCCCGGCCGCCATTTACTTCGGGAAACTGACGGGTAGACCATGCCAGTGTATAGCCCAGCCATCCCCGGGTAGTTCCTTTCTTTTTTTCCAGCAAAAATTCCATACCATAACTCCAGCCTTTCCCGATCGCTACTTTGGTATCCCACCGTGTAGTAGCCGAATTGATAAAAGAAGCATTTTCTTTATACTCGATGATGTTATCCATGGTTTTATGATAGGCTTCCAGGGAGATCTCATACTTCCGGTTGTTGCTCGTTTTAGCGATACCAGCAGTGGCCTGTCTGGAAAGCATCGGTGGTACCAGCTGTGTGGAAGGTACCCACAGGTCTGTAGGCAAAGCTGTTCCATTATTGGTGAGCAGGTGAATATACTGGTTCATGTAGGTATAGGCCCCTTTCACCGCCCAGTTGTAAGGCAGCATCCAGCGAACCCCCAAACGGGGTTGCAGGGATACATATGCCCGCCTTTCCACCAGGAAAGCAGCAGCGCGCATGCCCAGATTAATATGAAGGGATTTAAGTACTTCCCAGTCATCTTCTCCATACAGCGCAAACTCCCATCCAGGTATGCTGGTTTTGTTGGTCACCGTATCCATGGGTACTGCATCGCTGCTTTTATCTTCATACACGGAAATACCCGGCTTAAAAATATGTTCGGTCACTTCTCCGCCAAACTTCACGGCATGTTTGGGATTGGGCCGGTAATCAAAGTCCATCTTCAAACTCCCGTTCTGCATCCGGGAATAATACTTGCCGTATTGGCTGCGCTGTTCATCCGTACCAGGTACCTCGTATTTATACCGGTAGTCAGTAAAGAAATAATATTGGGAGTAGTTCAGCGTAAGATTGGAAAACAGCTGAGGCGTATAAATATGGTTCCAGCGCAGGGAGCCTATCCCATTGCCCCATCCAATCTGGAAACGGGAATTTTCTATATAGGGCGTTTGTCCGCTGGTGTTATTGGTATTATCCCGTCCTGCTTTTATCAGAAAATTATCCTGTCCGAAGTAACCGCTTGCATAAATCCGGTCTTTAGGGGAAAAGATATGGTTCACCTTTACATTCACATCATAAAACAAAGGGGAGAAATAAGCTGTTTGCCCTTTACCATCTGTCAGGTTGGCCCCATTGGTGAGCACATCCAGGTAAGACCTGCGGGCAGATACTACAAAAGAGGTTTTATCTTTTACAATAGGTCCTTCTACTTTAAATTTAGCTGCCAGCAAACCGATCGCTACATCTCCATGTACCTTACGCATGTCGCCGTCTTTCAGGGAAATATCGATCACAGACGACAGGCGCCCGCCAAACCTGGCCGGGAAAGCACCTTTATAGAGGTCGGCTGTTTTCATCACATCCGGATTAAAGATGGAGAACAATCCCAGGAGGTGGGAGGAGCTGAATACCGGCGTACCATCTACCAGAATCAGGTTCTGGTCCGGGCTGCCTCCTCTTACATGCAATCCGCTGGCGCCTTCCATGCCGCCAGATACGCCTGGCAGGGCCTGTAGTGCGCGTATCAGGTCGGCCTCTCCCAATAGTTTGGGCATCGCCTTTACTTCAGCGGCATTTACATTGATCCGGCTCATCTGGGTTTGTTCCTGCAATTTTTGCTGGGTAGATTCTGTGATCACTACTTCCGGCAGATTGCTCAATGGCTGCAGACCTACGATCAGCTGGGGGGAACCTGTTGCCGGCAATGGCTGGCGCAAAGGAGTATATCCCACGTAAGATACTACCAGGCTGCCGGTATCTTTGGGGATAGTTAAACTGAAAAAGCCATATTGATTGGTAACCGTACCTGCCTGCCGGGATGGAGAAAAAACAGTGGCGCCAATAAGTCTTTCCTTTGTCACCCCGTCTTCTATATAACCGCTGATAGTGCGGGTCATACTTTTTTTGATGGTCAGCACCACCTGGTCACCGATGCGGGTAAATTCAATATCATAGGGCGTAAACAATTCATCCAGCACTTTTTTCAGTGGCCGGTTTTGTGCATGAATAGAAACGGGGGCAGAGAGGTCAACAATATCACGGCTATATGAAAAATGAATACCATAATTCTTTTCCAGCAGCTCACAGGCAGCACGCAATGGCTGCTTGTTTAGTATGACAGTTACTTTTGTGTTCCAGTCCCATGCTATCGCCCTAAAAGGGAATAACAACAAGAGCATCCCTACCAGTAATACCCTGGTCAATGACATCATATAGATTTATTAAACGACGCAACAGGCCGCCAGCAATAGTTCTTTAAGAACTTACTGCTGGCGGCCCCTCGCTCCGGTAGCTACCTTACTTTACAATATATTGCTGCGCTCCTGTTTTCTCCCACTTTGAATTGGTCATAAAAGACAGGGAGGCTAATACATTATCTATAGGCTCATTTGTGAAAGTAGCAGTAACGGGTGTTTTCAGTAAGGTCACATCCGCCACAGATACCTTTACGTTATATACAGTACATACCGTCAATAGTACTTCTTCTAACGGAGCATCATGGAAAACCAATGCTTTTTTATTGATATCAGCTACATGCGTAGCCACTTTAAATATCTCCTGTTCCTTGGCCCTTTTCAACAGCATACCATCCGTCAGCACCACACTATCCCCCTTTACATGATCTATCACCATTACCTTACCTGTGCTCACGTGCACCATTAATCCGGCTTGTTCCGGCTGATAGTCGATGGTGAACCGGGTACCCAGCACCCGCACTTCTGTGCTGCCTGCTGTAACTATAAACGGACGTTGCTCATCTTTAGTTACATCAAACATGGCTTTTCCATGCAAGGATACTTTCCGGTCTTTTTTGCCAAAGTTTTTACTCAGGCTTACGGTGCCCAGGGTATCTACCTGTACACTGCTGCCATCTTCCAGCATAGCCGCTACCGGTCCGGTATACCGTTGCTGCCCGGCAGTATTGCCACCTAACCACCACCAGCCGGCACCCAACAAGATAACCAGTACTGCTGCTACCTTCCACCAGCCAAAGCTGCGGCGCTCCGGCATAGGATATACTTTCGGTTCCGGTACTGCCGGCACCGCTTCCTGTGCGGCTATTTTGCCCGACAACTGCGCCCAGGAGGTATTCGTTTGCTCCTGATGCACCACCACCAGCGGCGAAGTAGCTGTCCCTATGATCTTGCCCAGGGAAGTCAGCAAGGCTGCATTACCGCTACTATCTGCTTTCCACGCTTCCACCCAGGCACGCTCCTCCGCATCTGCTTCCTCCAGCAGATACTTACATAGTAAGGTATACAGTGCTTCATCCTGGTAAGATGTACTCATTGAACAGTTGTATGCTTTTATAACTGACGCATGTGGAAACCACTTTCCCCCATGGCATAAATATTTTTCTTCTACCTGATAGGATGCTCAGCAATACTACTGATAACCAATCATTTAATTATAACAAAAATCCGGTCAGCAAAGGCAGGTATTCCTTCAGCTCCTCATGCAGGATCTTCAGCGCCTTCCCCATCTGGTTCTCCACCGTTTTTACAGAAATATTCATCGTTTCCGCAATTTCCGCATATTTCAGGTTTTGCTGACGGCTCAGGACAAATACTTCCCGGCACCGTTCCGGCAAGCTCAATAAAGCCTGCTGATACAATGCTTCCAGCTCCCGCACCTCACTATGCACCGGGGTAGCCGTATCCTGAGTAGTACTGAAAAAGGTTTCTTTTTCCGAGCGCACCGATTTTTTACGCCACTGGCTGATCGCCGTATTCCGGATCGCAGAAAACAAATAGGCCCTCACCTGGCCGGTAATCACAATGGTATCCCGCTTTTCCCACAATTTCAGGAATACCTGCTGCACGATCTCCTCACCTTCATGGGCATCTCCCGTGTAGTGCGTTGCAAAAGCCAGGCAATGTGCATGGTTTTCCTTAAATATTTCTTCAAATGCTTGGAGTTCCAATATATTGCTATTGCGGCAAAATTAATGGCTTCCCTGCACAGAACAAAGAGCCGGAAAATAATTAAAAGTTACTTGATGGGTTTTTAAGTATTTATTAACAGATCAGGGGATACAAAAGAAAAACCCCGCCTGGATGGGTAGGGCTTAACATATAAAATAACTTAAACAGGCTACAGCGTCTTTAATGAAGCCATCAAAGCATCTGCCTGCTCTTTTGTTTTAATGATTTGATGTAAGGATGACCTGCGGCGTGCAGAAGACTTAATTTTAACAGTTTTTCCAGTTACACGGGCTTTATCAATTAATCCCAATACCCTTTCTTCAACTTTTTTGTCTTTTTCCATTATAGTGTAATTGACAATTGAACCCTGCCACCAAGTCCTACTTCTACAATTTCCTTCAAAGTTGAAATTCTAACTTCCTTAATATCATTCTCAATCTTTGATATGTAGGATTTTGTTTTCCCTACTTTATAAGCAAGTTCTTCCTGTGTCAACCCTTTTGCTAATCTGGCTTCGTGCAATAATGCACCAATCTTAAAATTTTGATACCCTTCTTCCAGCTCTTCACGCTTTGTAGTTCCGCGCTTACCAAAGTGTTTATCTTTAAACTGGTCAAGTGTTGTAATATTATTTTTTATCTTTTTCATATGTATGCTTAATTTTCAACGCTTTCTCAATTTCATGCTTAGGTGTTTTCTGGGTTTTCTTTTGAAAACCGTTCATTAACACTACTAACTGGCCTTCATCAAAGAAGCAAAAGATGCGAAAAATATCATTGCCTAACTGAATGCGAATCTCATAAAGTGCATCTGTGTTCTCAAGATGCTTTAGATAAGTTTCAGGAATTTTTTCTATCTCCTCAATTAAGTTTAAAGTCCAAACCACTTTTCTCTTCACTTTGTCTTGCTGCTTCTCAAAAAATTCTTCAAAATAATTCTTATAAAAAACAACTGTTCTATGCTTCATTTTTATGCTGATATAAAGATACGAAAAGTTTCACTAAAGGACAACAAATTATTAAAGTTATAACACATGAACTTAGCCTCACACACTAACACATTGTATTTCATTCATTCGAAAAGCTTCCAGCAAACAAACCTCATATACATTACAAACCATACAAACACAATTAGAGGATACTGAAATGATGGATTAATGATGCACTTGATCATTTTAATCTTTACCGCTATTGCCATTGGAATTTGGGGGTTAACATATTTTGGGAATTAACTACTATATCCTCTAATTTACGTTTTTCCAATCACCTTGACTAAAAATCCCCGCTATACCAGCAACTATTTTTCAACTCATCTCATCTACGCCAGAGAACTCTTCGGCTGAACCATTATCTTTGCACCGATGTATACGCTTATTAAAAAACTGCTCTTTAGTTTTCCGCCGGAGAACATTCACCACAGCGTTATGCGTGGATTAAAAGTGATTTATAGTTTGCCGCTGGGCAAAACAATCTTAAACGCATGTTGCGGGGTAAAAACCAACAGACTGGAACGTGAGTTATGGGGACTGCGGTTTAAAAACCCTGTAGGACTGGCCGCTGGCTTTGATAAAGATGCAAAATACATCGATGAACTGGCCTGCCTGGGGTTTGGCTTTGTGGAGATCGGTACGGTTACCCCGCTGCCACAGCCTGGTAATGACCAGCCCCGCTTATTCCGCTTACCGGCAGATAAAGCGCTGATCAACCGGATGGGCTTCAACAACGAAGGTGCCGTGGCTGCTGCCAGAAGATTACAGCAACGCCGGTCCAATATTATCATTGGTGGCAATATTGGTAAAAACAAAGCGACGCCTAATGAAGAAGCGGTGAATGACTATGAAAAATGCTTTCATGCATTGTACAGCTATGTGGATTACTTTGTGGTAAATGTAAGCTCTCCCAATACGCCCAACCTGCGGGCCCTGCAGGAAAAAGAACCGTTGAAACAATTACTGCATCACCTGCAGGTATTGAATATGCAGCAAACGAAAGCCAAACCTGTTTTGCTAAAGATCGCGCCCGATCTGACCAACGAACAACTGGATGATATCATCGAAATTGTACAGGACACTAAGCTGGCAGGGATTGTAGCTACCAATACGACCATTGATCGTTCCGGTCTGCAAACACCGGCAGCAGATGTGAACGCTATAGGAGCTGGCGGATTGAGTGGGCTGCCGGTAAAACAGCGCGCTACAGAAGTGATCCGCTACATTCACAAAAATAGTAACGGACAAATTCCTATCATCGCAGTAGGTGGTATTTTTACCGCAGCAGATGCACAGGAAAAACTGGATGCAGGCGCTTCCCTGGTACAGGTATATACCGGCTTCATCTATGAAGGACCCACCATTGTTAAAAAGATCTGCGCCGGACTGAAATAATAAGGAGTACGATATTTAAACAGGGCTGACCAAAAACAATGGTCAGTCCTGATTTATTCCGCTAATTGATAAACAAGTCAGCATTCAAGCATGGCGCTGGTCGGCTTACTTCCTGCTACTATCCCGCCACGTTTGCACATTTGCACATGGTAGCAGCTACCATGCCCGCTGTTTCTGTACGCAGCCGGGTATCTCCCAATGATACTGCCTGAAATCCCTGCTCCAGCGCCAGGGCTATTTCTGCGGGCGTAAAATCGCCTTCCGGTCCTATTAACACTAAAGTATCTTTTCCTGGCTGCATGGCCTGCCACAGATGCGTTTTACTTTCCGGCAAACAGTGGGCAATAAACCGTTGGCTGTCTTTACTTTGCTTTACCACTTTATCAAAAGCTACGGGGGCTTCCAGCACCGGCAAATAATATTGCTGGGATTGCATCATCGCAGATACCAGGATGTTCTGCAACCGCTCTGCCTTAAACTTCTCTGTTTCCGAACGATGGCTCAGCACCGGAATGATCTCCTGTATGCCTATCTCTGTGGCCTTTTCCAGAAACCATTCTATGCGGGAAGCATTCTTCGTAAAACAGATGGCTATACGAATAGCCGGCGTTGGTGCCGGTACATTTTCACAGGCAGTTACCTGCAACACACATTTCTTCCGGTTATCATCTGCTATCACCGCAGTAAACTTATTACCCCGTCCGTCGGCCAGCAGCACCTGCTCGCCTTTTTGTTTGCGCAGCACCATGATACAATGTTTGGACGTAGGCTCATCCATTGTATAAGTTGCCGTACCAGGCGCTATATCCTTTGCGTAAAAAAGTGGTAAATCCATGATGCGCAAAATTAGTAAAAAGAAAACCTATATATTTTTAAATGCCCCTGCTTCCAGCTGTTTGGTTTTATAATGAAAACGTACAAACAACAATACGGAGGCGGTCAACAAACCTATCAACAGGCCATACCAGATACCTTCCACGCCCCAGCCCAGGTGTATCCCAAACCAGTACGCGATAGGCATCCCCATCCCCCAATACGCCAGCATGGTGATGATAGTAGGCAGTCTTACATCTCCCAGGCCGCGGAGGATCCCCAACCCTACTACCTGTGTGCCGTCAAATAACTGGAAGAACGCAGCAATGATCAGCAGATGCGCAGCGATAGCAATAACGGTAGGATCCTGTATATACATCCTGGGCAATAGCTGATTACCAAACATAAACAACAACGCCGCAGCGCCCATCAGCATCAGCACCATATGATAGCTGGCTATAGCAGACATCCGCAATTCCTTGAAATCCTTCCGCCCCATGTTATTGCCGCTTTTGATACCTGCTGCTGCAGATACACCGCTGGCCATCATATAAGTCATCGCCGCCAGACTGAGGGCAATCTGATGCGCCGCCAGCTCGCCGGCGCCTATCCAGCCTACCATGATCGCAGCGCCACTGAAAGCGCTTACTTCAAACAGGTATTGCAGGGCTACCGGCGTACCGATGCCCAACACCTTTTTAATGGTAGCCCAGCTGATATGCTGAAAACCGAACGACTGCAGGTACACCTTAAATCTGGGGGCCCGCAATACATACCAGGCCATAGTAATGGCCATTACCAGCCGGTCGGTGAAAGTGGCGATCCCCACCCCTATTACCCCCATCCGTGGCAAGCCAAAGAATCCATACACCAGCGTTACGCCAATTACAATATTCAGTGCATTGCCAATAATACTGATGTTCATGGCCTGACGGGTAAAACCCAGTCCTTCCGCAAATTGTTTAAAGGTTAAAAACACCATCAGGGGCAAAAAAGAAAATCCCAGGAAACGCAGGAAGGGCCTGGCCTGTGCCAGCACATCCGCTTCCTGTCCGAGGTAGCCCATATAGTTACTCCCGAAAAATATAACTGCAAAGAGCAGGATCCCTACGGCTACATTGATGATAAGACTGTGACTGAGCAGATGTCCGATGCTTCGCCGGTTGCCCCGTCCGTTTTCCTGCGCAATCAATGGGGTAAGTCCGTAAGACATCCCTATACCGGCTACCATAAAAATGGTAAACAGGCTATTCCCCAATGATACCGCCGCCAAAGGCACCTTACCGGTATGACCAATGATCAGACTATCAGAAAATCCCACGAGGGTATGCCCCAGCTGGGATATAATAACGGGAAAGGCTAAACTGAAATTATCTTTGTAATGGAACTTGTATTTTTTATATAGCTGTTTCATGAAAAACCAGACATTGTAAAGGTGTAAACGTGCAAAACAAAAAAGGGTTACAACAGCGGTCTGCTTTTCTGTCTGCACAGTATTTAAAAGCGTAACAAAAAAAGCCAGCATCCGGTAAGATGCTGGCTTTAAAACAAAATTTATTGTCTAAAATGGAGCATCTTCCATATCATCAAATTCCATATCATTCATCTTGGAGCCTTTTTGGATATACAGCTTGGCTTCATCACTGCCACCACCACCAGGGCGCATCCCTGCAAACGCATTACCACCGCCGGAAGGTACCGGATTTTCGATACTGCCATCATCTTCAAAACGCTGGTATTCCAGTACTGCACGAAGTTTGATGGTATCCAACTGACCATTACGGTGTTTGGCGATACGCACGTGGGTTTCTCCTTTATTGGATTCGCCCATTTCATTGGCGGTGATCTCGTAGTATTCAGGACGGTACAGGAACATTACCATATCCGCATCCTGTTCGATAGCACCCGATTCACGCAAGTCACTCAGCTGCGGCATCTTGTTGCCGTCTTTACGTTTTTCCACATCACGACTCAACTGCGACAGGGCGATAACCGGCACCTGCAACTCTTTTGCCAACCCTTTCAGGTCACGGGAGATCTTACTGATTTCCTGCTCACGGCTGCTGTTGCGGCCATCAGCATTACCACTCATCAGCTGCAGGTAGTCGATGATGATAACGCCTACACCATTGTTATGTACCAGCCTGCGGCACTTGGCACGCAGCTCGAAGATATTCAATGCCGGGGTATCATCGATGAAAATAGGTGCTTTGGCCAACCGCTCTATACCGTGCGTCATCAGCTTCTTCATCTCATATTCTTCCAGCTTACCACGGGATATTTTCTCCAGCTTGATCTCTGCTTCTGCCGACAAGATCCTTTGTACGATCTGGCCGGACGACATTTCCAGGGAGAATATCGCCGCGCCTTTAGGGAATCTGGGATGTAAAGCCGCATTCCGCGCCAGGTTCAGCGCAAAGGCTGTTTTACCCACGGAAGGACGGGCAGCGATAATGATCAGATCGGTCGACTGCCAGCCATATGTTACCCTGTCGAGCGACGGGAAGCCGGAAGGTACCCCGGTAATATCGTCCCCTTTATTCCGAAGGTCCTCAATCCGCTTCATGGTATTCACCAATACACGGTCTATCGAATCGTAGTTCTTACGTAAGTGGTTATTGGTAATTTCAAACAGCTTTGATTCCGCACTGTCCAACAAGTCAAATACATCGGCCGTATCTTCATAAGATTCGCTGAGTATTTCGCCGGAGATACGGATCAGTTCCCGCTGTATGAATTTTTGCAGGATGATACGGGCATGTGCCTCTATATTAGCAGAAGACACCACCGCATTGGTTAGCTTGGTAACAAAAAATGGTCCGCCTACTTGTTCCAGCTCTCCCATTGACCGCAGTTCTTCTACTACGGTGAGGATATCCACCGGCATAGATTTGGCCGCCAGTTTAGTCATGGAAGAAAAAATCTTCTGGTGTGCTTCTACATAAAAACACTCCTTTTTCAATATTTCTACAACGGAATCAAAAGCGCCTTTTTCCAGCATGATGGCTCCCAACACAGCCTCTTCCAACTCTTTTGCCTGTGGTGGTATCTTGCCATACACCAAGGTAGACACATCAATGGACGGTTTTCTGCGCACATTGCTGCGGTCTTTCTTAAGATTGAGATCCATTTATTGTCAGTGTATTAAAAAATGTTATGAAAATGGTTACTGTAACCGGTCTCTTAGTTTCCTCTGTACAATTTTTTCTCTGCCACTATGTTAACGGTACTTTAACAAATTGTAAATTTTTTGGGAGCCGTAAAAACTAAGGTAAAGGCATTTTTCCATTTATTCCCTTACCCCAAGTCATTAAATTTATTAAGCTCCACGCACATGTTATACACTAGCAAAATGTCAGTTATCCACTGACTACACCCCAGTTATCCACCAAAACTCATAAAAACCGATAAGCAAAGGTCTGATTATTCACACAACTTTGTGCAAAAAGATTTTCCACATCTTCTTTGAATTTTCAATTTAAAGGGTTTGGACGCTGTTTCGTAATTTAACAAAAGCCGCAAGCAGCAATAAAGCTGTTAGCTGTTAGCAGTTAGCCTTTAGCTCTCCTGCATTATTTGATAAACCAGGGCTGTAATAAAGCTGTTAGCTGTTATTTAAACAGTAATAGCACTTCTAACGTCCAATAGCTACCTCCGTGGCTCGTGGCTCGTGGCTCGCAGCTCAAAGCTCGCAGCTCCTACTAAATAGCGCTGCACGCCCCGCTAACAGCTAATAGCCAACAGCTAAAAGCTAACTTCAAAGTTTTTCTCTTAACTTTACGCGTTGCCAGAAGAGGGGTACTAACGCCTTCAAAGACACACAAGCAATTCATTTACAAACAATTATATACCTCTTTATTTCAAGGTAGAGGCAAATTCAAGCTGACAAATGACGATTTCGTACAACTGGTTATGTGATTATTTACCGGTAAAGCCCACTCCGGAAGAACTGTCTGTTATTTTAACACGTATAGGCCTGGAGGTAGAAAGCCTGGAAAAATTTGAAGCGGTAAAGGGCAGTCTGGCTGGATTAGTAGTAGGAGAAGTACTGACCGCGGAAAAGCATCCTAATGCAGATAAATTAAAACTGACGACCGTTAACATAGGTAATGGCGAACCCCTGCATATTGTATGCGGTGCTCCCAATGTTGCCGTAGGACAAAAAGTGGTGGTAGCCCCCGTAGGTACTACCATTTATCCATCCAGCGGAGAACCGCTGACCATGAAACGGGCTAAAATACGCGGAGAGGAAAGCCTGGGCATGATCTGTGCAGAAGATGAAATAGGACTGGGCAGCAGCCATGAGGGTATCCTGGTTCTGGATGCAGCATTACAACCCGGTACCCTGGCCAGTGAGCTGTTTAAACCTGCGCAGGACTGGATATACGAAATAGGACTCACCCCTAACCGTATGGATGCGATGAGCCATATCGGCGTGGCCCGCGATGTTTGTGCTTACCTGAATAATGCTGAAAACACCCAGCAATACCGGGTACAACTGCCAGAAATAAAGGCGCTGCCTAAGGCAGACACCCCGCTGGCCATCAGCGTAACAATCGAAAATACAGATGCCTGTCCGCGTTATGCCGGCATCAGCATTACCGGCGTACAAACAGCACCTTCCCCGGCCTGGTTAAAAGACCGGCTTACCGCCATCGGTGTTCGCCCTATCAATAATATTGTAGATATCACCAATTATATATTACATGAAACGGGGCAGCCCCTGCATGCTTTTGATGCCAATGCTATCAAAGGCAATGCGGTAGTGGTAAGAAACCTGCCCCAGGATACGGTGTTTACCACCCTGGATGAAAAAGAAAGAAAACTGGATGCGGCCGACCTCATGATCTGCAATGGTGCGGGCGAAGGCATGTGCATAGCCGGGGTATTCGGGGGCTTACACTCCGGTGTTACCGACGCTACCCACAGCATCTTCCTGGAAAGCGCATTTTTCAGCGCCGGCAGTGTACGCGCTACCTCTTTCCGCCATGGCCTGCGCACGGATGCGGCTACCCGCTTTGAAAAAGGTGTCGATATCTCCAATACCGTATTCGTACTGCAAAGGGCAGCTTCCCTGATCTGCGAACTGGCTGGAGGCAAGGCTGCCAGCGAGGTGATTGATGTATATCCGCAACCGTTGCCTAAAACCAAGGTAGACGTTTCCTATGCTTATATACACAAGCTGAGCGGCAAACAATACGAACCGGCCAAAATAAAGAATATCCTGACCAGCCTCGGCTTTGAAGTAATCAAAGAGGCGCCGGAAGGGATACAGGTAACCGTACCTTACAGCAAACCGGACATTTCCCTGCCCTGCGATATCGTAGAGGAAGTAATGCGGGTAGACGGGCTCGATAATATTGAGATCCCCACCCATATTGTCATGGCGCCTGCGATTACTGCGCAGCCCGATAAGGAAAGGGTACGCGAAAAAGTGTCCAACTACCTGGCGGCAAATGGCTTCCATGAAATTTTTACCAACTCTATCACCAACAGCAAATACTTTACACCGGAGGTACTGGAGCATACCGTAAAAATGATCAACAGCCTCAGCGCCGACCTCGACGCGATGCGCCCTTCCATGCTGGAAAGCGGGCTGGAATCTATCGCACATAACTTAAACCGTAAAAATGAAAATCTCCTGTTCTTCGAATTTGGCAAAACCTATAAAGTGGCTGCCAAAGGATATCAGGAAGATGATCATATCTGTTTATACCTCACCGGACAACAGACTGCCGAAACATGGATCCACAAATCCAGCCCGGTAGATTTCTACTTCCTGAAAGGGTTTGTTATTAATGTACTGGCACAGCTCGGCTTCTCCCAACTGCAATGGGCAGAAAGCGAGTCTGCCAGCCTGCAGCCTGCGTGGGAAATCAAAGTAAAAAACCAGCCGGTAGTAACACTGGGCGGAGTGGCAGCACAAAAGCTGAAACAGTTTGATATCAAACAGGCCGTATGGTTTGCCGATTTCAACTGGAATAATATCCTGGCATTACTGCAAAAAAATGATAACTTTTACAAGGAAATTCCAAAATTCCCGGCAGTACGCAGGGACCTGGCCCTGGTGCTGGACAAACAAGTGAAGTTTGCAGCAGTGGAAGCCGCTACCCGCGCAGTGAAATCGCCTCTGTTACAACATATTAACTTATTCGACGTTTTTGAAAGTGAGAAACTGGGTGTCAATAAAAAATCCTACGCGGTGAGCTTTACCTTCCAGGATCCGCAAAAGACCCTCACCGACAAGGAAATTGATGGTGTAATGGATAAGCTGATCAAAACATTTGAGACCCAGCTGCAGGCAGGGATCAGAAAATAATATGGTACTTGACCAATACATACAACGGATTGAAGACAAACTGCACCTGTTGCTCAAAAAAATGCAACTGGTGCAGTCTGAAAATGTATTGCTGAAAGAGGAAGTAAATACCCAACGCAAAGAAATTGCTACGCAGCAACAGGCGCTGGCTTCCCTGGAAGACCGCCTCCGGCTGATGAAAATTGCCGATGCCGCCCAGGGTGCTCCTGCTTCCATATCAGAAGACGATGCTTTTAAAAAAGAGATCCGCGGCAAAATCAATGACTACATCAAAGAGATTGACCGCTGCATTGCCATGCTGAACGGATAACAACAGTACATATTTTACACCTTCATCATAATGGCGCACTTATTTGCCATTATTAATTGACCATTTTATGGATAATCTCATTCCTGTCAACATTGTGGTTGCCGACCGTTCTTACCGGATCAAGATCAAACCGGAAGAAGAGGAAGAAGTACGCCGTATCATGAAAGAGGTGAACGATAAGATCGTTGAATTTAAAACCGCCTATGCCGGCAAGGACCTCCAGGACTATATCGCTATGGCCCTGATCATGTATGCCACCCATCCAGTAACCAGCGGTGGCAAAGCCCAGGCAGGTAATGCTCCCTTTCTCCAGGAAAAACTGCAACGCCTGGAAGAACTACTGAACGAAAATCTGAAATAAAGGGAAGGCGCCATGCACGGCACTGCGCTGCGTTTGGGAGAACAAACATAAAAGGTTATATTTGCTAAAAGTATTATTTATGGAAGAGTTGATTTTTATGGTGGAAGAAAGCCCGGAAGGTGGTTATATCGCTAAAGGATTAGGGATATCTATTTTCACTCAGGCAGAAACAATCGAAGCCTTGAAAGTAGCCGTAATTGATGCTGTTCATTGTCATTTTGATGATGGTATAAAAAGAATTATCCGATTACATATTGTACGGGAGGAAGTAATAGCCGCATGAGAATCCCCCGCGATATTACCGGACATGATCTGATTAAATACCTAAAGCCCTACGGATATACTATAACCAGGCAAACCGGCAGTCATATCAGGCTGACCACCGATTCTCCCGGACAGCACCATATCACCGTTCCCAATCATGACCCTTTAAAAATTGGAACTTTATCCGCCATCCTCACTGATGTAGCTTCCCATCTTGATAAAACCAAGGATGAATTAATGCAGGAACTTTTTGGATGACTCCCCCAATCCCCCTCCCACAGTACTGCCACTAGTGATTACCCCTTCATAATCAGCCCTTAATATGCTTTACTTTCACTAAATTATTCATTATCATAACTCCCCTGCTGCTTTGCAGCTATTTTTTTGTATTTTCGCGGGTCTATTCTCCCCCCAACCTACAACCTACAACCAAGGAATGGGTCTGCGGAACAGGGAATGCAACATAAATAAAGTTTAAAATTTTTGTATGGATGTCTCTCTTATTACGACAATAGCCGCGGTGGTGGCATTGATCATAGGTATTGTGTTAGGTAAGGTGATTTTTGCCAAAAATACACAGCAAAAGATACAGGAAGCCGAGTTACAAGCGCAGAAACTTATTGCAGATGCACAGATTAGTGCCGAGAACCTGAAAAAGGACAAGTTGCTGGAAGCCAAAGAAAAATATCTGCAGATGAAGAGTGAGCATGATAAAGAAGTGCTGCAACGCAATCAGAAGCTGGTAGACTCAGAAAACCGTATCAAGCAAAAAGAACAAGCCCTTAACCAAAAAAATGAACAGGTACAGAAACAGGTGAATGAGAATGATGCCATTAAGGAAACCCTCAATCGCCAGATGGAATTAGTCACCATCAAACGTACCGAACTGGAAAAACATCAGGAAGAGCATATCCGCCGCCTGGAAAAAGTAGCCGCCCTTACCGCCGAGGAAGCAAGGCACCAGTTAATTGAAAGTCTGAAAGAAGAAGCCCGCTCTCAGGCGCTTTCCCACATTCAGGAGATTATTGAAGATGCAAAGGCCAAAGCTAATAAAGAGGCCAAAAAGATCATTATCCAATCTATTCAGCGTACTGCTGCTGAACAAACGATCGAAAATACCATTACTGTATTTACCCTGGAAAGTGATGAGATCAAAGGTCAGATCATTGGCCGTGAAGGTCGTAATATCCGCGCTATTGAGGCGGCTACCGGTGTAGACCTGATTGTAGATGATACCCCTGAAGCAATCGTATTATCTTCTTTTGACCCGTTACGCCGTGAAGTTGCCCGCCTGTCTTTACAGCGCCTGGTACAGGATGGCCGTATCCACCCTGCCCGTATTGAGGAAGTAGTGGAGAAAACCAAGAAACAACTGGAAGAACAGGTAATGGATATCGGGGAAAGAACCGTTATCGAGCTGGGTATACATGGTTTACATAAAGAACTGGTACGCCTGGTAGGTAAAATGCGTTTCCGTTCTTCTTATGGACAAAACCTGCTGATGCACTCCAAAGAAACCGCCAACCTCTGTGCGGTAATGGCGGCAGAACTGGGCTTAAACCCCAAACTGGCCAAACGTGCAGGCTTACTGCATGACATTGGTAAAGTACCGGATGAAGAAACTGAACTGAGCCACGCCCTGCTGGGTGCCAAACTGGCCGAAAAATATGGTGAGCATGCTGCTGTAGTGAACGCGATCGGCGCCCACCATGATGAAATGGAAATGCAATATGTGATTTCCCCTATCGTGCAGGCTTGTGATGCCATCAGCGGTGCCCGTCCCGGCGCCCGCCGCGAAATCATGCAAAGCTACCTGCAAAGGATTAAAGACCTGGAAAACCTCGCTTTGGCACATGAAGGGGTGGAAAAAGCCTATGCTATCCAGGCAGGTCGTGAACTGCGCGTAATTGTGGAAAGTGATAAAGTAACTGATGAGGATGCAGACCGCCTGTCATTTGAAATCGCTACCAAGATCCAAACAGAGATGCAATATCCCGGTCAGATCAAAGTAACAGTCATCCGTGAAAAGAGAGCTGTGAACATCGCCAGATAATCTTACAGAAAAATACCGAAGGGGCTAACCAAAGCAACATGCTTTCCGGTTAGCCCCTTTTTAATAGCATAATCCCCCTATTCCCCAGGCAACTGCTGACTCCTGCTGAACAAACAAGTTAAAATATTGCTAAAACAGTACCCCACCAGCTATAAAAAAAGAAAATATCTTTCTATCTTTCTCCACTCCAAAGCAAACAACTGAAATAATCAACTATATGAAAAAATTGACTTTAAAGGCATGGATACTAGGAGCTGGACTGTTACTCGCCAGCACAGCTACTTTTGCGCAAAAAGCACAGTCCATGTTCAATGGTAAGAACCTGGATGGCTGGAAAATTCACGGTACTGAAAAATGGTATGTGGAAAAAGGTTTACTGATCTGCGAAAGCGGCCCGGACAAAGAATACGGCTACCTGGCTTCCGACAAGCAGTATAAAGATTTTGAACTGACCCTGGAATTTAAACAGGAAGCAGATGGTAATAGTGGGGTATTTTTCCACTCTTCCCTCGATGGTACCAAAATAGCAGGCTGGCAGGCAGAAGTAGCTCCTCCAGGCAACAATACCGGTGGTATCTACGAGTCTTATGGCCGTGGCTGGTTGATCCAACCAGATAAAGAAAAAGACAAGTTCCTGAAAATGGGCCAGTGGAATACCATGAAGATCCGGGTAGTAGGTAATGAAGTAACGACCTGGTTAAATGGTCAGGAAATGATTAAGCTGGACGATGAAAAAATCGGTGCTATCAGCGGACAAATCGCTTTACAGATCCATTCCGGTGGTGGTATTAAAGTATTATGGAGAAACATTAACATCCGTTCATTAAAATCATAAAACCCGCAGGAGTAACCTGTTTTGCAAGTACCTTTATGCTTGTCAACAGCTTGTCCTGCAGCAAGCCTCTAAAAATGGCTGATGGATTTTAATAATAAAGTTATACTTATCACAGGCGCCAGTTCCGGCATAGGCAGGGAACTGGCGCTGTCGTTTGCTGCCTGCCAGGCCAGGCTTATCCTGGCGGGGCGTAATATCACTGCCCTGGAGGCAGTACAGCAGCTTTGCCTGGCGCACACCCCACATTGCCAGGTATTGCCCATGGATATGACCAATACGCCACAGGTAATTACGCAGGCTGCTACCGCCCGCTCCTTTTACAACCGGATAGATATCCTCATCAATAATGCAGGCGTCACCCAGCGCTCAAAAATCATCGATACGCCCCTGGCTATCGATCGCCTGATCATGGAAACCAATTTCTTTGGCCCGGTAGCACTCACCAAAGCATTATTACCCCAGTTTCAATTACAGCAAAGCGGACATATTGTGGTGATCAGCAGTATGGCAGGATTATACGGTTATCCCCAGCGATCGGCCTATGCTGCCTCCAAGCATGCCCTGCAAGGTTTCTTTGAAACCCTGCAAACAGAACAACCTATACCGCATTTATACACCACGCTGATTTGTCCGGGTAGAATACATACACCTTTATCCCTTGCGGCCATCACCGCTACCGGTGCGCCGCACGGACAAATGGATAAAGGCCAGCTCAACGGTATCCCGGTAGCTACCTGCGCCCGGAAAATCATACGGGCTATCCGGCGCCGGAAAAAAAGCGTATTGATTGCGGGAGAAGAAAAGTGGTTACTGTGGATCAAACGCATCCTTCCTCCTTTGTTCTATCGCATTGCCCGTAAAGGAAATTAACCCTTTCCGTCATGCATCCTGCATGGTTTAGTTTTATCTTGCGGCAAAATTATCACCCGCATGGATATATTATTACAACAAATAGCCGAAGCCCGTACGTACCTCGAACAGTTCAATTTTCATCATGCCAGGGTAGGCATTGTGCTGGGCACTGGTCTCGGACAGCTGGTACAGCATATTCAGGTTGAAAAAAGTATTGCTTACCAGGACATTCCCCATTTTCCGGAAGCTACTGTAGAATCCCATAAAGGTCATCTTATTTTTGGACGGGTCAACAACGTACCGGTAATTGCCATGCAGGGGCGTTTTCATTATTACGAAGGTTATAGCATGCAGCAGATCACCTTCCCTATCCGGGTGATGAAAGCACTGGGTATACAGCAACTGCTGCTCAGCAATGCTGCCGGTGGTATGCATCCCGACTTTAAAAAAGGCGATCTCATCCTGCTGGACGATCATATCAACCTGCAACCGGAAAACCCGCTGAGAGGGCTTCATTCGCCAGCTTTTGGCCCCCGTTTCCCGGATATGAGCTGTCCGTACGATAAAACATTGGGCAGCCTGTTACAGCAAGCGGCGCTTCAACACGGGGTGTCTCTCAAAAAAGGAACCTACGCTGCTGTTATGGGACCCAACCTGGAAACCAGGGCAGAATACCGCTTTTTACGCACCATAGGTGCCGACCTGGTGGGGATGAGCACCGTACCGGAAGTAATTGTAGCCAACCAGATACAGCTTCCCTGTGCTACCGTTTCTGTCATCACCGATGAGTGTGACCCGGATCATCTTCAGCCCGTTTCTATCGAAGAAATTATTGCCGTTGCCGGCAAAGCAGACAAAAAGCTGAGTGCCATTTTCGCAGCGGTGATCGGGGGACTGTAAATCGTACGCCACCTGGTAAAATACCATCAGTATATTCCAGGTGAAGGCTATTTTACCATAGGGCAAAGCCTACCTTTCGCCCAGGTTAAAGTACCCTTAAAGTATCCTTAAAGCACCCTTGAAGTACCCATATAGTACCCCTTATAAGGGATACTATATGGATACTTCATAGATGGGGTATTCCTTTTTTAACCTGGGGACTAAGGAGAGGTTAAGCTGTGTTTGAGTAAAATGACTAAGGGAGTAGTTGTAAAGTCCCCCCACCCATATTCACTTTCTTAAAACAATCGCTGCAATATCTTTTCCATCAGCATATTCCCACTTTTTGTCATGGAGCTGGCCTGGAGGATGGTTTGTTTGTCCTGGATGAAAGGCCCGCTTTGTAATTCATGCTCACAATGTGTTACCAGGTCTGCAAGCCCTTGCGGGGTCATTTCGGGGTGAAACTGCAGACCTAATACCTGTTCATTGAAAATAAACGCCTGATGGCTGTTGGCCGCAGAGGAGAGCAGGTCATATGCCCCGTATGGGATATCAAATTTATCGCCATGCCAGTGGAATACCACCGGGTTTTCCCGGAACAGTTCATTAAACCAGGGCACATGGCAGCATTCCGCTGTGGGGCTCACCGGGAACCAGCCTATTTCTTTATTCAGTGCGGTAGGCACAAAAGCCCCCAGGCAAACTGCAATGAGTTGTGCGCCCAGGCATATGCCCAATACCTTTTTGCCTGCCTGGATCGTATCTTCAATAAATGCTTTTTCTTTTATCAGCCAGGGGTATATATGTTCGTCATACACGCTCATCGGCCCACCCATGATAACAAGTGCATCTATGTTATCCAGCGCAGGCAGTACATACCCTGCTTCATAAAAACGGGTATAGCTGATGGGATGTCCATTTGCTGCCGCCCATTGTGCGATATATCCCGGCCCTTCAAAAGGTACATGTTGAAAAATATGAATATGCATGCTGTCAGGCCGTTTGTTCATTCCAGTAATAACTATCAGGGTAGCTACGTTTTCCAAAAATAGCGGTTCCCACCCGTACGATGGTGGCCCCTTCTGCAATAGCCGTTTCCAGATCACCACTCATTCCCATGGACAGTTCCCGGCATTGTGCTGCCGGCAATAAGCCATTGTTCACTATCTCATCGCGGAGCGTACGAAGCAGCCTGAACGAAGGACGTACTTTTTCAGGATCTGCATCAAACAGGCCGATGGTCATCAGGCCGGTGATGTGTAGCAGTGGGAATTGCTTCATTGCTTCTACAAAGTGCAGTACCTGATCCGGGTGGAGGCCAAATTTACTTTCTTCAAAAGAGGTATTGACCTGAATCATGATGTCCAGCTGCCGGGATTCCAGCTCCAGCCGCTTTTGTAATGCTTCCGCAATAGCCAGGCGGTCGACCGACTGTATACAGCTTGCATATCTTAATACATCCTTTACTTTATTGGACTGCAGATGGCCGATAAAATGCCTTTCCAGCTTTAATCCTGCCAATGCCGCATCTTTTTCTTTCAGTTCCTGGATCTTGTTTTCTCCTATTAACGTTTCACCGTTTGCGATAGCGATCTTTATCTTTTCGGGCGGAACGGTTTTGGTGGCCAGCAGCAATTTTACAGCAGTGATCTCCCGTTCGCTGGCAGCGCAGGCGGCTGCTATCCGCCGGTGAATAAATGCCAGATTCTCCCGGATCAACTGTTCACTATTGTCGTTGTCAGACTGCATAAAACTCCTGTTTCGTTTTCAAACTGTTTTGACACTGCAAAATTTAACTATTTCCGGGTAACATCACTCCTCCAGTTTTAAATAAAACTACTGGTCCAGATAGGCATTGGGATTATAAGTAAAGGGGATACAACAAGCATCTAACGGTCAGGCATAAAAAAAACTGGCCGAAGCCAGTTTCAATATTCACTAACAGATAGCAGCCAACAGCAGCACCTGTTATTTATCCGCTTTTTAACGGTCTTCTTTTTCTTTATCATCATCTTCCTCTTCGTCGTCTTCCTCCTCCTCATCATCATCTTCTTCTTCATCCTCCTCTTCGTCTTCATCGTCTTCGCCATCGTCTTCTCCATCGTCTTCTCCATCGTCTTCTCCATCATCTTCCTCTTCATCATCTTCATCATCGTCCTCATCGTCCTCATCTTCATCCTCTTCATCATCTTCTTCATCGTCGTCCTCCTCGTACTCTTCTTCCTGCTCACCTTCTGGCGCAGCTTCGGTCATGGTCTTTTCTTTTGTTTCCCCATTTCCTTCCGGTATTTCTTCTGCCTCTTCTTCCTCCATAGCCTCTTCCAGTCTTCTTTCGTTAATATCATCCACCTCTTCTTCTTCATGGGAGACCGGATGTACTTCTTCAAGAGTTGCTTCCTCATCGGCCCTTGCAGTATCCTCATCTACGCGTCCTCCGATTTCTTCCGCAGCAACAGTAGTTTCCATCAGCGGCGCGGTATCACCGGGTTCGTCCGGTTGATGTTCTTCCGGATGCACCGGGGGAATTTCCAGATTTTCATCTGCTTCCAGGCTATCCTCATCCTGTTCAATCAGTTCGCCGTCTTCAGATATAACCATCGCGCCATTGATCCTGTCTGCTGTTGCCATATCGTCGCGGCCTATAGTAGCCGTATCCTCATTGATCAGGGTGGGCTGGATCGCTTCTTCATCAAACAGTTCCTTCAGTTTGGGCAAATCGGCGGTGGAGTTGAGGCCAAAGTAGTCCATAAACACCTTGGAAGTAGCATACAGCAGTGGTTTGCCCGGCAAGTCTTCGCTACGTCCGGAGATCACGATCAGTTCTTTTTCCAGCAGCTTTTGAATGGAGTAATCTGTACTTACCCCGCGAATATGTTCTATTTCCCCTTTGGAGATGGGCTGTCGGTAGGCAATGATAGCCAGTGTTTCCAAAGCGGCAGTAGACAGGCGTTTGAGGAATTTATCCCCATTCAGCTGGGCTACCGTCTGATAATAATCCTTTTTGGTGAGGAACTGGTATCCGCCACCACTGGCTCTTACTTCAAAAGCGTAGAATTCCGAACCATATTTTTCCTGGATGGCTTCCATGGCTGCTTCTACCTGGTCAAGTGTAGCACGGTCTTCCAGGAAGGCCAGTGCATTATTCAGCAAATCCACTATTTCCAGCATGGGCAGGGGCCGGTCGGCAGCAAAAATCAATGCTTCAACATGTGGAATGATCTGTGATATTTCCATAATTCAATGACAGGTTTGCGATGGCAGCCATAGCAGCGGTTGCATAGGCCATAACCAGCGATCATAAAAAAAGGTCAAAGACCGAAAATACAGTCTTTGACCCTATTGATAAAATCTAAATATTTGTCTGTTGATTTCATGTGAATAAGTTGAATAGCAGCTATTCCAATCATACACATGCTGGTTATTTATCAACCATTTAATGCAGCCGCACCGCTCACGATTTCGGTCAGCTCTGTGGTAATAGCAGCCTGACGGGCACGGTTGTAAGAGATCTTCAGGGTACGCAGCAGTTCGCTGGCGTTTTCAGAAGCCTTATCCATTGCCGTCATACGTGCACCGTGCTCAGATGCGTGTGCATCCAGCATCGCCTTGAAGAACTGGGTATTCAGGATTTTAGGCATCAGCTCCGCTATCAGCACTTCTTTTTCCGGCTCAAATATAAAGTCGGCCTTGATCCCTTTATTTTCTGTATTTTCTACTTTGGCAATAGGTAAAAACTGCTCTGATACGAAGATCTGGGTAGCAGCGTTCCGGAACTCACTGTATACAATTTCCACAGCATCATAGGTACCTTTCACAAAACCTTCCATCGCGATAGCAGCCGCTGCTTTCACATTTTCAAAAGTCAGGTGCTGGAATAACTGCCAGTACTTATCATTTACTTTATAACCATTGATCGTGAAGTTCTCATAACCTTTTTTACCAATTGGCATGATCTCCACCTGTCCTTTAGCAAACTGCTCCACGTATTTTTCACGGATGATCTGCTTGGCCAGCTTGATAATATTGGAATTATATGCGCCACACAAGCCTCTGTCGGAAGTAATGACCACCATCAATACCTTTTCTACCGGCCGCTCTGCTGCCAGGGACATATCAATACCACCTTCGGTATTGGATACGATGTTCTGCAACATTTCCTGCAACTTTACTGCATAAGGACGCATGAGCAAAATAGCATCCTGCGCACGCCTTAACTTGGCAGCACTCACCATTTTCATGGCTTTAGTGATCTGCTGGCTGGATTGTATCGACTTAATACGGTTACGAACTTCTTTCAGCTGTCCGGACATATACTTAATTAGTAATTATCAATGATGAATGCAACCGGGAACCCCCGTTTAATTTCGGCTGCAAAGGTAAAAAAATAATCGTTAAGAATGAATAATTGTTAAGAGAGCTATTAGCTGTTAGCCTTTAGCTGATGGAAGCGGAGCTCGCGGAAGCAGTGCATTATTGACCGGTAGCTTAGTTATTAGCTTCCTGGAGGGTGGCCTGTGGCTCCAAATACGCTCCCGGCTGAAGAAAGGACAGCGGCAATCCTCTTCCGGCAGCTATTTCCTTTAACCTGGGTACCACATTGGGATATTCTTCATAAACACCTGGCAGATTAAATCCGTAATGGATGGGAATCAATACTTTAGCTCCTAATATCACCGCCGCTCCAATCGCTTGTTCAGGGGTTAAAGTGGCAGGTCCCCCGCTTTCAGGCTTCTTAAAATGCATCAGCACCCCATTGACCGGCAAAAATACCGCGTCAAATCCCTGGTACTGCGCGCCTATCTTCCAGAATTGATTATGCCAGATAGTATCCCCGCCATGTAAAATACGGTGGGTACTGTCTTCTATTACCCAGGACACCTGCTGATCGCCAAAGCCATCCATCGCAAATACAGGGGTAAATTGTACCGCTCCGGCATCAAATACCTCCTCCCATGAAAGCACCACCAGGTTATCAAACCCATCAGCCCGCAGCTGGTCGGAAAATAATGAGGAACAGACCAGTTTACCTTCCGGTTTCAGACATTTACGGATCAGCCCTGCATCATAATGATCTGTATGCAAGTGGGTGATGACGGCATAATCTGCCTGGGTATCATCGCTGAACGTGTAGTCAGCATCTTTTGTATCAATCACAAAGAACCTGCTTGCTGCATAGTGCTCTACCGCATCTACCAGGATGGTGAGGCCACCGGTTTCAATTTTAATGCCGGCCCAGCCTAATCTTTGAATTTTCATATCGGATGTTTTTTATGACCACAATATTAGGCCAGGGTTCATTATGATAAAAATGATTTAATTTTACCGTAATAATGAATTTTACTCATGATTACAATTCAGCATCTTCAGATCATAGACAAGGTGATCAGCGAAGGGTCGGTAACGAAAGCTGCGGCGCGACTTCACCTCACACAATCTGCCCTCAGCCACCAGATCAAAGACCTGGAAACGGCACTGGGGCTGAAGCTGTTTCTTCGTAGCGGTAAAAAAATGATTCTCACCGAGGCTGGCCGGAAAGTAGTGGAGAGCGCCCAGGTGATCCTGCCCCGCCTGCAATACCTGCAGGAAGAATTAGGTCACCTGAAAGCGGGCAAATCTCGCCAATTGCGGATCAGCACGGAATGTTATACCTGCTATAACTGGCTGCCAGCTGCCCTGCAACAAATTCAGCAGCAGCATGCACAGGTAAATGTGGAGATCATCGTGGAAGCCACCCAAAAACCTTTGCAATACCTGGAACAAGGCAAGCTGGACCTGGCCATCGTGAGCAAACGCCTCCCCGACAGCCCGCTGCAATACAAACACCTCTTTGATGATAACCTGGTAGTAGTGGCCCCCGCAGCGCACCGCCTGGCTAAACTGAAAAAGCCACTGCAGCCCTCCCAGCTGGAAGGAGAAACCCTGTTGTTATATCAATTCAGTAAAGACGGCCTCTCCTACGCCTTTCTCGAAGGAGTACACTTTAAACAGCTGATTAAAATGCCCCTCACCGAAACCATCCTGGAAATGGTAAAAGCAGGCATGGGCATTACTATCATGGCCAACTGGGCAGCTAAAAGCTACGCCACCAATCATGCCCTGGCACTAATTCCGCTGGACCATACACTTTCCAGCCGCAGCTGGTACGCCTGTTTTCATAAAGATGCAGATGACGCGGTGAGAGGAATGGCGGAAGAAATAACAAACGCGGTGAGCAACGAAAAAAATGTTCCGAAATTAGCATCTTAAAAAACACCGGATATTACCCAACCTATAGCAGAAGATAAAGTATGAAGGACAACAAGGATTTGACACAACGGAAAGGAGCTGTTAAGGCCGCGCATATCCCTCCCACAGTAATGGATGCACTGAATCGTGGCAGCATTCCCTCCGTCAATTTAACAGAATGGCTGGCGGTAGATCACCGTCAGTTATTGATGCATGTATTTGCTGATAAGCCACTTTACCTGAAACCGCTCCAGGATAATATGGCCTCCCTGCATCAAAAAAGTGTGAGAAGTACGATCATGGCGATCGGGGAATTTTTATTGCAGGAAAGTAAAAACAGCAGCGATCAGCAACTACTTCCTTTTTTGTCGGCCCATGTTTCAGACAGTGTGCGATGCTGGGCTTGTTATATGATAGGGACCGACCCGGAACTGAGCATCCTGCAAAAGCTGCATGCTATCCAACCTTTTGCTGCTGACGCACATTTTGGTGTCAGGGAAATTGCCTGGATGGCGGTCAGGAATGAAGTAAGCCTTCATTTGAATGAAAGTATTACCCTCCTTTCAAAATGGGTATCTCACCCGGATGAAAACATCCGCCGGTTTGCCGTAGAAGTAACACGCCCCTGCGGTGTTTGGTGCAAGCATATTGACCAGCTCAAAACCACGCCTGCCATAGCCTTGCCTATACTGGAACCGCTAAAGGCAGATACGGCAGTGTATGTTCAAAACTCCGTAGGCAACTGGCTGAATGATGCAGGGAAAAGTCAGCCGCAATGGGTAAAACAATTGTGTGAACAATGGGCTGTTGCTGCCAACAGCGCCACGACGAAGATCATTAAACGGGCAAGCAGGAATATCTGAAGAAGCTGTTAGCTGTTGGCTATTAGCTGTTAGCCAAGGTGGCACAAACTATCCGATAAAAACAAACCGCTATAAAACAGCGGACTGTATTATAGCGGTCAGGTGATGATACAAATGCTAACAGCTAAAGGCTAAAAGCTAATAGCTCTAAACTACAATTCAATCTTCGTGCCCAGTACTTGCAGGAATGCAGCGATCCATTGCGGATGTGCAGGCCATGCAGGTGCGGTCACCAGCTTACCGTCTACCACTGCTTCGTATACATTTACGGCAACATATTTTCCACCGGCAATTGTTACTTCGGGCCCTACCGCAGGATAGGCGGTGAGTTTTCTGCCGCGTACCAGGTCGGCTGCTGTCAGGATCTGGATACCATGACAAATAGCTGCTACCGGTTTGTCGGCCATGAAGAAATGTTTGACGAGTTCAATAACATTTTTGTTAAGACGCAGGTATTCAGGGGCACGTCCACCGGCAATAACAAGCGCATCATAATCCGCTGCTACTACATCCGCAAAGGTGGCATTCAATACAAAGTAGTGTCCCCGTTTTTCGCTGTAGGTCTGTTCTCCTTCAAAGTCATGAATAGCAGTAATCACCTTATCGCCCGCCGCTTTGTCGGGGCATACTGCATGTACTTCATGTCCCACCATCTGCAACATCTGGAAAGGGACCATTGTTTCATAATCTTCTGCGTAGTCGCCTGTTAAAAACAGTATTTTTTTCTGTGCCATTGGTTAAATATTTTTTAGGGTGATGACGCGATGAAGCCGCCCTATGAAGATAACCAAAATGCGGCTTATTCTGATCTTAACGCGCGCACCGGATTCATCAGTGCGGCCTTTAATGCCTGGCCTCCTACGGTGAGCAATGCGATCATGACGGCCACCATACCGGCAAATGCAAATACCCACCATTGTATATCGATATGATAAGCAAAATCATTTAACCATTTGTTCATCCCCCACCAGGCTACCGGGGTAGCTATCAGGATGGCCAGCAATACCAGTTTTACAAACTCGGTGGATAAGAGGGTGGTGATATTGGTTACGGAAGCACCCAATACTTTCCGTATCCCGATTTCCTTTACCCGCTGCTCCGTAGCGTAAGTAGCCAGGCCAAATAATCCCAGGCAGGCAATGAAGATGGTGAGCCCGGCAAACAGGCCGAAGATCTTGCCAAAGCGCTGGTCCTGCTGGTATTGCAGCTGAAAGGACTCATCCAGGAAGCTATACAGGAAGGGGTGATGCGGCACCAGTGCTGCCCATGATTTTTCCACTGCTGCTATCGTTTGCGCCACATGATCGGGTTTGATATGCAGGGATATTTTGTTGAACCCATCCGGGTAAGCGATACGCAGCACCAGCGGTTCTACTTTCTTATGGAGGGATTGATAGTTAAAATCTTTCAGTACGCCTACTACATTCCCTTTACGCCCCCATTGCTCAAAACGCTTGCCGACGATATCTTCCGGATTAGCATAACCATATAGCTTTGCTGTCGCTTCATTAACCATAAGGGATTGTTCTGCATCAGCAGGGAAATCCCGGGAGTAAGCGCGACCAGCTGCTAGTTTGAGATCATACACCGGGATAAAGTCAAAGTCAATTTCGTATATCGTAGGTGCATACGACTGCATAGCGCCGTTATTCATTTCAATATTCGTCCCTGCATTAGGAATAAAATCTCCTGGTACAGAACGGGAAGCCGAAACGGATAATACACCAGGATCTCTTGCAAGTGCCGTCTTAATCACTTCCATCTGCTTGTTGACCACGTTATCCCCACCATAGTCGATCACCAGCATCTGATCTTGTTTAAAGCCTTTCTTGTAAGTCCGGAGGTGCTCCAGCTGGAAAAATACGATCAGGGTACTTGCAATCAGAGCAATAGACAGGCTGAACTGCAACACCACCAATCCTTTTCTCAGCATTACTGCATTGCCGGAAGACCTGAACTTTCCTTTCAGCACTTCTGCCGGACGGAAGCGGGATAATACCCAGGCCGGATAACTACCCGCCAGGATACCTACTACAAAAGGGATCAGTATAAACAGCGCGATGATAGTACGGGATTGGAAAGCAGCCACCGGAAATGGCTTACCGGATATTTCCCGTAGCAGGGGTAATGATATGAAAGAGAGTACAATCGCCAACACTACGGCGATCAGCGATATGACCACCGACTCCGTTAAAAACTGGTAGATCAGTCCATCCTGGAAAGCGCCTACCGCTTTACGTACGCCTACTTCCTTTGCCCTTTCCAGGGAGCGGGCGGTAGACAGGTTCATGAAATTGATACAGGCAATCAGCAGGATAAATACGGCGATCACGGAAAAGATATATACATTGGATAGGCTACCTATTGCACCCGGCTGGCGGCCAGCCACCGAATGGAGGTAAGCAGCCGTTAACGGCTCCAGTGCAATAGCATAACCGTTATCCATATTCTCCGGTTGATGACGGTCGATAAAGCTGGCCAGCTTGCCCTCCATGTTTTTAACATTGGTGTGGTTGGCTAGCAGGAGATAGGTATAAAAATCCACATATCCCCAACTTTGAAAGATCCCGGGCTCAATCCGCTGAAATGTACTCATAGAGATCAGCCCGCTGAAGGTGAAATGAGAATTGGCAGGCACATCTTCCATAACGCCAGTCACCGTCAATGCATCTTTTTCCCCTACCTGGATGATCTGTCCCACAGGATTACTGTTACCAAAATACTTCTGTGCCATCGTTTCCGTAAGCACAATGCTGTTAGTTGCTTTCAATGCACTACCTGGATTACCTGCCAGCATTTTCCAGCTAAATACATCAAATACCGTAGAATCCATGAATAACA
Source organism: Chitinophaga sp. H8 (assembly GCF_040567655.1). NCBI lineage: Bacteria > Pseudomonadati > Bacteroidota > Chitinophagia > Chitinophagales > Chitinophagaceae > Chitinophaga > Chitinophaga defluvii. The sequence goes on along the minus strand of NZ_JBEXAC010000002.1, from coordinate 1,901,911 downwards.
GGTCGTTCTCCTGAAAACTCTTTTCCTGGTACTTCAGCAACAAGTGAACCGGGCTGGTGAATTGTACCACCTTTTTTATTTCGGGAAAATCGGCTGCCAGCGCTGGCCCTACCGGCGCATTGCCCCATACCTGGAACTCGGTAGCACTGGGTGTGGGTAGTTTCTCCCCTGCTTTCGTATGGCGGTAAGCATGCAGTACCCGGTATATGTGGTCCACATTTTTATGGTAACGGTCGTACGACAGCTCTCCTTTCACATAGATGGTGATCAGTACACAGCAGGCAATGCCTACTGCCAGTCCGGCAATGTTGATGATGGAGTAAGTTTTATTTTTCAGCAGGCTGCGCCATGCGATCTTAAAATAATTCTTTAGCATAAAAAGATATTATAAGGGCATCAGGGAAAATACAAACAGGGGTGCACAAAATAACGGCCATTTATGCAAAGTGCCGGGTAGCAAGGATTTCATTTTTTTATCCTGTGTTCAGATGTTCGGATACGGACGTTGGGCCCCTAAAAACGGACGGTTTCCGGATTTGGAATAATAACTGCTCTTTCGGTAGCTGGGCATCATTGCCACCCAAATGCAATCGGTTGTAATTTTAGACCCCACCTGGCTTACCATTGGTGTATTATTTTTTGCAATCGGTTGTAAAAAAGATTTTCATTGCTTAATTTGGACGTTATATTTGTTATTTTGGAGTCCCATCAAGGAAAGGTTATGAAAAAGACAATACTACTCTGCGGCAGCTTACTTTGCATGTACGGCGCCGTGTTTGCACAATCTGCCAAATCCGGCAAGTGGCAGTCACTTTTTAACGGAAAAGACCTGAAAGGCTGGAAACAGCTGGGCGGCGTTGCTCATTATAATGCGCAGAACGGAGAAATAGTTGGTACTACGGTATTAAAAACGCCTAACTCTTTTCTTGCTACTGAAAAGGAATATGGAGATTTCATCCTGGAGCTGGAATATAAGCTGGATGCACCGTTTAATTCCGGGATCCAGTTTCGCAGCCAGAGCCGTCCGGATTATGAAAACGGGCGGGTATTTGGTTATCAGATGGAGATAGATCCTTCTGAAAGAGCCTGGAGTGGTGGTATATATGAAGAAGGCCGCAGGGGCTGGCAATATCCGCTGGACCTGAACCCGGTAGCGCAAAAAGCCTTTAAGCACGATGGCTGGAATAAGTACCGCATTGAATGCCGGGGACCGGAAATGCGTACCTGGATCAATGGCGTACCCGCTGCCCATCTCGTAGATACTGCCTTGCCAAAGGGTTTTATCGCCTTGCAAGTGCATGGTATTGGCGGCAAAACAGCAGATGAAGGCAAAAACATCCGCTGGCGTAATATCCGTATCATAGAAAATCCCGCTGCTTCGCAATATTCAAAATATGATCAGGTATATGTGGTCAATAATATTGACAACAACATTTCCGGCCAGGAGAAACAAAATGGTTATACGTTGTTATGGGATGGCGTAAGCTCCAAGGGATGGAGAGGCGTAAATAAGGATAAATTCCCGGACAAAGGATGGGTGATCAACAATGGTATACTCACCATACAGCATTCCACCGGTGATGAAGAAGGCAGTGGCGGGGATATTATTACTGACAAAGAATACGGTGCCTTTGAAATGGACTTTGAATTTAAGCTGACAGAAGGGGCCAACAGCGGGGTTAAGTACTTTGTAAAGGAATCTTATGACACCAAAGGTAAATCAGCTATAGGACTGGAATACCAGGTACTGGACGATGCGAAGCATCCGGATGCCAAGCTGGGTAATGGTCATAACAGAACACTGGCATCCCTGTATGATCTGATAGCCCGTAAGGATGTGAAATCAGCTTTACGTCCTATTGGAGAGTGGAATAAGGGCCGCATCATCGTATTCCCGAATAATCATGTAGAGCACTGGCTCAACGGATTTAAAGTAATTGAATATGAAAGAGGCTCACAGGCATTCAAAGACCTGGTAGCTATCAGCAAGTATAAAAACTGGAAGAACTTCGGATTATGGCCGGAAGGGCATCTGCTGCTACAAGACCATGGCAACGAAGTGTCTTTTAAAAGCATTAAGATCAAACAGTTGAAATAAGGTGATATATCATCAGTTATTATAAGCGTTTTCATTGTTCACTGTTCTAGATAAAACATTCCGATTCTTCGGAATGTTTTTTTTTGCCATATGATTTGGTCTTCCGCTATTGAAAATCAGCTATGATACCGGGCCTGTCCTCCCTGTTGGGGACCATGCGCAGGTGCCACTAGATTAGTTTTTACCATATATTTTAATAGCTTTATGGCCTGAAAGGTGAATCATTACCTCCGTTTTTCATGTCATGTTAAAGGGAAATACAACAGAAAACAGTGATGAGGATTTATGGGAACACTTGTTACAGAGCGATCAGGATGCTTTATACCAACTTTACACACGATTTTACCAACCGTTGCTTTCTTTTGGATTAAAGTATAATACAGACGCCGATTTTGTAAAAGATGCCATCAACCAGCTTTTTCTTTATTTATGGGAAAAGCGGGATGGTTTACAGGCGGCCCGCAATGTCAGGAACTACCTCTATACTTCTTTACGCAGGCAACTGGCCAGGCAGGCATTACAACACAGTTATGTGTCGACCGACCTGCTGGATGATGCCGGCCAACCTTTTGTGCCTTCCCGGGAAGATAGCTGGATAGCCGAGCAGGAAGTAGCCGAGCGCTCCCAGCTGATGGCCACTGCGATCAACAAACTACCTGCCCGCCAGCGGCAATTACTGTTTATGAAATATTATGAAATGCTCAGCTATGAAGAAATGGCGGACAAAACCGGTTTAACCGTACGGAGCATTTATAATAAAGTACATGAAGCCATTGTGAGGTTAAGGCAAGACCTGGAGCCTTCCAGCCCTGCCTCCGGAAAACCACTCCTATACAGCATCCTGCTATTACTCCCCTGGCTATTTTAAATTTTTGTTAAAATATTTTCAAAACGGCAGGTAAATAATGCCGGGCTACCGCTCTATCATAAAAAAACCTGGATGGAGCCTGTTAATTCTATAGCGGATTTGCTGTCAAATGAGTCATTTCTAAACTTTTGCCAGCAGCGGAACAAAGCTGATATAGCCTATTGGGAAGCCTATATACAGCAACATCCGGAACAGGCGCCTATGATCAGGCAGGCACAACAGGAGTGGAAATACCTGGTGCAGGGTATCCGGCAGGCAGATATGCAGGCGCAGCTGAAAGTGCTGCAACAGCAGGTAGCGCAGACAACGGCAGCACCCATGCAGGTAGCCGCAGTCAATAAAAAGCACTGGCTGACACCCATGAGAAAATATGCGGCCGCAGCTGTGATCGCCGCAGGGGTACTGGGTACCCTGATATGGGCTTTACAGCCTTCCCAACAGCAGCTGCCCCAGGTAACGCTCAGTTATCCGGACAGCTATAACAATAAAGCCGGAGAGCGCCAGCATATGCAGTTGCCCGATGGCTCGGAGGTAGTACTGAATGCTGCCAGCAAACTGACGCTGGGAGCGGAGTTTAAGGATGGTAAACGGGATGTATACCTGGAAGGAGAAGCCTACTTTGATGTGATACATGATGCCAACCGTCCTTTCACAGTATACATGAAGGAGGCCACCATCAAGGTATTGGGCACTTCGTTCAATGCACGGGCTTATAACGGAGAGGATTATACTGAAACCACCCTTATCAAAGGTTCGGTAGAGGTTACTTTAAAAAGAGAAAACCGGGTGATCCGCCTGCTGCCCCGGGAGAAGCTGCATTACAGGGCCGTTCCTCCGGACAGTATTGCCAGTAAGGCCGTATTATCCGGCAAAACATATCTGACGGTTTCGCCTGTCAGGATGGATCCTGTTGACAGTTTGACTACAGAAACTGCCTGGACAGAAAACAAGCTGGTATTCTTTAATGAACCGCTGGAAGAGCTGGTAAAAAGACTGGAAAGATGGTATGGGATCCATATTACCATAGCCGATGAAGAGATGAAACAGTTAAGGTTCAGTGGAGACTTTAAGCAGGAAGATCTCCCGAGGGTACTTGAAATATTGCAATTAACAATGCCTTTCCGCTACCGGCAAGCATCGGACAGCAGTATTGTAATATATAAATAAAAATAGGGGGAATGCGGCAACATCCCCCCTGTTAAAGCTCAGAAACAGCCAACGGATTAGGTTACCGCTGTTTCAATTATTAAACTTTAAACTAAAGTAAAGGTATGCAAAAAAACCAACCACCGAGGGGGCGGCGACTACGTCCCCTATCAGCCAAATTATTATTGTTTATGAAACTGACAACCGTTTTATTAGTGGTGGGATTTTTACAGGTATCGGCCACTGGCTTATCGCAGGACACCAAGGTATCCCTGCGCATGAAAAATGCCAGCATTGCAGAGGTACTACAGGAGATAGGAAAGAAAACGTCCTATCGTTTTGCCTTCAATAATAATACATTGCCAGCGGGTAAGGAAATTAACCTGAATGTGAAACAGCAACCGGTGTCAGCGGTGCTGGATGAGGTATTGGCCAACACTGGTTTACATTATCAGCTGCTCGATGAGCAGCTCATTGTTGTTTCCGCTTATTCAAAGAATCAGCAAACACGTATCAGCGGAAAAGTAACTGATCAGACCGGCACCCCGCTGTTAGGCGTAAGTATCCGGGTAAAGCATACCAATACAGGTACTGTTACCAATGAATATGGCCGTTTCTCTTTGGTAGTGCCCAACAACGCTGTATTAATAGTAAGTTATGTAGGCTTTCAGCAGCAGGAAGTTAATCTGAATGGCCGCCGGGAAATAAACATTGTGCTGGATGGTATCCGGGAGCTGGAAAGCGTGGTAGTAGTAGGTTATGGTGTACAGCAGAAATCAACGCTTACCGGTTCGGTAGGTGTGGTAGGCAGCAAAGTACTTACACAATCTCCTGCCATCAATGCTTCAGATGCATTGATAGGACGTGTACCCGGGCTGATGGCTATAAAGGGCAGTGGTGGCCCTGGTTCCAGTTCCAAACTATATGTAAGGGGGATCAGTGGATTGGGATCGGAAATAGGCGGCACAACAAGTGGCCGTACTTTGGACAACCTGGATCCCCTGACCGTAATAGATGGTATTCCCGGCCGTAAGCTGGATGACCTGGATCCGAATGAAATAGAAAGCATTTCTGTATTAAAAGACGCATCTGCCGTAGCTGTATATGGTGCCCGTGGCGCCAATGGGGTTATCCTGGTCACCACTAAAAAAGGGAGTAAAGGTAAGACCACGCTCAACTTCACCTCCAATACCACTATGCAGCGGCCTACCCGTTTGTACAAGGTGCTGGACTCCTACAATTACGCGATGCTACAGAATGAAGCCTATAAAAATGAAGGCAACTATAATCCTGCTGCCGGCAGAGGTTATACAGATGCAGAGCTGACAAAGTTTAAAGATGGCTCTGATCCTGACCGTTATGCCAATACAGACTGGTATAATGAAATGCTTTCTGCATATGCCATGCAAACACAGTACAACCTTTCTGCCAGCGGTGGTAATGATAAAACTACATTCTTCGTTTCCGCAGGATATGCCTCCGAAGGCGGCTTGTTTGATGTGGTAAAATACAGCCGTTATAATGCCAGGGTGAACGTGGAATCCCAGCTCACCAAAAGGCTAACGCTCAATGTGCAAACTGCCGCCAACCTTTCCAAGAAGCGGGATATTGCTACGTTTGATGCAGACTATGTGATTAAATATGCGTTGCAAAGTCCGCGTATATTACCCAACCAGTTCAGTAATGGTTTGTACAACCAGATCCCGTCCGCCAGAGGTAATATGTACCTGGTATCCCGTGGTGCCAATGGTACTTACAACAATACCGGTAATATGTTTAATGGCAATATGTCTTTACAGTATGAAGTACCCTATATTAAAGGGTTATTTGTAAAAGGCATGGTAGGATATGATAAAACTTCTGCTATAGGTAAAACTTTCAGCACCCCATATGAAACCTATATCCTGGATGCCAATGGTAACTATACAAAATCTACTACCGCCAATACCAAAGCAAGGCTTTCGCAAACCTACAATGATATGCAGCTGCTGACAGCAGAAATGTCTGCTTCCTATAAGCGGAACTGGAACAAACACCATGTCAACGGGTTGCTGCTGTATAATATGACAGATATGCGTACCGATGCAATGGGCGCAGTTCGTAGTAACTTCCAGTCAGCTTCCCTTCCGGAATTAAGCCTGGGAGATCCTACACAGGCCTCCAATAGCGGTACGGAAACACAAAGAGGCCGGATGGCCCTGGTGGGTCGCTTTGGGTATGACTTTGACAGCCGTTATATGTTTGAATTCAACTTCCGTTATGATGGGTCCAACATATTTCCGAAAGGCAAACAGTTTGGATTTTTCCCTTCTGTAGCTTTGGGCTGGAGAATTTCAGAAGAACAATTCTTCCGGGATAATATCAAACTCATCAACAACCTGAAAGTAAGAGGCTCTTATGGCCTGGCAGGTAATGACGGGGTAAATCCTTATCAGTTCCTGTCTACTTATGATGTATTACAAGGTGCTGATGGCGGTTATTCTTTTGGTGGTGCAAATCCACAATACATTCCCGGTTTAAAGGAAAGTGTGCTGAGCAATCCCAGCTTTACCTGGGAAAAAGCCCGTATGCTGAACCTGGGATTAGAAATGGGCATTCTGAAAAACCGGTTGACCCTGGAAGCGGATTATTTCCGGAAAAACACAACAGATATCCTGATGCCACGGACAGCAATAGTAGGCGCCCCATTAGGTATTCCGCTGCCCAGTGAAAATATGGCTCAGACATTAAGCTATGGTGTGGAAGTACAGCTGGGCTATAACGGGCAGGCCGGCAAGGTCAATTATTTTGTACGGCCCAACCTTACCTGGATGAAAAATAAAATAGTACGGTATGACCAGGCCTCTTCTGTACCGGCATGGCAACGGCTGGAAGGAAAACGTATCAGCCTGGGCCGTCCTACCATAGGATATGTGGCAGACGGGCTGTATCAATCTGAAGAAGAAATTAAAAATGGTCCTAAACCGCTGTACGATAATGTAAAGCCTGGTGACATCCGGTATGTGGATATTGACGGAGATGGTAAAATCACCCCTAATGATATGCAGCTCATTAACAAAGGCAGCTATCCTGATGTGATTTACGGACTGTATACCGGCGCAGGCTACAAAGGCATTGAATTAAACATCCTGGTACAAGGAGCCGCGGATGTACAAACCCTTTTCACCGGTACTACTGCCTTTCCTTTTGCAGCAGATGGCGTACCGGTAGCTCATCATCTGGATCGCTGGACACCGGAAAATCCGAATGCAGCTTTTCCCAGAATGTGGATCAACAATCAGAACAATAGTCAGACATCTACCTATTGGTTAAGGAATACAGCTTACGTGCGGGTGAAGAATGTGGAACTATCGTATACGCTTCCCCGTAACTGGATGAAAGCTGCTGGCATGAGCAATGTAAAAGTATATGTAAGCGGTATGAACCTGCTTACTTTCTCTGCCTATAAATATGCTGACCCGGAAGCTTCAGGAGCAGTAGCTTATCCGCTGATGCGCTTTTATAATGCAGGTATCAACGTGCAATTTTAGGCTGGAATGTGTAACCAAAAAAACAACTACATGAAAAAAATAGCGATATATATAAGTGTTCTCCTGGTGCTGGGGGCATGTAACAAGAACATCCTTGACCGGGGGCCGCTGGATAAGTACAGTGATCAGAATGTGTGGAAGGACATGGCATTGATCAATATGTTTGTAGCAAACATTTATGCCAATATGAAAACCACCTATGATGAGGCGAAAGGGGGCAGCTGGATGATGGCCAACATTACAGATGAAGCTATTTCTTCCCGTACTTTCCATAGTGCGCGGCAGATAAATACCTTGCAGTATAATGAATCGGACGACCTTTATGCAGATGTGTGGACAAATGGGTTCCGTAATATCCGTAAATGCAACCTGCTGCTTTCCAAAATACCGGAGATCAGCGCTACTGCCGAGGTAAAAAGGCAGCTGAAAGGAGAAGGGCATTTTCTACGTGCCTTTACTTACCTGGATATTTATATGCACTTCGGGCGTTTTCCGATTACAGATAAAGTACTGACGCTGGAAGATGAAACGGCGATCCCCCGTGGCACGGAAGCTGACTGTATCAAATTTATACTGGCAGACCTGGACAGTGCGGGCGTATTGCTGCCGGAAAAATATGGTCCTACGGATATAGGCCGTGCTACCAGCTGGGCTGCATTGGCCATCAAAAGCCGTTTTTTGCTGAACCTGGAAAGATACCAGGAAGCAGCGGATTCCTCCCTGGCGGTCATCAATTCAAAAAAGTATGCGTTGTTCCCGGATTATCAAACCCTGTTTAACCCGGAGAATGATAACAATAGTGAAATCATTTTTGACAAACAATATGGCAGTGCTATCAGTAAGCAGATCCATGATGTGGATACTTACGAAAGCTCTACTTTCTTTACCGGTTTTTCCAGTGCCATTACCTGCCCTACGCAGAACCTGGTAGATGCTTTTGAGATGAAAGACGGAAAGCCCTGGGATAAATCTGCAGATTACAATCCCGAAAAACCTTACGAGAACCGGGATCCCCGTTTTTATGCTACGGTGATGTATGACGGGATAAGCTGGATGGGAGAAAAGGTGGATATGAAAAAAGGAAGCAAGTTTAACCGCGCTACCGGTTCCGGTTCCTCTCCAACCGGTTATTTCCTGCGTAAGTTCCTGAATCCTAAATATGATCATAAGAATACCAACAGTATTCCCAACTATCAGAACTGCGCTATTATCCGCCTGGCAGAAGTATACCTGATTTATGCAGAAGCGCAGTTTAAGCTGGGTCATGCGGAAGAAGCCAGGAAGTATGTGAACCTGGTGCGGCAGCGGGTAAATATGCCGGATATCGAGATGACCAATTTTTCATTCAACAGCATCATGCATGAGCGGCAGGTAGAGCTGGCTATGGAAGGACAGCGCTGGTATGATATCCGCCGTTGGAAGAAAGGACAGGAGCTGATCGGTGCAAAAATCTACGGCGTAGATATACAAGACGATGCCAATGGCCGCAATTATGTGCGGATGGAAGTAGAGCAACGCAAGTTTGAGGACAAGATGTACTGGTTCCCGGTACCTTTGTCTGAACGGCAGAAATACCCTGCCAGCAATCCGCTGGAACAAAACCAGGGTTGGTAATCATTGATCATTAAAACCAAACCATGCATCATATGAAATATAATGTAAGCACTTTATTGTTGCTGTTGGCCGGCACTGCCGCCACGGCACAGGATAAGGTTACTTTTAACGGCATTGCCGATACAGCCTATAACGGGTATAAAGTATACCTCTATAATAATGTTACCAAAGAGAATGATTCGGCCACTATAGAAAACGGGCATTTCCAGATCGTGCGTCCGTTTACCGGAGCCACCCGGCATATGTTCAGCAGCGGATATGAAGCCAAACAGCATGGTGGATACGCCCCTTTTGGCATCCTGGTAGACAGGCCCGGCGAGATCACCATCGAAGCCAATATGGACCGGTTTTATCAGTCCACTATCAAGGGAGCACCGGCACATGCTATTTATGATGCTTTCCAGCAAAAAATGGAAAGCTACGGCAAAGTATCCGAGCAAAAACTGGCGGCACAATTTGGTGCAGAAAAAGTGGCTAATCCCCGGAAATACAAGGATGATCCGTCCTTTGAAGCGATGATGGAAGCGATGGAAAAAGCCAATGAAGAAGATGGTGTAAAGGCTGCCAGAGAAATAGCAGCTAAATATCCCAACTCTGTGGCATCACCGTTTATCCTGGACCGTTATGGCCGGAAGATGCCGGTAAAAATGAAGGAACAGCTGTATGCTAAAATGACGAAGGCCGTAAAGGAATCTTACTTTGGAAAACGTTTGGCCACCGATATTGAAGGTAGCAAAAGTTCTACCCTGGGCAGCACGGTAAAAGACTTTACCCTGAAAGGTGCGGATGGTAAACCCTTCCGTTTCAGCTCCCTGAAAGGCAAGTATGTACTGATCGATTTCTGGGCCAGCTGGTGCGGTCCGTGCCGGGAAGAGTTCAAGCACATGCGTCCGTTGTATGAAAAATACAAAGGCGGGCAGTTTGAGATACTGGGCATCTCTACGGATGCTACAGCAAAAGCCTGGGAAACAGCCATGGAGCAGGAAAAATTGCCATGGGTACAAGTCCATGACCTGAAAGGCGATCAAAGTGTATCTGAAAAACAGTTTGCCGTAAAGGTACTGCCTACCATGTACCTCATTGATCCTAACGGAAAAATAATAGCGAAAGATCTGCGCGGAGAAGCTTTGGAAAAAAAGCTGGCAGAGCTGTTCCCTAAATAGGTATTTGTTTTTATAAAAAGCGATGCGGCAGGACTTCCCCGGAAGGTCTGCCGCATCGCTTTTTATATTTATAACCGTGATAATAAGGTGGTTTATTATTAGCTTTAATAGTATCAGATGCAGGGGAAGCCACCTGTTTACAAGATAAAATGCTTTTTAACATGACTGAATTCTGGGAATCAAGCTTTATTGAAAAACAAACCATGTGGGGGTTTGAGCCTGCCGATGCGGCCATTGTAACCAAAGACCTGTTCCTTGAAAAAGGCATACAGGACATTTTAATTCCGGGGATCGGATACGGGAGGAATGCAAAAGTATTTCTGGACCATGGGATTGCTGTAACGGGCATAGAGATCTCCCAAACAGCGATTGAACTGGCCAGGACACATTACGGGAATAGTATCCCCATCTACCACGGTTCTGTAACAGACATGCCGTTTGACCATAAACTTTACGACGGCATCTTTTGTTTTGCCCTCATTCATTTATTATCTCTCAGGGAAAGAAGGCAACTCATCAAAGACTGTTACCAACAGCTACAACCAGGTGGATATATGACTTTTTCGGTGATCTCAAAAAAAGCCCCCACTTTCGGACAGGGCCAGCCAATCAGCAAAGACCGTTTTAAAACAATGCATGGTGTCAACCTGTTCTTTTACGATGAAACATCCATCAAACAGGAATTCGGGAAATACGGGCTGACCACCATCACCGCTATTGATGAACCTGTGAAAAACTTTAAAGATAAGGCCCCCATCCCCTTTTGGCTGATCACCTGCCGGAAGGAAGGGTAATCCAACAGGATGTCCTCTAAAAACTGTATTTTCATTATCGCTAAACCTGCTTCACTATGATTACCATTTCATCGGTAGCCACGCCATTTTTCAGAGTGCTCAGGAATACCGGCTTATGCGGTGTTCTTTTTATAGCCGCCTGTAAGCCGGGGGGAGGAACAGCTGACAATAAAGCCATGCAGGATTCCCTGCAACATACAGTAGCCAGCTATTATGATGGCCGTATGGAGCTGTTCCCGCTGGATGCCACGATGAATGGAGAATCGCAGTATAATAACCTGTTGCCCGTAGATATCAGCGTAGGTTACCGCCAGCGGCTGGATAGTTTTTTTACCCATTACCAGCAGATATTGCAAACGATAGATACCGGTGCACTTAACAGCAATGACCGCATCAGCTATGATGTATTGCAAAGAGAGCTGGAAATAGGAAAAACCGGGTTACAGTTTCACGATTACCTGATGCCGGTACAGCAGTTTACGGCATTAACCCTTACGTTACCGCAATTTGGTTCCGGTAATGGGCCACAGCCGTTTAAAACGGCCGCAGACTATGACAACTTCATACAGCGCATGCAATCATTTGCTATGTGGGCAGATACCGCCATTGCCAATATGCGCCAGGGAATGGCCACCGGCTATGTATTACCCAAAGCCCTGGTCATAAAAACCATTCCCCAGCTGGCCGACTTGTCTAAAAATGATACCGGCAATGTGTTTTACAGCCCGCTGAAAAGCCTGCCAGCGGATCTGGACAGCACAGCCCGCACGCATTTAACAGACACCTACAAAACAGCTATTACCACCTATCTCCTCCCCGCTTATGCCAGGCTGCATCAGTTTATGCAAACGGAATACCTGCCTAAAGCACGTAGCAGCAGCGGGATAGCTGCACTGCCGGATGGAAAAGCCTACTATAACTACCTGATCCGCTACTGGACCACCACTGATAAAACACCGGAGGAGATCTATGCCATAGGAGAAAAAGAAGTAGCCCGCATACGTGGTGAGATGGAAGCTGTAAAAACGGCTACCGGCTTTAAAGGAGATCTGCCTGCTTTTTTCAATTTTGTACGTAATGATGCGCAATTCCATATTTTCAGCACACCTGCCGCCATACTGGATTCTTTCCGGGCCATTGAAGCGAAGATTATGCCTCAGGTAAAAAAGATGTACGGACACTTACCCAAGACAGGTTTCCAGATAAAACAAACGGAGGCTTTCCGGGCAGCCTCTGCCAGCGCAGAGTATGTGCAGGGCAGTGCCGATGGCAGCAGGCCCGGCACGTTTTACGTACCTATTCTTGACGCCAGGAAATTCAGTTATACCGGTATGGAATGCCTGTTTTTGCATGAAGCGATTCCCGGTCATCATTTTCAGATATCGATCCAACAGGAAAATGAATCCCTGCCTAAGTTCCGGCGTTTCAGCTGGGTGGGCGCCTATGGAGAAGGCTATGCGTTGTATTGCGAAAGCCTGGGAAAAGAGCTGGGGGTATATACCAATCCCTACATGTATTTTGGGCGGCTTTCTGATGAAATACACCGGGCTATCCGTTTAGTAGTGGATGTAGGTCTGCACACCAAAGGATGGACCCGTGAGCAGGCCATCAAATACATGATGGATAATGAGCCGGTATCTGATCAGGAAGCAACAGCAGAGATAGAGCGGTATATGGCTATTCCCGCGCAGGCATTATCTTATAAAATCGGGGAATTAAAGATCCGGGAGTTGCGGGAGCAGTATACCCGTCAGCTGGGAGATAAATTCAGTTTGTCCGCCTTTCATGATGAGCTGCTGAAAGATGGTTGTCTGCCCCTGTCTGTATTAGCACAGAAGATGAACCGGTGGGCAGCAGGCTTTTAATTTTAATTAACAATTTTATTAAATGCCGTAGTAAAAAGATGCGTAAATTTATAGTACTGGAAACTACTATTGAGAGAGTATGCAAATTGACCATTCCCAAAGGGTTGCTTGCGTTTTGAAGGTACTTTATTTTTCACCTGTTAAAGCGATGGTATATGTTTGACCTTACGCTTAATTACTGCCTTTCATTTCCCGCTGTTGTAGCGGAGGAAAAACGGGATCATGAAATCCGCTTTTCTGTAGGGGATAAGCTGTTTTGTATGTTGTCCAGCCGTGCCCCGCACACTATTGCCTTTAAATGTACAATGGACCAGTTCCATTCCCTGATTTGCCGGGCGGGTATTGTCCCTGCGCCATCTTTATCCCGGTATCACTGGGTACAGGTGCGTAATCTGGATACCCTTCCGCTCAGTGAGTTGCAGGCGTTGATACAGGCATCTTACGAAATGATTGTAAGCACCTTACCACCGGAACCGCAGCAAGGTGCAAATATGGCGGCAAAAAAATAAGTGCGGTTTAGGTTTTGTTTTAATGGCCCAAAGCGGTAAAAATAATATCGTATAGTCCAAACAGGATCAATGTACCTGCAAACAGCTTTTCGAGCAAGGGAGATTTCATTTTTATCGCTGTTTTAGCCCCCAGGTAAGAAGAGGGTAAAGCAGTGATTGACAGAAGGAGTGCGATATTCCAGTCGATATGCCCCAGCCACCAATGGGCCAGCGCTCCCGGTATAGATAAGATCGCAGACAATACAATAGAGCAAGCCAGCGCCTTTTTAATAGGCATCCCCAATCTTTTTATAAAAAAGGAACTGAATAGTACCCCGCCTGCGTTGGCCAGCAAACCAGACAGGAACCCGATTCCCAGTGCTGCAATCGTAATTTTCCGGTCTATTCCTTCCGCGGAAGGTTCCGGTAGTTCTTCCAGGTCATTTTTCTTTTTCAGAAAGGCATACATGAGGGAAAATCCCAGGGTTACAATGAATACAGCGGTCATCATCATCAGGGCTTTGCCAGGCAGGAAGCGACTGATCCAGGCCCCTGCAATCGTAGCAGGCACCCCAAATATGCCGCCCAGCAGGATCACTCTTTTATCAAACAGCTTTTCCTTCCGGTATACACTGCTGGCGGAGATAGTACTGGTGATAGCAGCAGGTAATGGCGAAGCCAGGGCAAAAAACGGGTTTACACCGGCAAAGATCTGTAAAGCAGGTGTGCTTACTGCACTGCCTCCCTTACCTAACAAACCAGATAGATAACCGACAACTAAGCCTATCAGCAATACTGACAGATACTGGGTTTGGTGTAATAATTCCATAACTAAAAGTGGCCTACAGGCTATTACGTATACTGTGTACGGGCGTACACAATAACGATGGTTGGTTTATAAATACCGGTCATGATTACAGGGCCATGCCGTAGCAGCGCTTCAATTTAATATTAATGGATTGGTTTACAGGAATTGCTGCTAAAGCAAAAGTAAACAGATGCGCCTCCGCCAGCAAAAAAAGGGGGTTAAATGATCCTTAAAATGCATAACAATAAGTTATGGTTCATAACTTATTGTTATGCGAACCAATCGGGATCCCGTACGGCTTTTATGCCCAGCTTAACAAAGCGGCGCTGCCAGTGGAGATTTGCCCGTGTTATTCCAGGAGTTAAAACGTGTACTGCAACGACATGTTGCCGGGAGCCAGCGACACCTGTAACCCGTTAAACCGGTTAAACAGCGCTTTACCATGTTTGTGGTGGAGGGAGATATTGACCACATCATAGAGGAGTAAAAAGCCTCCCTGGAAGATAATGGAGCTGCCGTAACCTTTCCAGCGATCCTGTTCCTTGCCAGGCGATTGATTTTTACCATATTCGCGTGCATAGAGCCCTCCCAGGATATAAGCCAAGTCCAGCGCACCATTTACCAGGTAGATCTTTTCTATTTTGTTTTGTTCTTTGATACTGGCAGGCCAGTTATAGGAAGCAGGATTCAGTTTACGATTGCCCAGGTAGCCCATGGTGGCAATACCCAGATTGACCACATTCCAGATAGCGTTCATCTGGTGGAAGTATCTGGCCTCTCCTGTTGTTTGCCCCATGGCGATCAGTCCGGTAGCAATATTGGCCACCGCCCATCCTCCCAGCACCACCATCGCTTTTTGGGTAGTCTGTATACGTTGCTGATCAAAAGATGTCAGGAAAGCGGTATCCTGTGCCGGCACAAGGTGGCAGCACAACAAAATGACCAATAGCAGCAAGGAACGTTTCATACGCGGATATTATACCGGCAGGCACCTGTTATTCACCGTTCAGGGTCTGCCATATCTTAGTATAAACGTCTGTTGCCAGCAATTGTTCTTTCCCGGAAGGTTTGTTGGAAATAAGAACAGGATGAAAATCGCGGTTTTGTTCTATCCTGCCGTGAGAACCTTTAATAAGCGTAGCATCCAGCGGGATAACGTTCATGAGATAACGGAATCCTAATTTCTTCTTGAGTAGTTTTGCGGCCGCTTTAAGTTTGATCAGCGGATCAGCAGGGTTCATAAACATTTCTACCGGATCGTACCCTGGTTTACGGTGGATATCCACGATACGTGCAAAGTCGGGAGCTTTCTGATCATCCAGCCAGTAGTAGTAGGTAAACCAGCTATTGGCATCTGCTACCGCGATCAGGTCGCCACTGCGGGCATGATGCATATGATGGGCGCGTTTGCCTTCCCTGTCCAGCAGCAGTTCCACCCCTGGTACTTTTTCCAGCAGGGTACGCACCTGTTTGTAGCAGGAAGGATCATTGATATAGATATGTGCCAGCTGATGATCTGCCACCGCAAATGCGTGGGAAGCTCCAGGGTCCAGCAGTTCCAGTCCTCTTTCCACCCTGATACCGAGCAGTCCGGCTTCGCGCAGCACGCGGTTGATATGCACAGGGTGGTTCACGTTAGTGATGCCATATTCTGACAACAGGATTACCTCGCAACCTTCTTTTTCGTAGTAGGTAACCAGTTGTTTACAAACGCCATCTATTTCGTTCAGTTCTTTACTGATGGTATCTGCATGTTGTCCGCGTTTCTGCAGGCAATAATCCAGGTGAGGCAGGTAGATAAAAGTCAGGGTGGGGTGATACAATCCATCCGTTACGATAGACGCATCCGCGATCCACTGCGAAGATTTGATGCTGGCAGTAGGTCCCCAGTAATTAAACAGCGGGAACTGCCCCAGTTCTTTCTGCAGGTGATCGCGCAGATCAGCGGGATGCGTATAACAATCCGGTATTTTACGGCCATCCGACAGGTAGTTGGGCCTGGGCGTAAGCGAATAGTCTACATCTGCATACATGTTATACCACCAGCACATCTGGGAGCAGGTAAATTCCGGGTTAAGGCGGCGGGCTTTGTCCCAGATCTTGGGCGCATCCACCAGTTTGTTGGATTGTTTCCAGAATTTGATTTCACAATCTTCACGATCATACCAGCCATTGCCTACAATACCATGTTCGCTGGGCCATTCGCCGGTGAGGTAGGTACTCTGTACCGCAGTAGTTACACCGGGTAACATAGGCATTACCGTTTCCAGGTGATGCTGTTGCACATAAGCCTGCAAAAAAGGTGTATGCTTGCCTATCAAAGAGGCGGAAAGCCCCACCACATCAATTACTACTGTTTTTCTCATGTATGGTCGCCGTTACAAATCCGGTTCAAAGCTATAACCCTATTATGATAATTCCAACTGTTGCAGGATCCATCCCAGTTCTCTGGATATAGATTGTGCAATATCCTGCTTTAAAGCAGGGGGTAATACATCCCAGGTATACGTTTCTACTTCCAGGTGAGCAGTAAAGGGCTGGCTCTTTTGCCGGGTCAGCGCCTGTACGATATCTTCCCTGGTGGAGGTAAGTACGCCAAAATCAGCTATAAATACGGGCACATGAAAATGGGAGCGCCATTCTGCCACCTGTGGGTTATCAGCATCTGCCAATGCTTCCGGTAAGTCGGGATAATGTTCAAAGCTGCCGTTTTCCTTGCGGGCTATTACCTGGTGCAGGTATATAGGTTCATTAAAAGTGCGGAAGGCGGCTATCACTTTTTCACGGGCCGGCCCTACAGGCGGCATCAATGCTTTTAAGGCAGCGCTGATCTGCAGGCGGCCTACTTTCAGCCCATAATGCTGCAGGCGCTCCAGCACCCGTTGCGGCGTTTCATATACCAGTGCAAAGTGGCATACATCATAACACAGCTGTACGTGTGTTTTGATCAGGGCAGCCGCTTCGGTTTCCGTTACGTCAAATTTTTCCATTATAAAAGGCACGCCAGCCGCCAGGAGGTATTGAAAATACCAATCGATATATTCCTTGGTATTTTCCAGCATGCCATCCGGCTCCGGTTCTACATCGAGGTGCAGTAACGGACCGCCACTACGGTGTATCCGTATCAGTTGTTCCACTACCAGCAGCATATTAAAAGTAGCCCCTTCCATGATGGAGCCTCTTTCTTCTTCGCAGCGCGTATGCCAGTATTTATAAGACAGTGGCGGTGTGGATACGCCGCCTTCCATACCTTCCGGCAGCAGGGCTGCCATGAGGCGGAACAGGCGTATGGTATAAGCTACCCTGTCGGCGGTAGTCCAGTCGGGAGTATGTACCTGATCTTTTACCACGACCCCATGAAACCCGCCGTAGGGAAATCCATTCATGGTAAATACATAACAGTCCTGTGCTTTCAGCCAGGCCTTAAATTCCAGCAGGGCCTCTTCCTTACTCAGTTCCAGGCTGGCCAGGTTAGCCAGCCGGAGCCCTATTCCAAAAGGTTTGTGAGGAGATACCTGTGCTTTGATGGCTGGTATATGTTTCTTTAGCTCTGCAAAATGATCCCCCCAGCTTTCACCGGAGTGGATATTGGTGCAATAGGTAAGATGTCCATAAGCTGTTTGCATAGTATATATTTTCGGGAAATGTAAGACAGTACCGGTCGGGGACCAGCATTGACATTGGTGTTGTCCGTTCTTTTACATGTCCTTTATTATGAAGCTGTTGTATTCCATTGCGCACAGGTTGCTACTGCCTGTTGTAATAAATCCAGGTCCATTTCGTGCACTTCCTCTCCTTTTCCGATGGCACGTAACAGGGAGATGGTTAACCGTCCGCCCAGGTGCTCCCGGAATTCTTCCAGCCCGGCGATAACAGGAGAAATTTTTCCATCCTGCATTTCCAGGAGGGGGTGATAGATGGGCAGCTGCAATTGCACTAATAATGTAACAATGCGTGTCATCGCCGCTTCATCGATCCAGCCCAACAGATAAGAGTATACGCTGTCTACCGCAATACCGATGCTCACAGCTTCGCCATGGCGCAGGGAGAAATGGGTAAGTTGTTCCAGCTTATGTGCGCTCCAGTGTCCAAAATCCAGCGGGCGGGAGGAGCCGCTTTCAAAGGGGTCTCCGGCACCGCCTATATGTGCCATGTGCAGGGCTGCACAACGGTATATCAGTTCCTGCATAACGGGCATATTCCCTGCCACCAATGCAGCCGCGTTGGTTTCCAGCCAGCTAAAAAAGGAAGCATCTTTGATCAGTGCCACCTTTACTGCTTCGGATATGCCTGCACGCCAATCCCGCGGGTCCAGCGTAGTCAGCAATTCCGCATCATTAAACACTGCCACCGGTGGGGCAAATGTGCCGAGGAAATTCTTTTTGCCTTTATAGTTGATACCATTTTTCACACCTACCCCTGAATCATTCTGGGATAGTACGGTAGTGGGTATACGAATGTGTTTGATACCCCGGTGAGATACTGCTGCTACGTATCCTACCAGATCCAGCACGGAGCCGCCGCCTATACCGATTACAAAGGAGTGGCGGTCAATACCATGATGATCAATAGCATCCACCAGTTTGTAAAACAGTGGTTCGTCATTTTTCACGGCTTCCCCTCCGGCAATAACAATGATTTCCGGTATCAGCTGAAAACCTTTTACCGCCTGAAAATAGGTAGTAATCTGTTGTTCCAGCTGCGGGTGATGTTTCAGCACACCACCATCCAGTATGATCAGTAATTTCTTGGTAATATCCTTATCTGCCCTGGAATCCAGGAAAGCAGCAATCGTAAGATTGGACGGGTCAAATATGTGATTTGTAAAAAAGACCTTATACGCAAACTTTACCTCAAATGATTGTTCGATATACTCCATGACTTTATCCAGCTAACGCCTTTCTTCTTAAAATAAATTAAAAATATAGCCTTTAAAAGTACAAAAATTACAAATAATCAAGGTAAAGATATTACCACCGGCAGGGATAAAAATAAGGCTTGCAGATGCAAGCCTTCTGTTTGACCTTCATGTTTGGCCTTCTATCTATATGCAGTTCTTAAGTCATATCAGGGCAGGCAGGTGCCTGTGGAGACGTTCAGGGATAGTAGCGGGTTATTAACCCGCTATTTTACCTGGACATACAATTTAATTTTCTCCAACATGTATTAATTTTGCTAATACAATGATTTTTTGGGGCTAAACAAACAATATTCAAAGCAGTGCGCTGAATATCTTTGTTTAGGAAGATTATAGTGCAAATTAATGCTGCTTTTTCGACCAGTTTTACGGTAGATTTCACCATTTATCAAATTACGTACTTATACGTAAGCGGGAGCTTTCACTTTAAAACCCAATACAGCAGGGCATCTCCCTTCAACAACCCGTTAAAAAGCCGCTTTTGAGCCCATTAATTCTTCCTGCGGATTATTGCGTTTTTTAACAGAAATGCAGACCTTTGCCATAGAATGCATCCTGCCCATACAGCAGGCCCCGCTTATCGGGAGATTTATCCGGCATATGCAGGGATCATGTTTGGCAAGCATTGTTTGTCTCCTGGGTCTGATGATGCAACCACCAGATTTTTTGTTAACCCTGTAACGAAAAAGTTGTTTAATACACCCTTTTGTTGCACTTCCTGAGCTAAATCGTGGGCACTAAATACGTTGTTGGCGGTATGCCACTGACAGTTACATAGCAGGTAGCATGCCCGCTATGGAGGAAATTTCCTGCTGTTGGTTGCAACTACACAACAACACGGAACTGATCACATGTACTGCTGGTTCAACCCTGGCAGGACGCTATGAAATATTTAAAAACATGGCAGCTTCACACCTGCCTGGTGCAATGATTGATGATATGTATAAAGGGATTTTAACTACGTTATGCCTCCTCGTGGGCTGTTGCTTTCTGGCAGCAGGTAAAACGGCTGCTGATAAGGACAGTCTGTACCGGGTAATACAACAAACCCCGGCAGATACCGGTACCGTGGAAGCTATGCTGCTTTATGGAGAAACCCTTTTCCATGAAAATCCTGATGCTGCCGCAAAGCTGTACAATGAAGCCCTGACGCTCTCTAAAAAGCTACGTTATCACAGGGGAGTAGCTCTTTTTACCATTTACTTCATTGATATCCTCAACAGAAGAGGGCAGTATGCCGAGGCACTGGCTATGCTGGAACAGGCAGATATCATTTTCCGGCAGCTCAAAGACACTTCCAGTATTGTTTGTATTTACAATAATATCGGCAACGAGCACCAGTATCTGGGCAATTATAGCGCTGCGGCCACTGCCTACCTCACAGGGCTGACCCTGGCGGAAAAAAGCGGGATAAAAAAGTATGAGGTGAAGATGTACAATAACCTCGCGGCGGTATTTATTTCCCTGGAAGATTATCCCAAAGTTATTAAATATGCCACGAAGGGATACAAACTGGCCACACAGCGTCAGGAGGTCTCCGGTATGGCCTCTACCCTGGTAAACCTGGCCGCCGCTTTAAGTAAAACGGGCCGGTATGATGATGCCATTGACTATTACCAACAAGTGATAACACTGGGCAGGCAGCTGGGCGACAGCTCCTATGTGCTGGATGGTACCATTAACTCCGGCAGCCTTTATTTTGAGCAACAAAAAAATGATAAAGCCATGCAGGCTTTTTCGCAAGCCCTGGCTATCGCCAGCGCCTATCACTATCCGGAATACCTGCAATATATTTATATGGGCTTTGCGGAAGGATTGTATAAAAACAAACAATATCAGCTGGCAGATGAATATATTACCAAGGCTATTCAGGTGAGTGAAAGCCTGCAGGCAAAAGATGAGCAACGCCAGTCTTATCTGAATGCCGCCAATATCAAGGAAGCACTTTTGCAACCTGCTATGGCACTGCAATACCGCAAAAAATATGAGGCACTGAACGATTCCCTGCTGAGCGATAATACCCGTAAACATGTACAGCAACTGGAAATACAGTTCCAGACCGAAAAGAAAGACAAAGAACTCACGGAAAAGAAACTGCTGCTCACTCAAAAAGACCTGCTGCTACAGCAAAAGAACAGCTGGCTCATTGCCTTCTTACTTGGTATTACCCTCCTGGTGATCACCGTATTTATCATCTGGATGAAGTTCCAGCACCGGCAGCGGCTGCACGAACAAAAACTGCAGGTACTTGAAAAAGAAAAGACCGTACACCTGCTGGAAGCTATCATGCATGGAGAAGAGAAAGAAAGAACCCGGTTGTCCAAAGACCTGCATGATGGAGTAGGCGGCCTGCTATCGGCGGTAAAAATGCATTTCAGTGCGCTCAAACATGATCATCCCTCCCTGCAGGAAAGCCAGCCCTTTACACATGCGCTGGCACTCCTGGACGACGCCATCGGGGATGTGCGTAAAACAGCGCACAACCTGATGCCGGAAATGCTGTCCCGGCTGGGATTAAAAGAAGCGCTGCAGCTGTATTGCCGGAACATCAGCCATTCCCGCGAATTACAAATTACCTTTCATACTTCCGGGACACTCCACCGCTATAAATCAAATTTTGAACTGTCCGTTTATCGTATTATACAGGAGCTGGTCAACAATATTGTGAAACACGCCCACGCTACAGAAGCATTGGTGCAGCTAAGCCAGCATAACCATTTACTGGCCATTACCGTAGAAGATAACGGGATAGGATTTAATCAACAGGCAATGCAGCAAAACGGCATGGGACTTAAAAGCCTTCAATCCAGGATCAAAGCACTTAATGGCAATATAGAAATTGACGCCGCATCCGGGCAGGGCACTACTGCGTATATTGAGTTTGATGTAAGTGTGCTGAAACAGGAAACACAGCTGGCAGCTGTTTAATCATTTATTTTTTCATTGCAGATACTGATCATTTTTAATTATTACCTATATGCAAATTAAACTGGCAATAACAGATGATCACCTGATGGTGATTAATGGTTTAAAAACCATGCTGGCGCCTTACCCCCACATTTCAGTAGTGTATGATACTACTTGTGCAGGCAATCTTTTGCAGGCATTATCCCAGGTACAACCCGATGTGCTCCTGCTGGATATCCAGATGCCGGATATGGATGGTATGGAACTGTGCAAGCAGGTAAGAAAATCCTACCCTGCCATACGCATCATCGCACTTACCAATTTCATGGAATCACATTACATCAAACAAATGCTGCGCAACGGAGCGATGGGCTACCTCCTTAAAAATACAGACCAGGCCACCCTGCTGACCGCTATCGAAAAAGTATATGCCGGCGAACAATACCTGGATGCCACGCTGCAACGCAACATGCTGACGGAAATGATCACAGGACAAAAACGTACGGCATATGATATCCCGCTTACCAGACGGGAAAAGGAAATCCTGAAACTGATTGCGGAAGAACATTCCAACCAGGAAATTGCGGATATGCTTTATATCAGCCTCCGCACGGTAGAAACACACCGGCTGAACCTTACCCAGAAACTGGCGGTGAAAAATACCGCCGGGTTGGTAAAAGAAGCAATTAAAAGAGGGCTGGCAGATTAATACCAGGCAATATGATACCACAAGCAGGCGCCTATTGCCTGCTCACGTTACGGCAAACATTCTGGAGATCAGTATGGAGATCGGTAGTAAAAGTAATACCAGCAATGCATAAGGCAGGCTGGCAAAAGCTGCAGCCCAGGCAGCATTCATGGCGATCAGGGCAATTATCCCACCTTTTACTGCTTTACCGATATTAGGCCCACTGGGGTCTTTCATGGCCCTCAGCAGGGGGCGGTTAATCATAAAAGCAAACAGGACGATAAAGGGCAGCGCGATCCAGATATGGTGCTGTAAAAAGGCCAGTACGCCCATGGTAATATATACTCCCGCATAACAAACAGCGGTGATACGCAGTCGTTTAACACTTCCACCGTGCACTTCATCCCGGCTGATATTGGTAACCGCAGCAATATAGATAATGGGAATAAAAGCCATCCACCAGTAATCCATCAGTGCAGGAACAACAATACTGATCCCCAGGAGCAGGTTTAATCCCCGGCAAAGGCCCATATTAAACGGCCCTAAAAAGGCGTGGTGTTTCCCCCATTTATCGTATACCAGTGCAGTGATCGTAATACCCACCGCCAGCCAGCCGGAGATACGGCCTACTGTAAAAGCCGCCAGGATGCCTACTACCAGCAGGTAGCCTCCCAGCACAATGGCCTGTGTTCTGGATATTACACCGCTGGGGATAGGTCTTTCCGGCCGTTCCTCTTTATCCAGGTCTGCATCCATCACGTCATTAAACACCACTCCTCCCCCATATAATCCCATGGTAGCCAGGCATAAACATGCGATCGGCAGTATATCCAGACTATCTATATATACTTCCGTCAAAAAGCCTGAAATAGCCACTCCTGCCAATATATCTGCAATAGCAGTAATAATATTGGCAGGCCTCATCAGGCGTAAATATCCTATCAGTTTACTGGTTATGTAACTCACCGTATAATTTGGTTTTCACAGGGTTTAACCCTTACTGCCTGCAGCTTACAGGCTACGGACTTTAACGGATGATGGTATTGTTTTTATCTGTGCGTGGCTGCTGTCCTCCACGCAAAACGGTGCTGCCATTGTATTTTAAACTTTGGTCCACTGTTTGTGTTGCTTCAAAATCAGCTTCATTGATCTGACCACTTTGTGCAAAAGCTTTTATTGCATTGGCGTAAGTTACCAAATGAATACTATTCAAGTCAATACCACTTTCGTGCATGAGGGCTGCTGTTTTGGGTACTGCCAGCGGATCGCTGATCCCCCAGTCGGCAGCTGAGTTGATCATAATACGCTCACTACCATATTGTTTTACCACTTCTACCATCCTTTCATTCCCCATTTTGGTAAAAGGATAGATGGTAAATGCCGCCCAGAATCCGCGGTCCAGCACTTCTTTTACGGTTTCTTCATTATTATGGTCAATGATCACCATGCCTGGTTCCAGTCCATGTTCCAGTGCAATATCCATACTGCGTTGTGTACCTTTTTTCTTATCCCGGTGAGGGGTATGTACCTGTACCGGTAAATTGGCTTCCTTGGCCAGTTCCAGTTGTGCACGATAATACTTTTCTTCTGCCGGTGTCTGATCATCAAAGCCTATTTCGCCCACCCCTACTACTCCTTCTTTATACAGGAACAGGGGCAGGATTTCCATCACTGCTTCCGCCAGCTTTTCATTATTTGCCTCTTTGGAGTTGAGGCCGATGGTGCAATAATGTTTGATTCCAAACTGGGAAGAGCGGAACCGTTCCCATCCTATCAGGCTGTTAAAATAATCCCGGAAGGTATCCACACCGGTACGTGGCTGTCCGAGCCAGAAAGCAGGCTCTATAATTGCTACCACACCGGCATCCGCCATGGCCTGATAATCATCTGTAGTACGGGAAGTCATATGTACATGCGGGTCAAAAAAACGCATGCCTTTTATTTTTTCCAGGTAGTTGGGGCTATATGATATAGGTAATAAATCTTTTTCTTTTAACTGATGGCTGCAACACATAAGATCAACAATTTTAATAGTAATACTATAGTTATAAAATGAATAACGGCGCGGGTAGCGGGTTATTTAGCTAACCGGCACAGCCGCCGCCATTCTACCGGCGATGGTATCCCAGCTGAGCTTTCCGGCGGCAATTTCGTCGCGTAATACGGTAGCCTGCTGCAATAATGCCTGGGCAGGCGGATAATTGCTTTTAGCACATACCAGGGCGGCCGCTTCTTTTTCAATATTATTTTCCGAATGCCACAAACGTTCTATATCCGGAAAATTATCTGCATTGATAAAGGGAGCTATCAGGCGCCACTGCATTGGATTTACCGGTCGTCCGGCGGCCTGGCGTTCGTGTGCGAAGTCAAAAAGTATATTCGCCAGCGTAACGTTGGCGCGGGCATCTAATCCGATGATAAACTGTACCGGCTTGTCTGTAAAGAATGCTTTCATAATCAGCTGATTCCATGCAGGTTCTTCCAGGTATTTGGCCGGGTAAGGGTTATGCAGCATGATGGCACTCAATACTATCCCGATGTTGGAACGGATCCCTTCCGCCGTACGGAGTTGCCACATTTCCGGCCAGGCCAGTAATGGCAGTGCATTATACAATGCTACCAGCTCATTCATTTCGGCCGCATTGAATAATCCTTCAATCGCCTGTTCGTACGCCTGCTGGCTGGTTACAGGCAATTGCAATAACCACCAGGCCCTGGTCAGCGCATCTAACGTCCAGCCGTAAACGGTAAATCCTGGTATCGCCGCTTCCAGTATAGCCAGCTCTTCTTCCGTAACACGAATGATATTTTTGCCTGTAAAACGTGGAATAGCCGTAAAAGTCAGATTAAACTGTTGCAGTGCTCCTGTTTCCTGTGTTACCTGCAGGCGCTGGGTTATCCAATCGTTGGCCTTGCTGGTACTGTTTTCCTTAATGATGGCATATAGTAAAGCGCTCACGCTGCCGTAATCATATGCATATCCCATTGCGCATATTTTATTATAAAAAACAATTATATAGCGGCTAAAGTTAAACGAATATGTCTTAAAGAAGTATTAAAATTGATGGGAGGGGGGTAAAATAAAAGAGAGGCATTTGACTGCCTCTCCTTCCGCCATTCTAAAACCTGATTAAGTTTTAACCAGGATTATTTAAAACACCTGTTACAGGCAGGTGAAATGAGCTTACTTTACTTCCGTTTGCAATATAAGCATAATAACTATTTTCTTCAAATAAAAGCGGGGGTTTTACACCCGCCCCCTGGATAGGTTTACCGCCCTTTATTCCGTTTATTTTCCAGTATCAGCAAGGGCTGCGCATAATTCCAGTCTTTTTCCAAGTTATCCTGATTTATAAACCCCAGGGAGTAGTTACCCAGTACAATATCCGGGTCTCCATCGTGGTCAAAATCATTGACATCCATACAGATCCACCGACCTTCTTTTTGTATGGGAATAGCATACGGTATAAAGTGCAGCATACTATCCTGTTGGAAATAAAGGAACTTTTCTGAGGGATGGTCTTTCAGATCCGCAAAAAAAGCGATGGCAGCAATATCCAGTTTCCCATCTCCATTAAAATCTGCGGCCATTGCCTTCGTGCATCCATTTACGGGATAGTGCCAGGCTGCTTTATACTTAAAATCACCCTGATTGATAAATACATATACCCCGTGATAAGGTTTCAGTATCTTGGAATAATCTGCATTATCTCCGCAGGTATAAAGGATATCCGGTTGCCCATCCTGGTTAAAATCAACAAGTTGAAAGCTGGTAGATCCATATACGGGAGGAAAACGTAAAAGGTTGCTTGCTTTAAAACCTCCCTGATGGTCATTCAGAAAAAGCCAGATCCCTTCATCATCATAAGCAAAGAGGGCCATTACATCTATCCATCCATCATGGTTAAAATCACCCGTTACCGCATGAATAGCGCCAGGTACTTCCCTGATCACATGCTGTTCGTACTTATGATCAGGGGTTTGCTGCATATAGTACAATCCCCCTTTATAATGCCCAAAACTGCATACGACCCAATCAGTGAGTCCATCATTATTAAGATCTGCTTCCAGCGCCTGTACCGGCCTTTTCAGGAAAGCAGCCTGTACTTTTGGCGTTGCTTTGGGTTGTTCCAGGTGGAGGTTTAGTAATAATCCTTTAGGTTCATCCACTGCCTGCATAAAACCGATGCAGGTAACCCAGGCATTTTTGCCACTGTCTGTCAGCTGCAGGTCTACCGGTGCGGAGGGAAAAGACCAGCTGTTGCTTGTTTTACCGTTTTTATCCCACTCGTATAATAACCGTTTGCCTGCATCTCCGGAAAAGATCCGGCCACGAAAAGTGTCTATTGCTACCATGGTGGTAGTAGCGATGGTACCGGTGTCTTGTCCTGCGGGCTTTATTATTTCAAAAACGGCCCAGTCGTCCCGGGGTGTTTCAGGGGCTTTTACGGGCTGTAATGCTTCCGGTGCCATTGCCTTGTAAAATGCCACCAGGTCCATCCATTCCGGATAGGAGATGATAGAGGGGTGGCGTTTACTCTGGGAGGGATAGTACTGGTCCTCCCCCCATACCTGTATTCCCAGCTTGGGTGCCATAGCAGGCAGCACATGCTTTAGCCAGGTTGTTTTATCCAGCAGTGTCGGGTCGGGATAAAGATGGCAGCTGGCACAATATTTTTCAGAAAGTTGTTTCCCTTTTGCCGTTTGTTTTGCCGCTTCCGTTTGCGGATTGGTCTGACAACCACCTGCTAAAATAATACTGCATACCATCGCCAGTAGTACAGGACGTATATAGCTGTTTAAGTACAAAGTAGCTGAAAACATAACCTCCGCTTGCTGATGGTGATTGTTGATAACACTGCTATGATGCAAAAAGAGGTAGTGCAAACACTACCTCTTCTTACTTAAATATACGGATTTTAATAACCCTGATTTTGTTCCAGGGTGGGTGTTCCGCCTTTCAGGCTCAAATCAATCTGGCGTTGCGGAATAGGATAATATTCATTCCTGCCTTTTTTGAAGCTGGCCCCGCCGAGGTCGGAGGTGAGCTTGGATTCATAGGCAAAGAATGCATTGATTACCTGATCTGCTATTCCCCAGCGTACCAGGTCGAAATAGCGTTGGCCTTCCATAGCCAGTTCCAATTTACGTTCAAAGTAAATGGCTTTTAATGCAAAGTCTTTTCCTTTGGCAGCAAACGTACCGGCAGGGTAAGGCGCTACATTATATTTTGCAGCAGGTGTGTTGGTAAATCCACCCATTGGCGCAGACGGATTTACGTAAGTATATACCGCTGTTTGTGGTTTTCCGGCTCTTTCGCGTACCAGCTTCACATAGCCTTCGGCTTTGGCCAGGCTACCATTATTGGCTTCTGCTTCGGCAGCCTGCAACAATACATCGGAAAAGCGGATCAGTACCACATTGATAGCAGAACCCGGCGCCCAGGAGTTGGCATCTTTGTATTTATCCTGGTTGTACTGCCAGTATACATTTTTCTTGGGTGCATAAGGGCCGCCATAAGACTGCAGCCTTACCCATGCAGCACCGGGATGGTTACCCCAGTCCAGGTAGGGAATACCACGGCGGCCTACGGTCCAGTCCAACCGGGGATCCAGATTACCGGCATCTGGGGTAAAGGCAGCAGCAGGGCTTACACCTAGATCACTCTTTACTGCATTAGCAGGTAAATTATACACATCCATCATAGGTAATCCGGCAGCATCTGTACGATAAGAGTTCACCAGTTCCTGGGTAGGCTGATAGAATCCGCAGCACCCGAAAGGACTGTTATAGGGGAAGTTCAGCATTTCACCCTGATTAGAACTGGAGATCTGGTTGGTACCATTATTGGCTGTCATCTGGATCGCAAACACAGATTCTTTATTGTTTTTGGTAACCGGGTCAAAATTATCTTCAAAACGATCTGTCAGGCCATATTTTAATCCATTGGAAGTAACCCCGCTGGTGATCACATCAGTGTAAATAGGAATAGCTTCCCCAAACTTTTTCTGATAGAGGTAGGCTTTAGCCAGGTAGGCTGCAGCAGCCCATTTATTGGCCCGGCCCACTTCGGTTTGTGTAGGAGGCAGATTGTCCATCGCAAACTTAAAATCGGCTGTTATATTGGGCCATACATCTGTTGTATTGACCGCTTTAGGGTCGGTGGTAGTTTCATCTATCCAGGGTATTTTGTCGAACATTTTCTTCAGTTCAAAATAATAATGCCCTCTCAGAAAACGTGCCTGTCCTTCTATGTCTTTCTTTTCTGCGTCAGACAGTTCCTTCACATTTTTCAGCACACTTAATACAGCATTTGTACGTGCTACCCCATCGTACAGTGCTTTCCATTTGGTATTAAAGAAACCATTGCTTGGATCCAGCTTACCGGTAGCGATCAGGCTGATTGGCGGCTGATCCACCGCATCACTACCCTTGTGGGCATCTCCTGCAGCAACACTACCATAGATCCAGTTAGTAGGAGCAGCTTCCCATGGGCCACCACCACCCAGTGCAGCTACATCCTGCTGTTGTCCATCCAGCGCCCCATAAGCAGCTACCAGCAATCCATTTACCCCATCGCGTGTAGCCATTAGCTCCGGCGTTAAAATACCGATGGGATCTCTCTCTAAAAAACTTTTACTACAGGAGTCCAATAGTAAGCCCCCGGCTACTATGGAAAGCGTAATGATATATTTATACTTTTTCATTTTCTGCTTTTTTAAATTAAGAAACGGTTCATCAGAACGATACATTCACCCCTATCAGATACTGGCGTACATTAGGATAGGCCCCTTCATCTACCCCAAAAGCGGTAGAGCTGTAACCGGTAGCACTAGAGTTGGTTACTTCCGGATCAAGACCGGAATATTTGGTAATGGTGAACAAGTTGGATGCCTGTATGTACACTCGGAATTTTTCAATACCTATCCTTGACAGGGTTTCTTTGGGCAGGGTATATCCCAGCACCATCGTTTTTGCACGCAGATAGGAGCCATTTTCCACGAAGTAAGAATTAGGTACGGAGTTGCTGCTGAAGTTACCTTCGTTTTCCTGAATAGGTGCAACTGCGTTATGGTTATCTTTTGTCCAGGAATTATACAGGGCGGTTTTGCTTTTTGCCCCTGCAAATGAGGAATAGAAATCTGTCCACCATTTCACGTTATTCCAGATCTTGTTACCCTGTGTACCATAAAAGAAGGCACTGAAATCAAAGTTTTTGTATTTCAGTTCCAGGTTCAGGCCATAAGTAAATTTAGGATTGGCACTACCCAGGAAAGTTCTGTCGTTGGCAGTGATCTGTCCGTTGCCATCTGTATCTGCATAACGGAAACGGCCTTCTCCTGCCTGTGCCTGGTATTCTGCAGTAGGGTCGCCGGTAGCCGTCTGTGCGCCTTTATTAGCAGCATCTATTTCGGCCTGGCTGTTCCAGAAGCCTACAATCTGGTATCCGTAGAAAGAAGAAATGGAATGTCCTACGGCATTACGGATCAGTGTACTACCATTAAAACGGCGTCCTTCCTGATCAAAATAAGGCGCATCATCAGATACTTTTACAATTTCATTTTTATAAGTCGTGAGTGTACCGGTAGCTATCAGTGTCAGATCTTTACCCAGGTTTACATTACCTACCACGAGCAGATCCAGCCCGCTGTTTTTCATTTGCGCGATATTTACATCCGGCGCAGTAGCACGGCCTAAGGTAGCTACTACTTCAGGTTTATAGATCAGGTCCGTGATATCTTTCCGGTAGTAATCCGCAGATATTTCCAGTTTACCTTTAAACAGGGTTGCATCCAGACCTATATTCGTATTGATATTGTTTTCCCATTTTGCGTCCGGGTTGCCGATATAACTTTGGGTGTATCCTGTGAGCAGTGTATTGGAAGTACCGCGAAGGTCGTAGAAAGAAGACCCCCTGTTAGGGCCGAAAGCGGTAAACTGATTAGCAGCGCCCACATTCAGCTGACTACCCATAATACCATAACCACCACGGATTTTCAAATCGGTGATCCAGTTGGATCCTTTCAGGAAACCTTCTTCAGATAAGCGCCATCCAGCACTTACTGCCGGGAACCAGCCGTACCGGTTATTTGCACCGAACTTGGAAGAACCATCCCGGCGTATTACCGCGCCTATCAGGTATTTATCCATCAGTGAATAGTCCACCCGGCCAATCAGGGAAAACAGTCCATCAGAATACCTGGCACTTCCGTTAGTAGGTGTTCCTGTACCGGTAGTCAGCGTGGTAAAGTTGGGATCAAAAGTAAAATACCCCTGGGTAGTACCCTGCAGATTACGGCCTTTATTATCATAAGCCTCTGTACCTACCAATACTTTCAGGTTATGGATGCTGTTAAAGATCTGCTGAAAAGTAAGGGTGTTGGTCCATGTCCAGTTATACCCATAGGCGGATGTTTCCGTATAGGCATTTACTTTATTATTTTCTGAATTTTCATATTCCGGATAAGCAAATGAGTGGGTGCTGGCAGAAAATATTTCACCACCAAAGCTGGTACGTACTGTAAAGTGTTTCAGAAAATCTACTTCTGCAAATACATTACCTAACAGGCGGTTACCATTCCCTCTGTTGTTGCGGGTACGGTCCATGATAGCCACGGGATTACGGGCGTTCCCCAATTGGGCCTCATTGGTACTGAATGACCCTGCAAAATTGCCCATGATATCACGCACGGGAATAATAGGTTGCTCACGGAATGACATCCCGATTGCACTACCTTCTGTAAGCGGATCGATACGTGGGTTATCTATAATAGAGTACTCCAGGTTCTGCCCCAGGCGGATGTGTTCACCTGCATTAAACTGGGTATTGACACGCAATGTATACCTTTTCATATAGGTATTCATCAGGGTACCTTGCTGGTTAAAATAGTTGAATGACATGTAGTAATTCGCCTGATCGGTGCTACCACCCACAGAAATATTCTGGCTGGTGATAGGAGCAGCCCCAAATATTTCATGGAACCAGTCGGTACCCTGTTTATTGGCTTTGGTGATCCTGTAAAAACCATCCAGTTCTGCGGCATTGGTATAGTTAGGATTCACTTTATACAGCGAAGGATTTACCAGCGGATCGCCTTCTTTCAATCCACCCGGCGCGATATAGTCCGGCAGTACAGGTGTAGCACCAGAACCATACAGCCCATCTTTATACACTACATTGGGATTGGTATTTTTCAGCGCCATCCACTTCAGGTCGGCCATTTCCTGTGAGTTCAGGAGATCAAATACATTACCGCCTTTCACCCGTTGTGTACCATAATACGCATCATAGTTCACCTTTACCTTACCCTTCCCTTTTTTGGTGGTAATGATGATCACGCCATTGGCTGCACGCGCACCATAGATGGAAGCCGCACCAGCATCTTTCAATACCTGCATAGATTCCACATCATTAGGGTTTACGGTGAGAATGTTCTGCGTAGGCACCCCATCAATTACGTATAGCGGATCATTATTACCAAATGAGTTAATACCGCGTACACGTACCTGTGGTTCTTGTCCTGGCTGTCCGGAGCCCAGTACCGTTACCCCCGATACCCGGCCCTGCAGCTGGTTACTGATCTGTGCAGTAGGCTGTGTGGTAAGCTGTTGAATATTTACCACCGCCACTGCACCGGTAAGGTCTTTCTTACGTTGGCTGGCATAACCCGTTACTACTACTTCTTCCAGTGATCCCACTTTTTCTTTCATTACGGCATTGATCTCACTGGCATCTCCCACCTGGATTTCCAATGTAGCATATCCTACGAAAGAAAAAACCAGGATGCTTCCTTTGGGAGCCTGTAAGGAATAATTGCCCGATGGATCCGCAGCTGTGCCTTTTGCGGTTCCCTTAATGGCTATCGTTGCGCCGGGAATAGGATTGCCCGAAGCTTCGTCGGTCACTTTCCCGGAAATCTTACTCTGTGCCAGTGCTTGGCTGAACGGAATCAGCAATAGCAAGGCACAACAGCACATCAAATGTGCGAGGTACATTTTTGTTTTCATAACGAGGATTTAATGAAGAAATAAATGTGTTTTCTTAAATGCCTATCTGCTCATTTAAAAAGTGAATAATGAATAACAAGTGCTTTACATCGAATAACAAGCATTCGAAAAAAGAATAACAAGTGAATCTGAAAATCGAATAACAACTGGTTTTAAAAGGTGAAAGAATAACAAGTGAATTTGAAACTGAAATAACAAGCATCACAATCAACTATATCTCAAAAAGAATTAGTTCAGATTTTGGTCATCTTCTCCAGATTTTGGTCTATCATATCTTCCACAGGGCATCAGGATAAATAGCGTTGTTCAAATTTTGGTTGTTTATATTTTTCAGCACCTGCGTGCTAGTAATTTTCATTCTGTTTAAGTCCGGCGATCTTCACATCTTCATCCGGGATGGGCAGCACTTCGTGCGTTCCTTTTCTGAATCCCAGCGGGCCCAGTTCCTGTTCCGCACGTCCCCATCTGACCAGATCGAGAAAACGGTATCCTTCATACGCCAGTTCCAGTTGCCGTTCTTTCACAATAGCTTCAAACAGTGCATTACCGGATGCGGATACCGGCGATAATCCCGCCCGTATTCTGACCTTTTTCAGTTCCGCTCTTGCACGGTCTTCATCATTACTGCGATAGTATGCTTCTGCAGCCATCAGCAATACATCTGAATAGCGGAGCAGGCGCCAGTTGGTGCCGTAGTTCAGCTCTGCAATA
Source organism: Chitinophaga sp. H8 (assembly GCF_040567655.1). NCBI lineage: Bacteria > Pseudomonadati > Bacteroidota > Chitinophagia > Chitinophagales > Chitinophagaceae > Chitinophaga > Chitinophaga defluvii. Next base: position 1,868,305 of record NZ_JBEXAC010000002.1, on the reverse strand, counting down.
GCGCCTGTTTCTGTAGTGGTTTCGCTTACAAAGGAACCATACTTACGCTGAAAAAAACCTTCATATTCGTAGCTGCTGCCACCTGTCCATTCACCACCGGCTGCTGTCAGCTCGGCTTCTGTCATGATCGTATATTTCCGTCGCTTTACATCACCCGCCTGTACAAAAGCATTGTACATTTTTTTGGTCGGTGTATTAAAGCCCCATCCTCCCAGCAAAGAATCCGAAGGGGCTTTTTTATAATAATCGGATCTTGGTCCCATCAGCTGGATATTGATATTACTTTCCAGCTTGCGGCCATTATTCCAGGGAAAATTATTCCAGTCGTACTTTCCTTTGTCGGAGTAGTTCACTTCCATCAGTGATTCCATTCCAAACTTTCCAACCCTGGCAAAAGCAGTTCCAAAGTCGGGTTCCAGTTCATACTGCCCTGACTTAATTACCGCATCCAGCTGCGTGGCGGCATCTGCCCACTTTTCCTGGTACAAGTAAGCCCTTCCCAGCAAGGCTTGTGCAGTACCTTTAGCTACCCTGAACCGGTCGCCACCGGTGTATGCTTTTTTTACCGGCAGATCAGGGATGGCTTCGTTCAGATCTTTTGCTATCTGTGCATATACTTCCGCCTTGGGTGTGCGGGACATTTTGTTATACACTTCCTTAGGCACATCTCCCAATACCAGCGGCACATCTCCCCACAGGGATACCAGGTCCAGGTAAGCATAGGCACGTAACACTTTACATTCTGCAATCAGCCGTTTACGTAATGCCGTTTCCGGTTTTACATAAGTGATCACTTTATTGGCGCGGTAGATACCATAGTAGCACATTCTCCATGCACCCAATACTGCCGCGTTCTGTGAATCAAAATTGTATTTGTCCAGCCCCTGATAGGCGGGCTGGTCACCCGCCCCGCTACCCCCTGCATTACTTTCATCAGACAGCAATATTTTCACCAGCAGTATGCTGGACCATCCCCAGTTGTAATGCGCCTGCAACAGATCATAGGCCGCCGTAGTAGCCAGTGTGGCATCTGCATCTGTTTTATAAAAATCTTCCTGGGATGCTTTACCAGGTATCTCCTGGTCCAGAAAACTTTTGGAACATCCCCCTGCTAAAAAAAGTATAGTTACGCCAATACTAATATGTTTAAAGATGAAACACTTCATAATCACGCACTTTTAGATTTAAAAGCTGAATGACAGTCCCCCCAGTACTTTCCGGGGGATAGGGTATACCCCTCTGTCTATTCCCAGGCTGTTGTTATTGATACTGCCAGCTTCCGGGTCCATGCCCGGATATCTGGTGAAGGTAAAAAAGTCGTCCAGCGACACATATACCCTGGCATTTTTTATCTTCAGTTTTTTGATTAACTCATCCGGCAAAGTATATCCCAGTTGTAACTGACGTATACGGGCATACGAACCATTAAACAACATCATATCGCTATTATAGATAAACGGGCTGTTGGTATTAGGTGCAAACCATTTGTTGGTACTGCCTGGCCCGGTCCATTGTTTATCGTAGAAGAAAGCCGGTTTATTTCCCGTAGCCCTGTCTACCCGGTTAAGCCCCATTAAAATATCATTTCCACTTTGGCCCTGAATAAATACAATCAAATCAAATCCTTTATAGGCAAGGTTTATGCGGCCACCATATATCAGTTTAGGGTATGGGCTTCCGATGTAGGTCTGGTCGTCCGGAGAAATTTTACCGTCCTTATTTACATCTACCACAATAGGTTCTCCTGGCTTGGGCGTATATCCGGTGATACCGCCTTTGCCGATATACTCCTCAATCTGCGCCTGGTCCTGGAAGATACCGGCTGTTTTATATCCCCGGAAATACCAGATGGGCTGGTCTTTTTCAAAAAAGGTAGCCGTCCATCCGGTACCTACCATCGCACCGCTGATGCGGTTGATATTAGGCGTCAGGAAAGTCACCTTATTTTTCACAGTGGCCAGGTTGCCGGTGATTTCGTATTTAAAGGCACGTTCATCATTTCTATACGATAGTTCTACTTCTATGCCACGGTTTTCTACATTACCCCCATTCACAAAACGGAGCGGGTTGCCCACCGGATTAGGCGCAGTACCAGGCGTGATCAGGTCCCTGGTAGTTTTACGGTAATAATCCAGTGTGAGGTTCAGTTTATTTTCCAATAGCGCCAGGTCCAGACCTACGTCTATTTGTTCGCTGCTTTCCCATTTCAGGTCTGGATTAGCGATCCCATCCGGTTCTGCAGCTACCAGGAAATTACCGTTGGCATCGGGATAACGCAGCCCTTGTGTGGTCACCAGTGAAGCCCATTGTCCGATAGCCAGGTTAGATAAACTTCCGTTGAGTCCCCAGCTGGCTCTTAGCTTCAGATAATCCAGCGGCATATCATAGAAGAAGGATTCATTGGAGATCACCCAACCGGCAGACACGGAGGGGAATGTAGCCCATTGGTTGTGCGGTGGCAGGATGGATGCCCCGTCACGCCTTACCGTAATATTCAGTAGGTATCTGTCCTGATAGGCATAAGCTAATCTCCCATAGTAAGATACCAGTGTAGTAGCATTTTGTATCCCGCCGATCAGGTCGTTTTCGTCCTGGGTAAAATCGCTGAAGCCGAATTTATCTTCTTCTTTCAGCATTCCGGAAGACGTACCATTTAAGCGGTTGTACATATGTTTGATGGAGGACATGCCTATCAATGCAGTGAGATCATGTGTACCAATGTTTCTGTGATAGGTAGCAAAGTTTTCCCATTGCCAGTTCATGAAATTTTCGTTCAGATCAAATACACCTGCAACAGTATTCAGTCTTTCGCTGGAGAACCAGAAGGAAGGGTTCCAGCCGTGGTTGCGCTGAAAGGCAGCATCAATCCCAAAGCGGGTAGTTACTTTAACATCCGGTACCGGTTCTATTTCTGCATATATATTTCCTACTACTTTATTCTGGGTAGTGTTGTTGTGTGTAATTGCCATTTGCGCCAACGGGTTGCCTATTTCTCCAAATACATATTTGGAGATCCCGTAGTATTGTCCAGCGCTGTTGCGTACCAGCGGATGACCTTTTTCCAGTGCATCGGTAACATGCTTGGGTAGTGTACCGGTATAAACGGGCGGGGTGAGCGGATCAAACAGGATGGCATTGCTGATAACGCCACCAAATTCGGAATCTTCCGTCACCCCTTTCCGCGCAAAATGCGCATAGGATAAGCGGTTGCCAATTGTGAGCCAGGACCTCATTTTGTGATCGGTATTGATCCGGACGGTATATCTGTCAAAGCGGGCTTTATCGCCACCAATTATCCCATTCTGGGAAAAAAGCGTACCCCCAATCAGGTAAGAAGATTTTTCTGTACCTCCGGTAAAGGTCAATGCATGCCTTTGCATGGGAGCCGTTTGCAGGATTTGTTCCATCCAGTTGGTACCGCTGCCTGCCGCTGCGATCTCTTCATCCGTAGGCCGATTGTCAGTATTGGCAGCTTTCAGATAACTGCCGTATTGCTGTACATTCATCAGCGGCATTGGATTTTTAATGGATTGCCGGCCCATCTGCATACTGTAGGTGATTTCCGAACTACCATCCCTGCGTCCTGTTTTGGTTGTCACCATCACTACGCCATTTGCACCTTCTGCACCATAAATAGCCGCGGAAGCTGCATCCTTGAGCACCTCTATTGCAGCAATTTCAGAAGGATCTAAGTATTCAATACCACCAGCCCGCATACCATCCACGATATATAAAGGCTCCGCAGCGCCATTGGAGCCGGTACCTCTTATTCTCACCCGCATGGCACTTCCCGGCGATCCGGAAGCAGGCAATACGTTTACGCCGGCGGTACGTCCCTGCAAAGCCTGTTCTATCCTGCCGGAAGAAACGGAGGCAATTTCGGCAGCCTTCACGGAAGAGATGGCCGTGGTAACCTGACTCTTGCGCTGTGTGCCATATCCTACTACTACTATTTCGCTCAGGGCTTTATTGCTGGCAGTGAGCACTACATCCTGGAGCCAGTCTGCAGTAACCCGTATTTCTTTTGTATCATATCCTATCAGGGATATCACCAATGTTTTGCCCATGCTGGTTTCCAGAGAAAAGGAGCCGTCACCCGCAGCATAAGTACCTTTGTTTTCTCCTTTAATCAGGATATTGGTACCGGGGAGTCCCTCATTTGTTTCATCCACTATACGTCCGCGTATCTTCATCACCCGCATGGAATCGCCATATCCTGAAAACGTTATGTTGCCCGCTTTGGATAATGCCATCAGCTGGGCGGCTGTTTTATGTTCTTCTTCTTTTCCGGCTTCATGTCTATTGTTTCTTGCGGACTTATCCTCTATGGGTACAATTGCCCAGGTATTAGGCTGCACACTTTGTGCATCCAGACCCAGAGGAGCCAGCAATGCTTTGAGCATTTCATCTATCTTCCTGTATTGTGCCGGATTAAAATTCACTTTAACGTTAGGTAGTTTTTTGGCCTCATACAAGAGGTCTATTTTATAGGTCTTATGTATTTCTTTAAGCAGCTGCAGGAGTGTTTTTTCCTTGCCCTTATCGCTCCCCTGCCGGTCCTGCGTTTGGGGAACGTCCTGCCACACGCCGGCCCATGTGTATTGGCTTACACACAGCAAAATAACAAGCATCCATCTTCGTCGACATCGTAGAAGTCGTTCTCTCATACTGTGGAATTTGAAGCGTTAACGAACGGTCTATTTCTTCGATCTGAAAATCAGCTGCTGGCCTTTCTTCTCTATCTGAAGCTTCATCGTAATAGAAAGCGCTTTCGTAAACTGGTCAATATCACCGGCATATAAATCTCCGGTAATACTTCTGCTGTTGAGGGAAGTATCACTAATGACAACTTCGTATCCGTACTTATTGCGAATCAGCTCCGTGATTTCAGCAAGGGAAGTACCTTCAAAATGGTAACGGTTATTACGCCAGCCGGCTATCAGATCTACGTTAGTACATGCTTTTACAAAAGATGTTTTCCTGCCGATCTGTGCTTCATCACCAGGGTTCAATGTGATGACCTGCTGTCCTTCCGGCACGTCTTCTTTTGCAGTTAACTGTACCTTGCCTTCTTTCAGCGATACCGTTGTTTTATTGGTTGAAATATTTACATTAAACTTTGTGCCGAGTACCACCACATCCAGTTGATCGGTGTGTACGATAAACTGATTTTGCGGACGTCCTGGTTGTTTGCTGATCTCAAAATAGGCTTCTCCTTCCAGCCACACTTTCCTCGCGCCATCCGCTGTCCATTGCTCCGGCATCCGCAGTACAGAATTAGCATTCATATATACTACCGAACTATCGGGCAATTGCACTTCCCGGATTTCTCCGTAAGTGGTCCTGATCTCCACCATTTTTTCAGACAGTCCCATCAGCCATACCATCCATCCTCCTGCTATCAGTACGGTAAAAACGGTAAGCGCTACCAACCATTTCCGCTCCCGTCCAGGCCTGCCCGGCGTATGTTGCTGCATACCAGTAGTTATCTGGCGCCAGCTTGCTGCCGTCTGCTCCTTTGATACGGATTTAGGCCTGAACCGGAAAGGTAAGCCGTCTTCCTGCCGCGATGATAAATGGTCCGTCATGCGCTTTTTTTATGTAAGACACCAGCATATTACTTTATATACTCGTTTTAGAAAAACTTTTTTTGGAGGGGAAAAAGATGTAGCCTTTTTAAGGCTAATTATCAATAAAAATATTTACATTGCATATGTACCGATTAACCCTGTTGCACAATAATTATTGTTGAAATACCATTGTTATTAAACCATTGTACAATGCCCCCTGAAAAGCTGAAAGCCCTTATTAAGCAAGGAGAAGGTTACCATCCCGAAAGTACGATTGTCAGTGAAAGCATCCCATCCCAGAACCATACACCACTTAAACATATATTATATGAACAGCTTTATTATTTCTTCTAATTGGCAAAAGAGCGGCATTAAAGATCCTGATAAGATGATTTCAAAAGTTTTCACGCATTACCCCCTATCATCCTACAGGATGTTTATCAGAGACGTAGTACAATATGTTTTATCCTTCCAAAAGATTGATTATCACAAAAAGGATTTATTACATCTGTTTAAAATGCAGGAAGCTGCTATCATTGCTGCATCATTGATAAACATGGAAGCGCGGAAAAATCCGGTTATTATTAAAGCTGTGCATTTGACTCAGCTGGATCATTTTACTATTCAGGAAGAAGAACAGGCACAATGGGACGATATACCCCGCACACTTTCATCAGATGAAGTACTTAACCCTTACATCACCTTGAAATATTTTTTCAAACACCATAATTTAAAAACCTGGCAGATGATATTGAAAAAACTGTTTCATTATTCCAAAACCAAAAAATTTGCTTTCCAAGATTCTTTACTTATCAATCCTATTGCTACCTGCGATTATTTACTAAAACTAACAGAAGCATTACACCTGATCTACGTAAGGGAAATATTCCCTGCAGCAAACATCCGACCCCAGTGCCGGGCTATCCTCAAAACCGAACAGCCGCCTGTAACGAAACCGGACACATTTATATAAAAAACATATATAAGCTACTATTTAGACAACCAATAGAAAAATGGCATTCTGTTAGTGTTATTCCTCTCACACAGTGTATTTTTACAAACATTGATTATGTTCAAAAGCTACTTTAAGATTGCCTTTCGTAACCTGTGGAAGAATAAAGCATTCTCCGCCATTAATATATTTGGCTTGTCCATCGGGATCGGTACCTGTCTGATCATTCTGTTATTTGTACAGCATGAACTTAGCTATGACCGTTTTAATAAAAAGGCCGACCGTATTGTGCGGGTAGTATTTGGCGGTCATGTGAAGGGGGAACAGATGAAAGAAGCCAATGTATTTCCTCCGGTAGCGCAGGCCTTACTCAATGATTATCCGGAAGTACAGGAAGCTACGCGCATTTGTCCGGGTGGTGCACCCCAGGTCACTTATAACGAGAAAACATTCCAGGAAAATTCCTTCGCCTATGCAGATGCCAGTCTGTTCAGCGTGTTTACCCTGCCTCTTTTGGCCGGGGATCCAGCTACCGCACTGGCAGCACCTAATACCATGGTGATCACCAAAGCAATCGCGCAAAAGTATTTTGGAAATGAAAATCCTATTGGTAAAATACTCAGCTTTAAAAGTTGGAATACGGCTTATAAAATAACCGGTGTGATTGACAAGGTGCCGGAAAATTCACATTTTCATTTTGATATGTTTGCGGCCATGTCCAGCCTGCCGGATGCAGCCTCCAACAGCTGGATGACTTCCAACTACTATACTTACCTGGTATTGCCGGAAGGGTATGATTACAAAAAACTGGAAGCCAAGCTCCCCAAGACGGTAGAGAAATATATGGGGCCTCAAATACAGCAGGCCATGGGACTAAGCCTGGCACAGTTCAGAGCAGGCGGTAATGATGTAGGGATCTACCTGCAACCACTCACAGATATTCATTTACATTCTGATTTTACCAATGGCCTGGAGCCTGGCGGAGATATCCGTTATGTATATATTTTCAGCGCCATTGCCTTGTTCATGCTGCTGATTGCCTGTATCAACTTTATGAACCTCTCTACCGCTACGGCCAGTACACGTGCCAAAGAAGTAGGTATCAGAAAAGTAATGGGTTCTCTGAAAGGACAACTCATGGGACAGTTCCTCATGGAATCTGTGCTGCTAACCGCTTTTGCCCTGGTGCTGGCGGTTACTTTTGTGCTGTTGGCACTGCCGGTATTTAATGACCTGGCAGGCAAAAACCTGAACCTGCAATTGTCTTCCCACCCCTGGTTCCTACCCGGGCTATTACTGTTGGGATTGCTTACCAGCCTGCTGGCAGGTAGCTATCCGGCATTTTTTCTCTCCTCCTTCAAACCAATAGCTGTACTGAAAGGAAAGGCTACCTCCGGAAAAAGAAGTATCGGGTTGCGCAGCTCCCTCGTTGTTTTCCAGTTCTTCGTTTCTATTACGCTTATGGTGGGGACCGGGGTAGTGTATAACCAGCTTTCCTTTATTCAAAATAAAAAGCTGGGCTATGAAAAAGAACAGGTGATGTTGCTGCCGGACTCCTGGATGCTGGGAGACAAAGCCAAAGCATTACGCACACAACTGGAGCAGGATCCTAACGTAGTAAGTGTCAGCTCATCCGGCTACCTGCCGGCCGGCCCCAGTTATAACAACAACTTTTTCATTTACGAAAATGATATTGCTGCACAGATAAAAACTATCCGGTATGATGTGGATGACCACTACATCCCCACGCTGGGTATGCAACTGGCAGCAGGCAGAAATTTCTCCAAAGAATTTGCCGGCGATTCATCCGGTATCATCATCAATGAAACCACGGCCAGGTTGCTGGGCTGGGGCAGCCATGCGCTGGACAAAACCCTTTCCCATGCAGATAACAGTGGTACTAAAACCACCTACCATGTCATTGGGATAGTAAAAGATTTTCATTTCAGATCATTACATGAACGTATTGCTCCACTTGTGATGACGCTGGGGAATTATAACAGTACCCTGATCATAAAAACCCGCGCCGGGGATATTGCAGCATTTATCAGCAGTACACAAAAGAAATGGGAAGCGCTGGGCACCGGTAATGCTTTCAGTTATGCATTCCTCGATGAGCGTTTTAACAACACGTACCGGGCAGAGCAAACCACCGGCCAGCTACTGGGTATTTTTGCGGGACTCACTATTTTTGTGGCTTGCCTTGGGCTCTTTGGTCTGGCCACTTTCACTGCCCGGCAGCGTCATAAAGAAATAGGTATCCGGAAAGTGCTGGGGGCCAGCGTTGCAGGTATTGTGTCCTTGTTATCAAGAGATTTTCTGAAGCTGGTGGGGATCGCATTTATTATTGCAGCGCCGATTGCCTGGTATATTATGGACCAATGGCTGCAAGGCTTTGCATACCGTATCAACATCTCCTGGTGGACTTTTATCCTGGCAGCAATAGCAGCAGGTATTATTACTATTGCGACGATCAGTTTTCAGGCCATAAAGGCTGCTTTTGCCAACCCGGCTGATAGCTTGAAAACTGAATAAACAGCATCGTTATTACCTGACAAACCAACCCGATACCAACGATATCAGTACAGAAATATATCCCATTAAACGGCGTAACTGCAGCATCCCTTTGTGCGACAGATTAATCACCGACTGATAATTGATGCCCATTACGGTAGCTACTTCCTGATAAGACAATTCCTCGTAATACCGCAGATAGATCACCTCCCGTTGCCGCTTAGGCAGGGAGGCCAGGTACTGCACGATCTTATCCCGCCTGGCGCTTTCCTGCTCTTCTTCGATGATAATATCTTCCGGGGAAAATACGATGTCAGGTGCACCGGGAACAATGATCTGGAGATGGCGCAGGCTGCGTAACTGATTGAGCGCCTGCCGGCGGAGGGCAGTGAAGAAAAAGGCACGTACGTGCTCTAATGGCCCTATACGCTCTTTTTTAAACCATAATTTGATAAACAAGTCCTGAATTACATCGGCTGCCAGCTCCTCATCATTCAGCATCGCACTGGCATACCGGTATAACACCGGATGTAACAGCTCATGCACCTGCGCATAAGCGCGGGCATCTCCCTGCAATACTTCCTCCCAGTACCTGCGCAAAAGTTCGTCCTGATTAAGGGTTGCTGACATTCATGGATTTTACATAACAAATTTAAGCTAACTCACAACTAACGTAAAATAAGGCTTATTTCCCGCTCCTCCTCACAAAAACACTCCCCTTTATCACATTTTGTGTATGTTTATCGCTAATATATAAAACTATCTAACAAATCTGTTTTACAATGAAAGTGTTCAACATCTTTTTTTGTGTAGTATTTGTAATATTTGCGGGGTTACAATACAATGATCCGGACCCGTATATCTGGATACCCATTTACGGGTATAGTGCGGTATTATGTGCGATGGCTGCCAGGGGGCATTTTCACAGGCGCGCCTACGTTATCGGTATCCTGGTATACCTGGTTTATGCGGTGTACCTGTTCTTTACCAAAGATGGGGTAATAGACTGGGTTACACAGCATGATGCTGCCAACATCGCCGAAACCATGAAAGCGGAAAAGCCATGGATTGAAGACACCCGCGAATTCTTCGGATTATTTATTCTCATCGTAGTGTTAGGCATTAATTATTTCTATGCCGGCAAACGGAAATAACGGATAAACAAAAGAGGCTGTCTGTACGACAGCCTCTTTATGTTTATCGCTGTTAAAAGCGTTGTTACTTAGCGTTCAACTGGAATGCATCTATTCCCAATTGCACTTTCTCATTGGCATCTGCCGCCTTGTACCGTATGTACAGGGTATGAGGTTTGCCATCTATAACAGGTGCAAAGGAAATCACCGCCTGATTTATCTGGTCCTTTTTAGCACCAGGTCCGATCGTCACTTCTCCCAGCTTAGTACCTTCTGCACCATCCAGCAGCACTTCTACAACATAACCATATTGTAATGCTTCTTGTGCACCATATAATACCGTAATACCGGTTACATCCGTAAGATCGATATTCTTGTAAGTGCTCCAGCTTTGTGCAGATGGGATGATCAGTTTCATGCCATTTACCTCTAAGGAAGACAACCCATCGGCCTTACTATAGTCCTCTGCCTGTATCTTGGAATTACGCAGTTCTGCTACTGCAGTACCGGTAATTGGTTTAATACCCGCGCCGCCTTTATCTGTGTAGCTGGCCAGCAGGTATAAGATCCCTTTGTCTTTCAGCTCTTTACCGGCAGTAGGGTCTATCGTTCCGGTCAATGGCAGGGAACTTGCTTTCGCGGCGCCACCACCCATAGAGAAGATATACTCCACAATCTGTTTGGCTTCTCCTGTACTGATCGTAGGATGGGCAGCCATCGCTGTTTCTCCCCAAACACCACCACCACCGGAAATGATCTTTTTAGCCAGGTATTCCGGAGATGCAGGATCATCCTTGTATTTCGCAGCTACCTCTTTAAAGGATGGCCCGATGGACTTTTCATCCAGTTTATGACAGGTTTTACAATCGCTGGATTCCATGATATTCTTACCTGCAATCGCACCGGAAATGATCTGATGGCCCTGTGGCAATCCTGCTTTATCCTTTCCTTCCATATAATCTGCCTTGATATAAGCATTGCTTACATCCAGTTTACCATCTGCAGAATTACCGTCTTCCTTGTCGGTAATAGTTACCGCATAGCTTACTTTTTTACCAGGGAAATAGAACATCTTGTTGCCAATGATATCTATTTTCACCTGTGGCGTTTCATTACCTGCATACAATGCGATTTCACGGCTGCGGGTACGGGCACCTTTATCATCCACTACCTCTACAGATACCGGATACTCTCCACCAGTGGTGTAGGTAAAGGTAGCTTCCGGTTCAGTAGTTTCTTTTTTACTGCCATTTCCAAAATACCAGAGATAAGTCAGTTTATCACCATCCGGATCTACGGATCCTTTCGCACTCAGCTTCACGGTAAATGGTAAGCCACCAGTGAGCTTATCCACTTCCAGTTCTGCTTTAGGAGCACGGTTACCTCCATTGTAATCTATACGTGCCAAACCGGCGTCTGCATTTTTACTGAACCAGCCATTACCGTATTCCAGTACATACAGGCGTCCATCCGGACCCATTTCCATATCAATAGGTGCATTGAACTTGGTATCAGGCATAAAGCGCTCCATCTTGGAATAATCCCCGTTTTTATCCATGGTAACAGCCATGATCCAGCCCCTTATCCAGTCGTAGATAAACAGCTTGCCATTATAGTAATCCGGGAAACGGGTTTCTTTTGGATAGAACTCGCTGTAGTATACAGGTCCGGCTTCTGCATTACGGCCACCGCTACCCACCTGCGGGAAGTCGGGCGACTTATCATAAGGATACCAGATAAATGCCGGTTGTGCCGGTGGTAATTCTTTTAAACCGGTATTATTACGTGAATTGTTGATCGGTTTAGCCGGATCAAAAGGAGGGCCACTTTCGCCGGTTTCGTAGTTATATGCGCGGTATGCATAGTTATTACCTACAAACATAGGATAACCAAAGTTGCCCGGCTTTTTAGCCTGGTTTACTTCATCATAACCACGAGGACCACGTTCCGGATCATCATGGTTGGCATCCGGACCTACCTCACCCCAATACAGGTAGCCCGTTTTACGGTCTACAGATATACGGTAAGGGTTACGGGTACCCATGGCATAGATCTCTGGTCTGGTACCTTCCGTACCTTTCTTAAAGAGGTTGCCATCAGGGATGGAGTAAGAACCATCTTCGGCTATTTTGATACGCAGGATCTTTCCGCGCAGGTCATTGGTATTGCCGGAGCTACGGCGGCCATCATATTGCAGGTGACCAGGGCGGTCGTCCTGCGGGCCAAAACCATTGCTCACATATTTTTGCCCGGGCTCATTAAATGGTGTGGTATTATCCCCAGTAGATAAATACAACAGGCCATTAGCATCAAATGTAAGGGAACCACCGGTATGACAGCAGATATTACGCTGGGAATAAAGCTCCAGGATGATTTTTTCTGATTTAAGGTCCAGCTGGTTGTTTTCAAACTTAAAGCGGGACAACCGGTTTACTGAAGTATCTGCCGGAGAATAATAGGCATAGATGTAGTGATTGTCCTTGAACTTGGGATCAGCAGTAAGACCCATAAAACCTTCTTCTGCGTTTACATTAGGCACAGTGGTTTTATGATATACATTCAGGAATCCCACCTGTGTCAATGCTTTGGTAGCCTGATTGTAGTACATCAGCTCACCACGGCGCTGCGCGATCAGAATGCTCAGGTCTGGCAGGATAGCCATCTCCGTTGGTTCAAAGAATTGTCCGGTTGTCAACACATTTTTGGTAAAGCGGTCGGCATCCGGTACGCGTAAAGCAGTTACACGGGAATAATCCAGTACCTGGTTTTTACCGATAGCATATTTAATACCACCAAGTATGTGTTGCAGGAAGTTAGGTTCTGTATATGTTTCGGCGGTATGACCCAGTTCTGTATAAAAAGCACGGCCACCATCAAAATCATGGTACCAGCTGATGGGATGATCTGCGCCCATCTTACCACCTTCATAGGTTTTCTCATCTACACTCATCAGCACGGTGGTTGATTTGTTCAACTTCTTGAAGTTGTACCATTCGTCTGTATGTTCCCATTGTTCAGGCAGGCTGGTAGTAGCCGGAAAACTTTTATCCTTTACTGTCAGCATTGCTTTGTGTACACCAGGGGGATGGCTTTCAAAATAGCCACCTACCAGTTGTCCGTACCAGCCCCAGTCGTATTCCGTGTCTGTGGCGGCATGGATACCTACAAAACCGCCACCGGCCTGTATGTATCTTTCAAAATCGGCCTCCTGGTAGTTGTTCAGTACATCACCGGTAGTGTTCAGGAAGATGACTGCTGCATACATTTGCAGGGAATCTTCATTAAAGCGGTCCGCATTTTCCGTAGTATCTACTTCAAATCCGTTTTCAGCGCCGAGTTGCTGTATCGCTTTAATACCGGCAGGGATAGCATCATGCCGGAAGCCCATGGTTTTGGTAAATACCAATACCCGTGGTTTTCCCGGCCTTGTTTTCTGGCAGCCGGACATACCTGCGCCCAGCCCCAGTAATAACAGAAATACAATGATTGACCTCATTTAGAATAATTGGATGATTAAGTATTATTTCTTTTTGCCCATAGCATATTTGATCCCGCCCAGTAAATGTTGCAGGAAAAGCGGTTCTTCATAAGACTCTTTGATATGCCCCAGTTCTGTATAAAAAGCGCGGCCTCCATCATACTCGTGGTACCAGGCCATCGGGTGGTTGTCACCATTTTTACCACCTTCATAGGTTGTTTCATCAATTTTGATCAGTACATGTACATCAGGGTTCATATTCTTGAAGTTGTACCATTCATCTTTGCGCTTCCACTCATCGGGTAAATGTTTGGTAGAAATATGATGATGGTCTACTACGTGGAGGGTAGCTACCTGCTGGTGTGGATGGCTTAAAAAATAAGCCCCTACCAGTTTGTTATACCATGGCCAGTCATATTCTGTATCAGTAGCCGCATGAATACCTGCAAACCCACCACCATGATGGATATAATTTTCCATGGCTTCCTGTTGTGCATTATCCAGCACATCACCGGTAGTGCAGGAAAAAACCACCGCCTTATATTTTTTCAGGTTTTCGGTGGTAAATACGCTGGCATCTTCCGTGGTATCTACCACAAAGCCATTGTCATTACCCAGTTTTATCAGTGCCAGTTTAGCAGCGGGGATACAATCGTGCCGGAAACCCATTGTTTTTGAAAACACCAGTACTCTTGGTTTGGGTTTGGCATAGGTGTGGGAAGATACCAATACAGCCAGCAGTAGTGTTAACAGACCTGTGGCATACTTTTTTACAGGAACATGCATGGACGTGAAATTTGAGCTTTTATTAAAAAAGAAAGCACCGGTAGTTATTGCCGGTGCTTTTTTATAATTACTTACAGCAAACGGATCTTTATATTGCGATACCATACTTTATTGCCGTGGTCCTGTAATGCGATGCGGCCTTTTGGATATTTAGCAAATCCTTCCCAGTCTTTGAATTTGCTATCTGCCAGCATTTCGTTCCACTCTGCCGAGCCAATGGTAGTTTCTACTGTTTTCACTCCATTGAGCCACAGGGTAAGCTGACCATCTTTTTTTACAATTTTGGCCACGTTCCACTCACCTACCGGCTTGGCAGCACGTTTTACTGATTTTTTCAGGTCGTACAGGTCGCCTGCATTATGTTTTACGATTTTCCCATCGGAGTGCTTATCATCATCCAGCACCTGCATTTCAGGACCGGTGAGGAAGGTAGCACTGTACTTAGGATCTTCGTGTACGCTGAAGATAATACCGCTGTTACCTCCTTCGGAGATTTTCCAGTCTATCGACAGCTCATAATTTTCATATTCATCGTTGGTAACCAGGTCTCCACCGGGTGCACCATTTTTCTTTACTTCCGGATCAAATTCCAGTGCGCCATCGGTTGCTTTCCATGCCGGGCTTACTTTGCTGCTCAGGTAAGTATGCCAGCCGTTGGTGGTTTTACCATCAAACAGCAGCATCCAGCCATTTTTCTTTTCTTTGGCTGATAAGGTATTTGCTTTTTGTGCCATTACTGCAGAAGTGCTGAATAATGCACCCATGATCATTGCAGAGAATATTACACGTTTCATAATTCCGATTATTTTAAGGTTGTTAATTCCTGCTGTATATTAAAATATTTCCGCAATAACACTCCTTTCTCCGTTTGTATTTGTTATCAAACGGCAGCATGGTCCATACGTTGCTCCGGTTTTTCAGGCCGGAGATGATGATTACTTAACTGATAAAATGTATTTCACCATTTCTTTGGCATCTTCCACTTTCACGTCAGGGTGAGGCAGCATCGCAATTTCGCCCCAGTTGCCGGAACCACCGTGGATGATTTTTTCCGCCAGTTTGGTTTCATTCTCCGCGTTATCCGGATATTTGGCGGCTATTTCTTTAAAAGATGGGCCAATCAGTTTTACATCTTCCTTATGACAGGTTTTGCAATCCAGTTGTGCCATCAGTTGTTTTCCTCTTGGTTCTGCATTTGCAGAAGGTTTGATCATGGAACTATCTACTGCGCCCCCTTCCTGGCTGCCAGCGCTGGTATTGGCTTGTTGATCACCACTGTTACTGTTACTGCTTCCGCCACAAGCTGCGAAGAATAATGCACTCAATACAAACGGCGCCAAAAGTCTCTTTCTCATAATTTGATAATTGTTAGTCGTTATTGTTTTATTTGTTTCGTGAAAGGCCTGTCTTTCCTGCCGGGTGTAATACACCCTATGGAATTACAGGCGGATTAATCGTTTTAGTAAAACAGGCCGTTAATTTAACCATTTATCATTAAACAAGTGCTCCTTATATTTTAGATGGTTAAAGTAACGGATAAAGGCTGCGCAGGCAGCATTATGCCCGGATGGCGGGAGCTTATCCCAATCCCAGTACTTTTTTATTAAATACTTCATCAGAACCTGTACCGGCAAAGTCGTCAAAAGCTCTTTCGGTAACGCGGATGATATGGTCTTTGATGAAAGGCGCACCTTCGCGGGCACCATCTTCCGGATGTTTCATACAGCATTCCCACTCCAATACTGCCCAGCCGTCAAATCCGTATTGGGTCAGCTTGCTGAATACGCTTTTAAAATCTACCTGCCCATCGCCCAGGGAGCGGAATCTGCCGGGGCGTTCTAACCAGCCCTGGTACCCGCCATAAACGCCGGAGCGTCCGGTGGGATTAAATTCTGCATCCTTTACGTGGAAGGCTCTGATCTTTTCATGGTAGATATCTATATACTCCAGGTAGTTCATACACTGCAGCACAAAATGACTTGGATCATACAGCAGGCAGGCACGGGCATGATTACCGGTAGCTTCCAGGAATCTTTCATAGCTGGCACCATCATGCAGGTCTTCCCCAGGATGGATCTCGTAGCACAGGTCGATTCCGTTGGCATCACACTCGTTCAGCAGCGGCAGCCAGCGTTTGGCCAGCTCTTTAAAGCCGGTTTCTACCAGTCCTGCCGGACGTTGCGGCCAGGGATATACGGTTTGCCACAGCAAAGCACCACTGAAGGTACCCATGGCTTTCAGCCCCAGGTTCTTGCTGGCGCGGGCGCCGTATCTGATCTGGTTCTCTGCCCACTTCGTACGTGCAGCAGTGTTACCTCTTACCTGCTCCGGTGCAAAGCCTTCAAACAATTCATTATACGCCGGATGTACTGCTACCAGCTGTCCTTGCAGATGCGTGGACAACTCCGTAATTTCCAGACCAGCTGCATTCACAATACCCTTTATCTCATCTGCATACGTCTGGCTCTCCGCCGCCTTTTGCAGGTCTATCAAACGGGTATCCCAGGAAGGGATTTGCACACCTTTAAAACCTAATCCGGCTGCCCATTCACAAATAGACTTCAACCCATTAAATGGTGCTGTATCTCCCATGAACTGCGCCAGAAATATACCAGGACCTTTGATTGTTTTCATATTCTTTAGCTTTTAGCTGTTAGCTGTTAGCTACCAGCGGTTATTTTTTTAAGCTATTAGCTGTTAGCCATTAGCTGAAGAACTTGCATTACAAAAGCTAAAGGCTAACAGCTAACAGCTAATAGCTACACCTCAAATACCGTCCACTTCTGATCGCTGTTAGACGATTTCACGACGTTGTCGATGAAAGCCATGCCACGTACCCCATCATCCACGCTGGGGAAATCCAGCGCTTCAGGAGATGGTTGCTGGCCATTCAGCTTGGCGGTGAGTGTAAGCGCAAAGTTGCGGTACAGGTTGCCGAAAGCTTCCAGGTATCCTTCCGGATGTCCACCCGGTGTACGGCAGTTGTGCAGTGCATAGCTAGACAGATGTCCGGTGTATCCACCGCCGGCGCGGTATATTTCGGCAGGTTTGTCCAGCCATTTTACCAGCAGGGTATTAGGCTCATGTTGTGCCCATTCCAGCCCGCCTTTTTCGCCATATACGCGTATTTTCAAAGCATTTTCTTCACCGGCAGCCACCTGTGATGCCTGTAGTACACCGGCAGCACCATTATCAAAGCGCAACAGTACACCACCATCATCATCCAGCGCACGGCCAGGAACCTGAATGGTCAGGTCGGCACACAGCTTTTCAATTTTGGCACCGGAAATATATTCAGCAAGATTAGCTGCATGGGTACCAATATCTCCCATACAACCACTTTTACCAGAACGTTTAGGATCTGTTCTCCAGGCGGCCTGTGCATTTCCTTCTCTTTCACTCATTTTGCTCAGCCATCCCTGCGGGTATTCTACCCATACTTTCCGCACCTTGCCCAGTGCACCTTCCTTGATCATCTGACGGGCCTGTTTTACCAGCGGATAGCCGGTATAGGTATGTGTCAGCAATAAGGTAAGACCGGTTTGTTCTACCTTGGCTTTCAGCTGCTTCGCCTCATCCAGGGTGAAGGTGATCGGTTTTTCGATTACCACGTTAAAACCTTTGTCCAGCGCCATCATAGCAGGTTCAAAGTGCGCAAAGTTGGGAGTAACGATCGTTACAAAATCCAACCTTTTATCAGCAGGCATGGCTGCTTCTTTTTCCAGCATGGTTTTAAAGTCGGTATAGATCCGGTCGTCTTCCAGGAAAAGGGATTTTCCGGAATCCTGTGCTATTTCAGGATTAATACTCAACGCACCAGCTTTTAATTCTATCAGCCCGTCCATATTGGCGGCTATACGGTGGATGGCACCAATGAAAGCGTCTTTACCGCCTCCAATCATACCCATTCTTAACTTACGGTTCATATATCGGTCTTTTTATTACGCTGTTTGTAATGGCTGGCTTTTCTTCGTGCGTGTGTAGAAGAAAAGTCCGGCAAAAATGACGATCAGTATAATAGGAATAATTAATGTTACCCTTAATATTTCAGGTCCGGCTACTGACTCTGCCTGCGCATAGGCGGCGGCTTCAGCGGTACCTGCTGCTGCCGAGCGGAAGGCATCCAGTGTAGCACCGGCAGGCAATTGCGAACTGATAATACGATCATAAAATCCACCCATAAAGAAGGTGTAGATAGATACGGCAAACATACCTGCACCTCCCATCAGGTTCATCCCCAAGGCGCCGGAAGCAGGAATATTCTCCGATACAAACCCGAGCATACATGGCCAAAAATACGTAACTCCCAGCCCAAATATAAAGGCCGCCACAAAAATCATATTACCAGATACAGTACTTAACATATATAAGCCTAATGCCGACAGGATCGCTGACAATAATAATACGCCTGTAGGTGATATCTTATGTACCACCGGACCAGCTACTGCCCTGCCCAGGGTTTGTACACCTGCTGTGAGGGCCAGGATCAGGATCGCATTGCCGGTTACATTTTTCAGCAATACGCCTACCCATTGCCCGGTAAACAGTTCTGTGATAGCAGTACCAAACATGCAGATGAACATAAAGATAAACAGCGGACTACCCACGGCTTTATACATGTCTTTGTTGGAAACACCCTGTGAAACCCTTTCTGTAACCGGGAAATCCAGCTTTAAAAACAGGTAACCATAAATCAATGTAGGAATAATCATGCTGGCAACCTGTATTTTCCAGCCAATGCCTGCCATATCCAGAAAGAATACAATCAGTGTACCGACTACGATACCGCCGGGGAACCAAAGGTGAAAATGGTTCAGCTTGGTGGTTTTGTCGTTCGGGAAGATCGTTGCTACCAAAGGATTACACGCTGCTTCCACCGTTCCATTGGCCAGGCCGATAAACAGCGTGGAAATAAACAGGGACCAGAAGCCCGAAGCAAATACGGTGAGTACAATACCAATGAGATGTAAGAAGAATGCTGCTACCAGCAACCTTTTCATACCAATGGCATCCACGATAAACCCGCCAAATACTACCGCCAGCGGGAAACCCCACATAGCCGTTCCGGCTACAATAGCCAGCTGCTCAACGCTCAGATGATACTCTACTCCCAGCCGTCCCAATATACCGGCACGAATACCGAAAGAAAGGGAAGTGACCAATAACGCCAGACAACTGGCAACAAATAATTTCTGCGGCTGGATCGCCTTTTCCATAAAACGTGAATTTTAGTTGAAATCTTAAAGTGTGTATAAAACCTTTAAATTTATAAAAAGTATTTTCATATTTCCATCTTTTATTGATGGCTAAAAGTATTTTTATTGGAAATTTTCATTTACGAGAACGCTACCCGGTAAATTTATCGTTAAAATACAGATTATCAGCCATTTACTTCACCAACTTATCTTTCTTTGCATTCGTTTGCAAAAGCAACAATAATCCCCTAATTTACAGTGATCGCTTTATACCTGTGCCACCTGGCTTGCTGTAACCCAATTAACCCTTTTTCTTATTTCAATGAATACCCAAATCCACACCTTTTATGAAGACACACCATTCATTTCGCCGGAATCCAGGCATCCTGGTCATGCTTATCCTTGTTTTATACGGTCTTACTTTTTCCAGCTGCCGCCGCAATATGCTGGAAAAAGATGCCCTGCGCCATGAGCAGGACAATAACAAAAGCCTGCTGTCTGGCAGGGAGTTTACCCTTGTTCCGGACGCCAACGGCCGTTTATTTGTTGACAATGCCAGCAATTACTATCAACCGGGGGATATCCTCAATTTAACCGGGAGTTTCTCCGGTATCTATTTTTCCAATCTCAGCGGCTCTCTGTCGGATCCTATTATTATACGGAATGGTTCCGGCGCGGCCACTACCATCGGCAATCCCAGCTGGAATGGCGGATCATGGGCAGAAGGGCTGGTATTTACCAATTGCCATCATATCAAACTGGGCGGACGCAGCAGTCAATCCGATTTTGTGATCAACGGCTCTACACAACCTGCGCGACAAGCCTACTTCAACCTGGTACTGCGCCAGCATACGGATAATTTTGAAATCACCCTCCTTACTATCAACAACGGCGGTACCGGCATCTGGGCTAAAACAGATCCTGCACTTACGGACACTGCCAGCTGGTATCCCAATACACAGATGAATAACCTGAAGATCCATGACATCACTGTAAACGGGACCTACAATGAAGCCATGTATATTGGTCATACTGCCACGTACTGGGATCTTACCAACAACACTCCCAAGTACGATACACTTTTTACACCTGGCCATTTTTACGTACAACCCATCAAATGGTATAACGTGAAAATATACAACAACCTCGTAACAGGTTCCGGTGCTGATGGTATACAAACCTCTGCCATTGATGTACTGGAAATTTATAACAACGAAGTAACCAACTGGGCTACACAACAAAACTACTCCCATAACGGTGGCATTCTGATTGGTGGCCGCACCACGAATACCAACACGCACGATAATTATGTGCATGACGGCTGGGGGGAAATGTGCCAGTTCTATGGCTCGGGAGAAAATGCCAGCACCCATATTATTCATAATAACCTGTTCCGGGATAACCAGGCACAAAACAGTGGCATCAGTATGAGAGGTTCCCATAATGCCATTGTACAGATCACCAACAATACCATTTCAAAACCAGGAGGGGTATGTTTAAGGATCAACGGGCAAACGGGACAAACAGGCGCCCAGATCGTGAATGCCAATGCCTTCATACAACCCAGAACCGGAGGTGGGGTTATTTATCCTACCGCTTATATCTATACGGAAAATGGGGGTATCGCTACGGAAGGTGCCGGCACCAATGTAAATACCAGGTTCCTCACCGTGGCCGCTGCCAATGTAGATGTTAACAATTATTACCTGCCTAATACCGGCTCTCCGATGGGCGCTTCGGGGTATAGAAAAATACCCTGATCATAACTTACAGAAGTCTGGCAGGCACAGGTAAAGCAACAACCTGCTTAGTAACAAAATACCGGGGCTGACCAAAAATGGTCAGCCCCGGTTATATATGACAGCGTGTTTTATGCTTTTGCTGCTATCACTGCTTCATGATTATTTCAGCAACCACATCTGGGTATTCATATCATCTCCCCCCTGGCGCTGTACGGCAGCTTCCCTTTGTTTGGTGTTCAGGGATTGTTCAGATTGAGGATAGATATACCGGATAGGTACTTTATTATTATTCAGGTTGGCAGGACCGGGAATAACTGCCGGCATGTTTGTTCTCCGCCAGTCGAACCAGCCCTCCAGTCCGTTAAAGTAAAGCGATACCCATTTCTGCAGGGCGATCTTGGCCAGCTTTTCATTGTCGGTACCGGTGAGGGCCACTGCCGGCTGTGTCAGGTAATTGGCAGGCATGGTGATATCCAGTCCGTATGCCGCAGGCACTACTGCTTGCCAATAAGCGAAATTGGCCTTGATACCATTGGTATAGTACGTAGCTGCGTCGCCGGTAGTGATCCATCCTTTCTGCCTTGCTTCCGCGAGGATAAATTGCAGTTCGGCATAAGTCATCAGCATACCGCGGGCTGCATCCGGCTGTGGGGCAGCCTGGTTATTATCATTGCATACCAGACAGGCAAAAGTGTATCCTACCCTTGAAACGCCTTGTACTCCGCCATTGTAAGCCAGTGCATCCACATCGCTCAGTCCGTTGGGAGATCCCAGGATTACCGGGGTACCCGCGGCCACAGAAGCCTGTGTAGGCCGGCCAAATACTTTCAGACGGGGATCGCCCAGGGCGGTCATTCTGTCGGACAGTGTTTTGCTCACCCTGAATTCATCAAATGAGCCTACCCGGTTGCCATACAGCGGCCATTGATTAGGCGCTGCCGCCAGGTATTCCAGTTCGGCATTATCAGCATTGCCTTCAAAAATGGGGTATTTGGCAGGATCACTGATGATGGCCTGCATCTCTGCCTTTACATCTTTCTTTTTAGAGATCCGCATCAGATAACGCAATTGCAGGGAATTGGCCAGCTTCCGCCATTTGATCATGGCACCGGCGCCACCGCCATACAATATATCTCCTGCAAAAACATCTCCCTTGGCAGTAGCCAGTACTTCATTCGCTTTTTTCAGATCAGCCAGGATACCGGTATAGATATCTTCCTGCTTATCATAGGCAGGTTGATACACCCCACCGATCTTCGCTTTACCGGCTTCGCTGTAAGGCACATCTCCATAGGCATCTGTTGCCATGGAAAACATCCAGGATTTAAGGATCAGCCCTACCCCGTAATACGGACTGGTGGGATCGTCTTTAATGATCAGGAAGATGTTCTGCAGATTGCGGTAGTTACCATATACCGTGTTCCAGATATCATTCCGTTCATTCCATCCATACCGGTCTTCATTTACGAACTGGATCTTGGAATGGTACTGCACCACGATGTTTCCGATACCCCAGGCTTCATTTACCTGCCTGTCCAGCGTGCTTTTAATGATACCGCTCAGCAACAGGTCGGGCGTTACATTGGTCGTATTATTCCTGTTGGTATTTACTTCTGAAAAGTCTTTGGTACAGCTGCCGGTAGCCAGCAGTGTGAATATGATAGAGGCGGTGACTGCGATTTTAAACAATTTCATCGGTCAGATTTTTAAATGATTGATATGGATGGTTCCTTATAATTTGAAGCTGAGGTTAATGCCATAACTACGGGAGGAAGGCAGGCTCATGTATTCTATACCTGGCAGCGCAGTACCTCCGGAGTAAGACATTGTTTCAGGATCTACGTGCGGCACATTGTCCCACAGCAGGAGATTGCGGCCTACCAATGAAACAGCCGCACCACGGATAGGCCATTTACCAAATACCTTATCAGGGATGTTGTAACCGATCTGCAGCTCGCGCAGTTTTACGAAGGAAGCATCATACATCACTCCTTCTGCAATACCACGGCCACCCGTCCAGGCAGAATGCCATTCGCGGGCGGTCAGCTTTTTGGTATTGGCTTCAAATTTTTCAGGAGCAATCTGTACCACTCCGGAGCCGATCACCCCATTACCTGGTTTGGTAAGATCATACCCATCGGCACGACCTTCCAGCGTTTCAATGATAATACCACCTTCGCGCCCTACCGTTTGTGTTTGTGAATACAGCTTACCACCCTGGCGCACATCAAACAGGAAGCTGAGGCGTACACCCTGATAATTAAAACTGCTACCGATACCCATCAGGTAATCAGGATTGTAGTTCCCTAATTTGATTTTGTTGGTAGTAGCGATTGGACGGCCATTGGTACCGTATACCATCTGTCCTACGTACTGGCCGGTAGGATCGTAATACGGCGCATCCTTGTCGGTATTTTGCACACGGGCAAAACCGATACCATACAGATCCCCCATTCTTTCGCCTACCCTGGCTTCCACACTTACCCCTCTGTCGGCCATCACATAATTAGAAAGCCCGTCACTCAGTTCCAGTACAATACTTCTGTTGGCAGAGAAATTCACAAAAGCATCCCAGGTAAAACGTTCTTTTTTAATGATGCTACCCGTCAGCATTACTTCCACCCCACTGTTTTTGATCAGCCCAGCATTGATTTTACGGGTATCATATCCACTGGTATTGGTTAAAGGAATGTTGAGGATTTGATTTTTCGTACGGCTTTGATAGTAAGTAACGTCCAGTCCGATACGGTTATTCAGGAAACGGATATCTGCCCCAAATTCATAGGCAGAGCTGATTTCCGGTTTCAGGTTCAGGTTGGCCAGGCTGCTGGCTTCTCCATAGATCTGGGTAGTGCCAAAAGGTTCGCTTCTGTTGTAGGTTTGGGTGTAAGAGAAAGGGTCTGTATCATTTCCCACCTGGGCCAGGCTGGCGCGCAGTTTCAGGAAGCTGATCGCATCCGGCAGTGTTACCATATCACTGATAATACCACTCAATGCCACAGAAGAATAGAAATAGGAGTTATCCTGTGTACCAAAAGCTTTCAGTTCTTCTGGCAAGGTAAGTGCACTGCTCCAGTCATTACGTCCGGTAAAATCCAGGAACAGTTTGTTTTTGTAGGCAATTCCGGCCGACCCGTACAGGCTGTTGATCCGTTTTGCCACATTATTCTGTTCTGCCACCAATGCTATCCTGGAGTTGTTCAGGCTATAAATACCCGGAATGTTCAACTGTCCGGCCACGCCTTCATTAAAGCGGGAAGTTTGGCGCATCTGGTTGCCTCCCAAAGTAGCTGTTACCGCAAAATCGGAGTTGATATCCTTATTCAGGCTGAACAGGAAATCGGTATTCCGCTCTTCGTTGATAATATTTACTTCACGGTATTCACCAAAGGGGAAACGTTGGGTGCTGAATGCCCTTTTCATTTCCCGGCGTTCGTTGCTCCAGTCGGTAGCGGTGCGGAGCTGGAGATTCAACCAGTCGGTAAACTCATATTTCAACAGCACATTACCGATGATCCTGTTATAATATTGGCCGTTGGTATTCTGGAAAACGGTAAGGTAGGGGCTATCGTGGTAGTTATAGTTCCAGCCATATTGCTGTTTACCATCCAGTCCTTGCTGCCATAAGCGTTTCATATCACTTACTTTCACAGAAGCAGGCAACCAGCAGTTGAACAGGTACATGATACTTTCGGTACCATAGCTGATGGAGGGTCTGTTATCGCTTTTACTATCGATATAGCTCACAAAAGCGCGTGCCGACAGTTTCTTATTAAAATTATATCCACCGGAAAGGGATACGGTATTACGTTTAAGATCAGTATTAGGCACGATCCCGGTCTGGTCCAGGTTGGTATAACTTAAACGGAA
The DNA here is from genome assembly GCF_040567655.1 of Chitinophaga sp. H8. Classification (NCBI taxonomy): domain Bacteria; kingdom Pseudomonadati; phylum Bacteroidota; class Chitinophagia; order Chitinophagales; family Chitinophagaceae; genus Chitinophaga; species Chitinophaga defluvii. Next base: position 1,843,065 of record NZ_JBEXAC010000002.1, on the reverse strand, counting down.
ATCACCATCTTTATTCCCCCCTACCAGTGCCACATTATTGGTAAATGTGCGGCCTGTTTGCAGGAAGTTTTTCAGGTTATCCTTATCTGCTTCCCAGGTGGTGGGCGTGATCACACTGCCTGCAGGCGCATTCATGTCACCACCGGTGAAGGGAATAGCTTCCCCATTGAGGGTACGGGGAGAGTTAAACTGCGGATATTTCTGTCCATTAAAAGCAGGCCCCCAGCCTTCGTCGGTACCATCTGCCAGTCCGCCACCACGGCCATCTACAAATGCAAAAGCACCACCACTGCCATTACCTTGTCCGTAGGTAGTCTGATATTTCGGCAATTTCAGCGCTGATTCAAAGGTGAGGTTACTATTTACTTCCACGCCAATGCCCTGTTGTTTTCTGCCGCTTTTTGTTTTGATCAGGATCACGCCGTTGGCCGCCCTGGAACCATACAAAGCAGCCGCAGCAGGCCCTTTCAGGATACTCATGCTTTCCACATCATCCGGATTCACGAATCCGGCACCATTGCCATAATCCACTTCCATGTTGCCACGGCCGGAAGCGCCGGTGATGGCATTGCTGATAGGCACCCCGTCTATCACGTACAGGGGTTGGTTTTTATTCAGGTCTACCGAGCGTTCTCCCCGGATAGACACCCTTGCAGAGCCACCAATACCGGAAGGGCTGCCTATCACCGTTACCCCTGCTACCTTACCTGCCAGCTGGTTTACTACATTGCTTTCCCTGGCTACGGTGAGTTCATCTCCTTTTACCTCCTGCAGGGCATACCCCAGTTTTTTCTTTTCCCTTTTAATACCCAGGGCCGTGATCACAATTTCTCCCAGGTCGCTGGCTACCGGTACCAGCAGGATCTCTGCCGCCTCTGATGCTTTTACCGTGCGCGTGGTAAAGCCTACACTGCTGATGACCAGCTGGTCGTTGTCATCTGCTGTGATTTTAAACATGCCTTGTGTGTCGGTGAAGGTGCTGACCTTCCCGTTTTTGACGGCCACCGTAGCACCCACAACAGGCGCGCGGTTGTCATTGGAGAATACGCCACCGGTGCGCACGCGTTGAGCCATTGTAAACAATGACAAGCTGAGCAACAGGCAGGTGAGTACCAGTTTTTGGAGGTAGAGGTCTTTTTTCATGTGCTTGAGATTTGGTGGTTAGGTTGATGTAGTTGATGTAAATAACAAACATATCGCTGCAATGTGAATGCAGTATTAAGCCCATGTGATCGAATTGTTATATACAAAAGGAAAGGGAGGCTAAACAGTGTTGTCACACATAAAAGTTTAGTCTCCCTTTACTTCCGCGCTATGCTTTTAACATGAAAAATAGGGCCCTGGTTCGCAGCTAACGGAAAAAAATCGCCACCGTACCGGGGAGGCTGACGGTAAATAGCCTGCCGCATGATCCGGCAATGACATAAACCCCATACAGGCAAGGCGCTCCATAGTAAAATCCTACTTAGAAGCAGGATAGGGCTACGTTTCCTTATAGATGTTCCACTGTTGTTCCACTATTGTCCCACTGTTGTTCCACTGATGTTCCACTCTAAAGAGCTATGGAACATCTATGAGATAGCTGAAGTTGCACCATTGAACATTCCTGAAGAACGGCCGGGTATAATATGGGATAGTAACGGCCGGGACTGCTGATATGGCTATGCTTGCATAAACACAACTATTTTCCCGGTCTATCTGCAAATAATTCCTAATTTTACGGGCCTTGTACAGCCGCAGCAACAAACTGACACCTTGACATACTGCGTTTCAAGCACAATATTTGAGAAACAGAAGACAGTGCCACTAAAAAACGATAGTGTACAGTAGCCTACCAGCCCACTGCAGTTATTGTTCATTTATGGAACTCACCGTCTGGAATCGTAATTCGTAATCGATAATTCGTAATTAAACATGTTAGGTTTTTTAACAAAGCTTTTTGGAGGGCATAAATCCGAAAGAGATATTAAATCCATCCTTCCGGTAGTGAAGCAGGTAAATGAGGAGTATGTCAAATTGCAATCCCTGCCTATTGACGACCTTAGAAATAAAACGCAGGAATTCCGCCAGCGTATTAAAGCTCATCTCTCTTCCATAGATGCCGCCATTGCTGAAAAGAAATCGGCAGCAGACCAATCGGAAGATGTAACAGCAAAAGATACTTATTATCAGGATATAGATAAATTACAGAAAGACCGCGATAAGCAGATCGAAGAGATCTTAAAAGAATTGCTTCCGGAGGCTTTCGCAGTAGTAAAAGAAACTTCCCGCCGTTTTTCCCAGGGCGAGCCGTTGGTAGCTACCGCTACCCAGCTGGACCGGGAACTGGCAGTAAAAAAGGATTATATCACCATCAACGGTGACAAAGTGTCCTGGCAAAATACCTGGAAGGCAGCTGGCAGTGATGTTACCTGGAACATGGTACACTATGATGTACAGCTGATAGGTGGTTCCGTATTACATTCCGGTAAGATATCGGAAATGGCTACGGGTGAAGGTAAAACCCTCGTATCCACCCTGCCGGCTTATCTCAACGCCCTGGCTGGCGAAGGTGTGCACATCGTAACGGTGAACGACTACCTGGCCCGTCGTGACTCTGAGTGGAACGGCCCTATCTTTGAATTCCTGGGTATCACCGTAGATTGTATTGATAAACACCAACCCAACTCCCAGGAACGCCGGGAGGCTTACCTGGCAGATATCACCTATGGTACCAACAACGAATTCGGTTTTGACTACCTGCGTGATAACATGGTACACAGCCCGGATGAAATGGTGCAGCGCAAACACCACTACGCGATGGTGGATGAGGTGGATAGCGTATTGATCGATGATGCGCGTACCCCGCTGATCATTTCCGGTCCTATCCCCCGTGGAGAAGAACAGGAATATCATACCCTCAAACCAAGAATACAGCACCTGGTAGAAGCACAGAAAAAAGTGGTGAACCAGTACCTGCTGGAAGCCAAAAAACTGATTGGTGAAGGGAAAGACGACCCTAAAACCGGTGGTTTGGCATTGATGCGTGCCTGGAGGGGTTTACCCAAGAGCAGCGCCCTGATCAAATACCTCAGCGAATCCGGTCATAAAGTATTATTACAGAAAGCAGAAAATCACTACCTGGCAGATCAGCAACGTGAAATGCCTAAAGTAGATGAAGGCCTGTATTTCTCTATCGATGAAAAGAACAATACCGTAGACCTGACAGAAAAAGGGATTGCCCTGATCACCCAGGCCGGAGAAGATCAGCATTTCTTCGTAATGCCGGATGTAGGTTCTGAAATAGCAGAAATCGAAAAGCTGGATATTCCGTCTGAAGAAAAACTGCAACGCAAAGATGTGCTGTTACAGGATTTCGCTTTAAAATCCGACCGTATCCACTCTGTACAGCAATTGCTGAAAGCATATACCCTGTTTGACAAAGATGTGGAATATGTGGTGATGGATGGCAAGGTAAAAATCGTAGATGAGCAAACCGGCCGTATACTGGATGGGCGTCGTTACTCTGATGGTTTGCACCAGGCTATTGAAGCCAAGGAAAATGTAAAAGTGGAAGCAGCCACCCAAACCTTTGCTACCGTAACCCTGCAAAACTACTTCCGTATGTACCACAAATTAGCGGGTATGACGGGTACTGCGGTAACAGAAGCGGGTGAGTTCTGGGAAATATACAAACTGGATGTCATTACCATTCCTACCAACCTGCCTATTACCCGTAAGGATGCAGAGGATCTGGTATACAAAACCAAGAAAGATAAATACAGGGCTGTTATTGAAGAAGTGAAGCAGCTGCAGGCCAATGGCCGCCCGGTACTGGTAGGTACTACCTCAGTGGAAGTATCTGAGTTACTGAGTAAGATGCTCACTTTTGAAAAGGTGCCACATAATGTACTGAATGCGAAACAACACGCCCGTGAAGCGCAGATTGTAGCCGAAGCAGGTTTGGCAGGAGCTATTACCATTGCGACCAACATGGCGGGTCGTGGTACGGATATCAAGCTGGGGCCTGGCGTAAAAGAAGCCGGCGGGTTGGCGATCATTGGTACAGAAAGACACGAAAGCCGCCGTGTGGATAGGCAGTTACGTGGCCGTGCCGGTCGTCAGGGTGATCCCGGAACTTCGCAGTTCTTCGTATCCCTGGAAGATGACCTGATGCGTATGTTTGGTTCTGAGCGTATTGCCGGCCTGATGGACCGTATGGGCTACAAGGAAGGCGAAGTGATCCAGCACAGCATGATCACCCGCTCCATTGAAAGAGCGCAGAAGAAAGTAGAAGAAAACAACTTCGGTATCCGTAAGCGCTTGCTGGAATATGATGATGTGATGAACAAGCAGCGTACGGTGATCTATGCTAAACGTAACCACGCCCTGTTTGGCGAAAGGCTGGCCATCGATATTGACAATGCATTTTATGATGTAGCAGAAAATATGGTGACTACCCACCGGGAAAGCGGGGATTATGAAGCGTTCAAGCTGGATGCTATCATGAACTTCTCCATTGACTCGGAAATTACCAGGGACGAGCTGGCCAAAACAGATATCAATGCGTTGACCACCAAGCTGTTCCAGGAAGCGAAGAAAAACTACCAGCGTAAAGTACAGGAACTGACTGCCAATACTTTGCCGGTGATCAAGCAGATACACAAAGAACAAGGCCACCATATTGAAAACATTTCTATACCATTTACCGATGGCAAGAAAGGGATCAATGTACTGGCTAACCTGCAGAAAGTGGTAGATACCAATGGTCATGAAACCATGAATGCCCTGGAACGCAGCATTACGCTGGCACTGATTGATGAAGCCTGGAAAGAGCACCTGCGTGCGATGGACGACCTGAAACAATCTGTTCAGAGTGCGGTGTACGAACAAAAAGACCCTTTGCTGATCTACAAGTTTGAAGCCTTTAATCTCTTCAAACAAATGGATGGCGATACCAGCCGCGATATCGTTTCCTTCCTGTGCAAATCTGGTATTCCCGTGAGCCAGGATCAGGAAAGCCGTCAGCAGGAAGTTATCCGCGAAGGGCATGAAGAAAAGACCGATATGAGCCGCATGCGTACCACACACGAGAACTTTGAAGACCAGGGCAACGGGCATGAAGCGCCTGAATATGCCACCAATGCAGAACAGGGAAAACCTGAACCGGTAAAGGTAGGTCCTAAAGTAGGCCGTAACGATCCTTGTCCTTGTGGCAGTGGTAAAAAATACAAACAATGCCACGGTAAAGATTTATAATCCTTACCCATACATATCATTATGCAGCGGGTGTCTCCAGCAAGGGGCACCCGCTGTTATTTGGGGATACCCTGCTTTATTATCATATTAGCAGGAATTGGATTATTTTTGTCCCTGAAAAACCAAGTGTCATGGAATTAGCCCGTTATATTGATCACACTGTTTTAAAGCCAACCACCACGCTGGAAGATATCAGGCAGCTTTGTATGGAAGTAGTGGAGTATAACTTTGCAGCAGCCTGTGTACCACCCCCTTTTGTAAAACTGGCTAAAACATTCCTGGGGAGCACTACCAGCAAAGTAGCTACCGTTATTGGTTTTCCATTCGGTTATTCCGCCCTGGAAGCCAAGGTAGCAGAAACGGTGCTGGCCATCGTAGATGATGCGGATGAGCTGGATATGGTGATCAATATTTCAGCATTAAAGAATAATGACTGGGAATACCTGGAAAAAGAGATCGCTACGGTGATGCCCATTATCCGCAGCAAGCACAAAGTAATTAAGGTAATTATCGAAAGTGGCATATTATTGGAGGAAGAGATCATTAAATGCTGTGAGCTGTATAGCAAATACCAGGTGGATTTTGTAAAAACCTCCACCGGCTATGCAGAGAAAGGGGCTACGGTAGCAGCGGTGCAGTTAATGCGCCGGCATCTGCCGCAAAATATACAAATAAAAGCTTCTGGCGGGATACGTACCTTAGCCTTCGCGGAAGAGTTGATAGCAGCAGGAGCAACGCGCCTGGGATGCAGTGCCAGCGTAGCAATAGTAAAAGAGCAGTTAATCAAATCATGATAATGAAAAAAATATTCAGTCTGGCAGTGTGTTTACTGATGGGTGCAATGGCGATGGCGCAGGATAATACCCTGTCTGCCAGCAATACCGGTGTACAGGTGGTAAAAGACAGCCGTATAGACATCCTGATCAAGAAACAGATTTACATTAATACCCTGGCTATCCGTAACCAGTCTGGTTTCCGGGTACAGGTGATCACCACCAATAAACGCGGGGAAGCGAATGAAGCCAAAGCGCGGGTGATGCAATTATATCCTGATTACCGCACTTACCTTGATTTCCAGGCCCCTTATTTTAAAGTACGGATAGGTGATTTTAAAACGCGGGAAGAAGCCAGTGAACTCAGGGACAAGTTATCCAATGTATTTTCCGGTGGTGTATTTGTAGTACCTGCTATTATCAATGTATCCCTGGATAAAGAACTATCGAATGAAGAATCGAATTAAAGCCCTGGCCAAAGAATTAGCGCCTGCATTTATTGATATCCGGCATCATATTCACTCCCACCCTGAACTTTCTTTCCAGGAGTATGAAACTTCTAAATTCATTCAGCAAAAACTGGATGAATTTGGTGTATCCTACCAGGCCGGCATAGCGGGCACAGGTATAGTAGCTACTATTGAGGGAAAGCACCCCTCCAGCAAGACTATTGCCATCCGGGCAGACATTGATGCACTTCCTATCACGGAGGCCAACAATGTACCTTATAAATCGAAAAACGAGGGGGTGATGCATGCCTGCGGACATGATGTGCATACTACCTGTGTACTGGGTGCTACCAAAATATTACAGACCGTAAAAGATCATTTTGAAGGAACGATAAAAGTGTTGTTTCAGCCGGGAGAAGAAAAACATCCGGGGGGCGCCAGCCTGATGATCAAAGAAGGGGTATTGGAAAATCCCCGGCCTGATGCTATCCTGGGTATGCATGTGCAGCCTACTATGGAAGCCGGCAAGCTGGGATTCCGGGGCGGACAGTATATGGCCAGTGCCGATGAGATCTATATTACGATCAAAGGCAAAGGCGGCCATGCCGCTGCTCCTCACCTCACGGTAGATACCATCCTGGTAGCATCGCACCTGGTGGTAAGCCTGCAGCAGATCATCAGCCGGAACAACAATCCGTTTTCACCTTCTGTATTGTCCATCTGCGCATTTAATGGCGGTTTTACCACCAATGTGATCCCCAGTGAAGTAAAACTGATGGGGACCTTCCGGGCGATGGATGAAACCTGGCGGTTTAAAGCACATGAGCTGATCAAAAAACAGGCCACCGAACTGGTACATGCCATGGGTGCCGAAATAGATATTGAAATACTGGTAGGCTATCCCTGCCTGTATAATAATGAGGAAGTAACAGCAAAAGCCCGCGCACTGTCTGAAGATTACCTGGGTAAAGCCAATGTGGAAGATACAGAGGTAAGGATGGGAGCAGAAGATTTTGCATTTTATTCCCAGATCGTACCTGCCTGCTTTTTCCGGTTGGGTACCGGCAATATTGCGAGAGGTATTACCTCCGGCGTACATACGCCTACGTTTGATATCGATGAAAGCGCCATTGAAGTAGGGATGGGCAATATGGCTTACCTGGCTACACAATTCTGACGTTCCGTAACAGACCGATTTATATAAAAGGGCTGGCCAAAAAAAAATTGGTCAGCCCTTTTTTCCCTGCATGTGTAAGCCGTTGTTGCAATCCGGCGGTGCTGCCTATGCAGGGATTTATGGGGAAACATTGCTGAGCATAATAGTATCCTGCTGTTTATTTTACTTGTTTCATAGCAGGAATAGACCGGCCATCCACACTAAACACAGCCCACTCGTCCATTTCCATATCCACCTGTTTGAAAGGCACATCATTGGACCTGAAATCACTTCCTTTGCCCAATGCCATGTGCAGGGTATCAATTTCACAACCATAGTTAAAAACAACAGCACTTTGTTTTCCTCCGCGCAAATCCAGCGACCTGAATTTTGTACTGCTCAGGTTCACTACACATTTTTCCCCTGCCCTTACCGTAAACTGGCTCTGGTTAAAGAGGCTGACAGTTGCTTTGGTATTATCCTCCAGAATTAAAGTAGTAAATTCAGGACAATAGACATTTATCAGGCGGTCACGATCAGCACGTATAGGGTGTAAAATGAGGGTATCTCCCACCTGGCGAAAGGAAGCCAGGGCTGAATCTTTCATGCTGAAATTACTCACAGCATATTTTCCCGCCAATGTTACGTTTACCCACCACTGTTCTTCATGTGTCTCCACCTTAATCACTTTAAAGGGCTGCAATGGTGCATTAGTACGGGAGAGGTTATCTTCTTCCCTTTGCCCAAAGATATTTTCGCCATACACACCTCTTTTAGCATTGGACCACAGTATCGTATCTGAGATCAGCATGAGTGAAACAAGGGTAATAAAAAATATCAGCAACAGTTTATTACTGGTTTTCATGATTGTTAGTTTTAAATTATTTGAAGTTGGACCTTTTGAATTTTTCGTAATGAGATTTCAATTCATCCAGGTCAATATCCAGTAAATAGATACTACGAAAGAACTGCGGCAGTTCATTTTCCAGGAAGCGTTCTTTTTTCAGCAGCTTCACTTTCTTCACGGCATCCTGCGCCACGAAATAGCCAATACCTCTTTTATTGTAGATCACTTCTTTTTGCTGTAAAAACTCACAGGTACGCATCACGGTGTTGGGATTTACTTCCAGCGACACTGCCAGTTCACGAACAGAAGGTACTCTTTCGTCCGCCTGCCACTTGTTTAGTAAAATCTGTTCACACAAGTAGTCTGCTATTTGCAGATAGATAGCTTGTGAATCTCTGAACTCCATAATCAAGAATTTATCGCATGCTGTATATTAAATTTCTTTTTCTTTTAACCGGAAGTAGGCCACTACCCATAAAAAGGGGATAATCAGGTAGGTACCGGCAAACGCGAATATGTGCTGCATCTGCTTAGGCAGGAATACCAGGGTATCAAAGGAGTACCCCATCCCGCTGGTAGTCCTTTCTTTTTTCAGGGCTACCAGCAACATGGGTACATGATGATTCCATGCCTGCAACTTACTGCCGAAGAATAATTCCAGAAAAAGGGTATTGATCAGATAGAGTAAGAAAAGAACGATCACCAGCAGAAATATCGTTTTCAGAAAGCTGGACTTTTCAAAGCAGGTAGCACCTAATAAGAAAATACTATGCAGTAAAAACCATACAAAACAGGAATAGAACGCAAGCGTTTTAGTAATACCTCTGTCAGAGGCCAGGTCATTTAGCATATGTTTCTGGGTACGGGAAAAAGCAATGGCATCCATCCACAAATACACCCCATAGAATACGATATGGTAGATCACCAGGAATCCAATGGTAGTAAATAAAAATACGGTTAAGAATTTTTCAAAGTGAGAAGCCGGCAGCATCAGGTAATTGACACCTTTGGGCTTATTGGCAAATTCGCTAAAAGAGGCACTGGTAAAGATCATACCCGAAAAGAGGATACCTATACAATACATAGGCAGTATATCAGTAATTTTATTAATCGTGCCACGCGTGAAGTAGGTAGTGACCATTACCACTAAAACCAGTACAAACAGTACTACCATAGACATCCCGTATAAGCGGTAATTATCTACCAGGTGTTTTCTTATATATAATCCAAACCTGTTCAGGTTAAAAACGTTGTTCGTGTGCATAGGGGGAAAAGATTAGTTGAAGATTTGTTGAATACGGGCTGTATTGGCAAGCAGTCCGTTGAAAAGCAGTTCCATGTCTATTTTGCTATGTTCCCCATTATCATTTTCCAGGATAACAGCATGTCCTCTCAGGGAGCTTTCGGCAAATAATACTTTGGCGGGGTCTGCCATATCACTTACTACTTTAAAGCACAACTTATCCGTTACCGTAGCGATATCCTGGCGGAATATAATACGATGTTCGTCTATGACTACGATACTATCGATCAGATTATCCAGATCGCGCACCTGGTGGGTGGAAATTACAATACACTTTTCGGGGCTGACAGCTGCTGCAATTACTTTGCGGAACTGGCTTTTGGAAGGGATATCCAGGCCGTTGGTAGGCTCGTCCATCACCAGCACCTTTGTATTAGCCGCCAGGGCAAAGCTGATCAGCACTTTTTTCTTTTGTCCATACGACATGTCGGTGAGCTTCTGATCCGGTGGGATGCTGAACTCCTGGAGGTATTGTGAAAACTCCTGCTTGTTAAAGTGCGGGTAAAAAGGGGCGTAACTCTTTACGTAACTGCTGATACGCACATTAGGCAAATAAAATTCTTCCGGCACCAGGAAAAGTTCCCGTAAGAATCCCGGTTGCCGGTGCATACTGTTATAGTTCATGACTTTGCAGGAACCGCCCTGTGGAAATAGCAGGCCGCTGATATGCTTTAATAAGGTAGACTTACCGGCCCCGTTCTTGCCCAACAGGCCGTAGATGTGTCCGGCTTCCAATTGCAGGTTAAGTCCTTCAAACAAAGGTTTGTGTTTTCGATAGCTGAAATGCAGCTGCTCAATGTGGATCATGATGTAGGCTTTATAGTGTACTAGATATCTAGTACACTATAAAAGTATTAATATTTTTTTGAAACGAACAAATATTTTTTTGCAATGGTGCCGGAAAAATAAAAGGTTGGGGGGAAAGGTGTGCTGGGAGGGGATTTCAAAAATGGGCTGAAAATATTGGTACATCCGGTACCTGTCATAAAAAAGCCCCCGGATGACCGGAGGCTTTCTATTATTTAAAGCGGTTACGCTTATATTATAATTCAGGGTACAGTGGGAACTGCTGCATAAAGCTATTTACTTCTCCCCTTACGCTGGTAATCAGGGATTCGTTATCCGCATCCATAATCAACTGATCGATCCATTCCACGATCTGCGGCATATGGGTTTCAGTAAGGCCGCGGGTAGTAATTGCAGGCACCCCTACGCGGATACCAGAAGTAACAAAAGCAGACTTATCGTCAAACGGCACCATGTTTTTGTTGATGGTGATATCTGCTTTCACAAAAGTTTGTTCTGCTTTTTTACCGGAGATGTTTTTGTTGCGCAGATCGATCAGCATCAGGTGGTTATCGGTACCGCCAGAAACGATCTGATAACCTTTATCGGTAAATGCTTTTGCCATGGCTTGTGCATTTTGCTGCATCTGGCGGGCATAAGCAGTGTACTCATCTGTCAGGATTTCAAAGAAGGAGATAGCCTTCGCCGCAATCACGTGTTCCAGCGGACCGCCCTGGATACCAGGGAATACAGCGGTATCTATCAGGGAGCTCATCATACGGATTTCTCCCTTAGGTGTTTTAAGACCAAATGGGTTTTCAAAATCCTTGCCCATCAGGATCATACCACCACGAGGTCCACGAAGGGTTTTATGGGTAGTAGTGGTTACAAAGTGGCAATGTTCGAAAGGAGAGTTCAGTAATCCTTTGGCGATCATACCAGCAGGGTGTGCAATATCTGCCATTACAAAAGCACCTATCTGGTCTGCAATAGCACGGATACGTTTATAGTCCCAGTCTCTGCTGTAAGCAGAAGCCCCGCAAACGATCAACTTTGGTTTTTCCTTTACGGCTATTTCTTCCATTTTATCATACTCTACCAGGCCGCTTTCCCGGTTCACCCCGTAAAACAGGGGTTGGTACAGCTTTCCGGAGTAGTTTACGCTAGCACCGTGGGTAAGGTGTCCGCCCATGCTGAGGTCCAGTCCCAGGATCTTGTCGCCAGGTTGCAGGATAGCCAGCATTACAGCCGCATTGGCCTGGGCACCGGAGTGTGGTTGTACGTTGGCATATGCCGCCCCAAATATTTGTTTAGCTCTGTCTATGGCCAGTTGTTCACTCTGGTCCACAATTTCACATCCGCCATAATATCTCCTGCCCGGATAACCTTCTGCGTATTTGTTGGTCATCACCGTACCCATGGCTTGCATTACCTGCAAACTGGTAAAGTTTTCGGAAGCAATCAATTCAATGCCGTGACGCTGACGCTCCAGTTCCTGGCGGATAATATCAAATATTTGCTGATCTCTTTGCATGATGCCTAAAAATTTGCTGCAAAAATAAACTAAAGCCAGATGAAATGCAATTTTAACCAACGAAGCATGGAGCAACGGTAGGCAAACATGCCCGGCTGCCAGCTTACAGGGCTGATATTTTATTTTTAGCTATACATTAAAAGGGAGCAGTACGGGTAACTGACCGTTATCAGTGTCTGTTAAAGAAAATTACACTAATTTCGCCGCAACGGGGAAAGCACCATTTGTTATGGCGCATTATATTACCATACTTGCGCAACACACGGGTGTCATTCATCTAAACCTAACGACTGCATATACATGAAGGCCATAATACCAGTAGCTGGTGCTGGCACCAAGCTAAGACCACATACCTACACACAACCTAAAGCGCTCATTCCTCTTGCTGGCAGAACCATCCTGAGCATCATCATGGACCAGCTGGTAGAAGGCGGTATCAAAGAGTTTGTATTTGTAGTGGGGTATCTTGGAGAAAAGATCCAGCATTATGTAGAAAGCAAGTATCCTGATCTTACCTGTCATTTTGTGCAGCAGAACAGCCGGGAAGGTACTGGTCATGCCATCCTGCTTACCCGCGATATCGTACAAAACGATGAGATGCTGATCGTATTAGGCGATACTATTACCGAGTGTAATATTAAAGAGGTGATTGAATCACCTTACTCCATGCTGGGGCTGAAAAAAGTAGATGATCCCCGTAATTTCGGGGTAGCCGAAATTGATGATAACGGCAATATTACCAGGGTGGTGGAGAAACCCCAGATCCCCAAATCCAACCTGGCACTGGTAGGGCTTTACAAGATCAAGGAAAGCCAGCAATTGTATCAATGCCTGCAGGACAATATTAACAACAAGATAAAATCGCACGACGAATTCCAGCTCACCGATGCGCTGGAATGTATGATACAACATGGTGTACGCTTCAGTCCATTTAAAGTAAGTAACTGGTTTGACTGCGGCCGTAAGGACACCCTGCTGGAAACCAATGCCATTTTGCTGAAGAAGTACAAGCTGGCCAGTAACCCTGTACTCCCTTATGAAAACACCATTATTATCCCACCGGTAAGCATTGGTGAAGGGTGTAATATCAAAAACTCCATTATTGGTCCCAATGTAGCTATTGGCGATAATACCGTGGTTAACTACTCCATTGTAAAGGATTCCATTATCGGGTCTTTCAGCAACCTGTATGAAGTAGTACTTAAATCTTCCCTGATAGGCAGTGATGCCAACATCCGTGGCCTCAGCCAGAGCCTGAACATAGGAGACAATACAGAAATAGATCTGGGTTAATTACCATCGTTGTATAACAGCCTGGTGGAGCGTTTTGCCGTATCCGTACCAGGTAGCAGCTGCATGGTCTACAATCCGTTAATTTCCCTAACTTCGACAGGAATCATAACGGACCATTCATCATGGACAAAGTACAGCAGCAGCATATTACACAGCTATTTAACATCCGGTATCCTATTATTCAGGCAGGGATGATATGGGCCAGCGGGTGGCGTTTAGCCAGCGCCGTTAGCAATGCGGGCGGCCTTGGCCTGCTTGGTGCAGGCAGTATGTATCCCGATGTATTGCAGGAACATATCCGTAAATGCAAGCTGGCTACCGATCAACCATTTGGTGTAAACGTACCTCTGCTTTATCCCGATATTGAAAGGCTGATGCAAATCATTATTGAAGAAGGGGTAAAAATAGTGTTTACGTCTGCCGGCAATCCTAAAACATGGACACCGGTATTAAAAGCAGCAGGCATTACGGTAGTACATGTGGTATCCAGTGCTGCCTTTGCCCTCAAAAGCGAAGCTGCCGGCGTAGATGCTGTAGTAGCAGAAGGCTTTGAGGCAGGCGGACATAACGGACGGGAAGAAACGACCACTATGGTGTTAATCCCTGCGGTATGTGAAAAGGTAAAGATTCCCGTTATCGCTGCTGGTGGCATCAGCTCCGGAAAAGCCATGGTAGCCGCGTTTGCACTAGGCGCATCCGGCGTACAGATAGGCAGCCGCTTTGTAGCCACACCGGAAGCTTCTTCCCATGATCATTTTAAACAAGCTGTAGTACAGGCACAGGAAGGAGATACCATGCTAAGCCTGAAAAAACTTACGCCTGTACGCCTGATCAAAAATCACTTTTACGCATCTGTAAAGCAGGCGGAAGACAATGGCGCCAGCATAGAAGAACTGAAAACACTGCTAGGCAGAGCACGCGCCAAAGCTGGGATGTTTGAGGGCAACCTCGAAGAAGGAGAACTCGAAATAGGACAGGTAAGCGCACTCATTCATGAGATAAAACCCGCCGCGGAAGTGTTGCAGGAAATAGTAGCGGAATACAACGTTGTACGTCGTGAGCTGTTAGCTTTTAGCCTTTAGCTTTTAGCTGCGGATTACTTATATCTCTTGAAGCCCTTGTTTTAAATAGCTATGAGCCACGAGCTGTGAGCCGCTTGTGTTTTGTTGAAGCTCTTGTTTTGAAAAGCTACGAGCGGCCTATATTTGTTGAAAGGCTTGTTTAGAAAAAGCTAATAGCCAAAGGCTAAAAGCTAATAGCTATTTCCGACCAATCCACTTCACAGCTTCTTTCAATGTGATTTTCTTACCATACATTAAGATACCGGTGCGATAGATCTTTCCGGCAATCCAGGTGGTGAGGATAAATCCGGCTACCAGCAATACCATTGACAGGATCAATTCCCAGTAAGGTACAGTGCCTGGCACTCCATAAGGAATACGTGCCATCATCACCATAGGCGAAGTAAAAGGAATAATGCTCCCCCATACTGCCAGGGTGCTGTTGGGGTTTTGTACCGCACTGATCATGATCATGATACCGATGATTACCGGTAACGTGATCGGAAAAGTTAAAGACTGCACATCGTTGGGATCTTCATTAACAAGACTTCCTACTGCTGCAAACAAGGCAGAGTAAAACAGATACCCACCCAGGAAATAAAAGATAAAACAACTGATGATAAGCGTCCAGTTAATACTGCCCAACACCAGGCTTACCTTTTCTATAGCTTCCAGCATCGCAGCATTATTGCCCTGATTGGCCATGTTTCCCTGGGCCGCATGCATGGCATCTACCCCCAAGAACAAGGGTAATAACAATTGTATCCCCATGATCAATACCACCCATATAAAAAACTGCAGCAAGCCTACTGCAGCAATACCGATGATCTTTCCCATCATCAGTTGAAAAGGTTTTACACTGGAGATCATCACTTCCGCAATACGATTTACCTTTTCTTCCATTACCCCACGCATCACCGACATACCAAACACCATCAGGATAATATAAATAATAAACCCGCTGGCATATCCTATTGCATAAGCAACCGTAGAGCTTCCCTGTTTTTCATCATCACCGGACCGGAACTCTATTTTTATATTGGACTTCATGGCCTGCAGCTTATGCTCATCAATGCCAGACATTTCCATCCGCTTACTTTCTATAATATCATTAATATCCCGGTTCAGACTACCTTCCTGCAGCATGCTCACCTGTCCCTTACTGAAATACTCAATGCCTGCCGGGCGTTCAATATTGATAGGTGGAATATGCAGCAACCCTGAATAGCCGTAGTGCTCATACATTTTCTTGAAGGTATCCACCTTTACCCCTTCCAGGTATTTATAATAGATGCCCTTTGAGTCAGGAATCTTATTTGTGAACAGGCCGCTTTCATCTATCACCCCTACCCGCTTGTCTTCGCGGTCGTTAATAGACAACAGGATAGGTACCACAATAATCGCTGCGAAAAACAAGGGGACCAGCAGGGTAATGATCAGAAAAGATTTCTTCCTCACCCGTGTGAGAAATTCCCTTTTTATGATGAGCCATATTTTTTGCATAGCGTATGTGATTTAAACAAACAGGTAAAGTTATATTTCAATGATGCAGGACGAGAATATCGTTATCAGGCTATGACAGGCAATTCCGTTTTTTGCACCTGTGCAATGAATACCTCATTGATAGAGGGTAATATTTCTTCAAAAGCAATAACAGGAATATCCTGGCGGATGAAGTGTGATAAAATATCATTTGTTGTATTATCCTCATTCAGCTTCACCGTAAAGAAATTATCCTGCTGGCTAACGATTGTAAAAAAGTAGGTAGCCATTTGTGCCGGGTTAGGCATAGTGCCCAGGCCAATACGGAACAGGTGTTGTTTAAAATCGTGGCGGATCTGCTGTACTTCTCCGTCCAGTATTTTATGCCCTTTATTCACGAGAATAATCCGGTTACATATTTCTTCTACCTGTTCCATGCGGTGGGTAGAGAAAATGATGGTAGTACCTTGTTTGCTCAGATCAAAAATTTCCTGTTTGATCATATTGGCATTAATAGGGTCCAGTCCGGAAAAAGGTTCATCGAGGATGAGCAGTTTGGGATCATGCATGATCGTAGAGATGAACTGTACTTTTTGCTGCATGCCTTTACTCAGCTCTTCTATCTTTTTATTTGACCAGGAGGTCATTTCAAATTTGGTGAACCAGTAGTTGATCTTTTCCTGAGCGGCTTGTCTGGAAAGCCCTTTCAGCTGGGCCAGGTAGAGCGCTTGTTCTCCAACTTTCATTTTTTTATACAGCCCTCTTTCTTCCGGCATATACCCTATCTGATGAATATCATTTTCCGGGTCAAAAGGCCGGCCATCGAAAAACAGCTGTCCTTCATCCGGATAAAAGATACCTGTGATCATCCTCAGCAGGGTGGTTTTACCCGCACCATTGGGTCCCAGCAGGCCAAAGATGCTTCCCCGGGGAATATCGAAACTGATGTCATCTACCGCCTTATGGGTGGCATAGTATTTTTTGAGATGTTTTACTTCCAGCAGATTCATATGGGTAAATTATGAAATAAAAAGAAGACCGGGTTATTGCCTGTTACATTTTTCTATGATGGCCTGTGCCACACGTTCTCCATCCATCGCAGCAGACACAATACCACCTGCATAACCGGCTCCTTCCCCACAGGGATATAATCCGGTTATCTGCGGATGCATGAGGCTTTTATCATCACGGGGCACGCGCACCGGTGAAGAGGTGCGTGATTCTGTAGCCACCAGTAAGGCGTTTTCTGTATAGTAGCCTTTCATCTTACGGCCAAATGCTTTAAAAGCCTGTGCCAGCCGGGTGTGCACTACCGCTGGCAATACCTTTTTCATATCCGCGCTCTTTATGCCAGGCACATAAGAACAATCCGGCAGCGTAGCCGATACTTTACCTTTTACAAAATCTGTCATCCTTTGTGCAGGCGCCACAAAATTACCGCCCCCTGCAAAGAACGCCTGTTGCTCTACCGCCTTTTGAAAATACATACCAGCAAGGGGGCCATGATCTGCAAAAGGAGTAAAGTCAGCTTCATCCACCGTTACTACCATACCTGAGTTGGCATAAGGATTATTTCGCCGGGAGGGCGACCAGCCATTTACCACCAGTTCGCCGGGATCTGTAGCAGCAGGCGCAATAATACCTCCTGGGCACATGCAGAAGGAGAAAACCCCTCTGCCTTCCACCTGTTCTACCAGGCTATAGCTGGCAGGTGGCAGATATTCGCCTCGGACCGCGCAATGATATTGTGCACTGTCTATCAGCTCCTGCGGATGTTCTACCCGCACCCCCAGTGCAAAAGGTTTGGCTTCAATTAAAATCTGTTTGTGGTGCAGCAGTTCAAATATATCTCTGGCAGAGTGGCCGGTAGCCAGGATGATATGTGCAGCATTGAATTGCGCCCCGGTAGCCGTTTGCACGCCGGTGACCACTGCATCATGTATTAATATATCCGTTACTTTCTGTTCAAAGTGTACTTCTCCGCCGCTGGCTTCAATCTGCTCCCGCATAGCGGTGATGATATGTGGCAGTTTATTAGTACCAATATGCGGGTGTGCATCGTAGAGGATTTTTTCTTCTGCACCAAAATGTACGAATATGTTGAGGATACGGGTGATATCTCCCCGTTTGTTGGAGCGGGTATATAATTTTCCATCAGAGTAGGTACCAGCACCACCTTCCCCAAAACAATAATTGGAATCGGGGTTTACGATCCCTGTTTTGTTGAGTGCAGCCAGATCACGGCGGCGTGCCCGCACATCTTTGCCTCTTTCCAGCACGATTGGTTTGATCCCTTGTTCTATCAGGCGCAGTGCAGCAAACAGGCCAGCAGGCCCCGCACCGATGATAACCGCCACCGGCGCAGCAGGTCCCAGTTCCTGATAATGCGGGAACATTTTTTCGCGCTCCCGGAAAGGCTCATTCACAAACACTTTCAGCGTAAGCACATAATATACCTGCCGGGATCGTGCATCAATAGAGCGTTTCAGTAGATGGTAGCCGGTAATGGCAGCAGGTTTGACGCCCAGGGCCGCAGCTGCCTGCGAGGTGATGATATGAGCAGAGAAAGCCTCTGCCGGCAATACTTTAAGCGAGATCTGTGTGGTCATACAGGTTAGGTATTTATCCTAAAAACTGTAGCAAAAATAGGGGAAATAGTTTATTTCATTTTTTCCTTCAACCAGGCTTGTTGCTGTTCCCATTGTTCGCCATAGGTCCAGTGGCCGGTTTCCTGCGCCAGGAATAATGTTTTAGGTGCGTTGATCACATTGTAAGCCGCATACATAGAAGTGGGCGGGCAGGTTTCATCATTAAAGCCCCAGGAGTAGAAGCCAGGCACTTTTACGCGACGGGCAAAGTTTACCACATCGTAATATTGCGCAGTATTGATCTTATCCTTTTTATTATTGAAGTTTAAGTTTTCTTTAGCAAACATGTGGGGCCATCCGCCAGCGCGGCCATGGAGATATCCGGTCACATCGCATAAAGCAGGATAGAATGCTACCAGCCACTTCACCCTGTTGTCGAGCGCTGTAGTAACAATAGAGAGTGCGCCACCCTGGCTGCCACCCATTACTGCCAGGTTGCTGCCATCAAATTGCGGGAGGCTGAAGATATAATCAATAGCACGCACACAACCCAGATATACTCTTTTATAGTAATAGTTGTCTTTATCATCGAGGTTAGCGTTCCAGTAGCCGTTGAGTGCACCATTCATGAGATCCTTGTATACACCGGGGTCCATGTTTACCGGAATGCCGTGAATCCCTATTTCCAGGGTGATATAGCCTTGTGCCGCCAGTCCCACCTCGCCATAAAAAGGATAGACACCCGCACCAGGTACTTTTAGTATTGCCGGATATTTTCCTTCTTTTTTAGGTACACATAAGATACCATATACACGGGCACCGTAACGGTAGTTCTGTATACTTACCTGATACACATTTACATTTTCTGTACAGCGTTCCGGTAAAAGTGTCATTCTCACATCCATTGGAATTTTAGCGTTCTCTGCTTTAGCGTTGTTCCAGAAAGTATCAAAGTCGTCTGGCACGGTAGCTACCGGCTGGATGTCCAGCGGATTAAAAGCAGCAGTAGCCAGGCCACGGTAATCTTTACCATCTACCGTAGCGGTTGCAATGCAACGCAAAAAGCCTGCTTGTTGCATAGATTTTTCAGGTAATGTCTTGCTTCCATTTTCAAATACAGCGGAGGCTTTCAGCAGTGGCTCCATTTTTTCTGGTGCTATTTCATAGCGGACGTTTACGTTTTTCACGGGATTGCCGTCTTTCAGCACCTGGATGGTAAATTTCACTTTCTCGCCTGTGCGGTAGGTCCAGTCGGCGTGATCAGGAGCAACGATTACTTTTACCCGTTTTTCAGCAGGCTGGGAAAAAGCCAGGAGGCTGCTGCATAAGAGCAGGGCCAGCAGTGTGGTGATTTTCATTTTCATCATGTGGAATATGTTTGCTATCAGATAGTAATGAAGGGCTATCTCACATAAAAGTAAAGCGGGTACCTGCATAATGCAAGTACCCGCACAATTTTTTTGTGTGACCTGTTATTGATTAGAAAGGCAGATCATCGCCTCCGTCCTGCGAAGCAGGCGCCTGGGAAGTATTGTAGTCAGGCATGCGGTCTGTGCCGGGAGCAGCGCCACCAGGCATTACAGACTCCATACGCCAGGCATCCAGATTAGTGATATAATTCACTTTACCATCTTTTTCCCAACGGGTGCCTTTGATATTGAAATAAACTTTAACATTCTCGCCTTCGTTGAACTTATCTACAATAGCGGTTCTGTCTTGAACAGACTGGAACTTAATGTAGTTATTTATTACACGTCCATTAATATCATCTGACTTCTCAATAACGAACTCTCTTGTCTTAAATGTTTCGCTGCGCTGTACGGTGTTATACTTTACAACCAGCTTTCCGGTAATTTCAAAACTCATAGTATAAAATTTTGCATTTCAGATGGCCAAAGATAGGATTTTCAAAGCAGTGGGAAATAATTAATTTTCTGTGCAACCTGTTCAGCTGCTGGCAGTTGCTGTTATATAAAATCTGACTGTAATTTGCTAATAGAAAACACATTTTTTTTAATGCAGATACTAACATAGTTTTGCACGCTCTTGCAGAAAAATGTTAATATCTCTGCGTTGCTGAGGCAAGCAACAACGTAGTGTAGACATTGTACAATGTTATTTTATCACTTATATCTTGATATTTATGATAAAACCGATAATGACTAATGAAAGTAGTTGTATATCAATGAAGTTGAAAACGAGGATAGTGAAGTAAAAACGCAGTACAACAAGCACTGCGGGAGGACAATGAAAGGATGAAAACAGGTTATTTCAATCTGTAATTGAAAGAATATAAACAAGGGTAGATAAATTTTTTTTTTCAACATTTTCTACAGATATTCGTCATCCTGTCTGAATATTTTTCAACACCCTACGTTGGAAGATTTCGAATTCGAGAACATCCTTAATTAAGAAACAAAATAATTTTTTTTAGCTCAATGAATAAAACTTGCGAACAAGTTTGGGAAAGGTGTCTTAATATAATTAGGGATATTGTGGAATGGCAGCCATTTAAGACTTGGTTTGAACCCATTAAACCCATTAAACTTGAAAACAATGTTTTAACCATTCAGGTTCCCAGTCAATTCTTTTACGAGTATTTAGAAGAGCACTATGTAGGGTTACTCGGTAAAACAATTAAAAGAGAGTTAGGAAAGGAAGCCCGTTTGGAATATCGCATTGTAGTAGAGAATGGTACACCTCACCAGCATCCCAAAACGGTAAACATGCCCACGCAGTTCACCAAGCCTCAGAAAGATAGTGAAGTGAATTTTCCGCTCACTATTCAGAATCCGGTAAAGAACCCGTTTGTTATACCGGGCATTAAAAGGGTACAGATTGATTCACAGCTGAATCCAAACTATACTTTCGATTCGTATATTGAAGGTGACTGTAACCGGGTAGCACGCAGAGCAGGTAAAACTGTATCTGAGAAGCCTGGGGGCACTTCTTTCAACCCATTGGTAGTATATGGTGGTGTAGGGCTTGGTAAAACCCACCTGGCACAGGCCATTGGTAATGAAGTAAAGCGCTCTCATCCCAACAAAGCTGTCTTGTATGTAAGTGCGGAGAAATTCATTAACCAGTTTATTGATCACTCCAAGAACAGTATCATCAATGACTTCATTCATTTTTATCAGCTCATTGATGTACTGATTGTAGATGACATACAGTTTTTTGCCAGGGCAGAAAAAACGCAGGATGCTTTCTTTGCTATTTTCAATCATCTTCATCAGTCCGGCAAGCAGTTGATCCTGACTTCTGACAAACCACCCAAAGATCTGGATGGCTTGCAGGAAAGGTTGCTGAGCCGTTTTCGCTGGGGCCTGAGTGCGGATATTCAGATTCCGGACTTTGAAACCCGCATGGAGATCTTGGAGATGAAAATGCGGAATGATGGTCTGGAGATGCCGAAGGAAGTAGTGAAATACGTAGCTTATAATATCCAGAGCAACGTAAGAGAGCTGGAAGGCGCCCTGATATCTTTGCTGGCACAATCCTCTCTGAATCGTAAAGAGATAGATCTGGAACTGGCCAAACGTGTGCTGAAGTCTTTTGTTAAAACCTCTTCCAAGGAGATTACGATTGAGAGCATTCAGAAAATGGTATGTGAATATTTTGATGTACCATATGACAAATTGCTGCAAAAAACACGCAAGCGTGAAATTGTGCAGGCCCGGCAGATTACCATGTACCTGGCCAAATCATTCACTAAAAATTCTTTAAAGACCATTGGCGAACATTTTGGTGGCCGGGATCACACTACAGTGATACATTCCTGCCAAACCGTTAAAGACCTGATGGATACCGATAATACTTTCCGGGACAGCGTAATAGAATTGCAACAGAAAGTGCAATTAGCTGCCATGTAAATGCTACCCCTATCTACCTTATTTAAAAATGCCGGGCATCATGTCCGGCATTTTTCATATCCGCCTTTCCTCCGCCTTATTCCCCTAAAAGCCCCACTGGCCGTGCAAGATGCTCCTGTAAGCGCGTATTTTCCAAAAGTATTTTATAATTTCATGCGGTTGCTTTTGGAGAATTCTAAATTTTCATTATTTTTGCAGCCCCTAAAGGGGGAAAGGTGAGGTGCCTGAGTGGCCGAAAGGAACGGTTTGCTAAACCGTCGTACGGGTCAAACTGTACCGAGGGTTCGAATCCCTCCCTCACCGCAAGCTTTAAAGCCTTGATATCTTCATTGATGTCAGGGCTTTTTTAATGGCAAACTAACAGCCAGCACCATCCTTCGCCAGCTGTTAGTTATTCTCTGCACTATCCTTTTACATCTGCCATTGCTGCACCGAAATTGATGTGCAGTACATTTCCATCAGGTGTAACCAGTGCAGGCACCGATTTTACACCTGCATTTTCGGCTTCTGCAATACGGCCACGGTCCTGACCAATATTCACTACTTCCACATTAGCTGCGCCGATCAGTTTTACAATATCCTGCTCCGCGCTAACACATACAGGACAACCCGCGTGATAAAAAATGGATTTGTTCATGTTGCTTCTTTTTAAATTGTTTATAATTATCAGCAAGATCTTCTATGCTACACAGGCTTTCACGCCATTGAGTATATCCTCCAGTTCACTGACTTCTGTCCTGGTAAGTGGTTTTAACGGCCCTCTTAACTGTCCTCCTTCTTCGCCTAAAATATTAAGGCCAGCTTTAATTGCCCTCGGTAACCCTTTATCAACAATGAATTTCAGCAGATCTACCTGCTGGTAAAACAATTTCCGGGCTTCTTCCAGGTTATTATTTTGCACGGCTTCATACAATGCAATATTCAGTTCGGGGATCAGATTAGGTGCTGCTGTACACCAACCGGAAGCCCCCGCAGAAAAGGCTGCCAGCGCCAATGGATTTGATCCATTGTAAAAAGCCACTTCCTCCCCCAATTCCCTGCGCAGATAATGCATCCGTTGAATATCGCCGGTGCTTTCCTTTATCATGGTGACATTAGCAATTTGCAGCAAGCGCTTTAACAACGCCGGTGACATATCCACTCCGGCAGTGGCAGGATTATTATACACCATGATGGGAATCGCTATTTTTGAAGCCACCGTATCATAATGTTTTACGATCTCATCATCGGTGAGCTTCCAATAGCTCATAGGAATGATCATTACCGCAGTGGCACCTGCCTTTTCAGCAAACCGGGCATGATAGACCGTTCTTTCCGTGGTTAAGTTGGACACGCCTACCAGCGTAGGTATCCGTCCATTTACCTGCCGGATGGTTGTTTCTGTTATTTCCTCCTTTTCGGCATCTGTGAGATAAGGAAGTACCCCGGTACTGCCTAATGGCGCAATGGCATGAACCCTGGCAACGATCATCCGTTCTACCAACTTCCTGAATAAAGGAATATCCACCCGGTCTCCTTTATCAAATGGCGTGATGGGATAAGCAATCACACCTTTAAACAATTTATGTTTCATCTGTTAAATCTGTTTTAAATGCGCTGAATAAATTAAAGATCCCGGCCTTCTTCTTCCCGGAGTGCTACACCCAGATTCTGTAACTGTGGCGCATTTTCGCAGGCGATGTATTTAGCAGGTTGTAATTCACTCAGGTTCTGGTGACGATGCCATGCCCATGATGGAATGTATACCGCATCTCCAGCTGCCCATTCCACGCGCTCGTCTTCAATTTCCGTGTAGCCCTTTCCTTCAATTACATACAGTACTGTTTCGTAAGTATGACGATGCCGGTTAGTAAGCTGGCCTGGTAACAGTCCGCCAATAGTCATGCTCACATTTTTAGTTGGCAGGTCTACAAAGAATACCGGATGTTTTCTTTCTGTAGAAAACTGATTGTGTTCGCCCGCATTTTCTACATTCTTGTGGATGAGCTTAGCAGGCATTACAAAAACAGGGCGGGCAAAGGTTTGGTGAAAATCTTTTGATGAAAACTTTTTCTCTTGTACTTCCATAAAACATACATTTTTAAAGTGCTGCTGCATTATTGCCATACAAAAGTAGTTGATTACTGGACTGGCTATCTGGTACAGAATATTAATATATTGGTAGTCCAGAAAATATGTACTTTTGATGCTCGCTACATAAGATTAACAGTAGCCGGTATTTTGTAACACCTAACCAACAGTGCGTATGTTAAGACCGTGGGAGTTTAATATTGAAATAGACCATAACAGTGATGTGGCAATTTACATGCAGCTTGCTGATGCGATTATTGCAGCTATCAAAAACGGTCAATTACCCAGTGGAGAAGCTTTACCTGGCAGCAGATTACTGGCAGAACAACTACAGCTAAACAGGAATACGGTAGTAGAAGCATTAAATGTATTATTGGCAGAAGGCTGGCTGGTATCGAAAGAAAGAAGAGGCACTTTTGTAGCCGATAGTTTACCTTCTTTCAAGAAAGTCACTGCTTCCAAACAACGATCTCCTGCGATCAAATCTCCTCAATCGCCCATCATTGTTTTTGACGACGGATTACCGGATATCAAGCTGGCCCCTATGAAAGAATTAGCGAGGGCTTACCGGCAGTTATTCAGTCAGCAGGGGCGTTGGTTGATGATGGGATACAGCTGTGAATTAGGAGATATAAAATTCAGGCAGGCCATTGTAAAGATGCTCAATTTCAAAAGAGGTATGCAGGTGTTTGAAGATGAAGTATGCATTACCAGAGGTAGTCAGATGGCGATGTACCTGGCCTCTCAATGTCTTTTCAAAAAAGGTGACGTGGTAGTGGTAGAAAACCCTGGTTACAAACCCGCTTCCCTGGCCTTTGAGAGCGCAGGCGCCAGCTTGCTGCCGTTGCCGATAGATAGCGACGGCCTGATCATTGCTACCTTAGAGAAGCAACTTAAAAAACAGGCTAACATCCGTGCGGTATATATCACTCCCCATCATCAATTTCCGACTACCGTTACTTTGAGTTTGCAAAGAAGGCTTGAATTAGTTGCACTATCCAATCAATATGGTTTTACTATCATTGAAGATGATTATGATAATGAATTTCATTTTGGGCAACGCCCTATCATGCCCGTGAGCAGTTATGCAAAATCCGGAAGCTACATATACATTGGTACGATGAGTAAGATAGTAGCACCTGCTTTAAGAACCG
Organism: Chitinophaga sp. H8; assembly: GCF_040567655.1. Classification (NCBI taxonomy): domain Bacteria; kingdom Pseudomonadati; phylum Bacteroidota; class Chitinophagia; order Chitinophagales; family Chitinophagaceae; genus Chitinophaga; species Chitinophaga defluvii. The sequence continues at coordinate 1,817,459 of NZ_JBEXAC010000002.1, read as the reverse complement.
GCTATCTGGTAGCCAGCCCTGATTTTATTGCCAAAATCGGGCAGCTGAGAAAGATCGTGGATGTGCAGGGTGATAATATTATGGAAAGGGCCGTGTTTGAACTGATACAGCAGGGTGAAATAAAAAGACATCTGAAAAGAGCACATGCTACTTATAAAGCCAAAAGAGATGTGTTTGATGAGATGTTGTCCAAATATGTTGGGAATAAGATTTCCTACACTAAACCAGAAGGTGGATTAGCTTATTGGATTACCCCCAACAAGCCAACAGACCTGGACAAATTAATGGCAGCGCTGACAAGGGCAGGTGTCCAGATCATCTCCCCCGGCAGTTTTAGCTACGGCACCGCTATTAATGGTCTAAGGCTGGGCTATGCTTCTCTTAGTGAGGAGAGTATGGAAACCGGATTAAAAAAACTAGGGAAGCTACTTTAAAACAGCTGTTATCTATTTCAGTGGCAACGTTCTGGATGTCATTCTACCCCAGCCTGTTAATACCATTTTATCAGGATATAATTCTACCACGCCATAGGCATTCTGATCAGGTGTTTCTATCATGCCTTCCAGCGTAATGGCCGGCAGGTTATTGTAATAGGCAAAACCACCTTCATGATGATGACCTGATAAGATCCCTTTTACTTGCGTATACTTTTCCAGCACCGCCAGGATGGCTCTGTTGTTCAATGTTTCATATCCATTCTCCGGGAAAAGCGGATGATGGGTAAACACCAGCACGTTCTTCCTTTTCTTTTTGGCCTTTTTCAGGTTGTTTTCCAACCAGGCCAACTGCCGTTTGCTAATGCCTCCATTCCAGGGTTGCACATTCTTTCTACCTTCCTTTTTTAAATTACCGGTCAATTCCTTCCATTCTTCCAGCAAAGGTGCACCTTCATTTATACCATATTCGGAGAGTTCATTGGTATTTAAAATGATAAACATCCAGTTCGCCTTTTCAAAAGTATAATAGGATGCCGGCATTTCAAACTGCTTATATAGCACGTCCCGTTCTTTAACAGCTACATAGTCATGATTGCCCAGCAGATTATAAAACCCTGCTTTCAATTGTTTAAGCCGGTCCATCACAGGTGGGAGATCTTTAGGCCCTTTGTCTACCAGATCTCCAAATACCATATTAAATGCCAGGGATTCCTGGTTTAAATTTGCAATACAACTATCCATTTTAACCAGGGAAGTCCGGTAATAACGGGTACCATGATCTGGCTGATCAGCGTATTGCATATCTGCCATGACACCAAAGCGCAATAATGGTTTTGCCGTTTGCCCATCTGCTTTAATATGGATAAAGAAGAGAGCAAGTACGAGCAGGCTATAAGACAGTTTAGTTAACATCCCGGAATTTGATTAAGGTTAAAAACAAGGTAGGTAATGTTTTTTAAGCATGCAAGTGGGGCGGGCTACCGGAATGTTGATGTTAAGCAACAAAACGGGCTTATACTACTCCCGCAGTATAAGCCCGGCATCTATAAAAAAAATATCAGCGGTAAGTCTTTAGTGCTTTTTTATCTCCTATTGTGGTAAGTACTTTTTTCAGGCCATCCATATTCATCTGCAAGCCTACTTCAGCATCCGGAGCAGTGCCTTCATTCAGGATACCTACAGGCCCACGATAACCGCTTTTCCATACCAGTTTCATCATTTCCGTTTCCGCATCACCCTCTCCTACAGGCACTACCTTTACCGGATTACCCAGCTTCAAACCAGCAATATTAAATGCCAGCAGGTAAGGTTTAATCTTAGGGAAGAATGTTGGGAACCGGTCAATATCTTCCTCGGCATGGTGGAGGTTATACACGATACCGATGTTAGGCATTTTTAAATATTCTATTACTGCCAGCTGATTTTCCGGTACACCAAACCATCCCCCATGATTATAAACGCCCAGTTTACAACCAATCTCATCCAGCTTTTTAGCCACGTATGCCACCGGCTTTGCCATGGTACGTATTTTTTCTTCCTGGGTGAGTTTATCAAATTCAGGACCTCCCCAGAACATGCACCATAATTCGGTTTTCACGTTATGTTTTTTCAAGGCGTCGAGAATGAGTGGCAGATATTTGTCCTGTTCCGGATGCAGCCCTGACGACAACCACCATCCTTGTAATTTGATATTGTGTTTCTTCATGGTTTCTATCTCTTCTCCAAAAGAAGGGATATGTTCATCGCGCCAGTCGTATGCAAACCTGGTGATACCTAGCTTCTTCATCATTTGCGCCCGTTCTTCCGGCCCTCTTTTTTTACTGTCAAATGGTACAATACACCAGGCGATGAGATTGTTCCTGGCATAGAGATCACTGGCGCGCTGCTGTGCTTTTACAGGTTTTACTGTACCACAGAGTGCTGTAATTACCATGAGTGCTAATAAAATACATCCCGGGCGAAACTTCCTTTTCTTCTTATTACTGCTTTCATGTTTTGTAGTCATACACTTTTATTTTAAATGTGGATTATTATCAGATGGCAGCAGGTGTTTGCGCTGCCATCATTACTTTCTTTTGTTTCTCCACCCTTACAATATAGAGATGGATACCGGTAAATGCAACAATCAATATGGCAGGCAGGATAGCCGCCTGTAATAAAGTATCTGCACCCGCCGCTAATTTGACCTGTTCCCATATGGTTGCTGCTTCACCTGGTACGGTGGCATTTTTCAATTGGTCCAGCTGGTAGCCTTCCGGTAGCAGCCGGCTCAGGTGCTTATCATATTCGGCACCAAAACGGGGCATCATTAACGCCGTAGACATTAATCCTGCTCCTCCCATAATGGATAGTCCTAATGGGCCTGTTTTAGGTAATTGCTCTGATACAAATCCAATCATCGTGGGCCAGAAAAAACAGATACCAGTAGCAAATACGAAAGCAGCAACAAAAGCCATGATATTGTCGGCCAATCCCAATCCAAGCAGCCCCAGGCAGGCTAATATGGCCGATGCCAATAATAGGCCGGTAGTAGAAATCCGCTTTAATATAAACCCTGCATTAGCTCTACCCAGCGTCATGATACCGTTGATAAACACCAGCAGCAGGATAGAAGGTACGCCCAATGAAGACAGGAGCGCTACGATCCACTGGTTGGTACATAACTCCGTAGCCCCGGTAAGGAACATACATCCCACCATGATCAGAAACAAAGGCCGGAAACATTCTCTGATCATCTGGCGGTTTGTTACCCCCAGGCTTACCCTTTCTGACTTGGGAAATGATTGCCCGATAAACAACACCCCATAAGCGATAGTGGGCAGCACCATAGACGCAATCTGCCATCTCCATCCTGCACCTCCAATACTCATCAGATAAGATAAAACGCCTCCGATAGCGATACCAGCCGGGAACCAGATATGCCACTTGTTGATCATCTTCGTTTTTTCACTGGTGTACATACTGCTCACCATTGCATAGCTGGCAGACTCTACAAATCCATTGCCCAATCCCACCAATAAAGTAGACAGGAATAAGGACCAGTAGCCCCCCGCAAAGATGGTCAGCACAAGACCTGTAATATGAAAAATAAATGCCAACAGGAACATTCTCCCCATGCCGATAAAATCACAGATAGGGCCTCCTATAAACATCGCCAGGGTAAAACCCCAGAATGCAGCGGCAGCAATTTCTCCTACTTCCTGCTGGCTCAATGAAAATTCTGCCGCAAATACATCCAGCAGATTAGCCCGGATAGCGAAAGTGAATGCAGTTACCACCAATGCCAGACAACTGGTGTTAAACAATCTTTTTTTATTGATGAGTGTGGTCATACCTTATAAAATAAAAGTGAACTGATCCTCATTTTTACCAACCCGGATTTTGTATCAGCCCCGGGGTTTTGTTGAGCTCATTCTGTGAAATAGGCCACAGATAATGTTTTCCCTTATCAAATACTCTTTTCTTTATAAAAGTGCGTTTGTAATAATTGTCATCCTGTAAGGATTGCCCTACCGTGATATTCATACCGTACAAAGACATAGCATTGGTTTTGTCGGCTATTTTCCAGCGGCGGGTATCAAAGTAACGATGTGTTTCAAAAGCCAGTTCTATCTGTCTTTCATGCCATATCCGGGCACGCATTTCTTCTTTATTCAGTGATGCAGACAGTGGAGGTAATCCGGCACGGTTACGGATCGCATTTACATATTTATGTACATCCGCTACAGGGCCCTGGGCTTCATTCAATGCCTCTGCATAGTTGAGGTATTGTTCACCCAACCGGAAGTAGTTCCAGGTTTTGAGGGTGAATTTGTTCTCTGCAATATTTACGGATTCCTCCATAAACTTTTTCAGCAGGTATCCGGTGATGGTATATAGTTCCGCACCACCTTTTGATTTCCCGTCTACCCCGCTGTTCCAGAATTCCAGCATTCTTCCCCTCCAGATGGAGCCACTGAAATTGACTGTAGCATAAAACCTCGGTTCCCGGTTGACATACATATTCCTTACTCCCGCCGGATAATAGCCTTGCGGGCTGGCAGTAGCGGCGTAACCGGTTTCCTTATATCCTGACGCAGGGTTTATAACAGGTGTAGCATCTGCATTATAACCTGTAATAGGTGTAGAGCCATCTGCCATTTCGTAGGCATCTACTAATGTTTGCAAAGGGCAATAGCCACTCCATCCTCCCATGCTGTTAGGCGCTGCGCACATTTCCTGGTGGTAGCCGATGCCGGCATTATGTGCAAACAGCACTTCATCATTATTGCGGATAAATAGTTGCTGATAATTTTTCACAGGATCATTTTCAGGAGAGCGATATAATTTGTATCCTGCTTTTTCCACTTCGTCAATACAGTTTTTCGCAGCAGTAGCAGCATCCTGCCAGCGTTGCGCACTGTAATCCGGGAAGAGTTTAGTACCCTCTTTGTCTTTAAAATCAGCATAGTCAGGATTACCATTCCATAGTGGGCTGGCCAGGTATAATAATGCCCTGGATTTGAGCGCCAGTGCCGCAGCCCTGGTTACCTTTCCCTGACGGTCGGCAGTAACCCGGTTGGGCAGTACTGCTGCCGCAGCATCACATTGTGCCACGATATAGTTGATACAATCCACCAGTGGGGCGCGCACCAGACCAGCAAAATTTTCATCCGGCTGGAATGACTTTTCCACTAATGGTACCGGGCCATATAAGCGTACCATCCAGAAATAAAAGAATCCTTTCAGAAAAGTAGCTTCGCCTATCCACACCTTTTTGGCATTTTCATCCATAGGTGTACCTACTATTTTTTCGGTGAACAGGTTTAGTCTTCTGATAGCCTGATAACCTACGGTCCAATGTCCATCCTGTACATTGGAAGGGCCCCAGGAACCGGACCCCATTACATGGGCAAAACGGTTTTGCCAGGTCATTTCCATATCATCAGAAGCACCTACGAAAGGGTTTCTTCCGGGAGATTCTGCAAAGTCTATTTCCGGTGGTAAATAATTATAGGTAGCGGTCAGGAAACGTTCCGCATAGAGTCTTTCTTTGAATACCTCATCGAGGTTCATATCCTCATCAGGCACTTTATCCAGGAAGTTCTTTTTGCAGGCAGATAAGAGCAATACACTTGCCATTAATACCGCCAGGCAGTTGATGTAATATCTCATAATACGTGAAATTATTAGGTTGATAAAGTGGCCGGTTATTTAAAGTTCACCTGCAAGCCAATATTATAGCTTCTTTGCAGCGGATAGCTACCTACCCCGTCATTAGATTCAGGGTCCATCACTTTTATCTTATCCCAGGTATACAGGTTCAGGCCATTAATAAAAATGCGCAGGCTGCTGATGGCTGCACGTTGTGTAAGCGCAGTGGGAAGGGTGTAAGCTATTTCCGCATTACGCAGGCGTAAGTAGCTGGCATCCTTCATGTAGATGGTGCTCTGGCGATAATTATTAACATTAAGATCATCCGTTACTGCCGGATATTTGGCACCATCCGGGTTTTCTTTTGTCCACCTGTTGTCGTAAAATTCCCGCAGCACATTATAAGAACCTTGCCCTTTCAGGAAGGGGAAAATAGAGGGACCGTTGAGATAAAGGCTAGCCCTGGCCGCCCCATTAAAGAAGATGCTTACATCAAAGTTCTTATATGCTACAGTACCTCCAAAGCCATACATAAATTCCGGCGTGCGGGGGAAACCAATCGGCACTCTGTCGAAGTTGTCTATTACGCCATCCCCATTTACGTCTTCATACCTGATATCTCCTGGCCTTACAATGTCCTGGAATGTTTGGCGGGGGCTTTTATCTATTTCCGCCTGATCTTTAAAAAATCCCAGTCCTATCAATCCAAAAGGTTGGTCTATCGGATGTCCTTTGGCCGATTGATAAGCGTATCGTTGTGGTGGCTCGTCATTTTCTATAACGGTATTACGGGCGTAGGTCACATTAGCACGGAAGGAATAAAAAAGTCCGTTGGCCACATTATTCTTTATTTCCAGCATACCATCAATCCCGCGGTTCTTTGCTTTACCCAGATTCCCAAAAGGAATAGAGGCAGGCATGAATCCAGCCGCATCCGGCATCACGCCTCTTTGCAGCAGGATACCATCGCGGTCTTCTGCAAATGCATCTATCTGTAGTACCAGCTTATTGTTAAACATGCCGAGGTCTAATCCGATATTGGCTTTGGTAGCCACCTCCCAGGTTACATTGGGTGTACCTATTTGTAATTCATCAATACCTGGCCAGAATTGCTGGGATTCGCCGAAAGCATATCCCTGTGCCGTTCTTGTATTTACAGTAGTCAGAAACAGGAAGCGGCGGCCGATCTGGTCGTTACCCACCTGTCCGTAAGATCCTCTGATCTTCAGGTTATTGACTACATTATTTTCTCCCCAGAATTTTTCACCGGAGGGCACCCAGCCTGCTGAGATGGAAGGAAAGAAACCAAAGCGTTTTCCTTTAGGAAAGTTTTCCGATCCGTTGTATCCCATATCAAACTCTACCAGGTATTTATCATCATAGCTATAGGCAGCACGTGCGGCTATTCCCTGGCGGCGGAAAGGCAGGTTCTCTATAGATGTTCCTGCATTGATATTTACATAATCCCTTTGGTTATACAGTACCATGCCCGTCACAGCATGTTTACCAAATGACCGGGCATAATTGGTCATAAACTCCGTATAGAGTGCCCTGTTAGAACCATTACCTACCCAATACCCCAACGGTTGTTCTTCCCTGAAAACGGTGTATTTATCTTCCCCTGTTACCGGGTCTTTGCCGAGGTATTGTTTCACTGCAAATTGCTTATGGCGGTTGATACCTGCGAAAGAGTAATAATCATAGGAAAATTTACCGCTCACGGACAGTCCTGGTGTAACAGCACCGGACAGGTCCCAACGGGCAGAAAAGGTGCTTTGCAAAGTATTATGCATATGCACAGAATAACCGGATTGGGTAGCCAGTCCCCAGGGATTGCTGCCAATAGAAGTAGGATTCCCGCCGGGAGAGCCATCCGGATTTTTTACGGTAAATGCCATAGGTGGTGTTCTCCTCAGTGCATCCAGTAAAGCATCTGCACCGATAGAGGAAAAGTTGCCTTGTTGTATAATCCCGCCAATACCGAGTTCCAGTACCAGTTCCTTTGCGACATTGATATCTACATTGGACCGATAATTGTAACGTTTCATTCTTTCATTGGTATCATAATTATTAGCAGGATCATCTTTCCAGATACCATTCTGATCAGTGTATCCAACGTTTGCATAATATCTTACTATTTCGCTTCCACCGGTTACACTCAGGTTGTTAATAGTCTGGTAGGTATGTTTGCGCATAATAATATCTGCCCAATCTACATTTGGGTACAGATAAGGGTCTGAGCCATCCCGGAATTTCTGAATATCCTCTTCTGACCAGCGGGGAGGTTGTTCTACCTGTTTCATACCTTCATTCATCAATCCGGCATATTCTACCGCATTGATATAGTCGGGTAACCGGATAGATGTAAGTTGCGCGGTTTCCGATCGGAGGGTTACACGGGGTCTGCCCTTCTCTCCTTTTTTAGTGTTAATCACAATTACCCCGTTGGCTCCCCTCACCCCATATACAGCAGTGGCAGAAGCATCCTTTAAGATGGAGAAGCTTTCAATTTCCTGGGCATTAATATTATTCATGCTTCTTTCCACGCCATCCACCAATATCAGCGGAGAGCGGTTTACCCAGGTACCGAGGCCGCGTATAAACACCTGCGCCTGATCTGATCCTGGCTCACCACTCGCCTGGCGTGTGATGATACCGGGTAGTCTGCCCGCCAGTGCATTAGATAAAGAGGGTGTAGCTGCCTGTTGTAAGTTCTTGACAGATACTGTAGCGATAGAACCGGTAACGGATACTTTCTTTTGGGTACCAAACCCAACTACTGTTACCTCCTGAAGTTTGGCTTGTTCCTCATCAACAGTCAGGGTAAAGGTGGCTGTCCTTCTGTTGCCGGCTGCCTCTTCCAGGGTTTTATAGCCCATAAAGCTGATTTGTAGTACCTCATCAGGACTTGCTATTTCCAGCATGAATGCACCATCCACATCTGTAGCCACCCCTCTTGAAGTACCTTTTATTTTAACAGTAGCACCAGGAAGTGCGCCATTCTTTTCATCCCTCACTTTGCCATTCAGCACATGTTGTGCATTGGCACTGTAAGTAATCAGCAATAAAAAACTGCAACATGAAATAATCTGCCACGGTAGTTTTAGCTTCATAAGTTTCAGATTAATTTTGGTTAATAAAATGGGATTATTCACCGTAGTGAATGTTCACTGTAAGCAGGCATAGGATTCCCTTTCGTGAATACGATATGCAGCTTCATTAATAGAATTGATGTAAGTAACAGGGCCGGCTAAAAAGTGTACCATCCCGGGCAGGCAAGCAATACAATGTCATGCATACGCGATAGCCGTATTGCCATTACTTTTTAGTCAGCCCCATTCAAGGGAGCAAAAATGTCTGGAAGATACTGGTGTATTCCTTGTCATATGGCGCAGAGCAATTATCAGGATCTTACCTCTGGCCTGTTACCTTTTAGAATATTGGTTCATTCGTTCACATCCGGACATTCATTTATTATTGGTATGGCACTGAAGGCCGGTACCAAAGTCATTGTTTATTGTTGATCGGGAAGCGCATAAGCCACATAGGCATCACCGGTAGGATTACCCAGCTTACCACCACCTGTTGCCGGTATTACCACATATTGTCTGCCATTCACCATGTAAGTACTTGGCACTGCATTTCCACCATAGGGCAGTGTATCTTCCCATAATACTTTTCCTGAGTCTTTATCAAAAGCCCTGAATTTCAGATCGCGGGCAGCCGCAATGAATACTAGTCCGCCACCTGTTACGATTGATCCGCCGAAGTTTTCCGTACCTGTTTGCGGGATTCCCTTACGGGTCAGCTCTTCGTATTCCCCTAATGGTACTTTCCATTTAATTTTCCCGGTGTTTAAATCCAGTGCATTCAACGTACCCCAGGGTGGAGCGGTAGCAGGATATCCTTGTTCATCCAGGAATTTGGTATATGCCATTGCCCGGTATACCGGTATTTTTTCTGTGGCTGTTTTTCCCGGTGTACTTTTGTTATCCAACAGGTAGGCAGCAATCGCCTGTACATCATCTTCAGGAATCTGTGTAAAAGCAGGCATGGCCCCTTTCCCTGTTTTGATAATTTTCACCACCTCATCCTTTCTGTATTTAGCCGACAGGCTTTTCAATGCCGGTGCGGCCCCCATACCTTCCCTGTTGCCACCATGACAACTTACACAACCTCTGGCCAGGTAAACATTTCGTCCGGGTGATACGTCCTCTTTTCCTCCGGGTGCTTTATTGATATCATGCATGGTAATGTGCCAGGCCAATTCATTCGCATTTACATAGAGCACATTACTTTCCGGTTCATAAGCACCACCACCCCATTCTGCCCCACCATGGATACCATAGTAGATCACACCTTTTTCCGTAGGTGGCATAAACCAGCCTGTATCAGCAGCATTAAATCTTTTTAAAGCAGATTCGTGTGCTTCCGGAGTAAGTTGTGTGAGGTCTGCAGCGGTAAGTACCTGGCGGGAAAATGGTTCCGGCCAGCTTACAAAAGGCTGTGTCGGAAATGCTTTTTCTCCCAATAACGGGCTCGCAGGTACGGGACGTTCTTCCACTTTGGAAAACAGTTCTCCGGTGAGGCGATTAAACAGCAGGGTATTTCCTGTTTTTGTGAGCTGTGCCACCCCTGGTACTTTTTTCCCATCCTTTTTCAGGTTTACCAGTATAGGTGCACAAGGCAGGTCGAGGTCCCACAGATCATGATGCAATGCCTGATAATGCCATTTCTTTTTACCTGTACCAGCCTCTAATGCCACAATACAGTTGCCATAGAGATGTTCACCATCATTATCCGGACGGTAAAAATCATCTTTAGGTTGTCCGGTAGCAAAGAACACCATACCGTTTTCACTATCCACGCATAATCCCCCCCATACATTTACACCCGCACCTGTTTTCCAGAAGTTTTTATCTCCCCAGGATTCATGTCCTTCTTCGTCAGGTTGGGGGATATTATGAAAGATCCATTCACGTTTGCCGGTATGAATATTAAATGCACTCACATTAGCAGGCGCGCTCCAGGTCATGGCACCTACAATCACCAGATCTTTAAAGATAACAGGAGCAGCAGGAGCAGAAATAGCCATTTCATTCGCAGGTCTTACCAGCCCCTCATTCAGATTAATTCTGCCTTTATCACCAAATTCAGGCACCGGCTTTCCCGTTTTAGTGCTGACTACATTCAGGTATGGACCCGATGTAAATGCGATGAGTGCCTGCTCTCCTTTTCCCCAATGGGCGATACCACGGTTAACCCCACCCATTACTTCGCCTTCTCTGGCCGGATTAAAGCGCCATAGTTCTGTTCCTTTTGCAGCATCTACCGCAATCAGCACTTGTGCAGGCGTGGTGATATACATCACCCCATCTACAATCAGCGGATTGCCCTGCACGTTTCCTTTCATATCACCGGTATGATAAGTCCAGGCTACTTTCAGTTGTGCAACATTGTCTTTATTGATCTGGTTGAAGGCCGCGTAGTTAGTATGTCCTTCGTCTCCGCCGGCAAACCCCCAGTCAGGATGTTGTACCTCTTTGCAGGAAACGGACAGCAACAGCACCATGCTATAACATGCCCCTATGAATCCCTGACGACGGCGATTAGTTTTCATTTTCATAAAGTGGAATCCCTTACTATTTAAGATTGTTTTCCGGGAAAATTATAATCATACTTCCAGGTATCATTCATGTTGGGATATTGCTGCCGGCATGCCAGGTATTCTTTCATCATTTGTTTCATTTCCGGGCTGAGTGTTTCCAGGTATTGTGGTGTAAGCAATGTATCGTTCAACAGATAGAAGTGCCAGGTGGGCGGATATTTTGCGCTATGATATCCCATGTGTAATGTTCTTCTGGGAATCTTCATCACTTCTGTATATCCGCGGTGAATCAGGTTATTGTTATAAAGTACCGCCTGGCCTGCTTTCAGTGAAACCGGTATTCCTCCAGGCATTTCGGCCCCTATTGGCGCATAATGTTTGGAACCAGCGAAGGCTGCATCTTCTGCCGGTGTATTGGGTCTGTTATGACTGGCTGGCACTACCCACAGTGAGTTTTCATCCACTAGAGGCAGGTTAATCTGTACACTGTTATGGAATCTTTCCGGAGAGAATAACCAGTCTTCAATTTCCGGCTGAGGAATCTGGATAATATCCCTGTGCCATCCGAGTGAGTAGGCAGTCCCTACATTTGCCGCCAGGATAGAAGCATTATTTACAATCAGATCTGGTCCTATCAGCGCTTCCACTGCTTTAAGGATTACAGGATGATGAAATGCGTGATGAATAGATTCTGTACCAGGTTTAGTAAGCAGGTGGAAATAATATTGTCTTGCTTCCTTTCCGAAGTCGGCAATTTCATCACCCAGATGCTGAAAGGAGGAGCTGTGTTTTTTATTTTCTTCCGCCGTCACTTTAGGGCTGAGCAGTACGTCCATTACTTTTCTGAACGCGGCTACTTCAGCTTCGGAAAGCACATCGATAATAACATATCCATCTGTCAGGAATTTTTCTTTGATAAGTGCTTGCATAGCTAAAAGCTTGGTGTTAGTGAACAATAATTTTTTGTCCGTTTTGTGCGGATAACAGTCCAGCTTCCAGTACACGCATAATTTTCAGTCCGTCGTTAAAATCAGGAGCAATGGCCTGTTGTCCTGTTACGGCTTTCAGAAAATCGGCGGCAGCATGGATAAAGGAATGTTCGTAACCAATGATATGCCCGGGAGGCCACCAGTGGTCCATATAAGGGTGTACGGATTCCGTTGCCAGTATGGTCCTGAATCCTCTGGCATGTTCCGGATCCTCCGCGTTATAATACTGTAGTTCATTCATCCGTTCGAGATCAAAAGCGATGCTGCCTTTGCTGCCGGATATTTCAAAAGATAATTTATTTTTTCTGCCTGTTGCAAACCGGGTAGCCTCAAAAGAGCCGATTGCACCGTTATCAAATTGCACCATCATTAAAGCGGCATCTTCTACAGTGACCGGTCCTGTAGCAGTTCCTTTAGCAGTAGCTTTCAGGTTGCCCACAGAATCTTCACTTGCCAGTGGCCTTTCTCTGATAAAGTTGGTAGTAAGACAGGTAACTGTGCTGATAGGTCCTACCAGAAAATGCGCGAGGTCAACACAGTGTGAGTTAAGATCCCATTGAGGCCCCGCCTGTGCCGTTTCTTTTTGTAATTGCCAGGAAAGGGGGAAAGCCGGATCCACGATCCAGTCCTGCTGATAAGCAGCGCGCCAATGAAAGATTTTCCCCAGTGCCCCTTCGCTGATCATTTGTTTTGCCAATGCAATAGCAGGCACACGGCGATAATTATGATTGAGATAATGTGTTACGTTATTATCGGTACATACCTGCAGCATTTCTTCCGCCTGTTTAACACTCATCGCCATTGGCTTTTCACAAAAGATATGCTTGCCTGCTGCTGCAGCCGCCATAGCGATTTCATGATGCATGTGCTGCGGTAGCGCAATATCAATGATATCAATATCACTGCGGTTGATTACCTTTTTCCAATCTGTTTCGGTTTGTTCCCATCCCCATTTGTGAGCGAATGTTTTTAGCTGGGATTCATTTCTTCCACAAGCCACTTTTAAAACGGGATGTGCGGGGACGTCAAAGAAGAGGGGTACTTTCTTCCAGGCATTGCTATGTGCCTTTCCCATGAATTTATATCCTATGATACCTATATTGAGTGTCTTCATATCAAGCTATTTGATGGGCGATATCCCGTAACGATCGGATGCTTTGCGCGATCACCGCTTCCTCCTGGTTGGCATAATCCGGGTGGAGGAAATCAATTTCTACGGCCAGAAAACCTTTATAATGATGCTGTTGCAGCAGGCGTGCCAGTTTTGCATTTTCTATCAGTCCTTCACCAGCAGGTACACAGGAAAAGAAATACCATTCATCTACCGGCACCCCTTTTACAGGTTTAAGATCTTTGATATGCGTAGCTAATACATAGGGAGCCAGTTTTTCCATTGCCTTTACCGGATCATCTGCCACCCGCAAAAAATTACCGGAGTCGAAATTCACGCCCATAAAAGGAGAGTTGACATCCTTTATCAGTTGCAGTATTTCATCTGAGTTATAATCAATATGGTTTTCCACTGCCAATCTCACATCATACCTGGCAGCAATGGCTGCTGCATCGGAAAACATCCGGGTAAGTTTTTCCAATTGGGGGCCATGTGGTTCAAACCTGTATTGCAGGCTGCTTCCTACTACCCTCATTACTTTAGCACCAATTTGCGGTGCATATTCTATATGCTGTAACATATCATCATAGGCCGCTTCATTGCTACCACCTTCCAGGCCATCCGGGTGTCCCCAGGCATATACTCTGTCCAGCTGCTGCTCATCCAGTACTGATTTAATGCCCTGCAGGTAGGCAGGCGTGAATGCAGGAATAAAGCAGGATTCCAATGAGATCCCGTCAATACCCAACTCTGGAAGTCTGGTAAGGAATGTTTCAAAGGATAATTCCTGCTCTGGCCGCTGCTGTCCGGGATATACTTCACCAAAAAGACGGTGGTAGCAGTAGCTGTCAATGCCTACTTTCATAGTACTTGTTTACGTTTTTAAGTAAAAGAGGGTATTTATTGAAATTATGTACGAGTTCTCCTTGAAATGGCCGTCCTGACACAATAGTGTACGTTAACTATTTCAAAAGTATACATTTTTGAATCATATCCAAACTTTTTTCCAAAGTTTTTTTGCCTTACCGTCTTTTTTCTATTTTTGAAAAAAAAGCTATTAAAGAGAAACCCAGAAATATCGGCATAAAAGAAATTGCAGAAAGGGCTAACGTTTCCATCGGGCCAGTTGACAAAGTGCTGCATAACCGCGGTGGCGTATCCGAAGAGACGCGTCAACGGATACTGAAGGCCATTGAGGAGCTCAATTACAAGCCTAATATTCTTGCCAGCAGATTAAAATCAAAGAAGGATTACCGTATTGCAGTAATGCTTCCCCAAGGCACCAAAAAAATTCCTTTCTGGTTTGAGCATGATAAAGGATTTGAACGTATCTTAAAGGAACTGGAGCAGTTTGGCTTAAATCTGGAAACATTCCGTTTTGACCAGAATAGTGAATCCTCCTTTACAGACAAGCTGAATAAAGTTATCAAAGGGAAGTATGATGGTATTTTTATGGTACCGGTTTTTTACAAAGAAACAGTCAGGTTGTTGCAGCATGCCCAGACAACAGAAACGCCGGTAATTTTCTTTGATAGTAATATCCCTCATCAGGATAACCTGAGCTTTATAGGCCAGAACTCGAAAGACAGTGGTTATCTTGCCGCCAGTTTACTGGATTATGGTGTATCCCCCAATGCTACTTTGCTGGTAGCTTCTATTGTGCGAAAAGATGATAACCATATTCATTTCTCTGCCAGGGAAGAAGGCTTCCTGGAATATTTCAAGGGAAGCACCAAAAAAATCATCCACTATGAAAACAAAAGTGGTAATGATGCCGCGATAGAAAAGGAGGTAACTGCGCTATTGCAAAAAGAACCAGGTATTGAAGGCATTTTTGTTACGAATGGTATTTCTAAAATAGCAGGCGCAATAAGTAAACTCCCAGCTGCTGCCTACAAACTAATTGGATATGATCTTACAGATGAGAATATATTTTTCCTGGAAAAAGGGATCATTCAGTTCCTGATCAGTCAGCAACCTGACAAGCAGGCTTATCAGGGCATCAAGTTATTCTATGAATATCTGATTTTAAAACAGCCCGTAGAAAAGAGTTATTACATGCCACTGGACATTGTTACGAAGTCTAATTTGAAGTATTATCAGTAAGCACAAACCATCTATCTATCTATTCATCACCTATCTTATTCTGTACCACTATGCCTAAACAATTTTCCCTCGTTCTGATTGCAGTACTACTGGTTGCTGCCTGTAGAAAATCGAACACACCACCCCCTCCCGATAATATTATAAGGCCAGACAGTGTGTTTGCGATGTACCTTCTTCCTGACATGCGTACCGCCAGTCTGTTTTCCACTATCGGCACGGCTTATTTTACTTATAATGGCAACCAAATCATCAAACGTGCAGGGGGCGCACTCCCAATAGCCGGCACAGGTTATCCCATTATTGCTACCAAACAGGTATTTGACACACTCCTATATGACAACAACAAGATCACCATTATTACTAAGGCGCGGATAGATGGCATTACCATTTCCCCTGCAGAGAAGGTGATCCTTTTAGAAAACGGGAAGATGAAACAAAAAATCCTTTACAGTAATAATCCTGACAGGCCGAGCAACGACACCAGCTTTTATTTTTACGGCCCGGACAACAGGGTAGCCAAAGTAGAACGTTATTATGGTCTTGGAAAGGAATTAAGGTTATTCACCTTTAATGATAAAGGGAATCTTCAGGAAGTTATCTCTACTTTTTATGACAGGCATAGTACCGCTGTAAATATCACAGTTACAGAAAATTTCTCCGACTATGATAATGCAGTAAATACACTCAAGAACTACTGGATGTGGAGCGATTTTTATTACAGGTCCCTTTCCAACAATAATTTTGCGAAGTATAGTTTTACGCAGGTCAATGCTGATAATACCCAACATTCAAATGGCACATCCAATATGACTTTGCACTATGACAGTAATGGGTGGGTTGATTTTTCAAAATAGCTCTTTATATAAAATAGAAAAGGCTGCTTCCTGTGTGAGGAGCAGCCTTTTCTATTTTATATAACAGCATTAAGGGAGTGCTTTTTCTGCCTGATCGATCCCGGCTTTCAACCGGTCCCACAGGTTATGGTCTATTACCTGAACAATATCGAATAGTACCAGTCCCTCTGATTGGGTAAGACAAAGTTGGATATCATCTTCTATATGTGCATAGTTGTTGGCATAGATACTGCCATACATGGCACAAGCCCCATTGATAAGTTTTTTTCCTTTCGCCAGCCCATACTCAATAGATTCAGGATCATCCATGCCATAGGCTTTTTCGAGGTATACCCCATTCATAAATACGTCCAGCTGTTCTGCAAAACCTGTTTTTTTATATGTTGGCGTAGCCCAGCTATAATCTTTCGAAGCATCATATTTTTCACTCGCCCAGTTCTGTCCTTTTTCATACAATGCACCATACCAGGATGCCGCCCAGTATTCCAGTTTTACATGTGGTTTGATTGCCTTAATTTCTTCCTTTACTTTTTTGATAAAGTCATGGATGACACCAGACCTGAACTCAAACCACTGATTAGCCAGAGGACCATTTTTTCTTACGTAGCCATTACCTTCCTTTTGCCAGGAGAAGATGTCATCGGGAAAATGTTTTACCGGTTGCCCGATGTATGCTTCAAATTTTTTCCGGGTAAAATCGGAGAAATCTGTTTCCACACCAGAATACCGGCAATAATCCAGCACATATCCGTCAAAGTTATAGCTCGTCACTATTTCGCGGATGAAGCCCAATGCAAATTCCTGTGCTTCCGGCAATAACGGGTTGATAAATGCAGCTACTTTGCTTTTATCATCCTTGATATCAATCAGCCCATGCGGAGTATTCTGGATGACGGTACGCTGTGCCCAATAAGGGTCCTGGTAGGCAGGCCCCTGCCTGGTGACAGGATCTCCGGCAGGAAACAAAGTAGTAGAAACACTTACTTTCATCCCGCGCTTGCGTGCTTCTTTAATAAACACACCCAGGTAATCCCACTTAATAGTACGGGAATAATCCTTTACGCGGGTCAGTTCTTTCATCCGCTTTGTTTTCTTATACAGCACATCTCCATATACCGGGCGAACATCTACCACCACCTGGTTAAACCCTGCCGCTTTAGTTTTATCCAGATAATACCGTATAGAATCCTGGCTGGAAAACCGTTTGAAGTTGGCCTCTGCATCAAACCACATATATTTAGGTTTTTCCGCCTTAGGTTTCACTACTTCCTTTACTACCTGGTACTCCTTATTTATCAGCTTATCCTCTTTTAAGGGCAATAAGCATAACAGCCACCATAACATATTCATTCTTTTTAAAGTAATTACCAGTTAGGATTTTGTTCCAATACAGACGGGCTTTTATCTATTTCAGATTGTGGCACCGGGTACAGGTACATTTTAGGTTGGAATACACGGGGCTCTACTTCTATATAAGTGTATTTCAGAGAGCCATCTCCATTTTTGGTGATCCTCACACCGTGTATTGGTTTTCCAAGTGTATTCTCTGCAATTTTCCAGCGTCTTACATCCCAGAAGCGGTGTTTTTCGAATGCCAGCTCCACAGCTCTTTCATTCCAGATACGTTTACGCATATCTTCTTTAGACAATCCTGTTGGCAAATCATCAATCCCTGCCCTGCGGCGTACTGCATTTACTGCATTATATACCTCCGGTGAAGGGCCGGCAGCTTCATTCTGCGCTTCTGCATAGTTGAGATAAATTTCGGCCAAACGGATAATAGGAAAATAACGTTTCACCCCACTCTGGCTATTGGCGTTCTGGAACTTGCGCATATAGTAGCTGGTTTTGGACCAGTCTCCTCCTATAGCAGGATCCTGATTCCCTCCGGGTAACATACTCAACACGGTGTTCTTATAAGTTACCCCATGGTAGTTGATAGAAGCAGTCAGGCGGGGATCACGGTCTTTATACGGATCCTGATCATTGTAGCCGGAAGTAGGATCAGTAATCAGCTTGCCGTTCCGCATTTCATATTTATCTACCAGATCCTGGGTAGGATTAGTACCCCCCCAACCAATACCAGCAGGTTCAGCGATAGCTTCTGCAAATGCAGCCTGTTGATTTGTGAGCATCACTTCATTATTATCCGCAAACAGGAAGAGGTTCTGATAGCTGTTAAACAGGCTGTATTTACCATCGTTCAGTATGCTTTTAGAAATATCTGCAGCCGCCTGCCATCTGCTGAGATCATTAGATGGATTATTAAACGGGCTGGCATAATACAACAGCATACGTGACTTCAATGCTTTTACAAGCGTTTTATTTGCACGGCCGATATTTCCACGATTGAGTTCTTTAGAGGGATCTGCCGGATCTGGTCCGAACCATACCAAAGGAATTTTAGGGTTGTTGTAACAAGCATCCAGGTCGGACAGGATAAAGGCCACCACTTCATCATAGGTAGCACGCCTTGTTTGCCTGAGTTCTACAGAACCAGCATCCAGTGGGGCTTTAATAATAGGTACACCACCATATCTTTTCAGCAGTTCAAAATAATTCCAGGCGCGGAGAAAATAAATTTCTCCTTTCATCCTTTCCGGTGTAAGATCTGTTTCTTTAGACAAGCCTTCATACTTATTAGGTACCTTATCGATGTATGCCAACATCAGGTTACACTTTCTGATAGTAGTATAGCAGGTGCCCCATACAGATTCGGGATTATCGCTGGCGTTCCAGGAACCGTTCTGGAATTTATCAGAAGGTGTTCCTGCGAAGGAGTTATCAGCTTCATCGCATGCAGCTGCCAGCGGAGAGTTGCCCAGGTCCATAAAGCTACCCGGCCTGGAAAATGTATTTGCATAAATATCAGTCAGAAACTGGCTGGTCAGGTCAATGTCACCAAACACTTTCACTTCGTCATAATCCAGCTCAGGAGCCTGATCTAATACTTTTTTACATGAAGTAATAATAAAGAGCAATATGAAGCCGAGCAGGTAAATAATTCTTTTCATATAATTAGTTTTTACTTCCACCATGATGATTTAGAAAGTAACGGTTGCACCAAAATTGTAGATCTTTTGCTGAGGGTAGAAAGTACCATCTCCGGACGGAGCTTCCGGATCAAACTGGAAGTCTTTCATATCCTTCATCCATGTCCATAAATTTTGTCCGTTCACATAAAACCGTACCCCCTGGATCTTCACCCTGTCGGTCCAGCTTTTAGGCAAGCGATAACCTATTTCAAAATTCTTCAGTCTTACATAGTCTGCCCGTTTCATCCAGAAATCGGAATACACGTGGTTATTGGTATTATCGCTGGCATGCAGTGCAGGGAAAGTAGCAGTAGCAGCCGTAGCTGGTGTCCAGCGGCCCAGGTGTCTTTCAGATACCTTTCCATTGCTGTAGAATTCATACGCAGCGAAGTTTTGCAATACGGTATATGCACCAAAAGCACCCTGGAATAATACGCTGAAGTCGAAGCTTTTATAATTCAGCCCCATAGAAAAGCCCATGGTATGTGTTGGGATATCCGTTTTACCAATGGCGGTTTGATCATCCGCATTCACCTGACCATCGTTATTAAGATCTGCATATTTGATATCGCCGGGAATCAAGCCACCAAACTGCGTAGCACTTTTATCGATATCATCCTGGCTCTGGAAAAAGCCCAGTGACTGATAACCGAAGTATTGGTTGATCGGATGGCCGGTGCGTTGCAACCAGGGATATTTGCGGGGCGGTTCATCCGCATAGATCACTTTACTGGTAGTAAAGTTCAGGTTACCCTTTACCATGTAGCTCAGGTCTTTATTGATCTGGTTGGTGTGTATCAATTCCAGTTCAAACCCGTGGCTCTTGGTTTCTCCCATATTTAAAGCAGGCAAAGGACCTCCATAGGTAGCTACGATAGTACCTGGTGTAATCAATATGTCGCTAACATTTTTCCGGAACACATCCAGATTAATGCCCAGTTTATCATTGAATAGTTTGGCTTCCAGGCCCAGGTTCATGATCTTATGTTTTTCCCAGGTAACTTCAGGAGTACCAGTAGAGCCTTCTTTCAATCCTGCAGACCACACCTCTCCATTCTGGCCAAAGCTATAGCCTGATCCAGCCTGGTAGATAGATTGCCACAGAAACCTGCGTCCACCGATCTGATCATTACCTACTACCCCATAAGAACCTCTTAATTTCAGGTAGGTTAATGCAGTAACCGGCTTCATGAATTCTTCACCAGTGACTACCCAGCCAGCAGCGATGGATGGGAAAAATCCGAAGCGGGAACCTTTAGGGAAGTTTTCAGAACCATCATAACGACCATTCAGGTCAATAAAATATTTATTGTTGTATCCGTATGTCAGGCGGCTCATCACCCCTTGTACATAAAATGGTTTACCGTATTGTGCGCCTTGTTCCACGCGTTTACGCTGGTTGTACAACACCATTCCGGTCACGTTGTGCTTGCCGAAAGTTTGATTGTAGTTCAGGTAATATTCAAAGTTGAGCGCATATCTGGGTGAGCTCGAGAATTCCGTGATAGGTTCTACCGGTGTATCTGCACCTTTTTCCAATACAGATTGGCCGGTTGCAGGATCCCATCTGTACAGGCCATATCCCTGTGTCCGGTTTGAGCGATAGGTATAGGTACGATCAAAAGAGTAATTTAAACCTGTGCTAAGTCCTTCAGTGATAAAGTCCAGTTTTCTGATAGCCCGGATAGTCCCCTGTGCAGTACCATCAAATGTTTCTGTATAGCCTGTTCTGCTCAGGTCGCCAATAGGGTTCTGGGTATGGTTGCCTGGTACGGCAATTTTTCCATCCGGCAGCAAAGCCAGCTCGGTAGGCGGATACCAGTATACCTGGCGTAACATATCACCTTCTACACTGGAAGTAGGAGAGTGTTTGCTGGTGATCACTCCGGCGAGGTCTACAGAAATATTAAAATCTTTTGAAAGGGCAATATCAATGTTGGAGCGGAAATTCCAGCGTCTGAAAACATCTTTGGTATCATACTGGGGGTTATCATATTTACGCAGGATGCCTTGTTGATTTAAGTAAGCCGCAGATACAAAATATTTTACGTTCTGGTTACCACCGTTGATATTCAGGTTATACCGTTGTGTAGGTGAAGTTTCTCTGAACAGAAGGTTTACCCAGTCGGTATTAGGATAGTTCAGCGGATCTTTACCAGCTTTATATTGCTCCAGTTGTTCCGGCGTGAATTGTGCGGGCTTTCCATCATTGGCCAGGGCTTCATTCAGAAGCAGACCATAATTGTAAGAATCCAGGAATTTAGGCAACTGCGTAGCCTGGTTGAGTGCATAGTTAGCGCTAAAGTCGATACGCGGAGGACCAGCTTTACCCCTGCGGGTAGTTACCACCACTACCCCATTAGCACCCCTTATACCATATTGTGCAGTAGCAGAGGCATCTTTCAGTACAGTAATGGATTCAATTTCCTGTACATCTACATTATCCATGCTGCGTTCTACCCCATCAATCAGAATTAAGGGGCTATTGTCGCCGGAAGTGGAATATCCCCTGATTAATATTTTAGACTGGTCAGCACCGGGAGAGCCACTTTGCTGCATCGCAATCAATCCTGGCAAACGGCCTGCCAGGGCATTAGACAGGTTGGAAGCCGGGCTTTGTTTCAATTCATCTCCTGTCACTGTTACCAATGATCCTACGATTGAGATCTTCTTCTGTTTCGTATACCCCACCACCACTACTTCATTCAATCCACTTGAATTACCCGTAAGAGATATATTGAGCACGCTGGCCCCATTGATTTTCACCTCCCGTTTTTCATATCCCATAAAGGAGAAAATCAGCGTACCATCAGCCGGTACGCGCAGGGAGTAGGAGCCTTGTCCGTCGGTAGACATTCCGGAGGTGGTGCCTTTCAGTTGTACACTTACCCCAATTAAAGGAGCGCCTGTTTCATCGGTAACTTTACCTTTCACTACGATTTCGCCATCGTTGGCTTTGTCGATCGCAGTACCAGTTGACAGCTCCGGAGCAATTATCCCAGCTGGAGCAGGTGTAGATTTACTTTTATTAACCGGCCTTACAGAAAAGTAATGTTCAATTTGTTTAAACTCCAGTCCTGTATTTTTTTTCAGGATCTGCAATACATTAAATAATGATTCATGCTTCACCCTGATGTTTACCGGCTGCTGTACATTACAGGTAGCAGCATCATAAAAGAACCTGAAATTTGTTTGTTTTTCGATTTCTGTAAACAACTTGTTCAGTGGCACTTCAGCAGAATTGAGTGACAGGTATACCCGTCTGATATCGGGCTCCTGTTCTGCCATTCTCTTTGCAGACAGCCTGAAGGAGCATGCTATCAGCATGCAGCCAATTAATAATAAGCGATGACCTACCTTAAGTGCATCAGAAACAAATGCTTTTTGCATAGCTAAACTTGATTTAGGGATATATATTAGATCACAGACAAAACATTTCCATATCGCCGTTTTTCATAACCGCGGTACAATTTGTGGCTGACGTTTGCCTTTGCTGCCTCAGCAGCATCCTAACTTCTATCCTGTACTTTTAAAATGTGTGGAACTAGTTTTATTATGGTCAAATTATCTTTCCGTTGGCGCTATTATAAGTGTATCCTGGTTGATCCGATAACTAACATCACAGGTAAAGGCAATGTTTTTCATGACAACATCCAGCGGTTCCCTGTTAAATTCGCCGGACACCTGCCACTTGGCATCCCTGAGCTGATCAGCTGTTAATATTTTTATTCCGTAAAAGTTTTCGAGTTTGGTGATCACTTCTTCCATGTTGGCATGATCAAAGTAAAGCACGTTTTCCTTATAGTTGAATTGTGCATTCGTTGTTTTCCTTACCGTTTTACCCACGGGCGTATACACCACAGCCTCGCCAGGGTCAAGATAAACGCTATCTGTTTTTGTCTGCTGTTCGCGGCATACCACTACCTTTCCATAACTAAGCGCTACATCCACCTTATGTGCACCAGGATATGCACTTACCTTAAAAGAAGTACCAAGCGCAGTAGTACGTACCTGTTCGCTGATCACGGTAAAAGGGCGACGAGCATCTTTGGCTACTTCAAATGTACCTTCCCCTATCAGCCATATTTCCCTTTTATCACCAGGGAATTTTTCCGGATACCTTAGGGTAGACCCTTTACTCAGAAATACAACAGAGTTATCAGGTAATACCACCTTTTTCCTTTCTTCATTGGTAGTACTTACCAATATAGTATGGTGTTTTTTATACAACAGGAAATAAGAAGTTGTGCCCATACTTAACAGGAGTAATATAGCAGCTGCAATTTTCCACCAGGCATTGCCTCTTTTCTGCATAGGTATAATAGGCGTATCCGGATATCGATGCTCCTGCATACGGTTCCATATGGCCTCCCCTGTTGCAGCATCTCCTTCTTCATCCGGCCAGGCACCATCTTCCAGCCACTGGCGGACAGCCAATTCTTCTTCAGGGGTACATTTCCCTTCGCTAAACTTATCTATTAATGCTTTTGTTACTTTCATCCGGTATATTGAGCAATGCTGTCCAACACCATTCCCTATTAAGAAGTTCCTTTTTAAGGAGGATACCCTAAAGGAGATGTGAACTTTTTTTTAAAAAAACTTATTTCAGGAAAAAAAGGGCACTTAAAGTTAGCCCCAGCCGGTTTAGTACACGGAGTGCCTTGGAGATATGATACTCTACTGTTTTCACAGAAACGCCTTGCTGGTGGGCAATTTCCTGGTAAGTAAGTCCATTTTCACGGTTCAACAGGAATATTTCTTTTGTTTTTTGGGGTAAGGTGCCCAGGCTACAGGAGATACTGGCACTTAGTTCCTTCAGCTCCAGGCGGCTTTCCGGAGCATGCACCACATTCTCAGCCGGAATGGTATATACCATTTTTTGCAATTGTACCTGGCTTCTTTTTTGTTTGATCAGGTATTTGAGGGCTTTATTTTTGGCAGCCCTTATCAGGTAGTGTTCCAGGTTGTCTATTTCCACCTTTTCCCGGTTATTCCATAATGACAAGAAGATTTCCATGACCAGGTCTTCTGCCACTTCTCTGGAAGCCACAGTATAAAAACATACACTATAAAGTTTGGACCAATACTGTTCGTATATTGCCTTGAATGCATCTTCCTTCATCATGACCTCCCCGAATTTCATTATTCAGCTGAACAAATCACTGTGTAATACCCGATTTTGGTGTATCTCCCTGTTAGTAACAGGAACTGGTTTCAGGTGTCTGAGATACCTTTCGACAATACTACTCATATTTTTTTTTAATTCCTAGTACCTCGTTCCAGGCAATTTGAGGAGGGAATATAAGGGGAATTGTGTTTATAAAAAAAGCCTGCACCCCTTTTACGGGATACAGGCTGTTGTGTTCTATGGCATAGATGGGAGAAAAAGCCTTATTGATCCAGGAGTTTTTTGAGTCCCAGTTCATATTGACCAATTTCTTTGGTCAATTCATCCACCAGCGGCTTTTTCACTTTTTTGTCGCCTTCCAGGTAGATAGACCAGCGTACTACTGACGTATCATCCTTATCCGGCAGTGATTCCACCAATGCCGTTACCACTGCCCGGCTTACACCTTGTGGCCTGGGTTCTTTAACATTAAATACGAAGAACTTATACGACTCATGTACCTGTTCAATTTCATCCGTACGCTTCCGGCCATCGCTGAAGGTAAGCTCACGGGTAGGTGGTTTATCATCTTCACCAGGGTTAATAGTAACCGCTGTGATAGTGCCATTACTATAATCCTTCACTTTAGGCAGATCGCGTATAACGCGCCAGATCTTTACCGGAGAGTTTTTAATAAATGTTTCGTGGGTATAATCCGGAATAATTTTAACGGCAGCCTGCATTTGTGCGATGGCTGCAGTAGTGGTCATACAGGTGAGCAGGCATACAAAGGCTGCGATGTTCTTTATTTTCTTGGTGTACATATATCTTAGTCTTTTATTTATCATAGATCTCTGCCAGTTTCTTGCCCAGGTCTTCTGCTCTCAGATTTACGGCAATGATCTTACCTTCCTTATCGAGCAGGAAATTGCTGGGTACAGCCCGGATGTTATATTGTTTGGCCACTTCATTTTTCCAACCTTTAAGATCACTCACGTGTTGCCAGGTAAGCCCATCATCCTTGATCGCCTTTACCCAGTTTTCCTTTTTATCATCCAGGGATACGCCCAGTATTTCAAAGCCTTTATCGTGATACTTTTCATAGTTTTCCAGCACATTGGGATTTTCCGCACGGCAGGGGCCGCACCAGCTGGCCCAGAAATCCACTAATACATATTTACCTTTGTAGTCTGATAACTTTATTGGTTTTCCATTTACATCATTCTGTGTAAACTCCATAGCAGGCGCTCCGATAGCTGTTTTTTTGGCGATAGCTTCCGCTTTGGCCATGCTTGCTTTCTTTTCCTGTACTTCCTTAAACCAGGGATATTTTTTTGCCAGGCGGTCTACCTGTTCCTGGATAAATACTTTATCCTTGCGGGGAGATATAAAATCCAGTCCATATAATACTACCGGAGAGTGTTGATTCATACGTATTGCCAGCTTTACCCGTTGGTCCATATCATCATACAGCCACATCATGTGTTCTCCCAGCTGACGTGCCAATGCCGTATCATTGGCCTTAGATGCTTTATATTGCAACTGGCTGATAGCAATGGTAGCCTGATAGTTGCGATAGTTCATAAAGTTGATATCATTCAGGAAGTTATTTTCCTGGCTACCTTCAATAAAGACGTAAGGTGGGTTTTTGATTTTTATCTTCGCGGTATCCTCCCCTCTGAAATCAATACGGAGGTCATCTTTATTAGCCCAAACAGTTAGACGGTCCCACTCAAACTCATTCAGTATATAGAATTGCGGGCGGGTAGCATCCAGTTTTACACTGTATGTTCCATCAGGCTTCAGATGAATGGTATCCAGTGTGATACGGCCGTCATCCCCTTGTTTTTGAACCAGGAAAGGGAATTTGGCCTGATGTTCTGCCGGAGGAGGAAACTTAATTTTACCACTTACCGTGATATATTTTTTAGGCTGTTGGGCGGTGGCGCTCAGGCCTGCCAACAGTAATAATGCAATGGCCTTACAGCCGGTAATCCGTTTAAGATGTTTCATTTCCGTATCGATGGTATTTATGTTTTAAAAAATAATTAACTATTGCATAAGTGTCATGGGAATAGCTTTTACCGCCTCCCCTTGTTTTGGTGTATCAGGTTGTTTCGTTGCTTTTTCCTCCTTTACCGGCACTGCCGATCCGAAGATGGCAGCCAGTTTTTGTTCCATAGTCCCATTTCCGTTAGGATCAAATCCCACTTCCTTCATCACAATTTTTCCATCCGGTCCAATCAGAAAAGTGGTAGGCACTCCGGTTATTGCGAATCCGGAAGCAGAGATGCTTTTATTGTCCAACACCTGAGGCCAGGGGTTGTTTTCCTGTTTCACCGCCTTCAGCCAATCAGGTTTACTTTGATCAATGGAAATACTGAGGATTTCAAAGTTCTTGTCTTTATAAGCACTGTATACCTCTCTCATACGGGGAAAGGATTGGCGGCAGGGAGCGCACCAGCTGGCCCAGAAATCTATCAGGATGTACTTTCCTTTCAGGCTGGAGAATGTAAAATTCTGGTCTTGTGGATCCGGCAAGGTAAAATCCTTTATCTTTTTTCCTACAGCAGAATTTTTCACGCCTTGTATGTAGTTATAAAAATCCTTTCCCGATTTAGATGCCTGCATTTTTTTTGACAGCATGCCATACATCCGTTCCTGCTGAGCAGTAGTTAAAGCACTTCGGCCATCACTCTGTAAGGTATAAGCAGCTGCATAAGATCCGGGATGCTCTTTTACGAGTTTCTCCAGAACAGGTACCAGGTATTGTTGCTGCAGTGCCTGCTGGCGTTTTTCAAACTCTGGATAGCGGGGATTATCTTCCTGCATCCATGGCTGCCCAAATTCGGTACTCAGGGCTTCGCTGATCTTTTTCCAGGCAGCCTTTTTCTGCTTATCATAGGCCCCCAACAGCTCAACGGTTTCTGTTCCTTTTACCACAGAAGATTCCATTCCTTTTTCTATATCCGTAGTAATAGTATAGGTAGCTGGCTGATCAAACAAAATACCGAAAGGCACATACATCATTCGCTGGGTCTTCACATATTCGGGCAGCAGCATAATGTTTACCGGTTCTTCAAACGTAAAGCTGTAGGTATATTGTCCGTTTTCAATGATAGCGGAATCATTCATGGTACGGGTGTAGAAATACATTTTATTATTTCCTTTCAGGTCGCCCGTTACCGTTCCTTTTAACACCACCTGTTGTTGTGCGGTACTACTCAAAGAAGCAAGGAGTAGTGCAGTTCCTGCGATCAACGTTTTCATATTATGCATTTTTATTTAACTGGTTTAAAAGCCGGGGCTTTGTTTAATCAGGCCATTGGTGACATCAATTTCCCGTTGTGGTACCGGCAGGTAAAACTTTTCCGGCGGCATCAGCGGATTAGGGCGTTTGCCAGTGCGGATGGCATCATAGCGGGCAAACCCTTCAAATGCCAGTTCCCATTTGCGTTCCTGCAGGATACGGTCTATCAGTGCTTGCGCATTAGGAAAGTCAGCAGCAGTATACACTTTCGGCACCGGAGATTTTGTAAACGCACGGGCATATACCTCGTTCAGCAATCCAACAGATATTGCATTCACGCCATCCTTACGCGCCAATGCTTCCGCCCGGGTGAGCATTACCTCTGCCAGGCGGATCATTGTTACATTATCCCTCGTGTTCGGATCTGTAAACTTGCGCATGGCATCTATTCCCAGGGGCCCAAGCACCATCAATTCAGTAGCACGCTCATCAGTAGCCTGATAGGTACTCATAAAACCAGCTTCCGGTGTGTAATAGATATAATAGATACCGTGGCTATCATTATAGCGGTTGGTGTTATTAAAACTTTCCGGAAATGCAAACAGCACTTCTTTATTGATCGGATACCTTCCACCCCCTTCCGCATGATTGGGCCATAGTTCTTCAAATGAGGATGCCAGCTGATACCTGTTGCCCTCCATGGCCGCCGCCGCATAGGTGGCTGCTTTATCATACTTTCCTTCATAAAGACTTACTCTGGCTGCCAGCGCATTGGCAGCACCACGGGTAGCTCTGCTTCCCTGGTCCAGTGCATCTTTCCGGTCGGCAGGCAGCACAGCAATTGCCTCATCGAGATCTTTTATGATTTGTGTATAAACAGCGCCATTAGTAGCCCGGGGAATAATCTGGGAGCCATCATAACCCTCAAAAGATTCCAGGCGCAACGGCACCCCCATATTTTCCGGTTTGTTTTGCAGTGCACCATCTCCATACATTTCCAGCAATTGCAGATATGCCATTGCGCGGATAAACTTTGCTTCAGCGATAAATCCCTGTTGTCTGGTTTTATCAAAGGTGGCATACTTTCCCAATTGGGTAATGATCACATTCGCCTGGTTGATCGTTTTATAGGGTTGATCCCACAGACCATAGTAATTCTTATCACGGGGATCTACATCACCGGAAACAATGGCGTTATCATATCCTTTAGCAGTAGCTGCTGAAAAGTCGGGCAAAGTAAATGCATTGCCTCCGCAAGCTGCCATCAACTGCAGGTAAGTATCTCCCAGAAAACTTTCTGTGGTACCTTCATTTTTCAACAATTCAGATTCCACCATTGTATTCTCCGGTTTCAGATCCAGTTGTTTATTACAAGCTGTACCCATCAGTAGTAGCAGTAGTGGCAGGAGATAGTTATGTATATGTCTTTTATAGCTGTTCATATTATTTCCTATTTGCTGTTGATATTAAAAAGATGCTTTTACCCCAAAACGCCAGGTACGCGGTGCCGGCATTGTCAGTTCATCAAATCCCATATTCAGCCCGTAAGAGCCATAGGCACTTACTTCCGGATCAATGCCAGAATATCCTGAGATAACCAACAGGTTATTACCTTCCGCAAATATTTTCAGAGCAGAGAGGAAAGTTATTTTTCTCAACTGCTGTTTATTAAAATTATATGACAGGGACAGGGATCTCAGTTTTATGAAAGAAGCATCCTCGAGGAAACGGGAGTTTTGCCTGTCCAGTGTATAATCGTAGGAGGAGCCAAAACCTACATCAGAAAAATTAGAGTTATTAATCAGCGCAGGTATATCTGTGATCTGGCCGGGCTTTTGCCAGTAGTTCAGCAAATCTGGTGATAAATTGTAGGTATTATTAGCTGTGTAAGAACTACCCAGGTAGTTATACAGCGCAGCCTTAGCACCATTATAAATCTTGTTGCCAGCGGAGAAAGAAAAGAATGCATTCAGTTCAAACCCTTTGTATTGAAATGTATTTCCGAATCCACCAAATACAGTAGGCATGGCATCTCCCATATTCTTACGATGAACATAGGGCGCATCGGGAAACTGCTTTTGAATAGGCACTTCGGAAGTTTTACCCGTATTATCCACCCAAACAGGCTGCCCGTTTTCCGGGTTTACACCTCCCCATTCATAGAGATAAAAAGTGGTTGCAGAGCCACCTGTTTTCCAGAAGCGGCCACCATCAATTTCATTTTGCCGGGCCAGATCATCTTCACTTATTTTATGCAGTTTTTCAATTTTATTTCTGTTGCGGGAGATATTGAAATTAGTGGACCATTGGAAATGTTTTCCATTAATATTCTGGCTCATCACAGAAAATTCAATTCCTTTATTACTCAGATCGGCAAGGTTTTGTGTCTGGGTAGTAAAGCCCATGAAAGCAGGTAAAGCTGACGACAGGATGGCGTTTTTTGTCTGGCGCTGGTAATAATCCACGGTAGCAGAGATCCTGCCATTCAGGAGAGACAGGTCCATCCCCGCGTTATAGGTCGTCGTTTTTTCCCATTCCAGGTTAGGGTTAGTAGGCTGTTTTACTTCGATGCCTGTAATGTTGCCGTATGTAGCGCCTGTTACATTAATAATATATTGTCCCTGGTTACCGTAATATCCATTTCCGCCATCGGTACCTGTAAAGCCTACGCTCGCACGCACTTTCAGCTGATCAATTACTTTTACATTTTTCAACCATTCAGTTTGACTGGGTACCCATCCCAATGCAAAAGAGGGGAATCCTACAAAACGATGATTAGCAGAGAAACGGGAGGAACCATCCAGCCGGTAAGTAATACCAACCAGGTAACGATGTTTGTACTCGTAGTTAATGCGACTCAGGTAAGACAGCTGTGCCCAGCGTTGTTCCACAGAATTCACCACCCGTTTATCTTTTGCGGCCACAATGCTCATCACATCATCATTTAGGAAACCTGTACCCGTAACCGCATTTACAGATTCTACCGATTTCTCGAAGCTTTGTCCTACCATGGCGCTGACACTGTGATCATCGCCTATCATTTTATTGAGTTCTATGCGGTTATTCACCACCCATTTTAACATCTGCTGTAAGGATTCATTAGCAATTCCTCCCACTACTCTGGGACGTTCTATCATACGGCTGAAGGAACGCGTATTGATCCAGTCGGTACCAAAATCGCTATGTACTACCAACCAGGGTGTTAATTTCAGTTCTGCATACAGATTGCCCAGTACGCGGCTGTCTCTTGAAAAATTCTTGCCTGTGGTAGCTTCTGCCACCGGGTTAGTAGCACTTTCGGGACCTGTAGGGTTATTACCGAACAACCAGTTGTACTTCCCTGTACTGTCCATAACCGCGATATTAGGCGCTTTCTGAATAGCATTCCGGTATACACTTTGAGCGTTTAATGCATTGTTGTCTGCATAACTGAGGGTCATGTTTACTCCGGCTTTTAAGGCTTTACTAATCTGATTATCGATATTTACCCTTCCCTGGTAGCGGGAGAAATCATTATTGATAATAAAAGACTGGTCCCTGTCAAATCCCAGGCTAACGAAATAATTGGTTTTATCCGTACCACCACTCATTGATACCTGTGCGTTGGTACCAATACCCGTGCGGATTACTTCATCCAGCCAATTGGTATTTACCCCTTTAGGGAAGGCCATCGTATCTTTTTTCTGGTTGAAAAGGTTGGTATAAAAATCTGCATACTGATCGCCGGTCATGAGTTTCGGCAACTTACGGGGGCGATTAAAAGAAGTACTTATCTGTGCATCTATGCGCATTTTTCCACGTGCTCCTTTTTTAGTAGTAATTAAAATGACGCCAGCAGCCCCCCGGGAGCCGTAAATAGCAGTAGAATAAGCATCTTTCAGTACTTCTATGGATTCAATATCATTGGGGTTAAGGGTAGCCAGGGGATTCTTTTCAAATGAAGAAGGCTGGGTATAATCATTCACCACCTGGTTGCCACCATAGGAAAACCCATCCGTGCTACCATTTCTGTAGTTGACCGTATTACGGTCTCTGTCAATTCCATAGACAGGCACCCCATCCACCACAAACAGCGGGGAATTTCCCTTGCTGTTAAGTGTACTGAGCCCCCGAATGGTAATAGCACTGGCAGCACCAGGTATACCACTGGAAGGAGCAATAAATACACCTGGTATTTTTCCTACCATAGCCTGATCAATAGATAATGGTAATTGTCCATTCTCTTCCGATGGTTTGTAACTACCTACAGATCCCAGTAAGCTGCGTCTTTCCTGCACACCGTACCCTATTACGACTGCCTCTAATAGGCGGGATGCCTCTACGGTAAGCATAGCATCACAGGATACAACAGTAGCAGGTATTACCTTAACGCTATTTTTCACTTCTCCTTTATAACCAATAAAGGAAAACTGTACTGCATAGTTACCAGCAGGAACAATCATTTCATAACCGCCTTTTTCATTCGTTGCACACATCTTTTTTGTTCCCACCAGTTTTACAGAAACCCCTGGTATAGGAGTTCCGGTACCGGCTTCTGTAACCAGTCCTTTCAACCTTCCCGGAGCTGGTTGCTGTACAATAGCTGCTGGAATGGGTGGTTGGTTTACAATTAGTACTACTCCATTTTTTTCTGAGAAAGTGAGGTTGGTATTTTGCAATAATGTATGTATGACTTTATTAAGTGGATCATCCACAAAGCGTAACTTTTTGATGTGGTAGCGTTGCAGTTCCTGGTGGTCGTATCCAAAAGAGATATGGTAAGTACCTCCCAGTTTTTTGATACATGACTCCAATGATTCGTTCTCGAAAGTGGCAGTAACCTTCACTTGCGTTAATAGCTGACTATAGCCATTGCTTGCTAAAAGCAGGCTAAAACTACAAGTGATACAAATTACGACCAATGCACTCCATCTCATAAGGCGCCGGATAAAGGTTAGCGTAAGCGATTTTTGCATATATTTGGTTGATTTTTAGTGTTAAACTAAAAGCATACGACAGCCATCAAGCGTGCTCCAAAACACCTTGACTGTTGTATAAATTATCTGATAAACCGTGTCTGCTGCAACAGATACGGTTTTTTTGTAAGGGTCAAACAGAAACAGGATGACCGGATTTCAAATAAGTGTTTCCAATTCTTTACCAGCTGCAACCGGCAAAGGCGGATGTGCATAGTATTCCCTTTATAGTGGCCTATGCTGCCGCTAACGGAGAATATGCTTTTATATAAGGCTATTAATAGTTCTTTCGATGGATGGTAATATCACTCCCCTGAATATCGTACTGAATAGGGTGGATGCTGTTAATAATGTCCAGCACCTGCCTTACAGACAGCTGTTTACTACAGCGCAGGGTATATTCATCCTTTTTCATTTCTGCCGGATTATAGCGTATTCTTACACCATATTGGTTTTCCAGCGTTAGCGCCAGTTCGGCAAATCCTGCCTGCGACAGGCTGATCATGCCGCTAGCCCATTCATTTATCTGTTGGTCGTCTACTTTGGTTTTCATGAATTGTTGCGCTGCCCTGCTGAATATCAGCTGATCACCAGCATTCAGTACATCCAGCCCTTCCTGCTGATGCAGCACTTTTACTGCTCCCGTTTTTACAGTTACCTGCGCTTCATCCAGTGTAGGATAAGCCTTGATATCGAACGAAGTGCCCAGCACCAATACGTTCAGCTCCATGGTTTTCACTTCAAACGGCTTGCTGGCATCCTGTTTTACTTCAAAAAACCCTTGTCCGCTGAGGCTTACCTTACGGCTGTCCCCAAACTTTTCCGGGTATTCCAATCTGGCCCCTGCATTGAGCCATACCTTTGTACTATCCGGTAATAAGATCTCCTGTTGTTCACCTGCCGCCACTTCCACGATGATCATATGTCCTTCCTGCTTCCAGTTGTTAAGGTAGAAGTACGCACCCATCAACAATCCCCCAACCAGTACTGCCGCAGCTGCCCACCACCATTTTTTTATAGCCACTACCTTAGGTAATGGTTCCTCCAGGGTTGCTCCTGGCTCCATTTGTTGATGTATGGCATGCAGTATCTCTTCCTGCAATTGCAGGGTAGCATCACCGGATACCAGTGTGGACGGTTCGCCGCCGGCATCAAACCAGGCATGCAACCGTTCCAGTTCTTGTGGAGTACAGGTTCCGGTTTCCAGCTTCTGAAGGATCTGCACTATGTTATCTTTCGCATCCACGCTTTAACCGTTTACATTATTAAAGACACCTGTAAAAGGGGGAGGTACCATAAGAAAAGAAAAAAATTTTGAGTAGCCTCAGACTTGTCCGGAAAGTTTGGCCTTAATCCGGCGCAAAGCGTTACTGATCTGGTTCTTTATCGTTTGAGCGGAAAGGCCAAGTTGTTTTGCCATATCTGCAATACCCAGTTCCTGCTGACGGCTTAACAGATATATTTCCCTCATTTTTTCGGGCATCTCGGCAATAGCAACCCGTATCAGCTGTTGTATTTCCTGGAGTGCCAACCGATCGTCTGCCGCCTGCATAGCGCCGGGAGGAATGGCAGCGAAAAGGTCCAGGTGCCGTCCATAGTTATTACGGCTTCTGATCAGGTTTAATACGCGGTATTTGAGGGCCACATATAAATATGCCTCGGCACTGCTATGGATATTGATTTCCTTTCGCTTATGCCACAAAGCAACAAATACGTCCTGCAAACAATCTTTGGCATCTGCATCATTTTGCAGTTTTGCGTAGGCAGCCATATATAGCTTGCGCCAATAACGGCGGTATAACTCATCAAAAGCGGCCCTGTCATCTGCCACCTGTATTAGTTCCAACAAAGCTATATCCGGCAACTGCTTCAAACACCCAATGTTTAACCGTAAATATAAATAAAAGCAGTTTATATATGCAAACAAGCACTGTATTTGAGGAACGGCATAAGCACCTCTATCATCTTAACACCCTGATATTTATATAATAAACGGGCCAGCTCTTATCCGAGCTGGCCCGTTTTCAACCTATCCCTTTGTATACGAAGGGAGGATTCTCTTCATTGCGATATTACACAATCGGTCTTGGTGACAGATGTTCACCAATTTCACGAATTGCTTCTTTAAGCAGTCTTTTTCCAACTTCCCACAGCAGTCCACCGCCATCGGTATGTTGTAATTCTGTTTCGCTCATAGGTTGCAGATTTAATTGCTGCAGATCTGTTAATGTTTTCATTGCAAATAATATTTAAGGGTAAAACAATAAACGGTATAATTAAAAACCTGTTGGGAAGGTGAAAGGCGGTTGAAACAATATTGGCAATCCATGTTCAGTACATCCTCTGCCATCTTTATCCGGCATTACGCCACCTTCGATTTCCAGCAATTCTATTTCATTCAGGGGTTGCAGGTTCATTTCCTGTGCATTATTTAATGTTTGCATGTTGGTGATTTTTTAATGATGTAAAAGTTGTTTTGTAAAAATAAGCTGGTAGGTGTTCGCTATTCCGTACGGTGCATATTTTTTCAGTTTCTTTTTTACTCTTCTGTTTCTTTCATGATAATCTGTATGCACAGATTAAATTCTTTCTCGTAATAATAGCATTGCCTTACCCGGCAATAGACAATAGGTGCTCCCATATCGCGGAGTTCCCGCATCAATTCAAATAATACAGTTCTGCTCAGGGAGAGCCGGCCTGCCAGCTGTCGGCTATTGCCAGTTTGTTTACGGCGTATCAGTGTATGTAAACGGTTAATCTTTTCAATGGTTTCAAATACATTCATGATCGGAGACTTTTTCCTGCATAACACTCAGGATTCAGTGAAAGAATGGGTTACTCAATACAATGCAGCAGCTACTTCCTGTTTTTGGGGCAGGTGATGCTGCCAGAGATAATAATACCGGCCCTGTTGTTCCAGCAGATTCATATGTGATCCCTGTTCTACCAGCACTCCTTTATCCAGCACGGCGATCTGATCTGCATGCATCACGGTAGACAGCCGGTGTGCAATGATGATAATTGTTTTTCCTCTGTTGCGCATATACTGGATGGCTTGCTGCACAAACTGTTCAGAGGCAGTATCCAGGGAAGAAGTAGCCTCATCCAGGATCAGTATTTCCGGGTCACGATAGAGTGCCCTGGCAATCGCAATACGCTGTTTTTGTCCACCACTGAGGGAAGCACCGTTCTCACCTATGTAAGTATCAAAACCATTAGGCAGTGATTCAATAAAGGGAATGATCCCCAGTTGCTGGCATATTTGTACGATACGGTTATAATCCGGCTCCAGTTCTCCTATCGCAATGTTTTCAGCTACATTTCCTGCAAAGAGATCTATCTTTTGAGGCACTACACTCACCAGCTGGCGCAGCGATTGATTTTCCAGATAGCGGATATCAAAATCACCGATGTAAATGTGTCCGTCCTGTATAGGATATATATACTGCAGCAGGCTTACAAGGGTAGACTTTCCGGAACCGCTCTCTCCCACTACTGCTGTTACTTCGCCCTTTCTTACCAGCAGGTCCAGGGAGTTGAAGACCTTCACGCGGCTACCATATCTGAATGATACTTTTTCAAAGCGTACATCACCGATCATGTCCCTGGTTAATTTAATTTTCCGGCCGGTTTCTTCCTGTTGCAGGTCCATAATCTCAAACAAACGGTCGGCTGCAATACGCGCTTCCTGGAAGGCGCGGTTACTGCTGATCAGAGAAGCTACCGGACCGGTAAAATAACCGATCAAAGCGTAGAATGACAGCAGTTCCCCCGGCGTTAATTGATTACCGAGTACATAACCTGTACCTGCCCATAGCAGGATAATAGAAAACAATCGGGAAATAAGTTCCGTACTATTGCTTGCAAACAGGCTATTCATAGAAGAATGATAGATGCTGTCCAGCAGTTTCACAAAACGTGTTTCCGTTTTCAGGTCGGAGAACTCTTCCAGCCCAAAGCGTTTGATCGTACCTGCTGCATTTACAGACTCTACCAGCTGTGATTCCAGGTCTGCTGCATCTTCCATCATTTTTCGCTGAATACTAACATTCAGTTTGTTGGTGATCACATATACCAACAGGTATAACGGGATAACCGAGAGCATGAACAACGCCAGTTTCCAATAGTAGGTAAACATCAATACAAAGGAAAATACAACGATCATGATATTTACTGCCAGGTTAATAGCAATATCATTGATGAACGTACGTATTTTCACGGCATCATTAATACGTGAAATAATTTCGCCGGTGCGCATACTGTCAAAAAACTGCTGTGGCAATCGTAGCAGGTGCTTATAATATCCCAGGATCAGGGCCAGGTCTATCTGTTGTCCGGTTTTTACTGTAAATACGGATCTCAGCACTCCCATAAGGATTTGCAGGGCCAGTATCAGGATCATACCCACGCTCAATACATTCATCAGATTAGTGTTTCCTTCCGCAAGCACATTATCCGTTATTTTCTGCATGTAGATAGCGGTAGACAATCCCAATATCGTATATACCACTGCTCCTACCAGTACCTGTGTGAGCACCGCCTTATGCGGTTTTAACAATCCCATAAACCGTTTGCCCAGTGATACGCTTTCATTACCGGTATTAAAATCCGCTGATGGTAGCAGCAATACCAGTACCCCTGTCCACATTTTGGCAAATTCTTCCAGCTTGTACTTATGCATTTTCCCATCACCCGGATCCATGACGGTCACTTCCTTTGGGGTGATTTTATAGATCACTACAAAGTGATGTAATACTTCTTTTACGATAACATGCGCAATGGCCGGCAATGGTATTTTGGGCAGACTGTCTACCTGTCCTTTTACCCCTTTCGCCTCAAAGCCTAATTTCTTTGCAGCTTCCAG
Source organism: Chitinophaga sp. H8 (assembly GCF_040567655.1). NCBI lineage: Bacteria > Pseudomonadati > Bacteroidota > Chitinophagia > Chitinophagales > Chitinophagaceae > Chitinophaga > Chitinophaga defluvii. Next base: position 1,780,010 of record NZ_JBEXAC010000002.1, on the reverse strand, counting down.
CATACCCAGCACATTCGTACCCTTGGTATCTGTTTGTGCAAACTGCCGGATTCTGGCTACGGGCAGTTGTAATTTGTAGTGCGCTGCAACAGACGCCAGGCAGGCGGCACCACAATCCATCATATCTCTCTGCTTTACCTTTATACTCATACCTTACAAATTAAATAGTGCTACGTTGAGGATTCAGCCAGTCATCCACCTTATCATACAATAGCTGATAAAGGTTTCTCCTGGTTACGATCATGTTTGCTCTCAGGGTCATACCTTTTGAGAGGCTTCCCTTATAACCGTTTTTCAGTTGCAGGTTATTTTTGTCCAGCTGGCATTTTACTTTGAAGTAAGGGCTTTGTCCATTTTCCGGTACGGTAACATCTGCTGCAATTTCATTTATCCGGCCGGTAACAGTTCCCCATTCATTGTAGTTAAAAGCATCAATCTGCATTTTCACCCGTTGGTTTACTTTTATCAGGCCTATATCCCGGGGGGAAATGTGGAGTAAAGCAATCAATCCGGTGTCTGGCGTAATAGTGCCCAGTTTTTGATTCGCAAACACAAAGCTGCCAGGGGGCAGGGGGACTACTTCCTGCAATGCGCCTTTTACGGGTGCAGCTATCGTATAACTCTGGCGGTCCTGTGCCAGTTGTGTTTGCTTGCTTTCCAGGTCTTTCATTTCTTCCCGGTATTTACGGGCATCCGCCTGCCATCCTGTCACCTGTTCTCTTTGTACCAGTTCATAAGCCGCTTGTGCCTGCTTATATTCCAGCGCAATCTTTTCAAATTCCGCAGGTGCAATCACCTTTTCTTTCCATAGAGTTTCATTACGTTTAAAATCGATCTGCGCTTTCTGCAGCCTGTTATCTGCCTCAGTAAGGCGGGCACGGTATTGTTGCTGGCCAGCTACATATTGAGGAGTGAGCGCATTCCCATTTGACAGTAAACGATCTACATCTGCGAGATACATCTGCAGCTCTTTCATACGACCTTCCTGGAATCCCTGTTGTGCTTCGATACCGGCAGAAGCAACCGCCAGCAGTATTTCTCCCGGTGCTACTTTTTTGTTTTCCTGGAGATTATACTTTACCACCCGCCCGCTAACAGGCGCGCTGATAATATGTTTCTCCAGATTACTTTGCAGGATACCGCTACTTTTGACGCCAATGTCTACATAAATAAAAGGCAAACTGACCAATGCTGCTATTACAGCCAGCAAAAGAACGCTGTAGATAACCTGACTGCGCACGGCTATCTTCCGATGGTATGTGATAGCCGCATACGACACCGCTTCAGCAGGAATTAATTCTTTCATGCTAAAAACTGTTTAAGAATAAAAAATGGAGAATTCACGCCGGGTATAACATATGGGTTAACATATGTACGCATGGATACAAAAAAAGGGTAACAAACAATGGCGTTCCCTTAAATATTGTTCCAGCGGGTATAACAAACCATGGCAAAATGAATTCAGTAAATAAATTTCTTTTTACGGGTTAATAACTTCAGGTATACTATACCTATTCCAGTGAAAATGAATAGATGAATCGGTTAACCATAACAATCATTTTTCGGTTTTTCGTTAACAATAAAGTTAGTGGCAATGTGTGCTACTCAAGCCCTGCTAATATAGAATTCACGAGCAGAGATTCCCAAAAAAAACCAAGGAACGGTAGCGTTTTATTTATTAACGGTAGGCAAAGCAATATCTGCAGCAAAAAATGCCGGCTTTCAGAGGAGTACAGGTAAGAAATGGTGGGTTAACTATCTTATTTCATGGTACATAGTGAGGGTATTGCTGCTTCACAGCAGCTACAATTATCAACTACTATATCATGAACCAGGGCTACCTGTTCATGTATTTTATCACTGCTTTCAAAACGTCCACTGTGATGTAGGCCACGAAGAAGGACAGGGGGACAAGAAAACTAACGAGTTCCATTTTAGTCATGTTCTTTTTATTATTCATATCCATATTATTTAAATCCATAAGGCTGACTAAAAAGCCTAATGTAGTTATATCAGTGCGTGGGCGCAGAGAGATAGCTGCATTACATATCCTGTCAGAGATAGTCTTTTTAGTCAGCCATAGTGGAGATGTTATAACCTAGTGATTAGCTGCTTCTGTAAGATAGCCTACAGCAATTCCCAGTCCAACAACAGGAAATGCCATACCTATACCGATGATAGCAGCAGCTTTCCAGCTGAATTTACCACCGTCGATAGCTAATTGTTCGTCCAGTGTGATTTCGTTGAAACCAGCAATATTTAATGTTGCTTCCATGTTAATAAAGTTGTAAGGAGTGTAAAAAATAAAAAACGGGTGGATGATTAGTGTAATTCGTTGTACAGCATTTTACCTAATGCTTTACCACCTTCGTACATGGCCAGCAGTACAATGCCAGCTGCAGCACCTGCTAATGCGGGTAATATACCGCCATTGGTTTCTTCCATGGACTGTTGGTCCATTTCCATGGCACCAAATTCTTCAAGAGATAACTTTGTCATAATGAATGAATATAAAAGGTGAGATCAAATATTATTACTATTAGTGGTTAGCAGCTTCTGTAAGATAACCTACAGCAATGCCCAGACCTACTACAGGAAATGCGCAACCTACAGCAATGATTGCGGCAGCTTTCCAGCTGATACCACCATCAATAGCCATTTGTTCATCCATAGTAATTTCGTTAAAACCTGCAATGTTCAGTGTTGCTTCCATGTTGATAAAGTTGTAAGGAGTTAAAAAATAAAACCGTGGTATGATTAGTGTAATTCGTTGTACAGCATTTTACCTAATGCTTTACCACCTTCGTACATGCCCAGTAATGCAATACCGGCCAACGCACCTACTAATGCAGGCAGGATGCCACCATTGGTTTCCTCCAATGACTGCTGGTCCAATTCTATGGCACCAAATTCCTCAAGAGATAACTTTGTCATAATGAATGAATATTAGTTGTTAAGTGCCTACTCTGTTGCAGGTTTTCGGCATCCCCTTATTTGCGCAAATGATTTATGCATACAAAATTATAAGCGGGGTGTCCGCAATACCGTACTGTAGAAAAAAAAAAATTTAAGGAGGCGGGGGGCACAAACTATTCCACGTCAATACTGATAGTAGCGGTAGTACCAGTAGCAGCACCTGTACTATCGGTCAGCTCTTCTAAGTGCAGGGTAATGTTACTGCCATGCATCAGCCGTAGTTGCCGCAGGCGCTTTTCAATATTATCCAATGCAAATGATGTATGGCCAGCACGTGCATTTTTCCGGGATTGCTGTATACCAATTCCATTGTCTGTTACAATGATATAAAGCATAGCTCCTTTTTCATGTATACGCAGGCTTAGCATATTATCTGCTGATCTGCGGGGTAAAAGCCCATGCTGGATACTATTCTCCAGCAATGGTTGTATTAACAGCGGGGGGATGTATATATTGTCCAGATCAACATCATCGTCAATATCAATGGTATAGTTCAGACAATCACTGAATCTCAATTTTTCAAATTTGAGATAGTTTACGACCAGGTCTATTTCTTTTTGCAGTGGAATAAGTTCTTTTGAGATATTGTGCATATTCTGCCGGATCAGGTTGGAAAACACGCGTAAATATTCGTTAGCAGAACGTTTATCATCCTCATTGATCAGGCCCTGGATGTTATTGAGGCTATTGAAAATAAAGTGGGGATTCATCAATGCGTTCAGCGCTTTGTATTCTGATTTTAAAAACTTTATTTCTGCGGCATGTGCCCGTTCTCTTTTTCGCATGACATATCCCATCCGGTATCTTGCAATATTCCATAACAATGAAATAACCAAACCTCCTGCAAGTAACATAAACCACCATGCCATCCAGAAAGGCTCTCCTATGGTAAGTCGCACTACCAACGGTTGGCTATATTTGCTGGAAGCACTCCTGCATCTTACTTTCAAGGTATAATCGCCATAACCCGGTACAGGCAACAACATATCTTCCTGTTTCAGTGGCAACCAGTTGTCCTCGGCATATCCTTTAGACATGCTGTATTCGTAGATCACCCGTCGGCTGTTGAACGACAAAGCGGTGACCCCTATCCTGAGGTACCGTCTTGCTGTATAAGGCACTTCCATCTTTCCGGTTGCTCCATCATAGGCTACCTTACCGGCATTTAAGTATTTAAGTACAGCTGCAGGTGCTTCCGGTGTTTTCAGCAGTTGATTGATGGTAAAGCTGGTTATTGTTCCGGCCTTAAAAAAATAACAGTTGGTAGTATCCGAAACGATATATTCTGCCTGTAGTGGTACAAAAAGGTCTTCTACTATTCTCAGCTGGCTGATCAAAGTATCCCTGGCAGCTGATAAGGTAAGTATACGATAACGGTTATTGGTGCTGATCAGTATATGCCTGTTATCCAGTGTGTACATACGATTCCAGATGCAGCTGCGATCCGTAATAGTATCTGCTTTCATCTTTCCGTTCAGGTTACTGCAGATAATCAGCTCATTTTTATGCGTAAATCCGATCAGGCTGGAATCGATAAAAGTAAAATACTTAAATGCCCTGTTTTTGAATGCCGGCTGGTAAACAGGCTTTTGATTTACCACTTTAAACATACTGTCTATCGTATTATACCAAATAGCCTGGTCCTTATCTTTAGCCATCGCATAGATCCGCTGCCTGCTGCTATTCAGGCCTGTATCTTCAAACCAGGTAGCACCGGTCCGTATTGTTCTTTTGGAATCAATCCTTACAATCCGGTAGCCTCCTTGTAAGAGGTAGATATAAGAAGGAGTACTAAAAATATATTTTATCCCCGTGCCTTCATTCCTGATATTTTTAAGCGTATCCTGTGCATCATTTGAAAAAATGCTGGTATGTTTTGGCACAGGCCACGTACTATTCCATGCATCTATTTCATAATGATCTTTTCCATATAAAGTGTGATACGCTCCCTGGTCATCCGCCAGGTATCCAGGTTCATCAAAATTGGCCACTGGTTGTTCCTGGTGTTTGGAGTAATTAAATATACAGGATGATTTACCTTGCTCCAGCCGGTACAGGTTATTATCTGTGGGGGTATAGTATAATATCTCTTTATGTACAAAAGCATACCTTATGGTACCTTCATACAGATTCCTGTAAGCCTTTTCCATTGTAAAGTCCTGGCTGAACAACCAAACGCCATCCTGCAAGGTGCTGATCCAGTAATGTTCTCCATGATCCTGAGCAATGCCGGTTATTTTAGCAGTTGTAAGTATGTTGGTATTATCGTTGATGACCAGACCGTGATCATGTGTTCCTATCAAAGTATTTTTCTGATCCTGGTAAAAATGTTTGATGCTACTCTTTTTATACTGGTGCTGCCCTGCTGCCTGTAATAATGTTCCGTCCAGGGTATATACCCCATTTGCGGTGGCAACATATCCACTTTGTCGCCCTGTAAAGTAATAATAGGGTGAGGTGAAAGGCGCGGTTATTGTTCTCAGAACCTGATAAGTAGTATCTATCCATACCTTTTTGTCATCCCCACACAGTTCATAGGTACTGCCCGACATTTTCCGGAGATATACCAAGGAAGGAATTCCTGCCTTTTCCTTCATTTCATTCAAGGAATGGGTGGTAAATTTTTCTCCATAGATATTTACAAAAAAACCTTCCTTATCAAAATTGACGGTAATACTGCTATCGGATTCCAGTGTAAGCTGTGCAATACCAACATGTGGAAACGGCCATTGCAGCAAAGAAGATTGTTGGGCCGTATGAAAAACACCTTTATCATAGTAGCATACCCCTCCGGTGAAAGTTAACAGCCACAGGCGATGTTGGTTGTCTTCCCGGATGCAAAACACTTCATTATCCGGCAGCCCATCAAAAGTAGTGAAGGTTTCAAACCGGATACCATTATAGCGGGTAATGCCTTTGTCTGTACCAAACCATAAGAATCCTTTGCTATCCTTATATACATCATATACGGTATTACTAGGTAGTCCATTTTCCGTAGTATAATGAATCATTGGAAAAGGCTGGCTGTAACAGGGGTTAAAGCAGCTTAACAAACCCACAAGTATTATTATGACCAATAAATGTCTATACATCCTGGAAATTATTATGCTGCAGGAATGTCATCAATCCGGTATATCGCCTGCGTCCAATGGGCAGCTGGAACTTATCATGGATATTCACTGCCAGGTTATCTTTCCTGATAATCTGTTTTACATGCATACAATTAACCAGGTACGATTTATGTATCCGGTAAAATAAGGAAGGGGGCAACAACTCTTCGTAATCTGCAATAGAATAACTCATGATCACTTCTTTGACCTGGTCTCCCCTGATAAAGAAAACATTTGAATAGCTTCCATTGGCAGCTATATATATTACATTTTTGAGATCTACTACTTCGATACAATTATTATCCTTCAGGGTGATCTGCTGAATTTTCCCGTTACGGCCAGGTGCTAAAAAGGTGGGCGGTGGGATCATTCCGGATATAGCCCCTTTTTTAAAGTGTAGCTTTTCTGCCAGTTTCTGCACTGCATTTATCAGCTCCCGGATATCTATTGGCTTTAACAGATAGTCTACTGCATTTAACCTGAAAGCTTTTACAGCATATTCATCATAGGCTGTTACAAACACTATCTCAAAAGTAAGCGGTGACAACTGTTCCAGGAATTCAAAAACATTATCTCCCGGCATATTAATATCCAGGAAAACAGCATCCGGACTTTCGGCAGCGATCAGTGTGGCTGCTTCGGCAGTAGTATGGGCTATACCGGCTATCTGCACCGGAATGGTGACATAGTCTGTGATCAGGTTCCTGAGATTTTTGCAAGCTTCTTTTTCATCGTCCACTATCAGGATACTGATTGGTTGATCTGGTACATAAGACATAGGCTCTTCCGCTATTTGATATTTAAAACTTTCACTATGACATATGCGCAGAAAAATAAATGCTGGGTTATTGTGTGCGACATACGGGTAACATGATGGTTGCAATAATAAGTTAGTGCTAAATACAGTACAGCAATTTAATAAATAAAAACTATAAAAGCCAGTGCCGGTTATCACAACCATTGGCTCATTTTATAAAAAATGGTTATATTGAACGGCCTGTACATGATATCTAAACCATTAAACAAGTAAACTCTTTCAAGTGAAATACAACCTGCTAACCGGACTATCTGTCCTGGCCATGATGGCCTGCAACAATCCAACGGCTGAAAAGAAGGCGTCTGCCACCACAGATACGACTGTAAAAGATACGCACACCCAATCCAATGCGGACAGTATCCTATTAAAACATCTTGACCTGGACATACAGGTAAATATGGAACAGCAACAGATCAGTGGTCATGCTACCTGGGCCATAGACAACCCTCACCAGTTACCTGTATTACAACTGGACACCTACGAGCTGAGCATTGACAGCACCACCGTAGATGGCAAGCTGGTACCGCATACCCTGGATGCCCCTGTTACTTACCTGGGCAGCCGGTTGAATATTCCGGTATCGGCTAACAGTAAGACGGTAACGATCTGGTATAAAACCGGGAAAAATGCTACGGCGCTACAATGGCTGCAACCACAGCAAACACTGGGCAAAAAACATCCTTTCCTGTATACACAATCTGAATCCGTTTATGCGCGCACGTGGATTCCCTGTGGTGATGGGCCTGGTATCCGCTACACCTATAATGCGCGTGTAACTGCCCCTAAAGGACTGTTGGCACTGATGAGTGCTGAAAACCCACAGGCAGTAAATGATAGCAGTATCTACCATTTTAAAATGGAGCTGCCTATCCCGGCGTATCTGATGGCATTGGCTGTAGGAGATATTACTTTCCGTAAAATAGATGAACGTACCGGGGTATATGCAGAGCCTGCCATGATAGACAAGGCACGATATGAATTTGAAGAGGTAGGCAAAATGGTACATACTGCCGAAAACCTGTATGGCCCTTATCGCTGGGGCAGGTATGACGTACTGGTATTACCACCGGGCTTCCCTATAGGTGGGATGGAAAATCCAAGGCTTACCTTCTGCACTCCTACGATAATAGCAGGCGACCGGTCGCTCACCAGCCTTATTGCCCATGAGCTGGCACATAGCTGGAGTGGGAACCTGGTTACCAATGCCACCTGGAGCGACTTCTGGTTAAATGAAGGGTTTACTGATTATTTCGAGCGCCGCATTATGGAAGCTATGATGGGCAAAAGTTATTCCGACATGCTATGGGAACTGGGCTACCAGGATCTGGTAGCAGAAGTAGCTGCTATCGGTAAAGACAGTAAGGATACCTGGCTGAAATTAAACCTGGAAGGCCGGAGTGCGGACGACAGCTTTACCAGCATTGCCTATGAGAAAGGCGCTCATTTCCTAAAACTGATAGAAACCGTTGTAGGCCGGGAAAAGTTTGACCGCTTTCTGAAGACCTATTTCGATACATATGCCTTCAAAACCATGAATACCGCCCAGTTCCTGGAATATCTGGATGCCAATCTGATAAAGGGAGATACCGCGCTGTCTAATAAAATAGATATACAGGCCTGGGTATATGGTCCTGGCATACCGGCCAATTGTCCGCGGGTAGACCAGGAGCGTTTCCAGAAAGTAGATGAAGCCCGGGCACAGTTCCTGAAGGCCACCCCTCCTGCTCAGCTGGCTACACAAAACTGGAGTACCCAGGAGTGGCTGCATTTTTTACGCAAAATGCCGCAGCCCTTATCTTTAGAGCAGATGCAGCAACTGGACGGTGCATTCCACTTTACCAAAACAGGCAACAGTGAGATAGCCGACCAATGGTTTGTAATGGCAATTGCCGCCAATTATAAGGCCGCATATCCTGCGATGGAACAATTCTTGCGCTATGTGGGCAGAGGCAAGTTTTTACAGCCGCTGTACGGCGAGATGATGAAAACACCTGCTAACCAGGAAATGGCCAAAGCACTTTATGCGAAATACCACCAAAACTATCATCCCATTGCACAGGAGGCACTGAAAAAAATATTGAAATAATCTGTGCTGCCCTCCTTTAGCTATCCATGCAGCCAGTTTAAAGGAGGGCAGCTACCCAAAACGATAACCATGATCAAACTGGTTTTAATAAGACATGGGGAGAGTACCTGGAATAAGGAGAACCGATTTACCGGCTGGACAGATGTAGACCTTTCTGAAAAGGGGATAGCAGAAGCTAAGCAAGCCGGTAAAATATTGAAATCGGAAGGGTACACTTTTGATATTGCCTTTACCTCCGTGCTGAAAAGAGCGATCAAGACACTGGATCTGCTGCTGGAGGAAATGGATCAGCTATGGATACCTGTGGTCAAGTCGTGGAAGCTGAACGAGCGGCACTATGGTGCATTACAAGGGCTTAATAAGGCAGAAATGGCCACTAAATACGGAGAAGAACAGGTGATGATCTGGCGCAGAAGCTATGATATCCCTCCTCCGGCACTTACTCCGGACGATGAAAGGTATCCGGGTAGTGATCCCCGGTATGCAGCCCTTGCCCCTGGAGATATCCCTTTGTTTGAAACATTAAAAGACACGGTACACCGCGTAATGCCCTATTGGGAAACCGCTATTACCCCGCTTTTAAAACAGGGTCAAAAGGTAGTGATAGCCGCCCATGGCAATAGTTTGCGGGCATTGGTAAAATACCTGGACCATATATCTGATGCAGATATCCCTGGTTTAAACATACCCACCGGCATTCCCCTGGTATATGAACTGGATGATCAACTGACACCGGTTAAAAAGTATTATTTAGGGGATCCGGAAGTGGTAGCGCAGCAACTGGCTGCCGTGGTGCATCAGGGCAAAGCAAAATAAATCCTGTACAAAAAGCCGGACCGGTTGTTTTTTTCTTTGTTTGCCTAAATATTTTTCATCGTCTGTAATGCAATACTGACAAGGAAATTAAAAAAGCACATCCTATTTTGCATATATAAAAGCCTCAAAATAGTTCAACAATATTTTGTTTATATCAATCCATTACATACTTTTGCACTCCGCAATTGCCACCGGATATAAGGTAATTGCAGCCTAAAACAATCGGGGCGTAGCGTAGTCCGGTCATCGCGCCTGCTTTGGGAGCAGGAGGTCGCAAGTTCGAATCTTGCCGCCCCGACCAATTGGGATTAAACCCAAATTAGAAGCTCGTAAATAGTAATATTTACGAGCTTTTCTTTTTCTGCCCTACTAATTCCTATCAATGTAACCATGAGTATTTTTCTCATACAAATTTACTCTCGACATTCAAATCAATACATTGGCAACCAATAAATTATATCACTTTTTCTTTGAAAATTTTGGCTACTGTTTAGCTACGGATTCCCTTTCATCAGGTGAATCAGAATTGTGAAAAAGAACAAATAGTATCAATCACATTTAAAATGAATTGCTATGGCTGTCATTTCGAACACCTTTAGTATTGATTTCATTGCACGCAAAGTAAAAAACGACCCATTGTTAGTTTGTATTTACGCAAGAATAACAACATGGAACATTGCTTCGGGAATAGGAGGGCGGGATTTGACTTTAGAAGGTAGACTTTTTCAAGGGAGTAAAAGCTTATAAAAAATACTAAGTATCTTTAATAAATATTTATTATATGATGGAGCAATTGGAACAGATAACAGAATTTAAATCCTCTCCTGAATTAGTAGAGAAGCTCTATGAAAATAGTATAAGAAAAGAATATAAAGCCGGAAGTGTCATCCTGAATGAAAACTCTTCTATTCGTTCTATCCCTATTGTTACCAAAGGAACACTGAAAGTTATGCGAACAGAGGAAGACGGCAGGGAAATTCTATTGTATTACATTAAAGCCGGAGAAAGCTGCATTATGTCATTTTTGGGCGGTTTGCACAATGAAACAAGCAAGGTTAAAGCCGAAGTGGAAGAAGATGCTGAAATCCTTTTTCTACCAATGGAAAAAGTGTCGTTATTCATCAAAGAATATCCACAATGGCTGGATTATATTTTCCGTTTATACCACAAGCGTTTTGAAGAACTGCTTGAAATTGTAAATTCCATTGCATTCAAAAAAGTAGATGAACGATTGTTGGCTTTATTGCAAAAAAAACAAAAACTTACAGGAAACAAAACACTGAACATTACCCACGAACAATTAGCCAATGAATTGGGAACAGCAAGGGTTGTAGTTTCCCGATTATTAAAACAATTGGAAGAAAACGGAACGGTTAAATTGGGCAGAAACAAAATCACGCTTATGTAACAAATGTAACTGTACAGGTTTTTGAATTGGTGCAAATTTGCAGTATCAATTTCAGAAATCTATGGATATAGCGGGGTATTCGGCATCAGTTTTTATTGGTATTTCTTTAGGGCTAATCGGTGGTGGTGGTAGTATTTTGACTGTTCCTGTACTGGTTTACCTGTTCAACCTCGATGCGGTACTCGCAACCGCTTATTCTCTTTTTATAGTTGGTTCAACGAGCATTGTCGGTTCATTTTCATACTTCAAAAAAGGATTGGTCAGCATCAAAACAGCAATTGTTTTCGGTATCCCATCCATTGCAGCCATTTTTCTAACAAGGGAGTATATTCTCACCGCTATCCCGCAGGATGTCTTTACTGTCGGGAGCTATACCATAACCAAAGATATTTTGTTGATGTTGCTCTTTGCCGCACTGATGATTGCAGCATCATACAGTATGATAAAGAAAGATAACGGGGGGACAAATGATGAAGCCTTGCAAAAGCCATCATTCGATTACCTGCAAATTCTCTTACAGGGAATTTTTATCGGTGTAATTACGGGACTGATTGGCGCAGGTGGTGGCTTTCTGATTATCCCTGCTTTGGTAAACCTCCTGAAATTGCCGATAAAAACAGCTATAGGCACGTCATTGCTTATTATTTCCATCAATTCTTTAATGGGATTTTTGTTTTCCCTGCCCCATACTTCCGTACAATGGGGACTTTTATTAGTCATTGCTTCCATTGCAATTATAGGCATCCTGATAGGAAGTTACCTCTCAACAAAAATAAAAGCCACTAAATTAAAACCTGCTTTCGGTTGGTTTGTGCTGGTAATGGGTATTTATATCATTATTAAAGAAACAATAACAAAGTAATATAAAATATCAAACAGTATGTCACAAACACATTTTTACGAAGTAAACATTCAATGGAAAGATGCCAGGATTGGAGAACTTTCATCACCTGTTTTAAATCAAACAATTGAATGTGCCACACCACCTGAATTTCCAAACGGCGTTCCGGGTATCTGGTCACCGGAGCATTTATTTGTTTCCGCTATCAATAGTTGTTATATGGCTACTTTTTTAGCAATTGCCCAAAATTTTAAAGTAGAAATGGAAGATTTCAGTTGTAAAACTATTGCAAAACTGGAAATGGTGGATGGGAAATATATTTTCACTCAAGCAGAAATGTTTCCGGTTATAAAATTGACCAATCCAGATAAAGATGCAGTCACGGCACACCGATTGGCTAAAAAAGCGGAAGCTGGCTGCCTGGTTACCAACTCGATGAAAACAGAGATTATTATGACTGCTCAAATCAGCTAATGTAACAAATGTAACTGTACAGGAAAAATAAGTAATGGAAATTTGCAGTAATAAAAAGAATGATAACGATAAAAATAAATTAGCATGTTTTTTCAACACGTTTATGATAAGAGTTTGGCACAGGGTAGTTATGTAATAGGCTGTCAGGCTACGGGTGAAGCAATCGTAATAGATGCCCAAAGGGATATTGATGTATATCTCGACATTGCACAGCAGAATGGCCTCCGTATTACGCACATTACTGAAACCCACATACACGCAGACTTCCTTTGCGGTTCAAGAGAACTGGCAGCAGTAACCGGGGCAACAATGTACCTTTCAGACGAGGGCGGCGAAGACTGGCAATATCAGTTCCCGCACAAAGGGCTGAAAGACGGCGATATTATCAGGATGGGTAACCTCACATTGGAGGTCATGCACACACCAGGTCACACGCCAGAAAGCATCAGCTTCTTACTAACTGACCATCCGGCAGCGGACAAGCCCGTTATGGTGTTCACAGGCGATTTTGTCTTTGTAGGTGATATTGGTCGTCCTGATTTGCTGGAAAAAGCCGCAGGTCTTATCGGAACAAAAGAAGCCGGAGCCAAACAGATGTTTCAATCGTTAAAAAAGTTTGCTGTGCTTCCTGAATATGTTCAGGTTTGGTCTGCACACGGAGCAGGTTCAGCTTGCGGCAAGGCTTTGGGAGCAGTGCATAGCTCTACCGTAGGTTATGAGAAAATACGCAATTGGGCGTTCCAGTATGGCAGCGATGAAAAGGGATTTACCGATTATCTGTTAGCTGATCAGCCCGAACCGCCGAAATATTTTGCAATGATGAAGCACCTCAATAAAGTGAACCGTACTTTATTGATTGAAGTTCCGAAACATCCAAAGCTGTCCAAAGCGCAGTTTATGTCTGCCTATGAAAAAGGTATTAAAATAATAGATACCCGTAATAAGGTGGATTTTTCCAAAGGTTTTATTCCCCGCAGCCTGAACATTCAGGGCAATAACTCTTTTTCTACGTGGTGCGGTTGGATGCTAAACTATCAGGAACAATTTATATTGGTAGCTGATGACAGCCAAATGGAAGATTTGACCCGTAAGCTAATGCGCATAGGTTTGGATAATATATATGGTTACATTTCCGATGTACACGATTTAGATATGAAACTTCAGACGGCAGACGTGATTTCTTTGGAAGAATTCAAAACCTACATCGGGCAAGAAAATGTACAGATAATAGACGTTCGGGGAGCATCAGAATACGAAGCAATACACGTAGAGGGTGCTGATAATGTTTTTGTTGGAACCTTACCTGACAATTTGGATAAAATCAGTAAAGACAAGCAAGTTGTCATTCACTGCCAGGCAGGCGACCGTTCGACCATCGCTTATTCTATCCTTGCTAAAAATGGTTTTGAAAATATAAAGAACTTTTCAGGTGGGATGAAAGAGTGGTTGGCAGCGAATGGTAAAAACAACTGACTACACTTGTACTAATTCCTAAAATTAAAAACTATGGGATTTTTTTCAGCCTTATTCGGCAATACAGATAACAGCCAGCTTACCGAAGCTATCAAAGGAGATGCTCTCTTAGTAGATGTGCGTACTGCTGCAGAATTTGCGGAAGGCAGCGTAAAAGGAGCAGTAAACATTCCGTTGGATAAGGTGCCGATGGAATTATCAAAATTCAAGGGAAAGGAAAATATCGTTGTCTTTTGCAGAAGTGGAAACAGAAGCAGACAGGCAAAAAGCATTTTGGAACAAAACGGCTTTCAGAATGTCATTAACGGCGGAACGTGGCAAAATGTAAATCAGATAGTAACCCAAAAAAATTAATAGATATGAAAAAAAATATGGGAACGGCTGATAAAACAATCCGCATACTCATCGCGGTTGTAATTGGTGTCTTGTACTTCACTAATACTATTTCAGGCACAGTAGCTATTATATTGGGTATATTGGCTGTTGCTTTTGTACTTACATCGTTCATTAGTTTTTGCCCGTTGTATCTACCATTCGGCATCAGCACTTTAAAAAAGAAAGGACAATGAAAAATTATTTGAGGAATTGGGATTTTATGCGGGCGCTGCGATTAGTGTTAGGCATTTTCGTAATACTACAGGGCATTACTACAAAAGAATGGCTGCTCGTAGGCTTAGGCGGTTTATTTTCATTAATGCCTTTGATGAATATCGGTTGCTGCGGTGTTTCAGGCTGTAATACCTCTGTTTCGAAAAACAATAAAAAGGCAGAAGATATAACGTATGAAGAAGTTCATTAAAAAACATCTGTTTACCCTGATAGGTTTGCCTATCGGAGCAGCAGCAGGCTATTTGTATTGGAAACTTATTGGGTGTAGTACGGGCAGTTGTGCCATTACCGCAAACCCTATAAACAGCACCCTCTATGGTGCAGCTATGGGCGGGCTTCTGTTATCAACATTTAAAAAAGATAAAAAACAATATGACGTTCCAGGAGATAATCAACAGTGATAAACCTGTATTGGTAGATTTCTTTGCCGAATGGTGCGGACCCTGCAAGACGATGTTGCCCATTCTGGAAGAACTAAAACAGCGTGTAGGCGATAATGCGAACATCATTAAAATAGATGTGGACAAAAACCCGCAGGCAGCAACAGCGTATCAAGTACGAGGTGTACCTACGCTTATTATATTTAAAAATGGAGAAATACGCTGGCGGAAATCCGGCATTTTCCCGGCAAATGAATTAGAAAGATTAATTAACAAAAACATATAAAACCGTCAATGATAGAATTTTTGAAACAACCGTGGGCGTGGTATGTTGCTGGCCCATTGATTGGGCTGACCGTCCCCTTACTATTAATCATTGGCAACAAATCGTTTGGCATCAGTTCATCATTACGGCATATATGTGCATCCTGTATGCCAGCCAATATCCCGTTCTTTAAGTACGATTGGAAAAAAGAAGCGTGGAATCTGTTTTTTGTATTCGGGATATTTTTAGGCGGCACTATTGCCATTCACCTGTTATCAAATCCCGCTCCCATTGAAGTCAATCCCAAATTGGTGCAGGAATTAGCAGGCTACGATATTACCAACTATAACAATTTAATCCCTGAAGATATTCTCAACTGGCAGTCTTTATTTGCCTTGAAAGGCTTTATCCTGATGGTAGCCGGAGGTTTCTTAGTAGGCTTCGGTACACGCTATGCAGGAGGTTGTACAAGCGGACACGCTATTATGGGGCTGTCTAATTTACAATTACCGTCATTGATTGCCACCATTTGTTTTATGGTTGGAGGTTTCACTATGGCAAACCTCATTTTACCGTTCATACTTTCATTATAACCCCAACAAGAAATGCAACAAGATACAGAAAAAGACTTACAGCTTCGTGAATTGGATTCGATGTGTGTGAACGAAAGCCGTTTGCAACATAAATGGTATCATAATCTCAAATACTTAGCCATTGGCATATTATTCGGTATTGTCTTCGTAAAATCAGAAGTAGTAAGCTGGTATCGCATACAGGAAATGTTTCGCCTGCAATCGTTCCATATGTACGGTATTATTGGGAGTGCGGTCATTACAGGTATAATTTCCGTTTTCCTGATAAAGAAATTCAACATCAAAACTATTTACGGCGAACCCATTAAAATTGCGCCCAAAACATTCAATAAAGGACAAATCTTCGGTGGTTTTATTTTCGGTTTGGGTTGGGCTATGACAGGAGCCTGTCCTGGTCCGTTGTTCGCACAAATCGGGACAGGGGCTACCGTTGTCGCAGTTACCCTGTTGAGTGCCATTGCAGGCACTTGGGTATATGGCTTGCTAAGAGAGCAACTGCCGCATTAATATCAGATCGGTTAATATCGTCAAAACAAAAAAGCTGCTCAGAAAACATCTCTTTTTCTGCCTGCTGTCAGGTATTTTATATGGCAAACCAACGTTTTCGTCTAAACCCTTGAAAATATAAACCTGTCAGGTTATATGGCATTCAGGTAACTTAGGATCTTTCCGATCTCATTTCCTATGGATTCCACTTCTGCCGGTAATGTTTCGGGGAAACCCCCATTGTTTTCTTAAATAACCTGGAAAAATAAAAGCCATCATCTATGCCCAGCTTATAACTGATCTCATTAATATTCATTTCAGTAAACTGCAACCATTCGCAGGCCTTCTGAATCTTCAGGCGGTTAAAATATTCTATGGGGGAATAGCCGGTGTGTTGTTTAAACAGGTAGGAGTAATGAGAAGGCGAAAGGTTGGCCGTTTCAGCCAGTTCTTTCAGCGTCAGCAGCATCTCCACCTTTTGTTTCATGTATGAAATGGATAACTCAATCGGGTTATCTCTCACCTGGTTTGTTTCATTAAGATTGAAACACTCCTGGTATAAAAATGAAGACAGAAAGTAGCCAAGCCCCAGGCTTATAAAAGCCAGGTTTTGTTTTGCAGTACCCCTTTCCAGGTTATCGAATAACTCATCAAAAATTTTAATTCTCTTTTCGCTGTACCGGATGTAGTTACTTTTCTTCTCTAATCTTTCTAATAGTTCCTGTACAATGGCAAGCGAGAAACTACCTTTAAAATGTATCCAGTAAATAGTCCATGGGGCATCCTTATCTGCGGCGTAGGTATGTGGTGTATCAGCGGGCACGATTAAATATTCATCATTCCTGATCTGATATTCCTTCCCCCCCATTTTGCACCAGCCATTCCCATCCACACAATAAATAAAAATATGCTGATCAATCCCTTTTACCCTGGCCCTGTAATGGTCATGTGCATTAGGATAATATCCTATATCTGTGATCATTAAATTCTGCAGGATGGGATCAGTTTCATCCTTTTTTATAATTGCAGGCAGTGAAATGGCCTTTTGCCCAGTGAATCCATCTCTTTTTTTATATACTTCCCTAGCCATACAAAAGCACTTAGTTTTTTTTATCCCTCCTCCCGGAACGGGGTTTCCCATCATTATTCCCCCAACACAGCAGATCGTAATATAATCTATGTTTTTAGATTTTTGTCTATTTAATTGCGTGCTCAGTTCCGTTAATTTTATCCCGGGTTAATTACAAATTGAGGTTAAGTATGGCAGTCATTACGATTAACGGAAATACTCCTGACAATATACCATCCGGCAAAACAGCTCATTTTTATCTGTTCAGGCTGGCGTTGATTGCTGCAATGGGCGGTTATCTCTTTGGATTCGATTTTGCTGTAATTTCGGGCGCACTCCCTTTTTTAAGGGAGCAATTTGGATTAAATGAGTATTGGGAAGGGTTTACTACCGGCTGTCTGGCTATCGGCTGTATCATAGGTTGTTTCATTGCCGCCAGAACAGCAGAAAGATATGGCAGGAAGCCTGCATTACTGCTGTCTGCCTTTATTTTTGCCTTTTCTTCCGCCGGGATGGCATTAGCACCTGGACTTTCCCTATTTATATTTTTCCGCTTTTGTGCCGGGCTCGGTGTTGGGATGGCATCTATGCTGGCCCCCATGTACATTGCCGAAGTATCTCCCCCTCAGGTTCGTGGCCGCATGGTTGCCATCTATCAATTCACTATTGTAATCGGTATTTTAATCACCTCGCTGGTGAATTATGCTTTACGTAACCATAGCCAGGATGCGTGGCGCTGGATGTTTGGTACAGGTGTTGTCCCTTCTGTGTTATTTTTCATAGGTGTTTGTTTTTTACCAGAGAGTCCCCGGTGGTTATTTAAAGCCAACAAAGATGCTAAAGCCCAGAAAGTATTATCTGCAATCGGTGATAAAAATTATGTAGCCGCCAGTACTGCTTCCATTAAGCAGTCGCTGGCAGGTGTAGTTAAAATGAATTATATGGCGGCCTTAAAACAACCATTTGTTGCTGCCGTAACAGTAGGTATCGGTCTGGCCGTATTCCAGCAATTTTGCGGGATAAATGTAGTGTTCAATTATACCTCCAATATTTTTGCAAGCATTGGTGCCAGCCAGGATGACCAGTTGCTGCAAACTGTTTTTATCGGAAGCGTTAATGTGGTATTTACCATACTCGCTATACTGCTGGTGGATAAACTGGGCAGGAAACCATTAATGCTCATAGGAGCCGGAGGCCTTTGCGTTTTATACATTATTATCGCCATCGTACTTGGTGCACGATTGGCTACTGCCTCCGCTATTTTCCTGCTCTCTGCCATTGGCTTATATGCTACCACACTGGCCCCGGTAACATGGGTGCTCATCTCCGAGATATTCCCGAATAAAGTTCGTGATGCGGCCTCCTCCATAGCTATCATGAGCTTATGGGCAGCATATTTCATTCTCACATTTACCTTTCCTATCCTGACAAAATTGGTGGGTGGTGTTCAAAATACTTTCTATGTATATGCAGGCATTTGCTTAGCCGGATTCATGCTTATCTATTTTAAAGTACAGGAAACAAAGGGGAAATCATTGGAAGAGATTGAAACAGAACTGATGAGCGAAACAGTGAAGTAAGGAAGCTGGAATGCCCCTAAAGAACAACTACCAGCAATAGTAGTCTTATGCAGTAAAAAAAGTAATAACAACATAACCATGAAGGAAGAACTGTTTGTGAAAATCTGGGAAGAAACAATCACTATCCCCACTTATCCAATTGGTAAGCCTGAGAAAAATCCTTTATTTCTGGAAAAGCGGGTTTATCAGGGAAGCAGCGGAGCGGTATACCCAAACCAGGTGGTAGAGAAAATATTTGATGAAAAAACTGATCAAAAATATACGGCTGTTTTCCTGGAGAACAAATATCTGAAGATCATGATCCTGCCTGAATTGGGCGGTCGTATTCAAATGGCCTATGATAAAGTAAAACAACGTCATTTTGTTTATTACAACCAGGTAATTAAGCCTGCATTGGTGGGATTGACCGGTCCCTGGATCAGTGGTGGGATTGAGTTCAACTGGCCGCAACACCATCGTCCCAGCACGTATCAACCCATAGACTTTCGTTTACAAAAGCATGAAGACGGCAGTTGTACAGTATGGGTAAATGAAGTAGAACGTATGTCCGGCACCAAAGGGATGGCCGGATTTACACTTTATCCGGATAAAGCCTACCTGGAGATAAGGGCACAACTCTATAACTGTACCCCTTTTCCTCAAACATTTTTATGGTGGGCCAATCCGGCTGTAAAAGTAAATGACGATTACCAGTCCGTATTTCCTCCTGATGTAAATGCAGTGTTTGATCATGGCAAGCGGGATGTTTCAGATTTCCCGATTGCCACCGGCACTTATTACAAGGTGGATTATTCACCGGGTACCGACATTTCCCGTTATAAAAATATTCCGGTGCCCACTTCTTATATGGCTGTTAAAAGCAAGTATGATTTTGTTGGGGGATATGAGCATGATACCAAAGGGGGTTTACTGCACGTAGCCAATCATCACGTATCTACCGGAAAAAAACAATGGACATGGGGTAATGGAGATTTTGGTAAGGCGTGGGATAGGAATTTAACAGACGAAGATGGCCCTTATATTGAATTGATGACAGGGATGTATTGTGATAATCAACCGGATTTCACCTGGCTGATGCCGCATGAGGAAAAGTCTTTTGTTCAATATTTTTTGCCTTATAGTGAGGCAGGCATGGTAAAGAATGCGACCAAAGATGCACTGGTGAATTTAACAGTGGCAGATGGCGTAGCAACTATCATTTGCTATACCACTGCTTTGTATGAACAGGCACTGGTACAGTTACAGCAGGGGGCAACCACTTTGTTTGAAACGCGGATCACGATCGCACCGGAAAGTCCTTTTTCAACAAGTATCGCTATTCCAGACGTCCCTGAACAAGCGCTAAAAGTAATCCTGAAAACGGCGGATGGTAGAACATTGGTAGCTTATCAACCTGAATTACATGAACAAAAGGCCATTCCTGAGGCAGCAGTAGCTTCCAAATCGCCGCAGGACACTACCAGTATTGAACAATTGTACCTGACTGGTTTGCACATAGAGCAATACCGCCATGCTACTTATCGCGCAGAAGATTATTATGCAGAGGCATTACGAAGAGAGCCCGGTGATGTAAGATGTAACAATGCCATGGGTTTGTTATTACTGCGCCGTGGACAATTTGCAGCATCAGAAAGCTACTTCAGAAAAGCCATTGCTACCATCACCGCAAGAAACCCTAATCCTTATGATGGGGAACCTTTATACAATCTGGGGAGGTGTTTGCAATATCAGGGTAAACTGGAGGAAGCGTTTGATGTATTATATAAGGCTGTATGGAATGCAGCCTGGCAGGACAATGGCTATTTTGCACTGGCACAGATAGCCGCCGTAAATAATAGTTTTGAAGAGGCACTGGAGCTGGCAGATCGTTGCCTTGTCCGCAATTGGCATCATCATAAGGCACGGCATTTAAAAACAGCCCTACTACGTAAATTAAACCGGCATAAGGAGGCCATGGATATGGCTGCCGCCTCTCTGCAAATAGATGGATTTAGCATAGGATGCTATTACGAAAAATACCTGTTGCTTAAAGATGCTGCTACAGACGCTGCCAATGAGCTACTACAGGAGATAAAGACCCTCCAGCAGAAAAACATACATAACTACATTGCATATGCGCTGGACTATTTTTGGTGCGGATACTATCAGGAAGCCATTTCATTCCTGCAAATAGGAATAGATGAAACTGTCTCCGCAGCTGACACTTATCCGATGGCCTTGTATTTTATAGGTTGGTTTAATATGAAGCTAGGTAATGATGCAGCTGGTAAAGCACACTTTGCGATGGCAGCCGGCGCCAATCCAGCTGGTTGCTTCCCAAATCAGCCAGATGCTATGCTGGCGCTACAAGCGGCAATTACATATCATCCGGGGGATGCTAAAGCCCATTATTACTTAGGCAATTTCCTGTATGCACATAAACAATATCAGGATGCCATTGCCAGTTGGGAAAGGGCTGTTGCGCTGGATGATAGCTTCCCTACTCCACACCGTAACCTGGCATTAGCTTATTACAACAAGTCGTTACTCCAGGATAAAGCATTGCAATCACTGGAAAAAGCTTTCCAGGCAGACACCACAGATGCACGGGTATTGATGGAGCTGGACCAGCTATATAAAAAATTAAACCATCCCTTTAAAGAAAGACTGGCATTCCTGGAACAATACCTGGATCTCGTGATCAGCAGGGATGATTTGTACTTAGAGCGCATTACCCTCTATAATGCTCTAGGAGAGTATAAAAAAGCCCAACAATTAATCGCAGAAAGGCAATTCCATCCCTGGGAAGGTGGTGAGGGCAAAGTAACAGGCCAGTTTTTATTTTGCCAGATAGCTTTGGCCAAGCAAGCCTTACAGGATAAAAATTACCAACAGGCGTTACACCTCTTACAAAACACTGACAGCTATCCGCATCATTTAGGCGAAGGGAAACTGCACGGCGCCATGGAAAATGATATTCATTATTACAAAGGATGTGCTTACAAAGGATCAGGCGAAAACGAAAAAGCCATAGCCTACTTTGAATATGCAACAAAAGGGCTTAGCGAGCCAGCACAGGCATTTTTTTACAATGATCAAAAGCCTGATACTATTTATTTCCAGGGAATGGCTTTACTGGAATTAAACAGAACAGCGGAAGCCGTTCAGCGCTTCAATAAACTGATCCAATATGGGAAAGCCCATTTTAATGATAATGTTCAGCTCGATTATTTTGCGGTGTCATTACCCGATTTTCAAATCTTCGATGATAATCTGAATGTAAAGAACCAGATACATTGCCTGTATCTGATGGGGCTTGGTTATATGGGATTAGGAGCGCATACACAAGCCACTGATTGTTTTAAACAGGTGAGGGAAATGGACATCAATCATCCCGGCGCCCTACAGATGATGGCTGACGTGGCTGTTACAGTCCGGTAATATTACAGGCGTATTTGGATTTTTAGATTTAATTACTACATTTGCGTCCTTATTCACAGGTAAATATCCTTTTCATCTGTGAACACGGGGCGTAGCGTAGTCCGGTCATCGCGCCTGCTTTGGGAGCAGGAGGTCGCAAGTTCGAATCTTGCCGCCCCGACGGATAAGCTTCCAAAGGCAAACAAAGTCCCTCTGATCATATGATCAGAGGGACTTTGTTTTTCATGCCATGATGGTGCATCTAATTTGCAAAAAGTACGCTTGTAGCTATTTCGTAAAAGGCATCTCCCTTTTTTAGAAATGGGGGTGCTTCTCCCCAGGTTTTTCTGGAAACCATGTATAAAGTAAACACATTGTTAACCGGCAACGGATCAATACCCGCAGGGTTAAATGCTACATTGGAATAATTTGTGCCTCCATAATTGAGCAATGGTTGTCCGGTGTCACTGTCCACAAATTCGAATACGTAGTTGTAACCAATTTCGGGTAAGGGACTCGGGACACCATCTGGCAGGATATAGTATTCCGCCTGGTCAATAGTATTTTTCACATCTTTAATTATCCCGATTTCTGTAATCACTTCATTCCAGTCTACATCATAATAACTTATCGAAACTTTGAGGTCTGTATGTTCAAATGGGATAAGGTCCTTTGCATAGTTGGCCACTTTCAGTTTGATGTGCCCGGCCGGAGCAGGGCTTTCACTTTCCTGCGCAGCAGGATCGATAAAAACAACCGGGGCCTCCATTGTAGGCTGGAACATCGTATAGGTTTCCTTGGAATCTGCTTTCACATCGATCACCTTTTCAGCTACCACATTTCCGTTGCGGGTATCATAAAATTCAAATTTCCCTTCACCAGCTACAACTTTTATCTTTTTCGAAAGTATATTCCATTCAATGGGATAGCCATTATATTTCGCTGCAATAAAAACCCCTGCTCCATTATCTCGCAGGGCGGTTTTATCCGCATCAAAATATACATCCACAAATGTTGCGAATGGCGTTACGTACTCCGCTTTCTGGCAGGAATAAAGTCCCACTAACAACAAGACGGCTACTATTATATTTTTTGTATGTTTTTTCATCAGTTTATTTTTTACTCATCAGATGTAGCGATTGGGATTAAAAGTTATAGCTGAAACTCAGACTAAACCTTCTTCCATCCTTTTTGCGGTAGGTGATGATATCGCCATCTTCTTTACGGTACTTGATAGATTTTCCTTCTTTTAGTACAAAAAACTTGTTGTCATCCTGCTTATAATCATGAATATTCATATAGTAGCGCGTCCAATCATCCAGGAGATTGGCCACATTCAGCTTAACTTCCAATTTTCTCTTAAAAAAACGGGCATAAAATTGCGCATCGAATTGTTTAGGTGCCAGCTCATATTCCACCCGCGCCATATTAACATTTGCCAGATTGGTTCGGGGGCCACGGTGATTGTAGCTTACAGTAGCACCCCAATAGTCACCCCAATATCCAACTCCCAAATTCAATAACCAGGGAGATTGACCTATCAGTGGCCGGTCCTGGTTAGGATAGCGGGACTGCACTCGTTCGGCCACCTGTGTTTCAGGATTATTGATCCATTGCCAATGACTTAATACATTGACTTCAGATTTGAGCAGTGTTCCATTGGCATGTATGAACAGATTTTTGGCCCAATCCCGATTAGATAGAAATGTAAAATCTTTCCGGATCTCCAGTTCCAATCCCAGGTTTTTTGCATTCTCCATATTGGCAAACGTGTAATCGGAGCCGCCAGAATGCACTAATTCGATAGGTTTATCCAGTTTCTTATAATACCCCGTTAATGAGATAATCTCACCGGGTGACGGATACCATTCCAGCCGCACATCCATATTATCGATCAATGTAGATTGCACATGCTCACCGTACACATAACCGTCTAATTCAAAATCATACATTGCAAACATACCTACCTCCCTGAAATCAGGACGTATGACGGTTTTCGAATAACTGCCTCTGATATTAAACTCCGGCGTTACACTATAAGTTGCATTAATAGAAGGCAGGAAGCGCCAGCTATTTTCTATGACTCCAAACCGATGTTTTTGTACATCATCGGGGTCTGGTTCATCCTGGTAGGCTCGTTTGTATAGGTCTTCCTGATTAGAGTTTAAACCAAAATATTCGGCACGAACACCATATACCAACCGGAGTTTATTCCAAAGTTTTTGATCGGCCATCAGATATAAGGCATGTGATGTCATCCTGCCATCATAAAACCGTCCTCCCAGCCCATCTGCATAGTAATAGGCCTGACCATCACCATTTCCGATATTTTCGGGCGATAACAACTGATCATAGCTTATTTCTATCGCGGGGGCTAATTGATTGGTGGTACCAACTGCCCAGGATCTTGTCCAGGGCACCATTTTGTATAAATTCAAAGATCTTCTTTTGGACGAGGCCTGATATCCAAATCTGACCAGTGTAGATACCGGTTTTTCTTCTCCAAATTTGCGGGAAAATGCTGCGCTCCAGTTGTAATCCGTTTCATCAATGCGTGTCCACATGCGCCAGTCCTTGAAACCATCCTTCACAGATGCTGCTCTATGGTTCATTAAACCCGGTGTTTGAAAATAAGGCTGGCCTGCAATTATGGTGGTTAACCGATAAGAAAGCCGGCGTTCATCCAAAATCTGTTGTTTGATTTTGTTGACGGTAAACATCCCTTCGGCTTTTATCTTCCAGGGCAATTGATAGGTACCGATCAATTGATGCTGCTGCAAGGACATGGCTTCCGGCAATTGATAAATAAGTTTAGTGGCTATAGGATCAGAATCATCATGCGGTTTTTGAATCGACTCACTATAATTGTCGCTGTAAGTACGCGCATACATATTCTTCAGGGCAATCTTAAATCCCTTACCCTGCCATCCCATATTCGCCACCAGTCCTCCGCTACTGTTAAACCGGTAGGATGTTCCTTCTCCTTTATCACCAATACCAGTACTATCCAGGTAACTGCCTTTGGTAGAAGATCTCAGGTTATTAAAAGACACTATATTCTGCTCATTTCTGAAATTGGCAGAAGCAGCAAACCCCAAGCGGCTCCCATTTCCTAATTCATAGATACGTCCAAGTGATAAACGCATATTCTGATTAGGAGAGGTTTTGTATTTATAGGTTTTCAAGGCATCGCTATTTAGCCTTTTGGATTGCGCAATCGCATCCAGATCATTGTATTTTACCCCATCACCAAATTCTATTGGATTGAGCGGCGTACCGTTCAATTCAGGATCGGTCAGATTATAACCAGGAGGTGCATCCAATTGAGATGCTCGATTGTTCCATTGCCAGGACTTTATACCCTCCGGCATTTTGGATGATTGATCAAAGAAGCCGAAATACTCGCTGGTATGCCGCTCTCCCAGCCGATAGAAGTCTTTGCCGATAGCTTGCAAATTGCCTCCTATACCGTATTGGATGGTTGTAAAATTCTTTTCAGGAATATCGATTGTATTCACCGAAACCTGTCCACCCGAAAATTCAGCAGACACATCTGGCGTGGCTGTTTTATTGACTACCACGGAACTCACCATTTCAGTAGGGATAATTTCAAAGGAAAAATCACGCTTATTCTGTGAGGTACTTGGGATTACTATGCCATCCAGCATTGCCTGGTTATAGCGATCTGACATACCACGTACCACCACATTCCGGTTGTTTACTGTAGTCAGGCCTGTAACGCGCTTTAACACCTGTCCCATGTCATTATCGGGTGTGCGGGCAATCTGTTCGGCGGAGATACCGTCGGTAACGGAAGCCGCATTCTTCTGTATTGCATATAGTCCCGCCACACTCTCTTTCTTGTAGCTACCGGTCACCACTACCTGACCGAGCGTTTTGGTCGATGGCACCAAAACGATATTGAGACTGGTCAGCTGACCGGCTTTCACTTCTACCTGCGTAATGCGCTTGGTCTGGAAAGAGAGATAGGTAACTTCTACGGTATAATTGCCTGGTGCTATGCTGAAGTAGTAGCTACCGTCTACACTGCTTTGTACCGCCTGGTTGTTCTGCACAATCTTTACAGAGGCTCCGGGAAGTGGCTGCCCCCGGTCGTCCAGTACTTTACCTCCGATGCGGCCGGACTGCTGGCGGACGGTCTGGGGTGCAATGTTTACAGCTACCGGTGTATTAGATCCGGTAATGACCACCAGCTTGTTATCGATGGTATAGCTGTAAGGTTGACCCTTAAAAAGGGTATTAAGTACCTGTTCTATGGTTGCATCCATAACCCGTATGCTGACAGGTTGGGCCCTGTTGAACAAGTCCATATCGTAAAAAAAGTCATACTTCGCCTGTTTCCTGATATCCTCCAGTACTGCATGAATGGTACTGTTCTGCCTGTTTATACTGATGCGCTGGGCAAAGGTATGGGCGTTGACCTGTACCAGAAAGCAGGTAAGTAACAACATGGTGATCTTCATAGCACGCATGCATTGAGAAAAGTTCATACTTTTGTTAGTGTTAAATTATATTGATGATTATTGTTGTCGCAGTGTCCTCGATAAACATTTAACGATCCGGCCAAAGGTGTTCCACCACCTTTGGCTATTTTGTTTATAGCTTATCCTTTGTTTTATACCGGATTACAGTATCTATGTTTAATTTGTATCAATCTGTCACGATAAACCTCCTTTTTTTAACAGTTACGGTAGCTTTTTTGGTGGACTGTATCATTTTTACGATAGCGGACAGTGGCTGTGAGCGGGACACCATACCGTTAAAGCGCATCTTGCCGATATGCGGTGGATATTCCACTTCTATATCATACCAGCGCGCCACCTGTCGCAGTATAGTTTCAAGTGTTTCGCCCCTAAAAACAAAATCACTGTTTACCCACGCCAACTGTTGTTCGATGTCTGCCTGTTGTACGATCAGTTGTTTTGCCAGTACCGCCTGTTGGCCTGGCTTTAGCAATGCAGACTGTCCATCGTTTGATTTTATCTTCACACTACCCTCCACCAGTGTTGTCCTGATAGCGATTTCGTTATCATAGGCATTGATATTAAAATGTGTACCCAACACCTGAACTTCCTGTTCGGCAGTTTCCACAAAAAAAGGAACATTCCCTTTTCCGCCCGGCATGGGCATTTTTTCGATTTCAAAATAAACCTCGCCCGTCATTTTTACCCGGCGTTCCTTATCTGAAAATTGTACGGGATAACTCAGGGAGGAGGCAGCATTAAGCATAGCTATTGATCCGTCCGGCAAGGTTACCCGGTATTGTCCTCCATTAGGTGTAGCAATAGTATTGGCTGCCGAAGGCATTACTTTCGGATTTCCGCCAGCGTTATAACGGATATTATCATCCGCATCCTTTTCGATATGTACCCCACCCTGGGTAGCGATGGTGCCTTTCTGCGCATCATTCAGAGAAATAACTGACCCATCTGCCAATGTGAGGCGGGCTTTGTTCTCGCCGGGCAGAATGTCTTCCTGCTTTGCAAGCTGGTCATTGTTATTCATCTTAGCTGTCCAAAGCCAATAGGTAGCGGCCAACAAGGTAAATCCTAATAAAAGGACAGCGGCAATGCGCCTGATATGGTCAAAGCGAAAACGCTTTGTGCGACGGTCTGCTATGCTTTGATTTATCCGTTGGCGTATGGCAATACCACGTTGTTCGTCCTTACCAGGTGATGGCTCCTCGACTGTTGCCGTAAGTTCTTCCTTCAGGAGTTGATCATATGCCTGCCTGAGCTGCACTGCTTCTTCGGGACTTAATGTTTGTCCGCTGGCGTGTTTCTCCAACAGTTTTCTAAATATATCATTGTCCA
Organism: Chitinophaga sp. H8; assembly: GCF_040567655.1. Classification (NCBI taxonomy): domain Bacteria; kingdom Pseudomonadati; phylum Bacteroidota; class Chitinophagia; order Chitinophagales; family Chitinophagaceae; genus Chitinophaga; species Chitinophaga defluvii. The sequence continues at coordinate 1,751,794 of NZ_JBEXAC010000002.1, read as the reverse complement.
TCTTTCAATGTCTTTTGTCCATTTTGTGTGGGATGGTGTATTCCCCTCTATATATACAATCCAAAAACAGGGGGTATCCCTAGGTGGTGGGGTAACTTTTTTTGAAAAAAGTTTAAATGGGGATGTAGTAGCTAAAAGAAAAGATTGCAGCAGAGCCACAGCAGTAAGGTTGACCTGCCGATACCCTGGCGTATGCGCTTGAATGCTGTAGAAACGTGGTACTCTACGGTTTTGGGAGAAATGCCAAGTTCCATAGCAATGCGTTTAATGGAAAACTCTTCCCGTTTGCTCATGAGGTATACCCTGCGGCACTGTTCGGGCAGGTTATTTACACAGGTTTCAAGCTGTAGCTGTAGTTGTCTTGTCCTGATCAGCTCATCAGCTTCTCCGGCAAGCGGTTCGGGAAAATTGGCATGTTCAAGGCTTTCGCTTGCCTGTAGTTGTTTCAGTTTTTTGAGTACCAGGTGGTAGGAGGTGGTGAACAGCCAGCCCCTGATATTGATATGCAATATGGTGTCCCATTTTTCCCAAAGGCGCACGAAGGTATCCTGTACGATGTCTTCGGCAGCCTGTTCATCCTTTAAGATGCGAAAAGCTGTCCGGTACAAAGGTTTCCAATGGTGGGTATATACCTGATCGAATGTAACCGCATCCTCGTGTTGAGTTGCTGCTGTTAACCGGTCATGTGCTGTATTGCTGGTATCCACTATTTTGTGCCTTTTGTAGGGCCAAAATTATCAGTAAGATTTCAGGCACTACAGAATATCCCATTAAGTTTTTATTAATTAATCCCTCATGTAGTCGTTAACTTTATGATAATATTGCAAGACTATATTTGTGCCGCATAGGACAAATTAGTACATGGTATCAGGCATCCAGGATCACACTGCATTATGGCAATTGGTAAAGCAGGGCGACCGCACCGCTTTTGACCAGATCTATCACCTGTATGCTGCTCCGGTTTTTGCGATGGTATACAAACATATCCATAGCCGGGCCGATGCAGGAGATATTACCCAGGAAGTTTTTATGGATTTGTGGGATAAGAGAGCCACTATTAACATTGAAAGTTCTCTTTTCAATTACTTATACAGTGTAGCCCGTAACAGAACATTCCGGTATATAAAAAGAAATGCGGCTAGGCCGGAAAGCCTGGAATTGTGGCAGGAGCTGATAGATGGACAGCACATGCTGCGGGTTTTCCAGGAAACGTATTCCGCATCTGCCATCCGTACCATAGCATCCTCTGTAGCTGGTGAAATTGACGGATTGCCTGAACAAATGAAGAAGGTATATCAGCTGCACCAGGAAGCGGGTATGAGCGTAACCGAAATTGCTGCATTATTATTGATTTCTCCCAACACGGTTAAAAATCATCTTGCCAAGGTGCGTAAACGTCTTCGCCAAACCGTATCCCGGTTAACCTTCCTGTTCTTTACACTTTCCATTATCTGGCTCATCATTGCCTTATTACCCGTCATCTGATCTTCTTGCCAATATTACCAAATTATTAACTCCATTTTCCGGAGTAGTCCGCTTTTCGTTTTCAGGCTCTATCCTATAAAGAGTGTTACCAACTATATTCATGGCGATACCTTTTACAAAGAAAAAAAGCTATGCAAACAGAAGAACGCTTCAGAGAACTGTTAGACCGCTATATAGCCGGCACCTGTACCCCACAGGAACGAACCATCATGGAAGAATGGTTTGAAAAAGGAGGCAACCTGCATAAAGCAGATCTCCCGTTAAGCGCGGCGGAAGCAGCCCGTTTGCTGGAGAATATTCACCGCCTGCAGGATAAGGCCAGCCTCCCTGTTAAGCACAATAAATTATCAGGATTACTGTCCGGCTGGCGGGCGGCTGCCTTGTGGACAGGCATCCTGCTTGCCGCAGGGCTTGGCATCTGGCGTACAGGCTTCATTCGTAATATAGGTGATCCTTCACAAAGAGCGGTAGTGTTTAAGGAACTGACCACCCGCAAAGGAGAAATCAAAAAGGTGATCTTACCTGATAGTTCGGTTGTGTTACTAAACGCCAATTCTACCTTGCGTTATCATCCGGACTTTGTCGGCCACCGTCAATTACACCTTTCAGGCGAAGCATTGTTTACCGTAACCCATGACGATCAACATCCTTTTACTGTATACACCACTGATAGTCTGGCTACCATGGTATTGGGCACACAGTTCAATATCAGCAGCTACGATCAGGGAGAAGATGTTCAGATCACCGTTGTATCAGGCAAGGTACAGGTTAGTAAACCAGGTAGTACATTGGATATCCTTACCAAGGCGCAAGCCATCCATTACAATAAAGCTGGAAAGGATTATACCATTCTCAACGTGGTACCTGCAGAAAGCCTTACTGCCTGGACAAAAGGAGAATGGGATTATGAAAATGTCCGGTTCAATGATCTGGCGGTATTGCTGCAAAATCAATACAATGTAATCCTTAGTACCCGGCTGGATCAGCGCCAACTACAAACGAATGTCAGTGTCAACTTTAATAAGCAGCAATCAGCCCGTGAAATTGTGGAAGTGTTTTGCAGCCTAACCGGACACCGGTTGCGGATGCTCACACCTACCGAAATAGAGATTTACTGAACCAGGGATTTATTCACCACTATAAAAGCAGAAGCCCTGCTGTGAACAGGGCCAATGCCATTTTTTCATTCGTTAAAATAAAAAAAGAAAAAACAAAGTTATGTTACTGACATGGTTGAAGCAACCTGGAAGGAAAAAATTTATCCTTCCCGCCCTGATGCTACTATTATTATCGTTGCCCATGGTAATGCTGGCGCAGGAAACAAAGTACACTGTAAAATTTGAACAGGGCAGTTTAGAGCAAGCACTCGGCCTGCTCCGTAAAACCACCGGCACCAGTATTGCCTTTAGTAAAGAAGAAGTAACCGGTGTTGCAGTAAAACCAATGGAATACAATAACAAAACGGTGGAGCAGATTTTAAGCGGGTTGCTCTCCAACACCCCATTTAACATAGAAAGAAAAGGTACTGCCTGGTTGGTCAGGAAGGCGGCAGATCATCAGGAATCATCTACTATGGGCTCTCAAAAAGCCCCTGGAAAGATCACCGGTAAAATCATTGATGAAGAAAACGGAGATCCTATACCAGGTGTCACCATCCGCATTGGGAATAAAGGAACCACCAGCAGCGCAGATGGCTCTTTTAGTATTTCGCTGCCTATGGGAATATACCAGGCAGAAATATCTTCCTTAGGCTATGGTACTAAACAGGTTACTGATATCGAAGTAAAGGACCATCAAACTACTACATTGCATATAACGCTCAAAAGAGCCAAACATACACTGGCTGGCGTGGTAGTGACTTCTACTGCCAGAAAAGAAACCATCAATGCCCTCTATGCCCGTCAAAAGAATGAAGCAGGCATTTCCAATGGCATGAGCCGGGAACAGATTGCAGCATTGCCCGACAAAAACATAGGAGAAACATTAAAACGCATTTCAGGGGTAAGTACTAATGACAACCGTCGTGTAGTGATACGTGGTATTGCAGAACGTTACAACCTGGCCATGATGGATGGTGCCATATTACCTAGTACGGACGTACAGGTGCGCGACTTTGAGTTCGATATTGTTCCCAGTAACCTGATCGATAACGTGATCGTGTCTAAAACATCAACGCCTGATATGAGCTTTGGATTTGGTGGTGGACTGGTGCAGATCAATACATTTGCCATTCCTGATCAGAACTTTACCACATTAGGTATTGGCGGAAAGTACACCAGCGGCAGCACCGGAAAGGATTTCCTGGGTTATGGCCGTGGCAAAAATGACTACCTGGGCTTTGATGACGGTAGCAGAGATCACTTCCCCAAAGACCTGCTGATCTTTACGAATCACAACTATAATCCTATCAAACCTTACGATATTCCTCCCCCGGATATTACACCGATTACGCCTGAGATGATTGCAGCGCAAAACAAAAAAATAGGTGGATTAGAGCGGATTGGTACCAGAACCTATAAGGCATTGCCCGGGCAAAATTACCAGTTCAGTCTGGGACGTAGCTACCATATTAAAGATAGCCGTCTGGGTTTTGTAGGTTCTATCAGTTACCGCAATGAGCAAGCTATCGATGACATTTCTCATTTTGAACGGGGTGACTGGGAGAAGATCGGCAATCGTCGTTACAACGTAGCTACCGGAGCAGAAATCGAACCCACCTTCTCCAATCAGTATAATTTCAATACTACCTGGGGGGCCTTGCTCAATCTGGGATGGCAGTCAAAGCATCACAAGATCACTTCCCGCAATTTCTATTCAAGGGTGTTCAACAACCAGTTTTCCCGCATCATAGGCTATGGTAATGACATTGGTTATGGAGAACTTCCTGCTATCCGGGAATACGACCGGCCCAAATTTATTGACCTGCTGCAAAATCGTATCAATGGCGAACACACTTTTGGCGCTTTCCGTTTTGATTGGAATGTGGCCCGCAACAAACTCAGCAACCTCGAAAAAGATGCCGTAGAAGCCTGGTTAATGCCGGTAAAAACGCTTAACGGAAGCAGTTATAATATCATGCCCAGTGGCGTTACTAATCCAGGTGGCGGAACCTTCAACCGGGCACAATACCAATATGAGGAAACCAATAAAATAGCAGAAGGAGCTTTCAGTTATCATTTCAATGTACTTGGGAAAAAGCAGATTGCTAAGGCTGGCTACCAATATATGGAACGCCATGGGCTATACGACTGGACCTTATTACCGATCAGTACTGTACAAACTACAGGTAGTGTATATGCACATATTCCTGTACAGGAGTGGGGGCAATTCCTGGAGTTCAAAAATCCGATGAAGGATATATTGTATTATCCTGCAAGTTTTTCTCAGAACGGATATGAAGGGAAGAATACCAATCAGGCAGTGTATGGGATGCTGGATAACCGCTTTACAAGCTGGCTGCGTTTGGTATGGGGCATTAGGGCCGAATATTACAAATACGAAAGGATCAGAAGTGGTGCCAATGACCGGTCTATCAACACACTCATAGAGCGGGGCGAACAATTTAAATTCGTAGACCCCGAAACCGGAAGAATCGTAACACCTACCGCCAATCCCGAAACCGAAGAGAAAACATGGCGCTACCTGCCTTCCGCAAGCCTTACTGCTACCCCGTTGAAAGATTTTAACATACGGGCAGCCTATTCACAATCTGTGGTAAGGCCAGCACTGATCGAAAACTCCCGTATGATCCGCTATGATCCCGCTCTAGGTGCTTTTCGCAGGAATGAAGGTGTACTTTCTACCCTGATCGACCATTACGACTTACGACTGGAATGGTATCCGAAACCAGGGGAGGTGATTTCCGCAGGTTTTTTCTATAAGTATTTTGATAAACCCGTGGAACTGTACCGGATGCAACCGGATGCTACCATGCGCGTATACGTGTTTACCCAAAACTCAAATTGGGCAAAGGTAAAAGGATGGGAATTTGACCTGCGTAAAAGCCTGGGTTTTATCTATCCTGAATGGAAGTTGCTCGATAACATTTACCTGAGTGGTAACCTTACCTTACAGCATTCCGAAGTACAGTCTGCTATGTTTGTAGGAAAGGGCATGGCTTATGACAAATACGGCAAAAGCTATGAGTATCGTACCAAAGTGTTCCAGAAAGAAAAAAGGCCATTATACGGACAGGTACCGGTACTATACAATATCGGATTACAATATGATGGCAACCGCTTTGGCGCCAATATGGCCTTTAACCACATGGGATATAAAACCTTTACTACAGGCATGACGCCGGACATCGTAGAGTATGAACGCCCACGTGACCAACTGGACGCCCAATTAAGCTATAGCTTTTTGAAAGACAAAAAGCTGAAAGCAAAGCTGAACATCAGCAACCTGCTTAATACCCCTTACCGCTTTTACATCAATAGTGGAGACACGTATAAACTGCTTGATAAATGGAAAGATATGAATCTGTCAGCAATTACTTCTACGGGAGCCACTGAATGGAGTGATATCTACGAATGGAAATATGGCTTCTCACAGAAATATGAAGAAGGCTATTATGAAACATCTCCCGATGGAAAAACTAAAACCAGGATTGGAGACAAGGACACCTTCATCCGCAAAATAGGTACATCATTCAGTTTTTCCATTTCCTATTCCTTCTAATTTTTATCTGGTTCCTCTTAAAAACAGTAACGTCATGAAGACAACCAACATATTTTACATCATCTTAACAGGTATATTCCTTTTGGTAATGGCGGCCTGCAACAAAGGGAAAGACGATTTTTTATACAAGGCAGACAGGGTACCTGTTTTATTAAAAGGCTACAATGGCAGCAACGAAACATTGGAGATAAAACTGGATACCTTTAAGACCAATTATCCACTTTCATCCAATAGTGCCTTTGACTTTATCGATGCCTATACATTCCATGGCAATAGCAGTAAAATAAAGCTGTCAATAACAGAAACGGGCACTGGAAAAGTGGTATTGGAAAAAGAAATAAAAAAGGGAGATGGCCCCACCCCTATCAGATTTCTTTATGCAAATGGTAAAGTAAACTACCTGCCAGAAAAACCAGCAGTAGAAGCCGGAAAAATAAAAATCAGTTACCTGTTCATGCCTACGCTTACTAATTATACAGCGCCGGTAGACATTGTACTGATAAAATATTATTTCACACCAAAGGTATTTGAGGAAATCATCCGGATTAAAAATGTAAAACCTTATGAATTCAGTGAACCTGTAACCATTTCTACCTTCTCAACTGCCACACAGGAATATAATGGGCAGCCTACACCAGTAATGTTTAAGGCTTATATCTACAAAGCAGGTACAAATGAATTTTACACAAATGAAATGGAATATACCTGGCATGCCACTTCCTCCAGTGCGCCTACACCACCGGGCTCAGTTGCATCCTCCAATTTGTATATATTCAATGAAAGCACTGTGGGAAATAGTATAAGGTTTACTAAACTATTCGAACTATAACCAATAAAGAACCAATGAAAAAGTTAATACAATATATAAAAACAGCGGGTATCCTTACTTTATTTATTCCCATATTTGCAGCCTGCAATAAAGAAGAGCTGGAGGCAGAAAAAGCTATACAGGTAATCATTAATGGTTACAATGGGAGTGCAAACGAACTGGAAGTGTCTATAGATACCACCAGATACGATAAGAGTGTTGCCAACGGGAATTTTATACTCAAGCCTGCCGCTATGATCGGTTTTAACGCAGTATATACCTATCGCTCCCCTGCGTTACGTTCTAAAGTTACGCTAACAGATCCTGCTACCGGAGAAGTATTCTTTAGTAAGCCACTTCCCGCAACAGGCACAAAAGCCAACTTTAATTACATCTATCTGGATGGCAAGGTGGTGGAAGTAAATCCTCCGGCAGCCACAGACACTATCAATAAACTGGGGTTTTATATTCATTATGCAGACAGTGACGCTCCTTTTGATATTTTCCTCTACAGAATTGATAACACTACCGGGCAGGAATACCGGGCATACCTGGCAAAGCATGTAAAACGGGGCACATGGATCTATATAGATTATATCCCATCCGCTGATTTTGATAGTAAGCAGGCGCTCAGCAATGCCAAAATTTGTTTTACAAAAGCAGGCACCACAGATCAATGGGCCTTCCAGGATAATGAAACCATGAGTAAACTAGAACCTTCCGGGATGGGATTCCCCGTTGCAGGTGAGAAAGGACTGGTACTGCCTTACTTTATTACACCTGGCTCCTGGCAGTTAGAGCACTCCCGTTTGTTTTTCTATCCGGACAGATTCTAATAGCCGGATACGGACAACCCGTTCCCTCAAATCCCATAGAACAGGCTTCCTGTAACCTGAATAACTACTACTTGTGTGGGGCTGGCCTTTTGGTCAGCCCTTTTTCAATACGGCTATTACTACCATCCATATCATCATCCAGGCATCCTTTCAAACCTGCCGATGCAAGGCAAAATAGCAGCAGAACAGGTCAAAATAAAGCCATTGAGAGCAGGCACCCTGGTTTATATTTGAAAAACAGGTATGGGCATTTACAGTAATTCATCCTGCATCGTGTGAACATAGCATTCAATTTATAGTACTATCATGAAATTAAGCTTCTTTAGAGCAGCTGTGCTTTTTTTTGCAGCCATACTTTTGGTGTCGGATCTTTTTGCCCAGCAGGATTTTAGCACTGACTATTTCAGGATTCATGTTAACAACAAAGGCTGGATCACCAGCATGAAGAATATTACCGTTCGGCCTAACCGGGAATTCAGTCCTGCAGATAAGCCATCGCCATTGCTATGCCTTTACGACAGTAAGCAAAAGGTGTACTATCAGCCCACTAAAGCCAGGTATATCCGGCAAAACAAAACGCTGGCACTGGAGTACCCCAATGGGTCGGTAGCTACCATAGCGATAGTGCCTCAAAAAAAGTATTTCAGGCTCACCCTTCAATCGCTTGTTCCACGCAATGGAATTGATGTTATTCAATGGGGGGATTATCATACCAATATTACCAATCTCTTAGGTGAAATAATCGGAGTTGCCCGTGATACCAGTGAGGCAGTTAATTACGCCATTGGTATGCTTGCCTTAAATGATAATACCCTGGGAGGAACTGCAGCGACCATTGCTGATGCCGCCCCATTTCAATATATTATTCATACACCGGACAGCAAGCGTTTCCCGCTACCCGACAGTTTATATGAGGGGCAGATCTTTACATTGGGAGGAGATGGTATCAGTGACGTTGCTTTTTATTCGCATAAAGCACCGTGGTACAGGATCATGTATGGCAATGCAGCAATGGTAGACCGGAAAGGCAACATATCCATTGTTTATCAATCCAGGGACCGGTCTTTTGAAAGAGAAGTGTATTATTCGCTCATTCCTAATATGGCCGCCAATACGCCCAACCACCTGCAGGTACAGCCATTGCCCGGGATAGATTATATCGGATCATCCATTGCTTTATGGGGCAGTGCCGACAGCACTGCTTTAATGGACGTTATTCAGCAGATTGTATTATCTGAAAAGCTTCCTTATCCCACCATCAATGGGAAATGGGTAAAAGATCCTGCTGCCTATGTTCCTGACGCTATTACCAGCGGCAATCTGTATGATAGTACCATCTCTTACACTTCACGGCTGGGTTTTAAAACGATCAGCTTATATGACCAGCAATTTTTGAGACCTGACCGCGGCAATAACGGTTATATTGACGGACGGTATTTTGAGAAGAAGCCGTTGAAATTGACCAGTGGCAATGTTTCGCATAAAACATTTGCGGATATGGCGGCGCAATATGGTATTACAATTGGCAGAACCCCGATCACCACTGCTTTGGCTCCCGGCACCATGGATGCCAGCCCTGTTCCAAGCGACAGCCTATGTTATCAGCAGCAACGTTTACTGGTAAAAGGGATTACTCCAACAGACACGGTCATTGTGGTGGATGATCCTGCACATCTTGAAGAAATTGCCAGTTGGGAGGGACATTGTGCAGATCTGAATATGATCAAAATTGGTAAAGAGCTGATTCATTACTTGGGAGTTTCCAGCGAAAAGCCATACAGACTTTTAAATATAAAACGCGGATACTGGAGCACCACACCATCCAGTCATACCAACGGGGATACCATCTATAAACTCCAGGTCACTATTAATTATGGCTATGATGGGCTTATTCCCAATATGCAGTTACAGGATAAAATAGCGGAGTACTACGCCGATGTGTGTGCGATCAATGGTTTGCGTTATTACGATTTTGATGGACAGGAGTTTTTGTTCAATAACGGGCATGGTTATTATTCGGCCAAACGCTTCTTTCGTAAAATGTTTGAAAGAGCCGCAGCATTGGGCATTCCTGCCATCCGGTTTACGGGGGCTACCTTATCTGAAGGATCATGGCACTATCAAAGTATCTGGAATGTGGGTAGCGGAAAAAATCTGTATGATGTGGACACACGGGAATGGGGAAGTACCACCAGCCAGGGAAAAGACCTCAGAGATGCCACCTATGCCAACTATTTTCCGGTAGGTATGGGAAGCAATTTTCCTATCAAGGCCCATTCAAAAGTGGAGGACTATGAGCATGTACAGGCAATTTCCGTAGGTGTAGGTACCACCTACAGTCTGGCTTTAAATCAGCAGGACGTTGAAAGCTGCCCACAGAAAGCGGCTATTTTTACTGCCATCAGCACATGGGAAGCAGCCCGTGCCGCCAATGCATTTCCCATCTGGGTGAAAAAAGTGCTGGCAGATCCGTTGCTGTCTTTTCACCTCGAGTCTGTGGGTGCCGGCAATTGGAACTTATATAAAACGAACCGGGATGGTTCAGACAGAAAATTGTTTGTCAGATTAAAAAGCGCTGACGGGCTGATCAAAAAATGATGCCCGGCAGGAAGCCCTCTGTCACCGTAAGTGCAGTCTGCACGCAGTCATCACTTACCTGCTTGCCCGCAGATAGCAATATCAGCCCAGCAAAATATCTCACCAAACCTTTGCCAGGTGCGCAGTAGCGCACCAAACAACCTGTGTCTTCAAAAAAAATATAGAAAAGTTCAAATCCTGTAATATATTTGTCTACTAATTCAGTAGACTAAGTAGACTACTAGACAAGAGATCACCAATCTATACACACAACTATTATGAAAAAAGTATTCCCCCTCTTACTCCTGATCACGCTGCTGGCCAGCACCCTATTTGCTCAAAAGGTAATTAAGGGTGTGGTGAAAGGCGAAAAAGGGTCCCCTATACCCGGCGCCACTATTAGCCTCAAGGGGTCAACCAATCATGCTATTGCTGACAATAAGGGACAATTCAGCCTTCAAACGTATGCCTCCTTCCCGATTAGTCTGGGAGTTACCTCTATTGGCTTTGCCAGCCGGGAGGTTCAGGTAACCGAGCAAAACCAAAATTCGGTAGAGGTGATCCTCACCGTAGACAACCGCCTGTTGAACGAAGTATCTGTGATGGCACGGCGGCGTAATGAAAAGATTCAAAATGTACCCATTGCTATTTCCGTGGTACGTGGTGGTGCCATTGAAGATGCAGGCGCTTTTAATGTGAACCGGGTGAAAGAGCTGATACCTACCGTACAGCTCTACTCCTCCAACCCGCGCAACACTACGCTCAATATCCGTGGCCTGGGCTCTACCTTCGGGCTTACCAATGATGGTATTGATCCTGGCGTTGGCTTTTACCTGGATGGTGTTTATTATGCGCGCCCTGCCGCTACCACACTTGACTTTGTAGATGTAGAGCAGGTAGAGGTGCTGCGGGGGCCACAGGGAACACTATTTGGTAAAAACACGACGGCAGGCGCCCTGAACATTACTACGCGCAAGCCATCCTTTTCGCCGGGTGCCAGTGCAGAAGTAAGTTATGGCAACTATGGCTACATACAGGCCAAAGCCTCTATCACAGGGGCTATTGCCAGTAAGCTGGCCGGCAGGGTTTCTTTCTCCGGCACACAGCGCGATGGCACTATCTATAATGTAGCATCGCAGAAGTATGTGAATGATCTTAATAATATCGGTGCAAGGGCGCAGTTGTTGTACAAACCCAGCGACCGTGTTAATATCACACTCATTGGAGACGCCTCCAAACAACGCCCGGAAGGATATGCGCAGGTAATAGCTGGTGTGGTAAAAACACAGCGGGCTGATTACCGCCAGTTTAACAACATCATTGCTGATCTTAATTATAAACTGCCCAGCCTCAATCCTTTTGACCGGTTGATCGATCACAATACTACCTGGCGTTCCGGCAACGACCTGGGAGGTGTATCCGTAAACGTAGATGCGAAGATTGGCGAGGGTACACTGACCGCTACCACTGCCTGGCGTTATTGGCACTGGGATCCCTCCAACGACCGGGACTTTACCGGATTGCCTGTATTAACCTTATCTCAAGCCACTTCCAAACACCAGCAATGGTCGCAGGAAGTACGGTATGCCGGTAACTTTTCTTCCAAGCTAAGTGGTGTGATCGGTGTTTTTGTGATCGGACAGGATCTCAAAACAGACCCGGTACATATCGAAGAATCCGGTTCTGCACAATGGCGCTTTTCTCAGAATACCACCAGCGAGTTATGGAAGACACCCGGGCTGCTGGAAGGATACGGCATCCGTACTACCTCCCGCCTGCAAACACTCAGCGCTGCGGTATTTGGGCAGTTAGACTGGGCTATTACAGACAGGCTGCATGTACTGCCTGGCCTGCGGTATAACTATGATGATAAAAAAGTGGACTTTGACCGTAAAACATACGGAGGCTTACAAACCACTGACCCTGCGCTGCTGGCATTAAAGAACAGCGTGTACTCCGATCAGGCTTTTAATGCTAAAACGGATAACACCAACCTTACCGGTCAGCTGACGGTTTCTTTTAAAGCCAGCAACCACATCAACACCTATGCCACCTACTCTACCAATTACAAACCGGTAGGACTTAACCTGGGCGGCCTTCCTACTGCGGGTGGCAAACCGATGCTGGAGCTGGCAGAGATCAAACCGGAGTATGTACAGCATTTTGAAGTAGGCATCAAAACCACGCCATCCGCTTCTTCTACCCTGAACCTGGCGATCTACAATACTGACATCAAGGATTTCCAGACGCAGGTACAAACTGCCGAACTGGGTGTAAACCGTGGGTATCTTGCCAATGCAGAAAAAGTACAGGTACGTGGTGCAGAGCTGGATGGTAACATACGGTTCAATGATCACTTCTCGCTCTTTGGTGCAGTAGCGTATATTGATGGCAAATACAAATCTTTCAAAAATGCGCCGGTACCATTGGAAGAAACCGGAGGCCCCAGTGCATTCAAGGATATTTCCGGTAGCAGGCTACCCGGCATTTCCAAGTGGACCACTACCCTTGGCGGCGAAGCCTCCACTGGCGGCAAGTTCCTGGGTCAGGGCGGAAAATATTTCCTGGCACTGGACGGATACTATCGTTCCGAATTTTCTTCCAGCCCTTCTCCTTCCCCATTCCTGAATGTGGATGGCTACGTGCTGTTCAATGCCCGGCTTGGGTTCCGTGCGGCAAAAGGAGTATCTGTATTTGCATGGGGACGCAACCTGTTCAACAAGAATTACTTTGAACAACTGCTCGTGGCAGCTGGCAATGCCGGACAATATGCTGCGGTGCTTGGCGATCCCAGGACATTCGGGGTAACACTGCGTTATAATTTCAGTCCGGCAGAATAAGTCTGAAATTTGCCCTGGCTGCATAACATCCTATAAAAGAAACTGCCTCATTTACTAATGAGGCAGTTTCTTTTTTTTAATCTTTTAATCCGAGATACGCTTTTACCGCGGCATAATCGGACCAGTTTACCGGAGCCGCTGATCTTGCCTGGGCATTGCCGGGCACGATCATGTAACGATATTGCTGATACTTCTTGCCATTGACAGTGACGGTACCCACGTCTGCATTGGCATACAACTCAATCTTCTGCGTATAAGCCACGAACTGGATATTAAGACCGGATAAAGCAGCATAAGGCAACGGATAAATGACAGGATCACTTGCATCGCTGGAGTTGATGTATACTTTTACATCTGCTTTATTCACCAGCTCCAGGGTGAGTTTAGGTGCGTCAATAATGGCATAGTAGCCCACCGTATCAATGTTACCGCCTGCAAGGTGTACAGTATCTGGCTTAAATGGTACATCCAGCCATGCGGAATAGATCACAGATCCGGAGGCGTCTTCACCTTTGGGGCCAGCGGGACCAGCAGGGCCGGCAGGACCATTAGCGCCATTAGCACCCGTGGCGCCAGCAGGACCAGCAGGGCCTTCTTTACTGCAGGATATCATGAACATAACAAAGAAAAGCCCTGACAACAGGACTAGCGGGGTAATAAGATTACGTCTTTTCATATTTGAGTTAATGTTAAGGGCATGAAGGGATAAGGGTTTCACACCTGGTTGTGATTTAGGGATACTAAAGTACAAATTTAGTCCTTATATCAAATCAATCCATCTTGTGCCAGTCTTTCAAAAGCTTTCATCACTCCTACTACCTGCACAGATTCTTGCAGGTAAGCGGGCAAATCAAAAAAACGAACGTCAGCTATTTCATTTCCCGGTGTAATGGGTTCATTGATTTCATAAAGAAAACAGTCCTGTTCCATCAGGATATTCGTCTCCTCTCCATATGCTGGTGCTGTAATATGATAATAGTACTTTAAGTCCTGGGGATGAAGGGTAATATTTAGCTCTTCCTTTATTTCTCTCTGAAGTGCTTCCGCAGCAGTTTCGCCAGCATCTACCTTACCGCCTGGCAAGTACCAGGCGTTTTTGTTTTTACTGAAAGCCAGCAACAGTTTATTGTCTTTTACTACAATCAGTCCTGCTGTAAATAATTGTATGCACTTATCCGATGTCATATCTTTTTTGTATGAATGATCATTGTCAGCAGCCGTAAAAATAATGATTAGTATGGTGTGGTGTAAGGTCTTTTTCCAAATCCAGCTATCGGGAACGCTTTTACCATGCCTTTACCATGCTTTAGTTATGCTTTAGCGATGCTTTAAGGCAGGGATAAGTATAGCTTAAATAGCTTCCGTATTATACCGTAATGTATCTAATTGTCCGTTTTTGGCCTAAATGGCCTTTTCATTTGGCTATAAAAACGGATTCAGGCACATTGCTGCTAAAACCACGAAATATGGCAAAACAGGCAGGCATTTTCCTTATTACAGGTACGTTGGGGAATATCACGTTTTACAAAATGCATGGGCAATATTATGCGCGGCTAAAAAGCAGTTTAAAGCGTAAGCGGGTAAAGACCGATCCGGCATTTGCACGTACTATGGCGTATGCCGCTATGCTGGCCTTATCTTCCCGCACAGCTGCTCAGCTATACAGGCGTGTGCCGCAGGAAAAGCGGCAGGTAACACTTTACCGGAAAATGACCGGCACGGCTATGCAATTACTAAAGGCGGGAGTTCCGGAGGATAGGTTGATGGAAGTGCTCAAAGCAGCTTTTACGGATACGCACCCTTCAAAATCAACAACACATACTACATCCAGGAAAACTGTCCGGGCTGTTATCACCGTGCAGGGAAAACTACAATGGGAAACATCAACTTTGCACACCATCAGCCGGCTTCCGCACCGTTGTACCGCCACGCTTCCTTTCCAGCCAGGAGTTAAACACAGTATAGAACACCGCCAGGATGATAGCCCCTTTGAACATGCCGGTAAATCCCCAGGCAGCCAGTCCACCTATTACCCCCAGGAAGAGCACCAGGAATGGCAGTTTGCCACCACTTTTGGCAATGAGGATAGGCTTCAGTACCGCATCCAGGATCAGGATAAACCCGCCATAGATACCCAGGAAAATGGCAGTACCCATGTGCCCTTCTGTAGCCTGCCATATCACCAGGGGCACCCATACGATCAATGGACCTACCTGGATCAGCACGAGAAAGAATATCAATGCAGATAACAACAGCTTGAAATGAAGTCCGGCAATGGCAAGCCCTATCCAGGAAATCGCCGCTGCAATAAAAGCGGTTCCCATAACACCGATAGACACTCCCTTGATAGCATGTCCGGTTGCTTCCAACAGTATCAGGCCATCCCTTCTACCTAACAAATGCTGCAAAGTAGCTTTTACGGGTTGAAATACTTTTTCACCACCGGTAAGGATAAACGCTGAAATGATAATACCCAGTATGATCTGCAGGGCGGCCCCCAGAATACCGGCTCCTCCGGTGAGAATGCGATGAAGGGTTTCCCTAAGCTGGTGCTCATAACCCGCCAGTGTTTCTTTCGGGTTTTCCTGCAAATGCTCCCAGAAAGCAGTAATGCTGTCGCCCACATAGGGCAAGGCTGCGATCTTCTCCGGCAACGGGGGCAATCCATGCTCCTGCACACTTGTAATCATGGCCAGTACTTCTTTTATGTGCTTTCCCATCGCTCCGATCATATACACAAAGGGCAATGCCACTATCACAATAAGTATCACGCAATAAATCACGGCAGCCAGTTTCCTTTTGTTATTCACCAGGCGGACCAGCCTTTCATACGGGATCTGAAAAGACACATAAAATATCAGGGCAAAGGTAAATACCCCGAAAAATACTTTCAGCACATCATAGAGGGCAAAGAGCAGTGCCAGCAACAGCAGTAATACAAGTATGGTTTCTATGATATTACGGGATACAGGTGTTCTTGTATGTCGCATAAAATCAGATTTAGATAAACGTTATTTTAATATACGTCAATCATGTCCGGTGTTCATTTATTATATAACCGCGAATGATTGAGGTCAATACAAAAGTCAGTGATCCAGTTGCCCGCTGCGTCTACGTATAGTATGTTGGGTTTATTCTCTACCGTAATAGTACCATTATCTATCCATTCCATTACTTTAGGTATGAGGTAACGGTTACCCGTACGCGAAAGGTCTATAATACTTTTATGACGCTTCACGGTATTAACCAGCAGCAGGGCGCCATCCATCAGCGGGTTCGACTTCTCCGACTGGAAATCGTTGCAGATAAATGCCGCTTCGCTGCCAGCCTCTGTTAACTGCCAGTCCAGCCGGATCAGGTCATTAGCCTGTACATTATTCTTCAATGCAGCAAAGAAATGTTGCTGTGCCGTTAAAAGCTTATCCAACTCATTGGTAGCTGCATACTCCCTGCGGTAATTGATAAATGCAGCCGACTTATCCACCATGGTACCCTCATCTACTTTCCATTCCGGATAATGGTAATTTTCAAAGGAAACGATCACTTTACCTGCCACATCCCTTAGCCTGGTTGCGGCAAGTGAACTACCAGTATCATAATATACTATTTCCTTTCCTAATTTTGTAACTATCTGCTTCGCCTGTTCTTCTATGGAAAGTTGTTTATCACAGAAATGACTAAAGCTCAGGATAACGAATTCTGACCAGTGGGTATGCAGGAATGATTTTACCGCCAGCAAAATATCTTCCAGTTTTTCACCATACCCTCCTCCCATCGCATCCTCCATACAATCTGCCGAAGCATGTTTAGTATACAGTTCACCTTTATATTGTTCTATACGCAGGTCAAACATCCGTATACCGCTTTGCAGCTGCTTTTCTACATTCATCAGCTGGGTAAGGGTATTACATTCATTCACTGATGCTTTTCCGGAACCTCCTGTTCCATTCAATACAGACATGCCGGCATCATGTGAACCAGGAATAACAATATCCTTTAAATGATAGTCTGCTTTTGCAGGAAACAACAACGTGCCCATCCAGGATGCAGGGTCGTAATCTGCAAAGTAACTCAGGTATAGTTGCTGATCTTTACCGGTATATGCCATCACAAAATTGTCTTCATCGATATAACTCAGTGATACCGGATTATCTGTTGCAAACAAATCAGGCAAAATTGTTTCGCTATCCGCTAGCGCTCCACTGATCTCTTCCCGGTAGTTCAGCCCATTATCTTTGCCGGCACCTTTCCATATATAGAACAACCGGTTATCCGAGAACACGCTGTATAAGGCCGGTGCAGTGGCCGTATTGGCATTGGGAATCGTTTGTATACCAGACCAGGTATTGGTAGCAGGGTCATAATCTGCATAACACACCTGCTTATCCCGGCTACTCCAGCAGCATCTGGCACTGGATTGGTTATTAACTGCCACTGCAAAAGGGTAATCCAATGATTTTGCGCCCTTCACCGGAATAATGGCCGCCTCCTGCAGTAGGCCTTCCTGGTCAGGTGTACTTACCGCTATAAAGATGTTTCCTTTCGTATCGTCATGACTAGCCATCACCATCTTATTACCTGCAAATGCCACACTGATGCCTTTGTTGAATACCGCCCGCCTGCTGGTGGGGAGGGTATTGACGGTCCCTTTTTCAAAGCCTGCCGCTGTAGTGCCGACTATATATTTTAAGGTACCATCTACTGCAATCCAGAACAGGTAAATATATGTTTTGGTAGTGCGGAATACGGGAGCAAACCGGGAGGTGGCATCCGGTATGGTATTTTGTGTATTCGCAAAAGTGGTATCCAGTTTTGTTCCCAGGTAAGCCACCTGAATATTTCCGATGGCGCCAACAGTTTTCCAGGTTACAAAATAATGCTGGTTGAAATTGGTAATATCTATCGCCTTATCGGAAGTAGCACCAGCCAGAAAGTTTACCGGCCTGGTAAAAGTAAGCCGCTGTGCGTGTATACAATAGCCATACATTACAGCCAGCAAAAAGAGGAGTCCTGGTTTTAACATAAGTAATCATCTAACAATGGTTCTGGAAAAGGATGGCAGTATAAATATAAGTCCTTAACTTCAATTATCTTTTCGAGCCGCTATTTTTTCACCCTTGTAAATGAAGACCCATGAAAAGAAAGATCATTATCTTTTTTCTTCTAGCCTTCTCTGTTATTCATCACACACAAGCGCAGGATGCGCATTACTGGCAGAGCGGATTTTCTCCCGGTGGGTTTCTGATGCCGGGCGCTGTAATAGCTAACAATCGTGACAGTGGTGTATTTTTCTACAATCCTGCCTTGCTGGCCCTGAATCCTAAAAGCGGCATCTCCATTTCCGCCAATATATACCAGTACGAGCATCTGAATATGAAAGCAGGAATAGGCGCTCATAATCCGCTTAAAAGTACGCGGCTGCGGATTGTTCCGCAGATCGTATCTGGAAGTATCGCTTTAAAAAAGAAGAAGACTATCGCTATCGGCTATGCGCTGATCCATAATGCTGTGTTGGGCTACCAGGCTACACAAAGGCAGGATAAAAAGATGGATGTGCTGGATAATTCCTATAGCCCGGGGCAGGAGTTTTATGTGGGGCAATATGCCGCTCATAATCATATCAATCAAACCATTGCGGTACTCAGTGCCGGCATAAAGCTGAATGAGCGGCTGGCCGTTGGGATTTCAGCAGAAGGACAGGTACGTTCCCAGGATTATTTCGAAGACTACCGTTCCAGGGCGCTGATCAATGACGGCAATGATATTGGGTTACCTCCTCTCACCAGTGTATCTACAGCCTACCAGGTCGTTTATACGCATATTGGTATGCGGTTCAAAGGCGGTTTGTCTTATGAGGCAGGCAAGCATCATTTCGGGTTACTGGTATCCTCCCCCCTGATTTCGCTGAAAGGATTTGCCACCCTTACCAGCGATATCGCCGTAGCTAATCTTCATCTTGTTAACAATACCCCCAGCCTGAACCTGCTGGCTAATGACCGGCAAACGCAGTTACCGGTTAAATATCACCTGCCATTCAGTATTGCAGGTGCCTATACGCTTGATTACGGAAGAGGACAATTGTATCTGGCAGCAGAATATTTCCATAAGGTAAACAGCTACAATATCATTACGCCCAGGGCGGAATCATTCATACGGCCAGATACCGGCAGTGCCAATTCCTTTACAAAAGATCTGCTCCGCTTCCGCGATGAACATCGCAGCCTGACTAACTTCGCGCTGGGCATCAGCTATTATGTGAATAGTCATCTTACCGCAATGGCTTCCTTCCGCACAGACTTTACCTACTCCGTAAAAGAACCGGAAAACTACGATGGTCATTTACCATATGTAGTTACCTGGGATAATTATCATTGCCAGCTGGGAGGAAATTTCCGCAGAAAAAAAGCGAACCTGCGTGCTGGGATATTGTTGAGCTATGGCAGTACCAACAAATACAAACAGCCTGTTAATTTCGATAATCCCAATGAAGCCAATTTAATGCTGGGAGATCCCACTTACGGGAAAGCCAGCTTCTTTTCTACAGGGTTGTTACTCTCCTATATTCATAACCTGTAATAAATATCAGCTGTTAGTCTTTAGCTGTTAGCTGATTGATGCGAATGATTGATTAAAACATAAAAGCGGAAAGGATTGCCTCCTCTCCGCCGGGGTTTGTTCATTCAGCGACATCCCTTCTACCTAACGGGAAATAATTTTTCTGATACGTTGGTTGCCTTCATCGAGTACATATACGGCACCAGCAGCATCCAGCGCTACCCCTGTAGGAGATCTGAATACAGCCAGACTACCCAGACCATCATTATATCCTTTGGAAGAGCCGCCTGCAAAAGTAGATACTTCCCAGGTACCAGCCTTGATAAAGCGAATACAGTGGTTGGTATTATTATCTCCCCCACCATAATTAGGGCCTCCATTTCCGGCGATATAAAGGTTATCCTCCTTATCAATATCGATGCCCCAGGGGCGGTCAAATTTAGCCGTATTGCCAGGACCATCTTCCAGACCGGTTTGACCGGAAACCCCTGCAATGATGGTCATGTTTTTGGTAGCAGCATCTACTTTCCCAATGAAAGAGCGGCTGTTATCTACACCATAAAAGTTGCCTTTACTGTCCATCGCAATAGCACCCAGTTGCTGGAAACCACTACCTACCGTTACAGTAGATCCATCTCCGTTTACCTTTACAATGGTACCAGGGCCAAACTGAGAAGCATAGATATCACCATTGCGCTTATCTACTACCACATCCGTAATATCACCAATCCAGGCAAGCGTAGACACGACCCCTTCAGGCGTGATTTTACGCAGTGCTGCATTCCAGGTATCTGCCACGTAAAGGTTATTGTCTTTATCCACTTCGATACCATACGGATGATTAAACATGGCACTGGCAGCAGGACCATCCTGCCAGCCACCGGTACCATTACCCGCTACGGTAGACACCACTCCGGCAGGTGTGATTTTACGGATACGGGAATTGCCTGCATCACATACATAAACATTTCCGGCAGCATCCGTAGCGATGCTTTGTCCCAGTTGAAAAGCAAACATGGCTGCAGCGCCTTCCCCATCCCGGAAGCCTTCCTGTCCGGAGCCAGCCAGGGTACTTACATACTGCGCCGCCACATAATTAAAATCTTCTGTGCTGGTAACGGTATTACCACCGATAGTAATGGTGATCTTACCACTGCCTGCCCCATCCGGCACCATAAACACCAGGCGGTTCTGCACCACACCTGTTACCGCCGCCTTTACACCATTGACGGTTACACGTACACCGGTAGTATCATTATTAAAATTATCGCCATATACCAGCACTTCGGTGCCTACACCGCCTTTTACAGGGGAGAACTTTTCTATAACAATAGGGACTCCACTATTATGCTTTGGTATTGTTTCTTTTTTACAGCCGGTGAAGATAGCCGGCAATAGCAGCAACAGTGGCAGCAAACGATATTTTATGATAACGTTCATATGAGTTTCTTTTTAGAATATTATAATACGGTTACCATCCTGGATTTTGTACCAATGCGGTATCACGCAGGATTTCGCTCTGGGCAATCGGGAACAGGTACATTTTTTTATCAAACGCCCTGGATTGCAGCAGTGTGCGCTGATAAAACCCGCTATATCCAAATCCCTGGTCATTATCATCTGCTTCAAAGTTCAGTCCGTATACCTTCTTAAACTCATCGTTGTTCATATCCTTGCGGCGGGCACGTGTCCACCAGTGGTCGCCATGTTCAAAGGCCAGTTCGATCATCCGTTCCCGGAGAATATGTTTCCGCATTTCAGCCTGGCTGGTTACCGCAGCAGGATATACCTGTGCAATAGAAGGCACCCCTGCCCGTGTGCGGATCATATCCAGGTATTTCACAATATCCGGGTGGCCTGGTTCTGCCTCGTTCAGTGCTTCCACATAATCCAGCAGGATAGTCGCATAGCGGGTAATGATATACGGACGGTACGGGCCGGACCAGTTATAGGCATTGGAGGAAGGGTGTATGCCTTTGGCAATTAAATAGCCGGGAAAGATATATCCCAATGCCTGGCGTCCGGATTTGCCCCGGTAGTAGAATTCCGTTCTGCCCTGTCCATTCCTGTTATTATCAGAAGAGTAACGGTTACGGTCATCCGCAGTAGGCGCAGCAATTACGGGGCGTTTATTATAGGATATACTTGCATAAAAACGAGGTTCCCGTCTGGCATACATGTTCCAGTCGCCCGAAGCGTGCGCCCAGTCATGATCACCACCATCAGCAGCAAAACCGGACTCCACATATCCGGAAGTATTGTCACTGATCCACTTTCCATTGTCCATATAATAAGCATCTACCATATTCTGTGTAGCGGCAAACAGCTGGAAGCCGCCTGGTAACGGAGAGCAGTCATGATCCCAGTAAGTGGGGATCCAGTTGGCCGAAGAGATGATGAGCTCATTATTCCATTGTGTGGTAAAAACACGGCTGTAAGATTTAAAGGGATCAAATGTTTCCCCTTCTTCTTCGTTGGTATACAGTTTATACACATTCAGGTCTATCACTGCTTTGGCCGCATCAGCGGCGATCTTCCATTTTCCGGCATCTGCTTTTGCGGGCGCTAAAGCGTTGCCTTGTTTATCCCTGAAACCCGCAAAGTCCGGGTTGCCATTCCATAACGGACTAGCTGCCAACAGCGCTGCTTCCGCTTTAATAGCCAGGCATGCCCCCTTGGTAGGTTTACCATACCAGGTAGATGACCAGGTGGTAGGCAATCCAACAGCCGCTTCATCCATCAACCGGTTTACATATGCCAGACAGGTATCGAATGGTGCACGGGAGTATTTATTAAAGTCTTCATTCAGTCCCAATACCCCATCTAATTTTATGAAGGGGCCGTAACGTTTTAAAAGGCTCCAATAGTAATATCCCCGGAGGAATTTCGCTTCTGCCTTGTATTGTTTTTTCAGGTCATCACTTAATTCGGATGCCGGTACTTTATCTATATTGTTTTCGAAAATATGGCTGGACCGGATAGCCACATAGCAGGTACCCCAGATATCCCAGATAGTGGAGGAAGGGCCCCAGTTGCCATCATTGATTTTACGCGCCACCGTTCCCGGGATCGTGATAAAACTTTCTTCAGAAATACCCAGTTGCCAGGCGCCATCATTTTCTCCGAATAACATATAGCTGTATATGTTATACAGATAGGCTTCCGACTGCCGCCTGGTTTTCCACACCAGCTCTTCAGACAACAGGCTGTCCGGTTCCTTATCCAGGTAATGGCAGGACAGGAAGGCGCTGAAAAGCGGTAATATCAATAGTAGCTTACTTATATTTTTCTTCATGATATTGCTGTTTTTATGACGCAAGCCTGGTTAAAAGTTAGTTTTAATACCAAAGTTGATAGCGCGCAATGGCGGATATCCTGTACCATTGGGTTGGTTTAGTTCAGGATCCCACATTTTGAATTTGGAAAAGGTGAGCAGGTTTTGACCGGATGCGTATACATATAAAGTTTGCAGCCTGATGGCTTTCAGTACAGATGGGCGGAAACTATACCCTATCTGTACATTTTTCAGGCGTACGTAGTCTGCTTTTCTTAACCACCAGGTACTTTGCTGATAATTATTATCACCCGGAGAAGCAATACTCAATCTTGGGTAAGTAACGTCCTGGCGGGGATTATCTACTGTCCATCTGTCTGTTACTTCCTTATACAGATTAGCAGAGGTGAGTCCACCCATAAAAGGAATAATTCCTCTTGCTCTGTTATCCAGTGCACCGGTACCGCTGATCAGCATGATATCTACCTGTGCAGCGCCCTGGAAAAATCCTTCCACATGGAAACCATGGAAGTCCAGTGCCATCCCGGCACCAAACATGATCTTCGGGTTGGTAGTATTACCGATAGGCACCATGTCGTTCACATCGATCACCCCATCTGTATTTATGTCCTTGTATTTGATATCACCCGGACGTACTACTCCAAATTTCTGTTCTGCGTGTTTACTGATTTCTGCTTCATCTGTAAACAATCCTTCTGCCACAAATCCTCTTATCTGTCCTACCTGGTATCCCATGTTGGAAAGCCAGGGATACAAAGGAATCGGCTCATCATTTTCCACGATTTTGTTAGACGCATAGGTGAAGGTGCCATATAGGTTAAACTTTAAGTCACCTATTTGATCACTGTAATCCAGTGCACCATCTATGCCTTTGTTGTCCATGATACCCAGGTTGGAATAAATACCAGCTGTGGTACCCAGAAAAGCAGGCTGAGAAGAGCGGGCCACCAGTATTTTTTCCCGTCTTTCTTTAAAGAAGTCTACGTTCAGGTTTAATTTCCCAAAGAATTCCAGGTCCAGTCCTATGTTATTTTTGGTAGCCACCTCCCAGGATAAGCCCTGCACCCCGATTTTGCTTTGGAATATACCGCCATATCCTTGCGGCACATATCCAAATGCTGCACCGTTGCCACCGGCATAAGTGGTTACATAAGGAAATCTTTCGCCGTAGCCAATCCTGTCGTTGCCGACAGTACCATAAGAGCCTCTTATTTTCAGGAGGCTGATGGCTTGTTTTAATCCGCTAAAGAAACTTTCTTCACTTACTACCCAGCCTACTGACATGGAAGGGAATACCCCGAAGCGGCTGTTCTTTTCAAAGTTTTCAGAACCGGTAGCCCCTATATTAAATTCTGCCAGGTACCTGTCTTTATAAGCATAGGTAGCTCTGGCTGCCAGGCCTTGATTACGGTAAGGGATCCCACCGATGGCATCACCAGCAGATCCGTTTAATTTTTCCCGCATGTTGTACAGCAATAAAGCCCCTACCCGGTGTTTGCCATTAAACAGGCGGTCGTAGTTCAGATTGGCTTCCATATACATGGTACGTTGTACATCTACCGTCTGGGCGCCAAAAGTCATGAATTCATCGCCATAATTGGTTTGTGTGTATACCAGGTTGCCATCCACATCCCTGCGGTAAGCCAGCCAGGTATCCCCATTCTTTCTACGGCGCATGGTAGTTTCGCTATAGCTATCGAACGAAAAGCGCCCCGTTGCAGAAAGGCCTTCTGTCAGATCATCCAGTTTCTGGTTGAGGGTAAATACAGATTGCATAGTAGGTTTAAACTCGTTGGAATAACCACTGTTCTGCAATGCATTTACGGGGTTCACCCCCTGGTTGGTAACAGGTCCTGCCCATTTACCATCCGGGTAGCGGATCGGAAACAATGTAGGTGGCTGCATCATGGCATTATACCAGGCATCCTGTGCAGAAACACCAGGGTAATTGGCATTTACCAGCATAGCCGCCAGGCTCAGGCTCAGCGTAGTGCTCTTTGTCAGGCTCATATCTACGTTGGAGCGGAAATCATAACGCCGGTATCCTACGTTGGAATTATATGGATTTTCAGGATTCAGCTTATAGCTGCCTTTCTGATCAAAAAAGGACCCTGACACATAATAGCGGGCAAAAGCACCGCCCCCATTCACGCTCAGGTTTACATTATATCCCGCAGGCGACCAGTCACGATACATTGCATCTACCCAGTTGATATCCGGATACAGATAGGGATCTACCTTACTTCTTGTTTTTTCTATCTGATCATCGCTGAATTGTTTTCTACCCAATGCTTCATTGTATAATGTCATCCAGGTAGCCCCATCAATAAAATCAGGTTTCTGCGTGAGTCCGCTGGTACCGCTTTCTATTTTAACAGCTATACGTGGTTTACCGGCTACCCCTCTTTTGGTGGTGATCAATACTACACCATTAGCACCACGTGCACCATATACTGCAGTAGCAGAAGCATCTTTCAGGAAGGAGACACTTTCAATATCTTCCGGGTCAATATTGCTCCAGGAAGAAATCTGGTCATCGCGTTGTACGCCATCTACCAATACCATAGGATTTGAGTTACCGGTAAAAGTACTTACCCCACGGATATTGAAGGTATTAGGTTCGTCGTATCCAGGTTCTCCTCTGGACTGTTGCATAATTACCCCTGCCACCCGGCCTCCCAGTGAATTGGCCAGGGAGCGGTTAGGTGTTTTCAGCTGGTCTACCTTTACGGTACTCACGGCACCGGTTACACTTATTTTCTTTTGTGTACCAAAACCTACCACTACCAGTTCATTCATTTTGGATACATTATCTTCCAGCGTCACTTTCATTGCCTTGGCCCCCTTTACCACTACATCTTCCGGCTTCATCCCTATCATGGTAAAGTGCAGGGTATCCCCATCTGAAGCAGCAATCGTAAAAGTACCCAGCTCATCTGTCAGGGTATTTTTACCGTTGGACTTATTAAAGATGGTGACCCCGATCAGGGCTTGCCCGTTTTTGTCCCATACCTGACCTTTTATAGGTTGTGCCTGTTCTACTACAACAGGAGCCGGTATTTTTTTCTCCGGGGGGCGGGTAGCGATATAGATCTGGTTACCATCGGCATCAAATCCCAGGCCTAATGGCTGCAATAGTTCTCCCAGTACATCCCGGAGTTTTTTGTTATCCGCTTTTACAGACACCACCGATTCTTTGATCCGGCTGATCCCTGCATAAAAAAATTTGACCTTCATTTTGTCCGAGATCTCCTCGAGCGCAGCAGGTAGCTTTACGTGGGAAAGGTGCAGGGTAATACGGGACTCCAGCTCATGCTGCCCATATCCCTTTGCACAATACGCTACCATAACGGTGGATAACAGATATCCCAATACCAGCGTAGAAATCCTCATAAACCTGATGAATAAAGAAAGTTGAAAGTGTAGTCCTCTTTTCATAGATTTGATAGTGAAAATGATTAAGAAAATCCTGCTGCTGCAAATAGGTTCCTACGCCCTGCAGTAGCCGGATGACAAACTTGACATTTTTTCAGGGGCTGATACTTCCTCTTCAGCCCCTTTTTAATTTGGTTGACCTATCCTGACATAACGTGATTTTTAACAGTTGGCAAATACCGGTACATGACTTGCTGTGGCTAGCTACACGCACAGATGTATATGCTTCCTACGACATCTACTATCTGTTTTTGCTGAACAGTGTATACGTATTGCCTGCTTTTTTATACCCTACCTTTAATATTTTAGCGATGCTTTTTACCGCTTCTTCTGGTTGTCTATCCTGTAAATCTGCATAAATAGTGAGCGATTCCATCTCTGCTGGCACCTCCAGTGTGATCGCATATCGCCGTAATAACAATTGCGCTACGGTAGTGAGCGGCGCATCGCGGAAAAGCAGTTTGCCTTCTTTCCAGGCAATATCATCTGTAGCTGTTTCCAGTGCTTCCTGTTTAAAGCTTTGCTGCTGTTTATTATAGAGGAGCTTCTGACCGGGATTTAACAGGGTGGCTGTGGCAGTATCTTCTTCAGACGATACTTTCACCCTACCTGTTAGTACCGTTACTGTAGCCACTACTTCATTATCATAAGCATTTACATTAAAACTGGTACCCAGCACGCGGGTAGCCAGCCCGGCTGCTTTAACCGTGAACGGGCGTTCGCTGTGCTGCGCCACTTCAAAATAGGCCTCTCCCTCCAGTTCCACCTGCCGGGTACCGCGTTTAAACACAACAGGATATACCAGTTTGGAACCGGCATTTAACCATACTACTGTGCCATCTGACAATGCGATTTTGGTTGTTTCCCCATTAGCTGTTGTTTTTTGTGTTAACTGCTGTGGGTCTATAAAGTTCATAATGGTCATCCATTTCAATACCACCAGGCTTCCGGCCAGCACGGCTATGACTGCCGCCACCGCTATCCGGATAAACATGCGCCGGTAGATAGCCCCTTTATGGGGGCCGCTATTTTCCATGGTAGCAATTTTTTCCAGAATACCCGTTTTCAGTTCGTTTTCCAGCTGTTCTTTTTCCGCAGGACTAAAAGCAGCCAGCACGTCCGGCTCCTTATCAAAATAATGATAATACTCCCAGAGGAAGGTTTCTTCTGCCGCGGTAGTTTTACCCTGAAGGTATTTTTTTACGAGCGCTATAAACGCTGAGCTGTTTGCCGGGTCCATATAAAAAGACTGCTTTACAGGTATATGTACCGGAAATAGAAAAATCTCCCACGCCAGGGAAAACTTTTTTTTAAACTATTATGGTGAAGAGGTGGGAAAGACGGTCGCGAAGGTGATGTACAGCTTTGCCCAGTTGGTTTTGCACTGTTTTCTGAGAGATATGGAGGTGATCTGCTATTTCCCGGGTGTTCATATTTTCCAGGTAATGCAGCTGGAAGATCTCCCGGCGTTTTTCCGGCATTGCGTTCACCCAGGCTTTCACTACCTGGAGAAATTCTTTTTCTTCCAGGCGGCTATCAGCCGCATAAGGGGAGGCCGCCATCCGGTCAAACAGTTCCAGGAATGCAGGCCCGCTGGCCTGTTTGCCTACCAGCTTATACACCTGGTAATGCACTGCCATATGAAGAAACCCGCTAACATTATCAATACTTACCACATTTTTCCTTTTCCACAAATCGGCAAAGATGTCCTGCAGCAGGTCCTTACATTGTTCCCTGTTACGTAACCGTTTATAGGCCGCATTATACATAGATTCCCAGTAACGATGATACAGCTCCTCGAAAGCAGCGATTTGGTCGTTCCTGATCAATTGCAGCAATTCCTGGTCACTTAACATTGTAAATACATAACAATTGAATACAGCTAGCTTATGCAGGCCTGGTTGATGCCGAAATATAAGGAGGAATCAGGTTTTTTCAAAATGAACAATGTATCAGCTCCCTGTTATTCATATCTCAATGCTTCTATCGGGTCCAGGCGGGAAGCTTTTTGCGCGGGATAATATCCAAAGAAAACACCGGTCAGGGCACATACCATAAAAGAAAGCAGAATGGATGACTGGGATACCATGGTAGGCCAGCCCAGTGTGAGCGTGATAACTTTGGAAGCTGTAATGCCCAGCGCCACCCCGATCAGCCCACCAGTAATACTGATGATAATTGCTTCCACCAGGAACTGTAGTAAAATGTCTATTCCCCTTGCGCCGATAGACATGCGTAATCCTATTTCGCGGGTACGTTCTGTAACAGATACATACATGATGTTCATGATTCCGATACCACCAATCACGAGAGAGATACCGGCAATAGCTGTGAGCAGTATGGTCAGCAGGCTGCTGGTAGAACTGAGGGCTTTGATCAGCTCGGCCATTGTCCTTACATTAAAATTATTCTCGTCCGTGATGCGCAGCCGGTGTGTTTCGCGGAGTATGGCCGTAATCTGGCTGACAGCAGTATCTGAAGCATCTTCGCTTATCGCCGAAGCATAGATATTTTGCAGATAGGTGGTAGCCAGCACTCTTTTTTGCACGGTAGTATAAGGCGCTACAATGATATCGTCCTGATCCTGCCCAAAAGAACTTTGTCCTTTAGGCGCCAGGGTACCGATTACCTGCAGGGGAATATTATTGAACCGGATCACTTTTCCTACCGGGCTTTCTCCGCTCGGGAAGAGGTTGTCGATAACGGTTTGTCCCAGTATGCATACTTTGGCCGCAGCATTCACATCAGTCTCAGAAAAGAGGATCCCGTCTTTCAGGGTTAATTTGCGGATATCAAAGTAATCTGTATTTCCTCCCTGCAAGGTAGTAGGCCAGTTCAAAGCACCCGCAATGGCCTGTCCCCGCGCGGTGGAAACCGGTGTTACTGCTGTCAGAAAAGTAGCTTGCTGCTGTAATGCTTTTACATCATTGATCGTAAGGGTTTGCACACTGGCACCTTCCAACCGGGCTCCACCAACCACATTACTGCTGGGCATAATGGTGACCATGTTGGACCCCATGTTGCCCAGCTGAGATTGTATGCTTTGTTTGGAGCCTTCCCCGATAGCCACCATAGCAATCACAGCCGCCACACCAATGATGATGCCCAGCATGGTTAAAAACGCCCGCAGTTTATTCCGCTGCAAAGCATTTAAAGCAATCCTTATCAGGTTAAAAACGCTCATGTGCTGGTATTAATAATCGTCCGAAACGGGTAATGAAGCCAGTGCTTCCTTAGCCGAGCGGACATTTTCATTATTATTATCCCGTTGTATTTTACCATCCCGCAGCATAATGGTCCTGCTGCTGAATGCAGCAATATCCGGCTCATGCGTAACGAAAACAATTGTCTTTCCCTGCTGTTGATTCAGCTCCTGCATCAATGCCATAATTTCGTAGGAAGTACGGGTATCCAGGTTGCCGGTGGCCTCGTCGGCCAGGATCATCACCGGTTCATTTACCAGGGCGCGGGCAATTGCCACCCGTTGCTGCTGCCCACCCGAAAGCTGGCTGGGCGTATGATCCAGCCGGTCTGCCAGCTTTACTGCTTCCAATGCCTGCACGGCCCTTTCCCGGCGTATTTTTGTATTAATCGCTTTATTATAAAACAGGGGCAGTTCTACATTTTCCAGGGCAGAAGTCCGGGGCAGCAGGTTATACGCCTGGAAAACAAATCCGATCTTCTGATTACGTACCCGGGCCAGGTCATTGCGCAGCAGCTGTCCCACATTCACCCCATCCAGCAGATAATCACCTGCAGTTGGTTTATCCAGGCAGCCTAAAATATTCAACAAGGTAGTTTTTCCGCTACCACTGCTGCCCATAATCGTCAAAAACTCACCACTCGCCACATCAAAGGAAATACCTTTTAATGCACGTACCACTTCCGTCCCCATTTTGAATTCGCGCCGGATTTGCTGTATCTCCAATATCTTCTTGTTGCTCATCGTCTGCGTCTCATATTTGGCATAAACGGGCTACCGGTACTTTTAGCAGTAGCAGCAGCCGTGCCGGGTTCATTCATACTGGTAATCACTGCATCATTGGTAGAAAGCCCTGACAATACTTCAATATGTGTATTATCATCCAGTCCTGTACGTATCCTTTTCTGCTGCAGGGTATCACCACGTAGTATCCATACATAATTCACCGTACCTGGCCGGTGTACCGCACCACCAGCATGCAGGGTATCACCACGTGGCGGATTGCCCGCATGCCTGTTCACCGTTTCCTGAATCACATAATCTTTAGCCAGCAAGGCAGAGTCGGGTTTAAATTTTAATGCTCTTACCGGAAGCAGCAGGGCGGTATCTTTTTCCGCAGTATAAATCGTAACGTTAGCGGTCATGCCCGGCTTTAGTTTCATCGCATTATTCGCAGCATTGATAATAGTATTATAGGTTACGACATTGGCAGAGATACTGGGCTGCAATCTTATTTCCTTAACCTGGCCATCAAAAACATCATCCAGGTAAGCATCCACAGTAAAGGAAACCCGCTGGCTGTCTGCCACATTACCAATATCTGCTTCGCCTACACTGGTTTCTACCTGCATTTTTGTAATGTCTTTAGCAATTACAAATAAAGTAGGCGTATTAAAACTGGCTGCTACTGTTTGGCCTACACTTACATTCCGGTTCATCACCACGCCATCTATCGGGGAATAGATATCTGTGAAAGAGAGATTTTTTTCTGCTGCCGCCAGCTGTGCCGTAACACTGGCCACGCTGGCCTTTGCAGCGCTGTACTGATACTGCGCATTATCATAATCAGCCTTACTGATGGCCCCTGTTTTAAACAACAATCCCTGCCTCCCAAAATTGGCTTCCTGGTATACCAACTGGCTTTTGGCAACTTCCAGGCTGCCCCGGTATTGATCTACCTGCGCCTGGAACAATGACTTATCCAGTTGTGCCAGTAATTGCCCCTTCTTTACTTTAGCATTAAAGTCGGCAAAAAGATATTTCAAAGTACCCGATACCTGTGTACCTACTGCTACCGTATCTACCGGACGCAAGGTGCCGGTGGCCGTAACCATAGTAGCGATATGACCGTATTGCGGTACTTCCGTGGTAAAAGAAGGGGGCATTTCTTTTTTACGGACCAGGAAATACCAGATCAGGAGCAGCAGTATCGCTGCCACCAGAAAAATGATCACCTTTTTATATTTTCCCATACCTCATTGCATTTATAGTTTTACCGGGACACCCCTGTAAAAATCATATATCCTGATATTGAGTGCAGCATTGTACTTTGCCTGTATGTAGGCCTGCAATGCCTGTATATAAAGGTTTTTCTGCTGCAGATACTCTACCATATTAGCGACCCCTACATTCAATTGTTCCGTAGCGATACGATAACTTTCCTGTACAAATTTGAATTGTTCTACTGCCGCATCGTACTGTCCCTGTGCATTCACCACGTTGATATAGGCTTGTTCCACGATCTGGGACAAGTTGGTTTTTGTATTCTGCAATGCAAGTCTGGACTGATCTATTTCAATCTTTGATTTCTCGACGTTTGTTTTGTTCACCCGTCTGGTAAAAATAGGTACCGACAAAGTAAGCCCTATCTGCTGATAGAAATTATTATCCAGCTGTTTGAAGTACGTGTAATCTGGATCTTTCTGATAACTGGTAGACAATATCCCACCCGCACTCAATGTAGGCAGATAACCTGCTCTGGCTTTAGCCAGGTCCAATGCTGCCACCTGTACTCCCAGCTCTCCGCTTTTTACTTCCGGCCGGGTATCCAGCGCTACTTTTTGAGCTTCCTGAACCGGCGTCAGCAAACCTATGCCCATCAACGTATCAGGCGCTACAATTTCAAAAGCGGTGTCCGTAGGTAGTTGCAACAATTGTTTAAGTGTAAGCGTATTTTGCCGCTGGCTGTTTTCTGCCGTTACCAGCAAATACTTTTCATTAGCCAGCTGTGCCTGCAGCTCTGCCAGGTCTTTCCGGGCAATACTTCCTACCTCAAATTGCTGTTGTGCACGCAGCACCTGCGCTTCTGCTGTGCTCACAACATCTTTTACATAGACAATATTTTCTTTGGCTAATAATATACTGAGATAGGCTTCTGTAACCAACAAGGTAATATCGTTGATCTGCTGGGCTACATTCAGATCCAGTACCTGTACCGTCAGTTGTTTCTGTTTAATATCGTTGGTTAAATACCCGCCATTAAAAAGGGTAACGTTGGAATTCAGAGAATAGCTGCCGGAGGGATGCACCCCATAGGCCAGCTCCGCATTTCTGGCCCCTGCTATGTTCTGTGTAGCCGATCCGGTAAGATTGGGTAGCCTGGCCGCCTTAGATAGTAACAGGTCCTGCTCTCCAGTCTTTTTTGATAACCGCAAGCTGTTAAGCTGGATATTATTCTTCATGGCATAATCCAGGCAAGCCTGCAAATCCCACTTCAGAGGGGGTACTACCTGATTGTTATCCTGTGCGGCTAAGGGGTGCGAAAGAAAGATCAATAATAGTATTAAGCCGGTTGCCGCTTTCCCTGATATACGCTTGTTCCGATATCCTATCTGCGAAAATGGTCGTGCCATAAACCTAACTGTATTAATTTCTTTAAGCCAGGCGCAGTACACCTGGTACTAACCACTATACTTCAAACATTGCGCCTGAAAGTAAAACTGGTAGTCCAAACGGCCTGATGCTAACAATAAATAACATTAGATAACAATAAATAACACTTTTCCCGGCAGGGGTATATTCAAGTACAATAAAGGGGTATTATCCTATACCTTTAACAGCATAACAAAGAAACAGCACAATGGTTTACAAAAGATTAAAAATGATCCGTGTGGGGCACTTACGCTGCTTTCTGCAAGGGGTTTAAACAGCTAACAAACGGCTTTAATAACAGGCTAGCCTGTATGGCTTTCCCCACCATCCGCAGCGACGGACTGTTTACCATAAACATTGTAGTATTGGTAGTCTGTCATTGGCGCATCCGTAAATCCGAGATTACGTCCCATAGTGATGATCTGTCCACGGTGATAAGTGCCATGTGTAACGATCTGTGTGATATATTCGAAATGTTGAAAGTTGCACCGGAACCAGCGGCTTTCCACCAGTGTGGTGGCCTGGATGTCAGCCGCGGTCATATCCTTTACGTAGGCTGCCAGCGCTGCGGAATGATCCAGTAATGCCTTATAAGCATCTTCCAGTGTACCATTAAATGGGTCCCTTCTCTGCTTTTCATCTTTTCTGATCACCGCCAGCCAGTAATACTGAGATTCCAGGATGTGTACCAGCGTTCGCTTAATGCTGGGGAAACTCGATGGCACTTCCTGTTCCAACACCTCTTCCGGTTTTGTTCTGAGCCAGTTAATGAGTGTCACATTTACCCAAAGATTATAATTAGCGTAATTCTGCATTAAATAAACAATCGCATCAGGAGCGGTAGTGGTGATCGTTTCCGGTATCATTTCTTTTTATTTTAGTTGCATACAAAGATCAGGGGTGTTGCTGACAGCGGTATGTCAGCAGGATTAAATACCCTCCAATTCTTTAAACACCCCTATCAGGGAATGGCCTCTTTCCGACAGGCTGTATTCAATATGCAAAGGTTTTTGTTTTACGATGGTTTTAATCAGCAATCCACCTGCTTCCAGTTCTTTTAAGGCAACCGCTACAGATTGTTTGTTTGCCTCCGGCAATTGCCTTAAAAGGTGATTGAACCGTAATGGCCCTTCCATGGCCAGCTTAAAGAGCTGTGGCTTCCATTTACCCGACAATAACTTCAGTAAAGTTTCCGCCGGGCAGCTTTCATTATTCCTATTATCGTTTTCAGTAGTCATCTTTTTCTGACTTATTGTTCATGCATTCCAGATCAACGAGCTTTGCAACAAGTTAGGACAAAAAACAAATATGATGAACAATAAAAACATGCCCAATCCGATGCTGTGCGACCCGGTTACCGGTATTTGCGAGCTGCCAGGTACAGCAGCGGCTGCTACTGCCGGCACTTTACCTGCTCACGAAAAGCCGGTGCGTATCATCTACTTTACAGATCCTATCTGTTCTACCTGCTGGGGAGTAGAACCACAGTTAAGAAAGCTGCAGCTGGAGTATGGCCATCTTATTGAAATCGAATATCACATGGGCGGCCTGTTGCCCTCCTGGGATATTTATAACAGTGGCGGGATCAGTCAACCATCGGATGTAGCCCATCATTGGGATGAAGTAGGTGCACACTATCAGATGCCTATTGATGGGGATGTATGGCTGGAAGATCCGCTGCCCTCCTCTTTTCCTCCCTCCATTGCCTTTAAAGCAGCAGCGCTGCAGGACAACAAAAAAGCCCTGCGCTTTTTAAGGCGGATAAAAGAAATGGTTTTCCTGGAAAAGAAAAACATCACCAAATGGGAGCATTTATCCATGGCGGCACAACAAGCCGGGCTGGATATCACGCAGTTCAAAAAGGATTATGAAGGGGATGCTGTACAGCGCTTTCAGGACGATCTTGACCTTGGCAAAAAGCTGGGCGTAAGGGGGTTTCCTACCCTGTTCTTTTCTAACAAACAGGACACGCAGATTACCGTATATGGTTTCCGGCCTTATGCACAATTTGAACAGGCTGTTTTAAAGCTGTACCCTGCAGCTATCCCACAGCCTGTTACCCCTACGCTGGAAACCTTATTTGGCTACTACCCTACATTAACCACTACGGAATTTGCCGTATTGTCCAATAAAACGGTAATGGAAGCCAATAGCTTACTGGAAGCGGCACATCAGCAAGGTACCCTTTCAAAATACCTTTCTAAAAATGGTCCCTTATGGGCCATTCATACCCATATCTGATAACCGCTAACAGGAACCTGTCGGCCCCATCTTATCAAGCTGGCAGGTTTCCTGAACTGTTTGTTATAAAAGCCATTGCTCCCCCTTTTTATTTTCAAAATGCAGTATATTTGTTGCCTGGCAAAAAGGAGCTATCCTGCTGCCTGATTTTACCCATAACCAGGAAAAACCCTTTCATTAACACTTTTTATTGCAAATACTGTAGCCGGTGATTGAATGTCCCTGACCTGCCTGTGTTATCGCTGTACAGTGCTCAACATGTTTTAACCGTTTAACAACCAATAAATAAACAGTATCAATGAGAAAGCTTTATGCAATCGTAGTAGCATTGTCAGTTATCCTGCTATCCTGCTCCAAAAAGAACGATTCTGCCCCAGACCCGGAACCAGATCCCACAGCAGTAGCTGCAGCTGCTAAAAAACTGCATGCAGACATACAGGGAAAATGGACATTTGGGGGTGTTGTGCTTTCCCAGCGGGTAGGTATAAAAACAACAAAAGGTAGCTGGTTACGCCCCAACAGTCCTAAGCATCAAACAGCCCGTATCCAGGAGTCAGGTCCAATAAAAACAGGCTTTATCGAATTCCTGAGTGACAGCACTTATATCATTTATGATGCTGAAAGCAACTACTTCACCGGGAAGTTTGAAGCTAAAGATGGTACTACTATCTCTCTGGCCAACCTTGGTACCCTCAGTGGTATCAATTTTGCTCAGGAGAAGATCAACTTCAAACTCACTTACACCAGCAATAGTAAATCCATTACGGTGACCGCCAATAAGGCAAAAAATGTTCCTGCCGGCGACAAGGCAAAACTCCTGGGCCGCAAATGGTATCTTACCCATGAGGAAGATGGGCATACCATGTTTGAGGAAGAGCTAGAAATATATGATGACAATGACAAATTAATAGACAAGTTCATCCCCGATAGCATTAATTACCAGATGTCTTCCTCTGGCACCTATGTGTTACAGCTATTTGTAAAAGGTGAATTAAGAAATGCACAAGTGGCTAACTGGAAATGGCATTCTACCAAAACAGACCGCTTTGTTTACTGGAAGTATGACATGCCTGTTGATGAAGATGAAGATGTTATCATCATCAGGGAACTTACCCAGGATATATTCAAAGCAACAGAATACGATATAGATATGACAGAAATAAAATGGTTGCTAAGACCAGTACGTTAAGTTTTTAAAACGTATTTAAATAAGCCGCATAGATAGTCTGCTCCCGACAACTTAAAAGGAGCTAAAAGATTATCTTTGCGGCTTTAATGGTAATATATGCATCCATCAGGACATTCCAACGACCCGCTGCACGGGTTAACACTAGAAAAGATCGTCACCCATTTAGTAGAGAGCTATGGCTGGGAGCAACTGGGCCAACATATCCGGATTAACTGCTTTATCAGCAATCCTTCTATACAGTCCAGCCTGAAATTCCTGCGCAAAACGCCCTGGGCAAGAACTAAAGTAGAAGACTTTTATAAATACTCCCTCCGGAAAAAATTACTGAAATAACGGCGGTTCCTATATCCCGGATGCTACACTGCTCACTCTTTATTTATTTCTTCCAGCTTCTGGCTGATTTCCTGCAGCATCGCAAATTGTTTAGCCTGTATATCATACAAGGTCTTGATCTGCTCACTCAGCAACAGATCCATCTTTTGATGGAGGCTGCGAATCCCGATCTCTGCCTTTAAATTGATCAGGTAATCATTTTCACTCCGCATCCTGTCTTTCTCTT
Organism: Chitinophaga sp. H8; assembly: GCF_040567655.1. Lineage (NCBI taxonomy): Bacteria > Pseudomonadati > Bacteroidota > Chitinophagia > Chitinophagales > Chitinophagaceae > Chitinophaga > Chitinophaga defluvii. The sequence continues at coordinate 1,714,720 of NZ_JBEXAC010000002.1, read as the reverse complement.
CCTGCCGGTTCTGACTCATCATGATGATAGGTGCCTGTAAGGCTGCCACGCAGGAAAGCACGAGGTTCATCAGGATAAAAGGGTAAGGGTCAAACCGCTCGCTGGCAATCGCCGTGATATTATAGATGATCCACAGCACCAGCACTACTACAAACAGGATAATGAATTTCCAGCTTCCCCCAAACTGGGCCACCTTATCCGATATTTTTTGTCCTTTTGATAATACCTCCTCGGGGGGATGCAGCAGGTTGTGAATGATCAGTCCCTCCTCTTCAATTGTTTCCTGAACGATCTTATTCAGTTTGCTTAAATATTCGTTTTTATCTGCTGATACCTGATCGATTACTTCGGTGTTCATAATACATTGTTTTTCCTGGTTCATGAATTACCCGTTGGGGTGGAAGAAATAAGTCTTATTAAATATAAGCCGGGCGGCCCACTATTTTTTAAAAATATCCGGTTTGTTTTATTAGTTTTATCCGGAGACACTACTATCCCTATTATAAACAGCATAACAACAACCAGGTATCTATCATTTTTAATAACCAATACCAATGAGTGTATTAACAGGCTCCCCGGTACAACCGGCACCAATATCTGCTACTAATACCAATGAATCCGTAAAGCCAGAAAGACTGTATTCTTTAGATGCCCTTCGGGGATTTGATATGTTCTGGATCATGGGCGCTGAAGGTATCTTTCATCACCTGGCGGAGGCTTCGGGTTCTTCCTTCTTTGGCGCTATTGCTAACCAACTTACCCATCCTGAATGGAATGGCTTCCATTTCTATGATCTCATTTTCCCGCTGTTCCTGTTTATGGCAGGTGTTTCTACCCCCTATTCCGTAGGCCGGGAGCTTGAAAAGGGGAAAAGCAGGCAACAGCTGCTGGGCCGTGTCATCAAAAGAGGGCTCCTGCTGGTATTAATAGGCGTGATTTATAATAATGGACTCGAAATACAGCCTATCTCGGAAATCAGGTTCGGGAGTGTGCTGGGCAGGATCGGCCTGGCCTATATGTTTGCCAACATCATTTACATCTATTCCAAAGAACGGACACAGATGATCTGTTTCTGGGCGATCATCATTGGCTACTGGCTATTGCTGAAGTTTACGTCCGCCCCGGGATTTGCTGCGGGAGATCTTACGATGGAAGGTAACTTTGCCTCCTACCTGGACCGTTCTATCATGCCTGGCAAACTTTATTTAGGTATCCATGACCCGGAAGGACTGGTATCTACCCTGCCTGCTATCAGCACTGCGCTATTAGGTATACTGGCGGGCAATCTGTTGAAAAAAGGCGCTATGCCAGGCCAAAAGAAAGCCGGCCTGCTGGCCATAACAGGGGTGGTTTTCCTGGTACTGGCACAGTTATGGAACCTGGATTTCCCTATCAATAAAAACCTGTGGACTAGCTCCTTTGTATTGCAGGTAGGTGGATTGAGCCTGTTGCTGCTGGCTGCTTTTTATTACATTATCGATGTAAAAGGTTACAAAAGCTGGGCCTTCTTCTTTAAAGTTATTGGCATGAATTCCATCCTGATTTACATTTCAGGTCATTTTATCAATTGGAGCTATACCAACAACAGCTTTTTCAAGTGGCTGGGCCAGCTGGCTGGAGAGCCATACAATGCTGTACTACTGGCCATCACCTATGTATTCATAAAATGGTTGTTCCTTTATTTCATGTACAAAAAGAAAGTATTCTTAAGAGTATAACGATATAGCGTATAACTATCTTGTAAATTAATAAGCCGGCTCTTTACAAGGAGCCGGCTTATTAATTTATCAGCAAAAATTATCTGGTAATTTTTACCGGCGTTTATATTTTAACACCATGATAGCCTGTGTTTCATTCAGTACTTTAAGCCCGCCTTGGTCTTCCGTACGCTTGTCGTAGTAAGTACCACGCAGTAATAACGTATCTCCCGCCCGGGCTATTTTTGCCCCCGAAGTTACACTTGGCATATTACCGGGCATCGTTATCATTCCTTGTGAAAAGTAGAGTGAATCCGTTCCTACCCATGTATAATGAGCTGTATTGCTGGCTGCAGGAGCGGTAAAATTAAAGGGTATCTTGAACTCCTCTTTCAGTACGCCATTGATATACTGTTGGGCTACCATCACGGTATCAATGGTGTAAGTCAGATCATTCGAAATCACCTGATCGGCACTTATCAAAAGGGTTCCTTTATTTTCAATGGTAGTATAATCTGTTATCACCACGTTGCTGGTGGTTTTTCCCGCCACCGTAGCACTGCTGGTGGATTTAGTATAAGCAGCCATTCCGACAAAATTCCACTCTCCCAGGAGTTCAGTCTTACTGATAGCGGCGCTATCGGGCTCTGCACTCTTTTCTTTTGTGCAGGAAGTTAATACCAAAATTACGGCGGATAACAGGCACAGGGATTTATAAATATTCATTTTGTTAGGTTTGGGTCAAATATGTTTATGCAAAAATAACAAATCCGGCGCGGAAAGCCGGGATTAAATATCCTGATATTCAAACGTCAATGCGATGTCTGTCATATCGTTGTTCAGGTAGTTCCACCCTACCAGCAGCTGCTGGCCTTTCACTGTTTTGATCTTTACATCTTTGAATTCCGTCAGTACCATCTTTGCCAATACCATCCTTTCATGCTGAAAGGTAGCCTGGTATTCACCAAAAGGCACCTCCATCTCATCCAGGAACATCTCCATGTTATCCAGCCTGATCAAATGCAACCTATCCTTTGTGGCTATTTTGGATAAATTCTCTTTACCCACCTTCCCTAAAAAATGCTGTTTCGCTTTTTGGGTATCCCGTTTTTGTTGCATAATGCTCCATATCACCATGATTGCAACGGGGGCACCAATAGCAATTTCCTTTTGCACCTTCAACAAGGTGAGCAATACGATAAAGCCCACCATGACTATTACAGGAAGTATAGTCCAAAATTTTATTTTATCTTTTTTTGGGGAATCAGACATCATTACCGCAGGATTAAATATGTGTATCCTTCCCCAGGTTATCCTCATGAAGAGGTATTAACTGGCAGGAAGGTGTAACTATCTCCTCAAGTTACCCCTTCCTGCCATTTGATAGTCCCGGCTTTAAAATACGTTAGGCCTGCACCTGTATTCGCTGGTAATTTTCTGCTATTCGCAACACGGGCAACACGATCCGCTATTTATCTGATAAAATCACCTACTTCTACCCAGTAAGGGTCGAATACGATTTCTCCTGTCAGCTGTATTCTGTCATTATTAGCTTGTTCTTTTTCCAGCAATGACAATACAAAAGCCTCATCGTTGGTATAAAAACAGGTAGTACGCTGCTCCCCTTTTGTTTCTGACAACAGATAAAAACCTTTATCTGCCACTTTAAGTGCCTCAATAATACGGTCTTCTATTTCATAGACCGGCTCCAGGATACTCTGGTTATCTCCCTCTTCGTCATACAGCTGGCTAAAATCTGCTACCACCCGAAACAGCATGGGGTACGCTGTTTTAAAATTATAATAGTTCAAACCGGTATTGGCAGTCAAAAATATCTTCACACCGTCGGCAGTACCCTGGTAAAGCGTCATACTATCTTCCGGATGGCGTACATCTGCAATCTTCCGTTCTTTCTTCTTCCAGTTGATATAATGTGGCAGCTCTTTAAAAGGAAGCACTTCCTCTCCTTCCTCCTGTGCTGCTGCAATTTCCAGACTGGAAATATCCAGCGTGGCATTTTTCTCACCTAATAAACAGTCCATCACATTGTAAATACCTGTTGTCAGTGCGTTTTTCAATGCGCCATCATTCGCCGGATAATCACGGTGAATAATACGTATAGCCACTGCATCCTCATCATCTTCGTCCTGCAGTGGAATAAACCGCAGGTTTTCACAGTTGACCGTGATTTCTCCCATTCTAAAATCAAAATGATCCCCTACAGCAGGCTTCAGTGCGGTGATCTGCCAGTTCGGGATAGCGGGAGCCTGGGCCACCAATTGTTCTGCCGCTGCAAAGTATTGCTTTATGCCCTGTGCGGTAATAATGATCTCATAAGGTGGTTGCCGGGCGCCTATCTCCAGGCTAAGCCCTTCATTGTATGCATGCAGCACGGGCATCACTTCATCAAACAGCGCATTTACCTCGTCCATACTTTTTCCATGGATGCCAGAAAACCTTTCCTGGTTTTCACTGAACCAGTTCCAAAACTGTTGTGCTGTATTCATACTTATTCTATTTAGATGTTGATAGCAAAGTGATAAAAAACCGGATCATCCGGGGCCAACGTCTGCTCACCCATGATTTTTTTTGAACAGTTGATATGGGTTAAACAATGCTCATTTTCAACCGGAAATGATGCGTGCTAAATTAAATGTGTATCCCCAACTTTCCAAATTGCACATAATTAAGCAGGTATAAAGCGAATTACTTATTTTTAAATACACAATGAAGTAATATGAACCTAATTGGAAACATCATCTGGCTTATTTTTGGAGGATTTCTCACCTTCATCGAATATATGATAGGCGGCTTGCTGTTATGCCTTACCATCATCGGGATTCCATTTGGCTTGCAATGCTTTAAAATAGGATTTTTAACCCTGATGCCATTTGGCAGGCAGGTAAGGGATGTACCGGGGCCTACCGGTTGTCTTTCCACCCTTTTTAATATCATCTGGATCTTTTGCGGCGGTATATGGATTGCAGTTACGCATCTGGGCTTTGGTATTTTACTGACGCTTACCATCATAGGTATTCCATTTGCCAGACAGCATTTTAAACTCATGTCGCTGTCATTTACACCTTTTGGGAAAGAAATATATTAGCTGCTAACAGCTCCCATAACAAACCCGGTGGTGCCTGAAATACCAACCGGGTTTTTCTGTTTAAGCAGGACAACCGCTACTGCAACTACCCCGCATGATTAACCTGTTATTGTTAATTTTACAATAATAAATCCATACATATGAATTCTACGTAATTATTGATCACTAACAATTATCTGTATAAACATGAAATAATATTATATTTAATACGTTTTCATCGTTCTCAATTTTAACGTTAAATTACGTTACACTGTGAAACACCCGTAAGGACTATCGTTGTATTAGAAGATATCAGAAACTGACAAATAAAAATACCGGCACTCAAATCAAAATAACCCTTGCCCTAAAACTGGACTATGAACACTATTACTACAACTGTGTTTGCTAAGGTAGCAACCTACTGCCGTGAACGCTATTTTAAAATTACCCATACTGGCACGCAAGGGATTGATGACTCCGAATTAGTGAAGCGGATTGTACTGGTAAACAGGCTAAGTCTGGCCATTGCAGCCATTATGTTGGTCATTGCTCCGATTGTTTGCATCTTCCTTATCTGGAAGGTATCCATTCTGATGGCTTTTATTATTGAATTTGCCATCAACTGTTCCGTTCTGCTGCTCAACCATCATAAAAAGCACCTGGCTGCCAGCCTAACGCTGTATTACAATCAATGTGTAGCCATTATCTTTTTCGGCTTCCTCCTGGGTGGAGTGCTGCAATTACAATTCACCATTGTATTTTTAATTTCCATTATTTACCTCATTCTGAAAGAATACCACCTGCGAAAAATTTGTTTTATAGCGGCGATTACTACCCTGGTAGTATTGCAGCTTTGTTATTATTTCCAGGCCCACCAGCCATTGGTCACTATTACCTATGATACAGGTTTTGTAATCCAGTCGCTGGTAATAGGCGGTGTATTAATACTGATGATTATTATCAGCAAAACTTATGTGCGCAGCAATGATACGAACCAGGAACTGGAGAAAACGAACCATTTCAAAAAGATGTTCGTGTATCAGGTTACCCATGAAATGCGTACCCCTTTAAATGCGATTTATGGGGTGGCACAGCTACTGAAAAGGGAGATCAAACTGGATGCTAACCTGAAGCCTATAGAAAGCCTGACCAATCAGCTATTGGCGGCCAGCAATACTACACGCAACATCATCAACAATGTGCTGGACATGGCGGAGATAGAAACCGGAAAGCTGGAATCTTCCATGGAGGGGGCTTTTCCGGTAAGGCCATTTTTCGAAAAGATGATCGACGTCAATAAAATAGTAGCCAGGTCAAGGAGTATCCAGCTAAAGCTGTTCATGGATCAAATGCCGGAAATACTCATAGGTGATACCTTAAAGCTCAACCAGATCGTTACCAACCTCCTGGCCAATGCTATAAAGTTTGCTGATAAAAATACGATCATTCTTTTAAAGGTAACCGGTCTGGAAGAAGGCTTGTGGCGTATTCAGGTAATTAATCAGGGTGCTACTATTTCTCCCCAAAGGATCAATGTGATCTTCGATCCTTTCATCACCTTAAAACCCAAGTCTATGGAAGGCACTGGTCTGGGTTTGTATATCGTGAAGAACAAGGTATCCTCCATGCAGGGGACTATCGCGATAGAAAGCCTGGGAGAAGGACTAACCACTTTTACCGTAACGCTTCCCTTACGTGCAGGCAAACGGGAAGATGTACCCGCAGAAGAAATGGAAGACGATATAAAAGACCTGAGTAATATTCATGTCATGATAGCAGAAGATGACGAAATGAACGCCCTACTGCTGTCCAGTTTTTTAAGGCATATTGGCTGCAAGGTAACTTACACCGCCAATGGGTTGGAGCTATTGCAAAAAGTAGAAAAAGAAATCCCGGATGTGATCATCCTGGATTCGTATATGCCGGTGATGAATGGAGAAGAGACCCTCCAGTATCTGCGTAATGTACCGGAGTTCAGAAGCATTCCTGTAATAGTCGCCACCGGTGATGCCTTTAAGGATTCGCGGGAAGCCTTTATAACAGCAGGCGCCAGCGCATTCATAGAAAAGCCAATTGATCACAAAGCACTGCTGAAAGCATTGAGGATACAGCTGCATCATAACAATGAAGAGTTACAGGAATAACGGTATAAGGACGTTATACGCTCCTGGCTGCTAAAGATGCCAGTTGCGTTTCTGCCCAGATAGATGCTGCATGCTTATAACGCTGGGTGTACACCTGCCACATCCAGCTGGCCTGAATACATCTTTCCAGCCCGGCCATATGTACATACAGGGTATCCAACATTTTAGATTGGGGCAGCTCATTACATTGTTGCCTTACTTCTTCTACCAACGCCACATATTCTATCAGTACCCCACGCACAATTTCGGCGGCTTTAAGAATGATCTCCTGTAAGGTCAGCTCCGGTTCATTGAGCGCTATTGCCATCAGTAAATTAGAGTCCGATCCTTCATCAATCACTTCCTTTTCAAAAGAAAACAGGTCATTGGTAAGACTGCCGAATATGGCAGTTACCCAATGCAAACGTTCCATGGTTTGAGAAAGTTTTACCCGTTTCAGCCAGTTCCAATCCAGGAACTGCCCGTCACTGTATTCTATCAGCAGCACAATATGTGGCATTCCGGAGGTGTGATAACGCATATCAATATACTCATTTACCGTAGGGATATGCCCTAATGCTGCCGCATTACAATCTTTGTGTGTAATCCCGATGTAGTAGGAATAAAACTTAAGGAATTCGCTAAACCATGCTTTCGGTGAATTTTTACGGATCTCTGTCAGCATCTCTGCATTGGCTAATTCTACTGGCTGTACTTTCATGGGTAACTCCAGGTTTTCGCCTATAGTAGACATTCGCCGGATAATGTTCTTTGCCTGTTGCTGCTGGTAGGGTGTCAGGTTCCCGAAGATCTCCCTGCCCATTGTATCATTCAGATAATATCCGATGGCCAGGTTCTTGGTCATGGAGAGTATTCTGCTGAAATGAGCAGTAGGATACAGGAATAACGCACAGGTAATATAGTACTTGGCATTTTCCAGCCAGATATCATATTGCTCCCCAAATACCTGGGCAATCTTTTTCAGCTCATCACTCTGCGGATGAGGATGAAAGGTTTTACAATAAGCATTCAGCTGCAGCCCTTCATGGCTAAACAGATCATGCAATGAAAAAGTAGTGGATTTCAGCAATTCTGCATACGATTGCTGCACACGTTCTAATGTTACGCGTGTAGCGTTCTGAACATTACGTTTCATAAAAAAGGATTAAAGGGTGAATAAATAATCAAAAAAGTTATGCTGGTAGATCCTGTTAGTTGTGCCGGCAAGGAGTTGGTACTATAGAGCTTTAACTGGCTATTAGAGGAAATGCTATTTTGGACAAACTGCGATTAAGGTACACCCCTACGCCTGCAAATACATTGCAGTTGATAACGGATAGGATAGCATGCAGGATAGATACATTTCCACTATTGTATTTACCAATTGTTGTAATTCCTGTTGTGTAGTGCTGCGGATAGTAGCAACACTATAACAAGCCTTGTCTTCTTACCAACCGGAAGAAATCAGAGGTATGAATGCAACTGTTTGATATTGGTTGAGGTGAAGTCAACAGTTTTTTCAGCGGTATGAGATAAGGGTAATGAATCGTTGTAAACCTTTGTCTGAAAGGTTTGGGTATTACCAGGTGTCGCTATCCCGGGGATCTGGATCGGACAACAATGAACATATCACATGATTGTTATTGCAATTTACAGCTTTTAAATGCAGCATGTTATCAAACAACTGTGTTATACGGCAGTATGGGCATAAACGTTGCTTTATACCCGGGTATATAAAACAAGCCACCCGGACAACACTTTCAAACAGGCTTTACTGGCCTGGTTAAAAGTACTATCCGGGTGGAGGATACTGCGAAAAATTATTTCATGTCCACGGGTATAAAAACCAGTGGTGTAGGCAAACAGGAAGCTCCCGGAGGAGAATAGGTAAGACGGATTGTTTGTTCCTCACCATTCGCTGCCGGAGGAAATACCTGTACCAGTATGGCTTCCGGTGCTGCTTTGGTCAACAACTGCTCTTTGGGCAACTGTACAATACCGCCCTCGAACTTTCCTTTGCTTACCACCATGGTATTGGCCATGCCGCCACACCACTGGCTGTTCCCGCTGCGTGCATTCCAGGTTACCAGCGCCAGTCCTTTGCCATCCGTACTTTTCCATTTCATTTCTATATGGTACATCACGCCATAATTACCATCCAGTACTGCTACCCCATCACGGCTGTTTTCTTTTCCGGTTACCCACGGATCTCTTACACCATCTGCTACTACAATTTCTGCAGCCCCTTGTTTGGTATCATATACGCCATGGGTGATCACCCGGTAATTACTTATGCCAAAAACACCACGCCCGGCACCACTCTGACTTTTAGGCGGCAATACCGTTTTGATCCTGCTCAATGCTTTAGGCCCGCTGGTAGCCGGATCAGTTTGAATAATACTGATCTCTCCCGGCTGGTCTATCACAAATTCATAAAACCCATGCACCAGCTCATCATACTTTACGATGTGCTTTTCCAGTTTTTCATCAATAGCCATCGCCTCACCTGGCTGGATGGTACGGATTGTATTCTGCGGCTTCGCAGCAAAGAAATCAGCCAGCCCCTGCTTGCCAATCAGATAATAGTTGGTGCTGGGTGGCTGGGAAGAATATTTCAACATACGCAAATGCATAGGCCCGGTACCCGTATTTTTTATGACTGCCGTAATTTTACGGTCTATTTTAGCAGGCGCTTTTACACCATTTACATTATATACATACAACCTTACTGAACCTGGCTGAACGGGTTCCTGCAAAGCAATCGCTTCGGGTACACGGATATACTCCGGATCATCGGAAATTAAATATTGAGGACCTGGTAAAACCACCTTCTGATAATCTATGTAAGGAATCTTTTCAGATAAAAAATCGGGGAGCATTACTATGCCGCCCTGCTTTCCCTTCATCAGTGCATCATTCACCCCGGATGGAACAGATTGGGCTTTTACCTGTGTTCCCATCACTGCCAATATCCCCCCTAATAAAATAGGCTTCCAGGCTGTTGTTTTCTTAAATTGCTTTTTCATCGTATAAGTATTATTCAGAAATCAAAAAGGCTGTAATAATACAACCTATAGAATCAATAATATTTTTAAATTCTAACAAACTTAATAATATTTATTATTAATTACAACGCAATTAATAAATAAAATAAGCAATTGACTTATACTAAAAAAAGCATTATCCTATGATTATCAACACATTACATACAACCAGAAGAAACTAACCTCCGATCAACCACGCTTATCCGGCTTCGCACTCATGTAAAAAATAAGGGTGCCCCCATTCATAACAGCAGCATGTGTAAGTTGATTATTTAACAGCTCCTGCCCATTTAGCACCACCTTTTTCACATATACGTTTTTATCACCCTGATTCTTCACTTCAATGGTAAACACTTTTCCGTTTTCCAGGTGCAGGGTAGCCCCATCTACAGCAGGGCTGCCTAACTGGTAAGTTGCTGCACCGGGGCATACCGGATAAAATCCCAGTGTGCTAAAGATATACCAGGCACTCATCTGCCCGCAATCATCATTGCCACCCAATCCATCCGGCGCAGGGAGGTACATTTTCTTTAAGATCATACGTACCCTTTCCTGGGTTTTCCAGGGCTCTCCCGTCCAGTTATATAGATAAGCCACATGATGAGAAGGCTCATTACCGTGCACATAGTTACCAATAATACCATCACGGGTAATGTCTTCCGTTTCAGCAAAAAACTTATCCGGCAGATGCATGGTAAATAAGGAATCCAGATGGCGGGAAAATGCCCGCTTTCCACCCATCATCGTGATCATTCCGGCAGGATCATGTGGCACATATAAACTATAATTCCAGGCATTGCCTTCTATAAATCCCTGGTCATGTGTTTGCAATTCATCAAATGCTTTTCTGAAAGTACCATCACTTAGTTTAGGCCGCATAAATCCCACGCTGGCATCATATACATTTTTGTAGTTGGAAGCCCGTTTAATAAACTCCTCATAGATATCCATGCGCTGCAGCTTTTTTGCCACCTGTGCAATACACCAGTCGTCATACGCATATTCCAGCGTTTTAGAAACAGAAGCCCCGTTTTTATCTTCCGGTACATACCCCATATCCATATAATAGCCCAGGCCATCATAATTGCGGTGGCGTGCGGTAGTAATGCAGGCATCCAGTGCTTTACTTACATCAAAAGGAGCATTGCCCTTCATAATTGCGTCCGCGATCACAGACACACTATGATAGCCTATCATACACCAGTTTTCATTGGCATAATGCGACCATACCGGCAGCATATGCTGCGCACTCTGCTCATAATGTGCCAGCATAGACCGGATCATATCTGCATTCCGCTCAGGCTGCACTATGTTAAACAACGGGTGCAGGGCACGATAGGTATCCCACAAAGAAAAGGTGGTGTAATTTGTAAAGTTGTCTGCCTGATGGACATTCATATCCAATCCCCGGTATTGTCCATCCACATCCATATAGGTAGTAGGATTGATAAAAGCATGATACATGGCAGTATAGAAATTCTCTTTCTCTTCCCGGCTACGGGACTGTATCACTACCTTCTGCAGTTCATGGGCCCATAAGGCTTCTCCATCTCTTTTCACCTGTTCAAAATCCCAATGAGGTATTTCCGTGCGGAGGTTCTTTAAGGCACCTGCTGTACTCACAGGTGAGAGGGCAAACTTTATCTTCACCTTTTCGCCCGCCGTTGTTTTAAAATCAAAATAGGCCCTTATCTGCCGGCCCGCCATTTCAGGGAAGTTTTTAGTCTGGTCAAATTTGCGCCAGAACCCCCGGTATACATTGTTCACATAATTCTGATGCCCGTATTGATAAAATGGTTTGGAAAAGGTCATGGCAAAATATACCGTGCGCGTACGCGCCCAACCGTTAGTTTGCCGGTAGCCGGTGATCAGGGTATCATTCTCTACCCTTACAAACGTCCACACGTTTTTATTATCATAGTTATAGATCCCCGCCATCAGATCCAGGATGATATGCGCATCTCCGGATGCCGGGAAAGTATATTGATGAAATCCTACGCGGTTACTGGCAGTCAGTTCTGCCAGGATATTGTTTTCCTCCAGCTTTACTTTATAATATGCTGGAGATGCTACTTCTGTACTATGGGAAAAAGTGGAACGGTAACCACTACCCGGATCGCTGGCAGTACCGGGGTTTAACTGAAGCGCACCAGTGGTAGGCATGATTAAAAAATCGCCCAGATCGGAGTGCCCGGTACCACTAAAATGCGTATGACTAAACCCTACGATGGTTTTATCATCATACTGATATCCCGCACAATACTTGTATACATCCGGATTATACTTTCCATTCATCTCGTAAGGAATAGTGTCTGTTTCCGGGCTCAGTTGTACAGCCCCAAACGGTACCGTAGCCCCTGGGTAGGTATGTCCCATTTTCTGGGTACCAATAATGGGTTTTACATACTGCAACAGATTTTCATTGGTTTTCTGCTGTGCAAAAACCGGTATCGGCATAGTAAGTAACAACAAAAGCATAGTTCTACTCATGTCAACATTATTTTATTGGGTGGTGGATGCAGGTAATATTATTAAAGGCATCCTGTTGTGGCACAAGTAACGCACAACAGGCCATGCATGTATTGTATTGGCAGAAAGAAAACATCCCGAAGAATCGGGATGAAATATATACAGTGAACAATGAAATAGCTATTGCACTATTCCAATAACTTTCTCTTTGTTAAAGAGCGGGGTTTGCTGAATAAGCTTTCCATAGCTCATCCATTGTTTTGCCCGTTAATTGCTGCCATGTGGCAGCTGCATATTTTTTGGTACGCATACTGGCATCCAGCGAAGTTACGAAACCTGGCTTCACCTTTTGCTCTATCCAGGCTAAAAATCTTGCCGTAATACGATAACTGTTCGTATAACTGTGCCCGTGCTGATATTCAGGCAACGCCCATCCTGCGCTGGCATTATCCAATCCAAATTTATAGCGTACATAATCTGCAATTCCTTCCGTGATCCATCCCGGACCGGCATCTCCCGGATAATTTTGCACAATGTGCATCACTTCATGGGTAACCACATCAATATCCCCCGGGTGCTTACGCAACCATTCCGGGCTATAGCTTACCTGCCCGTTAGCCGCACCTGCCACCCCATTATAAGTAGTATCCATCACAAAAGTGACCGTTTTAAGCGTAGCAGGATTAAACTGCCGGGCCAGTGCCGGGTATACCTGAAAAAAGGTGTGCACCATTTTATGCTTCACCTGCGGATCAAATGTTTTATCCTGGTTAATAAAAATAAGGGTATAGCCATTCCGGACAATGGTATCCGTTCCCAAAGGCACATATGCCCCCGGATCTGCAGCGATCTTATTTCCGGCAGCCCATACCCCTGAAGAAAGGATCCCCATTAACACGATGCTGCTAAAACGCTTAAAAAAACTGCTCATGCCTGTATCTGTTTGTCTGCGGATGATGCGATAAAATAGATATTGCCAATGCATTCAATGCTTATATTGCAAAATCGATTTAGCGATGGTTGCTTAAAAAAAGATTCATAGAATCTTGTATTTCAACTATATAGGTCAATATGTTTTCACCGGCTACCGGCGTTATCCCTATTTTGCGCTACTATTAAAAGTATTATTCTCTCTAACGACGCGAAAACATGGATAGGTAAAAATAAAATTATTTCCCTGTAAAAAACATGATTCAGGAAAATATTGCAAAATTATTATACAGATCCTCTGATAATGAATTTACCAGGTAGCTGGACTTTACTTTTCTTTATGTATACTTTACTTTTGTCCAGTTGGTTCATTAATAACCGGATGGCTGTCCGGGCGATTTCCTCAATAGGTTGCTGGATGACGGTGATGCCAGGTGGATAAAGCCGGAAAACATCATGGTCATCAAAACAGATCAGGCCCACCTGGTCCGGCATTTTCAGATGCAGCTTACTTAATGCTTCTATGGTGAGAATCCCCACATAGTTGGTTGCACAGAATACCGCATCAATATCATTTTGTTTTACAAATGTGGTAATCTCCCTGATGGCATCTGCCCGGGGGCCATTAAAAGGGAGTGACAGCATCAGTTTTTTCTTAACGGGGATCTTATGACTGCGCAGGGTGTCTTCGTACCCCCGTTGCCTTTCCTGCAGCTGTATCACCTTCATATCTGCCGTGATAAACGCAATTTTCCGGTATCCTTTACTGATAAAGTGCTCCATTCCCTGCACCACACCAGCATAATTATCGATCAACACATAGGGTACATTGATATCCGGGAAATAACTATCCATTAAAACCAGTGGCCGCCGGTTGGCCACCAGCTTCAGGATGTCTTTTTCCATACCAGGGGCGGGAGTGATCAGATAACCATCTACCATCTGCCGGGAAAGCATATTGATCAGTTCGCCTCCTTTTTTTGTATTATTCTCGGAGCTACAGTATACTACATTATACCCCAGGCTTTCTGCCTCCTCTTCAATACTTTTAGCGAGGCTGGCAAAGAAGCTGCCGGAAATACTTTCCACCATCAGCCCCAGTGTTTTGGACTGTCCGGTACGTAAATTTACTGCTATCCGGTGGGGTTCATAACCCGATTTTTCTACAATCCCCATGATCCGTTCGGCCTGCTCATCCGTGATACGCATTTGTTTTGCTTTGCCATTCAGCACAAATGAAACGGTAGAAGGGGCTACGCCAGCCAGCCTGGCCACGTCTTTCAGCGTAAGTCTTTTGGTGCCATCGTTATGCATGTGCGATTGTTGTGTTTAGTGGTTACTATACAGGATACAATATTTATTAATAGCGGTGCCGCTACTGCTCTCTCAAAACAGATACGCAATTGACAAATAAACGCGTTATATTCATGGTAATTATCTACTGAACTACACTGTGCCGTAAATATAGAACATGAAGTATATCTCTAGTATTTCCGATCCGGTTTTTATTCAGCCGGAACAAGTTACAGCAGCAGATCGTTTTTTTAAAAAATTTATCCGGGATGAGCGTGATCTGCCTTTTGTTTACCTGACCCTTCAGATTACTTTTACCCTTATTCCGCTGGCAATACTGCTTTATCTGCCATTTATCACCGGCTGGATATGGTGGCTGCTGGCTATTACCTACCTTTTGCTCAATAACTTTTATTTCAAAGGCCCTTTCGGCCTGATGCTGCATTGTACCTGTCACCGGGCCTTCTTTGAAAAGAAGTACGAAAAGCTGAATCATTACCTGCCATGGGTATTGGGCCCGCTCTTTGGACAAACACCGGAAACATATTATTCCCATCATATCGGGATGCATCATCCGGAAAACAACCTGCCTGATGACGAGAGCAGTACCATGTTTTACCAGCGCGACTCGCTCCGCAGCTTTGGCAGCTACCTGGGCAGCTTCTTCTTTGCAGGAATCTATACCCTTTGCCGGTACTTTCATCGTAAACATCGCAGAAAACTGCTGGTCCGTGCCCTCCGGGGAGAAGTCCTCTTTTTTGCCATGTGTGTAGCACTTTGTTTTGTCAACTGGCCTGCCACCCTGGTTGTTTTCATCCTCCCCTTTGTGATTTCAAGGGTGATCATGATGCTGGGCAACTGGGCACAGCATGCTTTCATTTGTGCGCAGGAACCTGATAATGCCTATAAAAACAGCATCACCTGTATCAATACCAAATACAACCATAAATGCTGGAATGACGGCTATCATATCAGCCATCACCTTAAACCCTCCATGCACTGGACAGAACATCCCGTCTTTTTCCGGAGTACCCTGGACGAATATGTCGCCAATGAAGCCATCGTATTTGACGGCATCCATTTTTTGCATGTTTTTGCCTGGCTCATGCGCAAGCGGTATGACCTGCTGGCCAGGCACTTTGTTAATATCGGCAACCGCTTCCAATCGGATGAGGAAATCATCGTCTTTTTAAAACAGCGTACCCGGAGAATTCCTGCCGCTGCCTGACCCATTTATGCACTGCCATCAAGGCCCGGAACTACCTCTTATAGTTTTCTTGTATCAACTCTTTAGAAGATATAATATATTATTATTATGAATATGCATAATACTAACAATAAGTAACTAAATTTGCGCTCTAACTTTTGTTTTTAAAGTAATATATATGCGTACTGTTACACTGAAAAGGGTTGTGGTTACCGGTTTGGGAGCATTAACACCTGTCGGGAATGATGTGAACACTTTTTGGAATAATTTGAAAGGCGGCGTAAGTGGTGCCGGACCAATTACCAAATTTGACACAACAGAATTTAAAACAAAATTCGCCTGTGAAGTCAAAGGCTTTGATGTGGAGCAGTTTATGGACAAAAAAGATGCCCGTAAAATGGACCATTTCACCCAGTATGCAATGGTAGCTGCGACAGAAGCTATTGAAAATTCCGGGCTGAATAAAGAAGGGATCGACAAAACCAAAATAGGGGTAATATGGGCTTCCGGTAATGGCGGAATGCTGACGTTTGAGGAACAGATCGTGGAATTTACCCAGGGTGGTTATGTGCCGCGGTTCAACCCATTCTTTATTCCCAAGCTGATAGCAGACATCGCTGCTGGTCATATTGCCATGAAATATGGTTTTATGGGTATTAACTTCTGTACCGTATCCGCTTGTGCCTCATCTACCAGTGCCCTGATAGATGCCTTTAACTATATCCGTATGGGTAAAGCCAATGCTATTGTGGCAGGTGGTTCTGAAGCACCGGTTACCCGTGCAGGAATAGGCGGGTTCAATGCACTGAAAGCACTGTCTACCCGCAATGACCGTGCAGAGTCTGCTTCCCGTCCTTTTGACGCAGAACGTGATGGTTTTGTAATGGGAGAAGGCGCTGGCGCTATTATCCTGGAAGATTATGACCACGCTATTCAAAGGGGGGCTACTATCTATGGCGAAATGATTGGCGGCGCTTCTACCTGTGATGCTTACCACCTGACCGCTACCCACCCCGAAGGGCTGGGCGCCAAATTAGGTATGGAACAGGCACTGGAAGATGCAGAACTGACCATCCAGGATGTGGATTATATCAACTCCCACACTACCTCTACTCCGGTAGGTGATATCAGTGAGCTGAAAGCAATTGCCAGTGTATTTGGAGAGCAGGTGACTAAACTGAATATCAGCGGTACCAAATCTATGACGGGCCACCTGCTGGGTGCTGCCGGTGCGATTGAAGCTATTGCCTGTATCAAGGCTACACAGGATAACATTGTACCTCCTACGATCAATACTACCGTACTGGGTGAAGACATTCCTACCAATATGAACCTGACCCTGGGCAAAGCACAGGAGCGTATCGTAAATGTAGCGATGAGCAACACCTTCGGCTTTGGTGGTCACAACGCCATTGTGGTTTTCAAAAAATTCAACGGATAATTAACAGGTAAATAATTACCATAGTATAAAAAAGCGGCTACCTGAACAGGTAGCCGCTTTTTTATACTACTACAGCTCCTTCTCAGCCTGGCAACATATCTTCCCGTTAAAAGTATTTAAGCACACTCCTGCAGATCACACCTTATAAAGGTAAATTAAAATTTACCTTTAAATTTCATAAAAAGTAAATTTTAATTTACCTTTATAAGATCAAAAACCAACTAATGAAATGTTCGGAACTATTTAGGAAACTAAAAAGGGAAGGATGGTATATACTCAGACAAGGTAAAGGAAGCCATGTTATTCTCGTACATGCGGCAAAGCCCGGAATTGAAATAGTTTTTCCGGATCATGGCTCGGCAGAGTTAGGAACCGGGCTTGAAAAAAAGATATTGAAACAGGCAGGGCTTAAATAAGACCTGCCATACCTATAAAACTTTAAAGTATGAAAAAGGTGTTGTTTACCGTTGAAAAAACCAAAACCGGATTCGCCGCCTATGCAGTAGATGATGCCATACCGGTTGGCACTACAGGCAAGAGCATGTCTGACCTCAGAAGTAATATCTTAGACGCGCTAAATACCTACCGGGAGCATAAGGGAGAAAAAATTGCCACCAGCGCTGACGTCATCTTACAACTTGATCTACAGCAGTTTTTTGAGTACTACAATGTACTTAATGCAAAAGGCCTCAGCGTGCGCATTGGCATGAATGAAACATTATTATCCCAGTATGTAAATGGTCAGAAACACCCTTCCGAAAAGCAGGTGCAAAAAATTCTGCAAGGCGTAAAAGACCTGGGTAAAGAACTGACACAACTGGAGCTGGTGTAAACAGGACGACCAGCAGTACTTTAACAATACAAAAAGCGGCTACCTGTGCAGGTAGCCGCTTTTTTATACTATTCCTTCCGGATCATTTTTATCTTATGCCTCAGTGCATCCACAATATAAAACACGGGGTTGCCGGTCGGGTCCTTTACCAGGGCGATCCCTTCCGGACGCTGGAAAAAGACCACAGCCGCTGGACCATCTTCTGCGCCGGTACCAGTATTATTACCTGCAAAATTTGATTCTACGCCTGCCGGAGTATATTTTTTGATCTTCCCCATTCCACTAAAGGTGACGTATACATTTTTTTCATCGTCTACCACTACATGGGTAGGACTGCTATTTACATCCAGGTGTCCGCCAATAGTCGTAATATCCCCGTTGAGTGTCATTTTGCGCACCTTGCCACCCCCTTTTTCTGTGATGTAAAGCATCCCATCAGCATCAAAGGCCATGCTACCCGGGCTGGGGACACCTGCCTGCAAGCCATTGCCATCCTTGCTGGTTTGCTCACCACTGCCGGCAATAGTGGTCACCTCACTGGTAGCCAGCGCAATTTTCCTGATCACATGATTGGCCTGATCTCCTACATAAAGATGCGTACCGGCTGCATTAATAGCCAGACCATAAGGCACACTGAAAGCGGCATGGGTACCTATACCATCTTTTTTACCCAATACGCCAACGGTGCCGGCCACTGTACTGACAACACCTGCAGGCGTGATCTTACGGATCAAAAAATTCATCTGATCCACTACATAGAGGTTATTGGCCTTATCCAGTACAACACTGGTAATCGTATTAAACCTGGCGTTGATACCGGTATCATCTATGTAACCTTTACCATTTCCTCCGGCTATCGTACTTACCACTCCCTGTGGGGTGATCTTTCTGATCTTATGCAGGTCCGGCACATAAAAATTACCGGCAGCGTCCACGGCAATGCCGGTGGGCTGGCGAAAGCTGGCTTTATCCGCAGGCCCGTCATCGCTTGCCCATACCCCGGTGCCGGCAAAGGTACTTACCACCCAGCCGCGTAAACGAAATCCTTTAGCTTTGGTAACAGTTTGCGCCTTGATTTTTACGGTTACATCATGCGCACCAGGTGTCATATCGGGAGGCAGCGCTACCTCCAGCTGCGTAGCAGTGGCGGATTGTACGGTGGCAGCCAGTACGCCAAACCGGACCTCATTTTCTGCCAGGGTAACGCTAAAGCCAGTGCCTTTAATGGTAACAGGGCCGGACGCTGCATCACTTGGTGAAATGGTGGCAATGGTAAGTGGTATGGCAGGATCAGGGTCCGGGGATGGGCTGGCAGGCTGTTGTTTGTTGCAGGCCATACTGGCTGTCAGACACCACCAAAACAAAAACTTTTTCATCTTAATAAGCAGGGGTTATGAGGTAATTTTGAAAAGCCAAAACTAACATGTTCAGCGAGGCTAAAACTACGTGTTAACCACTATTTTTATTACTTATCCTCCATACATTCCCTACTCCAGACATATTGATTTATTACAATTCATTCAAACAAATATATCAGCCCCGGATATGCTTTTCCTTTGGAATAATTTATTTTTATACTGTTGATCAACCCATGGCCTGTAGCCCCTGTATCAGCTATCTGACATAGCTACCCTTACTATTTGATTTTAGCCCTTATCCCAGGAAATTCCCCCCATTTCTTCACCCCATAATATCAACCTGTTATGCAACAAAATTTATTTATCCCCCGCACTATTCTTGCGTTATTGCTGGTACTCACTGCCTGTAAAAAAGGACCTGACAATTGGGGACCAGATTGCGGTCCCTGCGCTCCGGTACCTGGCTGCCAGCCCCAGCAAAAACTTATCTACCTGTACTACGATGGCGCTTATCATCCGCAGTCTTTCCCGAAAATCAAAAAAACATTTGCCGCCAATGGTACTGTCAATTACCTGGAAATATCGCTGCCACCTTTTGCCCCTACTGGTGGAGAAGAGCATTCGCTGGAGGTGAAATACACCGGCAATCGTGTGTATCTGTTTAACAGCGCTACCCACGACACGGTATTGACCGCCAGGCTGGATGCCTGCGGCAGGGCTACCTGGTCCGATCATCTGGCCAGGGATGGCAACCGCAGTGAAACCAAATACTTCTACAACGCACAGGGACGGCTTAGCAGAACTACCTATGAACCGATCTATGGTTTTGCCAACCTCCGTTACGTTTACGACAAATACGGCAACCTTATCAAGTACTATTACGAGGAAGATCCTGCCAATAATATGGAGTTTACCTACGATTATTCCCGCCCCATCAAAGGAGCCAGCTATGATTTTGACAGTAATCTTCCCATGCAGGGCATGATACTCCTGGCTGCACTGGGACATATCGATTTTCCTGCCCATCACCTGCTCAGATCTATCCGGGATAATGGGGAATATCCATATGACCACCGGGAGTACTCCAACCAGGTTATCAATAGCGATGGATATGTTACCTCCTATGATTATACCTACTATTATCCTGATAATCATGCCCGTAATGTTACCACCTGGCGTTGTGGCAAGTCTGGAGGCGGATACCCCAAATACTGACAGCAGGTAAAATACTATCAGCATAAAAACAATAGCTAGGGTATTCCCAGTGTTAAAGCGATAGTAAAGCCCATGCATCCTTATGGTTAAAGTATCCTTAAAGTACCCTTGAAGTACCCATATAGTACCCCTTATAGAGATACTATATGGGTACTTCATCTTTGCTTCACAGATAAGGAATACTAATTTCATACTGGAATCTACCTCTATGTTGTTAGGAATGAAGGGTAAGAAATCCGCCTTTGGGGAATAAAATTTTAGCCATCTCTACCAATTATGGCGTAGTTTAGTAGTTTAATTAAGTTCGTACCTCAACAGGTAACAGACGATTAAAATAAAACTTGTGTTCGGGGATTTTTATGGCAAAGAAAAAAGAAAACGCAACGGTACCAGCAGCTTTATTGACACCTGCCGATGATCAGATAGAAATAATCGGTGCACGTGAGCATAACCTCAAAAACCTGGATCTGGTATTGCCCAAAAATAAACTGGTGGTGATCACCGGTATTAGTGGCAGTGGCAAATCTTCACTGGCTTTTGACACGATCTATGCAGAAGGCCAGCGCCGGTATATGGAAAGTTTTTCTGCATACGCCCGCCAGTTCATAGGTGATATGGAAAGGCCTGATGTAGACAAAATATCCGGCCTGTCGCCGGTGATTTCCATCGAGCAAAAAACCACCAATAAAAACCCACGCTCTACCGTAGGTACCATCACTGAAATATACGATTTCCTCCGCCTGCTGTACGCGCGTATAGGACAGGCCTATTCCTACAATACGGGCAAACGTATGACGCGTTTCTCGGAAGAAGAAATACTGGAACACCTGTTTAAAAACTACCCTAAGAAAAAACTGGTGATCCTGGCACCGCTGGTACGTGGCCGTAAAGGACACTACCGGGAACTGTTTGAACAGGTGCGCAAACAGGGATATGTAAAAGTGCGGGTAGACGGGGAAATACTGGACCTGAAAGAAAGAATGCAGGTAGACCGGTACAAGATCCATGATATAGAACTGGTAATAGACCGGATACAGGTGCAGGATGATGCCCGGGTGCGTATCAGCCAGAGCGTGCAGAAAGCCCTGCAAATGGGGAAAGGGCTCATGTTTGTAATGGACCATGACAGCCAGAAGGTGAGCCAGTACAGCCGCCAGCTGATGTGTGAGGATACGGGTATCTCTTACGAGGAACCTTCTCCCAATACTTTTTCCTTTAACTCTCCCTATGGTGCATGTCCCCGCTGTAAAGGCCTGGGCACCATCTATCAGATCAATATGGATGAGGTACTGCCGGACAAAAGCAAGTCGATTAATGATGGGGGCCTTGCTCCTTTAGGGGAAGCCAGGGAAACATTCACTTTTAAACAGGTACAGCAACTAGCCCGCAAACATAAATTTTCGCTCACCGCCCCCATCTCCTCCTTGCCGGAAAAAGCACTGAACATACTCTTGTTTGGTGATGAAAACGGAAAACTGGATGTAGATATGGGTTTTGACGAAAACGGTACCGCCACCTATGCTACAGAATATGAAGGAGTGGTAAATATGGTACGCCGGTATTTCAATGATACTTCTTCTGATCATGTGCGCACCTGGGCTGAAGGATTTATGCAGCTCAGCACCTGCCCTGATTGTGAAGGTACCCGCCTCAAAAAGGAAAGCCTTTCTTTCCGGGTAGATCAAAAAAACATTGCGGAACTGAGTGCAATGGACCTGGATAAACTGGCCACCTGGTTCCGGGATATTGAAACCCGGCTGGAAAAGAAAGAAAACGCTATTGCTAAAGATATTCTCAAGGAAATACGGGAACGGCTGGGCTTTTTGCTCAATGTAGGTTTAAGCTATCTTTCTCTGGGCAGGCCTACACGCAGCCTCAGCGGCGGAGAATCACAGCGTATCCGCCTGGCTACGCAGATAGGCTCCCAGCTGATGGGCATTACCTATATCCTGGATGAACCCAGTATAGGACTCCACCAGCGGGATAATATGCAATTGATAGAAGCCCTGAAAAACCTCCGGGAAATGGGCAATACCGTGATCGTGGTAGAGCATGATAAAGACATTATGCTGCATGCAGATCACCTGGTAGATATAGGTCCCGGTGCAGGGGTACATGGCGGGCAGATCATTGCACAGGGGATCCCCAAAGAGATCCTCAAACTGAATACCCCTACGGCAGGATATCTGAATGGCAAACGTGCCATTCCCATTCCTGCGGTAAGAAGAAAGGGAAATGGCAAATCTCTGGAACTGAAAGGCGCTACGGGCAACAACCTGAAAAATGTTTCCATAAAGCTGCCGCTGGGTACATTCATTTGTGTAACCGGTGTATCCGGTAGTGGTAAATCTACCCTCATCAATGAAACGCTGTACCCGATCCTGTCCAAACATGCGTATGATTCCAAGCAGGTACCCATGCCATACAAAAGCGTGAAAGGGCTGGAAAACCTGGATAAGGTGATCGAGATCGACCAGTCGCCTATCGGCCGTACACCCAGGAGTAATCCTGCTACCTACTGTGGATTTTTTACTGATATCCGTACCTTGTTTGCACAGGTGCCGGAAGCTAAAATAAGAGGCTATAATGCCGGGCGTTTTTCCTTCAATGTAAAAAGCGGTCGCTGTGATGTGTGTGAAGGCGGCGGGATGAGGGTTATTGAAATGAACTTCCTGCCAGACGTATACGTGCATTGCGAAAAATGCAACGGACGCCGGTACAACCGCGAAACACTGGAAATCCGTTATAAAGGAAAATCTATTTCTGATGTACTGGATATGACGGTAGACGAAGCGGTGGAATTTTTCAATGCCGTACCGTTTATTTACCGGAAAATAAAGACCTTGCAGGACGTGGGATTGGGCTATATTACATTGGGCCAGTCGGCGGTAACCCTTTCAGGTGGCGAGGCACAAAGGGTAAAACTGGCTACTGAGCTGTCTAAAAAAGATACCGGCAAAACTATTTACATACTGGATGAACCTACTACCGGTTTGCATTTCCAGGACATCTTATTGTTGCTGAATGTATTGAATAAACTGGTAGACCGTGGTAATACTGTATTGGTGATAGAACATAACCTGGATGTAATCAAAATGGCTGATTACATTGTAGACCTGGGTCCGGAAGGCGGTGGTGGCGGTGGCACTATTTTATGTGCAGGCACACCAGAAGAGGTGAGCTCCTGTAAAGACAGTCATACCGCCCGGTTCCTGAAGAAAGAACTGGGAAGCTAATGCAACCGGGAAAGCAGCATATATGGCCCTTTATTTTCCAGCTTGCCCTGCAAATGAACAGCAAATGAAGAACATTTTTAAAGTATTACTGGTAGCGGCAATACCGGCCATTATGGTGGCTTGTGAAGACGAAACCAAAGTTTGTGATCAAACGCTCCGTACAGACACGCGTGTTCATTTTAAATATGACAGTGCTGATGTGGTGAGGGATACCATCATGCCTAAAGTAACGTTGTTTGCATTGGGTAAGGATAGTCTCTACAAAAAACAACCTTTAGGCGACCTGTTCCTGCCATTGTCGCAAACAGAAGATGAGAGCCGTTTTTATCTGAAGGTAGATTCTGCACTGGTGGCAGACACGCTTACCTTCCGGTATAAAAGAACACCGCATTTTATATCGGCGGGCTGCGGTTTCTCTACCTTCTTTACCATCGACACCGTGCTTACCACACAGCATACTGTGGACTCTTTAAAAATTAATCAAAAGGAAGTAACTACCTCTAATGACACGCATATTACCCTACATTTTAATTTTGAGTAGTTGTTTTTTGACACTGGCTGTGCAGGCACAAAAGAAATCTGCCACCAGTAAAAAAGATAGCGTTTTTGTCAAGCCTGTGGTAAAAAAGCCCGCGCGTGTCAATAATGATACTACCTATATGGTGCCTGGAGGGTTACGGATAGGACTTGACCTCAGCCGTTTTGTTGTGACGGCTTTTCAGCCTTACCGCAAAGAAATAGCGGTAGTAGCTGACGCCAGGATCACCAGCAATATGTACCTGGCCGGAGAACTGGGATATAACAACACTTCTCATAGTGACAGCAACTATACTTACAAGGGCAATGGGGTATATACTACCGTGGGCATCGATTATAACTTCCTGAAAAAACAGGAACCCCGCGAAAGGCATATGCTTTATGGAGGGATCAGATACGGATTTGCACACCTGAGTTATGAAGCGCCTTCCTACACCATTTACAATGGCTATTGGGGAGAAAAAACAACAGGAAGTTTTCCGCAAACCAATATCAGTACTCATTGGGTAGAGCTGATCCTGGGCATGAAAGTAGAGGTATTGACCAACCTCTTTCTGGGCTGGAACATCCGGGAAAAATTCCTGCTGACGAACGTGAAGGACAGCGATTTTCCACCTATTGTGATTCCCGGATTCGGCAATGCCTCCAAGAAAAACTCCTTTGATGTACAATACACCATTTCTTACAACCTGCCGTTATGGAAAGTAAAAACCACTTTTGCCAAACCGCTTATTTCCGGCAAATCAAAGAAAGAAAAGGAGCCTGAAAAGAAAAAATAAAGCTGCCAAACAATACTCCGGGGTGTTGGGAGCTTTAGCAAGCAGGCCCCGGTGTTATACGGCTCCCGCTCTTACCATTTCTATATGCTCAATATTATCTTCCAGGTAGATCCCGCTTTTTTGTTCAAACCCCAGTGATTCATAAAACTTTTTCAAATAAAGTTGTGCGCCTATCCGGATGGGCACTTTTCCATACAGTTCTTCCAGCACAGCAATTGATTTTTGCATGAGTAATCTGCCGGCCCCTGTACCCCGTACAGCAGCAGCGCTCACTACCCTGCCAATAGAGGCTTCGTCAAATTTTACTCCGGCAGCAAACACCCTTGTATATACTCCCAGGTTTCCCTGCTCCGTATATCCCTGTACGTGAATCGCCTGCTGATCGGCATAGTCCATATCCTGGTAGTTGCAATGTTGTTCCACCACAAACACCTCACTCCTCAGATGCAGTATAGCATATAGTTCAGCTATAGTCAGCTCCTCAAATGTTTTTATTACCCAATTCATAAATTCCATTATTTAAATAGCACTTCATTTTCCGGCAAAAGCGGCCAGGCTTTCTGCACCGTTTTCTCCCACCGCCTGTACTGCAAAGAAATAATTATCTTTTGAATAAGGCAGGGTCATTTCCGTTGCGGTAGTATAAATTTTCTTTTGCCAGGTAGGGCTGCTCGTTTCCCGCAGCAATACGTAATATCCCCTGGCAGTACCGTACACTGGTTTTTGCCATGAAATACGGGTCATATTGGTCAGTTCCTTTACATCCATTTTCACGGTTTGCGGGATAGCAGGTGCGCTGGCCAGATTGGACAGTACTGCCAGGTTCAGGCAGGTATTTTTACGCAGGTATTCAAAGTCCATGTATTCTGGCAGATCGCCATACTGTATGCCATTTTCCTTCCGCACATCCTGGTGCTGGCGGATATAGTTTTCATACAGATCTGTAATACGTACCGCCGTAAATCCCCGGCGCAAAAATGGCACATGATCACCACTACGCAAAAAGCGGTCACTACGGTATACCATCATCACCTCTAAAGCGTCTACATACCGTTCCCCCACTTCCTTGACATAACGTGCCAGCTGCCGGGAGCGGCTGTCATTTTCCATACCTTCTGCCCGGATCTGTGCCAGCATTTTCTCATCTGCCAGTGCAGGTATGCCTTCGCTAAACACCCGCACCACCGTATTACCGGTCAGGTTAGTTTCGCTGGAAGTGCTTTGTCCGATCATGTCATTATTCAACATCGCTTCTACTTCCCAGCCTTGCCGGGCAGCCTTTTCTGCCAGGTGATCAGCTCCCAGCAGCCCTTGTTCTTCTCCGCTCACCGCCACAAAAATGATGGTAGCCGGAAAAGGGGTCTGATGCATCACCCGCACCATTTCCAGCAGGGCTACCACCCCGCTGCCATCATCATTAGCTCCCGGTGCAGCGATGGTGCGGTTCATGATATCTGAAGCCCGGCTATCCAGGTGTCCGCTAACAATAAATACCCGTTTATCCGCAGGATCTGTGCCCTTCAGAGTAGCCATTACATTACCCAGGTGTACCGGCACATCCAGCCGCTTCCCGTTAGGTGGCAGTGTAACGGTATCCAGTTGTACGGAAAGCCGGCCTCCCGAACCGGCTATATAGCTACTGAACCGCTGCAATACCCAGTTACGTGCAGCCCCGATGCCCTGCTTTTTATCTGTAATGCTACTCAGGGTATGCCGGGTACCAAAAGCCACCAGCTGATGGATATCCTTTTCCATATTATCCGCACGTACTGCTGCTACCATATTGGCAATGATGGGGTTACGCGTAATAGTCTGCTGTCCCGCTGCCTGCAAGGCCACCAGTAATAGTAATATGAAGCCCCCATTCCTGTACATAAAATGCAGATTTCTTATAAAATTACTGGAAGCCTTTCAATAATAGGACTAATTTTATATCTTATTGTTGAATCAAAAGACCTGTAGATTAATATGGAAACTATAGCAACACCTTTTCTTTCGCTGCACCACATTACCGTGCGTTACCTGGACAAAACCCTGTTTACCCAACTGGACTGGCACATTCAACAGGGAGAACAATGGGCTATTACCGGCGGCAGTGGTTCCGGCAAAACCGCCCTGCTAAATACCATTGCCGGAAAATTCAATATTATCAACGGTAGTATTCAGTATCACTTTTATGAGGCTTACCGGCAACAACATACGATTACAGATCCCTACTTTAATTACCGGAACCTGATTTCCCTGGTAGGGCATCACCATACTTTCCGCAACCTTTCCAACACGGTTGACTTTTATTACCAACAGCGCTTTAACAGTATGGATTCCGGAGATGCGCCTACTGTTCAGGCTTACCTGTATGATACGGCCACCAGCACACCGGAAACGGAAGCGCTGCTGCTGCCGCTGCAAATAGCACCGTTAATGCATAAAGAGCTTATCAAGCTTTCCAATGGTGAAACCCGGCGGGTGATGATCGCTAAAGCCCTGCTGCAAAAACCGGTATTACTCATGCTCGACAATCCATTTATAGGACTGGACGTAAAAACCCGGAAGGACTTTGGAGAGATGATCAACCATATCATTGCCAATGGTACTACGGTATTACTGGTTACCACGCCTACCGAAATACCGGATCATATTACCCATGTGCTTACCCTGGATGCCGGCAGTATCTCCGGGCAATACACCCGGGAAGAATTTATGAAACGGCCGGTGCCGCCGCCAGCTGCACTTCCCCTGCCGGTAATGGAGGCCGGCAAAATAGCCGCGCTGGCACATCAAACCAATCCGCCGTCTTTCGATACCATCGTACACATGGAAAATGTGCGGGTAAAGTATGGAGAAAATATCATCCTGGACGATATCAACTGGACCATCCTGCCTAATGAAAAATGGGCATTGCTGGGCCATAATGGCGCAGGAAAATCCACCTTGTTAAGCTTGATCAATGCAGATAACCCACAGGCCTATGCCAACAAGATCTACCTGTTTGACCGCAAACGCGGCAGCGGGGAAAGTATCTGGGATATCAAAAGGAAAATAGGCTTTGTATCTCCTGAACTCCACCAATACTTTACCTCACGGGATAATTGTATGCAGGTGGTATGTTCCGGATTTCATGATGTGATAGGCACTTCCCGTAAAAGTACCCCTGCTCAGGGACAGATAGCTGCCGACTGGATGGAAGTGCTGGGCATTGCCGCCCATGCCACCGTACCCTTTAAACAGGTACCGGAAAGTGCGCAACGCCTCACCTTACTGGCACGCGCATTGGTAAAAAATCCACCGCTCCTTATCTTTGATGAACCCTGCCAGGGATTGGACCCGCAGCAGAAACTGCACTTCAAACAAGTTATTGAATTATTATGCGAACATATGCCCGTGACCCTCATATTTGTAACCCATTATGAAGAGGAATTACCTATAGCGGTGAATAAGTTCATGAGGCTCAATAAGGGAAAAAGCTATTAGCCTTTAGCTGTTAGCTTAAATGCAGCGATTGAAAGGCAGTTAGTATTAGCTTTATCGAAGCGAATGAATAAAGTTGATAATACTGCGTTATTTATCCGCTTAGGGAGAGCTAAAAGCTAACTACTAACTGCTAACAGCTCAAAAAAACCTATCTTTAAAAATAAAACTCCTAAAAACCAGACCTACATGCACCCAACAAAAAGGTTTACAGCAATAGCTGCCCTTTTGGTTTGCCTTGCAACATTGTCACTGATAACCGCTTGCAACCACACCAAAAAAACAATGAACCCCGCCTTTGCCAAGTACATAGAAGCTTATACTGCTGGTATTATCTCCAAGCAGAGTGCTATCCGTGTGCAACTGGGTGGGCAGGTAAACGTAACGCATACACAGAATGAGCCACTGGAAAAATCTGTATTTGATTTTTCTCCCTCCATCAAAGGGAAAGCTTTTTGGGTAGATGCTACCACCATTGAATTCAGACCCGATGAAAATCTGCAACCAGGTAAAACATACAATGCCACTTTTAAGCTGGGCAAAGTAATGGATGTGCCAAAGGAAATATCGGAGTTCGACTTTGAGTTCCGGGTAATCAAGCCGTCCTTTTCCCTGGATGAGTTGGGCCTGAGAGCCAGCAGTAATACTTCAATGGATAAGATGTCTTTTTCCGGAGCAGTGAATACTGCTGACGTAGAAGATCCCCAGGCCATCGAAAAACTGATCGCTGTTAATTACAACGGACAAAAACTGCCGGTTACCTGGCAGCACAATGCCACAGAACGCACCTCTAAATATACCATTGCCAATATCAGCCGTCCTGCCAGTGGCAGTGGCAAGCTGGAAATTTCGTGGGATGGCAAGCCCCTCAACGCTACCGCCAGTGGTAAAAAAACAGTGGAAGTACCTGCTGTAGGTGATTTTAAAGTATTGCAGATCAGCGGCATGACCGTACCGGAACAACACCTCCTGGTACAGTTCTCCGATCCTATCAGCATGGCGCAAAGCCTGGAAGGACTTATCAGCATCAGCGGACAACATGATCTCCGCTATTCCATTGATGGCAGCGAAGTAAAAATATATTCGCCTAACCGCCTGGAAGGCAACTATACCGTAGCCGTAAACGAAGGGGTAATCAACATTGCAGACAAACGCCTGGGTCGGGCTTTTTCCGGCAATATCTATTTTGAAAATACCCTGCCGGCCGTTAGCATTCCGGGTAATGGTGTAATCCTCCCCCAGAGTGAAAAACTGGTGATGCCGTTTGAGGCAGTCAACCTGAATGCAGTAGACGTGACCATCATCAAAATATATGAAAGCAATGTACCGCAATACCTGCAACGTAATAACCTGGACGGTAGTCAGGAACTCCGCCGGGTGGGTCGTGCTGTAGTGGAAAAAACCATCCGCCTGGATACAGACAAGTCGGTAAACCTGAATAAGAAAAACCGTTTCTTCATCGACCTGGATAAAATGCTGCGTACAGAACCTGGTGCTATCTATCGTGTTACCATCGGCTTCCGTAAAGCATATGCCCTGCAAAAATGTGTGGCCAGTGATAAAGAAACCACTTCCTCCGGTGATGGTGATGAAGAAGATTATTACTCCTATGGTGAAAATATTGATGAGGATGATGCTTTCTGGCAACGCTACGACAGCTACTATCCTTATGGATATAACTGGGATGAGCGCAATGACGCCTGCTCCAACTCCTACTATAACAAAGACAAATGGGCTTCCCGCAATATCATTTCCTCCAACATTGGCCTGATTGCCAAAAGAGGTAATGACAACAGCATGCTGGTAGCGGTAACCGATATACGCGATACCCGCCCGCTGTCTGGTGTGGAACTGGAACTGCTGGATTATCAGAACCAGGTGATCCACAAAACCAAAAGCGACGGAGATGGCATGTCTATATTTGAACTGAAACGCAAACCTTATCTGCTGATCGCTAAAAAAGGAGACGAAAGAGGATACCTCAAACTAGACGACGGCAGCTCCTTACCACTCAGTCGTTTTGATGTAAAAGGAGAAGAGGTGCAAAACGGGATCAAAGGATTTATATATGGCGAACGTGGGGTATGGCGTCCGGGAGACTCCCTCTTCCTCACCTTTATCCTGGAAGATAAAGATAAAAAGCTGCCGGATAATCATCCTGTTACACTGGAGCTCTATAACCCCAAAGGGCAGTTATACAAGCGTATCAACCAGCACCAGGGCTTAAATGGGTTCTACAACTTTACCACTTCTACTGCACCGGACGATCCTACCGGCAACTGGAGCGCTAAAGTAAAAGTAGGGGGCGCTACCTTCCAGAAAAATCTGAAAATAGAAACAGTAAAGCCTAACCGCTTAAAAATAAAGCTGGAATTTGGCAATAGCACGGTGCTTTCTAAAGACAATTCATCACAAGGCACCCTGTCGGCTATGTGGATGTTTGGCGCTACTGCCCAGCACCTGAAAGCTAAAGTGGATGTAGCCCTTACTTCTCAGACGACCAGTTTCAGTAAATTCGGGGACTATCACTTTGACGACCCGGTTACTCATTTTGAGGCAGAAAAGAAAACCATCTTTGAAAGCAGCCTGAGTGAAAACGGTACCGCTGCCGTAAATGCAGGGATACAGCTGGGCAAACCTGCACCAGGACAACTGAAAGCCAATTTTGAAATAAAAGTATTTGAACCGGGTGGCGATTTCAGTATTGACCATTTCTCCATGCCGTATAATCCGTTTACTACCTATGCAGGGGTACGCACACCGCAGGGCGACCGTATGACGGGCATGCTGCTGACGGATAAGGAACATCCTGTAGATATTGTAAACGTAGATGATAAAGGGAACCTGGTATCCGGCAGCAGCGAGGTACAGATAGAGCTGTACAAGATCCGCTGGAGCTGGTGGTGGGACCGAAGTGAAGAGGATTACAGCAACTTTACACAGGATAGTTATAACAAGCTCCTGTCTAAAGAAACCATGACCCTGCACAATGGTAAAGGCAAGTGGAACCTGCGGGTCAACTACCCCGACTGGGGCCGTTACCTGGTGCGTGTAAAAGACCTGAAAAGCGGGCATACTACCGGAGAAGCTGTATATGTAGACTGGCCGGGATGGGCAGAAAGAGTACAGAAAAATAACCCTTCTGAAGCAGCCATGCTGGTATTCACCTCCGACAAAGCCAAATACAATGCAGGAGAAGATATTAACCTGACCATCCCCAGCAGCGAAGGCGGCAGAGGATTGATCAGCGTGGAATCAGGCAGTAAAGTGATAAAGACCTTCTGGGTAAATACCAAACAGGGGCAAACCACTTTTAAGTTTAAGGCGGAAAAGGAAATGGCACCTAATATATACGTAAACGTTAGCTTGTTGCAACCACATGCACAAACACTGAACGACCTCCCAATACGTATGTATGGAACGATTCCTATCTCTGTAGAAGACCAGGGTACGATCCTCAAGCCTACCATTAAGATGCCGGAAACCTTAAAACCGGAAACAGCCGCCAGCATTACAGTAGGAGAAGCCAATGGTAAAGCGATGACCTATACGATTGCTATTGTAGATGAAGGGTTGCTGGACCTGACCCGTTTTAAAACACCTGACCCGCATAGTTCATTCTATGCCAGGGA
This sequence comes from Chitinophaga sp. H8, assembly GCF_040567655.1. Classification (NCBI taxonomy): domain Bacteria; kingdom Pseudomonadati; phylum Bacteroidota; class Chitinophagia; order Chitinophagales; family Chitinophagaceae; genus Chitinophaga; species Chitinophaga defluvii. The sequence continues at coordinate 1,682,374 of NZ_JBEXAC010000002.1, read as the reverse complement.
AGCCTTGGGTGTAAAAACCTGGGACCTGTATGATTTTGTGATTGGTGCCTGGGGGGCTGATATGGACCGCATCCTGAGCATAGGTGGTGATGAAGGGTTGAATAAAAATGCCAGCGCTGCCAAAGCAAACCGCTTTAAGCCGGTGGTTACCTATATGGGACCATTCTATCTTAAAAAAGGGCAACAGCAAACACATAACTTTAAGTTACCCCCTTATATCGGATCGGTGAGAGCAATGGTCGTAGCCGGACAGGAAGGTGCCTACGGATTTACAGAAAAAGCAGTAGCCGTTAAAAAACCGCTGATGCTGCTGACTACCGTACCAAGGGTATTAGGCCCATCGGAAGTGATCCAGCTGCCTGTAACAGTATTCGGATTGGAAAAGAATATCCGTTCTGCCAATGTTACTCTTTCTGCCAATGCACTGTTTGAAGTAGTAGGAGAACGTACCAAAACAGTAACCTTTGCGCAACCGGGTGAACAAATGGTATACTTTGATGTAAAAGTAAAACCACAAACCGGTGTAGGCAAGCTAACGGTAACGGCTACCAGTGGTGGTGAAAAAGCAGAAGAAGCAGTGGAGCTGCAGGTAAGGAATCCCAATCCTCTTATCACCAATATGCTGGAAACCACTTTGGATGGCGGCAAAAGCTGGAATACCGCATTTAGTCCGGTGGGCATGACAGGTACCAATTCCGGGGTACTGGAAGTATCTACGATCCCTTCGCTCAACCTGGGCAAACGGTTGAACTTCCTGATACAATATCCGCATGGCTGTGTAGAGCAAACCACTTCGGGGATATTCCCGCAATTGGTACTGAACCAGCTGATGGATCTGAAAGAAAGCCAGAAAGCAGAAATAGACCGCAATATTAAAGCAGGAATCAACCGCCTGAAAGGATTCCAGACTTCAGATGGCGGCCTCAGTTACTGGCCGGGCCAAAGTACGGCCGACGAGTGGGGCACCAACTACGCCGGGCACTTCCTGGTAGAAGCACAGGCATTGGGGTATACCTTACCTCCCGGCTTCCTTGACCAATGGAAAAAGTACCAGCGTAATAAAGCAGTCACCTGGGCACCAAATACCACCAATTTCTATGGGGGCGACCTTGTCCAGTCATACCGCCTGTATCTGCTGGCCCTGGCCAAATCACCGGAACTGGGTGCGATGAACCGCTTAAAAGAATTCAAATACCTGTCGGTAGCCGCCAAATGGCGCCTGGCAGCGGCCTATAAGCTGGCCGGTCAACCGGAAGTAGCCAATACTATCACCCAGGGTATAGCTACTCAGGTGCAGGCATACACCCAGTTGGGCGGTACTTATGGCTCTGACTTGCGTGACGATGCCATGATCCTGGAAACGCTCACCATTATGGGGCAGCGCAACCGTGCCAATGAGATGGTAAAACATATCGCTTCCCAACTAACAAGGGATTACTGGTACAGTACACAAACCACCGCTTATGCACTGATTGCCATTGCCAAATTCTGTGGAAACAATGCCGGTGGCAGCAAAATGAGTTTTGCATACCAGCTAAATGGTGTGAAAGGGAACATCAACGGTGATTCTTATGTAACACAGCTACCTGTTACCTTTAATGGCAGTGCCGGCAATGTCAGCATCCAGAACAACGGGAAAAATGTATTGTATGTAAGGCTGATCCTCCAGGGACAACCGGAAGCAGGACAGGAACCTGAAGCTACCAACAATGCAGATATACTGTCTATGCAGGTAAAATACAGTACCCGCGATGGTAAACCGCTGGATCCGGCACAGCTGAAACAAGGCGCTGATTTCATGGCTACCGTTACCATTCATAATCCTGGTAAACGTGGCTACTATGAGCAAATGGCCCTTTCACAGATATTCCCTTCCGGATGGGAGATACTGAATACCCGCCTCATGGAAAATGACAGCGCGTTCCAGACATCACCATCTACGTACATGGATATACGTGATGACCGGGTTTACACCTACTTTAATATTGAAGAAGGTAAAACCCGTACTTACAATGTGCTATTGAATGCTTCCTACCTGGGTAGGTATTACCTCCCGGCTACTTCGTGCGAAGCGATGTATGACAATACGATCAGTGCATTCACACCGGGTAAGTGGGTGGAAGTGGTTAAATAAGCTGTTAGCTATTAGCTGATAGAAGCGGATAAAAGCTATTTGGGAATAGCTAATAAAGGCAAAAAGCAAATGATGAAGCGATCATCATTTGCTTTTTGCCTTTAGCTTTATACCTTCGCTGCTGTTAACTGGAAGTTTATAGCTCTTTTTTGAGCTAAAAGCTAACAGCCAAAAGCTAATAGCTAATTTATTCCATGCGCAAATTCAAAAAATGGGGGCTTGCAGCAGGTGGTGTCCTGTTGATTTTATATGTGATCTGTTTGCCTTCGCAACTATTTACCGCACCTACCTCTTATGTAGTGGAGGATAACAACGGAGACCTGTTGAGCGCCAGCATAGCGCCTGATGGGCAATGGCGTTTTCCGGTGAATGAACAGGTACCTGAAAAATTCATTAAATGCATTACCACTTATGAAGACAAGCGTTTCTACTACCATTGGGGCGTAGATCCCATTGCACTGGCACGTGCCGTAAAACAAAACATTGGCGGCAGGAAAGTAGTAAGCGGAGGCAGCACCCTTACTATGCAGGTGATCCGTTTATCCAGGAACCAGCCGCGTAATTTATGGCAGAAGGTGGTGGAAGTAGTACTGGCTACCAGGCTGGAGTTTTCCACTTCTAAAAAAGGAATCCTGGCATTGTATGCCGGCAATGCTCCTTTTGGAGGTAATGTGGTAGGATTGGAAGCAGCATCCTGGCGTTATTATGGACGCAGGGCCAATCAGTTGTCGTGGGGAGAAATGGCAGCACTGGCAGTATTGCCCAACAGCCCTGCACTGGTACATCCCGGCCGCAACCGGCAAACACTAAACAATAAACGCAATCAGCTCCTGGACAAACTCCAGCGTAATCATACTATTGACAGCACTACCTGCCAGCTTGCCAAACTGGAGCCACTACCTGACCAGCCATTACCCTTACCACAATGGGCCCCCCACCTGCTGGACAAATTCAGGCAGGATTATACGCGGCAAAAAGGAAAGACCAGTACCCGGATACAAACCACGCTGGATGCTGCGCTGCAAAGAAATGTAACCGGCATCACGGAACGTTATAATGCTGCCTATAAAGCCAATGGCATCAATAATGCCGCAGCGCTGGTACTGGATGTGGAAACCGGCAATACACTGGCCTATGTAGGGAATGTTTATAATCCTTCCGATCCGGAAATGGAGAGCCACGTAGATATTATCCAGGCCCGGCGGAGTCCGGGCAGTACCCTTAAACCCATCCTGTATGCTGCCATGCTGAGCGATGGGATGATACTGCCCAACACCCTGGTAGCAGATATTCCCACACAGATTGCCGGTTATACCCCACAAAATTTTGACCTGGGATACGATGGCGCCGTGCCTGCCTCCAGGGCATTATCACGCTCACTGAATATTCCGGTAGTACGTATGCTACAGCAATACCGTTATGAACGTTTTCATGACCTGCTGAAAAGACTGGGTATCACCACAATGAATCAGCCTTCCGACCACTACGGGCTATCCATCATTCTGGGAGGCGCAGAAACCACGCTCTGGGAAATGGCAGGTATGTATGCCAGTCTGGCCCGTACACTGGGACATATGGAACAATATCGTGGCAAGTATGATCTGGATGATATTCATCCTCCCAACTACCGTAATGATATACAGCGGGTATCTCAATATACACCTTCAAAGGATGGTATTCTTGATGCAGGCGCCATCTGGCATACCTTTCAGGCAATGGAAGAAGTAATGCGGCCCGGAGAGGAAATGCTCTGGCAGCAGTTTTCTTCTTCGCAGCGGGTAGCCTGGAAAACTGGTACCAGCTTTGGCTTCCGGGATGGATGGGCCATTGGCGTTACGCCACAATATGTAGTAGCCGTATGGGTAGGCAATGCAGATGGAGAAGGGCGGCCAGGTCTGATAGGCGTGGCCACTGCTGCACCGGTCATGTTTGATATTTTCCGGTTGCTGCATACCGGCAGCTGGTTTACCACCCCTTATGACAAGCTGCGTAAAATAGAAGTATGCCATAAAAGCGGTTACCGGGCCAGCGAGCTGTGTAATGAAAAGGATTCTATCTGGGTGCCCGCCGCGGGTCTGCGCACCGGTGTGTGTCCCTATCATCAGTTGATTCACCTGGATCATACCGGGCAATGGCGGGTAACGGAAAACTGTGAAGCCCCCTCTATGATGCAACATAAGTCCTGGTTTGTGTTACCCCCTTCTATGGAGTTTTACTACCGCAGCAAAAACTATTATCAGCCACTGCCACCTTACAAGCCAGACTGCCTGGCTACCTTAAACCAGGACAAGGCACCTATGGAACTGATCTACCCCAGGCCCAACTCTAAAATATACGTACCTATAGAAATAGACGGCAAGCCAGGGCAAACCATTTTCACTGCCACCCATCGCAATAGCAGTGCCACCATTTACTGGCACCTGGATAATAATTTTGTTGGCACCACGGTGGAGTTTCATCAGCTGGCCCTGCGTCCTGCACCTGGAAGGCATACCATTACGCTGGTAGATGAAAACGGGGAACAGATCCAGCAGTCTTTTGAAATACTGAAGAAAGGAAAAGGTGATGACTGATCCCTGATCCATCATCACCCTATCATTTCAGTCTGCCGCAAGTACAGGCATCCTGGCTTTGATTAATAATTGTATTTGTCTTTCCAAAGCTGACGCAGGTGTTTCCGCAGCTCATCTTCCCGGGGATTTTTACCGGGGTCATAAAGTTTGGTATTCCGGATAGCATCCGGCATATATTCCTGCGGGGCAAAATTATTTTCGTTGTCGTGCGAATAATTGTATCCCTTGCTATACCCCATTTCCTTCATCAGTTTCGTTGGGGCATTTCTGATATGCATCGGCACCGGGAGGTCACCGGTTTGGGACACAATAGACTGTGCCTTACTAATAGCCATATACGCCGCATTACTTTTGGGAGATGCAGCCAGGTAAGTAACACATTGCGACAGGATGATGCGTGATTCCGGATAACCAATCATATTCACGGCCTGGAAGCAGCTGGTAGCCAGCAATTGCGCATTGGCATTTGCATTACCGATATCTTCGGATGCCAATATTACCAGGCGGCGGGCAATGAATTTCACATCTTCCCCACCTTCTATCATCCGTGCCAGCCAGTATACCGCTGCGTTGGGATCGCTGCCCCTGATAGATTTGATAAAAGCAGAAATGATATCGTAATGCTGTTCTCCGGTTTTATCATAGATAGCCACCCGTTGCTGGGCAATATCCATTACTTTCTGATCTGTTATCACTACCGGATCTTCCTGCAAGGTATTTACGACCAGTTCAAACAGGTTAAGCAGTTTACGGGCATCTCCCCCGGCAATATTAAACAGGGCCGTCGTTTCTTTCAGTTCAATATTTTTAGTACGCAGCCATTCGTCCCGGTCCATGGCCTGCTGTAGTAACTGCAACAGCTGTTCCGGTCCTAATGGTTTGAGCACATATACCTGGCTACGGGACAATACCGCCGCATTTACTTCAAAAGAGGGATTTTCCGTAGTGGCACCAATGAGTGTAATAATACCTTTCTCCACTGCACCCAGTAAAGCATCCTGTTGTCCTTTATTAAAGCGGTGGATTTCATCGATAAAAAGTACCGCATGTTGCTGGCGCCGGGCTATTTCTATTACTTCCCGCACTTCTTTTACCCCTGCCGATACGGCACTGAGGGTATAGAAGGGCATCTGTAGTGTATGTGCAATGATATTGGCAATGGTGGTTTTACCCACCCCCGGAGGCCCCCAGAGGATCATAGAGGGGATCGTACCCTGTTCCAGCGCCTTCCTTAAAATACTATCCTTACCGGTAAGATGTTCCTGCCCCACCAACTCATCTAATGTAACAGGTCTTATCCGCTCTGCTAATGGTTGCATATGTTATGTTTTGAGCTACGAGCTTCGAGCCATGAGCTTCGAGCTTCCTTCATCGGATAGGCTTTAAGCTCATGGCTTGCAGCTCTCAGCTTATTAATCAATTTTTTTCTCCTGTTGGGAGGCCTGCCATTTTCTCAGCAATGAAAAAGATAGGGCGCAGTTGGCGATCACTCCCGCAGCATGTATCAGGAAGAAAATCAGAAAGCCACGGAGGAGAGAACGCATAGTAGCCATATCCGGAGCTGGTTGTTGCTTAGGCATCTGCTTCATCGTTTGATTCAGCATTTCGTCCAGATTGGTTAATCCCACCCAGCCGTTGGTAACCAGTAATATGCCGTAAAACATGGCCATAAAGCCCATGATCTTGATACCTCCGGGGGTGTTAGACTTTAAGGGCACTTCCGGATTTACCAGGCTCTTTTGCAGCGCCAGCGACAGGATGCTATGGATGACCACGGCCCCTGTGATGAGTGCAAAAATGAGTATAGGGGTTAATGAGGGCATCATCAGCAGTGCCATCAGCATGATAAATAAAAAGAAACTGGCTATCAGCAAATTAACTGTACTCAAAAATCTGAAAAATCCTAAGCGGGACGTCATATCTGCACTTGTTTTTAGTTCCACAAACCTACCTAAATTTTACCGTTTATCCGATGGAAGAGTTGAGAGGGGCTGCCAACCTGCCATGTCCCCCGCCGTTTATAAAAAAGCTATTCCGTAAGATCGGGGGTTTTCCATAACTTTAAATACTAAACCTGTTTGATGTATGAATAAAATTTATGCTGTAAAGCTGCCATTGCTTGCTGCAATGGTAACCGTGGCAGCCTGCAACACCAACACCTCCCCAAAAAATGAGGGCGGCGACACTACCAAAGTACCTGCTTTTGATCTGAGCTCTATTGACTCCAGCTACAAACCCTGCGATGATTTTGATGAATTTGTAAACGGTAACTGGAAAAAGCACAACCCTGTTCCTGCTACAGAGAGCCGCTGGGGTGCTTTTAACGTACTTGACAAGGAGAACAAGGAAGTAAGATTGAAGAGCATTATTGCTGAAATTACCCAGCAAAAGAATCTCAAGAAAGGTACGGAAGAGCAGCAGATTGCTGATTACTACACCTCCTACCTGGATACCGCTACCATCGAAAAGCGGGGCATTACACCACTGCAGCCTTATCTTGATAAGATCAATGCCATTAAATCACTGGATGACCTGGCACAGGTAGCAGGAGAAATGCAGAAAATAGGCGTATCTACTTTCGTGGGCTTTGGTGTAGATGCGGATGCTAAAAATAGTAAAATGAATGCGGTGTATCAGGCACAGAGTGGTTTGAGCCTGGGCGAGAAGAGCTACTATGAACGGCCGGATTCCAACACCGCAAAAGTACGTACGGAGTTTGTACAGCACGTAGATAAAATATTCGGCATGGCAGGTATGCAGGATGCCAATCCGGGGAAAACCATCCTGGATTTTGAAACTAAACTGGCTAAGATTCAGCTGACCAACGTAGAGCTGCGTGATCCGCAGAAAACGTACAATAAAGCAGCTTATGGAGAATTAAAAACACTGGCACCTCAATTCAACTGGGATGCATTTGCCAGTGCACAGGGTCTTAAAACAGATACGCTGATATTGCAGAACAAGCCTTATTTGAAAAATGCCGGCGCCCTGTTGAAAAGCACCCCGCTGGAAACGCTTAAATTATATACCCGCTGGCAGCTGATCACCCACTTTGCAGGCTTATTGCCCAAGCAATATGATGCGGAAAATTTCCGCTTCTTTGCTACTGTAATGCGTGGCACAAAAACCCAGAAAACCCGTGAAGAAAGAGCTATCCGTTCTACAGACGGTCAAATGGGTATGCCGCTGGGTAAATTATTTGCCAAAAAGTATTTCCCGGAAAGCTCCAAACAGAAAGTTTCCGAGATGATTGAAAATGTACGGAAAGTTTATGGAGAAAGAATTGATAAACTTACCTGGATGGGCGATTCTACTAAAGTGATGGCCCGCAAGAAACTGGCTTCCTTTACCTATAAAATCGGGTATCCTGACAAATGGAAAGATTATTCCTCCATCAACATTGAACCCGGTACGTTGATTGAAAATGTAATGGCAGCCGCCTTGTATGCACACCAGGACGCTTTGAATAAAATAGGAAAGCCGGTGGATAAAAGTGAATGGTTTATGACACCACAAACGGTGAATGCTTATTATAATCCGTTGAACAACGAAGTGGTATTCCCTGCGGGTATTTTGCAGCCACCGTTCTTTAATCCGGATGCAGACGATGCCATTAACTATGGTGGTATTATTGCAGTAATAGGGCATGAGTTCACGCACGGATTTGATGATCAGGGGGCACAATTTGATGCAGAAGGTAATCTGAAAAACTGGTGGACACCTGAAGATAATGCCAGCTTTAACAAGCTTGCAGGCCGCTACATTCACTACTTCAGCGGACTGGAAGCAGCCCCTGGCTTTAATATCAATGGCCCTCTTACTATTGGTGAGAACATTGCCGACCTGGGCGGGCTTACACTGGCTTATTATGCACTAAAAAAATCCTTTGAAGGCAAGGGAGAGCCACAACCTATTGACGGCTTTACCTGGCAACAGCGCTTTTTCCTGGGATGGGCGCAGGTATGGCATGAAAACATCACAGATGCCTCCTTACGCAACCAGATCCAGACAGATCCGCATTCTCCCGCCAGATTCCGTATCAATGGTCCTTTACCGCACCTGAAAGAATTTGCTGATGCCTGGGGCTGTGCACCTGGCAGCAAGATGGTACTGGCAGACACTGCGCGTGTAGTGATCTGGTAATCATTGACATAGGCATGGGATCATGCTGATACAGCTGAATCATTTCTTTAAAAAATCCGGTAGCCGCATGCGGCTACCGGATTTTTTTTGTTCTGGCAATCCATATCCCATCCATCTACGTACATACCCCTGTAATGCTGGCAGCAGCAGGTTGATAAAACAGCCCCCAATATTTGCCGCATCAACCAATTTCAGGCTAACACAGCCATGATAGTAAATGAAGCAAAATCCTAAAAAAGGCAAAAAAGCCATTGATTATTAAATAACCATCGTTCGAACACCGTAAAAAAGTATACTTATGAGCATGTTGAGCCAGTCTACATTCACTGAGGTAAACTATGATGCCATTTCTAACTCCATAGCCACCCAATTACAACTACCGGAGTCACTCATAGCATATGTTTTACTGGAAAGATTGTACAAACAGAATGTAGAAGAAAGCCTTCATTATTTCAGGCAGAGCGTATTATCTTCTTTTTTACAGAAACTCAAAGGGACTTTTCAAGTGAAGCCTTCGCTTCATCAGCTTTACCTGCAATTTGATAACGGAGATACTTTATCTGCCAGTAATGCAGACATGAGCTGGAAGGAGCTTTTTGAACTGGCCTACATCCATTGCAACCAGCAACAGCTGTCCAGGGTACATGCTGCACTGGACCATGCAGGAATAGCCTAACTACCGATCGCATTTACTTTACTATAACCAATCATTAATGTAAAATCAGGATTGTCTGTGAAGTTTAGCTACAAAAAATGGCGGGGCAGTACTATGTACATGCCCCGCTTTAAATAATCAGATGATGGTACTAGAAACTATATCTTAACCCCAGCTGCATCTGGTGCCGGGAACCAAAGAAATCCTTTGAATAAGCCACTCCCGGATCTGCCCAGGAATACTTAGGATAATCTGTTGCAGCATTCACCGGTGCCGATTTTGACTTCAACCCCAAACTGGCAGTAGAATTAAAGGTATTAGGTGAAAAATACTGTATGCCCCAGTCTTTGTTTAATAAGTTCGTCAGATTTACAATATCATAGGTTAATGAAATGGTATGCTTACGTTTTCCGGCCATGATATTAAAGTCCTGTGTAAAACGGAAATCAGCCTGTGTATTCCATGGGGTACGGGCACCATTACGTTCTGTAAACTGTCCTCTCCGGCTGCTCAGGTATTTATTACCGTCAATAAAAGCATCAAAAGCATCTGCCTGCGCTTTATCCGCAGCATCGAAGAAGTTAGCTGTTTCGCCTTTCTTTGGAATATAAGCCAGGCTTACCTGTTGAGGTGTACCCTGGATAGTGGCATTCATAAAACCATAGGTAAAAGGAACGCCGGAACTGGTATTAAAGAACACAGAAAAATTAGATACAAAAGTATTTTTCCTTCCCCAGGCTAATTTATAATTCACAGTAGAAACGATACGGTTTCTGATGTCAAAATTAGAATATGCCAATCCGGGTTCATTGGGGTTTAAAGCAGGATTCAGCTGCCAGTTGGACTCCATTGAATTCCGGATACCATTGGTAATATCTTTAGACTGTCCGTAAGTATAGGCTACCATAGCGTTCAGTCCAAACTTAAATGTTTTGCTGACCTGTGCAGTAATACTATAGCGATAACCGTCTTTGGTATTAGATAGCAGATAAGCGTTGGTATACAACGGGTTTATTTTTCCTCCGCTGTAAATTGGCTGCTGTTTATCCTTATCATATGCCGTATAATAAACCGGGTTATCTGTCAGATTGATCTGCTGGAATTTTAAGTCGTACACCACTTTAGTATAAATACCTTCCAGGGAAAACTTCCACTGATCGTGCGTACTATAATCCAAAGCCAGACTGCTTCTCCAGGCCTGAGGCATTTTAAAATTATTGTCTATCAGATCTACCTGGGTAGCTCCTTTGGCATCATGTACGTCTTTTCCCTGCGCCGTAACAAACTGTGCTATCCCGTTGGGAGAAGTGGAAATAGGATCAGATCCTGCAACGGGTCTGTCGGTATCTGTCTTGTATCCGAATTTGGTATCATAAGCCCCATAGGTAACCCCATTATTGTAATAGGCATATCCTAACCAGGCAAAAGGAATACGGCCTGTAAACAGGCCTGTACCACCGCGCAGTACGATACTCTGATCTCCTTTAATATCAAAATTAAATCCCAGACGGGGAGAGATAGCGATGTTATTCAGGTATTTGTTGGTGATATCTTTTGGCTTCGTATAAGTGTAAGTGTTACCATAGTTAGGATCTACCGGTGCATTGGTGGTTTTGTCGCTCAGTGGTTGTTTATCAGGCAGCCCGGTATAATCCAGGCGGATACCTGGTGTTAAACGAAAGCGATCACCCAGCTGAATATCATCCTGTGCATATACACTTAACAGATTGGCTTTAAACTTAGCCGGAGGATTAGCCATGATATTATCACGGGAGTTATCCGCATAATTAAAGTTACCACGTACGCGGCTCGGTTTGTTGTCCAGGAAGTCGGCCACAGAGCTATAGTCTACACGGCCATTCCAGGAGTTGACAAAACCATAGGTAATATTATAGAATTCATTGTGTGTACCAAAAGTGAGGGTATGATTCCCTTTGAATACGGTTACATTATCAGTAAACTCAAAGGTTTGCTGCTTCATATTAAAGATACTTGCTTCCCTGTCGGTACCCAGGAAGATCGTCCCTCCTTTACCACCTATCTGGATCTGCGGGATAGCAGCATCAGATGCAGGTGTACGATAGTCATGAATATTAGAGTATCCCAGGATCAGGCTGTTTGATACCGTATTAGACAGCCGGCTTTTCAGTTCAGCTACCGTAGAGGTCTGGTTATTGGTTTGTTTATAATCAATGCCTCCGAAGCGGAAATTTTGCTGATCACGTTCCAGGTTAGTAGCTTCAGAAGTGATGGTATTATTGCGGATAGATAACTGGTGCTTGTCGTTAATATTCCAGTCGAGCCGGTTAAAGAATTTATTGGAGTTAGAGTAAATACTGGTATTACCATAAGTACCCGGATCTATTCCATATACATTTTTCATCCGGCCGGCAATGCTTTCTGCATCTTTTTCCGAGATCAGGTTAGCGATATCAGGTGAGCCTGCTGCCAGTATCACCGGGTCCTGTCTGCGGGTAATTTCCGCATTGGTAAAAAAGAACAATTTATCTTTTATGATCGGGAACCCTAAGCGCACACCTGCCTGGTAATCATGAAAATCTGACGGCAGTTTAGAGCCATCTCCTGCATTATTCTTTCCGATCATAAAAGCCCCGCGGCCAAAACCATAAACAGCGCCATGAAATTCATTGGTACCACTTCTGGTTACGGCATTAATACTTCCTCCCAGGAAGTTCCCAATTTTCACATCAAACGGTGCGAGATATACCTGTATATCCTGGATAGCATCCAGCGATACAGGATTGGTACGGGTGCTGCTACCGGGCTGTCCTGAACTGTTGGTTTGCCCACCCAGAGAAGGGCTGAAGCCGATAGCATCATTATTGATTGCCCCATCCAGGGTAACGTTATTATAACGATAGTTGGTACCCAGGAAAGAGTTATTATTACTTTGTGGAGTAGCGCGGGTAAAATCCTGGAAGCTACGGTTGAGGGACGGTAATGTTCTCAGTTGTTCCCGGTTAATACGGGTTCCTCCATTCTTGGCCCCCTGGGATCCTTTTACCACTACTTCACTTAAAGCAGTAGAGGCTTCTTCCAGTTTAAAATTATAGCTGGAAGCACCTAGCCCCAGGTTAATATCTGTTCTTTCTTCTTTTTTGAATCCGATAAATGTCACGGTGATGGTGTAAGGCCCGCCAGGGTTCAGATTGGCCAGCATAAAGCGGCCATCTGCATTGGTTTGAGCGCCATAGCGTGTGCCTGTACTGGTATTTACCGCTACCACGGTCACTCCGGGTAAAGGTTCGCCTTTGGCATTCGCAATTTTACCGGTAATCTGAGAGCTGGTAATCTGTGCCAGCAAATGATTGGGAGAAACGGCAATAATGATTGCCAGGAACAGTAGTGTGTGCAACAGTTTGTTCACGAGCTTGTTAATTTTACCGCAAACGTATACCAGCTACGTTACGGCCATGTTAACGCAACATTAAATAAATGTTAACTCGGCAGTGTACATATCAATTCCAGGAGACTATAAATTAGTCTCAAATACTATACATCTATATTATTATCCTATTTTTTCTTTTAAAGCATACCGCCTACAGCTGCATTCGTGGCAGCATGCGGGTATTGTGATATTACTTTTCAGGTAATTAAATAGTGCGGCTAAAAGGACTCCTGTTCGCAATAGGTTGACACTTTTATTCGCAGATAATCAAAAATAAGCAGGCAATATTAACTCACCGTTACGCCTATGTTAAGTTTGATGGTACCAGGCACAAAAAAACCGCTCCGTTATAAAACGGAGCGGTAAAATAAAAAACAGCGTATGAAAGGCTATGCTTATGCCATAAAGGTTAACAGCAATTCCCTATTAATAGTCAGCATTGTTAGGATCAAAGTTGGTCCATCCCTGTGTCCAGTCATCACCTACTTTAAATGCACCTACATAATCCACTACTTTAAAGTAAGCATCCTTGATTCTGTTGCTGCTGGTAAAAGAAGCTTTTCCGATCAATGGAGAACCTGCTACAGGGCGGGCATCTGCATCTTTCAGATCACCGGTCATTTTAGCAAATTTGAAATCATCTACATTGTTGATAGAAGTATCATTGCCAAAAGCAGGGGTCATAAACCATGCTTTGATATCTACACCGGTGATACCAGTTTGTTCAATTTTTTGTTTTGGAGTAACTCCAACAAAGCTATTTTTAATTTCCAGTGCGTTGGTATTAGCAGCATTACCGGTAGCCTGGTCTTTAATATTGATACCGGTAGGGAAACCTGCGAATACGGTATTAAAGATACCTAAGCGGGTATTTCTTCTCAGGTAGGCACCCCAGCGGAATGCAGCACCTTTGGTAGCATCAATATTTGCACCACCGTTAAATGCCCATGGCCCGATGAAAGTGATGTTAGAGAAAGTAGCAGCAGTGAAAGGTTCTTTAGCAGATCCTTCTGCGTCGTTATCAGATTCAAAGCCATTTGACTCACCAGGTAAAGCCCAGTCAGAAATGTCTTTATCCTTGATACTTAATCCGAATTGTACATTACCGGAATAGCCGTTATCAGTATCGAAATCATCATCCAGGCAACGGTATGCTACCAGGTAGCGGGCGTTTACATTACCACCAAACCATTCGAACGCATCATCACCACCGAAAGAAGACTGTACATATTCGATAGTAGTGCTTTTACCAACACCGATGAGGGTAAGGCTGTTCAGCTCAGAGTTTTTAGTATCTGAAAGGGGTACACCAGCAAACTCGATACGTACATATTTCAATATACCGGAGTTATCATCAGCCAGGTCACCACCACCTACGATATCATCACCATATGCCTGTCCTTGTGTGGTAGGGAATCCTTCCATCTGGCGGCCGGGTTTACCATCATAAACGGAGTTAACTTTAGTTTTACCCAGGAGCATTACACCACCCCAGTCGCCATGTGCACGGCTACCTTTTGGCTCAGCAGAAGTGAAAACAATGGGTTTATCCTTTGTACCAACTGCATTGATCTTTGCGCCTCTGGTAATAATTAAAAAAGAACTAATATCAGCAGTAGCAGCTGTTTTACCTTTCTTAATTGCTTTTAGTATAACACCTTCCTTAATAGTCAGGGTAGCATTATTTTTAACAAATACTGCTCCATCGATCCAATATTTCTTTCCTGCTTCTAAAGTACGATCTGAAGTGATTGCGCCACGTAAAGTATCCGCAGATACCGGTCCGGGTTCGGGCACTGAGTTGCTGTCATTTTTACAAGCAACAACACCTACCATAAATGTGGCAATAACCGGCAAAAAGAATTGCTTCATAATTAAGATAAAATTTAGATAATTCAATACAAAAGAAATACACCTATGTTAAGCCTGAATGAACGCCGCATTAAGCAATTGTTAACTTACCTGCGTTTATCAGAACATATAATTAAACTGTATGGACACATTAGTGCCGTAGCTGAACTGGTTAATGGTCAAATCCTTTCCGGAAGAATATTTTTTGCTATTGTCCTGGTCCCAATAATAGATAGCGCGTTTGTTCAGGATATCTGTAACGCTCAGTTTAAGCCCTGCATTTTTAAACAATTGTTGTGACAACTGGAAATCCAGCAGCGGTCTTGGATTTTCCCAGATAGGAGGTACATTATCATTACCTACCTGGCTGATTCTTCTGCCGATCACGTTAAATAATGCGGTAGCGCTGGTACCGGATGCGGTGTTATCATATTGCAGGCCGGCATTGATCAGATAAGGCGACTGGCCCTGCATGGGTCTGTCTATCTGTCCTAAAAAGTCTTTCGGGTAAGCTACGTTACTTTTAATGACTGCCAGGTTGGTGAATACAGTAAATTGCTGCAATATTTTGCTTTGGATAAAGTCCAGTTTCTTCCTGATCTCCAGTTCTGCACCGTAGCTGGTAGCACTTTTAGCATTCTGATAATTAAAGGATGGAGAACCTTGTCCGGTTTCATAAGTAGATTCGATAGGTTTATCAAAGAACTTATAAAACAATCCTACTGTAAATACTTCTCCTGCACGCGGATATATTTCATAGCGTAAATCAGCATTGGTTATTTTAGTGCGGGTCAGTTTAGGATTACCAGCTACTACCCCATCGCGTTCATAATCATAGAAAGTGAATGGAGATATTTCCCGGAATTCAGGGCGGGATACTGTTTGTGAAGCCGTAAGCCTGATATTCACTTTTTCGCTTTGCAGATAGGTGAGGTTGATGGAAGGCAGTACATCAACCGCTTCATTATTGGAAGGCACCAGATTACGTGATTCCAGGTGTTGCTGATATGCTTCTACGCGGGCCCCCCAAACGAGGCGGAATTTTGCACCGATCTGGTTGTCGAACTGTACGTATCCTGCCCCCAAGTTAGCGTAAGCTTTATAGGAATCCGCATTAGAGGTAAGATCTACGAGGAAGAACTTATCCGGTCCGTAGTTTTCTTTATTCAGGATTTCGGAAGGTGGCAGGTATACCAGGTCATTGGGTGCATTTTCTGCTTTAGAGATAGAGATACCGCGGGCATCGAATTTGCGGTCTTTTCTCTGGTATAATCCACCGATCTTTATTTGCTGTTGTTGTCCCCAGAGTTTAAAAGATTTGGTACCATCCAATGATCCACCGATTACATTTTCGTTCAGGGTAGAAAAGAAGCGGCCGGCGTTTCTGGAGTTACCACCATTGGAAGCGATGTTGGCATAATAGCGGCCATCATCATTCATGGTATACTTTAATCTTCTCAGATCCGGTACATCCTGGTTCAGCAGGCCATAATTAATGTTCCATTTAATTTTGATACCGCTTCCTCTTAAGAAATGGTCTCCAATCAGCTGGGAATTAAACAACCGGTTAGACACAAAGCTCAGTTCTTCACTACGGATTTTCCGGACTTCGGTATCACTCAGGATATCCCTTCCTTCGCGGAGCGTCGTTTGATCGGTACTATTAATATTATAGGAGTTTTTCCAGCTGAACTTATTATTACCGGAGCGGTAGGTGAAGTTGGCCAGTCCGCCAAACAATATATTGGTTGCATATTGTTTATCATTATTATCAAACTGTGGTGCACCACTCGCGTCATAGTTCCTGCGTATGATTTCGCTGAAGCGGCTTTGGTTATTATAGTTCAGGGAAAATATGGCACCCAGACCTTTTGTATGAGAGCCGATATTATTAAATCCACCACTCAGCTGGAGACTTTTGTTGATGGGGGTGGGCGCAGATTTATATGTCCAGATATCGTTTAGTTTTTGTCCTGCCTGGGCATTTTGGGTTTTATCACCCGCATTGATGGCCGCTACAGAGGGGAAGTCGGATGGCATTTTCCGGGATCCATCTGCCAGGCCCAGGAAATCTGTTTTTCCGCCTTTATAGTTATAGAAATCGTGGCTGATTGTTTGGGTATTGAAGCCACTACCCACTGCGATCTGGAAGAAGTCTTTATCCGGCACATCTTTGGTATTTACCTGTACCAGGCCACCGGCAAATTCGCCGGGCATTTCCGGGGTGGCTGCTTTGTTGATAATAATATTATCTACGATAGCAGCGGGGAAGATATCAAAAGAGAATGATTTACGGTCAGGTTCAGTAGAAGCCAGCAGTGCACCATTTAAAGTAGCCTGGTTGTATCTGTCTGCCAGTCCGCGTACCACGAGGTATTTTCCTTCCTGCAGTGAAACACCCGAAACACGTTTCAGTACTTCACCGGTATTTCTGTCCGGAGATTTTTTAATGGATTCAGCAGACACCACCTGTGCTACCGTATTGGTATTTTTCTGAAAGGTAAGCAGTGCATTAATAGACTCCTGTTTAAAGGAACCTCTGATCACTACTTCCTGTAATGCTTTGCTGGAAGGTTCATCCATGATGACATCCAGGTTTACGGGGTTACCGGTTTTTATAACAACGTCTGAAATAGATTTTGTTTGATACCCCATGTATTTAAAGTCCAGTACATAGGTGCCTGCAGGTACATTTAAGGTATATCTTCCTTCTACATCTGTTACGGTTCCTTTGCCTGCATTTTGGATCAATACGGTTACACCGATCAGTGCTTCCCCGGTTTTCTTATCAGTAACTTTACCTACTATTTTGCCATTAGTTTGCGCATATACGCTTTGTGCCAATCCCAACAATACCCATACTCCTAATAATTGTAATAGAACAATACTGCGTTTCACGATTTTTTAGTTGATTATTTGCAGCAAAAGTATTGCGGTCACATTATCGCAATGTTACGCGAACATTACCAGAATGTTAATTGTTAAGGAATCATTAAAAAATCGTTAACGGCTAAGTGCGTACGAATTATGGGAAAGTAAGGTGGGAGCAGGTTTTCATGTGATGACAGGCATAAAGTTTACAAAGAGTATCCTTGTTGCGGCGACTGTCTGTTATTGGCCAGTAAGTCCAGGGAGATGTCGAGTTGCGGATTGCGGAGTTCTCTTTTACTATGTTCGGAAGCCGCAGAGATCAGTTGGAACAGGTGTTGGCTTTTATTCGTAAAAGGTTTGTTGTCTTTGTTACATAATTCCAGTGTAAAATGGAATCTCTCTTCCACTTCTTCTTCGAATTCTCTTAGACTAAGGGTTTCATCGATAGGATATTCGACTAGCATTTCTTCCTCGAAGCCGGCTTCCCGGAGGGTATCAAAAGCATTTGCAAGAGAATGCCGCGCATATACCGCCACGTTGCAAAAAAACAAACGCTGAAATTGCATTTGCAGGAGGGAGATGGTCATTAACGGGTGAAGCTTAAGTACTTTCATTTATATTACTATCATATTCTGACAAACATAACCAGTTACCTTTAATTTAATATTAAGCCCATATTATGCTTTTGTAAAGATAAATATTAAACCAATTACTCATGCAAATAATTCACATATGTTTTGTTAAAAAAAGTGTGTGAGGCAGGGCGCAGGGGTAATACAAGTGTAACATGCCTGTCGGGGCAAGGAGGCAGGAGATAGTTCGGAGTAAGATATTTCATTAAGTGCCGGTCAGGGCGCGGGGAAAGAAATGGTTCTGGCAGCAGCCCATTCCGGTAAACCATCGTCGTCCTCTTCAGGAGCAGTTGTTTTAGCGCGGGTTTCGGGGTGTTGATACAGGGACCATTGTTTGCCGGTATATTCGAGGGCAGTGAGGCTCTCTACCCAGTCGCCTGAGTTGAGATAAGTCACCGACTGTTCCCCTACCTGCATTTCCTTAATAATAGGTTGATGAATATGGCCACAGCACACCACATCAAATTTTTTATCGATGGCGATTTCCGCTACGATCTGTTCAAAGTCTGATATAAATTTCACTGCCTGTTTTACGCTGTGCTTTACTTTTTTGGAGAAAGACATTTTTTCCCTGCCCATTTTTTCCAGTACATTATTTACCAGCCGGTTGAGGATAATCAGTATATCATATCCTTTTCCACCCAGTTTGGCCAGCCATTTGGAGTTTTTCATGGTAATATCGTACACGTCCCCATGGAAGAACCAGTGCATTTTACCATCTACCTCCAGGACCAGTTTATTGTCTATCACGAAATTGCCCAGTCCGAAACCTGCATATTTGCGGAGGGCCTCGTCGTGGTTGCCGGTGAGGTAGTATACTTCAGTGCCTTTGCCCGTCATTTTAAGGATGCGCCGGATAACTTTGGTATGGGCTTTCGGAAAATAGCGTTTGCTGAACTGCCAGATATCTATAATATCCCCGTTCAGTATCAGTATTTTAGGGTCAATACTATCGAGGTATTGAACGAGTTCTTTGGCATGACAACCATAAATTCCCAGGTGAACATCTGAGATAACAGCGATATCTAATGGGCGTTTATCTGACATTAATTTTAGCTAAATGAACCAGTGTAGGCGGTTATGCGTTATAGGTATGTATATATCTGCGCTCATTTGACAGTAGTAAAACCCGTTTTTTTTGCGGGGGTATCTGACCATCAAACTATCAATGCAAAGAAAAAATTGCTATATTACTTTTATGTGAACTCAGTGTTAAGGAATTATTAATTCGTGTTTTTTCCTGGCGCTATAAGATATTGCAAGCTATTTTTGCCGCAAATTTCTAAACGCAACTATATGGGAGGCTTCAACTCTTTTGTTAAATTATTCTTGCCGAAAGACCGGGTTTTTTATTCTTTGTTTGAGGACGTAGCGGCTAATCTGGTAGAAATGTCCGAAGTATTGATAGAAGTAGTGACTACCAATGATCCCTCCACCCGTAAAGATAAAATCCACCTGATAGAACGGCTGGAGCACAAAAACGATGATTATACCCACCGTATATTTGTAGAGCTGGGTCAGAATTTTATCACTCCTTTTGACCGGGAGGACATTCACTATCTGGCTTCCACGCTGGATGATGTGGCAGATTACATCCACGGTTCTGCCAAAAGGATCGATATCTATAAAGTACATACTATCAATGAGAGCATCCGTAAGCTGGCGGAATTGATTCATTTGGGTGTACTGGAACTGCATAAAGCTATTCCTGAGTTGCGTAACATGCATAATATGCGTGTTATTACGGATGCCTGCGTAAAGATCAACAGTTTGGAGAACCATGCTGATGATATTTATGATATGGCTATTGCCGACCTGTTTGACACGGAAACAAATGCTGCAGAACTCATTAAGATGCGTGAAATATACCAGGCACTGGAAATTGCAACGGACAAATGTGAAGATTGTGCCAATGTTATAGAAACCATCATTATTAAGTACTCTTAACACCTGTTCAGGTGTAGGAGTTGTTCTCCATGCATAACTTCGTGAAACATGACATTTCTGGTAATCATCATTATACTGGCATTTATTTTCGATTATATTAACGGGTTTCATGACGCGGCCAATTCCATTGCCACGATTGTTTCCACCAAGGTACTGACTCCTTTTCAGGCGGTATTATGGGCTGCGGTGTTCAACTTTGCAGCATTTTTCCTTGCCAAGCATGTCATTGGTGAATTTAAAGTAGGTAATACGATTGCCAAATCAGTATTTGAGCAGTTTATTACCCTAAAGGTGATCTTTAGCGGGCTGGTAGCTGCCATTATATGGAATCTGTTCACCTGGTGGTATGGTATTCCATCCAGTTCTTCCCATACTTTGATAGGTGGTTTTATCGGAGCGGCCGTTACTGGCGCGGGAGGATCATTTGACGTGATAAATTTTTCCAAAGTATTACCTACTATCTATTTTATCATACTAGCTCCGCTGATAGGGATGGTCGTCGCCTTTGTCCTTACCGTATTTATTATAAACATCTGTAAAAAAGCGAATCCGTTCCGGGCAGAGAACTGGTTTAAGCGTTTACAGCTGGTATCCTCTGCCGCGCTGAGCCTTGGCCACGGGAGTAATGATGCCCAGAAAGTGATGGGTATTATTGCCGCAGCCCTGGTGGCACATGGTTCAATAGAGAAGATTACGGATGTGCCGGATTGGGTACCCTTTTCCTGTTTTTGTGCCATTGCATTAGGAACGATGAGCGGGGGCTGGAAAATTGTAAAAACGATGGGTACCCGTATTACCAAGGTAACCCCGCTGGAAGGGGTAGCCGCCGAAGGTGCCGGTGCTATTACCCTTTTCCTGACCGAAACGCTGGGTATTCCAGTTAGTACCACTCACACGATCACGGGTGCGATCATTGGGGTAGGAGCCACTAAACGTTTGTCAGCCGTGCGCTGGGGAGTAACTGTAAGCCTTTTATGGGCGTGGATCCTTACCATCCCTATCAGTGCTTTACTAGCAGCTGCTGTTTACTTTGTTGTAAATCTCTTTATCAAATAATTATAAAGTGATTGATTTCACTTAAAAAGCCTCTCCCGGAACACAGGAGAGGCTTTTTTTATAGTTTTTCTATATAAACGGGCTTAAGTTTTAAGATTTTTAAAACAAAAAAATATGGCATGTGGCCCAGAGCACCTATTTTTGTATGATGTATTGATAGTAGCCAGTGATCAACCATCATATTTTTTGGCAATAAGGTAGTTCAAACCTACAGTGACTTAAATCAGCTTGAATGAAAGGAATTATTTTAGCCGGCGGTTCCGGCACCAGGTTGCACCCCATAACATATGCCATCAGTAAACAGATCATGCCTGTTTATGACAAACCGATGATCTACTATCCTTTATCCACACTTATGCTGGCAGGCATAAAAGAGATACTGATCATTTCCACTCCGCATGATCTTCCTGCTTTTAAGCGGCTGTTTGGCACCGGAGAACAACTGGGGCTTCAATTAAGTTATGCTGAGCAGGCAGTACCTAACGGGCTGGCGCAGGCATTTGTAATTGGTGCTGAATTTATAGGCAATGATCCTGTAGCCCTTGTTTTAGGGGATAACATCTTTTATGGAGCCGGTTTAGGCACCCAGCTGGCCAATAATACGACCCCTGATGGCGGCATCGTGTATGCTTATCAGGTGTCTGATCCTGAGCGGTATGGCGTTGTGGAGTTTAATAAAGATATGCAGGCCGTATCTATTGAGGAGAAGCCACAGCACCCCAAATCGAAATATGCTGTACCTGGCTTGTATTTTTACGACAATGAGGTAGTGGCCATTGCTAAAAATTTGCAACCCAGTGCCAGGGGGGAGTATGAGATTACGGATGTGAACAGGGAATACCTTCGTCGCGGGAAATTAAAAGTATCTATCTTGCCGCGTGGAACTGCCTGGCTGGATACGGGCACTTTTGATTCGCTGATGCAGGCATCCCAGTTTGTACAGGTAATAGAGCAGCGGCAGGGCATTAAAGTGGCTTGTATTGAAGAGATTGCATTCCGCAAAGGATTTATTACAGCTGCACAACTGCAGGAGCTGGCAAAACCATTGCTGAAGAGTGGCTATGGTGAGTACCTGATAAATATTCAGTGACCTGGCCGCTAAGCGGCATCCGGCTGTATCCGAAGCCATGCTGAAGCTATGCCAAAGCTAAGCCAACAGGCTAAAATCAATACGCTGGTCTGCAAGTATATCATTTGCAGGCTGCACTCAGTGGACAATAATTCGTAAATCTAAAATCGTAAATCTAGTATCATGAAGGTTCTTGTTACCGGCGGTTGTGGTTACATTGGTTCCCATACAATTGTAGATCTAATCAATCATGGGTTTGATGTGGTTTCCGTGGATAGTAATATCCGGAGCACTACACAATTATTGGAAGGCGTAGAGCGCATTACCGGCAAAAAGATCCGTAATTATAAGGTGGATCTTTGCAATCAGGAAGATACGCATGCCGTATTTCATGAAAACAGAGATATTATCGGAGTTATTCATTTTGCTGCATTAAAGACGGTTCCGGAATCCGTAGCAGAGCCACTGCTGTATTTTCAAAACAATCTATCCTCCCTCATCAATGTATTAAAATGTGTGAAGGAGTTTAATATACCCAATATGGTATTCTCTTCTTCCTGCTCTGTGTATGGCAATACCAAAGCTTTGCCTGTAGTGGAATCGACTCCACTTGGAGAAGCGCAATCCCCTTATGCCCGCACCAAACAGATGGGAGAACAGATCATAGAGGATTATAGCAAGGTAAACGATACCCAGTCTATCATTTTGCGGTATTTTAACCCGGTAGGCGCACATCCTTCCGCCCTGATAGGGGAATTACCATTAGGGAAACCAGACAACCTGGTACCGGTGATCACGCAAACTGCGATCGGTAAAATACCCAAGATGAGTGTGTATGGGCATGATTTTGATACCCGGGATGGTTCCTGTGTAAGGGATTATATTCATGTAACAGATATCGCCAATGCGCATACCAAAGCCTTACAGTACCTGATTGAGCAGCGCAATGACAGTAACTGTGAGATCTTCAACCTGGGTACAGGTAATGGTGTCACCGTACTGGAAGCGATCAAGGCATTCGAAAAAATCTCTGGCTTAAAACTGAAATATGTGCTGGCACCGGGCCGGGAAGGGGATGTTATTGAAATTTATGCTAATAACAGCCATGCGAGGGAAAAACTGGGCTGGGAGCCGAAAATAGGCATTGAAGATATGATGCGTACGGCCTGGCAGTGGGAAGTATCCTTACGTGACAAGGTACTGAGCAACTAAGTAAATGAGGAAATAATGAAGTGTGCCAGCCAGCACAGGCTGCATTATTCATTTGAGATCAACAATTCGTGCATTCGTAATTGATAATTATTATTTTTACGCTTTAATTAAAGCACCTCATGGTAAAAGATATTCAAGTATTAAATGAAAAAGAAACCCGTGCAGGGTTTGGAGAAGGGATACTGGAAGCGGGCCGTAAAAACCCTAATGTGGTGGCTCTGACTGCCGATTTGCTGGGTTCTATGAAGCTGAATGCCTTTATTAAGGAGTTTCCTGACCGTTTTGTACAATGCGGTATTGCAGAAGCCAATATGATAGGTATTGCAGCAGGTTTGACCATTGGTGGCAAAATTCCTTACACTACTACTTTTGCCAATTTTTCAACCGGCAGGGTATATGATCAGATACGTCAATCAGTAGCCTATTCCGGCAAGAATGTTAAAATATGTGCTTCCCATGCAGGGTTAACCCTGGGGGAAGATGGTGCCACGCACCAGATACTGGAAGATATTGGTTTAATGAAGATGTTGCCAGGTATGACAGTGATTGTACCATGCGACTTCAACCAAACAAAAGCGGCTACCATGGCCATTGCGGATCATGAGGGCCCGGTATATCTCCGTTTTGGTCGTCCAAAGTGGCCGAACTTTACACCGGAGAATCAAAAATTTGAGATCGGTAAAGCACAGGTATTGAATGAAGGCAATGATATCTCCATTTTTGCGTGTGGCCACCTGGTTTGGATAGCTATTGAAGCAGGCCGCATCCTGGAAGAAAAAGGGTATAGTGTAGAAATCATCAATATCCATACTATCAAGCCGCTGGATGAAGCTGCTGTGATCCGTTCCATTACAAAAACGGGCTGTGCAGTGACCGCAGAAGAGCATAATGTGCTGGGCGGTTTGGGAGACAGCATTGCGCAGGTTGCTTCCCGCAATCATCCAATTCCTATTGAGTATGTAGGCACTAATGATACTTTTGGAGAAAGTGGCAAGCCATTGGAACTGCTTACCAAGTATGGCCTGGACGCAGCTCATATCGTAGCTGCGGCAGAAAAAGCCATGTCAAGGAAAAAATAAGACACTCCTGCGTTAATTAAACCTTTTCATAAAAAACCCATCATATGATGGGTTTTTTTATTTAATTTGAGTGGTAACGTACCCGTTATTAAAGTGACGGACCGTAGTTACCGGCAAATAAAACCCGGCGTATAACCATTTAACCTATGGCCGTTTCACAGGATGACAAGGATTTATTGGCTATTTACCAGCAGCCGGCTACCCGGGAAAAAGGATTTACACTCATTATCCAGAAGTACCAGGAACGGTTGTATTGGCATATCCGCCGTCTGGTGGTAGAGCATGAGGATGCAAACGATGTATTGCAGAATGTGTTTATTAAGGTGTGGAAGAACCTACAGGGGTTCCGGGAAGATGCGCAGCTGTATACCTGGCTATATAAGATTGCAACCAATGAATGCCTTTCGTTTCTGGAGCAGCAGAAGCGCAAGCAAACGGTATCTTTATCGGATGTAGAAACAGGATTGGAGAATAAATTAAAGGCGGATAGCCAGTTCGATGCCAATAAGCTGGAATGGAAATTACAAAGAGCCATCCTCACTTTGCCCGAAAAACAACGTATCGTATTTAACCTCCGGTACTATGATGAAATGCCTTATGAAGAAATGAGCCGGGTACTGGACACTTCGGAAGGCGCTTTAAAAGCATCTTATCATCATGCCGTAAAAAAGATTGAAGAGTTCATAAAAAGCACATAATAACGAACTAACACATATAATAATATATAATACAATTTAAAAAATCCTACTATTAATTAATAAACATTAGCAAACCATTAAACTATTATAGCTGATTACGGTCTAAGGTAGTGTATCATGAAAAAGCGTAAGGACATAGCAGATGAGTTGCAGCAGATTGTGCCAGGTGAAAACTGGCCTGCCGAAACGCCAGGCTACCAGGTGCCTGTAGGATACTTTGAGCAATTACCGAGCCATATTATGCAGCAAATAAGAACACTGGAACAGTCTTCCGTGCAGCAGGAGCTGGATGAAGCAGCTCCGTTACTGGCTCAGGTACCCAAACAAAATCCCTACAGTGTTCCTACTGGTTATTTTGCCACTTTACCTGAAAAGGTACTGTCTGCTATTCCAGATCGGGGCGGTGCAAAGGTAGTCCGGATGCCATCCCGTAAAACCTACTGGAAATGGGCCGTAGCAGCCGGTATTACTGCCTGCGTATCTGTCAGCACCTTACTGTTTGTGAATAATAACAGCACTGGCAGCAATGTGGAAGCACAGCTGGCTGCTATCAGTGATCAGGCGATGATGGATTACCTGCAGACATACGAAGAGGATAATGATCCCATATTTGTGAATGTTGCGCAGCAGGCTACCATGCAACAGGAACAAGCTACGGTAGACGCATTGCCAACAGCAGCAATAGAGCAGTATTTAGAGAACAGCGATTTGTCAAGTGAAGTTCCATCTAACGAATAATACATGAAACATTTATACTTTATTTGGATATTGATAGGCATATTATTCAGCAGTACCTTAACAGGTATTGCTCAGGAGAATACTGAACAGAGCGCGAAAGAAAAGATCAAATCATTACAGGTGGCTTACCTGGCGAAGAAACTGGATCTTACGACGGAAGAAGCAGAGAAGTTCTGGCCTGTCTATAACAACTATTCCCATGAGGTAGAGCTATTGATTGCTGATCGCAGGCTAAAAGCAAAGGAAAACAGGGAAAACATCAAAAATGACGATAAAGCTGCCCGGGAAGCTATTGATAAGGAACTGAACTACGAAAAGAAGATGCTGGATATTAAAACCCGGTATTCCCGGGAATTTATGAAGGTATTGCCACCAAAGAAAGCGGGGAATGTGTTTAAAGGGGAAAAGGAATTCAGGAGCATGATGATCAACCAGTTAAGAGAAAGGCAACACAACCGCATCAAAGATTTTAAAAGGAACAGGCCATAAGCGTTTAGTTGTACTATATAAAAAAAGTGTCCGGGAAACCGGGCACTTTTTTTATATAGTACCTGTTTACAGCTGCTTGTAATGTGCCCTGACCTCTTTTACTTTTCCGGTTTCATCCAGTACCATCATTTCTGTACTCAGGCGGTTGCCCACACTTTTATAATAAAGTACTACTGAGTTGATCCCTTCCAGGATGTGATATAATTCAAAATGCAGTTCGGGATAAGCTACCAATGCTTTGCTGAAATATGCCTGCAAAGCAGTTTTTCCATGTATGCAGCCCTTTGGGTCGTTATTGATCTTTTGAATAATAGGCGAATAGAATATAATATCCTCCGCATAATGTGCCATGATAGCTTCCATATCATGTCTGTTCCAGGCATTCAGCCATTCTTGTGCAAAGTGGGTCATTGGTACTTGTTTTGGGAAGCAAATTACGGGATAGCCAACCCTTGTTATTTGCTGAAAGGGTCAAAATAATCAGTGCGGTACCATTTCAGGGGAGTATGCCAACGCCAGTGCTACGGAAACTTATGCGGTCATTCTCCACTGAGCAGGCGTAACGCCATAATTATTTTTAAACATCCTGTAAAAGTGCGGGACATTTTCAAAGCCGGCAGTATAGGCTACCGTGGCAATAGGCTGTCCGGAGGTACGCAAGAGGAAGCAGGCCAGCTCCAGGCGTTTCTGCCAGATCCAGTTCATCGGACTGGTATGATACACTGTTTTAAAGCGGCGTTTTAAAGTGGCCTTACTGAGATAAGTTTTCCGGGCAATTTCATCCAGTTCCTGCCAGGCCGTTACTGCTGTACCAAGCGTTTGTACTACGGAGGGCAACACCTGGCGGGTATTATAGGCCAACATTTGCAGGAGCGCCTTCCCATGCGGCTGTTTTCCGATAAGTGTCAGTGCCTGGTTTAGCACCACCTCCCTGGCCGGTAATCCTATATCCGGACCGGTAAAACACCGGAGCAGGCTTTGAGCAAAATGGTGCCAGTGCTCATCTGCTTTCAATACCACTGCTTTTTTGGGAAGTACCAGGTGGGTATTAAGCGGTAAATAGCTGGCCAATGCATCATCCGGCAGCACCAGGTTGATGCTCCGGAAGTTATTTTTTTGCCATAAAATCTCTGAACAAATAAGGGAATCGCCGGGGATCAGGAATACATCCCCTGCCTGCAGGCTATGCACCTGGTTGCCATCATACATTCTTTTCTGTCCCTGTACCACGAGGTTGAGCACCGTTTGGGGTACATACAGCTCATGATTCGCTTTTTGTCTGTATTCACTGAATGCTGCCCAGTCGTGTTGCTGATGCGTCCACTTTTTCAGGAAATACTGACCGGTAATAACAAAGTTGTTATATAACGTGTACATGGTAAACAGTCATTGTAGCATAGGTGGATACAGCAGCAACGCTATATCCGGGCAGGCCGTTGCCTGTATTAAAATTTACCGAAAGGTTCTTTGGTATCATGGTAATACAGGAATGTCCAGTTTTCCTTTTTACCGCGTTCCAGGAATTCCTGTCTTAATTCCATACTCCGTTTGCCATCATAATCGTATTTGGCCACAAAGCGGCTTTTCATTTGTGAGATCTGTGGTGCCACATCTCCTCCAAAGAATATTTTATCATCACCATCATCTACCAGGAATACCTGATGATAAGGGCAATGCCCGCCGGTCAGCTCATAATGGATATAGCCATCAATAGTACCGTTGCCGGTAGTGAAGATTACATTATCACGTTCCTGGAGTAAAATAATATCTTCTGCATGATAAGATTTACCTGCATGCTCCATAGCATAAGCCATTTCTTCGTTATTCACGTAATAGGTAGCATGCGGAAAACTCAGTGCCCTTTCCCCTGTAACGGGGTCTATAGCAGAAACCCCACCTGAATGGTCTTTATGCAGATGACTCATCAGTACTTTGGTAACCTCCATGGGATTAATCCCATTATCAATGAGGTGCTGATGGATTTGCAGTACCCCATCGGGATTACGGAATCCCAGGCCGGTATCAAACAATATATAATCCTGGTCTGTAATTACCAGAAAGGGTTGTATTTCTACAAGCAATGATCCCACACTACGCGCCTGCATAGTGTCTGTCCCTTCTTTGAATGGAATAAATTTCTTGGTAGCATCTACCGTAAATGAACCTTCTGACAATGGAATAATACGCGCCATTTTGCAAAGATAGGTTGTTTTAGCTATTAGCTATTAGCTGTTGGCTTAATGCAGCGGGCACTTAAAATGGAGTGTGAATTGATTGTTCCACATATCCGCTGCATTAAGCTAACAGCTAGAAGCTCTTATCTCAAAACCATTTGCCTGTCGGCATCCAGCCGGAGCATAATAAAAATAAGGATGGTAAAGCCCATGAGGGAGGAGCCCCCATAACTCACCAAAGGCAGGGGGATACCGATTACCGGCGCCAATCCGATCGTCATGGCAATATTAATGGCCAGGTGGAAGAAAATAATACTGGCTACTCCATAAGCGTATACACGGGTGAAGGTAGACCGCTGTCGTTCCGCCACATGAATGATCCGGAATAGTAAGGCTACATAGATGCCCAGGAATACCATGGCACCAAAGAATCCAAAGTCTTCGCCGATGGTACAGAAAATGAAGTCTGTACTTTGTTCAGGTACAAAATCATAACGGGTTTGTGTGCCTTTAAGGTATCCTTTGCCCCAGAATCCGCCCGAACCGATAGCGATCATACTCTGGCGGGTATTGTAAGTAGCTTTGGGATCATTTTCCTTACCCAGCATCACTTCAATACGTTTCACCTGATAGTCTTTCAGGACTTTGGTAAACGCGTAGGGCACAATAAACACGACAAACGCCGCACAAAATGCCCATATACCTACGATGAGCAATAAGCGGGACTTTCGCCTTTTTATTTCCCTGCGGCTGAAATAAATCACCAGCAGGGCTATTACTGTAAAGATACCCAGGAGGATATATTTATCTACCAGCAGAGCAGATAATACGAGCACAATACCAGAAAAAGCGATCACAAGTAAAACGCCGGGTAGCCCTTCCCGGTACATCACCAGGAAAAAGGAGAAGTATACCAATGCCAGCCCTGTTTCATTTTGCAAAATGATGATCGCAGCCGGCACCAGTGCGATAGCCGCTGCAATCAGCCTGGACCGCAGTTTGGTAAAATTGGTTTCCGTAGAAGACAAGTATTTGGCCAGCGCCAGGTTAGCACATATCTTGGTAAGCTCTGCCGGCTGGAAACGGAACATACCTACGCCTAACCAGGAATGGGACCCTTTCACGCCAGTACCCACTGCCAGTACGAGCAACAATAACAAGATCCCCAAAGCGTACACAAGATTGGCCGTAGCAGTAAAGAACTTACTGTCTGTAAGCCAGATACCTGTAGCCAATACCGCAGACACCCCCAGCCACATTAATTGCCGCGCATAGTTTTTTTCGAGGTGGATAATGTTTTGCCAAACATTATCTCCATCCCGGTATTCCGCAGCAAAAATAGACAGCAGCCCTATTATCACCAATGCCATGTATAACCCTACTATCGGCCAGTCAATCCCTTGTGTCAGTTTGGCGTTTGAATTGTTCATGTACCCAATTTCAAAGTTGTTAGTTATATAATTTGTTTCCTGTTTAAGGAATCCAGTTTTGATTTTATGCGCATGGCCGGAGGAATGGTGGTGGTTTCCGTCATGCGTTGTAACAGTGCCTGCCTTTGCGCCGGGATGCTGTCTTTCAGGTATTTTTCTATCATCAGCGATGCAATCGGCGCCGCATATGTATTGCCGGCACCGGAGTTTTCCACGATGACCGCGATGGCTATACGCGGACTGTCTGCCGGTGCAAATGCCACAAATAACGAATGGTTCGGCTGTTTGGTATGTACCCCGTTGATGATAGCATAATTTTCTGCAGTACCGGTCTTTCCTCCTACCAATACTCCTTCTATCTGCCCACGCTTTCCACCACCGCTGTTTACCACGTCTACCATACCCCGGATCACTTCATTATAAGAAGAGTCGGAGATGTTCACCACCTCATGTTTTTCCTTGTATCTGGCCAATATGTTGCTGGTATCATTATCAATACGCTCAACAAAATGTGGTGTATAATAATATCCTTTATTGGCGATAATACACATGGCATTCGCCATTTGTAACGGGGTGAGCAGCAATTCTCCCTGACCTATGCCCAAAAATACCGAAGTACAGGAGTTCCAGCTGCCTTTATACCGTTTATCATAGTATTCGGGTGTAGGCAATAATCCGGGATATTCACCCGGAATATCAATATCCAGCCGGTGTCCGAATCCAAAGCTATACATATAATCCGACCATTTCCGCATTCCCCCTTTTTTAATTCCGCCAAATTGCTGGGCATCCACGCATATACGGTATACATGCGAAAAATAGGCATTACAGGAATTAGCCAGCGCCGTACGCAGATTAGCGGCATGTCCGGCATTATGGTGTGTACAGTCCAGCTTACGGGCACAACCAAAATAGGCACCACCACAGGCATATCCAAAAGCAGGGGTAATCACTTTTTCATCCAGTGCCACCAATGCAATCATAGGTTTGAAAGTAGATCCTGGCGGATACATTGCCTGGGTAGCCCGGTTAAAAAATGGTTTTGTAGTATCCAGATATAACCTGCCGAAATTAGCACTCCGGTAGGGGCCGGTCAATAAATTGGGGTCATAGGTTGGGCTGCTCACCATGCTCAGGATACCACCTGTTTTAGGATCAATGGCCACAATACTGCCAATTTTATTGCCCATCAGTTTTTCGCCCAGTTGTTGTAGCGTAACATCCATAGAAAGGTGCAGGTTTTTACCTGCCACCGCCACACTGTCAAATTCTCCGTTTTCATAAGGCCCCTGTGTGCGGTTGAGGTTATCCTTCACCAGGTATTTGATCCCGCGCTGCCCCATGAGTACCCTTTCATATGTTTTTTCCAGGCCGGTCATTCCCAGGTAATCCCCCATCTGATAATCTTTATAAGCAGGGTTATCCAACAGCTTAGGGGATATTTCCCCGATATACCCCAGGATACCTGCAGCAGTAGCGTA
Organism: Chitinophaga sp. H8; assembly: GCF_040567655.1. NCBI lineage: Bacteria > Pseudomonadati > Bacteroidota > Chitinophagia > Chitinophagales > Chitinophagaceae > Chitinophaga > Chitinophaga defluvii. The sequence continues at coordinate 1,650,733 of NZ_JBEXAC010000002.1, read as the reverse complement.
GGGATAAGTACGGATCTGACGTTGTACCAGCTCAAAGCCGGGCTGAAACAGGTACATATTTTCCTGGAGGCGGCCAAATACATCGGGCGGTAATAACGATACAAAAACGGATGGCCTTACCCGGCCGTTTTTCAATATCGCATCATTCATCCGCCTGAGGAAAGCTGGTTTATCTATCTGCAGGATGCTGCACAAACGTGCCGTGTCTATCTTTCTGACATTGGAAGGTGTAACTACTAGATCATACAATGCATCGTTTCCTAATATACTTTTTCCATGCCGGTCATAAATAATGCCTCTGCCAGGATATACTACTTTACGCAGTACCGCATTGGCATCCGCCATCCGGGCATACTTGGTTTCCACTACCTGTAAATAGATCAGTCTCCCGGTGATCAGTAACAACATACCAATCATGATGATCTGAATTACACGTTTCCTGGGCTGATTAAAAACAGACATTTTGTACTTAAGAATTGCAAGGTCAGTATTATAAGATCATTGTTGTAAAAATTATCTGAATGTTCTGCCTCCAGCCCCGTTTTTGAGGGTAGCCGCAGCTTTGCGGTTCAGGGAGTCCAGTTTTGATTTTTGCTGCATGGCAGGTGGTATGGTGTTAGCTTCCAGGAGGAATTTAACAACCGGGTTACGCTTAGCAGGAATACTATCCTTCAGGTATTTTTCCATCATTAAGCTGGCGATGGGCGCCGCATATGTAGCCCCGAAGCCGGCATTTTCCACTACTACCGCAATAGCAATTTTAGGGTTATCTGCAGGTGCAAATGCCACAAACATAGAGTGGTCTTTTTGAGCAGTCAGCACACCATTGATGATCGCTTTATTTTCAGCAGTACCGGTTTTACCACCCACCCGTACGCCTTCAATAGCAGCCTTACGGCCGGTACCTCTTTCAATTACATCTGTCATCCCGTTGATTACAGTCTGGTAGGCAGAATCAGAGATATGTGCCACCACGTGTTTTTCCTTGTATTTAGCCAGCAGGTCGGTATCATCGTTATCAATACTTCTTACAAAGTGCGGTATGTAGTAATATCCTTTGTTGGCCACTATACACATCGCATTCGCCATCTGCAATGGGGTGAGCAATACTTCCCCCTGTCCTATACCCAGGAACACAGACGTACAGGAGTTCCAGCTGCCTTTATAGCGGCGGTTATAAAAAGCGGAATCTGGTATGAGGCCCCCGTTTTCGCCGGGCACATCCACGCCGATGCGATGTCCAAATCCGAAGGCATGCATATAATCGGCCCATTTCTGCATACCTCCTATTTTGATACCACCAAACTTCTGCGCATCTACGCTCAGGCGGTATACGTGCGAGAAATAGGAGTTACAGGAATTAGCCAGGGCCAGCCGGAGGTTGGCTGCGTGGCCACCACCACTGTGTGTACACCTGATGGGGCGGCTACAGCCATAATAAGCTCCCCCGCACGGATAACCGTAGCTGGGTGTGATCACCCCTTCATCCAGGGCCACCAGCGCAATCATCGGCTTAAAGGTAGATCCTGGCGGGTAACGGGCCTGTAAAGCCCTGTTGAACAATGGCTTGGTAGTATCCTGGTATAATCTGCTGAAATTAGCACTACGATAAGAGCCGGTGAGCAGGTTGGGATCAAAAGTAGGGCTGCTTACCATGGCCAGGATTCCACCGGTGGTGGGGTCAATAGCCACTATGCTGCCTATTTTATTTTTCATGAGATTTTCTCCCAGTACCTGCAATTCAATATCCAGTGATAAGCGAAGGTTTTTACCCGCCACAGCGGCGCTGTCAAACTCCCCGTTTTCATAGGGGCCCTGGGGGCGGTTCAGGTTGTCCTTTACCAGGTATTGGATACCGCGTTGACCCATCAGTACATTTTCATATGTTTTTTCCAGACCTGTCAGGCCCAGGTAATCCCCCATCTGATAAGCCTTATAAGCCTCATTATCCAGTAATTGCGGGGATATTTCTCCAATATACCCCAGGATACTGGCCGCAGCAGCATAAGGATAAGAGCGGATCTGTCGCTGTACCAGTTCAAAACCGGGCTGAAACAGGTACATACTTTCCTGCAGCCGGCCAAATACTTCCGGTGGCAGTAATGGCGCAAAAACAGATTGTCTTACCCGTCCATTTTTTAAAATGGCGGTCAACATCCGTTTTTTATATTCTTCCTTATCAATATTGAGGATCTGGCAGAGATAGGCGGTATCAATGTTTTTAGCGTTGGCAGGTATTACTACCAGGTCGTACATGGCGTCATTTCCCAGGATGCTTTTACCTTTACGGTCGAAGATAATTCCGCGGCTGGGATACACCACTTTGCGGGACACTGCATTCGCATCCGCCAGTTTAGCATACTTTTTTTCCACTACCTGCAATACAAACAATCTGGCCACGATCAGCAGTATCATACCAATCATGATCATCTGTATTACTCTTCTTCTGGGCTGATTATAAACGGACATTTATCTAAAGTACTATAAAAATTTATAATCTGTACCACCTTTTATTTGAGATACATACCATATTCCTTTGCCCACCGGGTGCTTCACCTTGTCTTTTCTGTCATTCCTGTCAATAATAGCTTAGGGAACTATTATTTTTTAGAATAGAACAACAGTTCATACAGTACTATCAGAAACAAGCTGGCAGCGGTGGATAGCAGTACTTTTAGCAACAGATACAGTGGATTGCCAAAGCCAAACACTTCGAGCAGGAAATAAACTGTATGGTGTAAAAATACCAGAATAGCAGCATAAATAAGGAATTGGGAAACCCCCATACTGGTCATGGAAGGTGTTTTTTGGGTGGTTTCAAACCCTCCCTGGGGTGACAGGATATTGATGATAAAGGGGCGCAGGTAAGCTACCAGCACACAGGCAGCAGCATGCATTCCCATGGTATTCATAAACGTATCCAGTGACAGGCCCATGAGCAGCCCCAGCAGCATGAGTGCCGGCCGGGGAAGGTTGAAAGGCAATGCCAGTATGAATAACATATACAGATACGGGTTTACCAACTGGTGAACCAATATTTTGTTCAGCACAAATACCTGCAACAGGAGCAGGAGTATAAAACGGATGATATTTCTTAACAGTATACTCATTTGATCAGCCTGTAGGTAGAGTCCTCCAATCTTTGTTGTTCTTCCTTCAACAAATTATCTATCACATATACGTATTGTACGTTGTTAAAATTGGTTGCCAATCTTATACGGATGGTATATGCCGTGCTTGATTTATCGCCTACGGTAAAAGTATCTACATAACCGATGGGGATATTTTCCGGGAACAGGCCGGAGTAGCCGCTGGTGATCACGGTATCTCCTTTGAATACCCTGGCACTTTTGGGCACATCTTTCAGAATGGCATAGCCGGGGCTTTCCCCATCCCAGTGTACGGTACCCATTTCCTTGCTGTTGCCCAGCCGGGCACTGATACCCATGGTAGATGATTTGGATAACAGGGAAATGACCACTGCATAGTTATCACTTACACTTCTTACCACACCTACCACGCCACTTGGACTGATAACCCCCATATTGGTACGGATCCCCTGGAGGCTGCCCCGGTGAATGGTAATATAGTTCACAGGTTTATTAACGGAGTTATTGATTACTTTGGCCTCCCGGTACTCATAACGGCGGAGCTGGGTACCTATAATACGGTGCAGGGTATCATCACTGTAAATACGTACGGTGTCTACTTTTATGCCGTTGGCAGTAAGCATACTGTCGTAGCTGGAGCGGAGCATATTATGCAGGCGGGTATTTTCATTAACGAGGCTGTCGTTGGTAGCCTTTAAATGAAAGTAGTATTGTATGTTATTATAGCGGTCATACATTTTACCGCTGATATCGTTGGCAGAATTGAGGTAGGCAGTTCGTTGAAAATTATTATTACGAAATACCAGGACAATACAAATCACTTCCAGCAGCAGAAATAAGAAGAAGTTGAAATATCGCCTTAAGAATATGATTAGATTACGCACACGCTGATTGCTCTGTTTTGTGATTTAGAGATTAACGGTATTCCGGAAGGTAAAGATCGGGAGTACCGGGTATAGCGGCTGCTATTTCAGCGCTCCGGATCTTTACATTCCCTGAATACTTCACTATTGCATCAGGAAAGGGTATTTACCAACATGCTTAAGTGCAATGCCGGTACCTCTTACTACGGCGCGCAGCGGATCATCTGCTACATGAACGGGCAGTTTAATTTTTTGGGTTAAACGTTTATCCAGCCCACGGAGCAATGCACCACCACCGGTCAGATACAAACCTCTCCTGTAGATATCTGATGCCAATTCCGGAGGAGTGGTTTCCAACGCCTTCAGAATAGCCTCTTCAATTTTAAAAATGGATTTATCCAGTGCTTCTGCAATTTCCTGGTAAGATACCATGATCTGCTTGGGGATACCGGTTACCAGGTCACGACCGTTTACCGGGATGTCATCTGGTGGGTTATCCAGTTCTTTCAGAGCAGATCCGATATGTATCTTAATTTGTTCAGCAGTTCTTTCACCTATCAGCAAGCTATGGTAGCGACGCAGTGCTTCCATGATATCGGCGGTAAATTCATCTCCCGCAATACGGATACTCTGGTCGCAAACGATACCGGCCAAAGCTATTACTGAAATACCGGTGGTACCACCTCCGATATCGATAATCATATTACCCACTGGCTCTTCCACATCAATACCAATACCCAGTGCGGCCGCCATCGGCTCATGCAGCAGGTATACTTCCTTGGCGCCGGCCTGTTCTGCCGAGTCGCGTACCGCTCTCTTTTCCACTTCCGTAATGCTGGAAGGGATACAGATCACCATACGCCAGCTGGGAGCAAACAGTGGTTTTTTAGGGTATACCATTTTTATCAGTTCCCTGAGCATGCCTTCTGCAGCATTAAAGTCTGCAATAACACCATCTTTCAGGGGGCGTATAGTTCGAAGATATTCGTGTGTTTTTTCGTGCATCATCATGGCCTTCTTACCTACGGCCACAATTTTACCGCTAGCCCTCTCAATGGCTACAATGGAAGGCTCATCCACCACCACCTGATCATTATGTATAATTAGCGTATTAGCTGTACCTAAGTCAATAGCTATTTCCTGCGTCAAAAAGTTAAAAAATCCCATTATTGATACGGTGAAAAATTAGAATGCAAAAATGAATAATTCCAACGAATATACGATGCAAAAATTGGATGTTCCTGCAATAATACGGCTAAATATTAAAAAAAGTTATTTGTTGTATAAAAGGCATTGTCAGTACTCCCATAAACACCCAAGAGGCTAGAACGGAATTAACCGTTTTAAATTGTTCTGCTCTTCAAAAAATGTACCTTTCATTGCGTTTCACAACCTTTTCATTATCACCGTAAAGCAACGGGTGGCAGGTATAAAATCATATGCCTGCCGGCCCCATCCTATTCCGCACCATTATAAAAACTCATAACCGATATCCCGGCGGTAATATTTCCCTTCAAACGACAGCGTTTCGGCTGTTTGTTTGGAGTGCGCCAGTGCAATTGACAGATCGGTAGCCAGAGAAGTGATGGCCAGGACTCTGCCACCGTTGGTGAGCACCTGTTCCCCACTTTGTTTTGTACCCGCGTGAAACACGATCTGATCTTTTGTAGGTGCTGGTATACCGGTAATTGCCTTACCTTTTTCATAGGCTTCGGGATACCCACCAGCCACCAGCATAACGGTAGCGGCTGCACGGGGGTCTTCTACCACGGTCTGTGTATCCAGCTTTCCGGCAGCAGTAGCCTGTAGCAGTTCTACAAGGTCGTTCTGCAGACGGGGTATAACTACCTCGGTTTCCGGATCGCCCATGCGGCAGTTGTATTCAATTACAAAAGGGGCTTCATTTACCTTGATGAGTCCAAAGAAGATAAAGCCCTTATACACAATACCTTCGGCAGCCAATCCTGCTACTGTAGGGCGGATCACCTGGTTTTCCACTTTGTCCATAAATACTTTATCAGCAAAGGGTACAGGAGAAATGGCCCCCATACCACCTGTATTCAGGCCGGTATCCCCTTCTCCTATCCGTTTGTAGTCTTTGGCAGCAGGGAGGATTTTATAATGCTGTCCGTCCGTAATAACAAATACAGACATTTCAATACCGGTCAGGAATTCCTCTATCACTACTTTTTTGCTGGCATCTCCGAACTTGGCATCTTTGATCATCTGGGCAAACTCTGCCAGTGCTTCTTCCCGGGTAGTAGGGATCACCACCCCTTTACCCGCTGCCAGTCCGTCTGCTTTGATCACCACCGGCAGTGCATGTTGCTGCAGATAGGCCACCCCTTCCTCGTAATTAGCTTCGCTGAATTCGCGGTAGGCAGCGGTAGGGATATTATGCCTTTGCATAAACAGTTTAGCAAAAGCTTTACTACCTTCCAGCTGTGCCCCCACCTTAGAGGGGCCTAGAACAGGAATATGGCTGATGGCGGGATCCTGTTCAAAAAAGTCATAAATACCTTTTACCAGCGGATCTTCCGGCCCTGGCACCACCATTTCTATCGCATTATTGATACAAAAGGTTTTCAGCTGATCGAAGTCATCCACGGCAATATTTACGTTATGGCCGTGTTGTGCAGTACCGGCATTTCCGGGTGCAATAAATAATTGCGAGCAATGTACACTTTGCGAAATTTTGAGCGCGAGGGCGTGCTCCCGGCCACCGCCTCCTAGTAATAATATGTTCATAATGAGTTATATGCAAAAATCTACGGCAATGGTTATCAGCGATAAACGCTGTATACCTGGCTGCTGAAAATCCTGGATCTGTCATCAGGTAGCCCTCCTCCCTTTTGTCTTTCGCTCTTGCTATTGTGTTGTTAACCGGGGGCTTTTATCTGTTATGGCAGGCACTGGCCAGGCCATCTACTTTTCCATTTTTTTTGCAAAGAAAGGCCAAAAAATAGCCAAATACATCATTTTTTCAGATAAAAACCCGAATTTATTTAACTTGCCGCATCGCAAAAGACTAACTAACACCAACAACAACATCTAAAACTAACCATTTATGAGTCAAACTGCTGATGAGCAGCCAGTAATCGCACCGGCCAAGAAGCACCATCCTGGCCTATATGTGTTGTTCTTTACGGAGATGTGGGAGCGCTTCGGTTACTATCTGATGATAGGCATTTTTTTCCTGTACCTGATTGATCCTTCTATTAACGGAGGAAAAGGTTTTGATAATACCAAGGCAGCTGATCTGGTAGGATCTTATATTGCCCTGGTATATTTATCCCCTTTTATTGGAGGTTTACTGGCCGACCGGTATCTGGGATATCGGCGGGCCATTGTTATCGGGGGGGCCTTGCTTGCCGCGGGTTATTTCGGGCTAGCCTTTCCAGGTGATATGGCCATGTATATTTCCCTGGGCCTGATTATTATTGGTAACGGGTTCTTTAAGCCCAACATTGGTACTTTGCTGGGTAACATTTACAACCGTCCTGACCTGAAGCCTAAAAAAGATGTGGCGTACAATATCTTTTATATGGGCGTAAACATCGGGGCCTTTATCTGCAATTTCGTAGCAGCTTATCTCCGCAACCACTATGGCTGGGGATATGCATTTGCTGCTGCCGGCGTAGGTATGGTGGTAGGTCTGATCATTTTCATGTCGCGCATGAAAGTGGTAGCAGAGGGAGATATCAAAAAAACACCTTCGAAAGAAGATATGCCTATTGGCACGATCCTCAGTTCTGTATTCCTGCCGGCCATTATTGCTGCTGGGATTGGTTACTTTGTAGCGCCTGTCCTGGGTCATACCCTGTTTGGCACCCGTTCAAATGATGCCTTCATGTTTGCCTGCGTGCCCATTGTGATCTTCTACATTCGCTTATATACCACCGCCGCCAAAGAAGACAAGCGTGGCCTGGGCGCCTTGCTGGCATTCTTTGCCGTGGCCATTGTATTCTGGGTGATTTACAACCAGAACAGTACGGGGCTGACTATCTGGGCCGACCAGTATACCAACCGCCAGATGTCGCCGGCAATGGAAAAGGCCGCTCAACCATTAGGGATGCTGCAAACGGTGACTATGGAGCCGCATACGGTCACTCAGATCGACGAGCATTTCCGCGCCATTACAGATGCCTCCGGCAAAACGGTGCAGGTACAGGGACCTGATCCTTATTTCCAGAACCTGTCCAAAGATCAGATTCCCGAAAGCGGCACCCTTCACCTGCTTTCTACAGAAATATTCCAGTCGATCAACCCCTTCTTTATTGTGGTGTTTTCGATGATGATGGTAGGTTTATTCAGCTGGCTGGCCGTAAGAGGCAAGGAACCCAATACCCCTACCAAGATAGCCCTGGGTATCTTTATGGCTGGTTTTTCCTCTCTGCTGATGGTAATGGCAGTGGCCATGACCGATGTATACGTGGAGAAAAGCGCCATGTCCTGGCTCATTGCCACTTACGCGATATTTACGATTGGAGAGATATTGGTAAGCCCTATTGGCTTGTCGATGGTATCCAAGCTTTCCCCGCCGCGCGTTACCGCGTTAATGATGGGAGGATGGTACCTGGTTAACTCTATCGCAGGAAAGATAGCTGGTTTAATGGCTACCTTCTGGGATAGTTTTATCGACAAAAAGACTTACTTCATGATCCTGACTATTGCCGCAGCCGTTGCCGGTGTAGTTATGTTAATGATTGGCAAGTGGATTGCCAAAGTAGTAAAAGAAAAGACGGGGTCCTACTAATCCGGGTTCCGGTGTAAAAGGAGAAAGCAGGCATTCCACCTCTTTTCTCCTTTTGCATTTTATATAGGTTCACTTCCTGCGGTTACAGCATATCCAATTATTCACCTATATTTATTCAACTTAATCTATATCCAACCTCTTATGGCAGAAAATTTCAAGCCCTTTGTTCCACCCGAAGTGTCAATGAAGGAATTTACGCTGAAGTCCATTCTACTGGGCTGTATCTTTGGTATCATCTTTGGCGCAGCCACTGTATACCTGGCCCTCAAGGCAGGGTTGACTGTTTCTGCCTCTATCCCTATTGCGGTGATTGCGATTACCCTGGGGCGTAAATTTTTCAAGACTACCATTTTAGAAAACAATATTATTCAAACTACGGGGTCTGCCGGTGAATCCATTGCCGCCGGTGTGGTATTCACGCTCCCTGGCTTTCTGTTTCTGACGGATGGAGATGGTGCACAGTTCTTTAATTACATCACGATCCTTACCCTGGCCATTTTTGGAGGTGTATTGGGCACCCTGATGATGATCCCGTTGCGGAAGGCATTGATCGTAAATGAGCACGATACCCTGCCTTACCCGGAGGGCACTGCCTGCGGGGATGTACTGAAAGCAGGAGAGAAAGGAGGCGACTTTGCCAAAACAGCCTTTTACGGGTTAGGCTTTGCCTTTGCGTATGCCATACTGCAAAAGATCCTGCACGTGATCGCAGAAGCGCCAGCTCATATGACGCAACAGGTGAACAAGTTTTTCCCTTCTGCCAAGGTAAGCGGTGAGATCACTCCGGAGTATATGGGGGTAGGTTATATCATCGGTCCTAAAATTGCCGGTGTACTGGTAGCCGGTGGTGTATTATCCTGGTTAGGGCTGATTCCTTTGCTCGCCACCCTGGTACCTGGTGAAACAATAGCCACCCAGCTGGTGAAGCTGGGGTACCTGGCTGATTTAAGCACACCAGGCGGGCAAGGCCGCTGGGACCCTGTTACCCGCACTTTTGCCGACTATTCCGTTGCCATCTATTACGCCTATGTGCGTCAGATAGGTGCAGGTGCAGTAGCCGCAGGAGGTTTCATCACCCTGATCAAAACGATCCCCACCATTATATCTACTTTCAAAGGCAGTCTGGGTTCCCTGGGTGGTAATAAATCCGGTGAAAAACAGGCCTCTTCCAGGGAAGTACCAAGAACTGAAAGGGATCTGAGTATTAAAGTAGTGGGTTTTGGCAGTCTGGCACTTATCTTACTCATGGCATTCCTGCCACAGCTACCAGGCGACAGCATTGGTAATAAATTGCTGGTAGGTTTGCTGGTGGTAATTTTTGGCGCCTTCTTCGTAACGGTATCCAGCCGTATAGTAGGGCTTATCGGCTCTTCCAACAACCCGATTTCCGGTATGACCATTGCCACACTGATGGGTACCTGTCTGGTATTTATAGCTGTAGGCTGGACCGGTAAGGTATATGAACCCATGGCACTGGTAGTGGGCGGGATGATCTGTATTGCAGCCGCCAACGCGGGGGCTACTTCCCAGGACCTCAAATCCGGTTATATAGTAGGCGCCACCCCTAAATTCCAGCAAATTGCGCTGTTTATAGGAGCGATTGTTTCTTCTATCGTGATAGGACTGACGGTAAAGTTCCTGGATAAGCCCACGGCGGTAATGATTGCTAATGGCGTAACAGAGCATGCTATTGGCAGCGTATACTATCCTGCACCGCAGGGCACTCTGATGGCGACGCTTGCTAAAGGTATCCTGTCCTTTAACCTCGACTGGCAATTTGTGCTGGTAGGTGTGTTTCTGTCTATCACCATGGAATTGTGCGGTATCAAGTCCCTGTCTTTTGCAGTAGGTGCGTACCTGCCATTATCCACCACGCTGCCTATTTTCGTGGGTGGCGCTATCCGTGGATTGATAGATAACAAGAAGAAAAAGGAAAACATCACTACCACGGCTGAAGAAGATGAGCTGGGGAAAGGCAACCTGTTTGCCACCGGTTTAGTAGCAGGAGGGGCTGTAGCAGGGGTGATCATTGCCATTTTAGCTGGTTTTGACGGCACCGCGGCTATATTGGCCAAATTGAACATGGAACCAGCCCTTAATGGCGCCTTGGGCCATGGTGGCTACTATCTGTTGGGCACTGCGTTCTTTGCCTTTATGGGATGGGTACTCTACAGAACAGCCAGAAAAGTATAACTGATCCTTCATTTTCATAGGAAGGCCTGCCAAAAAGTAAATAAGCAGTAGCCGGGAACGTATGAACGTTGTCCGGCCTGCTTTTCCTCCGGATATGGGGGGGACTTTTCAGCAGGCCTTTTTTTGTACCACAATAGTTTTAATATCTTTACCGTTAATTAGCATTCATTTTATTACATAATAACCTATGCGCATCTTTCTATCTACATTGTTAGGTGCCTGTCTTTTTTTTAGTTCCGCTTGTCAGGAAGAAAAAGCAGGACCGCCCAGAAAATTCATTTCCTTTAAGCTTGACAGCGTTATTTACCTGTCTGAAAACCCCGCCGGGATCCTTACCGTGCCCAATACAACGGATAACAACCCGGATAATGATTATCCTACCCTGCTGATTACCGGCACCAGCAATCGTGGTGATCAGATTGCTTTCAGCCTGGTATCCCCTACGAATATATTGCAGCCGGGATTTTATGAAAGCACACAGGGTAATTCCATGACCATCACTTTCAACGGAGGACTTTCTGTAATTGGTGCCAGTGAAAATACAGGGATCTTTGCACTGCAGATTCTCAATGTTAATGGTAATGTTGTGGAAGGTACTTTTACAGGTATTCTGAGCGACCTGTATGGCAGTGCCACCCCCAGAGTAGTGTCTAACGGCTCATTCCGGGCAGTGTATAAACAGCTGTAATCAGTATCAGATAAAAGATAAATGCGGGTACTGTGCTTTGAGTATCAGCTGGTCATCCGCATTCAGCCATTTGTGTAGCAAGGTGGCATACACGCTCTTAAAGTCTACTGTGTATTTCAGATCCCCATCCTGCAAATCAGCCAGGTCAGGTCCTTCATTCAGGATCCCTTTTTGTTGCAATCCTCCACCCACCAGGAACATATTATTTGCAGTACCATGATCGGTGCCACCACTGGCATTCTGGCCTACCCTTCTGCCAAATTCAGAAAAAGTCATCAATACCACATCCTGGAAACGATTGTTCTTTTTCAGGTCCTGCGTAAAAGCGGTGACCGCCTCATCCAGCTGGTGAAACAATCTTTCCTGTTGTCCCTGTTGTCCCACGTGTGTATCAAAACTGCCATGCGATACATAATACACTTTGGTACTGATATCGGACATAATAAGGTTGGCAATTGTTTTCATATTACGGCCCAGCTCTGTATTAGGATAGGTTTCTTTTGTTTTATACAGCCTGGACTGCTGTTGAATATAGGCCGCAGAGGCCATTGTTTCTCCCATTGTTTTGTACAGGTAGTCGGCATGACTATGCCCACCATCCTCCTGATGCTGCTGTAAAAGTTCCCGGAAGTACTTATCATTACTGGTACCAAATAAGCGGTTAGGGTCTGTAAGGGCCAGGCCCTTAGCGGTTTCTCCTTTCAATGCCAGGCTTAGTGTATCATCTATCTCCAGTGCCTGTGCACGTTTATCACAACCACTGCATTGTGCATCCAGGTAACGGCCTACCCAACCATCACTCCAATAATCCTTTGCAGCACTGCCGGTATGCCAGATGTCCATAGACCGGAAGTGCGAACGGTCAGGATTAGGATACCCTACATTATTCAACACGCCCAGCATGCCATCATCATACAAGGCTTTCAGACCCGTTAACGCGGGATGAATCCCCAGCTCATCATTTAATGATAACGCCTTTTCTCTTTTCAGGCCCAGATCCGGGCGCATCCTGTAATAGATATCATTACGGTAAGGAATAATGGTGTTAAGCCCATCATTCCCGCCGGAAAGCTGTAAGATCACCAATACTTTATTACCAGGAGGTACCAGATGGCCCCTTTCCAGTGCCTTCAAAAACCTGGGCATCATCACCGCAGCGGATGCCAGGGAACCCACCTGTAAGAAACGACGTCTGTTGATTAACATGGCTGTTTTTTTTAGCTGTTGGCTATTAGCTTTTAGCTTTTAGCTCAATGCAGCGAGTGGATTACCTATTGTTGTTTGAGCTGTTATTGTTAGCTGTTGGCTATTAGCTTTTAGCTCAATGCAGCGAGTGGATTACTTATTGTTGTTTGAGCTGTTATTGTTAGCTGTTCTCTTTTACTTTATCAATTATTCGCTGCATTCAGCTAAAAGCTAACAACTGTTAACACAGCTGGTACTCCGGTGTGCTCATCACATCTATTGTTACTGTCTTGATATAATTTTCCCTACTGGTACTATCTGCATATTTCTCCAACAGGCTTTTACTGATCCCGGTATTCTTCTGCAATAATGCCCCTGCTATTTCAGTAGCCAGCTTTTCACGGGGAATAGCTGCATAGCCTTGCAGATAAGGTTCCCAGTTGATGCGTGCATTTACTTTCCTCGCATATTGTCTTTTCAAAAAATCATTCACCTGCAGCATCATTTTATAATTACCACCATCCCCCATTTCGGGTGTAATTTCTTTAGCCCTTACATCGAACGTCTGCAAGTATAATACCACCTGGGGTACACGCATACGGAACATCAGGCTGGAGCTGTCTATCCAGCTACGTCCACCGGGCCAGCCAGCCACATTAGGCGGATAAAATAATGTTTGTCCGAGTACGCGCTGGAATAACAACATCACTTCCTCCTGCTCAAAATCCATTGGGATCGTTTTACGGATGCCTACCAGTAATTCTACCGGAGATTTAATACGGTTGCCGATATATTGCGGATCGTAAAACCAGTCGGACATAAAGATTTCACGCATCAGGGATCTGATATCATAGCCTGAATTATAAAATTTATCTGCCAGTGTGTGAATTCTATTTTCATCCAACGTATCACTTACAAAATACCGGTAAATCTTTTCAGTAATGAAGCGGGCCGTTTGTGGCTGTTCCAGCAGTATTTTAAGGATGTCATCCCCTGTATATCTGCCTTGTTTTCCGAGGAATGTCTTTTCACCGGTGTCATGTAGTTTTTCGCGGAAGCGGAAGTTCCCCATTTCATCATATCCCCATCCGGTGAATGCCCTTGCCGCTTCTTTCACATCTGTTTCTGTGTAGTTGCCTCTGCCCAGGGTAAACAGCTCCATGACTTCGCGGGCGAAATTTTCGTTGGGATGTTGTTTTCTGTTTTGTTGATTATTGAGGAACTGTAGCATGGCGGGGCTTTTGGATACTACTGTCAGCAGATCGCTCAGTTTGCCCAGCGCATGTTCCCGGATATCGGTAATCAGTTGTTGTGCAAATAGTACATTATTGGTGCGGCATGCAAAATGTCCGTGCCAGAATAAGCTCATCTTTTCGCGTAAGGCATGTGCTCCTTTTACCATGACATTGATCCAGGCCAGGTTGAGGTCTTTGATCCCCTGATTGTTCATTTGCTGCACCATCCGCTTTTCTTCGCGGGTCATGCCTTTCAGTTTTCTATAGTCGGGCAGGTCTGTTTCATCGATCACCTTTATGGATTCAGGGGTACTTTTCGAGCCTCCTATCAGCACCTTATCTACAACTACCTTGCGCCGTTTCTTTTCCCAGGCAGTAACTACCGGCAGGTTTTCGCCAAAACCAGCCCTCCAGGCAAGATGTTGCGCTTGTAATTGTTCCTCTATGAAAGGCATACGCAATAAATTTCAAGTAAGACTATGAATAACCGCAGAGGTTTAATACTACCGGAATCGCCATACGGGGAAACTACTTCCTTTCTTAAATATCTCCTGCTCTGCCGGCAGGGCCATAAAAGCATCAGCCAACAACAATCCTGCCAGGTCGCCGGAGCCATGATACGTTTGGGGTAATGCTTCCCATTGCCCGGAAGGCAGGCTCTGTAGCTTTACAGGCAAATAATATTCCAAAGGTTTATCAAACAATACATCTTCCCCAAGCAGGGCGTATAGTGGCGGCGCAGCATTTTGCCTCATTCCTGCCTGCAGCCAGGGCTGTACGTAACGGTAATAGCACATAAATCCGGATACAGGATTACCCGGTAATGCAAATACAGCCGGTCCTTTTTCGAAAACACCAAACAGGAAAGGTTTTCCCGGTCTCTGTTGTACTTTATGAAAGATCTGCCGCATACCCAGTTGATGTAATACCTGTGGCAGATGATCATATTTGCCAGCAGAAACTGCACCAGAGCAGATCCATACATCTGTATCCCGCAGTAATTCCTGCAGATGCGTTTCCATCGCCCCTGCATTATCCGCCAGGTGTAAATATTGTGCAGTAATCCCCAGGCCTTGTAAAGCAGCCCCTATGCTATATAAATTGGATAACCGTATCTGGTGCGCTTCCGGCACCGTAGTAACCGGTACCAGCTCGTCGCCTGTAGCAATGACCACTACCCGGGGCCGTTTGCTGACTGTTACCAGTGCATGTCCTACAGTAGCCAATACGGCTATCTCTGCAGCACCTATCTGTGTACCCGCTGTTATCAGCGCTTTCCCTGCCGGCGCATCCGAACCCAGCAGGTGGATATTTTGTCCCTGGCGTACTTCTTTTTCAATGGTAAACCGGCGAAAGCCTTCGTGTTCATCTTCATGCAAATGCTCATAAGGGATGACAGTATCTGTCAGCTCCGGCAATACAGCTCCTGTCATCACTTCCATACAATTGGCGGTATTTCCCAGCTGTTTACGGGACATACCTGCCGCCTGCATATCCTCCACCCCAAAAATGAGTTGTCCTTTCGCAAAACTGTCATAACTGATCGCTATACCATCCATCATTACCCGGTTGAACGGCGGGAAGGGGCGGTCGGCGTAAATGGTTTCCCGCAATACACGCCCTACTGCAGTATCAAAAGGTACCTGTTCTGTACCAAAATCACGCACCGTATTCATGACAGCAGAAAAAGCAGCAGTTACATTCAGCATCATTTAAACTATTTTTGCATTGAACAGGGAGAATCCATTACAAATTACGAATTAACCGGTAGGTAAGAAAGTAAATGCTGCCTTTGATCTGGTGGTCCCTGTTCAGCGGAGGAGATATATGTGCCTGCTTTCAGTGATCAGTAAATTAATTCCTTTATGCAAAATGATATCAGCACTTCCGGATTTACCCACCTTGACCAGTCGCATCAGCCCGCTATGGTAGATGTAGGAGATAAGGCGGCTACTGTACGTGTAGCCGTGGCAGAAAGCCGGGTATTTTTGCCACCGGTAGTACGCTCACAGTTTGCCGGTGATGATATTGTCACAAAAAAGGGCGCCGTATTTCAGACGGCCATCATTGCAGGGATTATGGCAGCTAAAAAAACACCGGACCTGATTCCTTTGTGCCATACTTTACTGCTCGATAACTGCCAGGTACACATTACCCTGGAGCAGGAAGAAGCTGTTATCCGGTGTACTGTTAAAACGACCGGCAAAACGGGAGTAGAAATGGAAGCCCTTACCGGCGCCAGCATAGCGGCATTAACCATCTACGACATGTGTAAAGCATTTACACATGACATGATCATCCGGCAAACAAAACTGATCAGTAAAAGCGGAGGGAAACATGATTTCGGACAATAAACAGGCCCGTTTAAAAGGATTGATATTATGTGGCGGTAAAAGCACCCGTATGCAACAGGATAAAAGCCAGCTGGCTTATCATGGGCAACCGCATTGGCAATATCTGCTACAGTTATTACAGGAATTTGTGCCGGAAGTATATTTATCCTGCCGGCAGGAGCAGGCAGCGCAATTCCGGGAGTATCCGCATATCATTACAGACAGTGTTGACGGAGCAGGCCCATCAGCCGGATTGTTAAGTGCACATGCTGCCCAACCGGATGTTGCATGGCTGGTATTGGCCTGCGATCTGCCATTGATCAGCCGGCAGAGTCTGGCCGCTTTACTCCAGGCGCGCAATCCACTAAAAGCAGCCACTTCCTTTAATTCTCATTTCAATAATTCTCCCGAACCTTTAATCGCTATCTGGGAACCTGCTGCATTAGCAGTATTGCAACAAAACTTTGCAACAGGTAAAAACTGTCCCCGGAAAACTTTATTGGGATGTGATGTACTGGTATTGGAAAATGTGAATGTGATGGAACAATTTAATGCGAATACACCAGCTGAAATGCAGGAAGCGCTGCAACAGCTTACGGATGCGCCGCCACCCATACCGCCCCATCCTCAAAATACTCCTTCTTCCAGATAGGTACAGTTTCCTTTAATGTATCAATTGCATAAGAACAAGCTTCAAAAGCAGCCTTTCGATGGGGAGCCGCCACTGCAATCACCACCACGGTATCACCGGGGTATTTATCACCTGTAGCATGCAATAGCGCTATCTTTTTTACGCCCCATTGCTGAGCTGCCTGTTGTGCTATTTTACGCATCTCGGAGAGGGCCATAGGAGCATAACATTCAAAGAAGAGCCGTGTTACTTTTTTTTGCTGTGTTTCATTGCGTACGGTACCAATGAAGGTGACAATACCTCCACAATCCGGCGACTGTACAAAACTGACGGCCTCTTCCACCTCAATCTCCGTATCTATTTTTATAAGCTCCTCCATATCTGTTTTTTTTAGATTATCACCCTCCGCTTACCGGCGGAATCACGGCTACTTCATCTCCAGGTATCAATACCTGCTCGTTACCGGCATAGGCACTGTTGACTGCTATCATTAATGAACGCAGATTTTGCAGGGCAGGGTACTGCCGGAACAGCCAATGTTTCAGATCACCTACGGTAGTGATATCTTCCGTCACCGTAATAACCGGTGCGGTAACAATGTCTTTAACAATCCCAAATAACAATACTTTCATTTATGACGTTGCTGGTGATTACTTAAAATTACAATATGGAAGCCACAAAGCAGGAAAATTAGTAACTTTAATATCACCAGGAACTAAAAATGGCGTCATGAAAATCAGGATAAAAGGTAATAGTATCCGCTACCGGCTCGACAAAACTGATATCGAAGTATTGCAGGAGCTCAACAAAGTAGAGGAGATGACCCATATAGGTGATCATGCACTTCATTTCTGCATCCGCGCCAGGGAAATTCCGGAGTCTGCTATCAGGATGGAAAATAATGGCGTTCATTTATCTGTTCCCCTTCTCCAGATCACCCAATGGACTACCACCGATCAGGTAGGATTTAACCTGGAGCTTCCTAATCCGGATGGCTCCATATTAAAGATTCTGGTAGAGAAAGACTTTAAATGTTTAACCGAACGTGATGAAGACGATAGCCAGGCGTTCGACAATCCACTAGCTGGCGAATCCTGCTAATGCACATGCTCACAGATGCACATAACCGGACGATCAACTACATCAGAATTGCAGTAACAGACCGCTGCAACCTGCGGTGTAACTATTGCATGCCGGAAAACATGCATTTCATGAAAAGAGCGGCGCTGCTTACTTTTGAAGAGATAGTACGTCTGATGCAGCTCTTAAGTACAGCAGGTATAAATAAAATCCGTATTACCGGCGGTGAACCTTTTCTCCGCCAGGATCTGTTGCAATTACTTTATAAACTATCCGCTTTACCTGGTATAGAAAACATCGCCATTACCACCAATGGTGTACTCACGCAATCTTTCATTCCTCAGCTGCAGGACATGGGCATCCGGCATATCAATCTAAGTCTGGATACACTACAGGAAAAGAAATTTGAACGCATTACGCACCGCAATGAATTTATCACAGTGATGCAAACACTGGAAAGCCTGGTAAAACATAATATGCAGGTGAAAATAAATACGGTGGTGATGCAACAAGTGAATACCGATGAGCTACTTGATTTTGCAGCACTTACCCAGCAATACCCTGTTGCAGTAAGGTTCATAGAAGAAATGCCTTTTAATGGACAAGGGAATAGTTTCTCCGGCATTATATGGAACTATGAAAAAATACTGGACACACTCCGCACAAAATATACACTTCATAAAATACCCGATCCTCCCTATGCTACTGCATTGAACTACCATATTCCCGGGCACCTGGGAAGTATTGGTGTGATCCCTGCCTTCAGCCGCACCTTCTGCGGAACCTGCAACCGCATCCGGGTAACCCCTACCGGTGGCCTTAAAACCTGCCTGTATGGACAAGATGCCCTGAATGTAAGAGATCTGATGCGCCAGGGTATGAACGATGCTGATCTGCTATTGCAAATACAAACGGCCATTCATCAACGTTTTGCCAATGGCTTTGAAGCTGCGGCACATAATCACCATAGCAAAATGGAAAGCATGTCTGTAATAGGGGGGTAAAAAGAGTTTTTAGCTCTTAGCAGTTAGCTTTTAGGTATTATGTTTTGTTTTTAGTTGTTGGCTAATCGCTTTTAGGTATTTAAACAACATACTGCAAGTAGTTAAAGGCTAAAAGCCAATAGCTATCTCGCCAGCATCCGCACGCCGGCGTATAATATCAACACCGCAGTAGCGGCTTCTACCCAACGGGGTTTTAGTACAGCAGCACTTAAGCGGGCGCCTAGTTGTCCGCCGATGATGACGGACAATAACAATGGACCAGCAAAAGCTGGTTGGAAAATGATTTCCCGTTTTGCTGCCTGTCCTAACAGGCCGGATAAGGAGTTAACAAGAATAAAGCAACTGCTTAAGCCAGCGATGTTTTTAGCCGTGTCGTACTTCCCCAATCGCAGCACGGGTGCCAGGTAAATACCACCTCCAATGCCTGTCATACCTGAAAGCAGGCCTATTGCCCCACCAATAATACCATATCTGACCGGATGTTCGCTACCCGCTTCTTTGACGGTATATGACTTTTCAAAAAACAGGCGGTAACACATAAACACTGCTGCCAGCGTTAGCGCAACACCCAGTAGTAAAAAAAAGGTTTGCTGTTTTAAGGGCAGGTAACTTCCTACAAAAGCGAGGGGAACACTTACCAGACTGAGTTGCCAGGCTTTCTTTAAAGGCAGATGCCCGTTCTTATAAAAGTGATATACCCCACCTGCTACCACGGCAACGTTGCAAAGTAATGCAGTAGATTTCATCAACTGAAAATCAATACCCCATAATGCCATCAATGCCAGGTAACTGGAGCCTCCGCCAAATCCGGCAGAAGAGTATACCAGCGCTACGAAGAAGAAAAATATACAGAGTTCCAGGATCATCGTTTAAGTAAGCTTTCTGATGTAAATTATCCGGCATCACTATGCGGGAACAGCCACAGCCACGCACGGATCAGTAGGTGTCCATCTGATCATCGATCTCATGCGCCCATGCATGAATGCCCCCTTCTACATTATATACCTTTGTAAACCCAGCTGCTACCAACTGTTGCGCTACCGCCCTGCTGCGCATCCCATGATGGCACAACAACGCTACCGGCTGCTGGCGTGGTGCCAGTTCCATCACATCCATTACCTTACGCATAGGAATATGTACTGCCTGCGGAATATGACAGATATCCCATTCATGCGCTTCTCTCACATCTACAAACCGGAAATCTTTTCCCGTGTCCAACCAGAGCTGCAATTCTTCTACAGAAATGCTCTGCACACCGGTCACTTCACACACATCCTGCCCATAGTTTTCCTGCAGTGTCCGGATAGCGTGATTACCCGGAACGGGATTGACCGTGAAAGTATGATGTACATTATGGAGCGTATCTATCGTTAATAGCTGGTTGCTTAGCGGTGTACCAATGCCTGTAATTACTTTTACTACTTCATTAGCCTGGTAACATCCAACTATACCTGGCAATACACCTAAAACCCCTATCGCACTACAGTTCAGCATATCACCTGCCAATGGAGGTTCCGGAAACAAACAGCGGTAAGTAGCACTTCCTTTATAGTTAAACACACTTACCTGTCCTTCGTATTTATAGATAGCCCCATAAATGAATGGCTTTTGCAGTATTACGCAGGCATCATTTACCAGATAACGGGTACCGAAGTTGTCAGAGCAATCTACCACGACATCATAATCACGGATGACTGCCAATGCATTTTCCGGTGTAAGGAAAGTATCATATGTGGTAAACTCGATTTCGGGATTCAATTGCTGCAGGCGGCTTACGGCGATGTGTACTTTTGATTTTCCTTCGTCACCAGTGGTATACAGCACTTGCCGTTGAAGATTGGTAATAGCAATCGTATCATGCTCTACTACACCAATATATCCTATGCCCATTGCCGTTATATATTGCAACACAGGTACTCCCAGTCCTCCTGCACCTATTACCAACACTCTCGCATCCACCAGTAGCTGTTGCTTTTCTTTGCCAAATCCTTCCAGCTTTAGCTGCCGGTCATATCGTTCCATACACTTCTCTTCTTTAGATAAATAAAGGTAATAAAAAGTACTCCGCCGGCGGATCAAAATGATTGTTATTTCACCCGCCTGGACATTACCACCAGATCTACATAGCTACCATCCTTATGCCGGATGCCCTGAGGGATGCGGCCATGTTCCTGAAAATCAAAATTGCGATATAGCTGAATCGCTTTTTCATTGTTAGCAAATGCGGAAAAATGCAGGATTTCCAATTGTGGATGTGTGGTGGCCCATCGTAACGTAGCTGTTATCAAACGCCGGCCAATCCCCATGTTCCAGTAAGCATGCTGGACACCAATCCCAAATTCTCCCCTATGTGCCTGCTTGGCAAAATAGCCTTGATTTACAGTCACTGATCCTACTACCTTCCCCTCTACCAATGCCAGTAGCAATAAATGATTAGGGTGATCCAGGTAAGACTGGATAAAAGCCCTTTCAGCCGCCAGGTCTATCGCCATTGCTTCCTCCGGGGAAAACAACAGGAAATCGGTTTCCCGGGTCATGATCCTTAAGTTATCCAGTAGGGCAGGTGCATCTTCTAAGGTGGCTGGCCGGATCACCAGCTCCTGTCCGTTACGTAATAGCTGTTGCATATTGCGAAAATAAGTATAAAAAAAGTGACGATAACCAACCAGTGAAACCCTGCCCTGGTTACCACATTGTTTAAAACATAAATGGCTGCACCACTTAAAGCGGTGCAGCCATTTGTATCTATCTCATACGTTCGTTAACTGATCTTACCCGCTCCAAAATAGGATTGCAATACCGGAGGTATATGTATACCATCTTCCGCCTGGTTATTCTCCAGCAAACAAGCCAGTATGCGCGGTAATGCCAGGGAACTGCCATTCAGGGAATGTACCAGTTGCGGTTTACCATTGCCGTCTTTGTAACGGATTTTCATACGGTTGGTCTGGTAGGTTTCAAAGTTAGACACAGAGCTTACTTCCAGCCATTTCTGCTGTGCTGTACTGTATACCTCAAAATCATAGGTCAGCGCAGATGCAAAGCCCATGTCACCACCGCAAAGTCTTAAAATGCGGTAAGGTAACTGCAGGGATTGTATGAGCGCTTCCACATGTGCCACCATCTCCTCCAGTACATCGTATGATTTTTCAGGATGTACCAGTTGTACGATCTCTACTTTATCAAACTGGTGCACCCGGTTTAATCCACGCACGTCTTTTCCGTAAGAGCCAGCTTCCCTGCGGAAACAAGGGGTATAAGCGGTCATTTTTATGGGCAGGTCGCTATCTTTCAATATTTCATCCCGGTAGATATTGGTCACCGGTACTTCTGCAGTAGGTATCAGGTACAGGTTGTCTACTGTAGCATGATACATCTGTCCTTCTTTATCCGGCAGCTGTCCTGTACCATAAGCTGAAGTTTCATTCACCATATAAGGCGGTGCAAACTCTACATAGCCATTGTTGGTATTATAATCCAGGAAATACTGGATCAATGCGCGTTGTAAGCGGGCACCCCTGTTTTTATAAACCGGAAACCCATTACCTGTAATCTTATTGCCCAGTTCAAAATCTATCAGATCATATTGCTTTACGAGGTCCCAGTGAGGCACTGCATTAGCATGTAAGGCCGGGATGGTACCACCACCACGCACTTCCACATTCTCTTCCGGAGTTTTGCCGGGAGGTACGCTCGCAGCAGGCAGGTTGGGCAGCTTCACCAGGGTATTGTGCAACAATTTCTCCGTAGTATTCAGCTCATCATTAATAGGTTGTAGCTGCTGCTTCAATTCACTCACTTCCGATTTCTTTGATTCCGCTTCGTCTTTCTGCCCTTGTGCCATCAGCTTACCAATTTCTTTGGAAAGCGAGTTTACCCTGGCTTGAGTTTCATCATAATCCAGCGTTAACTTCTTACGCTTGTCATCCAGCGCCAGCACCTCTTCTACCACTTCCAGTTCTTTAAAGTGTTTAAGGGCCAGGCGTTCCAGTACCAATGCTTTGTTTTGACGAATAAACGGAACCTGTAACATATAGAAAACTTATAAAATTTTAGCAAAGATAGAAAAATAAGCTGTTAGCCGTTAGCTATTAGCTGCATATAGCGGGTGGTTAGTGTATAAGCTGTTAGCCGTTAGCTATTAGTTTTTAGCTCAATGCAGCGGATGATTAGCACGGTGAACTATCCGTTCTTAACTAACAGCAAACCATCATCCCTAACGGCTAATGGCTAAAAGCTAATAGCTCTTAACTAAGGTACTTCCCCACAATAGGTATTCTCCGGCCTACGCCAAAGGCTTTGGACGATACCCGGATGATGGGGCAGAACTGATTACGTTTGTATTCATTGGTATTTACCAGTTTCAGGGTACGGGATACCAGCGCTTCGTCAAAACCCTGGGCAATAATCTCCTGAGGGCCCTGACGGCGCTCAATGTACTGGTATAATACTTTATCCAGCACAGCATAATCCGGTAAACTATCGCTGTCTTTTTGATTGGGTCTTAATTCGGCAGAAGGGGCTTTGTCAATGATATTGACCGGGATAATTTCTCCTTTCCGGTTGATATAACGGGCCAATGCGTATACCTGCATTTTGTATACATCCCCGATTACGGACAAGCCGCCCGCCATATCACCATACAGGGTACCATAGCCGGTTGACAGCTCGCTCTTATTGGAAGTGTTCAACAGGATATACCCGAACTTGTTAGATAAGCCCATTAAGAGGTTACCACGGATACGTGACTGCGTATTTTCTTCCGCCACATTAAAAGGTAGTCCTTTAAAATACGGATCCAGTGTTTGCAGGAAGCTCTCGTAAATATCATTGATGCGGATAATATCATATGGATTATCCAGATTTTTGGACAACGCCACTGCATCATCTACAGAATGTTCTGTAGAATAAGGAGAAGGCATCAAGATAGCGCGTACATTCTCCTTGCCCAGTGCATCGCAGGCAATAGCCAGCACCACGGCGCTGTCTATCCCTCCGGATGATCCGAGAATAGCTTTGGTAAAGCCCATCTTCCTGAAATAATCCCGTATGCCTAATATCAGTGCGTCGTAAATACGATCGATGTTATGTTCAAACACCAGCGACGTCATGGGAGTGAATATGGTCGCCTCCGGTATAGCCGTGTTATTGCCTGTCAGCGTATCCAGCTCTACGCTTTCCATTGCTTCCAGGAAATAGGGCAATTCCCTTACAACATTCCCCTGGGCATCATAAACCAGGGAACCTCCATCGAAAACGATTTCTGTTTGTGAACCTACTGTATTGCAATAGAGCATGGGCATCCGGTATTTCAATACATTAGCCCGGATGATCTCTTTGCGGTCTTCATCATGATCATAATCAAACGGAGAAGCCGACAGGTTGATCATCACATCCGGCTGCTGTTCCATCAGCTTATCCATTGGGCAAACGCGGTACAAGGGATTATCACCCAGGTTCCAGATATCTTCACAAATAGTTACCGCCAGCTTTTTGCCTTTGAAGGGTATTACCTGCCATTCATAAGCGGGTTCAAAGTAGCGGTATTCATCAAATACATCGTACGTAGGCAGCAACGTTTTATGCACTACCTGTTTTACTTCCTGTTCGTATAAAAACCAGGCCGCATTAAACAAGTCTTTTCCTTCCCGTTGCGGATTACGGCAGGGAGCACCTACCAGCACCGCGATATCTTTAGTATAGGCCTTTATGCGATCAATCGCTGCATAACATTTGGCAATAAAATCTTCAAACTCTAAAAAGTCACGTGGGGGGTAACCACAAATGCATAATTCAGAGAACACGACCAGATCAGCCCCTTCTGCGCGGGCCTGCTGAATTCCATCAATGATCTTTTCCGTGTTTACCTCAAAATTACCAATATGATAATTCTGCTGGGCCAGTACGATTTTCATATAAAAAGAAGCGCTTATTTAGGAAGCTATTAGCTGTTAGCTTTTAGCCGTTAGCAATTATGTTTTGTTAAAAATATTATATTCAGCTTTTAATGGTGTTTTGTTAAAATCAACACCTGAAAGTACCATTACGTTCACTGGCTAAAGGCTAAGAGCCAATAGCTAACAGCTAAAAATATACGCCCAGCTTCAACGCAAAGCTATTAAGATTCACTCTCCCATCATCCCATTTGCTATTGCGGGTTACGTCAATAAACCCATTCTGGAAGCTGATCCCCACCAATCCGGTCAGGCTTTCTCCCAGCGGATATTCAATCCCTGCCCCTATCAGCATACCAATGTTAATGCGGTTGATGTCTTTCAAAATATGCTGGCGGTCAAAGGTTTGCGACATCGTCACTACATCTGCGCGGGCCCGGATGGGAAAACCAAAGTAGGTACCAAACTGTCCCCAGTAAGCAATATCACTCCCACCCACTGTTTTCAGCTTAATACTCAGTGGTATTTCTATGTGCTGCAATTTCATATTGTACTCTGCCGGTTGCTGCCTGAAGTTACCCAGCCCTTTGCCGGCATCATATTTCAGTTTGCTGCCAGCCGTGCTTATCTGCAGGCCAGAAGCAATAGCATATCTGCCTTCCGGATCCAATAAGAAATCTACCATCAAACCATAACTCACTCCCAGCTTTGCACTATTACGGTTTACCCCTGCTTCCTGCGGATTCAGTATGGTGATTGTGGGATCAATCTTAAATCCCAGCCGCACGGATTGTTTTACATCAAACCGACCTTGTGCCACACTTGTTGTAACTATTCCGCAAAAGACGCCTAACAATAATAGCTGCTTCATATTTAATATTATCCTTTTTTACTACAATGTATCTATTTTTACCCTTCATTCAGTTTTCATAAACGATGCAAAGTTACATCAATAAAAACACCTGTTTATGTTTGTTATGTGCTATAGTGCTGATAATGACGGCCTGTAATAACAACAAAAAAGTACCGGATGTCAGTCACATACAGGTAAACGTAAAAATAGCCCGGTTTGATACCGCACTATTCAATATTGATACAAATAATGTAGCACCTGGTCTGCACAAACTGGCCGGAGAATACCCGGTTTTCCTTCCTGTATTCATTGAACATATTATGAATTTCGGGCCGTATGCTGACAGCAGCCGGCTGGTACAGGAACAAACTCATATGTTTCTGACCAATCATGATTTCAAAGCATTACAACAGGCAGTCACCGCAAAATATCCTACCCTGGAAAATGTTGAAAAGGAATTAGCCCAGGCATTCAGGTATACTAAATACTACCTCCCCGCATTTCATATCCCTAAAGTGGTGTCCTTTATTTCCGGTATTGGTAATTATGGCGCTGTAACAGCCGATACCCTGTTAGGCATAGGACTGGACATGTACATGGGCGCAGATTTCCCTCCTTATGGGATGATTCCGGATTACCCAGCTTATATGGTTCGCCGGTTTTCACCGGAATATATTGCTACTAATTGTATGCAGGTATTGCAACAGGAGCTTTATCCGCCTTCTTCCAAAGCCAACCAGCTGATAGCGCAAATGATAGAAGCCGGGAAACAGCAATATTTTCTCGACATGGTGCTACCGTATACCCCTGACACTATCAAATTGGGGTATACAAAGGACCAGCTGGACTGGTGCCTGGAAAACGAGCAGCTGGTCTGGCAATATTTTATTCAAAACAACCTGCTTTACAGCACAGACTGGCAGGAGATGACCTATTATATGGGAGATGGTCCGGCCACACGTGGTATGCCCCCCGGCTCACCGGGAAAAATCGGCAATTTTATTGGCTGGCGGATCGTTACGCAATATATTGCCCGTCATCCGGAGGTAACGCTCCAACAACTGCTGGAAACAACAGACCAGATGAAGATCTTTAATGGAGCCAAGTATAAACCTCGCTAAATCTCAGGAGTGACTAATAAACAGGACAGGAAAGTTATTAATTGAGTTTGAAAGGAACAATCATCTGGAACTCAGGTATTTTTACCTCGAAGAGTTTCTTGTCCAGCTGATTTTCAATCTGATAGTGGCCGTACATTTTACCTATTTCTGTACGGAGGTTGGAACCGGATACGTATTGGTAGCTTTCGCCAGGTGCCAGCAAGGGTTGTACCCCTACCACTCCTTCGCCTTCCACTTCACGGCGGGTGCCGTTGGAATCGATGATATACCAGTGACGGCGCAGTAATTTGATGGGAAAGGTATTATTATTCTCAATAGTAATGCGGTAGGCAAACATAAACTCACTTCCAATAGGATTAGAATAATCCGGTTGGTAGAACGTTTCCACGCTGATGGTTATACCCTCTGTTACCTTCTTTACCATAGAGCAGCCTTTGACGTAAAAATAAGGAAAATAAATCCAGCTGGGGGAAAAATTATGCGTCCTTGGAACACTTTAACGAATTTTTAAACAATTTCAACATCCAGCAGGATATCCGGATTTGTTTCCGCCTCCCTGGCCGCAACTTCAAACCGGTTGTTGTAATAGCCCACCCGCCTGTATTCCCGGATATATTTCCATAAAAAAACGAGTAGTCCATACTGCCGGAATTGTTTAACATGGCATATCTCATGACGCACCCACCCCTGGCTGGCAAGGAACTCCCGGCGCGTAGTACCATATAAATAAATAGTACTACCCACTACCATAGCCACCTGGCTGCTGCCCAACTTACGGGCAGCTCTGCGGGCTAACCAGGAGTTTTCTTTTATATAACAGGTTATTTTTTCCAATCTTTCTTACCAAATAACGAAAATCTCCGGGAAATATTGAAACCCCACCGGAACTGTCCCTGTAACCAGGAAGTAGTTGTTTCCGGAATAAACTGGTTTTCCAGTATCGCCGTTGAGTTCGTAAAGGTAATCTGAAATACGTGACCACCCGTTTCTATTTCTATCCCTATCCCCAGGGGATTATAGTAGGTGGTACCTGTAGATTTCAGGTAGTCTTTGCTTTCCTGGCTCCGGAAAGGATAGAAATATTCCCCGAGCAGGCCCACCCGCTTGGACAATTTCAATCTGGCAGCCATTCCGAGGGCAAACATATTATTTACATCCATATAAGCCACCCGGTTACGGTGTACATAGGTAGGCAATAAGGTAACCGATACCAGCTTGCCAAATTTCCGGGATACAATGGCCTGGCTAACATAGGATAGCCTTTCATTAAAACTATCAAAATGGCTGGCATCGCTCTCTATGTCACTGGAGGGCATCCCGCTCACCACCATATTACCAAACAATGCCAGGGAAACCGGGATGTGATTATCTGTAGTTTGATGCAAGAGCCGGTATTTCACCAACCCCTCATATAACTGTTGCAGTGCACCTGATCCTTTACTACGGCTTATGCCTATCATCAGGTTATCTGAAATACCATATTCGAAAGCAATGCGGATATCGCTGGAATTGTCTGTACCAAAGAATGTTTTAGAGCCACCAAACTCCCCACCAGCGTCTCCAAAGCGGTGGGTAACCCTGAAGTCCAGTTCGTGTTTCTTTAACAGTTCTGTAGAATGTCCCTGGATGATACGAGTGGTTTTGTAAGTACCGGTAACAGGCTCATGCTGTGCAGCAGGAAGCGCCACCACTTTCGAGAGATCGTCCTGTGCCTGGCAATAGGTACTGATGCAGCAACAGCATAATAAAAGGCGGAATGCGGTCATAAAATTTGTCATGGATATATGCATGAATCAATTGATATTTATTTCAATACAGGATCATAATTGGCCGTAACGGTTACCTCCACTACCTCTGCTACATTTTTTACTACCAGGCTGGGGATTTTGATGTGATGATCTGCTATCCGCACTTTGAACTTAGCATTCGCCAGCAGTTTCCCTTTTTCAACAGTAATGGATCCCTTCTCCCGGTAGTTTTTATCCACGCCATGCATAGAGAGTGTTCCATCTACCGTTACTTCGTAGGTACCAGGTTGGGTCAGGTCTACTTCTTCTGCTATTTTTCCTTTAAACTCAGCATACGGATATCTCTCTGTTTCCAGGTAGTTCTCATTAAAGTGTTCCTGCATCAGTTTTTTCCTGAACTGGAATGTATTTACAGGCACTTTAAAATAGATGACTTTCGTTTTAATGTTGAGTGCAGAAACGCCCTTATCTGTTTTAGCCTCAATGTCTTCCAGCGGAGCTGATGAGAAGAAGCTGAAGCCTGCATTTTTGCAGGAATAGATATCCTGCGAAATAGCAGGTATGCCCAACAGGATACTGGCAATAAATACAAAACAGTATTTCATGTTTACCACTTTAATAGTTCATCATTCGGAGTACATTACCATACTATCCTCCGACAGACCACGGTTTAATCCGGCATACCCTTCGCTATCCAGCAGGCCAGGGAATCGCGCATACCCCTGCTGAGTGGCGGGTATGTTTGAGATTGGGGCATATCAGCCTGAGCACTGGTAACCCGCAATTCAAAAATGCTTTTATGGCTGTTCACATATGCCTTCAGCCTGGCAAGCGTAGCAAAGTCGGCCACTTCCGGGGAATTACCTCCGGGATGACAGCCACGGTTACTGCAATTGGTTTGTATCACCGCAAATGCGTAATCTGATGTGATATTGGCAGTACTGCAATTAACAGAAGAGCCTGCTCCGGCAGGTTGTGGAGCCTCTTTGTTGGTACATGCCATCAGCATAGCCAGCAAAAAGGATAGGAGAAATACTTTCATAGTTGCCACTGGTTTAAAAAACGAATACACCGCGTTGCTGGTGCACTGTTCCAGGTAAGGATACGGTACTTACAGGTAAATAGTTGCCTGACGCATTAAATATAAGCTGGCTTTGTTACTTTTGCAATCAAACACGCTTACCGTGAATATTGAACAACTCTACAGCATATACCGGCAATATCCTTCCGTGCAAACGGATACGCGCAAACTAAAAGCCAATGACATCTTCTTTGCCCTCAAAGGAGATAATTTCAATGGCAATGTCTATGCAGAAAAAGCCCTGGAACTAGGCGCAGCATTTGCAGTAATCGATGATGCTGCCTATTTTACCGTTCCGGATAAAATGATGCTGGTAGACGACGTTTTGCATGCCCTGCAACAGCTGGCATTACATCATCGTAATCAGTTCAATATTCCTTTCCTTGCCATTACAGGCACTAACGGAAAAACGACTACGAAGGAGCTGGTCAAAGCAGCTTTATCTGCCTCCTTTAAGACTTACGCCACGCAAGGCAATCTGAACAATCATATCGGTGTACCGCTGACTATTTTAAGTATTGGGGATGATGTGGAGGTAGCGGTAATTGAGATGGGTGCCAACCACCAGCATGAAATTGAAAGTTATTGCCTGATCGCCAGGCCTACCCATGGCATCATTACCAATATAGGGAAGGCTCACCTGGAAGGCTTTGGCAGTGAGGAAGGGGTGAAAAAGGCCAAGGGAGAATTGTTTGATTACCTGCGGGCAAATAACGGCGCTGTATTCATTTGTACAGACCATCCTTATCTGGTGGATATGAGCCGGGGGATAAAAACAATCATTACCTACGGGAAGGACCACGCAGATTATACCGGCCAACCGGTGGCAGACGCAGCCTTTTTAGGGGTACAGCCAACCGGCAAGCAGGAAATAGGCTTCATCCAAACCAACCTGGTAGGCGCTTATAATTTCCCTAACGTGATGGCGGCAGTAGCAGTAGCCCATCATTTTGGCGTTCCGTCGGAAAAAATAGCCCCCGCTATTGCTGCTTATGTACCTGCCAATAATCGTTCACAGATCATACAGCAAGGTAGCAATACAATTATCATGGATGCCTATAACGCCAATCCATCCAGTATGAAGGCGGCTATAGAAAACTTTGCCGGCATTACTGCCCCGCAAAAAGTACTGTTGCTGGGAGCGATGATGGAATTAGGAGCCGATAGTGTAAAGGAACATCAGGCTATTGCAGACCTGCTTCAAAAAGCGCATTGGCATGCAGTAGTATTGGTAGGAGGGGATTTCAGCAAGATACAACATCCCTATATTTATCTGGAAGATGCCGCAGCAGCCACTGCATGGTTGCAACAACAACAATTTACCAATACCTATATATTGGTTAAAGGATCCAGAAGTGTTGGAATGGAAAAAGTAATCCAGGCCTGATTGGCAAATAATAGTTTTAAAACAAAAAGCAGTTTTAAAAAGAGACCTGCAAGCTAAAAAACCCGCAGGTGTTCATAACCTATGCCAACTTTAGAGTTTCTTTACAAGGTGCGTTAACCTCATTAACTTACTGCACATAGCCACACCTTTATATAATTTCTTTAAAAACGGATTTGTATTGATTTGAGGAACTGAATACGTCTGGTATAGTTTTCATATCAAGGATCACGGATTTCAACAGGTATTATTCGGTTCTCAAGGAATTTAAAGTCGTTTTTTAATATTGTTATTTTGATTGACGCCTCTTCAACAATTGCTACAATGATATCTACGAGTATGGATTTACTTTGGATTGCTAAAATGGAAAATATTTTTTCACGACTCCATATGAACTGGTAATCAATAAGTTAATAAGTAAAATTATTTATACAAGGGAGGGCTATACAGGAGTTACACAGGTTTTTTTGCCATTTTGGGGATTGGTGATCCGGGTTAAAAGTGGTTTTAAGACAGTCACAATGGATTTTACAGGATAATCCGGCTTTCTCCGGCACCTATTTGATCTCCTGGCACAGTTCAATCAGCACCCCATTGGTAGTTTTAGGATGCAGGAAACACACCAGCTTATTATCAGCACCTAATGTAGGTTCCTGCTGCAATAAGGTAAACCCTTCCTCCGAAAGCCTTTTCATTTCAGCTTTAATATCAGCCACTTCGAATGCAATATGATGGATCCCTTCTCCCCGTTTATTGATAAAGCGCTCAATAATACTACCGGGCAACATAGACTCCAATAATTCAATCTTTGTTTCTCCCTGCTGGAAAAAAGCGGTTTGCACCTGCTCACTGCCTATCACCTCCTGTTTATAACAAGGAGCATTCAGCAGTTTTTCAAACAAAGGGATAGATATATCCAGCGATTTCACTGCTATACCAATATGTTCCACTCTAAGCATGATAAAGATTTAATAGGCATAATTTGTATGTCAAACAGATGATCATGTTCTCCTCATACCTTTGTGTAACGCCAGTTTTCAATAAACAATTTCTATCCCTGTATCGGAATATACAATACCCCTAACCCGGTAAAAATAGAACGAATGTCGTAAATTCGTGTTGATTTCGTAATTACATAAAGAGAATAATAAATATGTTAAAGCTGCCTATTTACCTCGACAACAATGCGACTACCCCTTGTGACCCAAGAGTAGTAGAGGCAATGCTACCATATTTCACTGAAATGTTTGGTAATGCAGCCAGTCGTAACCATCCATTCGGGTGGGCAGCCGAGGAAGCGGTGGACTATGCCCGTGAGCAGGTAGCCAAACTGATAGGCGCTGATCCGAAGGAAATCATTTTTACTTCCGGCGCTACAGAAGCAGATAACCTGGCCCTTAAAGGTGTATACGAAATGTATGCTTCCAAAGGCAATCATATTATTACTACAGATATTGAACATAAAGCGGTATTGGATACCTGCAAACACCTTGAAAAACAAGGTGCGCAGATTACCTACCTTAAAGTAGACAGCGAAGGCCTGATTAATCTGAAAGAGCTGGAAGCTGCTATTACACCACAAACGATATTGGTAGCCATCATGTATGGCAATAATGAAATTGGCGTGATCAATCCTATCCGTGAAATCAGCGCTATTGCCAAAAGACATGGGGTACTGGTGATGACGGATGCCACTCAGGCCGTAGGTAAAATACCCATTGACGTAAATAAAGATGGTATAGACCTGATGGCTTTCAGTGCACATAAAATGTATGGCCCCAAAGGTATTGGTGCATTGTATGTACGCCGCAAATCTCCCCGTGTAAAAGTAACCGCGCAAATGGATGGCGGTGGTCATGAAAGGGGGATGCGCTCCGGCACACTGAATGTAACCGGTATTGTAGGTTTTGGTAAAGCGTGTGAGCTCTGCAGGCTGGAAATGGATGAAGAAGCCAAGCGGTTGTCAGTAATGAGGGATCGTCTGGAAAAGGCATTATTGCAACTGGAAGAGTCTTATGTAAATGGGTCTACTGCCCACCGTTTACCTCATGTAAGCAATATCTCTTTTAAGTATGTAGAAGGAGAAGGACTGATGATGGGCTTTAACAAAACCATTGCGCTTTCTTCCGGCTCCGCCTGTACTTCTGCCTCACTAGAGCCCAGCTATGTACTAAAAGCCCTTGGTTTAGGAGATGACCTGGCACATTCTTCACTTCGTTTTGGCCTGGGACGGTTTACCACGGATGAACAAATTGACTATACCATTCAGGCTGTAACAGACACTGTCAATAAATTACGTGACATGAGTCCTTTATGGGAAATGTTCAAAGACGGTGTAGACCTGAATGCCATTGAATGGGCCCACCATTAAAACAAGGGATGTTCTTAAAAATTAACATTATAAATCAATCATAAATATGGCTTATTCGGAAAAAGTACTTGATCATTACAATAATCCAAAGAATGTAGGCACGCTGGACAAAAGCAAAGCTACCGTGGGTACTGGTCTGGTGGGTGCACCGGAATGTGGAGATGTGATGCGTTTGCAGATCGAAGTAGATCCTGCTACCAGGATTATTACAGATGCCAAGTTCAAAACCTTTGGATGTGGTTCTGCTATTGCGTCTTCTTCCCTGGCTACTGAATGGTTAAAAGGTAAAAGCATTGATGAAGCGGTACAGATAGACAACATGGATATCGTAGAAGAATTAAATCTTCCACCGGTAAAAATCCACTGTTCTGTATTAGCCGAGGATGCCATTAAAGCTGCGATCAATGACTACCGCCAGAAAAACGGGCTGGAAGTATTACAGTTTGAAGAAAGCATAGTACACTAAACAACACTGGCAAACAACCAGGTGTGCAGCGCCGGGTACAGGCAACTGATCCGGCTCCTGTAGAAGTTTTCTCCCAATCCGGATAGCCCAACAACACTATATTAATTAATACGCCTGGTTCACAGCATCTCACTGCCTGCCAGGCATAATACCGCCGGTAGCCAAGCTCCGGCGGTATTTTTTTGTGTATAAGCCCCCGCTATCGTCCATCGACTATTTAATATATATTTGTAGTTTTAGTAATTCTTTACCTGATCCTACATGCTCGCCATCTTTAAAAAAGAGATAAACCAGTTTTTCAGCAGTATTACCGGCTATGTAGCTATCATTCTTTTTTTGCTGGCAAATGGGTTGTTGCTTTTTGTATTTCCGGACACCAGCCTGCTGGATGCCGGCTATGCCAATCTGGATCCGCTTTTTGAGCTGGCCCCCATGATCTACCTGTTGCTTATACCAGCGATTACCATGCGCAGCTTTGCAGATGAATACAAAACGGGTACCATGGAGCTGCTCAGCACCAAACCGCTTACCTGGTGGCAGATTGTAATGGGAAAATTCTGGGCCAGCCTGCTGATTGTACTGATCTCCTTATTACCAACATTCGTATATTATTTTGCCATACAGCAGCTGAGCGCTACTCCGGTACGTTTGGATACCGGTGGCATCACTGGTTCCTACATCGGCCTCTTTTTGTTGGGCGCTATATTTACAGCTATCGGCTGCTGGGCCTCTTCTCTTTCCAATAATGCCGTAGTGGCTTTTTTAGTGGCTGTATTTACCTGCTTTATATTCTACAACGGTTTTGATGCATTGAGCAAGCTAACTGTTTTTACCGGTGGGGCTGATTACTACCTGCAAATGGCGGGCATTAAGTTTCATTATACTTCCATCAGCCGTGGAGTAATAGATAGCCGGGATGTGGTATATTTTATCAGCGTAACAGGCTTTATACTTTACCTGTCCAAAATATCCCTGCAACGAAAAATCTGGCAATAAGGAAAAGTGTAAATGACGGGACTGTCATTCGTAATTGATCATTCGCAATGGAACAGATGCAAACAACGAAACGGAAAAAATATATACAACGCGCTGCTTTGGTGGTGTTGCTGCTCGCCGGGGTAAACATTGCGGCTTCTTACCTGCATGGGCGCTGGGACCTGACTGCTGAAAAAAGATATACACTTACTCCCAGTACCAAACAATTGCTCCGGGGGCTGGACAGTACCGTTACCATTGAAGTATTTCTAAAAGGGGATTATCCCGCCAGTTTCCGCCAGTTGGCGCAATCCACTCAGGAAATGCTCGATGAGTTCCGGGAGTATGGAAAACAACATATTCAGTTTGCTTTTGTAAGTCCTGGGCAGGGGATGACAGATTCTGCACGTATGGCCTTTCAGGGAGAGTTGGTAGCACAGGGTATTATGCCTTTTAACCTTAAAGTACAGCAGGAAGCCAATGAAGGATATGCGGAAAAAATGATCTTCCCTGGTGCCCTACTCCATTACAAAGGAAAAACGATGGGTATTAACCTCCTGAAAAGCCAGGGCGGACAAAACCCCATGGAAACCATGACCAATTCCGAGGCATTGCTGGAATATCAGTTTGCCAATGCTATTTATAAGCTACAGCAAAAAGAAAAACCACTGGTAGGGTACATGCTGGGCAATGGTGAAACACTGGGTGCTGAAATCTATGATGCGCTGAATACCCTGCAAAACAATTACCTGCTGGATACCCTCACCCTGCAAAGCACCGCTTACATTCCAAAAGATTTTGATGTACTGTTATTCGCCCGGCCATCTGAACGGTTTAGTGATGCCGACAAGCTGAAAATCGATCAGTATGTCATGAATGGCGGTAAGATACTCTGGTTCCTGGATGTATTGAATGCCTCGATGGACAGTTTGCAGCTGCATAATGAGTTTATCGCTTTTGACCAGGGCTTAAACCTGGAAGACCTGCTGTTTCGCTATGGCGTGCGGATCAACCAGGACCTGGTACAGGACCTGCAATGTGATATAGTACCGCTGGTAGTTGGGCATGTGGGCAACCAGCCACAGATCCAGCCAGTACCTTTCCCCTATTTTCCGTTGCTGGTTCCCACAGGAGCACATCCCATTGTTAAAAACCTGGACATGGTGCTCAGCCGCTTTACCAGCTCCATAGATACCATTAAAAGTGAAAATGTACATAAAACGATCCTCCTGACCACTTCCCGCAACAGCCGTACTGTAAAAACACCTGTGCAGATCAATTGGGATGTGGTGAAAGCAAGACCTAATCCCAGAGAGTTCCGGCAATCATTTATACCTACAGCCGTATTAATGGAAGGTAGTTTTACTTCCCTTTTCCGTAACCGGCTGGATCAGGCAGCCCAAAATGAAATACTGCGGTTATCGGGCCAGCCTTATAAAGCGGTGGCGGACACATCTAATAAGATGATTGTAGTGAGCGACGGGGAAGTCATTGCCAATGCTGTTTCCCGCAAGAATGGCCCATTGCAGATGGGAGTGAATGAATTTAACCAGGAGTTTGTATTTGCCAATAAAGAATTTTTCCTGAATTGTCTGGAATACCTGACCAATACCACCAGTATTATGGAAAGCCGCAATAAGGAACTTACCCTGCGTTTGCTGGATGCAGAAAAAGTAAAGCAGGAAAAAACCAAGTGGCAGGCTATCTGTTTCTTATTACCCATTGGCATCGTATTACTTTTTGCCATGATATTTCAATTTGTACGGCAGCGAAAATTTGGAAAGTAAGCCATAGGCCTGCCTCAAAAACCTTATCTTTGCCCCTCACCAAATCCTGACGGATTCATGATAACTGCGCAGTGGACGTATGCTACCCCCGGCATTGTGACCGTATCGGCACTGGTTTCATGCCTGAATGTAGCTGCAGAAGATCCGCCAAATGTACCCCTGAAACTGGCCGATGCTACGTTGCCCGCTTTTTTTAACAAAAAAGAAAGCATTCCCATAGACGCAAAAAACTGAAAAAGCGTTCATTAATATTTTGGTGACCAGCCAACTAATTATTCAAATCTGAGAAAAGTGTATAACGCAGAAAGTATCAACAAAATCCTGAAAGGAGAATTGTTGCAACAGACCGGATTTCCTGAAATAGAACATCTTTTATTGGATAGCCGGAAAATGAGTTTTCCGGAAACATCCCTGTTTATACCGTTGGTAAGCGCACGCCGTAATGCTCATCAGTACATGGAAGAACTGTATCGCAAAGGAGTGAGTAACTTTGTGGTAAGTGAACAGATTGCCCTGGAAAATTTCCCTAAAGCCAATATCATACTGGTAAAAGACACCTTGCAGGCATTACATGCCCTGGTGGCATATCATCGCCAGCAATTCCACATTCCGGTTATAGGTATTACGGGCAGTAATGGTAAGACCATTATTAAAGAATGGCTTTATCAGCTGCTGGAAAAAGATTATAATATTGTTCGCAGCCCTAAAAGCTACAATTCACAGATCGGTGTGCCGCTGTCTGTTTGGCAAATGAAGCCGGAGCATCAGCTGGCTATCTTTGAAGCCGGCATTTCCCAGCCTGGTGAGATGGTGAACCTGGAAAAGATCATCCGCCCCAATATTGGCATTTTTACCAATATTGGTGAGGCCCACAATGAAGGCTTCCTTAATATCCGTCAAAAAATAAATGAAAAACTGGTACTGTTTGCCAAAAGCGAACTGCTGATTTACTGTAAGGACTATCTTGTATTAAACGAATGTGTCCTTACCTTTCATGCCCAGTTTGGCAAAAAAGATAATCAGGAAGGGCACCAATTGCTCTCCTGGTCCAGGAAAACAGATGCAGACCTCCGTATTACCACCGTTGAGAAGGGAGACACTCATACCAGCATTGAGGCTTTATACAAACAAGCACATACTTTATCTATCCGCATTCCATTTGTAGACGAGGGCTCTATTGAAAATGCGATTCACTGCTGGGCTATTATGCTTCACCTGGGGATGGAAGCAACCGTGATTCAGCAACGGATGGAGTTGCTGAGCAACATTGCTATGCGCCTGGAGCTAAAACAGGGTATTAATAACTGCTCTGTTATCAATGACAGCTATAGCCTGGATTTAGGCTCACTGACTATTGCGCTCGACTTCTTACAGCAGCAGCAACAGCATCCCACCCGTACGGTGATCCTGAGTGATATTTTGCAAAGCGGTAAAGGAGAGGCCTCCCTGTATGAGGAGGTAGCCAGCCTTTTACAGAAGAAGGGGGTACAGAAGTTAATTGCCATCGGCAAAAATATTTCCCGTGAGAAAAAATGTTTTCAGCAGATCCCTGACCTGAAGACACAGTTTTTCAATACTACAGATGAATTCATTCAGCAGTTCAACTCTGCTGAATTCCAGCATGAAACCATCCTGGTGAAGGGTGCCCGCGTTTTTGAATTTGAACGTATAGGTAAACTGCTTGAACAAAAAGCGCATCAGACCATTCTTGAAATCAATCTGAGTGCCATCGCACATAATGTGCAGCAATACCAGGCATTGTTAAAACCGGGTACGCGGCTGATGGCCATGGTAAAAGCATTTTCCTATGGCAGTGGCAGCTTTGAAATTGCCAACCTGCTTCAATTCCATGGAGTGGATTACCTGGCGGTGGCGTATGCTGATGAAGGGGTAGAGCTAAGGAGAGCTGGCATCACCATGCCGATCATGGTCATGAACCCGGAGCCAAGCACCTTTGATGCCATCCTGCATTGGAACCTGGAGCCTGAAATTTATTCCATGCAGATCTTACTCCAGTTTGAAGAGGAAGTGAGTGCAGCAGGTAAAACGCAATTCCCCATCCACATTAAGCTGGATACAGGGATGCACCGGCTTGGCTTTGAGAAGAAACATATTCCTGAACTGGCAAAAATACTTACAGAAAATACCCTGCTGAAGGTGCAATCTATTTTCA
The DNA here is from genome assembly GCF_040567655.1 of Chitinophaga sp. H8. Taxonomy (NCBI): domain Bacteria; kingdom Pseudomonadati; phylum Bacteroidota; class Chitinophagia; order Chitinophagales; family Chitinophagaceae; genus Chitinophaga; species Chitinophaga defluvii. The sequence goes on along the minus strand of NZ_JBEXAC010000002.1, from coordinate 1,611,802 downwards.
GCCACCTGGCTGCCAGTGAGGATCCGGCAAAAGACAGCCTCACACAGCAACAGGGCCGTCTGTTTTTTGACATGAGCCATGAATTACAGAAAGCACTGGGCTATGCGGTGATCCGCCATATTTCCAATAGTGCTGCCATTGCGCGTCATCCTGATCTGCAGCTGGATATGGTAAGACTGGGGATTGGCATGTATGGCATTGATAGCAGCAAGGAAATGAAGGATAAGCTGCGTAATGTAAGTACACTAAAAACAACTATCGCACAGCTCAAACACCTGGAAGCAGGAGATACCGTAGGTTATGGAGCCACCTGGGAAGCCAAAGGTCCGGCTACCATCGCTACCGTTCGTATAGGCTATGCAGATGGCTATCCCCGCCGCCTGGCAAATGGAAAAGGTAAAATGCTGATACATGGAAAGCTGGCCCCTGTAGTAGGCGTTGTGGCCATGGATATGCTCATGCTGGACGTGACACATATTCCTGAAGCGATGGAAGGCGATGAGGTGATTGTATTTGGACAAGACTTATCCGTACACTTATTATCCACCTGGGCAGATACTATTCCCTATGAAATACTCACCGGCATATCCCAAAGGGTAAAGCGTGTCTATTTCCAGGAATAACCGGCTGGGGGCTACCAGAGAGGCATTATCCGGCTTTTGTTACAATATGTTAAAAGCAGATTACCAAAAGCTAAAACCTCGTTAATGGCTAGTTTCTTTCAAATAAACCATTATTTTTGACAAAATTTAAAAGACCTTGAAATATCGTCACGTAATACTGATCGTAGTACTGATTTTAGTGATAGACCAGGCTGTAAAGATCTGGGTGAAGACACATATGTACATGCAGCAGGAAATCCCTGTTTTTCCTAACTGGTTTTTTATTCATTTCATTGAGAATGAGGGGATGGCCTACGGTCTTAAGTTTGGTGGGGAATTTGGCAAGATCATACTTACCCTGTTCCGCCTAATAGCGGTAATAGTTGGTTTTGTATATATGAAGAAACTGATTGCTGAAAAGTACAGCCGGGGTTTGCTCATCTGTGGTTCCCTGATACTGGCGGGTGCGACAGGCAACCTGATAGACAGCATGTTTTATGGAATGATATTCAATGATAGCCTGGGATATAATGTTGCCCAGCTTTTCCCTAAAGAGGGTGGCTATGGAACCTTCCTGCATGGACGTGTGGTAGATATGCTCTATTTTCCCATCTACGAAGGCGTATTGCCCAAATGGATCCCGTTTAAGGGTGGAGACACTTTTATCTTTTTCAGGCCTGTATTTAATATTGCAGATGCTGCTATCTCTACAGGTGTCATTACCATTCTGCTGTTTCAAAAACGCTTTTTTGGCCGGCATATGGAACCTAAAGAATCTACGAATAGCATTGCAAGCGACACTGCAGCTTAATATTACTACTATACATTATTGCCGGGGCTGACCAAAAATGGTCAGCCCTTATTTATTCGGGCACTCCATTCCAGCCTCATAAATCATTGATTTTAAGCCTCTTTTATTCATCTACTGCTACATAGTTTCAGCATCCTGTTTGTCCTGGCCCTAATTAATCCCATCCATTACTTTGAAATAAAAGAATACCGTATTATATTTGTCTACTATTTCTATAGACTAATAGTATTATAGTATTAGTGTTACCAAATAAAATCAATATGCATAACGAGGAAATAGAACTCATAGAACGCGAAACAGCCAGTGTGGGTGCGCAGGAGGTACTGATAGACCTCGTTAATGAAGATAATAAGCAAAAGAAGGGTTTGTGGTTGCTCATCGGGTTACTGACCAGCATTACGCTGGCCGGATTATGGTATACTTATTATTACCATGTGCCGGAAGCTACACAAGGCCAGGTAAGTGCTTTTATCCAATCCGTTTTCACACAGGAACTTTTGTTTTACATCCTGGTGGGATTAGCTGCACAAACAGTAGATGGCGCATTAGGAATGGCTTATGGCGCCACTTCTTCTTCGCTCCTGTTGGGGCTGGGCATACCTCCTGCCATTACCAGTGCCAGTGTACATGTGGCAGAAGTATTTACTACCGGAGCTTCAGGCATTGCCCACTTCAAATTGGGGAACGTTAATAAAAAGCTCTTTCTCTACTTATTGATACCAGGTATGACGGGGGCTATTATCGGTGCTTATCTGTTGTCTAATAAAATAGATGGAGATGCTATCAAACCATATATCAGCGCTTACCTGATGATATTGGGCGTTATTGTTTTACGCAAGGCCTTTCAATCCAACAAGGCAAAAAGTAAAACCAAACGGTTGGGGCCGCTGGCATTCTTTGGTGGCTTCATGGATGCTATTGGTGGCGGTGGCTGGGGCCCTATTGTTACCTCTACTTTACTGAGCAAAGGCAGAACCGTTCATTATACCATCGGTTCTGTAAATGCAGCAGAGTTTTTTATTACCATAGCCAGTGCCAGTACCTTTCTGGTATTTACGGGGGTTGACAGCTGGCAGGTGATCATAGGCCTGATCATTGGCGGTGTAATAGCAGCCCCATTTGCAGCGATACTCGTGCGGAAGTTAAAACGTAAGCCTATTATGATCATTGTAGGCTTGCTGGTCATCCTCATGAGCTTACGGAATATCATTTCCACCTTTTTCTGATAACAGCAAATGACTATAATGCAAAAGCGGCTGGTACAATATGTACCAGCCGCTTTTGCATAGTAATATTTTCATCATGCTGTTACTTCATTCAGGAGCTGTTTTCCATTTATAAAACTGCTGATATTGCCCAGCGTAGTATCTGCAATCTGTGTCAATGCCTCCTGTGTAAAGAATCCCTGATGCGCAGTAATTAATACATTGGGAAAGGTCATCAGTCTGGAAATAATATCATCCAGAATAATACTACCGGAGTGATCATGAAAAAACAGCTGCTCTTCCTGCTCATACACATCAATTCCGAGGGCACCGATATGACCGTTTTTAAGTCCTTCTATCACTGCTTTTGTATCAATCAATGCCCCTCTGCTGGTATTGATCAAGGTGGCCCCACGCTTCATCGTAGCAATAGTAGCTGCATTGATCAGGTGGTGAGTGGCATCCATCAGCGGGCAATGTAGGGAGATGATATCACTGTTTGCCAGCAGGGTATCTACTGCAACATACGCTACTCCTGCGGCGACCAATGACGGATCACTTTTCACATCATAGGCCAGTACCTTACAACCAAATCCCAGCATGATTTTACAAAACACTGCCCCAATATTTCCTGTACCTATCACACCTACTGTTTTCTGGTAGAGGTCAAATCCCTCCAGTCCGTTGAGCGTAAAATTATTATCACGTATACGGCTATTGGCTTTGCATATTTTCCTGTTTAATGCCAACAACAGGGTTATTGCATGTTCTGCTACCGCATGCGGTGAATAGGCCGGCACTCTCACGACTTTGATGCCCAATGCAGCAGCTGTTTTCAGGTCTACATTATTAAAGCCTGCGCAACGAAGCGCAATCAGCTTCACGCCTTTTTTATGAAGCAGCTGTAATACGGCTGCATTCACCTGGTCATTCACAAATACACACACAATGGTTTCATCCTTTACCAATGCGGTGTTATCCTCATTTAGGGGATATTCGAGGAAGCGCAGCTCGTAATTATGTGACTGATTGGAGGCGGTAAAATAGCGCTGGTCGTAGGGCTGGGCACTATAGAAAAGTATCTTCATACGGGGTAGCGTTGACAGGTTATAAAAGAGGCTGTCCCAGATGTGCGGAACAGCCTTTGCTGGTATCTTGTTTATGATAAATGCTTATTTAATTTCACCTACCATTTTGCTTGGATCTACCCATGCATCAAACTCTTCCGGCGTAACATATCCCAGTTTCACCGCCATTTCTTTCAGGGTAGTACCTTCCTTGTGTGCCTTCTGGGCAATTTCTGCTGCTTTGTAGTAACCAATATGCGTGTTCAGTGCAGTTACCAGCATCAGGGAATTGTCCACATGTTTTTTGATATTGGCAGTAATAGGCTCTAATCCTTCTGCACATTTATCGTTAAAGCTAACACAGCCATCACCGATCAGTCTGGCAGAGTGCAGGAAATTGTAGATCATAACCGGCTTAAATACATTCAGTTCAAAATGCCCGTTTGCACCACCAACACTGATAGCTACATCGTTGCCCATTACCTGCGCCGCAATCATGGTAAGCGCTTCACATTGGGTGGGGTTTACTTTACCTGGCATGATAGAGGAGCCTGGTTCATTATCCGGAATATGTAATTCTCCGATACCTGAACGTGGGCCTGAGCTAAGCATGCGGATGTCGTTGGCTATTTTCATGAGGCTCACCGCTACTGTTTTCAGTGCCCCGTGTGTTTCTACAATCGCATCGTGTGCTGCCAGTGCTTCAAATTTATTTTCGGCAGTTGCAAATGGCAGGCCTGTTAATGCAGCGATATGTTTAGCTACATTTTCAGCATATCCCTTAGGCGTATTGATACCGGTACCTACGGCAGTACCACCCAGGGCCAATTCGCTCAGGTGTGCCAGAGTATTATTGATAGCACGCAAACCGTGATCCAGTTGAGATACATATCCGCTCAGCTCCTGTCCTACCGTAAGCGGGGTAGCATCCATAAAATGTGTACGGCCGATTTTTACCACATGCATAAATGCAGCCGCCTTTTTAGCTAATGTATCCCGCAGTTTTTTGATACCGGGAATGGTTGTTTCCACCAGCATTTTATAAGCAGCGATGTGCATAGCAGTAGGAAACGTATCATTGGATGATTGTGATTTATTCACGTCATCATTAGGGTGGATCACTTTATCTTTATCGGTCAGCTGACCTCCATTGAGCACATGAGCGCGGTAAGCCACTACTTCATTCACGTTCATGTTGGATTGGGTACCTGAGCCCGTCTGCCATACTACCAATGGAAATTCGTTATCCAGTTTACCTTCCAGTATTTCATCACACACTTTACCGATCAGGTCAGCCTTTTCTTTAGGCAACACCCCTGCATCCAGGTTAGTCAGTGCAGCCGCCTTTTTCAGGTAGGCAAAAGCACGGATAATTTCCTTAGGCATCCGGTTAATATCCTGCGCAATCCTGAAATTGTCAATGGAGCGCTGTGTTTGAGCACCATAGTACGCACTTGCAGGCACCTGCACTTCACCCATGGTATCTTTCTCTATTCTATGTTCCATATTCTTTGAACTTTTAAGACTACAAACCTACATATCAATTACGAAATATCAGCTACGAATTTCTGATATCCTCCTGTTATTCTCCGGTAAAGCGGGCGGGTCTTTTTTCAATAAAAGCGGCTGCACCTTCCTGCAGGTCTTTGGTAGCAAAGCAGGCTGCAAATTCGGCGATCTCTGTTTCATAACCATCCACGTCCTTATCCAGGGCAGCATTGGCACATTTTACCACGCGGGCTATTGCCAACGGGGCTTTCTTATGTATTTTCTGCAGCAGCGCTTTCGCTTTATCCAGGAGTTCCTCCTGTTTTACCACATGATTTACCAGCCCCCATGTTTGTGCTTCTTCTGCCGAGAGCATATCTCCCGTCATCATCAGTTCGATCGCTTTTCCTTTACCTACCAGCTGCGTTAAGCGCTGCGTACCTCCATATCCAGGGATCAGACCCAGGTTTACTTCCGGTTGTCCAAATCTGGCATTTTCACTGGCTATACGAAAATGGCAAGCCATTGCCAGTTCACATCCGCCACCCAGAGCAAAGCCGTTTACAGCTGCAATAAATGGTTTAGGACACTCTGCGATCCGCTGAAATATCACATGGCCTTTCTTGGCCAGGTCTGCCCCTTCGGCGGCCGACAGCTTTAAAAACTCCCCTATATCTGCACCTGCCACAAAGGCCTTATCCCCTGTACCTGTCAGTATTGCGCTTTTAATATCCTTCCTGGTATACACCTCATCTACCGCCAGCCCCAGTTCCTGCATCACTGTTTGATTCAGTGCATTCATCTTATCCGGCCTGTTAACAGCAATGATATAAACATCCTCAACAAGCTTTGTACTTAAAGTATGGTACATGATTTTCCGGTTTTGATTTATCCTCTAATTTAAGTGATAATCAAACGCTAACAAAAAAAGCAGGCCAGGCCTGCTTTTAACGGAATCATGTATCGGGGTGTATTAATATATTTCTACCTCTGTATGCTTTCCTTTTTTATCCTGGGTGGTGTTATATCTGAACCCATGCCTATGCCGTTTTCTGTCTTTGTAGTAATCCATCCTGCCAAAGTCGTAGCTCAGGGTAACAAAGAGCAGTTTGGCATCCAGTTGTTCATAGGGCTTTACTTTAGCTCCGCCCACTGTTTGTGAGAAATCATGGTTAAAGAAATCATTCAGGTAGTATTGTACTTTCAGGCCAAAGCCAGGGAAGGTTCTGATACCCGCGAAAACGGAGGGCATCAGTAAGGGGGTACGGTCGCTGAACCACTCATTAAACTTCTTTTTCTTCATACCATCCTGGAACTGTTTTTCCTTATAGTTAAATGCGAGGTCGCATTCAGCACCGCCAAAGAAAAAGAAGCGGCCTTTTTTCACATCGCCGATTTTAAATCCTACGGGAACGCCAAGGGTATATACCCGGCGCTTTAGTTTGATGGAATCATTTTCTTTGGTGATCAGTCCGATGTTCTTGATATTAATCCCTGTAAACAGGCCAAAGCTGTTTCCCAGGTCATAATTAAAATTGGTACCTACATTAAAAAAGACCGTAAACCGGGGAATATTACGGATATGGACATTGTTATCCTTTACATTGGCAAAGGAGAGCAGGCCACCATTTCCTCCCCAGGAGGTGTATATTCCTTTTTTGTGCTGGGGGTATTCGCCGAAGGTGTGTTTTATCCAGACGCGGCCGGGTTTTACGGTATCTTCCTGCTGTGCCCATAAGCACAGGGGGGCAAACAGGAGGGTAAGCAAAGCATGGGAAAGCTTACGTTTCATAAGTGTTATTTTTAGACGGTAGTTGATCTTATCAAGACTAAAGACGACCCGGCAGACAAAATGTTACGGCTGTATCCCTTCTTTTCTAAAAATTCCTGTTTGCAGCTACCCAGTCAGTGATATAACTGGCAATATCATGCGTATGGGTACCGGGCGGGAATAAGGTACCTACCCCCATTCCCTGCAATTCCTGCATATCTGTTTCCGGAATAATGCCGCCTCCGGTAAGCAGTACATCATTCATACCCTTTTCTTTCATGAGGGTAATAATTTTGGGGAATACTGTCATATGGGCGCCGGAAAGGATACTGACGCCGATGGCATCCACATCTTCCTGCAGCGCTGCGTTTACCACCATTTCAGGTGTCTGGCGCAGGCCGGTGTAAATCACTTCCATACCGGCATCGCGGAGGGCAGATGCAATAACTTTGGCGCCACGATCGTGACCGTCCAGTCCTACTTTAGCTACCAAAACGCGTACAGGGCGTTTTAATGGGTTGACCATACCATTCTGTTGTTAAGGTTGTAAATGTACGGAAATAGCTGTTAGCCACCCCCTAAAACCTAATAGCTGTTAGCTTCCAGCTATTTCTTACCTTTGTCGTCCTGAAAAACGTATTTTTTTTATGAGCGAAGAGAAACCTCTCAATTTTATAGAACAAATCATTGAAGAAGATGTAGCCAATGGGGTAAATGGCGGGCGGGTGCACACCCGGTTTCCACCCGAACCCAATGGTTATCTGCATATAGGCCATGCCAAATCCATTTGCCTGAACTTTGGCCTGGCCAATAAGTTCAATGGTAAAACCAACCTGCGCTTTGACGATACCAATCCGGTAACGGAGGATACAGAGTATGTAGACTCTATCAAGGCTGATATACGCTGGCTGGGGTTTGAGTGGGCTAATGAGCTGTATGCTTCTGATTATTTTGACCAATTATATGCCTTTGCCGTACAGCTGATAGAAAAAGGGCTGGCTTATGTGGAAGATGCTACTGCTGAAGAGATCGCCACCATGAAGGGTTCTCCTACCGTTCCGGGTAAGCCTACGCCTGCCCGCAGCCGTTCTGTAGCAGAGAACCTCGATCTGTTTGAGCGTATGCGCAAGGGCGAATTCCAGGACGGGGAAAAGGTGTTAAGGGCCAAGATGGACCTGGCATCTCCCAATATGCACCTGCGTGACCCGTTGATGTACCGCATTAAACATGCCCCTCATCACCGTACCGGTAACAAGTGGTGCATTTACCCTATGTATGATTTTGCGCACGGGCAAAGTGATAGTATTGAACAGATCACACACTCCGTATGTACACTGGAGTTTATACCTCACCGTCCGCTATACGACTGGTTCATTGAGCAATTGGGGATCTTCCCATCCCGTCAGTATGAATTTGCCCGCTTTAATCTTACCTATACGGTAATGAGCAAACGTAAGCTGAAACAACTGGTAGAAGAAGGTTTTGTAAATGGCTGGGATGACCCCCGTATGCCTACGCTCAGTGGATTACGCCGCCGTGGATATACTGCTACCAGCATACGTACGCTTTGCGAAGAACGTACCGGTGTACAGAAAAGGGATAATCTGATGATAGACCTGAGTCTGCTGGAATTCTGTATCCGGGAGGAACTGAATAAAACGGCCAACCGGGTAATGGCGGTACTGGATCCGGTAAAACTGGTGATCACCAACTATCCGGAAGGTAAGACCGAAGAACTGATCTCCGAAAATAATCCGGAAGATGCCAGTGCAGGTCATCGTACCCTCCCGTTCAGCAATACCCTGTATATAGAGCGGGAAGATTTTATGGAGAACCCACCTAAGAAGTTCTTCCGTTTAGGACCAGGTCTGATGGTGCGTTTGAAACATGCCTATATCGTTAAATGCGATAGCTTTGAAAAGGATGCCAACGGACAGGTAACTACTATTTATTGCAGTTATATTCCGGAGAGCAAGAGCAGTGCAGATACCAGTGGTATCAATGTAAAAGGCACCCTGCACTGGGTAAGCGTGGCACATGCTGCTACTGCCGAAGTGCGCTTATACGACCGGCTGTTTAAGGCGGAAAACCCCAGCAATGAAGAGGGCGATTTTAAAGCGTATATCAACCCTGACTCTTTGCATATAGTTGAGAAGGCTTACATTGAGCCGAGCCTGCTGCAAGCCAAGCCAGGTGACCGCTTCCAGTTCCTGCGCAAAGGATATTTCACGGTAGATCCGGATTCCAGCAATGATAAGATTGTATTTAACCGTACAGTTACCTTAAAGGATGCCTGGGCTAAGGAAACTTCCAAAGGAAGATAATAAAACCCAAAGGGGGTTCCATTGCTGGAACCCCCTTTGGGTTTTTAAGCTGTTAGCCTTTAGCTATTAGCTCTTAGCCTAATGCAGCGAATTAAGGTTATAAATGTATAAATGTGGCTGAGGGCACACAAAACCGTTACGTTATTCTGCGAATGCTTCCAGTCCTTTTTTAATGCGTTCTTGTGTTGCAGCCTTACCTAAGGTAGCAGCAATATCAAACACCGGGGGGCCAAACTTACCACCACATAACATGATGCGGAAGGGTAGCTGTAGCTCTCCCATCTTGATCCCTTTTTCAGCAGCCAGTGCTTTGAAGCTGGCTTCCAGTTCCACTGCGGTGAATGCGGACAAAGCATCCAGCTGCGCTCCCCATGCTGTGAAGAACTGTGCTTTCTCCGGTGTCCATTTAGGCTTCACGGCAGCTACATCATAGCTTTGCGGCTCCTCGAAGAAGAAGAACCCATGGTCCCAGATTTCGTTGATGAAATGACAACGTTCTTTCACCAGTCCTGCTACTGTAGCTACATAAGCCGGATCCGCCACAATATTTTTTTCCTGTAGTACCGGTAAGAACAACTGTGCCAGTGCATCATTGTCTTTCTTTACCAGGTATTGGTGATTGAACCATTTTGCTTTTTCAAAATCAAATTTGGCACCTGCTTTATGCACCCGTTCCATAGAGAATTTTTCCACCAGTTCATCCAGTGAAAATATTTCCTGTTCGGTACCATCGTTCCAGCCCAGTACTGCCAGCATATTGATGAACGCTTCCGGCAAAAATCCTATTTCCCGGAACCCCTTAGTTAATTCACCTGTTTTTGGATCTGCCCAGTTCATCGCATATACCGGGAAGCCTAAACGGTCTCCATCGCGTTTGCTCAGCTTTCCGTTACCATCCGGTTTTAAGATCAGCGGCAGATGCGCCCATTGGGGCATGTGAGCTTCCCATCCCAGGTATATCCACAATAAAATATGTACCGGCGCAGAGGGCAGCCATTCTTCCCCACGGAAAGCATGGGTGATCTTCATTAAATAATCATCTACCACTACAGCCAGGTGATAGGTAGGCATCCCATCCGCTTTCAGCAGCACTTTATCATCTACCATACCTGCATGGAAGGAAACATGCCCTCTTACCATATCCGTAAAAGCCACCTCTTCACCCACAGGCATCTTAATACGGATCACATGGGGGGTATTTTTGACCAGGAGTTCCTGTACTTCCGCATCAGGCATACTCAGGGAGTTGCGCATCTGCGCTCTTACCACATGGTTGTATTGGGGAGCAGGGTTTTCAGCCGACTTCAGCCTTTCCCGCATAGACTCCAGTTCTTCCGGTGTATCAAATGCGTAATAAGCATGGCCGGATGCTACCAGCTGTTCTGCATACTGGCGGTACAAAGGTTTTCGCTCACTTTGGCGGTAAGGACCATACGGTCCTCCTACATTCGGGCTTTCGTCCGGATTAAGGCCGCACCAACGCAAACACTCCATGATATATTCTTCCGCACCAGGTACGTAACGGGTTTGATCTGTATCTTCTATCCGCAGCACAAAATCACCTTTATGCTGTCTGGCAAACAAATAATTGAACAAAACGGTACGTACCCCTCCCAGGTGAAGACCTCCTGTAGGACTAGGTGCAAAACGTACTCTTACCTTTTTATCTTTCATAGGCGGCAAAGGTAAGAAAATTAGCTTTTAGCTGTGTGTGGAGCGCTGTAAGCCGTGAGAAGAGCTGAGAGCCATGAGCTACGAGCTTCGAGCCTCGAGCCTCGCAGGGCAGCAGACACAGCGGCTGTAAGCATCTTCGTCAATAAAGGTTTTTTACCTACCTTTATAAATGTCTTTTCCAAGCTAAAAGCTAAAAGCTAAAAGCTAAAAGCTAAAAGCTAAAAGCTAAAAGCTAAAAGCTAAACAGCCACTTATGTTCTATCTTACAAAAACGCCGGGTATCCTCAAAGCCATGTATAAAAGTTGTATCTGGAACTTTTCTCCGGCCAGCAATGCAGTATACCTGACATTTGATGACGGCCCTCATCCTACGGCTACTCCCTTTGTCCTGGAGCAATTAAAAAAGTATGAGGCAAAAGCCACCTTTTTTTGTATTGGTAAGAACGTAGTGGAATACCCTGAAATCTATCAGCAGATTTTGCAGGAGGGACATACCGTAGGCAATCATACACATAATCACCTGAACGGCTGGAAAACAAGTACTGATAAATATCTGGAAAACATAACCACCGCACAGCAATACATTCATTCACCTCTTTTCCGTCCGCCATATGGGCGGATCACGCCTTTCCAGATCAAACACCTGAAATCCAGCATGCCTGGTACTAAAATAATTATGTGGGATGTGCTGAGTGGTGATTTTGATCCGGGCATTACCGGTGATACCTGTGTACAGAATGTGGTATTCAAAATGCAACCGGGGTCCATTGTGGTGTTTCACGACAGTACCAAAGCATGGGACCGTCTGTCTTATGCACTGCCCAGGGTACTGGAATACTGCAAAAAACAAAAGCTGGAAATGCTGGCGATACCTTCCTGATTACATTATTTTTAAACAATAAGCCACCAGCATATTGCCAGTGGCTTATTTTATCAGCAGGTATAGACAGGTTAGGTTGAATCAGCTGAAATTATCTCGGTAGTTTTATCTCTTTGTGTTTATCGCCCACTGTAATGGAAGCCAGGCTATCGCATACCCCATTACCATAATCAATAATACCGGTACGGTTGTTCAGTTCTATTTTTGCCTGCCCTTTTTCTATCCAGGCGCAGCTGAGGCTTTTAATGAGCGGAGCTATCGTAGTCACCTTTGCAACATTACCATTAGGGTAAGAAAGTGTAGCCGTACCTTCTACGCTGTAAACACCTGCTTCCTCCCTTGTAATTGTTTTATCGCAGCTGTAGTTCCAGCTGATGGTATCTCTTGTTACCTTACCACCGGTGATGACAGTACTGTATTTAAATTTGCCGGCGGTACCGGAAAGATTCGTGATGCTGTCTATCCCTTCAATTTTAATATCATTCACTTTGTAGTTGTCTAACCGGATCACCACCTTAGCATTTTGCTGGGTCAAAGGGCTGGAAAGTTTTACCCATAGTATCCCGCTGCGTACCCGTCCATGATTATCCGCACAGGCAGTACCAAAGTCAATCTTTATCGTCTTAGGCCATACGTTGGGAGCCACATTATCAATCATGATGGAAGGAACGCATATGCCCGTTTCGGAAGTTCTGGCTTCCAGGCCTTCTGTTGCAATCACGCCGGCCGCTGTTTCAAACAGATCATTGTACAACGCATCGGACGCCCCTTCATGAGCGGCAGCAGCAATGGTGATATTATCCTGTTCGTCTATCACAGGCGCATCATCCCCATTATTATCTTTTTTGCAGGCAAAGAAAAGCGTGATTACTGCTATGCCCAGAATAGCAGCAGCAAGGACACGGTTAGTACTAAAGTAGCTTCTCATAGTATAGTTTTTTTTAGCAAATAGGTTTTTCTGACTTTACCTTTGCGGGAGGGCAAAGCCTTGGTATTATAATTTTTACAAATCTAATAAATTTTAACACTTTCAATAAAAATATTATGTATTGGATAGATACCCATGCTCATTTATACGGGGAAGAGTTTTCCGAGGACAGGGCAGCAATGGTAGAACGTGCGTTGGCAGCGGGTGTTGACAAAATATTCTTACCCAACATAGACCAGCAGGCCATTCCTGGCATGTTGGAGCTTGAAAACCAATACCCTGGGCATTGTTTTGCCATGATGGGGCTTCATCCCTGTTATGTCAAGGAAAATGTAGCTGAGGAAATGGCCACTGTAAAAGCGTGGCTGGCCAAGCGCCCCTTTCATGCCATCGGGGAAATAGGACTGGATTTTTACTGGGATACCACGTTCCGGGAGCAGCAATACGAAGCCTTCCGGGAGCAGTTACAGCTGGCCAAAACCTACCAGCTGCCGGTAGCCATTCATAGCCGGGAATCTACCCGCCAGTGTATAGATGAGGTAAAAGCGCTTCAGGATGGCAGTCTTACAGGGGTTTTTCATTGTTTTTCCGGAACATTGCAAGAAGCCCAGGAAGTTATTGACCTGGGTTTTTACCTGGGCATAGGCGGTGTAGTGACTTTCAAGAAGTCGGGGCTGGATAAAATTGTGGAGCAAATCCCCCTGGAACATATCCTACTGGAAACAGATGCACCTTATCTGGCCCCGGTTCCATACAGGGGAAAACGCAATGAAAGTGCCTATATCCCACTGGTGGGTGAAAAGGTGGCTGATATAAAAAATCTAAAAATTGCCGACGTAGCCGCTATTACAACAACCAATGCGCTCAAATTATTTAAAATGCTCTAAGTGTTTAGTAGATACCTTTGCAGGCAATTGGCACCAACAGAATGAGTAAGATTTTAATCATTTACACGGGCGGTACGGTAGGTATGATCTATGATGATAAGACTAAAGCGCTACGTCCGATAGGATTTAATGAGATCAGGAATAATTTACCGGAACTATACCGGATGGGAATTGACTTCTACGTATATGCGTTTAATCCTCCCATAGATTCGTCAGACATGCAACCGGAAATATGGGTAGAGCTGGCCAGTATCATTGAAGACCGGTACGACCGCTATGATGGATTTGTGATTCTTCATGGTTCTGATACCATGTCCTTTACGGCTTCTGCCCTCAGCTTTATGCTGGAAAACCTTTCCAAACCAGTTATTCTTACCGGCTCCCAGTTGCCTATTGGCAAGATACGGACGGATGCCAAGGAGAATATCATCACCGCAATGGAAATTGCTGCAACCCGTCATAACGGGACAGTAATGGTTCCGGAAGTATGTATTTACTTTGATTTTTCCCTGTTCCGTGGCAACCGCTCCAAGAAATACAATGCGGAAAAGTTTGAAGCCTTTTACTCCATGAACTATCCTGCGCTGGCAGAGGCCGGCATTGAAATAAAATATAAGAACCAGTATGTACTGCCTTCTCCGGAGCAGCCGCTGAAGGTGCATAAAGAACTGGAAACCAATGTTACTGTACTTAAAATATTCCCCGGTATTACCCGTAAAGCAGTAGAAGCCACCCTGGGTGTACCCGGTCTGAAAGGAGTGCTCCTGGAAACCTTTGGCAGTGGTAATACGACCACACAGTCCTGGTTTGTGGAAAGCCTCAAAAAAGTGATAGACAATGGGGCTATCATCGTAGACATCACCCAGTGCGATGGTGGATCTGTAGAACTAGGGAAATATGAAACCAGCCAGCACCTGCAAAAAATAGGTGTTATCAGCGGTCATGATATGACCTTTGAAGCAGCCATTACCAAACTCATGTTTGTACTTGGTCTGAACCTGCCGCTGGAAGAAACCAAACTGTTAATCGAAACTTCATTGAGGGGAGAACTGACGCCGGCTAATAGCTATTAATTATTAGCTGTTAGCCTTTAGCTATTAGCTTTTAGCCTAATGCAGCGAGTGATTGGCTTATATGTGTGGTAATAATAGCTATTAGACTTTAGCTGTTAGCTGTTAGCTGTTAGCTCAATGCAGCGGATGGTTCAATGATAGTTATATGCTAATGATCTGTTGCCTGTGTGGTAATTTTGCCCCACAGGATGGTTTTGTTAAACCCATTTCATAGCCTTTTATGCTCTATTCATACTCTATCTATGCTTTAACCATGCTTTAACTATGCTTTAACTATGCTTCAAGCATAGGGTGACTCGTCCTAAAATAGGTTTACACCCATGTTAAATAATCCGGATTAAAGTTTACATACCCGCTGCATTAGGCTAACAGCTAATAGCTAAAGGCTGACCGCTTTTTCCCCAGCGCAGGCTCCCATAAAAAAGAGGCCGACCATCACCGGCCAGCCTCCTGCATCACTCATTTTTCTTAGTTAGCGGTATCCCACCATACTCTGCTGGTTAGTTTATCACCACCAGGCACACTTTCACTTGCTTTTTTATAATTAACAGGGTTATCACTTGCTTCCGCCAGCGGATAGGTTAAACGGCGTGGTATTGTACCATTGGTTAGGTTGCCCGGATAAGCAACAGGGGTAAGTTGGGGGTAACCTGTTCTTCTCCAGTTATTCCAGGCCTCATATCCATTGAAGAGAGTAGCTGCCCAGAACTGTGTATTAATCATTTCCAGGCCCTTTGCCGCGTTATAAGGATGCGCTGCCAGGTAAGCCGCCGCCGCATTATCTTCCACCGCTGCATCCGCCCCAAAAACGCTGTATTGGGTAATCGCGGCTTTTACGCCATTATCGTAGTGTGTTTGGGCTGAACCGGCAATATTCCAGCGCTGAGCAGCATCTGCCAGCAACAATTCAGCTTCTGCGTAGGTAAGTGCCAGGGTAGGGGCGTCTAATTTCAGAAATGGAGGACTTACGAAAGAATAATCGTTCAACCCGGTAAAGCCAGGGGCATTCGTAATATTATTCGGTCCGCCCTGCTGATCATAACCATTAGGCATTCCCTTTTGGTTGGCAGGTGTTCTGTCGCCATTTCCTAATTGTGCTATCACCCCTAACCTGGGGTCATTGTTATTTTTGAGGAAATCTATATAGGTTTTAGAAAGCCTGGTGAAAGGTGCAATATCATTCAACCCGAACACAAGGCTAAAGCGGTTTACGGTAACACGACCACCGGAAGCATCGTGTTTCACCAGTGCATTATCGCTGTTATCCTGCATGGTTTTGCCAACTACCTTTTTCACATACTCCTGCGCAGTAGCTGGCGCCACTTTTGTGAGGCGCATTGCCGTACGTAACAAGAGCGTATTGCCAAAGCGTTTCCACTTTTCTACATCTCCGTTGTAATACAGATCTCCCGGAGGCTTATCTCCTGCCGGATCCAGCGCGTTCGTTGCTTCTTCGATTTCTTTCAGCAGGTCGGCATATATTTTTGACTGCTCATCATATACCGGGAAATACACCTGGGAATAAAGGCCGAGACCCGCATTAAAGTAAGGAACATCCCCATATTGGTCTGTAATACGCTGCAGGATCATAGCGCGCATGATGCGTGCCATCTGATACAGATTTTTATACTTCTCCTTTCCTTCGGTAAATTTCACTACTTCCACAATAGGGTTTACCTGTTCTATATAAGCCCCCGACACCGCCGTACCCCAATAAGCCGCAGTAAATCCTTCATTCTGTACATATTTATCACCCGGCCAGTTTGCCACCGTAGAAGTGAGTTGCTGCATCATACTGGAAGATACCCCCAGATTGGACCGCCACACTTCATACCCATTATCCCTGCTACCCGTATAGGTAAGCTGTGCAGACGTAAACAAGAAGTTAGGATCATAGTTAGCGGGCGTATAGCTGGATGGATTGGTGTTTATTTCCAGAAAATCTTTGGTACATCCTGCCAATAGTAATCCACCTGCCAGGCAGATTGCTGTATATTTTTTAGCTAAAAGTTTTTTCATCTTCATTTCAGTTTTTTTAATGCTTGTACACTTAGAATTTAACATTCAGGTTAAAACCAAAACTCCGTACAGGCGGTACGCCACCTAGTTCAAGGCCCTGGGCCACATTGGAATAAGCAGCTTCCGGATCGATATTATCTGTTTTCCGCATCAGTAAAAACAGATTACGGCCCACTGCGCTCAATGTAAGTCCCTGTATTACGTTGTTAAACATCTTAGCCGGGAAGCTATATCCCAGGGTGATCTGACGCAATTTGACAAAGCTGGCATCGTGTACAAAAAGTGCAGAAACATTATTGGACAGATCGCGGTAATAGGTTTGTGCCGTAGCATTAGAAGTGCCGTAAGTTTTCTCTCTGCCTTCCAATGTAGCCTTATGCAATCCAAACTGGTAGCCATAAAAATCCGTACCGGAAAATATTTTGCCCCCAAACTTTCCATCTATCAGCACTGATAAATTGAAGCGTTTATAAGAAAATTCATTGTTCCATCCACCTGTCCATTTATGATAACCGGATCCAAAGCTCTTCAGCTCCCCCTTTACCGGAGCGCCATTTGAATTCACTTCCAGTTTTCCAGAGGCATCATATTTATAGTCGTATGCCCTGATCTGATTTACGGGCAGGCCTACGATATTGCTCAAATTTGCATTGTCGGTTCTGGAACCCGCCACTGCTAAATCTGTTTGCCCTGCTGCCAGTGCTATTACTTTGTTGTTATTAATAGATCCATTGAGGGAGGTCGTCCATCGGAAGTTTTTACTTTCATAGGGGATACCTGTAATCAAGGCTTCAAACCCGGTGTTCCGGAGCTCACCAATATTCAGCACTACAAAAGCATATCCTGAAGTAACAGAAGCCGTTGACTGCACGATTTCATCCTTTGACTTTTTATCGTACCAGGTAAGGTCCAGTCCTAAGCGGTTGCCCAGGAAACGTACTTCTGTACCGATTTCGAGCTCGCTTGCTTTTGAAGGAAGCAATGTACCTGAAGGAATACTATTGTTGATAATACGGCCCAAAGCCTTTCCATTGATAGTATTAACAAAAGCATTGGCTTCGTTTTGCAGTCCTATACCGTAGTTCAGCAAGGTTTGATAAGGTTGTGTAGCAGCACCTACCACAGCATAACCTGCCCTTAATTTACCGAAGCTCAGCCAGGGAGCATTTACCAGTTCAGAAAACACCAGGGAGGTACTTACAGATGGATAAAACACATCCAGCTTATTGGAAGGAGCCATGGTAGAGAACCAGTCGTTACGGCCGGAAGCGTTCAGATAAAGGAATCCTTTATAGGCCAGTTCCAATGTACCATACACCGATTGTACTTCCTGGCGGGTAATGCTATAAGCGCTGCTTTGGTTTTTAGCATTAGAAATATCATAGGTAAAAGGGATATTCATATTAGCACCTCCCAGGGCGGTATTTTCCAGACTTACTTTCTGAAGGTTAGCACCCAGTGTAGGCGTGATAGTAAGATCGTTCTTTACTTTTACCGTCATACCGATTAAACCGTCTACGTTTGTTTCAGAGAAGTTGATATTCCCTTCTGTTACAGATCCATTGGGCAGATAAGCGGTACCACTTGGTACGATGAAAGTATTCCGATTGTTGTACTGATCCCTTCCCGCGCGGGCCTGCATAAAGAAGCCATTATCAAAAGTATATCTCAGACTGGCCGATCCGATAAACCGGTTACGGTTTGTATTATTGACAAACTTTTCTGCTGCAAACCAGGGGTTGGTAGCATAGGAGTTATTAGTAAAGCTCAATTCATTACCATTAGGTTGGTAGCCGGGTTTCAGCGTATTTACATCCAGGGTAGTAGGCAGGAACATTACCTGAAAACTGGAGTTACCCGGACCATCATTGAGGATGGGGCGGTTCTTTGTATCTTCCACAATGTAGTTTACCCGTGCATCTACCTGGAGTCGTTTGGTAATATTGTAATTCGCAGATACGTTAAACGTTTTGCGTTTTAAACCTGCATTAGGAATGACGGCATCGTTCTTCAGATCACTGGCTGAAAAGCGGAAGCCACCATTGTCTAATCCTTTTGAAAAGGAAATCGTGTTAGTAAAGGAGCCGCCGTTGCGGTAGAAGTTTTTCAGGTTATTCTTCTGTGCTACATAAGGCCGCTCTACCCCATCAAACTGTACTACTTTAGACCCATCTATTTTAGCGCCCCAGCTGTTATTCCCTACATTAAAAGCATTGGATCCGCTGGTGGGCTTATTTCCATTGGCACCATTGCCATATTCATACTGCCAGTCCGTAACGTTCATTACCTGCTCTACCACATAGTTGGAGTTAAATTCAATAGTACCTTTGCCGCTGCCGCTCTTGGTGGTAATTAGTATAACACCTGCTTTTGCGCGGGAGCCATACAGTGCGGAAGCCGCAGCACCTTTTAACACAGAGATAGATTCTATATCGTCCGGGTTCAGGTTGCCGATACCATCGCCCAGGTCGGTAGCATTAGACCACATACTGGTAATTGCAGTGCTCTGGTTGCTCATCGGCACCCCGTTAACCACATACAAAGGCTGGTTGGAGCCATTCAGGCTGGACACTCCACGAATGAGTACATTGGTAGAAGCACCCGGACCACCCGCTACCGCATTTACATTCACCCCTGCTACTTTACCTACCAGTGCATTTGCAACGTTTCCCTCACGGGCCTGCGTCAGTTCGCTTCCTTTTACTTCCGAAACGGAGTAGCCCAACGCTTTACGCTCTTTACGTATGCCCAGTGCCGTTACCACTACCTCGTTCAGGGCCTTGGTATCTTCGTCCAGGACTATTACAAATTGTATTTTTCCGCCGATCACCACTTCTTTACTAAGGTATCCGGTATAGGAAATCACCAGTACATCTCCCGGAGCAGCGTTGATCGTAAAGTTGCCATTTGCATTAGCGGTAACACCAATGGTGCTTCCTTTAATTTTAACGGTTGCACCTGGCAATGCCTGTCCCTGTGCATCCGTGATCCGGCCTTTCACTTCAATAGGTGCATGGAAAGGAGCCAACTTAATCCCCTTCTTATTTTTAGGCGCAATAGCTATAATACCATCAATAATCCGGAAGTTGAGTGCCGTTTGCTCGGACACTTCATTGAGCAGGTCGGTCAGTTCCCATTCCTTTTCCTGGATGGTCACTCTTTTGGAAGCATCAATATCTTCCCGGTTGTATATAAATTTGAAGGACGTAACAGATTCAATCCGCTCAAATGTTTGCATTACTTTAGCATCATTAAATCCTATTCTCAATACCTGTGTAGCGTGTGCCTTCAGGGTAGGTATCAATAATGCAATAAGGAGCATTACCAATGACCATCGTTTTATCTTTTGATAAAATGGTAGAGGTGTGATATTCATAAAGCTGGAATTTAATAAAGTACAAAATTTAGAACATAAGGATCACGGCATAAACATTAATCAATGTCATGAAAAAGGGTATTATCAGTAAAAGGTATTGTGCTTATTTTTCCGGAAAAATTATCTGAACATTTTGGTCAATCAATCGGTATTCAAACTTATGTATAAAGCTGAGCGCTTCTAATATATTCTTCAGGCTTTTATTTTTAAATTCTCCGGTAAAGTGTTTGCTGACAGCAGGCATGTTTTTCACTTCTATTTTCACGCCATACCAGTCTTCCAGTTTCATAACAATCTCATCAAATCTGGCATCCCGGAAAGTCAGTTCATCATGTTGCCACATAATGGCATCCTCAATTTTAAAATCTTTCTTTCTGATCAGCTCATTCGCTGCTTTTTTGCTGACCATGATCTGTTGTCCCGGATCCAGGTAAACGATATCTACCTGTTGTCCTGGCTGTCTGGGAGCACATTGCACTTTCACTTTACCCGTTACCAGGGATACTTTAATTTCTGATTCATGCTGATAGTAGCGAACCATAAACGAGGTACCCAGTGCAGTAGTAATTACATCTCCACATTTCACTGTAAAGGGTATGTCTTCATTCTTCGCCACATCAAAAAAAGCTTCTCCGTCTAAGATGATGGTACGGTTCTTTTTGTTGTAGCCGGCCGCCATTTTCACCTGGCTATTCGCATTAAATGTTACGATGGTCCCGTCAGGAAGGGTGATAGTACTTTTATTACCAACACTGCCTGCATCCTGTTGTTGTGATACAACAACCTTATCCTGACGGGGGCTACCGGAGAAAAACCATATTCCTGACACTATAATAATCAAAGCTACTGCCGCTGCATACCGCATTAACGGACGCAGGAAAAACTTTTTGCCGGCAGGTTTATATATTGGAACAACGTGTGAAATACCTTGTGTATGCGCATTAAACAATGCCTTGAAAGCACTTAGCTCTCCTTTATATTTTTCCTGGTTACCTACCTGCTCTACAATTGAAGCAAACATCTTTTTTGCTGCCAGCACCTTTTCTGTTGCCGCTGGATTATCTTTTATCCAATTTTCCCAGAACTGCACGTCCTGCTCATTATTGCCAAGGCAGTAATGAAGGAACGATTCATCCGTTAAAAAATCTTCAGGCTGATAATGCTCGTAAGCCATGCTTTTATTGCTTTACTATTACTAAGAGAATGGGGTATTTCATTTTTACCCGTTTTTTTCAAAATTTATTTTTAGCACTGGTATATTATACTATAGCCCCCTGCAGCACAAGATAAAAAACCACAGGATCTCTCCTTTCAGGGTTTTCAGTGCTTCATGTAGTTTATTATAGATAGTACGCATGCTCAGGGCAGTTCTGTCGGCTATTTCCTCATAGCTCAATCCTTCATAGTATTTAAGCGTGATCAGTTCCCGCTGCCTTTTCGGGAGGTTGTCTATCGCCTTTTTTACGCGGAGTTGTCTTTCCAGTTGTGACTGATCTTCAATAATATATTCCTGGCGGGAAGGCTCACACAGGTTTTCATCCAGGGTAAGTGATGTTGTTTTCCGGTGTACTTTAAGGTCATAAATCAATTTGCGCCGGAATGATACTATAATATAGGCTTTTAGATGTTCGGGAGGCTGCAGGCTGTCTCTTTTATCCCAGAGGTATAAAAAAAACTGGTTGATGGTATCTTTTACCAGGTCTTCATCCGGTGTAATGGCCAGGCCGTTTCTGCGCAGGTCGTCATACAGGAGCTCATAAATGGTAAATAATGCCCCGGCATCTCCATTTTTAAAATCTTCCCAGAGAATGCTTTCATTGCTGTTCATTGGCACGAAGGGTAAGTAACTTTGGGTTTATCCGACAGGTCCGGAATTGGATAGCGGTTTGCTAAAGATAACAAAAACTCTATATGTTATATAAAGTATAGGCTTTAAGCTGCCTTGTAGCACAAAATAGTTAAAATCAGTTTGTTTTTTGGTAGTTTCTATAAAAGTTATATCTTTGCCACCCTGAAATTAAAGCTCAACTATCCGGAAAGGTGCAGGAGTGGTTGAACTGGCTCGCCTGGAAAGCGGGTATACCGCAAGGTATCAAGGGTTCGAATCCCTTCCTTTCCGCAAAAGGGGTAAAACATCGTCAAGATGGTTTGCCCCTTTTTCTTTTTTCATATGATCATTCCCCTATAGTCAGCACATTATTGAACCGTTTAAAACATCCTTTATGATCGACGCTGCCATCCAAAGACTGGAATATTTATGCGATGTAATCCCTCCGCTTTTAACCGCCATAGATGAGTCAACATTCTCGCACAAACCTTCTCCTGCCAAATGGAGTAAGAAGGAAATCATCGGACACCTGATAGACAGTGCTACCAATAATCATCATCGTTTTATCAGAGCGCAATTTGAAGAAACGCCAACGATTGTATATGATCAGAACAAATGGAATACGTATGGCTTTTACCAACAGATCAGCGGTACTCAGATTATTGCGTTCTGGACATTGTACAATAAACAACTGGCACAACTGATGCGGCATATACCAACAGAAAGTTTACAACGGTACTGCAGGACTAATGATCAACCATTGACACTGGCATTTTTAATCAATGATTATGTGGTACATCTGGAACATCACCTGAAGCAGGTGGTTGATTATTAATATTTAAGGTCACGCAACTTCAGTGCGTATCGAAACTGCACATTTGTTATTGTAAACTATAATTAATTAAACAATTAAATTAGTTTGTAATGACAATTGAAAAAGTGGCTGACCTGAAAATGACACCCGGTACGGCGGACAAGGAAATTTGCCATCTTCTGGGCTACTATAACCGGGATGATGGCGGTGGAGGAGATTTTTACTGGGATCAATTATCCACAGAAACTTCCAACGATGGTACTATCTTTAGTGTTACTTCCCCTGTAACCAACCCTGGCAGATGGAAAAGAATTTTTAATGCGCCTATTGATATTAAATGGTTTGGGCTGATGGGCGATCCGGCACAACCGGCTACCACTACCACACCTGTTTTTCAAAGGTGTTTGAATGCAGCCGGAGCATTGAAGATACCTATCCGGATTATCGGTGGAACCTATAATATATCTTCGGTAACTATCCCTGACAATACTACTTTGCTCGGAAGTGGTACCCCCCTGATCTATTCTATAGACCAGGGATTAAACCTCAGCAATGCTGATAATGTAAGCATCGACAGGCTTACTTTTAAAGGAGAAATGGCTTCTACCCAAACGAAGTGCCTCTCTGGCAGTAATATCTCCAATCTCATTGTCGAGAATTGTGAATTTTTATCAGGTATTATTGGTGTACTGATCGAGAATGTAACCAATGGTATCATCAGGAACTGTATAGCCCATGATTTCCAGTTACAGCCATTCCAGGTATCAGGCGCCAATATATTCAGGTATGAAAGTAATACCTCCTACAATAATGGTTCAGATGGTTTGAAATTAGCGGGTACAAAGGCTGATACTCCTCCTAATCTACATAAGGATATTATTGTGTGCAATAACATCTGCTATAACAATGGAAGGGATGGATTTGATATTGCCGGCAACATGGTTGAAAACCTGGAAGTATACGGAAACATCTTTTACAACAACATAGAACGAGGGATAGACTGCAAACTGGTTTACCAGGGCGGGTATATGAAGAATGTAACGATCCGGGACAACCTACTGTTTGACAACGAAAATACTGGTATTAACTGTCAGATTGATGTAACGTCTGTTACTGATAACAATGTTTCTATAAGAGATAATACTATTATCAGGGCCTCGATTGCAGGTACAAGCTATATCGGTCTTAATATATCAAGATTTGGAATCAACACTACAGTGTTTGGCAATCACATCAAAGGATATGGTACCGGCATTCAGATAAGAGATACCAGCGATTGTTTAGTACGTAACAATTATATTGAAGATGCCTATTCTTATGGTATTTGGCTACGTACAATTGCGCTTACCACTCCCGTATCCGGGAACATCATAGACAGTAACAGTATCCATGCAAGAGGTACTGCAGCCATCGCTATTGAAGATGCTTTAATCACACAAACTATCATTAAAAACAATACGCTTTCTATTAGTTCCACTAACAAGAAGCTGTCTGACAAAGGTACCGGAACGGTAATATTCAACAACCAGACAGGGAGCTCTTCCTCCATCCCTACCGTTAATGGTACAAAGGGGGATATTATTTATAATAATGCTCCAGATGAAGGAGAACCTATTGGATGGGTATGTGTGGACAGTACTAGTGCCGGGAAATGGAAAGAATTTGGATTAATAGGATTTCCTTCCGGAGTAGTAGATACCAGTAAGGTAGGAGTACAGGCAGCTACCGGTGCCGATCTGAACACCATTACATACGATCAATGGGGATTATATGCCGGTGGCGGTACTATCGCTAATACCCCTCCGGTATCATCCGCATCCTGGTGGGTTTTCACTCAAAAACAAAATACTAATAATAGCCGGATACAGATTGCCTATCCTTACAAATCTGCTGCCGTAGGTATCTGGTACAGGCAATATGATGATTCTTCCACTTCATGGACTCCATGGCGTCAATTGCTGGATACTTTACAGAAAGGGTCGGCTAATGGCGTGGCCACATTAGATGCCAACGCTAAATTGCCCATATCCCAATTACCTGCATTAGTATTCACCAGTAAATCCGCAATGGCAAGCGCAAATAATGAATTGTTTGTAGATAGCGCCGATAATAAATTGAAATTTAAAGATACTACCGGCGCTGTACATCAGCTGTATGTGTAATTTGGCTACTTAATCAAGAGGATTGGTAACCCCTTAAATAATTGGTAAGAAAAAAGTGACATTAAAACAAAAGAGCAGTGAATATTCACTGCTCTTTGTTTTAATATAAAATAACTTCAGAAGGCTACTCATGCGGTTTCATCATCCGTAGCAGCACCCGGGGCATTACTTTTCACTGAGGCGATACCGTTATCACGGCCACCTGCAGATTCATACATTTCACTGGTTCCAATCACCTGGCCATTACTGGCTTTCAGATTGAAATAATGTTTGTTATTACTGGATACTTTTTTTTCGTACCGTTCATCTTTCTGAGAATTGTCTTTTACGGATTCAATGCCATTCTGGCAATTAGCTTTTGAAGTATATCCTTCACTAACAAGGATCACCTCTCCATTACCAGCTTTTAATTTGAACCGGAACTCTCCGTTAGCGCTTTTAGTAATTACAAATTTTCCCATGAGAAGTTGTTTTTGGTAATTGAAAGATAACAAAAAAATATATTTGTCGCAAGTATAAGTCCGTTAAACATCCGGCAAATACAAAATGAATGAAATGGATAACATTCCATTCCATGATATGCACCGTCCATTGCTAATAATAAGTAAACGTAACTTTAATACTTACCCTGGGGTCTGTTTCCTTTTCATTATATGCCAGGCCGATCAGTTTTCCCTGCCGGAAAAAATGGCTGGTACGGCTTCTGTAATGGGTAAGATCTATCTGATCCGGGCTGATCTGTTCAATAGCCAGTTCAACTGATGACGTTTCTCCCATCCCTTTGCTGGTACGTTTAAATGGTAGTTGATAACTATCATTGTTATAGCAGGTTTTACTAAGCCGTTCCGGATTGTAAGGCGGATAGGTTACTACACAGTGGTCCTCTATTTTGCTGATAGTGCTGCTCAGCATTTTATCGCCATACCTATTGAGATAATATCCATCGGTAATACCATAACTACCTGTATTTAAAAATAATCTGTCGCTCAGCTGATACCGCTCTATCTCTCTTTCATTGGTTAAGATGACCGTATCTCCGGCATAGTTAACCCAGGTATGATTCTCTCCTCTGCTGATCTTTCTGGGCATATCCTGTTCGTAGGTGATTACCGTTTCACTTTCTTTTTCTCCTCTGGATATTTCGTAAAATTTCACCAGCTGTCCCTTTGCATTGTATTCAAAGGTAAACTGGTATTTAAATTCTTCTGCAGCCCCTGTGAATGTTTTTACTCCCGACAAGTTGAGAAATATGGCAGGGTTCAGCAATTCCAGTCCAATACTAATCTGGTCATATAGCAGGGCCTGTATGTTTTTCCGGACAGCATCTGATGGCTTATATACTTGCTTATATCTGATCACAGCAAGAGAATCCTCCATAAACTTTGCGATGTAAGATGATTGTTTATGCACACCCAGACGAGCCGACAGCTGTTCGGTCAGCATAATGTTGCCGTCTATTTCTACTGCCTTATCTTCAGGATTACCTGACCAGTAAACCAGCCCGCGGTAATCTTCCAGCTGGTCCCGGAAATCAAATTGCTGTTGCTGTTTATTGGGGATCTTCAGCAGCATATTATTAAACAGTAATTGTACATCATATTGCCCGCCCCATTGTGTTTTCAGTTCTGCATACTCCCGTTTGGGCACCTCTAACAGGAATGGCTGCTTTTTCATTTCCCGGAATCGTTGTTCCGATTCGCTATAATTATTATGGATATCCAGGAAGTATATTACAGGATGTTGAAGCGTTGCCGTCAAACTATCGCAGGTTTTACAGATACGCTTCGCCTCCTTGTCGCGATTAACATAACCAGTAGGCGCCTGTGCCTGGAGACGGACGCCTGTATAAAATAATAGCACAAATGCAATAGCCCATCTCTTGTAACCGGGTCTTTTTTTGCTGGGAATGCACAGTTGGTGCAATTGCTTGTTAACTAATGGATTCAACATGGTTTATCAGATTTTTCAGGATTGAAATTGAGTAAAGTTAATCTGTAAATCAAACTTTTATGTATATTCGGCGCAAGATATTACTAAAAAGGCGCATCTATTCGAACCGTATGATCAATTTAGCAGCAGTAAATAACGCAGGTAGCAATAACATCTCCTTACAGCCAACATTACTACGCTTTATAGTTAAAAATAACACTCCTATAGATTATTTCCAGCTCGACACTGCCATTATCGGTATGGACAAGTTTGAGGTGGAGACCTTAAATATAGCATTGAATGCGGGAGAACAAATCAATGCAGCGCAACATTTTCAGACAATAGATCACCAACGCACAGAAACAATTGTATTCAATCTGCCTGTAGGTGTTGGCAAAACAACTACAGGCTATCAGCTCGCTAAAAAATATCAGCAGGATGGCTATTATGTAATCATCTGCAGTGCCAATACAGCACTGGCCCAAAAAGACCACCAGGAACTCAGCAAACATTTCAGCACACAGGAACTCAGCAGTTTCAGCCATATTCAGGCAAATGACAGCACCGACCTCTTCCATCATCAGCTGGCAACAGCAGGTGTAAAGGCTCCGGTGCAAATCATGACGATCAACTGTCTGCTGCAAAACCCTGGTGAAGATATTTACGAACAGGCATTTCACCATAGCAGCTACCTCGATAATCTGCTGCAAACCATCACTAATACCAATAAGAAAGTAGTTTTCTTTTTTGATGAAATACATGAATCTGTAATTCATTTTAAAAACGAACTACTCCCTTATTTAATGAAATGGCGCCATGTAACACACAAATGCTACATTGCTTCGGCCACACATTCTCCGGCATCTATTCCTGTAATCAGGTATATTGCTTATCTCACCAATAAGCGGATAAAGATTTATGATAGCCCACGGATAAAGGCCAATACACAGGCAAGTCTTCATCTGCATATTTCCACAGAACAATATAACAGCAAAAGACTCTTTCCTTTAAATAGAATAGCGACTTTAATTCAAAGCTATAACAGCCGGAAAATTAATATCCTGGTAGGACATAAAGCATTGGCCAAAGCACTGACGAATGAACGTAATCAGCAAAACAGGCTTATTGGGAAGATCCTGGGACTACAGCCCAATATCTGTATAGATGAAACCGCCAATATCTTCAATGAGCAGGAACATAATATCGGTACCAATTTTAAATCCGGTATCAATATAGAAGACCGCAGATCAGTACTCATCATTGTACTGCCCATCGTTTCAGCCAACAAAAATGATCATTACGGCATTTTCAACGATGGTGCAGCTGCTATTATCCAGGCCATCGCAAGGATCAGAAAAGGAGGAGAAATCCATATTTTCATGTATGCTCCCGAAACGATCATTGCACTGGCAACACAATTGGAAAGCCTGGATGATAAACTGTATGAAGGAAAGGCAGGTGTTTCGCCCATGAAATTCAATGAGGCCTATGCAAAAGTGAAAGCCCTCTACGAAAATGAAGCAGCCAGACTGGACCCTCAGATTACCTTCCTGAATGAACTGGCACATGATACTCCTGCACTGAAATATCATTACCCTACTTTTCAGGAATACCTGCTGGACAAAAGCCAGGGTATCCTCATGGAAAACTATGAGAGCCTGGGCAAAGGGTTATCTGCTTTTGTGCTTTGGGCAAGTATTAATAATCAGTTCACCAATGCTACTCTCCGGACCATTGAGCTGATCTCCAAAAACTTCCAGCATGTAGAGTTGCAGCCGGATAATATTTACCAGACGCTTTTCCATCTGCTTACGGATGAGCAACGGGTAGACCTGGCACAACAACCTTTTAAGACTGCCTTTGAAAATGTGATCACCTATATTCAAAAAAGCAAGCGCATTATTGCCAGGGAAAGGAATGAAATAGAAGAAGCCATTTATACCAACCGGTTCTTCTATGAAGGGAAAAGCATCAATATCTCCGCCCTGAGGAAAATAGCGCCCTTTAATCTGGCAATCATTACCATTATCTATTACCTGAAACAAGGAGAACATAAAGAGATCTCAAAAGAAGAATACCTGAATACCTGTATTGCTAATATTGACCATGCTAGCGGCGAAGATCCTGAATTAACAACAGCTTATTCCCGGTTCAGGGAAATGAAAGAACTGTTCCTCGTTCATTTCGAGCAAAACATGGTTACCAATCGCAGTAATGAAAAAATCATCCATCAGGGATATTACACGAACCTCCCCGACAGCTTTATCCTGGAAGCCATTGAGGTGATCAATCTGTTAAAACGTACAGACGCCTACCTTAATTGTCCCTATAGTTTCTTCCAGGATAAAAAACAGCAGCTGAATGCCGAAAATATTGCAGAAGCCAAGAGAATTATTGCTACAGAGTTTGAAAGAAACTTTACCTCTATTAAAAGGATCAGCGAAAATAAAAGAACGCATAATGGGGAGGTGAAAAAGTACTATCTGATTACCATACCCATTGTAAAAGATTATCAGCTACCCAATACAATATTTCTGTAATCGGAATAGCCATTCGCCACAGTATACCCGCAATGTATTACCTTCTTCAAAAGATGATGTATCTTGTAAGGAATACGATGGGTTATGCCAAATAAAAGTAAATCCCCCCATATATTAAACACCTCCACCAATCTGTTGGGGTTCTGCCTGATTGTACTTACCTCTATTAAAGTGGCAGGATTTAACCATGCTACGATGATTGATGACTGTACCGGAATAGCTGCTTTATTGCTGATGGCCAGCTGTCTGCTGTCTTTTCTTTCTATGAAATCAAAGAGTGAAAAACGCAGTGAGACCATTGAAGTAATAGCAGATTATATATTTCTTTTCGCCCTGATATGCGTAAGCATCACGATTGTATTCGTATCTTTCAATCTTATTAAATAACCGTACCTCCCATTTGAACATTTTATTGGTTTGCTTAATTTTATCAAAAAATAGCCTTATAACTATTGTCCATTAGTCCCATTCATAATGAATCAATATTACTGGCCCGGGTAGCCCACGGAGATGAGAAAGCCTTCACAGAACTTTTTCATGCTTACCACCACCAGCTGGGCGAATTTGTAATGTTGCTCACCGCGTCTAATGAAATGACTGCGGAAATTGTACAGGATGTATTTCTGAAGGTATGGATGAACAGACAGGAATTGGCTACGGTAGATAAATTCACCGCTTATTTGTTTATCCTCACCCGCAATTACACCCTTAACTGTTTACGTAAACTAGCCAATGATCGCAAGAAACAGGTGCAATACGGACAATATGTAACCACCACAGCAGCCACAGAGCCACAACCGGTCAATACTGATTATTTCACCCTGGTTGACAGCGCCATTGCTCAATTGCCCCCACAACAACAACAGGTATACCTGCTAAGCCGCCGTGACGGGCTGAAGCACGTCGAGATCGCCACTCAAATGGGCATTTCCCGGGAAACGGTCAAAAAATATATCCAACTGGCAGTAAAGTCTGTAGGCGACTTTATAAAAAAAGCGGGTAAATCCAGTCTGACAGGGCTTTTTCTTCTTTTCCTATAAAAAATAGAAATTTTCTTTTCTCCCAATACCCCCTTTTTCTCATTTACTGTGTCTTTATCGCAGCAACACTATCTGATAGTAAACTGTATTTTATAATGCTCAACCAAAGACTCACCGGGTTATTCCATAAGTATGTAGATAAGACGGCCACTCCGGCAGAAAGAGAGGCGTTTTTCCAGTTATTGGCGCAGGCGAGCGAGGAAGAGATTAAAGCCCTTACAGAAGAAGCCTGGGAGGAATTTACGCCTCAGCAAACTCCCTTTGAGCCTGCTCAAAGTGAAGCCATGCTGCAAAACATCCTGCATACCCAAGCCATTACAACAAGTATAAACAAACCTTCCCGTTACCGTCTTTTGATAGCAGCTGCCACTATAGGAGCTATCCTGCTCGTAGGAGGGGCCTGGTTAATCAATACTAAAAAGCAGCCTGCTCAGGTAGCTGTTATTGCACAAAGCCAGCTGAAGAATGACATTGCCCCCGGAGGTAATAAAGCACAGCTGACCCTTGCAGACGGCACAAAAATAACGCTGGATAGTAATTATAACGGAACATTAGCCAAACAGGGCAATACCAGCATCCTGCTCAATAATGGAGCGCTTGCCTATAAAGGTGTACCCTCCTCCAATGCCACAGTGCATTTTAATACCCTTACCACCCCTAATGGCGGCCAGTACCATGTAACACTACCTGATGGCACCGGTGTATGGCTCAATGCAGCCAGCTCGCTCAAATATCCTACTGCCTTTACCGGCACCCAAAGGATGGTATCCCTTACCGGTGAAGCCTATTTTGAAGTAGCACAAAATGCCTCCGCTCCTTTTATAGTAAATGCAGGTGATGCGACTGTACAGGTGCTGGGAACACATTTTAATATCAATGCCTACAGTAATGAAAAAACGATGCGCACAACGCTGCTGGAAGGTGCCATCAAAGTGATAAAGCAGCAAAATGAAGTACTACTGACGCCGGGGCAGCAAACCCAGATAAATGAGGCTACCGGAAAATTCAACGTAAAAACAGTAGATACAGAAGACGTAATTGCCTGGAAAAATGAGCAGTTTGCATTTGCCAATATGGATATACCTGCTGTAATGCGACAGATCAGCCGTTGGTATAACGTAACAATTGTATTTGCAGGGAAGCCCCCTACCGGGGAAATAAATGGTAAGATTTCCCGTAACTATAATATTTCGCAAGTGCTTAAAATGCTGGAATATACTGCTGGCATTAAGTATAGTGTGGAAGGACAACAGGTTACTATCTATTAATAGTGAAAGTCATTATACCGGCCTATTTCAATCCATTTTGTTACCCCTGATAAATAGCGAAGTCAGCCAGGAGATTACGCCCCATCAAAAGAGGCAATTAGTCAACCAATAATATTATTCAACCTTAAAATCTGTTGCTTATAAGAGATTAACTACCCGAGCTATTACAACAAAAAAAACCGGCGATGTTGGCGCATCTCCGGTCAAAGGGCAATCAATATTGTCGCGTAAACACCTATTTTCTTACCCAAAATCAAATGTATGATTTTTACTGCTTGGTACCAAAACAAGTGCGGTACCCCCTTTTTATCAACTAAAACATGGATGGTTGTGAAATTGTCTGTAGTATTCCTGCTAGTTGGTGCTCTGCACGTTAGCGCTGCAGCCTTTTCTCAAAAGGTAACGCTAAGTGGTCAACACCTCACCCTAGAACAGGTATTTAAAAAGATAGAAAAACAAACCGGTTATTTATTCCTCTACAAAAAAGAAGTATTGGAGATGGCTACCCCTTTAAGCATCAACATAAAGGAAGCGCCACTGAACGATGCTTTATCGGTAATATTCAGGGAGCAACCGCTGAATTATACCGTTATGGAAAAAAATATCCTGGTAAAGTTGAAATCAACGGAAAATGATCCACCCTTTCTGGCCATCGCAGACACTACTGCACCAAAAGCAATTACAGGCACTGTAAAAGACGTCAAAGGTGCTCCCATCCCCGGCGTGAGCGTAAGGGTAAAAGGTAAAACAACCGGCGCCATCACCGATGCAAATGGCTATTTTAAAATAAACAATATTGCAGCCGATGCCGTACTGCTTATTCAGGCATTGGGATATATTCCATCAGAGTCTAAAGCAGATGGCAAAACAGATCTTAAAGTAACCCTGCAGGAAGACCAGACCAAACTCAGCGAAATTGTTGTAACAGGTTTCGGTGAAGAACGTAAAAGACGTAATCTTGGTTATGCCGTAACGGAAGTAAAAGGTGAAGAAATCACCAAAACCAATGCGGTAAATCCTATTGCAGCCTTACAAGGACTTGTACCTGGTTTACAGGTAACACCCGGCAATGGTGGCCCTCAGGCAACGCCTCGCTTCCTTATCAGGGGAAGTTCTTCCCTCGATCCATTCAAAAATACGCCTCTCATAGTGGTAGATGGTATTACTATGGACGACCAGGTAGTATTACCTAACAGGGGTGGTGAGCAGGACTTTGGAAATATACTTAAAGATATCAACCCGGATGACATTGCTTCTATTTCTGTACTCAAAGGTGGTGCAGTAACCGCATTGTATGGCAACCGCGCTGCCAACGGGGTTATTATGATTACCACCAAGAAGGGGTATTCCAAAAAAGGATTGGGCGTAAGCTTCAGCCATACCCAATCTTATGAAAAGCCTTATGCTACCATCGCTTTTCAAAACCGTTTCGGATCAGGTACCAGTACAGATGATTTTGTAAAAGGAAGTGACGGCGTGCTGGAAATCAACCCCAACACATACGGATATGGATTTGGTCCTGAAATGACTGGTCAGTTGGTGCGGGATATCAATGGTCAAATGATTCACAACCTTCCTTCCAAAGTAGTAGACCTTTATCGTACCGGTAAATATATCAATACCAACGTAAGTGTAGAAGGTGGTAATGAGGTAACAACTTTCCGCTTCTCCTATTCCAACAACAGCAGCTCCGGTACCACTCCCAGGAATGATTTCAAGCGTAACAGCTTCAATCTGCGCGCTACACACCGCTTATCCAAAGCCATACTATTGGATGGTAATGTTACCTATGTTCGCAGTAATGCATACAATCCCAATTATGCCAGCGGGGATAATAACATGATCTACAATCTGTCATTTGGATTGCCACGTAACTACAATGCCAGCTATTGGAGCACACATTATATTGATTCTGCCAACGGAGGGATTAACAAAGCCGATCCTACCGGCAATTCCAGCATCTGGTTTACACTTAATGAAGACAATCAGCGCCAGATAGAAGACAACTTCCGTGGAGGATTGAACACCAAAGTGAATTTCACACCATGGTTATCCTTTGAAAGCAGCACCAGTGTAAACCTTTATTCTACTTCCCTGGATAGAACCAAAAGAGGCCGTGACCCAGGCTTTACAGGTGGGGAATACTCTTCCAATCTCAGCAGGGTATTGCAAACACGGTTGAAGGGTAATTTCAATGTCAATAAACAGATCAATGCTTTTGACCTCTTTTTCCAGGTAGGTGCAGAATTAAATAATTCAGAAAGTAAATCCACCTATGCAGCTACGAGAGGAGGGCTTAAACAACCTGGTGTATACCGCCTGTCTAATTCGGTTGATGTGCCTTATACATCAGAAGGCAAGCCTAATAAATACCAGACCGCTTCCGGTTTCTTCCAGGGAAGCATCTCCTGGAAAGATATGCTGACGCTGAATATCTATGGCAGAAATGACTGGAACTCTACCTTACTGTATCCGGATACACACGGAGATTATTCCTACTTCTATCCTGGTGCGGATCTCGCATGGGTGTATTCCGATGCATTTAAACTGCCGGAAGTAATCACCTTTGGTAAGCTAAGGCTCTCTTATATTATCGCAGGTAATGGTACCGGTGTATACACCACCAATACAGGTGCATACACTGCTATAGACGATTACCGTCCCCGTACCGGCAGTACTGTACCACGATACGACTTTGACTCCAAAACCCTGGGCAACCTCAATCTCATTCCTGAAAGGAGTTTTAAAACAGAGATAGGTACAGAGTTAAAAATGTTCCAGAACAGATTAGGACTGGACCTTACCTATTACAAACAGAATACCAAACAACAGATTATCGGATTGGCAGTTCCACGGGAATCAGGTGTAGAGAATGCATTGATCAATGGTGGTAATGTACAGAACCAGGGTATAGAATTAGCATTGTATGGTTCTCCTGTAAAAGGTAACAACTTCTCCTGGGACAGTTATTTCAACTATACCCGTAACCGTAGCAAGATCATAGACCTTGCCCCAGGCGTTACAGTAGTGGGATTGGAATCAGAAGATGGCATCAGAACAGTGGCCAGAGTTGGTGGTGAATATGGTACGATGGTAGCTGGTTATGGCTATGCCCGTTATCAGGCTAAAGACGCAAATGGTAAGCCTGTCGCCAGCGCACTTAATGGCAAACCTGTATTGCAGGCAAATGGCGTATTCCTCCGTGCTTCCAATGACGCAGATGCTGTAGAAAAAGAAGCGATACTCGGTTCCTCTGTACCTAAATTCATGGGAAGCTGGAGAAATGACTTTCACTACAAATCCTTCACTTTCTCCTTCATGCTGGATGCCAAATTTGGTGGATGGGTATATTCCAACAGCTACAACTATGGCTCACAACTGGGCATGATGGAAAACACTTTATTTGGCCGTACCAAAGATCTGGGAGGTATAGAATTTGTAGATGCGCAGGGAGTTACCCGTACAGACGGGATACTACCAGATGGCGTGTTTGCAGATGGCAGCGTAAGACAAGGGCTGGATGGACAGAATTACAATGTAGGAGGTATGACGTATAAAGAAGCCTATGAAAAAGGGATCGTACGGCCACAGCGCGCGTATGCCTACTATTATAATGCCTTCAGCTGGTTTGCCGGTATCAGGGAAAGATCTGCACATGAGTCTTCCTGGGTAAGCCTGCGGAGTGTATCACTGACTTATGATTTGCCAGGAGCATGGGCTAATAAGGCAAGAATGAATGGCTTAAGGTTAACGATAGGCGGCAGGAACCTGGCCTATCTGTATAACAGCCTGCCTGATAATCTGAATCCGGAAGATTATGTTTCCAGTGGTTCCGGTGCTGCTTTCCTGGGTGGAGGAACTCCATTCTCCCGCACCATGTACTTTACACTTAATGCAAGTTTCTAACCTGCTGGTAAAGTAACCTGATGATTGTAGTTGATCTAAAAAAATTAAGTATGAAAGTAAAAAATTATCTCAAAATAGTACCACCATACTCCATTGCCATACTGGCGCTGGGCATGTTCTCCATGTCCTGCAACAGGGAAAAGCTGGCAGAATACAATACCAATCCTGATCTCATTCTAAACGTATCGCCTAAACCGATATTAACGACTGCTATCGTAAAAATGCACGATAATAGCGGTGAGGCCTTCTGGGATAATATCCGTGGCATTTCTAACTGGACTCAGCAATTTGTGCGGAAGAATGGTAACAGTGTCAGCTTTGCCAGTAGCGCCAACAATACCAACGGCCGGTATGGTACATTCTATAATGGAGTAGGCCCCTTGCTGATAGATGCCCAGAAAAGAATAGAACTGATGCCAGCGGGTGAAAAAGAGAAATATGCATATATCCATGCCATTCCATCCATACTAAAGGTATACTATGCCTGGTATGTATCTGATGTTAATGGCAGCCTTGCATATATTGATGGCTTATCGGCACGCAATGGCGGCACTTTCTCACCTGCCTATCAGTCGCAGCAGGAGCTGTATGATATCTTTGATAAAGAGCTAAAAGCAGCAGTTACGGTCTTAAAAACACAGCAACCAGCAGTACAGGAAATGCTGGGCAGCCATGACCTCTATTTCGATGGCAACGATGCATCTATTCAAAAATGGATTAAAGCCGCCAATTCACTTCGTTTAAAAATAGCCATGCGCCTGACCAAGCGCGATCCCGAAAAAACAAAAGCCATTGCTGCTGAAGTACTGGCAGATAATGTAGGGGTGATCAGCTCACTGGAAGAAGAATGGTTATTTAAGGCTGGGCCATCCTTTACAGCAGATGGCAACTGGAATCCTTATCCTGACAATGGTTTTTCCGGTGAAAAAAATGTGATTGATTTCTTATGGAACACCCAGGATCCAAGACTACGGCTGTTCTTCCGTAAGAATAGCTGGACAAAAGCAAACTTTGATCTGGCAAAGGCGCAAGGCAAAATAGGTGCTAATGCTAAATGGGATCCCCGTCAGTATTATGGACAATATGCCAGCCCCGATGCGAATAAAGATGAAGATAAAAAGCGCTTTTTTGAAAGTGTAACCATCAAAGACGGTGGCAAAGATGTGGTAATTGATACCATCTCTCCTTTACAGCAGCGGTTGTTCCAGGCAGAATATAATGGCGGAAAAGGGTTTACCACCTTCCACGTCATTACCTATGCGGATGTATGCTTTATGCGTGCAGAACTGGCTGCCCGGAAGCTCACCAACGAATCTGCTGAAGATTGGTATTACAAAGGAATAGACGCTTCCATCAGGTCTTACAATGATATTGCAAATGTTGCGCAATTAGAAGAATATGAAGCTGTAGCAGGCAATGAGATCGCCACTTATATCCAGCAACCAGGTATTAAATTTAATCCTGCAAAAGCATTGGAACAAATCGTGATACAGCAGTATCTCAACTACTTCAAGTTACCTAATGAAGCATGGGCACTTATCAAAAGAACTGGTATGCCTAACGCCAATACTATCATGCCACTGGAAGTATTAAAAGGTGATGGACAATTACTGGAGATACCACGCAGATATGTAATCAATTATCCACTGGCGGGAGATCTGAACTTCACTAACAGAACACAGGCTATTGATGATATGCGGAAGGATCCGGATTTTGGATTACCCTCCGATATCTTTGGCAGGGTATGGTGGGATAAAAAGTAATATTTTCCATTAAAACAGGAGGTTTGAGCAGGTATTACTGTAGCTCAAACCTCCTGTATATCAGACATCATGCAATTCATAAAAAGCATCATCGTCACACTCCTCATTGTATTGCCAGGCTGCTTTACCATGTATGCCCAGGAGGTCACGTTCAATAAAGACATTGCCCCACTGATACATCGCAGCTGCACACCATGTCACCGCCCAGGTGAGTCAGGCCCCTTCTCCCTGATTACCTATGAAGATGTTGCCAAAAGGGCGAGCTTTATTAAGACAGTCACCCGCAACCGGTATATGCCTCCCTGGAAGCCCGATGTACATGACACCTTATTTATTAACAACAGAAAATTATCCGAAAAGGAGATTCAGGTAATCGCTACCTGGGTGAACAATAAAATGCCCCGTGGAGAAAACAGAAAAAATACAACCATCCCCATTCCTTCATTTAATACAGGTACCCAATACAACCGCCTTCCGGACCTGGTACTGAAAATGCAACGGCCTTTCCTGATAAAAGGGGATAATATGGAGCGCTTTATTGTATTTAAGATCCCTTATGAACTCCCCGATTCTGCCAACGTTGAGGCAGTTGAATTTATATCCGCCAACAAAAAGCTCGTACACCATGCCAATTTCGCCATTTGTGCTGCCCCTGAAAAGGAAGATATTCATGCAGGGGATGATTTCATTAATGTAACAGAAGATGATCGCAGTAAATACATACAATATGATGCCTTCCAAAAAAACATGGTCTATTATGGTGGATGGATTCCGGGCGCTGCTTACGAATCCTATCCAAAAGGTATGGGTTGGGTGATGCCCAGGAAAGGAGTAATCTTATTAACCATGCATTATGCACCTCAGGGAAAGGAGGAGCAAGATATTAGCGGACTGAATCTGTTTTTCACCAAATCAACTATCAAACGTAAGATCAACCTTATCAGTATCGGATCTGGTGGAATAGGGGAGAAGGATATAGATCCTTACTTTTTTATACCTGCCGAAAAGATAAAAACCTTTCAGGTAAAGGTAGTCACTCCGGGAATGGATCAATCAGTACTTTACGTTTGGCCGCATATGCATCTGCTGGGCAAAAAATTCAGGGCTTACGCCGTAAGCCCCAAAGGAGATACCATACAACTTGTTACTATCCCCGAATGGGACTTTAACTGGCAGGAGCTTTACCGGTTCAAACACCTGGTCAAAATACCGCAAGGCTCAGTGCTAACGGTAGAAGGCTCCTATGATAATACCAGCAATAACCCTAATAATCCATTTCATCCGCCACAAACCATCTATTCAAGTGGTGACATGAAGAGTACCGATGAAATGCTGACACTGGTAATGCTGACTTTTCCCTATCAAAAAGGAGATGAGACATTGGAGTTAGTACAACCATAAAGTAGTATTGGTTATACCTATCATGGATTAATCAAAAATCATTTATAAAACAGCCCACCGGGGCTATATAAGCTGTTTCTACTAACCCTCCATGGATTGTTTGCGCAATAGCATTATCCAGATAATGCATACTGGCTGTGCGACGCTTTTTCCCCAGGCCGGTTGCCCAATCATCAATGCTTCCCCTGTAAATCAGCTTTCCCTCAAAATTCAACAATACTACTTCCGGTGTTACCGTTGCCTCCAGGTAAGTGCTTATACGTTTGTCCTTATCAGCACAAACCGGAAACCTGATTCCATAATTCTGTTGATACTTTCGAATCACGCTCTTGGAATAACTTTTTCCCGGTACAATCCCCATAAACATTACCTGTGACGCATAACGCTGTGACAATTCATTCAGAACCGGGCCATAGTTTTTACACAAAGGACATTCCGGCGATAAAAAAACAAATACATACAAATAAGCAGTATCCGCTTTAGTCTTCTTTGTTTTTAATGAGGGCAAAAGATCTTGTAATTTACGATGGCTATATTCTCTCCCCGTTTGGGCTATGGCAGTTCCATTAAGTAGTATTACCAGTATGACTGTCAGCCACTTTATATATTTAGGTTGGAAGGTCATGTATAACAAAAATAATGAGTTAATTTTAAGATGCTCATTAAAAAACATGCCAATGAAATTTCCGGCAATTACCGGCATTATCGACCGGAGGATTTTAGTCAACTTCATAGCTGACCCTACAGCAATTGCAAAAATATTGCCACCTCCTTTTAAGCCAAAACTATTTAATGGTAACGCTATTGCAGGGATTTGCCTGATCCGCCTGAAAAGAGTACGGCCTCAGCAATTGCCCGCCTTTCTGGGAATTTCATCAGAAAATGGTGCGCATCGCATAGCAGTAGAATGGATGGAAGATAATATCTTAAAAGAAGGAGTATATATCCCAAGAAGAGATACTTCTTCCTGGTTTAATCACTTTGTGGGCGGCCGGGTATTTCCAGGTAAACACATGCTTGCAAAATTTGATGTCCGGGAGTCCGGTAATTCTTACAAAGTAGCCTTTAAGAGTAGCGATAATATCTCCCTCCAGGTAGAAGGCAGGACAACAGATAATTTTTCTCCTACCTCTGTATTTGAAAACCTGGGAACTGCTTCGCGGTTCTTTGAACGTGGTGCAATTGGTTATTCTCCCAACGGTAATAAATATGATGGCCTGGAATTAAGAACCCATAATTGGAAAGTAACCCCACTTGATGTATCTCATGTACAATCCAGCTTCTTTGAAAATGAAATACTTTTTCCAAAGGGAGCAGTGCAATTTGACCATGCACTTTTAATGAGAGATATACAACATGAATGGCATACAGCGACAGATATTTGCCAGACATCATAAACGGCAGATTCCTTACACCCTACCCCAAATTCATTTTATCAGAAAAAATCAAAATAACTTTTCTATTTTAGAGTTTGGACCGGTAAAATTTAAAAGACATTTTCTTTTTAATCAATAATTGTTATTTTAACACTTGATATTCAGACAATTGTCAGGACATACTACGTTATAAGCACTTGTTAGATTTCCAGACTCCTGACCCACATTACATCAATAGCAACTATTTTAAAAGGATTTAATGGCATTGCCTATGTCTGCTTTGCAGGATATAAATACTTTATATAATAAAATTTGCTGCAATAATGATCTAGCTGCTTATAAAAAGCTATTTACGTTATTGGAAAATCCGCTGATTGCCTTTCTCAAAAACTGGGTTGGCTCTGAAGTTATAGCAGAGGAATTATATTCTGATCTGTTTATTAAAATATGGGTAAAGCGCAACACTTTGCCGGCCACCGCATCTCCGCTTAGCTATATCTATACAATGGCTAAAAACCTTGCACTTGATTTTCAGAAAAAACAACGTATCGAGAACAGTATAGACTTCAATAATACAGACCACCTGTTTATCCGTGACCAGGGCCCAACGCCGGAAGAAAAGGTTATTTCCAAAGAGATGGTCCGGAAAATTGAATTTG
The DNA here is from genome assembly GCF_040567655.1 of Chitinophaga sp. H8. Classification (NCBI taxonomy): domain Bacteria; kingdom Pseudomonadati; phylum Bacteroidota; class Chitinophagia; order Chitinophagales; family Chitinophagaceae; genus Chitinophaga; species Chitinophaga defluvii. Next base: position 1,571,011 of record NZ_JBEXAC010000002.1, on the reverse strand, counting down.
CTGTGAATGAGCTACCGGACAGATGCAAGCTCATTTTTAAGCTGATTAAGGAAGACGGCCTTAAATACAAGGAAGTCGCTACTCTGCTGGGCATTTCTGTAAATACAGTAGAAGTCCAAATGGGCATCGCACTTAAAAAGGTGGCTGCCTCCGTTAAATTCAATACCACGCTATCTTAATCCCCATAACTGCGCTGCTATCTTTTCCTGTTTTTGCTATCAGAATGCCTGTAAATAAAAAAAATTCCTTCCCGCTTAATGGTAAATCCAATTTTGCACCGTCTATAGGTATAGTTTAAGGGCGGAACATTCATGAATAACCAGGAAACACTCTTTTATAAGCTGCTTTTCAGGAAGTTTAATGGTGAAATTACTGAAGAGGAAACAGCACAACTCACAGATATGCTAAAAACATATCCGGAGTTGTCTGAGGCCTTTGTAACTGTACAGTGGTTGTGGGAACAATCTGTTGTCAACTCAGCCAGCAGAACTCCGGAACAATCAAACAAGTTATTGGAACGCCACCTGAAAAGACTACAGGAAGCAGACCAGGAGCAAACCCCGAACTATCAGCATGAAAATGACCTGGAAGAAGCCACCTCCGAATCCCCAAAGAGGTTCTGGACCGGCGTATTAATGGGGGGTATCACCTTGTGCCTGATCATTATATCCATATTTATATATAAAAGCCGTAATACCGGTAATTATGGGCTACAGGAGCCACCCAATATAGTAATAACAAAACCTGGTTCAAGAACCAAACTGCTTTTGCCGGATGGTACTACTGTTTGGCTCAATGCGAGCAGTAAACTCTCCTATAATAATGATTTTCTTAAAAAAGGACGTCATGTGCACCTGGATGGGGAAGCTTACTTTGATGTAGCTCCTAATGCTGATCAGCCATTTATGATCACCACAGATGCTATGAATGTAAAAGTATTAGGAACTGCCTTTAACCTACGGGCTTATGCTGGCGACAAAGAAGCAGAAGCCGTTTTGATTACCGGGAAAATTGAAGTACAGGTAACCAGAAGGCCCGAAGAACGTTATTTGCTACGCCCATTTGAAAAGATTGCTGTAGTCGATAAAAAAAATACCCTCGTCAATGATATTAGTCTGAAAAAAACAGAGAAATCACTTGTTATATCTAATATCAATTTCTGTGATAAAGACAGTACCATAGCTGAAACCGCATGGGTTGACAACAAACTTGTTTTTAACGGAGAAAACTTGTCCGATCTCGCTACCAGAATGGAGCGCTGGTTTGGTACCCGCATTACCGTAAAGGACAGCAGCCTGCAGAACTTCAGGGTGAGTGGCTCCTTCAAAAATGAATCACTGGAAGATGCCCTGAAAGCACTCAGCCTGATTACCGGTTGTAAATACAAACTGGAAGATCATCACGTAACGCTGCAATACTAAAATAAAAACACAGAGAAAATCCATAGATATCCAGGCAGGAAAATCCTTAACATTCATTCTTTAAACCACGTTTATGATTAGACACAACAACGTAATTTAAAAAAAACGGGAAATGTAGGGCATTTCCCGCAAAAGAACCAAAATCTCGCGTTGCTGGTAACTACTAATTACCAGGCAGGGCTCTTTTTTTCACATCCAAACCAAATGTATGAAAAATTTTGACTTGTTGAAGGTCAGGCAATCCCATGCCTGGCAATCAATACTACTGCGTATGAAATTAACGACCTTCCTGATGCTGTATGCCTTCCTGCAGGTTTCTGCCAATGGTTATTCACAGGACAGCAGGATCACCGTAAAACAAGAAAACAAAAGCATTAAAGCGCTCTTTAAAAAAATAGAACAAAAAACCAGCTACCGGTTTATCTATCAGGATGATGCTTCTTCATTGGAAAAACCTATCAGTATTAATGTAGCAGACAAACCTGTTTCTGAAGTACTTACCATGGCATTAAGCAATACTGGCTTCGGCTTTAAATTGATGACAGATGATCTGATTGCCATCGTACCCAAAGGAAATAAGGTGCAGGAAATTACCATCAAAGGTAAAGTAACAGATAATACTGCACAGGCCATTATCGGAGCTACCATAAAAATTGATGGTACTTCTAAAGGAACTACTACAGATGTAAATGGAGATTTTACACTGTCTGTTCCGGAAGGAGCCACCATCATTATTACAGCAATTGGATATGCAGCTCAAAGCATCGTCATTAAGGATAAATCGCCTTTAAACATCGTTCTTCAGCCAGATACAAAAGGGTTAAGCGAAGTAGTGGTAGTTGGATATGGAGAACAGCGCAGAGAAGCGGTAACAGGATCTGTTGCCACCATAAAAGGAGCCGATCTGATGAAATCACCTGCTGTCAATGTTTCTAATTCAATAGCAGGCCGTATGCAAGGAGTTACTGCTATGCAAAAGACCGGTGAGCCCGGAGCAGACGGCTCTACACTCCGCATACGTGGCTCCAATACCCTGGGCAACAATGATCCGCTGGTGGTGATTGATGGGGTAGCTGCCCGTACCGGAGGGCTCGAAAGATTAAATCCTGCTGATATTGAAAGTATGTCTGTTTTGAAGGATGCTTCTGCTGCTATTTATGGTGCCCGTGCTGCAAATGGGGTTATCCTGGTTACAACCAAACGTGGTAAAAGCGGGAAAGCACAACTATCCTATTCTTTTAATCAGGGATGGGCACAAGCTACACACATTCCGGAAATGGCCAATGCGCAACAATATGCCGAAATCAGGAATGAACTCAGCATGTATAAAAATGTAGGCGGTAAAGAATGGGGAGATGCATGGAATGCCTATAAACAATCCGGCAGCTATACCTCTCCTGTTACCGGCAACAAGTGGACACCTCCCTTCAGTAAAGAAGATATACAGCAATACCAGGATGGGTCTGATCCATGGGGCCACCCCAATACCGATTGGTACGATGCGGCATTTAAAAAGTGGTCGCCCCAATCTTCTCATAATGTACAACTCTCCGGTGGTTCTGAATCACTCCGTTACCTTACCTCATTTGGCTACCAGTCGCAGGATGGTTATTATAAATCTTCTGCTACAGGCTATGATCAATACAGCCTCCGTATTAACCTGGATGGCAAAGTCAATAAATACGTAAATGTAAGTGTAGATATGAATGGCAGGCAGGAGAACCGTAATTACCCCACCAGAAGTGCCAGTAGTATCTTTAGAATGCTCATGCGTGGTAAGCCTACAGAACCAGCTTTCTGGCCTTCCGGACAAGCCGGGCCCGATATCGAATATGGTGATAACCCTGTAGTGATTACTACTGACCAAACAGGATACAGCAAGGACAGAAGATATTATCTGCAAACAACAGCACGGCTGGATATCACCATTCCATGGGTAGAAGGCCTGAAACTTAGCGGAAGCATGGCGTTTGACAAATACATCAAACGTACCAAAGACTGGCAAACACCCTGGTTCCTGTACACCTGGAATAAAGAAGACCCTTTTGAAGCGGATGGGAAAACACATAAGCTGATTAAAAGTCCAAGAGGGCCTGCCCAGCCAACTTTAAAACAGGAAGATGAAGACCAGGCAAACAAATTATTGCGTGGCCTCCTTACCTACGATCGCACCTTTGGCAGTCATACCGTAAATCTCGTATTTGGTGCCGAAAGGGAAACCGTAGGCAACGACAAATTCAATGCCTCCCGGAAATACTTCTTCTCTTCTTCCATCGATCAGATGTTTGCAGGTGGCGATAGAGAAAAAGATAATGGCGGAAGCGCCTGGAACCGTGCACGTCTTAACTACTTCGGACGTGCGGCCTACAACTATAAAGAAAAATACCTGGCCGAATTTGTATGGCGTGTGGATGGTTCTTATATGTTTCCCGCTAATACCCGATTTGGATTTTTCCCAGGTATCATGGCCGGATGGAGAATATCCGAAGAAAATTTCTGGAAAGAAAATGTACCGATTGTAAATTATCTTAAACTAAGGGGTTCCTGGGGACAATTAGGTAATGATCAGATCTATTACGATGACAATAATGACGGAGAACTAACCCTTCAGGAATATCAATACTATGCCACCTATCAATTAGGCAGCTACATTTTTGACAATCAGGTAGTAAAATCATTATTCGAACCTCGCGTACCCAATCCACTTGTTACATGGGAAGTAGCCAATAATTACAATATTGGTCTTGACGGACAATTACTCAATGGTAAAATATATTTTGAACTGGACGCCTTCCTCAATCAACGCTCCCATATTTTATGGAGAAGAAATGCATCTGTTCCGCAAACGACCGGCATGACTCTCCCTGCCGAAAATATTGGCAAGGTAGAAAACAGAGGATGGGAATTCAAAGTAGGATATACCGGACAATCCAATGATTTCAGATATGATATCAGCGTAAACGGCGGCGTTGCAAAGAATAAGATCAAATTCTGGGATGAGGCTCCCGGTGCGCCCGAATGGCAGAAATCTACCGGACATCCTATGAAAACAGATAACTACTATCAATATGATGGGGTATTTAAAGATTGGGAGGATGTTAATAAGAATACGCTCAATTATAGTGCACTCACCAACAACCTTCGTCCTGGCGATATGAAATACAAAGACATCAATGGAGATGGAAAAATAGATGGAGATGATAAAGTCAGAAATGATAAAAGTATAGAACCCACTTTTACAGGCGGTGTAAACCTGAACTTACAGTATAAGGACTTCGACCTCTCTATACTGGTACAAGGCGCAACTGGCGGAGCACTGCCAGTAAATACCGAATCAGGCGAGATAGGCAATTTCACCAAAGATTATTACGATCACCGCTGGAGCCCTGATAACCCCAGCAGTGTTCATCCCCGTGTGAGCGACAGAAACGATATGTATTGGTCTACCGGCAATACTTACTGGCTCAGGAATACCAACTATGTAAGGTTGAAAAATCTGGAGTTGGGTTACAATCTGTCAGATGTGGTAAAAAAGAAAATAGGTATTGCCGGCTTAAGAGTTTATGTCAACTGTCTTAACCTTTTTACCATAGACAACCTGAAAATTCTGGACCCTGAATCTATTAACGGAAACGGCCAATACTACCCGCAGTCCAGAGTGATCAATGCCGGTGCTACCTTAAATTTTTAAAGTTTACAGTTATGAAGTATACACTCAAAAATATATCAATAGGAATATCATTGCTTTGTGGCGTAACTTTTACTGCATGCAATACCGACTTCCTGAATACAAAGCCACTCAGTGAGGTGCCGGGTATCGATGTATGGAAAGATGCCAATCTTGCAGAGGCTTTTTTAAATGAAATATATAATGGGTTGGGAAATGGTGGATTCACAGAAGTAATGCTCTCCTCTGCTACAGATGAATCTATGTTTATTCATGGTTATAATATGAATAAAATGGTGGAGTCAAGTATCAGCGCTACAGATGGTGCATTCGTAACAGAACGCAGTCAGTTCAAATGGGACCAGATGTACAAAAGGATCAGGGCCTGTAATGTTTTCTTTTTAAACATTGATCAAACACCATTCGATAATGCAGCACTTAAGGATCGCCTGAAAGGAGAAGCATTCTTTCTACGGGGCTACTTCTATCATCAGCTGGTACGTGCTTTCGGAGGTGTGCCATTAATCACCCAAACCTATGCATTAGGTGAATCCGATTATACCGTAGCCAGGAATACCTTTGAAGAATGTGTTGCTTTTATCGAAAAGGATTGCGATAGTGCAGCATACTATCTGAAAGGTAAACAGGAAATAAAGGGACGTACCACTGAAGGTGCTGCGCTTGCCTTAAAGTCAAGAATACTGCTATATGCTGCCAGCGATCTTCATGATGTACCTACTGCTAAAGCCAAATCTACTGATATTGCAGGTTATGGCCATCCCGAGTTGCTGGGCTATGTAAGCGGCGACAGGAAAGCACGCTGGTTAAAAGCTAAAAATGCAGCTAAAGCTGTGATGAACCTAAGCCGTTACAGTATTCAAAGTCCCTCTCCCGGCTCTCAGACCGAAGCTGCGGAGAACTACCAGAATATGTTTCTGAAAGACAATACAGAAACTATCTTTTCCCGGTATTTTGTTAATGAAAAAAGCGAAGACGGAGGACAGATAGGAAAGTTCAATGGCCTGAACGGATATCATAACTGGGCAGGTAATGTGCCTATTCAAAGCATGATAGATGATTATGAAATGAACGATGGCACCCCTTTCAGCTGGAGTAATCCTGCTCATAAAGCAGCCCCCTACCAAAACAGAGACCCCCGTTTTTATGCGACCATTTTATATGATGGGGCTAACTGGCGTAAAAGGCCCAGTGATGTTACGGCAAAGGACCCTGCTAATCAGGTACAAACCGGTACCTATGAAGTAACTGATGCCAGCAACAAAGTAGTACCTGTTAAAGGCCTGGATACACGTTCCAGCCCTATTGAAGACTGGAATGGCACTTTTACAGGATATTATCTGAAAAAATTCATCGATCCTGCTGTGGATGCACAATATTTTAATCAGCAGGTACCCTATCCTTTTTTCCGTTATACTGAAATTGTATTTAATTACATAGAAGCTTGTATTGAGCTGGGAGAAGATCCGGAGGCCCGTACCTGGTTAAATAAAATTCGTGCACGTGCAGCCATGCCCGACATTACAGTGTCAGGAAATGCATTAAAGGCAAGGTATCAGCAGGAACGGCATATTGAAATGGCTTTTGAAGATCACCGGTTTTATGATGTAAGACGTTGGATGACTGCTCCGGAAACGATCGGAAGACCACTCAATGGTATTGTGATTACGGCCAAACTAAAAGCAGGGAAAACAGCTTCTATTTACAGATATGATACTAACCTGTATGATTACACTTATCTGCCGGTAGTATTAGCAGCAGAAACCCGTAAATGGTTAGATAAAATGTATTTCATGCCTATTATGCGCGATGAAATAAACAGAAATAATAAATTATTGCAGAATCCGGCTTATTAGCATAATCATTCCGGCCCCTTCATCCAATGTGATGGGACTGGCTAAGGCCCTCTTTCCATGAGGGTTTTAGCCAGTCCCTTTTTAGTGATGAGCTGCAAGCAGTAAATACTGTGTAACAATTTCCTGTAAACGCGAATAAGCAATCGGCTTTACGAGATACTCATCCACCCCGTTATGATACCCCTCATGCTGCTGGTCGGTAAATGCATCTGCAGATACAACAATTACAGGTATGTCCTGTAATACCGGTGTATTCCGGATCCTTTTTATCACCTCTTTACCATGCATGCCCGGCATTTGCATGTCCATGATGATCAGATCTGGTAATAATGTATGCGCAAGTGCAAGGCCATCAAGACCATTATCAGCCTCATACACCTCAATCCCCATTCCGCTTATAAACCGACTCATCATCACCAGATTCATTTCATTATCTTCCATGATCAACACCTTTTTATCAGGTGGAACAGCCAATGCTTTGTTTGAGGTAACCTTCTTCCCGTTTTCCCGTACTTTATCATGACTGATCTGTAATGGCAATGCTACGAGGAAAGTGGTTCCCCTATCCGCTCCGTTTTTCACGGTAATGGAGCCCCCCATGCTTACTACCAGCCTTCGGGAAATAGACAACCCCAATCCGGTACCTCCATGCTGATAAAATACCATCTTATTAGCCTGTTCAAATGGTTCAAAGATCAGGTCCAGTTTATTGTCCGGAATCCCTTCTCCCTGATCCGTGACGCTCAAATATAAGCGGGCATCTCCTGCAGCTCCATCTTGCTCGCAATAACAATGTAATTGCACCGTCTCATTTCTGGGCGAAAATTTAATCGCATTAGAAATAAGATTGTTTAATACCTGCGTCATATGCGGACGATCGCCCACAATACGGGCAGGTAATCCTTCTTCCATAGTCAGCTGCACCTTTACTGATTTTACTTCTCCTACCACCTTATAGATATCCGTCACCTCATTCAGCCAATCAGGCAGGGAAAAAGCCAGTAAAATGATCTCTTCATTCTTACCTGCTTCTATACGGGACATCTCCAGGTTGTTATTCACCATTTCCAGCAAGCCGAGGCCTATGCTATGCATACTTTCCAACAGCTTCTTCTCGCCGGATAATGTACTGCCCTGCTGGGTCTGTTCTTTGCGGAGCACATGAATAATCCCCAATAAGGCATTCAGCGGATTTCTTATCTCATGGCTGATATCCCGTAAAAAAACGGTCTTAGCATTATTCGCTTTTTCTGCTGCATCTTTTGCTTTCAACAATGCCAGCTGGGCATCCTTTAATATCGCTACATTTCTTTGCAGCTCTTCTTCCTTGAAGCGCAACTGTACATTCTTATTATTAATACTGCTAAGCGTCAGTTCCAGCTCCATTGATTTCTTAACAATAATTGCCGTACGCTCCAGCACCTCTCTTTCCAACTCCTTATTATACTCTTCCAGTTTAGTATTCATTTGGTCCAGCTGCTGTTTCTGTTCCGATATGGCAACCTTTTGCTGCTCCAGGGTATCATTACGTTCACTCACCACATTAAGAAGAGAAGCTATATTAGACTGGTAAAAACCAATAATCAATGCATTCAGCAGCAATACTACCCCCATGATCAGCCAACGGAAAATATATTGTACCTCAGCTGTAAGTGGAAAAGGTAAAACTACCCCATAGCGGTTATTCAATTCCAGCAATAATAAACTGACAACCGGCAGGGCAAGACAAACTATGCGCAGATAATATTCCTCGCTGTTACAGATCAACAAGGGAACTGCTATCAATAATAAACCCAATAACTGCACTTCTGTAGCCTCTCCCAATATAGGGCCATAATAAAGGATCACTGTACAGAATACAAGTTGCAGCAACAATTTGGCACTACTAAACTTCTGGTGCCCGTTTAATACAAAAATGACAAAGAGAAAACCCACACACAGTAATAATGCCGGATATAATATCCAGGGCTCTTTACTAATGAAATAAAATACAACACCATAGAGTGTTACCAGACAGGAAGTAAAAAAACTAAAGATATTAACAATCCTAACCTGCCGCGCCACAGCAGTTTGCGTATCTGCGGTAATCCCTGTTTCCTGTATGGTATTTAACCAGGCTATTTTCATGAATGACAATATCAGTGGGGTAATAATAAATACTGATAAAAACACAGTTAATAAATCAGGCCATTATCACCTGTCTCATACACATGGAAAGTGTATCGAAAATAGGAAAAAAAAGCGTTGGAAACTAATATGTGCGGGAGTTATGTAAAAAAATATCTCTCTATAAAACTGGGTGGTCAACCACCATTTCAAATAGATAAAAATATCATTTTATTGAAAATAATAACGCAACACAATTTGTCCATTTTATCAATAAAATATTTTCGTAGGCGCCTGTGAGTTAAAAAATAATCTTACTGACTACGGGTTACTGTTTTGAAAACAAACACCCCTGATTGGAAATAATAGGTTTCATAAAGCGTTGACAGGGGTATAAAAAACAAAAGAGCCTGATAAAAAGCAGGCTCTTTAAAGTTACCCATTAATGCACTACGTTTATCGATTTGTTGCTCAAAATAGTATTTCGGGATGCCATATTTGTTAATGACTTGTTAACGGCTTGTTTTATTCCAGCTTACACATAAAAAAAGAGCCAGATAAAAATCAAGCTCTTTTACCCATGTTAACCATTAAAGACACAACAATTTTTGATTTTTGATTCCCTTGATCCTTAACGCTGTAAAATATTTTATAGAAAAGTGAATACTAAATGGATTGGATAAGATGAAGACAGATTTATAAGTAAGTACTGATAAAATCCAGGCTATAACTATTTACTCAGGCAGTGTAACACTAATATCCGGAGAAGGCTCCTTAGTTTATTATCATTTCATTAACCTTTCAAACCGAAGATAATGTGATTCTACATTTCAATTTGCTAATCAAACGTTAACGCAACGGAATTTAATTATCCACAATTCGAACAATTCACAAAAGGCAGTGCCACAAAAGCATTCCTTTTATCCCAAGCCTTTTTTCAGCAACAAAATGGTACTAAGTATTTCTTCCCTGCTATGATTCGCTATTAAGTTAATGCAGTTTTGGGGGCTTTAGCGTTAAGCGGTTGTTAACCTGATACTCCGCTGGTAAAAGAATATAGCCGGAAACAACATACTTGCATAAAAAAACAGGCCCCCGCAAAAAATTGCAGGGGCTTACCATTTAACCTATATTCTGTACTGTAGCATTTTTATAAAAACTTACCGAATCACTGTACTCCTTCACTATTAAAAATCAACACTTTACAGGATCCTCAAGATTTTTTCTACTTACATAGACAACTTTTAAGGCGTTAAGTTTAATGTGGTTAAAGATTTTTTTCTATTATTTTATAAACCAATCGGTTGCAAATATAAATATCACTATTGTTTGCCTCATCACCAGCTTTACTTTGAGCACCGTTTCCTGTTTTTTCCTGAAAAAAATAGTAGGAGTGCCACTAATCTTACCCATATTTGCAGTGCCTATCACCCGAAACCGGCATTAATATGAATCGCATTGACAGGCTTACCGCCATTCTCATCCATTTGCAAAGCAAAAAAATTGTAAAGGCCGCTGAAGTAGCAGACAGGTTCAATATCAGCCTGCGTACCGTTTACCGCGATGTTAAGGCTTTGCAGGAGGCAGGGGTGCCGATAGGTGCAGAAGCTGGTACTGGTTACTACATTGTAGAAGGCTATCACTTGCCTCCGGTTATGTTCAGCAAAGAAGAGGCTGCCGCCCTCCTGACCGGTGAAAAGCTGATGGAGCAATTCAGTGACCAGTCCAATAAAAAGCTGTTCAGCAATGCCATGCATAAAATACGGTCTGTTCTCCGGGGTACGGAGAAAGACTTCCTGGAATCGCTCGAAGAAAATATTGCCGTGATCCGGCGCTATCGCCCTCCATATGCAGAAGAATTTCCAGACCGCTTCCTGAGCGATATCCAACAGGCACTGGCTGGCCAACGATTGATGCAAATGGAGTATTTCTCCTATCACCGGGAAGAAGTCACCAAAAGAGAGGTGGAACCAGTAGGAATTTTTCACTCAGGAGGCAACTGGCATCTGATTGCCTGGTGTAAACTACGGAAGGATTACCGCGATTTCCGGGTAGACCGTATCAAAAAAACCTCCCTGCAGACAGCTACCTTTGATAAAAGTAAACACCTCAGCCTACAGGACTATATCGCGAAAACAGAAGCCGCTCATGAAAAAACACAATTGATCAAACTAGCTTTCCATCCCGATAAGGTAAAATATTTCAACGAACAGAAATTCTACTTCGGCCATGTATCAGAAGAGGTAATAGATGGTAAAGTGGTGATGAGCTTTCTCCAGGGCTCCGTGGAAAGTTTTGGCAAATGGCTGCTCATGTGGGGCAATAACGTGGAAATAGTATATCCTGCCGAACTCAAAACCCATATGCAGCAACTGGCTGCTGAACTAAGGGATCACTATCTGTAATCTCCTGTATTTCATAAAATTGACAAAAAAAATTACGCTTCCATACTACTGACATAGGGCTGTCACTACCCCCTCGTTTCTTTGTATTAAGAATCAGTTTCACCCTTAAATCCGGTATATGAAAGAGAATATCAATTGTTATTTGTTTGTTTATAATGAGTACTCCGACTGGGAGCCTGCCCTGATTACTTATGCCCTTACCACTTTCACAACGGTAAAAGTCATTACCTTTTCTGTAGATGGCCAGCCAGTTACTTCCGGAGGTGGTATCCGGATTCAACCCCAGCTGGCACTTGCTGATGTACGCCCTGGTGCGCATGACCTGCTGCTCCTTCCTGGTGGAGAACCGATGGAAAAGGGGGCCAACAAAGAGATATTACCTCTTGTAAAGTCACATATCCAGGCACAAAAACCACTGGCTGCCATCTGTGGGGCTACTGTTTTCCTGGCCGAACATGGTTTTCTGGATAATGTCAAACATACCAGTAATGACCTGGGGCTGTTAAAAATGCTGCTCCCTGAGTATAAAGGTGCACCTAACTACATCGCTGCTCCCAGTGTTACCGATCAGCATATTATCACCGCACCAGGTACCGCTATGGTAGCATTTACCAAAGCTATCCTGGAAGAATTACAGCTGCTGCAGAATGAAAAACTGACTTTCTGGTTGCAATTTTTCCTGAAAGAAGGAGCTCCCCAGATACAGACAGTACCTCCTATGAACTTCTTCTACCGCAGCTATCAGACCGACTTTGCAGGACTGGTTCCACTGATACGTACCGTAGCACGGGATATATTCCGGGAAGCGATTGCCAACGACCTCGAAATCGTAGGTCCTCAACACTGGCATTATCATAATGTAACCGGGCAACCAGGCAATATCTTTACCCTCGAAATTGGTGTGCCTGTAACTACTGTAAAGGAAGTACCTGCACCTTATGGCTGCCGTACACTGCCTGCCTTTAACTGTGTAAGTATACAACATCCTGGGGCCTGGGCAAATATGGGTCAGACATATCACCAGTTGATCAACGGGATTATGACAGCGGGAGTCCAGATGTCCGGAAGCAACCGGGAACAATACATTCACTGCGACTTCGAAAATCCGGATGCCAATATTACCAATATACAGATAGGCATTTTGTAGTAATAACATCATTTAGCTCAATGATTACGCATGAAAACGCATATCGTATTGCCATGGTTGTTAGTACTGGGACTTTCGCTGGAATATGGGAAAGCCACCGATCAGCCTTCCTTACATCTGGAAGTAGAAAATGTAAAGAAAAGCTACCAGGTATGGTTGGCTAAAGGGATCCACTTTACCAAACCTCCTTATAAGATCACTACAGGATGGGCTGCAGAGTTGAAAGACCCTGCCGGCAATATCATTAAGATCACAGACTGCATTAAAGATTAGATAAACCACTTTATGTTCTTTATACACCTGCCGGCATATTGCTGGCAGGAAATATCACACTGTTTAGTATGGAAAAGACCGATCTCACAAAATCACTGAAAAGCTACTATACTGCTGCTCCGATACCACAATTACTTACGGTGGCAAAGGGCACTTTTATTAAGATCCCCGGACAAGGCGATCCCAATGAAAAGCCTTTTGAAGAGCGGGTCCAGGCTTTGTACACCACTGCTTATGGCATTAAAAACCTTTGCAAGCTACAGAGCCGGGATTTTACCGTTTGCAAGCTGGAAGGCCTTTGGTGGGTGGAGGATGAACGCTGGTGGCAGCATGGTATCATCAATCCGCAAAGTATCCCTAAAAGCGAATGGCGATGGGAAGTAATGATACGCATGCCTGCCTATGTTACCGATACCCATTTCAGGGAAGCAATCGCCAAAGCCATTGAAAAGAAAAAAATGGACCTGCTACAGGAAGTAACCATTGAACAATGGGAAGAAGGAAAATGTGTACAGGTCATGCATACAGGTCCATATGCCACAGAAGCATTTACCTTAGGATTGATGCATGATTTTATTGAACAGCAGGGACTGACCGCAACCGGACGGCACCATGAAATCTACTTATCCGATCCCAGAAAAGCAGCACCGGAGAAAATGAAAACTATTCTGCGGCAGCCGGTAAAGTAAAATCGTATACCATGAGCTCCAATGCAAAATTCAAAATCGTGTACCTGTTACAACCCAGGAGCAGCCCTTTTATCCTGGGAAAGAAATTCGCTCACCCTAAAAACGCAACAAACATGCAGGCATTGCCATCTCTTGTGGAGGAATATATCGCTTTACTAAAAGCATTTAAATACAGCGACGCGCTGGACCAGTTTTATGATGAAAACCTGGTAAAACATGAAAATGAAGATGCCCCGACAATAGGGCTGGCAGCACATAGGGCAGAGGTGGAACAGTTCTTTAATACCACCTCACATCACCATGCTACCGTGAAAAATGTCATCATAAGTGATGATGTGTCCGTAATAGAATGGTATTATGAATTTGACCATAAGAAGTTTGGTCATCTGAAACTAAATCAGGTATCTGTACAGCGGTGGAAAAACGGGAAGATTATCCACGAAAGGCATCATTACAACAGGTAGGCTGACCTATTCCTTACCTTCTCCAAGGCCAAGGATTTCAATAGCCTGAGAAGCAGCAATCTGACTGGCATCTTTTTTATTGAAGGCTTTACCACTGCAAATCAACTGGCCATCTACTACAGCACCTACTGTAAAGATGCGGCGGCCATTATCCATTTGCTCTTCCAGCAATTCAAACTCCAGTACTTTGCCGTTTTTATTGGCCCATCCATAAAGTTTGTTCTTGTGGTTCATTTCCACACTTTCCAGTAGCTCCATATCTATATAAGGCAGGATAATGCGCTTATATACAAATTGCTGTGTTCTGTTATAGCCCCGGTCCAGGTATACAGCACCTACCAGTGCTTCCAGTGTGTTGCCGAATATCTGGCTTATTTTGAGAAAGCTGTTGTATTTATCGTAGATCGTCAGTTTGCGAAGGCCCATTTTAATGGCAATATCATTCAGCTGTTGCCGGTTTACGATCTTAGACCGCATTTCAGTTAAATAACCTTCTGTTTTATAGGGGTATTTTTTAAAGAGGTAATCTCCCACAATGGCGCCCAGGATGGCATCACCCAGGTATTCCAGCCGTTCATTGCTTTCCAGGAATTTCTCCTTGCTGGAACGGTGGCTCAGGGCTACTTCATACAAAGAGAAGTTACCAGGCGCAAACCCCAGTAAATTGTAAAGGTCTTTGTATAGTTGCCTTTTTTTGGATACGAAACGATATAAAAAACCTGGCAGTAATTTCACACAATCAAGGAACAAATTTTTTGAAAATAACAGAAGCGTTATGGCCACCAAAACCAAAAGTATTGGTTAAAGCAGCTCTTACCTCTCTTTGTTGTGCGGTGTTAAAGGTAAAGTTTAATTTTGGGTCAAGCTGAGGATCATCCGTAAAATGGTTAATTGTAGGAGGAACTATGCCGTTCATAATAGACATAATAACTGCAACAGACTCTATGGCCCCGGCAGCACCCAATAAATGCCCCGTCATGGATTTGGTGGAGCTGATGTTCAGTTTATAAGCATGTTCACCAAAAACATGCTGAATGGCCCTTACCTCGGCCACATCACCCAATGGCGTGGATGTACCATGCACATTGATGTAGTCAATATCATCTGTTTGTAAACCGGCATCCAGTAATGCCTGCCGCATCACATTCATGGCACCTAATCCCTCCGGATGGGGGGCCGTAATATGATGTGCGTCAGCGGTAGCACCACCACCTGCCAGCTCTACCAGAATGTTTGCTCCCCGGGCTGTAGCGTGCTCATAGGATTCCAGCACGATAGCCGCCGCTCCTTCTCCCATCACAAAGCCATCTCTGTCAAGGTCGAAAGGACGTGAAGCCGTTTTAGGATCATCATTCCGTTCTGATAAGGCTTTCATAGCGTTAAATCCTCCTACGCAAGGCTCATTGATCACATTTTCCGAACCTCCGGTAATGATCATGTCTGCTTTGCCATAGCGGATATTGTACATCGCCTCAATAATAGCATTGGTAGCAGATGCACAGGCAGATACCACAGAAAAATTAGGCCCGCGGAATCCATTACGCATAGAAATATACCCTGCCGCTATATCTAATATCAGCCGGGTAATCAAAAAAGGACTGAACCTCGGGGTTCCGTCTCCTTTATAAAAATCTTTCAGCTCGTTACTGAAGTTGATCATACCACCCACGCCTGTACCCCATATCACTCCCACACGATCAGCATTGATCGTATTTTTGTCTATACCGGCATGCAGTATAGCCTCATCGGAAGCGATAACAGCGGTTTGCGTAAAGGGGTCCATTTTACGGGCCTCCTTTTTGTCCAGGTAGTTAGTTGGATCAAAATTCTTCAGTTCACAAGCAAAACGGGTTTTGAACTTGGAAGCGTCAAATTGTTTGATGAAATCTGCGCCAGATACACCGTTCGTCAATCCCTGCCAGTAATCCTGTGCGGAATTGCCGACCGGTGTAAGAGCGCCTAAACCTGTAACGACTACTCGTCTTGGTTGCATTAAAACAATTCTGATTAGTAGGATTATTTTACATGTTCTTCCAGGTAAGCTACTGCCTGGCCAACAGTGGTAATAGTTTCAGCTTGTTCGTCGGGAATAGAGATGTTGAATTCTTTTTCAAATTCCATAATCAGTTCTACCGTATCCAAAGAGTCAGCGCCTAAGTCGTTGGTAAAGCTGGCTTCAGGAGTTACCTCGGCTTCGTCAACGCCCAATTTGTCAATGATGATCTTTTTAACTCTTGATGCAATGTCTGACATAATTTTAAGTGTTTTTGGTTTAAAACTTGACTGCAAAAATATAATTTTTATTGAATTGCCAACAGCATGGCGAAATTTTAACAGGTGTTCTCACCTGCTAATCCCGCCAAACACAGTACCCGTAAGCTATTTTAATATTGTTAACAAAGCATCTTACCCCACCATTTCACCTCCCTTAAGCTAATAAATGGAAAAAATCAACACCCTTGTCAGCCAAATCTCTTAATTTGGGTGGAAAGGTAGTAAAATCAGGGTATAAAATGCTACAACACCGAAATAAACCATTTAACAGCCTTTTTCACCACTGGTGTACCCCCTTAACGCTAATTAACACTATAACCGCACATCCACCTCCCGCATTTACTAAATTTGCCCTGCTTATGGAATAGAAAGTTACTTTACAATTGCATATGTAAGCTTTTGAGCTTTGAACTTTAAATCAGGATACACAAGCTTCGGGCCAATTCCTCTTAAAGCTCATCACTAACAACTGCACTGAACAGTAAATGATAAAACGGCCCTGCCAAAACCCGGGACGTATCACCTGAAAGCTTATAACATCCGTAAAACCGTACTTAATTATAATTAATCAACAACATGGCCAGCAGTAAAAAGACATTATGGACACTAGTTATATTGGCAGTAGCAGCTATTGTTATCTTCCTGGTGTATAAAAAGGTAGCCGGCGGTAAAAAAGCCCAGGCGCCTGCACCTCAAAGTGCCCCTGGCCCTAAATCAGTGCTGGCAGATGCCTTTATAGTGAAAAGTGCCCCACTGGACGAAGTCATCGAAGCCAGTGGTACCCTCCAGAGTAATGAAGAAGTGGAAGTAAAAGCCGAAATATCCGGCCGTATTACCCACCTCTACTTTAAAGAAGGTACCAACGTTGCCAAAGGTACCCTCCTCGTTAAAATTTATGACGAAGACCTGAAAGCACAGCTGCAAAAGCTCAAACTTCAGCAGCAATTGGCTAAAACCACCCTCGAAAGACAGGAAAACCTCCTTAAAATAAACGGTATCAGCCAGCAGGATGTAGACGTAACCCGCAATCAGGTGAGTGCATACGGTGCAGATATGGAATACACGCAAACACAACTGCAAAAAACCGAACTGCGCGCGCCCTTCAGCGGAAAACTGGGCCTGCGTAATGTGAGTGAAGGGGCCATCATCTCTCCAACCGTAGTGCTGACCACCCTCCAGCAGATCGATCCGCTGAAAATAGACTTCGCTGTACCCGAAAAATACCGCAATGTGATTAAACTGCACGACCAGGTGACCTTTAAGGTATCTGGTGACAAAAATGATTACAAAGGCAGTATCTATGCCATCGATCCTAAAATTGACCTGGCTACCAGAACGGTGAAAATAAGGGCCATTGTGCCCAATTCCGGCAACAAACTGTTTCCAGGGTCCTTTGCCAAAGTAGTCATCACCTTAAAGGATATGCCGGATGCTATCATGATTCCTACTCAGGCAGTCATCCCCGGTACCCGCGATAAAAAAGTCATTATCGCCAACCAGGGTAAAGCCAAATTTGTAATCGTGGAAACAGGGATCCGTAACGAAACCAATGTACAGATCACTTCCGGCTTAAATGTAGGTGATACCGTTATCACTACCGGTATCATGCAACTTAAACCCGGTATGATCCTGAAATACAATTCGGTGAACTAAACGGCTGCCAGGAGCTGTACCTGTAACCGTACTATCTGGTTCCGGATCACTTGTTATACCGGCCCACTCCTGACAGACTGATCATTATTGGCTATTCGTCTTTTCAAATTCTTTAAAATGAGTTTACCTTCCATATCGCTCAAACGGCCCGTACTGGCAATTGTGATGAACATCATCATCGTGATCTTTGGTGTTGTGGGCTTTACCTTTTTAGGGGTAAGGGATTTTCCCGCCATCGACCCGCCCATCGTAAATGTGCGGACCTCTTACGCAGGGGCCAACTCCGATATCATTGAAACCCAGATTACCGAACCACTGGAAAAAGCCATCAATGGTATCGCGGGTATCAAAAATATCTCTTCCAGCAGCAGCCAGGGGAGTAGTAATATTACCGTGGAATTTGAACTGGGAGAAGACCTCGAAGCGGCTACCAACGACGTGCGGGATAAAGTATCCCAGGCACAACGTACCCTGCCGCCCGACCTCGATGCTCCGCCGGTAGTATCCAAACAGGATGCTAACTCTGATGCTATCATCTCCATGACGGTGCAAAGTAATACCCGCAACCAGCTGGAAGTAACAGAGTTTGGTACCAACGTACTGCTCGAAAAACTGCAAACAATACCCGGCGTAAGTGCTATTCAGATATGGGGAGAAAAGAAATATGCCATGCGCATCTGGATGGACCCGGCCAAATTATCTGCCTTCAGCCTTACGCCCTCTGATGTACAGGCTGCTCTCGTCCGGGAAAACGTAGAACTGCCCTCCGGAAAAATTGCCGGTAATGCCACAGAACTCACCGTACGTACTTTTGGCCGCCTGGTAGGGGAAGAAGAGTTCAATAACCTTATCATCAAAACCGTCAACGGTAGCGAAATTCATATCCGCGATATTGGCCAGGCCGTACTGGGGCCCGAAAACGAAGAAACCATCCTGAAAGAATCCGGGGTACCTATGATTGCACTGGCACTGATCCCACAACCGGGATCCAACTACGTGGCTATTGCAGACGAATTCTATAAACGCTTTGAACAACTGAAAAAAGATATCCCCCAGGACTTTAAGGTGGATATTGCTATGGATAATACCCGCTTCATCAAACAATCTATCGAAGAAGTGGAAGAAACACTGATCATCGCCTTAACACTTGTTATCCTGATCATCTATCTCTTTTTCCGCGACTGGCTCATGGCTTTCCGCCCATTGATAGATATTCCGGTATCCCTGATCGGTGCATTCTTTATAATGTATATGTGCGGCTTTACTATCAATATCCTTACCCTGCTGGCTATTGTACTGGCTACTGGTCTTGTGGTGGATGATGGTATTGTGGTAACGGAAAACATCTATAAAAAGATAGAGGCAGGTATGCCACGTATGAAGGCAGCCAGGGAAGGCTCCGAAGAAATCTTCTTTGCGGTAATCGCTACCTCTATTACGCTGGCTTTCGTATTCCTTCCCATCATCTTCCTGAAAGGGTTTGTAGGACAGCTGTTCCGCGAATTTGGTATCGTGGTGGCCGGTGCCGTACTGATTTCTGCTTTTGTGTCGTTAACACTGACGCCGGTACTGAACGTAAAACTGGGACGTAAAACACATACCCACTCCTGGCTGTATGAAAAAACGGAACCTTTCTTCCGCTGGATGGAAGATGGGTATAAAAACTCCCTGCAACATTTCATGAAGGTACGTTGGGTAGCCTCCGTAGTGATCGCTATCTGTCTGGCCATGATCTTCTTCCTGTTCAAATCATTGCCGTCAGAACTGGCGCCGCTGGAAGACCGCAGCACTTTCCGCCTGTCTGTTACGGCTCCGGAAGGTACTTCCTTTGATTATATGGACCATTATGTGGACCAGCTCACCCAATTCATGCAGGACTCTATCCCCGAAAAGAAAATCATACTCAGCGTAACCGCTCCGGGCTTTAGTGGTGGTGGTGCGGTAAATAGCGCTTTTGCCAACGTAATGCTCAAAGATCCGCACGATCGTACCCGCTCCCAGAAGGATATCGTGAATATGGTGAACCGCAATATGTACCGCTTTCCGGAAGGACGCGTATTTGCCATTGAGCAGCAAACCATCCAGGTAGGCCGCCGTAGCGGGCTTCCCGTGGCATTTGTACTTCAGCATATCAACTTCGACAGCCTGGCGGCGGTACTGCCCCGCTTTCTGGAAGAGGCCAATAATAACCCCGTTTTCCAGGGCGTAGACGTGGATCTGAAGTTTAATAAACCGGAACTGCGTATTCATATTAACCGCGCCAAGGCCAGTGAACTGGGCGTATCTGTAAATGATATCTCCTCTACGCTGCAACTGGCATTGAGTAATCTAAGATATGGCTACTTTATCCGGAATGGGAAACAATACCAGGTTATGGGACAGGTATTCCGCGGTAACCGCGATAAACCTATGGACCTGCAAAATCTCTATGTGCGCAATTCCAGAGGAGAAGCCATACAGCTGGATAACCTGGTTACCATCCAGGAAGAAACCAGCCCTCCCATCATCTATCACTTCAACCGGTATAAATCAGCTACCATCTCTGCCAGTCTTGCTCCAGGCAAAACGGTAGGGGATGGTATCAACGCCATGTACGGCATCTTTAATAAACTGAAGCAAGACCAGGTAATAGATGATTCCTTCTCTACTGCACTAACCGGTTCCTCCCGCGATTTTGCAGAAAGCGGCTCTAATACCATGTTTGCATTGGTACTGGCACTGGTACTCATTTACCTCGTACTGGCGGCACAGTTTGAAAGCTGGATCGACCCGCTGATCATCATGCTTACCGTACCACTGGCTTTTGCCGGGGCATTGCTCTCACTCTGGATCTTTAACCAGACCTGGAACATATTTTCACAGATAGGCGTAATTATGCTCATAGGGCTGGTTACCAAAAACGGGATCCTCATCGTGGAGTTTGCCAACCAGAAAAGGGAAGAAGGAATGGATAAGCTCAGCGCAGCAGTAGAAGCTTCTTCTATGCGCTTACGCCCCATTCTGATGACCAGTCTGGCCATGGCGCTGGGGGCATTGCCAATTGCTTTATCACTTGGTGCTGCGGCTACCAGTCGTATCCCCCTGGGTATTGTAATCGTGGGTGGTATCATCTTCTCGCTGATACTCACCCTGTTCGTAATTCCTGCAATGTATTCCTTCCTTTCCCGTAAAAGACATATATCTGAAGAGGAAGAAGAAGATAACATGATGACGCAGGGTAAAATGGAAGAGGCGGCAACAGCACATGCCTGATAACAAACCTGGACTATTACACCTTTTGCAAAGTATTTACAAGACAACTGATTAAAATGAAGTGGATCAATATAGCAATAACGTGCATATTCTTAATGGGGGGCGTAGCCAGCACCTCCGCGCAGCAAAAAATGCTTACACTGGAACAGGCACTGGATCTCACCTTGAATAACAACTTTGATATACGCCTGGCCAAAAATACCGCAGATGTAGCGGCGAATGACTATGCATACGCCAACTTTGCTTTTGCGCCCCGCCTCAATGCTACGGCTTCCAAACTATGGACCAATACGCATACCAAACAGGAATTTGCCAATGGTAATAAACGCGATACCTCCGGTATTAAAGGCAATAACCTGGCGGCTGGCCTCAACCTGAGCTGGACATTATTTGACGGGCTACGCATGTTTGCTACCCGCGAAAAACTGGAAATGATCCGCGCCCTGGGCGAAACAGGGGTAAAAAATCAGGTGGTGAATACCGTGGCTGAAGTAATCGGTGGCTACTATAATATTGTACAAGGCAAACAACAACTCCGGTCTATCGCAGAACAAATGTCTATTTCTGAAGAAAGAGTAAAACTCTCAGATGCGAAATTTCAGACCGGACTGGGACCTAAAACAGACCTCTTGCAAGCTAAAGTAGATTACAATGCACAAAAGGCGGCATTCCTCCGCCAGCAAACGGTGATCGAACAGTCGAAAGCTATACTGAACCAACTGATGGGGGTTACACCTAATAATACCTCGTATGATGTACAGGACTCTATTCCCTTCAATACCGCGCTTTCCTATGCAGAATTACAGCAAAGTATCCCCACAGGGAATACCGCACTGAAAATGGCACAACAAAACCTGGACGTATCCCGCCTGGCACTGAAAGAAGTACGTGGCGACCAGTTTCCGGTGATCTCTTTTAATTCCAACTATAATTTTACCCGTAATAATTCCAATGCGGCTACCAACTCCTTTAGCCCGGTATTTAATCAGAATGGTACTATTAACTACGGCTTTGCAGCTACCATTCCCATCTTTAACGGACTGAATGTAAGAAGGCAGATAAAAGATGCCAAGCTGAATATCGCCTGGCAACAACTATCCCTAGATAACGAAAGAGCTAAAGTAGATCTCTCCCTGGGCAACGCTTTTAAAGATTATGAATACTTTAAAAAAGCATTTGCACTGGAAGAAGAAAACCTGGACCTTGCTAAAGAAAACGTGATGGTAGCGCTGGAAAGATTCCGTCAGGGAGTGTCTACCACGCTGGAGTTAAAAGAAGCACAACAAAGCCTGGAAGATGCGAATAACCGTATTATCCAGGCACGGTATAATACCAAGCTGGCAGAAACAGAACTATTAAGATTAAAGGGAGACCTGCTGAAATAAGCCGGTGCATTATTACCGGCTGGTATGTGTACTGTCTTCTTTACGGAGGATCCCCTTGGATTGCTGATACTCCTCAAAGGTTCGCTTGATATAAAGCAAAAAGTCATATTCATTGGCTTCCTGTGCAAACTGACTGCTGGGGCGATACTTAAGCATGAAAGAATCCAGTTCCGCACCATCCAGTTTTGTCATACGGGCCACTACTTCTGGTGAATAACGGTAATCTATATACTTCTCCTTTTCCCAATACACCAGTTGCTCATGAAACTGTTCTTTTCTTTTACGGGCCTTACTGGGTACCAGGTAGGATAAGGCGGTGATAGGATTGGCAGGCAATGTTTTTAATACATCTACTGCCCCTGGCTTCTTATAATTAAAGTATTTTCCATACTCATCCCGCAGCGCAGCAGAGTCCCGCTGATAATTACGGCCCTTAACATTCACCTCCTGCAATCCGAATATCCGCTTGGTCAATGATACATTGATCGTAGCCGACATAGCCGGTGCCAGTACCTCTTTCCGCATATAACTCAACATGGAAAACTCCAGTGTATCACCTGGCATAGCTTCAATATAAAAACGCCCGCTTTCACTACTCAGCGTACCAGTGTTATTTCTCTTATTGATAATTGTTACTGCTGGCAACCCGGTTTTAGTATCTTCATCGGTTACCATACCTGCTACACGCACCTGCGCATAACCAGTCTGATGGCCAATATACAGGAAAAATGACAGTGCTCCGATATAGATAAGTAGGCGATTCATTAACATAGCGATCCTTCAAATTTAAGTTTCAAGCCGCAAATAAAAAGTTAAAATACACATACCCATGCTGTTTTATAGCTTAACATGCTGAAAAGATGGCATTTAAACATTTAGATTATCTTTGGTTAACGTACTAATAATATGCCACAAAAAATCATATTCGCTACACAGCGCTATCAATATCTGAAAGACCGCATTTTGTCCATCAGCGTTCCCTCCTGGGAAAATGGCGTAATAGAGATCCGCGATTTTCCTGACGGCGAGCACTATCACCGCATCCGCAGCAATGTGAGCAACAAGGAAGTGGTATTGATAGGTGGCACTATTGACGATAAAGAAACGCTGGAATTATTTGATATTGCCCATGGATGTATACAAAATGGGGCATTGGCGCTCAGTATTGTAATCCCTTTTTTTGGCTACTCTACAATGGAAAGGGCTGTAAAATATGGAGAGATCGTAAAAGCAAAAACACGTGCACTCCTGTTTTCCTCCCTGCCCGGTACTGCCAGCGGCAATAAAGTGATCATGATAGACCTTCATGTGGATGGGATCACTTATTACTTTGAAAGCGGGATACGTCCGGTACACCTGTATGGTAAAACCTTCGTGAAAGAAGCTGCACTGGAACTGGCAAAAGGAAAACCATTTGTGCTGGCCAGTACAGATGCCGGCCGCGCAAAGTGGGTAGAATCCCTGGCTAATGACCTCCACGTACCCGCGGCTTTTGTATTCAAACGCCGTCTTTCCGGAGAAGAAACTGCTATCACAGCTATCAGTGCGGATGTACAGGACAAACAAGTGATCATTTATGATGATATGATCCGCACCGGTGGTTCCCTTCTCCATGCAGCAGCAGCCTATCTCCAGGCCGGTGCCAGCGAAATAGCCGTAATCACCACACATGGCATCTTTGCCGGAAATGGATTTAATAAAATCAAGGACAGCGGTCTGATCACCAAAATTATCTGCACAGATACCCACCCTGCTGCGCTTACCATTCAGGATGATATGCTTGTGGTGAAATCTGTCGATAAACTGATCCTGGATTATTTCGATACCCTGCAATACCCAAAGTAGTACACCCTTGCAATGCTATTACCTGCCGGCCGCCACTGCTACCTGCCCGCATAATCTATAACATCCTCAGCACCAGGATGGCGATGAAAGGGGACAGGCATTCCCATCTTCCTGCCTGAACGAGGACTGCCTCCCCAGGGTATTTCTCTGATTCCTGCCAGCAAGCCTGTATTGGCAAGATGTTTGTGTTGTTTTCTCCAAGGGTAATATTGCCGGAATGCTATTTTAAACCGTTTTCCAAAGGATAACCTATAGTAGCTGATATCGTTTAAAATTTTTACATGCTGAATTTTCGTATGATCGAGTACGGTAGTTGTGAGTACCACGAAATGGTACAGTTGAGAGACATTGTATTACGTAAACCACTGGGGTTAACTTTTACTACGGAATATCTGCAAAAGGAAATCAACGATCTGTTAATTGGCTGTTTCGAAACAGATGGTACACAAACCATCCTGAGGGGCTGTTGTATACTTACACCGCTGGATGAAACTACGGTACAGTTGCGGCAAATGGCCGTATCACCTGTGCTACAGGGCAAGGGAATAGGCCGGGATATTATTGCATTTGCGGAACAGCAGGCCATCACCAATGGATTTAACAGGCTGGTAATGCATGCCCGCAAAGAGGCCACCGGATTTTATCAAAAGCTGGGATATGAAATCTATGGCCAGGAATTCATGGAAGTGGGCATCGCTCATTATGAAATGAAAAAGCTGTTAACCGCCACCAGCTAACATCCAGCTATCGTTACCCGTTTCAAAACCAGGCCCTTACTGGTAATTTGCTGTAACTAATTTTCGTTTTCTCAAAAAAAATAGCATCAACACCCCATTGTAGAGGGCGTTTTGATTGTATTATCATATAGACGTAAGTGTATTAACTATGGTAATAGGCAGTGATCGCGAACTTACTGCCTAAAATTTGTAACCTAATCTTGAGATGATCATGAGAAACCATGTACTAGCCTGGTTAGGGCTGTGCTGTGCCTTTTCCTGCCTGTCAAACAGCAGTAACGCCAGTACCCCCGCCAACCCATCCCTCTTCCTGCCAGCTTTAAGTGATAAGGAAAGCCAGTTAAACAACTGGTCAGCTGCCAGCCTGCAGCAGGACACGACTGTAAAACCTGCTACTGCCACTCCTGTAGTGATTAAACCTGCCAGTGGCAATAAAGATACAACGGTACCTGCAGCGCAAAAAACCACCGCTGCTCCGGTAATCATCAAACCCGCCTCCGGAGATGCTTCCGGTAAAGCCAAACAGGATACTACGCCCGCTGCACGCCCGGATACCTCCGCTAAACCGGCACAGGACACCAGCGCTAAACCTAAAAACGATACTGCCCTGATCCTGCCTCCTGACTCCGCCAGCCTGAAACAGGATATCGGCAAATTTGCGCTGAAAGGCCTGGTGAAAGATCCTGGCGGTACACCTGTCCCTGGTGCCATGGTAAAAAATAAAACGACCAAAGAAACCGTGCCTACTGATGTAGACGGCAAATTCTCCATCAAAGCCGGTATGCGGGACACCATCCTGATCGCAGCGCCTACCTTTAGCGAGCAGGCTATAGTAGTGGAAAACAGAGAACCACTGACAATAGACCTGGCAAGTGCCAATGCTACCAAAAAAACACTGTCGGAAGTAGTAGTAACAGCCCTCGGTATTAAAAAGAATACCCGCTCCGTGGGCTATGCCATACAGGAAGTAAGTGGTAATGCGGTGCAGGAAGCCAAGGAAACCAACTTCGTGAATTCCCTGTCCGGTAAAGTGGCCGGATTACAGGTAAACACGAATACCGGTTCCATGGGAGGATCTTCTAAAGTAACTATCAGGGGTACCAAATCCATCCTGGGTAATAATAATGCCCTGTTTGTGGTGGATGGAGTGCCTATTATCAATAACTCTACCAACAGTGCCGGCCAGCAAACCGGTGGTGGTGGATATGACTACGGTAGTCCTATCCAGGATCTCAACCCCGAAGATATGTCCTCCATTTCCGTATTGAAAGGGGCTGCTGCTACCGCACTCTATGGTAGCCGGGGTGCCAACGGGGTAGTACTCATCTCTACCAAAAAAGGCCCCGATACAGAAAAGGGCCTGGGTATCACCTACAGTATCAATGCACAAATGGACCAGGTGGCCGTATTACCCAAATACCAGAACCAATATGGTGGTGGATACAGCACCGCATTTGATACCCTCTATTATAATCAACATCCGGAAGGATTCCTCAACGAACAAAGCGCCACTTACGACGATAATAACGGTAAGGGCAGATACGATCTGATGCCGCAATATTATGCGGATGAATCCTGGGGACCTAAACTGGATGGCAAACTTGTACGCCATTACTGGTCATGGGATAAGGGTAAAAACAATCCGAATTTTGGACAAACAGCGCCCTGGTCTGCACATCCCAACAATGTGAAGGATTTCTACAAAACAGGGTTTACCCTCACTAACAATATCTCCATGAGCGGCTCCAATGACAATGGCTCCTTCCGCCTGTCATATGGCAACATGAAACAAAATTTCGTATTACCCAATGCCGACCTGGGTCGTAATAATGTTTCCTTCAACGGTAACTACCGTCTCGCCAAAAACCTGAATGCAGTAGCGGGCATCAATTATAGTATACTCAAAGCCAATGCTCGTCCAGGTACAGGCTTCACCGGTCCAAATGCTACGTTGCAGTTTACCATGTTTGGACAACGCCAGCTGGATAATGAAATGCAAAAACGTTATGCCTACGCAGACGGGTCACAGCTCACCTGGAACCGTAAAGCCTGGAATGACCCTACGGTAAACTTCAGTAATGGTCCCTACTGGAACCGCTACATGGACTACGAAACGGATAGCCGTACCCGTACCTATGGCTTTGCTGGACTGGACTATGAAGTATCCGACTGGCTGAACTTAAGTGGCCGGGTATTCATGGACGACTATAGCACCCTGGAAGAAGAAAGAACAGCACAGGACTACCTCCTGGGCGCTTATATCAAACGTGTACGCAGCTCCAGGGAAATGAACTACCAGTTTACGGCTAATGCCAAAAAGAATTTTGGCGAAGACTTTTTATTCAACGCTAGCCTGGGTGGTAATGTGATGCACCGGAAATGGTCTACCACCGGCGGTAGTACTGTAGGCGGTCTGATCGTTCCGGGTACTTATAACCTGAACAACTCCCTGCAAACAGCGATTCCTATCGATGAGTATTTTGAAAAACAAATCAACTCCGCTTTCGCTACGGCTTCATTAGGATATAAGAACCTCTTGTTCCTGGACCTTACCGGCCGTTCCGACTGGAGCTCTACCATTGCTAAAAACAATAACCCTTATTTCTATCCATCTGCTTCCCTCTCTTTCGTGTTCTCTGATCTGCTGAAGGAATGGAAATGGCTGGAATTTGGTAAACTCAGAGGTAGTGTAGCTGCAGTAGGTAATGATACCGATCCTTATAAGATCTACGACTCTTATAACTTCCTGCAACCTTTTGGCAGCAACCCACTCACTACCGTTCCTGATGCAAGAAACAATATTGCATTGAAAGCAGAACGTACCAATGAATATGAAGTGGGTACAGAGTTGAAGTTCCTGGATAATCATATAGGCTTAGACGTTGCATACTATAATCGTACTACCAAAGACCAGATCATTGCATTGCCGGTACCTGCACCCACAGGCTACACAGCCATACTGGTAAATGGAGGTAGTGTACAAAACCAGGGTTTTGAAATAGGACTAAGCTTAAATCCCATCAGGCTTAAAAATGGTTTCCGCTGGGATATCAACGCCAACCTGGCCCGCAATCGCAACAAGCTGCTGAACATGAATATTGATCAGTATGAAAAAGCACTGGATGCAATCACACTGGGTACAGACCGCCGTACCAATAAAGTATCCATCACTGCCCAGGTAGGAGAATCACTGGGTACCATCATGGGTACAGACTATGTATATGATAATAATGGCAACAGAGTGGTAGGAGCGGATGGTTTCTACAAGGTAACAGACAAGGTAGTGAAGATTGGTAATGTAAACCCTGACTTTATAGGAGGTATTACCAACAGCTTCAGCTATAAAGGTATCTATCTGTCAGCACTGGTAGACTTCCAGCAGGGGGGCGACTTCTTCTCCTATACTAACCTGTACGGTAACCGGTCAGGGTTATTATATACTTCTGCTGAAAACGGTATCCGCGAAAACGGAATCATCGTACCAGGTGTAACAGAAGATGGTAAGCCTAATACTACTTCTATTGCAGCACGTCCACACTTTGATCAGAATGGTGGTAACCGCATCAGTAAAGCCAATCTGTATGATGCCAGCTACATCTATCTGCGTGAGGTAAAATTAGGATACAATATTCCGGAATCGGTATATAAAAAGATAGGCGCTCAAACGGCCCGCCTATCCTTATACGGCCGTAACCTTTGGCTGATAAAATCCAATGCACCTAATGTGGATCCGTCCAATATTACCAACTCTGATGGTAATGTACAAGGCCTGGAAGGTGGTGCCTTACCATCATTGCGCTCTTTTGGTGTTAACCTGAATATTTCATTCTAATCCGGAGCAATCCTGATGCAAAATATAACTGACATGAACAAACGACTTTTTAAATATAGCAGCATTATCTTACTACTTGGATTGGTGTTTGCCGGCTGTAAAGACCTGGAAGATATGAATCATGATCCCACCAAGGCCAATAGCACCCCCACATCAACATTGCTGAGCAATGCAGAAAAAAGCGCCATGGACTTTCTCTACAACGGGTTACAAAATGGCCGCATAGGGATGCCTTATGCGCAATATTGGGCAGCCAATGATAAAGCCAATGACAGCCGTTATCTCCTGGATGAAGGCATTAATAATTCCTTATGGAATTCCTTTTATGCCAATACGCTGCGCGACCTGGAAGAAATTATCCGGCTCAATAGATCACATACAGCACAGGAAGAAACAGCTAATCAGATTGCAATCGCTTCTATCCTGAAAGTATGGATATATCAGATCCTGACAGACTGCTATGGTAATATTCCTTTTAAATCTACCATGCAGGTAGCCACTAACATCACGCCTGAATATGATGATGCTAAAACAATCTATACGGCGTTAATAGATACTCTGCAAAACCAGGTAAAACTGCTGAATGTAGCACAACCTTCCTTTAAATCCGGTGATATTATTTATGGAGGAGATGTAGCCAAATGGAAAAAACTGGGTAGCACCCTGCTGTTAAGAATGGCGATACGTATGGTAGATGCAGACCAGGCCAAAGCCAAAAGTATCATTGAAGCCAATTACATGAATGCGATCAGCAGCAATGATGATAACGCTGTATTTCAATACCTGAATACAGCACCTAACAAGTTTCCATACAATGATTCTGAAAGAGGGTTGACAGAATTTTTTGTAAGTGGCACACTGGTAGATTATATGAAGAGTGTAAGTGATCCGCGGTTGCCAATATTTGCCCGGCTCCCTGCAGATGCCAGTATCACAGATTATGTAGGCATGCCTTATGGTACAGATGCTGCTAATCCCAATAGAAAAGGGCAGGATAAATATTCTATCCCCGGCAAAAGAATATACGCTGCTGATATGCAGGGTATCCTGGTTACCTACCCTGAAGTAGCCTTTATACTGGCCGAAGCTGCAGCCCGTGGGTTTAGCGTGGGGGGTGATGCGGCAACACATTACAAAAATGGGGTAACCGCTTCGTTAAACTATTGGGGGATCACTGACCAGCCTGCTGTTGATAATTACCTGACCAAGGTACCTTATAACGCAGCTGACTGGAGAAACGTGATCGGCTCGCAAAAATGGCTGGCATTATACCCGCAAGGTTTCCAGGGATGGTTTGAACGTACCCGCCTGCACTTCAAAAAACCTGGCGGAGCGGATCTCTTTATTGCACCTGTGGACCCCTCTCTTGATCAGAATGTAACAGTAGTTCCTTACCGCCTTACTTATCCGGTGAGTGAACAGCAGCAAAATAAAGCCAATTATGATGCGGCATCACAGGCTATAGGTGGTGATACCAAAGGCACCAAACTATGGTGGAATAAGTTTTAACACGCAACAACCATACACACAAAGGCCCGTTTCAAGCTATCATGGCTGAGCGGGCCTTTTGCTTTACCCTACTTTTTGTTGTAATAAATGACCGAAACGTCTCTTTTCTGCTTCTGATTCAAAAGCACTAGTGGGAATAAGAAAGAAGGATTTTTTATCCTTATAAAGGAAAAAAAAGGTTTTGGTTTCTACCACGCGGGAAAAATTATTCCAGCTGATAGAACGCTGGTATTCACTACGGCCTGTAGAAATAACCATCCCTTCCTCTGAATATTGGAGTTGTATATTATCCTTGAAGGTGGCTGCTTTGTTATAGGTGGAAATGGGCAACATGTACCAGAATACCAGTACCAGCAGTACCACCATGATAGCGATTCCTGTTAATGCCTGTGGTGTTACTAAATGAAATACATACCCGCCAAGGGTAGCTAAGAGTAAGATAATAAGGGTGTTACGGAAAACTTTTATTTCGCCCCGTTGCATAAAATGATGGCGCAATGCATTTAATACTTCCTCCTTGTTATAACTGAACTCTAAATGCATTATGGCCTGGCATACATTTTATCTGGTTACTGAAATGGACATAGGATTTTCCATGTCATCGCGCACAGTAACGGGTGCGTCTTTCTTACGATTGGACAAAGAACGTTTTACATTGCTGAGGTCGTCTTCGCTCAATCCAGGGAAATTTTTCTTTACAAACAGAAAGTACTGCTGCAGGGTTTTAGCTTCTACTTTAAATGGAAATACCAGCTCCTTACCACCGCCTTTCAGAAAATCGTTGGTATTGATCTTGGTTTCATTTTGCAGATACCATTTGTATAAATCAACTATAGCTTTTTCCAGCTCTCCTTCGTCTACTTTTTCAACCTCACGTGGCAACATCCATACAAACTCCTCTACCTTAGTGGGCTTGGAATTATTCTTAGGATTATTCCGATGATCGGCATTGTCACCACCTTTTTCACCACTTTTAGGTCCCTTCTCATCATGATTGGGATCTATAATTATTGTGCTGGCGTAGGCTGAAGCAGCTGTGGCTATGATAACCATCAGAAGAAACAACAGCTTTTTCATAAGGTGTAAAATTTTCAAGTCTAAAAATACAAAATAGAAATTACAAATCCCAAAAAACAAAATTCTCGAGCTATCCCGCTGTTCCTCCTCATTTACCACTTGCACATGGCTATCACCGTTTGAAAAGCTTTTAATTTTAGCTGTGAGCCATTGGCTGTGAGCTTTTAGCAGAGGAGAGCTACGAGCCCTGAGCTGTAAGCTGTGAGCAAAATGCAGCGGAGAATATTGTATCATAAGATTGATTTAATACATTTTAAAAATTATTAAAATATACCATATCAATAAACGCAGGTAAAACCTTTCTGAAGTAGTCCGTATCTTGAGCAGCTGCTGTTATGCTACTACCTTAAGCATAGTAAAAGCGTTCTGAAGGTATAGCCGGTCAGCCCCTTGAAGCATGCTTGAAGCATAGTTAAAGCATGGTTAAAGCATGGTTAAAGCATAGATAGAGTATGAATAGAGCATAAAAGGCTATGAAATGGGTTTAACAAAACCATTCTGTGGGGCAAAATTACCACACAGACAACAGATCATTAGCATATAACTATCATTGAACCATCCGCTGCATTGAGCTAAAAGCTAATAGCTAAAGGCTAACAGCTCTCTTCCGCTGCATTAAGCTAAAAGCTGACAGTCAATGGCTAACAGCTGTTATTTTTGCAATTAATAACATTTACGCATATGAAACCTGCTTTTATGAACTGGAGTAGTGGCAAAGACGCTTGTTTTGCGCTTTGGCAATTGCAGCAACAACGGGAATACGATATCCGTTACCTGTTTACCACCCTGAATGCGGCACATAAGCGGGTATCTATGCATGGTGTCCGGGAATCACTGCTCGACGAACAGGCCCGGCAAATTGGTATTCCCCTGAAAAAGGCATTTTTGAACGAACATGCTGCTATGGAGGAATACAATGACCTGATGCGGCAACAGATGGCCGGCATGCTGGCCGAGGATATCCGTTATGCGGTATTTGGGGACATTTTCCTGGAAGACCTGAAACAATACCGGGAAAAGCAATTGGCACAGGCTGGTTTGCAAGGAATATTTCCTTTATGGCAGCAAAACACGCGTGAATTAGCTGAAAATATAGTATCTGCCGGATTTAAAGCGATTATAGTATGTGTAAATACCCGTCACCTGGATGAAAGTTTTGTAGGCCGGATCATAGACGCCGGCTTTCTGCGCGATTTACCTCCCCATGTAGATCCCTGTGGCGAAAATGGAGAATTCCATTCTTTTGTTTTTGATGGCCCCTTATTTAAAGCTCCGGTAAAATTTATACCAGGCGAAACAGTAGAACGCACCTATCCCGCCATCAATACCTCCCAGAAGGGGGAAACCTCACAAAAAGCACCTGCCACCTGGGATCACCGATTCTATTTTAAAGAATTGCTGGAAGTGTGATACTCCTGAAAATCCCCTCACTGACTCGCAGCGCGTTATTCCCCATTTGAATCCCCGCACCTGAAAATCCCCCCATTAGCTCGTAGCTCGTGGCTCGCAGCTCAAAGCTTTTATCCCTCCACCTGGATAACTGCCCCTAAAAAAACAAAAGCAATGGCGAACCATTGCTTTCGAGAGTCATTTACAGTGCATGATGAATCATGCGGTGTAGGAATATTTGGTTTTTCATAGGACAGTAACCATAATAAAAATTAATACAATAACAAATATAATAAAATTATATAATGACGATAATCATTTATTAAATATTCGAAATACTTAAAATAAGTGCCGGTAAATTGAAAAAGATGAAAAAAGGAACGTTTTTTTAGAAAATAATTAAACCACCCGGAAAAAAGAGGTAGGCAGCCAGGTAAATGGAGCTAAAAAACAGGGGTATTAAACCAACTTGCTAAAAAAAGTAAGGGCACCTAGAAAGGCGCCCTAAATTTGTTACTATCCTATGAAAACCCTATTTGAATACAAATGTAAGGGCACGTTATTTTTCTTTGAAATTTTAGAGGCACAATAACAAATCATTAACAAGAGTATCAATTGATTAACGCAAATGCCGCAACGGCAAAAACGCAATCAGGAATGATATTATTATCAGCTACAACCCATGCTGTTACCACAGTTCAGGCATTTATAACAAGTGCCGGAACGTACAGTAATATGACCACAAGTGTTGCAGGCTGGTGCATCACTTTGCATACTACGCATGTAATCCTGTGTACTATTTTCACTGTTATGCGCTGCAACCGGTTGTTGTTTCACTGGCTTGGAAGCCGCGCTGGTATTACCTCCTGTCAAAACTGTTACACGTACGTTTGATAACGTTGGCTTGATAACTTCTTCATCTTCCTCCTCTTCTCCGGTATTACCAGGTGCATCCAATATATGCACCAGATCAGTGCGGCCCAAGTATTCATATCCCAGCACCCTGAAAATATAATCAATTAACGATGTGGCAGATTTAATGTTAGGATGATCCACCATACCGGCAGGCTCAAAGCGTGTAAACACAAATTTGTCTACAAATTCACTGAGTGGCACCCCATACTGTAATCCTACAGACACTGCGATGGCAAAGCAGTTCATCAAACTGCGCAAAGTAGATCCTTCTTTTGCCAGGTCAATAAATATTTCTCCCAGTGTACCATCATTGTATTCTCCCGTACGCAGGAAAATTGCTTGTCCGCCTACCTTCGCTTTTTGTGTAAAGCCGCCGCGCTTGGCAGGTAAACTCTTTCTTTCCACAATGCGCGACAACTGCCGCATTAAAGTAGTATCCGGACTGGCCAGCATACGCTTGTTCACTTCTTCCAGCAATTCATCAATGGTCAGCTCATTCAGGTCAATAATCTGGGTTTGCTCTGTAGCAGCAGCCTCTGTACTGGCATCTGCTTTTTTCTTTTTATCACTCTTATTACTCAGCGGCTGGCTCAGTTTGGAACCATCACGGTACAGTGCACACGCTTTTAATCCCAATTCCCAGCTCAATTTATAGGCATCTGCAATTTCTTCTACTGTAGCCTCATTAGGCAGGTTGATCGTTTTGGAGATAGCACCGGAAATAAATGGCTGTGTAGCTGCCATCATGCGGATATGACCATGTGCGTGGATATAACGTTCTCCTTTCTTACCGCATTTATTAGCACAGTCAAATACAGGCAGGTGCTCTTCTTTCAGGTAAGGGGCGCCTTCTACCGTCATAGTACCACATACATAATCATTGGCGGCATCCATCTGATCGTCGCTGAAGCCCAATGCATGGAGTAAACTGAATTCCATGCTGAAGTATTGCTCCGGCTGGAAGCCCAGACGTTGCAAACACTCTTCCCCTAATGTATATACGTTAAATACAAAAGAAATATCAAAGGAAGAGGCTACTGCAGCATCCAGCTTTTTCAGCTCTTCTGCAATAAATCCTTTTTCGCTCAGCGTCTGATGATTAATATAAGGCGCTCCTGCAAAGCTGCCGGTTCCTTTGGCATAATCCACAATTGCTTTCATCTCATGCGCATTGTACCCCAGGTTCTTTAATGCAGTAGGGATACTCTGGTTGATGATCTTGAAATAACCACCTCCGGAAAGTTTCTTAAACTTCACCAGCGCAAAGTCAGGTTCTACACCGGTAGTATCACAATCCATTACCAGACCGATAGTGCCGGTAGGTGCAATTACCGTTGCCTGCGCATTACGGTAACCATGTTTTTCACCCATTTTAACCGCATCATCCCATGCTTTGGTGGCTGCCTTGAGCAAATAATCCGGGCAATAGCGGGCATTAATACCCTGTGGTTTTATTTCGATCCCCTCGTAGGCTTCTGCGGCATCATAAGCTGCAGCCCGGTGATTACGCATCACCCGCAGCATATCTTCCTTATTATCTGCGTACCGTGGGAAAGCTCCCAGATGTGCTGCCATCTCTGCAGAGGTCTTATAGGCTACACCGGTCATAATGGCGGTAATAGCACCTGCTATCCCTCTTGCTTCTTCACTGTCATAAGCAATACCGCTTACCATCAGCATAGAACCCAGGTTCGCAAACCCAAGGCCCAGTGTACGGTATTCATAGCTCAGCTGTGCTACTTCTTTTGAAGGGAACTGTGCCATCAGTACAGATACTTCCAGTACAACGGTCCACAGGCGAACGGTATACTCAAAGCCGCTCACATCAAAAGAATTATCTTCTTCCCGGAAAAACTGCCGCAGGTTCACAGATGCCAGATTACAGGCGGTATTGTCCAGGAACATATACTCCGAACAAGGATTGGAGGCATTGATACGCCCGCCCTGTGGGCAGGTATGCCACTCATTAATAGTAGTATCATATTGGGTACCCGGATCTGCACAACGCCAGGCTGCGTAGGAAATCTGATCCCACAATTCTTTCGCCTTTACCGTTTTCATGGTTTTACCATTAGTACGGGCTTTCAGTTCCCATTCGCCGTCTTCTTCCAGGCGATGGAAGAAACTGTTAGGAATACGAACGGAATTATTGGAGTTCTGACCAGATACGGTGCGATAAGCTTCCCCTTCATAGTCGGATGAATAACCTGCTGCGATGAGAGCACCTACTTTCTTTTCCTCTTCTACCTTCCAGTTAATAAAGTCCATCACTTCCGGATGGTCCAGGTCCAGGCATACCATTTTAGCAGCCCGGCGGGTAGTACCACCTGATTTAATAGCGCCTGCTGCGCGGTCCCCGATTTTCAGGAAACTCATCAATCCACTGGAAGTGCCGCCACCACTCAGCTTTTCACCTTCCCCGCGGATATGGGAGAAGTTGGTACCAACGCCCGATCCGTATTTGAAGATGCGCGCTTCCCGCATCCAAAGGTCCATAATACCACCATCGTTTACCAGGTCATCATTTACACTTAATATAAAACAGGCATGTGGTTGCGGACGTTCATAGGCCGAAGTAGATTTTTCCAGCTGGCCGCTTTTGGGGTCTACATAGTAGTGCCCCTGTGGCTTCCCTTTAATGCCATAACTCTCGTACAATCCCGAATTGAACCATTGTGGGGAATTAGGTACACAGGCCTGGTTCAGCATACAATAAGACAACTCCTCATAAAATACCTGTGCATCTTTTGCAGAAGCAAAATAATTATATCGTTCTCCCCATGCTCTCCAACAATTGGCCATCCGGTGCACCACCTGTTTTACGGAAGTTTCTCTTCCAAGAGAACCATCTTCCTGGGGTACGCCGGCTTTCCGGAAATATTTTTGGGCAAGTATATCTGTGGCTATCTGCGACCATGCTTTAGGCACCTCCACATTGTTCATCTCAAACACCACATCCCCTCCCGGATTACGGATCACCGACGAACGTAACTCATATTCAAATTGCTCATAAGGACTAACACCTTCTTTAGTAAACTGGCGGGAAAATGCGAGGCCGCCTTGCTTATTGACTGGATTTTTCATGCCCAAGATTTTTCGAGGATTAGACAAAAAGATTTAATTGCGGGTGTGGCCACTAAAGTAAAATTTTATACGTCTGTTGTACCACTTTTATTATACACAGTTTGTGGATAATTGCGCAAACATTTCAGGAGAACGGGTATGAAAATTGAACTAACAAAATGAGGCAAAAAAGGAGCCATTGGCCCCCTTCATAGTTATTAAATAACCGTGTCATATAACAAGGTCAATATCATGGAATTCACGAATGAAAAATGGATCACATGCATATTTA
Organism: Chitinophaga sp. H8; assembly: GCF_040567655.1. NCBI lineage: Bacteria > Pseudomonadati > Bacteroidota > Chitinophagia > Chitinophagales > Chitinophagaceae > Chitinophaga > Chitinophaga defluvii. The sequence continues at coordinate 1,533,742 of NZ_JBEXAC010000002.1, read as the reverse complement.
TTTAACAATGTGACTTATTACCAAAAAATTTATACATTTGCGACAACCGGAACAATGCAAATTAATGTATAAAAAAATATACAATTCCATTATCGAAAGAAAGGCAAAAGGTGTAAAATCATTCGCAGTTCTGATTGATCCGGACAAGGTAACACCTGCTGGAATCGTTGATGTGGCCGCAAAATGCACTGCTGCCAAGGTGGATTACATCTTTTTGGGAGGGAGTCTTGTGATTACCCAACATCTGGATGAATGTGTGCAACAACTGAAAAGCTGTTGTGACATTCCTGTTATATTATTTCCCGGAAGCCCCTCACAGGTTTCCCCTTTTGCAGATTCCCTGCTCTACCTGTCACTCATTTCCGGCAGAAATCCGGAATTACTGATCGGTCAGCATGTGGTATCTGCTGCGGTAGTGAAAAAAAGCGGTCTGGAAGTGATTTCTACCGGTTATATGGTGATAGACGGTGGTGCCCCTACTACTGTATCTTATATTAGTAATGCTTCTCCCATTCCTGCGGATAAAGACGATATCGCACTTTGTACGGCCATGGCAGGCGAAATGCTGGGTATGAAAGTGATTTTTATGGATGCCGGCAGTGGTGCCCGTAAACCCATTACTGAAAGCATGATCAGCCGGGTATCCAGCATGGTGGAAATACCTATTATCGTAGGGGGAGGAATCAAAGATGCTGAAAAAGCTTACCTCAATTGTAAAGCCGGAGCCGATATCATTGTAGTTGGCAACGCGATTGAAAAAGACCTTTCTCTGATCAAGGAGATCGCAGACGCGGTACATTCTGTACCCGTTAATGCATAATTCAGTGACTTACCAGAGCCATTTTCCCCATTTTACCTGCTGAAAATGGCAGGGGAGGTGATTTCTAAGGATATTTCTGTACAGATACCTTTTCGTTTGTGGTTAGCCATAAACTCACTGCTTACGGCTAACCATCTCAATATCAGCCCCTTACAGGCTCATCATTTCCTTGAACTTAACGGCCTGCCGGCGACTTACCTCAATCTTTTCTCCACCTCTCATCTCCAGTAATAATCCGCCATTAAAGTACGTATCAATTTTTTCAATCATCCGTAGATTGACAATATGCTTGCGGTTGGCCCGGAAAAAAGTCCTTTCATCCAGTCTTTCTTCCAGTGCATTGAGTGACTTCAGAATCAATGGTTTATTCCCCTCAAAATACACCCGTGCATAATTGCCCACACTTTCAAACAGGCGGATTTCCTGCAATTTTACAAACCAGCAGCGATCACCGTCCTTTACAAACACCTGGTCCATTTCCGACAAAGTGGTACGCATGCCCCCGGCTGCTGCCAGCCGCTCCTTTTCGTCCTGCTGATGCAATTTGTGAATCGCATCTGCCAGCCGCTTAGGTTCAATAGGCTTTAACAGGTAATCCAGCGCATTATACTCAAATGCCTTCAACGCATATTCATCATATGCAGTGGTGAAAATTACCTGCGGTGTTTTTTCCAGTTCTGCAAGCAGGTCAAATCCCGTTTTATCCGGCATCTGAATATCCAGGAAAAGCAAGTCAGGATGTAAAGTCTCGATTTTCTCAATACCATCCTTGGCATTCACCGCTTCACCTACTATCACAATCTCCGGATGGTCTGCCAGTAGTTTTTTCAGTTCACTCCGGGCAAGGCGCTCATCATCTATTATCAATGCTTTTTTCATTGGCAATGTGAAGTTTGGTTGATGATAAATTTATTTTTACGATTATTTTTCATGATTATGTCCACGGTGCTCTTCCGGTTTGCGCTTAAAACAGCGGCATCAATACTTTTGCCTCCACTGTTTGCTCATTCATATTATGAATATCAAAAGATGCCCGCTTACCAAATAACAAGCTCAAACGTTGGCGGGTACTCTGTAATCCAAATCCATCCTCATTCATGTGCTCTCCGATCTGACCGGTATTTTCAATGGTAATTTCGTGCTGTAATTCTTTCATCCGCGAGGTAATCCTGACCACCCCTCCGTTTACCTGCCGCGAAATACCATGTTTAATGGCATTTTCCACCAATGTTTGTAACATCATTGGCGGAATAGGCAATCCCAGCGTATCCTGTTCTATATCATACTGTACTTTTAAACGCTCCTCAAACCGGATATGTTCTAAAGCCAGGTAATCCTTTACAATGTTTAACTCATTTTCCAGACTCACCATTTCTACCTTTTCTGCCTGCATGGAGCTACGCAGGATGTTGGACAGCTCTGTAATAGCGGTACGCGCACGCTGCGGATTTTCATCCACCAACGCCCGTATACTGTTCAATGCATTAAAGATAAAATGTGGGTTCAGCTGCGACTTAATCGTTTTCAGCTCCAACTCCTTTACAGTAGACTCCAGCTTGAGCTTATCCACCTCTGTATTCTGATTCCGGGCGATGTAGTGCCAGATGAAGTAAATGAGCCACCAGATCCCGGATAGCAGGGAAGTACTCATAATTTCCAGCACTGACCTTTCCGAAAGGGTCTTCTTCCCACCGGGCTCCCGTAGCAGATTCGTAATAGAAGCAGACCCCAGGTATAGGATAATCCCCGTACTTAATACCAACGCCAGAAACAACAACACCTGCTTCTCAAAACTAAATAATAACCAGTTGTGTGTGTTGATGATTCCACGGAGCAAATGTGTAGAAACGATCCCGACAGCTATGAAAATCAATAGGTTTACAATCAGCAGCCCACTCAATTTACCTTCTATAGCATAGGAAAAGTAAATAGTTCCACCAAAATATGCCATCCACCCCATTGCCTGACACCACCAATATTTTGATATATGTTTAAACATTCATCTTAAATTAGGAAACTTCTGCTATAATTCAAAAATACCATATGGCCCTGCCCGTCTGAACGTAAATGTTATCAATGGTGCTAAAGACCGGATAAATGGAAAGATAGGAAATAGCCGGAGGTTTTTGACGGGTGCCCCAAACCATCAGATTCACTTAAATATGTTAATTTTTCCTGTTTTAACAAGGCATAAGCTGCCTGGTATCAGCTGATAGCCAAAAGCCAATCGTTAAAAAACCAGCTATTTAATAATTATGCAGTATTTTTGACCATTAAAACCCTGAGCCAGATATGAATATTACGGCAGGTCAATTGTTGGGCCAGATAGCATACCCCTCCGATTTGCGCAAACTGAGCAAAGAGCAACTACACCAGGTGTGTGAAGAACTGCGGCAGTACATTATTGATGTAGTGAGTGTACATGGCGGTCATTTCGCTGCCAGCCTGGGTGTGATAGAGCTGACGGTGGCATTACATTATGTGTTCAATACACCTTATGACCAGTTGGTATGGGATGTAGGCCACCAGGCCTATGGCCATAAAATATTGACGGGCCGTAGGGAGGCTTTTCCAACCAACCGTAAATACAAAGGGCTTAGCGGCTTCCCTAAAAGGGATGAAAGCCCCTATGATACTTTTGGCGTAGGGCATTCCTCTACTTCTATCTCTGCGGCACTGGGGATGGCCATGGCCTCCCACTATAAAGGAGAATTTGACCGGCAGCATATTGCTGTGATCGGTGATGGCGCCATGACAGCCGGTATGGCCTTCGAAGCACTTAACCATGCTGGTGTGGCCAATGCCAATGTGCTGATTATCCTGAACGATAACTGCATGTCTATTGATCCCAATGTAGGTGCACTGAAAGAATATCTTACCGATATTACCACATCGCCTACTTATAATAAGATCCGGGACGATGTATGGCACCTCCTCGGCAAATTGCCCGTAGGCAAACGGTTTACCAGAGAAATGGCCTCCAAGCTGGAAGCCAGCCTGAAAGGGGTGGTATCCCGCTCCAGCAACCTGTTTGAAGCACTTAAACTGCGCTATTTTGGCCCTATAGATGGCCATAATATCACCAAACTGACAGATACCCTCCAGGATCTGAAAGACATTCCAGGCCCTAAACTGCTGCATATCGTTACCACCAAAGGTAAAGGCTATGCACTGGCAGAAAAGGATCAGACCACCTGGCATGCACCAGGGCTGTTTGACAAAATCACCGGCGAAATATTCAAAAAGCAGGTGGAAAAACCTCAGCCTCCAAAATATCAGGACGTATTCGGACATACCATCATTGAACTGGCTGAACAGAACGACAAGATAATGGGGATCACCCCCGCCATGCCTTCCGGTTCTTCCCTGAAATTCATGATGGAAAAAATGCCCGACCGCGCTTTTGATGTGGGTATTTGCGAACAACATGCCGTGACCCTTTCGGCCGGACTGGCTACCCAGGGTATGCGCGTGTTCTGCACCATTTACTCTTCCTTCATGCAGCGGGCTTTTGACCAGGCAGTACATGATGTAGCTATCCAGCAACTGCCGGTAGTTTTTTGCCTGGACCGGGCAGGACTGGTAGGAGAGGACGGCCCTACCCACCACGGTGCATATGATATCGCTTACATGCGCAGCATTCCGAATGTAATTGTGAGTGCTCCGATGAATGAGGAAGAATTACGCAACCTCATGTATACAGCCCAGCTGCCTTCCAACCAACAACCTTTTGTGATCAGATACCCAAGGGGACAAGGTGTAATGCCCGAATGGCGTACGCCCTTCCGTGAAATAAAGCCCGGTACCGGTCGTAAAATACGGGATGGAAAAGATGTGGCTATCCTCTCTTTCGGACATCCGGGCAACTTTGTCGTGGAAGCCTGCAAAGAACTGGCTAATGATGACCTGCAACCTGCGCATTATGATATGCGTTTTACCAAACCGCTGGATGAAGCAATGCTGCACGAAGTGTTCAGCAAATTCAACAAAGTGATCACGGTAGAAGACGGGGCTGTTCAGGGTGGATTCGGTAGTGCTGTACTCGAATTTATGGCAGCACATAACTATACTGCGCAAATAAAAATGCTGGGTATTCCTGACAGGATCATTGAACATGGTAAACCGGAAGAACTGTACCGCGAATGTGGTTACGATGCTGCCGGTATTGCTCGTACTGCCAGGGAAATGCTCAAAAGTAAAATAACTGTAATCGCATAAAAATACCGCGCACTTATAAAAGGAACGCCTGACACGGAACGCGTCAGGCGTTCCTTTTATAAGCCTAATCATTTGTATATAATATAATGGCTGATCTGTTTCTTCAACTAAGGATAATAAAAGTTATTAAGGAAGCGCCTGGTACGCTCACTTATCAACTGGAAAACACTACTGCACAACCAGTCGTTTACCAGCCAGGACAATTCCTGACTTTCGTAATACAACTGCACGGCACTGAATACCGCCGTTCCTATTCTTTCAGCTCTACCCCCGGTATTGATCCATATATGTCTGTGACAGTACGTGAAAAGGAAAACGGGGAAATATCCCGGCATATCCTGCGTACCTGGAAAGCAGGCGATATCATTACCACCCTGCTGCCAAGTGGCCGGTTTACGCTGGATAATATTGCCCGTCAACCAAGGGACATATTCCTCTTTGCTGCCGGTAGCGGTATCACCCCCTTGTTTTCCCTGCTAAAACACCTGCTGTATCGTGAGCCCACTGCACAGATTATACTCGTTTACAGCAGTACGGATATCGCAAGAACTATCTTTTACGAACAGATACAGCAACTGCAAGAAAAATTTGGCGCACAGCTTACCTGTCTTTACTATTTCAGTAATGAACCCCTGCCTTCCAACCCATACCGCCGCCTCAGCAATATTTTGCTGGAGCCAATGGTCCGGGCACAAATGCAGCATAACCCGGCAGATGCGCAATTCTTCCTTTGCGGCCCACCAGATTATATGCGTATGATCACACTTACGCTGATCTTCATGGGCTTCACACAAGAACAACTGCATAAGGAAAACTTTGTGGTAAATACAGATGCCAGAATTGCTAAAACCCCTGTTCCGAAAGACAGTACCCCCAGACAGGTACGTATTCATTTCCATCAGCAGGAACACCTGTTACATATTCCTGGTAACCAGAATATCCTTAGCAGTGCACAGCAGCAAGGTCTTGCACTACCTTACAGCTGTAAAGGTGGGGTATGCGGTTCCTGTACTGCCAAATGCACGGAAGGAAAGGTATGGATGGCAGTAAATGAAGTACTAACCGACAAGGAAATAACCCAGGGATTTATTCTTACCTGTGTAGGCTATGTAACCAGTGAGCAGGCTACTATTGAATTGTAATTAATCATAATGCACATATTATTATCAATCATTACAGCATAAAGTTATTTGTCCATTTTTGTTTTTTAACCTAAATTCTGCAAAATTGTAGCAATGCGCCATACCCCATTGAGGATCACCTATATCTGTCTGTTATTTGCAGCAATATGGGTGAGCGGGCACTACTCAATACGGCAGATGGCCCATATTAGCCCAGATTCCAACTACCGCCTGCCCGTTGTTATCTTTGATATAGCATTTATCATTATCTCCATACTCCTCATTTACCTGCTGTTTCAGAAAACCTACAGATACCGGCAATATGAACAATTGTTTAAGCACCATCCTATTCCAATATGGATATACGAAAAGAGTACTTTAAAGTTCCTGTCCGTTAATCAGGCTGCTATAGATAAATACGGATATAGTAAAAAGGAGTTCTTAAATCTTACTATCACAGATATCAGGGACGAAACGGAGATAGCACAACTGATGGAAAATATCCGGCTAAAATGTGATGGCGTAGAATACCGGGGTAAATGGAAACACCGCAAAAAGAACGGAGAAAATTTTTATGTAGAGATATACGCGCATTCCGGTAAATACTATGGTAAGGAAGTGCGCATTATTATGGCCAAAGATATTGATGCACAGATACAAGCAAACCGGAGGACAAAAGAACTGCAGGCACTGCAGCAACAGGAAATAAATAAACTTTCCCTGGTAGCAAGTAAAACAAAAAATGCAGTGCTTATTACTAATGCCTACCAGGAAATAGAATGGGTGAATGAAGGCTTTATTGCCCAGTTTGGATTTACAATGGAAGAAATACTGGGTAAAAGACCCCGGCACTTTTTATTGGGAGATCATGCAGATGCATCTACACTCAGTGGAATAGAAGAGCTGATGCAAAAGAAAGAAGCCTTTACAAGTGAGCTGCTTACTTATCATAAAAACGGGCACCCCTTCTGGGTAAGGGTAGATGTATCTCCTGTGCTCAATGAAAAAAATGAAATTGAAAAATTTGTAGCCATCATCACGGATGTTACAGAACGTAAAAAGTTTGTACACCAGCTGGAAGAGCAAAACCAGGCGCTGCGCCAGATAGCCTGGATTATTTCGCATGAGGTAAGAAGACCGGTGGTATCTATTCTGAGTATTACAGATCTGTTTGACAAGAGTAATACAGACAAGGCATTAAACGGCCAACTGATGGACTGGCTAAAGATATCCACCACACAACTGGACGAAATCATCCACAAAATAGACCACCGGGTAAAGCAGCTTGAGTAATGCTTTACCACAATCCTGCTACTTTACCCACCCAATTACTGGCAGGCAGGTATAAAGTGATTAAAATCCGTTTTCAGCTCTTCAAAAAGTTTCTGGAATGTTTCCATACGTTCCTGCAGCGTATCATAATCATCTACAGGACGATCATCATGAATCACGTGTAGCTGGCCGTTTGCTGAAATCTTTTTGGAGGATTGTTTAAGGTCGTGGTACATTTCATCCGCTACTTCGGCCTGGCGGATAAACCGGTTCTGGAAGTGTTCCACCTGGGCCATTATGGTAGCGTTGGTTTTACTGAATGCGAGCTGAGCTAACCTTTCCCGCATCATTTGCAGATCTTCTCTTACTGTATTTACTTCGGTTTTCCAGGTATTTATCTGCTCCTGCAGATCTGAAGTTTGTGTTGGACTCTCCATGGTGTTATGATTTTGCAGTTTAATGATGATCAATAGTGATATCCATCATTGCCAGGCTAAATCTTCCCTATCCATTGTTGCAATCTCGTTTGAAGTACTATCGTTATTCTAAGTTACAATCTTTTTTAATGCTGCCCGCACTACCAATTTTTGCCCTTATTTCCCTGTTCCTGCTATATATCTGCAAAATTCGGGAAAGTGCTGCATCGCCTCTATAATCCCTCCTGCACCCGCAATATTTGCCTGCATAACATGTGATTTACCTGCAGTATATGCCAGCAACTCCGGCTCTGCCGCTCCTACAACTACACCTTTATAACCAGCATCATAGAGGGTACTGTCATTCATCGTATCGCCTGCCACCAATATACTATCTGCCGGATAATCAATCAATTGTATTAACTGCTTCAAGGTAGCTCCCTTATTCACTCCTTTAGGTAATACATCCAAGTATTTTCCGGCAGATTGTACTACATCGCATGACAATGCTGTGGCTACTGCCCTCACTGCATTCACATCTGTAGAAGCATCATAGAAAAAAGAACAGCGATGCTGCTGATATACCTCCTGGTACCGTAGCCCCGCAATATCCTTCATGCTTTCCCGCACCCGGTCTCCTCCGGGCCAGATAGCAGCTATATTCATCTGTACTGCAGTTACAGGCTCCAATGTGTTGCCATGCAAAATAGTACCTCCCACATCACAAATAATATATTCCGGATGTGGGATTACACCTTCATTCAATAAGGCAGTTACACTTTCAACTCCCCGGCCTGTTACAAATACCAATCTTATCTGCTCCTGCTCTCTGATAAGGCTGTACAGGCAATGCCTGTCTTCTTCACTTCCGCCTAAAAAAGTACCATCCAGGTCTGTAGCTAATAGCATCATTTTATAACGATCTTCTGTTTACTTGAATAATGATCTGCCTGTCACTTAATTTTCAACTGCCTGCACAATCTTTATTTTATCCTGCAGGTGCAACGTTTGTGCTGGATTACCAAAGCTAATAGCATTTTTTTCAAATGCCTCACAGATGCCCAGATACACCGCCTGCTGCACATCCATATACTTGTTGTAATCACCTGTCAATACAATATATACCCCTTCAAAAGCATAATTGGAAGGGCCTATACCAGAAAAATGTATCCTGTCAAACCGGGCTTTGTCTTTCTGCTGTTCAATCACCGTACGCACCATACCAGGTATAGCAGCCAGTTTTTCCCGTGGCGTATGATAGGGAACGGTAAAGTTAAACACAATACGTCTGCGCTCCATACGCTTGTAATTATGTACACGGGAATTGGTCAGGTCTGTATTGGAAAACACCAGTTGTTCTCCTCCCAGGCTTCTTAAGCGGGTGGTCTTAATGCCTATATACTCCACTGTTCCCAGCTTATCCTGCACAATAATAAAATCACCAATTTCGAAAGGACGGTCAAAAAATATAACAAAGTAACTAAACAGATCCCCCAGGATAGTTTGTGCCGCCAGGGCTATAGCAATACCTCCGATCCCCAATCCTGCTACCAATGCTGTCACATCCACGCCCCAGTTGTCCAGCAAAAACAAAATACCCAATACCCATATTACAGCCGATATAATCAGCATAATCCCTGTAACCTGCCTGCCTTTTTCTTCCCCGTTTTCCTTCTTCGACAAATAACTGGTAAGCAGAAACCGTAAGGTGGCAGTAATAACACGTACTATAAAATAAGTAACCGCGATAGAAAAAACTATATCTACCGCTTTATTTAGTTTAGCCGTTAGCGTTAAATTACTGATTGCAGCATAAAAAGCACCTACATACAGTAATGGCAAAAGTGAACGTTCTACACCATTAATCAGAAAATCATCAATCTTTCCCTGCGTTGAAGCCGCCCATACCTTTAATCTTTGTAATAAGATACGTTTGAACAATAAAATAATCAGCATACAAAATATAAATATGCCTCCCGCTATCATGTACGCTTGTACGGTGTTGCCCAAATAGTTTTGCTGTAATATTTCCATCATCATCCGTTTTTTGTATGAATACAAAAGATCAGCCATTATGGCTGATCTCGTGTAAAAAGTATGTTATCTTATTATGATGCAGGTACGTATAGCACTACCACACTGCGTTTACTCATATATATAAGTGAAGAATCATATTATGATAGATTCATAGGTACATCTATCAACAAAAACTCTGCCGGTTTTAACACAGTGACATCAATTTTTTCAAAATCAGAGAGCCCGATGGCATCTCTTTTAGTGAGTATTTCATCACCTACCTGCAATTCTCCATCCAACAAAAACAGGTAACTTCCCTGGTCTTTCATCTTAGGTGTAAGACTTAATTTTTCACCTGCATCAAATTTACCTAAAGAGAACCAGGCATCCTGATTAATCCACAACACACCGCTATCCTGCTCCGGAGATACCACTACCTGCAGTTTATTATTACGATCTGCAGGATTAAAAGCTTGTTGCTGATAACGGGGAGTAATATCCCGCAGTTTAGGGAATACCCATATTTGCAGGAAATTGACAGGCTCCGTTTTAGATGCATTATATTCAGAGTGCTGAATACCGCTACCCGCACTCATGATCTGTACATCATGCTGATGAATAATCTCATTGCGGCCGGTAGAATCCTTGTGCTCCAGCTCTCCTCTTAATGGAATAGATACAATTTCCATATTATCATGCGGGTGCGCGCCAAAGCCCATACCACCCTTTACCACATCATCATTCAGTACACGCAATGCACCAAAATGAATACGCTCAGGGTTATAATACCCCGCAAAACTAAATGTATGATAGCTTTGTAACCAGTTGTGATTAGCATATCCGCGGCTATCTGCACGGTGAATTACTTTTTTCATATTGCACTCCTTGTTATTTTATTGTTTGTTACACAAAGTTCGTATAACAAGCCGTGCATATCAATGGATCGAATGTAAAAAAGGATGGACTAATTTTAGCTAACCAGCGCTGCTTCCATCGTGATGTTGGTATTCAACAGCTTTGATATCGGACAATTAGCCTTAGCATCTGCTGCCATTTCAGCAAATTTAGCGCTGTCCAATCCTGGTACACTTGCCTTTACAACCAGGTGACTTTCTGTAATAGCACCATTCTCAAAAGTAATAGTGCAGCTGGTGTCAATGTTACCAGGTGTAAGACCCGCAGCACTGATTACAAAGCTCAGTTTCATGGTAAAACAACCCGCATGTGCGGCAGCAATTAATTCTTCCGGATTAGTACCGGCACCATCTTCAAAGCGGCTGGTAAAAGAATAAGGGGTATTACTTAACACGCCCGTTTGTGTACTAACGGTTCCTTTACCTTCTTTACCGGTTCCCTGCCAGTTGGCAGATGCAGATCTTTTCATGCTTAATTATTTTGAAATGTGAAAAATGGATTGCGGATAATGAAAGTACTATTTTTTTCCTGGATGTGCTATACCTATTCTATCTGACAGTTTCGCTTTAACAATAAGTTCATGTATTGTAATAAAAAAGCCGGACAATATATATTGTCCGGCTTTACATCCTCCTGGCAGTTTCCTGCTTCACCTTAACTAAAGCGTACAAAAACCTATTTCTTCTCCTCTATGCTAAAAATTACACCTATCTTTTGTTTTCATGCTTTCACGTTGCCAGGTCCCACTGTTACCCTTTTATCTTCACCTTACGGCATCTCATAAGCCGTCAGACCCGTTTATTATTGTTTCACCAATTGTACACTGGCTAGTAATTTCACTTCATCACTCAGTACAATACCACCGGTTTCAGTAGTAGCAGTAAACGTTAAACCAAAGTCCTTACGATTAATCTTACCACTCAGTTCAAAACCAGCCTTGGTTTGTCCATAAGGATCTACCATCGTACCGCCGTATTCCACACTTAGTTCAACAGTACGTGTATGATCACGGATAGTAAGATCACCAATCAGTTTATAGTTTTCTTCATCCAGCTTCTTTACTTCCTTAGAAACAAAGGTCAGCTTAGGATATTGCGCTGCAGCAAAGAAATCATCAGCTTTCAGGTGCTGGTCACGTTGTTCATTTTTAGTAGAAATGCTATCTACATCAGCACTGAAGCTGATATTAGCATTTGAAAAATCATCACCGGCAGTTTGCATAGTACCATCAAAACTGCTGAACTGGCCGGTTACGGTAGTGATCATCAGGTGTTTTACCTTAAATAATACATCACTGTGTGAAGGATCAATTTTCCAGGTTGTCATTTTTTATTAGTTTATTAGTTAAGTGAATGTTTTTTTATTTTATATATCCCATTCTGCCTTCATTATAATCATTGATAGCAGCAGTAATTTCTTCCTGTGTATTCATCACAAAAGGACCATAAGAAAATATAGGCTCATCAATCGCCTCGCCATTCAGTACCAGTAAAGTTGTATCAGATATGGCCGTTACCGTTACATGATCACCATCAGTATCAAACAAAACCATCTCTATTGATCCAACAGTATGTGTATTGTTGAAGCTGGCTTTTCCATGGGTAACTACTATACCGGTATTGTATTTATCCGGCAAAGGAAGCGTAACACTTTGTCCAGCTTTAAGCTGCACATCCCACAGGTTTACTGGCGAGAAAGTACTTGCAGGGCCTTTATTGCCATTAAAATCACCAGCAATTACCCTTACATGGCTTCCTTCTCCGATACTCACCACAGGAATCTGATCCTTTAACAGGGTTTGATACCCTGGTTTAGACATTTTGTGCGCGCTCGGCAGATTTACCCACAGCTGGGCCATTTCTATAGTGCCTCCTTTTCTACTAAATGCTTCTGTATGTTTTTCTTCATGTACAATACCGGAAGCTGCGGTCATCCATTGCACATCACCAGCTGATATAGTTCCGGAATTACCGGCAGAGTCCCGGTGTGTCAGTTCCCCCTGGTATACTACAGTCACCGTTTCAAAACCACGATGAGGGTGTTGATCTACCCCACGAGGCCGGGTAACTGGTGGAAAGTAAGCCGGAGCCGCATAATCCAGTAAAAAGAACGGACTTAACCTTTTTCCCAGCCTGTTACCATTAGGGAAAAGATTCTGTACCCGGAATCCATCACCTACCAGATGAGGACTGGGTGCTTTAAATACCTCTTTTACTTGTTTTATGTTGTTTTTCATGTGTTATCCTCCTGATTACAACACAAAATTACATGTTACAACATCTAAATGGAATGGATAAAACATAGTAAGTGATGGACTATTTTTTGTGGTTTTATACCCCTGTACGGGAAAGCTCCTTAAATTCAGAAGGGCTTTGATTTGTGTATTTCTTAAAAAAGCGGCTAAAATAGTGGGGATCATCAAATCCGAGGTCGTAAGCTATTTCTTTAGCGGAAAGGTCTGTATTAAATAAGTAACGCTGGGCTTCCAGTATGATCCGGTTGCGGATATGTTCTCCTGCTGTAATGCCGGACAATTGTTTACTGATTTCATTCAATAGTACCGGCTTGATGTGTAGCAGATCAGCATAATCAGAAACATTCTTCAGTTCCTTATATTTTTCTTCTATCAGATTCTTAAACCTGAGAAATATAGAGCTGTTATGGGCTACATGCTGTTCAGGGGTGATGATAACACTGTTGCCTTTAATACGGGATGCCAGTACCAGGAAATACCTTAGTAATCCATGTACGGCTGTTTCGTAATCAGGTTCGCGTAATGCCAGCTCTTTCATCATCATTATCACCAATGCTTCAAAATCCTTTTCCTGTTCACTATCCAGGGTAATGACACTGCTGAACTGGTTATTAAAGAACAAGCCGGAGTTAATACCCGATACCTGCGACTGGTCTTTCAGGCACATAAATGCATCCTGAAAAGCGATCATATAACCTTCCACCTTTTCGCTGAAGGTCATTTTATGTACTTGCCCCGGGGCGAGGAAAAACAGGGTATTCTTTTTCACCTCGTGCGTAACCGTATCAATGGTATGCACCAGTTTCCCCTTTTTGATCCAATAAATAGTGTAAAAATCGTGCCGGTGGGGAGCAGTATTACATTCGAAGAAGTCTTCTCCCAGTTCGCAAAGGCCGGATACCACAAAACCGGGAGCAGCATGTGCATATGCCGGTAAGGATACCATTTCTATATGGTTACGTTTATCTGCCATCAAACACGCCTGCTACTTCTTCCTCCCTTTCAGAAGGGTCTATATAATCAATAATAAAATTATTTCTGCCTTCTCCTACCATGATACCTAAATACTTCATCTGAACCAACTCCAGCATACTCAGGAAGAGAAAAATGGCATGTACCCGGTCTTTACAATGGTCAAATATCTTTTCAAAGGCCAGGGTCTTTTCTTCCCTTGCCAGGTCAATCATGTATTCACGTGCTCCTTCCATGGTATAGTCGTATTTGTACACCACGTGCTGGGGCTTATTATCCCGCTCTTTCATCCGCTGCATCACCTTTTCAAAGGTTTTGGTCAGCTTAAACAAGGTAAGGGTCTGTACTTCTGTTCCCTCGCTGGTCACTTCCCCGATAATGGTAAGTTCCCGTGCAATATTCCCCCTTTTTATCTGGAGCATCCGTTCCGCCTCTTTTTCGGCAAGTTCTGCTGCGGCCTGTTTGTAGCGCTTATATTCCAGAATCTTATCTATCAGTTCCAGACGGGGATCTATTTCATTACCCTGCTCATCCACTTCCTTACGCGGTATCAGCATTTTAGCCTTAATACGCATCAACGTGGATACAAACAGGATAAACTCACTAGCCAGTTCTATATTCAGGGATTCTATATGGTGTATATAATCCAGGAAATCGTTGGTAATGGTAGTGATGGGAATGTTGTAGATATCCAGTTCGTCGCGTTCTATAAAAAACAGCAACAGGTCAAAAGGACCTTCAAACTGCGGTAATGTTATTTTGTATATCGGCTGTTGTTCGCTCACTGATTAAGTAGATTAGGATTATTTAAGCTGGCATCACCAACTATACCAAAAATAAGCAAATTCCCAGTAATCAGAAGGATACTGTAAGCCCTACGCCGATTACCTGCTTTATTTGCAGCCGGGGCCCCAGTACACCTGTTTTTTTATTCTCAAACACCTTCACATTATCATCATAGATCATATCTACAGAAACATTGGCAGAAATGTATTTATTTACCTTCAGTGCCAGCGCATTAGTCCAGTATACATTGATATTCTGCGGATTATGCTTATAATCGGAAAACAGGTCCAACCTGGTTTTATAGTTAATATTCTGGGCCACCTGTTTATTCCAGTTCAAGGAAAGATAAGCACCTATTTCTGTTTTTACAGTCCGCCCTGTATCTACGCCATAGCTGCCAATAGACGACAGGTATTTATCCATCACCAGCACCAGGCGGGCTGTAACAGGTGATATAAACAGGGAAAACTCGTTATTGGGCTTAAAATCCATACCAGGGGATGCCAGGGCATAGGCAGGAGAAAAAAAGCGGGATACAAGAGAGGGTAATGTATCAGTTTCATATAAATAACCATCCGAAAACTGGGTACGCAAGTTAAGCAGCCCGCTCAGATACCAGCTTTTCCCTATGTCATAACCATATTTGCTGGTAAAATCTATACGGTCATCGCTTTTACGCCCCCCTAAACTTGTTGTATTTACATATCCATAAGCCAGGTCCAGGATATTATCCCAGGCATTCCGCCCTTCTTTATAAAAAGAATAAGCAGTAAGGCCGGAAGAGATAGAGAAGGAGAACCGATCTCCTCCCGCAGCCCAGTTAGTAAGCGAGCCCTGGTTAATCATCACGTTTAACGCCACTCCTTTCCGCCAATATACCTGAATGGTATCGCCATCCTTATTCAGTTTCTTCCGGGCTTCTTTTAGTTTATTGCCCACTTCTTCACGGGAGGTTTTCATCCACCCGCTTTGTCTTAGCCAGTCATCCTGTGCATGTGCCATCTGTATAACACACAAACAACAAATAACCGATAAAACAATTTTTTTCATCAACATACTTTTCATGATTGTCCCGTTAACAACAAACCCTGTTTCCACTATGCTTAATAGGGAATGATCATTTCATGGATAGGAAGGGAGGTAGTCAGGGTCGGGCAACAGACCTGTAAAATACACTTACGGCTGTGACACAGGGTTGATGTGTACACAGCCGTAAACAGGTGATGCTATATTTTTATGCTGTCAGCTGACAGCTGTTATTGCGATGGGAAGATTCAGCAGAGTACTGATTACTCTTAACATGATTCCGTTTGCTTCCAAAAATATCAATCAACCAGTTTATCTAAAATGTGGCCGAAAAGCCTACCCCAATTACCTGTTTCATTTGTAGTCGCGGCCCCAATACACCCGTTTTAGTGTTTTCAAACACTTTTACGTCATCATCATAAATCATATCAACGGACACATTGGCAGAAATGTATTTATTTACCTTCAATGCCAGTACGTTCGTCCAGAAAACATCTATATTCTGGGGATTATGAAGATAGTCTGAATACAAATCCAATCTTGTCTTGTAGGTAATATTTTTGGCAATGGTTTTATTCC
The DNA here is from genome assembly GCF_040567655.1 of Chitinophaga sp. H8. Classification (NCBI taxonomy): domain Bacteria; kingdom Pseudomonadati; phylum Bacteroidota; class Chitinophagia; order Chitinophagales; family Chitinophagaceae; genus Chitinophaga; species Chitinophaga defluvii. The sequence goes on along the minus strand of NZ_JBEXAC010000002.1, from coordinate 1,517,347 downwards.
AGTTAGCCGATAAATACGCACCAAACTCAGACTTCACATGTTTACCGGTATCTACACCATAACTACCTTTGGCAGCAAGATAATCATCCATTACAACTACCCAACGGCCAGCAACCGGTGACAAAAATAAGGAAAACTCATCATTAGGTTTGTAATCAAGACCAGGAGACAGCAAAATGTAAGCAGGTGAAAAGAAGCGGGAAACCAGGTCAGGCACAGTATCTGCAGGATACAGATAACCATCTGTGAATTGAGTACGTATGTTGAACAACGCACTCAGATACCAGTTTTTACCTATGTCATACCCATACTTACTGGTAAAATCTATACGGTCATCGCTCTTACGGCCGCCCAGGCTGGTGGTGTTTACATAGCCATAGGCCAGATCCAGCACATTGTCCCAGGTGTTCTTCCCTTTTTTATAGAAGGCAAATGCGGTAAAATTGGATCCTAATGAAAACGAAAACTTATCACCACCCGCAGCCCAATTATTCAAAGAGCCCTGGTTAATATTTATATTAATGGTGGCACCTTTTTTCCACCTGTAATTTGTGGTATCATTAGCGTCCTTCTTGATTTTTCCGGCCATTTCCTCTCTCGACTTTTTTGTCCAGTCGTTTTGCGCCTGCACCATACCAATAGCCATTAAACAACAGGCAATGGATAAAGTGATTTTTTTCATCCGTATATGTTTTAACGTAATAGATTAAATACAAATATAACCTTCCCCTTCTCTTTATTAAAGGAGATAACAATATTATTACTGTTGTGGTTTACTTTGATTTTAAAGTATCGCGTATTTCCATCAGTAATTTTTCCTGTGTAGTAGGCTCTGGAGGTGCAGCCGGGGCTTCGGTTTTGCTGCGGGAAAGCCGATTCATAAATTTAACCAGCAGGAAGATACAGAAAGCAATAATGATGAAATCAAAAACGCTCTGGATAAATGCACCATAAGCAAATGCGGGGGCGCCGGCTTCTTTTGCTTTTGCCAGCGAGGGGAAATCCGTTCCTTTACTGTCATTCAACAGGATAAACTTATCTGTAAAGTTTACGCCTCCCGTGAAAACACCAATAATAGGCATCAGAATGTTTTCGACCAGTGAGGTAACAATCTTGCCAAAAGCAGCACCAATGATCACACCCACAGCCAGATCCATTACATTGCCTTTCATGGCAAATTCCTTGAATTCTTTTAAGAATGACATACTTAAAGATTTATTGGTTAGAATTTAAGTGAACGAAAATAGTTATTCCTGTGAACAGCTTTATAATTTATTCTTGTATTATTTTGGTAAAGCGGGATACTTCATCTTCAATTCTTTCAATGCATCCCGCAATGTTTTGGCAATTATATACTCTTTAAACCAGTTGTTATCTGACGGCACAATGATCCATGGAATGCGGTTACACTCCTGAAAAACATCTTCATAAGCCTCCATATACTTCTTCCACAGCTTGGCTTCTGCAAGATCCTTATCATTGTATTTCCACATCTTACGGGGATCTTCAGTGCGTTCAGTTAACCGTTGTAACTGCGCTTCTTTGGATATATGTAGGTAAAACTTGAGCACCACAGTATTGTTATCCGCTAATAACCTTTCAAAGTCATTGATAGACCTCATTCGTTGCCGTACTGTTTTTTCATCTATCCATTTATGTACTCTTTGAATCAGCACATCTTCATAATGAGAACGGTTAAAGATCTGAATCATTCCCTTTGCCGGCACATGCTGATGAATACGCCACAGGAAATCGTGACTGGCTTCTTCTGCCGTAGGTGCTTTAAAGGGCTGTACTTTTACCCCTAATGGATTTAAAGGGCTGAATACGTTCCGGATGGCGCCATCTTTCCCGCTGGCATCCATACCTTGTAAAACTACCAGTACACTCCATTTATGCTCTGCATACAGGAGGTTTTGCAATTCATCCAGTTCTTTTAGTATTTCTGTGGTAGCGGCTTTTATGACCTCTTTATCGAACTTTTTGGGGGCTTCTGTGCTTATCCCCGACAATCTCTTTTTACTCATAACAATAAATGCTTATCATTAAATTTAACAAATACAACGCTATCTTGTTGTACCTGACTATTAATCTTTTTGCAGGAGTGCCGGCATATATGCACCTTTGCTGTGCCAAATACACAAATTTTGAACCAGCGTTTCATTTATTGGGGCATCTTCCTGCTGCTTTCCCTCACCTGGGGCAGCTCATTTATACTCATGAAAATCGGGATGGAAGGACTCTCTTCCTATCAGGTAGCCAGCTTACGTCTTGTTGCTGCGGCTGCGTGCTTACTGCCCTTCTTCTTTAAGTATATCCGGCAAACGCCCCTTAACAAAATTCCCCTGATCATTCTTTCGGGGATTCTGGGCAATGGCATCCCGGCCTATCTTTTTTGCGTGGCAGAAACAAAAATAGACAGCTCCCTGGCAGGCATCCTGAATGCATTAACACCATTAATGGTATTACTTTCGGGTGCAGCACTTTTCGGTACGGCGGTTAAAAAACAGCAACTGGTAGGCGTGGGGCTGGGACTGCTGGGTGTAGTTTGTTTGTTTGCTTCCAAAGGCATCAGTGCCGACAATCATTGGCAATATGGCCTGCTGGTAGTATTAGCGACTATTTGTTATGGGGTGAATATCAGTATGGTACACCTGTACCTTAAAGGCTTCAGCTCGCTGCACCTGGGCTCCATTGCGTTGTTCTTCTGCGGCTTGTTTGCCCTGCCGGTATTATTCTACAGCGGGTTCTTCCACTTATTCTCCGGGCCTCAGGCTCCCTGGATGTCGCTTGGTGCGAGTATGGTCCTGGGTATTATGGGAACTGCTGTTGCTGCCGTACTCTTTTATATGCTGATCAAGCGGGCGGGCTCCATCTTTGCCTCTATGGTGGCTTATGCCTTGCCTGTGGTAGCAATAGGCTGGGGATTGCTGGCTGGTGAAATCATCACCTGGATGCAGGTATTATGTATGGGGGCTATATTAGGTGGTGTATATCTGGCCAATCGTAAGCCTGATGCAAAATAAAAGCCCCCTGCAGATAGCAGAGGGCGCTTAACTTATAACTTCAGCGGCACTTAAATGGCCATGATTTCTTTATCTTTTGCTTCGCAATGCTTGTCTATCAATGCGATATGTTTATCTGTCAGTTGCTGAACATCTGCTTCTGCATCTTTAGCAGTATCTTCACTCAAGCCGTCTTTTTGTAATTTCTTGATACTTTCGATCGCTTCCCGGCGAATATTCCGGATCGCCACTTTCGCTTGTTCTCCTTCTCCGTTTACACGCTTTACCAGCTCTTTTCTTCTTTCTTCAGTCAATGGAGGCAGGAACATACGGATGATAATGCCATCGTTTTGAGGGTTAATACCCAGGTTTGCTGCAATAATAGCCCGCTCAATAGGCTGTAGCATATTCTTTTCCCATGGCTGTATGGTCAAAGTACGGGCGTCTACTACACTGATATTGGCTACCTGGCTCAATAAAGTAGGGGCACCATAATAATCAACGGTAATACCATCCAGGATCTGCGGATTGGCCTTACCTGCTCTTATCTTTGTTAACTCCAGTTCCAGGTGTCCAATGGCCTTTTTCATCAGGTCCGCAGTATCATCCATTATTAGTGTAAGATCATCTTGCATAACATAAAATAGTTAAGTGCGTGCAAACCTACATGATTTCTTTTAATCGTCAAAGTATGAAAGGGACAGCGCGTTCAACATATGCTGTTAAACGTATTGCTGTGCTTGCAGCATAATATGGAGGTATTACTTATCCTGTAAAATGCCGTCCGGATTAACCCGCAGTATTTTAGGAGCAGTAGGGATTACTACTGGTGGTGTTACAGATGATGGTACAACCGAAGGCTGCGTGGCAGGGAGTGGTGCACTTTTCCTTTTCTTTGCCAGGTATAACATACCTGTAAAAGCAAGGGCAGAGGTTACTACTAAAGCCAATAACCAATTGGTTCCCAGTCCCTGAAGTGCAAATGCAGCCACAATATAAATGGTATTTACAGATACAGATACGAGGGTAACCTGTTTATGATTGAGCTTTAATTCCAGCAAATAATGGTGAATGTGATTCCGGTCTGCAGAAAAAGGCGATCTTCCTTTAAATATACGGATAGCAAATACCCGCATAGTATCGAATAAGGGCACAATCAGAATGGCAAAAGCTACTGCCGGTACTGCATTTACAGGCATTACACTGGCAGGATTACCGGCTACATTAATAAATTTAACTACCAGGATCGCATTTACAAGGCCCACCAGTAATGAACCTGTATCCCCCATAAAAATACGTGCGGGAGAAATATTATAGATCAGGAAAGCTGCCAGGCCTCCGGCGAGGGCAAACCCCATTACTGCATAAACCAAATCTCCGATATGCAGGAAATAAGCTCCTAACACAGCGCTTACCAGCATACCAATACTTCCGGCTTGTCCATCCACACCATCTATCAGATTGAATGCATTGATTACCACCAGGAAAGTAAAATAGGTGAGCATCAGGCTGAAATGAGGGGGTAAGGTTTGGATACCCAGGAAACCATACATGCTTACAATCTGCAGGTTACCCAGATAAATCACTGCAAACGAGGCCATTAGCTGGCCAATGAGCTTCTTAAGAGGGGATAAACCTACTAAGTCGTCCTTCATCCCTACCATAAAGATAATGAAGAAGGCAGCAATCATATATTGCAATGGGGAGTTAGCCAGCGCTGGTACACAAACCGCTGCTGAAACTAAAAAACCTGAAAAAAAGCCAATGCCGCCTAAGGTAGGCACCCGTGACTTGTGTGATTTTCGTTCGTCCGGTTCGTCGTATAAATGTTTTAATTCCGCTACTCTAATTAGTATGGGAATTGCAAAATAGGTCACAACAAAACTTAGGACGGTAGCAATTAATACATTCTCCATCGGTGGGGCTTAATGTTGCAAAGATATTAATTTCAATCAAATGTGTATAATTAAAATGTAAAACACTGTAATTTTTAATACCCGTAAATACTAAAAACTTAAAAATCAGCTAGAAGTATTGGTTATTTCTATTAGTTTTGCGGCACTAAAAAGATCAACTATCATGCCACAGCTGAAAGATATAGCTACTCAAATCAGAAGAGACATCGTACGCATGGTACATGGCGTTCAAAGCGGTCACCCAGGCGGCTCTTTGGGTTGTGCGGATTATTTTACCGCACTTTTCTTTAAAGTGATGAAACACAACCCCGGACACTTTGATATGGATGGAAAAAACGAAGATCTGTTCTTCCTGTCCAACGGGCACATTTCCCCCGTATATTATAGTGCATTGGCCCGTTCTGGCTATTTTCCGGTTACCGAACTGAGCACTTTCCGCATATTAAACTCCCGTTTACAGGGACACCCCACCACCCATGAACACCTGCCAGGTATCCGTATTGCCTCCGGTTCGCTCGGACAAGGTATGAGTGTGGCCATTGGTGCAGCCTTAACTAAAAAACTCAATAACGATAAAAGCCTCGTATTTTCCCTGCATGGTGACGGCGAACTGGAAGAAGGCCAGATATGGGAATCCGTAATATTTGCCCCACACCATAAAGTAGATAACCTTATCATTACGGTTGACTGGAACGGCCAGCAAATTGACGGTACCACCGAAGATGTAGCCGGACTGGGCGATCTGGAATCCAAATTTGCCGCCTTCGGATGGCAGGTGCTCCACATGAATGGTAATGATATGGATGATGTAGTGGCTACCCTGGAAAAGGCCAAAAGCATGACCGGTCAGGGCAAACCTATTGCCATCTTAATGAAAACAGCCATGGGTGCAGGGGTTGATTTTATGGAAGGCTCCCACGAATGGCATGGTATCGCCCCCAACGACGACCAATTGGCTAAAGCCCTGGCGCAATTACCTGAAACACTGGGGGACTATTAAAAAAGCGCTGTTAGCTATTGGCTATTAGCAGTTAGCCACCCAATATTATATTAATAACACCTTATTGTTTATAATATAAACTAAAATAAAAATGCCGGTTGGAAGTACCAACCGGCATTTTTATGATTAATTATCTATAACACACTACAAAGCAAAGTACTTCCACAAACAAAACACAGGAGGCTAATAGCTAATAGCTAACAGCCCCCTTTACGTTGCCTTCAGCTCTATCCCCAATGCTGCCGCCCTTCTTGCCGGGAACCAGCTGGCGGCGAGTGCTATTACCAATATCGTAACACAAATCAGCACAAAGTCTACCCCATGCATATTCACCGGATAAGCATCCACTAGAAAGGAAGACCCTTCCAGCCTGATCAATCCAAATTTTTCCTGCAATACACAAAAAGTAACCCCCAGCACAAATCCTATAAAAGTACCCAAACCTGCTATTACCAACCCCTCTGCCAGAAAAATCTTCAGAATAAGGCTGTCACGCGCACCCATTGCCTTCAGGATGGTAATATCCTTCTGCTTTTCTATCACCAGCATAGAAAGAGAACCTATCATATTAAAAGCCAATAAGATAAGGATGAAGCTTAAGATGATATATACGGCCCATTTCTCCGTTTGCATAATAGCATAAAGCGACTGGTTTTGCTCATACCGGGTTTGTACCTTAAAGTCTTTGCCCAACAATTGCTGCAACCGCTGCTTCAACTGCTGCTCATCTGTACCGGGCTTGGCTGATATCTCCAATGCCGACATCTCTCCGGGCTGCATCGCGAGTAACTGCCGCATAAAGTCAATATGCGTGATCACATACTTACTGTTAAACTCCTGCTGGATAGCAAACGTGCCTGTAGGATACAACACACCACTATTCAATGCCTGTTCAGGGGTAATAAATGTACTAACATCTCTCCTGGGCAGATAAACAGTTACCGGTACCAGACTACGCTCTACATCCACACCCAACGCAGATTCCAGTTCTAGCCCCAGGATAGCCCTATAGGCCACCTCATCACCGGTATCAAACCGCCCCCTCACCATCTTGTCCTTTACTCCGGCTACATGATTGTAATTGCTGTCTACCCCCTTTAGAATGGCAATAGTAGGCTCATCTCCATATCTTAAAATAGCCTTTTCTTCTACTACGTCCGACATATAAGCTACTCCTGGTACCTGTGCAATGCTTTTCAGCTGACTATCTGTTAACAACATGGTTTTACCCACGGCTGGTGCTACTTTGATAGTTGGATAAAAAGAAGAATACAGGGATTTTACCAGCCCTTCAAAACCATTGAATACGCTTAAAATAACAATGAGCGCCCCGGCGCCCACTGCAATAGCCACTACACTTACCCATGCTATAATATTAATAGCATTGGTAGATTTTTTTGCGCTGAAATAACGGGAAGCAAATTGCCAAACCATATTTACTTATTGTCCTTATTGGGGTCTTCTTCCTTGATGCGCTTGAATAATTCTTCCATCTTGAACACATAATCAAGGGTATCATCCAGGAAAAAGGCCAGTTCCGGCACACGACGCAATTGTTTGCCTACCCTGTTGCCCAGCTCTTTCTTGATCTCCCCCGTTCTGTCCTTTATTTTCTCCAGCATTTCACTGGGCGCTTTGATCTGGAACATGCTCAGGTAAACCCTGGCCTCCAATAGGTCTGGTGTCATTTTTATAGATGCTATGGAAATCATCCCCCCATCCACTATATTAAACCCAATGCGCAGAAAAATATCACTTAATTCCTTCTGCAATAATTGCGCTATCTGCTTTTGTCTTTTAGTTTCCTGCATGTAATTGTTTTTAATCTCTAAGCCTTAGGCTCATATGCGCAAAATTAACCATTTCCGGGCAACAATAATCCCAAATAAAGCTTACTGGCATAATTGTGCTAAATTTGCCAGCTAATATACAAGCTGCTATTAAAGTTAATGGAATGAAGACGTTTAAACGACTATTGGAATATGCCACCCCGTTACATCATTATATCCCGGAATATATCATCTATACCATTTTAGCAATTATCCTGGGCATGGCTAACTTCAGCATGCTGATCCCACTATTGGATATGCTCTTTGGTAAAGTAAAAACGGAAGATGTGGTGACCGCCTTACCTGCGTTTTCTTTATCAGTAAATTATTTTGCAGACAGCTTTAAATTTTACTTTCATCAGTTTATCAATACAAGAGGAGCATTTTACGGACTGGTGTTTGTATGTGCGATCATTGCTACATGTACCCTGATGGCCAACCTGTTCCGCTACCTCAGCGCAAGAGTAGTAGTAAGGTTACGTATGACTATACTGGAACGCCTGCGCAATGCCCTATATGCACGGCTTACCCATCAGTCACTTTCCTTTTATCATAGCAGGCAAAAAGGAGATATCCTGTCTACTATGACTAATGATGTACAGGAAATAGAAAACTCCGTAGTCACTTCCGTTCAGGTGCTCCTGCGGGATCCGTTTATTATTCTTGCCTACTTCGGTGCTTTATTCTACCTGTCGCCCAGCCTTACTTTATTTACAATTATATTCTTTCCCATCTCTGGTTTCTTCATCTCTCATATTTCTAAAAAACTGAAACAAAAGGGATATTATAGCCAGGAGATGCTGGGCAAGATCCTGAATGTATCTGAAGAGTCAGTAGGTGGTATCCGTATCATCCAGGCATTCAGCGGAGAAGGATTCATGCAGCGGAAATTTGCGGAGATCAACCGCAAATTTGCCAGAATAAGTAAATCCATGTTCAACCAACGGGAACTTGCATCTCCCGTTTCCGAAATACTCGGTGTACTCGTGATAGTTGTACTGGTAATGTATGGTGGTAGCCTTGTATTGAAAAATGTAGATAATAATGAGGGCATGCTTACCGGCTCTGTGTTTATGACCTACCTCGTATTTTATTCACAGATCTTACAACCTGCTAAAAATATTTCCAGCGCAGTTACTACTTTACAAAGAGGACTCGTGGCAGGTGAACGTATCTTTAATATGATGGACGTCCCTATCACCATCACAGAAAAACCAGCTGCTAAATCAGTACATGATTTTAATGATGCAGTCATGTATGAAAATGTATCATTTAAATATGACCAACAGTACGTCCTGAAAAACATCCACCTTCCGGTACGCAAAGGACAGATGATTGCACTGGTGGGAAAAAGCGGTTCCGGTAAATCTACCATGGCAGATCTTCTTCCCCGTTTCTATGATGTAGTGGAAGGGAGTATTCGTATAGATGGTACAGATATACGGGATCTTAAACTGAATGATCTCCGCGACCTCATGGGCATCGTGTCGCAGGATGCCATTCTGTTCAATGATACCATTTTTAACAATATCGCTTTCGGACAGCCGGATGCCGACAGGGAAGCCGTAATACAAGCTGCAAAAATTGCCAATGCACACGAATTTATTACGCAGATGGAAAATGGTTATGATACCAATATTGGTGATCGTGGCTTAAAGCTAAGTGGCGGACAACGTCAACGCCTCACCATCGCCAGGGCAGTATTTAAAAATCCTCCTATTCTCATCCTCGATGAAGCTACTTCTGCGTTAGATACCGAATCAGAACAACTGGTACAATCTGCATTGGATAAACTGATGCAAAACCGCACTTCTATTGTAATCGCACACCGCTTAAGCACGATACAACATGCCACTGAAATCATCGTAATGGATCAGGGCGAAATAAAGGAAAGGGGTACACATGATACACTCCTGGGTATGAATGGTATATATAAGAAACTGGTGGAAATGCAGGAATTTAAATAGGTTATTGGCAGTTGGTATTTAGCTTTTTGCTGATAACCAACTGCCGGTCATGCCCCTCCTGACATCCACATATGCTCCATTCTGATAAATAATTGTTATCTTTAATCGTACACACAACTAAAAAACCACTTCACTGCTAGTAGTTGATTCATCCGCTTCAATAGCTCATCGCTAAACCCCAACAACTAATAGCTGTCAACTAATTGTTGGTACCGTTTTTGTGCCGGTATTCCGCACAAGCGAACTATGCTCCTGTAGCACTTTAGAGCCATTTCTATTTTTATTCACCTTTAAAACAAGCTATTAGGCCTATGATTTCTATTGTTATTCCGGTCTTGAATGAAGGAAGTACCATACGTCAGGTAATAAAAACAGTAAAAAAAACTTCACATAAAGTGGAGATCATCGTGGTGGATGACAATTCCAATGATAACTCCGTAGAAGAAGCGCTACTGGAAAATGCAAGAGTGATTACCAGCAGCCAGCGCGGTAAAGGCGTTTCTATGCGGGAAGGATTAATGGCTGCAAAAAATGATATTGTAGTTTATGTAGATGGTGATATCCTCACTTATCCTGAAAATATTATTGATCTGCTCACCGAACCCATCATCAATGGCAAAGCCGACTTTGTAAAATCTTACTTTGAACGACAAGCTGGCAGAGTAACCCAACTGGTGGCAAAACCATTATTGAGTATTTTATTTCCCGATCTGGCGCATTTTCAGCAACCACTAAGTGGTATGATAGCAGCACGCAAATCACTGCTCTCACAAATACAGTTTGAAAATGATTATGGGGTGGATATCGGGTTGCTTATCGATATGCATATTATGGGAGCGCAGATTGTAGAAGTCAACATAGGGAAACTGGAAAATGCCATGCAAACCTGGGAACAACTCAGCAAAATGTCGCGCGAAGTGTCACGTACCATTCTCCGCAAAGCAGAAAATATTCCACAGGAAAACCTGGAAACACTTGGCAATATCAATATGATCCGGGAGCAAATGGAATATGCTATCCTGGAATCTATCGACAAACTGCAAAAGCTGGTCATCTTCGATCTGGATCATACCATCTTTACCCAAAATTATATACAGCTGGCGGCAGCGGCTTTCGATAAGGAAGCCAGCCTGGAACAGGTAGAAGAACATTTCTCTGATCCTATTACCCGTCTGGAGCACACCGCGGCCCTTTTCCAGGAACGTAATCTGGCCGAGCTGCTGGAAGTGGCCGATGCGATCCCTGTAGTTTCGGATATTAAGGCAGTAATACGTGAATTGAAAAAAAGGGGGTATGCCTGTGGTATTATCACAGATGGATTTGAATGTGTAGCCAATCACGTTAAAAATAAACTGGGGATGGATTTCGCATTTGCGAATAAACTCCATTTATTTAATAGTGTGGCCACCGGTGAAATAACGATTCCTGAATATTTTTTACAGGAAGATGCAGATCAGGGTACTCCGCCTGTTTACCGTAAAAGCAATCTGTTGAACTATATCACAGAGAAATACCACATCAATAAACAGAATATTATTTATGTGGGTGGTGGTATCAATGACATGCCATTACTCAACGAAGCAGGTATAGGTGTAGCATATTGTCCACAGTTCATACACCCCACTGTAGAAAAAGTGGCAGACAAAATCATAACAGGTCCCGGACTTACGGCCTTATTAAAAATTGCACAGGCCAGTCCCGCAAAATTCTCTTTACGCCTGCCTGCTATCAGCAAACAACAAGCGAAACGTATTGGCATTGGCAGTCTGGTATGTCTGGCCTCTGCCGGGTTGGTATATCTGGCAGTAAAACAGGTGAAAAAAGCCAGACAGGCTGGTTAATAAGATCTATACATATCAAAAGAAAAAGGCCGGGAGACTTCCGGCCTTTTTTATATACTGATAGTATGTTTTGTATTATTTGCTTTTCGCCAGTTTGGCCTCAATGCTCAGGGTAGCATGTGGTACCGCCCTTAAACGCGCTTTATCTATGAGCTTACCGGTTACCCGGCAGATACCATAGGTTTTATTCTCAATACGCATCATGGCTTTTTCAAGATGGTCGATGAACTGGATCTGGCGGCTGGCCATCTGGTTCAACTGCTCTCTTTCCTGAGAACCACTACCATCTTCCATGCTCATGTACTTATTTTCTGTATCATCAGTACCGGCCTCATCTTTACGGGTAATCAATCCCTGCAGATAGATCAGTTCCTTTTTGGCTGCTTCCAGCTTCTTGGTGATCAGCTCTCTAAACTCCTGCAATTCAGTATCACTATAGCGGAAAATGGGCCCTGTAGGAGGCTCCGGCTGGTCCAGCACAGATTTCGTAAACTCAGGCTGGTAAGTTACCAGTGTAGTAGCTTTACCGCTTTTCTTCTCAGGTTTGTCAGCTTTAACAGGTTTTTCTACCTTTTCTGCTTTTTCTACCGCTGCTTTCTTAGGGGCTTCCTTTTCTTTAGCAACTTTTTCCTTATCTGTTTTCTTAACTGCCATTGTTTTAAGTTCTTTTTCTTCTGACTTAGAAATTAATGGTTTCACTGTTTCAGCGGGAACACTTTTTGTTACCACCTTCTGCTTTACAGCAGGTACCTTTGCCGCTACGGTTTTTACGGGCACCGCAGCCTTCTTAACCGTTGCTTTCTTAGCCTGAACGGGCTCCTTCTTGGATACTGGCTTCTTGGCAGATGCCACTGTTTTCTTTACTGCTGCTTTTTTGACCACGGCGCTCTTCGCTGCTGGCTTCGTCACTTTTGGCACTGCTTTCTTTGCAGCCGCCTTCTTAGGGGCGGGTGCGGCTTTTTTTCCGGTGGCTGGTTTAGCAGCTTTCTTTACAGTCGTTGCCTTCTTTGCCACAGTCTTTTTAGCCGGAGCTGCCTTTTGGGTCGTTTTGCTAGCAACTTTCTTTTTGGTTGCCATGGGGAATTAGCTTTTTTTGTTAACTAATACTTTGAATGTTAAGTCATTAACCTCTATTTCCGTGCCATCCTGTAATTGCGGCACTACTTCCAAACTGTCTGCCAAAATTTCCGTGCAAATATAGTCATTATAGTTAATAATCGCCGTTTTCAGTGCGTCTACCTCCGCTACCGTTACTGCTATCCGGTCTGTCAACTCAAATCCACTGTCTTTTCTGATCTTTTGTATCCGGTTTACCAATTCACGGGCATTACCCTCATCCTGCAACTGGGGGGTAATGGTAATATCCAGCGCTACAGTTAAAGCGCCTTTATTAGCAACTGTCCATCCCGGAATGTCTTCGGAAATAATCTCCACATCAGATAGCTGTATGGGCAAATGCTCATTGTCAATCAACAGGTTATAGTGCCCATCACGCTCAATAGTAGCAATATCAGCATCGGTGAATGTACCGATGGCGGCCGCTACGGCTTTCATTTTGGCCCCCATTTTTCCGCCAAGCGACTTATAATTCGGCTTAATCTTTTTCTTGATGAAGCCTTCCGTTTCGGTAAGGTAATCAATACCTTTCACATTTACCTCACTTTTTATCAAATGCGCCACTTTTTCTACCTGTTCCTGCATATGTGCGTTTAATACAGGAATCAGAATCTTTTCCAGGGGTTGCCTTACTTTGATATTCACTTTTTTCCGGAGCGATAATACCAGCGAAGAAATATCCTGCGCCAATTGCATTCTTTCTTCCAGATCCACATCTATGGCGCCTGCTGCAACTACCGGAAAATCAGTATGATGTATAGAAGTAACCTTAAAACGCCCGGATACTGCATTCAGATTATTAAACAACCAATCTGTAAAGAATGGGGAAACGGGGGCCATCAACTGGGCTACCTTTTCCAAACATTCATACAGGGTTTGATATGCACTGATCTTATCCTGTCCATATTCTCCCTTCCAGAACCGGCGGCGGCAAAGACGTACGTACCAGTTACTAAGATGCTCATCCACAAACCGTTGTACTGCCCGGCCTGCCTGTGTAGGCTCAAAATCATCAAAGCTGGCTCCCACATCTTTCACCAGCGTATTTAATACGGAAATGATCCAACGGTCAATCTCCGGCCTTTCCTCCAACGGAATATACGCTTCCCGGAACGTGAAATTGTCCAGGTTGGCATACATCGCAAAGAAATTATAAGTATTGTAAAGGGTGCCAAACAGCTTGCGCTGGGTTTCCTTGATCCCCTCCACATCAAATTTCATACTGTCCCAGGGCGAGGCATTGGTAATCAGATACCAGCGGGTAGCATCTGCACCAAACTGATCAATGGTTTCAAATGGGTTTACCACATTACCCAAACGCTTACTCATCTTATTCCCATTCTTATCCAATACTAAGCCATTGGATACCACCGCTTTATAGGCTACACTGTCAAACAGCATCACCCCCAGGGCGTGCAGGGTATAAAACCAACCACGGGTCTGATCCACGCCTTCTGCAATGAAATCGGCAGGGAAAGCCTGCCCTTTATCCAGCAACTCTTTATTTTCAAAAGGATAATGCCATTGCGCAAAAGGCATAGCACCACTGTCAAACCATACGTCTATCAGATCCGGCTCTCTGCGCATGGGTTTACCACTGTCGCTCACCAGGATAATATCATCTACATAAGGTTTATGCAAATCCAGGATGCCTTCATGCAGGTAATGCTTGTTTACATCACCGCCCAATACTTCATTGGCCTTGCGGATGGCTGCATTTAATTCTGCTATACTGCCGATACAAACCTCTTCTGTACCATCTTCCGTACGCCAGATAGGTAACGGAGTACCCCAGTAGCGGCTGCGGCTCAGGTTCCAGTCTACCATGTTCTCCAGCCAATTGCCAAAACGGCCGGTACCGGTAAAGGAAGGCTTCCAGTTAATGGTCTTGTTCAGTTCCACCATCCGGTCTTTCATAGCCGTGGTCTTAATAAACCAGGCATCCAGGGGATAGTATAAAACCGGCTTATCTGTTCGCCAGCAATGCGGATAACTATGTTCGTACTTTTCTACTTTAAAGGCCCGGTTCTCCTTTTTGAGCTTTACTGCAATATCAACATCTACATCCTTATACTCCGGATCGTCTTTATAATTTTTTACATATCTGCCGGCAAATTCGCCCGCACCATCTACAAATTTACCTGCCCGGTCTACCAGGGTCAGGATGCCGATGCCATACTTCTTGCCTACCCGGTTATCATCTGCACCAAAGGCAGGGGCGGTATGCACGATACCGGTACCATCTTCAGTGGTAACAAAATCGCCGATGATTACGCGGAAGGGATCTCCTTCTTCCGGCTGTGCAAATGGCAACAATTGCTCATAGCGGATATTTTCCAGCTGGCTGCCTTTAAAAGCAGTGATGATCTCCCAAGGGAGCAGTTTATCCCCTTCTTTGTAGGCATCAAAATCACCATTTTCTCCCTCCGCCTTAAAGTATTTGCCCAGCAGGTCTTTTGCCAGGATTACAAATATGGGCAGGTGCGTATAGGGGTTAAATGTGCGTACCAGTACATATTCAATATTGGCCCCTACGGTAAGCCCCAGGTTGGACGGTAATGTCCACGGGGTAGTGGTCCAGGCCAGGAAAAATACCTGGTCTGTGCCGGCTGCATCAAAAAGGAACTGCGACTTGTCGGATGCCAGTGCCTTGAACATGGCTACCACGGTAGTGTCTTTTACATCCTTATAGGTGCCTGGCTGATTCAGTTCATGAGAGCTGAGGCCGGTGCCGGCAGCAGGAGAATAAGGCTGAATACTGACACTCTTGTATAAAAGTCCTTTTTTATACAAAGTCTGTAAGCTCCACCATAAACTTTCTATATACTTATTGTCAAAGGTGATGTAAGGATCTTTCAGGTCTACCCAATAACCCATTTTACGGGTCAGGTCATCCCAGGTATCTTTGTATTTTAATACTTCCTTGCGGCAGGTATCATTGTATTCTGCAATAGATATTTTTTTCCCAATGTCTTCTTTGGTGATGCCCAGCATTTTCTCTACGCCTAATTCCACCGGCAACCCATGGGTATCCCATCCGCCTTTCCGCTTTACCTGAAAACCAGCCATTGTTTTATACCGGCATACCAGGTCTTTCAGCGTACGGGAAATCACATGGTGAATACCAGGTAAGCCATTAGCGCTGGGAGGGCCTTCATAAAACACAAAAGGGGTAGCGCCATCACGCACTTCCACACTTTTCTCAAATGCCTGCTGCTGCTCCCATTGCTGCAGCATATCTTTTTCTATCTGTGGTAAATTCAGCTGATTATATTCCTGATACTTGCTGGACATAAAACAATTCTCCGCCCTTTGATGTTATTTAGACAATAATTGATTAAAATTGTGCAAAGTTAAGAAAATACACTGGCACCGAAAGACCAAATGTTTTACTAAAAGCCCGCCTTGCAATAATTTTTTTCAAGATTTTTTAGTAAATTACAATAAAGTGTATTTATTTTGCGTTTTTGGCATTGTTTTAGATTCATTGCTGGGAGATAGAAAAACCTAATTAATTATTTAACCCAACGGATAAACCATATCTGAGTATGAAAAAGTTGACGTTAATATTTTGTGCGGTATTGATAACTTCCGGCATAACATTTGCACAACACAAAAAATCAGGAAAATCATCGAAGCATACTACTGCGAAAAAGATAGAAGCACCAGCTCCTGTTAAGGATGCGTTTCAACAAAATTTCGCAGGTACCACTGATGCTAAATGGACAAAAACAAGTTCCGGCAATTGGTTGGCAAGCTTTTTGAATGAGAATGTGAAGACAATCGCAGAGTATAACGCAGACGGTAGCTGGATTGCCACCAGAAGCGAATACACCGCAGAGAATATTCCGGAATCGGTGGCTGGTACACTGAAAACAAAATACCCGGAAGCCACCATAAAAGATGGTTGGAAAATTCAAAGAGCAGATGTAGCTGCTTACTACAAAGTAAATATTCAGTCTAATGGTACAGACAAGGCAGTGTTGCTGAATGACGCAGGTACCGTCACTGAATAGCATTAATTACGTATTTCATAGGTATAGGGATAAATAGGACAGACCCTGCTCTTTTGGGCGGGGTTTTCTTTTTTTAGCTGCTAGCTGTTGGCTATTAGCCTTTAGCCATTATGTTATGTTATAATAAGTGAGTGGGGACCGATATTAAACCCACCTAATATGACACCTACCTTTCCCTATGCTTGAAGCATAGTTAAAGCATAGTTAAAGCATGGTTAAAGCATAGATAGAGTATGAATAGAGCATAAAAGGCTATGAAATGGGTTGAACAAAACCATCCTGTGGGGCAAAATTACCACACAGACAACAGATCATTAGGATATAACTATCATTGAACCATCCGCTGCATTGAGCTAAAAGCTAACTACTAAAAGCTAACAGCTTTCATCCGCTGCATTAAGCTAAAAGCTAACTGCTAATAGCTAAAAGCTTAATACAAAAAGCCGCTCCCTCTATCAGGAAACGGCTTTATGAAATAAGGTGAAAAACTTACCCGGCATCTTTTGCACTTAAGGGTCAAATGGTGTTTGATAAGATGCAATTATTAACTTATGGCTTTACTACTGGATGCCTGGTAAGTCTTCCCCCTTTCGGTCAAATCTATAAGGAAGCTTATAAGTGAAGAACAGGATAGAAATCCTTGTATCGTGATACAAAGAAACAGCTATATTCTGCGATACATTTATGTATTCGGGAAAAGAAATGATCAAAGTGGGAAAAAGCAGTAAATCACATTGAAAAGCCCGTATGCAGGCAGGTATTGCCTTATCGTAACAGCAACTCACAGGGTTTTAAACCTGTATGCTTCTTAAAGGCAGTAGAAAAGTGGGAAATACAGGAATATCCCATCAGCATGGCCACTTCTGATACAGACATGCCTTTTTCGTATAGCAGGCCTTTCGCCTTCTCCATTCTCTCTTTCTGGAAATAATCATAGATCGTGGTACCATACATGGCTTTAAAGCCCTTCTTCAGGTAACACTCATTCATGGCTATACGGCGGGCCAGATCACGTATGGTGATAGGGGCATCCAGCTGCTCTAGTAAAATGGCTCTTGCCTTTTCAATCTTTTCCCGGTCTTCCAGCTGTGTCAGGAAGCGGCAACCATACCGCTCATCCGGATCATTCTGGATAAACTGGTCAGAACTGAAAAGCAATAATTCCAGTGCTTTACTCTGGAGGAAAATATTTTTCAGCATCCCATCATAGTTGTGATGTACCATATGCTCCAATACCGCTTTTGATTTGGTACAGGGCTGTATGTTCTTCACAAAGGGTTTGCGGGATTGCAATTCAAACAGGGAGAAGTTGGTGGTACCTTTTTGCAGCGACTGGATAAAGGCAGGCTGAAAACGTACGGTAATAACATCTACAGAAGGTATTTTTTCACTACAGGATGATTTATCCTGACCATCTGCACACAGCTGGTCAGTACAGGCAGGATTTTTACAGTACTTGCTCCCGGCTACGCAATAACGTAGTTCAATAGCAGCAGACTGTCCGCGCTTGGCAGGCTGATACACCACCATCGCCACATCCTCTACCGGCAGCGGCTTATCGTAAGTAAAGCGCTGTAAGGTAAAGTCCAGGCAATCCGGCACCGTAATCGCATCCTGTTCCGCCAATTGCAACTGGTCGCTCATGGCTGGCTGCGGTATGGCCAATGATAGTATTTCCTGTATCTCCTTCAATCAACTGTAATTAAAATCCTTGCAAATTTAGGTAATCCATATTTAATCAGATACGTTTTGACACGCAGGTTACAAATATCCCCATTCCACTATCTTATCTTAAATTGTACTAATTTAATAAAACACCGTATAACAATACAGGTTGGTATGAATTTAGCAAACACATCCCCATATGGAAATGATGCCGAAAGCCCGTAAATACATCAGGATAGGATTTATCATCGTAGCACTGCTAACCGTTATTGTGCTTTGTACCGGCTGGTACCTGAGCCGGCACTGGAAAAAAGTGCTGAATACACAATTGAAGGAGTATGTAAAAGATATGTCCGACAGCTTATACACGCTCCAATATGCCGATTTACACCTGAATGTGCTCGCTGGTACCATATCCCTCCATAAAGCAAGCCTGGTAATAGATACTGCGGTATACCGCAAATTAAGGGAACAACAAAAAGCACCCTCTTTTTTATATACCCTGAGCGTAGACGACCTGGAATTACGCCACGTCAAGCTATGGCGTTATTTTGGACAAAAGGAAGTGAATGCCGGTGCACTCGTACTGCAAAGCCCCCATATTATCCTCGAACAAAATGCAGGTAATATAGATACCAGCCAGAAAAGGACTGCCTACCAGAATATTTCCTCCAAAATAAAGTCGCTGTATATAGGACGCCTGCTGCTGGACAATAGCCACCTGAAATATACCTATATCAAAAAAGACAGCAGCCTGATGATGACAGAACTCCACGAACTGAAGGTAAATGTAAACGACCTGCTGATCGATTCCATTGCGCTGAAAGATCCTACCCGCTTTTTATATGCCCGGAATTATGAGCTGGACCTCCACAATTACCGGCATCGTACCAAAGACAGCCTCTACTGGATGCATATACGGGATGTACATTACAGCGCGGCAGAACGCACGTTTACAATCGGGCAGTTTGAAGTGGAACCCCGCTATAATAAAGCGGATTTTGATAAACAGATCGGTACCCAGCAAGACCGGTTTCACGTGCGCCTGGATGGTATCAATATCCGGAATTTAAGGCCCACAGAGCTTTTACAGGACCAGGTGATCTGGGCGGATAAAATAGATATCAACGGCGGACTGGTAGACATATACCGGAACCGTACCCTCCCCATGCCTCCAGGCAATAAATTGGGACAATACCCCAACCAATTGCTGGCAAAACTGCCCATTCCGGTCAGAATAGACTCCCTGGAAGGCAGCCGCGTTCACATAAAATATACAGAACTCAGCCCCGAATCCAACCAATCAGGGGTGGTATCCTTCAAAAATACCCATGGTTTGTTCCGGAATATTACCAATATGGATTCCCTCGTAGCCCAAAACAATCACTGCATTGCAGATATGGATGCCATATTCATGGAAAGTGGTAAGCTCATGGCCCGGTTCGACTTCATCCTGGGTGATAAGGCAGGTAGTTTCGGGGTGTCCGGACAACTAAAAAGCATGAATGGCAAACAATTGACGCCTATTACCCAACCACTGGGTAAGATAGAAATCAAATCCTGCAATATCCAGGACCTTACATTTACCATCAAAGGGAATGAAAAAAGCGCCGCCGGTACCGTAAAATTCATCTATAATGACCTTAAAATAGCTATTCTGAAGCAGGAGGGCAACAGCCAGCAGTATAAAAGAAAAGGATTATTAAGCCTGGTAGCCAATGCCCTGGTGATCAAAGACAGTAACCCCCTGCCTGGCGAGGGCGTCAGAGTATCCCATCCACAATACACCCGCGATATCAAAAAATCATTCTTTAACCTGGTGTGGAAAACACTTTTTACCGGTGTCAAAGAAACAGCAGGCACCGGAAGGCTATAATACACTTTTTACTTTGATATCCCCCCTTAAAGCATGCCATCTTTTATGCGAATTAGCCTTATTTTTCGTATATTTGCATGATTCACTACTGATTTAGATCCTAACAGCATTTTCACCAAATATGAGCGAAGAACTAGTGCAAACAACAACTACCTCCAGCAACGGATATGATGCGGAGAGCATACAAGTATTGGAAGGACTGGAAGCGGTGCGTAAGCGCCCGGCCATGTATATCGGAGATATCGGTATAAAAGGTCTTCACCACCTGGTATATGAAGTGGTGGACAACTCAATAGATGAGGCCTTAGCCGGTTACTGCAAAAACATCGACGTCACCATTCATACCGATAATTCCATCAGTGTAAAGGATGATGGCCGTGGTATTCCTACCGGAATCCACAAAAAGGAAGGCCGCTCCGCACTGGAAGTGGTAATGACCGTATTACATGCCGGTGGTAAGTTTGATAAAAATACCTACAAGGTATCCGGTGGTTTGCACGGGGTAGGGGTAAGCTGCGTAAACGCATTGAGTACCCTTTTACATGTTACCGTTCGCAGTGGAGGCAAACTGTTTGAACAGGAATATCACCGCGGGGTACCGCAATACGCTGTACGGGAAATCGGTACCAGTGAAGATACCGGTACTACCGTGCATTTTAAACCCGACAACGAGATTTTCAAGGAAACGGTGTACAACCGTGAAATACTGGCCAGCCGCTTACGCGAACTGTCTTATCTGAACCGTAAAATCAAAATCAGCCTCACCGATGAACGCGAACTGGACGACAATGGCCAGCAACACAGCGAAATATTCTACAGCGAAGGTGGTATCACCGAATTTGTTCAGATGCTGGACAAAGGCGCCCGCCGTAACCCATTACTGCCCGAACCTATCTTTGTAGAAGTACATGACGCAGGCTCCAATGTAGCGGTAGAAGTAGCACTGGTGTACAACGACTCCTTCAACGAAAACATCTTCTCCTACGTTAATAATATCAACACCATCGAAGGGGGTACACACGTAGCCGGTTTCCGCCGCGCCATCACCCGTGTATTCAAATCTTATGGTGATAAGAATAAATTATTCGAAAAGTCTAAGGTAGAAGTAACCGGTGATGACTTCCGCGAAGGTTTAAGCGCTATCCTCAACATCAAAGTGCCTGAGCCTCAGTTTGAAGGTCAGACCAAAACCAAACTGGGTAACTCTGATGTAATGGGGGTGGTAGACAGTGCCGTTGCTGGTGTGCTGGAAGCATACCTGGAAGAACATCCGCGGGAAGCTAAAACCATTATCAACAAAGTGGTACTGGCAGCACAAGCCAGGGAAGCTGCCCGTAAAGCCCGTCAGCTGGTACAACGTAAAAGCGTGATGACCGGAAGCGGTTTACCTGGTAAACTGGCCGACTGCTCTGATAATGACCCGGAAAAATGCGAACTGTACCTGGTGGAAGGGGACTCGGCAGGTGGTACGGCAAAACAAGGCCGTAACCGTGCTTTCCAGGCTATCCTCCCTTTACGTGGTAAGATCCTGAACGTGGAAAAAGCCATGGAACACAAGATCTACGAGAACGAGGAAATCAAAAACATCTTTACCGCACTGGGGGTAACCATCGGTACGGAAGAAGATGATAAAGCCCTTAACCTCGCCAAACTCCGCTATCACAAACTGATCATCATGACGGATGCCGATGTGGACGGTAGCCACATTGCCACCCTGATCCTCACATTCATATTCCGCTACATGAAAGCCATGGTAGAAAGCGGATATGTATACCTCGCGCAGCCACCTTTATACCTGGTGAAAAAAGGCAAGGACCAGATTTATGCCTGGACAGAAGAAGACCGGAAAGCAGCAGTTGCCAAACTTGCCGGCGGTGGTAAAGAAGACAGCGTAAACATCCAGCGTTATAAAGGTTTGGGAGAAATGAACGCAGAACAACTGTGGGATACTACCCTCAACCCGGACAACCGTACCCTGAAACAGGTAACGATTGAAAGCGCTGCGGAAGCAGACCGTATCTTCAGTATGCTGATGGGCGACGAGGTACCTCCACGCCGCGAATTCATCGAATCTCACGCCAAGTATGCCAAGATTGATATCTAATCGTATATACTATTACGTTATTACAATAAAAAAGGTCCTGGTGAAAAACCGGGACCTTTTTATTTATAGTTTAATACTTTACGTGTAATCCGTTGTGCAATGACCGCTATTCTCTGGAGATAATGTAATTAGCTACCCACTGATAAGCAAACACTCCGATCAACATAATCCCCATCAGCACATTCAACGCCTCATTACTGATAAAAGCATAGATAATACCGGCCACAGCCAGCAGTGCCAGTACACCCGTATATAATTGCAACACCTTTTGTTTGCGCTTTGCTACAGGTGAATACATACTGGATGCCGGCAATAACAATACTCCTGCACCAATACAAAGCGCCAGGATACCTGCCATCTCCGTAAAGAAGAAAACAATTGCCGACAAAGCAGCTACCAGGATCAGGATACCGGTAATATTGGAGGCCTGCACTTCTTCTTTAGACAAGGCATATCTGCCATAGGCGTTTAAACGCAAAAACAGGTTGCTTACCGGCCCTATCAGCCAGGTAGACAGTACAAATATGGCCAGCAATACATACAAAGGAAAAAAGACCTTATTGGCTATCTGCGTGAGAATAAACACACCTACAATGATAGCCCACTGCATACCTGCCTTTTGCCTGCCCATAAAAAAAGCATAATTCAGGAACTGGCGATACAGCCAATACCTGGCTTTCATTGCCTGCACCATCCCATGCTTGGCCCACTGCTGATTAGGATCAATTTTAAGGGACTCCCGGAAATGTTCCAGCGACTTCCGGTGATCGCCCGCTTCCAGCCACTTCCAGCCCAGATTGGCATGGGTATAGGCATTTTCAGGATTATGCTCCAGCGCTTCATGCAAATCCGCAAAAGCGGCGGCTTTGTTCCCCAGACTGAACATTGCGTGAGAGCGGAGATTAAGACATACCTGATTTTCAGGATCCAGCGCCAAGCCTTCTTCTGCTTTTTCAAGAGCGCCCCGGTAATCTTTCTTCACTAACAATATCTGGCTCCACATCCCAAAGTAATCTGCCACATAAGGATGAATAGCCACCGCCTCCCGGATGGCATCAATGGCTGCATTGTACTGATCCGTCTCCAGTAATACCCTGGCATGCAGATACAGGAACCGGTCATCGTCCGGCACCATGCTGAGTGCATTTTTAATTACTGTAGCAGCGCTATCCGGCTGCTTGAGTTCCAGGTAACAAATAGCTAAGAGAAAGAGTCCATCTATATCATTAGCCTGGTGTTGCAGGTGCTGCTGTAACATGGTAACAGCATCCTGAAGGCGGCCCTGCTGCAGTAACAACTGAGCACGCTGAATTAATACAGGCATAAACGTTATTTCTTAATATCCAGGTATTTCAGCACATCATCATACAGCCCGGCTTCATTGGCATACAGCGCATAGTTACGGGCTGTATTAAACCATTCACGGGTGGTAGCTTTGTGCGTTTTTGCTGCCTTTAACAGCTCCTTTTGCGTAATGGGTAGTTGTACCCCTTTCTGCAAGGCTTCCAGCAACTTTTCTTCCACCGCTATATCAATAATAGCTTTCAGATCAGCACCGGAATAACCGGTAGTAGCTTTGGCCAGCGCAGCATAATCTACATTAGCTACAGGCTTGTCCTTCAGCTGCAACTGCAGGATGTCTTCCCGGCCCTGTGTATTAGGTGGTTCTACAAAAATAATCCGGTCAAAACGTCCTGGCCTGCGGAAAGCAGGGTCCAGATGCCAGGGCGCATTGGTGGCTCCTATGATCAGCAGATTTTCATTGTCGGCGGCAATACCATCCATTTCAGATAAAAACTGGTTGATCAGGTGACTGGCACCACTGCTGCGCATGGTATTGCGGTTGGCCCCCAATGCATCCACTTCATCAAAGAACAATACACAAGGTTTGCATTGCCGCGCCAGCTCAAACAAACTGTGCAGGTTCTTCTCACTGTTGCCGATCCACATATCCAACACATCATGTATGCCTACATTGATAAACTCTGCCTGTATCTGCCCGGCAGTTGCTTTGGCCAGATAGGTTTTACCACAACCCGGAGGACCATACAACAAAATACCCCCACCTGCTTTCTTACCATAAGCTTTATACAACTCAGGAAATTGCAAAGGCTTGATGATCTTCAGGTCTATTTCCTGCTTTTCCCGCTCCATACCACCTACATCAGAGAAATTGATGTCCGGCTTTTCCAGCAAAAACACCTTGCCTGTTTCATCCTCCTCATCTTCATCATCTTCATCCAGAGAGGATACATAATGCTGCTGTGTAACACGGAAATGGCCATCCAGGGTTTCATCCCTGAATCCCGGACTCAAGTGGAGCAGCTGCTCATAGATATCCCGCGCAGCTTCCAATGAATTTTCCTTTACCAATATGCGGCAATGCAGCAGCAAGGCATCAAAGTGATCCCCTTCATGCTGCTCCAGCTGCTCTAATACCACAATGGCTGCTGAATATTTCTGCTGATGATAAAAGGTACGGGCCAGCCCCAGCTCTGCAGCTGTGTTCTCCGGCGATAGCTCCAGCACTTTCCTGTATTGCTCTTCTGCCTGCACATATTCAAAATCCTGTAGCAACACCTGCGCCAGGTGCATACGTAAAGGAACATTCTCCGGTGAAAACTGTACGGCTTCCTGCAATTGTTTGATCACTTCTGTTGACATCAAAAAAACGTATCTTTTATTCGTGTAATAAGATTTGTAATAATAGTAATTTAACCCGCAAAAATATTGTTAATTATACTATTTTGGCTGTAAAGGTAACGGTGTTACAGTTAGCAAAGATACCTGCCCCCTGAACAACCCTTCAAAATCCCCGATTATGCAAAACACATTAGGAAGAATGGTACTGCTGGTGAAGGATTATGACGAAGCATTTTCATTCTATGAAACAGCCCTGGGCTTCAAAAAAATATTTGAAACAACTACCCCCAACGGTCAGCGCTTTCTTCACATCGCGCCTCAAACAGGTGATGCTACCGGCATATGGTTCCTGCAGGCACAAACGCCTGCTGATCTGCAACTGGTGGGCAAACAAACTGGTGGTCATCCTACTTTTGTACTCTATACCGATTCATTTGAGGAACTTCATCAGCAATTAATTTCACACCAGGTACGTATTACAAAAGCGCCCCAAACTACTCCCGAATACCAATTCCTGCATTTCCTCGACCTCTATGGCAATGAAATCATATTGGTGCAATTAAATCAATCATAAAAATATTACTCGCTATCAATTACTTACAAAACACACCAGCTACCTCTGTAAAATAACCCATAAATAAAATATTTAATTAGTAATATTCACTATATATTGCAACCATATTTATCCCTATACCACACCTATGCCTATGAAATTTAGATGGTTAATGCCTGCATTTTTTGCAGGCATAGCAGGATTGACCAGCTGTGAGAAAAAAGAAACCGTACCACAGGATGCCTTCTCTTTTAAAGTAGATGGTATGGCCTATAACGCCAACCAGATTTTTACTGAAATCATTGATACGGCAGGTAAAAAAGCATTGATCGTAGATGGTGTTTCCAACAACTTTGTAAACCATCAGGAGCTGATTGTTTTTTTTCCGGATGTGATAAAGCCCGGCACTAATACCAGGGCCAGCCTGACGTTGATGAATATCAAACAGGAAGGAGTGGGTTACATTACCAGCACATTAACTGTAAACATTACAAGCATTAATAGTAAGTACGCGGAAGGAACCTTTACGGGTACATTAACAAGTGGCGAAACTGAAAAGCCATTAACGGACGGGACTTTTAAAGTCTATATTCATTAATCATCGTTTTACGAACTATCAAAACAGCCCCGCCTTTTCAGGCAGGGCTTTTATCTTTTGTCATTCTACTTTCTAAGCGACCTCAAATAACTGACATTAATGTAAAGGATGATTTGTAATGAAACGAAAAAATGTGGCTCTGAAAACACAGCATTCAGGCACATCTGAAAAAGAAACAAACCAAACACCTATCTCTAAAAAACAAATGAATGACTTATTAAGTAAGCTGAACGATAGAGATAAAATTGAAATTTCAGGAACTGCCAGGATTTCAACACCCATTAGCGGAACTACAACTTCCAATTCGGCCAGGACTAATGATGATCATCCACTCCCCCGAAAAACCTACCAGTATAGAAGAGACGAACCGAGCTACCAAACCCAACCCTAATAAACAATCCTATAATACTATCAATTAATGGAACTTTAATAGAGACAATAACCTTTTTGATACCTTTGTCTTTTATAGAAATTACTTATCCAAGGCGGATATTAAAAATGCAGGTGCAGTGGAATGGATATATGATCCGAATTATGCTCCTGAATTTCTTAAAGCAACTGCAACTATACAAAAACTGTAAATTTGAAAAAAGTACTAACTATAATATTCCCATTATTTATTTTAGGGTGTAGCAATCAAAAAAGAATTGGTAAACGTCTTCTTCAATTACAAACTGATTATCAGACTGATTTAAATATTGATGCCAATCTTAAAAAATTGCGTAGCATGAAAAAATATAAATTAATTGAAAAAAAACTGGAGCATACGCTGGCACTCGGCCCCGATAGCACTGTGATAAATTCTACCGGAGGAACCGACTACTATTACAGAAATAAAAATAAAATAAAATACATTTTGTCCCACAACTTGAAGACAGAAAACATTCACTTCATAGAATAACTTCTAACCGCTTATTTAGCTATCAGAAAAAACAGAGGTTGTCTCAACTCAAATGAGACAACCTCTGTTTTAATACCCGTTCACCAATCATTATTTAATCGCAAATACGGCTCTTACTTCTGCACGTACTTTTATGGTCTTGAAGTCAATGTCAGGGATAGATTCTGCTACATAATCCCGGCTCACACTACCTGTCATTTTTCCGGTCATTACATTTGCCATCGGGCGTGCATCACTGTAATTATCAGTAGGGATTTCCTGCACTTCCAGCACGCCATTTATCTTTTCGCCAATACCATCCAGCATATACCCTGCTTTCTCTTTAGCAGCCTGTAAAGCCTTGATCTTTGCTTCTTTACGGAACTGATCCATTTTAGTATGGTTAAAGGAAGCAATATTTACATTTTCGATACCTTCTGCGTCCACTGCAAATAAGATGCTGTTAACCTTATCCAGCTTGCTCAGCTTAAGACGGTATTGCTTACGGGCAATAAAATCCTGATCGTTTTTCTTTTTACGCCAGAACCAATCATAGTTACTGCCATACACATTTTCAATGGTCAGGCTTTCCTTGGGAAGTCCTGCATCTGCTACTGCCTTTTGCAATTGTTTTTCCAGTGTGCTGATATCTACTTTGGTGCTTTTGTTCTTATTATACTCTCGCAGTGAAATATTCAGGAAAATCTCATCCGGTGTAATCTCAATTTCTGCGGAGCCGTTTACTTCAATCTTCTTTACCGGAGGCTTGTTGTCTGTCTGCTGTGCCCAGGTGGTCATGGCTAAAAATAAACCCGCTGCTAATAACATTACCTTTTTCATCTTAAACGTTTTGTATTTAATTATTAATGTTTGTTTTTATCGATCACATCTGCTTTATTAATACTGCAGATGCCTGTTACAAATTTTCACTAGCATGATGCACCCCTGTTTCCATTTTCCATAAAATACCCCAAAAAAATATTCCCAACCCCTTACTTTATAAAAATGAATATATGTGTAATGCTGGGTATGAAACGTTTAAACAAAGCATATGTTACACAAGAAAAAAACACTATTTTTCTAGTCATTCAAAAATATGCACAAAGCCTTATGCCTTCTGTTGTTAGTATTATCCCTCCATGTAATGGCATATGGGCAAACACCCTATATCTTAAACGGAGATGCTGTTCAGCGCACCTGCAATTGTTATATACTGACACCGGATGCGGGCTTTAAAAGCGGTACGGTATGGAATAAAAACAAGATCAACCTCCTCCAGTCATTCGACTATGTATTTGACGTAAACCTGGGGTGCAGAACTACCGGCGCAGACGGGATCGGGTTTATCCTGCAAACAAAAGGCACCAATCTGGGCGCTTCCGGGCAAGGCATCGGCTTCAAAGGCATTGCTCCTTCATTGGGCGTGATCATAGATACCTATCAGAACCTGGATGAGAACGATCCTGCTTATGATCACCTGGCCATCCAGGTAAATGGCATTACAGATCACAGCAGTCCCGAAAACCTGACTGGTACCATAGAAGTGTTGCCCAACACGAGTAACATAAAAGATTGTAAATGGCATATTTTCCGCATTAAATGGGATGCAGCCCGGCAGTTGCTGGAAGTAAGTGTGGATGGCCAGTTACGGCTCTCTGCCACCAAAGACCTGGTGAACGACGTATTTGGGGCGGATCCCATGGTTTATTGGGGCTTTGCTGGTTCTACCGGTGGGGAAATCAACGAACAACAGTTTTGTGCGGCCCTCCGTCCGCAACTCCGTTTTGATCATCAACAGCTGTTTTGCGAAGGCACACCCGTAGTGTTTGGTGATGACTCCCAATCTTTCGGTACCATAACCCACTGGTTCTGGGATTTTGATGATGGTACTACCTATACACAAGCACAGCCTCCGCCTCATCTGTTCCCACCTGGGCAATATGATGTTAAACTGGTGATCGAAGATAATAGTGGTTGTATTTCTGATACCCTGCAACAACGGGTGGCAGTGGATACTTACCCCATAGCCGATTTTACGGCCGACCTGTTATGTGTGGGCAGAACCATCCAGCTCAGAGATGCCTCTGCTGTAACCACCGGCACAGTGCAAAAATGGCAATGGGAACTGGGTAATGGTGCTACTGCCACCACACAACATCCTCAAACGGTTTATGACCGTCCTGATAACTATACCGTAAACCTTACTGTTACTACGCCTGGTGGCTGCAGTAACAGCGCCAGCAAAATACTGCCGGCCTACCCCATACCGGAAGTAAGCGCTCAGGGAAATAATGTTTGCCTGGGATTACCCGTAAATTTCACCGCCAATAACCTGACGCCACAGGTCAGCATCCGCGATTGGCTATGGCGACTGGATGATACCACTACCTCCGGCATACAAAATCCTACCCATACTTATCCCAATGGTGGTACCTATCATACAAGACTATACGCAATAAGTGAAGATGGCTGTGCATCAGACAGCGCTTATGCGGATATCAGTATTATTGACCTGAAACTGGACGCAGGACCAGATACGCTGGTGGCAGTACTGCAACCCTTACAATTACAGTCCGTTTCCAATGGTGCCACACAGTTCCAGTGGGAACCTGCTACAGGACTTTCCGATAGCCACATTGCCAATCCGGTAGCCATACTGCAGAAGGACCAGCAATTCCGCCTTACGGTAATGTCGCCGGAAGGATGTATACAAAAAGATTCCTTATTGGTACGTGTATATAAAGGCCCTGCGTTTTATGTGCCTACCGCCTTTTCTCCTAATGGAGATGGTACGAATGATTTTTTCCGTGCTATTGCAGCAGGCATTCCCAAGCTAGACTATTTCCGGGTATGGAATCGGTGGGGGCAGGAACTTTTTTATACCACTTCTCTTACCCGGAGCTGGGACGGTACATATCAAGGCATACCGCAGCCCATAGACACTTACATCTGGGTGATCAGTGGAAAAGATTACACCGGCAGGCAGCATGTACAAAAAGGGACATTAACCCTGATACGATAAGCTGGTTATTCCGTTTTTTCCGCCGGTGCTTTTTGCATCATGCCATGTAGGAAAGTATACATTTCAGTCATAGAACGGATACGTTCCACAACCAGCATAAAATTCTTTCCTACCTGCTTTAAGCGGGCATTATTGGTGCGTGTTTGAATGTAGTGTAAAATATGATGGAAGCCAGGAGATTCAAAGTAAGGAGAATCCGGATTGCTGATGAAATAACAACGTAGTTTCTCTTCTTTCAGCATCATCTTTTCAAAGCCCAGCTGGATTGCCATCCACCGGCAACGGATAGCCGCAAACAAATCTTTTACAGGAGCAGGAACAGGCCCAAATCGGTCCTGCAGCTCCATCTCAAAGACCTGCAACTTGTCTTCTGTAGCAATGTTATCCAGTTCCTGATAAAGGTTCAATCGCTCCTGTATACTTTCTACATACGTGTCCGGAATGAGTATTTCCAGATCTGTATCTATCGTACAATCATTAATGTAGTCTTTCTTCTCTTCCATCTGTTCGCGGAACAGCTCCCGGAATTCATTTTGCTTCAGCTCCCGGATAGCTTCGTCCAGGATTTTCTGGTACATATCAAAGCCTATCTCTGCCATAAACCCGCTTTGCTCACCACCCAGCAGATTACCTGCACCACGTATATCCAGATCGCGCATCGCTATCTGAAAACCACTACCCAGTTCACTATGCTGCTCCAGTGTTTGCAAACGTTTACGGCTGTCAGCAGGTAAGGTGCTCATAGGAGGTGCCAGCAAATAACAGAATGCTTTTTTATTACTACGCCCTACACGGCCACGCAGCTGGTGCAGATCACTTAATCCAAAGTGATGCGCATTATTGATGATAATTGTATTTGCATTCGGTATGTCCACCCCGCTTTCTACAATGTTGGTACACACCAGCACATCATACTTGCGGTCTATAAAATCCAGGACTACTTCTTCCAGCTGATGCCCTTCGAGTTGCCCGTGCGCAGTAGCAATAGACAAATCAGGACAAAGCCCCTGTATAAGCCCCGCTATTTCACCTAACCCCTTAATCCTGTTATGAATAAAATATACCTGCCCACCCCGCTCTGTTTCAAAATAAATAGCGTCCCTGATCTGGTCCTGGTCAAACACCAGTACCTCTGTTTCAATGGACTGCCGGTTAGGCGGAGGCGTATTGATAATGGAAAGATCACGGGCGCCCATCAATGAGAACTGCAATGTACGGGGTATAGGCGTAGCCGTTAATGTCAACGTATCCACATTGTACTTAAGTTGCTTCAGCTTTTCTTTTGCAGATACACCAAATTTTTGTTCTTCATCTACTACCAGCACCCCCAGGTCTTTAAACTTCACATCCTTACTCAGCAAGGCATGGGTGCCGATAATAATATCTATTTTACCTTCTGCCAGTCGCTGAAGGGTTTCTTTCTTTTGTTTGGAAGATTTAAAACGGTTCAGGTAATCAATGGTGCAGGGGAAATCCTTCAGCCTTTCAGAAAACGTTTTGTAATGCTGAAAAGCCAGGATAGTGGTAGGCACTAATATCGCAGCCTGCTTACCATCTACCAGTGTTTTAAAGGCAGCACGAACGGCTACCTCCGTTTTACCAAAGCCCACATCCCCGCACACCAGCCGGTCCATTGGCGCCGGCGACTCCATATCTCTTTTTACATCTGCCGTGGCTTTACTCTGATCCGGTGTATCATCATAGATAAAAGAAGCTTCCAGTTCGGTTTGCAGATAAGTATCCGGCGTATGCGCAAAACCTTCCTGCGCTTTACGTACCGCATACAAGCGGATCAAATCCTTCGCAATATCTTTAACCTGGGTTTTAGCCTTCTCTTTCAGCTTATCCCATGCATCACTACCCAGCTTGTTTACCCGTGGTTCTACCCCTTCCTTACCTGTATACTTACTGATCTTATGCAGGGAGTTGATATTTACATACAACAGATCGTTGTTTTTGTAAATAATGCGGATCGCCTCCTGCATTTTTCCGTTGGCCTCAATTTTCTGAAGTCCGCTATATACACCCACCCCATGATCAATATGCGTTACGAAATCGCCGGGTTGTAATTCCCGCAGCGTTTTCATGGTAATCGCCTTGTTCTTGTTGTAGGCCTGTTTTACTTTATACTTATGGTAACGCTGAAAGATCTGATGATCTGTATAACACGCAATCTTTAAGGTATGATCTATAAACCCTGCGCTGATAGGTACCGGAATAGGATAAAAAACAAACTCCGCTTTCAGGTCTTCAAAAATACTGCGCAACCTTTCCAGCTGCCGGGGATTATCAGCAAAGATAAACAGCCCGTATTTTTGTTTGTTATGTTGGTCCAGGTCTTTAATCAGCAGATCAAACTGCCTGTTAAAAACGGGTTGTTCTTTCGTTTCAAAATCAATAACTACAGGAGCAAGCTGCTGATCCTGCCACCAGTTATTATTTCCAAATACAATACAATGCCGCTGCAAAATTTCTGCGATCAGCTTGCTGGCCGGTACAAAATCATTTGCGGTAAGCGCCATCTCTTCCTCTTCATCTACCCTTACTTTTTTACCGGTTTGCAACCACTCATCCAGTCTTGTTTCCAGTTGTTCTACCACACCTGCCACAAAAGCAGGGTCCTTTATCCATACCACGGTATTTTCCGGCAAAAACTCCAACAGGGAAGTTTTCACATGTCCGGCGGTATGTGCGTCCATATTGGCAATCAGGGTAATCTGCGACAGCTTACGTTCGCTCAGCTGGGTTTCCGGATCAAACAAGCGGATGGAATCAATATCCTCCCCAAACAGTTCTATCCGGTATGGTTTCTCATTCCCAAAGGAGTAGATATCCAGAATACCGCCACGCACGGCATACTGACCAGGTTCATACACAAAATCAGTAGCGTGGAATCCCCAGCCTACCAGCTTTTCCAACAGAGGATCTACCTTCAGTACATCCCCCACTTTTAACTGTACCATGTTGGTATTAAAAGCAGCGGCACCGGCTACTTTCTCCCACAGTGCTTCCGGGTAGGTGACCAGGATTTTTTTGCGCACCGCATTCCCATCGGAAGAAAACCGCATGAGCGCTTCCGTTCTCAACATACTGTGGCTGCTGTTAAACTCCTGGAACTGTCCTGTTTTTTTATAGGAATCCGGAAAGTAAAATACATCCAGCGCCTGGCTCAACTGCTCCAGGTCATTATGGAAATAGGCGGCTTCCTCTTTATCGTTGAGGATAAAAAGATGATTTGCATCTGCATGTGCCCAGGCTCCCACTGCCACAAAGTTGATGGAACTACCCGAAAGAGCGGTCAACTGAAAGTGCTGTGGGGCGGACTGTTGTATCCCTTTTACCAGCGACTGCAGGCGGGTATCGCGTTGGTAAAGTTGTAAAACACCCTGTAAATTCATGAAGGTTGCAAAGATAAGGAATTTTAAAGCACCATAAACGGTGCCACACCTGCCTAAAACCATAAAAGCCTGACGGATCCTCCCCACCCGAAGCCACATGGCCATAACCCGGTTATCCGTCAATAGAAGCTGTTTTTAACAGGCAATACATAAGGGAAACCATTAACTTATTTTCCTTATATTTATAACAAACACCAACTCAATGTTAGAACAATGGCAAACTGGCTACGTCACAAAGATTGTGGACGCCACTCACAATACCCGCAGGTTTTGGATCAGCATTCCTGAAAAGGACCGTTTTGATTTCAAACCAGGTCAGTTTGTTACACTGGACCTGCCCATCCACGAAAAGAAGAATAAACGCTGGCGGAGCTATTCCATCGCCTCCCACCCTAATGGTAGCAATGAAATAGAGCTGGTCATCGTATTGCTGGAAGGAGGAGCCGGCAGTACCTATCTGTTCAATGAAATAAAGGAGGGGAGTGAGCTGACCCTTCGTGGCCCATTAGGGGTGTTTGTATTACCTGAACCACTGGAAAAGGAATTGTTCCTCATTTGTACAGGTACGGGCATTGCCCCTTTCCGCTCTATGGTACATCATATTAAAAAACATGCTATACCATACCAAAAAATCAACCTGATCTTTGGCTGCAGGTACCAGAAAGATCTCCTGTATGCGGAAGAGCTACAGCAATTGCAGCTGGAAATGCCTGGTTTTAACTATATCCCTACCCTCTCAAGAGAAGATCCCAACTGGCATGGGCAAAAAGGATACGTTCATAAAATTTATGAAGAAATGCTGGCTGCCGATAAGCGCCCGGCTAACTTTTTCCTCTGCGGATGGAAAGAAATGATTGATGAAGCCCGTCAACGTATTCAGGCTATGGGGTATGATCGTAAAGATATTCACCTGGAGCTGTATGGATAGCTCCGAGCCGTGAGCCACGAGCTGCGAGAACATATTTTGCTGTAAAATGCGACGAGCCACCCAATGCCATAAAAAAGCTGCGAGCCATAAACCGTAGTAAATAATCTACGGAGTATATCTCGCAGCTCAAAGCTCGTAGCTGGCAGCTCCTTTCTAGCGATTAATTTCCAACAAAACCATTTCCTTCACTTTTTCCAACGGCACACGTTCCTGCTCCATACTATCCCGGTGGCGAATGGTTACTGTGTTATCTTCTTTAGTCTGATGGTCGATTGTTACACAGAAAGGGGTACCAATAGCATCCTGACGGCGGTAACGCTTACCGATGCTATCTTTCTCTTCATAGTAGCAATGGAAATGCTGTTTACAAGTATCCATCAGTTCCCGCGCTACCTCCGGTAAACCATCCTTTTTGGTCAATGGCAATATAGCCAGCTTAATAGGCGCCAGCTTAGCCGGGAATTTCAGTACCACACGGCTATCTTGCTTATCTGCTGTACTCAGGTCCTGCTCTTCATAAGCATTACACATGGTCAACAGGAACATACGATCTACCCCTATGGAAGTTTCAATTACATAAGGAATGTAGTTCTGGTTGATCTCCGTATCAAAATATTGCAGCTTCTTCCGGCTGTATTCCTGGTGCTGTTTCAGATCAAAGTCAGTACGGGAGTGAATACCTTCTACTTCTTTGAATCCGATAGGGAACTCATACTCAATATCCACGGCAGCATCTGCATAGTGTGCCAGTTTGATATGATCTTTAAAATGATACTTAGCGGGGTCTACGCCCAGGCTCAAGTGCCATTTCATACGCTCTTCCTTCCATTTCTCATACCATTCCTTCTGTGTGCCAGGGCGGATAAAGAACTGCATTTCCATCTGCTCAAATTCACGCATACGGAAAATGAACTGACGGGCCACGATCTCATTACGGAAGGCTTTACCTATTTGTGCAATACCAAAAGGGATCTTCATCCGGCCGGTTTTCTGCACATTCAGGAAGTTAACGAAGATACCCTGAGCCGTTTCCGGACGCAGGTATATTTCGCTGGCATCCTCAGCCACGCTACCTACCTGGGTGGAAAACATCAGGTTAAACTGACGCACATCCGTCCAGTTGACCGTACCACTCACCTGGCATTTTATCTTGTTATCTTCGATTAACTTTTTCAACCCTTCAAAATCATTCTCTTTCAGCAACTCATCCATCTGCGCCAGCAAAGCTTCTCCTTCCGCCGGAGCCAGCGTTTCCGCATGTGCTTCCAGCAGATGATCAACCCGGTAACGCTTTTTGCTATCCTTGTTGTCGATCATGGGATCACTGAAATTATCTACGTGGCCGGATGCTTTCCAGGTGGTAGGATGCATAAAAATGGCAGCATCTATACCAACTATGTTCTCATGCAGCTGCGTCATGCTCTTCCACCAATAATCCTTGATGTTTTTCTTCAATTCAGAGCCATACTGACCGTAATCATATACTGCGCTCAACCCATCATATATCTCACTTGAAGGGAAAATAAAACCGTATTCCTTACAATGCGAAATGATCGCCTGGAATTTATTCTGATCTGTAGCCATAGTGGGGCAAAGATAATTTTGAAAATTGAATATACGTATGCTAATTTTTAATACCCCATTAACAATTAACGCTCACTTATTGAGGTGTATTGACTGTTGAGCGCCATGTTCCAGGGCCATTGCCTCCTCATGAGGGATTTCCGTTTCTTTTATCCAGACAGCATAATCATTCGGATAAATAGTAGATCCCCGGTATTGAATGTATACCCGTGTAAACACGGCCCCAAAATATAAGATCGCTGCGGAATAATATACCCACAAAAGAATGATCACAATAGAGCCGGCAGCACCATAAGAAGAGCTGATCTTACTGGCGCCCAGGTAATAACCTATTCCAAATTTTCCCAGCATAAAAAGCACTGCCGTGGTAACGGACCCTACCAATACATCCCGCCACTTGATCCGGGCATCAGGCAACACCTTAAAAATAATGGCAAAAAGCGAAGTGATGACAATCACCGTAATAGCGATATTTAACACGTAAATGGTTACCACAGCCAGTTCGGGAAACATAGTCGCCAGCCTTTTATTCAGGATCTCCATCAGACCATTGATCACCAGTGACACCAATAATATAAACCCCATGCTTACCACCAGGGAAAATGACAGTAGCCGGTTAAGCAACATTTTCAGCAGCCCCTTTTTAGGTTTTGCTTTCAGCCGCCAGATTTTGTTAATGGAATCCTGGATTTCTGCAAATACCCCTGTAGCACCAATAATCAGGGTAATAACCCCCAGTATAGTGGCCCAGCCGGCATCCTGCGATAAGGTAGCATTGCGGATCATATCCTGTATCTGTATAGCGGCATCACTTCCTACCAGCCCTTTAATCTGCCCATATACATTGTTCTCTATGGCTTCTTTCCCCAGAAACAGGTCGCAGAGGAAAATGATCACAATAAGCATAGGTGCTACTGAAAATATAGTATAATACGCCAGGGAAGCGCTCAGTTTCAGTACTTTATCATCAATAAAATCACTGCCTGACTGCTTTAATATCTGCCAGTAATCGCTTATTTTTCCAAAACGTTGCATACCTGTTTGATTTGTGCTTACTGCAATTTTTCATTATTACGATGCCGGTCAGCATCCCGGATACTCTTTTTGGCGAAGTTCTTCTCCAGTGCCGCTGTCATATCAATACCTGTTTGATTGGCTATACAGAGCAACACCCACATCACATCTGCCAGTTCATCTGCCAGCTCCTTATTTTTATCGCTTTCTTTAAAAGACTGGTCGCCATATTGTCTGGCCATTAACCGTGCCACTTCTCCTACTTCCTCCGTTAAAATCGCCATATTGGTAAGTTCACTAAAATATCTTACGCCGGTGGTATTCACCCATTTGTCAATACTTTCCTGTGCTTCCTGAATCGTCATAATATGCCTGTTTTATGTTTAAAAATAGCTGAAACTATTCCTTGTTCCTGGTATCAATCATAATAGTAACCGGACCATCATTCAGCAAGGCCACCTTCATATCTGCACCAAAGATACCTGTCTGCACCTCCCGGCCCAGATCCGCAGTCAACTGCGCAATCATTTTTTCATACAGGGGAATCGCGGTTTCCGGTTTACCAGATCGAATATACGAAGGACGGTTCCCTTTTTTGGTTGCCGCATATAAGGTAAACTGACTCACTAACAAAATCCCACCCTGCATATCTTTTACGGATAAATTCATCACCCCTTCCGCATCATTAAAGATGCGCAGGTTCACTATTTTATTGCTCAGCCAGGTGATATCTGCCATATTATCTGCATCTTCTATTCCCAACAATACCAGCAAGCCACCTGCTATCTCTCCGGTTATTTTGCCATCCACCGTAACGGAGGCCTGGGCAACCCTTTGTATAACTGTTCGCATATGTTCACTTAATAAAACCAACCCGGTTCCCCGGCAAATTATAGAAAATAACCTGTTTACACAGGGCACATATCTTAAAAAATTTCAACAGATAAGCTTTAAATAAATAAATTGCCAGTTCAAATAACCTTCATGGTTAATTAAAAAATACAATATGATTATTGAATTGTCCCCGGAAATTACTTTCCGCACCGCCCGCAGCGGTGGTAAGGGTGGACAAAATGTAAACAAAGTGGAAACCATGGTAGAAGGCTATTTTGATATAGCGGCTTCCACTTTATTCACTGCGGAACAAAAACAGCTGATCCGGGAAAAGCTGGCTAACCGTATCAATGCAGAAGGGCTTTTGCAGATAAAATCGCAAACCGCCCGTACCCAGCTGGGTAATAAGCAGGAAGTGATCAAAAAGATGAACGACCTGGTAAACAAGGCATTGATACCTCGTAAAAAACGTATCCCCAGTAAACCATCCCGGGCAGTAAAAGAAAAAAGACTGGCTTCCAAGAAGCTGTTATCTGAAAAAAAACAACTCCGGCGCAAAGGCCCGGAGTTGTAAATTGCATCCTTCATATAGCAGGCTATTACCTGTTGTACCTTCTTCTACCACGGAGAACCTTTATTTTTGATTTAAAATCCCGGCATTGAGCATAAAACAACTGGCAGGACAGACGATCTACTACGGATTAAGCAACATTGTGAGCAAGTTGCTCAATTATTTCCTCACCCCTTTTTACCTCGGAGGAATCCTCACCCAGGCTGCCTTTGGGGAAATGTCAAACGTATATGCCTACATTCCTTTTGCCAATATAATACTTACCTATGGCCTGGAAACGGCCTTTTTCCGTTTTGCCAAAAAGGACAATGAAGCCAGGGTGCTCAGCACTGCTACAATATCCCTGCTATTTTCTACGATCAGCATCACCATCCTGCTATTATTGCTCAAAGGCACTATAATTAATTCCTATACCGGCGAGCTGGCTGGTCTTGCAGGACATCCCCAGCTATATACCTATATTATTCTCATCATGGCTTTTGATGCCCTTACGGCCATCCCTTTTGCCCAACTCCGACAGGAAGGGCGGCCTAAACGCTATGCAGCCATCCGCATCGCGGGCATCACTACTACCATATTCTTTAATATCTTTTTCCTGAAACTATGCCCCGAATGGTACGCAAAAGGATACCACTGGCTGCCCAATGTAGAGGCAGGCAGCGACCAGCTGGGGTATATTTACTTAAGTAACCTGCTTGGTAGCGGGATTACCCTCCTGCTGTTTTTACCACAAATCATTCGTATCAACTGGCAATTTGACCCGCAGCTTTGGAAACAGATGCTGAGCTACGCACTGCCATTGATTATAGTGGGCATGGCAGGTATGGTCAATGAAACATTTGATCGGGCCTGGTTTTTACCACAATACCTCCCTGGTAATGACCTGGAGGCTAAAAAGGAAGTTATTGGTCTGTACAGCGCCAATTACAAGCTGGCGATCCTGATCACCATGTTCATACAGGCATTCCGGTTGGGGGCGGAACCCTTCTTCTTTAAACAGGCCAAAGAAGAAAATCCTCAGAAAACATATGCCCGCATTATGAAACTGTTTGTAGTAATGCTCTGCTTCATGTTCTTGTTTGTAAGCCTGTACCTCAATATCTGGAAGGCTTTTCTTCGCCAGGAAATCTACTATGAAGGACTCAGGATTGTACCTATTCTGCTGCTGGCCAATATATTCCTAGGGGTATACTATAATCTTACCATCTGGTTTAAATTGACAGATCGGACCAAAACAGGAGCAGTAATCACCATTATTACTGCCATACTGGCGTTTGCACTTAACTACTGGTGGATCCCCGTAATGGGATATTTTGGTGCTGCTCTGGCCACCATGGTATGTTACTTCATACAGATGGTAATTTGTTATGTATGGGGGCAAAAGCATTATCCCATTCCCTACCATCTGCCTAAACTTATTACCTATACGCTACTGGCCGTAATCATCTACTACGTGTATGCCTGGCTTAATAAAACCTGGCTGTCGCCGGAGGATATCTATGCAGTAAAGCCGCTTTCCCTGCTGGTAGCCACTACGTTATATGGGCTGTATGCCTGGTTTATTATCAAAATGGAGAAGCGGGAGTTTGCCAAACTTCCCGTAATCGGCAGGTTCGTTGCCAAACTGTAAGGAATGAACGAGGCATGCTAAATACAGTAGCAGAGTAGTATCTGCCATTATATTTAGCATGCCTCGGTACTTATTTACTTCCCGGTATGCTCCAGATGCCTTCGGGGGTACTTTACTATCAGCCTTTGGGCTGTTGCTGTAACCACGCCTCCTGGGTCAGGCAGCAACATACCAGCCTTTCTTTACCTATACTTCATTCAGAAAAGGGTTGTGCCGTTTTTCAAAGCCGATGGTAGTAGCTGGTCCATGCCCTGGCAATACCTTTGTATCATCCGGCAGCACAAACAGCTTTTCCCGGATGCTGGCCAGCAGGGTGGCATGGTTACCTCCCGGAAGGTCCGTACGGCCAATACTCTGATAAAACAACACATCTCCGCCAATCAGGAACTTTTCCGCGGCGCAATAAAAAGATACACTTCCCGGCGAATGCCCTGGTGTAAAAATCACTTCCAGCTCCACCCCGCCAAAGGAGATCTTATCCCCCTCCTCCAGATAGGCCGAAGGCATAGGGGACGGCTCAAAGCGTACATTATACATAGCTCCTACTTCAGGGGAACGTACCAGTACTATTTCATCCGCCCGATGAATTTCCAGCCCCACTCCATAAGTAACAGCTACCAGCTTATTCCCGAAAATGTGGTCCAGGTGGCAGTGCGTATTCAGCAGTCTTGTAACCTTTAACCCCTCCTTTTCGATATACAGGAGCAATTCCTTTCGCTCTTCTTCAAAATAACAGCCAGGGTCTATAATTATACACTCCCTTTTTCCGTTAATAAGAAGATAAGTGTTTTCCTGGAATGGATTAAAGGTGAATTGTTGGATTTCAATC
This sequence comes from Chitinophaga sp. H8, assembly GCF_040567655.1. Lineage (NCBI taxonomy): Bacteria > Pseudomonadati > Bacteroidota > Chitinophagia > Chitinophagales > Chitinophagaceae > Chitinophaga > Chitinophaga defluvii. The sequence goes on along the minus strand of NZ_JBEXAC010000002.1, from coordinate 1,476,528 downwards.
ATTCTTACCCGATTTTTGTCTAATTTTAAATCAGAACACAATATTATCAATACTTTCTGTATGAACCGATTTACTACCAGGTTATTATTCACCTGTACCCTATTACTTGGAACGATTGTATCGCAGGCCCAGACGAATACCGTGGAGTTCGGACAAAATCGTGTACAGCATAAGAATTTCAAGTGGAGGTTCTACCAAAGCAAGCATTTCAATACCTATTTCAGCCAAAACGGGCTGGAATTAGGGAAGTATGTGGCCCAGGTGGCAGAAAAAGAACTCCCCCAGCTGGAACAGTTTATGGAAACTTCTTTCCGGCAGCGCACCAATATTGTGGTCTATAACAGCTACGGTGAAATGAAACAGTCTAATATAGGCATCGGGGTAGACTGGCAGAATACCGGGGGAGTAACCAAACTGGTAGGTAATAAACTGATTGTATACTTTGATGGTGACCATGAAAATCTCCACCGTCAGATCAGACAAGGGATTGCCAGACTAATGCTCGAAACCTTATTATTTGGGGAAGATATTGGCGAATTTGCCGGTAATGCTGTATTAATAGACTTTCCGAAATGGTTCACGGACGGATTTATTGCCTACGCAGCAGAAAACTGGAATGCCAAGAATGATGAGGCGATGAAAGCGATCATCCTTTCCGGTAAATACAGCAATTTTAACCAACTGGCTTATGACCACCCACTGCTGGCAGGACACGCATTCTGGTATTATGTGGAATCTAAATACGGTAAAGATGCAGTGCCTTACCTCATGTACATTTCACGCATTAACCGCGGGCTGAAGAAAGGCTTTGAACAGGTGCTGAATCAAAACCCTAAAAATGCTACCAAAGACTTTATGCTGTATACCATGCGCAGGTATCAGCAGGATAACCGCCGCCGCCGACAGGTAACCAAAGGCCGTACCATCACTGCCAAGGAAACCAATAAATCCGACTTCTACCGCTTCCAGGCTAATCCTAAAAATAACTCCTACGCAGTGGTAGAATTCAAGAAAGGGGTATACCGTGTGCAAATTCAGTATGGATACAACACACACGTTATTCTGAAGAGCGGGGTACGCCAACTGGCCAACCAGCTGGATCCCAACTATCCCTTACTGGCATGGAACCAAAAAGGAAACCGCCTGGCAGTGATCTATGAACATGAAGGGAAAACCAAACTCCTGATCTACGACCTCATTACTAAAATAACAATTAAACAAGACCTCAAACAGTTCGACAGGGTAGTGGATATGAAGTACTTCTTCGAATTCGATAATACCCTGCTCTTATCTGCAATCAAGAATGGACACACCAACATATTTACATATAGCATCAGCAATTACAAGGTAGAACAGATTACCAACGACTCCTATGATAATCTGGAACCTTCTTTTGCAGCATTCCCAGGCAAAAGTGGGATTATATACGCATCCAACCGGCCATCCCCTCAAGCCAAAAGCGGGGATACCGTACTGCCTAATGGTCATTACAATATCTTCATGATAGATAACTGGAACAAGAGCTCTGAAAAACAGATCACCCAGCTAACTAACATGAAAACCGGTAATGCGCGATTACCAGTGCAATACAATACCACCCATTTCACATTCGTATCTGATGAAAATGGAATCCGTAACAGATATGCCGGCTTCTTTAAAACAGAAAGGGCGGGAATAGATTCCCTGTTCTTTGTCGGTTCTGAAATCCTGCACAACCCAACTCCGCTGGAGCTGGATTCTGCCCTGGCTGATTATGGTACTACTGCGCCTGATTCCGTACAGGCGGTAAGTATTACCAATGACTCTACCTATGTATTTCCGATCACTAACTATCAGTATGGCATTCAGGAATCAAGGGCTGCCGGTGACCAGGGAGAAGTGTCAGAGGTAATCGCCATGAACGATTATAAACGGCTGTATAAACTGAAAATAGATACCGTTGCCTTACGTAAACGGAATGTAAATGCACGCCCTACCAGCTTCCGCGCACGGCAAATGCATGAAGACAGCCTGCGGCTAGGATTACCAACTTATAACAGTGGTGCCAAAGACACTGCTGTCAAACATCCGGATTTCTTCCAGAGCGAGTTTGGCAATGAGCCGGCAGATACTACTGCAAAATCCAATGTGTCATCTTTTGATCAGCCTGAGCCGGAACCTATTCTTAAAAGGTCTAAACTGTTGCCGTATAAACTGAAATTCTCTTCAGATTATCTGATCGCACAAATTGACAACTCAGTACTGATTAACAGATACATGCCATATACCGGCCCTCCGGGTGGACCTATCCGGCTTACCGATCCCGTAAATGGATTGGTGCGTATAGGCATCAGCGACCTGTTTGAAGATTATAAATTCAGCGGCGGCTTCCGCGTTCCTTCTTCCCTGGACGGATCGGAATACTTCTTCTCATTTGCCTATCTGAAAAAACGGTTCGATTATAAACTGACTTATTACCGTAAGGTAGACCGGGCCGCTTTTGTAGGAGAAGGCGTGGAAATTCCTGTTAAACAAAAAACCAATCTGTACCAACTGGATATCCGCTATCCTTTTGATCAGGTTAGAAGTATCCGTATCCAAACCGGTATCCGGACAGACAGAATGGTATTCCTGGCAATAGATCCTTTTAAACGGGTACCTGATCTGAAAGAAAACTGGGCACTGTTAAGATTGGAATACGTACATGACAATACCATCAACCCGGCCATCAATATCTGGAACGGTACAAGATTCAAAATATATGGCGACCTGAACGGACAAATATCCGGTAACTATGGAGATGTATTCAACAATCCTAACAATCCGCCACCTAAAGGACGGTTTATGTATAATATGGGGATTGATGCCCGGCATTATGTTAAAATATACCGGAACTTCATCTGGGCTACCCGGTTCTCTGCCGACCTCTCCTGGGGCTCCCGTAAGCTGATCTATTACCTGGGTGGTACTGATAACTGGCTCAATCCTAAAATACACCAGACACCTGTGAACACAAACGAAAATTATGCGTTCCAGACACTGGCGGTAAACATGCGTGGCTACAAACAAAATATCAAGAACGGAAACAACGTGATGTTACTGAATACAGAATTACGTTTACCGGTATTTGCCACCTTTATCGACAAGCCTATTAACTCAGCATTCCTCCGTAATTTCCAGACAACTACCTTTATTGATATAGGTACTGCCTGGAACCAGAAACTAAGCTTTAAAGATGCGAATTATGCTATTTATACAGATCCATCCTCAGGGGTAACTACCAAGATCAAACAAGGTTTCCTGGGACCATTTGTGGGAGGATATGGATTCGGCGCCCGTACTACTATTGCAGGGTATTTCCTCAGGGTAGATGCCGGCTGGCCGGCTGTAGCTTTCTTCCGAGGCAGCCCTATCTGGTACTTCGGACTGGGAGTAGACTTCTAATCTCTCAACTAATAATAAAAAAATCCCGGGTCATACACGACCCGGGATTTTTTTTATCAATGGATAAACAAGGCTCAGAAAAACACCCATACAAATCGTAAATGCCCACGCTGCACGGAACTCCCACGGATGAAGTAAAATATCTCCAACTTCCGTCAACAATGCAAACGGATTAGTTACAATATCCCAACTGTTCCATCGCATAAAACGGCCTATATACACGCCCATACCACATAAAAACATTACCGGAAAAACAAACAGGGCAGCAGACCATTTGGGATATCTTGTACGCCACATGCTTTCCATTTCACAAATAGAGAGATATCCCATCAGCAAACCGTTCCAGGCAAATGAAAGCAGCAGAAATAAATCATACCACATAGGGGCGCCTCCTTTAGGCAAATGGAACAGGTCTGTGAGGATATAAGGAGCATTGGGTAAAAATGCCAGCCATACCAAAAAAGAAACCGTCCATATCCAGGTGGCTTTAAACTGGTAATTCCAGCTAAGCATATACCGGGTAATAGCGTAAGGAATAAATGCCAGGAACAAATTCCAGACCATTGAGATGTATTGCATTTTGCCCGTATGCAAAATGCGGCAGCATAACAAAGTAAGACTGAATAAAGTAGAGGCCCACAAAGTATATTGCAACCTGTTGCGGGCTATCCAGCCATTTACTATCGCAGCGGTCCTGTTTAAATTCAAATTCATATTCATTCAATAATTTTCATACTATAAGAAATAAGGCACAAATACAAGCCCTCCGGTGATAAGCGCTACCAGCGCGGCTACCAGCACCGCGCCGGCAGCCACGTCTTTAATCCATTTTACCCGTTCATGGTATTCCGGAGCCACATGATCCATTACTTTCTCAACAACCGTATTCAGCATTTCTGTTATCCATACCAGGCCTGTTACAATCGTTAGTAATATCCACTGCAAAACGGGTAGATGGCAATATATGCCGGCAACTATTACCAGTATCGTGGCCAAGGCATGTATCCGTGCATGTGGTTCACTTTTCAGGAAGGCACCTATACCACTGAAAGCATACCCAAAACTTTGCACCCGTTTACTAAAATAAGAGCGGTTTACCCCAGACATATTATATATTTTTCCATCTTTATGCTATAACGGCTTATCTTGTTCAATTTAAGCCAAAATCCGGCCAATCTTATGCGGCTTCCTCCCCTAAAGCATCCCAGCGGATTTTACGGCTGAAATACATCACAATAGCCAGAATAATAAATAAGCCAAGGCTTCCCATTAATAATGCCTGATCTTCTGACTGAATGATCACATAAATAAAACTGTACAGCAAGAGTAGTACACTCCCAATACCTATTCCCATACGATAACTTTTAAATACACTGGCAGTATACATGGTGATCAGGCCCAGGGTGAGTACAGTAGCTACCAGATATGCCAGGTTAAAAGTCAGCTGCTCTGCCAGGGCGATGAGCAAGGTGTAGAATATGCATAAGGCTATGCCGATCAGTATATATTGTAATGGATGCACAGCCCGGTGCTGTAACAATTCAATAAAATAAAACACCAGGAAAGTAAGTCCTATAATGAGGATCGCATATTTTACCGCACGGGTGGATTTCAGATAACCATCTACCGGCATAAAAAGTTTTACCCCAAAATCAGCAGTGCTGATGTCATAAGGATCCCCGCTTACCCAGCGCTGCGGGAAAGTTCGGTTCAGGTCCAGCACCTGCCAGGAGGCCGTAAAACCCTTTGCTGTGATCTCCCGCTTGTCAGGCAGGAAAGCGCCTGCAAAACTTGGATTAGACCAGTTCGACTGAAGGTTTACCTGCGTGGTTTTGCCAACAGGAGTGAAGAAGATTTGTTCAGACCCCTTCAGCATAAGGGTTATTTCAAACTCATACCCTTCAGCCAGCTTACCGGTCAGGCCGGCATCCTGCTTGCCCGCTGAACCAGGTTGATCCGTAGTAGTAACTACTGGTATACCGGCCTGAAGCCCCGTTGTAAATAACCCATTGGCAACCGCTCCCGGATTAAAGACAAAAGGTTTTCCATTCCACATTACCTGCGCTTCATTTCCAATACCACGCATATCACTCAGCCCAACCGCTAAAAAAGCTTTATTGAACTGTAGCATGTTCAATGGTACACTCAGTTTACTGGCATCCAAAGGCGAAAAGGTACCATTCAATTTCAACTGGGAATTATACACCGCCACTTCATAAATACCTCTTTTCCTGATTTCAGGTAACAGCTCCCCGTTAATAACCAGCTTATCAGGTAAAAAATAAGCGTACGCTATTTCTTCCTGTCCCTTTACTACCGCTGTATTCTCCGGAACCTTAATATAAGGTACTACCAGCACCGGACCAGCTACCCGTTGTGCGTTGGCCCATTTAGCACTTACCTCCGTAGTAGCCTCATCCTGCAAAGCTTTCCGCTCTGAAATAATGCCCAGGATTAACGCGGTGGGTATTAATAACATTAAAACAAGTATGCCAATAACAATGGCTTTTACAGCATAGGCATATCTTCTGAGAAAGCCTTTGGTTTCTTTAATTTCTGGTATTTCCATGGTAATGTATTTAAAAGCACTTTGTGTTTCAAAGTATAAAGACAAAAAAAATTACTTGGTAAACTTGATCATGCTCTCCAGCGCTGCCAGATGACCTTTGAATGCCTTTTCTCCTGCTGGTGTAATGGCATAGGTCGTGTTGGTTTTACGCCCGATAAACCCCTTATATACTTTCAGATAACCATTTTCCTCCAATGTATTCAGATGGGAGGCCAGATTGCCATCGGTAACCTCCAGCATCTGCTTCAGATCATTGAAGTTCACTTCATCGTTGACCATTAAAATGCTCATCACCCCCAGTCTTATGCGGCTGTCAAATATTTTATTTAAGTTACCTATTGGGTTCATCAAATCACAATTTTCTTAAACCAAGTGCAGACACACTCACTGCTATCTGCCTGTTTCCCAACATACAAAAAACTAGCTGGCAGTTGGGCGTGCATCGTGCGCTGCGGGCTGCCGCTCATATTTCCACCACATCAAAGCGCCATAAATAATGTGCAATACACCAAAGCCCAGCAGCCAAAAATAAAGCCCTCTTCTCAAAAAGAAAAGATTAATAACACCCAATATGATTTCGGTGATCCCCAAATAACGTATATCTGATAAAGTATACTTACTGGCATTTACCAGGGCAAGCCCGTAAAAAACAAGGCAGGTAGGTGCTACCATACCCTCCAGGTGGTTATATAACAAGCCGCCTATAAAAGCGCCACCAGCCGCCAGCGGAATCGCTACATTAATCAGCACTTTTCTGGAAGTAGCATCCCAGATAGGTAACTGATTCCGCCTCGCTCTCCGCCAGGTAAAAAATGTTCCTACACATAAAGCCACTCCTAATACTACTCCGGCTAATATGACCAACTTTATTTTAAGTAATTTAAAATCAGCCAGGTTAAAGGCACCGGTAGCTTCCCATCTCGTATAATAAGCTGTAAGCCAGGTATAGGCTATATATCCTCCGGCCAGCGCAGTAATACCGGCACTTATACCACTGAGCCCACTAAGGGAGATAAAACGGCTGCTCCGTTCCATCATCCGCCTTATATCACTTAATGTTTCCAGATGTTGCTGCTCATTCATATAAAAAGCACTTTGTAATTCAAAGTTACAATAATATCTAAAACAGCAAAATATATTTTTGACTATAAGTGGGGGTATCATTGCTTCTTGTTCGTCAAAAGATATAATATTGTTCCTAGTTATGATTGACTGGAAAAGGATATTGGCCTTATTTTTTTGCATAACCCTATGTTGCTCAAATCTGCATGCCCAGCAATTCAAGGTGAGTGGTGTGGTAAGAGATGCGCATTCCCAGGAGGTCATCCCCTTTGCTACTATCCGGTTTGTTGGCACCAATACAGGCATTGTCAGTAATGAAGCAGGCAAATATACATTTGAGTTAAGCAGTATCTCTGCTGATTCTCTCCAGGCAAGAGTAATGGGCTATAACTCACTGGTATTACCCGTAAATAAAAACACTCCCGAACAAATCATTGATTTTGAAATGACCCGGTCTGATGTTTCTTTAAAGACCTATGAGATCAAAGCCAATGTAAACTTTGCACTCATCCTCCTCAAACAAATTATCCGGCAAAAACCATTTAATAATTACAACAAACTGGATAATTACAAATACGAGGTCTACAATAAACTGGAACTGGATGTGAAGAACCTCAACAAGGATAAGATCAGTAAAAACCGCTTTACCAAACCCTTTGCCTTTATCTTTGATAATGTAGACAGTACCTCAGAAACCAAACCTTTCCTGCCGGTATTCTTGACAGAATCACTCTCTGATTATTATTACCAGCGAAGTCCTAAAAAAGTAAAGGAAGTGATCAAAGCCAGCCGTACTTCAGGAATCGACAACCAAAGTGTGGTTAAGTTTCTTGGTGGCATGTATCAGAACCTCAATGTGTATGATAATTTCATGCCAGTGTTTGACAAGCAGTTTGTAAGTCCTGTTAACAACAATGGTGCATTCTATTATGATTACAAAATCGCAGATACCCAGTATGTAAGCGGCCAACGGTTTATTAAACTAAACTTTGCTCCTAAACGTAAAGGAGAGAATACTTTTATTGGCGACCTCTGGGTGCAGGATTCCACCTATGCCATACAAAAAACTACCTTGTCCGTACCTAATGATGCCAATATAAATTTCATCAGAAAAATAAGCCTGGTACAGGAGTTTAAACAACTGGCCGACAGCTCCTGGTTCCTGGCAAAAGATAAATTCATTGCCGACTTCTGGGCACCAGCGCCCAGGCCCGGCAAAACCATTGAGTTCATTGGCCGGAAAACCACTACTTATGAAAGCATTGTTACCAACGATACAGCGGCTACCAATATCTTCACTAATAAGAACTTTCAGCAAAATGTAACCGTACTGGAAAATGCAGCCAATAAACAGGATACTTTCTGGGCTAAGAACCGGCACGACAGTTTAAGCAAAAATGAAGTAGGTATCTATCAAATGGTAGACTCCTTGCAGAAAATGCCACTCTTTCAAAGATACTCCAATACAATCCGGTTCCTGGCTACCGGGTACAAGCCGCTTGGCCCTATCGAACTCGGACCATACTATTATCTCTTTAGTAAAAACAAACTGGAAGGATTTCGCCTCCGCATGGATCTGGGTACTACGCCACAGTTTAATAAAAACATATACCTCTACGGATACCTGGCCTATGGCTTTGATGATCATGTATACAAAGGAAAGATATCAGCGTTGTGGTTGTTGAAAAGACACCCGCGTACCTACCTCTATGGTGCCTATACGAAAGACCTGGATAATGGTACCAAATATTATGATGAAGTGGGATCTGACAACATTTTCACACTCGCGATCCGCAAATCTGGCATACCACAAAAATTCCTGATGGTAGAAGAAAAGCGGATAGAGTTTTTTAAAGAATACTACAGTGGCTTTTCTTACCAACTATCCCTCGCTCATAAAAACTTCCACCCATTTGAACCGCTTCCTACCAATCTGCATTTTCCCAAAACAGCAGCAGGAAATGATCCTATGGTAAACACAGAAATGGAACTAAAAATCCGTTATGCATTCCAGGAAAAATTCCTCGAAGGAAATTATTACCGGGTAAGTCTGGGAAGTAAGTATCCTATTACTGAACTAAGATATGCTTTTGGTATACCTGGTGTCATGAATAGTGGCAACCGGTATCAGAAAATGGTCATGAGCATTTCAGACTACGTCAAGCTCCCCCCGTTTGGTACTTTATATTATAATCTATTTGCCGGAAAGATCTTCGGCACTTTACCCTACACCATGCTGGAAGTACACCCAGGTAATGAGATTTACTACTACAACAAATATGCCTTTAACATGATGAACCGTTTCGAGTTTATCAGTGATCAATACGCAGGATTTAATATAGAGCATACCATAGGCAATGGTATTTTTGGATATATCCCACTCATTAAAAAACTGAAGCTGCGGCAATTCTGGACAGCCAAAGGAATCATCGGTGCCTTATCTGAAGAAAACAAACAATTAAACTTTGTAGCCGGCTATCCTTTCCGTACACTGCATGGCAGCCCTTACCTCGAAGTGGGTACGGGAATAGAAAACATCTTCCGGTTTTTACGGGTAGACTTTGTTTGGCGGGTAGCACCAGGGACCATCCCTAATGACTCTTACAAGCGAAGATTTGGGGTATTCGGCAGCTTCAGGCTGCAATTCTGATCAGCTGCTGTAATGCCTGAAAAGAAAAACTGTACGGCGTTTCTCTTTTCAGACAATATCCTTCACAATATGCTTATGATACATTATCAAGTGCTTCACAGATGGTACGGCATGCAGTGCGTATCTCTTCCGGTGTGATCGTCAATGGTGGCGCTATACGCATACATTCCGGCGCAAACAGGAACCAGTCGGTTAAGATGCCTTTCTCTATACAATAATCAATTACCTTTTTATTTACTGCAAAGCTTTCCATCTCCACTGCTATCATCAACCCCAGAGAGCGTACTGCCCGGATGGCCGGATGCTGCAGATGTTGCAAAAATAGCTGCTCCTTTTCTTTAACCCCGGCTACCAGCTGCTCATCCAGCAATGCCTGCATGCCGGCCAGTCCCGCAGCACAGTTAACCGGATGTCCGCCAAATGTGGTAATATGTCCCAATACAGGATTATTTGTAAGGCTCCACATGATTTCACGTGATGCAATAAAAGCCCCCAGTGGCATACCACCTCCTAATGCTTTGCCTAATAGTAAAATATCAGGTACCACTCCCAGCTGCTCAAATGCCCATAGTGAACCATTGCGACCCAGCCCACATTGTATTTCATCCAGTATCAATAATGTACCGGTGGCAGTACATTTCTCCCGGAGTGCGTGTATCCAGTCCCGTTGTGGCACTATTACCCCCCCTTCTGCCTGCACACTTTCAGCTATTACACAGGCGGTACGTGTGGTAATACGATCCAGCGTTTCCCATGCATTGTATATCACATGCTGCACATCCGGGAGTAACGGGCGGTAGGCATTGCGCCAGTGTTCATCTCCCAGGATACTTAAAGACCCCTGTGTAGAGCCATGATAACTACGTTCAAATGCAATGATCTCTGTTCTGCCGGTGTATCTCTTGGCCAGCTTCATAGCACCTTCTACTGCTTCTGTTCCTGAGTTCGTAAAATACACACTATCCAAGGAGGAGGGCAGGTGAGCCGTAAGCAAACTGGCAAAAGCCACCTGAGGCGATTGTACCATTTCTCCATATACCAGCAGATGCATATACTGCTGCGCCTGTTCCTGTACTGCTTTTACAACAGCCGGATGACAATGCCCTACATTGCATACACTAATACCGGCTATCAGATCCAGGTATTGCTTGCCATTCACATCCCACATATACATGCCTGCCGCTTTCACTATTTCCAATGCCAGAGGGGCATCAGAAGTCTGCGCTACGTGCCGCAGAAAAAGTTGCCTGTTATTCATATCACTTGCTGCGCTTAATTTATGATGCGAAGGTAGGAGAAATGCAGGGAATGCTTTTTGCTTAATGCCACATATGCTATATTTGCGGAAACATATAAAGCAAAAGCCTCCCACTTCCGGCCATTGCTTTTATGCAGGAGCATTATCACTTTCAGCTTAAAAACTACACATCATGCCTGTAATCTTACCTGTAAAAGGAGTGTATCCCAAAATGGGAGAAAACTGTTTTGTGGCCCCCAACGCTACTATTGTAGGCGATGTGGTAATGGGCAACGAATGCAGCATATGGTTTAATGCCGTAGTACGGGGCGATGTCAACAGTATCCGTATGGGCAATAAAGTGAATATCCAGGATGGCGTTGTGATCCATTGTACCTACGAAAAAACCAAAACCGTCATTGGCAATAATGTATCAGTAGGCCATAATGCTATTATACATGGCTGTACAATCGAAGACGATGTACTGGTAGGCATGGGGGCTATTATCATGGATAATGCCCATGTAGGCGCAAATACCATTATTGCAGCGGGTGCTGTGGTGCTGGAAGGTACCCATATAGAAAAAGGTACCGTATATGCCGGTGTACCTGCCAAAAAGATCAAAGACATTAATATGGACCTCATCAGAGGAGAAATCAACCGTATTGCGGATAACTACATCATGTACGCCAGCTGGTTTAAGGAAGAAGAAAAATAATCCGCCAAAAGGCATTACACACTTTATAAAAAATAATTATATTGCAGGTAGAAATACCTCCCTATGAAAAAACTATTGGCATTACTCATGCTGACTGGTATACTTATTACCAGTTGTTCTTCCCAGAAATATGGTTGCCCGGGCAGCAACTACTACAGCAAAGACAATAAAAAACAAAACAGCAAAGCTGGCAAACAAATGCAGCGCCTATTCTGATCCGCTTATGAAACGATCCTTTCTTCTATTACTGGCAATAATGATAATAACTCTGGGAAGTTGCCGTACACAAAAAACCGGTTGCCCCCAACCTAAACCCAACTGGGGTGCTGAAAAGGTACTGGATGAGATGAATAAACCCAAAAAGGGCCGGAGAGGGTAAGAGGTCAGGCTATCCTCCTAATACTCTTCTTCTGTAATGGTTTCCAGAATAGTGGCATAGCTAACATAGCGCTCTACATTGATCTTGCCTTCGTTTACGGCCTCTTTCACCGCACATCCCGGCTCGTTAATATGCAAACAGTTGTTAAACTGGCACTCGCTGATATAAGGCTGCATTTCCAGGAAATAATGAGATAATTCTGCTTTGGGAATGTCTACAATACCGAATTCTCTTAGCCCGGGGGTATCAATAATTCGTCCTCCTTCTTTCAGGTCAAACATTTCTGCAAAAGTAGTGGTATGCAGCCCTTTACCGCTCCAACCACTGACTGCCTTGGTTCTCAGTTGCTGATCCGGCAACAGGGCATTGATCAGTGAAGATTTGCCCACCCCGGAATGACCGGACATCAATGTGGTTTTATTATGTAGCAGCGTACCCAGCTCCGGAACACCATACCCCGTGGTGGCAGAGGTAAGTATCACCTGATAGCCAATTTCAGTATAGAGCTGCTCATATTCCGCAAACTGTTCTACCTGCTTCTCCTTATACAGGTCCATCTTATTAAAGGCCAGGATTACCGGTATATGATAGGCTGCTGCCGTGACCAGAAACCGGTCTATGAATCCCTGAGAAGTACGTGGCTCTTTGAGCGTACAGATCAGCAATGCCTGATCCATATTGGCTGCAACGATATGTTTCTGATGCTTACGGTGAGGAGAACTTCTTACAATATAATTATGCCGGTCGGCTATTTCAGTGATCATCGCTGTATGATCTCCACCCTCTTCCGGTACAATTGCTACGGTATCTCCCACCGCAATAGGGTTCGTGGAGGTAATATCCCCGTCTTTTTTGAAAATCCCTTTCATACGGGCTTTGAAAAACTCCCCCGTGGTGCTTTTTACCACGTACCAACTACCTGTAGACTTGTAAACCGTTGCTTGCAATAGATCAATATTATAAAAGTGCCCGTAAAGTTAGGGCATTTTATGGTAGCGACCCCGTGTGAGGTTTGTAATCTGTATTAAGGTAAACTTCTGAACAAAGTATAGCGCAATACCATTTCCAGCAACAGGCAGGTGAGGGCTATCATCGCCAGCAGGAAAAAATGCTCCGTAAAACGCTTGTAAGAGGTAATCTCTACCTTGGTTTTTTCCAGCTTATCAATCTCCTGGTAAATGTTCTGCAGGTCATTGGTATTGGTAGCACGGAAATACTTGCCGCCGGTTTCATGCGAGATCTTCTTCATCAGGGGCTCATCTATCTGTACATCCTGCATCTGCATCTGTACGCTACCATCAGGCATAGTCATCGGAAAAGGGGCTTTCCCATAGGTACCTACGCCAATTGTATATACTCTTATTTTGAAGGCTTTTGCTATTTCAAGGGCTGTGAGGGGATCTACCAACCCAGTGTTATTCACCCCGTCAGTAAGCAGGATAATCACTTTGCTTTTTGCCTGGCTGTTACGTAAACGGTCTACTGAAGTAGCCAGTCCCATACCAATAGCCGTTCCATCCTGCAGCATGCCGCTTTTTATCTGCATGATCTGGTTCTTGAGTACCGCATGATCTGTTGTAATGGGGCATTGGGTAAAACTTTCACCGGAAAAGATCACCAACCCCATACGGTCACTGATACGCTTGTCCACAAAGTCCATCGCTACCTTTTTGGCAGCTTCCATCCTGTTGGGTCGCAGGTCTTCTGCCAGCATACTTCCTGAGATATCTATGCTCAATACGATATCAATCCCTTCACTATCTATATTTTCAGAAGTATTAGACGTTTGAGGTCTTGCCAATGCTACTACCAATGCAATAAATGCCAGCATCCGCAATGCCAGCAATAAGGGACGGAACCGCACCTTCCAGGATACCGGCAATCCTTTTAATCCTGCCAGGGAAGATACCTGCATAAACCCACGCTGCTTGCGCTGACGCGAAAAATACCAGTATATCATCACCGGTACCAGCAATAACAGCCAGAAAAAACCGGGATAAGCAAATTCTATATTTTTCCAGATCTCAAAATTCATCAGATCAATTACGAATTTTCATTTACAAATGGCCAACGCTTTACTCCTCACTTACTGCATTGGGATAATTACCAGTGAACAAATGCCTGCTGCTGCAAACCACCTGCATACTAAGGTTGCTGCTTAGGCGCCTCACCTGGCTGTGCTTCTCTCACTACTGCCGGTTTGGTCCAGGTCACAATTTCTGTTGCCTTGGTAAGACAATCTTCATGCTCCTGTGGCGTGGGCTGCATTTTAGCAAACTTCGCCAGATCAGCAATGATCAATATCGTTTGCAGCTTGTCCCGTTGTTGGTTCAGAATAGTCACCGGCTTAATATTCTGTAACAGTTCCGCACTGGTTTGCTCCAGGGCTGCTATCCCAAACTGATGCTCGAAATAATTACGTAAAATATCAGTGAGGCGGGTATAATATTGTTTGATATCTCCCTGTTCCCAGAGTTTTTCTCCCTTCAGCTCCTGCAATTGCCGCATCGCCATATCGTAAGGCGATTCCACCGGTCCGGTTACCACTGGTGCTTTTACCGGTTTCTTCCGGAAGTACCAGATCAATCCAATAATCAGTAATACAGCTACTGCGCCAATCACCAGGTACAGCCAATAATCCAGCAGATTCCAGGCTACTCCCTTTACTGCTTTGATCGGTTTAAACGCCTTGGTAGTATCTACGGCTACAGTATTTACATCGATGAAAACCGGTTGCGTAAATACAGAATCATACGAGCCATCTGTAACAGAGAATACTTCAAATTTGAGTGCGGGTATTTCCCAACGGCCGGAATCAAAGCTGGTTACTGTAACAGTTTGCTTAAAAAATTTCTCTCCGGGGGCAGTCGCTGTATCCAGTTCTGAACGGTTTACGACTTCAAAATGACTGAAAGAATCTGGCAGACTGGGGAAAAACACTTTAAAACTGGCTCCTTTTAAACCCTCCAACTGTACACGGGCAGAAAGTTCCAGCTTTACATGCTCTCCAATCCGGATTTTATCGGTATCAGCACGTGCCTGAATATCCAAATAATGCTGCGCAAAGGTCTTGCCAGGACATAATAGATATCCCAGCAACATAAATAAGAAAATACGATTTATTACTTTGACTTGATTACGCATGATAAATTAGCTCCCCTTTAATACTTATGCTCTGTTCAGGAAAAACACCTGCAATGCTTTTACATAGTCCTCATCTGTACGCACCGTAACCAGTTCTGCACCGCTTTTGAGGAAAGCATTACGGCAATACTGTGAATGTTGCAGAAACTGTTGTGTATAATATTCACGTACACGGCGGTCGGCTGTATCTACCCATTGTAATGCTCCGGTTTCTGCGTCCGACATCTGAATCAGCCCTACCGGTGGCAATTCCTTATCCCGCTGATCATACACATGCACGCCTACCATATCATGCCGCTTGGAGGCAATGTTCAAGGCATCCTGGTAATTGCCAGACAAAAAATCACTCAATAAAAAAACAATACTCCGCTTCTTGGTGGCATTGTTAAAGAAACGCAAGGTTTCTGACAGGTTCGTTCCCTTTCGTTTAGGTTTAAACGATAGTAACTCCCTGATGATGAAAAGAATATGTGATTTCCCCTTTTTAGGCGGAATATACTTTTCCATGCCATCACTGAAAAATATCACTCCCACCTTATCATTATTCTTAATAGCCGAAAAGGCCAGCACAGCACAAATCTCTGCTATCAATGCCCGCTTATCCTGCTTAACGGTACCAAAATCAGCACTTTCACTCACGTCTACCAGCAGCATAACCGTTAGCTCCCGCTCTTCTTCAAATACTTTGATGAAAGGATGATTGAACCGTGCAGTTACATTCCAGTCTATAGACCTTACATCATCTCCAAACTGGTAATCCCTTACCTCACTGAACGACATACCCCGGCCTTTGAAAGCGCTATGGTATTCGCCTGCAAAAATATGATTGGTAAGCCCTTTGGTCTTGATCTCGATCTGCCTTACCTTCTTTAATATTTCAGCCGTATCCACAGGAATAAATTACGAGTTATCAATTATCAATTATCAATTACAAAACTATCCGGTGTCTGAAAACTGTAAAACTACCCGGCCGGAATACCGGCCGTACAACAGCCATCCTAACTACTACGGTACTTCTACTGCATTCAGGATTTCGCTCAGGATATTTTCACTGGTTACATTTTCCGCTTCTGCTTCATAAGTTAAGCCCACACGGTGGCGCATCACGTCAAAGCATATACTGCGCACATCTTCCGGAATTACATATCCCCGGCGCTTCATAAAGGCATAGGCTTTGGAAGCCAGTGCCAGGTTAATACTTGCTCTTGGAGAGCCTCCGTAAGAGATCAGCGGCTTCAGTTTCTGCAACTTGTATTCCTCCGGATTACGGGTGGCAAAAACGATATCTATAATGTAACGTTCAATCTTTTCATCCATGTACACTTCCCGTACCAGTTTACGCGCTTCCAGGATATCTGAAGGCTGTATCACCGGGCGGATCGCTACAGCGCCTTCCGGGTTGAGGTTCTGACGGATAATCTGTCTTTCTTCTTCCTTGCTGGGGTAGCCAATGACTACTTTCAGCATAAAACGGTCTACCTGTGCTTCAGGCAGATTATAAGTACCTTCCTGTTCAATCGGATTTTGTGTAGCCAGTACCAGGAAAGGATCATCCAGTTTGAAGGTAGTATCTCCAATAGTAATTTGCCTTTCCTGCATCGCTTCCAGCAAGGCACTTTGTACTTTGGCCGGGGCACGGTTTATTTCATCAGCCAGGATAAAGTTGGCAAAAATAGGCCCCTTACGTACCATAAACTCATTACGTTGCTGATTATATATCATCGTACCTACCACATCCGCCGGTAGCAGATCCGGTGTAAACTGTATACGGCTGAATTTGGCATTAATAGCAGATGCCAGTGATTTAATGGATAATGTTTTGGCCAATCCCGGCACACCTTCCAGCAATACGTGCCCCTGTGCCAGCAGCCCTATCAACAGCCTTTCCACCATATAACGCTGGCCTACTACAGCTTTGCCCAGCTCCATATTAAGCAGATCTACAAAGGCACTGGCCTGATGAATCTTTTCGTTTAATTGACGGATATCAGACGATGTATTTTCCATGCTATTTATTTTTCATTTGAATTCAGGTTTGCTAAAATAAACATTCTACCATCAAAACATCCAGGCTCCTGGTACATTGTGCCGTTAAAATGCTGTTAAACTTGCTACCGTAGGGCATTTTCCGGTTATTACCCCTGCCATTTATGCCATTACAATACGCTTCACCGTTAATGACATATTTTCCTGCACTCCGCTACAAGCGGCACCCAATTTAATAAAGCCTGGGCATATTTATATAATATTTTTACGTATAACGTACATTTGCACCGAATGCTGCGGGCTTACAGCTATAGCAGCTATTATTTTTAATATGTACAATTATAATATTTATGCAGGATGATTTTGAGCAGCGATGGCAACCAGTGGAAACCATGTTAACAGAACGTTTTGGTAAAACACCAGATATGGAAGCCATCCTTTTCCTGATCGGTATACAGGAACTGGGCAGTGCCAAAAAGAAATTTACGAAAGAACAAAAACAGGACCTGATGCATATTGCGGTATGCACCCTACTCAGCCAAAGCGGATATTTTATACTGGATGGCTACGATAAAGACGGCTGGCCACACTTTAAAGAAGGTGATCCGGTACCTAAAATGGATGCGGAAGAACAGGAAAGGTTCTTAAAAGAACACATTATTACCTATTTCTTCAAAGACGAAGAATAATCTTACAAGGCCGGTGAAGTGCATTACCATGATACTCAACCGGCCTTTTTATTTTAACCACAGGAAACGCTATGAAAAGACTGTTACTATTTTTTATCCTGTTTGTAACCACTACAACAGGCTTAATGGCTAAAAACAGAAAAGTAAAGATTATTACCCCTTATGGTACCATGATCATTAAACTATACGATCAAACGCCATTACACCGGGATAACTTCATTAAACTCACCCGGGCACATCTGTACGATAGTGTACTGTTTCACCGGGTCATCAGCGGATTCATGATACAGGGTGGTGACCCTGATTCCAAACATGCCAAGGCAGGGCAACAACTGGGTGAGGGCGATGTGGGCTATACCATCCCTGCAGAGTTTCAGCTGGACCTTTTCCATCGTAAGGGGGTACTGGCTGCAGCACGGGACGACAACCCCCAGAAAGCTTCCTCCGGATGCCAGTTCTATATCGTTCAAGGCAAAAAACTGACAGACGAACAGCTCGACAAAATCGAACAAACCCGGCTGGGCGGTCGTAAAATACCGGTAGACCAACGGGAAATCTATAAAACAATAGGAGGTACCCCTCAATTGGACCAAAGCTATACCGTATTCGGACAGGTGGTAAAAGGAATGGAAGTGATTGACAAAATAGCGGCGCTCAAAACGGATAAAAATGCGCGCCCGCTTCAGGATGTTCCTATGAAAATAAGACTGGTAAAGAAATGGCTGTTCTTTTGATCATTCACGCAACGCCAGCCTATACCTCCTCAAAGTTAAAAAAGGGTTATTTCCCCCAATTTTAAGCAGGGGCAAATGGCATTTTTTCTTTTCTCCCTACAATCCTGTATTTTTACGGCTCAAAATCAAACTTGTATGAATTTTCCGTCAAATCTGCGCTACACAAAAGACCATGAATGGGTTTCATTGGAAGGGAATATCGCTACTATTGGTATCACTGATTTTGCACAACGCGAATTGGGTGATATCGTATTCGTAGATATTGCTACGGTGGGTAAATCACTGAACGCAGAAGAAGTATTTGGTACAGTAGAAGCTGTAAAAACAGTATCTGACCTTTTCCTGCCTGTATCCGGCACTGTAAATGAAGTTAATCCTGAACTGGAAAATGCACCGGAACTGGTAAATCAGGATCCGTATGCTGCCGGATGGATGGTGAAAGTAACTGTCAACAATCCTGCAGATGTTGAAGGTTTGCTGGATGCAGCTGCTTATCAGGCACTTGTAGGCGAATAAGTCTGTCTTAATACCTGGCATATTTAACCTTTCATATATAATGGACAACAGGTTTTGTATCATCATACATACCTGTTGTCCATATTTATAATAGTAGTATCCGCACGGAAATATTGTTAACTGAACGAGCCAATAAGGAAGGAATGAAAACACTGAAATATTATTTACCGGCCATCTTATGGATACTACTCATCCTTTTTCTTTGCACACTTCCCAGTAAAGACGTTCCAAAGGTTTCCTGGTTTGGAAAACTCCCGGTTGATAAAATAGTACACTTTTGCCTCTGGGGTGGTACCGTATTCTTTCTCTGTATTGGTTATTTCAGACAAAACAAACATATCTCCGCCCTGACTATGGCCGTAATGGCCCTCCTGGCAGCCTGCTATGGCCTGGCTATTGAATTAGTCCAAAAATTCCTTACCAGTAGCCGCAGCTTTGAATGGGACGACCTCCTCGCTGATTCCCTTGGCGCATTTGCCGGCATCTGGGTGTTCAAATTATTCCGCAAGTGGTTTATTAAGAGCCGTTAGCTGTTGGCAGTTAGCTATTAGCTGAATGCAGCGGACCGTAAACACATCCTGAAAAGCCTACCTGAAGCTTGGTAAAAGCGTGCTATAGATATGGTTAAGCTATGAGTAAACTACCTTTCCCTATGCTTGAAGCATGGTTAGAGCATGGTTAAAGCATAGTTAAAGCATAGATAGAGTATGAATAGAGCATAAAAGGCTATAAAAAGGGTATAACAAAAACATCCTGTGAGGCAAAATTACCACACAGGCAACAGATCATTAGCATATAACTATCATTGAACCATCCGCTGCATTGCGCTAAAAGCTTTCTTCCGCTGCATTTGAGCTAATAGCTAACAGCTCAAAAAAAAATCCCCCCGGCATTACCGGAGGGATCAATATATTAAATTTGTACTAGTATACTAATTACTGCCCAGCTTCTTTCTTGGCATCAGATTTCATCTTGTCATTTGCGAAGATAGCAAACTCTACACGACGGTTCTTAGCACGGTTAGCATCAGAATCATTAGGCACTTTAGGCTGCTTTTTACCATACCAGTATGCCTGTATACGGTTAGCTGCCACACCTTGTGCTTTCAGGGCATTAGCTACTGCATTGGCGCGTCTTTCAGAAAGACCGTCATTGTAAGCATCGGTACCTCTGTCATCTGTATGACCTTCTACCCGTACATAAGTATCAGGATATTTGTTCAGTACAGTTACCAGCTGTGCAATGTTCTGCTGCGCAGTTGGGGTCAGGTCTGATTTATCAAAGCCAAACAATACACCGGAATCAAAAGTAACGTTGATACCTTCACCTACCCTTTCAACGGTAGCATTAGGTACCTCTGTTTTAATATCCTGTGCCTGCTTATCCATCTTTTTACCAATCAAAACACCAGCACCACCGCCCACTACGGCACCAATAATAGCGCCTAAGGCTGTGTTACCAGCTGCTTTACCAATTGCTGCACCGGCAGCGGCTCCACCACCAACACCTATTGCTGCACCTTTTTTAGTATTGTCCATACTCTGCCAGGTTTTACAGCTAAATAGCATGGAAACGGACAAGGCCACGACTACCAGTACATTCATTCTTTTCATTGTAGTAAGTTTAAACATGAAGTGTAATTTTTCGAAGATCAAAATTAACGGAATTATAGAAACAAATACTTTGCCAGTTTCTATTTCTGCCTTCAAATAATTGATTCCGATTTAATAATGGGTACAAAAAAAACATTACCTATACCTATAGATGACAGGTATATCATATATAAACAAGGGTAATCACTTCTTGTAAACAAAGAATCAGCCTAAAAGGTTTTTAAGCATTCCACCAAGGCCACCTTCCTCATTGCTCTGGGACTGCTGTTCCGCCTGTTGCGCTTTAGCTCCACCGGAAAGTGCTCCCATCAGGTCTTTTAAATCTACCTGGCCATCGCCATTAGCATCCAGCCCGCCTTTAAACTGGCCTAAGATACCATCCAGGTTCAAACCGGCCGCCTTTCCTCCGGTTAAAGAGTTCAAAATACCAGGCAAACTAAAGCTACTGTTATTGGGGTCATTGGTTTTCTGCACGAGTGAGCCTAATACTGTAGGGATCAGGCTGGCAGCCAATTGCGTGGCAGCTCCTTTATCCATATTAAATTTCTGTAACAGGCTATCGATGAAATTACCGGAAATCTTATTTACCAGGGGGTTACTCTGGTCTGCAATGCCATTACCGCTGCTCTCTCCCAATAAGCCAAGCACTTCCATACCATTTCCATTGGCCAGCTCGTCCTGTAGTCCCGCAGCAATAGATTGGGTAGCTGCGCCTATTACAGCATCATTGTTTTCATTTGGTACAGCAGGATTATTGACAACGGGTTCCTGCGCATTTTCCCGTACGAGTTGCATGAGTTGCTCTAACATGATTGATAAGATTTGGAAGGGTGGATAATTGTGGTAGTATCATTGGTGGCAACCATTCTACCTGTATCCGGTAAAATGACTGTTACTAAATGTAAGGGAATTCCATGGGCTGAAAAAATTTAATGCACAAAGGATCATAGGAAGCCCGGAGCTGTTTACAGCTGGCTGGCAGGCACTTTCCACCTGTATTAATACAGATGGATAACGGGTTTCTTAACAATAAAATAGCATCGCTGCCAGCTGTAAACAATTGCACTGCGAAGGATTACATACCCCCCTGTTTCAGCTTCTCTGCATTCTCGGCAAACTGAAGGGCCTGCAACATTTCCTGAATATCTCCATTCATAAAAGCATCCAGATTATACATCGTCATGCCGATACGATGGTCCGTAACCCTTCCCTGAGGGTAGTTATAGGTACGTATCTTGGCAGAGCGGTCGCCCGTAGATACCAGACTTTTACGCTGGGAAGCAATGGCATCTTCATGTTTACGTACTGCCGCCTCGTATATACGCGTACGTAACATCTTCATAGCAATATCACGGTTCGAATGCTGACTGCGCCCTTCCTGACACTCTACAATAACGCCGGTAGGAATGTGGGTAAGCCTTACTGCCGATTCTGTTTTGTTTACGTGCTGTCCACCTGCTCCGGATGAACGGAAGGTATCCATTTTAATATCAGCCTCCCGGATTTCCACATCCACCTCTTCTGCCTCCGGCAGCACCGCTACAGTGGCGGCAGAGGTATGTACCCTGCCCGAACCTTCAGTGGCTGGTACACGCTGCACCCGGTGAACACCGGATTCAAATTTAAGGGTGCCATACACATCATCTCCATTCACTTCTACTACCACCTCTTTATATCCTCCGGAAGACCCCGCATTCTCATTCATAATATTAATACTCCAGCCTTTGTTCTCACAATAGCGGAGGTACATCCTTAAAAGATCTCCTGCAAAAAGACTGGCCTCATCTCCACCGGTACCTGCCCGGATCTCCAGGATCGCATTCTTGTCATCCTGCGGATCTTTCGGAATCAGCAAATTGCGGATATTAGCTTCCTGCTCCTCTTTCTGTAACTGCAAAGTCTCTGTCTCCTCTTTTGCCAACTCCCGCATTTCCTCATCTCCACTATCCAGTACTTCCTTATTAAAAGCAATGGAATCCAGTAATTTTATATAAGCATCATATGCCTTTACTACCTTTTCCAGCTGACGGTATTCCTTGCTCAGCTGGCCAAATTTTTTGTTATCACTTACTACTTCCGGATTGGTAAGTGACATGGACACCTGCTCAAAACGGCCTTTTATGGCTTCCAGTTTGTCTATCATAATTATCTTTGACTTTGAAGTCTGCAGTTTACAGTTTGCAATTTACAGTCTTGAAGGCATATTGTCCGGATAAGTGAAAACTGTAAACCGCCAACTGCCCACTAACTAAATTGGGATGCAAAATTAACACCAATTACCTTAAATAATAACAGGGATGTCCAAACAGATCAAATTAAAGGGAAAAGATATATTTGACGGGTACCGGTTGCTGGGCGAAAACAAGGTATTGGTATTAACCGGGGACGGTACGGTAGAAAGCATACTGGACAAGGATTTAGCAGGGGAGGACATCCGGGAGGTGGCAGGTATTTTATGCCCCGGATTTGTGAATACCCACTGCCACCTGGAATTATCCCATATGGCAGGTAAGGTGCCCGAAAAAACCGGACTGCCTGCTTTTTTGACCACCGTCATGGAACATAGAACGCCCCCCTCCCCGGAAGCCATGGCCCAGGCTATGGCAGCTGCCGAAGCTGCTATGTGGCAATCGGGTATTGCCGCGGTAGGAGATATTGCCAATACCACCGCCACCCTGGATATCAAACAGCAGGGACGGCTGTTTTATCATTCATTTATCGAAACCATGGGCTTTGTGGAAGCAGCGGCGGCCAACCGGTTTGCACATAGCAAAGAAGTATATCAACAGTTCAATGCCATTAATGGTACGATGCATCATACTTCTATCGTGCCCCATGCACCTTATTCTGTGAGCAAGGCATTATTTGAATTACTGGCAAGTGTACACCCTAATACCCCGGTAAGTATCCATAACCAGGAATGCCGGGCTGAAAATGAACTCTACATAGACAAAACAGGGGCCTTCGTTGACTTCTACCGGCATTTTGGTATTCTTATCAATGGGTTCGCTCCTTCCGGTCACACCAGCCTCCAAACCTACCTGCCCTATATGCAGCCAGGTAAACTGCTGCTGGTACATAACACCTTTACTACGGAACAGGATATCCTGTTTGCTCAGGCCCAACACCCGGACGTATACTGGTGCTTTTGCCCCCAGGCTAACCTGTATATTGAACAAACACTTCCGGATATTTCCTGCTTTCGCAGGCACCATTGTAATATTACCCTGGGTACCGATAGCCTGGCGTCTAATCATCAGCTCTCTATATGGGCCGAAATACAGACCATTCAACAACATTTCCCCGATATTCCGCTGGAAGAGCTGTTACAATGGGCTACCTTAAATGGGGCGCATGCATTAAACATAGTGGATACATATGGCAGCTTTGAAAAAGGGAAGAAACCAGGTGTAGTGGCTTTACATCATCTCCATAGCGAACGTATCATATAACCCTTAAATAAATATCTTTGCGCCATACGGCACATAAAATAACATATTGCCGTACCTGACTTAACCACTTCATATGAACACATTTTTAGACCAGGTCATCCTCGACAACCCGGTAAGAGATTACCTGGCACTGGCAGCTGTACTGTTATTCGTTTTTCTGATCAAAAGATTCCTTTCCAAAGGAATTGCCACACTCATTTTCCGGCTGGTAAGGCGCTGGTCCCCCCAAATGGATCAACGGGATTTTGTAAACCTGCTGCTCCGCCCGCTGGAATACTTCCTGGTACTGGTTACTTTTATGGTCACCATCGACCGGTTTACTTTTCCACAACAGCTGAACATCAAGCTCTACAACACTTTTACGCTTCAAAACGCCACAGATACCATCCTGAAAATGGTGTTCAGCATGAGCATTATCTGGATCATGCTGAGACTGATAGATTTCATTGCAATGGTGCTGCAGAAGAAAGCGGAAATATCCAACGACAAAAGCGATGCGCAGTTCATCGTATTCTTTAAAGATTTCTTCAAAGCGATTGTCTTTATTTTCGGGGCGATCCTCTTTATCCGGATATTGTTTGGCAACGGGCTGGTAGAAAAGATCATCGCTGGCCTTGGTATCGGTGCTGCTGCACTTGCATTGGCTGCTAAAGAAAGTATTGAAAACCTGATAGGCTCCTTCATCATATTTTCTGACAAGCCATTCCGTGTAGGCGATACGGTAAAAGTGGATGCTTTCCAGGGCACCGTAGAAAAAATAGGGCTGCGCAGTACCCGTATCCGCACACCGGAAAAAACATTTGTAACTGTTCCCAATAAAAAGATGGTGGATAGCATACTCGATAATTTCACCCTGCGTACCCAACAGCGGGTGGCGATCAAACTGGAACTGGCAGGCAATACCCCGGCGGATAAAGTCCTGCTCCTCCTACAGGATATCAAAGCATCCCTGGAAACTAACCCCAATGTGCTGGAAGGGTTTACGGTGAACCTCAACGACTTTACCAAAGACACCTACGTTATCCAGATTGCTTATATGACCTATATTATTGATGGCAACCGATATGCTGCATTACGCGAAAACATTAACCTGCAGGTAATCAGGTCTATGGAACAACATGATATCAAACTAAGTAAACCAGGAGAAACACCTTCGGCACAGTAACGGCTATATTTCCTGTAATACATAATGGATCAGCCTTCATGAAAAATGAAAAGGGGACGTATCAAAAAACTGATACATCCCCTTTTTATAAATAGGTTTATTAATCGGCAATATTATTCGCCCTTTTCCTTACGGTTCATTTTCAGCAGCAAACGCGCCACTTCACTTTCAATGGTTTCTTTAGATTCACCTACCAGGCGACCTTCTTCCTTGCCATCTTTCATGATAATAAAAGTAGGCACCTTTTTCAGCTTATAATCAGTAGGTGCATCAGTTTGCAGCTTTTCATCCGCACCCCACACCATGATCTGTTCTTCACTGCTGGCCAGGATCATCGTCTTGTATAACTTAGGCAACAGCTGACGGCTGGTTTCATCCCAGGTACCTATCAATGCTATAATGTTATATTTCCCCCTGTTTGATTTAATATAATCAACCATTTTATCGTTGGGCGTATAAGAATTTACTCCATGATAAAACCAGGCAAGATCCTGATCATTCATAAAGGTTTTCATTTCTATCCGGCCTTTTATTACCTTATCAGTTTTACTGGTTTGTGCCCATGAAAGGGAGGTCAGTAACAGTGCGCCGCCTAATAACAATGTTTTCAATCGCATAATCTTATTTTTATAATTGATCTTTCAGTTCAGTCAAAAATCCTCTTACCTTTAGCAAAGCCTGTACCATTTCGAAATTACGGGCTGCTAACTTTTTATCTTCTTTCAACTTTTGCTTGGCGCCTTCTATAGTATACTTTCTTTCCCGCAACAAGTGATAGATCAGTTTCAGGTGGTGAATATCCTCCTGCCTGAATAACCGGTCACCTTTTCTGTTCTTCTTAGGCTGCAGTATATCAAATTCATTCTCCCAATACCTGATCAGAGAAGCATTTACTTTAAACATCAGCGCTACTTCGCTGATGGAGTAATATTGTTTTTCTAATGTCAACTTATCTAATTCTTTAATCAGGTCCGGGTTATCCAACACTGCTTTTAATGATTTACGTCCACGTTTTTTCCCCTTCGCTGTAATGGTAGTAGTGTCTGCCTCCACCGCCACAGCTGATGTTCCGTTAGCATCTGCTGCATCCACCGGAGGTTTCACTTTAGGAAGCAGCACAGTCACCTTATCCGTAGCTGGCGGGGGTGTTGGTGGCTGATCCGATGATGGAAAAAGGTCCAATTGGTGAATCATGATAATAACAATATGGCAAATATCTGTTAGAAAGATGAAATTAACCAGTCCTTCACAAAAACATATTCCATGCAGCAATTTCCATGCTAAACACCTAAAATCCGCTATTTATCCGGTATTAATCGAATGATTGGTTGCCCGAACGGGCAATCTTCAGCATCCGGTCAAACTCTTCCGGCGTAAGATCATTAAAGAAGAAATATACCGGGTCTACTTTCTCTCCATTCTTGATTACCTCATAATGGCAATGCGGCCCGGTAGACTTTCCGGTACTGCCTACCCATCCTACCACATCACCTCTTTTCACAGACTGTCCGGTTTTTACCTTCATACGCAGCATATGCCCGTACAACGTTTTATATCCATAACCATGGCGTATCACCACATGATTGCCATACCCTACATCACTTAAACTCGCTTCTTCTACTACACCATCTCCGGTGGCATAGATAGGGGTACCACTGGGTGCTGTAAAGTCAAGCCCGGCATGGAATTTAACGGTTTTGTAGATAGGATCAATCCGGTAACCAAAGCCGGAAGCAATCCTGTTCAGATCTTTATTGGCCACTGGTTGAATAGCCGGAATAGATACCAGCATCTTCTGCTTGTTCTTTACCAGCTCGTCAATTTCTTCATATGATTTAGATTGGGCCTGTACCCGGTTTACCAACTCCTTCAACAAGCCTGCAGTGGACGCAATAATATCACTGCTGGCAAACGACGACAACTGACTCACTTCCTCATCCTTATCAATCTTTCCTTCCCGGGTACTGTCCGGAATAGGAGAGGCTTCAAATATTACCCGGTAAATTTCATTATCCCGCTTCTCCAGCTCTCCCAACTTTCCCTTCATCTCATTCATCCGCCCTTTCAACCCGTCAAAATTCTCCCGCATATTGTCCAGCTCCGCCCGTAATGACTTTTCCTTAGGAGAATCCAGGAAACGGTAAGAAACGGTAAGAAACAGCGCTCCGGTAACGATGGCCGCCGAAAGAAATCCTAATATCCGCAGTATTTTTACCCGCAGCGATACTACGAGCTTTTCATATTTAAGGGTTTGGGTATTATAAAAATATTTGACCTTCTTCATGCATCAGGGTTGTACTTTGTGCCAGAACATCCATGTCCTAACGTCATTACAGCTGTTTTATTTCAGAGGCTTCAAACTTATGGATGCATTTTCGAAAGACGTAAAACACAAAAATCCGTTGCCCACATTTACTTCATCACAAAAAACCGGCAGCATAATGCTCCCAGTCCAAACCTCATTTGAATAATCATACAGGTTTCAATATTTTTGCACTCCCGCTTTAATATAGCAGGTAAATAAAGCGTACAAACCTAAATGAATTAGACTAAAACGGCAATCTTTTAAGCTTCAAATTTCTAACTATCTTAAGATCAGCTTAAAATACAAATTAAAGTCAAATTTAATTTAGACACAATTATAAAATTTAAAATACATATTAATCCGCTTCAATATTTTATGACAGCTTCCGAGATCAGACAGCAATTCATGGACTTTTTTGCCTCCAAAGGGCACCAGATCGTCCCTTCCGCGCCTATAGTAGTAAAAAATGACCCCACCCTTTTGTTCACCAATGCGGGCATGAACCAGTTTAAAGACTACTTCCTGGGCAACAAGGTACCGGCCCATAAACGGGTGGCTGATACCCAGAAATGCCTGCGCGTAAGCGGAAAACACAATGATCTGGAAGAAGTAGGGATCGATACCTACCACCATACCATGTTTGAAATGCTGGGCAACTGGAGCTTTGGCGACTACTTTAAAAAAGAAGCCATCGCCTGGAGCTGGGAACTATTGACGGAAGTATACAAAATACCGAAAGACAGGCTCTATGTAACTGTGTTTGAGGGAGATGCAAATGAAAACCTCCCTAAAGACGAAGAAGCTTATAACTTCTGGAAAGAAGTGATCGCGGAAGACCGTATCCTCCTGGGAAACAAAAAGGATAACTTCTGGGAAATGGGAGATACCGGCCCCTGCGGCCCCTGCTCGGAAATCCACGTAGACTGCCGCCTGGATGATGAACGGAGCCAAGTACCCGGCAGCACCCTCGTCAACGCAGATCACCCACAGGTGATAGAAATATGGAATAACGTATTCATGCAGTTCAACCGGCAGAAAGATGGGAGCCTGGTGCCTTTACCGGCCAAACATGTGGATACCGGTATGGGGCTGGAACGCCTCGTTAGGGTATTGCAGGGCAAACAGTCCAACTACGATACCGACCTCTTCATGGGTACCGTACACACCACCGAAAAGCTGACAGGTAAAGTATATACCCAGTCTGATGATAAAAAAGATGTGGCTTTCCGGGTAATCGCAGACCACATCCGCGCCATCTGTTTTACCATCGCGGATGGCCAGCTGCCCTCCAACAACGGTGCCGGCTACGTGATACGCCGTATCCTCCGCAGGGCAGTAAGATATTATTTCTCTTTCCTGGAAGTGAAAAAACCACTGCTCCATGAACTCGTACCGGTACTGGCACAGCAATTTGCCCATGTATTCCCGGAATTACAACAACAACAGGAGTTCGTGAAAAAAGTAGTGTTTGAAGAAGAAAATAACTTCCTCCGCACCCTGGACAGCGGTATCCGCCGGATGGAAGATGTAATGGGCAAAGCCACTACTAAAGCAGTAGATGGCAAAACCGCCTTTGAATTATACGACACCTTTGGCTTTCCCCTGGATCTTACCAACCTCATTGCTGCGGAAAATGGCTTTGCCGTAGACGAAAAAGGCTTTGAGGCTGCCATGAAACAGCAAAAAGACCGCTCCAGGGCTGCTACTGAACTGGATATGGACGACTGGACCATCCTGGATGAAACACCTGCCTCCGTTTTTGTAGGTTATGAACTCCTGGAAACCAATACCAAAGTCCTGAAATACCGTAAAATAAAGGCCAAAGGCAAGGAACAATACCAGGTAGTGCTGGCCCAAACCCCTTTCTATGCAGAAAGTGGCGGACAAGTGGGTGATACCGGGATCCTGTTCTTTGATAATGAAGCAATTGCGGTAACAGATACCAAGAAGGAAAACGACCTGATCGTTCACTTTACAGATACACTGCCCCAACAGATACAGGCACCGGTAAAAGCAGAAATAGACAAGGCCAAACGCAGCAATACTGCCCGCCATCACTCTGCTACACACCTCTTGCATGCTGCCCTCCGGGAAGTACTGGGTACACACGTAGCCCAGAAAGGCTCCCTGGTAAATGCAGATTACCTCCGGTTCGACTTCTCCCATTTTGCCAAGGTGACTGATGAAGAACTGGCCCGGATAGAAGCGATCGTTAATGAAAAGATCCGCCTCAATATACCGGTTGTGATCAAGGAGTTGCCCAAAGAACAGGCACTCCAGCTGGGTGCGATGGCCCTGTTTGGTGAAAAATACGGAGACATCGTACGGGTGGTAATCATGGACCCGGCCTATTCTGTAGAATTATGTGGGGGTACCCACATTGGCAGTACCGGTGAGCTGGGCCTGTTTAAGTTTACGGCGGAAAGTGCCGTAGCTGCCGGAGTACGCCGTATTGAAGCAGTTACCGGTAGCAAGGCGGAAGACTATATAAACGAACAGCTCCTGCAACTGAAAGCGGTAAAAGCTGCCCTGAAAAATCCGAAGGAACTGCTGAAAACAGTGGAAACACTGATACAGGACAAAACTACACTGGAAAAACAAGTGGAAGCACTGGAACTGGAAAAAGTGAAACAAATGGCCGTGGGATTGAAATCTGCAGCGGAAAATATAAATGGGGTCAACTTCCTGGGCAAAGTAGTAACAATCAGCACTGCGGAAGGATTGAAAAACCTTGCCTTTGCACTGAAAAATGATATACCGGACCATGTGCTGGTGCTGGCGGCTAATATCGCCGGCAAAGCAAGTGTGGCCCTGCTGATAGCAGATAACCTGGTAACTTCAAAAGGTTGGGAAGCACCCAAAATGATCAAAGAACTGGTAGCCCCCCTCATAAAAGGCGGCGGTGGAGGCCAGAAAAACTTTGCAACAGCAGGTGGCCAGGAAACAGGCCAACTGGAACAGGTAATCCAGAAAATAAAAGGAGCCATCCAATCATAACCGGTGGCAAATATTAACCGGGGCTGAACGCCTGCTAACATATACCTGCGTTCAGCCCCATCTATCCCCCTTTTATGAAATACATATTCCGGCTTATCTTCGTATTCATCATAACATGCCTCTTTTCCTGCGAGAAGGAACCGGAAAATATTGTGGAATACCAATACCTCATCGCTAATCACGCCCCCTATGAAGTGAAAGTATGGCTGCGGAGCAAAACATCCGCTTCCCTGCCAGGAAAAGACACTTCCCTCATCATCCCCTCCGGCGGCATGAAAACCATTCAGAAAATCACGAATCATACCCAGTATACCGTTAATAATTTTGAAGCTGATAATCACGTGATATCCATCGCCGACAGTATCGCGATCTTCAATCCCTATAAGAAGCAGGGCCGCTTTAATCTTTGCAAAACCAAACGCTGGAATTACCTGAAACTAAATGATCAGCAGGCTCAATATATCCTGACCATATACAAACTGGATTTCAGATAACCCCCCTTTTTAACATTCCCTTAAAAAACTATCCCCCTTTTTAACTTTTCATTTGTGCAATCACCGGTAAATTTGCAACGATCAAATGATTCAATTACTAATAAAAACATCAGTTGTTATGAGCAAATTACTCCAACGCCTTACCCTGGCTGGTATTACTTGTTTTGCTTTAACTGCTTCCTCAGGCGCGTGGGCACAGGATCAGAAAAAAGATACCCTGGGAGAGTTTGATGAAATTATTATCAAACCCAAAGGCACCCAAAATGGGAAAGTGACGGTAGAAATCAAAGATGGAGAAGTGTGGGTAGATGGCCAGAAAATGGATAACTACAAAGATGGAAATATCTCCGTATTACGCCGCAAAGTAACACCTGTAGATGGCAACAGCTTCTCATTCGATATGTCGCCCCATAAAGGTATGCAGCTCTTTAAATTTCCGGACAATGGCAGCATGCTCCCGGCAGGAGGTAGCGCAGTGCTGGGTGTGATCACAGAAAAGCAGGAAGCTGCCGGCGCTACCATAAAAACAGTAGCTCCGGAAAGTGCTGCAGAAAAAGCAGGTTTAAAAACCGGGGATGTCATTACCAAAGTAAATGATGACAAGATCAATGAACCCAAAGACCTGTTTGAAAAAATCGGTACTTTCAAACCAGGAGATAAAATAACAATTACCTATCTCCGGAATAAAAAACCAAGTACGGCTACTGCTACCCTTGGAAAAAGAGATCAGGAAGAGATGAATCAATTCAATATGATTCCAAGAGGCGGACAAGGCAATAACTTCTTCGACCTGCTGCCGCCTAACCGTGGCCAGGATTTCAACGATCCGTTTGAACGTTTTAATGGCTCCTCCCAGGGACCTAAGCTGGGCCTCTATGTACAGGATACAGAAAAAGAAGAAGGTGCTGCCGTATTGGAAGTAAAACCCGGATCTGTTGCCGAAAAAGCTGGCTTTAAACCGGCAGATATCATTACCCAAATGGCTGGCAATGCAGTAAAAAATGCGAAAGATGTGACTGCTGCATACCGGGAAAATAAAGGTAAAAGTACAATCACTGCAACGGTTAAACGTGATGGAAAATCACAAACACTGGAGATTAAAATTCCTAAGAAATTAAATACGGCCGAGCTGTAAATATCACAGTAATACAAAGCATAAAAAAAGAGGAGCTGCCTGAAAACAGTTCCTCTTTTTTATATCAGTAAGTTGAGCTGCCATCTTCTTCCTACTTAGCCATCATCTTTAATAGCTTCAGTTTGTTTTTAAACGGGGGATACTTTACCGGCACATCCAGCCAGGTACCCGTTTTCATCACTCCTTTACGGTGCGTAAATGTTTCAAAGCCATAGATACCGTGATAATTCCCCATACCACTGTAACCAGCACCTCCAAAAGGCAGCTCAGGATTGGCAAGATGTACCAGCGTATTGTTAATACAGCCGCCTCCGAACCTTACCTGCTCCAGTAATATCTTTTCTGTTCTTTTGCTTTTGGTAAACACATATAATGCAAGTGGATAGGGATGCTGCCGGATCAGCTGTACCGCATGCGGTAAATCATCATAAGCAATCACCGGCAGGATAGGACCAAAGATCTCCTCCTGCATCACAGGATCTGTCCATGCTACCTCCTCCAGTATCGTTGGGCCGATATAGCGTTGCGCTTCATCTGTGGCTCCCCCAAAAACCACCTTCCCTGACGCTAGATACTTACACAACGTTTCATAACGTTTGGTATTTATGATACGCCCGTAATCTTCACTTTGCGCCGGATCTGATCCGTAAAACTCCGTAATGGCAGCTTTCAGTTCATCCACTAGGGCAGCTTTCACATTTTTATGTACCAATACATAATCCGGTGCTACACACGTTTGTCCGGCATTCCAGTATTTACCCCATACGATTCGTTTAGCCGCAACTTTTAGATTCACCTTTTCATCTACCAGACAGGGCGACTTTCCCCCCAACTCCAGGGTAACCGGTGTGAGGTGGGGTACCGCCATCTCCATTATTTTCTTTCCTACAGGAATGCTGCCGGTAAAGAATACATGGTCAAAACGGTATTGCATAGCCTCCGGTATTACCACGCCTCCATCTCCCTGTAGTACTGTAATGTATTTGGGATCAAACGTGTCCTTTATCAGCTTTTCCGTAACCACCGCTGTAAAAGGTGCCAGCTCTGAAGGCTTTAACACCGCACAATTCCCCCCACAGATGGCTCCCACCAATGGTCCCATCAGCAATTGAAAGGGATAATTCCAGGGAGCAATAATTAAAGTAAGCCCCAATGGCTCTTTGTATACCCTGCTGTTACTTGGATAATACATCAGTGGAGAGGTAACCTCTTCCGGCTCCATCCATGTTTTCAGATGTGCCAGTGCATGGTTTATTTCCTCATACATAAACCCCACTTCACTGCCATAAGCCTCTACCGCATGTTTGCGCAGATCACGGTACAGCGCATCCAGTATTTCCTGTTCATGTTTTTTGATAGCCTTCTTTAACAATTGTAACTGGGCTTTACGAAAGGCGTAGGGCCTGGTGGCGCCTGATTCAAAATAAGATTGCTGGGCTTTGTATATATTACCTATACCAGGTAAGTTACTCATGGGAATAGCATTTTATGATTGCAACTTGTTGAAGATAACGCTTTCTCCCGGTACCGTAACGCGTTTTAACCAGTTTTTAAGGTGGCCCTGCGCCCTATAAACCCTGAACTGCAACACGCTTTCCTTTGCAACTTTAATTGAATATATTTGCGCTAATCAGTCCGGTATATGAGTGCAAACATTGACTATAGTAAATACGAAGTAGTGATAGGCCTGGAAGTACACGCACAGTTGCTTACAGCCAGTAAATTATTTTGTGGCGACAGCGCTGCCTTTGGCGGCGCGCCCAATACCCATATCAGTCCTATTACCCTCGGACATCCAGGTACCTTACCCAAGCTAAACCGGAAAGCAGTGGAATATGCTATTAAACTGGGGCTGGCCTGCCATTGTGAGATAGAAAAGGAGAACTACTTTGCCCGTAAAAACTATTTCTACCCCGATTTACCTAAAGGATACCAGGTATCCCAGCATACCGCACCTATCTGCAAAGGCGGATACGTACCCATTCAAACAGAAAATGGTAGCCGTAATATCCAGCTCAACAGGATTCACCTTGAAGAGGATGCCGGCAAATTACTGCACGACCAGGATTCGGCTGATAGCCTTGTGGATTACAACCGGGCAGGGGTGCCCCTGGTAGAAATTGTAAGCGAACCCGATATGCATACCAGCGAAGAAGCTTACGTTTACCTCACCGAACTGAGAAGGCTGGTCCGCTATCTCGAAGTATGCGATGGCAACATGGAGGAAGGCAGCATGCGCTGTGATGCCAATATCTCTATCCGCCTCATGGGAGAAAAAACCCTGGGCACCAAGGTAGAAGTAAAGAACATGAACTCCATCCGCAACGTGAAAAGGGCAATCGACAACGAAGTAAAAAGACAAATAGAACTGGTGGAAGCAGGGGGTACCCTCCTACAGGAAACCCGCAGCTTTGATGCCAGCAATGGCAGCTCCTTTTCCATGCGCTCTAAAGAAGAAGCTAATGATTACCGCTACTTCCCTGAACCGGATCTGGCGCCCTTCAAACTGTCTGATGCATTTATTGATGACATACGGGCCACTTTGCCCGCTTTGCCGGAAGAACTGATCCGGAAATATACCCAACAGCATGGCTTATCCGAATATGATGCCAGGGTGCTCTGTGATGATAAAGCAACCTCCGATTACTTTGAAAACCTTACAGGCTTTACTTCCCAATATAAAGCTGCGGCCAACTGGATGCTGGGGCCGGTAAAATCATACCTGAATGAACAGGCCATCAGTATGGCACAGTTCCCGCTGCCTCCACAGCAATTGACCCGGCTGTTACAGATTGTGGAAGCAGGTAACGTCAGCTTTTCTATTGCTTCCTCCCGTATCTTACCGGAAATGATCCTGGCCCCGGAAAAAGATCCGCTGGAAATAGCCACCGCGCTTAATCTGCTCCAGGAAACCAATACGGATAGCCTGGTACCTATTATTGATGAGGTATTGGCCAAATACGCCGGAAAGGTGGCTGAGTTCCGGGCAGGAAAAAAAGGGCTGATGGGATTGTTTGTGGGAGAGGTAATGAAATTGTCAAAAGGGAAAGCCGATCCCAAATTAACCAACCAGCTACTGGAGCAAAAATTAAAAGGCTGAAATATTGTCGCAGACAATTTGCCTATATTCAATACCTAAATCCATTGCCAGCATGGAAACCCTTGGCTGGCAGGTGCATATCTGCCCCATCCATGCCAATTATTCACTATATCAATAAGCCAACAAAAAGTGAAAATTTGACCAGTGGCGGGTATTGCTGTTCATTGTTTATTACTTTTGACAATAACAGCGTGCTATCATTCGTATTACACTTGTTTAAATAACAGTATTGCACGGTAAAAAAATGACTATGAAAAAATACTTACTCTGGCTGGCAATGGGAGTATTCCTGGCCAGCTGCTCGGAGCAAACCGAAAAAGGAGACTTTAAAATTGATGTGCATTTAAATAATGTACCTCTTGGCCAGGTGTTCCTCGAGGAGCTGACCCTGCAGAATGTAAAAGTAGTGGATACTACCGCAGTGAAAGATGCCAGTGGTAATTTCTCCCTGAAAGGAATGGTAGCCGAACAGGGGCTTTACCGCATCCGCTTTGCTGATGGCAAAAATATCCTGCTGGCTTTAGATGCCGGAGATATGAAGATTGACGGGGATTATAACAACCTGGAAAAAATAACCGTATCAGGTTCTGAAGCCACTACAGAAATGCAGGCTTTTGTACAGGATATCAGTAAAAAAGCAATGGTGCTCACAGAAGAAATGAGAGCAGTAGACAGCTTACATAACATTAAAGCACCGGATAGCGTTTTACAAACAAAAGTAGCTACCCTGCAAAAGAACGAAAAAGCTTTCCAACAGGAATTCTTTGACCTGGCCGCTAAAACAAAAAACCCTGCCAATGCCGTTTTTGCTATCAGCCAGGTAAGCGATCCCAGGGCCCTACTGGAAAATAAAAAGCTGATTGCTGATATCAAAACCCGGTTCCCTAAAAATGAACTGGTAAAAAGTATGATTGATAAGCTGACCGAAATGGAATCGGCTGCTACAGGTGCTGCAGGTGGTGAAGAGGCGGCTGCTGTTAAAATAGGCCAGGAAGCTCCTGACTTCACCCTTCCGGATGTTTCCGGCAAAATGGTGAGCCTGGCTTCCTTCCGTGGTAAATATGTACTGGTAGACTTCTGGGCCAGCTGGTGTAAACCCTGCCGCATGGAAAACCCTAACGTGGTGAAAGCCTATCAGCAATTCAAGGATAAAAACTTCACAATACTGGGTGTATCCCTGGATCAGAAAAAAGAACCCTGGTTACAGGCTATTAAAGACGACGGACTTACCTGGAACCATGTAAGTGACCTGAAGTTCTGGGAATCTGCTGTCGTGCCTCTATATGGCATCCAGGGCATTCCAATGAACTACCTGCTGGATCCTCAGGGTAAAGTAATCGCTTCTAACCTGAGAGGGGAAGACTTGGAAGCTAAACTGAAAGAAATAGTGAAATAATTATAAATACCACCAATAAAAGGAAGGCGCCTCAATAATTGAGGCGCCTTTTTGATGTAACAAGTATACAATGCTATTAAGGTGTTACCCTGATACGGCACTGCACCGGGATGATCTCGCTGTTATCATCCATGGTGAGTAAGATAAGAAATGCTCTTTCTCCTCCTTTATCCAACGGGATCTTATCCGATGCCTTCGGTGCTTTTGTATTAAACTCCGTAACATTGGTAGATAAAGTATAAGTAGTCCCGTTTACCGCTACTGGTGCTGCCAGATAAGATGGATAACTGGGATCTTTCAGATTACCTGCATTAAGTGCAGTAGCGCCGCAAACGATTTTGCTGACTTCTTTGATCTTATGAGGAGCATTAGCCGGAATGCTCAGTTCCAGTTTAATCACGCCTCCTCCCTGTATGGATACCTTGTAATAAGGGTTAAACCCGCTGGTAGTGGCGCCGACGAAGGTAACCGGTATTTCCGGTTTATTATCCTTTACCAGATCATCGGTAAATTCCTTTTTACAGGCCACGGCCCCGAATGCAAACAAGGCAAAAAGAACTATTTTATTAAATACAATTTTCATAATGCTTTCCTTTTAATAAATAATAATCCGGATGATGCTTATCCGCGTAATATCAATCCACATCCCACCAAACTTTTACGTTAGGCAGTTTTACATCTTTAAAATTAGGGTTAGCGGCCACTTCATCATTAATATACTGCGCTCTAACCGGACGCTTTCCGTCAATCCCTACCGCATTCTGGTGTTCTGGCATCACCGGATAACCGGTTCTTCTCCAGTCATTCCAGGCTTCCAAACCACACCCTGTATGAGAAATATATTTCTGCGTAATGATCTGCTCTATCTTCTTTGCTTTATTGCCGGATAAAGTAACTACTGCCGGATGGCTGGTGAAATAAGCTTCAATATCTGCTTCCTTTACGCCTGCATCTTCCATAGAAGCACGGATGCCTTCTTCAAAATAGGCCTGTGCCTCTGCATCAGTAATGTTTACACCATCCAACCTGATACCTGCTTCTGCCAGCATAAATGCTCTTTGTGCACTGGTAAGCAATCTGGATGGACCAACACCGCCTTTCCCTGTAATGACATCACTCCATTTTGACCATGTTTCAGCAGGAGGAAGCGTACCTCTGTAACCATTATCCAAAGTCACATAATTACCGGTTGGTTTAGTAATAAACAGGGGTAATCTGGGATCATCCAATGCTTTCAGCCGGTCTACATAACGGGTACTGGCAATCATTTCATTCCGGAAAAGGCTGATATTAATCAACTCATAAAGGGGGCTGCGGCTTCCTACACTACTGCCAAATGGCACTGCCAGATTCTCTGCATTATCCGTAATAAAATCGTTTTTCACCAATAGCTCGTTAATAATAGTGGTTGCCAGGGCGGGCTCTTTCCCGCTGATTTGCATAGCCAGCTTTAACAATAAGGTGTTGCCTGCTTTTTTCCAGGCATCCGTATCGCCGTTGTAGATAATATCATCGGTTCCCAGCTCCATAGTACTCGCAGAATCCATGGCCAATATTCCCGCCTTTGTCATATCAATCAGTCCGGTGATAGTAGCATTACCTTTATAGATATCTTCCTGCGTATCTAACTTAGGCTGCAATATTTCTCTGTCATCACCATACAGTGCATCAGAATAGGGCACATCTCCCCAAACATCCGTAGCAATACTGAAGGTATAAGCAGACATAATTTTACCCACACCGATATACGCTAATCCATCTACTTCACGGGCGCCTTCAATCATCTTTTTATAGGATATCAGTGAGGCACTGCCATACAATTCAAATGACCACTGATTACCAAAATCACCACCATCTGTATTATAGATATCCCAGGTGGCAGGGCTGCCGGCAGCTCCGGTCAGATAATCCATTGTTACTGCGGTAAACCGGTTCAGTTCATTACTGGTAGCAAATGCAGTCCCGGAAAGAGCGGTCGGCAATAACAAGGTAGGAGGTACCTTGGTAGGTTTGTTGGGTGTGGCGTTTACATCCAGGAATTTCTTGCATCCTGCAAAAGAAATCGCCAGCAATAACATCGGTATATATTTTAGCTTCGTTGACTTCATGTTCATTAATTTTTGCGTTAGAAAGTAACTCTCAGATTCACTCCATAGTTGCGGGTATTAGGTGCCCCATTCAACTCCAACCCTTGTATATTACCTGCTCCCTGTGTATTCGTTTCAGGATCCGCAGGAAAATGTGGTGCATAGAAATAAAGATTGTGCGCGCTAACCCCCAGGCTCAGCGATCCAATAGGAGACCTGCTTCCAAAAAGGCTGGTAGGGAAATTATAATACAAAGACATTTCACGCAGCCGGTATACGGTAGCATCAAATACTGCTCCTTCAGATGCCAAACCTCCCAATGCTGCCCAGTAAGATTGTGCACTTATCTGAATGTTGTTGGGAATGTATTTACCATCTGCTACCTCTATCACACCAGGTAATATCCTGGGCTGTTCCCTGTCTTTGCTCGTAATATCCAGACTTCCGTTACTCCTCAGGTCAACCATGCTGAAAGAGTAAATATCTCCTCCCTGACGGGTATCTACCTGAAATGAGAAGGTAAAGTTTTTGTACTTTACTGTATTGGTAATGCCACCAAACCATCTTGGGTTAGGGTCTGCAATGACTTCTCCTGCTACGGCAGGTACCAGTAATCCGGTATTAGGATTGATCACCAGCTGTCCATCCGCATTCCTCACATTTTTACTACCGATAATTACACCGTAAGCGTAACCTTTTGCAATAGAAGGATCGATACCGCCGAAATAGTTACCGATAATAACGCTGTTTTCTACTCCCGGAGCAATTTCTTCTACTTTATTGCGAATGCGGGTATAGTTGGCTGAAAGTTCCCATGAAACAGATCGTGTTTTTACCGGCACAGCATTCAACATCAGCTCTATACCTTTGTTGGTCATCAAACCCACGTTGGTGGTCCTGGTATTAAACCCGCTGGAAGGGGAAACCGCCACATCAAAAATCTGATTGGCACTCCTGGTATAAAAATAAGTAGCGTCCAGGTTAACCCTGTTCTTAAACAATCCGATGTTTACCCCACCTTCATAGGAGGTGATAAATTCCGGTGTGAGCTGTTCACTACCTATTCTGCCATCCAACTGAAATCCGCTGATATTACCTGTTCCTAGGGCAAGCGGATATTCTATGCTGGCAGTATTGTTACCATAAGATGTTTTGGCGTATAATGTTTGTAACAGATAAGGGTCTGCATCACGGCCTACCTTAGCGGCACTAACCCTTACCTTAGCATAGGAAAGTACATCTGATTCCAGATGGAAGGCATCCGTTGGTACAAAACTTAATGCAGCTGAAGGATAGAAGTATTTATTCTTACTCACCGGCAGTGTAGATGATTGGTCCATCCTTCCTGTCAGATCAAGGAACAGATAGTTCATGTAACTAAAATTCAACTGCCCGTAATAACCGATCAGCCTGCGCCGGTTAGATTGCTCCTGGCTGGCAGAAAACACACTACCATTACTCACATTGAAGAAATTAGGAATAGTAAGCCCATCCGCAACAACAGCAGCATTCTCATAATCACGATGGTTGATATTCTGTCCTAATAAAGCAGCAATATTTAACCCTTTCGTAAAGATATCCTCCTTGTTAGCCCGGATCATCAGATCGCCGTTCAATTCAGAACGCACAAACTGATCTTCTGTTACCTGACCAGCAGCTTCTCTGGCAGAGCCAATCTGCAATATCAGTTTTCTTCTGTCAGAATACACATCAGCTGTAGCACGATAAGAAACATTCAGCCACTTCGTAATGTCATATCCCATGGTAAAGTATCCGAACAGACGGTCTACATTACTGGTCAGTTGTTCTTTTTCTGCACTCCACATAGGGTGGTTCTGTGCAGGATTATAGAAAAAGCTCTTTTGGTTAATATCCTTCAGATCTTTATACTCCATTCCCATGAGATCATAGCTTCTTGGAATACGTGTCAGCTGTCCAAAGGCACTTCCTCCATTACCCATCGGGGTGCCTCCTTGTCCGCTTCTTACATAGGTAATGGAAGTACCAATCTTTAACCCGTTCTGTAATTTTTTATTTCCCCCCACCTGAATACTATGGCGCTTATATTCAGAAAAAGGAATAATACCCTTCTGAATAGTGCTGCTCACGCCAAGGGATATATTATTATCAGGTGTTCCTGATGCGATACTTACACCATTCTGTACAATAGTTCCTGTTTTGTAAAAGTCCCTGATATTATTGGGATAGGCACGGTAAGGTACCTTATCGCCCTGCACAGTTACAACGCTATCTAGCCCTGAGCCAAATTTTGGCCCCCAGGAATTGCTGGAGGTATTTACAAAATCATTATTGGCACCCTGGCCATATTCATTTTGCAATTTAGGCAGGCCATAAACATTCTGGAAAGTAACGGATGAAGTAACGGTCACCTCTGTTTTACCGGTAAGATTTTTTCCGGCTTTTGTAGTAATAACAATAGCACCGGAAGAGGCTCTTGATCCATACAATGCCGCTGCTGCAGGACCTTTCAACACGGTAATGGATTCAACGATTTCCGGGCTGATATCATTCAGACGGTTTGCCGGCTGTGAACCAAAAAGGGTATTCTCTGTCTGGTCCAGTGAGTTACTGAATATAACACCGTCCACTACAATCAATGGCTGATTATTTCCGGAGAAAGAAGTGATACCTCTAATGTTAATATTGGTACTGGATCCTGGTGCACCACTGGCAGAGGTAATGTTAACCCCGGCTACTTTACCAGCCAGGGAGTTCAATACGCTGGGCTCCGCTTTTTGCGAAATCGCTGCGCCATCCACCGTCTGAACGGCATAACCTAAAGCCCGCTTATCACGGGTAATACCCTGGGCAGTTACAATTACTTCCTGCAAACTCTTGGTATCCTGTTTTAGTTGCAGGTTAAAATTACTTTTCCCTCCGCTGAGATTCAGCTCCTGGGATTCGTAGCCAATAAATGAAACAACCAGTGTAGCCGCATCCGTTGGTACATCTAATTTAAACGTACCATCCGCTTTACTGAATACACCTGTTTGAGTGCCTTTCACAGCAACAGTGACTCCCGGTAATGGAACACCATCCTTTGCATCAGTGACTTTACCGGTAATAGTTCGGTTTTGAGCATATGCACATAGCACGCTCATGGCCATAAGAAGCCATAGGAGTAATCCTTTTTTCATAAGCAATTAAATTTGATATGTGAATTCCAGTTAACTACATAGCACAGGAAGTACTGCAAACGAGCTGTATGCAATTTATAGGGTGATTTACATCATAGCGGTTAACTATCACAGCATGATAATTGCTCTGGGCTGCACAGGATCAAAGGCTATAGAAGTAATACAATAAAAGCATGGCACACTGTTGTAAGGTGGTACCCTGTTTAGATTTTGTTTTTTAAGTTTTGGATATTAATTACTGACGTTGTGAATTTTGGTTTAGATTAATAAATGATTCAATTGATTTTGGTTCGTTAGATTTGGTTTGATTTTGGTTCGTTGGGTTAAAATATTCTTTGTGCTACATTACTGATGCTCTCCTATTGGACTAAATTCTAACGCAATATATAAAAATAACAGGAATTCACCACGTACAACTTATGTGTTATAATAAAAAAGGTTAACCTGAAGCAGTCATGACTGCTTCAGGTTAACCCACGTTAGTTATTCTTTATAACGGGTTCCCGCTATTTATGTATTTTAATTGTTACTGTTCCAAATGACCCCTCTGTAACACTATTGGTAATACTCGCAGTGATTATTTTATTACATGCATCTAACTCTCCCGCACCTACGATAGTAAAATTATGATATCCTATATAACTGGCCAGATAGGTTTGTTTGGGAATAATGACAGAGTGTTTTTTAGGATCTATTGTAACTTTAACCACTGCACTGGGGTTTTCAATAAACCCTGTAATCTTTAATCCTTCTGCACCATCTCTGGATATTGTTACAGGATAGCTTCCTTCCCAGAAATCAGGATCATCTATCGTGAACGTACCTGTGAATTCATCCAAATCCAAAGGACATACCTTCCGGTACTTGATAGTAGGGCTGGAACCATCCAGGTTCATTGCATCCCCTCCATAGGGCGACTGACCATCCAGGAATGCAGGTACTACCTGTCCGTTAGCCAATGTCATATTCAGCCCTATTTCAAAATAATCACCTGCTTTTATATCAGCGGTTGTTTTTCCGAACAGCTCAATCATCTCCTTCGCTGTAACACTCTCCACAGCAGGCAATGTGGTAACTCCTGTTTTCAGGATTTTCACATTCGAATAATCACCGTTCATTGTTACTGCTATATCAGAGGTTCGGGGAGGTGTATTATCCTTAAAATATAACCCAACATTGAATTTGCTGCTGAATTGATTCGGATCTTCAATTAAGAAATCTGTAGTTTCATCAATGGTGAGTAAAGGTATCGGCGTTTGTACCAGCGCAGGCAGTTTCTCATTATCATTCTTTCTGCAATGGCTTAAAAGTACCATCCCCCCCAGTAATATTATTAAGCTAAGTATCTTCTTCATAGTAAAAGATTTAATGCGTAAAAATTAATCCTTATCCCAAAATACCCTTGCGGAGGCAGGTTGCTTCTGTGGTGGTGCATTTACGTTTACACTCAGATCATCATTGCTCCATGGCAGGGATAGCGGGTATGCCCTGGTAAGTTGCACCTGGATAGCTGGCTGCACAGGATTGGACGGATCTCCGCTGATAGGCGGCTGCAATTTACCACCTGGTGCCTGTGCAGGATTATTAGGATTAAAAAGTACGGGATAGCCTGTACGGCGATAATCAGTATATTGATCCACACTGCTGCCATAACTGCCTATCCATTTCTGTGTCAGTATGATTTCCATTTTCTTAGCTGCAGAACCTGCATCATACTCTGCCAATGCTTTGGTTTTGTAAGTAGTAACCGCTGCAGAACCTACCAGTTTGGGTATTACCTGGGTATTCCCTACCAATGTTACTACATAATCTACCATCTTCATCGATTCATCCATAGCTGCAGATAACGTAGCCTTTGCATCGCCTGCCAGTACACCGGCACTCATCAGCTCCGCTTCTATGTACATACGATCGGCATTAGTAAGCATCTTAAAAGGTGCAGCACCGGTGGAAGAAGAGGCATCTACTTTTTCAGCCCCGCCATCATCATAACGGCCCCCTACAGGATAAATACCAAACACGGTCATACTCTGATCCTGTGAAAAATCCCTGTTAGGCCCTATAGATCCAAACGCGATAGATAAATATCCGCCATCCCGGTATTCTGAAGGACTCTGAGAAGGCTCATCATTTTTAAGCTGACGATAAAAGTAATAAGGAATCCGGGGATCAGGATTACTGGTTAGAATAGCTGGATTATATCCTTTCATAATAGCCCAGAACCAGGGACTCTGGTAGTGCGTTTTTTGTCCGGCATAATAATCATTAAATCCAGGGTTACGATCATCTGGAGTGGTGCTTTTACCATATTTAAGCATAAAGCTCCCTTCTGTAGATTCGATCAGCATATCACTTCCTACCAGTGCAGTTACCTGTGCAGAAACATTCTGCACCAGCCTTAACTGATTATACAGTTTCAGCTTAATAGTATTAGCTGCTCTTTCCCACAACTCCGGCTTTCCACCATAAATCAGGTCATCCGCGCCGGGCTTTGCAGGATTTTCCGCATCTGCTTTAAGGTCTGCAATACCTTCGTCCAGCAATGCCAATAGCTTAGGATATATCTCACTATCCTTGTCGTATTTGGGATAGCGTATTCCATCGGATATCAGCTTATTGGCTTCTGAAAAAGGTA
This sequence comes from Chitinophaga sp. H8, assembly GCF_040567655.1. NCBI lineage: Bacteria > Pseudomonadati > Bacteroidota > Chitinophagia > Chitinophagales > Chitinophagaceae > Chitinophaga > Chitinophaga defluvii. Next base: position 1,431,884 of record NZ_JBEXAC010000002.1, on the reverse strand, counting down.
CATCACCAAACACATCTACAAACTGGCTGATGGCATATGCCTTTAATATTTTGGCAATACCGGTGTAGATTTTATTATCCTCCTGGGTGCCCTGGTTAATGATGGTTTCAATGTTCTGAAGACATCCCAGCACATCAGATCCTACCTGTGCAGGAGAGCTGCTGTACATACCTTTCCAGGCACCGTTGATGTTAAATTCATTTCCGTCTGCACCGTATTGATCCTGTGCTTCACGCACTGTTACCTGGTGCATGTATACAGATAATACTTCCGTAAGCCCGCGTGCACCGCGGTTATCATTCGTAAATCCAAGTGCATATACCATCCCTTGCTCGGCGGCAGGTAACAACCTGTTCAGAGAAGTAACTGCCGGGTTATTGGGATCTTTGTTGACGTCCAGGAAGTTTTTAGTACAACCAGTTAGCACTACCAGGCTCACTAAAAAACTATTTATTATTCTTTTCATTTTTTCCGGTTTTGGGTTGTTCTCTAATTAGTTAGAATGTTACCTTAAGATTCACACCATATCTCCGGGTGGTAGGCGCTGCTGATAACTCGATCCCTTGTGTAGTAGTAGATCCGAAGCTGTTAGCTTCCGGATTGAAATTAGTATACTTGGGAAAGTTAGGCGCGAGATACCATAAATTACGGCCGGTTACGGTAAATGTTAATCCGCCGATAGGTGTCCGTTTAAAAAGATGTTTCGGAAAATCATACCCAATAGTCAGCTCGCGGAAAGTATACAAAGTAGCATCATACACATTCCACTCTGTGGCAGAGTTAATGGCAAATGACTCTCCAAAATACAGTTCATTCATACTAACCACTGTACTATTCGGAATCTTATTTCCTTTGGAATCTTTAATAGGTAATCCTGTGTTGGCATCACCATAATACCCTGGGATGATATAACCTCTTTCACGATCTTCCGTATCTTTTGTTACACCACGTCCAAGTAATGAACTAACGGTCACTGAATACAGATCTCCGCCTTTGGTCATATCAAATAAGGCGTTCAGGAAAATTCCTTTATAGTTCAGCGTGGTACTAAGCCCCGCTTTAAAATCCGGATTGGGATCACCTATCATCTGTTGCTCTGTAGAACGGATCAGCAGCCCTGTATTGGGATCTATCAGCAGGTTGCCTGCTTCATCCCGGTAGTCTACTGTTCCACGCAGATACCCAAATGGTTTTCCTGCTTCCAGATAAGGAGATATTTCTGTAAGGATATTGTCCAATGGGATACGTGTTACCCCTGGCAACAATTCTGTTACCTCACTCTTATTCTTGGTGAAAACACCATGCAATGACCAGGTTAGATTTTGTGTCTTTACAGGGATCACATTCAGATCTATTTCTACCCCTTTATTGGTCAGCTTACCGAAGTTTTCAAATATTTGTGTAAACCCTGAAGACGCGGGTAAGGTAATAGGAGCAATCTGGTTACTGGAATTCCTGTTGTACACCGCCACATCAAGGGCGATACGTCCCTTTAAGAATTCCAGGGTTGCACCTACTTCCACATCGCGGGTAAACTCTGGTTTCAGATTGGGATTAGCAGCAGAAGGATCAGCTATTAATCCTGAAACTCCCTGGAAGGGGCTGTTAGTTCTGAATATGTTGATCAGCGAATACGGATCAGCATCGCGGCCTACTCTGGCCCAGCTGGCACGGATCTTACCAAAGTTCAGTACATCTCCGCCGATATCAAATGCCTGTGTAAACACAAACGAACCGGATACACTGGGATAAAAATAGCTGTGACTGTTGGTAGGCAAAGTAGAAGACCAGTCATTTCTGCCCGTGAAGGTCAGGAAAGCAAATTGTTTATACCCCAGCTCCAGGTCTGCAAAAAGCCCCCATAAGCGTCTGCGGGTGTATTCTCCCTTATCAGGTAATACCGTTTTGGTGTTGGTGATGGTATAAATACCTGGTGAGATGATTTCATTTCCGAGGATGATCTGATTTCTCATCGTACGTTGGTTCACGTTATGCCCCAGTACTGCTTTAAAATCAAAGTCCTCATTTATTTTAGGCGTTAATGTTACCAGGAAGTTGGACTCTATTTCCTGGAACTGATAGTTTTGTTCCTTGATACGTCCTTTTCCTTCTGCCGCACGGGAACCAATATCCGTGATTTCCCTTCTGAAGAAGGTATTGGTATTGGTACCTATCTGGTAGTTAAGGCTGATCCATGGATTTATTTCATATCCCAGTTTGATGCTGGCGATATAACGGTCAGTCACCGTTGAAATAGTATTATGCCGGAAAGACCAGAGCGGGTTATCATATTGCGCATTACTGGTAGATACCGGCAAACCGTTTTTATCTTCGAAAGGCAACCCTGCAATATTCCAGTTACGTGCGAGGAACAGGTTACGTGCAAAGGAAGAAGCAGATCCTTCCACCTGGTTTTCACCAAATACACCACCTACCTGATTGCTACGGGAATAACTGAAATTTCCACCTACCGTAACCCCCATGCCCAGCTTGGAACTACCACCAATACTGATATTGGCGCGGTTAAAGCTGGAATTAGGAACATAACCGTCCTGGTTAAGATAAGAAGCAGTAGCACTCAATGCTGTTTTCTCATCTCCTCCGTTTACAGTTACTGAATTTTCATAAATAGATCCCGTTTTAAAAAGGTCTTTTACGTTATTGGGTATTGCCCTATAGGCCACTTTACCGGTGGGGAACAATTCCGGAAATGCAGCCAGGTAGTCGGGCCATACGGGTATAGAATCCAGTGTACCAAACCTGGGGCCCCAGGAACCATTGGCATTGGCATAATTAAACAGGGTACCAGGTCCGTAAGTATTCTGATACTTAGGCAGGTTAGCGATGTTTTCAAAAGAAAGAGAAGTAGAATAGCTTACTTCCAGCCCTTTTTTGGACCGGCCTGCAGAACCTGATTTAGTAGTAATAATTACGGCACCATTGGAGGCACGTGAACCATACAGTGCGGCGGCCGCGGCCCCTTTTAATACGGTCATGCTGGCGATGTCATTGGGATCGAGGGATGAAAGGCCACTGGAATAGGCGCCACCTCCGGAAGTCTGACTGGAAGTAGTGATCTGGTCATTATTATAAGGAACACCATCTACCACGATTAATGGTTCATTATTACCAAAAAACGAAGTATTACCCCTTATATTAATGCGGGTAGCAGCACCTGGCGTACCTTGCGATACCCTGATATCCACCCCTGCTACCTTTCCTTGTAACCCTTTTAACATATCCGGTTCTGACTTTTGCAGCAATTCATCCGGCTTTACCTGGCTGAGGGAATAACCCAGGGATTTTTCACTTCGCTTGATACCCACAGCAGTGACTACAATTTCACCCAATTGTTTTTTATCCGTTTCCAGTGCTACATCTATGTTATTACCAGCACCTATGGTCATTTCCCGGTTCAGGTAACCTACAAATGAAAACACCAGCACTGACCCTGGCGACACTTCTGTAATACGATAAGTACCATCTCCAATGGTAAAAACCCCCTTTGTGGTTCCTTTTACGACAACTGTTACACCGGGCAGGGGAGACCCGTCTTTGGCATCCGTAACTTTTCCGCTGATGGTTCGTGTCTGGGCTGTCGCGTGTAATACGCTGGTGACCACGAACAGCCAGGCGAGTAGCTCTCTTTTCATAAGCAATTAGATTTTGACTGATGGTATGAGTAGAATAACAATATTAATTTACGTAAAAAAAAGCATATATACCATCACGATACGCTAAAATAGTATCAGTTAATTATAAAAATACTGTGATATAATAAATGTTAAATATTTGTTAAAGCAATATATTGAAGTTATCATGTGCACAAACGAACATGATAATTAAAAGGATGGATGCAGAAAAGGAGGGAAATTGGGGGATAACATTTATGCACAAAAAAAGGGGGAGCGTCATGCTCCCCCTTTCACACTTTATAAAAAAATAATTATTTAGTATCCCACCATACTTTGTCGGTAAGCAACTTGGAACCCGGGAAGTTACCATTGTTGGTCACTTCTGAACTTGGATACAGGAAACGCTGTGGTTTGCTGTCATCATTGTAAATCGAAGCTTTTGACTTGATCAGGAAGCTGGGATATCCGGTACGACGATATTCAGTCCATGCCTCAAAACCCTGATTACCGCACATAGCAAAGTATTTCTGGGTAATGATGTCCCTGATACGTCCTTCTGCTGCTGCCGGAAATGCGGCTACTCTGTCAGCTACATAAGAGCCTTCAGCTATATCATAAGAGCTAAAGCTGGCACTGATACCTTGTCCATACAAACCAGAAGCACTACCTCCGCCATAACCACGAGCAGATGCTTCCGCCTGCAGGAAATAACTTTCTGCTGCAGAAATGAATTTAACCGGTGCCATAGCTGATTTATTGTTGGAATACCTTGCTCCTACTACAAAAGAAGGCGTAGAGTAACTACCAGATGTAATCAACGCAAAGCCTCCCTGTACGATAGGGGTTACCTTTCCTGTGGCGGCCAGTGGCTGATAAAATACGCTCACCCTGGGGTCCTGCAATGCATTCATCGTATCCACACAGGTAGCACTTGCCAGCAAATTGGAGGTAAACTGCAGCTGAACAATTTCAGAATAAACCGGGTTCTGGTTATCACCAGTACCAGAGTATTTCACTTCCGCATCTCTTTCCAGGAAATTGTGTTTAGCTACTACCGCTTTAATACCTGCTTCTGCTTTCGCTTTATCTACATCCAGCAGGCGCAGATAAGCTCTTAATTTCAGTGTATTAGCAAATCTGTCCCATTGCTCCATATCACCTCCAAAGATCAGGTCATCCGCACCTGGCAGGTAAGCAGACGCAGGATCGATCATAGCTTGTGCCTCGTCAATGTATTTAAAAATGCTGTCATACACTTCTTTTTGTGTATCATATTTAGGGTTCAGATTATCATCCCCCTTTGTTGCTTCTTTTAATGGCACATCACCAAAAGCATCTGTCAGCATCTGATAGTTATATGCCTTCATCAGCAAAGCAATCGCAGCATATTGTTTATTCTTGTCAGACCGGCCTTCTTTCAGGATCATCTCCAGATCTTCCAGAGAGTTGCTGTACAGGTTATTCCAGGGCCAGTCATAATCAGCTGCACCTGGCTGATACTGATCTATAGACCTATACTGGGAAGCACCAAAGTTCTGTGTCCAGTATTGGCTCCAGATATTACCGTAAATCTGAAACGTACCCCCCAACACAAACGAGATGCCCGCCTGCGCAGAAGGTAAAATCAAAGATACCTGTGCATTTTCCGGTGCATTCGGATTATCGTTAATATCCAGGAAATTTTTACACCCGGTAGTCGTCACCATACAGATGGCTAATGCTCCCAGTGCGGATTTTATATAACCTTTTTTCATTTTCAATCTTTTAAATTTTAACAACTTTAGAATGTCACTTTCAGGTTAAACCCGAAATTCCGCACGGATGGTTGCGCCGTAAAATCAAAACCCTGCGCATTGCTGGCTCCGGAAGAATTGATTTCAGGGTCTGCATAGATATTATCCTTTGCTGTCCATAATGCCAGGTTGTTACCAAACAAACCAACGGATGCATTACCGAATGGTGTTCTTCTCAACAACGCCTGTGGTAATCTGTAGCTCAGGCTTATTTCACGTAACCGGATATACGAAGCATCTACGATATTTTCACCTGTAGCTCTGGATGGACCAGAAAAATAACTGGTGGGATCAAATTTAATAGAGGTGTTCTCTACCAGTTTGCCGGTACCATCATCATAAACGGAATTTGGCCATACATGTGGTTCACGGCCACCCACGATTGTTTCAGGGTCTGTTCCGGTAAATAACATGTTGTCTCTTGTTCTGGAGAAGAATCTGCCACCTTGTTTGGTATCAAACAGGATATTAAAGCTGAATCCTTTATAGGAAGCATTAGCACCTGCAGAAGCCATATAATCCGGATTGTAGGATCCCAGGTATACCGCATCTGTTTTCATAGGTGTACCGGTTTGTTTATTGATCACTACACGTCCCTGGTCATCACGCATCATCGCTTCGGAATAGAAAGTACCATAAGGTTTCCCTACTGCAGCAACAATGCTCATACCACCAAAACCACCTAAGGATACCTGGCTTACGCCATTGGCGATTTCCAATACTTCATTGTCGTTCTTGGTATAAGTACCGTACAATTCCAGTGTAAATCCGGAAGCGGTACGGATAGGTGTACCACGCAGGCTCAGTTCCACCCCTTTATTCTGAACAAGCCCTGTATTCAATGCTTTAAATCCAAAACCGGTAGCATTTGAAATAGGCGTGCTCAGGATCTGGTCTTTAGATTTATTCTGATAATAAGAGAAGTCTACAGAGATCCTGTCATTAAAGAAGTTCATCTCCGTACCTACCTCAAATGCAGTGGTGATTTCAGGCTTCAGACCAGCATTACCGATACGATCTCCCATGGTATAACCAGGTACACCATTAAAGGGGAAGGTATTGATAGCAAAACCGCCTCTGAGCTCTGTTTTGTTATAGTATGTTTTTAACAGGTAAGGACTTGCATCATTACCCACCTGCGCCCAGCTGGCACGCACTTTACCATAACTGATCACGTTGCTGGCTTTAGTGCCGTTCAGCAGTTCAGAAAAAACAAAGGAACCATTCACACTTGGATAGAAGAATGAATTATTGGCTATTGGTAATGTGGAAGACCAGTCGTTACGGGCGGTTGCTCCCAGGAATATCATGTTTTTATAAGCCAGGTTCAACTCTCCGTATAAACCTACCAGACGGCGGTTGGTATACTCATTAAAGGAATAGATAGGACCATCACTGTTATCCAGGCTATACCATCCTGGAATTACCAGACCATTTGCAGTATTCGTAGCTGTTTGCAGGGTAGTAAAGGTACGCTGGCGAACGTTGTTACCTACCATTAAAGAGGCATTGAAATCCTTGTTAAACTGCTTTTTGGCAGTAACCATCAGGTCATGTGTAATTTCACTCAGGTTAAAATGGTCTTCTCCGTATTTACCGGTTTCCACCTGTGCATATTCAGGACCATAATTTCCGGATTTGGTATCTAAAGGAGCAAAATTGAATTTTGGACTCTTATATCTTCTGCGATCTGAATACACATCGGCACCTACTCTTTCCACGATATCCAACCACTCAACGGGTTTGTAACCAATGGTAAAGTTACCGTTCACACGATCCACATCATTCAGATTCTTGTAGTTTTTCAGGATATAATAAGGGCTCTTCACATAAGCGTTATAGTAGCCATATCCTTCATTTCCTTCTTCATCATAGAATCCTCCCATACTGTAATAAGGATTGCTCAGATCACCCATCTTGTCCAAAGGAATATCACGGGGTGTCTGTAATACAGTGTTGTATACAGAACCACCATCCTGACCACCCTGGATCATGTTGCTGTTAATCTTGGTATAATTAACACCGATGCTGGTATAGAATTTATTGCTCAACTGGGCTGTACCGTTAAAACGTACACCATACTTGTTATAGTTATCATAACCGCCTGGCATGATACCATCAGAATTCAGGCTGTTCAGTGATAAATAGTAGGATGTTTTTTCGCCTGCACCAGATAAGGACAGGTTATTATTGATAGCTTTTCCCAGTTCAAAAAAGTTCTTGATATTATCTTTCAGGGCTACATAAGGCTTAGACTGTCTTTTTCCGTTAATTTCCTGTCCCCATTCTCTATCCTTACCATCAAACTTAGGTCCCCAGCTGGTATTTTCTTTAGGATCAAAGTCATAATATCCTTCTCCATATTCATTCTGGAAAGTAGGCAGTTTCAGTACATTAGAAAAAGTAACGGCTGTATTGAAAGTGATTTCCTGTTTTTTATTACCATCTATCTTTTTACCTTGTTTGGTAGTGATGACGATCGCACCATTAGATGCACGGGAACCATACAATGCCGCTGCCGCAGGCCCTTTCAATACTGAAATAGATTCAATATCATCCGGGTTGATATCATTTCCCCTGTTACCAAAGTCTACGTTATTGCGGGCATCCTTACCCAGTTTATCACTGTTACCCAAAAGGCTGGAGTTATCAATGGGTACCCCATCTACTACCATCAGCGCCTGGTTATTACCGGCAATGGAAGAACCACCTCTCAGTACAATCCTGGAAGAACTACCAGGTGCACTTGCAGTAGTGGTGATGTTCACACCGGCTACCTTACCTGCGAGTGCATTCAAAGGGCTGGTGCTCTGACCTCTGGTCAGCTCATCGTTTTTGATGATGGGAGCTGCATAACCCAGTGAACGTTTGTCACGGCGTATGGCATTTGCCGTTACTACGGTTTCTGTAAGTTTGGTAATGTCCAGATGCATCACCACATTAACGGTATTGGATGCACCCAGTTTGGATTCCAGTTGTTGCATACCAACTGACTTAAATACAAGTACAGGGCTTGATGTACCATCCGGAAGTTTAATGGAATAAACCCCATCCGGGTTTGTAACCGCACCGGTGCTGGTGCCTTTCACTATTACTGTGGCTCCTATTACAGGTTGCCCATCATCTGCTGATGTAACTTTCCCCGTTATAGTGCGACTCTGCGCAAAAACCTGACCAGCTGCCAGACATAGCACGGACAGGAGGAGAAATAGACTTTTCCTCATAAGCATGATTTTGTTCCGATTTTGATTTTAAATAAAAACGTTTAAACAATGGGCATAAACGCCTGGTTCATTTTGGTTTTGTGCATTAGATTTTTGTGGTCACTTATTTATGCGGAGAAGGAAAAAATTATATCAAAGTATAAGGTTTACTCCCTTAATGAAGAACATTGATTTAACAAACTTGCCAAACGAAAAAAATTTTACTAACCTGATAACGATATCACCTGGTTAAATAACAAACACATTATTTAACTAAATAATAAATGTTGTCCGGTTGAATAAAATAACAAGCAGGTTCCGATAATTTCAATTTCAATCACGTAGGGAAGCTATTAATACTTCTTCCTCATAAGCAGTTTCCGTGTGTTTAACCTAAATTTAACATATCAAATATAGGATTTTTAACAAAACTTTAGTTCTATTATTCTTTCTCGATAATTAAATAACAAAACTTTGACAATTTGTTAACTTATCATGTTGTTTTTAATTAGTATAAAATGAGCTCATAATATTTTGGAACAGAGGGGTTTATAAAAAAAAAGCAAGCGATAAGATTATCGCCTGCGCTCATCAACCAAAATCTAAATCGAGATTACTCTTAAATATTTTTTAGCCTTACGCTAAATGACTGCAATTGCAGATATGCATGGTTTCCGTTAATATTTTTCATTATAGCATATAGGAACCTGCCTTACTAGGGCCATTGCATAACATGACTAACTTACATTCCATGACTTTACCTGCTACTGATCAGGCTAACGTAAGCGGGTAAGTTTTTAATAAATTCAACATCCCGGCATACAAATCCTCATGCCGGCTGTTATAGCGGAACTCACATTCCTTTAAATGCAGATAGGCGGTATTACGGTTCAATCCTTTGAACTTAGCCAGCCTGTGACGGGTAAGTGCCCAGAATGCATCCACATCGTCTGTATCGGCCTTTTCTGTGCCACCATTTTCCAAACGGTATAAACGATACTGACCCAGATCCACCAACCCGCGGAATAAACGGATCCTTTCCACAGCTCCCAGGGTTTCCAGCCCTGAACGCCCCCTTACTACGGCATGTACCATAGAACGGCTCACATCCGGCAATATCTCCGTATGTACCCGCTCTTCCTGCTTATAAATTCCGAAAATAACCGGCTTTATAATCTTCCCTACTTCGGGCTTTACTGCTACCAGCGTATCCTGATCATACACGCTTTCAGATAAATCCTCCTCCGGCAACTGCGCAGTAACCTGACTGATGCCCGGATTACCTTCCTCGCAGGAACGCGCAATCTGCTGGCGTATCTTTTTCAGATAACTATTAATGGTTACCCGGCTCACTCCGCTGATACTGGCAATTTGAGTGGCGGTGAGATCATCGGCAAATAGCTTGAGGATCTCCTTAAACTTTCGCTCAGATAAATGAGCTCCTTTTAAGTATTTGTTTTTCATGAACAAGAGATTAGAACGGCATCATAAACCTCTTATTTTTTCCCCGGTATATCAGGCCATTTTATACAAACGGCTAAAACTATGTGATGAATGCTGCCCACTAGATTATTTCATCACACTTTTTTGTCCATTTTAGCCAAAAAAGGATCCCAATTGCGCATTTCATAAAAAAAGCCGGCTACTTTTTACAGTAGCCGGCCATTAAATATGCCTGTCATGTTATCTCCCGGTTATTGCGCCTTGTATGCTCAACCGGGTTAAATACACTGATTATTCCTTATCATCCACCCCAATTTGAGATAACTCCATATCCTCTTCATCATCCAGTGGTTTCCACAATTCCTTCTTCTTTGCCTTCTTTAACAAGGCTTTTTCCATCCACAACAACAACGCCGGCAAAATGGTGAGGTTGGTAATCATCGCCATCACCAGCGTCAGGGAGGTTAACCACCCCAATGCTTTGGTACCTCCAAACTCTGAAAAACTAAATATCATAAACCCGGCAAACAGAATCATGGAAGTATAAATTATACTTAATCCTGTTTCGTGAATGGTTTGTTTAACGGTAGCAGATATATCCAGGTCATGATGCGGAAGCTCCTGCTTAAAGTTGACCAGAAACCGGATCGTTACATCAATTGCTATCCCCAACGCTACACTAAATACCAATACAGTAGAAGGTTTGATGGCAATATTGGCCCATCCCATCACCCCGGCAGTTACCACCAGCGGAATGATATTCGGAATCAGGGAAATGATCAGCATCCGCCATGAACGGAACAGGTACAACATACAGAACATGATCAGCACAAAGGCCAGTAAGATACTCTCAGTAAGGCCATTGATAATAAACCGGGTCCCTTCCTGGAAGATAATACTGGTACCGGTAAAGGTGACATGATAGTGCGCAGTGTCAAAAATGGCATTTACCTGCGGGCGTAAGGAGTCCATTAACCGGGGCAGCTTTTCAGAGCCTACATCCGCCATATTCACACTGATACGCGCTATCTGCCGGGTACTATCCATAAAAGAAGATACCAGCTTGGTAAAGGTAGAGGTACCTCCACCTGCTGCTTCTCCACCTTTCATGCGCAGATAAGGGGCCAGAAAACCTATGTCAAACTGATTGGGTACGCTGTAGTTGGTACTGTCTCCGTTATAATAAGCCTGCTTTGCAAATTTAATCCCTTCTACTACCGACAATGGCCGCGCAAAATCCGGCTGCGCACCTACCAGCTTAGTCAGCTCATCCAGCTTATTCAGGGTTTGCAAACTGATCACCCCGTTCTTCTTTTTGGTGTCTACCGCTATTTCCAACGGCATCACGCCCTTAAAATTCCGCTCAAAAAACTTCAGATCGGTATACAGCTTATCCGTTTTAGGCACGTCATCCAGCATATAACCTACTGACTTCAACCGCAACATCCCTACTATAGCTGCTCCCACCACCAATATCGTTACAATGTAGATCGCAGGGCGATATTTGAATACCATGGTATCCAGGAAGCTGAGCACTGCACGGAACATCCGGTTATCCAGGTAACTGGTATGCTTGGTTTTAGGGGGTGGCAGATAACTTAATACTGCTGGCAGGAAAATAAAGGAGATCACAAAGATGAACATGATGTTCAACCCGGCTACTACCCCAAATTCTTTTAAGATGGCACTATTGGTAAAACAAAATACACCAAAGCCAATGGCGGCGGTAATATTGGTGAAAAGGGTCACAATGCCCATCCGCTGGATCATACGTATCAGCGCCTTCGTTTTATTGTTATGCTTGGCATACTCCGTATGGTACTTGTTCAGAAAGTATACGCAGTTGGGAATGCCGATCACCACAATCAATGGCGGGATCAAACCGGTCAGCAAGGTGATTTTGTATCCCATTAACACAATGGTAGCTACCGACCATATTACGCCTATGGCTACCACTACCATCGACATCATCACAGACCCAAAGGAGCGGAAGAACATAAAGAGGATCAGCGCCGTTAGCACAAAGGAGATCTTCAGGAACAATTTCAACTCATCGGCTACCTTCGTGGCCATGATAGTACGTATCAAAGGCAATCCGCTCAACCGTACCTCCGTTTGATGCTTCTTTCCAAAAGCATCGGCCAGCTTCATGATCTCATCTGCTACCTGGGTACGCTTCGCGGAATTAAATACATCCCGGTTCACATAAATAGCCATCAGGTAGGCATTGGTTTCCGGATTGTATAAAAGCCCCTTATAAAATGGCAGCGAATGGAATACCCCCGCCAAACTGTCGATCGTTGCCTGCTGACTCAAATCCCCGTTAAACAACTGTACGGCTGTCAGCTTTTTAGTGCTGTCGTTCTTTACCAGATTAATGGCTAACGGTACACTTAGTATATTTTCTACTGCTGTTATCTTTTTAAGATCCTTATTCAGTTGTACATAGTCTGCGAAAAAACCGGCTTCAAAAAACTTATCGTGCTGTACTCCCAACACGATCATATTCCCATCTTCGCCAAACTGCTTCTTAAACTGCTGATACTGAAGGAATTTAGGATTATCCCTGGGGATAGAAGCTACATAATCATAAGACATCTGCACCTTACTGGCAAAGTATGCCATAACACCCGTACTGGCCAGCAATACAATGAGAAGCGGTAACCGGTATTTTAACACAAAACCTGCTAAGCGTTGCCACATAAAGGATTTCTCAATTTGGTAAATGGCGTAAAGGTAAGTAAAGTTGTATTAAATAATGTGTTGATTTCTGATCATCAAGTTGATAGAATGGATAGTTTTGGGAGAGCTGTTGGTTTTTAGCTGTTAGCTTTTAGCTTAAATGCAGCGGAGAGGAAGTTATACATGTAAACCTATTTTAGGACGAGACCCTATGCTTGAAGCATAGTTAAAGCATGGTTAAAGCATAGTTAAAGCATAGATAGAGTATGAATAGTGCATGAAAGGCTATGAAATGGGTTTAACAAAAACATCCTGCGGGGCAAAATTACCACACAGGCAACAGATCATTAGCATATAACTATCATTGAACCTTCCGCTGCATTGAGCTAAAAGCTAACAGCTAAAAACTAACAGCTAACTGCTAATAGCTAAAAGCTTAATACATAGCTTCCAGCTAATCATTTAATTTAATTGCTATTTTTGAACTATGCGCCTCATTGCCGGCTTCCTGCTATTTTCCCTGTTACTGCTTTGCTCCCTTCAAAATGTGGCGCAACAAGTACCCATTGGGCATTGGCGTAATCACTTACCCTGTCTGCCCGCCAGAGCCGTGGCAACCGGCGAGGGTAAAGTATTTTGTGCCAGCGCCTACAGCCTGTTTTCCGTAGAGGAAGAAGAGCATGCCATTACCCGGTACGACAAAACGGGCGGTATGCATGATATGGGAATCAGCGCCATCGGTTTCGACGAAGCCTCCCGGACGCTCCTGGTGGCTTACCAAAACAGCAACCTGGACCTGCTCCTGGATGGCCGCATATACAACCTGCCTGATATCCTCCGCAAACCCGTTTCCGGCGATAAAACGATCTACAGCATTACCTGCTACAACCGTTTTGCCTATCTCTGTACCGGTATCGGGATCATCGTGGTAAACCTGGATAAACGGGAAATAGCGGATACCTGGAACCCGGACAACAACGGAAATATGGCCCCGGTAACTTCCTTCACTTCCTATGACGGCTACTTTTATGCGGCTACCGCCCAAGGAGTTAAAAAAGGAGCTATTCAGGGCGCCAATCTGGCCAACTACCAAAACTGGATCCCCGTTACAGCCGGACTTCCGGCCGGTGCTGTGGAACAGGTGTTTCAACTGGATAAACAACTCCTGTGCCGCCAGGGTAATCACCTCTGGATCTGGCAAAATAATCAATGGCAGCCCTGGTACACGGATAGCTGGCATCTGACCGGCGCAACCGTTTCAGAGAATACACTGCTCCTCTGCGAAAAACAGTTGTCCTCCGGAGCGGCACGTGTGCTGCAAATAACACCGGAGGCCAGCATTTACCAAACCCTGCAGCATGCACAAATTACGGCTCCTGTACAGGCTACTGTGCAAGGCGATAACATCTGGGTGGCCGACTCACTCCACGGACTGATACTATTCAGCGGCAATACCTACGAAAATCTTACGCCCAATGCACCCCGGAGTATTGCTACCGGCGATATGCTGTTTGCCAATAATACCCTATGGGTAACTGCAGGCGGTGTCAATGACCAATGGCAACCTACCGGCAATAAAAACGGATATTACCGCTTTGAAAAAGAAGAATGGCAGAACTACAATTACCTGCAATATCCGTATCTGGATACTGTACCCGACCTGATCACACTCGCCGCCGATCCTGTCAAAGGAGACATATACATGGGCGCTTTCGGTGGTGGCCTGTTAGCATGGACACCCGATGGTGGTCATACACTTTTTAAACAGCAGGTATTACCCCCTGCGCAAGACAATCCGCAGGCTTACCGTATCAGCGGGCTGGCAGCTGACGCGGCAGGTAATATCTGGATGACTTCCTACGGAGCCCAGCGGGAACTCCTCGTGAAAAAAACAGACCAGTCCTGGCAATCTTTCTTCATCCCGTTTTTTCATATGGGCAATGCCGTTAGTCAGGTATTAACGGATGACTATAACCAGGTATGGATCGTATCTCCTAACGGGAATGGCTTGTTTGTACTGAACTATGGCAGCGATATACAGCACACTGCAGACGACAACTGGCTGCAGCTGCGCGTTGGTGCTACGCAAGGCAATTTACCGGACGATAATGTCAACTGCCTGGCCAAAGATAAAGATGGATATATATGGGTGGGTACCAACAGAGGTATCGGCATCTTTCAATGCGCACAAAACCTCTTCAATGCAGGCAGTTGCGCGGCCTATCTGCCGGTAGTAAAACAAGATGATTTTGCTGGTTTTTTATTTCAGAACGAACAGGTAAATGCCATCACTGTAGATGGGGCCAACCGCAAATGGATAGCTACCCGCAACGGCGTGTGGCTCATCAGCCCGGATGGACAACAGGTAATCCTTCATTTTAATACGGCCAACAGTCCATTGCCGGATAACATCGTTCACAAAATAGCCGTTGATCCGCTAAGTGGAGAAGTATTCTTTGCTACCGGTAAAGGACTGGTTTCCTACCGGGGCACTGCTACAGAAGGCTCCAATACCCCGTCTGATAGTGTACTCGTATTTCCTAACCCGGTTCCTCCGGGATATAGCGGTACCATCGCTATCAGGGGAGTGGTACAAAATGCTATAGTTAAAATTACCGACATCAGTGGTAAACTCATCTATCAAACCCGCGCAGCAGGAGGGCAGGCCGTCTGGAATGGATTGGATTATACCGGCCGCCGCCCGCAAAGTGGTGTATATCTCGTATTTGCCACCAACGACACCGGCCAGGAAAAACTGGTTACCAAACTCGTATTCATCCATTAGCAAATGTGCACCGGATTTTATTTAGTTTTGAAGGTTGTCGGCACAGTGATTTCCTGCACAATGGAACACTGCCGGAAAGTGGGTTAACTATGTTACATAAAACAAGAGGTATTGTACTGCGCACCGTAAAATATGGTGATACCAGCGCTATTGTAAGCATCTTTACAGAGCTGTTTGGTATACAGTCTTACATGGTCAATGGGGTACGGTCCAGTAAACCCAAAGCGGCAAAAGGTAATTTGCTGCAACCAGGCAATATTATGGAACTGGTGGTATATCATCAGGAAGGCAAAAACCTGCAAAGGATCTCAGAGTTTAAACTGGGATACGTGTATAGCGCCATGCAGTTTAATGTGGTAAAAAACACCGTGGCCATTTACCTGATTGAGCTGCTGCAAAAATGCCTGAAAGAACCGGAACAACATCCCGAACTCTATTATTTTGCCGAATATGTGCTGCAGGTGCTGGATCGTTCTGAAATGGCTGTGGTAGCTAATCTACCCTTGTACTTCACATTAAAGGTGGCAGAAAAAATGGGGTTCCGGCTCAATGGAAGCTTCTCAGAGCATACTCCTTTCCTCGATCTGCAGGAAGGTACCTTTACCGACCTGCCGCCTCATCATACGTATTTTCTGGATGAGGTAAACAGTGAGATCACCCACCGCTTATTTCAATCGCAGGATCTGGCGCAGCTGGCTGCTATCACCATGAATAAAGACCGCAGAAGAAAACTCCTATATGCTTACCTGGATTTCTTCAGGCTGCATATGCCGGAATTTACCGAGCTGCATTCTCCGCCTATTTTACATGAGATACTGGATGTCTGAGCAGGTAATTATTGAGCAGGAGTGGATGCGGGCGCACCATCATAATATTTCAGGGCCATTTGCTGACCATCAAATACACCATAGGAGTAATAGTTCAGCCAATCTCCCAGATTAATATAACGGCTGTTATTACCCAGTGCTATTTCCAAAGGCAGATGCCGGTGCCCGAAAATGAAATAATCAAAATGTTCCTTTTGCAAAATCTCTTTGCTGTAAATGGCTAACCATTCATTTTCTTCGCCCAGGAACTTTTCCAATTCCTGCCCCGTAGCAGCCCTGCTTTTACGGCTGAAGTAATTGGCCAGGGAAATACCCCAGGCGGGATGCAAAGCCGAAAATAACCAGCGGCAAAAGGGATTACGGAATACTTTTTTCAAGAACTTATAACCATGATCTCCGGGGCCCAGTCCATCTCCATGTCCGATATAAAATCTGGCGCTGCCTATCTGATAAGTTTGCGGTTCATAATATACCGGGATATCCAGCTCTTCTTCAAAATAACCATTCATCCACATGTCATGGTTACCGATAAATACAGAAATGCCAATCCCCTTATCTTTCAGCTCAGCCAGTTTTCCGAGAATACGGATATAACCTTTCGGGATCACGTGCTTGTATTCAAACCAGAAGTCAAAAATATCGCCCACCAGAAAGATATGCTGCGCATCTTTTGCCACTTCATCCAGCCACTTCACAATCAGCTGTTCCCTTTTCCTGCTGGCAGCAGCATCCGGCGCACCCAGGTGAAAATCTGAAGCGAAATATACTTTCTTATTGGCAGGAAGCTGAATATCCATGAGCTACAACTACTTTTTAATTTCTTGCGGGCAAAGATAGGAAGAAGTACCGGCAGTTGCTAGTTTATCGCTTTTGAAATCAGTAACTACCCAACAGCTGTCATATGCCAGCAGCTGCTTACTCCCGATGCCAGACCCACAAAAAAAGGCCGTCTTTTTCAGAGACGGCCCTTGCGTTTATTATTTTACAGTAACTGTGTTTTTATTCATCTACCAGGAATACATACACTTCTTTAGGTCCATGTATACCTACTACCAGTGTTTTTTCAATGTCGGCAGTACGGCTGGGACCGGAAGCAAATGAAATCGCTGATGGCAGCTCATTACCGTATTTATCCTTCAGTTTGCTGATACCATCTTTCAGGTCAAATACCAACTGATGCGGATAGGCGATGACGATATGAATAGGTGTGTATACCGGAAGTGCTCTGCCGCTTTGCTGGGCTGCACTCAATACAATTGTACCGGTACGGGCAATCAGGTATTCACAATCTGTAATCGCGGCATCTGCACTGTGCATATCTCCCTGATTCAGGAAAGAAAGTGGGAATGGTTGCAACACGGTCAATACTTCCGTGGTTTTACAATACACATTCTTCCATTCTTTATGCTCACTCAATGCTCTCAGATTTTCTACCAGTTCTGCACGGCCGGCACAAAAGATAAACTTCCCCTGTAATTTGGCAAACTCCTCCGCAAACTTTAACTCCAGCCCGTCGCTATCCGGTTTGAAAACGGAAGTGTTGCCTTCCGAATTAGGGAAAGGCAACTGTACCGGCTGACTTAATGCATTCCGTACTTTTTTCAGAATATTTTCCTTAGCAGGAGAAATCTTCATAAACCATTACGCATTAGCAGGTGAAGGAGAAGGGTTGATGATATCTGACGGGTGTACACCATCAGTAGTCATACCTTCTTTATTCAGGTGATGTTCTCTGTGCACATCAAATGGACGCTTACCGATCAGTCTTTCCAGATCTGCCTGGTACAGCACTTCTTTTTGCAGCAGTTCCTGCGCCAGGATTTTTACCTGGTCCAGTTTTTCTGTCAGCAGATTCTTAGTTCTGATATATGCTTTATCAATCAGGATACGTACTTCCTCATCAATCAATTTCGCAGTTTCTTCAGAGTAAGGTTTGGTAAATGACTGATCATTGTTAGGATCATAGAAGGAAACATTTCCTACTTTTTCATTCATACCATATACCGTTACCATAGCATATGCCATACGGGTAATTACCTGCAGGTCATTTTGTGCACCGGTGGATACCTTACCAAATACGATGTCTTCTACTGCACGGCCGCCCAGGGTCATACAGATATCATCCATCAGCTGTTCTGTATTGTACAGGTATTGTTCCTTAGGCAGGTATTGCGCATAACCCAGGGCAGCCACACCACGAGGTACAATAGTTACCTTCACCAGTGGATTAGCATGTTCCAGGTG
This sequence comes from Chitinophaga sp. H8, assembly GCF_040567655.1. Lineage (NCBI taxonomy): Bacteria > Pseudomonadati > Bacteroidota > Chitinophagia > Chitinophagales > Chitinophagaceae > Chitinophaga > Chitinophaga defluvii. The sequence continues at coordinate 1,413,272 of NZ_JBEXAC010000002.1, read as the reverse complement.
CCATCCGCAGATAGCATGGCCCGCTTCGTGGTAAGCAATCACTTCTTTTTCTTCCGGAGAGATGATCTTGTTTTTCTTTTCCAGCCCACCGATTACACGGTCTACCGCATCATTAAAATCATCCATTTCCACCTGGTTTTTACCCTTACGGGCAGCAATCAGGGCAGCTTCGTTACATACGTTGGCGATATCTGCTCCGGCAAAACCCGGCGTCATAGAAGCCAGCTTTTTGATATCCAGGTTAGGGGATGTTTTAATGGGTTTCAGGTGTACTTCAAAGATAGATTCCCTGCCAGCCAGATCCGGTTTGTCAATAGAGATCTGACGGTCAAAACGTCCCGGACGCAGCAACGCACTGTCCAGTACATCAGGGCGGTTAGTGGCAGCCAGGATAATAATACCGCTGTCTGTTCCAAAACCATCCATTTCCACCAGCAACTGGTTCAGCGTATTTTCACGCTCATCGTTGCTCATCATCATATTCTTGCCCCTGGCACGGCCAATGGCATCAATTTCATCGATAAAAATGATACAAGGTGCTTTTTCACGGGCTTGCTTAAACAAGTCGCGCACACGGCTGGCACCCACCCCTACAAACAGTTCCACAAAGTCAGAACCGGAAAGGGAGAAGAAAGGTACCTGTGCTTCTCCTGCCATCGCTTTCGCCAGCAGGGTTTTACCAGTACCCGGAGGGCCTACCAGCAATGCACCCTTAGGAATCTTACCGCCCAGGGCAGTATACTTCTTGGGATTTTTCAGGAAGTCTACAATTTCCATTACCTCTACCTTGGCTTCTTCCAGGCCGGCCACATCGTTGAACGTAATGTTAACACGGGTGCCTTTATCAAACAGCGTAGCTTTGGATTTGCCGATATTGAAGATACCACCAGGGCCACCACTACCACCGGCAGGGCCACCCATTTTACGCATCAGCAATACCCACAAACCAATAATCAATACGATCGGCAACAGCAACTGGAACACAGGCTCCAACCAGCTGGTACGGTCCCTGTAAAGCACCTTTACCTGGTTCTCTGCCGGAACACCAGCCTGCGCCTTGTCCATATCGGCTTTAAAGCTCTCTTCGCTACCTATGGTAAACTGATAATGAGGGCCAGGATTTACTGCCCCAAAACGCCCTTTGGCTACTTTATCAAATTTGGGTTCGTTAAGCCGGTCCTGTTTTATGTAAACTTCAACGTATTTCTTGTTTATTACCTCCAGCTTGTCTACATCACCTGGTTTCAGGTAATCCACTTGAAACTCCTGAAAACTGATTTCTTTTGTCTGGGTACGAAAATCAAAAAAGTTCATAGCCAGCAAGGCAATACCTATAAAGGCATATACCCAGTAGATATTGAACTTTGGTCCCTTTTTAGGCGATTTGTCCGAACCTTTGTTATTGTTGGCTCTTTCCATAGTCTTTCACTCCTTACGGATGTTTATTGCAATCAGAAATATATGTAATATTAATACTTAAATAACTGTTTTTGTTCAGTTATCGTGATGATCCATCCGGTCTGCATCGCTCCACATTTCTTCAAGACTGTAGAATTCACGGGGTTCGGGTTGGAAAATATGCACTACCACATTTACGTAATCCACCAGAATCCATTGTTGTGCAGTAAAACCCTCATGTTTGTAAGGGTCCTCTCCGGTATGCTTTTGTACTTCCTCTACCACAAAATCAGCAATGGCTCTTACCTGTGTATTGGAATTTGCTTCACAAATGATAAAGAAATCAGCCACTGCTTCAGGAATATGACGAAGATCCAGGGAAACAATTTTTTCGCCTTTCTTTTCCTGTATGGCCTTTATGATGGTAGTAAAAATCTCACTTTCTCTTGTTAAGCGCGTTTCCGCTTTCTTTCGCGTATTCAGAACGGTTAAGGGTGCCAATAAAATTCACGTTTTTGTTAAAAATATACTTTAATTGTCAAAGTTACTAAACAAGCAGGAAATAAGCGTGGCTAAATCCCCTGCTGGGGCCGTCCAAATGTTAAGAAAACAATAAAATGTGCTAATTTTCCTGCCCGAAAACAGCGCTAAAAAGATTTCTTGTGATTGGACACCCTTTTTACATTTTAGATAAAATAAACAGCACCAATAACTATGCCATGGAGCAGGTAAATAAAGGGGAGGTGACACCCGGTACTGCCTGGTTTGCTATGGAACAAACAGCCGGAAAAGGACAACGGGGTAAACAATGGGTGTCCCCACCCGGCGAAAACATCATGCTCACCGTAGCCCTGCAGCCAAACGGAATACCGCTTTCCAGGCAATTTATGCTGAGCGTTACAGTAGCCCTGGCTACCTATGATTTCTTCTCTAAATACGCAGGGGAAGAAACCTGCATCAAATGGAGCAATGATATTTACTGGCGTGACAGAAAGGCAGGGGGTATCCTGATTGAGAACGTTTTAAGGGGAAATACCTGGCAATATGCCATTATCGGGATGGGGATCAACATTAACCAGGCCCAGTTCCCCGACCATCTGCCCAACCCGGTTTCCCTGAAACAGATTACCGGCAAAACCTGGGACTCCGTAGCCCTGGCCAAAGAACTTTGCAGCTGCCTCCGGCAAAGGATGCAACAACTACACCCCTCCCAATATGAAGCGCTTCTGCAAGAATACAAAAGCCACCTGTTCCGGCTACAGGAACCGGGTCTTTACCTCCTGAACGGTACGTATTTCCAGGGTATTATCCGGGACGTACTGCCCGACGGCCAGCTTTGCCTGGAAAAAAATGGTGAAATGATGCAACTGGGCTTCGGAGAAATAACTTTTGTAGTAACTAAATAGGGGAAAGCCACCCCGCCTACCAGCTCCGGAACTCCTTTTCTTTTTCCTTTCCCAGCTTAAGTAACAATGCCGGTACTTCGGGCGATACGCCGGTTAAGACATACACCCCCGCACCATACTCCCTGGCCAGCGGATTGGCTACGGTACCTATGGTAACACTGGTTGTGGTATAGGCCCGCGCAATCTCATCCGGAGGATCGCCAACAATGATAATGCAACGAACAGTATCCAGCCGTGGAAACCAGAAAACATAATCCGCATTAAAGGATACCACCGCCGGCATTTTACCCCGGTTGTAATAATTCAGCGCACCGGCCTGCCCATAATTATCACAAATTACAATCGTCTTGTTCTTATCTGCCTCCGGTACACCCTCATATGCTTTCAGGGTCAACACTGCCAGCTCCCGCCAGCCCAGCATATCTGCAAAATCCTGCGGTAATGCATGATTCTTGCCATCTTCCCATCTTAACAACCCCAGGGAATTAAACTTCTCCGCTTTCTGCGCAATAGCTTTCGGGCCAAGTATCGGAAAAATAACATTCAGCAAAAAGGCAAATGGTAATACAATCACCAATACCCATACCACCCGCAAACGCCGCGTCCATCCCTGGGTGAAAAAACGCTCCCAATACACACTGCCAAAGGCCAGCAATACCGGATACAACCCCAACGCATAATAATCCTTGGCCTGCAGGTAAATGAATAACAGCAATACAAAAAGATAAGTCCAGCCAATAATCCGGTAAGGCCGGAAAGGCCTATGAAATATAAATCCCACCAACGCTGCTATGATCAGAAAGCCACCTCCCAGAAAAAACACCAGCTGGGATTTCAGAAAGTCCAGCCGGTTTACATTCACCAACTGATACTGTGCCAGCTCCTTCATGTGATGAATAACCGGCAACCCATTCCGGATTTGCCAGATAATATTGGGTAAGGCAATCAGCAATGCAATGCCGCCGGCCCAATAAAGGTATTTGTTAACAAATAATTGCTTCTGCGGTGATAACAAGGCTGCCGGCAACATCCCCACGGCCAGAAACAGTATGTTATATTTATTCAGAAAACCAACCCCTAATACTACGCCCAGCCACAACAACCACTTATAATGCATGGTACGGATGTATTGCAGCAAACAATAAAACAACAACGTCCAGCACAATACATCAAAGGAATTGGGCTGATACAGCATATTCAACCGGGTATAAGCAGAGCAAAGAAACGCGCAGGCGGCCAGCACCTGGGCAAACCAATCCCCTTTTAAGAGCTCTACCATCCGCCAGATCAATACCATCGTCAATACGCCAAACAATACCGGAAAAAACTTCACCCAGAAAACATCATTTCCCAACCATTTGATCAGCAAAGACACCAACGCAGTAAAGGGAGGTACGGAAAGATAACCGGCAGAAATATGACTGGCCATATCCAGATGCAGATACTCATCCCTATGTAGATCATACATCGGATTGATCACTACATACTGCAATACTACCTTCACTAAAATAAAAAACAACAACAGGTATGGATAGGCAAAACGCCTTGTAGGTTGCATCATATCAGATAAGGGTAAATGATAGTTGGATGTAAAGTAAGGAAATCCCTGAAATGATTAAAGCGAAGGTGTTGCAGCCTTTCGTACAACGCCTTCGCTTTAATATTATTTGATCTTGTAACTGCGCTATGGGTGGTGATCCATATGCATACATCAAAGTGTGATGATAAACAAGATTTTGGTTGATAAACGGGTTAACAAATTGTGATTTTTTTAACAGAATATCAAAAATAAAAATGCAACAACATTTCATTTCCATGAAAATGTTCACATTACAACCACTATTATTTACTTAAATTTGGTACATGGCTGTTAATAAATCACAGGTGCAAACGACACGCATCCCAATCATGAAAATCGAAGATTTCCAAAGCGACCTCTTTGAGTTTCCCCGTACACGCCAAACGCCCAAAGCTCCCGCAAAAGGAAGCTTCCATGTTTTTTCCAGAGGTGAAACTGAAGCAACAGGCTCCTTCAAAGCAGATATCGCTGCCAGCAGACGCGACTATTATAAAATCTCGCTTGTTACTGAAGGTACCGGCATCTTCACGCTGGGTGATCAGCGCTTTGAAATAAAACCTCCGGTACTGCTTTTCGTCAATCCATTTGAGGTTAAAACCTGGCACGCTACTTCGGTAGAACAGGACGGATATTACTGCATTTTTACAGAACACCTGTTTGAAACACATCGCAACCAACAGGAGGAATTGCTGCAACATCCGCTTTTTCAAACAGGGGCATCACCTGTACTGCCACTCACCAATGAACAATGCCATTATCTGCAATCCATTTTCCGGCAACTGCAGCGGGAGCAGGAAGAAGCAGATGCCTACAAACAGGAAGCTATTATCATTTACCTCCGGTTATTAATGCTGGAGGCCAGACGCATCAGCACACAGATACACGACATTCATAAACCCATAACGGCAGCCAACCTGCTGGCACAACGCTTTACCAACAAACTGGAAAAACAGTTTCCTATCGAAACTATTCATAACCAGGTAGCACTCAAAACAGCAAAAGCTTTTGCAGAGGCATTAAATACACATCCTAATCACTTAAATGCCTGTGTAAAAAAAGCCACCGGACGTACCGTAAGTGAACATATCCGGCAACGGATCTTATTAGAGGCCCGCTTATTATTACTGCACACCAGCTGGCAGATTGCGGAAATAGCCTGGTGCCTTGGCTTTGAAGATCCGGGCAATTTTACCCACTTCTTTAAAAATGCCAGCGGACAATCACCGCATTTATACCGGATCCACTAATTACTTTGATATTCACAAGTATTCCTTTGACTGCTACAATCCGTAGTACCTGATCCCTGCCTACTTTTGTCATCATAAAATATTAAAACTATGCAGTACAGAACATTAGGTAAAACAGGAGAACAAGTAGCTGCTATAGGACTGGGATGCATGGGCATGTCCTTCGCATATGGCAGCCAGCAGGATTTTAACGAAACAGAATCATTAGCAACACTGGAGCTGGCACTGGAACTGGGTATCAACTTCTGGGACACAGCAGATATGTATGGGCAGGGGGCTAACGAAGAACTGCTTTCCAAAATACTCGCTACTAAAAGAGATAAAGTATTGCTGGCTACTAAATTCGGTTTCCGGTTTAAAGAAGATCGCAGTACCTATTTTGACGGATCACCCAAATATCTGAAACAAGCCTGTGAGGCCAGCCTGAAAAGGTTAAAGGTGGATGTAATAGATCTGTATTATTCCCATCGTGTAGATGCAAACATCCCGATAGAAGATACCGTAGGGGCAATGGCAGAACTGGTAAAAGAAGGTAAGGTCCGTTACCTGGGTCTTTCAGAAGCATCTGCTGCTTCTTTGAAAAAAGCCCATGCCGTGCACCCCATCGCTGCACTGCAAAGTGAATATTCATTGTTCACCCGTGATGTAGAGAAAGAAATTCTTCCTACTGCCCGTGAACTGGGCATTTCACTGGTCGCTTACAGCCCGCTGGGCAGGGGCCTGAACACAGGTACGATCAACAACACCAGCACCTTGGTAGAAGGAGATTTCCGCAGGGGATTGCCACGCTTCCAGGAAGAAAACCTGCAGCAAAATATGCAGGCTGTAAATGCGCTGAATGCAGTGGCACAGCAAAAGGGCTGTACACCGGCACAATTATCACTGGCGTGGTTACTGGCCCAGGGAAGCGATATCATTCCTATCCCCGGTACCAAACGCAGGAAATACCTGCAGGAAAATGCAGCCGCAGCTGATATAACATTAACTGCTGCAGAGCTGTCAGCCATCAATAAAATCCTGGCGGAATCCAGCATAGCGGGTGAGCGTTATACCGCTGGTGCGATGAAGCTGGTTAATAATTAAAACGCACTCCTTGCACATAATAAACGAAGGATCATGAGCAGTTCACTACCGCCATGATCCTTCGTTTGTTCCATTAACAATAAACTTACTTCACTTTATATCCCCAGTCCTGCAACCACTTCACCACTTTGTCTTTATAATCGCCCTGGATCAGGATCTGTCCCTCTTTTGCACTACCGCCGGTACCACACTTCGTTTTCAACTCCTTGCCCAACTTCTCCAGGTCGGCCACTGTGCCCACAAACCCATCTATCAGCGTTACTACTTTACCGGCACGTTGCTTCGTGTCCAGCTTCACCCTCAATTGCTGCTGTGCAGGAGCCAAGGTTTCAATTTCTTCTTGTTCTTCTTTTCCCAAAGAAAAATTGGGGTCTGTAGAGTATACCAGTCCCCCTGGGTTATGTTTCTTTTTCATAGCATTCTTATTTAAACTTTGTCATTCACAATCACCACCAGGGCAGCGGGGCGTACTTTAAACCTTACTTCTCCTCCTGTACTCAGGGCCACGGCATCTCCATCCACCTGCAGGTAAGCCAGCGCTTCACTTTTCACTACAATTTCCTTACCGGTAAAATGTTTCATGTAGCGGGTTTTATCAATCCTGCCCAATAGCGAGTAAATACTTACCGGCAACAAGCTAAAGAATCCCACCGGTGGCATTACACATACATCCAGCTGTCCGTCAAATACATTTGCCTGCGGGGCCAGCTTAAACTCATAACCAAACTGATTACCATTGGCTACCGTTAATAAAAAGGCCCTTTCCTGCAACCGTTTATCGTCAATACCAATGGAATAAGCAGCAGGCTGGTAACGGCGGAACCCACCAATCACCAGCTTCGCATAGCCCCATAATCCCCGCTTTTTAGTATGCCGGAACTGATCCGCTATCAATGCGTCAAATCCTACTCCTGCATTACTTAAAAACAAGTGCTCATTGGCATACCCTACGTCAATAGGTAATTGTTTATTTTGTACAATCAGTTGCAAAGCCTTTGACACATCCAATGGAATCTTCAGCGCACGTGCCAGCCCATTGCCACTCCCCAGCGGTAAAATAGCCAGCGCAGTACGTGTACCTACCAGTCCCTGGGCTATTTCATTGATAGAACCATCTCCTCCCACCGCTACTACGGTATGCACGCCCCTTTCTACCGCTTCTCTGGCAAGGTCGGCCCCATGGCCCAGATAGGCCAGATGCGTAATCTCCACTTCAAAATCCGAAGCAGGTAAATGTTGCCGGATAGCTCCCTCCAGGCGTTTCTCCCTGTCAGTACCAGCTTTCCGGTTGATGATAAATAATATTTTCTTCAAAACAGGGTGGTTTTAAATGAGCAGTTAGCGCCTCAATAATCCATCGCTTTCAAACTCAGGTCCAGGCTTACTGCATGATGTATAATTGCCCCTACGGAAATGTAATCAACACCCGTTTGGGCATAATCCTGCAGCGTAGCCAACGTAATACCTCCGGAGGCTTCCGTTTCATACTTTCCGTTAATCAGGGCCAGCGCATCCGCGAGCTGTGCCGGAGTAAAATTGTCCAACATGATACGGTGCACCTGGCCTACCGCCAGCACTTCCTTAACATCTTCCAGATTGCGGGTTTCTACCTCAATCTTTAGATGCAGCCCTCGCTGCTTCAGATAATCCACTGTTTTATTCACCGCAGCAGTAATGCCTCCGGCAAAGTCAATATGATTATCTTTCAGCATGATCATATCATACAATCCCATACGGTGATTTACACCACCGCCTATACGTACCGCCTCTTTCTCCAGCATACGGAAATTAGGCGTTGTTTTACGTGTATCCAGTACTTTGGTATGATACCCTTCCAGTGCTTGCACATATTGGTGGGTAAGGGTAGCAATACCGCTCATCCGCTGCATACAGTTCAGTACCAACCGCTCTGCCATCAGGAGGGTATGTACGGCCGCCTGTACTTCAAATGCCACTTCCCCGGCTTTCATTGCATCACCATCTTTTTTCAGCGGTTTAAAAACGGTAAACATGTCCAGCCACTTAAAAATGGCTTCCGCTACTTCCATACCCGCCAGAATACCATCTTCCTTTATCTTTAATTGCGCGCTTCCTTTGGCAGTAGGGGAGATACAAGCCAGCGTGGAATGGTCCCCATTCCCAATGTCTTCTGCCAGAGCAGTACGGATAAAATCATTCAGCGCTTTTTCATCTAACATACCGGATCATTTTTTAGGTTGCCATCCCACAGCGTATTCTAAAATAAGTTTCGCTTGTCCTGAACAGCAGGTTATCAATCAATTCCACAATATCCACCCTTCTTCCAATGCAATATTCGCCAAAAATAAAAAGTGCCCCGCATATATTTGCGGAGCACCTCAGGGTTTTTTCAATTAATGAGGTAAATATGTTAACCACTACTTGCTTTCAAAACGTAATTCATTCAATACCATAGACCCGCCTTTTTTCTGCAGAAAGAAGGAAGTCCGGTAATTACCACCCGAAGTGGCCATATTTCCAATACCAAAGCGGGAACCACCGCCACCTTCACCATTATGGATCATCTCAAAGGATTTCACCTGGTTTTTAGAAAAGAAGTCTTTTAAAATTATTTCAGCCTGGGCCTTGCTGTAAGAGTTGGATTTGCCCCCTATATTTATTTCTACAGTATTATCAAGGTACCGGGACAATCCGCTTACATCTCCTTGCTTTATTGCACTTATCACATCCTCAAAGGGGCCCGCAGCTACCGGTTTAAAAGGACCTGCTGATAATGTAAATGCGGTAAAAATGCCTCCCAACAACAACACTCCAAGCACATATATTAGCTTTTTCATTGCCAGTTTTTTATTTAAAATGCGTTTTTCATTAACTGAAAGGGGTGCTAAAACTATGCCAAAATCATTTAGCAGCGCGAAAATCACACTATTGTTGTAGCACTGAAGCGCTAATTTATACAATTATATTAATATATAATATTGCATTAAAATAGCATACTATTAACAATTGTTTACAAAACCTGATACAGCACATGTTTCAGCTTATCTTATTTTTGCTGAAAAATTTACCGGGTACGATGTACCTTGTGGATCGCTTTGATGAGCTATGAGCTATGAGCTATGAGCTATGAGCTATGAGCTATGAGCTATGAGCTATGAGCTATGAAAAGTGAGAAGTGGGTAATAATAAATAAAAAGTCTTCAGCAACTATAAGCAGCTAGTAGCTCATAGCTGGTAGCTAGTAGCTTAATTTAAACGTACATAGATATGGAAAAGAAAAGAGCCATTCTGGTTATTATGGATGGATGGGGACAAGGACAGGTTCCTGCAGCTGATGCCATTGCGCAGGCAAAAACCCCTTTTGTTAGCAGCTTGTATAATCAATACCCCCACAGCACCCTGGTTACCTGCGGCGAAGCAGTAGGCCTGCCGGACGGACAAATGGGCAACTCCGAAGTAGGACACTTAAATATTGGCGCCGGCAGAATTGTATACCAGGAATTACAGCGTATTAACGTTGCTGTACGCACGGGAGAACTGGCGCAAAATAAAGTACTGACAGATACACTTGCTTACGCAAAAACAAATAATAAATCCCTCCACTTAATGGGACTGCTCAGCGATGGGGGCGTACACTCTCACATCGAACACCTGAAAGCACTCACGCAGATCGCCAAAGAGTATGGCCTTGAAAAAGTGTTTATTCATGCCTTCACAGACGGACGGGATACCGACCCCAAAGGAGGGCTTGGCTACCTGACAGATCTTTCCCAACACCTGGAAAAAACAACCGGCAAAATCGCTACCGTGGTAGGCCGCTACTATGCAATGGACCGCGATAAACGCTGGGAAAGGGTGAAGCTCGCGTATGATGCCATGGTGCATGGTACCGGTACGCCTACCCAGGATCTGCTCATGGCTGTAAAAGCCAGCTATGCAGAGGGTGTAACGGATGAATTTATCAAACCGGTAATCGTAGTAAATGATCAGCAACAACCTATCACCACTATTCAGGAAGGGGATGCTGTACTGTGCTTTAATTTCCGTACCGACCGCTGCCGCGAAATAACACAGGTGCTTACCCAGGAGGATATGCCGGATTTCCAGATGAAAAAGCTCCCGCTGTACTACACTACCATTACCGAGTATGATAAAAGCTTCAAAGGGGTACACGTGATTTTCGAAAATGATAACCTTAACATGACCTTAGGGGAAGCATTGGAAAAACACAACCGTACCCAGATCCGTATCGCTGAAACGGAAAAGTACCCGCACGTATCCTTTTTCTTCTCCGGCGGACGGGAAGTGCCATTCACCGGCGAAAGCAGGATCATGGTACCTTCTCCCAAAGTGGCTACCTACGACCTGCAACCGGAAATGAGCGCGAACGAAATTACCGATGCCATTGTACCGGAAATAGAGAAAAAGTCGGCCGATTTTATTTGCCTCAACTTCGCCAATGCAGACATGGTAGGTCATACCGGTATCTTTGCAGCTGCTGTAAAGGCTGTGGAAACGGTAGACCAATGCGTATCTCGCGTGGTGACCGCTGCGCTGAAAAATGATTATACCGTATTCCTCACTGCCGACCATGGCAATGCAGACTACATGATCAATGCGGATGGTACCCCCAATACAGCACATACCCTAAATCTCGTGCCGCTGTTCATCATCAACAACGAATTTAAAGGCACCGTAAAGGATGGTAAACTGGGAGACCTGGCACCTACTATTCTTCACTTTATGGGCTTACCGGTACCTCCTGAAATGACAGGTAACCTGCTCGTATAATATCCTGATTGTTTTCCGGTAAACAGGGTAGCACATTTACCCCCTGATTACCGAATCAACTATATAAAAACTTCAGGCCGGCTAAAAACAAAATATCCCTGCGGGATATCCTTTTTAGCCGGCCTTTCCTGTATAGCGGCCACCAATACCTGCCTACCGGCTCCTGCCCTGTAACTTTCCTACCAGTACGCCGTTCTATTAAAAAACCCTCCTCATGAAATCTTTCTACCTTTTTTGTGCTGCTATAGCAGCATCCTTGTTATTACTTGCCGGCTGCCAAAAACCTGATACCTGTACCCAGGTGTCAAAGTACACCATCTATACGCCAGTCTTTATGGACATTGCCGACCTGAGAAAAGCAGTAAAAAGTGAGGCCCCGCACACTATTCAGCAGCCCGGAAAGATTTACCTGCTTGGTCACTACATCTTCCTGAATGAACTGAACAAAGGCATTCATATTATTGACAACAGCAGCCCCGCTGCGCCCAAAATCATTGCATTCGTTAATATCCCCGGAAATGTAGATATGGCGGTGAGAGGCAATATCCTTTATGCTGATAGCTACCGTGACCTGGTTACACTGGATATCAGCAACCCCGCAGCTATCAAAGAAGTGAAACGCCTGGAAGATGTCTTCACTAACCGCCAACAACTATTTTTCACTGCGGCTGCCGATCCCAATAAGATAGTGGTAGATTATGAATTAAGGGATACAACCATGACCAGCAATTGCCAGACAATTGAAATGATTGTGATGGACAATGCAGTGGCATACCAAAGTACCAAAGCTCCTTCCAGTGCCAGTATGGCGCTGGGAAAAGGTGGCTCTATGGCCAGATTTGCACTGCTGGGCCAGTACCTCTATACGGTAGATATCACCTCCCTCTCAGCTTTTGATATCCAACAGCCATTAACGCCCGTAAAAAAGAGCAAAACAGAAATCACCGGAGGAATCATGGGTGGCGGTATGATAGAAACCATTTTCCCCTATCGCACCAATCTCTTCGTAGGAGGCCAGCGTGGTATGTACATTTTCGATGCCTCCACCCCCGAAAGCCCTGCAATGAAAGGACGTTTCGAGCATGCCCAAAAGTGTGATCCTGTAGTGGTGGAAAATGATCTCGCCTATATTACCCTCCGGGCAGGGAATACCTGCTCTCCCAACCAGGAAAGTTCACTGATGGTACTGGATGTAAAAGATATTATGGCGCCTAAACTGATCAAAAGCTACCCCATGACCAGCCCTTATGGCCTTGGGATTGACAACGGTAATCTCTTTGTATGTGAAGGGGCCACCGGTATCCGGTTCATGAATGCAGACGATCCCGCAGCTATTACCCAGCTTGCCCAAGAAAAGGGACTGGATGCGTTTGATGTGATCCCGCATAACAAAATACTCCTGGTTACGGCAAAGGATGGTTTGTACCAGTATGATTACAGCAACATGCTGCAGCCTAAACTGCTCAGTAAAATAAATATTACGGTAAAACAATAACCTCACGGGGTAATAAGCAGTCCCAGCTATTTTTTATAAGAAAGTAACTATTTAAAGGGATTGTACGTTTAACGTTTTTAGTGCTCTCGACAGATTTGCTCATGCACGATGCGCCGTTTTCACGGCGCATTTACTTTTTCCTGCTTTATCAGGCTTTCTTATGGCATATTACCACTCATTCCAGTGGCATACTGCCAACTTTTCTTCCTAATTTTACAAAATGAAGCGAGCGTGCATAGTTATCATGATAATGGCGCTGATAGGCTGCCTGGGCTGTAATACAGAAAATGAAAATCATTCACAAAATACACCTGCCAGATTCAGAGACCTGAAAGGCTTTTTTTCAGCCGAAATAATACGCCTGCAGCAAAGCGGCCTCCAGCTGCATAAAACAGCACGGCTAGGCTCCGAAGAAGATAGTATGATCATCCTTAAACAGGATAGTGCTACCCTGCAGGACCTCCTGAAACCATTTATAGATGCAGATATCAATAAACCTTCTTTATGGGATGCCTATGATACCGTACACCTCACCGATCAGTTCAAAGGCAGCCAATCCGTAGTGTATACTGCAAAAGACCCGCAGGTAAATCCCCGGCAGATTATGCTCGACCTTGATAAAACAGGACAAATACAAACAGTAAATATTCACTCCTATTCCCGCAACCTGATATATGAATCCAGGCAGGACCTGTTTTATCAGTATAATAAAACCATCAATATCACCACCTTTCAGAAAATTGCTTTCCTGGCTCCCAAAGAAATGGATGTAAAAGTAAGACTGGAACCTAAAAACCCCTTGTGATTATGACAAATGTGGAGTTTCAACAAATATCACATACCATTCCCTGGCAGGCAGGTATCTACAAATATTATTCAGCAGGTGGCGAGCTATTGTATGTGGGCAAAGCCAAAAGCCTGCGTAAAAGGGTAAGCTCCTATTTTGTAAAAAACCATGATAATTATAAAACCCGTAAACTGGTAGAAAATATCCATCATATAGAGTTCACTATTGTAGACTCTGAACAGGATGCCTTTTTACTGGAAAACTCGCTGATAAAACAATTTCGCCCTAAATACAATATCGATCTGAAGGATGATAAAACTTATCCTTTTATCGTGATCAAACACGAGGATTTCCCCCGGGTATTCCTTACCCGCAACCTGATCAGGGACGGCTCTGAATATCTCGGCCCTTTTACATCAGTAGGCAGGGTAAGAGAACTGCTGGAAATTATTAAGTATAATATCCCGTTACGTACCTGCAACCTCAAATTAACGCCTCAGAACATCCAGAAAGGCAAGTTCAAGGTATGCCTGGAATATCACCTCGGCAATTGTAAAGGTCCCTGCGAAGGACTGCAAACAGAAGAAGATTACCGGGAAGGATTACTGCAGGTAAAAAACATATTGAAAGGCAACCTGTCTCCCGTGCTCAATATGTACCGGGAACAGATGCAGGAACATGCAGCCAACATGGAGTTTGAAAAAGCAGAAATACTCCGCCAGAAAATGGAAAGCCTCCATACCTATAAAGCCAAATCTACCATCGTCAATACAAACGTTGGTAATGTGGATGTGTTTTCCATTCTGAGCGATGGCAACCAGGCCTATGTAAACTATCTCCGGGTATTCAATGGCACCATTACAGATACCAAAACAGTTACTGTAGAGAAGAAGCTGGAAGAAGATGATGATGAAGTATTGTCTTATGCTATTGCTTATTTGCGGGAGGCATTCCAGAGCCTTACCCATGAAATCATCGTTCCCTTTGCCCTGGAATATCCGGAAAGCAGTGTCACGATAACGGTGCCTAAAGCAGGGGATAAGAAAAAGTTGCTGGACCTGTCGGAAAAGAACGTGAATTATTTCCGGGAAGAACTCCATCGTAAAAAAATACTGCACCTGGAAGGCAAGAGTGATATGGAAAGGAAAAAGGTATTGTACCAGCTGCAGGCCGACCTGGAATTACCCGCTTTACCAGAGCATATTGAATGTTTTGATAACTCTAACTTCCAGGGTAGCTATCCGGTAGCTGCCTGTGTGGTATTTAAAGATGGCCTTCCCTCCAAAAAAGATTACCGCCATTTTAACATCAAAACTGTAGAAGGGATCAACGACTTTGCCTCTATGAAGGAAATCGTTTACCGCCGTTATAACCGCCTGCTCGCAGAGCAGCAGCCATTACCCCAACTGGTCATCATCGATGGTGGTAAAGGCCAGCTGAGCTCCGCGATGGAAAGCATTGAGGCGCTGAATCTCATTGGCAGCATGACGGTAGTGGGGTTAGCCAAAAATGAAGAAGAATTATTCTTCCCAGGTTCCAGCGAAAGCCTTCGCCTTTCCTATGATAGCGAAAGCCTGAAACTGATCCGCCGGGTAAGGGACGAGGTACACCGTTTTGGTATTACTTTTCACCGGCAAAAACGCAGCAAAGGCACCTTTAAAAATGAACTGGAAAACATCAAGGGGATAGGAGAAAATACAGCTACCCAACTGCTCAAAACCTTTCGCTCCGTAAATAAAGTAAAACAACTCTCAGAAGAAGAACTTGCCAAAGAAGTGGGCAACGCAAAAGCCAAACTGATATGGGCCTATTTCCATAATAGCTAATCCTGTTACGCACCCATTATTGATACTATCTGCCTATGATTGCTAACTCTGCAGTCATACCGGCCAATGCCTGACTGGCCTGCAACAAATGACGTTGTTCATGTGCAATCAGAAAACGGAAAGTATCTCCTGCAGAAAGTTTTATCCAGCGGGATATGGAAATGGGGACCTTCACAGTCTGGATATTCACTTTTTTCGCACGTTGCAGTAAAGCATCAATAGCTTGCTGTTGCTGTAAAAAAGTCCTGATCACCAGATCACTGTCCAGCTTAACAGGAGGTTGATGATCCTTGGGGGATTTCATCCGGGAACGTAGCTGCCCATTCTCCCTGGGTTGCATCAGGTTTGTAAAATAATTCCCTATCCAGCTGCCTTTAAAGTCCTTTGCAGGTGAGCTGTGTAATTGTTCCGCTTTTTGCAAAGCTTTTTCCAGTACAGGTATATAATAGCGGCCATAACTGTTTAAATGTTCCAGGCATTGGGCTACACTCCACTTGCCATAAGCTGGTGATGCCAGTAAAATAGGGGCAGGTAAATGGCTGAACTCCTGGGTTACAGTAGCCTGAAAGGCTTTTACCTGTTGCTGTAGTGTTTGCAGTAATACTTCACTGTTAATGGATGACATATCGTTATTTTTAACACAAAACTACCATGACCCTGTTTACAAAATCTTGGTGCAGATCAACATTTTTCTATTTCCGGTAGTTACCGGCTGTTGGAAATCCGGCATCTGCCCGCTGATGCATACAGCTGCCCCCTGATTGTACTACGCTCTCCCTCTTTGAACCACCTTTTCCAGGTAGTATTGTCACAACCTGATCGTACTCAATAACTTACTGAAAGTAGCGGGATCAATGCCCAGATAGGAAGCAAGATATTTATGCGGAATCAGTTGTAATACCTGCGGACTGCGGGTAAGCAATACCCGGAACTTTTGTGCAGCAGTAAAAGTGAGTATTTCAATATGTCTTTCCAATACTCCCGCCAATGCTTGTGCAGTAGCCAGCCTCACCCATCGTTCTATAAGCGGATATTCCAGGGAAAGCTGGTTAAAGTCGGTATAAGACATCCGCAAAAAGCGGCTGCTGGTGAGTGTTTCCAGGTAATACCGGGAGGGTTGCTGCAACTGAAAAGAATCTACAATACCGGAAAAAGAACCGGTATAAGAAAATACCAGTGTAGCATCCTTTTCTCCTTCCAGATAAAAAGCCCGCTGCACACCTTCCAGTACAAAGTATACATATCGTTCTATTTCTCCTGCGGCGGTCATCACTTCTTTACGCTTATACTGCACCGGATGCCAGCAGGCAGCCAGGGCCTCCCATTCCGCCGGGGGTAAGGGGAGGGTATGAAAGATGGCCTTTTGTAATAATGCTTTTTCCAAGCGTAGTCACTTTCAGGTAAAATACAATAAATACAGCATTTCCCCTACGTAACTCCTGCAACAACAGGATCACACTGCCCCTGGCATCCGCCAATAATGCCAATTCCCCCACAAAACAAATACAACAAAACACAATCAGCTAACAGCTAATAGCTAAAAAAAACGGCCGTTTCAATTGAATGAAACAGCCGCTGCGTATCTTTAAGTTGACAATTATACTAATAAGCCCAGAGATCCTGTTCTTTGTTAAAGATCCTGTCTTTCACGGCCTGTCCTTCCAGCAGACGCATTACACCATCCTTGATGTAGTCTTTGATCTCCCGGTTATAGGTATTGTTTTCCTTGATAACATAGCTGGAGAAAAAGCGCATTTCAAACAAGTCTTCCCAACTGATAGTGGCCGCATCATTATTCTGGTTATACACATCGTATTTAGCCAGGATAGGGCGCATATCCGGATAGTACACCCAGAAGAGCGGGATAGAAGCACGTACGCTGCCATCTTCATTCATGCGGGATACCATTGGTGCAATCCCCAGGATACGTACTTTCAGCGCAGAAGCTTCTTTGTCAAATACCCATACTTCTTTCACTTTGTACTGTTTAATAGTACGCGGATCAAAATCATCGCGGGTAGTTACCATTTTCTCTTCGCCGGTTACCGGATCAATACTCTTTACAGTTCTTTCTTCTCCACTGATTTTGCCCTGAATTTCTTCATAAGGCATTACGGTGGTAAAGCGGTCATCTATAGGGCTGAAAGCCTCTACTTCTTTATTTTTGATGGCGTTGAGTAATATGTTTATAAACAGTTGGTTTACGCCAGACTCGTCCTCTACGTTGTACTGGAAAGGAAGGTTGATCTTTTCCCGTACATCAATTACCTGCCAGATTCTTTTTTCCCAGAACTTGTCGTCCTCACGGATATAGTCATAGGCAAGCGGCACACGTTCTTTAGAGAGGTTCCTTTCTGTTACCCCATCCACCCGTAATGATTTACGGGGTGTATCGGATACAGGCGCACCTACACCATCCTGACGCAGGGAGGTACCGGCAGGCTGCTGTTCTACTACAGGCGTCGACACGGCGTTGCCCGTTGCAGGGTTTACGACCGGTGCATTAGGATCTGCTGCCGGTGCATTACCTTCTGTAGTAGTACGGCGGCGGGTGCTTCCACCACGGCGCTGTGCATCTGCTGCTTCTGTTGCCAGTAATACCAGCAATAAAGCTCCCCAACCAATTCTGTTAAACATTACTGCACGCATAATTCAGTAATTTATGACCGTTAATTTAATTTAAACGAAATATTACCCATACCTCTTACAATACCATCCGGCCCCTTCACTTTCACGTTATCGAAATATACCTGATCACCTGCACGTAACGCACGAATAGACTGGGTAACTTCCGGTGAGCTCGGGAAATACGCTGAATTAGCAGTTCCTTCTGCATAGGTACGACCTTTCCCGTCAATGCCTATCAGGTAACTTACCACTTCAAACTTCACGCCCTCAAATTCAAAGTTCTCCAGGTCAGCACGTAAACCACCCTGTACTTTAAAGTCAGCAGCTTTCATCACCCCACTCTTATTAACCCCTACTTTCAGTACCGGATCCGGCACCATTTTTATCCGGAATTCCTTTGTGCCCATAGGCTTGGTTTTACCATCTACTGTTGCAGACACACTGATAGTGGCTTTACCAGGATTAGAGGCAGTTACAATATAGTTGCCCGGTGATTTCTTGGTGATACTACCATTACTGATAGTAGCAGATACGTTTTCGGCCGGCACACCTGCTGCTGATATGGATATTGGATTAGGTACCCCAATATACAATACATTCATTTTATCAGCAGAAATAGAAGTCGTAGAAGTACCTACGTTATAAGTTTCTGTAAAGGGATATAATTCGGACTCGCCATTCGGCTTTTTCATGGTAATTGTACCAGATATTGTTTTTTCACCCAAACCGGATACTGGTACAGAATAAGTACCAATACCATCTGCAGCTGTCACGGTTTGACCATTCACTACAATGGCCGGATTAGCAGTACTGCTGTAAGCGCCAATTGTGATCTGTGCAGTCAGTGTTTGTCCTTCCATCAGATTCTTTGAATTCAAAGAAACAAACGGACGTAATTTGTCAAACTTGTAGTCATTGGCATCAATCTGACGAAACAGATCATCTACGATCAATGACTCGGAGTTTTTGATATCATTCTGAAACTTACCGAGGATTGTTACTGCTGCAATAGTAGGTACCATGTTGAAATGATACGTAGTCCAGGTCTTCTTCACATTACCATGATCTCCGGATGATTTACCGATCTGGATCTTCAGTGGTAATGTTTTCTCAAACTGGGCTTTCTTAGCAGGTTCTACATAAGTCAGCAGTTTATTCCTTAAGTCAATCAGCTTTTGCTCCATTTCAGGACCATGTTTCTGATTTTCCATCACTCTGGTAGCAGCATCCAGGTTATCTTTTCCTTTCAGCTCTCCTTTTTCATCCCTACCACCGCTTTCACGGATGATATCCTCTTTCAGCCCTTCAATATAGGCGAAGGCTTCGGCAGATATTTTTTTCACCTCCTGCGCCTTATTTTTTAATGGGCCCACCTTTTGCGCATCATTCGCCATTTGTTTTTCGAATTGATCGTAGGTGAGATTGTTCTTATCTGTCAAAGAGTTATTGGACGTATTGATGGAATTATTAACAATGTTAAATGCGTTGAGTATTTCGGCAGAGACATTCAACGCCAGCATGGCCGTCAAGACCAGGTACATGATGTTGATCATCTTCTGCCTAGGATCTTTAGGTAGTGCCATAGTTTTTTTTCAGATTTGATGAAAATGCTTGTTGTGTCAATTTAAAACTATTGCATTACTTATCGTGTCCCGTGCATGGCACTCAGCATATTGCCATAAACAGTGTTCAGATTGCTCAGGTTTTTTGCCAGCAAAGTAATCTGCTCCTGTGTTTTCTTGGCATCTTCCACACTGCCGCTCATCGCCTGGGAAGTATTCAACAGATTGCTGTAGAAACTGTTCATTGCTTTCAGGTGATTGTTCGTATCCTGTAATTCCAATTCATAGATCGCATTCAGGGAAGCCAGATTTTTGGTCATGCCCTGCATTTGCTCATGAAAGTTTTTAGTTGATTCTGAAGCGCTGTTAAAGGAAGATACTGCTGATGCAGCGGCAGTGTAAGCATTGGCTACATTACCAATTGCACTGGCAGCTTCTCTTGTCTTTTGTGTATAATCGCCGGTAGCAGCTACCACATCACTGATATCTCTCATTTTATCTACGGTAGTACCCAGTTTTTGAAAGTTTTCACTCAGGCGCTGCAAATTAGCGGGGGTGATGTCTGCTTCCTGCAGCATCTTATCCATGCCTGCCAATGCGGGGCTACCTGCTACTGCTACTCCTGCAGGATGCTCCGGAGTAGAATCCGGTACAAAGGCATACACAAAAAAGATCAATGCTTCTACACTCAGACCAAAGATCAGGGCCACGTCTGCATAAGGCCAGTGCTGCAGTTTAAATAACGCTCCGATAATTACAACAGATGCTGCAATACATACAAAAAAGTTGAGCCATCTCGCTTTGTTAGGATTCATAGCCATAGGTTAAAATTTAAGCTTGTTTAAAGTGGTTAAGGTTAAAGTTGTTATGGAATAGTTATTGCTCAAAGATTCGCTATAAGTAAACATAATATAAAGGTTTTTCTATATTATATAATGCTGGGCTATTTCCTCTTATTGAAATCATTCTTGGAACGGCTCAGGAACGCAATAGTGCTTCTGAAACCAATGTATGACTTTGCACTGTCCTGATATTCATACGAACGGGTGCCTGTTTGCAGGAAATAACCAATGTCTTTCCAGGAACCGCCTCTCACAGATTTCCTTTTCATCTTGGGAGGTGCATTATCCGGAACATCCTGCCGCAGATATGGGTTCATATCTGACGTGAATGTATAGGCATTTTCGTAAAAAATATCCTGCGTCCATTCTGCCACATTGCCGGCCATGTTATACAATCCATAATCATTAGGCCAGTACGCATCCGCTCTTACAGTATAAAACCCGCCATCTTCCGGATAGTTACCACGGCCTGGTTTAAAGTTGGCCAGTAAACAACCCTTCTTATTACGCAGGTAATAACCACCCCATGGGTAAGGTGTTTGCTCTCTGCCTCCACGGGCAGCATATTCCCACTGCGCTTCTGATGGCAACTGGAAGTTATCCTCGGTAAAAAGCTTCTTGGAAATACGGTAGTCTGCCCAGAAACGGCTGCGCCATTCACAAAAAGCAGTGGCCTGATGCCAGTTAACACCTACCACCGGATAATTATCAAATGCCGGATGCCAGAAATACATCCTGGTCATAGGCTCATTGTAAGCATAGGAAAAGTCACGGATCCAGCACAGGGTGTCCGGATAAATCTGAACATCCTTTTTATCAATGAACTGGGAAGGTGGCTTACCTACATTCTCCCGCAACTTGGCCTTATCCCAGTTAAACGTTTCCTGATGGTATACCAGCTTATGTACATCAATATCCTTTCTGCCGTACAAACGATCTTCCGGTGCATAGATCATGGCATCCAGCTTTTCAATGGTGGCCTTATCCTTCATATTGATCTTCTGCTTCCAGTCAATGTAATCCTTACCATCATCCTGCTTTACATGCCCCAGCAATATGTGTGCGATGGAATCCTGTACCCACTGCACAAACTGCCGGTACTCATTATTGGTAATCTCCGTGGCATCCATGTAAAACCCTGAAATGGAAATAGCCTTATTCCTGGCTGTATAGGAATAGTTCACATCTTCATCACTGGGCCCCATATGAAAAGTCCCGGAAGGTACATACACCATGCCATAAGGTACTGGGGGAAAATACTTTGGTCTCGGACTAACTCCCACGAGTTGACCCTGCGCATTTTTGGGGGTTTTACTACCACCACCACAACTGGCCAGTAAACTCACCAGCAAAATTGCGAACAGACCACTTGAATAATTAAGCTTCATAAGGGTAGCTTTCATTCGTAAATAATGTCTTTAATAGTCTAAGTAGAACTTGCACATTTTCACTTTATGTGCTACCACCATCGTAACCGTTTCATTAAAATGTGTGTTTGTATCAGTGAGCCAGGTAGTTTTTGCCTGTTTGCAAGGGTACAAATTAGCCATATTTCACCCGGTTGATTGCACGAAAGATAGCAAATGTAATAATTAATTCTAATCCGTAGTTACTTTTCATCCAACTTTTTCAACGACGCCATGACAGTTCAGTAACTAATTTAAACGTATTTTTTAACATTTTATTATATATCCCAATTAGCAATTATTTCCGGGGCACTATTCCGCAGAATAAATGCAAGATACATAATAATTAAATTAAATTTGTAATTTCTTTTATATAAGCTACAGGCTTCAGGCAATGATAGTCCTGGCATAAATAAATCAGGGTTTTATCAGATTGCTCCCGTTGCTGTAACAAAGGGAATTCCGGTACATCCCCCGCTGCTCCCAGCAGCACCTTAAACGGAATATAGTGCCTGTTTATTTCCTCCATCCGCGTAATAAATTCCTGCCCTACCACTGCCAGCTCCTTCGTTCCCTTTACCAGCTGCAATACCATTCCTGCCCAAACACCAAAAGAAGTAGGATACCTCACCACCGTCTGGGCCAGGCTCGCCACCGCTCCTACAGCCTGATCTGCCCATTGCCTGTTATCAAAAACAATGGAAAGATACCAAAGGTTGGCGGCCATCACTGCATTGCCACTGGCTACCGCACCATCATAGATCTCTTTCTTGCGGACAATGATATCTGACTGTCCCTCAATAGTATAGTAAAAGAAATGACCTGTTTCATCGGCAAAATGTGTATTTACAAAGCTGGCCATTTCTTTGGCCCGGTACAGCCACCCCAGCTCGCCGGTTATCTCCTGCAAAGCAATAAACGCCCGGATCATAAAAGCATAATCATCCAGGAAACCAGGATATTTTGCCTCCCCGTTCTTGTAAGTATGATACCAGGCGCCATTCGTGGCTGGCTGCGGGAAGTGCTCCACACAAAACTGTGCACAGCGCACGGCCATCTCTTTGAACGAATCATCCCCCAAGGCAGCATATGCCTTACAACAGGCATGTATCATCAATGCATTCCAGCCCAACAATATCTTATCATCCAGCCCCGGCCTGATCCTCCCATCCCGCGCTGCCATCAGTTTGGCACGGCAGGTGGCCAATGTTCCATCCAGGGTGGCTTCATCCAGCCCTCGCGCTGCGGCAAAGGCTGCCAAAGGCTGCTGTATCCATAGAATATTCTGTTCCTCCCAGTTGCCCTCGGCAGTAACATCATAATAGGCACAAAATATGTCGGCCTGCACACCCAATACCGCTTCCACTTCCTCCAGGCTCCAGGTATAAAACTTACCTTCCACACCTTCTGAATCGGCATCCAATGCGGCGTAAAAGCCACCTTCCGGCGAAGTCATTTCACGCGTGATAAATGCCAGGGTTTCCCGGATGGTTTGTGCATATATCTTGCTGCCGGTCAGCTGATAAGCTTCGCATAATACATCCACCAGCAAGGCATTATCATACAACATCTTTTCAAAATGGGGGGCCAGCCACTTTTCATCAGTGGAATACCGGGCAAATCCGCCACCCAGCTGATCATAAATGCCTCCCTGCAACATCTTGTCCAGCGAAAGCAAAGCCTGCTGCAAGGCAGCGTCTTCCTTAAAATAATGATAATAACGCAGCAAATATTGAATGGTAAAAGTACCCGGGAATTTAGGCGCCCGCCCAAAACCTCCCCATACCTTATCTGCCTGGGCCAGGATCTGCTGATACATACTTTCACATTGCCCTGCGGTAAATAATTCATCTTTAGGCAATTGCAGATCAATGCCGCTTTGCATGCCGAACTGGCTGGATTGCCCTATATGCTGGGTAAGGTTGTCGGCCTGGGTTTCAATATCCTCCCGCTTTTCCCGGAAAGCCTGCGATAGTGATAACAACACATCTTTCCACGATGGACGATTATAGGCTTTTACAGGAGGAAAATAAGTACCGCCATAGAAAGGCTTTCTGTCCGGTGTTAAAAAAACATTCAGGGGCCAACCACCAGCACCGGTCATCGCCTGTACCGCATCCATATAGATATGGTCCAGATCCGGCCTTTCTTCCCGGTCTATCTTGATATTGATGAAATGTTCATTCATAATCCGGGCAGTGGCTTCATCTTCGAAGCTTTCCCGCTCCATCACATGACACCAGTGACAAGCAGCATAACCAATACTTACCAGTATAGGCTTGCCCTCCTGCACTGCAAGCTGCAATGCTTCCGGCCCCCATGGGTACCAGTTTACGGGGTTATGCGCATGCTGTAGTAAATACGGACTGGTTTCTCCGGCGAGCTTGTTTGTGTGCATAGTTATGGTTAAATGAAACAAGGACAGCTTACGCTGTCCTTGCAAAGAAATCTATTTTCCTGATTTTTTCAGATTATTTTTTGCTTAATTGTGCCAGAAACTGGTCTAATGCGGCTACCATAGAGGGTGCCTGGGGTGCTGGTGCCTTCACATCCAGTCTTAGACCTGCATCTTCTACTGCTGCAGAAGTAGTAGGGCCAAAAGCACCTATACAAGTGCCATTCTGTTCAAAAGCAGGCACACTCTCAAATAATGACTTCACCCCCGATGGGCTGAAAAACACAATCATGTCATACATAGTGGCCGACAGGATCTGGGTTACATCATTTGAAACTGTTTTATAAAGACTGGCTGTAGCATATTCACACTTGTTGCTTTTCAGCCATTCCTCTATATCCTTTTTCTGACTGTCAGAACTTGGGAACAGAAATTTCTCATTATCCCGGTGCTTGTTCATTACTTCCAGTAAGCCCTTGGTAGAACCATCTGCACCATAAAAAACTTTTCGCTTCCGGTAAAGGATAAACTTTTGCAGGTACAATGCCACTGCTTCTGTGATACAAAAGTATTTGCAATCCTGCGATACTTTGATCTTCATTTCCTCACAAATGCGGAAAAAATGATCTACTGAATTACGACTGGTAAAAATAACCGCAGTATAATTCAGGATATCAATTTTCTGCTTCCTGAATTCCTTTGCTACCACACCTTCCACCCGTATAAAAGGGAAGAAATCCAACTTTACATTGAACTTCCTGGCCAGGTCGAAGTAGGGGGACTTTTCTGTTTCAGGCTTTGGTTGAGAAATTAGGATCGACTGTACTTTTTTTCCTTGCAAATCTTTTTTTGGCCCGCCTTTAATCATACTTTTTTTGCTCTTGTGTTAACAATAGGCGATAATCAAGGATTACCAGTTAACCAAATCAGTAGCACCTTCGTTAATATCAACACCGGCGCTACTTCGAATGCGCAAAGGTAAAGAAAAAAATGCAATCTACTGAATGATAGGTACTGTTTTACCAATGAATAGGACCTAATGTACCTATATACAATTAATAATACAATAAAAAATATCGATACATGAAGAAAAATACGGGCTATTTCCGGCTCACAAAATGCCAGAATTATCAGAAATGGTACCAACAGAATACCCAAAATCTTGTTTATCAGGTACAAAATGAATATATACGCATCTGCCAGATCCGTATTGCCAAATAACCAGCCACAAAAGCGCAGCATTAAGAACTTAACCATGTATATCAACGCTACCAATATCATCAAACCAGGAATCAGCATCCAGGCATTGGCATTGGTGGTAATATACTGCTGCCGGTACATCACCAGGTAAAGAAAAAGTCCCAGGCTGATCGCAAAAAATATATTCAGCAAAAAGTTGGGAAACGGAGATTGGGATAGCTGATCCTTCAGCTGACGCTGGCTTAAGGTTGGATTCAGAAATGCCCGGAAAAGATCAGAAAAGTATTTCGTATATACCAGGCGTATGATGCTCAACAACAATATAATAAAGGCTACCAGGTACACCAGCCAGTCCAGATCGCGATAAGACCGTAATGGATTCATATCGTAATAATGCGGCTTGTCTGCCTTAAAAAAATCATTCTCCCTGGCCAGCTTTTGCATGTAAAGATCATAGGCAGAAGGTGGCTTCACCTTTACAATAGTCTGCGCTGCCAAACTATCCTTTGCCAATAATAAGGTATCCTTCAGCGGCCGTGCCGTACTGTCTTTTTTGACTACCACCACCTTCTTTGGGACTGCCGGAGTGATAGGCCTACCCGACGAATCCGGCTTAGGCTTTGCCACTACTGCTTTTTTGACAACAGGCGCTTGTTTTACTGCGCTATCCGTTTGCGCCAGTATGGGTAAATAACTAAAAATGAAAAGAAACAGGAACCAGTTTCGCACCAGGAAAATATTTTGTCAGCAGTTTTGATCCACTGCTTTGCTATAAAATCGGTTGTTCAATACTTTGGTACCGGATCTGTCTACCTTCACATCCACTGGATTTATTTCTCCTTCCGTTTACAGATCCATCATCAACTTATGATGATTGCAAATATATTAAAATAGTCCATAGCGCCGGGGGAATAGTATGTAAATAGTACCATATGCGCTAATTTTGCCGGATGGCCGGTATCTACCTTCATATTCCTTTTTGCAAGCAGGCATGTTATTACTGCAACTTTCATTTTTCCACTTCTCTTGCTCAGAAAGATGCAATGGTACAGGCCATCCTGCGGGAAATACAATTACAGCAAAATTACCTGGATGGCCTTGCAGTAAGCAGTATTTATTTTGGAGGAGGTACCCCCAGTATATTGCCGAAGGAAGACTTACAGGCCTTACTACAGGCACTCCATCAGCATTTCAACATAACTCCGGATGCAGAGATCACATTGGAAGCCAATCCGGATGACCTTACCGCCGCAAAACTGGCTGCTTTAAAAGCGGCTGGTATCAACCGGCTCAGCATAGGGGTGCAGTCCTTTCATGAAGAAGACCTGCAATGGATGAACCGTGCCCATAACAGCCAGCAGGCTACCCAATGTATTACCCTGGCCCAAGCAGCCGGTTTTGAAAATATTACCATTGATCTGATCTACGGCGGCCCTACGCTCAGTGATGAGGGCTGGGCAACTAATGTGCAACAGGCTATTGCGTTAAAAGTACCTCACTTATCCTGTTATGCACTTACAGTAGAAGCAGGTACTGCCCTGGACCATTTTATTAAAAAGAAAAAAATGGCTGCGGTGGATACCGATAGGGCTGCCCGCCACTTTGAACAGTTAATGCAATGGATGCAGGCTGCGGGCTATGAACATTATGAAATCTCTAATTTTGCCTTGCCCGGCTGGCACTCCCGTCATAACAGCAGCTACTGGCAGGGTAAATCCTACCTGGGAATAGGACCTTCTGCCCACTCTTTTAATGGTACCAGCCGCCAATGGAATATTGCTAATAATACTGCCTACATTAAAGCGATCCAACAGGGTAACCTCCCCTTTGAAAAGGAAATCCTGACCCCGGCCATGGCCCTGAATGAGTACATCATGACATCCCTCCGCACCGCCGCAGGTTGTAACCTTCAATGGGTGGCAGAAAAATTTGGCATCCCGTTACGTCAACAACTGGAAAAAGCCAGCCAGCAATTCCTCCGAAACGGATGGATGCTGCGCGACCAGGATACACTCCGGCTTACGCCCCAGGGCAAACTCTTTGCTGATGGTATTGCGGCGGAACTGTTCTCTTAAAGCTGTTAGCTTTTAGCTTTTAGCTATTAGCTGAATGCAGCGAAGACGAACTGCAGGCCTCATGCAGCGATGATAACGTTGTTATTGGCTATATGCCGTTAGCCATTAGCTTATTATGCTGTGTCAGTATCCTGATCGTAAACTGTAATCAGAATTTGTAGCTAAAGGGATAAACCTTTATCAGGAAGGCCCCGGAATACCCTTGACCTATGGTTAAAGCATAGTTAAAGCATGGTTAAAGCATAGATAGAGCATAGATAGAGCATAAAAAGCTATAAAACAGGATATGGCAAAAAATGCATAATGATACAATATTAACTACGACATAAATAAAATACCCATAACCTATCAGTATTCAATCACTCATAGTCTTAAGCTAACCACTCAAGCCACTCGCTGCATTCAGCTAATAGCTAAAGGCTAACAGCTAACAGCTAAAAAATTTCGCCCCCCACTAGTGGGGTTCCCTTCCTTGAATTGTCTTAGATAAAAAGGGGCATATCCCATGGATTCAACCAATATCTATTTACAGAAACTAGCCTGTTACCTGGACAATCCCGGACAAGATGAGCTGAAGCGGGAGATAGACAGCTGGCGGGCGGCATCACCTCAAAATGAAAAGGCATTCCAGGAGTATTACAGGATATGGAGCACTGCGGCAGAGCTGCAGGTGCTGGCTGCGTTAGATGCAGAAAAACGGCCAGCACCCCCTTTGGCCGGCAGGGTGGTCCCAATGGCGCCAATACCTCCTGCTAATACCGGGCGCCGCAAAATCCGCTGGCTATGGAATGCGGCAGCTGTTTTAATCCTGGGTGCAGCCGGCTACTGGATGTATACCCGCGCTGCTCATATTACCTATGCGGAAAAAACAACATCAACCAATACCATCGATTCTATTATCATGGCAGATGGCTCAAAAATCTTCCTCGATGCCAATACACATGTAAAATATCCGATAAAAATGACCGGGCCGCAATATACCGTGCAGCTAATGCAGGGAAACGCCTTTTTCCAGGTGGCGGCTAATGCCAAACGCAGCTTTATTGTAATGGTAGACCAATCCAGCATCACCGTACTCGGCACCTCTTTCAATATTCATGCTACCGGAAGTGATATCTCCCTGAGCGTAAAAACAGGGAAAGTAATGTTCACGCCGACACCGGATAATGAAAAAACAATGGTCAATGCCGGATCTGGCGTGGTGTACAATAAACTAACCCGGACAATCACACGTTTTGACGCGGTCAATGCTAATAATGATGCCTGGATCACACAGGAACTCGTTTTTGTAGATGCTCCCCTGCAGGAAGTATGTAAAAAGCTGGAAGCCCACTACAAGGTAAAAATCACTATTGTAGGCAATATCTCCTCGCTGGGTAAACTGAACGTCACCTTTAACAATAATAAACTGGAAGAAGTATTGGATGTCCTCAAGGAAACTTACCCGATTTCGATCGTGCAAAAGGCCGATCATATTATTATCAAAAAATAGAATCACCATTTTATCAAACCAATAAAATCGTTGCTACTTATGAAAGAAAACGTCTACAACCGAAAGGGACGGAAGTACAAACTGCTATTGATCGTATCCGTTTTGATGTGTTGTGTACTTGCAGTAAGGGCTGAAGCAACGGCCCTGATTACTTCCCAGGAAACAGAAAAACTACCTGCGCTGTTAAAAAAACTGGAGAAACAATTCCATGTCACCTTTGCTTATGATGCTACTGAAATCAGTAAAGACCTGGAAGTAGATATCAACCCTGCTAATCTTACTATCGATGCAGTGTTGAAACAATTACAAGCGATTGGCATCAGCTCCAAACAGGTGGGTGATAAAGTAATCCTCAAAAAATCTCCCCCAGTAAATGAATACCGGGTCATGCGTGCCGATATCATTGTCAAAGGTCGTGTTAATGTACGCAGTGGTACCGGTGGGGTAGAAACAATTCCCGGCATTAATGTGGTAGAAAAAGGTACCCGCAATGGTACCGTGAGTGATGCGGATGGCAACTTTACACTGAAGGTGCAGGAAGGCGCCACCCTGCTCTTTTCTATGATTGGCTACAAAAGCTTTGAGGTAAGGGTTACGGGAGCCGGTATGAATATTAATGTTACCCTGGAAAAAGATGTCAGCAACCTTCAGGAAGTAGTGATATCCAGCGGTTATCAGAAAATTGACCGCCGCCTGTTTACAGGTGCTGCTACCAAACTGAAAGCAGACGATGTTAAAATGGAAGGGGTAATTGATGTAAGCCGTATGCTGGAAGGCCGTGCTGCGGGCGTGTCCGTACAAAATGTATCTGGCACTTTCGGTACCGCTCCCAAGATACGCGTACGTGGTGCTACTTCCATTACCGGTGATAACAAACCGCTTTGGGTAATCGATGGGGTAGTGCTGGAAGATGTCGTGAATGTATCCATGGACCAGCTGTCTACCGGTGATGCCACTACGCTGATCGGCTCTTCTGTAGCTGGCGTAAATGCAGATGATATCGAAAGCTTCGACATACTGAAAGATGCGGCGGCTACTGCCTTGTATGGTGCCCGGGCAATGAACGGGGTAATCGTGATCACCACTAAAAAAGGTCGTGCCGGTAAAACAAAGATCTCTTACACCGGCAACTTCTCCATGTTGCTGAAACCTACTTACAGCACTTTTAATATCATGAACTCCGCAGATCAGATGTCTGTATATTCTGAGCTGCAACGCAAAGGCTGGCTGAATCATTCTGATGTAGCCAGGAGTGCTGATGGCGGTGTCTTTGCTAAAATGTATGACCTGATCGACTCTTATGATCCGGCTACCAAAAAATATGGATTGGAGAATACCCCCGAAGCCAGGGCTGCTTTCCTGGAACGTTACGCCAGAGCTAATACCGATTGGTTTGATCTGCTGTTCCGTAATTCCATCACCCAGGAACATTCCCTGAGCCTTTCTTCCGGTACCGACCATTCACAATACTACTTCTCTACCAGCTTCTATAATGATAATGGCTGGAGCGTAGGGGATAACGTGAAAAGATATACGGCCAACCTGCGTGCTAATTACCAGCTGTCCGACAGGCTCACCGTTGGTTTTATCACTTCCGGTTCTGTACGTGATCAGAAAGCACCGGGTACCGTTACCCGTGTCAGCAACCCCGTAGAAGGAAAGTATGACCGCGATTTCGATATTAATCCTTTCAGTTATGCACTCAATACCAGCCGTACCTTAACAGCCTACGACACGGATGGGGAACTGGAATATTTCCGCCGCAACTTTGCTCCGTTCAACATCCTCAATGAACTGCGGAACAATACCCTGGCGCTGAATATGCTGGATCTCCGCTTGCAGGGTGAAGTCACCTATAAAATTGCCAAAAGCCTGAACTATAACTTCCTGGGATCTATCCGTACGGTAAAAACTTCCAGGGAACATAACGTAAAGGAAAACGCAAATATGGCGGAAGCTTACCGCGCTGCCGGAAGTGCAACGATCCGCGATAATAATAAATTCCTGTACCGCGATCCGGACAACCCCGAAGCAGAACCTGTCGTAGTATTACCACAAGGTGGTTTTTACAACCGTACAGAAGATCAGCTCGTCAACTACTCCGTGCGTAACACACTCAACTGGAGCCAGACTTTCAACGACATCCACATGGTGAACCTCTTTGGCGGACAGGAAATAAAATATGCCAACCGCCAGAACTCCTGGTTCAATGGTTATGGTTACCAGTTTGACAAAGGAGGCGTGCCTTTCACTGATTACCGTATCCTCAAGCAACTGCTGGAGGCCAATTACAACTACTACGGTATGGATAATAAATACGACCGCTTCGTGGCTTTCTTTGCAAACGGCAGCTATTCCTACAGGGGTAAATATACCTTTAATGGTACCGCCCGTATGGACGGCTCCAACCAGCTTGGTGCTGCTTCAAAAGCCCGCTGGCTGCCTACCTGGAACGTGAGTGGATCCTGGAATGTAAGGGAAGAACCTTTTATGCAGAATGTACGCGCTATAGACATGCTCACACTGAGAGCTACTTATGGTCTTACTGCTGCTATGGGTAATGCTACGAACTCAAAAGCCATTCTGCGGAACGTAACTACCAGACGTCCTTATTTTGACGAAGTAGAATCTGCTATCATCCTGGAAAGCCTGGAAAACTCAGAGCTTACCTGGGAAAAACAATATGAAACAAACGTAGGCCTGGATATAGGCTTCTTCAAAGGCCGGCTGAATGTATCTGTGGATGCATATAACCGCAACGGATTTGACCTGATCAGTGCTATCAGGACTTCCGGTATTGGCGGACAGGAATACAAACTGGCCAACTATGCTGATATGAAATCACATGGGCTTGAATTTACCCTCGGCGCTGGTATAGTGGATAAAAAAGATTTTAGCTGGCGCTCCAATTTCACCCTGGGTTACAATAAAAACAAAATTACCAACCTGAAAAGTGCGCCCAATATCTTTAGCCTGGTAGTACCAGAAGGTGGGCCGCAGGAAGGTTATGCAGTAAGAGGCCTTTTTTCCATTGACTTTCAAGGTTTAGACCCAAAAACCGGTATTCCCCTGTTTATCAACGAACAAGGAGAAACCAGTAATAATGTTTACCTCCAGAGCTTAACTACCGAACACCTGAAGTATGAAGGACCGGTAGATCCTACGCTCACCGGTGGATTCGCTAATACATTCCGGTATAAATCATTATCGCTGAATGTATTCTTTACTTACCAGGCAGGTAATAAAATCAGACTGAATCCGGCGTTCAAAAACAGTTACACTGATCTGGATGCTACACCAAAGGAATTCCAGGATCGCTGGACTTTACCGGGTGATGAACAGTTTACCAACATCCCCTCTATTTTATATCGGCCGGTGGATGCCAGCTTAAATGACGTACATCCATACAGGTATTATAACTATTCAAGCCAGATGGTGGCAGATGGGGGCTTTATCAGACTTAAAACACTGTCATTGCTGTACAATCTGCCAGCACGCTGGACATCAGCTATAGGGGCCGGAAACGCCTCCTTAAACCTGATTGCCCAAAACCTCTGGCTCATTTACGCAGATCCGAAACTGAAAGGACAGGATCCTGAATTCTTCAGTGCCGGTGGGGTAGCATTACCCGTACCAAGGCAGTTTACCTTATCCGTAAAAGTAGGTTTCTAATTTAAACACGCAACAGTCATGAAAAAAATCATTCTATATAGCGCCTTATTCAGCACCGTAGCTTTTACCGGCTGCAAAAAATTCCTGGATACCCTCCCGGATAACAGAACGTCGCTGAATACTCCCGGTAAAGTGGCAGAAATGCTGGTAAGCGCGTATCCCAAAGCCAGCTACATTCCCT
Source organism: Chitinophaga sp. H8 (assembly GCF_040567655.1). NCBI lineage: Bacteria > Pseudomonadati > Bacteroidota > Chitinophagia > Chitinophagales > Chitinophagaceae > Chitinophaga > Chitinophaga defluvii. Next base: position 1,380,228 of record NZ_JBEXAC010000002.1, on the reverse strand, counting down.
TTTGTGAAGCCATGTCTGATAATGCAGACGATAAAGGAATCGCTGAAAGCGAAACCTATAATTCCGTTCCTTATGTGTGGGGGGATGTACCGGAAAAAGACCAGGACGCCCCGGATTACTATTGGAATGGAGCCTACGAAGCTATCGCTGCTGCCAATCAGGCACTGGATGCCATCAACAGTGCTGCTAACCAGAAGGCTTACACGGCACAAAGAGGAGAAGCACTGGTAGCCAGGGCATATGCACACTTTATGCTGGTAACCTTATTCTCCAAAGCATACGATCCCGCTACTGCTGCTTCCGATCCTGGTGTGCCTTATGTAACAACACCTGAAAAAGTAGTACTGCAAAGCTATGAACGGAAAACAGTCAGCTACGTGTATGAAATGATAGAAAAAGACCTCACGGAAGGTTTACCACTGCTTAATGATGCGTCTTATAAAGTGCCTGCTTATCATTTCACCCAAAAAGCAGCACATGCTTTTGCTTCCCGTTTCTATCTGTTCAAACAGGATTATGCAAAAGTAATTGAACACGCCAGCCTCGTATTTCCAGGCAACAACTTCCGCGATAATATGCGCGACTGGCTGGTCACTTACGATCAGCTTACCTATGCCGAACTACGTGCCATATACACCAAGGCTTCCGAAAATGCCAATCTTTTACTGGCAGAAGCTACCACCTGGTGGGGACGTAATTATCCCTCTTACCGCTATGGCCTCACACCCGACCTGATGAACAAAGTATTGGGCGGTAATGTAACCGGCGGTGCATGGGCATATGGTATCTATGGCGATGATGAACACCTGAATATTCCAAAATTCAACGAATACTTTGTAAGAGAAGGATTGAATGCTAATTCAGGACTTGGCTACAATATGATTCCGCTTTTTACTACGGAAGAAGTATTGCTGAACCGTGCTGAAGCATACGTAAGATCAAACAACAATACCGCTGCGCTGGAAGACATCAATGTATTTGCCAGTGGCCGTATTGTTGGCTTTTCACCAGCCCGCATGGTTACTGAAAACAAAGCAAAAGCATATTACAATACAACAGATGCAAAGGTAGCACTCATAAATACTATTCTGGATTTCAAACGGGCAGAGTTTATGCACGAAGGCCTTCGCTGGTTTGATATCATACGTCTTAAAATGCCGGTGGTACATAAAAAGAATGACGAGAAACTAACGCTTTCGCCTACCGATCCGCGCAGATTATTACAATTGCCACAGGAAGTAAAACTGGCTGGCCTTGATTTAAATCCTCGTTGATCTTCACCTTATTAATCGCTGAATCATGAAACACCTTTTTATAAAATTAATGCTGGCTTCCCTCTCCCTGGTTACGCTGGCTTCCTGCAAAAAGAAAGACGACCTGTCTAAACCCATCCTTGGATTAGGAGGGGATACCTGGGAAAAAGGGCCAGTAGATACCTGGATCTCTGACAACCTGACCAAACCTTTTAACATAGAGGTGAAATACCGCTGGGATGCTACTGAATTACAACTCAATAAAACCCTCGTACCTCCCGCACTGGAACAGGTAGTACCAGTTATGGATGCCGTAAAAAAAGCCTGGTTACAAACCTACCTCGATGTGGCCGGAGAAGTATTTGTAAAGCAACTGGTACCCAAACAATTTATATTGGTAGGAAGCGCTAACTACAATTCTGATGGCAGCTTCACCCTGGGTACTGCCGAAGGTGGCCGTAAAGTAGTGCTGTATGAGATCAATAAATTTGATCACAAAAATGCACCGGTAGTACTGGAAATGCTAAGAACCATTCATCATGAGTTTGGGCATATCCTGCATCAGAATATCATGTATCCCCTGGAGTTTAAAAAAATCACACCTGCCGGCTATACGGCCGCCTGGTATAATGTTTCTGAAGCACAGGCCCGTGAAAAGGGTTTTATTACCCAATATGCCCAAAACAATCCGGATGATGATTTTGTAGAAATGATCGCTATCATGATGGTTATGGGAAGACAGGGATTTGAAGATATACTGGCAAATATAGAATCACCCGACGGGGTGGCCGCTTTAAGAAAGAAAGAACAGCTGGTAGTATCCTATTTCCGGAATGCGTACAAAGTTGATTTCTACACCCTGCAGGAACGTTCTGAAGAAAACATCCTGAAGGTGCTCAACAACTAAGGAGGGTACTTTTTACATTAACATTAAGATGACTACTGTATGAAAAAAATACTTTTATATACGCTGCTCATACTGACTACGCTGTCAGCCTGCCGCAAAGAAGACGATCCCATTTTCCCCAAATCAGCAGATGAAAGGTTGAATGAGGTACTGACAAGTTATAGCAAACAACTCACGGAATCCCAGTATGGGTGGAAAGCGATGTTGTTTCCACAGGAAGGCGGATACTTCTTCCATTTCAAATTCAATGATAAAAATGCAGTAAGCATGCTGTCTGATGTGGCAGCCAGCACCACTGTTCAACCTAATGAAAGCACCTGGCGCCTTAAAGCACTGCAAAGGCCTACCTTGATGTTTGATACCTATTCCTACCTGCACCTGCTGGCAGACCCCGATCCGGATGCTTATGGCGGAGTAAGGGGCAAAGGTTTCTATTCCGACTTTGAATTCTCCTTTGAATCCGTTAGTCCGGATACCATCCGCTTAACTGGTAACTTCAATAACTCGGAACTCATCCTGGTAAAGGCTACCAAAGAAGAGGTGGATGCTTACAATGCAGGTAAAGTGGCGGATATTATGGATGCAACGGATGAATTTATTGCCAATACTTTATTCCCTTATCTTAAAATGCCCGACGGAAAAAAACTGGCTATCAACTTCAACATCAACAGTAAAGTATTCTCCCTGCGTTACCTGGATGATAAAAATGAAATCCAGAGCATCACTGCTGCTTTCCTGTTTACTCCCAAAGGGATATTCCTGAAAACACCCATCAAATACGGCAACAGCCAATTCCAGGAAGTGCTCTGGGATGCTACCAAACAAACATACTATGTGATGCTGGGTACTACCAGGGTAGACGTGGAAAGCAGTGATGAAGCCATTATTCCTTTACACCTGGTAATTGGATCAGATTACTCCGCCATTGTAGTGGTAGCCGATCCATTGCCCGGACAATCCCCTGATTTTGTGGATGCACATAACCAGGCTATCATAGATGTTAAAAACACCCGGTACAAACTGGATCTGAAAAACATTTTCTATCTCTTTGACCGCAAAAAGAAAACAATGACCATGGATGCACGCGTTTTCCAGGGCGCTAACCAATTCCAGGCAACTTATACTTTTGATTGGACAATAGATGCAAATGGGGTAAGTACCTTCGTAAATACTGCGGTTAATGGCAACGGCGGCCTGATTGTAAATGAAATGCTGCCGCTCTTACTCCCCCTGATCAACGATCATTTTACATTTGACTTTTATAATGCGGGGGGTACCCTGTTAGGTGGTATGTACAGCCAGGAAAATCCCGGCTTCTACTTTACAGGATTTTTATTACAGTAACACCTGCCGCTAATATAATTAATACCTGCTGTCAGATAAATGGAAAAGGGCCGTTTCTTCACAGAAGCGGTCCTTTCCTTATTCAGGGTGATCCCCCCATTTACTTATGCCGGCTACTGCCGGGGAGTAGCAACACCCGTCCCCCAGAAAATCCACGCTCTTCTTACAACGGCCACCCACCGCCATTTTTTGGTAATGTCAAAAAAAAATTGCATATTAGGTAAGTCGCAGGTGCCTCATTTTTAAGTTTGAACGCATTGTAAAAAACAATAGCTCAAAATTTCTCTATATCTTGTGTAATACGGCAACCATTTTTGATCTGTACCCAGCTTGCATGTAATAACTGAAAAATGACCAAAATCAAAGCAATAGATGAACTGACAGATGAAGAACTCCTCTCCGGCATGCATCAAAAGAACCAGGATGTATTTGCATGCTTGTATAACCATTATTTTCCCCGCCTGGTAATGATTGCCGAAAAATATGTAAAAGACCTCCACATCGCGAAAGAAATTGTACAGGATGTATTCATGAAGTTCTGGGAAAGCCCACCGGTATTACAGCACGCAGTAGCCTTCCGGTCATACCTTTACCGTACTGTCATCAACAATGCCATCAATCATTTACACCGGCAAAAAACGATTGAACGGCATCACCTGAAAATCTCCCAGGACCTCACCGACGAATACATCGATACCCTGCATGAAGAACAGGAACTTAAAATATGGTTGTATGCAGAAATAGAACGCCTGCCGGAACAATGCAGGAAAGTATTTAAAATGAGCCGGCTGGAAGGACTGAAATACCGGGAAATAGCCGGGGAAATAGGTATAGCAGAGAAAACAGTGGAAAATCATATCGTACATGCCCTGAAACTCCTGCGCTCCCGCATCTATAAAAGTGAACAAGTGCAACCCCGCATCAACAGCAAGCTAATGCTCCTCTTCCTGCTTCCCTGAATAAAAAAACCGGATAACCAAACAGCCACTGCCATTTAATTATCCGGTCATTTAAAAACCTGTTATATTACCAACCCAGTATATAAGCAAAAATCAAAGGCGCTACAATCGTAGCATCTGATTCTACAATAAACTTAGGTGTATTAATATCCAATTTACCCCACGTGATCTTTTCATTCGGTACAGCACCGGAATAAGAACCGTAAGAAGTGGTAGAATCAGAAATCTGGCAGAAATAACTCCAGAAAGGCACATCATGCCACTCCAGATCCTGGTACATCATCGGCACCACACATATCGGGAAATCCCCTGCTATACCACCACCAATCTGGAAGAATCCTACTCCTTTACCGGCAGAATTAGCACGGTACCATTCTGTCAGGAACATCATGTACTCAATACCACCCTTCATCGTACTTGGCTTCAGGTCGCCCTTAATGCAATAGGAAGCAAAGATGTTACCCATCGTGCTGTCTTCCCAGCCTGGTACGATAATGGGAATATTCTTTTCCGCTGCTGCAATCATCCAGCTATTCTTGGTATCTATCTCGTAATGCTCCTTCATAGCGCCACTCAACAGCAACTTGTACATATATTCATAAGGAAAATAACGCTCGCCCTTATCATCAGCATCCTTCCACAATTTGTAAATATGCTTTTGAATACGACGGAAAGCTTCCTCCTCCGGAATACAGGTATCCGTAACGCGGTTAAATCCCTGCTCCAGCAAATCCCACTCTTCCTGTGGACTCAGATCCCGGTAATTAGGCACCCGCTTGTAATGCGTATGCGCTACCAGATTCATAATGTCCTCTTCCAGGTTAGCCCCTGTACAGGAAATAATATCCACTTTGCCCTGGCGTATCATTTCCGCAAAGGAAATACCCAACTCAGCAGTACTCATAGCTCCTGCCAATGTAACCATCATTTTACCACCTTCCAGCAAATGTGTTTCATAACCTTTTGCAGCATCTACTAATGCAGCCGCATTAAAATGCCGGTAATGATGCTGGATAAATTGAGAAATGGGACCTTTGTTCATGTCGATTAAACGTTTATATATTATTCACGTAGTTAATAACTATAGCCAGGTGGCAAAGTTAAGACAATTTAACCGATGGCCCATTCCCAACAGCAAGGATGATGAAAAACTAAGCCTTACGCAACCGTTGACGGGTAGTCAGTTCGCCATCCGCAGTAGCTTTTACGCTGGTCCAGTACTTTTCATTTTCCAGCGTAATAAAATATGCAGTATGATCATCTACCCGGTATTCTACGACACAAAATATCTGCTGATTAGGATAACGTCTTTGTAAATTGGTGGAAACATTCAGTGGCAACTGATCTGCGGTAATATAACGATGCGTGGCAATCAACTTACCACTCACATCAAAAAAAGCAGTAACCCTCGACTCTCCGAGAAGAAACTTGGCTGTATAGGTTTTGTAGTCCGTGCTGTACCATCTTACATGTTCAGCATTTACAAATGCCTCCCGGAAGGAAGCTGCTATTTTCTTATTGGCTACTGCCGGATCCGGCGCAGCAACTACCGCCTGTACACTCAACAGTGCGGCAATACCCAGTGTGACAATTAGTTTTTTCATGGCGGAAAAAATTTAGTTTGTTCCACAAAGCTAGCTGCCCCAACAGCCCATGGCAAGCCAATCTTTATTGATGGATAACACTTGATTAGTTTATAATGCTCCACCAGCCCCCTTTTTCATAAACACATCTAGTACAGCTTCTTACATGAGCCACCGCAAGCCTGTTGCACCCAATAAAAGAATGTTGCACCGCTCCACGTTAAGCTTTTGTTAAAGTGGACAACAGTATATCTGGTAAACCCGCCAGGACAGATATATCCTGAATAGTCTAACTTTATCCCGCATAAAAAAATAGCCATGCAATTTGATCCCGATAATAAAATAGTACAGCTGTGTACCGAAGGCATGAATGCTGCGGCTACCGGCCAACCAGAAACAGCACACCGCCTCTTCCGCCAGGCATGGGATCTTGCTGACAATGATTTCGATGCACTTACGGCTGCCCATTTTTTAGCCCGCCACCAAACCAGTCGGGAAGATACCCTCCAATGGAACCTGGAGGCCTTAAACCGGGCATTTGCCATTAAAGACGAAACAGTAAAAAGTTTTTATCCCTCGCTATACCTTAATGTGGCAAAGGCATACGAAGATTTAAGCAACCTCCCCGCAGCAGTACAACACTATCAACTGGCGGCTTCCTACAGCCATCACTTGCCGGAAGGATCCTACGGCAATATGATTAAAACCGGTATCAGCAACGGATTACAACGTACCGGTGCTAATGGCTTTAACCCTCCTGTACTGGAAGCGCTGGTGAACCACTGGTGCGAAACCAAACAACTCCAGGCGCTCTCATTTGTACTCCCGCCATACCTCTCCAACCTCGGCACACCACATCACATAAATAAACTGATCAGTGCGCTCAGCTACCTGAGCGCCACCAGATGCCTGCCTGTAGCGGAACAGGAAAAAGTAGACCAGCTGATAGCAACACTGTCTGATTCAGTCCATTAATTTATCTTGCCGGTACAACCGCTTATTTTCTCCGCCATTCCAGTATCTTTATTTCAATATTCCCAATAGCTTTATAACATTTGCCATGCCATTGACCAGGACATTGTTTTTACCGCTCAGGATCATATCCCTCTTTACACTCTTCTTTTTTGCAGCCGGACATATACAGGCCCAGCAGCTTGCTGGCGACTGGGAGGGCAAAATAGGGCCTTACACCAGCATCATACATATGAAATGGGATAGTGCGCAAAAACGTTATACCGGTACCTTGGATAGCCCCGATCAGGGTGGTTATGGCCTGCCTATCACCGATATTATCCTTAAACAGGATAGCATTGTAATCAATGCAGACCTTATCAAAGGCATTGCGCTTGGAGTAGTAACAGATCAGGAAAAAATTACCGGTACCTGGCGCCAGCCCTCCTTTAATATGGACGTAACGTTGAATAAAACCAGTGGTAAAACCTACCGCGCATACCGGCCGCAACATCCATTACCTCCTTTTCCCTACCGCTCCCAGGAGGTAAGCTACTTTAGTGAAGATAAACAGGTCAGGTTCGGAGGTACATTAACGTTACCCGCTCAGGGAAATGCATTCCCTGCGGTGATACTCATCTCCGGATCAGGGCCCCAGGATCGCGATGGCAGAATATTTGACCATAAACCATTTTTAGTAATCGCTGATCATCTTACCCGCCACGGTATTGCGGTACTGCGTGTAGACGACAGAGGTGTACGTGCTACCAAAGGAGATTTTGCCAATGCCACTTCAGCCAACTTTGTAAAAGATGTACTGGCCGGTGTGACTTACCTGAAAACCAGAAAAGAAATCAATCCGCTTAAAATAGGCTTGATAGGCCACAGTGAAGGAGGATCAATTGCGCCCATGGTGGCTGCCGGGAACAAGGAGATCGCCTTTATCGTATTGCTGGCTGCTCCGGGCATAACAGGCAAAGAGATCCTCCTCACACAAAATAAAGCCATGTTCCTTTCTGCCGGCTCAGATAGTCTGTCGGTAGCCGTATACATGAAACTCTTTGAAAGGATCCTGGATGATTGCCTCCAACAATCAGACTCAGCAACTGCCAGCAATATCACGAAGCAACACCTGCTCGAATGGCAGCAATCCGCTCCGCCGGAGGTGGTAAAACAACTTGGTATGCAGGATGCTAAAGCGGCCAATACCATCACGGCAGGACTGGTGAAATCATTCAGACAACCCTGGATGCAATACTTCCTCACACATGATCCTGCACCGCCACTTACGAAAGTACAATGCCCCGTACTGGCCATCAATGGCAGCAAAGACTTACAGGTCATGGCTGGCCCCAATCTGGCAGCTATTAAACAGGCCCTGCAACAAGGCGGAAATAAACACTTTGAAACGATGGAAATGAAAGGCCTGAATCACCTGTTCCAAACAGCTAATACCGGCAACCTCCGGGAATATAGTACCATCACCGAAACCTTCTCTCCACAGGTACTGGATATAATGACCACGTGGATACTGAAAGCTGTTAGCCATTAGCTATTGGCTGTTAGCTCCCCGAGCGAATTATAAAGTTTTACTTACCTTGAAATGTCTTTTTCAAGCTAAAAGCTAAACCATGAACTTCCTCGCCCACGCATACTTATCATTCAACGATCCGTCACTCATCGTGGGCAATATGATTGCGGATTTTGTAAAAGGAAAGCAGATCCTGCAATATGACGATGCTATCCAGCAAGGTATCCGCTTACACCGTTCCATAGATACGTTTACGGACCAGCACCCTGCTACAGCTGCGGCCAAAGCATTCTTCCGGCCCACCTGCGGATTATATGGTGCGGTATTCATGGACATCGTATACGATCATTACCTGGCAAATGATCCTCAGCACTTTACTCCTCAAAGCCTGGAAACTTTCTCGGCAAGGGTATATCAGGTACTAACCGGCAATATGGCGATACTACCGGATAGATTCCGGCAGGTGTTTCACTATATGCAACAACACGACTGGCTCTATAACTACCGTACCAGACAGGGTATCCTCAGCAGTTTTAACGGTATTGTACGACGGGCCAAATTTATTACCGTACCTGCTACGGTTCCTTATGCGGTTTTTGAAGAACATTATGCGGCACTGGAAACCTGTTATACTACTTTCTTCCCCGACTTGCAGGCGCATGCCCGCCATTTTATCGGGTAATTCCAAATGCCTTGTTAAAACCACCTGCACAACTTCCCTGATTCCCTAAAATCGCGTAGGTTTGGGGCCGCAAACTTTATAATTCAGCATAAACAGCACTGCAGATGATGAAAAAATTATGTATTGCCCTCACTATTGGCATATTCAGCATAAGTCTGGCTACCCAGGCACAGGATAAAAAACTTCCACCTGTAGATGCCAGTCCGATGGATATGGCCTACTATCCCCCCATGTATCCTTACACCGTAAAGGTAAAAGGAGAGCCAGGTACACTGGTTGCCAGGGTAATATACAGCCGCCCCCAGAAAAAAGGCCGGGATATCTTTGGCAACCTGGAAGAATATGGCAAAATATGGCGCCTCGGTGCGAATGAAGCGACCGAAATAGAGTTCTTCCGCCCGGTAATCATTGCTGGAAAAAGTATCCCTAAAGGACGCTATACCATGTATGCCATCCCTACTGAACAGAAGTGGACCATCATTTTAAACCGGGACACAGATATCTGGGGCGCCTATAAGTACGATAAAAACAAGGATGTGCTGAGAACAGACCTGAACGTAAGTACACAGGAAGCGCCGGTAGAATCATTTACCATGACATTTGAAAAGGCGGAAACAGGTACAGGGGCTAACCTCGTGATGGCCTGGGATAAAATCAATGTAACCCTGCCTATTAAGTGGGCACAGCCTGCTACGGCATCAGCTAAACCAACGAGAAACTAATCTTACCTGAATATATTTACCGGATTATCGGCAGCTGTAGTGGTATGGCTGCCGTTTTTCATTTCGTAAAAAAGGAAAGGGCGGTAAGAATACCGCCCTAAGAATTTTAACCATATCCTATGAAAAACCTTAACAAATGTAAGGCGAATCAATATAGGGGGTATTACGCTTTTGGTGAACGCTGTAAAAATGTTCGTAACCGTAAGGATTCCGGCCGTATCACGATAATTACTGCTAATTTGAACAAATATCTATAGCAAATTACCTGTATATATACCTTTTTTATCATAAGTATTTGTACGTACACCTGCTATCTTCCGGGTCCTGAACAACAAAATCCCTACCTAAACAAGTGATAACTATCTATATATATTCAGATGTATACAGGAAAAAAACAGAATATGTACCTTTGGCAGGCTTAACACCCAACTTTTAAAGTAGTTTAGTTAAATTACAGGCTGCCAGCAATTAATTATGGTGTATGTGCATAACCAGCCAATGGCTGACCATCCACCTGAATAGTACGAATACAACTTTATTCATTATAAAACACTTCGAGGCATGAAGCTAGGAACGAAACTCATACACGCAGGTGTAGCTCCCGACCCATCTACAGGAGCCATTATGACGCCCATTTTTCAAACATCCACTTATGTGCAAACTGCTCCCGGCCAGCATAAAGGCTATGAATACGCACGTACGCAAAACCCTACCAGGGATGCACTTCAGGATGCCCTGGCGGCAGTGGAAAATGGCACACATGGCATCTCCTTCGGAAGCGGACTGGCAGCTACGGATGCTGTAATGAAACTCCTCAGCCCCGGCAACGAAGTAATCGCTTCCAGTGACCTCTACGGGGGTACCTATCGCATATTTACGAAAGTGTTTGAACGCTACGGTATTAAATTCCATTTCATCAATATGCAGGATGCGCAGCAAATAAAAGCGCATATTAATGCTAATACCAAACTGATTTGGATCGAAACACCTACCAATCCGCTCCTGAATATCATTGATATCGCCGCCTGTGCACAGATTGCCAGACAAAATAATCTGCTGCTGTGCGTAGACAACACTTTTGCATCTCCTTACCTGCAAAATCCACTGGACCTCGGAGCCGATATCGTAGTGCATTCGGCTACCAAATATATCGGCGGGCATAGTGATGTGGTACACGGTGTGGTAATCGTAAAGCAGGACGACCTGGCACAACAACTTTACTTTATTCAAAACAGCTGCGGTGCCGTGCCCGGCCCTCAGGACTGCTTCCTGGTGCTACGCGGGCTTAAAACCCTGCATGTACGCATGCAACGCCACTGCGAAAATGGTGTGGAGGTGGCACACTTCCTCCGCAATCACCCTAAAGTGGAAAAAGTATACTGGGCAGGTTTTGAAGACCACCCTAACCATGATATCGCTAAAAAACAGATGCGTGGCTTCGGTGGCATGATGTCGTTTACACTTAAAAACGATAGCCTGGAGGCGGCCAACAAAGTACTGAGCAATACCAAACTGTTTTCATTGGCAGAATCCCTGGGAGGTGTGGAGTCCCTTATCGGACACCCCGCCAGCATGACACATGCTTCCATCCCCAGAGAAGAACGTATCAAAAACGGACTGGCAGATTCACTGATCCGGCTGAGCGTGGGCATTGAAGATGCAGAAGACCTTATCGCAGATCTTAAAAAAGCAATCGAACTGTAAAGTAAATGCCGGATAGCAACGCCTGTCCGGCACTTACTTTGTTACTATTATATTAACCATATACCTGACCGTTATATACGGCAACTATTTTATCTTATGAAGGTCCAACAACTGAAGGATTTCTTGAATGCAAAGGCGGCCTATTACAACCATCCGGATTTTATCGCAAACGATCCTATTTGTATTCCGCACCGGTTTAGTCAGCTGCAGGATATTGAAATTGCAGGACTGTTTGCTGCTATCCTGGCCTGGGGTAACCGTACCAGTATCATTAATAAATGTACGGAACTGCTCAACTATATGGACAATGCTCCGTATGACTATATCCGGCACCATCAACCGAGAGAACGGATAAAACTCATGTCCTTTGCCCACAGAACTTTTAACGGTCTGGACCTCCTGTATTTCGTAGAATTCCTCCAGCATTACTATACCAATGTTACTTCCCTCGAATTTGCCTTCAGCGCTCACCTCGTGCCGGAAGATGAAAACATAGAGAAAGCATTGACCGGCTTCCGTAAAGTGTTCTTTGCACTGGAACACCCGGACAGAACCACCAAACACGTCTCTACTCCTGCTAAAAACTCCGCCTGCAAACGGCTGAACATGTATTTGCGCTGGATGGTCAGGAAAGATGATTGTGGCGTGGATTTTGGAGTATGGGAACACATCTCACCGGCACAATTAATATGCCCGGTAGATGTGCATGTGGCCAGAGTGGCTGCCAGACTGGGGCTGATACAAGAAGCCAAGGCCGACTGGCGCACCGCTTTGGAGCTCACAGCCCAGCTAAGACAACTTGATCCCGAAGATCCGGCAAAATATGACTTTGCTTTATTTGGATTAGGCGTAATAGAAAAGTATGTTTGATAAAATAATAATACTGCAATGAAGAAATTTTTTGGACTGATGGCATTGGGATGTGCTATCTCTATAGCCACCTTCGCACAGGAATTTGTAGAACTGGGGTACCATTTCAATAAAGGGGAACTGTTTGAACTGGAACAGAAAAGCCGTACAGAAACGTATATGACTGTAGATGATGTGATGCGCCGCAATACCCGCGATTATAACACCATGATATCCATGGAAGTAACCGATTTGAACGCGGGTAAAGCCACCCTGACTTTCCGCTATAAAGACCTCAAATTCAACTTCAACGCCAAAAACCATAATATTTTTGTGGATGCCAAAGTAGCCAACGATAAAGAACCCTTCCAGGATGCCCTGAAAAGAGTACTGGAACAACCTTTTACTGTTGAACTACAACCTACCGGCATCATCAATAAAATTGACGGACTCGATAAGATCCTCGAAAACTCATTCGTGGCTTTTGACAAACTGAAGAAGGATGAAATTGAGGCTTATGAGAAAATCATGAAAGACCAGTTTGGGGTAGATGCCTTCCGCTCCTGGCTGGAACAATTACTGATCATGTACCCGGTACACGGCATTAAATCCGGTACCCAATGGGAAGAAAGCTTCCCCCTCCGCACCGGCCTGGTAGGACGGATGGACCTGTACTGGAACCTCCAGAGCTGGGATAGCCAAACAGCCAAGGTAAGCGCTACCGGCAAAATCAAAACAGACAAACTGGAACAATTTACCCTGGAAGATGGTATGCTCGCTACTGCTGAAATTTCCGGCGATATGCAAAGTAATTACCTGATCAACCGTAGCAGCGGACTACCCAGCATCTGTGTGCAGAATACAGAAATGAAGGGGGAGTATACCTACAAAAGAAATAAAGCCAAAAAATTAAGGAAGGACCTGAAAGTGCCGGTAAAAGTGGTGACCAATGCTTCCTACAAGATTAAACAAATGAAGTAATGGCCAATATGCCTGATCATCATTTAGAAGAAACCGCCCGCTGGGCACAGGAAACTTTTGAGGTAGCCGTACCTCAGCACATCAGTGCCGAATTGCTGGAAGAACTGTTGGCAGAAAGATTGGAACTACTGATCAGCCGCAACTTCCAGCAATTCGTATTCTTACTCTACCGCCTCGATATCCCGGAAAATAAAGTAAGACATATCCTGGATGATGTATCCGTCACAGCTCCCTATAAAAAAATAGCTGCCCTCATTATCGAAAGGCAGCTACAAAAAATTAAATCCCGCGAAACATTCAAAAATACCAACCTCCCCGATGATGAAGAACGCTGGTAAATAAATAAAAACGCACCTATCAGATAGGCGTGTTCTCCCTTTTTTTCTCAAACATCAGTTGCCGGACCTTCTCCTTATCCTCTTTCTCCACTTCCAGATCAAAGAAAGTACCGAATACCCTGTCCCACACTGCAGAACTTACACCAAATCCCTTCTCATCGCTTTTATAATGATGCAGGTGATGATTACGCCATAACGGCTTCAATAGTTTTATAGGAGGATTCCAGGCATGAATGGCATAATGCATGCTGCCATAAATGAGATAGCCCAGCATAAAACCAGGAAAGAACATAAACGTAACCGGCCCCATAAAAAGGTACATCAGTGCAAAGATGACAGATGCCAGGATCAGACTCGGAACAGGTGGCATAAATAAACGCTGCTTGTCCCGCGGATACTCATGATGATTCCCGTGCATCACATAGATAATCCGCTGCAAACGGGGACTATCACTGCTGAAGTGAAACATAAAACGATGCATGATATACTCAAAGAAAGACCAGAAAAGCATGGCGCCTATAAATACCAATGCTACTTTGCCGATACTGTAACCTAATGTGCTGTGACTATAATAAAGCATATAGCCAATGACAGGCAGATACATGCCCCAGATCACCAATGGATGCGTTTTGGTAAGCATTTCCAGATGCTGGCTCTCAAACAACCTTGCCTGTCCCTTATTCTTAATCTTATCAAACTTCATGACTACCCAGGTTTATACAAAATTATGCGAAAATGCATTATGTGCTGATGGTCAACTATATACTATCGCCGCAAAAAGCGTGCAACTTTATTGCAACAATTCTTCTATAGATACAAATTTGTAGCCCCGTTGTTCTAAATAAGTCAATAATTTATCCAGGTGTGTGTAAAACTTATCTTTCCGGCGCCGGTCCGTACCCAGATGTGTTAATAACAAAAACCCGTTTAACCCTGCCGGTTGCTCCTGTTCATAGGCAGTGACCGACTGGAATATTGACTGGCTGTTGCGGTATTGTTTCCCCATCTCCGGATAGGTGTAATCAGCATTACTCCGGGTACCGGGTGTAAAGTTTACCAGCTGTAGCCCCAGCTCATTTGTCCAGGCGGCAATAGTGTCATTATACCACTCATACGGTGGCAGGAAAAAAGACGCATCACGCTGCTGAATACCCCGCTGTGCCATCGCGGCATAACAGGCATGCAGATCATCCGTAAACTGCTTTTTCGTTACCAGTAAACTATCCCGGCGCGTCCAGTCACAATACAGCAAATGCTGGTCAGAATGCGGCCCTAAATAATGCCCTCCTGCTTTCAACTGACGTATTATTCCCGCAAAGGCACGGTTCCGGTAAAAATTTCCCGTCAGAAAAAACGCCCCTTTTGCCCGGTGCTTTTTTAAGGTGGCCAGTATCTGTGGGGCGCCATCGGCAAACTCATCTGCTGTAAATACCAGCGCCAGCGTACGACGGGTAGTATCTCCCCGGATAATGCCGCCATGGCTATACGTCACCTCCGGCTCAGGATAAGTAAGCTTAAATGCACTGAGATCCGGCCGGTATGCTCTTTTCCGTTGCAACTCATCGGCATACACTATTGCGCCTATCTCCTTAAAAAATGGATAGCCCTCTTCTTCATATTCATACCGGTTATCATTCAGTACCTCATCCCGGTTTACATATACAGTACCACTGAGCATAAACTCCACCTGGTGCTTAAAATCAACGATATAAGCTACATCCGTTAAAAACCCATAAGACCACCCCGTTTTATTAAATACACGCAGGTAATCGGGGATCTTGCGCTTACCCGCTTTAAACAGGAAAAACTTGGTATAACTGTCAAAGTATTCTGCCGTATCATACTTAGGATAACGCGACTCTCCAGGGTATTCCGACATATACCGGTACAAAAACCGGTAATCTGCAGCCGTAAGATCAAACCGCTGCGATGCTGGTACCGACTCCGGAAATAGTACCAACTGCAATAGCTGCTGCAGGTCCTGCAGCGGCGCATTATTATGCCGGGTAAAATCCATAGGACCCAACACCAGCTTATCATTTTTATCCCAATATCCACTGCCTATCTCGATCTTTTTGCTGAAATCATAAGTCAGGTTACTTACCGCAGGGGCCTGCTCATAGAGCGTTTGCCCACCACTTACAAACCGTATCGCGTTGGTATGACGGTTTTCTGTTTCATCCAATGGCATAAAACGCCTTACAATACGCATATCAGGATAACCTTTACGCCACAACTGCTCATGGATGGTTTGCTGGCCCACAAATTCATACAACCGGTTATATGCGTCATTATCACTGATCAGGAATACCCTTTTGATATATTGTGCAATGGAAGGCAGCCCATTTTCAGCAGTACTGTCCGTATGCACCGTTACCTGCCCGCTATAACTGCTGTCCGTTAGCATCGTGGTGTATTTATTTACACCTGATTGCTGTAGGGTATGCAGCTTTTCCAACGCCAGGAATGCTACCGGCATTTTAACCGTACTGGCAGGATTAAAATAAAGGTCCTTGTTCACGTTCAGGTAGTAATGCGAGAAATGAGGCTTGTTATTTTTATCCCGGTCTATTCTGGTGTAGATCAGCTGGTAACGGAAAGTATCGGGGTACTGTAATATGTGCTGCAAAGCCGGCGACGCATGCCGCTTCAACAGGTTTTCCAGTAAGGTATCCGTACGTGTCTGTGCAACTATCACCTCACTAAAAAAACAAAGGAAAATTATCACGCAGAGAATAGGCCCTGAACGAACTACTTTGGGATAGCACATAGTACTAAAATAGGAAATTATTAAGGCCGCCCCAAGCAATTAACAAAAAGCGGATGTTTCTTATATTTGGCAATCATACATCCAGACTAAAAACACAACATGAAACTTGTTACTTATTTAAAAGAAGAAGTAGACCAGCTGGCCATATTGGTAAATGGTATGCTGTACAACACACAGGAACTGCATCCGGACCTACCTAATAATATGCAGATGTTTCTGCTCATGTGGGAAGAAGTGATCGATATCGCCCTGCATGCAGACGCTCAATTGAAGGCGGGCACCAATCCGGGTACAGGCATGGGCATCCCTTATGAAAGTGTGCATGTATTAGCACCTATCCCTTTTCCTACTTCCTGCCGGGATGGTTATGCCTTCCGCCAGCACGTTGCGGCTGCGCGCCGTAACCGTAAGGCAGACATGATCCCTGAATTTGACCAATATCCTATCTTTTATTTTACTAACCATAACGCCATCCAGGGCCCCGGCAAAATTCAATGTATGCCGGACCATTTCGAAAAACTGGACTTTGAACTGGAAGCGGCCATCGTTGTTTGCAAAGCAGGACGTAATATTCCTGCTGCTGAGGCAGACAGCTATATTGGCGGATATATGATCATGAATGACATGAGCGCCCGCCTGCTGCAAATGGAAGAAATGAAACTGAACCTTGGCCCTGCAAAAGGCAAGGATTTCAGTACGGTTATAGGCCCTATGCTGGTTACACCTGATGAACTGGAGCCTTTCAAAACAGCTACCAAACCCGGCCATACCGGTAATACCTACAGCCTGAAAATGACCTGCAAAGTAAATGGTATACAGGTGAGCGAAGGTAATATGGGCGATATGGACTGGACCTTTGCAGAGATCGTAGAACGTTGCGCCTATGGCGTAAATATCCTGCCAGGCGATGTGATTGGCAGTGGTACAGTAGGCACCGGCTGTTTCCTGGAACTCAATGGTACCGGCAAACTCAATGATCCCGATTATAAAGAACAATGGCTGCAACCCGGTGATGTGGTGGAAATGGAAATTGAAGGCCTGGGTACACTCACCAATACCATTGTTGCGGAAAACGATGATTTTTCCATCCTCCAACTCAAGAAAAACATTTAACAACTGGTTACGGCCATACCAATCTAAACGCATGCAAATAATACCCGGTGAGGTAAAAACCAGTGAGCTGCACGCTTACCTGTTGGGCGCTGTAGCGCCAAGACCTATCTGCTTTGCCAGTACGGTCAACAAAGCGGGCGTTCCCAACCTATCGCCTTTCAGCTTCTTTAATATCTTCGGTTCCAATCCGCCTACACTGATCTTTTCTCCTTCCCGCAGGGTAAGGAATAATACCATAAAACATACCCTGGAAAATATCCAGGCTACCGGAGAAGTAGTGATCAATGTAGTGAGCTATGCCATGGTACAACAAACATCGCTGGCCAGCTGTGAATACCCCGAAGGCGTAAACGAATTTGAAAAAGCAGGCTTTACTCCTTTACCTGCCGAAAGGATCAAACCTTTCCGGGTAAAGGAAAGCCCCGTACAAATGGAGTGTATCGTAAAACAGGTGATTGCAACGGGAGATGGGGGAGGTGCCGGTAATCTCGTGATATGCGAACCGGTATTGCTGCACATCAATGAAAATATCCTCAACGAAAAAGGAGGTATAGATCCGCATAAGATCGATCTGGTGGCCCGCATGGGGGCTGATTATTATTGCCGGGCTTCCGGCAATGCCGTGTTTGAAGTAGCCAAACCTAATACCCAGCTGGGCATCGGGGTAGATGCACTGCCAGCCGGCATACGCCAAAGCAATATTCTTACGGGTAATAACCTCGGACAATTAGGCAATGTACATGAACTGCCGGTGATTGATCCCACCTTTGAGGATGAACACCTGAAAAATATCATCCAGTATTACAGCGTATCTCCTGCCGAAATGGAACAGGAACTCCACAAATACGCACAAAAACTATTGTCACAGGGCAATGTAGCTGCTGCCTGGCAGGTACTGCTGTGCTAAAATAAAAACAGCCTCACCTGCAAGCGTATACGCTTACAGGTGAGGCTATGCGCTTCTCCCTTTAAATCAGGGCTTTATTTTCCAAATACTTTCTTCAGCAATTCTGTAGATCTGGCAGCAGGATTAGCACGGATATTGGCTTCTTCCTTTGCAATCTGATCAAACAAAGCATTCACCGCCATTCCGGTTACATAATCCTGTAAGTCAGGATTGATCTTGTTAAAAGTGGTGGGCAGTGCATTGTATTTGTTAACAATATCGCCGTAGTAACGGGTAGCACTGGTGCTGTCCAGCGATCCCTTGATCACTGGTGCAAAAGCTGCTTTCAGCTGATCTGTTGTTTTACTCTTAAAATATTCTGTGGCAGAGTTGTTACCGCCTTTCAACAGGTTTAAAGCATCTGTTAAGGTCATCTGCTTGATAGCGCCTACAAAGATTGGTGCAGCATGGCCTACCGCTTTTTCGGCAGAACGGTTAATCTGCAGGATCGCCTGATCCACCAGGCTACCCAGACCTAAAGACCTCAGCGTATTGCCTACCTTCACCGCATCCGGGGGAAGCAATAACTTGTAGGCTTCATTTCCGAAAAAGCCGTCCTTTTTACTCAGCATCGCAATGCCGGCATTCACCCCTTTTGATAAGGCCTCTTTAATACCAGACCCCGCCTCTCCCTCAGTCACATTGGCGGCTCCATTGTTATTATTGGAAGTGGATGTATTGTTATTCAGCGCCTTATTCAATTTCTTGAAGATCTGCGCCTGGCTGTTGCCTACCTGTAATACGAGGGTACTCAGCAATAAGATCAATGTTCTTTTCATCTGCATGTTGTCGTGTATATTAATATTAATTGTCAAATATCAGTATTATTCATGTATTGTCAATAACGGAATATGTGTATGAAAGGCCAGCTGGCTGGTACGGCTCCGCTTAAAAAGTCCTTCAAATAGCCCGTGTTTTTTAGGGATCGTGAGCAGCAGATCCGCCTTTTCTTTTTCTGCAAATTCCGTGATACCCTTTACCACATTGGGATTATCAATAAAATGATATTCCGGCTGGTAATCTTCCAGCAATGTTTCCAGCATCATCGTTTCAAAAGGAGTATCGGTAGAAAAATGCCGGCTCTCATGATCTATATTAATAACGTGCAAAGTGGCTTTAAATACATTCAACAGTTTCTTTAAAGGCTGAATAGGGGTAGATTCTGCTACCTTCCGCAGGTCGCAGGCAAATACAATGGTTCTGATCGGTGAGAACTGCGCCTTTGCCGGTACAATAATTACCGGGCAGGTGGTATGCTTTACCACATCTACCGTATTGGAACCTACCAGTATCTCTTCCAGCTGGCTTCCTCCCGTGATCCCCATCACTATTACATCCGCCTTTTCTTCCCGGCAGGCAGCGTCAATACCGGCAGACAGTAAATTGTTTTCCGCCCGGTAATCCATCACTACGCCGGCAGGTAAGGAGGCCTCCAGACCGGCTTTCATTTTCTTTAACCCTTCCAGACTGGCTTCCCGCAATTCATCCACATTGATCACCGGCACCGCTACCGGTACATCAGGTATCGGTATGATCAATTCATAGGCATGGTATAATACGATCCGGGTAGTACCCATTTGTCCTGCCAGCCCTATAGCATATTGGGCCGCGTTATAAGCCGTTTCGGAAAAATCGGTGGGAACAATGATTGTTTTCATCTGGGTAGTTTTTAAATCAATAAAAGCCTTGTTTTATAAAGTTAACAATGTCAGTCCTGAAAAAAAGAACTGTTTTCACCTATAAAGAAAAATTAATGCCAGTTTTATAAAACCGGCCAGCGCCCTCCCACTGGCATGCTCTCCATTTACCACCATCCCGACATTTACACCATTCGGCGGCGGCCTAATAGTCCACCTGCTGCCCGCCAAACACGCCGATCTCCTCCAAAAACCCCGACCTCCCCATTCTAAACAGCCTATTTTACCGTAATTCAGTTATTTTTGCACTCCATTTGGTATTTTACAGCACATTGCAACATATATATCTACATGACACAATTATCTGAGCAGGAGATTATACGCCGGGAAAAATTAGCGGAATTACAAAAATTAGGTATCGATCCCTATCCGGCTCCCGCATACCCGGTAAACGACACCTCTGTTAATATTAAAACCAATTATTCCGAAGAAACGAAGGACCGTTTCCAGGAAGTATGCCTGGCTGGCCGCATCATGAGCGTTCGTGATATGGGAAAAGCCTCCTTTGCAGTACTGCAGGATAGCGTAGGCCGTATCCAGGTATATATCCGCCGGGATGATATCTGCCCTGGTGAAGACAAATCTCTCTACGATACCGTTTGGAAAAAACTCATGGACATGGGGGATATTATCGGGGTAAAAGGGTTTGCCTTTATTACCAAAACCGGTGAAACTTCCATCCACGCCAAAGAACTGACAGTGCTTTCAAAAGCGCTCCGCCCATTACCGGTAGTAAAGGAAAAGGAAGGGGAAACTTTTGACGCGGTAACTGATCCTGAATTTAAATACCGGCAGCGCTATGCAGACATGCTCATTAACCCACAGGTCAAAGACGTGTTTGTAAAACGTACCCGGATCATGCAAACCATCCGCGACTTTTATAACAACCTGGGTTATCTGGAAGTAGAAACGCCCATCTTACAGCCTATCCCCGGTGGTGCTACTGCCCGTCCGTTCATTACCCATCATAATGCCCTGGATATGCCCCTGTACCTGCGGGTGGCTAATGAGCTCTACCTCAAACGCCTCATTGTAGGTGGTTTTGAAGGCGTATATGAGTTTGCAAAAGATTTCCGTAACGAAGGGATGGACCGTACCCATAACCCGGAATTTACCGTAATGGAAATGTACGCGGCCTACAAAGACTACGAATGGATGATGCAAACCACAGAAACCCTGCTGGAAAAAATTGCCATCACCTTACACGGTACTACCTCAGTTCCGGTAGGAGAACAAACCATCGACTTTAAAGCGCCTTTCCGCCGGGTAAGCATGTATGAAGCCATCCTAGAACATACCGGGGTGGATATTACCGGTATGGATGAAGCCCAGCTCCGCGAAGTATGTAAACAACTGGGCCTCCACGTAGACCCTAAGTTCGGTAAAGCCAAACTGATTGATGAGATCTTTGGTGAGAAATGTGAACCACATTATATCCAACCTACGTTTATCATCGACTACCCTGTGGAAATGAGCCCGCTCACCAAAAAACACCGCAGCAAAGCAGGCCTGGTAGAACGTTTTGAACTGATGGTGAACGGTAAGGAAATTGCGAACGCCTACAGCGAGCTGAATGATCCGATCGATCAGCGCGAACGCTTTGAAGAACAGGTGCAGCTCATGGAACGTGGTGATGATGAGGCCATGTACATTGATTACGACTTCCTCCGGGCACTGGAATATGGTATGCCGCCTACCTCTGGTATAGGTATTGGAATAGACCGTCTTACCATGCTCATGACCAATCAGCCTTCTATCCAGGATGTACTGTTTTTCCCGCAGATGAAACAGGAAAGACAAGGTTAATCACACCTGGTGATCATATAAAAGTGGCCGCTTCAGCTAGCTGAAGCGGCCACTTTTTATTTAAAAATGATTATCTTTTGAAAAACACAGGCTTATGAAAACATGGATCCCCAATCGCGTAGCCATTATCCTGTATGCCATCGTAATAGGCATCTTTGGCATCTTCCATTTTATGAATGCGGATATGATGGCGGGCGTAGTACCTATTCCCGGAGGTAAGGCATGGGTATACATTACAGGCCTATGCCTAATCCTGGCAGCCATTTCCTTTATCATCGGGAAAAAAGTAAGACTGGCAGGTTATCTGCTCGCGCTTTTTCTCCTGTTTATCATCCTGTCTATTCATGCACCCGGTGCGGTAAATGGTGATGTACAATCTACTACTGCTTTTCTGAAAGACCTGGGGCTGATGGCGGGCGCCATCCTGATCGCTAATATCTCCCCCGACTGATCCTGTAAGGAATCATAGGATACTGCAATAAAAAGAGGCTGTAAGACTACAGCCCCTTACTTTTTTTGACCATATCCTATGAAAACCATTTCAAAGGTAACCGCTGTAAACACTACTTTAAATGCCACTTCCCAAGTGCGCACTTTCCTTTCCTAAATGGTAGCATTTTACGAATAGCTGGTAATTACCCCCTGCTCCGTTTGTGGAAAATGTTGATCATCGTCTTTCATTAATCCTTATTTTCGCCCACTTCCGTTCCCCCGGGAACAGGAATGCAACCAACAAAAACTACCTGACATTTAAATCTATGAGAAGATTACAACGGTTTATGCCGGCTTGTCTGACCAGCCTGGCAGTTTTTTCATTATCATGGCATGGCCTGCATGCACAGGAAAAGAAAGACCTCACTTTTGAACAGATCTTTAAAGGTGCCAAAACGGCGCTGGCAAAGCCTTTACCGGCTATCATCAACTGGGCAGATGAAAACAGTTACCTGGAAATGCGGATGGATAGCAGTAGCCGTCGCTCACAAGCCTGGAAAATAGATGCCCGCACCGGCAAGGCTACTATTTACACCGCTCCGGTAGAGGGTCCTGCCGTAGCCATGCGCAATAAAGACATATTTTACCTGGCGCCCGGCAAACCGGAGGTAAGGCTGACCAACGATACCCTGGTAGAAAAAAATCCTACCCTCTCTCCGAATGGTAAATACGTGGCTTTTACCCGTAACAATGATCTCTATAGCGTAGAAATAACCTCCGGAAAAGAAACCCGGTATACCACAGACGGTTCTGATGTAGTGTACAATGGTTGGGCTTCCTGGGTATACTATGAAGAAATCCTGGGCCGCCCTTCCCGCTACCGCGCCTTCTGGTGGAGCCCTGATAGCAAACAGATTGCCTATATGCACTTCAATGATACCAAAGTGCCCATATTCCCGATCTACAGCGAAACAGGCCAGCACGGCTACCTGGAAAATACCCGCTATCCTAAAGCCGGCGACCATAACCCGGAAGTAAAACTGGGCATGGTACCCGTAACCGGTGGTAATACCGTATGGGCCGATTTTAATGAAAAAGATGACCAGTACTTTGGTACCCCTTACTGGAGCCCAGATGCAAAATCACTCTGGATCCAATGGATGCCCCGTGATCAGAACAACCTGAAAATATACAGCATAGACCCGCAAACAGGTAACAAAAAAGAGGTCTACGACGAAAAACAAAAAACCTGGATAGACTGGTTCGAAGACCTGCCCTTCCTGGAAAAAAATAAAGGCTTTATCATAAAAAGTGATAAAACCGGCTGGGCACACCTCTACTGGTACAACACAGACGGATCCCTTAAAAAACAACTTACCTCTGGCAACTGGACCGTAAACGATCTGGTACAGATAGATGAAAAGAACCAGGTAGTATACTTTACTGCCCGTAAAGAGGCGTCTACCCGCTTTGATCTGTATAAAGTAAGTATTAAGAATGGGACTGTTACCCGCCTTACCTTCGGTGATTACTACCATAGCATCAAACTGAGCCCCGGTGGCAAATACTTCATTACTACCTACTCCAACCTGTCTACTCCTACCAGAATGGCGCTGCTGGATAATAACGGTAAACTGATCCGTGAACTGGGCGACAGCAAAGGGCCTGAATTTGATCAATATAACCTGGCCATTCCTGTCATGCACTATTACAAAACCAGGGACGGACTGGAACTTCCCATGACCATTACCAAACCCCTGCATATGCAGGAGGGTAAAAAATATCCCGTGCTGATCAGCATTTATGGTGGTCCTAACGCGGGTACGGTATACGACAGCTGGAAACCTACACTCACACCACAATGGTGGGCACAGGAAGGGGTGATCCAGGTGGTTATTGATAACCGCGCCAGCGGCCAGCTCGGCAAAATGGGGATGAACTACATCCACCGCAAGCTGGGTATACACGAAATAGAGGATTATATGGATGCGGCCACATGGCTCCGTGCTCAACCATGGGTAGATGATACCAAAATCGCGATGACAGGGGGCAGCTTTGGTGGTTATATGACCTGTATGGCACTTACCTATGGGGCAGATGTGTTTAACTATGGGATGGCCAATTTCTCGGTAACCGACTGGCAACTGTATGACAGCCATTACACCGAACGTTATATGGATACGCCTGCCGATAATCCGGAAGGCTACAAGATAACCGCCGTAATGACGCATGCCGACAAATACAAAGGCCTGCTGAGAATAGTACACGGTACCATGGATGATAATGTACATATGCAAAACAGTATCCAGCTCATCGATAAATTGGAAAACCTGGGTAAGCACTTCGAATTTATGCTCTATCCCGGCGAAAGACATGGTTGGGGTGGCATCAAAAGTGTGCACTCTACCAATGAAGCAAACCGCTTTATCTATACTAATCTGCTGAATAAGCCTTTTCCGCAGCTGTTTATGCAGAAATAGACTTTATATTAACATAGCTTACGGGCTGGCTAAATTGCACTTAGCCGGCCCTTTTTTTGAGCTGTTAGCCCAATGCGAGGAGAGCTGCGAGTCGTGAGCCACAAGCTGCGAGCCCAAATGCAGCGAAAGATAGCTGTTTGTTGCCTGTTCCTTCCCCCTAATCATTGGCTGCATTTCAGCTAAAGGCTAAATTGCATAACAGAAAACGGCTGTTTGTTACACATTCCTTCTCTCCAATCATTCGCTGCATTTCAGCTAAAAGCTAACTGCTAACAGCTAATAGCTTAAGTATAGCCGAACATGGGTTGAAGCATAGTAAAGCCATAGTAAAAGCATAGATAAAGTACCTATATAGTATCCCAATAGTATCCCCCCATCGGTATAAAAGGTATAATGAGAGGCAGATTTACCACACAAGGGTAAGGAGAAAGTTATTTTGATGCCAGGCAATTCCCAGGCAGAGGGCAGAATAAAAGCAGGATAAGTGTACGGATGATAGGATGTTAAAATAGCACTTTTTCAGCAAATCCTGTAAAAAATTACTCACTGCAATTGGACTAAAAGCGCACTGTTTAAAAACATTTGCTGCATTTTAGCTCGCAGCTTATAGCTCGGGGCTCAAAGCTCTTTTCAAAAACCAGAGGTCCTAAAATAGAAACAGGGCTGCAAGACTACAGCCCCGAAAAATTTTAACCATATCTTTATTGAAAAACCTATAGTAAAGATCAACTAATTATACAGACAAATTCAGCTCATTTCAGTGAACGCTATATTTTTTCCAGGGAACGTAGCAAAAAAGAAGGTGAACGCATACACAGTAAAAACACTTTATGATATGTTTTCATGTGACGAGTAAATATCTATTGGGAAAACAACATTTATAGGGGTGTTTTTGCAGGAGTAGAAAAGAAAAAGGGTGGTAAGAATACCGCCCTTGTAATAATTTTAACCATATCCTATGAAAAACCTAATGCAAAGATATAGTAGTGATTTTTGCTTTTTAACCCATTTCCGTGAACGTTATAGAATTGTTCGTAAACACAGAATAATGGATTGGGAGTAATTATATTATCAATTATATTAAATTGATTTAATTAACTATTTAATAAAGAATAAATATAAAAGCGCTTTGCAGCCAGCAATAAACGCTGGTACAATTCAAACCTATTAAATTTATCACGCTATTCTCTTTCCATTTTCTACAATACGGTCTGGTTGTAGTAATACAATCTCCTTATTATCGCCAACCACTCCAAGTACCAGGCATTCAGAAAAAAAGTTAGCAATCTGCTTCACAGGAAAATTTACAACCGCTACTACCTGCTTGCCAATCAATGTCTCCTTTTCATATAATTGGGTGATTTGTGCAGAAGATCTTTTTACCCCTAATTCCGCCCCAAAATCAATTTCCAGCTGGAATGCCGGATTACGGGCATTTGGAAAGTCACTCACCTTTAATATCGTCCCTATACGCATTTGTACCTTTTCAAAATCTTGCCAGCTGATTGTTTCCATGATGTATTCCTTTTTAGTTTGCTATTGAGCAACTAATATAGGCATTGTACCACTTGTTTATGCCCACACAGCCGTAGTAAATGACGAATGCGGTTAATCCTCCGGACCAATAAAACAGATAATGTATGTTGAAGGAAATAAATAATAAAAAAAATAATACGGAAAAATAGTAGGGGGAAGGGTGAGAATATTACACTAAAGGGCACAAAAAAGGGCGGCAAGAATACCACCCTCAGAAATTTTAACCATATCCTATGAAAAACCTGAACCAAAGATATATGCTGTTTTTTGAACAACTAAATCACTTTTCGTAAAAGCTATATTTTACTTGGTAAACGTTAGATATAACCCCTTGTTAACATGCAGTTAACAAATACACCAGTATATCCGGAACAGTTGTCGGATAACCGCTTTTTTTCCGGTATTATACCCCGGAAAAAGCGGGAAAATGATGCAACAAACTGGCATAGTTATTGGTTATATATGTACAAATTTTAGGTTAAAAAATAGGTTAAAGCAAATCACCCAACCTTTCCAGGTCGGGTGATTTTATTTTTAATAACATATAATGCTTATTTACTCAGCTACTGTACTATCTGCCGGAGGGGCGGTAGCCGTACTGTCTTCCATGGTCACCGGACCACTTACGCTCAGTATTTTATAGTCGGAGAAGTCCTGATTGGATTCCATTCCATTAGCCCCCCTGATAGTATCGGTAGGGGTGCTGATCTTTACAGGCTTATAAGTATAAAAGATTTCCTTTTTGGAGTCCCAGTTCAGTTCGCTGCAATCCAGCCGTTTTCCCTGCTTGTTGATCACCACTACACTGTCTTTCAACAACACATTCCCTTCGTTTTCCCAATACTTCCCATATCTCGCCGTTACAGTGCTCTCTACCCCCAAAGTATCATTATAGATCAATACCCGCAATCCTTTTGTAAACTCTACAAAGGGAGGGGTACTCAGGTGCCGGTCCATTTTAGGGGCCATCAGCTTGGACCGTACCTTGCCCTGCTGACTGAAGATGGTTTCAATATCAACCCCTTCCTCAATAGCAGACTTTTTCTGATCCAGGTCCATAATGGCCTGCATATCGTTTTCACAACTACAGATAGTTACCGCTAAAAACGTATATGGGAGTATCTTTCTCAGCATCCTGGTAAAACTGGCATTATTGATTCCTGCCCGTAAAAATGGCTTAGTCGTATTTCTTCTTGATAAACCACCTGTCGTTCAAAGTAAAGCCCACGGAGAATTTATAGACTGCTTCTTTGAGTGCTGTTTTATTATCACCACGCTGTCCTGCCTCAAAAGCAATATTGATCGCGGTAAACTGATAAGAATAAGCCTGTCTGCGTACCGGTAATCCTAACCCTACCGTAAACCCTTTAATAGGCATATCTACACCATTCAGTTTTACGTAGTCGCGGCCATAATAACCACCCAGGCGGTAAGTAACCCGGCCCCAGTAGCCACCCATGCCATTGGCATTAGGGATCACCTGGCCTCCCAGGCTAAACTTCCAGGCATTCTGCACCGCAGAATCCGCTACACCATAGCTGCGGAACTGGTCCCACTGCGTAGTTGTAAAATCCGCGCCTATCATCCAGTTGCCCTCTTTACGCAACATGATACCACCACCCAGTTCCTGAGGGTAGATCGCTTTACCTTTGGCACCTTTTTCATAAAAAGCAGTATCCTGCGTATTATATTCATCTGAAGAAGCGTCATAATACAGGGTTTCCCGCATAGTTTCGCGGCGGGCAGTCAGATTTTGCTGCACACTTCCGGAAGCTCCTATCGTCAGGTCCAGCTCATCGCCCAACTTAGCTTTGTATTGCAAGCCCAGCTTATAGAAAAAGCTGCCATAAGTGTCACGGGTGCTATGTCTGGAAGGAAATATAAAATTGTTGAGCGGGTAAATAGCCTTGGTACTGTTTTGAATGCTTCCAAACAAATAACCAACGTTAGCTCCTACACTTAAATTCTTGCCAATACCAACACCGGTACCCACAAAAACCTGGTATAAACCGCCATTGCCCTCATATTGATTGGCTACCGGCAGCTTTAAAGTATCAAAAAAAGTCTTTTCTGTGTTCTGCAGGATATTGTAAGAAACCCGGGTTACGGGTCTTAATCCGATATTCATCCCCCAGTTCTTCTTCAACGGTATCCCCAATTGTAAATAGGAAAGTGTACCAAAACCGGAACTGAACCGGGTATCCTTGCTGGTAAGATTCTTAACACCGCCTTCTATCCCTATATCCAGGGTAGTAAGCAGTAAGTTGGAATAACTGGCAGGATTAATATAGTTTACTGATTGAGGATCGTTATAAGCTTGTGAAACGCCACCCATACCACGATTAATCGTATTTTGGTTGTTATTCATGTCGCCTAAGCCGTAGCGGGAATACGGAGAATTATCCTGGGCAGTAACATTACTTGCCGCCAGGAACAGTCCACCCAGAAGGCAAAGAATGCTAGCTTTTGTCCAATGCATTGAGTTCGAATATTGAATTTTAACCTTATATGCCGAATAAATACGGGTCTGCAAATATCTTATTTTTAAAGCGGGAAGCAAAAAAAACCAAAATCCCCCCTGTTAAAAGCACGTTAAAGTTCCCGGCTTATCTACCGCTAATCCCCTTCCACAGCGCATTTACAGATCGCCAATTTCTTTCATAAATACCTGTTTCAGGTATTTTTCCCAATAATTTTCCCATTCCTATATATCATCAGCTGATAAGTTCCTGAAATGCCCGTTCAGCTTCACTCTTTCCTTGAGCTTTTCCATCTCTGCCATCATCGGAATCACCTTGTGCAGGTGCCGTTTTAAATACTCCAGCCGCTGCACTTCATAAAAAAGATGCAGCAACTCGTACTCCTCCTCCTGGGATAACCCGGCATGATGAGCCAGATCATAGGCCGTCAGCTCCTCATCTCCCTTGCCGAACCCCTTATGCACCTGCAGAATGTTATGCAGCTCCCGTACAGCATGCAATACCTGCTGCCGCAACCTTTCATTGCTCTTTTCACTATTTACCGGATAACTGACAATAGCACCGGAATATAACTTCTCCGGAATGGTTTTGATGATCTCCAGCACCCGAAACACCTTCACACCCCTGGTACGGATATCCATCTCCCCGTTATCATACTCCTTTTCTACCTTCACCACCTCTACCAGTGTGCCATACTCCACAATCTTCTTATCTACCACCGCCGGAATACCAAAAGGCTTCTGCTCTGCCACGCACTCCCGGATCAACTGCTTGTACCTTGGCTCAAATACATGCAGGTTCAAATGTTCATGCGGGTATACCACCGTACTTAATGGAAATATTGGAATGAAATTAGTCATAGTGATACTAAATTAATACTTACTTCCCTGTTCTCTCACATACCACCCCAACTTATCCGGACTCACCGCACCCTTCTTGTGGAAACGGCCTGTTTGGAAAATTATTTTCTAGTTTTACGGCTCCAACAGGTACATGCTACATATTATAAAAATAATAACATTTATATTTGGCAGATGATTGGTAGCCAATTAGCTGTCATGAATAATACTGTCAGACAAACTTAATAAAAGATAACTTAAACCTATTGGCACCTACAACTTCCAACGAATGGCGCATATACTGATTGATTGTGAAAGAATGAAATACCCTAACACAGGACTTTACACGTACTGCCATGAGTTGGGACAAGCATTGCTCAAAAAAGCCGGTGAAGAACTGTGCTTTTATCTGCCTAAAAAGCTGGGGAAGCACTTTGGCACAACGCCGGATTATTTATGGCAAAGCTCTCTCCATAAATTTTACCTGCCGCACCAGCAACATTTTGATGTATGGCACAGTACCTACCAAACTTCTCCTTATCAAACACGCAGTACCCGTACCAGGAGAGTACTTACCATCCATGACCTGAACTTCCTGCATGAAGCCAAAAGCAAGGCCAAACAGGAAAAGTACATGCGCAGGCTGCAAAAAAATGTAAACCAGGTAGATCATATCGTTGCCATATCAGAATTTGTGAAGCAGGAAGTACACCAGCACCTGGATACAGGCAATAAACCCTTACAGGTCATCTATAACGGCACTACCGTACACGAATACCCCGGCTTCGATACGCCTGTATACAAGCCTACCCGCCCTTTTATATTTGCAATAGGAGTAGTGCTCCCTAAAAAAAACTTTCATGTATTGCCCTGCTTACTGAAAAACAACGACCTGGAGCTTGTCATTGCAGGACAGATTAATGAAGCCTACAAACAAAAGATCCTGCAGGAAGCAGCACTGCACGGCATATCAGACCGTATAAAACTACTGGGTGCTGTGCCGGCGGATAATAAATACTGGTATCTTAAAAACTGTTACGCTTTTGCCTTCCCCTCCCTGGCAGAAGGATTCGGACTGCCGGTAATTGAAGCCATGCATTTCGGGAAACCGATCTTCCTCTCCGACAAAACCAGCCTGCCGGAAATTGGCGGAAAAGAAGCCTACTATTTTAATAGCTTTGAACCAGAAAGCATGCAAAAGGTTTTTGAAGCAGGCATGCACCATTACCAAACGACACATCCGGCACAGGCTATCATCGACAGAGCAAACTTCTTTAACTGGGACGATACTGCGGCAGCATATCTTTCAGTATATCGCGGACTTATCAACTAAAATACATTCACACATTTAACTAATAAAAACATATGAATAACCGCGTAACCAGTGGATTCAACCCCAATTTGTTCCACCCCTTTTTCTTTGTCCGGAAAGGCTTGTACAAAGCCATCAAAAAATATGCGGGTGAATTACAGGGAGTACTCATGGATTTTGGATGTGGCTCAAAGCCTTACAAAGCGTTATTCAATGTAGAACAATATATTGGGGTGGATTATAACGGCGACGGACATAGTCACGAGAAAGAAGAGATTGATGTATTTTATGATGGTAAAACAATTCCCTTTCCGGATGCACACTTTGATGCAGTATTCAGTAGCGAGGTGTTTGAACACTTATTTAACCTGGAAGAAATTTTACCCGAACTAAACCGGGTAATGAAACCCAAAAGTAAAATACTCATTACCTGCCCTTTTGTATGGAATGAACACGAAGTACCCAATGACTATGCCAGGTACACCCAATTTGCACTGAAACACCTGCTGGAAAAGAATGGCTTTACGCTCCTGACAACAGATAAATCCGGCACCTTTATCACTACCATCTTTCAGATGATGGTGGTATACAATGTGCAATACATTTTACCCTTGTTTGGCTTCCTGATGAAAATATCTCCCATCAGATTTATATTGAAATTCTTGTTTATTTTGCTGCCCAATCTTACAGGTACCATCCTGAATGCATTATTGCCGAAGAAGCAGGACTTTTATCAAAATACAATTGTGCTAGCAGAAAAAAACTAACATGAAGGCCGTTTATACCATCTGTACACCCAGTCATATTGCAGAAGCTAAAACACTGATCACATCTGCATTAAATCATAATACTGATATCACAGCTTTTATATTCATATTTAATGCCGACAACTACGCAAAAGAAGAACTGAATAAATTTAATATATCCAACACCGTTATTATTGAAGAGCTTGGCCTGGAAAATTACGGGGCGATGCAATCAAGATATAATGCATTTGAATTAAGCTGCGCACTAAAGCCCTATCTCGCCGATTATCTCCTCCATAAAAAAGGATTTGAGCAGGTAGTATATTTCGATGCAGATATCTATGTAACAGCAGCTTTATCCAATGTATGGCAAGACCTCCAGACGAAAGATATTATCCTCACTGCACATATTAATGGTACCGTTATCTGGGAAAATGATGAGATCGCCCAAAAGGCCAGACGCGGCATACAAAGGAACATGCTCAGAGGAGGCGCATTCAACGGTGGCTTTTTTGCGCTGAATCGCACAGCTGGTACGCAAAAATTTCTTGCCTGGTGGAAAAATGTACTGGTAGATGGTGCATACAATAAGCCCTCCAAAGGTTTGTTTACCGACCAGTTATGGCTGATGCTGGTGCCCGTGCTTTTTAATGACCTGCTCCTTGCCAGCAAACATCCGGGCTATAATATGGCATACTGGAACCTGGATGAAAGAAAACTGAGGCAGGCGGATGGTAACTATCAGGTGTCTGCCGCAGACGGTACCACAGGGCCATTAATATTCTTCCATTTCAGCGGATATAAACTGGAAAATAAATCCATGATCTCCGTATATCACCCCAACCTGTATACTTTCCAGTCAAGGCCCGAACTGACCACACTTTTTAATGCCTACCAGACACAGCTGGCCGCGCATGGATACGAGGCATTAAAAGCCAGATATGCCCCACCTAAAAAGGGCTGGAAAAAACTGTTTGGATGGCGCAAATAGCATAGCATGCAAGAGAACAAGCGTTTCCAGTAAACTGATGGGATTCCAGGTTGGATGGCACAATAGCCTGCAAATGAACCGGGGGGCTATCTCAGCAGTTTATAATTTTTATAATCAAACAACCGTTTGCCTGTCCGCTTTTCTATCCAGTATAGCAATCCTTCTTTAAAAGAAAATTTCTTACGGCTGATATCAAAATCGAATTTCCAGTTCCTGCTGTTAATGCGTTGCTGCATCACGGCAGGATGCGTACCCTTAAACAGGGCCAGCGAATCAATACCGCTATAATCAAATGGTTCTGCTGCAGATTGTGGCACACCATTATCCCCATGATACAACTGGTGGCTGTTATTTAGTTTGCTGGCCTGCTGGCGCGGGTCTTTTACCCAACCATAATGATGGATACTGGCATCTACCCGCTTTACATGCAATTTCTGATCATGCTTACGGAACCCCTGCGCATCCCGGTAGGAGGCAATATTTTTATCGTTGCGGATAATCCTTATTTCTCGCTGATACCAGGTGCGGGAATCACCTACGTAATCATAGCTGCCGTAAAAATGAACATAGTTAAACAATAACCCTTCCACCTTTGGATCATCTTTATAACGGGCCATTGCCTTACGGATATTATCATAATCCTTTTCATGCACCACCTCGTCTGCCTGTATGTAAAAAGCCCAGTCTGCATCCGGACTCACCTCCTTAAAGGCTTTATCTGTTTCTACAGCCAATACACGGCCACCTTCCTTCAGGGTATCATCCCATACAGAATGTGTAATACGGATTTTAGGAGAATCAATAGACCGGATCAGTGCTTCAGTGCCATCATCTGAATTGCCCACACTTACAATCACTTCATCACATAAAGGTAGAATAGAACGGATGGCTTCTGTTACCGGGTAATCATATTTTACAGCATTCCTTACAAAGGTAAATCCACTGACTTTCATCTGATATCGTAGTTATTATAAAAGCAGCTGAATGGTTATGGCGCTGCTACCAATGCATGAAGGTAAATAAACATATCAACTTTGACAATAATACCTTAGTTTAAAGCCAGTTACTGCGTATTTTTGCAATTCACTACTCATGGAAAAAACAAGCATGTACCAGCAATATTTACCCGCACTGTTGAATGGTGATATAAAAGCGTTAGCCCGTTGTATTTCACTTGTAGAAAATGAAGCCACCGGTTATGAACAGCTTTTGGAACACCTCCCGGCTGCTGGCAATACCCGGGTAGTAGGTATTACCGGCCCTCCGGGTGCAGGAAAAAGTACGCTTGTCAATGCACTCATCAGTGAACTGCTAACGCAGCAAAAAAGGATTGCTATTGTTGCCGTAGATCCTTCCTCTCCGTTCAACTTCGGGGCATTGCTGGGCGACAGGATACGCATGAGCGACCATTTCAACCACCCCCGTGTATTTATCCGCTCCCTGGCCAGCCGCGGCGCACTGGGCGGACTCAGCTCCAAAATCATCGAAATCAGTGACGTTATTAAAGCCGCACAATTCGACTATCTGTTTATTGAAACAGTAGGAGTAGGGCAAAGCGAAGTAGAAATTGCAGGAGTGGCCGATACCACCATTGTGGTCGTGGTGCCCGAAGCCGGAGATGAGATCCAGACCATGAAAGCCGGCCTCATGGAAATTGCCGACATCTTTGTAGTGAATAAAGCCGACCGCGATAATGCCAATGATTTTGTAAAAAATCTGCGCCTGCTGGCACATAGCCGCCAGAAAGTGCAATGGGAGATACCGGTGCTTAAAACCATTGCTACCCAACAGGATGGTATACAGGCGGTGATAACAGCTATTGAAAAACATCAGCTTGTTACCTTAAAAGAACCCGGCAAACAATTGCTCCTGCTGGCAGAGAAAGCCTGGCAGCTGATCCAGCAAAGACGCATGAAAGACGTGGATAAAAAACAACTGCAGCACCACATCCGCCTGCTGCTGGACAAAAACAACTTTAACCTCTATCGTTTTGTAGCAACGTATAACAATATTACAAGGTAAGCATCCCTCCGCCAACATTACTGCCTCCTACCACCGGTTCATACCCACTATAAAACAAGAACCCGCTTACCATACCTGGCAAACGGGTACTATAAGAGTGTGTCAAAAGTAAGATATGTCGTCATTTAGCACAGCGCGCAGGCACTTAATCTGCGCCTGACACACCTGCCGCTATTCATGCTTGTTAATAATCCCATTCCGGATCAATATCTTCATCACCTGCCGCTTCAGGGAAATATTCCTGGTAGCAGTTTCTTCTCCTTGCTTCACATGACGGTAAGCGGCAAATACCGTCCGGTAATCCAGCACGCCCAACAAATGTTTGTGGTTATCTGCCACCACAATAGGCAAAATATCCTGCTGATGCCCGGACATAATATCCACAGCATGACGTAAAGAGGTTTCTTCCGGCACTACCAATGCATTGGTATTGGTAATGTAAGTCACCGCGGCCTGCTCCGGAGATGCCGGGTCCAGTACATCTTCCGTTTTAACAATCCCTACCAGCTCTTCATTCGCATTTACCACAGGATATGCTAATGAATGTGCGCCTAACTTATTTTCGTACATCCACTGGCGTAACTCACCGATAGTGTTCTCTTCACTCACCATAATAATATCCGGTAACATCGCTTCTTTTACCTGTACACTTTCCAGCAGGTCAGGTTTATAGGTATGAGGAGTAATGATACCACGGCGTGCTATTTTCTCCGTCATGATCGTATTCTTCATCAAAAAGAAGGAAATAAAATAAGAAGCAACACAGGCACATACCAATGGCAATAAAGTATCTGCATCGCCCGTAGTTTCCAGTGCAAAAATAACTGAGGTAAGCAATGCCCTTGCTGCACCGGCAAACATAGCCGCCATTCCAACTAATGCTGCTACGGAAGGATTGATCACTACAGATGGGAAAATAGCCTGCAGGATAATCGCGGTCAGGATACCTAAGGCACCTCCCATCGTTAATAATGGCGCCAGGGTACCTCCGGAAGTGCCACTCCCAAGTGAAAACGCCCAGGAAATGAATTTCATCACGCTCAGCACAAACAACATGTGCAGGGTTACATTAGCAGATAAGAGATTGTTGATATTGAAATAACCCACCCCCAATGTTTCAGGCGCATAATATCCTACCAGCCCCACAACCACACTACCGATAGCCGGCCACCACATCCAGTGCACAGGGATCTTTTCAAAACCATCTTCAATAGCATATACCGCTTTGGTAATAAGTGCTGCCAGCAGCCCTATAATAATACCTATCACCGAATACATCAGCAGGGCCAGGTTGCCCGCTGCCGGAACATCCGGGAGAATAAATACAGGAGCGCCCCCCCAGAACCAATGGTGAAAGGCCGCCGAGGTAATACAACCCAATATTACCGGGATAATGCTCCTGGGAGAAAATTCAAATAATAACAGCTCTATCGCCAGGATAACTGCTGCCAGCGGGCTGCCAAAGATACAGGACATACCTGCTGCTGCACCTGCGGCCAGTAATATCTTCCTTTCC
Source organism: Chitinophaga sp. H8 (assembly GCF_040567655.1). Taxonomy (NCBI): domain Bacteria; kingdom Pseudomonadati; phylum Bacteroidota; class Chitinophagia; order Chitinophagales; family Chitinophagaceae; genus Chitinophaga; species Chitinophaga defluvii. Next base: position 1,343,738 of record NZ_JBEXAC010000002.1, on the reverse strand, counting down.
GTGGCCGTAATCCGTAAAATCTGTCCTATAAAGGACCCCAAGGCTCCACCGGTAGCTATAATGGGGCCCTCAGAGCCAAATGGGCCGCCTGTACCAATAGAAATGGCTGCCGACAAGGGCTTGAGAAAAGTGATGATAGGCTTTATCTTGCTTTTATTGACCAATATCTGCTCCATAGCTTCCGGTATGCCATGCCCACGTATGGCTGCAGACCCATACCGGGCCATGATCCCGATGATCACGGCACCAATAACCGGTACCAGTACCACCAGCCATCCCAGCTGATTGTGTAGGGGAGTGGCTTCCTCCACAGAAAATTTGCCGTAAAATGAAAGATTGGTGATCAGGTTGATCAATAACAACAACCCCTTTGCGATAATACTGATCACAGCAGCATTGGCTACTGCTAAAACAGACAGATAAAGCACTCTCCCTGCATTAAAACTGGCAGGAGGCTCCATGTGCGCAGCCGCCAGTGCAGGATCCATTGATGGCGACACAGGAATGCCTGCCCTCGAAAATGATCGGAAAATATTTTGCATCTGCTATAAAATATAATATGGTAAGAACGTCTGAAACAGTGGTGTATATTCACTGCTGGCTATGTATATTCATGTATGAGATGGATAACCACACTTCAAAGCTATAACGTAAACACTACAATCTCAAACGTTTTTTTTATATGGTACAATAATTGTACTCTTAAAAATACCCCTGGTGCCCCCACTTCCCCCAAACGCAATACACCTTTTTTTTGACTAATTAGTTAACTACTCGTTAACGAAAATAAAGAGTGCCAAACACGTATAACCATTCCCGGATGTAGTTATATTTGCGCTGGCAGCCCGAAAGGACAAGGGTTGTAAATAAATGCAAAACAGTTTTTTTAGTTAGGATCCCTTATTATATTTGTAACATATCCAATGCAGGCTATACCACCAAAATCGAGTATGTATGACGAATGGCAAGCATGATCAGGGCATGTACAATGGCACTGCATTGCCCGCGATAGAATTACGCGAGTTAGTGCTTTTAAAACGGATGCTGTTATTCACCCATGAAGATGAAAAGTATTTGCAACTGGCAGGTAGTATCCTCTCCTCACAAACAGCTGCTTTACTGGATAAATGGTACGAGTATATTCTGACTAATGATTACCTGTCACATTATTTTACGCAAAACGGGCAGCAGGATATCAATTATATCAAAGACCTGCAACCACGTTTTGAAAGCTGGATAAACAGCTTATGCTACCCGCCACAAAATGAAAAATGGCTGAAGTATGAGCAATTAATCCATCAGCACTATGAAGGAAAGCCGGTGACCGAATTCAATATGACCAGTATACCCGCTACTTTTTTCCGGTACCTGGTTACATTTATCTATCCGGCCACCGCATCTGTCAGAGCGTTTTTAACTAATAAAGGGCATCATGCCCCGGAAGTCGACAAAATGCAACAGGCCTGGTTCAAAGCAGTATGCCTCAGTGTAATACTCTGGTGTTACCCTGAAACCCAGCCTGCTAATCAATCATAAATATATCCTTACCGATCAATCCATACCTAAAACCAATCCCCTATGGAAGTAGCAGTTTTTGACACTTATGTAAAGAAAAAAGATGGTGGCTTAATGCATTTTGATATTATTGTAGCTGCCGATACGCACTATGAAAAAGTACTTCACTTTGGTAAAGCTTATTTAAGTACAAAATCTCAGGGCTCTCAGCCTATTTCAGCTAAAGAATGCCGGTTTTGCCACCTGGAAGAAGTGGTACCCAACTGGAAGCGGAAAATTGAACAACAAGGTTACTATATCTACGAAATGGAAGGATGTCACTAATATGTTATTTCCTGCCAGCACAAATTATTGTAACTTGCCTGGCTATACCTTATTCAACAGCAGGAAAGAAAAATTATGGGGAGAAAATCCACATTTGGCCCCGAACAACAGGCAACCAATACTTCCAGTAAGATAGTAGCTGCTTTAGAACGGCTGTCGGAGGTCTTTCGTGTATTATTATGGGATAATGCCAAACAACATGGTATCAGCCCTATACAGATACAGGTGCTTACCTTCCTGTTACATTATCCTGAAGAACAACGAACCATCACTTTTCTGGCTGCCCATTTTAATATGACCAAAGCCACCATCAGTGATGCGGTAAAATCGCTGGAAGCCAAAAACTACCTCATCAGAAAGGTGACCGCTACCGATACCCGTAGCCATACCTTACATCTCATTAAAGCCGGAAAAGCATTGGCTAAAAAAGTGGAATGCTTCGCATACCCGCTGCAAAATACACTGAGCCTCACCTGCTCAAAAGAACAATCAGCCTTATTGGAGCATTTACTACAGCTCATTTTTAAACTTAACCGGGAGGGAATCATTACGCCACAGCGGATGTGCCTGAATTGCCATTTCTACACACAGAAGGGGGGACATTATTGTAATCTGGTACCCTGCAAACTCAAAGCAGCAGATCTTAGGGTAGACTGCCCCGAATTTCAGTTTCCGCAATAAAATATAAGAGAAGAAATATAGTTGTACTGAACAATACCAGTCAGGCAGCCTTATCAGGCTTCACCGCGCGTGCTTCTCCACCAGCGTATACCCAGAAATGCAATAATAGCCAGCGGCATAAAAGCCAGGTAAAGAATACCATTGTTCAATCCGGTAGCAGGGCCCTCACCTAATTGCTGCGCAGTTTTAGTACACAAGGAACACTGTGCCATCAGGGAAGAGCTGGCCACTAACAACACCAAAGTAAATAACGGCAACAATAACTTTTTCATGGTAAAACAGAATTGCTATGCTAAGTTACGAAATTTGACCGGAGCAGCTATCCATAATAAGGGGAAATCATGATATACACGATCACACCGGTAATTGCTACATAAAACCAGATAGGCCAGGTATAACGGGCTATTTTACGATGACGGACAAAGTCAGACTGAAACCCACGGAGTAAAGTAAATAATACCAGTGGTACAATCACTACCGCCAGCACAATATGCGTCAGTAAAAGAAAGTAATAGGCATACCGGGAGGCGCCTAACATCGCTTTCTCAGTAGCATCCACTATACCATCATGATTAATATCTCCGAAACGGGTAGATTCTGTAAAGAAATGATAGGTAACATAAGAGATCAGGAAGATAACAGACAACCCTACTGCAATAAGATTGGTTACCTTATGGGCCTTAATGTGTCCGTTTTTAATAAAGTACAGGCTGGCCACTAACAATACAGCGGTAGCAGAATTCAAAATGGCGTGAAACAAGGGTAATATCCTGACATCAAAGCCGGCATGCATTTCCGGACGTGGCAGATAAAAGAGTATCGCTACAACTACCGGTATTACAACGGATACAATCGCTATAGGCAGGTTAAGGTTTTTGTTCTTTAATTCCATGATCCTGAAATATTAAATGCTAATAAAAAAGCTATGAGCCATGAGCCATCAGTTTCGGGGTAAAATAAGTACTGCGCTTAGCAGCCTTGTCCGCAACTGACAACCAGTAGCTCATAGCTTCCTCGTATCATCAACTACCGGAAACCAGTCCTTTTAAAAACTTCAGGAAACCGGGTCGTTTTTTCTCTTTCTCCAAATGCAACACCGCGATATCATTAGCACATTGGCGGACTGCATTGGCGTCCAAACCATCATAATATCCACGGATATGTCCGTTTTTATCTATCAGGATCAGCTTTTCCGTATGAATAAAATCATCCGGGCCGCCATCTCCCTCCGTAACACTTACAAAAAACTCATGCCGGGCCAGATCATAAATCTCCTTCTTATCCCCGGTTAATAACCACCAGTTGTCCGGGTTAATCCGGTGATCATAGCCATACTTCCTTAACCGCTCTACAGAATCTCTTTCCGGATCTACAGAAAAAGACAACAACTGCAGTAAAGTGTCATTCTTTACATAGGCCTCCTGTATTTTCTGAAGATTTGCAGTGAGTTTAGGGCAGATACTCGGACAGGAAGTAAAAAAGAAGTCTACCAGCAACACCTTTCCTTTCAGGTCATCCAGGCTAACCTTTTGCCCTAACTGATTGGTCAGTTCAAAATTGCCTATTTTATGGAAAACCGTATCATATTGCGTTTTGCCATCTTTCACAATGGTGTCAACTCTCTCGGGGATATAGTAACGTGGTATAGGTACAACATTCTTACCATAATGATCCACAATCAAATATCCAGACAACGGCACCAATATTGCCAACATCAACCCTAAAAGCGCTTTCCGAGAAATGATACGTAAATTTAAAAGGTGAAGGAATTAGTGATGTCCTGCCTCGTTAGTTACAGTAGTAGTTTGTACTGGTGTACCCGGAGCCAGGTCTTTTTTCATGTTTTTCCAGGAATCTCCATCTGCCAGGAAGGCAATGATGAACCATACAAATAACAATAAAGGAATCATGATCGTTAAAATCAGGTTCTTTATTTCATGGCGTAAGTGCATAAATTCAGCCACAATGTAAAATGCCTTTACTATTGTTAAACCGATGAATACGGAGTTCAGTACCAACCGGCTGGGGAAGCCTGTTTCCAGATGTAAAAAAGCCAGTCCCACTTCCACAACTGTTACACCTAACAGGATCCAGAACGTTCTCCAGATGCTTTTGGTAGATGAATCAGTATGCCCATGTTCTTCGTGCGCTACTGCAGTGTCTGTATGTGCCATTACGAGTTATTTAAAACGCTGTTGCTTAAAAATTAGCGGCGGGCCAAACCGGCAGTTTTACCCGCTGCTGTGAATATCCTGATTATTAAATACTTCCGGTGATCATTTCCCGGCTTTATCCGGGCTTACTTCTCTACAGCTTACAGTAAGTAGAAGCAAGTGAACACAAATACCCAAACTAAATCCACAAAGTGCCAGTATAAACCTACTTTCTCCACCATTTCATAATGACCGCGGTTCTCGTAAGTTCCTTTCAGTACGTTAGCCAGAATAATAATATTCAGAATTACCCCCGAAGTTACGTGTAAACCGTGGAAACCGGTAATCGTGAAAAAGAAGTTGGTAAAGTTTGTTCCGGCAGGTGTTCCATCCAGGTTGTTGAACGGATTACGGCCCCACCAGGCACCTTGTTCGTGCAGGTGCATCCATTCCCATGCCTGACAGCTTAAGAATGCAATACCCCCAATAATGGTCCAGATCATCCACTTGGCCACATCTTTCTGATTCCGGAGCTTACCGGCATGTACTGCCAACACCATGGTCACAGAACTCATGATGAGGATAAAGGTCATTAAGCTCACAAATACCAGTGGCAAGTGTGCATGCCCCATGAAGGGGAATGAATGGAATACTTCGTTGGGATCAGGCCAGGAGGTGCTTGAAAAGCGGATGGTGCCATATGATATCAGCAAAGCGCCAAAAGTGAACGCATCTGACATCAGAAAGTACCACATCATCAACTTGCCATAGCTCACATTAAAGGGAGAATATCCTCCACCCCACCATTTTTTCTTCGCTGTAACTGCTGTATCCATTGTTAGTTTTATAAATTTTTATAAAGTTTATCGGGCGATACTTAAAAATATTAACAGGTAAATCCACAAAACATCTACAAAATGCCAGTAAGTGGCTGCCACTTCAATAGGCACCGCACTATAGGAACGTATCCTGGTTCTGTAAGCCCTGGCAAACATCACCAGTAAAGCCACCACACCACCTAATACGTGCAGGATATGCACGCCTAAAATAACATAAATAAAAGAAGCTGACACCGGCCCATCCAGCGGTAATCCGGAGGATGCCATCTGCTTGAAGCCCATTACCTGGCATACTGCAAATGCTACTCCCAGAAAAGCTGTCAGCGTAATCAGTTGTTTATACCGTATCATATTGCGCAGCTTAAACTGCTTCAATGCCAGATGTACGGTTAAACTACTGATTAAAATAATAGCGGTAGACAACCAGAAAATATGCGGCAATTCAAATGCCAACCAGTTTGCCTGTGCTCTCTTCACAACGTATGCGCTGGTGAAGCCAATGAACATCATTGTCATGCTTCCCATTGCAATCCACAGGGAATACTTGTGTGGATGTATTTTTTTACGTTGTACGCTCATTGTTTGCATCACTCCTCCAATTACTTTTATACTTTATCAAACAGGTAAGCCAGCTGCACCACCATCAGGTAAATATAAGACCCGAACATCAGCTTGCGGGCTGCTACCGCATCACATTTCCGGTATAAATTAATAGCACGGAACAGGAAAAACATACCGGCGGCAATCGCAATAATAGCAGATACCGGTCCGGTCAGTTTCAAAAAATAAGGCGCTACTCCTGCTGGAATCAGTAATAAGGTATACATAGCTGATTGCATGGCAGTAAACTTGTTAGGTTCACCATTTGCCGGCAACAGCTTAAAGCCTGCTTTGGCATAATCCTTATACGCTAACCAGCAAATAGCCCAGAAATGAGGAAACTGCCATAAAAACTGTATCGCAAATAAGGCCCAGCCTCCTTCACTCAGTTCATTAGCACCTGCTGCCCATCCGATTAATAAAGGTAATGCGCCAGGAATAGCCCCCACCAATACTGCCAGGGAATTCCATTTCTTCCAGGGAGTGTATACAAATCCGTATATCACCAGGGATACCAGGCTTAATATAGCACTCAGCCAGTTAAAGGCCACTACCATAATGACCAGCCCGCCTATGCCAGTTATAACCGCCAGGAAAATAGCCTCGGTATCGGCCATCCGGCCGGCAGGTAATGGACGAACTGCGGTACGCGCCATCAGCTTATCCGTTTCTTTCTCCCAGATCTGATTAATGGTATTCGCTGATCCTGATACCAGCAATCCTCCTGCAAATAATAAAAGAACTTTGATCAAGTTAAACTCCACTCCCGGCACCAGTAAGTAAGCAACTACAGAAGAAAATACCACCATGAAAGTTAAATTAAACTTCATGAGCTGGAAATAATCCCTGGCCTTGCTGGCTACTGCATACGACGACGACAACTTTATGGTGTTTTCTTGCAACATGTTTTTCATTCGATGGTCCATGGTTTTAAATCATGGACCATCTTATTTAGCTTTCTTCACTTTTTAAACTTCTACCGGCTGCAATCCGCCATCCAATTAGTGCTTGGATTCGTCTGCAGAAACAGGCACAGTTTGCGGAATGAAATCCTTACCGTCTTTACTGTAATCATATGCCCAACGGTGTACTTCCGGAATTTCACCAGGCCAGTTACCGTGACCAGGATGAATAGGTGTAGTCCACTCCAGCGTAGTAGCATTCCATGGATTGGTAGTGGTTAACTTACGTCCTTTGAAAATGCTATAGAAGAAGTTGAATACAAACAACAGCTGTACTGCAAACACCATGATTACCACATAACTGATAAACTGATTCAGCCCGTTGAACTGTTTGAACGATTCCCAGTTGGAATAGTCATAATACCTTCTTGGCATACCTGCCATACCTTCGTAGTGCATAGGCCAGAAGATCAGGTATGCACCTACCAGCGTAATCCAGAAATGTATGTAGCCAATCGTGTTGTTCATGAAACGGCCATACATTTTAGGGAACCAATGATAGATACCCGCAAACATACCAAAGAATGCAGATACACCCATTACAATATGGAAGTGTGCAATTACAAAGTAAGTATCATGCAGGTGAATATCAATGGTAGAGTTACCTAACCAGATACCTGTTAAACCACCGGAGATGAAAGTGCTCACAAAACCGATAGAGAACAGGGCCGCCGGGGTAAACCGGATATTACCTTTCCAGATGGTGGTAATCCAGTTAAATACCTTAATCGCCGATGGTACCGCAATCAATAACGTTAACAGTACAAAGAACGCTCCCAGGAACGGATTCAGACCTGTTACGAACATATGGTGCGCCCATACTACAAACGCCAGGATACAAATCGCAAACAGAGAACCGATCATCGCCAGGTAACCAAAGATAGGCTTGCGTGAGCTGATGGCCAGTACTTCAGATACCATACCCATGGCAGGGAGAATGATAATATATACTTCAGGGTGCCCCAGGAACCAGAACAAGTGCTGGTACAGAATGGCGCTACCACCTTCGTTAGATAATACCTTTCCGGCTACATACAGGTCAGACAGGTAGAAACTTGTACCGGCATGACGATCAAACAGTAACAGGATAAAACCGGATAATAATACCGGGAAAGACAATACGCCCAGGATAGCAGTAAAGAAGAATGACCAGATAGTTAATGGTATTTTGGTCATCGCCATCCCCTTGGTACGCATGTTCAGAATAGTAGAAATATAGTTCAGACCACCCAGTAACTGAGACACTACGAACAGTGCCATACTGGTGAGCCAGAGATCCATACCTATTTTAGAACCGATAGAAGCATCTCCCAACGCACTGAGTGGGGGATAAGCTGTCCATCCTCCGGAAGCCGGACCTGTTTGTACAAACAGGGAAGCCATCATTACCAGGCTGGCCAGGAAGAAGAACCAGTAGCTCAGCATGTTCATGAAAGGAGAGGCCATGTCACGGGCACCTACCTGCAAAGGAATCAGCAGGTTCGAGAAGGTACCGCTCAGACCGGCAGTTAATACAAAGAATACGAGAATGGTACCGTGCATGGTAACCAGGGCATAGTATGCCTCGGCAGTGATACGACCACCTTTCGCCCAATGGCCTAATATAGATTCCAGCCATGGAAAAGTCGCATCAGGAAAGCCCAATTGCAAACGGAACAACACAGAAAAGAAGGCACCAATAATCGCCCAGATAATCCCTGTGATCAGGAACTGCTTGGCAATCATTTTGTGGTCCATGCTAAACACATACTTCGAAATGAAGCTGTCCTCATGATGGTGTTCATGATCGTGATGATCATGCGCTACCGCGCCGTGCTGCATTACCTCCTGCTGACTGTGCAATGTTGCTTCGTGACTCATAATCGGTTCGGTTTATTATTAAACTGATACACGGGAAGTATCTTCGTTATCAGTTTGTCTTTTAATTTTAAATGTCCTCCGTCAAAAAAACTTTATTTCGCTACACAAATTTACTGCTTACTTGTTAGCAGCTACTGCTTTTTGTGTACTATCAGCTGCTGGTGCGGCCGGAGCAGCAGTGGCATGTGCCAGATCATACTGCGACTTTTGTTTAGCTGCCCATGCATCAAACTCTTCCTGTGTTTCCACTACAATCACCGCTCTCATGGAATAGTGACCGGAACCACACATCTGATCACAGGAAATTTCGTATACGAAATCCGGATTACCGGTCTTTTCTTTCATTTGCTTGGTAGTATACTTAGGTGTAAACCACAGCGTAGTAGGAATACCAGGTACAGCATCCATCTTTAAACGGAAGTGAGGTAAACCCACGTCATGAATTACATCCTGAGAACCAATGATCAGTTTCACCGGTTTGTTTACTACCAGGTGCATTTCGCTGGACATAATATCATCCTTGTTCAACTGGTCTTCCCAATCCTGGCCTAATGGGTTACTGCCTGCTGCATCAATTTTCTTGAAATCTTTGCGGCCCAGTAAACCATCTTTACCTGCATAACGGATCATCCAGTTAAACTGCTTACCTGTAATTTCTACGATAGCAGCATCTTTAGGTGCTTCAGATGTAATCTGAAACCAGTGCTTTAAACCAAAAGCCACCAGAATGGTTAATGCAATAGCAGGTATAACAGTCCAGATCACCTCCAGCTTGTTATTGTGCGGGAAATAAAAGGCTTTCTGGCCTTCACGCTCCTGGTATTTATATGCAAACCAGAATAAAAGAATCTGGGTAATTACAAATACAATTCCGGTAATTGCTAAAGTCACATAAATCAGGGTGTCAATACCTTCTCCCTGCTCAGAAGCAGAGTCGCCCAGTATCTTTCCCTTTAAAATGTCATTACAGTAGTAAACACCTACTAGCCCCAGGACCAGAAATGCAATGAGCAAAAAGCCGTTTATACGGTTACTCTGCTGACGCGACTTCTTTTCTCCCTTCAATATGGACACATATTCGCTCGCCTTCGCAATCTGGAAGATGACTATGAATATGAGAACAACAACTAAGACTGCTAAAAATCCTGACATTGCTATATGAAATAATTAAGTTATCTAATGCTTTTTGTTGTTTGCTTCAATCTCCTTTCGCTCACCTTTATTAAGTATGATGAACAATACTTTCTTTCAGATAAGGGTGATTTTTAGGTGTTAATGATGCTTTAGCCAATTGATTAGCTACCACTAACATGATGATTCCAACAAAACCAGCTCCTAATCCCAGTTCATACCAGGGGAAATGCAGTTCGTGCACAGTGCCCGGCATTACCATCTGATAAAAATCCATCCAGTGACCTGCTACAATCAATGCTGAAATGAAAGCCATGGAAGTATAGTTACGCTTTGGATCACGCTTCATCAAAAACAACAGTGGCGTAATAAAGTTAATCAGCAGGTTCAGGAAAAATATTGGTCTGAAAGGTCCCCAAACACGTGGCTGGAAATAGGTTGTTTCCTCAGGTATGTTGGCATACCAGATCAGCATATATTGTGAGAACCAAAGATAAGTCCAGAAAATGCTGAATGCAAATACAAACTTACCCAGGTCATGCAAGTGCTCTTCATTTACCAAAGGCAGGTAACCTTTGCTTTTCAGGTAAATCACAAACAGGGTGATCAGGGCCATCCCTGATACAAACGTACTGGCAAAAGTATACCAGCTGTACATGGTAGAATACCAGTGTGCATCAATACTCATTAACCAGAACCATGGGGTAGTAGAACCCACTGTTAATACGAAGATTACGATAAAACCACCGCACCATACTGTGTTTCTCCACAGGATTTTACGGCCGGTTTCAGGACGCAGGTCCCAGCTATCTTCTTCTATAGACATTCTCCGCAACTTAATGGTGAAGAAGCACCATGCACCAATCGTTAATATGGTAGCTACTATAAAGAAGCTCTTGTTGAGGAACGCAGATTTCCAGTTCAATACCCTGTCTTCTGCAACGTGATGTGCATTTACCCAGTGGTAAATATGTTCTTTTTCTCCCAGCGCCAGTATCAGCAGCACAATCAGTGCAATACCGCCCAGTACGGGAACTGCCATGGAAATAGCCTCAGGTACACGGCGGAAGGCCATCTGCCAGCCACCATGTGCCAGTGTGGTAACACCAATAAAGAAGGTGCTGGCCAGGGTAATCAACAAAAAGTAGGTGCTGTTCTGCAACAGGCCAGCCCAAAAACGGGTAGCATGTTCGCCCTGGAAGGCAAATAACCCGATCAATAAAGACAGCAAGCCAATGCCCATTAACACGAAACTAATCGTTTTTAATCTTGCCGGAACTACAAATTGGTCTTTCATTACTGTATATTAAAATACTTGTTTGAAATTCAGTTTAACTTAATTATTTAGCTACAGTGCTATCTGCTGCGGCTGCCGGAGCAGTTGCTGCAGGCTTTGCACCTCCAGGTTGCATACTTTTAATATATGCGGCCACTTTCCAGCGTTGCTCTCTGTCCAGTTGGCTGGCGTAGCTACCCATCATGTTATAACCATAAGTCATTACGTGAAACAGGCGGCCTTCTGAGTAATTAGCTTTAGCGCCACTTACCAGGTTGGCTGGTGCTGCAGGGTAAGGACCGTCCCCACCTTTATACAACGGACCATTACCATCCAGTTTAGTGCCATGGCAGATGCCACAGTAAATATCATACAGACGCTGACCTTCTGCCAGATCCATCTTGGTAAGGGTCAGCGGATTCTTAACACCATTGGCCAAAGCAGTATCTGCTTCTTTCAGGTGGTAAGGCAACAGCTCCCCTCTCTTCACAGTTCCTTCCACTGGTTTCATTCCTGCCAAACGGGCATCATAAAACTCATATGCCCTGGATTCATACATATCTGGCATATAGATCTTACCGGGCTTTCTGTTATCCTTGCAAGCTGACAGGAAAGCTCCGCTTATCAAAGCAGCTGCAATCAATATGTTGGAAGTCCTTTTCATGTTTCATCAATAGATTTAATACACTTTTTTCTTTTCCTGCTTACGCGTTCACCGGCTCCGCTGGTGCAGCATAAAATTTATCATCACGGTCAAAACGGCCATACCACCATCCGGTTTCTGCACGCTGCTCGTGAATTTCTGTTGCCCCAACACTGGCCAGATAGCTCTTCACTTCTTCCGCATTGGTTTTGCTGGTCAGCTCTATCGCCATTACAAACTTATCGTCTGTCTGACGCGGGTGAAAGATATGTTTCTTTACAAACGGTGCTAACTGGCACAGATAACAAAAAGTAAGTACCATACCTACCGCAGAGAACAATACTGTTAACTCAAACGTAATAGGAATAAACGCCGGTAAAGGAAAATGTGGTTTACCGCCAATGTTCAGAGGCCAGTCAGTAGTAAATACCCAACCCATGAAAGATAATGCCGTAGTAGTACCGGTAATACCATATATAAAACCGGCTGTATGCAGGCTGGTTTCCCTCAGGCCCATGGCATGATCCAGGCCGTGTACAGGAAAGGGAGTGTATACATCGTGAATCTTGTACCCGGCAGTGCGTACTTTCTTTACCGCCGGAAACAACACCGCCTCATCATCAAAACAGCCTACAACAAAATTTTTAACAGCCATATGTTGAAAAATTCAAGTTCCTAAATTAATTACCAATTCAATGTTTGCCATCCGCAGCAGACTGATGCTTACCGCTGCTGTCTGCTATTAATGTGCATGTACATCATGCGCAAATTTCTCCGGGCTCTCTTCTTCATACTTCACCATACCTTCCTTGTAGTTCTCACCGGAAGTTTTCAGCACATGCTTGATTTCCGCTACTGCAATTACAGGGAAGTATTTGGCAAACAGGAAGAAGCAGGTAAAGAACAATCCGAAAGTTCCCAGGTAAAAACCTACTTCCGGCCAGGATGGACGATAGTAAACCCAGCTGGAGGGCAGGTAATCACGATACAGGGAAGTACAGATGATTACAAAACGTTCAAACCACATACCGATGTTTACAATGATAGACATTACGAATGTTACCATCACATTCCTTCTCATTTTCCGGAACCAGAACACCTGCGGAGAAATTACGTTACAGGTCATCATGATCCAGTAAGACCAACCCAACGGACCTGCTGCACGGTATTTATAGAAAGAGTCGAATTCATATGGTACCGCAGAATACCAGGCCATGAATATTTCTGTTAAATACGCACAACCTACTATCGAACCGGTTAATACAATCACCTTGTTCATGGCTTCCATGTGGCCAATAGTGATATACTCTTCCAGGCTCAGTATTTTACGGGTAATGATCAGCAACGTTTGTACCATCGCAAAACCGGAGAAGATCGCACCAGCCACAAAGTAAGGAGGGAAGATCGTAGTATGCCAACCGGGAATTACAGAGGTAGCAAAGTCAAAGGATACTATCGTGTGTACAGAAAGTACCAGTGGGGTAGATAACCCTGCCAGTACCAGGGAGAGTGCTTCATGACGCTGCCAGTGCTTGGTAGAACCAGTCCAGCCAAAAGAAGCTACACCATATAATAATTTACGCAACTTGGTTTTAGCCCTGTCACGCACACTGGCGAAGTCAGGAATCAAACCAGAGTACCAGAATAATAAGGATACCGTAAAGTACGTAGAGATCGCAAATACGTCCCACAACAGGGGAGAGTTGAAGTTCACCCACAAAGGTCCGCGGGTATTAGGGTAAGGCAATACAAAGAATGCCATCCATACACGACCCATGTGGAAAATCGGGAACTGACCCGCACACATTACCGCAAAGATCGTCATCGCTTCTGCTGCACGGTTTACCCCGGTACGCCATCCCTGACGGAACAGCAACAAGATAGCGGATATCAGTGTACCGGCATGACCGATACCTACCCACCACACGAAGTTGGTAATATCCCAACCCCAACCTACTGTTTTGTTCAGATTCCACACCCCTGTACCCCAATAGACTTCCCAGGTTACAGAAAATGCGCCAAATAATAACAGCATTATTGAAATGGCAAAGCCTACATACCACAGTTTACCAGGCTTGGCCTCAATAGGACGGATAATATCCTCCGTAACCTGGTGATAATCCTTAACCCCGTCTACTAAAGGTTCTCTCAGTGTGGATTCGTACTTTAAATGCATAGTTCTTTAAGCTTTAGCTGCTAGCTTCTAGCTACTAGCCCTTTTCTATTTTTATAATCTCTAATTCTCTGATTGCCGCTTCAACAGCGCCTGACAATTACCTGCCAAGCCTGTTATGCGTGATGTCCTTCTTCCTTGTGAGCTTTTTCTGCCTTAGGAGCCGCGTCTTTATTTCTGATCTTGGCCAGGTAGCTGATAGAAGGTAATACGTGCAATTCTTCCAGTACATAGAACATCCTGTCGGTCTGCTCTACATTACGGATCTTGAATATTTCACTCTCCTTATCATTTACATTACCAAATACAATCGCATCTGCACCACAAGCTTGCTGACAGGCAGTTTTTGCTTCACCGTCTTTCAATGGACGACCAGCTTTCTTGGCAGCCAGTTTACCATCCTGTAAACGTTGTACACAGAAAGAACATTTTTCCATCGTACCACGGCTACGTACCACCACATCCGGGTTCAGTACCATCCTGGTCAGGTTATCATTCATATCTGCTACATCATACAGGTTATCTGCGAAGCTATCTGCACCGTTCCAGTCTCTCCAGTTAAAGCGACGTACTTTGTAAGGACAGTTGTTCGCGCAATAACGGGTACCGATACAACGGTTATATGCCATCTGGTTCAAACCTTCAGAACTGTGGTTGGTAGCTGCTACCGGACAAACGTTTTCGCAAGGTGCATTATCACAATGCTGACACAGCATCGGCTGGAACACTACTTCCGGATTGTTTTCATCTCCGCTGAAGTAACGGTCAATACGGATCCAGTGCATTTCATGCGCCAGGATCACCTGCTCTTTACCTACTACTGATACGTTATTCTCCGCCTGACAGGCAATGGTACAAGCACCACAACCAAAGCAGGTGTTCAGGTCAATAGACATGCCCCACTTGATACCAGGATAAGGATGATCAGGATAAAGCGTGCCATCCTTACGGAAGTCAGCACCATATTTTGCCAGCTCAGCCCTGTCTTCATTTACTTCTTTAGGGTTATGGATAAACTCCTGTAAAGTAGTTTCCTTGATGATAGGACGACCTTCGTAACTGTTGTGTGTTTGTGTTAAACCAACTGGGTAAGATGCGCCGGTGGCTTCTACAGCAGCATCGGCAGCAAAGTAATCCCGGTTAGTGCCGTTAAAGCTTACAAAAGGATAAGCGTTTTTACCGATTTCACCGGCTGCTCTACCTGTATGCTTGCTACGGCCATATCCTACTGCAATGGCAATTACGTTAGGATGCAATCCCGGTACAATCAGTAACGGTAATTCTATTTCCTTGCCATTTGCTTTAATTTTCAGTACTTTCTTATCAGCATGGATTTCATAATCATCTCCCAGCTGCATCTTGAATTCCTTAGCCAATGTATTGGATACACAAGCGTAGTTATCCCAGGTAGCACGGGTGATAGGATCAGGCATTTCCTGTAACCAGGGATTGTTAGCCAGTTTACCATTACCGATAGCTACTTTTTCATACAGTACCAGCTCATATTTACCACCTTTCTTAGCACTGCTGATCTTAGCGGCAGCACCAGCTACATCTCCGGCAAAGGAAGCACCACCTAATGCAGGTGCGGTAGCAGGCTCAATAACACCATCCTGTAATGCCTTATCCCATGCTTCCTGTCCGCCTAATTTGCTGATCCAGGAACCTTTCAGATACTCCACCCAGGTAGTGGGGTTAGCACTCCAGGTAAGTAAAGTATCTTCAAAAGCACGTGTTTTAAACAACGGTGCAATGGTAGGCTGTATGAAACTGAAATAGCCGGTTTTACCTTCCACATCACCCCAGCTTTCCAGGAAATGATGATCAGGAGCGGCATATTTACATAATTCGGAAGTTTCGTCTTTTCTGTCGTTAAAGCTAACAGAGAGCTTTACTTTTTTCACACCTTCTGCAAACTTCGCAGCGTCATGATAATCGTAAGCAGGATTAGCGCCATATACTAACAGGGCACCAATGCTACCGGCGTTCATATCGCTTACCAGCTGTGCCATATCTCCATCAATACCCTGACGGTAATTGGCAGTAGTGGCCCAGTCAATGGTAGTACCGTTTGCACCTACCAGGTTGTTGATGGCATTAACGATCAACTGTACGTTTACATCATTAGAACCGCTTACTACCAGTGCTTTACCGGCATTTGCCTTCAGTTCTTTTGCTGCTTTCTGGATACCATCCGCTACACGTTTGTCAGCAATAGCAGGCGCACTTACCGTACCACCTACTGCTGCCAGCAATGCTAATGCGATAGCGCCGGTTTCAGAAGGAACGTGTGTATATCTTTCGTCTGCATTGGCACCGGTAAGGCTCATCATGCTTTCAAACTGGAAGAGCTTGCTCATCTCAGGTTTCTTCGCATCGATCTTACGGGTTTGTGCAAACTGACGGGAATATTCAGCAGGGTTGATCCAGGTACCTAAGAAATCTGCTCCCAGGCTCACAATAGCCTTTGCATTTTCAAAGTGGTATCCGGGAATCGTTTTTTTACCATATGCCAGTTCGTTGGCCTGCAGCATACCGGAATGTGATACGGCATCGTAGGTAACGTGACGGGAATTTGGATATTTAGCCAGGAACTCACCAATTACTTTTTTGGTAGACGGGCTGATAATAGTTGAGCTTAACAGTACTACGGGAGCACCGCCTAAACCTGCCAGTGCTGCAGCTACCTGCTTGTCCAGTTCTGTCCAGGTTGTTTCGCTGCCGCTGATAGTAGGATAGCGTAAACGGGCTACATCATACAGCGCCAGTACAGATCCCTGTACTTTGGCAGTAGTAGCACCCTGTGTAACGGAAGACAAAGTATTTCCTTCTACTTTGATCGGACGGCCTTCACGGGTCTTTACCACTAATGGCACATATTCTCCGTCTACAGCGTAAGTAGAAGCATAATAGTTAGCAACACCAGGAGTAATCTCCTCAGGCTTATTTACATAAGGAATCGCTTTCTTAACTGGTATTTCACAGCTGGCAGCAATAGTAGCGGCTGCTGTAGTAAAACCAAGGTATTTCAGGAAATCCCGGCGGGGGGTAGTGGCATTCAACAGGCTCTCACTCTCAAATGGCAGTTCTTCTCTGAATTCGTTATCCACAATTTCCTTATGTGCATTGGTATTGTGCAACTCCTCCAAGCCTTTCCAATACTTTTTTTGCTCCATGTTATTTATTAACGAGTTACGATTTTATAAAATTTGGTTTCTCGATGCTGAGATATTCAAAACAAAGAATTTGCGGATGAAGTTACCCGCAAATTCCAGTTATTATTAGTAGTGACATTTTTGACATTCAGTACCACCCACCATTTCTACAGTCACGCTGTCTATCTTGTGATTCTTGACATCTTCGTGGAACTTCTCAAATATGCTGTAGTACTTGTTGTCGTTGAACTGAACTTTAGTAGTACGGTGACAGTTTACGCACCATCCCATAGACAGATCAGCAAACTGATGTACTTCGTCCATATCCTGAATAGCACCATGGCAGGTTTGGCATTGTTGTTTTCCGGCTACCACGTGTTGGGAGTGATTGAAGTATACGTGGTCAGGCAGGTTGTGGATCTTGGTCCACTCAATAGGCTTGCCGGGTTTGGTATATTGATTCACAGCAGGATCCCATCCTACGTGCTCATACAATTTATGAATCTCTGCAGTACCATCTACTTTCTTACCTTCTGCAGTGAACAGCTGAGGACCGGTGTATTCATTCACCGCCTTGTGACAGTTCATACAGATGTTTTCAGAAGGAATCATAGCATGCTTGCTCTTTTCAGCGCCAGCGTGGCAATACAGACAGTTGATCTGGTTAATACCTGCGTGAACCTTGTGAGAGTAGAAGATCGGTTGCTCTGGCATGTAGTCTTTCTGACGCCCCAGGCCAATAGCTCCATTGATAGTAAAGTAACCACCTACTATAAACAGCAGCAGTATGCAAAGCGCAATGTATGCCTTGTTCTTGTAGAAAGGTACTGGTTCTACTGTTGCTACACCTTCCTTGTCAGCAGCCAGCTTGTTCAGATTGCTGTTGATCTGCATCAGGATCAGTGCTACTACTGCCAATACCAGGGTAATGATGCCAAACAGCAGGCTGTTGTCACCACTTTCCTTGGCAGCACCGGCACCGGCTGCACCAGCTTCAGGCTTGGCACCTCCAGGTTCCTTGGCTCCTTCTACAGCGATGTAGGCCAGGATGTTATCAATGTCCTCTTCCGATAAGTTCGGGAAAGGAGTCATGGCGAGCTTATTATACTCGTTAAACAGGTTGTTTGCATAAACATCACCTGTAGCCAACACTGCAGCGGAGTTATGGATCCATTGGTGCAATAATTTCTTATCAGACCATCTCTCTTCCACTCCTTTAAGGGCAGGTCCAGTCAATTTCTTGTGGACATTATGGCAGGAAGCACAATCTTGCTGAAACAATGCTTTACCCTTCGCAGGGTCCGCTGCCTTTAAGGTAGAAGAGAGTAATACTAGACCAGCGCATAGGATAAGCACACTCACAAAATGCTTGCGCAAAAGAATGGAAACACGACGATACACAGCCTATATAGTTTAGATTTGACCTAAAGTTTCTTAAAAGTGCCCACAAAAATAAGACAGAATGTTGACAATTTATCAACAATTAAAAAAATTTCTTACTTGCAGCTATGCCTGTTTTTGACTATAGGAATAGGAGGCCTGTTACATGAATGCCGGCTCATGGCTCATTAGACGATCTCAGATAATTCTCATGTTACCGAATCTTAAATATATCCACCGGCGTTATTATTGCTTTTAAACACACCTATCTATAAATAGTGCGCATATAATATGGTGTAACAAGTGTAGTATTTTGGCAAAAAATGATACTTAATTCCATTTTTACTTACTTCCCAAAAATACTTATCTCCTCTTTCGGTAAAATTATTGGATACAGAATAGTGGTCTTCAAAGAGGATGCTTTATAAATATATGCCTATTTTTGATATGCGCACCCCGGTATTATACTTTGATTGTTTTACCACCATATATAACCTCTTAAACACCTGGAATGTTCAATTCAATGCTTAAAAAACCAGCTTATGTTATATAGAATATCTTGCATATCTGCCATTTTGTTCCTGTTTGCAGCCTGCCAATCAGGTACCCCCGGACAACAAAACCAGGATAGTATTCCTGCCAGTACTTCCACCCCTGTTACCACTACTGCAGGTGAACCTGTTACCGGCAGCTACCAAGGTACCCTCCCCTGCGCAGATTGCCCCGGCATCGATTATCAGCTCAGCTTATACGAGGATAGCTCCTACCAGGCTATCACCGCCTACCAGGGCAGGGGGAATAATATTGCAGAAGTCACCACCGGCAAATGGACCCAGGCTGCTGATACCGTCCTGGTACAGGATGGTAAAGTAATCCGCCGCTTTTTAGCCGGCGCCCATCAGCTTACCCAGCTCGATGGCTCCGGACAGGTCATTACCGGTGCCCTGGCGTCCTATTATATATTAAAGCATGTGGAAGGGGGAGGTAACCATACTTATCTCCGGGAAAAGGCCCAATCAGGTGTCAGCTTCATGGCCAATGGGAATGAGCCGGGATGGAGCCTGGAAATCAATAAAAAACAACTCCTCTTCCGTAACATGAACGGGGATTCCCTGTCGGCCCCATTACCAGCTGCCAACCCCAATACAGATACACTCAAAACCTATACCTCCGGCAAACTGAAGGTCAGCATCCGGAATACCATGTGTATGGATGATATGAGTGGGTTCATGTCCCCCTGCTCCGTTCAGGTAGAAGCGAATGATAAAACTTACCGCGGATGCGGACAATATATTAAATAAACAATACCCTATCACCGGATGCATCCGGTGACAGGGTAGCAACATGAAGGCTGCGGCCATCTGCCCGATACAATTCCTGGGACACCTCATATTACGGTGTTCCCAAGTCCCGCTGCCCGGCATAAGATTACCTGACCGGCAGCTTCCCCACTGTCAACTAAAAAAACTACTTTTGCAGCTGTTCAAAAAACTGCATCTACTTTGAAAAATATTGCCATTTTTGCTTCAGGCACAGGGAGTAACGCACAAAAAATCATTGACCATTTCAGACATTCAGATAAAGCGCGGGTAACCCTGATCCTTTGCAATAAACCCGGCGCAGGCATCCTGCAAATTGCAGAAAGGGAAGGAATTGAAAGCGTTATCATCGAAAAGGAAAAATTCTTTCACTCAGATACTTATGTACAGCTGTTGCAGCAACTGCCGGCAGACCTGATCGTGCTGGCAGGTTTTTTATGGAAGGTACCAGCCAACCTGGTACAGGCTTTTCCTGACCGCATCATTAATATACACCCTGCACTGTTACCAAAATATGGTGGTAAAGGTATGTACGGTCACTTTGTACATGAAGCAGTGGTAAATGCCGGAGAGAAAGTAAGTGGTATTACCATTCATTACGTGAATGAAAAATATGATGATGGTGCACCTATCCTGCAGGAACGTTGTGACATTACGCCAGAGGATACACCGGAAAGTGTAGCACGTAAAGTATTAACCCTGGAACACCACTGGTATCCTATAATTGTGGAACGATTATTGTCTTAGATTGCAGGTGGGCCCCAGGCCAGAACCCGCTGTGCTATCACCGGATAATCCTTACAACTGTATGAGAAAAGCGCTACTACTCCTATTGCTATGCTGCTTGTATAACCTGCGTGTTGCTGCTCAGGAGGCACCACCTCCCTTCCACAGAAATACCTACATCAAGGTAAATCCTACTACGCTTATTAATGAACTGGACCTATATATTGAACAGGAAATCAGCCCAAAACTTAGCCTGGAAGTGGGCATCAGCGGTATATACACCGACTACCCGGATTATGTGCTGGCCAAGAAAATAGATTTTGGACAAAAGAAACCCGATATCAGCACCGAACAGTTTGTGGATGGCAGGGGACTAGGATTCCGTGCCGGCTTGCGGGTATACCTCATTTCACGCAATACCAATCCTTCCAGGGCAAGTGGTACCTACTTTGAACCAATATTGTTCTATAAAAAAGTATTCTATCCCAACCAGGATTTCCATTTCAATAATGCTACCTACACGCAGTCGGCCGACAAAAACGTCTTTGGCCTCCAGTTCCTGATAGGCCGCCAGTTTACCAAAGACAAGTTCCTGCTCGATCCTTTTATTGGTGTAGGCATAAGGAGCAAAATCTACCAATACACTTCCTATCATGATAACAATGGCCAACTGCAGGTCAATGACGGCAGACTGGTAAGTGTACTGCCCAGTCTGCACCTGGGTATCAAACTGGGATTAAACCTGAAGTAAACCACTGCATCGTATAATAATATTACATGGGAGGAAACGGATCCTCGAAATAAGCACCACCTAAATAATCCAGTATCTCATGCCGGTTGCACAAACAATTATCCAATTCCTGGGTAATGGCTGCGATATCCAACGACTGCCCGATAATAACAATCTCATTATAACGGTCGGCAAATACCTTATCCCAACGTTGTGTAACCAACTGATACGTTGCTTCATCCAAATGCCATTCCTTTCTGGGAATCGTACACCACCAGTTCCCCGCCTTTTCTGCCCGCAGAGAACCACCCGCCTGGCTCCAGTTAATGGCAATGGCCGGCCGCGAAGCAATCCAGTATAATCCCTTACTGCGTATAATATTCGTAGGCCAGCGCTCATTCAGATAATGCCAGAAACGGATGGGATGAAAAGGGGCCCGGCTCCGGTACACAAAAGAAGTAATACCATACTCCTCAGTTTCAGGAATATGCTCCTCTTCCAATGCTGCTATCCATCCTGCACTTTGTGAGGTGGTTTCAAAATCAAACAATCCCGTATGCAAGATCTCTTTCAGGGGTACCTGCCCTTTCACCGTTTCTATAATGTTGGCACTGGTATTCAGCTTCCTGAGTACCGCTTTTAACAGGTCCAGCTTTTCCCGGTCTACCAGATCACATTTATTCAATAGAATCACATTGGCAAATTCTACCTGGTCAGTCAGCAGATTCACGATAGTCCGCCTGTCTTCCATATCCGCAGTTAATCCCTTCTCCAGCAGCAGCGCCACACTATTATAATCAGACAGAAAGTTAAATGCATCTACCACGGTAACCATCGTGTCCAGCTGGCTCACCGGGCTCAGATCAATGCCATTGTCTGGGTCCTGATAACAAAAGGTTTGTGCGATAGGCATAGGCTCTGATATGCCGGTAGACTCAATCAGCAGGTAATCAAATTTATCCTGCCCGGCCAGCTGCTCTACCTCCTTTAACAGATCTTCCCGAAGGGTACAGCAAATACAACCATTACTCATTTCCACCAGCCGCTCTTCGGTTTTATGAAAGGTATGTTCCTGCTTTACCAGCCGGGCATCAATATTCACCTCACTCATATCATTCACAATAACAGCTACCCGCATCTGCTCACGATTATGTAATATATGATGGAGCAAAGTCGTTTTGCCCGCCCCTAAAAAGCCACTTAATACAGTAACCGGTAGTTTTTTCATATGCCTGTTTTTATTGAAGGCAACAAAACTACAAATTATTTGCAACAATGTTGCACATAAATACATACTACTAAAATGCAACCGATACTATGGGTCGGCTCTCCTTCCCCTCAACAAGATAAAACCGGCTTTCAAATAGTGTAAAAAACAAATGCATAATACCCTCATCAAGCGCTGGTTCAAATAATTGAAATCATAAATGATGGCCCTCATTCAAATGTGTACTACCTTTGCATATTGAATTAAACAAAGGAATAGTGCTATGTCGAAGAAGGCCATTTTTTATATCGTTTTTTTTGTGCTGCTAAGCGCCGCTTTTTTAGGCTATGCCGGCTACACCATTCTGGGTGAAAGAGGTTCTTTTTTTGGAGTGGAAAAACTACCCGTACTGGGCACTCCGGGGCATGAAATACAAGGCTTTTCCTTTACCAACCAGGCAGGGAAAACGATCACCAATGCTGACGTAAAAAACAAGATCTATGTAGCGGAATACTTTTTTACTACCTGTACAGGTATTTGTCCCAAGATGAATACCAACATGAAAAAAGTATACGAGGCATTCAAAAACAATCCCAACTTCCTGATCCTGTCCCATACCGTAGATCCGGATCACGACAGTGTACCCGTACTAAAAGCATATGCTGAAAAATATGGAGCAGATGCTAAAAACTGGTGGTTCCTCACCGGCGACAAAGTGAACCTGTATAAACTGGCGCGGGAAAGCTACCTGGTAGATGATGGTACACCTTCCGGAGCAGAAGATTTTGTGCATACCCAATGGTTTGCACTCGTAGATAAAGAAGGCCGTGTACGTGGCCTGTATGAAGGCACCAAACTGCCGGATGTATACAAACTCATTAAGGACATAGAACGCCTGATGAAAGAGTAAATTTTTGATCATGACCAACAAACAAACTGAAAAGATTTCCATATTGCTTCGTGAAAGCAAACTCAGCGTAACAGAAACCAGGATGAAGATCCTGGAACTGTTTATGAAGAGTAATGGTGCATTGGAACATAGTGACTTTGATAAGCTCACCGGGAAAGCATTTGACCGTGTAACGGTATACCGCACTTTACAAACCTTCCTGGATAAAGGTATCATTCATAAAATCCCTACTACGGATACCTCTGTACGTTATGCTTTATGTAAAGATGCCTGCTCCGAACATGTACACAACGATCACCATGTACATTTCAAATGTGAAGAATGCGGCACTACCATTTGCCTGGATGAAACCAATGTACCAGATATACATCTCCCAAGAGGATATGCAGCCCATAATGTAGAGGTGGTAGTAAGCGGGGTATGCAAACAATGTAAATAATCACGCCCAACAGGATACTGACAACAAAAAGCCCATGGTACATCACTGTCCATGGGCTTTTTTTATTATTTCAGATCAAGCAGTGCACCTGCAACTATTCCGCAATCTTTTCCATCTCTGTCTTCACAAACGCCACCAGTTCTTTTACGTAAGCAGGGGAGAAATCAAACTTAATACCTGCTGCTTTATAAAGTTCCGGTAAGGTCCTGGTGTTGCCCAGGCGCAGGGCATTCATATAGTTTTCCAATGCCTGTGTTTTGTTTTCCTTATACTGTTTCCACATAGCAATAGCGCCCAGTTGTGCTATACCATATTCGATATAATAGAAAGGCACTTCAAACAGGTGCAGTTGTCTTTGCCAGGTAATAGCACGGTAATCTTCCAGGCCGCTCCAGTCAGTTATTGCCGGAGAAAACTCATCCAGGATTTCCAGCCACTTTGCAGTACGTTCTGCAACGGTATGTTGCGGATGTTCATATATCCAATGCTGGAATTTGTCAATCGTAGCTATCCATGGGAAGATGGTAATAGCGCGCTCCAGTTGTTGCATACGGGCACGGCGTAATGCTGCTGCATCGTCAAAGAAAATATTCCAGTGGTCCATGGTAAAAAGTTCCATGCTCATACTGGCCACTTCCGCTATTTCCATAGGGTATTCCTTGAAAGCGCTCAGTTCCAGGTGATGGCTCAGGAAGGAATGCACTGCATGCCCGCCCTCATGTACCATAGTGGTCAGGTCTTTCATCTGCCCCGCAGCATTCATAAAGATGAAGGGTACACCGGTTTCTGCCAGCGGACAATTATACCCGCCTGGTGCTTTACCCTTACGGCTTTCCAGATCCAGCCGTCCCATCTGTTTCATCACCCGCAGACAATCGCCAAAGAAAGGGCCCAGTTCATCAAAACACTGAATCGCTTTATTGATCAGCTCTTCCCCGGTTTGAAAAGGTTCCAGTGGTTTTATACCTGCCGGCTCTGCCTCTGTATCCCAGGGCTTTAAGGTATCCAGCCCTAATTTCTGTTTATGCTTTTCAAGTATCTGCTGGGTAAGCGGAACAATATGTTCCTTGATAGCTGCATGAAACTGGAAACAGTCCTCTTTGGTATAATCAAAGCGGCCCAGTTCGGCAAATTTATAATCGCGGTAGTTGGCATATCCTGCGTTAACAGCTACCTGCTGGCGTTTACCAATCAGGGAAGTATATAACTGGTCCAGCGCATCTTTATCTGCCAGGCGACGGGCAGCTGTTTTGCGGAATACTTCTTCCCGTAAGGCCCGGTTGTCGCTTTCCAGGAATTTAGCCGCCTGCTGCAACGTATATTCCTGCTCGTTAACGGTAATCGTCATCTTTCCGGCTATCGCGCCATATTGCTGTGCCATTACGCTCAGCTCTGCCTGTAAAGGGATGTTCTCTTCACGGAACAGTTTTATCTGTTTGTTCACATTACGCAGGTAAGTAGCATATTCCTGCTGATCCAGGGCCTTCACCCATTCAGATTCCATGAGCTTCTTGTTCAGCGCATCTGCATATGGTTGCAACTGTGGCTGTATCTGCATACAGAAATAAGCAAATGCTTCCTCCAGTGATTTGTCGGTAGTATCGCAGGTCATACGTATCTGACGCCAGCAGGCATCTTCACTGATCACGGCTTCCAGTTCACTCATATCTTTCAGCCATTGCTCCAATACTTCCAGGCTGGTAAGCGGCCTTTGTTTCAGCTCTTCGAAATAAGGCTGTAATGCTTCCCAGGTCGTTACCACAAAATCTTCCGGTAAAAATTGCCGGGGAAGTTTTTTAATCGCTGCATTTAATACTGACATAAGGAAAAATTATATGGTGATTACCAACACCTGTTAAAATAAAAAATTCGGAGATCGATTTACGAAATCCGAATGTAAGACTAAGATGCTGAAAAAAGGCATCTGCTTAAAATAACTGTGCCACCGCGGGAAGCAGTGGCACAGTTACAATATGATTATTCTTCTTCCGTTTTTTTCTTACGGGGTTTTGCAGCTTTCTTAGGTGCTTCACCTTCCGCTGCCGGTGCATCTTCTTTCTTAGCTTTTGCTTTCTTAGGCGCTTTCTCTGCTGCCTCTGCACCTTCTTCACCCTCTTCCTTCGCTGCCTTTTTGGTAGCGCGTGGTTTTTTAGGCTTTTCTTCTTCTGTAGCTTCCGTTGCTGCTGCCTGCTTTGCTTTAGGCGCTTCTTCCGCTACTTCTGCTGCTTCCTCTTCACCAGCCAGGATTTCTTCAAACTTCAACAGTTCGTTAGCTTTTAATACCACAAACCATTTTACCATCTTCTTCATATCACTTACATACACCCTTTCTTCATCAAACTCAGGGTATACGTTCTTGAAGTATGCTTTAATGGTATTGTTGTCCGCTTTAGTATCTACTAAAGGGAAAGAAGCTTCTTTTTCCTGCATGGCCTTGAATACCTCAGCCAGGTTTACATTATCACCGGTGGTAAATACTTCAATACTTTCCAGCGGAGTAAAGTTATGGACACGGGAAGAAACAAACCTTGTGCTCTTATCTTCCAGGGATCTTACGATAGCGCCATCTTGTTTACTGGCTATTAGTTGAAACAAACCGCCCAAACCGGTTACTGCAACAATTTCTCTGTACTGCATGTTCAAATTTTTAGGAAGCGCAAATATAAATAATTATAATAGATTGCCTGCTGACAAATTTTCATCCCCGCTTCCATACAAGGATGAAGGCTGCCTAGCTCAACTTTCGTGCCATATGCCCGAACAATAACAGATTGCCTCACAAATTGACAGGCTTTAATACCTCCCGCCAATAGCCTGCCTTTCTGGCGGCTAAATATTACTGTTCCTGCTTATACTCCCCTTATCCGGTTTCCCTTACATCTTAATTGTAAAAAACCATCATATGTAAGCCCACCAGTTAAAAGATGATTACTGAATAGGTTATGAAAACCGATGTGGATATATTATTTTTGGGTTTCTTAAAAAATAAAATAAAACCGTCTTAAAAATGAAAGTCGCCGTAGTTGGAGCCACCGGACTGGTAGGCACAAAAATGTTACAAGTGTTAGCGGAAAGGAATTTTCCCGTAACAGAATTGATTCCTGTTGCCTCCGAAAAGTCTGTAGGTAAGGAAGTAGCATTTAAGGGCAAGACTTATAAGGTGGTGAATGCAGATACGGCTATCGCCATGAAGCCTAATGTAGCCCTGTTCTCTGCAGGTGGCAGCACCTCCCTGGAATGGGCCCCTAAATTTGCGGCTGCGGGTATTACCGTTATCGATAACTCTTCTGCCTGGCGTATGGACCCCACCAAAAAACTGGTGGTGCCGGAAGTAAATGGCAAAACATTAACACCGGAAGATAAGATCATCGCTAACCCTAATTGCTCTACCATCCAGATGGTACTGGTAATGTCCCCGCTGCACGACCAATATAAAATTAAAAGGGTAGTGGTATCTACTTACCAGTCTGTAACAGGTACCGGCGTAAAGGCGGTTACCCAGCTCATGAATGAAAGAAAAGGAGAAACCGGTGAAATGGCTTACCCTTACCAGATAGACCTGAACGTCATCCCCCAGATCGATGTATTCCTGGAAAACGGATACACCAAAGAGGAAATGAAGATGGTTAACGAAACCAAGAAGATCATGGGCGATAATTCCATACAGGTAACTGCTACTACTGTACGTATCCCTGTAATGGGCGGACATAGCGAATCCGTAAACCTGGAGTTTGATAATGAATACGAAGTAGCTAATGTACGTAAACTACTGGCAGCTACTCCCGGAATAGTGGTAGTGGATGATCCGGCTAACCTGCAGTACCCCATGCCTAAAGATGCGCATGACAAGGATGAAGTACTGGTAGGCCGTATACGCCGGGATGAAACCCAGCCTAAAACATTGAATATGTGGATTGTAGCAGATAACCTGCGTAAAGGGGCTGCTACTAATGCCGTACAGATCGCGGAATACCTGCACCAGCAAAAATGGATCTAACTATCACATTTCGTGCTATGTAATTAATATGGTATCCCCCTTATGTTACTGAAAGAAGGGAAGCATATACGAATAATATCATAATTATCTAAAAGCAAGCACATTAGTGCTTGCTTTTTTAATTTCAGTTCATAAAATCATCACTGCTTACACTTAAAAATTACACGGAAGTAGTATTGATTTGTGACATATATAATCCAATTTTGGTAATACAATCCTATGCCAACTACTTCCTGTAAAAGGCGGTATCTGAAATTTTTGAAATGCTGGAGACAATCGTTATTATCTAATCAGTAAACACCCTTAATCCTATGAAAACCAACACCAATCGTGAGCTTTTGTTAATGCATAAGTTCACCGAAGAGTGGAGCACTAATTTTTCGTCACAGGTATCACGTATCATGAACATTGTAGACCAGCAGGATACACTGGATGGCATCATGCCGATCATCGAAGTGGCTAATGTGTACAATCAACGTTTTGCTCATGCCCGTATGGACAAGGAAAACTTATTAAAAAACCGTAAAGCACGTCCATTTGAGTTTTTAATTCACAAGAACTGATTTTTCAAGTACAAACGATCCGGCAAAAGGCCGTAACAGGAATGGTTAAAAATTGTCAGGTGGTTATATAGAAAGATAGTAACACTATACTATAAACCAGCTGACAATTAAACTGTTCTTTTTTTTCCCCCAATACCATCCTGCTTTAAAACGGATGGCACAGGACTACTATTTATCATTAGTCAAGACCCCGGTTCAGGAAGTTCAGAAAAGGCTGCATGATCGCAAAGCTTTTCAATATTTCCCTTACCAGTGCAGGCTGTGTACAGGCTTCGTCTGTAATAGCATGGGTTACTACTAAACTCTTTAATCTTAAATAAGCAATGGCAGGGTTATCAGCATGGTACCCCTGAGGTACTGTCTTGAGCGCATCTCCTTCTACTTTACCATAGTACTTTATAAATTCTTTATTAGAAATGATCCGCTCAAACTCTTCAAAATTATAGTCTATTTCCTGGCGTACCTTTTTTAACTCCGGTGCTGGCGGCATCCATAAACCGCCGCCTGCAAAACTGTGCCCTCCCGGCTCCAGGTGAAAGTAATATCCTGCCAGTATAGACTTTTTACCACCGGCAGCAAAGGAAGCTCCCATGTTTGATTTATAAGGTGTCTTATCTTTTGAGAACCTCACGTCTTTATATATACGAAACACACAATCCTTTACCTGTAACCCTACTGTTGTTTTATCCTGTTTGTTTAACCCGTCTATGATCTGCTGCACGATGCTTTCAAAATCAGCTTTTGCCTGCTGATATTCCGTTTTATGATCATCAAACCAGGGTTTGTTATTATTGCTTTTCAGGTTCTTCAAAAATTTAAGTGTACTCGCCTGGAACATGGTATTATTTTTATACAAATTAAAAAGATAGTTTCAATAATCCGGTACTCATTTGCAGAAAACAAAAAGAGACCGCCCCGGGGAAGAGACGGCCTCATGCAGGATTGTTGTAAACCTTTTGTTATATGGGCCAAATTTTTAATTAATTCTTTTTGATAAAGCATCCGCATTAAAAATGGTAAAGCGCTGCTACCAATACATTGGCAGAAATATTACCTGCCTCTCCGGACGACTTATTAAATATGTTCTCAGAAGCTTTATCTAAACGGAACTCCGGTACAATTGTCAGATTACCCACCCTGTAATTGAACGATAAAGTTCCTGCTACTACACTTCCTCCATTCGGCATACCGCCAAATACCTTCAACCCCTTTTTATCACTGAAATACTCTCCACGCAACGTCAACCCGAAAGCATCCGTAAAATCACAGTTGATGTACAATGCTGATCCCCACCAGTTGGCCGTATTATCTGCGCCATCCTTGATCTGTGTATCCTTATAGGTACTGTAAGTACCGTTGTATCCCAACCCCAGCACCTTGTTTACCTGATAAGTAGCTACGGCATCCACCTGATGATTCTGGATGTTAAAAGTGTCTTTCCCTTCCAGGTAATTCAGATATAATTTCACAGGTGCTTCAGCAGGTGCAAACCCCAGTTGTGCTCCTATGTATTTATGATTGTTTAAGGTCACCGATTTAAGATCAGTAGGATTAAACACGCCCACCATAGCAGTAAGGGAAGAACTTAACGTAAAGTCGGCCTTTACACCGGTACTGAAAAAAGGACCATAGCTGAACATATAACTCATACTATAATTGCGGTTCAGATAAGCATCCACCAGTTCATAACCTACATGCGTACCAAAACTCCCCAGGCTTACCTTGATCTTGTCTGTAAGCTGATAACCTACATACAGCTGTTTGATCGCCATAGCCATGCTATGTGTTTCCGTGGGATTATCATTGTAGGAAAATTCAGCAGCTCTTCTGCCAAAACCAAGGTCTGCTACAATACTTCCTTTTTTAAAGGCATGTTCCACCTTTAAGGAAACCATGCCCAATTCAAATGAATTATGTGAATTGGTAAAACTGGTTTTATTATCAGTATTGTTTCTGTTCAGATTATACTTATAGTATACATCCGCCGACCCGGACAACTTAAATGCCGGCGCTTGTGTAGTATCTGCTGTTTGAGCGCATACATACAGACATTGACAAACGGCAAACAGGGCTATTACAATTTTTTTCATGAGCGATGGGTTTGGTTGATAAAATGGTAAGAAAAGATCGTAAGCTGCCGTTGCCGATTGTTTTGGAGTATGGGTGTATGACAAAGAGCGGGAAGGAAAGGTGAAAAGTGAAATACAAGCGTTACCTCACTTCTCACCTTTGAAATGATATTAGTGGATCAATGCTTCTTCTTTCAGGGAACCGTTATCACTAACGGTCATCATAGCAGGATGATAGTTTTCATTATGCTGTGTTACATCCAGTCCTAATGCTTCTTCATCTTCACTTACCCGGATAGGATGGATCAGGTTGATCAGCTTGAAAATACCATAGGATACTGCAAAGCTGTAAGTAACTACCAGCAGCAGGCCCAGTACCTGGTTACGGAATAATTCAAAATTGCCATAGAACCAGCCATCGTTGCCTCCACCATTTACCAGCTTGGTAGCAAATACACCGGTCAGCAACATGCCTACCATACCACCTACACCATGACAAGGGAATACATCCAGTGTATCGTCAATACTGGTTTTTGATTTCCAGTGCACCACCATATTGGACGCTATGGCTGCGAGGAATCCGATGAACACGCTTTGCGGGATACCTACAAAACCTGCAGCGGGCGTAATCGCTACCAATCCAACTACAGCGCCTATACAAAATCCTAATGCAGATGGTTTTCTGCCACGGATCACATCAAAAAACACCCATGATAAACCCGCTGCCGCAGTAGCCGTATTAGTAGTAGCAAAAGCGGATACCGCCAGTGAATTAGCAGCCAGTGCAGAACCGGCGTTAAAACCAAACCAGCCAAACCAGAGCAAGCCAGTACCCAGCAGCACAAAAGGAATATTGGCGGGTTGTAATTCTTTCTTCTCTACATGATCTTTCCGGCGTTTCAGAATCAGCGCACCAGCCAGTGCTGCACAACCTGCGGAAATATGCACTACCGTACCTCCTGCAAAATCCAGTACGCCCAGTTTAAACAGGATACCATCCGGATGCCAGGTCCAGTGTGCTATCGGTGCATATACCAGCAAACTGAACAATACCATAAACAGTACATAAGAAGTAAAACGTATTCTTTCCGCTACCGCACCCACTACCAGGGCTGGTGTGATAATGGCAAATTTCATCTGGAACAGTGCAAACAACAACAACGGAATGGTGGGTGCACCAGGCCAGGGGGCACCGGAACTTACATTCCGGAAAAAGAAGAACGTGGTAGGATCCCCAATGATGCCACCCTGCGATTTACCAAATGCCAGACTGAATCCTACCACCAGCCATACCACACTGATCAGCCCGGTGGCTATAAAACTTTGCATCATGGTGGAGATCACATTCTTCCGGTTTACCATACCGCCATAGAAAAAAGATAAACCCGGTGTCATTAAAAACACCAATGAAGAGGCTACCAGGATCCAGGCGATATCGGAGCTGTTATAACTGCCATTATCAGCAAAACTTGGTAGTAC
The DNA here is from genome assembly GCF_040567655.1 of Chitinophaga sp. H8. NCBI lineage: Bacteria > Pseudomonadati > Bacteroidota > Chitinophagia > Chitinophagales > Chitinophagaceae > Chitinophaga > Chitinophaga defluvii. The sequence continues at coordinate 1,311,607 of NZ_JBEXAC010000002.1, read as the reverse complement.
GGGAATAAAAATTCCAATTATTGCAACTAAAGCCAGAAAAATGAAAGGCAAGTAGTCCTGAAACGTATTTTTTTTCATAGCGCTTGATTTTAAATTTCTCAAATAAAAGTAGATAGGAGATATAAAACATCAAATAGAAGGCTATAAAAATAGAAATGGTCAAATATTATAGATTCATATTGTGATAATGTCAATTATATTAATTTAAATAATAATTTAAATATTGTTTTTTGAGGTGATAACAGGTAGTTAGACAACGGGCAACGCCCCACACATAATTGATAATCAACTAAATAAAAGATTTAAAAGGAAGGAATGACGATTTTTCAAAGCAATACAGAGCATTTGTTACTGTTAAATGATAAATAAGTTCATAATTTATTATATGTCAACTGATTAAAATTATAAATAATAAATACTATTATTCTGGTTTCATCGTCCCTTCTAACTTATATTATAAATAATTCTATGTAATATATTCTATTCTCACCCGGTTCATTTCCGATGTTTTGTCTTAAAAACCTTAAAATTTGGTGAGGGACACCTCCCATGGTTTTAAAGATGACAGGTCCGGCCTATCCAGGTAACAATCGCTGTAAATGGCAGGTATGGCGGGGATTAAAGGCAATCCTGCCCATCGCTGGTATTCTCTTGATATGGTTTCCGGATTTTAATAGACAGGCGCCTGTTAATCAAGTAGAAAATATTACAGCTGTATGTGCAGGAAAATGATAAATTCATACAAACGCTATCCACGTTATATGAAAAAGACATTATTAACCCTGAGTACGTTGCTCCTGATAGTATTCACCGCATATTGTCAAAGCGCTCAAAAGGATACCAGGCTATCTCCCCAACAGCTCAGGGAAGACCTGGCATATTTAAAGCAGCAGCTGTTCAATGTACACGCCTACCCCTATACGGAAATCAGCCCCACCAGATATAACCAACTTTTTGCAGACATCGCGTCCAGACTTACCGACTCGTCCACGGCAACTGCGTTCTTAAAAGAAATAAAGCCGCTGCTTGCCTATTTATGTGATGAACATGCACAGGCCTATCTACCCAATCACCTGCTTTGGACCAGCTATCAGCATGATCCTGTTTTTATGCCGGTTAGCCTGGTCCGCCGTGGCAAATACTACCAGGTAGACAAAATACTTTATGAAGGAGGTTCGCTAAAACCAGGGGATATTATTACCAAGGTCGACAACATAAAACTGGATCGCTTAATTGAACAATGTGCCCTGTTTACCTCAGGTTATCCTGAGCAGCGTACCGAAAAGGCTTTGCAGCAATTTGGCTACCTGTACACCTGGACCTTGCCTGCACCTCAGCACTATTTTGTTTTTAGAACCAGAGACGGTAAAGAAACCAGCCTGCCGGGAGTACCTTTAAAGGTATGGCAGGACGAACTGGGTAAACAAACTGGCTGGGATACGCATTGCGATGAGAAAATCACTTACCAAAAAATAGGAAATGCGGGTTATATCACGGCCTGTTCCTTTAACTTTCCACAGGCATACCTGGATACTGTTCAGCAGCAGATTGACAGCATCTTCCGCATTGTAAAAGCAGATCATCCTGCATACCTGTTTATTGATGTCAGCAAAAACAGCGGGGGACAATCCATTGTGGGCAATATGCTGATCGATTATTTCTATACCCAGCCTTACCGTGATTATAGTTTTGACTTCAGAAGAAGTGATGCCTATATTAACCTCTTAAAATCATGGGGCATTGAAGCGCCTGAATGGTACAAAACCGCTCCGGAGGGCAAACTGCTGCACTTTGACTCAGACACTATTCATCCACAGGAAAAACCCTACCATTATAACGGTAAAGTATTCATTATCGTAGGTAAGGGTACATTCAGCAGCGCCATGATGTTTGCTACCCTCGTAAAAGATAACAATATGGCCGTAATCGCAGGAGAAACCCCGATGCTGGGGCATCCCAATAAATTTGGAGAGCTATATAATACCCGCCTGCCCAACACTAAAATTGAGCTGCTTTTTGGTGTAAAACGGTGGATCAGACCTAAAGGTATCGTAAAGGAAAATCTCCTGAAGCCAGACATACTGGTTAATCTCACCGATGATAAAGCCGCATTGATCCAACAGGTGCTTGGGAAGTAGCTGTTAGCTTTTAGCAGTTAGCTTTTAGCCTGATGCAGCGATGAAGGCCTGCGAGCCCCGAGCCAGGCATTGCACGAAATTAAGTAGCTGTTGGCTTTTAGCCTGATGCAGCAATGAAGGCCTGCGAGCCCCGAGCCAGGCATTGCACGAAATTACAGACTGCCGGTTTTGACTTTAACTTAAAAGGATAAAAAAACACCAGTTACGCCTACCAATAGCCATACCAAAAGCGCCGTAAAGGCTAGCTGGAGCATGGTTAAAGCATAGTTAGAGCATGGTTAAAGCATAGTTAAAGCATAGATAGAGTATGAATAGAGTATGAAAGCTATAAAATAGAGGGTACAACAAAAACTTATTATGGTATAATATTATCCCAAGTAAACAAACCACATAACATCAGTAAATACCACAATTCCCCTCTGCATTAGGCTAACAGCTACACCTCAAAACACTCACTGCATTTTGCTCGCAGCTCATAGCTCGTAGCTCCCCTTCTCTGCATTAAGCTCAAAGCTTTCCTCCACAGCAACAGCTACTTCTTCATTCCGCCCAGCTCCCGTTCCATGGCAAACATCAGGTCCCTTAAACGGGCGGCCTCCATAAAGTCGAGGTCTTTGGCCGACTTCTCCATTTCGCGTTTTACCTTGGCAATCGCTTTTTCCATTTGAGGGATTGTTTTGGCTTCCGCAGCGGCGCTGGCGTATTCTGTCACATCTTCCGCAGCCAGCATCGCCGCTTCATCATGTACTGCATAGGGAGAGGCCTCATCAAAACTCTTGATCTGTAATACCGCTGTTTGTCCCAGGATCTGTTCTTTAGACTTGTTCACTGTTTTCGGAACAATACCATTTTTGATGTTATAGGCCAGTTGCTTTTCCCGGCGACGGTCAGTTTCATCAATGGTGCGCTGCATACTGTCGGTGATTTTGTCCGCATAGAAGATCACCAGCCCGTCTACGTTACGGGCGGCGCGGCCGGCTGTTTGGGTCAGGGAACGCTCATCCCTCAGAAAGCCTTCCTTATCGGCATCCAGAATGGCTACCAACGTTACCTCCGGTAAGTCAAGCCCTTCCCGCAGCAGGTTTACCCCTACCAGTACATCAATGGTACCCAGCCGCAGGTCCCGCAGGATTTCTACCCGCTCCAGGGTATCTACTTCAGAGTGGATATAGCGCGATTTGATATTGATACGTTGCAGGTATTTATCCATTTCCTCTGCCATCCGTTTGGTGAGGGTGGTAACCAGCACGCGTCCCCCATCTTTTACACGGCGGTCTATTTCATCCAGCAGGTCATCTACCTGGTTTACACTCGGCCTTACTTCAATAGGAGGTTCCAGCAATCCCGTAGGACGTACCACCTGCTCCACTACGATACCTTCTGTTTTGTTGAGTTCATACTCTCCGGGGGTAGCACTTACAAAAACCGTCTGGTTCAACAGGCTCTCAAACTCATAGAAGTTCAGCGGACGGTTGTCCAGCGCAGAAGGCAGGCGGAATCCATATTCCACCAGGTTCAGTTTCCTGGACCGGTCGCCGCCATACATCCCGCTGATCTGCGGAACGGTCACATGGCTTTCATCTACCACCAGTAAAAAATCATCCGGGAAATAGTCTAACAGGCAGAAGGGGCGCGTACCAGGCTTCCGCCTGTCAAGAAAACGGGAGTAGTTCTCAATACCACTGCAATAGCCCAGTTCACGTATCATTTCCACATCATAGGTAACCCTTTCGGATAATCGCTGGGCTTCTATCAGCTTGCCATTGGCCTTAAAATATTCTACCTGTGCATTTAATTCATCCTGTATTTCATAAATGATTTCCTGCATCATATCTTTTGGTGCCATATAAAGATTGGCAGGGAAGATAGCTGCATCATCCATCTTGGCAATACGTTTGCCGGTTTCCGTTTCAAAGCTCTCGATCTCCTCAATTTCATCTCCGAAAAAAGTGATCCGGTACCCAAAATCCACATAGGGCAGGTTGATATCTACCGTATCTCCTTTTACGCGGAAATTACCCCGGTTAAAATCACCTGTCGTGCGGGAATAAAGAGAATTTACCAGCCCATGCAACAAGGCATTGCGGCTGAGGGTCTGCCCCCGGCTGATACGGATGATCCCATTTTCATAATCCGTAGGATTACCCATACCATAAATACAGGACACACTGGCCACCACAATGATATCCCTGCGTCCGGAAAGCAGATTGGACGTTGCTTTCAGGCGCAGCTTATCCAGTTCTTCGTTGATAGCCAGGTCTTTTTCTATATAGGTACCGCTCACCGGCATATATGCCTCTGGCTGGTAATAATCGTAGTAGGACACAAAATATTCCACCGCATTTTCCGGAAAAAACTGGCGAAACTCTCCATACAGCTGCGCCACCAATGTTTTATTGTGCGTCAGCACCAGGGTAGGCTTTTGTGTATTCTGGATCACATTGGCCATGGTAAATGTTTTACCGGAGCCCGTTACCCCCAGTAATGTCTGGAAAGGCTCACCTGCCTGTATCCGCTCCGTAAGCTGATGGATAGCTGACGGTTGGTCGCCCGCCGGGGCGTAATTAGAATGTATCTTAAAGGGCATATCGTTTCAATTACAGATAAGGTTCAATGAATGCACCAGGGTAGTAAGTGTATAAAGTACAAATTTACTACAAAAGCGGGCGCAAAAAGTGTTAAAAAAGCATCATTATTTATCTTTGAACGGGGTATATTAAAAAATTATGAACACTGCCCAGGGAGATTATTTTCTTTTTTCATGTCATAATTCTGCCCCAACTTTACACCCTTAACAGCATCAGCATTATGAAGCCGAAAAGAATGATCGTTAGCCTGCTACTGGCCTGTTTATTGCCTTTGCTACCCTTAGCCACTTATGCCTGGGGGCCTATTGGCCACCGGGTAGTAGCCGAAATTGCTTACCAGCACCTGACCCCCAAAGCACGTAAAGCTATTGCCGCCATCATAGGCCGGCAAAGCCTGGCAATGATCGCCAACTGGCCCGATTTTATCAAATCTGATACTACCCACCAGTACGATCATACGTCTACCTGGCATTACCTGGATTTTCCGGCCAACTGCGAGCGCCCGGAATTTGACCGCCTGCTCCAATCATTTACCGGCCAAAACCTGTACTCCCAGACATTGGACATGATCCAACAGCTGAAACAACGCTCCCTGGAAAAAGAACAACAGGTGTTCGCACTCAAATTCCTGGTACATATGATAGGGGATATGCATATGCCCCTGCACGTAGGCCGTGACGAAGATATGGGGGGCAATAAAATTAAAGTATACTGGTTTGACCGCCCCACAAACCTCCACCGGGTATGGGACGAACATTTAATTGACTTCCAGCAACTTAGCTACACAGAATACGCAAAAGTCCTGGACATTTTACCGAAAGACCAGGTAAAAACACTCCAAAGTGGCCAGATCCAGGACTGGTTATTTGAATCACATCTGCTGGCCGACAAAGTATATGGCCGTGCCAAACCGGAAGAAAAACTCAGCTACCGCTACAACTTCCTGTTTGTAGACGACCTGAACCAACAACTCCTGAAAGGCGGATTACGGCTTGCAGCGGTGCTGAATGGGATATTTAAATAGCTATTAGCTGTTGGCCGTTAGCTTTTAGCAACGAGCTTTGTGGGAGCTATTAGCCGTTAGCTGTTAGCAACGAGCTTTGTGGGAGCTATTAGCTATTAGCTGTTAGCTGTTAGCAACGAGCTTTCATGCCCAATGCCTGGTAAAGAAACAGCAAATACTCCTTAAAAATATCAGACAATAAAATGCCCATGTACGATTACTGTACATGGGCATTTGTTATTTATTATTTTAAGCTAATACTATCCATTGCAGTTATTGCCGCTCTGCGTAAAGCTTGCATAAAAAGAGCTAAAAGCTAACGGCTAAAAGCTAACAGCTAACAGCTACTACACCAGGTCTATATCAAAATTAACCAGTTGTACAAATTGATCCAGACGGGCAGCAATATCCGCAGCAGTAATTTCTTTCAGACGGGCAGTACCAAATTTCTCTACACAGAAAGAGGCCATTACAGAACCTACGATGATCGCTGTTTTCATGTTTTCAAAGGAGATATCCTTTGTTTTGGCCAGATGACCAATAAAGCCACCCGCAAAAGTATCGCCGGCGCCGGTGGGATCAAATACATCTTCCAGTGGCAGGGCAGGAGCAAAGAACACATGATTTTCGTAGAATAATAATGCACCATGCTCACCCTTTTTAATGATCAGGTAACGGGGACCCATGGTAAGAATTTTGTGGGCAGCTTTCACCAGGGAATATTCACCGCTCAGCTGACGGGCCTCTGCATCATTCACCATCAGTACATCTACTCTTTTCAATACCGCTTTCAGGTCGTCCATCGCAATGTCCATCCAGAAGTTCATGGTATCCATTACAATCAGCTTAGGTCTTACCTTCAGCTGATCAATCACACTCATTTGTACCTGCGGTGACAAATTACCCAGGATCAGGAATTCACTCCCCTGATAGCTGTCAGGAATCACCGGTGCAAAATCGCCCAATACATTCAGCTCCGTAACCAGGGTATCACGGGTATTCATATCCATGTGATACTTACCAGACCAGTAAAATGATTTCTGGTCTTTCTTTATCTGTACACCTTCCAGCGCAGTGCCTATAGCCTTCAATTCGTCCAGCTCAGATTGCGGGAAGTCGTTCCCCACTACTGACACCTGGTTAATGGGTTTTACAAAATTTGAAGCTGCCCAGGCAATAAAAGTAGCTGAACCACCAATGATTCTTCCTGATTTTCCGAAGGGCGTTTCTATTTCATCAAACGCCATAGAGCCAACAACTGTAAGCGACATGTTCTGTTTAGTGTTTTAATTAAGGTATAAAGTTTAGTGCTGCAGTAAATAGCTATTTACCAGGCAGGGCCAAAGGTAAGGATATTCAAAAGCAAATTATCCATTATATAAAAATAGTCACCGGGGCGGCTTCCATCAGTTCCACAGCAGCCTCCTTTCCCGAAAACTGCAGCTGGTCTTCTCCTTTTACATCTTTTACGGTAGTACACGCCCATTGGGTGGTCACTTTCCTGATGCCTACGGGATAAATATGCAGCTGCCCCTCCGTAATATGCAGGCGTAAAAAGTTCTTGAAATGAGGGTAGTGAAGGGAAGAAAACGCTTCATTGTCATGAATACGGAACAGCAGGTTGGTAATAATGAAATAAAAGCCCATCACCAGGCCTGCTACCAGGCTTCCTCCCAGAAGCATTTCTACCGTAAAAACAGCCGCCTGCAGGAAGGTATTCACGTACAGGTGCAGCAGTTGCTGGTTGATATAAGCAAACAGCCATAACAAGGCAAAGAAATTAGCCACATGTACCAATCCATGTATTCCCCCCAACACGTACAGCCAGTTGGTTTTGCCTGAAGTCACATCTGTAAAGGCAACAAAACCCCCTACAATCGCCGCGCATCCCAGCACTACTGCGGGGGCAAACTGCAGCGTACGCCCGATAGCGGTAACGGCTTCACCCAATGTTGTGGTATGCCGTAGCCGCTGCATGAGCGTCAGGGTACCGGTATCTCCTATATCTGCCACACTTTGTACCAGCCAGGCCAATACCAGGTAAATAGCTGCCATCCCCAGGCAATAGCGCCAGTTGAGTACTACAAAAAGGATATTCCGCCAGGCAAGGGCCCTGGATTGCTGCCGGGAAGGGAAGGTAGCCTGGAGGCTCAGTACTTCCGCATTTTCTCCTCCCTGCTGCTCCAAGATAACCTCCTTTTTAAGGTTGTGGGTAGGATGCATAAACGCTCCGCCACCGCCTGCTGTAAATTTATGCTTCCCCTCCTGGTCCTTATCCTGCTGGCAGTAATGTGCATAATGGTGCAGATCGCCTGCAAAAGTAGCCACCAGGGAAAATCCCCGCTTTTCAATCAGGTTCTTCTCAAAGTAACGCAGCCTGGCATATGACTGATCATGCCGTTTATGGGAATAATAGATCCACGCTGGCTCTGCTGTGCATAACAATACCTTATCCCCTTTTTTCATATGCCCGCCCACTTCATTAAAATAACGAAGCTGCGGGTAGTCAATATCAGAATTGAGCTGTACATCAATCCCCCATATCCATACATTGTGGGGAAGGCGGATCGCAAAATAACTTCTTTGCTGCTGCGTTTGCCAGTTACCGATCTTCCGCTTCTGGCAAAACAGCTTCATAAAGCTGGTCAGCCCGTCATACCAGTCATGATTACCCGGTATCGCAAATAGGACCGGGCATGGCCCCTCTCCGGCCTGCCCGGGAAAAGCCGCCTCATAAGGGCCTTTCAGGCGATTATCATACGCCTCTTTTTGTGGGGTGGGATATACCTGATCCCCGCCCATGATCAATACATCGGCCCGTTTCAGCTGATGCCCGTCTACCTCCAGCGCAGGTTTGGCCAGTAAACTGGCTACGGTATAACAGGAATCAAACCCATCGCCGGTATCAGCTACATAATCCACCCAGCAATCCCTCATACTGCTATAATCATAATACAGCTCTGTACTGACCACATTGGCCTGCGCTTCCCGCTTATCGGCATAATTGCCAAATATGGAAGAGATAATAGTTTGTGTACCGATGGTGACCAACTGGGGCAGATCATACCAGTTCACCATTTTTTGCGGCTTAAATTTCATGGGCGCTTTACTTATTTCAAGCCTGTGTCCTTTCAGCAGGGGCTGATAACATTGGCTTGTTCAGACATAAAAGTTAATACTAATAATTGTTTTATCCGAACAATGATAATCCTGTTCCTCAGCCACGCAGCAAAAGCTACGACCTGGTACAAGGCGCTCCGGGTGCAGACAGTGCTAAAAAAATGCCGCCTGCTGCTATATCTACCCCGCTATTCCGTATCTCTTGTTATCAGGACAAGCTTCCGGGATTGTGGCTGATACATAGGGGGATATTCTTCGTATATATATTACCGTACATGCCAGCTTTTTTTTATCGTATGCAGGTAACTACTTAACTGATTCCTGTTGCAACATATATTCCCCCAATAAGGTTATCCGCCTCAGTTACAAAAAAGATAAAATAAATATATGTTATACAATTCCTTTACTGTGGCTCTTTTCACCTCCCTCTCTCCATTATTTTCAGTTTTTTTTTAACGCTACTGTAACTTTTGATTTCCGGTGTCGTTTAACAATGACATCAGCGCTGGAAACCTTAATTATTATCGTAACGGAAATCGGAAATCATTATTCGCATTACAAAAACCTAAATAAAAACGGAAATCATGCTTATGCTTAAAAAGAATGCTCTCAGAGTGGGAGTAATGGCTGCTCTATTTGGTGTAACCTTCGTTGCTTGTAAAAACAACGACAATGATAACCCTGGCCCTCAGCCACGTAGCAAGAGCTACGACCTGGTACAAGGCGCTCCGGGTGCAGACAGTGCTAAAAAAATTGGTGTACTGACTATCAAGGAAAATCTGCAGGATACATCTGCATCTGTAAGTATACAACTGAGCAAGTCTGCTAAAGACGTAACGCACCTGTTGTCAATGATCAATGGTAGTGTAGCAGCTCCTAAAACTGATACCCTGGTAAAGAAATTTGAACTGAAAGGTACCGGTGCAGAAGTAACTGCTGAAATTACCAAGAAGCTGATGAGACCTGATCAGAAGAAATTCTCTTATGACAGTGCCATTTCTCATGCATCTTTCGTTAGAGTACTTTACAGTGCTACTAAGGATAGCATCATTGCTACCGGAAATATTACCAAATAGTATTTTCATTCAATAAGATGAATATAAAAATAGCCGGAGCAAGTCCGGCTATTTTTTTGGTCTTACGCTAGGATATGGTTCCGGGAGGTGTGCTCCCGGATAAGACCGAGTTTAACTTTGCGCCTCACTCTAATGAGCAGGCTCATTGCGTAGTACTTTAAATTCCGTTCTTCTGTTCAGCTGACGACCATCCGGGTTATCTTTTCCATTTGGTAAGGTATTAGGTGCAATAGGCCGCGTTTCTCCGTATCCTTTCGCAATTACACGGGAAGATGGAATGCCTTTCTCTATCAGGTAGTCCACGCAGGATTGTGCCCGTTTTTGCGATAATTTCATATTATAGGAGTCGGAGCCTTTGCTATCCGTATGCGCACTCATTTCTATAACAATGTTGTCGTTATCCTTCATAATGGATACTACCGTGTCTAATACAATCTTAGACTGTTCGCGCAGGGTAGCCTTATCGTAATCATAGTAGATATCCTTCAGGATAATTGCTTTCCCTATTTCATAACGTTTGAGGCATATGGTAGGATTTGTGAGAGAATCTATCAGTGTTAAAGAATCTGTATTAAAGTAAATAGCTTTGGAGAAGTAACTTTCTTTCTCAGCCATAATCTTGTACTGCTTCTGCATATCCACTTCAAAACTGTAGCGGCCGGTTTCGTCTACCGTTACCTGATGCAGTACTACCTGCTTAATAGTATCCAGTAAGGTAACCTTGGCACCGGTAAGTGGCAGGTCGTTATCACAATCCAATATTAAACCATTAACTGTTTTGGCAATTTTCTTTATGCTGAATATTTCCAGGCAGCATACCGATTCCCGATCGGAGCTGATGTATCCTGCCGCCAATGGATGTTGTGGATTGCTGGCAGCATAGTAGATATCATCTTTAGGGGAGTTAAGGGGTTTGCCCATATTTTTGGGCACGTTCCAGTTACCGAAAGTACCCTCACTCTGAAAAAAGTCTAAACCACCCAGTCCCACTCTTCCATCGGAGCTAAACACCAGCACATTTTTTTCCGCATCATAAAAAGGGGCCTGTTCTTCATCTTTTGAGTTGATATTAGTACCCATATTACGGGCAGCGCCAGGTGCACCATTTTCAATAGCGCAATACCAGAGGTCATTCTTTCCCATACCACCAGGTCTGTTGGAAGCAAACAGTAAATACTTGCCATCTGTAGTAATAAATGGCTGCATGGAATTATAACCCTCCACATTTACATTGGCCCCCAAAGCCTTAGGCTCTGTCCATCCCGTTCCCTGGCGGTTGCTCACATAAATATTGGATTGTTTCAGCCCACCTTTCATACTCCAGCGGGTAAGATACATGGTATTCCCATCCGGGCTTACCGTAGCAGTACCCTGATCCATCCCTTTTGTGGCAGGGATATTCAGTTTCTGGCTGTTACCAAAGCTATTGTTACTACCGGAAGAAGTATACAGTGTATTCACATAAGGATTACCTTTCTTTTCCGTTGTGCCACTCTCAGGGCGCGAAGAAGTAAACAGCAGGGTATTATCATTTAGTTGCACCGGAGCATAGTTGGCACCGCCTTCATTTACATTACCGGTTGTTTTAGCAATGATATAGCGGGGAATCTTACTTTCTTCAGCAATGGCAAATTCACAGCAGGCTATTTCCAATGTAGCACGGGTAGAGTAATCATCCGCTGCGGTATAAGACTGGCGGAACTGTTTAAACTGCTCCAGCGCATCGGCATATTTTCCATTGGCTCTTAAACATACCGCATACCAGTAGCGGGCCAACGGAAATTGGGGGTTATTAAACCCTACAGCCTGCTCATACCATTTCTCTGCATTGCCAAAATCATTATACAGCCGGTAAGATTCTGCAAGGCGATTTACTACTGTCTGATAATCTTTAAACTTACTGCTTACCTTGCCAGCCTTCGCCACTGCATATGGCAATACCTCTTCTGGTTTTATTTTAAAAGTGCCAAGTGCTTTATTATAGTACTGGGCAGCGGAATAATAATCTCTGGACGCGTAAAAGATATCCGCAGTATGTCTATAATCATAAACATACTGTGCGTTTACAGTATTAACAGCACACAGTAAAGCTATCAGCCAGCAGAGTGTAATTTTTTTCATGAGGATCCATTTGTTGTTGCAGTCTTCACATGCATGCAATACCTGCGGCAAACGTGCTGTATCAAGATTGCTCAGTGATTGTATTGTTATGCAGGTATTGACATAATGAAAAACTTATTGCTGTTATTTTTATTTGCAAGCCCTCTACAATCTGGGGCAGATAAAATATTCTTCATTCATCACTCTTCTCTTACGGCTGATAAAGGATAATGATATCTCAAAGCTGTTACTTCCGTTTACAAGACGTTTCATATTGGAAGTATTGGCATCATAGCTCAGCCCCAGCACAAAGTTCTGAAAATGGAACCCTGCAAAAGGAATAGCAGAATCATTGATACGGTAATTACCACCCACCAGGAAGTCAAATTCCGGGTTGACTATTATCTGTGCATATGCACCTGCCACTATTTCTTCTGCATTCCCCTGACGCATATACAATCCTGTAGGGGTGAGGTTGACAATGTCGCTTATCTTTATTTTGGAACCACCATGGATCAGATAACGAACAGGTAATTTTCCATTCGTCCCCTCTGCCGCAAAAGGGTCTGTAGGCCTCGTCAGGTGGCCTGCAGAGAACCCGATGAAAGGATTGAAACGATGGTTGGGATTACCGTCAAAAAGCATCGTACCTGCTGCGGCATCAAATACATTGGAAGAAGAAGTCCTGATATTTTCCCCATTAGACATGGTGGGATCAAATCCGATTACCGGAGTATATTGACTACCCGTTTGAAACTTGGTAGGATCTATCTTCCGGTTAATAATACCCGCCTGTATACCGAATATTAACCTGGTAGTACCGGTAGCACCAAATTTCACCCCACTGTATGAGAAGCTCGCCATTGCATTCAGGTAATTGTATCCCGCATCTCCGGCAGACATGTTCAGTACATTTACACCCACCCCCATGTTCTTATCAGTGGCCGCATCAAAGGATACGCCTGCTGTGGAGAATGGTTTACCATAATTAGCCCACTGGTTCCGGTAATTCCCCTGTAAGCGGTAATCACCATCTATGATACCGGTTAAAGCCGGGTTAAGCCATAATGGATAAGCATAATATTGAGAAAAATGCGGGTCTACCTGTGCTACAGCATATCTGGGCAGTATGGCCCCCAGCAGGAGCATCAGGACAATGATGGCTTTCTTCATAGGAAGATGTTTTACTTGTTCGGATTTAGCCGGGATACCATATGAGGTATTGCTGATATCCCGGCTGTTATTAATATTGTTCATGTTATTGGATAATTAGTAGCTGTTTTTAACGCAACAGGGTAACATTTCCTCTCTTGTTTACAACAGTTCCATCCTGCATGGTGGCGCGCAGTGCGTATACATATACGCCTACCGGCTGTTTCTGTCCACCCATAGTACCATCCCATCCCTGACGCTGATCCTTGGAGGTGAACACCAGCTGACCCCATTGGTTGTACACCCTGAATTCCATCTGCGCGATAGCCGTGCTATATACCAGCAACACATCATTTGCACCGTCTCCATTCGGAGAGAACAGGTTAGGAACAAATATGTTATTGCCTTGCGGGTTGCTTGTCTTACCTGTTACGGCAGCAGACAGTGCACTTGTTTCGCAGGTAGTGTTTCCTACTGCTCTTACCCTTATCGATACTGACTGGTTAGGCCCTAATCCTGTAATGGTATGAGAAGTACCATTTGCGCCGGAGCTTGGTGCAATGAATGTAGTGCCATTATCCAGGGTTACTTCGTATCTGATTGCACCTGGTACTGCTGTCCAGTTGAACGTTACGGAGGTAGCTGTAGTAGTACCTGCTGTTACCACAGGTGTGGCCAATGGCACCTGAACTATTACCTGTGCAGCAGTTCTGGTTAAGCTGATGCAACCGCCATCCTTCATCACACTTTCTACATAGTAAACAGTGGTGGCATTCAGTACATTGGTAGTATATGTATTGCCTTCACCCAGTGATGTTCCTCCTGTAGCTACATCATACCAGCGATAGGTAAGTTTCGCATCCGGATTTTCAACAGTCAGGGTAGCAGTGGTACCAGCACATACAGGGTTCGGTACGAGTACTGAAGCAGGTGCTAACGGACTTGGGTTTACTGACACTGATACCACTTTGGCGGTGCCTGGTTTATTGGCACACTTGTTATCGCCTTTCACAGTAACATAGTATTGTGTGGCAGCGGATAACGGAGAGGTAGTATAAGTAGCGGTAAATGCCACCGGTTTCGTTAAAGCAGCATCTGTATACCAGGTAAATGATGGATTGGTCACAGTTGTACTGGAAGCAGTAAGTGTAGCTTGTCTGCCTGCACAAACCTCTGCATCAGCCGCCTTGATATCAGCAGCAGTAGCATACTCATTCACTTTTACGTTCACCGCTTTCAACGGTCCGCTGGCGCCACCACATCTGTCAGTGCTGCTTACGCTTACATAGTAAGTATAGCTGCCGGCTGCAAGACCTTTGATGGTCAACACCCCATTACCATCCACTCCTAAAGTGATCGGTGTAGTCCGGTTCGAATTTGCAAACCACTGGAAGGTAGGTGCAGTAAGACCGCTGCGTGGTGTTAATACCACATCATCACCTACACAACCACCCTGGTTATCAACTGTAACGTCACCTGGCTGTGCACCTGTATTTACTTTTACCTGTACTGCCTTCAGTGATCCCGCTACATTTTCACACTTGTTGCTACCGCTTACACTTACATAGTAAGTATAGGTACCACCTGTTAAACCACTTACAGTAAGTATGCCTTTCGCATCCACATTGGTAATGATCGGATTCGTTTTATCGGCATTAGCATACCATTTAAATATCGGATTAGTAACGGTAGTGCTGGTTGGAACCAGTACGGCATCTGTCCCTTCACAAATCACCTGGTTGGCGATGGTCACATCATTAGCGGTGCTGGAAGCCGTTACGGTTACCATTACTGCCTTGAGTGCACCGGCTGCATTCTCACACTTGTTGCTGCCGCTTACACTTACATAGTAAGTATAAGTACCTGCTGCCAGACCATTAATAGTCAGTACACCTTTACTATCTACACCGCTGGTAATCGGATCTGTCTTATCTGCTTTAGCATACCATTTAAAGACAGGGTTTGTCACGGTAGCAGAAGTTGGCGTAAGCACGGCGCTACTACCTACACAAACTGTTCTGTCTGCAGCGGTGATATCCGCAGCGGTGCTTGATTCACCTACTGTTACCTTCACTGCTTTGAGTGTGCCGGCTGCATTCTCACATTTATTGGTACCGGTTACGCTCACGTAGTAAGTATAAGTACCACTGGCAAGACCAGTTACCGTCAGCACACCCTTAGCATCTACACCTGTAGTAATAGGTGCAGTTTTATCAGCTTTACCATACCATTTGAATACCGGGTTGGTAACCGTGGTGCTGGTTGGTGTAAGTGTTGCGCTGCTACCTTCACAGATAGATTGATCTGCAGCCGTAATATCAGCGGCAACTGCTGGTGATGTCACAATCACTTTCACTGCTTTCAGTGCATTAGGCACATTTTCACAGGCATTAACACCAGATACACTTACATAATAAGTATAAATACCGGTGGTAAGTCCTTTAACGGTGAGTACGCCTTTACCATCTACTCCCACAGTAATCGGACTTGTTCTATCTGCCTTTGCATACCATTTAAATATTGCATTGGATACGGTAGTGCTGGTTGGTGTAAGTACGGCATCATCACCATTACAGATAGTCTGATCTGCTGCATTAATATCAGCCGCAGTACTACCACCACTTACAGTAAGTGTAATTTTGGTACGTGCACCACTGCCGCAATCACCTGCATTTACGCCCTCTACATAGTAGTTGTAAGTACCTTCTGCCAGATCAGCCAGCGTAGTATAGCTGCTGTTATTGGTTACGATTTTTGCACCTCCTGTAGGAGCATCATACCAGTTGTAAGTAACTCCTGCTACCGTATTCACCTTTAATGTAACCGGTGTATTCAGGCAGGTTACTGATGGGTTACCGGCTGCCGGAGTTGGTGGTATCGGTGCTGCAAGTACAGTTACCTGCACCTTTGCAGATGCGCTGGCACAGCCATTCCTGGAAGCCGTTACAAAGTAATTATGTGTTCCCTGACTCAAAGTGCCAGGTACAATGTATGCCACACTATCTATCAGTTTGTTGCCCTGGCTGTTGAACCATTGGTAAGTAATACCCGGTACAGGATTCTGTACACTGATCACTACTGATTTACCGGCACATACACTTGCATTGGCGGCCTGTACTTTTGGCTGGGCAATAGCACGTTGTGCATAGTTAAAGTTGATCGCTGTCAATGCACCCGCTACACCGGATTTCAGTTTTACTTCTACCATATTAAACTGCTTGGTAGGCACAAATTCAACCAATGCCTGTTTGTTACCATTCAGCAGTTTAAGATGTACAGCCGGATTGCTTACCAGTAAGGAATCACCTGGAGTAGTACCCTGGTAGGTAGTTAACTGTACGCTGGCCAGTAAGGCAGCAGATAATACCTGTCCTGGGTTTTCCAGCATTACACGCACGGTATCATTTGGTGTAGAAGTGCCATTGAATCCTACACGCTGCCATACACTGGCATTCAGTACGCCCAGATCTATTACCAGGGATGAGCCGGTATTGGCATTATCATCTATTACCAGTTGTGGGTTATAGACATTACCCAATACCAGTAATCCGCTACCACCTACACTTTGACTGCTACCTGCCTCACAAGGTATTGGCGCAGGAGAAACTTTCCTGGTGACTACATTCACGGCAGTACGTGCTGACTTACAGCCTGTACCTCCATTCAGTACGGCTTCTACCCAATATGTCTTAGTGCCTGCTGTTTGCTGAGCAGCCGTTGCATAAACAGCACCTTTAAACAAAGTATCTGTACCGTTTGCAGAAGCAAACCAGTTAAATGTAACATTAGCCACCGCAGCTTTTGCTGTCAATACAGATTGTTCGCCTATACCAACAGTATCCGGTGAAGGTGTTACTGTAGGTGCTAACAGTCCGCTGGATGGTGTTACCAGTACTGCTGTTCTGGTTGCTGATACCGTTTTACAGCTATCATTCACAGCTGCTACATAATAAGTAGCTGGTGCTGTAACATTGATTACTTTATATGTAAATCCGCTATCTGTATTAAGCTTGGTGCCGCCAGCAGGTACATTAAACCAGCTATAGCTTAATCCTTTCACTGGGTTGGTAACGGCCAGTACTGCATCTGATCCTGCACATACCTGTACACTGGTAGACAGTACTGTTGGTGCCGCCGGAACAGGCAGTACGTTAACAGCCACCTGGGCTTTAACTGCGCTGGCACAACCACTGGTGGTCCTGTATGCTTCCACCGCATAGCTGGTGCTTGCATTAAGTGTACTTGTAGTAAAGCTGGCGCCGTCCTTACCGGTCTGATAAACACCTGCGGCATTATACCATCTGTAAGTAATACCCGCCACTGGATTCAGCACCTTTAAGGTAGCGGTACCACCTGCACATATTTCTACTTTCGCTGCCTCAACTTTTGGCGCTATCATGGCACGCTGTGCATAGTTGAAGTTGATAGCGGTCAGTGCACCGGCAACACCTGATTTCAATTTCACTTCCACCGCATCAAATGGCTTGGTAGGTACAAACTCTACCAGTGCCTGGCGACCATTATTTAATAATTTAAGACTGAGAACAGGATTACTTACCAGGATGGAATCACCGGCAGTATTACCCTGGTAAGTAGTTAACTGCACACTGGCCAATACTGCGGCAGATAATACCTGGCTTGGGTTTTCCAGCAATACCCTAACTGTGTCACCAGGGCTGGATACGCCATTGAAGCCTGCTTTCTCCCAAACCGCAGCATTCAGCAGCCCCAGATCTATTACCATAGATGCACCTGTATTACTCAGATTGTCTACTGCCAGGGCAGGGTTATAAACATTGCCCAATACCAGCAATCCACTGCTACCCACTGTTTGTGTGGTAGCACCTTCGCATGGCACCGTCTGGTTATCCCCAGCTACTGTATTTACATTCACTGCAGTACGTGCAGAGTTGCAGGTATTGCTACCGCTCAATCTCGCTTCTACCCAATATGTTTTGGTTCCTACTGCCGGCTGTGCAGGTGCAGCAAAGATAGCACCGGTAAACAGGCTGTCTGTACCACTCTGACTGCCATACCATACCAGGATGGCATTACCCACAGTTGCTTTGGCTGTTAAGATAGCCTGTTGCCCTATCACTACTGATGCCGGAGATGGC
The DNA here is from genome assembly GCF_040567655.1 of Chitinophaga sp. H8. NCBI lineage: Bacteria > Pseudomonadati > Bacteroidota > Chitinophagia > Chitinophagales > Chitinophagaceae > Chitinophaga > Chitinophaga defluvii. Next base: position 1,293,313 of record NZ_JBEXAC010000002.1, on the reverse strand, counting down.
GTTACAGTTGGTGCGCCCAATGAAGAACCTATTGCGATGTGTACCGCTTTTCTCACTGATGCTGCGCCACAATCGCTTACTGCTTCTACATAATAGGTAGTATCTGTATTTACTTTTAATACTTTATAAGTGCGTCCGCTATCAGCGTTCAGTTTAGTTCCACCGGTCATTGTAGCATACCAGTTGTATTTCAGGTGCTGATCAGGGTTAGCAATAGCCAATACCACATCAGATCCTGCGCAAATCGTCACATTATCAGACTGTACAGCAGGTACAGCAGGTGCCGGTGTTACTACCACCTTTACAGGGATACGATCAGGATTCGGACATCCGTTCGCTCCTACAACTTCTACATAATAAGTAACAGTACCTGCTACTTTAAGGGTATCAGTGGTATAAGTAGGTTGATTACCCAGTACCACCTTGCTGGTAGCATCGGCATACCATTTCACGGTAGTATTGCTGCCAGCAGCAGGCGTTACCTTAAGGGTTGCTTTTGTTCCAACACAGGTAGTTACATCTTTCGTGTCTACGGTTGGGTTTGGATAAATAACCCTTGCTCCGTATATATCCAGACTGGTAAGCAGGTTAGCTGTACCGGTCAGTTTTACTTGTACACCATTATAAGCACCCTTGGCAGGAATGGTTACCACATACTGGTTACCACCCAGCAAACGCAGGTTTAATAATTTAGACAAGGTATCTTTTTTAACCAGGGTGGTGCCGTTAAAGACTGCAATTTCCACTCCTGCCAGTAATCCTACGTCAGCAAGTCCAACAGAAGAACCCAGGAACAACCGGATACTATCGGTCGCTGTACCTGTTGTCGGGAAGATCAGCTGTTGATAGATGGAACCACCCAGTAATCCCACCGGCATACTCAACCGGGTGAAGTTGGTAGTATCCTTATCGATCGCGAAGGTAGGATTGTCAATGCTGCATAATACACAGCCCAGAGTAGTACCAGATAACTGACTGGTAGGTACGTTACATCCATCTTGTGGAATTACCGGTCCGGTAATCGTAATACGTACAGGTACACGGCCAGAGTAGCAACTACCTGCTCCTTTTGCTGCAGCATAGTAGGTGTAGGTTCCAGGGTTTGTGAATGGCCCTACTGCAAAACTTAATCCTCTGCCGGCTTCTACCATAGTAGTAGCATCAGCAAACCAAACCACGGTATCAGCAGCACTGGCAGTGAGTGTTACCTGCTGGCCAGTAGCTGCTACTACATCTCCTGTCACCACTGGTACCACAGGGCCGGTAGCTACTTTCACTACAGCAGCTTTCAGATCGTCAGGTGCATTATCACACTTATTGGTACCGGATACGCTTACATAGTAGGTAGTCGTACCTATACCCAGGCCAGATACTGTCAATGCACCATTGGAAGCAACCGTGTAGGTAACTCCACCTGGATCAGTGAGCCCGTTGGTAATTAACTTGGTTTTAGCGGCATCCTTGTACCAGCTAAATACAGGAGTAGTAACACCAGGGGCAGTTGGTGTCAATACCGCATCTCCGCTTCCGCAAATGTCAGCATCTGCAACAGTGATATCTGCCGGAGTAGCCTTAGCGGTAACAGTTATTTTCACAGGTATACGGTCTGGATTAGGACAATTATTCGTTCCTATCACCTGCAGATAGTAGGTAAATATACCTGCGGTTTTAAATGTATCAGTTTTAAACGCTGGCAGACTGCTTAATAAGGTAGTACCGGTAGAATCAGTATACCATTTGGCAGTAGTACCAGCAGACAAGGTAGCACTCAACTCAACAGGCAGTCCGGCACATGTTGTCACATTCTTTGTTATGGCAGTAGGATTAGGTGCAATGATCCTCGCACCATAAATATCCAGGCTGCTCAATGCATTAAGGGTACCTGTCAGTTTTACCTGTACGCCTGTGAATGCGCCTCCTGCAGGGACAGTTACCATATATTGCTGACCACTTAACAAGCGGAGGGTAAGCACACTGGATAATACATGAGTGCTCACTACAGTGCTGCCATTGAATACTTTTACTTCTGTACCTGCCAGCAATCCAACATCTGCCAGGCCACCCGGAGCATTCATGATCAGACGGATGCTGTCGGTAGCTACTCCCGGAGCAGGGAAGGTCAATTGTTGGTATACGGAACCACCCAGTAATCCCACCGGCATGGTCAAACTCGTGAAATTATTAGGGTCACTATCTATTGAGTTCGTTGGATTTGTCACAGCACATAATACACACCCCAGGGTAGTACCTGATTGCTGCCCATTAGCGGTATTACAATCCGTTCCGGGAGGCACCGTATTCGTTACTGTTACTGTAACAGGCACACGTACTGACTCACAGCCACCAGGAAGTTTGGCCGCCACATAATAGGTATGTACTGTGCTGGCAGCGAATGGCCCTACAGTATAGTTATTTCCGGTGAAGGCCGGAGTAGGAGTCACATTATCACTATACCATACAATCGTAGCACCACCGGTAGAAGTAGCCTGCAGAATTACCTGCTGGCCAGGACTGGTAACCACATTACCAGCTACTACCGGAGGAGTAGCACCAGTAGTAGTATTAATTGTAACCTTCTTCAGGTTACCTGCTGCATTTTCACACCTGTTATCACCAGATACACTAACGTATACGGTAAGTGCCGTAGCACCTACACCTGCCACGGTTAGTTTGCCATTGGCATCCAGTGTATAGGTAATACCAGCATTCACCAGGCCATTGGTGATAGCCTGTGTTTTATTAGCATCTCTGTACCATTTGAATACAGGTGTACCTGTTACATTAGGTGCAGTAGGTGTTAACTCTGCATTAGCGCCACCGCAAACAGTGAAGGTATCTGCAATATTTACATCTGCAGGTGTACCCAATGCGTTTACATTTACGCTTACAGGTATTGTATCAGGATTAGCACAGTTATTCGTGCCAATTACCAGTAAATAAAAAGTATTAACACCAGGTGTATTCAGTGCCGCTGTGGTAAAACTGTTTTGGTTGCTTACCATAGCACGGTTAGCATCATACCAACGTAAAGTAGTACCTGCTGCAGGTGTGGCACTTAAGCTGGCTGTTTGTCCCTGGCAAACTGTTACATTATTTGTAATGGCAGTAGGTACAGGGGAAATAATCCTGGCACCATAGATATCCAGGTTATTCAACAGATTTAGAACACCGGTGAGTTTTATCTGCACCATATTAAAGGCGCCTCCTGCAGGTATTGTCGCAACATATTTATCTCCACTCAGTAAACGCAGGGTAAGCAGATTGGATAAAACGTGTGTGCTTCTAACGGTAGTACCATCCAATACCTTTATTTCCACACCACCTAACAGGCTTACATCCGCCAGACCTCCGGGTGATGCAAATGTTAAGCGGATACTGTCTGTAGCAGCACCAGGTGTTCCGAAGAACAGCTGTTGATATACTGCTCCTCCCAGTAACCCTGCCGGCAGAGAAAGACGGGTAAAGTTATTAGGATCACTGTCAATGGAATTAGTAGGATTGTTTATACTACACAATACACATCCAAGAGTGGTACCGGAAAGCTGATTGTTCGGTACATTACAATCCGGACCAGGCGTAACCGGCCCTGTAACGATCACCGTTACCAGCGAGCGAGTAGATTCACAACCACCAGCCAATTTCACACCGGCAAAGAACTTATAGGTACCTGGGGTGTTGAACGGACCTACCTGATAATTTGCACCAGTGAATACAGCTGCTGCAGTAGTATCAGTATACCATACAATGGTAGCACCAGCAGGTTGTTGTGCGTTCAGCACTACTGTCTGACCGGTAGAAATGGTAAAGGAAGGAGCCACTACAGGAGGTGCCGGCGTACTTGTTACGGTTACATTTACCAGCTTTAAGGTGTTGGCAGCATTTTCACATCTATTGTCACCAGACACACTTACATAATAAGGTACCGTACCAGCAGGCAAACCAATTACAGAGAGCTTACCAGTTGCCGGATCAATCGCATAATGCACACTTCCTTCTACAAGCCCATTGGTGATAGGCTGTGTAGCTGCCGCATCTTTATACCATTTAAATACTTTCGTTCCTGTTACTGCAGGTGCAGTAGGTGTAACCACTGCCAGATTACCGATACATACACTGGTATCCGAAGCAATGATATCTGCTGCAGTAGCCTTGGCATTTACCATAACAGTAACCGGTATAGTATCCGGATTAGCGCAACTGTTAGCACCAATCACCAGTAAATAATATTTATTAGCACCCGGTGTATTCAGCGCAGGCGTTGTAAAACTATTCTGGCTGCTTACCATCGCACGGTTAGCATCATACCAGCGTAGAGATGTACCCGCCGCAGGCGTAGCGCTCAGGGTAGCAGTCTGTCCGGGGCATATAGTCAGATTATTTGTAATGGCGGTAGGAGCAGGAGATATGATTCTTGCGCCATACACGTCCAGGTTGTTGATCAGGTTCGCTACACCGGTGAGCTTTATCTGTACCAGATTAAAGGTACCGGCTGCAGGTACTGTAACAGTGTACTTATTACCAGTCAACAAACGGAGGGTAAGCAAATCTGATACAGTATAGGTAGCTCTTACGGTAGTGCCATCCACTATTTTTATTTCTACGCCACCCAGCAAGCTTACATCTGCCAGACCTCCGGGAGATCCCAGGGTAATACGGATACTATCTGTAGCTGCTCCCTTTGCAGGGAATATCAATTGCTGGAATACGGATCCACCCAGTAAACCAACCGGCATACTGAGGTGGGTAAAATTATTAGGGTTATTGTCTATCGCATTTGTTGGATCGGTAATAGCACACAATACGCACCCCAGGGTGGTGCCGGCAGACTGTGCTGTAGGAATATTACAGTCTGTTCCGGGCGTTACTGGCCCTGTTACCGTTACAGTAACCATAGCCCGGCTGGATTCACATCCGCTGCCGAGCCTGGAGCCCGCAAAATATTTATATGTACCAGGTGTATTAAACGGCCCTACCTGATAGTCCGCACCTGTAAATACAGGAGCAGCAGTGGTATCGGTATACCATACAATCGTAGCACCTGCTGAAGGTTGTGCACTCAGGGTCAGGGATTGTCCTGTAGCGATGGCAAAGCTGGATGCCACTACCGGGGCTGGTACCGGACCGTTATTTGCAATCACTGTTATTTCTCTTCTTTCAGAAGCCGTATTGGTACAGCCATTTCTTGATACCGCTACATAGAACTTATTAATACCGGCAGTAAGTGTACCGGTAGTATACTGTGTACCGCTGGCAACACTGGCACCGGCAGCAGAAGTGTACCAGGTATACGTTTCACCAGCCTTTGGATTATTTACTTTTAATGTAACCGGCGCAATACTGTTGCAGGTAAGCAGGGTATCATTGGCCAGCCCCTGCAAAACAGGTTTGGGGGCTACGCGTAATACTTCATATACTTCAAGGCTTTGCAATGCAGTGGCAAGCCCTCCTCCCAAAGACACTTCTATTCTGTTGAATGACTGGTTAATCGGGAAGGTGAGCATTTGTACATCTACAGACCCCGGCAACAAACGCAGGTTGAGCAAACTTTGTGTAAGCGCCAATGTACCATTGAGCGTGTTATTATTATAAGTGGTCACTGAAAGACTGGTACCTAAAACATTAGCATCCAGTAAACCACCACCAGGGTTTTTGAACAGGATACGTACTGAATCACCCGGTGTAGAATAGGAAGGGTAAAGTACTGTGACAAATGTTTTATTATTCACCGCACTTACATTAGCACGCAAGGTGGCAAATGTTGAAGGATTACCATCAATCGCCTGTTGTGCATTATCCACCGGATTCAGGCCACCGGCTATACTACCGGTAGAACCGCTCAGTAGATCTGCTGGTGCATCACAGGCTATAGCCCCGGCGGCGGCTTTATCAAAGTATGCTTCATACAGCCGCAAGCCACCACCAATCGCAACACCGGTAGTGGTAACACGCACTGCATCATAATCTACGCCATATGTTAAACCCGAAGCAGGTTTATATACCAGATCAAAATCGCTGGCGCCGGCTATTAATGTTAACAGGGAGCTAATTGTACGGCTGGTACCGGCTACGGGTGTATTTCCCTTATATGCCTGTATGCTGATTCCTCCCAGCAGGGATAATAAATCTACCGTACTTCCCATCCTGATATGAATAGAATCTCCGGCTCCCGGAGTAGCACCCGTAAATTTAAACTGCAGCCAGGCACCTCCTAATATCACAGGCGCCAGGGTGGCATATGTGTTGAGGTTACCATCCACTGCCTTAGCCTGGTCATTCACAGCTCCCAGCACGATAATACCATGCTGTTCGGCATTGGCATACACCCGTTGTGTAGCTCTCAGCTGAGCCTGGGATTGCAGATTACCTATTGTCAGCAATGCGATCACTGCTATCAACATGCCTATTGCCTTTGCAGGTATGCTGATTACCCGCCTTTCAACTATTTTAAGATAATTAGCTATTGCCTTACTGAGTAGCAAAAAGGGTAAAGACAGGATAACAAATAAAGTGCGCAGAAGGCCTTTAGGAGTAACGTTTTGATACATAATATCAACTGTTTGAATAATAGGATGTACGGTTTAGTCATTAGCTTAAACTAATAACTACTCTAGGGCAGGCAGGCAGGTTATAAACTGGGGAGAAGAGGGCTGTCAGAATATGGGATTACGCCACTGATAATTTTGATAGTAAACCTTTTCTCATATGTTAACGGATTGTTAGTACAGTACGAAAGTAGGGGGATAGTGCGTCAAAGTAAAAGTCCTTTTCATTCATTAATATTGCCAGAATGCCAATTCGTTCAAATAGTGATATCTTGTTCATTTTATTCATTTATTAAAATATCATATTCTTTTACTTCCCTATAAGAAAGGTTATAATAACTTGTAATAATCCCGTTAATTATTCATATTTTATACAATTAATTGATTATCAATAAATATATTATTCACATTATCAACATATGATAATATTTTAAATAACAATTGCTTATTTTAGAGATTTTAGATCAAAAAAATCTAAATAGCTCATTAACTCGTACTTATTGCTGTACCTAATCCATTTCTGTCCCCTATGATAGATCTATCCTATGACTTTATCATAACACTGCAAAAGGAGGTTTTACGCAGGTTTGGTGTTGAAGTCATGTTACCAGGAGATTGTAAACATCTCTCGCTTTCCATCCTGGAGGCTACCACTAAACTGGTAAGCGAAACCACGCTCAAGCGGGTATTCGGATTTGCTGTGGCCCAACATAGCTTCTCCCGATACACACTCAATACCTTGTCTCAATACTGCGAGTATAAAGATTGGGAGGACTTCCAATTACATCATTATAAGGAGCTGAATGGCGCCCCGTCCGTAGATAACAGCAAATGGTCTGATCTGAAAACAAAAGCAGATGCTGTTTCCCATTATACCATACTTACACTAAAGAACCGCTCCGGCATTTCTTTTGGCCATACCGTACACCGCCAATATTGTACTGCGCATATAGAACGGTTCCTGGAAAGCGACTATGCAGCCACTGCGCTCATTGCTCCTGCCGGATGGGGTAAATCAGTGGCGCTGGTGCACCTGGCTGAGCATTTTTGGTTTGGGAAGGAGGCCAGGTACAAACAGGATATCTGCTGGTTTATACATGCCCATGCGGCCGGCAGCCTCCTGTTAAAGGGATTTTCCCTTTCTTCCTGGCTGGATAACCAGTTAAATCTGGGCAACGGGGAAAATTTCCGGGAATACTTTGCCAGCCACTTTGATAAAAAAGGCGGCCGGTTAATATTAATAATTGACGGTTTTGATGAAATCGCGGTGGCCGGGGATAAACTGCGCCTCCTGTATACCAAACTGGAAGACTTTGTCTATTCCAATGACCTTTACCCCTGGGTAAAAGTCATTCTGTCCATCCGCAGCAATACCTGGAGCGAGATATTCCAGCACTCCCAGCAATATCCTGCCTTCCGGCGCTACTGGTATGTAGGCCCTGAAATGGACGAGGAAACCAATATTAACCTGCCTCCGCTCACCGAACAGGAAGTGAAGGCCATTCTTTATAATCACCAGTTTGATCCGGGTACTGTCCGGTTGTTTTCCGAAAACTTTCTCCATAAACTGCGGCACCCCTATTACCTGCAGCTATTTTGCCAGCTTAATACCGGGCCGGAGCAGACTTTTGTGGATGAACACCTCAGCCTGTTTGAAATTGTATCCAAGTTCATCCAGAACAGGGTATTCAATTCGCAGAGTAACTCCTTCAAGATCAAGATCATTGAGAAGCTACTCTGTCTGCTGGACCTGGGCAGGGGAGGACAATATATTGATAAAAACCTGCTGCTGAATCAAAATGCGGACCTTTTCCCCGCCTATAAGGAGCTGATCGCTGATAATATACTGGTAGAGGAAAACCTGAGCCAGGAAATTATGTTCCATGTAAAAGTGCGGTTTGCCCATAATTTCCTGCTGGAATATTTCACGGCAATGCACTTTATACAACAGAGCGACCAGGCCATATCAGAAAGCATGCTGCAAAAGGTACTGGAACACCTCCCTCAATCCCCTTACCGGGTAGGAGTGTTTATCTGGTTATTAAGATATGCGATCAACCATGCACAAACAGATGGTATTCAACGCATGTTTTACCTGCCGCTTTCCAATATTGAGAAGTCGCACATGCTGGAGTACCTTGTACTGCACTACCATCATGAAGCTACCAGCCAGATGGAATTGAAGTCTATTTTTCCGGCGGGCTACTTTAAAAAGCACCCGCTTAATCACCTGATTACTGACGACTTTATACATTTCAGAAAACGCAAGGTATTAAACGCCCTGCTTACCCTGGCAGAGGCTCCGGAAGACAAACTCAAGATCAGAAGCATCCTGTTTACCGTTGCCCTGCTCCAGCTGGACGCAGAGCAATGTGAACTGGAGCTGAATAATATTAAAAAGATTTATACTGCTGAAAACTTTGATGAGGACCTCTGGATAACACCATATGAGATTTCTCTCTTTGTGTACGAATTCCTGAAATTTGGCATCGTTAACGAAGCTATTAAAGAAAAGCTCTATTCTTACAAGCTTTATCATAACAAGTCCAGCAGGGAAGCTATCTCCGTATCCCAGGAAATTGTATACCGCAATATGGGAGTAGCATTTATCCTGTTGAATGACCATGCCCAGTTGCTTGAATTTACCACCAGCCTGTTTGAAAGTCACCCTTCCCTGCCACACCAGAAAACAGACCCTTTCCGGTTAATGCTGCTTTGCTGGCAGGCGCAGGCACACCTTGGGCTGGGTAATACCCAGGCAGCAGAAAGAATCTGCAAGCATGCGGAACAGATCCTGAAACGGTATGCCTCAGATTATTTCAGTGGAAAATACCTGGAATCATTGCAGAAAATGATTTATGCCCGTGTATATTATAATGAGAAAGAATTCAATAAGGCTATCCGTACCGCAGAAACAGCAGTAGAAGTAGCACAAAAACTTGATTTCAAACTACTGGCACTGATGAATTTCGGCTTGCTGAATAAGATCTACCAGCAGCTGCACATGGAGAAACAGAAGCATGATACCCTGCAACAAATTGAGCTGATCCGGAAAAGTACTTCCTTCAAGCAGGCAGTACCTAATTTTGCTTTATAGCTCTCTAAATGGCCGTAGGCTTTTCCGTTATTCTGGCATAATTTTGCGTTATTGCATAGCATAATGGCCATTGATGAAAGTAAATACACTCCTTTTCAGCATTTTCTGCTTAACCTGTTAAGCCTCCTGACCCTGATTCCGGTAGCACCGTTTATTAACCGGTATATTCCTACCCTTGTAATAGCTGGATGGCACCTGGATCTGTTTGTATCCATTCTGATCGCGTTTTTAATGACCCGGTTGCTGTTCTGGGTTTTCAGGCCACTGATCGTTCCTGCCTTCCTGCTTGTTTGTGGCGTATTGGTGTATAACCACTTCACTGATAATTATACTTTCCGGAATGTTTTGAATGATTATACCAGCATGGTACAGGGCAACTGGGGTGCAAAAGACAATAAGCAACTGGATATCCTCAGCTTTTACCCCCGCCGGGTAGAAAGTTACCGTGACAAAACTGTCCGGGGGATCCGGGAAAAAATCAACTTCCAGGATTCCGTAGTACGCAATTTCTCCGTACAGCATTCGCTGGCAGACTTTGATGAGTATTTTCCTAAATACGGTAAGATAGTGCGCTTCCTGTCACTATTCCGCTATATCAACACGAATTTCAAATATGTGCTGGACTCACAGCGGGATGAATATTTTGCTACACCAATGGAAACTATCAGAAATGGATTGGGTGGCGACTGTGATGATCATTCCCTGCTGATGACCTCCTGCCTGCAATCCATAGGGGCCCGCACCCGTATTGTACTTATCAAGGGACATGCTTACCCAGAACTCTATTGCGGTTCAAAAGAAGATTTCGAGATCATGAAACAGGCCATTATTACCTTGTTTCCCAAACCTCCGGTAAAGCAGCTGTATTATCATGAAATGAAAGGAGAATATTGGATTAACCTTGACTACACGGCACGTCATCCGGGCGGCCCTTATATGAACGACCAGGTATATGCCCTTATTGAGTTATGAGTTGTGAGGGCTACATTTGCAGGAGTAATAACATAATCTATGTAGATGAGTGCATTTAACCGCATCAGAAAATACCACTCTTTTTTCCGGTTTAAAAGGGATTTTGAACGCTACAGTTTACGCAAGGCCAAAAGCTATGAAATTATTATTCACTGGCTGCACAGCAAATTAAACAGAAATCAGTTTCTCCTGTTTTCTGGTATCCTGGTAGGCTGCGCAGCCGGATTAGCCGGGGTAGTACTTAAAATGCTGGTTCACTATATCCACTACTTCATCACGCACAAAGTACACTTCAGCACCCAGGTAGTATTTTACCTGGTATTCCCTTTCCTGGGCATTGTGCTCACCACGCTTATAGTGATCTGGTTTTTCAAAGGGCAGTCGCGTAAAGGGATTCCCGCCATTCTATACGAGATCGCGCAAAACTCCAGCCTCATCCCATCTGTAAAAATGTATTCCCAGATACTACAGAGTGCTGTTACGGTAGGGTTGGGAGGCTCTGCAGGGCTGGAAAGCCCAATCGCAGTAACGGGTGCTGCCCTGGGCTCCAATTATGCACGTACTTATCACCTTGGTTATAAAGAACGGACCTTGTTGCTAGCAGCAGGCGCCACCGCGGGAATTGCGTCTGCTTTTAATGCCCCTATTGCGGGTATGATGTTCGCCTTTGAAATTCTGCTGACGGGTGTTGTATTCTCTGATTTCCTGCCGCTGATCGTAGCGGCAGTATGCGGGAGCCTTATCTCCAAAATCATTTTACAGGAAGACGTACTTTTTCATTTTGAGTCGCGCGTACCTTTTAACTACCGCAATCTGCTTTTCTACCTTGGATTAGCATTACTCTGTGGCCTGTATGCCCGTTATTTTGTAGTGATTTCACAGCGGATAGAACATTTCTTCCACCGCCTCAAATGGAGCACTTTACGAAGGGCGATGTTAGGCGGCCTGCTGGTATCGGTGCTCTGCGTAGCTATGCCTCCTTTATTCGGAGAAGGGTATACCAGCGTAAAATCCCTGGCTACCGGCAATGCAGATGCGATTATTCAAAACAGCTTTTTCCGGTACCTGCCGGTACAAAGCTGGATCATCCTGCTCTTTACCGGATGTATCTGCCTGCTGAAAGCATTTGCTACCGCAATCACTATTCAAAGCGGGGGTAATGGCGGGAACTTTGCGCCTTCGCTGTTTGCCGGCGGATTCCTGGGTTATTTCTTTGCGATGATGTGTGCACAACTTGGTATCGCAGAGGTTCCTGTTACCAACCTGGTAATTGTAGGGATGGCCGGAGTGATGAGCGGGGTATTATATGCACCGCTTACTGCTATCTTCCTGATTGCAGAGTCCAGCTCCGGATACGACCTGTTTATTCCGCTCATGATCGTATCCACGATTTCTTTTTTAATGGCGAAATGGTTTGCGCCTATTTCGCCGGACCTGAAACAGCTGGCAGACGATGGGAAAATCTTTACCCGTGAGCACGACAAAAACATCCTGTCCATTATGCGGCTGGAAGAACTCATAGAAAGAGATGTACAACTGATTGATATGAATGCCACCCTCCGCCAGCTGATAGAGTTGATCAAGGACGGGAAAAGGAATATTATTGCGGTGGTTCAGTCACAGGGTATCCTGGAGGGTATTATCACACTGGATGATATTCGTCCCATCATGTTCAGCCCCGATCTTTATGATACTATCACTTTAAAGGAGCTTAAAAAAGCGCCTCCTGCAGTGGTGTATCCTGGAGAAAATATCGCTGATGTGATTAAGAAATTTGATGAAACGCAGGTATGGAATCTGCCGGTAGTGAATGAGAATGGCCACCTGGAAGGCTTCCTCTCCAAATCAAGCATATTGAACAAATACCGTATGCTGCTGCAGGAGTATTCTGAAGAATAAAGCTATATTATCATATTAAAGGTGCTATTATGCCTAAAATTCTGATTCTTTTCGCGCACCCCGCACTGGAAAAATCGCGCCTGCATGCACAACTGCTGCAGGAAGTCAAAAAGATTCCGGGGATCACCTTACAGGACCTCTATGAAGCTTATCCGGATTTTGATATTGATGTACAACGGGAGCAGGCACTCCTGCTGCAGCATGATATCATTTTCCTGCAACATCCATTTTACTGGTACAGTGCGCCTGCCTTGGTAAAACAATGGGAGGACCTGGTACTGGAGCATGGATGGGCGTATGGCAAAACAGGTAAAGCATTACAGGGTAAATATTTTGGCAGCATCATCTCTGCCGGAGGGCAGGAGAGTGCATACCAGCCTGAAGGGCATCACCATTACACCATGCAACAGTTTCTCATTCCCTTTTCACAAACTGCCGCACTATGTAACATGGAATACCTCCCGCCATTTGTAATACATGGCGCACATCTGCTGGATGAATATGGTATCCGCCAGTATGTGACTGCTTACCGGCAAGTGCTGGAATTATTGCGAGATGGTAGTTATACCACACAACAGCTCCGGCAACTGAAAGATTTGCAGCAACTCCTCTCTCATCCCGTTCAAACTTCCTGATATGGACCAACACGCGCTTTTATTTCAGGCAATGGTATACCTGGCAGCTGCCATTGTAGCCGTGCCGGTGGCGAAGAAACTAGGGCTGGGAGCTGTTCTCGGTTATCTATTGGCAGGCATTATTATAGGCCCTTCCTTATTGGGATTTATAGGTCATGAAGGACAGGACATTATGCACTTTGCAGAATTCGGTGTGGTGATGATGCTGTTCCTGATAGGATTGGAACTGGAGCCTGCCCTTTTATGGAAACTGCGGGCTTCTATATTGGGGCTAGGTGGTTTGCAGGTAACGGTAACCATCGGTGTGATAACCGGCGTGGCGTTGTTGCTGGGCCAGCCACTGAATGTATCCCTGGCATTAGGTATGATCTTCTCTGTTTCTTCCACTGCCATTGTATTACAAACCCTCAATGAAAAGGGATGGATGGGATCAGCAGGCGGACAGAGTTCCTTTGCGGTATTGCTGTTCCAGGACATTGCCGTCATCCCGATGCTGGCTGTATTTCCATTACTGGGTGCCAACGTATTAACCACCGACAGCGAAGCCACACACCCCTTTACAGAAAACCTGCCCGGCTGGGTGCATACCCTGGTAGTGCTGGGCGCAGTAGCAATTATTGTGATAGGGGGCCGTTACCTGGTGCGGCCACTCATGCGGGTCATCGCACGAACCAGGGTAAGAGAGTTATTTACAGCATCGGCATTGCTGCTGGTGATTTCCGTTGCAGTGCTGATGTCACTGGTAGGATTGAGTCCTGCGCTGGGCGCATTTCTTGGTGGGGTAGTACTGGCCAATAGTGAATACCGGCATGAACTGGAGAGCGATATAGAACCTTTCAAAGGGCTGCTGTTAGGGTTGTTCTTTATGGCAGTAGGGGCTTCCATTGATTTTCACCTGGTGTTGTCAAATCCCTTGCTGATGCTGGGCATGGTAGCAGCCCTGATGATGATCAAGGGGATTGTATTGTGGGGCCTGGGCAAAACATTTAAGCTCAGTACAGAACAAAGCTTATTGTTTGCTTTTGGATTGTCGGAGGTAGGGGAGTTTGGTTTTGTGCTGCTTTCCTTTTCCCGGCAAAACAATATCCTGACTGCGGAGATGACCAATATGATGACCGCTGTAGTAGCCATCAGTATGGCGCTTACCCCGCTGGTGATCTTATTCTATGAAAGGCTGTTGCTGCCACGTTTTACATTAGCGTCCACCGGCAATACCCGTGATGCGGATGATATCCATGGCAAGAATCCGATCATCGTAGCAGGCTTTGGCAGGTTTGGCAATGTAGTAGGTCGTTTTTTAAGGGCCAATGGAGTACGTGCTACCATCCTGGACCTGGATTCCGACCGGGTGGATGCACTCCATGATCTGGGTATTAAGGTTTATTATGGAGACGCCTCCCGGTATGATATGCTGGTAGCTGCAGGCGCCGCCGATGCCAAAATACTGATTGTAGCCATGGATACGGTAGAACAAACCCTGGAAGTAGTGAAGATGGTCCGCAAGTATTTCCCCAATCTGCAAATGCTGGTAAAAGCAGAGGATGTACCTGATACTTTCAACCTGATGGAGCTGGGTGTATTGCATATATACCGGGAAACACTGGATACCTCACTGCGTATGGGGAGTGATGCCCTGCATATGCTGGGCTTCCGGGCTTATCGCACCCAGCGTGCCGCGCGTACTTTTGCCCGGCATAATGAAAAGATCCTCAAAGAATTATCCGCTATGCGGGATGATAAAAAGCAATACATCAATACGATGAAAGACCGGATTAATGACCTGGAAAAACTCATTACTTCCGATAAGGTAAGTACCTGGCTGGATGAAGGACAGGCATGGGATCCTGAATCATTACGGGAGGAGGTAAGAAACAGCCAGACTGATGAAGATGTCGCAAAACTAACAGATGGTAATACCGGGCCTATTGTATAGCGGGTGTCTATCGCAGTAGTTGTTATCGCGATCGCCGCGGGGATGCCTATGCATCTTCTTTACCGGCCTCATGTGCTTCAATACCGGCAGCGATCTGTTGTAATAACCCGGTATCAATTGTATGTGGTGTGGTGCCATATACCGGGGCGGCCCCCAATGCACGCAAATTGCCTTCTTCATCCTGTTCAAAGGTAATTTCCTGGCCTTCCACCACTACTTTATAAACAGCTTTGTACTGCTGATACCACGTACGGATTTCCAGTATATGAGGTTTCCCTTTATGCACCAATTTCAACAGGAAATTATCCATGTACGCAGCTGATTTTAATGGTAAAACAGTATTGTTGTTTATACTTCCGGATTACTTTGATTCCGGTGGTAAAAGCGCCTTATTCTCATCTTCTCATTGCGGGACATCTGGTGAATCAGCAATAAAGAAAAGTAAGCTACTGCACTGATGATAAAGATATAACCAATAAACCCTAATGTGTGAAATACACCGTACCAGATCCAGTCATTATCAATAGCATATTGTGCCAGGATAGCCATTAAAGCGCCTAAAAAAGCGAGTGCGAGTGCAATTTTTTTCATCTGGGTTATATTATGGGATAAAAAAATCTGTCCTATTACATACTCCGGCAAATGAAATGCCAGTGTATGATATACGATAAACGCCCAGACACGGATGATTGTTTTGTAGATTTTTCTCCTCATTTAGTTGCAGGGAGATGAACAACAATGTGTTATCTCCCCTATTATTTTATAGCTGCAACCTGATCTTCAGTTTATTTAATCCCCTCACTACATATATCAGGACTACCGCATATACCATACACCAGATAATACCAGGTATTCCGCTGCCAAATGCCTCCGGCCAGCTAAGGTGCAACAGCCCCATCAGCGCATAAATAATGGAAGGCAAAATATACATCAGGAGTGGGTTGGCAGCTGCAGGCCGGACAAAGGCTGTCCAGCTGTTCTGTTGCTTTAAATCTATCAGCCAGTATAGCAGTGCAAAAATAACACAGCAAATGCCTGCACTGTATAAACACCAACTTGGTGTAGCACGGATCTTGGAGATCTCATACCAGGGACGAAGTATAGTAGCTACAATAAAAAGTACCGCGGCTAAAATACCTGCCCATATGAATCGATGTCTGACCGGTGTATCTTTTTCCTGGTTGAAAAAAATAAGTGATAATACTATCCCGCACAGTACAATAGAAGTATGTGCTATATGCCCTCTTCGTGGAGAGATCCAATCCCAGCCGGAATCGTGTATAGCCGGTAGTTTGCAGATGATGTATACTAATACACAAACCGCTATCATGATGGCTATCCCGATGATATTCCCCTTCAGTAACAGGTAGATAATACTGGCATAGAGATAGGCCCAGCCGATTAATCCAAGGATACCCCACCAGCCGATTTCCATATGATGTGTGCCGTCTTTACCGCCTCTGTAAATAAAGGCCAGTATAATCAAACCAGCGATCCCTATTCCTTTTAATGCCAGGCTGATTTTCTTTTGCTGAAAAGTATACACATTCCACACCAGTATAGCGCAAGCATAAAACAAGAGTGTCCATACATGAATAGACATTCCCATAGCGGCTTCGTTATAATCATCTTCTGAATTCACCATAAACAAGCCTAACACCAGCAGTCCAATCGTACGCCATAAGATATGCCCTGCCAGCTGCATAAAACTATCTCCTTTTGAGAGCCGGTTATTCACGGCAAAGGGGATAGACATACCCACTATAAACAAGAATGCGGGAAATACTACATCTACAAAAGTCATCGCATCTTCTGCCACGCCCACATGTTTCATCCAGGAGGGAATTCCTGCTACACCGGCTACTTCATTTACAAATATCATTACCAGGATAGTAATACCTCTGAAGGCATCAATGGATAGCACCCGTTGGGTGGTGAGCTTATTAATCATGGTTTACCAGGTTTAAGGAAGGTAACAGTACAGTACAAAAAAGTAATATAAAAACTTCCCGGTTAGATAATTTCTATTTTTTATAACCGGCATCTTCTCCAACAGCTGGCATTCTCTTACCTTTTTTCAACATGGGTAGTGGTGACTAACGGTATAGTCTATCTTATTATCTGCATTTCGCGCGTAACACTTATGTTTGATACAATAAGCCTTACAAGGTGTTAGCTTTGTATATTAATTCATCTTATATACACTATGAAAAAGCTACTCTTCTACGGCCTCCTTGCGCTGGCAGCTTTGCCTGCGTGCAAGAAAGATGCTAAGGATAACACTAATCCCAAAGCAGAAAACCCCGCCTCTGTAACAGCAGCGGTTACTTCCCTGAAAAAAACAGACAGCCTTTCCGCTTTTGCCAATGCACTGTCGGCAATGGACCTCTCTAAGGACAACCTGGACGAGGTAACTGTTTTTGCAGCACCTAACAGTGCATTTGCAAACTACGACCCCAATGCCAGGCAATCAGATGCTGCACCGGCTATACCGGACAGCGTGATCCGCAAGCACCTGGTAAAGGGATTCATCAAACTTTCCCAGCTGAAAGATGGGCAGCAACTGACTACGCTCAGCGGACAAACCCTCACCTTCATGATCAAAGAAGGTAAGATATGGGTGAATGGGGTGGAGATCCTGCATTCGGATAGTGCGGATACCAAATTTGTGATCCATACCATTGCCCGCTTGCTGAATCCTTCTACCAAACCCAGTACACTGACAGTAGAAGTATACAATACTATTAAATGGACCACTGCCTTACCTGCCGGTGCTCCTCAGGCCGGTGCACAGGTAAAGCTATACAAGACCCACCTGGATTTTCAGAACAATGCTGCGCCTGCTTATACCGCCGAAACGGATAATGCCGGTAAAGCCGTGTTTTCCAATGTTACCGGCGGCAACTACTATATTGTTGCAACCTATGACGAACTGAATAACCTGCTGGGAGCCGCGAAACAACAGAATGGCACTTACTTAGGTTTCATCAGTGATTCTCTCTATCAGACACAGGAAGAAGTAGCAGGAGGCCCATCTGATGCCAGTGCTGCGCCTGGTAATTTCCGGTTATCCGACGTCAATGGCGATGGTGTCATTAATGCCAATGACCGGGTATTATTGCCTGCACATGATGTTACGCTGGTATCCGGGGTGAGTGTATCCAAGCGTATCCTGATTGGTACTGCCAACAATAGCCAGGTGCGTCCGTTTGCGAATGAAGCACAGGTAAATGCAGCCCTCGCCGCCTGTTATGCACAACTATCACCGTGGCATGAAATGCAAACAGCGATTGATGCCATCTATACAGATGATGCAGATTGTTCCAAGCTGCCCGACTGGTGTAACTTTAATACTTACACGATCAATCCTACCAATAACAACATTGCTACGTTATGGATAAGCGGTTTCCAACTGATCAGCCAGCTGAACCGTATTCTGTTGCAAACAGATGGTACCTCCATGAACGCTGATCAGAAGAATATAGCCAAAGGAGAGGCCAGTGCGATGAAAGGTTATATATATCTTCAGCTGATCACTTATTTCGGGGAAGTACCTTTTCATGACGATCTGAAACTGGCGGCCAACCAGGTACGCAAGGATCTTACCGCCAGCTATGCCTATGCCAGAAAATTGCTGGAAGATGGCAGCAGCCTGTTGCCTGCTCAACCTGCCAGTAATTCCCGGTTTTCTTCCAATGCCTGTAAAGCATTGCTGGCCCGGTTATACCTGCAAACCCAGCAGCCACTGCAAGCTATTGAATACAGCACCAGCGTGATCAATGCCGGCAAGTATATGCTGGAGGCTCCCAATGTGATCTTCAGCAAACCGGCTAATCGTGAAATCATTTTCAGCAGTGCGGACGCTATCAACTTTACACCTTTGAAGACCACCTTTACCAAAGGTACTTTTGTACCGGAAGTCCGTTATACAGAAGTAATGCTGACAGCTGCCGAAGCGATGAATTCCCAGGGCAGGAAAATGGAAGCGGTGAATATCGTGAACATGCTGCATAATCGCGACACGCTGGCTACCCTGTCACCCGCTATTGACGACCAGCAATTCCGGCAAACACTGATGACTGACTGGAAAAACAGCATGAAAACAGAGGGCATACGTTTGGCTGCGTTAAGCCGCTGGAATATGCTGGAACCGGTGTTAGGCCCTTCCGGTTTCCGTATGCAAAACAAATTATTACCCATTCCGCAGATCGTAATTGATCAGAATCCGACCATGATGCAAAATCCAGGTTACTAGTATAACGCTATACGTTATCCTTACCTTCATAACAGGCAAAGGGTGTTCCTATGATCAGGAACACCCTTTGTGTTTTCGGATAGTTAATAGTTGGCAGATTATGAACTTGTTTTTTATTTCTCTTTTAACAGCAATTCAATCTGTAATCCCAGCCGCGCCTCAATATTAGGGCCTTCAAAGCCGATGGACTTAAACTGCAGGTTGTTACGCGCATCTATTACATAAGTAGCGGGGATGATATTAAAGCCGAACTTTTCGCCCACTTCTTTATCCGTATTGTAATACACCGGGAAGGTGTACTTTTTCCTGCCACTCCATTGCTGTGCATTTTCCAATGTATTCCGGGCACCGCTGTTAATCACCATGAATACAACATCCGGATTATTTTTGTATTGATCGTATACCCGTTGGAGATAAGGCATTTCTTCCATGCAGGGAACGCACCAGGTAGCCCAGAAATCGATCACAATAATTTTGTTGTCCAGCATTCCAGCCGGTAATGGTTTACCATCCATATCCACGATGGCTGCCAGGGAAGGTGCTTTTTTATTGATACGGGACTTATTCAGCACTGGCGTCATTTTTTCCTTCCATACCTGCCGGATAGCAGCTTGTTGTTCCTCAAAACCGGCAGCAGCCCCTTTCCAGGCAATATAATTTTGCTTCAGGGCCTGTAAAGCCGCAGTGTCGGCAGGTTCTTCCAGCAGTATTTTCCAATAGGCCTGATAGGCTTTTTCAGGTGCGCCGATAGCCGCATAAAACTGTCCTGCTCTCTGGAGGGTGGTTTTATCTTCGGAGATGCTGAGGGCTTCCTCCATGGTACGTACTCCCTCCTGTTGTTTCCCCTGCTTCTGGCAGATGGTAGCGATGAGTGATAAAAGATTACCTTTTGTTTTTCGTAGTGCAGCCTGTCGTGCACTATCCGTTACATAGCCTGGGATATAGCCATACTCCGGAAAGAAGCGAACCACCCCCACCGGAAAGCTATCTGCCACCTGCAAGGCGCGGTTAGCATATTCCAGCGCACTATCCAAAGCGAGGTTATTATCTGCCAGCTGGGTAGCAATATCTTCCCAGGTGCCGGGAGTATACGGTGTTTTCTCAGCCGCCATTTTCCTGGCATGGTACAGGGCTTTATCTTTGTTTTTGGCCACTACGTAGTGTTCAAACAACAGTTGATGCATTCCCGTATAGGCTTTGCTGTTTTCCCCGTTTTCCTGTTGCAGTTCTTTTTCCAGCAGTGCCACTTTCTTTTCCTCATCATTCACTTTGGCCAGCTGATCTGTGAGCAGTTCTTTGGCCAGGCCGGAATGGGGATAGGTGGCCACTACTACCTTACGGATAGAGTCCAGGCGGCTGTTTTCTCCGATAATGAGATACCCCATTGTTACCAGGTTCAGGTTGCCCATCTCTGTGGGGTTTTCCCTGAACTTACGGGCAATGACTTCCTGCGCCTGTGCGCGGAACTTGTCTTTATCCTTGCCTTTTGCCAGGCTTATTTTGCTGCTGAGCCAGCGTACCCTGGCTTCGTAATTATCCGGGTATAGCGCCAGTTCTTTGGCAAACATCTCCTGTTGTTTTATCAGCAGGGAATCTGACTTTCCCAGTTGGGCACCCAGGCTGTATCCCTTATACAGATAGGTATTCTTTACCGGCACTTTATTTTTATAGATGACCAGTTCGTAATGTTGTTTGGCTGCCGGCTGATCTATAATATCCCCGCTTTGAAAAGTAAAGGATGCGAACATGGCATATCTGGCCAGGGTAAAAGTGGTAACCCAGTTCTTACCATGCTTTTCCATATTTATTACATATGGCAGCTCATAAAGATTGGAATGGCTGAACACCAGTTTTACGGCAGGTACATCTGCCGGGATCTTTGCCCCCGGCGCATCAGGATGGTAGGTGATCGTCACCTGTTGTCCCCGTTCCGGAAACTGTGGTTGAATCGTTACCACCTGTTGTGCCCATGCCACTGTTACAGCCAGTAAAAACAGTATACTTAACAATAATTTTTTCATGTTGCTGTTTTAAGAGGCAATACCTTACCGGCTATTTATAGCCTTCGTTCTGATCCAGGTTGGTATTGGTGAGCAATGCGGTAGCAGGTACGGGGAATAATACCGCCGTAGATTTCCATCCTTGTTTTACGGGTCCCAGCACTGCATCTGCGCGTTTGGTACGTTTGAGGTCAAACCAGCGGTGGCCCCATTCGCTGAACAATTCTACCCTTCTTTCCTGCTCTACTGCCAGCAGCAGCGCTGCTTTATTGATATTGGTGGGTAAAGATGGCAGGAGTGCGCGGTGGCGGATCGTATCCAGGTCGGCACGTGCATCGTCCAGCTTGTTCTGTTGTGCACGGGCTTCTGCGCGGATCAGGAATTGTTCTGCAAAGCGCAGCACCATAGAATATTCCGTTACATCTGCCCCTACTCTTACCTTATACTTAAACGGGTAATAATTGGTCGTGGTGGTCCCCACGGCTACGCCTACCCAGGAAGTATAACGCAGGTCGCCGGGTTCAAATGCACCTCTTAGCTCAGGAGTAAGCCGGTATAAAGGTGTAGGCGCTGCTACCAGCAGGTTTCCTTCCCAGGTATTACGGCCGGGAGATACTACCTGCAACTGCCAGATGGTTTCTTCACTATTCTTCAGGAACACTTTGTTCAGGTCTTTCAGCAGATGATATTTACTATCATCTATTACTTTGGAAGCGGTTTGTTCTGCCAGGTCCCATTTTTCGGTATACAGGTAAGCACGGGCCAGCAAAGCATTGGCAGCAGCCTTATTAGGGCGGATACGTTCAGCGCTGGGGTAATCCTCCTGCATCAGTTTCACCGCATCTACCAGGTCGTCTGTAATCGCCTTATATACATCTGCTACCGGTGTACGTGGCAATACGCCATTTACCTTATAGTCTGTACCGGTGATCAGCGGCACTTTTCCATACATATTTACCAGGTAGAAATTGCAGAAAGCACGCACAAACTTAGCCTCTCCCAACAACTGGTTCTTCACTTTTTCTGTCAGTGTGGTACTGGCCTGTAATCCTTCTATACATGCATTAGCGTGGTAGATAAAAGAGTATGGTTCATCCCATAAAGAAGTGGCAAAGCGGCCGCTTGGCAATATGGCATTATTCCTGAATTCATCGAAAGCAGGGAAGGAGGAGAAATAATAGAACTCATCTGCCGACATGGCGCCGATAAAGCTTACCAGCATGCCCGCAAACTGATAGTTCAATGCCATCATATTACTGTACATCGCCACTACTGCCGCGGTAGATGTTTTATCACTTGCAAATACTTTTTCGCTGGGCAGTTCATTTTTGGGAGGTGCAATGTCTACATACTTATTGCAGGAAGTAGCCACACAAACACACAAGCCGATTATAATAACATAGATACTTTTCATTTCAAATAATTTGTACTGGTTAGTGATCCGATTCATTCCCTTATAAGGTAATCTGTATACCTGCGGTGATTACTCTCAGCGGAGGCATGTTGTAAGGGGTATACCTGTTCTGGGTTTCAGGATCCATTCCTTTATACTTTGTGAATGTCAGCAGATTTTGTCCCATCAGATAAATGCGGCAATAATCTATTTTCCATTTTTTGGTCAGCCCGGACAAATTATAGCTCAGCGATACATTTTTCAGGCGGATATAGGAAGCATCTCCCCATTGTGCATCAGACAGGCGGTAGTTGCTTCTGTAAGCATCATACGCATCTCCTTTGGTAGAAGGGCGGGGAATATCCGTGATATCATCCGGCTGGCGCCAGTAGCCCAGCAGATCGGCCGGAGCATTCGCTCTTTCGCCCAATGTGAGGCCCTGGTAACCATAGCCTACTTTAAATCCTTCCTGCTTTACAAACTGGAACATTACTGCCAGGGACCAGTTCTTGTAGGTAAAATTATTATGAAAGCCACCGTAGAAGTCGGGCATGGTTTGACCGATGGTCACCATATCATCTTCTTCACTGATGTAATCATCCTGGTTCACATCTTCAAACTGTGCAATACCTGTTTTAGGATCTACACCCAGGAAATGGAATCCTTTCACGATACTGAGCGAGCGTCCTATGTCGTACATCTTGGCATAGGGAGAAGATTCCAGCTCCGGATATTCCAGCAGTTTATTTTTAGAGAACGTGATATTGAAAGCGGTGTTCCAGGTAAAGTTTTGATTTTTGACATTAGTTGTATTCAGTTCAAACTCCCATCCTGTATTTTCTACCAGTGCGGGCAGGTTGGCCAGGATACTGGGGAAACCTGTTTGGGACGACAGCTGGAAGTCGACCAGCAAATTATCAGACCGGTTGCGGTAGTAATTGGTAGTAAGTAAAATGCGTTCATCCAGGAATCCGAGGTCTACGCCTGCTTCCATTTTTTTGTTACGTTCCCATCCGTATCCGGGATTATACAGGCGGGAAGGGGTAAGGCCGGTAGAACCATCATACGGGAAATTAGGCGTACCCCAGGTAGGCAGATATTGATAGTCGCCGATCTGGTCATTACCAGTAACGCCGTAGCTTGCACGAAGTTTCCCGAGTGTCAGGAAGGTAGTAGCTGACTTAACAAAAGGTTCATTGGAAAAGATCCAGGCAGCACCTACTGCACCGAAGTTGCCGAAGCGGTTTTGCGGACCAAAGCGGGAAGAACCATCGCGGCGGAAAGTAGCGTTGACAATATATTTTTCCCGCCAGTTATAATTGATCCTTCCAAATACCGCCTGGTAGTTGTATTGATTATAGAGGCTTCTTCTTACGTTTACGCTTTCGGCCGATTTGATATCTTCCATCATTTCATCGGAATCAAATCCCCGTCCTTCAATAAAGCTGCCTTTGCTGATGGTTTGCTGCCAGGAAGCCCCTGCCAGCACTTGCAGGATACCATCTGCCAGTTTGCGGGTATAATCTATCTGTGGTTCAACAATATAGCCCTGTACGTGGGTATTGCCATAGTAGCTGATACCGGGTGTTCCACTCAGTGGATTAAAAGAGGATTCAGGATTGGTCTGTACCTGTTCCATATCCATGGTATTGTACCCCAGGCTGGCTTTCACGTTTAATCCCGGCAGGATGGTATACCTCAATACGGAGTTGCCTACCAGGTTATTAGTTTGTGCGGTGGATTTCTTTAGCAGATAACTGTAAGGGCTGAAGTCGCTTTGTCCTACATAATAGAATTTGCCGGTAGAGTCGTAGGCCGGATAATTAGGCGGCGTATTAAAGTACTGCGTCATATCTATCGGCATGGACTTATCTTTGGTAGAGGTATAATTACCGGAGAAAGTAATATTGAATCTGCCATCTTTTGAGCTATGGTCCAGGTTAAAGTGTAAAGCCCCTCTACTAAGACCCAGGCTGCCTGGCAATACGGTCGTTTCTTTGTGATAAGAACCGCTTAACAGGAAGCGGGTGGTTTCATTACCACCGGAAACAGATAATTGCGCATCCGTCATCTTAGCGGTATTTCCGATAAACGCTTTCTGCCAGTCGATTGTACGGGTACTATCCCAGAGGAACAGGTCCGGCGCGGTTTCAGGAGTAGGTACCACTTCATCTGCTGCAAAAGCATGTTTACGCATCTGGCGGTATTGTGCTGTATTCATCATATCAATGGTATTGGTCACTTTGCCCGCACCACTGTATACGTTCACGTCAATTTTTGTTTTCCCTCCTTTGCCTTTTTTGGTAGTGATCAGCACTACTCCATTGGCACCACGGGAGCCGTAGATGGCGGTAGCATCCGCATCTTTCAGTACATCTACACTTTCTATATCATTAGGATTGATACTTGCCAGCGGGCTTTGGTTGCCGTTGGCACCCGGAAACTGGTTTAATGGTTCGCTGGCCACGGGTACTCCGTCTACAATGTATAAAGGATCTGTACCAGCACCGATGGAGTTGATTCCTCTTAACTGCACTTTAAAATTGGACCCTGGCAAACCGCTGGAGGAGGCGATAAACAGGCCTGATATCCTGCCTTGCAAAGCACCTACCGGATCAGTCACCGGTTGTTCACTGATGCTTTTGCTGCTCACCCTCGAAACAGAGCCGGTGCTGGTGCGGCGGGTAGTAGTACCATAACCGATCACCACGATCTCGTTCAGCTTGCTGGGAGCTGATTCCTGAAGTATGATGGAAACAGCGGTACGGCCAGACAGCGGCACTTCCTGGGTATCAAAGCCAATGATGCTGAAGACCAGTATAGCATCGGGCGTTACATTGCGCAGTTGATAAATACCATCTCCATCGGTAACGGTACCGTTGGTAGTACCTTTTATCGCTACCGTAACGCCGGGTAGTCCGGCGCCGCTTTCATCCGTAACCTTGCCGGTGATGGTGCCGGCTGCCACCTGCGATGGTGATGCCGGTCTGGTTAGCTGTGTATGATCGGGCGTGTCTGTATGTTCCTTTTTGAACAGGATCACACTGTTGCTTACCTGTTTATAGTCAAGGCCGGTAGCTTCCAGCAGCATGTCGAGTGTAGAACTTACGGAACGGGTACCTTTTTTCAGGGAGATATTCCTGAATTTCACCACCTGTTCGGTAGGGTAGGTCATCCGGAAACCGGAGAGTGTTTCCACGTTTTTCAGGGCTTCCCGGAGGGTAGCATCCTTTAGTTCCAGTGTAATTTTCTTCTCTGCAATTCCCTGTGCATTACCATGTTCGGCCCATAGTAGCTGGGCAGACATTGCAATGATCACCATGAAGCACGCACTCATCTTCATAATAAAAGATACATTAATGTTAATCGGATAGGGGAAAAAAGATCCATTCTCCCGTCGGTAGACAGCAGCATTTTTTTGCATAACTTGCAATAGTTTTAAATAGTTAGCCGATAATTGTTTAAAATTTATACCCCTCTTTACTTGCAGGTTGGAGGGGTATTCCTTTTTACTCCTTTGTTAGTTGCATATTGGTTGACAGTTCATTTTTAATGATCGTTACAGCCTTTTCCATGAATGGTGACTGTTCCGTTGCTGATGGTATAAGTAGCATTACGCGCAGTACACACTACGGTAAGCATTTCGTCCAATGATTCTGTACCGCTGAAAGACGCTGTGATCAGGCAGTTTTTCAATGCTTCGTTATCAAATTTTACCGGTACCTGGTAGCGGAGGCTGATTTTTCCGGCGATAAATTCAAATGTTTTTGCTTCATAGATCACGTCCTGCCTCACCCAATCCAGTGTTTTTCCGGCAGCAACGCCCTCCTGATAAGCCGTAGCCGTTTGTATATCGTACACCATGCGTTTGTCGGGCAGTACTATTCCCAGTACTTTCCGTTCGTCTTCCACCTTTACTTTGCCTTGGGTAACTGTAACCGTTATATGTTTATCGTTTTCAAAAGCTTTGATATTAAAGGCCGTACCCAGTACAGTTGTTTTTAATTTATGACTAAGGATAATAAATGGGCGGCTCAGATCGGGTTTGATATCAAAATAGGCTTCTCCGTCCAGGCTTATTTCCCGGTTATTTCCGGACAGGCCGGGTTGATATTGCAGGGTACTTCCTTTGTGCAGGATGACGGTACTACCATCCGGCAGTACCAGGTGCTGGGTATGATCTGCGTATTCCTTTACCGGCGCTGTTGTTTGCTGCGCTACCGGAGGAGGTGTTTTTTCAGACCTGGTGAGCCAATAGCCGCCTATGGCCAGTATAGCCAGGGCTATACCAGCTGCAACCATCCTCCAGGCCCTGCCACGGGTATCCAGCCGGGTGTGGCTTTGTGGCAGGACCGGTATTTCCTTGCTGGCATTCCGGGTAGCTGCAGGAGCCACGTATTCCTTTGGGCCTGTTTGAGACCGGTGCACAATACTGCTGAACATATCATCCCAGTTGACCGAAGGGAATTCGGTATTCGGCGCCGTTTGTTGCCAGAGGCCGAGCATATACGCCCTTAAAGGCGCATCATCATCGGCCATACGAATCCATCCGAACAGTTCCCTGGTTTCTTCCGGGGAAGCCGAACCGGCAGTATATTGTTGCAGCAGGAACTGGATCCTGCTTTGATCTGGCATCATAGCAATAGTTTGACAGGTGAACGATGGATGATGAAAGGCCGGGTAAGCTATAGGGGGAATAAAAGCCCCCTCTATAACAGTAGAGTATTGTAAAAGGCAAAAGGACTATCCGGCGGGAAAAAATATTTTCAGGGGGATTAATCCATGAGGAACCAGAGCAGGAAAAGCGCTCCTTTTTGCAGGCATACCCGGATATAGCGCAGTGCCTGTACCAGTTGATTTTTGACGGTATTGCGGGAGATATTGAGCTGATGGGCAATTTCTTCATGACTTAGTCCATCCTGCCTGCTGAGGCGGTAGATCGTTTGCCGCTGGGGAGGGAGCTGCTGTACCGCTTTATCAATGATCCAGCGGCTTTCATTCACGGCTACTGTTTCTTCGGTGCTGTTCACCTCCTGATTCATCGTGGCAATGATGGTTTCGAGCAGTACGGCTTCCCGGGAAACTTTTTTAAGGTAATAGAACACTTTATGGTAGGCCATAGAGAAGATATAGGCCGAAGTATCCTTTACATCTTCAAATTTTTCTTTGTTCAGCCAGATGGACAGGAACACTTCCTGTACAATTTCTTCCGCTACCGGGGCTGATTTGGTGAGTTTAAAAGCAATGGCGTAGATCCTGGTGCGGTAGCGGTCAAACAGTACCCTGAAAGCCGCTTCATCACCCAATGCAATATGGGCAAATAATCGTTTTTCATCATATAATTCATACACTGTCATAACTACTTTCTGGTACTAAACACGGTATAAATCTACAAAAAAGCTGGAAAGGAAGAAAGAGAAAGCCGGAAGCCGTATCCATTTGCCTTTTCAGAGCTTAGTAGGTGTACCATTCTGGCAAACAGGAAACAGTGTTTATCATTTCCATATTTTAGCCGGGTAGGTAGCAGATTCGTAATACCGTGGTTGTAGATCAGTTTGCAAAGGTAATACAAGCGGCCCAGTTAGTGCACTATTTTTATAGACTATTAACTGCGGCCCTAAAAGCTATATGGAAATAATAGGATTACAGAGGTTTGGAAAAATTTCTATGTTCATCCGTATATAGTGCCGGATTAAAATAACTCAGGCTCATTCTGATATTTTCCGGCAGGTTGTTTACTCTTGACATCCATTTCTGTGCTACACGTTTCCAGTTGGAGATAGGTTTGGCACCTGCCAGTTTCCAGCCTTCTTTATCATAGTGGTAATGAAATTTTTTTCCTTCGAGTTCCGAAAACAGATGCATTTTAAAGAAAGTGATCACCTCTTCCAATGTGGGGTAATAATGCTCCACAGGGGCCGGTGTGTGTTGCTGTATTTTTTCCTGATTCAAAAAAAATGATTGGTTATCTGTGTGTGAGTGCCCACGTTTAAAAACGTTTACACACTCACTTTTAAAATCTTTAATTTTTTTCTGTTTAATTAAAGAGTGAGGTAAAACTGCCTCACATATAGGGTCATTATTACTATCCCCAGGTAGTATATTGTCCACCTGGAGGGTGGTATATATACTACCTATCGGTGGTATATTGTTCACCTTTGAGTTAGTACAGTCCTGCTCTACACCCGTAGCACTATGTGTATCCATATTACTACACGTGTCAGTTATTGCTGGTGCTTCCTCCTTTAAGCCGGGCAGCTCCTCCAGGTTTTCTTCCCACGCCAGGGAAAGTCCAAGGTCTTCATGCCCATTGTTGCAGAAGATAGCGGGTTGTTTTTCTGTTTCATTTTCCTGTAATACTATCATACTTATTTTTGCCCGTGCATATTTACCTGTGGCCGGATAATATTTGATATACCCACCAGCCTGCAGTTCCTTCAAACATTTATAGTACGTTTTAGCAGAGCCAATTTTACTCAGCAGCAATGTTGTTTCTCTTCTGATGGCAAATACGGGTGCGAACCGCTGGTAGTTCCACTGCTGGAACAATGCATGGTAGAGGGCCAGATGGTTAGGGTTTATCTTTTCGTCACCTGCCATTTTCTTTGTAAAAGCATTTAGTTGTTTGATGTAATTCATGTTCAAAAAAGTTGGTGGTTAAACAAACCATTGAGTAATAAATTATCAGTTTGCAAAAGAAAGTTTAATTGCAAAAAAAATGAGTTAACCAGAGGTTAACAGCAAGTTCTTTTTATTCACATTATTGAAATAGAAAACCGGAGCACTACCTCATCAGTGTCAGTGGCGCCATTATACTGTGTGGTATAATTGCTCCACATCACCTCAGCGGATTTACGATGCTCCGGTTTCCGGTTGATGGCAAAACGTACCGTTATTGTCCTGATACCATTACCAGTTGAAACGCATTATAGGCGCCATTATTCAGCGGGTATGCCGCACCATTGACATCCTGGAAAAAGGCGATGCCCAGTGCCAGGAACAAAGGATGCGTACTTGCCGCTGTTACCTGTGTATGTAGCTGGATGGCCGGCACCAGTGCATCTGTAACAGACAGCATACCACTATCTGCTATGGTGCTGACAAATCTGCCACTTTCAAAGTCAACTTCTGCCCCTGCAATGGAGATCACAAAATGTGTAGCTTCCGTGGGGTATACGATATCCGTACCTGGTACAATAGCAGGTACATCCACCTGTAGTGTGCCGGTAGCACGGTCTATCGTATTGACAGTGTTAAGTTTCAGCGCAGTGCTTAGCGGGCTGTGCTGGTTAAACTCAAAGCCTTGCAGCAATGCCGTTTCACCATCCATTACATTTCTGGCCCCTCTGATGTTGATAGCATCTGCCTTGACCACTTTAACCATTTCGCGGATAAGCCGTCTCATAATCTGCTTATCAGCCACCTGCTTTATCAGGGAAGCGTAAGCATTACGCAACAGCTTACCTGCTTTTCCTGCGCGGCCAAATTCGGCCCAGTTTTCCCGTGTTCTTTCAAAAGCGGGATCTGTCTTCATGCGGGTTTTGCTAATCCCCCCTTTTTGACGGGCCTTAAAGCCGTCATTTGTTTTAAAAAAGGTAATATTTCCTATAGTACCTTCAAACTGAACTAATCCACTTTGCTTAGCCATAGTCATTAATTTATTTTTTTTAGTAATAAGGCGTTTATTTAAAGCCATGCCCGTTTCTGGCTGCCGCACAAAATCTTTTTTCTTCTTCCGCTGCAGTCGGTCAATTCGCTAAAATTCTGTACTTTCAGTACTGATAGAACGAAAGTAGTTCAGCCTGTTTTTCACACAAAACGAAAAGGCCAAATAGGCCAAAAGCGGTCTAAAACGGAAAAAATGGTACAAAATGAACATCAAACGTGCAGTAGTATATAGCAAAGACGTTGAAATATTAACCGGCTACAAAGGCCGTACAGCAAGGAGATTACTCCAAAAGATCCGCGAAAAGCATGGTAAAAAAAGAGGCGGCTTTGTAACCGTAGCAGAATTTTGTGAGTATACAGGTTTTGATGCAAACCTTCTGTATGAAATCATGGTATAGCCTTTTATGCTCTATTCATACTCTATCCATGCTCTATCTATGCTTTAACTATGCTCTAACTATGCTTTAACTATGCTTTAAGCATACTTCAATGCACGCCCCGCCCACTTCACATACGATACCGGGTACCTGTGTGGCATAATTGCCCCACGTTGCCTGATTGCTGACATATGGTACCTCATGAGTATTTTCTGATTTAAAGACAACAAAGTCATTAATGCCAATTTGCAATTTTAATATGCTCGTTTACGTTATAATACGATCATGTTATTAAAAAAATATTTTTCAAAAATTTGTATATATCAAAAAAATAATCACATCTTTGCACCGTTAAAAAAATCACAAAACAGTAAACATGCAACGTATACAATTACATACTATTCTCACCAACCGGATTTGCTTTACAGAAAGCTATCCTGATTGCGGGGGCATGTTATGCTGCAGAATAAGTTGATATAACTAATTCGATATAACACAGGCCCCGCAAGAGATTGCGGGGCTTTTTTGTGCTGTAAAACATTTATACCAGACATCTTTTTAATACTAAAAACAATGTACTAAGTGACATTAAGATATATACGCTTTACAATCAGGCATGATCAACAGGTATCCATAAAATGCTACCAGCATTTTATGCAGTATCGCGATGATGATCAACCGGGGCATGTCCTAACATAAGCACTGCTTATGTTGCAGGAATAAAAAATCCCGGTTGCATCATACAACCGGGATTTTTTGTGCATATCAATTAGCGTTTAGTCAATACTGTTAACACCGTTTGTCCTGTAGCGCAATGGTTAGCGCAACTGCCTTATACGCAGTGGGTTGCTGGTTCAATTCCAGCCAGGACAACTATTTACAACTTGCAGTTTAAAAATCAGAACCAGTGTGATTGAACAGTTGTAAAATCAATGTGAGTGCGGCGAAGCTGGCGTGTCGCAATGGTCTGTAAAACCATCGTCTAAGGACATAGTAAGTTCGAATCTTACCACTCACACCAGGTTAATGCATGCATTAACGCAAGAGCTTCCTTAACGGGAAGATGGGCACATACCTGTTGTTGCAAACCAGGCATGGGTTTCTGTATAGCCCTGCAGTGCAGTAATGATCATTAGCTGTATGCTATTGCAGCAATGGAGGCGTGCCCACCACGATTCTGTGCGTCGAAGGTTCGAATCCTTCCGGGTGAAAGCCTGTAGCTCAGGGGTAGAGCAACGGATAACATATGCAGGTTCGAATCCTGCCTCTTCAAAGCAAGAGATGCATAACGGTTATGCTCCGGAAGTATGCGCTACTTCCTTAAAAATGGCGCTCACTTTAAAAGCCGGCGTTAGCTGCCGAGATGAAACAATGTCCGTATTGTTTATATCAATTTGGCAAGCACTCCGCAAGCAGGTGTAAAAATGATCATGGCAGGTAGTACTGACCAGCTGTTTTAACAGTGGATAGCACTGTAAAAGTAATATCACTGCTACACTTCCCGTCATTGAAATCTGTTTCCGTGTATACTAAATGGCAATGGCACCGGCTTTTATAATTTGAAATTTTAAAAACTAAAACAATGAAAAGAGTTCTGGTCAACGCTTATCAGGTTGGCCTGGTATTTAAGCGGGGTGTTTACCACCATGCAGTCAAAGCAGGCAGGTATTGGTTAATGCCTGGTGAAAAAATGGAAGTGTATGATACTACCAAACCTTTCTATGCCCCCTGCGAACTGAACATCCTCTTAGCAGATGCCGCCTTAACCGGGTTGTTGCATGTAGTAGAGGTAGCAGATACTGAAATTGTACTGCAATATGAAAATGGGTTACTGAAGCAGGTATTAACTGCCGGTCGTTATCCCTATTGGGAAAGCGTGATCAGGTATACATTTGTCCGCGCAGATATCAGCAAAGCTGATATTACCGAAGACATAGACCGGGCTACCCTGTCTCATAAAATGCTGGCACCTTACGTGCGCAGCTATGTTGTGGAAAACCACGAAATGGCATTGCTGTTCGTAGATGGTAAATATGTACAGGTATTGCCCGGAGGGGTATACTACTGGTGGAAAAACAATATCCCTGTTTATGTAGGTAAGGTAGATATCCGCCAGTTGCAGGTAGAAATCAACGGGCAGGAAATACTGACCAGGGATAAAGCAGCATTGCGTATTAATGCCTGGGCACAGTATAAAGTGGCCGATATTGAAAAAGCATTGTTGCAGAACAAGGACTATGAGCGCCAGTTATATATCCTCTTCCAGTTAGCACTGCGGGAATATATTGCAGGACTTGGATTTGATGAATTACTGGAAAAGAAAGACACCTTAAGCCCTTATATCCTGGAAGCGGTGAGTGTTGCTGCCGCACAGCTGGGTGTAACCATTACCGGTTTCGGTATCCGTGATATTATTTTGCCCGGTGAAATGAAAGAAATCATGAACCAGGTATTGATCGCCGAAAAAAAGGCACAGTCCAATATCATCATGCGAAGGGAAGAAACGGCCAGCACCCGTAGTTTGTTAAATACCGCCAAATTGATGGAGGATAATCCTATGCTGTTCAAACTGAAGGAGATGGAATATGTGGAGAAGATCGCAGAAAAGATTACCAACATCAGTGTAAATGGTAATGGTGTATTAATAGACCAGTTACGTCAGATATTTGTTCCCCAGAAATAGCAAATACCAGGAGCTGTCTACTTCGTGTAGCCAGCTCCTTTTTTCTTGCGTTAGCTCCGTTATCAGGGTTACATATTTTTCACCTGTTGCCATATTGTTTCATTCACCGGTATACCTTCCGCCTCGTTTTTAAGACGGGTTTGCAGGGTGCGCTCTCCGGGATAGGTTACTTGCCCGCCCGGCTCAGCAGGTGTACTGCTTTTTGTAAAATTTATAATCTCTTCTATCAACCCTTCGTGCATATCCGGCTGGTGCAGGCAGATAAAACATTGTGATAATCCCACTTCATCTACTCCACTGGTGATCTGTGCTGTAGAGCGGCCTCCGCTGAGTGCTACCACCATCACATCCAGGATCATAGACAGTCCGGAACCTTTCCAGAAACCAACAGGCAGGGTACGTTTTGTATTGCGGATAGCAACCGGGTCTGTGCTCAGGTTTCCCTGTTCATCATATCCTCCCGGAAGCGGTAATGGTGCTTTCTTCAATTCATACTCCTGCAACTTCCCATAAGAAAACTGCGACATCGCCATATCCAGCACTACATGCCCTCCGGCACGCGGTACCGCAATTACCAGCGGATTATTACCCAATACCGGATTCATACCACCCCAGGCGGGCATATTGGCCAATGTATTCGTAAAACAAATACCAATACAACCTGCCTCTGCAGCCTGCCAGCCGTATGTACCACCACGCATCCAGTGATTGGTATTTTTTACCGCCACACAACCAATCCCATGTGTTTTTGCCAATGCTATCGCCCGGTCCATGCACAAGGAGGCGTTATACATCCCAGGGGCATACTGCCCATCCCATCGCTCTATAGCCCCAATCGTTTCTATTAATACCGGCTCCGCATCTCCATGAATCAATCCTTTTTGCACGTACTCCACAAAAACAGGGAAACGGTTCAGCCCGTGAGAGTACACACCGTCCCTGCTATTGGCAGCAAAGATACGGGCACAGGCTTCCGCCTTTTCTTGCGGAAAAGACAACTTTAACAATACTCTCTTAAACTCCTGTTTAAGCTGTTCAAATGGGATACGCATGAGGAGGAAATATTTTGTTCTGCTGTTCAAAGTACAAATTCCTGACGGAAAGATCAGCAGGGAGCTTTTCAAAAAGTGAGACACTATTCCGCAAATTAACCTGATCACCTATAAAATCCAGGGTTCAGTAAAATCTGCTACCGGTAGTATTACTATAAAGTGCTATTCTATAAAAGACATAAACATCCTTTATTATTCATAAATGTAGTAACTTTGTTCCTGTAAAAGCGCGCATCGCCTTTATCTTAAACCTATAAGACTATGGCAACTAAACCACTCAAGCGGCATGAGAGCATCCTTACCTTCTCCAGAGAACATCATTTCAGCCTGCTTTTCTGCTGGAAAATAAGACAGGGAATTAAGAAGAATGTAGCGGGGGAACGTATCCGGCAGTATGTGGAATACTTCTGGACGCATTGTTTGCAATCGCATTTCCGGCAGGAGGAAGCGGTATTATTTGCGCCGCTATCCGACAAGATGGTACAACGGGCTATCCTGGACCATCAATATATCAGCAAGCAGATAGCTGCCTTAGCGGGCAGCAGTGCCAAAGATCTTCCGAAGGACCTGGCGATACTGGCCGATTCGGTGGACAATCATGTGAGATATGAAGAGCGGGAGTTGTTCCCTTACCTGGAAAGGAAGCTCAGCCAGGAACAATTGGAAGCCATAGGAGAACAGCTGACAGATGAACCATTGAAAGACGACTACCGGGATGAGTTCTGGAACTGGCCCGCTACCTTGTAAAAGGAGGTAGCCGGTTATGATTGGCAGGACGAGTGTATCAAGCCCTTACTAATATTATAATATTTACTTAACTTACACTCGTCCAATCTCATTCATATAATGACATTTGAAATTTTTCTAACTATATTCCTTGTTTTTCTGAATGGTTTTTTTGTAGCTGCCGAGTTTGCCATCGTAAAAGTCCGGAGCACCCAACTGAGCAATTTAAGTGGCTTATCCAAGAATGTAACGGCTGCGGCCAAAAAAGTGACCAGCAACCTGGACGGTTATTTGGCTGCTACCCAGCTGGGTATTACCCTGGCATCCCTGGGGCTGGGATGGGTAGGTGAGGAGATGATGACCAAAATCATCCTGACTACCTTCGACGCTTTACATATTTCCATACCTGCCTCTACCGCACATAAAATAGCTATCCCGGTAGCCTTCTTCTGTATTACTGTACTGCATATCGTATTTGGAGAGCTGGCCCCTAAATCCATCGCTATCCGTAAACCGGCTTCGACTACCTTGCTGGTAGCGATCCCTCTGCAGATCTTCTATATCGTTTTCCGTCCGTTCATCTGGCTCCTCAATGGACTAGCCAACTTCCTGCTACGTATGATAGGTATTCCGCCGGCAAAGGAGCAGGATATCCACTCTGAAGAGGAACTGAAGCTGATCATCGCAGAAAGCCAGGAAGGCGGGGCTATTGAAGAAACAGAAAGGGAACTCATCCACAACGTATTTGATTTTGACGACCGCCGCGTAAAAGGCATCCTTACCCACCGTAAGGATATCATTGCACTGGATGCTGCCATGCCTTTTGATGAACTGGTGGATAAAGTGATCATGGAAGGCTACTCCCGCTACCCGGTATATAACAATAGCATCGATGAACTGATTGGGGTGATCTATACCAAAGACCTCGTAAAGGGCATCCATGAAAAGACAGTAAAGGCTGTAAAAGATATCCTGCGCCCGGTATTTTATATTCCGGACAGCATGAAGATCAAGGTACTGTTGCGCAACTTCCAGCTGAACCGGCAACAGCTGGCCATTGTAACGGATGAATTTGGTGACACGGAAGGACTGGTAACCATGGAAGATGTACTGGAGCAACTGGTAGGAGATATACAGGATGAACACGACCAGGAACAACCTATCGTACAACAGGTAAACGATCAGACATTTATTGTAGATGCCCACCAGAATATAGAAGAAATCAACGAATACCTGCCCAAACCATTGCCGGCAAGTGACCATTATGATACTTTATCCGGCCTTATTGCCTACTATCACGGCAGTATCCCTACGGAAGGCGAAGTACTGCAGGTAGAAGGTTATCAGCTCACCATTCTCAAAATGTTCAAACGCTCTGCCGAAAGAGTGCAGGTAGTATTATCCTAATAGCGATGCTTAAAACCTGATCTCAAACCGGGTATTGCCGGGCGCCACTGTTTTCAGGGAGAAGTACAGCTGGTGGTTGAGGAGGATTTCACGCACCAGGGTAAGGCCAATACCTTGTCCGTCTCTTTTGCTGCTGAAAAAAGGAGAGAAGATGTATTCATTATGTTCGTCCGGGATGCCCTTCCCATTATCCGTAATTACCAGCTGACGGGTACGCGGATCAGTGATAAAGGTGACTGTTCCCGTATCTTCAATCGCTTCAATTGCATTTTTCACAATATTGATACAAGCCTGTTCCATTTGCTGTTCGTCTATCAGTACGGGGAATGAAACGTCAGGCATTTCAAATTTAAACTGTACCTGCTTTTCTGTTGCTTTCATCTGCATCAACCGGGTTACATTATGGATCAGCTGATGCAGGTTTACCGGCTTTCTGTCTGGCACAGGCAACTTCACCAGGTCGGCAAAGTTGCGCATAAACATATTGAGGTTCTGATTTCTGGCCACCGCTACTTCCAGGGCTTCCTTTAATACCTGCTGCCGGCCATCCGCCCAAAGCGCTCCGGCACCCAGCGTAGAATGTATAATAGAGTTGACCGGCCCGATCGTATTATTCACCTCGTGTGCCATCATACGGATCACTTTCCCGTATACATTCTTCTCTGCCGCGAGGATGGCAGTGGTCAGTTCTTCTATCATGATAAAATGCCGGGGAAATCCCCGGTCAATAAAATGGGATTTCTGCAGTTTATAAGTAGCCATCCCCGTAAGAGATACTGTACCCGACTTACCGGACTCCAATAATGCTATCTGCTGTAAAACAGGATGCGACAGCTCATGTACCCGCCGCCCCTGCAGCGCATGCGCCGTCATTCCCAGCAATGCCAGCGCAGCAGGGTTTACCTGTTGTATATGATCATTAAAATCGAGGATGATAATACCGGTAGGAGAGGTATGTATCAGTTTTTCCAGGAAAAAATGCTGCTGCTCCTGTTTTACCCGCTCTTCTCTCAGCTGATCTATCATGTTGTTGTACACCTCTATCAGCTGGTCCATTTCGTACTTGCCGGTGGGCAGGAACTTCACATTAAAATCCCGGTCTTTGATCGCTTCCACACCTTGCGTAAGCATTTGCAATGGCTGGATGAGTTGCTGGTACAAGCGCCAGGAAATCCATACTGATATCAGGATAAATACTTCTGCTACGAGGAACAACAGTTTGTTTTCCTTAAAAATAACAAACGTAAGCCCCAGGGTAACCAGGTGCAGGATAATTACAAAGAGGATATATTTAGTCCGAAGTTTCATCGTATGGAATATTGTATTTATCCAGCCGCCGGTATAAGGCACTGCGGGTGATTCCCAGTGAAACTGCTGCTTTTGCAATTTTGTTATGATGAAACATCATGGCCTTTCTGATCATACCCACTTCCAGTTCTTCCAGGGTGATAGTGCCTACACCGGGCAACTGGATATTACCGGTTTTTACCGGCGACAGCTCCAGTTGTGACCGGAAAGCAGCTGTATCCAGCTGGTCAGTTTTACTAACCAGTATAGCCCGTTCCACCAGATTTTTCAACTGGCGGATATTACCAGGCAATGGCAGTTGCTGCAGCCATTTCATGGCATCGGATGTAACGTTGAGGGCCGGACGGCTATACATTTCCCGGAGGTTATGGATAAACCCGTTTACCAGTAGTGGGATATCTTTAGGACGTTCCCGCAATGCCGGCAGCCGGATTGTGATCAGATTAATGCGGTACAACAGGTCTTCGCGGAAAGTACCCAACGCCACCATTTCATGCAGGTTTTTATTAGTAGCACATACTACGCGGGTATCTACCACTTTGGTACGGCTGCTGCCCAGCACTTCGTAGGTCCTGTCCTGCAGCACCCGTAATAGCTTTACCTGGCTGCTGCTGTCCAGGTCGCCTATTTCATCCAGAAAGATGGTACCCTTGTGCGCCATTTCAAAACGGCCGGTACGGTCGTACCGGGCATCAGTAAAAGCACCTCTTACATGACCAAACATTTCACTTTCAAATAAGGAAGTGGAGATCCCGCCGAGGTTTACCTTGATGAAAGGTTTATTGCGGCGGGTACTATTCTGATGGATGGCCTCTGCAATCAGTTCCTTTCCTGTACCACTTTCCCCCATGATAAGAATGGAAGCATCTGTAGCGGCCACACGCCCGATCGTTTCCAGAATGTCCATCATTTTAGGATCTTCTCCTATGATGTGCTGAAAATTATACAAGCCATCCAGTTGCTTACGGGTATGATGTGTGGTTTTATGCTGTAACTGCAGCAGGGTCTTTACTGATTGCAGGATATTATCATTATTCCAGGGTTTGCTGATAAAATCATTAGCCCCGAGCTTCATGCCCTGCACTGCCAGGGCGATACTTCCCCATCCGGTAATCAGGATTACGGGCAGGGCAGCCTGCTGCTGCCTGATCTGTTTTAATAAAGTCATGCCTTCCTTACCGGAAGTATCGATAGAGAAATTAAGGTCCAGCAATACCAGTGCAGGCGGATTGGCCCGGATACTGAGCAGCGCCTCTTCCGGCGTGCTTACACCCGCCGCTTCGTATCCCGCCTGCTGCAACAGCAGCAATAAAGAAGTTCTTACCGCAATGTCATCATCAATAATCAGTATCATACCTGAAGTAAAAGTAAGGTTATTTATTCTTCGTGTAATGCCACTGCCGGATAAATATTAGCCGCCTGCCGGCCCGGATAAAAGGCACAGATGATGACTAACAGGTAGATAAAAATAACGGATAAGGCAATGCCTTTAAAGTACACATTGGCCGGCAGGTCAAAAACATTCAGCAAGGGAAACTGGATTGCAAAAAATACACCAACCAGCACTGCCAGTGTAGATAATACCAGTGCTTCACTTACCATTTGCAGAGATATAGCCGGACCAGTGGCTCCCAGCGCCCTCCGCAGTCCTATTTCACTTTTCCTTTTGCTGATATTATACCATAGCACCCCAAACAGGCCCAATGCCACATTGATGAGCAGAAAACAGGCAATGATGAGCATCACCAGCAGCGGCACCAGTGTCAGATTATTCCTGGCTATCCGCTTATCTGTGAGATGTTCTATTTCCACATTACTATCTTTCAGGCTGCCGGCAAATACTTTGGCAAAACGGCTTTCAAAGGTAGCATTGTTGGCATCCGGGCGAACTTTGACCATCATCCGGTGCAGCCAGTTGTAAGAAGTGCTGTCCGGCCTTCTGTAGATCCCCATTTCAGGGGCGGCATAGTCGCCTTTCTCCTTCAATGTCTTTACCACCCCTATCACCCTTAACTGTTCCTGTTCATTCCCTATTATTTTTCCAATAGCATTCTCCTGTCCAAAATATCTTTCATTCATGGTAGTATTGATGATCACCGGCATTATTTTACTACCGGCATCTGCTTTTGAGAACCAGCGGCCTGCCTGCATAGTTACGCCCATGACTTTATCGAAATCATCATCCGTGAAATATTGGTTTATCAGCAGGTTTATCTTTCCGTACCGGATATTAGCACTGGAGTTACTCATGGAAAAAGGGCTGTTACTCGACATAATACTTACTGCTTCTACTTCCGGCATGGCAGTAAGCGTATTCCGTAATGTTTCATAAATCATCACCAGGGAGTCTTTATTATTTACCCCCTGGGGCTTTTCATATGTCACGGCCCAAACATTCTTATACTCAAAGTTCATAGGTGCTTTATAATGCTGATAATAATTTACCAGTAAAGTAAAAACAGCAAACATGACCAGGAATGATGCCAGCATTTCAATGATCAGCAGGAAATTATGTTTCTTTTTGTTCCAGATAAGTTTGAATAAATGCGTCAACATATCATGCGGTTTTAATTTTATCAATACAATGGATGCTAAGCTTTGAGGGCAGTTACAATCTGCATTCTCGACATCCTCCAGGCAGGATATACCCCCGAAAGCAGCCCAAACAGGATACAGACCAGCAGGCTGATAAACAATACAGATAAATTGATGGTGAGATAGGCATTCGGGATCAATTGATAACTATTAATTACCTGCAGGATAATCCAGGACAATCCCACTCCTATCACTCCTCCCAGGAAAGTAAGGATAAGGTTTTCTACAATGAATTGTATGGTGAGTGTACCGGAAGATGCGCCAAAAGCCTTGCGTACCCCTATTTCCGAAGAACGTTCCATAATCCTGCTGATATTGATATTAACAAGATTAAGTGTGGGCAATAACATAAAGGTGAAAACAAATAAACTCATGATCAGCACAAATTTTCCTACCCCGTTGTTCGATTCATCCCCAAAGATGATACGTGTAAAAACTTCCAGGTAACTATCTGTATTCCCATTTATCTTGTCAAAATTTTCTCCTTTCAAGGGTATTTTTCTGATCAGCTGGTTAAATTCTTCTTTTATCGCAGGCAGGTCTGCCGCTGACCTGGCCAGCAGGATAGCCGTGTATTTACCTCCAAATGACCTGTCCTCCAGATCCCGTTGTGAAAGGGTGTAAGGAACATATATATCACTGTATACAAATGGTAATGTAACAGGCACATTTTTCACT
The DNA here is from genome assembly GCF_040567655.1 of Chitinophaga sp. H8. Classification (NCBI taxonomy): domain Bacteria; kingdom Pseudomonadati; phylum Bacteroidota; class Chitinophagia; order Chitinophagales; family Chitinophagaceae; genus Chitinophaga; species Chitinophaga defluvii. The sequence goes on along the minus strand of NZ_JBEXAC010000002.1, from coordinate 1,252,093 downwards.
ACACCTATTACCCGGTATTGCTCGTTATTGGTTTCCAGGTATTTTCCTACCACATGAGGGACCTCTCCGAAATAATTCCGTTTAGTCTCTTCCGATATTACCGCCACTCTTTCTCCATTGTTGAGTTGCTGTTGGGTATAAGGTTTCCCTTCCAGGAAAGTATAATCCAATACATTCCAGAAATCTGCGTTGGTATATTTCAGATCGATGGTCAGTTTTTTATTATTGATATAGGTATTGGTAGGACCGAACATGGAAGAGAAGGCTATATCAACAGGTGTTTTCATTTTACAGACATAGGTATTCAGAAAATGGAGGCTGACAGGGCCTGAATTCATATATCCATTTTTACTTCCCCGTAATGTCATATTAACAATATACAGTGACCGGTCTCTTTTAGTGTCAGGGTATCTGGCACTGGTAGTATGGTCCCAGAAGGCCGTTATTACGATCAGGATCGTAAGGGTGAAGCTGATACCAAACAAGCTGATGAAAGTAAAGAACTTCCGTCTTTTCAATACTGCAATCGCTATTTTGAAATAGTTCTTAAGCATAGCATTTAAATTAAACAGGGAATATTACTGTACCTGAGCACCATCAAAAAGACGTACCAGGCGGTGGGTTTGTTTAGCCATATGCTCATCATGCGTAACCATGATGATGGTAGTACCTTCTGTGCGGTTGAGCTGCATCAGGATTTCCATGATCTCATTGCCCATGGCGCTGTCCAGGTTGCCCGTAGGTTCATCCGCCAGGATAATTTCCGGCTTGCCCACGATAGCCCTGGCAATGGCGACCCGTTGTTTCTGACCACCGGAGAGCTGGGTAGGAAAATGTTTCATACGGTTGCTCAGTCCTACTTTTTCCAGCGCCTCACCCGCCAGTTTTTTCCGTTCTCCTGCAGATGCTTTCCGGTATAATAAGGGCAGCTCTACATTATCCAACACCTTAAGATCATTGATCAGGTGATAACTTTGAAAGATGAAGCCGATCTTCCTGTTCCTGAAGTGTGCCATTTCCTTGTCGGACAAATGATTGGTAGCACTATCCGCAATACGTATATCTCCTTTGGTAGGTATATCCAGCAGTCCCATAATATTGAGCAGGGTACTCTTCCCACAGCCAGACGGACCCATGATGGAAAGAAATTCCCCTTTGGCAATATCCAGGCTGATACTGTTCAGCGCCAGTGTTTCCACCGTGTCTGTGCGGTATACTTTTTCTATGTTTTGCAAACGTATCATATGGTTGTTTTAAAATGGATTATCGATAAGTGATCTTTTGGTTGTGTTCAAAATCGTATAATGATAAATAGCGTAGCTGATAATATGCCCCCCAGAAATCGCGCAATGCTGCTACATAATCTCTTTTGGCCTGGTCTTTTTCCTGGAAGGCAATACTCAGATCGGTGATACTTAAATTACCCAGTACATACCTGTCCTGCGCAATCTGGTATTTTTCTGAAGCAATACTATCTGCCACTGCACTCAGGCTTACCTGGTCTTTCATCATATCAAACAGGGTTACCTGTGTAATAACTTCCTGCGAGAAGTTTTGTTTATCCTGTTCCACTGCATATTCGGCAAACTGCAGGTTTGCTTCTGCTGTTTTGACTCTCGATTTAGATCGTCCCCAGTCCAATATAGGAATACTGAACTCCAGTTTCAAGAGTTGCTGATTTTGCGGCGATTCATATACTTTAGGGATGCTGGGTGCACTTTTGGAGAAACCCAGGTTGGCCGTTAGTGCAGCATTCAGCCCATTCTTTCCCCTTGCCTGTGCCACATCTCTTTTAGCTTCCAGTACCTTCCGGACAAAAGCAATTGCGTTGGTATTATTCTGATAGGCCTGTTCCAGCACCTTGTCGGCCGTTACCTCCATCTCAATGCTGGCTGGCGGGAGGGTTAATGCTATCTTATCAGCGTGCTGCAGTCCGGTAAAAGCGCGCAGGTTGAGCGTAGCGATTTCCATATCGCGTTTGGCAGTGCCCACCGACTTCTGCGCTTTTAGTTTTTCCAGCTGCAACTGCAGTATTTCATTCCTGGCAATTTTTCCCAGGGCAAACTTCTCTGCTGCGATCTGCTGTATCTGGTTAGTATTGTTAAGATTAGCAGTAGCAATCTGCAGGTTTACCTGTGCCAGGAGCAGGTCAAAGAAATAACCGCTTACCTTGATAGCAATCTGCTCCATAGCAGCAATATATTCCTGTTTGCTTTCATTATACTTCAATGGTTCAATTTTCCTGTCCCATTTCAGGCTGTTGAATTGAAACAAGGGCTGGCTATATCCAATCGTGTAAGGTACCCCGTTATAGATCGTATTCTTTCTGTCAAAGTCATCAAAACGTTGTAGCTGAGTGGCACCATATACATATCCTCCCGTTTGCGCAATGCTTTGGCTGAAAGAAAGGTCGAGAGAAGAATTGTTATTGTGCACCGGTTCAAAGGCAATAGTACCATTGGGTTGCTGTACCTGCTGATAGGTTTTACTATACCCTGGCAGCACCCCATTCAGAGCCAGCTGTGGCTGATAGTTAGAGCGGTAGGTACGCCATTCCCAATACCGGGTGGTTTTAACCGTAGCAGCCTGTTTAGAGGCAATAGACCGCGCTTTGGCCATTTCCACTACCTGTGGCAGGGATAAGGTCATGGTATCACCTGTAGCCTGGCTATGCACCATCCCCGTTGCCAGTACTGATATCAGCAGTAAAAAGATCCTGTTTTTCATACCAGCCGGGTTAGTTGTTAATCGTTATTTCTTTGGCGTGTTTATAGGCGCTCATATCACTTATGATCACCACATCGCCCGGATTAATCTGGTCTTTTAATTCCACATAGTCGAAGTTGCTCATTCCTATCTGTACAGTTCTGCGGATAGCTTTATTATCTTTCACTACAAAAACGTCTTGTACAGGGGTGCCTTTAAATCCATTACCATTTGCCACCCGGACCACATTATTACGGGCAGCAGTAACCAGGAATACTTCCACTTTCATATTTGGCCGCAACAGCTTATGTGATTGTTCATTGAGTTTGATATCAAAGGTGGCGATGCCATTCTGTACGGCAGGATAGATATTGGTAATGGTGCCACGGAGGCTGGTTTCATTGATACGTATAATAGCGGGCATCCCATTGTGCAGCTGGTCCATATAAGTATCCGAAATGCTACCTGTTACTTTATAGCTCCCCAGGTCTGCAATACGTGCCAGCGCATCACCTTCGCGGATGGTAGCGCCAATATTCTTATTTACCCAGGTTACTACTCCTTCCCGGCTGGACACCACGCTGGCCTGCTGCAGTTTCCTTTCCAGGGCATGTAGTTCGTTGGCCTGTATAGCTGCCGTAATCTCGGATTCCCGCATTTCCACCTGCATGGATTGCTGCTTGCTTTTAAGCTGGTTTTCCAATTGTTTCTTTTCCAGCTGTGCCACTTTCAATTCCAGTTCTGCTTTTTCTATATCCTCCCTGGTACCTCCACCAGCTTTGAATAATCGTTTTGCGTTTTCCACATCTGCCAGCAAACTGTTGATACGCAACTGCTTTACCTCATTGCTGGATTGCAGGTCAAAATAACTTTTATCCAGCTCCAGCCTGAGCTTCTTAATATCGTTATGTTTTGATTCCAGCTGAAATTTTCCTCTGTCGTACTCCGTTTGTGTAGCCGCTTTATCCAGTTTCAGGATAGATTGTCCGGCAGTTACTTTACTGCCGGCATCCATCACCACCTGCTGAATAGCAGCGTTAATAGGACTGGTGATCACCTCTTCAAATTCAGGCAATACTTCTCCGGAGGCGTTAATCGTATTTTCCACGTCACCTTTCTCTGCCACTGCAGTGATGATATTAGCCCGTTTTAAGGCAGGGGACAGCACATAACGCATGGTATAGATAGCAGCAACCAGCAAGAGCATCACCAGCACTAAAATGCCCAGTAGCTTTCTTCTTTTCTGTGATACCATTGCCGCTGGTAATTCCTTGTCCATGTTTTCATTTTAGACCAGGAATGTTCCAATAGCAATGCCAAACACAATTACCTGCCTATCAAGAATTTACAGGAAAACAGCTTTCTGTTTTTGTTCGGTTCCGGACAAAATTTCCGGAAATGGGATGAGGTATGAGCTGCTAGCTTAAATGCAGCGAATGATGGATAGCGGAGAAGAATGTTGCTTTTTCGCTGCAATTTGCTCATGGCTCAAAGCTTTTATTTGAAGGCTGGATACTCTCAGGCAAAGCCCTGGCAAAAGGCAGGATAAGGGCACTAACGTTATGTTAAGTAGGATAATTTACCACACAGCGATTAAGGTCTGTATCTTACAAACTGCTGCTACATATGTGAGAAAATTTAACGAAATTAGTTTTTAATAGTGCAAGATACCTGATCTTGATACCAGGCATAATATTTTTTAGCCCACAATATGAATGTTTTTTAACCCTATTTTTCTACATGATGGCAGAGCACCAAAACATTGAGTACAAACAAAGTTGGCATGACGATTACCTGAAATGGATAGTTGGTTTTGCCAATAGTCAAGGTGGTACTATTTATATTGGAAAAGACGACAATGGTAAAGTTGTAGGTATTTCCGATTATAAAAAACTGATGGAAGATTTACCTAATAAAATCCGTGATATTTTAGGCATTATAGTGGAAGTGAATCTTCATGAAAGGAGAGGATTATACTACCTTGAAGTAATTACCCCACCTTATGTTGTTCCTATTTCATTAAGGGGCATTTATTATACCCGTAGTGGCAGCACTAAACAAGAATTAAAAGGTAATGCTTTAGTAGAATTTTTGCTACAAAAAACGGGTAAAAGCTGGGATGATGTGGTTGAGTCTTCTGCGACTATTAATGATATTGATCCTCATGCAGTTGACCTCTACCTTAAAGCGGTCGAAAAAAGCGGACGCTTACGTAATCTGGAAGGGCTTACAATAGCTGAATTATTAGAAAAACTACGGCTTACCAAAGAAGGAAAAATAAAACGTGCCGCTATTATTCTGTTTGGAAAAGATCCTGGACGCTTCTATCCTAATATGGTACTAAAAATGGGGCGCTTTGGTACTTCTCATGATGATCTGAAATTTCAGGAAACAACTGAAGGATGCTTAATACATATTTTACATGAGGTTGAGGATATACTGAATAAGAAATTTTTCATAAAGGCCGTAAATTTCGAAGGTTTATTACGCATTGAGAAAGGGGAGTACCCCGTGGCGGCCTTACGGGAAATGTTGTTAAATGCACTGGTTCACCGAAACTATACAGGTGGTGCCATTCAAATCAGAATGTATGACAACCGTTTTAGTAGCTGGAACGAGGGATTATTACCTCAAGGTTTATCACTCGATGCACTTAAACGGCAGCATCCTTCCCGTCCACGGAATCCTTTAATTGCAGACGCATGTTTTAAAGGCGGCTATATTGATGCGTGGGGGCGTGGCACGCTTAAGATTTTACAATCCTGTAAAGAAGCAGGGTTACCTGAGCCTGAAATTATCGAGCAGGATGGCGGCATTCAAGTAACACTTTTCAAAAATCATTATAATGAACCAGGCCTAAAAAAAATGGGATTGAATGAACGTCAGGTGAAAGCTGTTCTTTATGTAATGCAAAATGAAAAGGTCACCAATAAGAAGTACCAGGAGCTATTTAATGTTTCGAGGAATACGGCAAGTGCTGACCTAAGGGAATTAACCCAATTAAACATCTTAAAGTCAAGTGGTGCTAAAGGCGTAGGAGCTTTCTATATAATTGGGTAAGCATTGCACAATAATTGCACACATTGCACAATAATTGCACATTTATTGCACCCTGATAATGCTATAATCAACTTTCCTCTAAATATCAGATAAGGTTTTAGATCATTACTTCTTACGTATTCTACTCAATACATAACAAAACTCCCAATATTTTCCCTTCAATAGTCAAAGAACAGGAAAACATTGGGAGTACTTGCTGCTATTTTCTAATACCCTTCGTTCTGGATTAATACTCCATTGGCAATATCCACTTCCTGTTGCGGGATGGGTAATCTGCCACGTTTAGATACATCCCAGTCCATGGTGAAGCGGCTTTGATCGCCATCATAGTCCGGACCTCTTTTACTGGAAGCATCTATCTGCTGTTTAGCATATGGTAGTCCATAGCGCAGCAAATCCCAGTAGCGGATACCTTCACCTGCCAGTTCTACACGGCGTTCGTGACGGATGCTTTCGGTAGTAGCAGTAGCCACCGGCATCTTCACACGATCTCTTACTTCTTTCAGGTAACCATTCGCTTTGCCCTGGTCATCGCCCAGCCAGAGTTCAGCCGCCATAAGCAGTACATCTGAATAACGGATGGAGCGGTAGTTATTACCCCAGTTAGCATCACTATTGGCACCAGCTTTATATTCCTGGTGAGTGCTGTACTTTTTATTGAAATAACCGGTATACTGCCAGCTTTTAGCAATAGAAGAGAAGGCGCTGCCATACAGGATCGTTTCATCCCTGCGGGGATCGTCCACTTCAAATTCTTCATACAGCGACTGGGTAATAGTGCCATAGCTCCAGCCAGCTGTAAATACCGGATCATTAATCCCTCTTGGAGCAAACATGTGCACACTGAAGTTACCCTGGCCAGCACGCTGATCATTTACATTGCTCACGGTAATCAACCCACTGAAATCAATTTCAAATACCGACTCGGTATTAAATTCATAGGCTTTTCTCCAGATGTCAGCAAAGTTGTCTACCAGTTTAAAGCCACCGTTATTGATCACATCTTCCAGGTAAGCACGGGCTATTGTTTTATTGATCACCTTTTCACCTGCCTGCAGATCGCGGTTGTATACACCCTTGTTAAACAGGTATACCCTGGCCATCAAAGCTTTGGCACCCCAATGGGTAACATGTCCCCCGGTTTGACGCTGGCTTTTCTTAGGCAAGTCTGCCATTGCATCTTCCAGGTCTTTAGCGATCTGATTGAATACCGCTTCCGGTTTTGCCTGTGGCTGGTTGTACTGGCTAGCATCTACCAATGGTGCTGTAACCAACGGTACGTTTTCATACCAGCGTACCAGCTCAAAGTAAAAATAGGCCCGTAAAAACTTAGCTTCCGCAGTAGTGATCTTTTTGAATTCGTCTGATGCACTTACACTGTTAATTTTATCCAGGTATACATTCGCACGTGCAATACCGGCGTAATAGATAGACCATAACCCACGATAGGTCTGGTCACCAATGGTTACGATACGGAACTGGTCCAATGCTTTGATACCTACCCCATCACTCTGACTACCACCACCGGAATAGGCATCATCAGAAGCAGCTTCACTCCAGCAATGGCTGGGGTGAAAACCCATCCACTGGCCCCATTGCAACACATGATATACACCGGCCAATGCCTGATTAGCTTCCTTTTCATTACGGAAAAAGTTGCTCTCAACAATCTGCGATGGTGGATCCAGCTCAAGGAAAGACTTGCTACACCCGGCCGTAACCAGTAATAGCGATACACATACGTGTTTTATATAGCGATATCTCTTGTTCATACTTTAAACGTTTACTGTGACCAATGATTATAAGTTAACATTTACACCTACCCGGAAAGCTCTTGCCTGCGGATATACCCCGTGGTCTATCCCTAAATTGAGCGCATCACGTGCACCAATTTCAGGATCAAAACCAGTGTATTTGGTAAAGGTGAAAGGATTATCTGCCGCTACATATACGCGCAGGTTATTCAGCTTTGCTTTCTTTACCAGTGCTTCCGGAAACGTATAACCGATCTGGATATTCTTGATACGCACATAGCTGGCATTCTCTATATATACATCAGATACATTGTTGTGGTTGCCATTGTTATCCGCAAACGTAAAGCGGGGGAACTTAGCATCAGAACCTTCTTCTGTCCACCTGTCGAGGAACTGGCGTGGCATATTAGCCATTTTGATATCGTAGCGGTATAGTCCGTTCAGCAACTGATGACCAAACATTCCCACAGCAAACATGCTGAAGTCAAATTGTTTGTACGTCACATTCAGGTTGATACCAGCGGTTACATCCGGGTTAGGATCACCAATGATGGTTTTATCGTTATTATCCAGTTTACCATCCCCATTCAGGTCTACAAATTTCAGGTCACCAGGTACAGCCTTAGGCTGTATCTTTTTACCGTCTTTGGTATACTCATCTATTTCCTGCTGATTCTGGAAGATACCATCTGTTTTGTATCCCCATAAGTAACCGATAGGATTACCGATCTGCATTCTGGTTACCGCACCGGCACCGATATATCCGGCACCAGCTACTGCCTTGGCAGCATTGTTAATATCTATTACGTTGTTCTTATTGTAAGCGCCATTCACCGTTACATTAAAGCTCAGGTCATTATTTACCTGGTTCTTATAGGTAATACCTAATTCTACTCCTTTATTAGAAACAGATCCACCATTTACATAAGGGGAAGGGTTACCTACGATAGCCATAATAGGAGGGTTGAACAACAGGCCGATTGTCTTTTTGTTATAATAATCTGCTGTAAATGCGAGTTTTCCTTTCCACAGTTCCACGTCTACCCCGAAGTTTGTTTGTTCGGAAGTTTCCCATTTCAGGTTAGGGTTAGGTACTGCCCCGGAGGCTACTCCGTTTAAATAGTATTCTTCACCGGTAGGCTGGATAAACGTATATCCGTTGCCCAGCACCATGCCTGCAGCCCAGGGGAAGGAGTTATCACCGATATTTTCGTTACCATTCTGCCCCCAGGAGCCACGCAGCTTCAGGAAAGTCACGGTATTGGACTCAAAGAAACCTTCTCTGGATACTACCCAGCCTGCAGATACAGAAGGGAAAGTAGCGAAGGGGTTATTACGGCCAAAGCGGGAAGATCCATCGCGGCGTAATGTTCCGGACAGCAGGTATTTGCCGTCATAATCATAGGCGATCCTGCCAAAATAAGACAGCAGTGATCTTACATCTGCACCACCATTTACCTTATTCAGGGTTTCGTTGGTAGCCAGGTCAATATAAGCCATATTAGGATCGCTGGTGATCAGGTCAGGACGGGAACCACCCAGGTTCTCGAAAGAAGACTTCAAAGCGGTATGTCCTAATAAGGCCTGTACATTATGTTTGTCGAAAGTGCGGTTGTAAGACAATACATTTTCCACCTGCCAGGTATAGCGGCGGGAAAAACCTTTTCCTACCAGGCTGATATCTGTTTTGGTAGCACTGTTCAGGTAGTGCCCTGGAGTAAAGCTGCTACTGCTGTAATTGTTTACTTCAATACCCAGCGATGAACGGAATTTTAATCCCTTCCAGATATCTACTTCGCCATAGGCATTACCCAATATTTTATCGTTTTTGTTCTTGCTGTTGGCAAGTGCCATTGCTGCCAGCGGGTTGGTAGGACCATCCGTGATGATAGAAGAAATACCATATATCTGGTTACCATTTCTTACCGCATTAGCAGGGTACAGCACCGGGTTATTTAATTTATCAGGATCGGTTTCATATACCGGTGTAAGCGGGTCCAGGTTGATACTGTTATTCAGTACGCCACCATAGTCGGCATTACTGTTGATCCCCCTGCTGGAAGTGTTCATGTAACTTAAACTTACGCCTATACGTAAGAAATCCTTTACTTTCTGGTCCCCGTTCAGGCGGATGGTATAACGTTCAAACTGTGATCTGTCGCCACCCACGATACCCTGTTGTCCAAAATAAGAGAAGGATGTAAAGTAGGTGGAGTTTTCATTACCACCGCTTACTGCAACATTATGACTGGTGATAGGCGCATTTTTCTGAAAAGTAGCATCCTGCCAGTTGGTGCCTTTGCCATACTGTGACGGGTTGGTAAAAGGTTCGGCCTGATTGGCATTTCTCGCACCTTCATTCATCATCTCTGCATATTCCGTACCATTCAATACGGGTACTTTGCGCCAGGCATTCTGTATACCATAATATCCATCGTAGCTGATTCTTGCAGGGCCTTTTTTACCGCTTTTAGTAGTGATCAATACCACACCGTTAGCACCTCTGGCACCATAAATAGCCGCAGAAGCCGCATCTTTCAGTACATCCATCCGTTCAATATCATTCGGATTGAGATATTCAATATCATTCACCGGAAATCCATCTACGATGTATAACGGGTCCGGGTTTTTATTGGTACCAGTACCACGGATACGGATCATCGGCTTTTCACCTGGCTGTCCGGAAGGGCTCAATACGAGTACGCCAGGCGCGCTACCCTGTAAAGCCTGTTCTACCCGCAGGATCGATTGTTTACCAATAAATTCACTTCCTACTGTAGCAATAGAGGTAGACACATTACTTTTCTTTTGTGTACCATAACCAATCACCACCAGCTGGTTCAGTTCTGTAGCAGATTCTTTCAGTCTGATCAGGAGGGATACTTTTTCACCTGCTGCCAGGCGGTAATCTTTCAATTGGTGTTTATTATACCCAATAGAGGTAAAGGAAATAGTGTAAGGACCACCTGCCGGAATATCAGTGATCAGGAAAACGCCCTGACCGTCTGTTACCTGTCCTTTACGAAAAGTAGAATCTGCATTAATAATACCCACCGTTACCCCCGGTAAGGTTTCGCCCTTCTCATTTTTCACTACACCAGTAATCGTTCCTCCGGTGTTTTGTGCATTGGCCGTTAGCGACAGTAGCCATAAGGCGGCAAAAAGCCAGCTACAGCGACTCAGCAGCTGTTTTGAAAATCTAATCATAACGTTTGTTTTGCGACAAAGCATTGCCATGCTATTCACCTTTGCATGAATAACTGTTGTCCGTTGGTGCCTGTAAAAATTGGATTACTTACTTATATGATAGCCGGTTTCATCCTGCATAACCGCTAACTGATTTAATGTTGCAATGGTTTCGATGATATCATTTACTTCGCCCGGGCCGGAAAGTGCTCCACTAAAGAAACAACCTTTCAGGTCCGCAGCGTTGGCTGTAATAGTGATCCCGTATTCTTTCCGCAGCACACTGAATACCTCTTCTACCGGACATTTCACAAATTCTATATGCCCATCTGTAATATGTACTGTAGTGCCGGCCACTGTTGCTTTTACAACAGGCAGCTTTGGTTTTTGTCCATATACATATACGTTCATATCCTGCTGTTCCTCATTCCAGGCCAGCTCCTGACCCGGCCGCAGATAGGTACTCCGCTGCCCGTTTGTTTTTACCACTACCTTTCCGCTCATCAGCCGCACCTTTACCTGATGTGTATGCTTCCAGGCACTCACCATAAACACTGTACCCAAAGCGGTAGTACTTACCTGCCCGCTGTATACCGTAAAGGGCAATGCAGCCCGCTTTACAACATCAAATACTGCTTCCCCCTGTAAATGCAGGGCACGATTACCTCTGTCAAAAGCAGTATCATAGCGGATCACGGTATTCCTGCGTAAAGTAGCCCGGGAGCCATCCGGCAATAATACTACGCTATCCGCCTGCTGGAACACGCCTACCTCATTAAACGCAGGGCGCTGCTGAATTACAGGCACCTGCGCCACTGGTAATGCAGCAGGCGGTACTTCCCTTTCATAAGTATACCAGCCTAATGCAAGAGCCCCAGCTATAGCTGCAGCAGCCACACTTGTCCATATAATGCCCTTTCTTATTTTGCCTGTCTTTCGTTGAATACCTGCCAGCATACGAAGGGATTGCTCCTCCGGTATTGTCATTTCCGCTCCCCATCCCTGCTCATCCAGGAATTGCTCCAGCTCCTCCGGATGTTGCTGCAGGTGGGCAGCTATCCGCTGGTGTTCTTCCTCCTGGCAATTACCTGCCAGATAACGTGCTATCTGTTCTTTTAAAATGGGCATATGTTATAGTTATACGTACAGGAATCAAAACACCCTTGCTCCGGTGAAAATATTTTATAAATAGTTGGAAAAGAAGGGTACGGCAGGAAAAAGAGGGAGTGAACGGCCCTCTCAAAGCGATCAGTACAGCAATAGCAGGAACACCTGCATCAGTCCTCCCAGACGGTGACGCAGGAATTTCAGGGCTTTAGACATATGCCCCTCCACTGTTTTTGGGGAAATAGAAAGCTGTCGCGCTATTTCAGGGTAGGAGAGTCCCTGTATTTTACCCAGGCGGAATACCTCCCGGCATACAGGCGGCAGGCGGTCGATGGCTGAAGAAATATGCTGCATCAGCGCTATATCTCTCACTCCTGGCTGTACTACCGGTTCTTCCGGAATAGTGGCGCTCATATCTACATACCGGATACGCCGGCTGCTACGCCGGTGATAATCGATAAAAACAGTTTTAGCTACCTGGAACAACTGGGTGGTAAAAGGGATATACTCATTTAAGTGCTGGCGGCTGGCCCATAGTTTTACAAATACTTCCTGTACCAGCTCCTCACATTGCGCTGCATCCCGCACATAACGCCACATAAAGGAATATACCCGGGCATGGTACTCCCAGTATACTTCCTCGAATGCGGCCTTATTTCCAGACTGTAATTGTAAAATGTCAGGCATTCCCCCTAGCTTGATCAAATGGCAAATTAATAAAAATGCCCGGTTTAAAAATGTGTATCCAAACTTGGTAACATTTTATTAAAAAGCAGACAGCACCCTTTCTACATTAAAATCCGCTGATACCCTGTGCAGACGTACAGGATATCTTTATAGCTACTTTTTACATGGATGGAACCGCCTTTTAAGATAATTGTATTATTTTATCGCCCTTATGAGATGGATTTATAATATTTTGACGATGTTGGTCTGGTGTGTTTCGGGATCAGCTTTGCAGGCACAAACATTATTCGACGCTTTTAAGCCACATTTTACACTTCCCAGGAATTACATATGTTATCAAACAACAGATAGCTTAACCATAGATGGAAAATTAACGGAAAAAGCCTGGCAACTGGCTCAATGGAGTGAGGACTTTGTGGATATTGAAGGAGATCTGCAGCCCCGGCCCACGCATGCCACCCGCGTAAAAATGCTATGGAATACACAATACCTCTACATTGCCGCTGAACTGGAAGAACCGCATGTATGGGCCACCCTCCATCAGCATGATACCATTATTTTCCAGGATAATGACTTTGAAGTATTTCTTGATCCTGACGGAGATGCCCATGAATATTTTGAAATAGAGATCAATGCACATAATACCGTAATGGACCTGTTTATGCCCAAACCCTACCGGGATGGGGGCAGGGCATTGCTCACCTGGGATACCAAAGGGCTCCGCACGGCAGTGCATGTAACGGGTACACTGAACCAACCTAACGACAAAGATCAGCGATGGACGGTAGAAATGGCGATCCCTATTCATGCCGTTCGCTTTTTTAACGGCCCTGGTATACCACAAAACAACAGCATCTGGCGCATCAATTTTTCACGGGTACAATGGGATACCGATATCAAAAACGGCACGTACGTAAAGCGCCGGCATGCAAACGGGCGGCCATTACCAGAGCACAACTGGGTATGGTCTCCCCAGGGCACTATCAATATGCATGCACCTGAAAGATGGGGCTACCTGCAGTTTTCCACACAGCCTCCGGGGAGCGCACCAGCAGCGTTTCAACTACCGGAATCTGCCACGGCAAAAAACTACTTATGGCTGATCTATTACAAACAACGGGAGTACCGGCAAAAAAACAAACACTATGCTACCACACTTGCCGCACTGGGTATTCCGGAAAAAGTGACCGCTGAAAATGGAAAGGTATATTCCCTTGAGCTGGAAAGTATTTCTACACAATTCAAAGCAGCTGTTAACGGAGGATCCTTAAAAAACATATGGCAAATAAACCAGGAAGGCAAGGTATTTCCCGGCAAACCATCACTATAAAATAACCTTATGAATAAACGCAACTTTCTAAAAACATTGGGAGTAGGCAGTCTGGCGTTACTGAAACCCACCCTGCCTGCTATGGCCATGCCACCACTGCTGCCCCGGCAAACAGGAGGTAAGCACCGTGTGTGGATCAATCCTGATCCGAAAGATACCCCTGCTGCCCTGCAAAAACTTTATGCCAGCTATAAAAAAGCAGGTATTGGCGGAATCTTCTTTGAAGCCGATAGCGAAAAACATTTTCGTGCAGCCAAACAAAACGGGCTGGAAGCCCACCGCTGGATGTGGACGATGAATCGTGGTGAGAAAGAACTATTACAAAGCCACCCGGAATGGTATGCCAAAAACAGGAAAGGTGAATCCTGCGCTGATCATCCGCCCTATGTCAACTATTACCGCTGGCTTTGCCCCAGCAAACCGGAAGTACTGGAATACCTGAAAGCACAGGTGCAGCAGATCCTGGCCAAAGACTATGTAGATGGGATCCACCTTGACTATGTAAGGTATTGTGATGTGATACTGCCCGTGAATTTATGGAGCAACTATGGAATTGATCAGTCCCAGGAATTGCCACAATATGATTTCTGTTATTGTGAAACCTGCCGTAAGGACTATAAAGCGCTTAAAGGTGTAGACCCACTGGAAATAGAACATCCAGACCAAAGCCCTTCCTGGCGTAAATTCCGCTATGACCGTATTACCCATGTAGTAAATACGCTTGCCCAAGTAGCACAGCAACATCAAAAAGCAATTACCGCAGCGGTATTCCCGACCCCTGAAATTGCCAAACGGATTGTACGGCAGGACTGGACCAACTGGAACCTGAGTGCGGTATGTCCGATGATCTACCATGGCTTTTACCGGGAAAATGTAAGCTGGATAGGAGATGCAGTAGCAGAAGGCGTGAAAGGATTGCATGGCAGCTTCCCGCTATATGCAGGGCTTTATCTGCCCGACTTTCATGGCAGCGAAGCTGATCTGAAGGAAGGTATACAACTGGCATTAAAGAATGGTGCCGCAGGTGTATCCCTGTTTGGCAAGGTAACACCTGAAGTATTGAATATCTTAGCCAGCAGCTAACGGCTGTTGGCATTATCTTCTCCAAAGGGCAATTGCGGTAACAGGTGATTGCCCTTTTCTGCTGTTACTGCCGGGGCCGGAACAGGTAACATAAAATAGAACCGGACACCACCCGCCTGCTCATTTTTTATTAATAAATAACTGCCCATCCTCCGCAGGAACTCTTTACATAGCTGTAAACCTAAACCTGTACTATGCTCGCTCTCAGCATCCGTTTCCACCTTATTACTATGTAGTATCTGGTCTATCTTTTCCTGCGATAGCTGCGTGCCTGAATTGCGGAGGTATAACAGGTACATTCCATTCACTACATAGCACCCCATTTCCATTACTCCTCCCTGAGGAGTGAATTTAATCGCATTGTCTATCAGGTTACGGTATACTACAGATAAGTAATTGGGGTCTGAATAAACTACTATTTCTTCATCACATGCCATCCTGATGTCAATCTTTTTCACGGTAGCCAGGTACTTGTACATGTCCATCTGTGCTTCAAAAAACTGGCGCAACGGTACTATTTCCGGTCTGAACACCGCATTGGTAATTTGCCCCGAAGCCCATCTTAGCAAGTTGGTAAGATTATTCAGCAAGCCCGCTGTATCTTCTTTTATTAC
Organism: Chitinophaga sp. H8; assembly: GCF_040567655.1. Lineage (NCBI taxonomy): Bacteria > Pseudomonadati > Bacteroidota > Chitinophagia > Chitinophagales > Chitinophagaceae > Chitinophaga > Chitinophaga defluvii. The sequence continues at coordinate 1,236,566 of NZ_JBEXAC010000002.1, read as the reverse complement.
CGGTAGTAATTCACTGAACTCTTCCTTCGACATCACCTTGCTCTCCACCATACTGATCATATTGTACAGATTACCTACCGGGCTTCTCACATCGTGGGTAACCATACTGAACAGCTTATCTTTGATGGCATTGCTGGCCCTTAATTCAGTCAGGGTATCATTCAATTCTCCGGTACGTAACGCCACTGTTTTTTCAAGCGTTGCTTTTTGCTCACTCACCAGTATCAGGTTTTTCTCTATCGCTTTTTGTTTTTCATCTTTCAGTTGCCGGATCCGGTCGGCCAGTGCAAACGACAGGAAGAACAACTCTACCGTAGAACCATATGGAATCGCCACAAAGGTGGTATCCGTCATCGGGAAAATATCCTGGAAACATAAAATGGTATAAGCCAGGGATATCAGGACTACGCTCCATGCCGGAATATAAAACCTGGCAGGCCAGAAGCCCTTCCGGTAGATAACCACGCTCATATAAAGCAACAACAGCGGAAAAATAATGCCGATCATCTGTACCAGCTGCACGGCGATAGCCCTAAGACCTATCATACTACAAATGGCACCTACCCCACAGAGGGCCAATACCACATAAATCACAGGCATCATCCTGGGCATATATCGGTGAGCCACCAAAAAGGAAAGTGCAAAACAAATAGCAAAAATGTAACCTGTTAAGGCGAAAGCATGTGCAAATCTTACTATAAAATACCTTACTGTATCCCCTAACAGGTGGCTATAGCCCATAAGGTATAGTATTACATATATCCCCAAGAACAATACATACCCTCCGTAAAAAAAGTAGGTGATATCTTTTAAGATAAAATAGATTGTAATGGTAAACAGGAGCAAGGCGATAATAATGCCGATGTAGATCGCCTCCATTGTGTATTTTTTGACCAGCTCTTCACTCAGCTGGCTGGCCTCCATCAGCTTCACCGGTACCACCAGGATATTACCGGAACGTGCGCGGATATATACCGTCTGGATAGTATCTGGTATAACCGGCAATGCAAAAACATAGCTGGTAGTATTAAAAGTTTTGGTAGCATCTGGTCTGGCATTTCCGGAAACAATACGATGAAATTTATCTGCTGCAAGCTGTGCATATATTTCCAGGCTATCTATGTTGGGCTGGTCTATCACCAATTCTACATGCTGCTGCTGCTCTGCCCGGTATTGCAATTTTATCCAATAGGCGCTTTTAGAAATACCCCAATTGTATACCTCCTGTTTGCCCTGAGCAAAATCCTGGTCATACTTTCCCCCCGCGATATCCCTGATCGTAAGTGCGGTAGTTTTATCTTCCAGATAAACGGTAGACTTACCAATATTTACATAGGGGGATTTATTGATATCAATAATTGTCTGTGCAAACAGGGAAGTTGTTGTACTGAGGAGAAATATCAACAATATGGCTCTGAGCATCATTAAAAAAGGGTAAAAGTGCGACAGAAAAAACTTTTTTTACTTATATTGCAATAACCCAAATGGTTAATCGTTACTATCCTGTGACCCAAGGTGTTATTTATTTGTTAATCATTATAATACCTTCCGGGAGCTTATCATTAGTGGAACGTCTGATAACTATAGACTAATACCCAGTTTTACCCGGCACTGCAAGGTACGAAACCATACACATATAGTAAAATAACTCATTTATCGTAATACTTTACGACAATAATTTAAATAATTCTTGCAACTTTTGTTGTGCCAATACAGAGTCATTATGTCAAAATGCTAACAAACAAGAACCAGGTTGTACTAAAAGCACTTGGAGAAAAACTACATCAGCAACGGAAAGCAAAAAAACTATCCTTACGTCAATTGGCCAGCATTGCAGATGTTGACTATAGCCAGATAGATAAGATTGAAAAGGGAAGATTAAACATTACAATTATTACGCTTATATCCATTGCAGATGCTTTAGAGATGTCTCCAGGAGAATTACTGGATTATAATCCGGAAGAAAGGCCATAACCTATTATTAACGAACCGTATCACCGAAATGGAAATGATGGAAACCGAAGCCACACCTATTGCTACAAGTGGGAAACAGCACCGTATCTGTCCTAAATGTAAAAAGGGAAGCTTAACAGAAAGAGTACGCCGGCCAATTTTAGTTAAAATATTATTAGGTTGGTTACCGCTGAAAAGATACCGATGCTATCAATGTTATAAAAAAACATATGTGCTGGGGTAAGAAGAAAACCTGCTATCACAGTTGTTAATTTCCTTTTTGCGTAAATATATTTTCCGAATGGAGTATAGGCCTTCTATGCTTGAGGATACTTTTGTGCCGCAGCAATCCGCTGTTCATTGCAAAACTATCATATATGAAATACAGGCTTACACTCATTATCGCGCTGTTGGTATTTGCTATCTCCAATACCTTTGCGCATGCTTTCTGGATGGAAACCAGCCCTTCCGGAAAAAAAGGACAGGCACAGGAAGTACGCATCTATTTCGGCGAATATGCTGATAAAGACATCACCCCGGTGGCCGACTGGTTTTCTGACACCAAAAACTTTACCCTGGTGCTGGTAACGCCGGACAAAAAGGAAGTAAAACTGACCGTTACGCCTGCCAAAGATCATTACAAAGCCTATTTTACACCTGATCAGGAAGGTGTTTATACAGTGGTCATGCAGCATACCGTGAAGGATGTATACCACGGTAAATTACTGGATTACAACTCCAGCGCTACTGTACAGGTAGGTAATGCCAGCACTGGCAACGATCCTGCACATAACACCAACACTATTGGTATTCATACACCCGCCCAAAGTGCTTATCAAAAGAACAAGGCCATCACGCTCCAGACCTTACTGGACCAGCAACCAGCCGGATCAAAAGAAGTGGAAGTGGTAGCACCCAATGGGTGGGGCAGGAAATTATATACTGATTCTACCGGCAAAGCCAGCTTTACCCCTATCTGGCCAGGCAGATATATGGTGGAAGTGACTAATACCGACAAGAAAGCGGGAGAGCTTCATGGAAAAAAATATGAGGCCATCTGGAAATGCGCCACCTACTGTGTGGAAGTAAAGTAATATCCTCCCTATATAAAAGATAATCCCTGCTGAAGCGTTATTCGGCAGGGATTATCTTTGAATCCTATAGAGACAACAAAATGATATCGCCTGAGATATCCCCCTTTTCATTATCGGGCCAGTACTTACCTGATACGCAATGATTATTACAGAACATTACATAAGGTTACGCGATAGGGAAACCCATTGATCTAAAGCAGCATATCATTGAGAATAAAACCGGCTTTAACGGACAGATCCGGCTACTATTCCTTCCGTCTTCCATGTTTTCAATAACCCCGCAGCTAGTTTATCATAGACTTTTTCTGCTGCCAGATTAATTGAAAGATCCACATTAGCCGTCCAGTAAGGGTTAGCATAATCCGCATCATCAAATAAACTAAAGGTGGAAGTTTGATAGGAGACATCTATAGCCCGGCCAGTTGTTTGTACTGATTGGAGTTCATTAGTCCTGAAATCGGTGCTTGCATGGTTATAAACCGGTATCATCACTGCATTGGCAACACTAAGAGGGGTAATAACAAAAACGGCATCATGCGGATATTTTCCTGCTGCAATCTTTACATTTTCTGGTGTACAGAACTCTGCATTACCCAGGTGCTCATAAGCAGTAGTCACTCCAATTTTTCTGAAGCTTTTATCCAACGCATATTTGAGGTCCTGCGCTACCTTTCTGTTGGCCATAGAACCAGCAGATACAATTAATAATTGTTTGAATTGATGGTTGGCAGTGTTGGCCTTTGTAACATGATACCGGTATGTATCTTTCCTTGGAGCACAGCTGAATAATACAGTGGTCATCAGGACAACAAGAGATAATCTATTCATAGCAAGGTAAAAAGGTGTAAATATATATTATGGAAATGAGGAAAAGAATAGGAGTGTGTACCTGATGAACAGTTTACCTGTACATATTAGTTTCCCGGCAAATAGGCAGCCACCACATCTGTTCCGGTGGCTGATAATACCTGGTATGTAACTACTAGTGCCTGATTACTTTAAACGCTCCGTTTTTTATCCGGATCAATTTTCATTCATCTCATCAGAAAATATATACAAGTAAAAACAATCACTGTTTTTAAGGAGTCTTTTTTTTCATGAAAAATGAAGATATTTATGGATTAGTAATCCAAAGACAACAATCCTTAGGTAGTAAATCTTGAAAAGATGATGTAAATAATTAGCAATCTATGGTTACAAATTTCTAATATTTAAATTAACGGTTTATCATCAGGTGATTGCCCTATTCAATTATGGAAAAAGATCCTCTTTTTAATTTCAGACAACCTCTCGTAACAGCTGGAGGTATTATATTAGGGTTTGTTTTAAACTTCGCAACCTCTTTAGTCAAACGTAATAATAGAAGTGATATTCTTGCTTTACTTATTTTAGTGTTCACACTTATTGGAATTTCTCTTTTAATTATTTCTTTATATCGTATACTCAACCGTGAATACGATAGGGATAATGCAAAAAAATATTACAGAAAAACACTAAACTATTTTTTGACAGGAGTTATTCTTTCTTTTGTTGGAGGTGTTTTAAAAATGTTGCACACTTTTTTGTCTTAAGAGAAGGGGATGCCAGTGAGGTGGAACGATATTTTAGGGGGCAGGTGTAAATTTCGTGCTATTGTTTGAAAGGAGTTTATTATTTTCTGTTGTTCTTTCGGTAGGTTCTTAAAATATTCTTCGGCCTGGGCATAACGCTTTGGGCGGGGTCCAATTAATGAAATTTTTTAGCCATTTCATGGGGTACTTTAATTAGTGCCTGGGCTAAAAATCCGAAAACAATCCGAAAACATTTGGCGAAAATCAATGGTTTTTAACGGATTCTCAAAAATACCTAAAATGACAAAACCCGCTACTAGCGCGTTTTTTTTAGTTCGTTAACGTTTTTGCTCCCCTGCTGGGGATAATAAAATAGTGGTAATCAACTATTTAAAACAAATCAGTAAATATTCCGCATTCCCCCCAGTAGCTGATCACTTCATTACGTAATATCAGTTACATTGATTTATTCTTCAAAATCACTATCTGCTGATACATCATGCCATTTCTCAAATTCTGCGTAGCGGTTTTTATAATACGTATCTACTGCTGGTATGGCGGGCTTACTAATCAGCAGACGTACAGGGGCATCTTCTGAATTTACTACCTTGATAAGACCTTTGGCCAATTTAGTCGGATCTCCGGTTTGCGTTCCGTTCATGGTGCAGAACACATTTTATTGCTGCACCCATGCCTTTATTGGCTCCTGTAATGAACCATACTTTTTTATTTAAATTCATAGCTTGTTGCTTTTAAATGTTCTTTAAAAAACGTTTCCAGCTTGGTAAAAGGGATTACATCTACTTTGTCATATAGATCCACGTGTACGGCATTTGGAATAATAACTAACTCTTTTGGTTCGGCGGCTGCTTTATAGGCATCTTCGCTGAAATAGCGCGAATGGGCTTTTTCTCCGGCAATCAAAAGCATTGGCCTCGGTGAAATCTCTTTGATATAGGTTAAAATCGGCATGTTCATAAACGATAAGGCATTAGTAGCGTTCCAGGCGCCTGTTGAGTTAAGGGAACGTTGATGAAACCCACGCGGTGTGCGGTAATAGTCGTAATATTCTTTAACAAATTGCGGCTCATCACCTTTCAGTTTTTCAGCATTTAATATTGTTCCCGCTGCAAATGTCCCTGTTTCGGCATCTTTCCAGCGCTGCTCACCTAATTGTTCTAATGTTTTGGTACGTTGTTCCCGGGTAACAGCATCATTATAGCCTTTAGACATTACTCTGGTCATATCGTACATGCTTGTGGTAGCAACGGCTTTTACACGCTTATCAATTGCGGTGGCGTTCAAGGCAAAACCCGCCCAGCCACATATGCCTATGATACCGATTTTGTTGCGGTCAATGTTCTTCTGAATGCCAAGAAAGTCAACGGCTGCACTGAAATCCTCTGTATTGATGTCAGGAGAGGCCACTGCACGAGGTTCACCCCCGCTTTCGCCCGTATAAGACGGGTCAAAGGCCAGTGCTGCAAAACCACGTTCTGCCATTTGGGTGGCGTACAATCCCGATGATTGTTCTTTTACAGCCCCGAAAGGTCCACTAATGGCAAGAGCCGCCAAAGGTTCGCTACCCTGATCTTTCGGAAGATATAGATCGCCTGTAAGGGTAATGCCATAACGGTTTTTAAAATATACTTTTTGACGGATCACTTTATCACTTAATGTAAATGTGTAATGTTCTGTGTTATCTGCAGTGTTTATTTGATCTGAATTTTGTTCGTCCGGATTCTGTTTTTGTGTGCAGGCTTGCCCTAAGAGCATAAGTGTTGCCATTACTATTATTGTTAATCTTTTCATGCCATTTATTTTACCAATTCAAATTTTGCGGTAATAGAGCCTTTAACTGCAAAAGCTTCTATTCCGCTTGTTATTTTTCCAATGGAGATCAGTCCGCTTGAGTAACCGAAATCTTTATAGAATAAGGCAATGTTCCCCCAGGGCGCATACAGGGTTATATCGCCAACAGAAGGATCAAAGCCTGCCGGTGCATCTTTGACAGAGACTTTACGGGAAGGATAAAAGATTTTCTCTGTGTTTGAATAGTCATCCATCTTAACCGTAACAGGTAACATGGCCGCAAAATCCCTGCTCGTAGGGTTATCGTATAAAATGGCGGTTGCCGTTTTATCGCCTATGGTTATCTTTAATTTCATGGTATCTTTTTTTGAAGTATCATCTTGCTGTATTGAAGCATCCAGACCTTTGTCTGCACTACAGGCATATACCTGGGTGCAGCCGACCAAGAGCAGGGTTGTAATTATTAACCTGTTCATATCATTCAATGCTTTTAATCATTTTGGCCGGAATGCCGCCTACTATAGTATTATCAGGTACGTCTTTAGTAACTACAGCACCGGAGGCCACCACGGCATTTTCGCCAATGGTTACTCCCGGAAGTATGGTAGCGTTAGCGCCGATCCACGCATTCTTTTTAATATGGATAGGCCCAACCATTAAAGATTGTCTCTCTTCGGGCGATACAGGATGCCCCTCTGATAACAAATTTACTTTTGGTGCTATCTGCACATTATCTTCAATGGTAATACCACCCAAATCCAAAAAAGTACAATCAAAATTGATAAATACGTTTCTGCCTATTTGGGTATGCTTTCCGTAGTTGATGTATAAAGGCGTAAATACGGCAACGCTTTCGTCAATTTCGCTATTTGTAATTTGGCTTAGTATTGTTCTGATTTCTGCGGGGTCTGCTGAATTGTTCATCTGAACAAGCAATTTTTTCGTGGCATAGGAAGCCTCTCTCAATTTGTAACCATGTGGGTCATTTGACGGTATAGTTTCCCCATTTCTTAGCCGTTCAAAAATATCTTTTTCATTTGCCATAATTAATTTATTGATTGCTAGTTTATTTGTAGACAGAGTATTGTAAACTCACTTCTGCAAATTTCGATAGAATTAGTGGTAGGTTATTTATACAGGATACTGTTCTTTTTACCAGTTTTACGGATTTTACTTTAGATGTATTGAAGACGGGTTAAGGTTTTCTAAATTTGTAGGGTAATAGTAGGATTATGGAACAATTTGAGCGAATAGATACTGTAAAGAATTATAATGATTACGCCGGTGTAGATACTTTGCATCCATTGGTAAGTGTTGTCAAATTCAGCGACCTTCCATTTGTCAGGAATTTTAGGCGATACATGAATATTTATGCCGTGTTTTTGAAAGATGCTAAATGCGGAGATATACTATATGGCGGCAAGCCTTATGACTATCAGGATGGAACACTTGTTTTTGTTGCTCCTGGGCAGGTTTATGGTATCGACAATCATAGTGTGAATGAAAACCCGTCTGGATATGGCTTGCTGTTTCACCCGGATTTAATTGCTGGTACTCATTTGGTAAAAACAATCAAAGAGTATTCGTTTTTTTCTTATGAAGTAAACGAGGCATTGCACCTGTCGAAAAAGGAACGAAAGACGATTGTAGAATGCCTCGAAAAAATTGCTTCGGAAATGGCGCAGAATATTGACAAGCATAGTAAAACGCTCATTGTATCAAACATAGAATTACTGTTGAACTATTGTATGCGTTTCTACGACCGCCAGTTTATTACCCGGAGCCATGCCAATAGAGATATTTTGGTACAGTTTGAAAATCTACTTAGCGATTATTTCAAATTGGGAAAGGCACCTCTACTGGGCTTACCCTCTGTAGCCTGGTGTGCAGAACAATTGCATCTTTCCCCCAATTATTTTGGCGACTTGATTAAAAAGGAAACAGGCACAACTGCGTTGGATTACATACAATCGAAGCTGGTTGACGAAGCAAAAACAAAGATGTTTGATACCACTAAAACTATCAATGATATTGCCACAGAATTGGGGTTTAAATACCAGCAGCATTTTACCCGTCTTTTCAAACAAAAAACAGGCAGAACGCCCAACGAGTACAGGAACTTGAATTAAAGAGTGGAGCAGGGTCGCTTTCAACGCCACTGTTGTGCCATATAGGTATAATATCCCTAAATCACAACCAGTAAAATGTTTTGCTTTTACAGTTGAATGTTTCGTTTATAGCCTATCCATTTTTTTAATTTTGGAGTGTAAATCATAAATTGGGGAAATGGCTAATTCATATAACATACCGGCGTTTTTGAAGTACATTAACGTAAATGGCAAAAATGACGACGGGGTTCAGGTAATCCATTACGATGAACACAAAAGTATGTTGCTGAAATCGCCACCTGTACAGCTTGAATTTTACCTGATCGCAATTAAGAAAAATATTGATGTACACCCGCCTATTGAAGAAATGTCAAGCTCCTACCTTTTCCTGGACAAGCCTGGGAATATTATGGAGTGGGATTTGTCAGCCCCTTTTATCGGCTATGGCATCTTCGTTAATGCTAAGCTATTGGATAAGTTCGCAAAGGATTATACGTTCACAGGCTACACCCGCCATGAAGCCCTTTTCCTGACTGACAGGGAAAGCAAACTCTTGTACGATCTTTTTATCAAGGCTTATGAGGAACACCAGCAAGATGACTTTTCGCAGGATGTACTCATCTCTTATGCAACCTTAATCCTTTCCTATACACAGATTTTCTATGAACGTCAGTTTGAAGCCCGAAGCAAAATCTACAATAAGGCTGTGGCTGATTTCTATAAGCAATTAGACCAATACTTTGAAAGTGAAAGAAAAGAGGAATTTCCCACGGTCAATTACTTTGCATCCAAAGCCAACCTTTCCGTAAATTATTTTGGGGATGTCATCAAGCACTTTACAGGGCAATCGCCGATAGAGCACATCCATCAGTACATCATACAGATAGCCAAGAAAAAGCTGCGTGAGACCAAACTTACCGTCAATGAGATTGCGTACAGCCTGGGCTTTGAATATCCTACCTATTTTACACGTTTCTTCCGTCAGAAAACAGGTATTTCACCCAAAGTTTTCAGAAATCAGTAAAACGTTTCGCTTTTAAAGTGTTTTGTTTTCAAACCCAATCTAAAGGTCCGTTTACCTTTGTTCTATCAAAATAATTGAATGTTTAACAGCAATTAAAAAGAGAAGAACAAGCAACAGTCAGTAATATTCAAGAACGGAGCAATCGATATGGCTGGAATCTATTCTTTCCTGACGATTTAAAGTGGAGGGAGCCAACCACTTCGACCTCTATTATATTCCACTGTATATAGATCAAAGTATTGACAAGATCACCCAATTCTTCAGAGACAATCTTAAAAAAGTAGATAAACATTAATTTAAAAAATTAGAAAAATGAAAACGCCAGTAAAATTCAAAGCGCTTTATTGGGACATCGCAGCAGATTTGCTTTTCCCACCAAATTTTGATGAAAACAAAAAGTATCCGGCTATCATCAGTACGCACCCCATCGGGAGCTGTAAAGAGCAGACTTCTGGAAATGTTTACGGACAAGCATTTGCCGATGCCGGATTTGTGGTATTGGTTCCTGATGCTTCTTTCCAGGGCGAAAGTGGCGGTGAACCACGATTTTTGGAAGATCCTTCGTTCCGTGTGGAAGATTACAGCTATGCTTGTGATTACCTGGTAACACTTCCTTTCGTTGACGAAAACCGGATCGGTGCACTAGGGATGTGTGGTGCAGGTGGATATGTTATCAACGCAACGATGAAAGAACGCCGTATCAAAGCCGTTGCAACACTTACCGGTGCAAACTACGGCCGTGTAATGCGTGAGTTTGGCGACCCGATTGCAAATCTTGAAGCTATCGCAGCACAAAGAACTGCCGAGGCAAGAGGTGCAGCGTTAAGAGTTGACCAGGGCCTTTACCCAACCTATGAAATGGCAAAAGAAGCCAATACAGATATTGACCTATTAGAAGCAACAGAATATTACCGTACTTCCCGTGGTGAAAAACCCAATGGTGTAAACAAAACCTTGTTCTCGCACAATGCGGCAGCAATGACTTGGGATGCTTACAACTTAGCAGAGAAATTATTAACGCAGCCATTGTTGGTTATTGTAGGTAGGAAACCGGGAGCCTTTGGAGCGTACAGAGACGGTTACGAAATCATCCGCCGTGCAGCTTCTACAAAGAAAGAACTGGTAGTGGTAGATGGATGGTCGCATTATGACCTGTACGATAAACCGGAACCTGTGAAAATAGCATTGGATAAATTAATCCCATTCTATCAGGAAAACCTGTAAGCGTAAAGTTTAAGGATAAGCCCTGTGGTCTTATCTCTAAAGTAAGATTATTGGGCTTTCCATATTGTATCAATAAAGAATATACTAAATGAGCACGAAAGTTTTAGTCCTGGGAGCTGGTGGTGCGATCGCACAGCACGTGATAGGCTTCCTTCAGGAAAATAAAGACATTGATTTAACACTGTTTGCAAGAGATACACAGCAATTGGCATTTCTCGGTTCTATGTCTAAGATCATCAGCGGTGATGTACTGAACCGTGAGGAACTGACCAATGCTATCAATGGCCAGGACATTGTGTACGCCAATCTTGCAGGAGATGTAGATAAAATGGCGAAAGTCATTTCGGAAACAATGACACAGCAAGGTGTAAAACGTTTGTTATTTGTCACCTGTCTTGGGGTGTATGATGAGGTTGCGGGTAAATTCGGGGAATGGAACAACCGAATGATAGGTTCTGAATTGGAACGTTACGGCAAAGCGACACGCATCATAGAAAAATCAGGTCTGGATTATACGGTGGTACGACCATCGTGGTTAACGGACAAGGATGAAACAGACTACGAGACCACACAGAAAGGCGAACCGTTCATTGGTACGGAAGTAGCCAGAAAAGCAGTGGGTGCCTACATTGCCGATGTTATTCTGCATCCTGAAAAAGACGTAAAAGCAAGTGTGGGTGTCAACAAACCGGGTGTTTACGGGGACAAGCCTGCTTTTTATTAGTAGAAACAGTAAGGAAAAGCCGAAAACAGCTTTATTGATAAATACGCACCTGAATTATCCAACCAGGCCTGACGGAAAGCTGTATGCATCTTTTCAAAGCGTGGCAAAAGACTAGTGGAAATTCCTGGTCATAAAGTTTCTGCATACCATAATCCTTGAGTTTCAAAAGGGTAAGAATTGATCAAAAACAGGCATAAAATCCGTAAACAATCCGAAAATTTTCCGAAAATAAATGGCGAAAATCAGCGGTTTTTAACGGATTTTCAAAAATGCCTAAAATGACAAAACCCGCGACTAGCGCGGGTTTTGTAGTTCGTTAGTGTTCGTTAAGAACGCTTTAGCTCCCCCTGCTGGACTTGAACCAGCGACCCTCTGATTAACAGTCTTTTTTTGCATCTTTCTTAATATTTACCCTTACTTAACAATATCTAACAGAACTCTTTACTGCAAAGGGTTTCATGAAAAAACAAATTCTCTTACATACATTTACAATCACGATTTTGAGTACATTTGTATGCAAATTGTATGCAAATCCCAAAGACGAAAACATGAAAGCATTAACTGCAATAATCCACGATACCCGTCGAGAAAAAAAGGATTTAAAATACCCTGTAAAAATCCGTATTACATATCAGCGCAAACAGGTATACTACCCGACGAGGTTTGATTTATCTATTGAAGAATTTAATAAACTATTTACAGCTAAGCCCCGGGAAGAATATAAAAAGATACTCCTGGAACTAACCGGACTACAGACTAAAGCCCAAGAAATCATAGACGACCTAAAAGGCGGCTTTAACTGGAAAGGTTTTGATGCCAAGTTTTTAAAAAAGAAGTCTGATTGGAATAGTGTACTTTCTATCTATACCGATTATAGCAAAGCATTGAGGGCAGAGGAACGAATTGGTACAGCCCTTAGCTATGAATGTAGTATGAATAGTGTAAAGAAATTTACAGAGAACATGAGAAAAGTGAGTTTTGATGACATAACCCCTGAATTTCTTAATAAGTATGAAAACTGGATGTTAGGTAATGGTCGATCAATTACTACTGTAGGTATTTACTTACGAGCATTACGGACAGTATTTAACATTGCCATAAGTGATAAGATTATTTCCAGAGATTTTTATCCTTTTGGCAAAGGAAAATATGAAATCCCAACTGGCAAAAATGTTAAAAAAGCACTTAAACTGTCAGAAGTAGGAGAAATATATCATTATGACCCTAATCCAGCCATTGCCGGTGAGGAACAATCAAAAGCGTTTTGGTTATTATCCTATTTGAGTAATGGTATTAATCCAAAAGATATAGCACTTTTAAAGTTTAAAGACATTCAAGGTGATTTCATTATTTATGAACGGGCTAAAACCAAACGAAGCCGCCGAGGAAACCCTACAATTATTACCATACCGTTTACAGATGATATAAAAAGCATCATCGAAAGATGGGGAAACAAAGACACCCTTCCGGACAATTACATTTTCCCTATACTGGAAAGGGGAATTACCCCCGAACGGCAACATGCCTTAATACACCAATTTGTAAAGGTTACTAACAAAGGTATGAGGGGAATTGCTAAGAACCTGAAACTTAATAAAGACGTAACTACATACACAGCTAGGCATTCTTATGCTACAGTCTTAAAGCGATCGGGAGCTAGTACAGAATTTATATCTGAAACACTCGGCCATGCTGATGCTAAAACGACAAAAAACTACCTGGATAGTTTTGAAGATGAAAAGAAATTAGAAATGGCTAAAGTTTTAACTGCGTTTAAAAATAGTTAACCTAAAGTAGTTTACATACCACCTCAACTATCTACCGCTAATTTTTCAATTACATGTTTCATCAATATTTTTAACTAAATAATTTAGCATTTTATAATAATAAAAAATAACTTATATTAAATAATAAATCAATTACTTATATCAATACCGTATGCTCTGCATTTTTTTTACTCACATAATGTGTAAAATGCTAATTTTTTTTGCATACCGGAACAAGCAAAACTTAATACATTCGTGATGTTTATTATTTTTTATTGTTTGTTAGATATTAACCAAAAAAAATGGAGATTGGGCTAAGTACAGATTATAAACGGTTTGTTACCTGTGATGCGATATATGAATATTACGAACTACTTACCACCGGCGATTTAAAAGGGTTATTTGATGTAGAGAAAATCTTCCTCAAATACCAGGAGCTATACACTATTATACTTTCTCACAGAGAAAATCCAATAATTGCTTTAGAGGCAGTAAAAGTACGACTTACTGAATTTGATGAGGATGAATGCTTTTTGATTTATCGCATATTGGCAGCAAAACTCAATAGCGATTTACAAGGTATTTTCATTTTTGCCAATGATAAACTTAAACTGTGTTTAAGCCTAGTTAATAAAGAGGTTGAAGTTTATTGCCCCTGCCCTACAGAGGAAGCCGAAGAAGGCCCTGCTTTTGATTGGCGAGCAACTAAAGTACATTTAAATTCTCTTTCTGATGACCATGAAAGGCTTGCCCACTTAATTGATATTATAGCCTTATATCAGCAGGAAGTCATAGCGAATGATTTACCATCATCCGGGTTTGATATTAAGTGTAAATCAGAAATGGAAAGGATTAAGCAACAACAGGAACTAAAGAAAATGCAAAATGCATATGGTGGTAACTTATTATTATCATCTACCAAAGGAGTACGGATTGATTTTATACGGATCATCAATGCAATGTATGAAATGCGCTTTTTCCAGGATACCAACGGACAAATACCAAGTAAAGAAACCGTAATGACCTCCATAGGAGGGACACTTGGTGTTAACCTGGCTAAGTATGATGTGGATTTAAGCCAAGCCCTTAATAATGGTAGCGCTGAAAGTAATGTAGCTATATTTGAAGCAATGAGCAAGACAACTACCAAAGCGGTAACCAATCGAATCTGCAAATAACCCAGAGTTTCTTGGGTCCTTCTTTTACTAATCCCTTTGCGGTTATCAGGAACTGTGAAAAGGGGCTAATCATAGCCATTTTTTAAGTACGCATTCTGGTACGCACCCTTAATAGCCGTAATATTATCCCAATTAAGTACACTGGTGATATAATTACTTACCTGTTTCTGGAATTGAATTGTTAAAAAAGTTTCTCACCAAACAGGCATTTTTGCCCTTAATTGACGTATTATAAAAGGAAAGGCAACATGATTTTTCAGACTTTCATAATGGGTGGTTTACAAACGCTTATCCATATTCCAATATTAACCTGATATCAGGTATATAACTAGTCAGGATTAATCATTACAATTTTGCCAATAACAAAATGATTATAAGATGATTATTCTACAACTAGACAGCGAACAACTACAAGCAATTATGCAAAATGCTATCCGTACTGTTATTACAGAACAAGTAAAACCGTCTGATAGCACCTGCAAAGAAAATAAGGACCTGCTAAACATTAGTGAGGCTGCTAATTACTTAAATCTTGCAAAAGCAAGCATTTATAACCTGGTGTGTCAATCAAAAATACCCTGCATGAAAAAGGGTAAAAAACTTTATTTCTCCCGCCAGGAATTAACAGACTGGTTAAAACAGGGTAAAAAGAAAACTATTGCAGAAATGCAGGAAGAAGCGGATAACTTCTTAACCAGCAAAAAGAAGCGTTAAAGCTCGGCAATAACCCGGCAATCAATGTCATTAGTCATATAGGCGGCATTGCGCAAAATCTATTGTTTTTTCGGCAATAATTGGGCAATTAATGCCTAAAAAAGCACAAGCTATGCAGGAACAAAACAGGAATGAACAGTGTAAAGATAGCAGGCAACATGAATACACCAGCGCTATAAACAATAATACTATAGCCAATGAGATCCTAACACTTTGTGATAGAATAAAAGAGAAAATCACTCCTACCATTGATTTTAATACGGACAATCTTATACATATCCTGGAGCAATGTAAAATTGATGTTGCTACCAATATTCCTCCTCCTCCGGTTTGCCTGGAAATCATACAGGATAAAGAAGAACCGGTAGCCCTGGGAACGTTAGGTAACTTCTCTGCTGTGATTGGGAAGGCCAAAAGCCGTAAAACGTTTTTAATTACCACTGCATTAGCAGCAGCAGTAAAGAACGCATTAGTATTGGATTGTATTAATAGCAAACTGGAATCTGGTACAACCGTATTATATTTTGATACGGAACAAAGTAAATACCATGTTCAAAAGGTAGTTAAAAGGGTCTGCGAGTTATCCGGCATTCAGGAGCCTTTAAACTTTCATGCTTATGGATTAAGGCCCTACCGACCGGCTGAACGCCTGCAACTTATTGAATACGCCATTTACAATACCGAAGGGGTGGGCCTTGTGGTAATTGATGGAATACGTGACCTGGTAACCTCTATTAATGATGAAGAACAGGCAACCAACATAACATCGTTACTGCTCAAATGGACTGAACAATTCAACATCCATATCATTGTCGTTATTCATCAAAACAAGGGTAATACAGACGCTCGGGGGCATTTAGGCACAGAGGTAATAAACAAGGCGGAAAGCGTCTTATCTGTCACTAAAGACACTTCAAACCCTGATATTTCAATAGTTGAAGCAGAGTACTGCCGGGATAAGGGTTTTAAACCCTTTGCTTTCGGGATAGACAAAACCGGGTTACCCTACCTGGTGGAAGATTGGCAGGTATCAGGATCTACAAACAGAAAGCCTGGTATTATTCCCCTGGACATACCGGAGGAAACACACAATAAGGTGCTAAAGGAAATATTTGCATTTAATCCATCCCCCCAGTATGGAGAGTTACAAACGCAATTGATCATATACTTTCAAAAGTATGGTGTAAAGTGTGGGCAAACTAAAGCAAAGGAGTTTATACAATATTATCAAAATAAAAAGCTGGTTGAAAAAGTAAAAGGTAACGGCTTCCCTAAGTACCAATTATTGCTTAAAGTGGGTTAAACCAAGTCGGTTAAAAAAGTGGGTTGGTTAGTGCCTATATATATAGGCACGTAACCCACTTAACCCAGTTAAAATAACCCGGTTAACCCACTTAACCGACTATCTAAATGTAAGTACAATTTACCTGGACAAACTGGGTTACAGTAACCCGGTTAACCCAGTTAACCCACTTTGATATGAATAATCACAGATTCATTTTGCAATCATACTCCGGCCCAGCTTCCCGTTATCGATGTCCGGCCTGTAATAAACAAAGAGAGTTTACCCGCTACATTGATACTGAAACAGGGGAGCTATTACCGGAATATGTAGGGAGATGCAACCGGGAAAGCAATTGCGGGTTTCATTATACCCCCAAACAGTACTTTGATGATAACAAAGAGGTATTACAGCAATTCCAGCAACCGATATCTAAAGTACGACCCGTTAAACAGCATAGGACTATTGACTATTTGCCTGATATGCTATTAAGCCAAACGTTAACCGCTTATGACAGTAATAACTTCCTGCTGTTTTTACGTAGCCTGTTTTGTAATGAGTTATCAAATAAACTGGTAGCACTTTATAAGGTAGGCACCTCCCGACATTGGCCCGGTGCAAATGTGTTCTGGCAAATTGACATTGTAGGCAAACTGAGGCAAGCTAAAGTAATGTGTTATGATGCTGGTACAGGAAGGAGAAACAAGGAAAAGGGAGCATTCTTTGCCGGTAAAAAACTACTGAGCAATTATGATGCAAACCTACAGCAATGCTTTTTTGGTGAGCATCTTTTACCAGGCAATGATTACCCTGTGGCAATTGTGGAGAGCGAAAAAACCGCCATCATCGCTAAAGCATATTTCTCCGGGGTTACCTGGTTAGCTACCGGTGGTATAAATGGCTGTAAATGGACTGATCCAAATGTATATAAGGTTTTGAAAGGTAGAACTGTGATATTATTCCCTGATCTGGGATGTTTTGATAAATGGCAATTTAAGGCAAGGGAAGTAGCGAAGAGTACGGGTTGTAAAGTAGTTGTATCTGATCTGCTGGAAAAAAATGCAACAGATGCACAACATACTAACGGATGGGATTTAGCAGATTACCTGTTATTAAACCGGGATAGTACAGGAGTAGCTTTAACAGTGGAAGGTTACCCCACATTTTGGGATAATCCATTAAAATAACCCTTAAATAAAGGCTTTTTAAGGGTTATTGCTGATCCGCCAAGCGGAACCGAGCCTTAAATAACGGTTATTTAAGGTTAAATGCCGGGTGCAATAAGGCAAGTTAAGTAATACAGGCTTTTCCCACTTTTTATATGACATAATATGACACTAAATAGGGGGATATCTTGTACCAGGTGCTAACAAATGCTAACATCTAACGTTCGTATGATGAAGATAAATAGCACATTCCCTAATAATTTCGGTTTGAAAATAATAACATGGCACGAATAGGTAATTACCCAACGACATTTGAAGAAAGAAAGAATATTTCTATTACTGATCTTCGTAAATGGAAGTACCTGGAGCCTAACACTTGGAAAACTGGTACTTTAACCTGGAGCCGTAATGGTAACCCCAATGGTTGTATAGGTATAATAGTCGTGATTAATGATAAGGAAGCGTATTTGACTCTATCATACACGGTTAACAAAGAGAAAGCTATTAATTACCAGGTTCCTCTTATAAAGGCAGCCAGCAATCTAGGTAAGGGCTATGTATGGTATTTCCATTGTCCATTTACAAATAAACTTTGCCGTAAGCTGTACCAATATAATGATTACTTTCTCCACAGATCAGCGATAAATGGTTACTACGAAAAACAAATACAGTCTAAAAAGTACCGGGATTTAGAAAAGGTATATGGCCCAGCTTTCCGCGTTGATAAATTATATGAGGAATTGTACAGCAGGCACTTTAGAATGTTTTATAAGGGTAAACCAACAAAGCGGTATCTAAAGATTATGGTACAGTTAAAAGCAGCGGAAGGGGTGAGCGAAAAGGATTTCATTAATGCAATGTGCAAAAGGAAATAGAATAGTACTTTTACTTACTTTAATTAAGCCCTGAAGGAATAGAAATACATTTATTACGGGTAGAAATCAGACCATTTCCGAGTTTTAATTGTACCCTAGGGAATAGAAAGTTATCCGGTGAGGAGATTAATGTACTGAATTACAGGCTTTAATTGCACCCAATGGGAACTAAATCTATCACAACATGAGTATTAACCAGTTAAATCGGAAACTGTTACCCCAAGTGCTGCCGCTAAAGATTTCAATATAACCAACCCAGGTTCTGATTTTCCATTTTCCAATTTTGAAATATAATTAGGGTAACTGTCTACTTTCACAGCTAAATCCATCTGCGTGATTTTTTTAGCTTCCCGTAGCTTTAACAACCTTTTGCCAAAATCGGATAATATTTGTTCTTTAGATTTCATTATTAAGAACAAACGTATAAATAATATACACAATAGCATAGTCACGATAGAACATCTACTATAACACATACACTATAGTGTATTTTAATTAATAATTGCTTATATTTACATCATGAATTACTAAAAAATCATAAAGCTCGATTGATTCAAATATTGTAGTTTGCGTGCTTCTTAAATAGAATAGTCGCAAATACGCAAAAGCCTTGGTCCGTTCAAATACCGCAAATATTCAAGACCACAGGGCAACTGCGAAGCTCAACGTTATGGCGTATGGGCTCGCGTTGTTTGGTCTAAGGGTTCTTTGCGGTTCCCGAACGGCGGCAACGATGAGTACCGCGCCTTTTTTTACTTTAAAGTCAGGTACTCGGCTTTTGTAAAAGACTTAAATCTCTTAAATCCTTTACTGCATGAGTACTAATCCCCTTACTGAAGCAAACATCCTCAAAGATTCTCACGAACAGTTTGCCGAACTACCAATTTTATTTCGCGATGCCGTTTGTGAAGAATGTAATTGGAGTATTCCAACATTTTATAGAAAGATGCGGGCTGTTGATAAGCCAAGCGTTACCAGGAAAAACAAGGTTATCAGTGCCATCAGTAATGCAGACAAAGAAAAAATCTCACAATTAAACGACAAACTGCTAAAAGAACTTTGGAACTATTTTGGCCGTTATAGAAAAGGTGGGGATAATAAAGGAATTGATACTAAAAAAGAATAGCCTAACCTTTTGAGTTTATTTGTATGCAAATTGTATGCAAATAAAAAAAGGGTTTCAGTGCTAATCCGCTGAAACCCTTTACTATCTTGCTCCCCCTGCTGGGGAGTTAAATATTGTTGATTATCAAATACTTATGTTTGATTCGTAAATTATCCGAAAACTTTAACGCGTTGATACTAAATGAATTAGTAACGTGCATTAACGAACCAAATATCCAACTTTTCGTCGAATGTCCAAAATTTCATTACATCTTCTAGCACGCAATTAGGAAAATGCACTGTGTCCGTAATATCATGATTGTCGATCAGGGATTAGTTCATTTTCCTAGGTTCAAGTCCAAACACTCCCCAGGTTGTTACTTTAAAGCATCGTTTTCAATAATTAGAGAGATTATCTATTATAATAAACATTTTTGTTTATTAATTTTTGTTTAAATGAATTTTCTTACCTTTACTATATGAACATTCAAGAAATCCAAGCTTTAAAAGGGATCCATCCAGGCATCTTTCTGGAAAGGGAGCTTCAAAAGAGAAAGCTCGCTAAGGGACCTTTTGCGATTTCAATTGGAGAATATCCTCAAACCCTTGGTGCTATTACTAAAGGGAAACGGGATATGAACACTCCACTTGCCTTAAAGATCGAGCATGAACTGGGTATGGAAGAAGGTTTTTTTATGATTCTCCAGACTTATTTTGATATAAAGGAAATAAAGCGAAAAGAATCCCTTAAGCTCCATCCCGGTTTAAAGAAATTCCGGAAAGCAATTTTTTTTGGACACCCGGTTTGAAAGTATTGACTGGATAAAGCAAGAAAAGACCATCATTAAGAGGGTTTTCGAACGGGGTAATGAGCTGGAAAAAAAAGAAATCATTCGATTTTATGGCAAGCAAGTCGTTGACCAGGTATTAGCGGATTCGTCAATTAATTAATCATGCTCTATTGGAATACTGTTGCTGGAAGATGTGCTCAAGGATTTGATGCAACACGAGGAGTTTAAAAACTTTCGGCTAGTAGGCGGCACAGCACTCAGCCTGCATCTAGGTCACCGAATGTCTATTGATATTGATTTGTTTACGGATCAAGAGTATAAAATAGTTGACTTTGCGGTACTGGAAAACTATTTGTCAAAACTTCAATAGATCTACTCGTGGACTAATCAGTATGGGATGTTTATATCTCTTTGGGATGCGTTTTAATTCTCGAACAGTGACAATGGAGACTACTTCCTCCAAATTCATATTACGAATACTGTTATATTGACAAAAAATAAATATATTTATTATGGTTGTGAATGCTAAGTAAGCTTCAAATAAGCTTTTTATTATATTGCTTTCTATTAAAAATGTTTTTATAAATTATTTGATATCCTAATAATCTAATTTAAAATGTCCTCAAGAAAGCCTCCATCTAAGTCAGTTTTAACCAAAGCGACTGTAACAATCTCCAAAGAAGAGTACAAGCTTTCAGAAGAAGAAAAAGATTTTTTGAGCAAAGAACTCAATAAAATTAGAGAAGAGGCTCTTGATAGTCCTTATATAGAAGAAACATTAAGATCGCTATCTGCTGGTGCTTTCAGAGGAGCGATTGGTTCATATTGGAATGCAGTTGTTGACGACCTAAGGAAGAAAATCGAACATCGCAGTCTGGATTTGTTTAATAAAGAGATGAGTTTCAAGAAGACAATAAAGACGTATGAAGATTTTCAGGATCATGTTACTGATCATGATCTCATTGAAGGTGCTTATAAAATAGGAGTTATCGGTTGGGAGGCAAAAAAGCTCTTACACCAAGCAAGAGAAACCAGAAATATATTTGATGGCCACCCTAAGAGCTCAAAGCCGAATATATTTAAAGTACTGAATATGATTTCTGATTGTAATAAATATGTTCTTTCGGAAGAGTATATGCCAGAAATTATTGATATTAATACATATATGCTGACAATGGATACCTCTTCTTTTTCGAAGAATGAAGCAGCTATTGAACAAGCATTTAGCGACTTGCCGGACGTTTACAAGACAGAGTTGATTAATAAATTTTATAGTACCTATATTCATGACAGTACATCGCTAGAGTTACGATCTAATGTTGAGTTTTGCGCTCCAATATTATGGTCATATCTTTCTAAGGAGCAAAAGAGCCAATTAGGTAAGAGATTGGATAAAGAGATTATTTCTGGTGATAAAATTAAAATTGATAAAGGAACCGAATTTCTAATTCTCGTAAGGGGATTGAGATATGTTTCAACAGCGACAAGAAAATCAATTTATACTCCTGCTATAGACAATCTTGAAGGTGCTATTGAAAATTGGGCTGCCGAAACAAACGCAGTTCGTTATTTAAGACGATTAGGAACAACTATACCTGCTGATCTTATAGGAAGATATGTTGCTGGTTTAACTCTTATATATGTCGGAACAAGAGGGTATAGCATGAGATTTAATAGGACTGACTTTTATTCAGATACGGCTGTAGTTATTGTAAAAGAAATGTTTGAAAAATTTGATGTAACAGCCGCTGAAGAATTCATAAAGTTCATAAAGAAAAATCAAAAGCTAAAGGACAGAATTAAATATCCGGAAAAACTTACCAGGCTAAGGGATTTGGGAAACGTTTTGCTAGAGAATGTGGCATTATCAGAAGATCAAGAGGATTTTTTGAATTTATTGGTTGATAAATCAAAATTTTCAGAATTTGCTAGGTATATTAAATGAAGTAAAAGATCCAATATTTAACTTTGTTGATTCTGATTTATTATTATTTACATTAAGCAATTAGGTCAGCACCACCGTTAACAATGAACGCTTACCACTGCCAAATTCAGATTTTACAAGGCGTTGCTAAGATAAATGTATCCCCACCGGGATCACAGACAACTTACAAATCTCGCGCTAGTCACGGGATTTTATTTTTTAGTTGAGCATTTAGTCGAGGTCCTTTGTATAGTCCCGATTTCTTTCCTATAATTTATACAGGTTAATCAGCTTTTACTAAAGGTACAAAATATACAATTTTATTTTGTTAATTTGCTATCCTCTCGATTATGTGAGGACTTTACTATTTCGGACATACATGGTAACAATGAGCTATTTCGCGAAGGAAATCAGCGCTAGTTTATAGTAAGACTGTTTTTTTACATTCCGTAAACTTGTTACCCAGGAATTATCGGACTACTAAATCTTATCCCACTATGCAAATTCACTACATGTGGATTAATAATTTTCCGCCACTCACAAAAACCGGCATCACATTTTCTTCCCGTCTTATCGTTGATTTGAAAGCTTTAGAAGATCAGTCCACAATCCGTTATCAGTTAACAATAAAAGATAACCCAGATTTTATTGAAAATTTTTTTAACGATAAGGGATTAAACGAGAAAAACGAAGAAGATATTCAGTACGGGAAAATCACCAATGTAACGACTATTATAGGTAAGAACGGTGCAGGAAAAACGAGTATATTAAAGTATATGAAAAAATCGCTTCCACAAGGTTTGGAGGCGCGGGTCCAATTTGATTTGTTTATCTATTCCCGTGTTGAGTCTGGGATCGAACAATACTATATCGTACGACCAGAGCATTTAGAAATTGATTTCGACATTCAAACTTCATTGCAATTTAATCGTGTAACATACGGTAATGATGTTGGAAATACGATGAGGCTTACAAAACATCTTGGAGGCGCTGAGTATATCTACTATTCCTATTTGCTGGACTTTAATGAAGATCTGGAACCATGGAAAGGCCTGACAAATATTTCCAGTGCTTGTTTAATGATGGAGGAAAGAAGACGGATCACCGAAGAATATTGAGACCCCAAAAGACAAGAAAGTCTTTTAGCACAATGCAATGATCTGGATAGCTTCTATATTTCCGAGGTGGCACGGGCTATAGAATTGACTACCTCTGATTTCGACTTTGCAGACCTTCCATTTTCTAAACCTGAATTCTTGACCATTGAAATAGATCATAGCGACCAGATCTATTTTGAGGACAATTCAATAGAAAAAAACATTGATATCGCCCCCCTAATTAAGGCTTTATACACTGATGTGTCAAACAAAAAGAATAGGTCGAGTATCGATATTTTATTGGATAATCTGCTATTGGGGATATTTGTAAATTACCAAATTCAGGTGTACAAGTATACTTTTGGCAGCCAATATATTCATGATCGCCCCTTGACGGAAGGCCAATCCGCCCGCCACTATATTCTGGATTTCTTTTCAAGCATGAAGAATATTCAATTTGAGTATGAGGGCCATTCGGTTGAATTACCCAGACAAGAACAATTGGCCAATTTGGTTCCGCAGCTATTTCAATTCGTTGAAAAGCTTTTTCAGGATAAGATATTCGTTCCGGTTAGTGCAACTACCATGAACCTGGTAGTTAATGATGAGACCGAGAGTGTTTTTAAGCAATTCAGCCGATATTATCTTCAGATCAAAGGTATCAGCGCGTTTTTGAAATTCAAGTGGCGTTCGCTGAGTGGTGGTGAGCAATCTTATCTTTCGTTAATGTCCCGATTTTATCACGTGAAGCATCATCGTCATGGTGATTTGCCCAATAACCTGATCATTATGATCGATGAAGGTGATATTGGCTATCATCCGGAATGGCAAAGACGATTTTTAAATACCACGATTGGTTTTTTAAAAAGGCTTTTCGTTGGACATACGGTTCAAGTTATCTTCACCGCCAACTCGCCGTTCATTTCCTCTGATTTGCCTAAATCTAACGTGATATTCATTGAGAAGGTCAATAAGGAACTTTCGATCTTTCATGGAAAGGATAATAATCGTCAAAGTACATTCGCAGCGAATGTACACACACTTTTTGCCGATTCGTTTTATCTGAATGGTGTACTAATGGACGATTTTGCGAAAGAGCGCATAAACGACATTATAAAATTCATCAACGACAAGCGTAAAAAAAAGCCCAACTCAGGATATAAAAAGACGATAGACATGATTGGTGAGCCTGCATTACGTATAAAGCTACAAGACATGTGGTCTGAAAAGTTTGGGCTGGCTGAAGAACGCGAGCAGTTATTGAAACGATTGGAAGAGATAGACCGTCAAACAAATATTAATTCAGATGATCAGAAACCCTCATAGCATCGCGGATCTCGACGCGATGGCTCTCATCTTTTACAGGGAAATTGAACAAGATTTGCAGTTGAATGCCAGGATTGCGGCCAATACCGTGCCTCAATTGACGCCCTTAATGATTCATTTTGCAGGAAACATTCAGCGAATAATTACAGCTCAACCTGACGAGCTAGAAAGGGAACATTTGACTATTGATGCTATCTTTCAGCAAGCAATAACCAATCATTTGGCCACGAATCCTATTTTAAGGAATAGCAACGGTAATGTGATTAGGCATAGGCAACAAAAGATCAATTATTTGCGAAAAATTTGGAAGTTGGAGATCAATCGGATATTCGACTATGACACAACGGATAACAGCTTCGTTAAAATCAGTAATGGTAAATTGGCTTATCGGCATGCAACGCGATTGCAGATTAATACCTGTCCATATTGCAATGCGAACTTTACTTACACTATCCGGACCAAAAGAATGAGCAGCCGACCGCAGTTTGATCACTTTCTCAAAAAAAGCAGCTATCCTTACTTCGCACTGTCATTTTATAATCTAGTACCTTCTTGTTCACTCTGCAACTCGGGCGCGTTAAAGGGACAAAAAACATTCTCGCGGGCCAAATATCTGCATCCGTTTGTCGATGATATCGAGGGTCTGTTTCAATTTCGTACGAAAGTAGATGCAGTCGATTTTCTAGTGAATAGTGAGGACTTTGAATTGAAGTGTCGTCCTTGTAGAGGAACGACGAACGACCAGCGAAAACGTGCCTCAGAAAGCATCGACCTTTTTTGCATTGACGACCGCTATAAATTTCATAAAGACATCGCCGGCGACGTGATCAAGAAGGCATACGTCTATAATAAAACGGCGATTGAGAATATTTTTAAAGCCTTTAATTTTGGTGGCCATTCTATTTTTACATCTACGAGTGAGATCAAAGAACTAGTTATGGGTAATTATTTACATGCAGACCATTTCCATAAACGCATTTTATCAAAAATGACAGCGGACATAGCTGAGGAGTTTGGTTTGATGATCTAAGGATCAGATAATCAGTGAGTCACTATAATATCCTTCTAACTGGCTGTATATTGTTTGCTTAATATTCCTGATTTCTTTCCCGTACTTTGTACAGGTTAATCACCTTTGCCAAATATACTATATAGATAGAGTATAACTGCTGTTCACATCTGATATTTAAACTGAATGACTAAGGCATATTTGCAAGTCTTTAAAAACTAGATGTTATGATAAAACGGTACAATAGTTTTGATGAGGTTGCGGTGGAAATTAGAGATAATACCCCGCCCATTTTGTATAACTTTGGGACATGGGGAAATGGCAAACACCAAAGGATTATTAAAGAAAAGGAGGTTTGGAAATGCGTCTTTAAGACTACTATCTACTGAAAATTAACAGCAGAATCTATATCTTAATAAAAACTAATATTCGGGGAGTTCCAACCAATACATCGAATGGTTTTTACAGTAAAACGGTCTGTTTGGAGCTCTAATAATGTAAGTATTGCAATAGATAATAGTTTCCAGTCTCATCGTGCGATAAATGTGTTAGTCATCGAGGGAAATATTTACAAAAGAAACATCTTGTTAAACCTTTTCGAAACATCAATTTTCATTCCTAATGTAAAGACACTTTTTTCTTTTGCCCCAATAGCGGTTTTTCCAGCTGATAATCGTTGTTCACTATATATCTGAACGAACTTAAGAGGCTGGTATGAAATGCCAACAATAAAATCGTCTCTTCTGAATCCGCTGTGGACCGGAGACTGCCCGAAAATTGATGAAATGTGCCCTATGGCAGGAGCATAGAGATTATATCCGGTAAGGATAGACAGTTTATTGAACTTATATCTTCCGAAGATTTCAATTCCCTTTGCGTCAAAAACAACAGTAGGCCTCTGTGCTCCAGTTTGAGGGTCTATATAAAAGCCTTGTGTGAAATCTCCGTTTTTCTGTAATACACACGTTATGCTTAAATCCAATCTTTTACCCGTATACTTAGTACCCAAAGAGACATAAGTTGGGTGACCCGAAAGCCCTAATATTTTCCCGCTGCCTATAATATTTTCACTAAGAAAAGCTCTGTTGAACGCCATTCCAATGAAAAAATCCTGCATAATTTCCAACTGAGTGGATAAACCAAATCCATCTATAAATTGGCTGTTGTTTCCTCCTCTTGCCTGGACCTGCGCGCCAAAACGAAAAGGGCCTATTTGATTTCGATAAATTATGGATTGATCTGCTCGTCCGGTCCCATTTTCACCACCATCTGTCCCGCCAACGAAAGTTGCGGACGCTCTTGCTCCAAAAACATTAAACCTATCTGTATAAGACGTGATATCACGATAAACGCTCCATTGCTTTCCAATGGTAAGGGTACCATATTTGTCCAAAGATATTCCCAAATACCCTAAACGGTTTCCAAAAACCTGTTGGGTCTGCTCGGCTTGAATGTTCAGAAATCCACCAGACAAATTACCATCAGCATTAAAGGAGGAACTTCCTCTAAACATGTTCACCTGTATTTCTACTCCTGCAATAAATCCCGTTTTCCCTTTTTTAATACCTAGTTCTGCCCCAATTCTGGATGCATTTTCCTGAAGTTCCATTTGGTTATCAAAAACAGCTGTATGTCCTCGAAGACCTGCATACGGTCTAATCAATATTTCAACGGAGTCAGTACTATCCTGACCGTATACAGCGTGGAAGCAAAGACATGTAGTTAAACACATCATTAGATGGAATGTACCTCGCATATCTGGCTACTTGTTATTCTTGTTATTAATAAAAACCAGCTCTTAAGAGCCGGCTTTTATTAATAACATTTTTAATTGTTTTGACTTTTTATTACTTAGATACCCTGAAATATAAATGGTTTTGTTTCTACAAATTGCTTTGAAGTTTCCCCTGCGTAAATCTGGTTTTTATCTAATGCAAGTTTTTTCACTTTTCCATCTTTACTAAAGTCCAATTTTTTTAAATCAACCCAGATTGCATTGGGGCTTAGGGCATCCTCAAAATAATACACCAGATTTTTTTGGTCCGAAACAGTTCTCCATCTTGTAGTGGATAGATTAGGAAAGCCTTCCGTAGAGATCCCATATGGAACCGAACACTGCCTGATAACACTGAATGCACCGGCTACCGCAATTCTGGTATTGTCTGTTTGCGGAATGGCTTTAATATAGTAGGAAGCCCGAACATATCTATCTGCTGCCCTGTTGGTACCAGGAAGAAATATATTACCCGGAATACCTTTCCAATATTCGTTTATCGCTAATTGTTCTTCAAATATCGGGTCATTCGTCATTACAGTATAGGAAGGGTTATGATGGATAACTAACTTTCCATTAATGTATTCAAGGATAGCATTGTCGCCGGTGGCATCTGACATAGAAAGATGTACTGTCGTAAATTTATCTGTTCCTGGAATAAAATCTGTAACGACAACAAATTCTTCTTTCTTAAACTCCTCCACAGCTTCGGCTACTGTAGCAAAGTTATCCAATGCATATTGCGCCCACAGAGAAACTGCTAAGCCCTTTTTACCCTTTCCTTCTTTCGAAAATTCTGGATACTTTGAACTTACCAACCAAAGCATATTGGCAACAAGTCCTTTTTCGTTCATACCGTCCGAGATCGCAATGTCCCATGAACTAGTAGTCATACTACCATATTTAGAAGTCCATTTTACAGTATTTTGCCCAGTGCTTCCATCACGTTCCATTCCTCTGGGGAATAGCCATAAGTTTGAGGGGATAGGGATGGAGAAGTCCATGCTCCTGGCAGTAATGATTGTGTTGTTTGGCCCTTTATAAACTACTCTGGTACAAGCATCTGTTTTTTTAGTTATGCCAAATAAAACGGCCGCAGTAAAAGCAATCGCTGTTTTCAGGAATCTGTTTTTTTTCATAAAAATAAAGATATTTATAGGTTAGTAATCCAAAGACAACAATCCTTACAGTAGTAAATCTAGAGAAAATGATATAAATAATTAGAAATATTAACTATAGTTACAAATTTCTAATATTTTATTTAATGGTTTATTGTTTTATTATCGCGTGATTGCCTAATTTAATTATGGGCTAAAAACAACCTGGCAAGATTGTTAGGGTCGTCGGTGATCTTTTATCCGCAACATCTTTGATGTGGAGTAGAAGTAGGTTGTCCGTCAGAAGACGCGACAACGGAAGGATGGTTAGTTTTCTGCATGGTGAGATATTACAGGAAGATAGTCGGGAAATGAATTTGCGAATACCTCCAACGGTAAAGCCAGGGAAATGAATACCTACTATGACTAAATGCCCATCAATGCTCTAAATTGGTCAAGGCTTAATATCTTATTTTGAAAACCGCAGCTGTCAAAGGATGAATGAATATTATTCTCCTCTGTTACTAATCGTCTATCTACATTTTTAGGATTATATAACGCTCCGAATATTAATGATATATCTATAATTGTATTCCATCGTCCATCTGCAACATCTTTGATTGCCTCAACTCCGTGTCCGACATTTTCGAGTAAGAGTTCATTCATAACTAATGCAGGGCAAAAGTCTTGCATGAATTTTATTACTTTGTCATAGTACTCCTGGTCTTTTACAATTGGATGTCCAATTATATTATGTGCTCTATCAACGAAGCTTTGCGCTACTAAAAAAGAAAGCCTACCAATCTTTAGTTTATGAAAATAGTCCCTACGAAGCTGTTTTTTGTTTTTAAAATATTCCCAATCCGCTTCCCCATTATTCATTGACTTTAAATAATCTTCATAGTTATCCCTGATTTCTCTTTTTTCAAATTCAATCTGACCTCTGACGGTCTGGATATATTTATCCATGTCAGCTTGTTCTTCAGCTTCAATATTACCAACTAGCATTTGAGCTAATGTTATTACTTTGGCATATATTTTTGCATGTTTATCCTCGGTTCCGAAGAAATGTCGCTCCAAAATAGCGTTAAGAGGCGGTATAAAATCCACATGAATATGTGCTGACGAATGCTTTGTTGATAAATCAACAAGTAGTTTTAAGGCTCTTCTACATTCTAGTTTTTCTATTTCTGATTCGTCATTGAAATGACTAATTAACTCCATTGCTGAATTAATCGGAAATAACAACGTAATATTATCTTGTCTACATTTTTGTTTTATCTTGTTAGAAATGTCAAACACTTGGTTATCGGTAAGGTTTCTGACTAAGTTCCTGTAAATATTAGTGTCAAGTATAAGATCCACTTTTCAAAATTTAAGGGTTTAAAATATTGCAACCATTTAAAACTTATGCCACTCAGGGTGCTTCTGGAACTTTTCGAAATATTTCTTGCTCAATTTTGCTTCGACATCCGTGGGAAAATCCGAATTAATATCGTCGTATGTCACCCACCAATAAAATTTAAGTTCTGTAATGTTTGCAGCTTGCATTTGTTGGGGAAATGCTTCATGTCTTTTTATTCTTTTGATTTCTCCAAACCTATGAGGGTGATAACCATTGACTAAACGATCTTTCATTCCGCCTTTCCTAATTTTAAGGGTTCCATCTTTATTTCTTTGGCCACTTGAACCTATGTAAATCAGTACCTCTTTATCCCCTACTATTTTATAAATTAAATAAACGCCACCTTTATCAATCGGTGCATTACATTTTTCTTTCAATGATTCTGAAGTTTTGAAATTGAATGCTCCGGTGTTCTTATATTTTTTAAGTTCGTCGAACATAATATGAGTTTATTAAAACTATCGAACGAAGACAATCGGTAGTTTAATACCTTTTTCGGTTTAAAGAAATTCTCTTATTGCCTCAATGCCTGCTTTCCCTGTTTCTTGAAATACTAATGTCGCAATCTGAAATCCATTGATTGAGACAAAATGATTCTTAATAATTTCAGCCTTCGCAGAAGGAATGAAATCAGAAGTCGTACAAAAGACAAATAGCTGTGCTGGATATGTGTTATCCCTTTTTTGTCTATTAGCAAATGCTGTAAAAGCATCCACATCCCCCCTTCCTACATTTCCCAGATATTTTTTTGCCTGTCCATATAACTCTATATACGTAAAAGGAGAAGTTGAAAGGCGGCCTTTAAAGGGGATAAACCCTTTAAAATCTAAACCCATGTCGGCTGTTCTTTGGGTTATATCAACAGAAGAAGCCCCGAAGCACTTTTTCATGAGTGCAGCACAAAAGTCTTCAAAAACTTGCCATGATAATTTTTTTAATTCTGAATGAATTTCCTTAACTATGAAGTAATTAAGGTTAATGTTAGCAACAGAATTGCTTATTGAATTATACAAGCATGCGACGTTTTCTTTTGTAGAATAATTTATCAAATTCTGAACGTCTTCACAAAAGAAGCGGAGATTAGATTCTGCCTTCGCAGATGCCTGCATAATATTATGACCTTGTTTTGTGTAATATTGAACCAATAAGGCCATTGTCTCATAACGAGACTTAGGTGTTATGAAGATTATCTCCTCAATAATTTCATGCATCACCTTCTTTTAATTTTTTTATTCTTTTAATCTGCTTTTTCATCTCATCAATATTATTTTCAACTTCTTCAACATCTTCCTTTGTCATTTCATTTTCAAGTCCTTCTCCAATTATATTTTTAAAGGCATCTATTGCAGATAAAATACGACTCATACATTCGGGTAGTGTTGTTTTTTGTGCATTAAGATTCTTTTGTTCAAAAAAATTAATGGCCTTTTGGAAGTTTTTATCATCCAGATAATTCAGTGCTTTGGGCTCATCAATAAAATTTACCAAAGTTCTTATCTGGTGAACATCTGTAATTGCGGATGCACCACTTTCATCTGGAATTATCCAATCATAAAATCTTCTATATTCAGCCATGTTGTTAAACCTATAGTGTTCATCATCCCAACCAAAATATTCTCTTAGCACCGGGCGCCTCAATACTTCATCAAAATGACTGAAATAAGAATGTTTCCATTTTGAGCCATATTCTTCATCAGCTCTAAATTGAGCCATTGCACTATAGGTTTTGTAATATCGGTTAATATCTCTCACAGACATTCCAATCATTTTTGATATTGTGCCTGGATCTTTCCCCTTATCTATCATTTCGCTAATGAATTGTGCTTTCTGGTAGGCGTCCCATTCTTTAATTCCGGCTACATTCCTTATTCCTTGAATAATTTTACCTATACTTTCTTGATCATCCTCTACATTATCAACTATCAAAATATCTATAACAGAAATTGCATCTATTTGAGCTTGTTCTAGTAAATTTTGGCCTAAGGCAAATTGCTTAACAATATACTTCAGAGCTGTAGTTCTTCTGTTTCCTTCAATTACAACATACTTACTATTATCAAGCTCTTTAGCTACTATATTATCCACAGGAAGAAACCCTACAGTTTCAATTGAGTTTGCTAAGGATAAAACGTCGAATTTAGAGTTCATCATTTTTTCATAAGCATGTTTCTGTACCTCATCTTCTGTGAATCGAGAATTAGGTATATTTAGACTTTCATCTGATATATCTGCAAATCGTGGATTGTTGGGGTCTAACAATAAGTCTACCAGACTAACAGTTGCTTTTTTTAATTTCATTTTTTAAATTTTCGCCAGTTTAATATCATATAAAAGCCATCTCAATTTTAGTACGGCTCATTAACATTTTTTATTTGTCTGTCTTATGTTCCATGTTATGCAGTTCAGTATTCCTCCGTCATTGGCAATTTCGTTACTGTTAATAGTAACGATGGTCTGTCCTGCAAATATTGATTCAAATTGCTTTACCACTATTTCATCTTCCTTGACACCAAAAGTCGGGACGATTACAGAATTTTCCATTTGCAAATAATTGATATAATCTCCATTTGCTTGGTCGTTACTCTTGTTGTCATATACGTGGTAAGGAATTTTGATATAATCAAGTCCTGTATTGTGAATGGCAATTTCAAAAGCCCGGCAAAACCATTCTTTCTCTTGGTGGTAGTCGTTAATAACAACTGTATTCTCGCCTATAAACCGAACCATTCCATCTGCATGGCCTGTAAAGTCGCCTGGCTGTTCGGGAACGAAATAAATTTCATTAACCTGTAAAAGCTCGTAAAGCTGCTTAATTAATTGTTTGCGTTCGTAGTTCGGATTGTCAATAAAAACACGGTCGGTCATAATAACCTTGTTGGTTGTTCTTGTTACGTTCCCTCCGTCAAGAATAATATCTGTTTTAATTGTGTCAATTCCGATATTGCGGCAAATTGCATCAACGTCCGAAATAGTTTTTGAATATTTCTTTGCCTGCAAGTATGAAGGGTTATAAACAAACTGAACAAATTTATCGAGTTCAGTTTGTATTGGCATATAGTCAACTGCCCAAACGTCTTTGGTGTTGGGAAGTAAGGCAAATTCAACATTATATTCAGCTAATACAATTTCAAACCGTTTGTAAAAGTCTGGGTATTTTTGAGGTAACGTATCCGCTAAGTATAGAAAATTCGTTTGGCAATCAGTTATCATTTCGGAAAAAATTTGTCCATTCTGTTTGTTTTGCTTGTCCGTAAAACCTTGCTGGCGTTGTTAAAAATTGAAAAGAAATTTTTCTTTCGTTACAATAGTTTTTGATTTCATCAATTCTCGATTTCATATTTGGAATATCGCCAAACGATTTTCTTGTTAGGCAAACTCGTTTTAAATTGGGAAGTTTGTTGATTTTGGAGATGACATTTATCCATTCAGTTACTTTATTGTCAAGATAACCGTCATCATAATTAGCGACTTCGTCAACTTCAACTTCTGAAATTAGGTCTATAAAATCAATCCTATATTTTTCAATGAATTTCAGTTTTTCGTCTTTCGGTTTGGTTTTAAGAGAACTTTCATTAAATGCAGTGGGAATAAGTGTCCAAAGAAAATTTCTCTGTCTGCCATAAAAGAAGTCTGCCTTGTTTTCTTCTGTGTCTGGATTAAATGTCCCAATAACCAAAGTTTCTGTCTTTGGGTTAATAGTATGATTTAAGAACCGATGTCTAATTTTTGTCATAATAGTAATACTTAGGCTATATTTCTCTGTTTTCCATACAGTTAGAACTAAAATAAGAATAAAATCAATACCCAGCTTAAACTTGTTTAAGCCACAAATAAAGTCGCGCCAACAAAAAAGCATCCGCTGGAGCGGATACCAATAGGCGCACTTTATTTTCCGCGTTAGGGATTGCTGCAAAGTACCTTGCTACTGCGAAAAGCCCTACCCGAAGGGGAACGCCCAAATATTCCTCATCATAACATTCAGATAAAGGTTAAATAAAAATACAAAATAAATAAACCAGTCAGAGGACTCGTAATTATGTGAAGAGAAGCATCCCGTATTAGAGAATGCAAGGTTGGAAACTAATGACGATACGCTGAAAAATTCGGCTATGATCTGATAACGATCTGCTATTATATCATGAACTAGCCGAGGTTGCTAAATGATCGGGTTGTTCTCTTTCTTCTTTCATATAACGTTAATTTCGGTTCACTACAAAGTAAACACCTTTAAGCCGTAACCTACCGCCAAACAGACGTAGATTACAATATACAACTACTATCGACAAAGAACTTCTTCTTCTGTGGCACTGCTATTATCAGCAATTTGGACCATCGCTATAATACAGACCGCATAATATAAAAGTTTATAATAAGAGTACAAAATAAATGAACCGATCAGAGGACTCGTAATTATGGGGTATGACTCAGGGTGACGTAGCTGCTGATATGGAGGTCGTATTACATAGACCTGTTAGCCAGCAATTCATTTCGGATTTAGAGAATAAGGAGAATATTGAGGACGACGAACTACTCCGGCAAATTGCAGAAATATTAAAGGTTGACGAAGAAGTATTAAAAAGTTTAGATTGGGATGTGGCTATTACTGTAATGGGGAATACCTATACCAACAATAACCATGAACACTCTGGCGCTATTAACCAGCCCATTAATCTCACAATCAACCAGACATTTAACCAGTTTGATAAACCGATAGAATTATTTGCAAGCGAAAAGGCGGAATTAAAGAAAGAAAATCAAGAGCTAAAAAAAAGAGGTTGAAGCGCTAAAAAATGAGAAAAAATAACGCCCGGAGCTGTGCCCTATTTGAACGCCCGCATGGAAAATCGGACCAATATTGAATGGAACAAAGACGACATAGATGTATTAGGTTTTTTAAAAATTGATGTATTGGCGCTTGGTATGCTTACCTACATACGTAAAGCATTCGACCTGGCAAAGAAGCACTATAACCTTGATCTAACGCTCGCTAACATTCCCCAGGATGATCCTGCTGTTTATGAAATGATCTGTCGAGCTGATACCATTGGTGTATTTCAAATTGAAAGTAGAGCGCAACAGTCAATGTTACCGAGGTTAAAGCCCAAAGTATTTTATGACCTGGTAATTGAAGTTGCCATCGTTCGCCCTGGTCCAATAGTAGGGAACATGGTTCACCCTTACTTGCGCCGACGCAATGGAGAGGAACCCGTAACCTACCCGTCAAAAGAACTGGAGGAAATTCTTGGGCGCACGATGGGTGTTCCGCTATTCCAGGAGCAGGTAATGAAAATTGCGATTGTCGCTGCGGGATTTTCACCCGCCGAGGCGGATCAGTTACGGCGGAGCATGGCAACTTTTAAAGTCAGCGGTAAAGTGAGTCAATTTGAAAAAAAGCTGACTGAAGGCATGATGAGCAGAGGCTACACTGAGGAATTTGCAAAGCAAATATTCGAGCAACTCAAAGGTTTTGGTAGTTATGGGTTTCCAGAAAGTCATGCCGCTAGTTTTGCCCAACTGGTATATGTTTCAAGCTGGATAAAATGTTATTATCCGGAAATATTTGCCTGTGCGCTGCTTAACAGTATGCCGATGGGGTTCTACCAACCCGCCCAAATTGTAATCGATGCCCGCAGGCATGCAGTTGAGGTACGACCAGTTGAAGTGAATCTCTCAGACTGGGATAATAAGTTAGAAGAGCCAGTTGGCAAATATCGTGCACTACGGTTAGGCCTTCGCCAAGTGTCCGGGCTCCGAGAAGATGAGATGAAACTGCTGGTAACGTTACGACAGCAACCTTATACCAGTGTTCAGGAAATTCGGGATTTAGGTATTTCTATCACTTCACTTGACAAATTGGCCAACGCAGATGCCTTTCGCTCTATGGAGTTGGATCGGCGGAACGCTTTATGGGAAATTTCTGCGTTGAAGGACTTGCCAGAGGGTGTATTCAAAGGCCAGAAAACACCAGAAGAATCAGTAACGCTGCCCACTATGGGCGAAGGTGAGCAGGTCATTCAGGGCTATGTGGCTACATCTTTATCTCTGAAAGCACATCCAGTGAGCTTTGCTCGGGAAAAGCTGCAGATGTTATATGTCTCTACGGCAAAGGATTTGGATACCATTGGGAATGGCAGCCAAGTAAGGGTAGCTGGCCTACCTATTGTGCGGCAACGTCCCAGTACAGCAAAGGGAGTATGTTTTATTACATTAGAAGATGAAACTAATACCATTAACCTGATTGCATTTGAAACCATTTTTGAGAAGTATCGCAAGCAAATATTACAATCAAAATTGCTCATGGTCGCAGGTCGCCTTCAGCATGAAAGTGGAGTGACGCACGTAATTGTTGAGGAGTGTTTTGATTTCACTAAACTTTTAATACAAACTCTCGCGAAAGGTCAAACAAATAAAGGGAAATCAACAAATGCGAATGAAATATTTCCTGAAGCCCGTAATTTTCGGTAGCCCCGAGCTAATTCCGCAAAAAAGCCTTCCCCAATTAGCAGCCATTTATCATCCCTACAGTTTTGGCCTTCTATTTTTTTCAATTTGTTTTATCTCTTTAAAAGCCATTTCACTATCTATCCATTCAAATTCTCTGACATGCACTAAATGGCAAGCCTCAATCAGCTTATTAAGGTGCATGCTTACATTTAATAAATCAACTTCCCCTCCGTCCATCTTACACTTTGATAAAGCAAGATGCAAAAGTGAATGTATATCTCGTTTCCATTCGGCTAGACCCTGATACCGAAAGAATTTTGATAGCGCGATGTACGGATTAATGTATTCCTTCCACTTTAGTGTTCTAGGAAAGTCGTCCCAGTGATTTTTCCTGAAGCGATGGCTACAATAAAAATCGCTCTGGCACAGTTCTGCTACTCCCAAATTTAGCGGTGAAAGGTCTGCCAGCCTTTCGGCGCTGTCTATTTGCTGAATGATCCAGGATGCCTCAATAATCCCGCATATCTGCTCATAGTAGGAGAGAAGAAAAGAGGGTGATGTCTCGCGCCATTGCTGCTTTCTATTTGAGAATTTAATCCATTTATTAATGAGATCCTTTGCCTCGTCCATATAATGATCTGAAAAAAAATCGTTAATCACCTTGAACGGGTTGGAAAGTTCTTCCTTTCTCAGATGCTGAGGGTAAGGTTGAAATAGTAACGGTAAGGCCATGCATTCAAGTTTTAATTTCCAATATTGGCGGAGCAAATCGTCTCGCCACAAAATCAAAACATTTGCAGCGTGCTTCGCAATCAGGGGAGCAAGATAATGGAGAACATTTTATGAACTAGAAAAGCATACAACGAGTATGTAAATACTGATGATCTGTATGCAAATACTTACAGAATGTATCTTTTAGAGGACGTTACAAGCAAATTTTAAAAATCTCCGGCACTGAATCGACGGCAAAAATAAAAGCCCTTCTTACCAGGAAGGGCTAAGTAACCGAACCACCAGTTCGTTCTAATTTTATTAGAACTCGGAAGATACAACCTTGTTGAATTTCAAAATAAAAAATCCAGAGAAAATTGGCTATTCAAGTGATTTTGGTGATAGCCGCAGCGGCACCTGTTTGCAAAAGGTGATTTAGCGGTTATTCAATACCGTGAAAACCCCCAATAAAATCGGGTGAAAAAACGCTTGTCTTGTATAGGCCATAATCTACACATTTGCTGGCCGGATTCGAGCACTTCTGCTTGTCGAAAAGTCACATGCCATAGTTGCTATTCATTGTTTGTGAAAAACTGGAAGTCTCCGCATCCCAATACCATCTGAAACCGCCAAACATGCTGAACCACCGCAGTGTACTCCTTCTTATTGGGATACTCCTATCCCTGCATATGCAGGCGCAGGGGTACGATACAGCTTCAGTATCTTCTCCCATCAGTAGTAACTACCTGGAGACGGTAAATAAAAGAGCCGGTCAGTTAGAGCAAAAGCTGGATAAGCAATCGGAAAAAATCATCACTCAACTTTTAAAGCAGGAAAATAAACTAAAGCGGAAACTGGCACGAAAGGACTCTACAGCAGCTACAGCGGTGTTTGGTGATGCAAAGCAACGCTATGATCAATTGCAGCAAAAACTGGCAGGAACTCCAAAACTCAAACAATACATTCCTTCTTTAGATACCTTAAGCACTTCCCTCAAATTCCTGGAACAAAACCCGCAATGGATCGCCTTTGCCAAAGATGGCCCCGCTAAACTGAAAGAAGCCATGAGCAAGGTGAATGGCCTGCAAACCCGCTTCCAGCAAGCCGAAGAGATAAAGAAATTCATCCGGGAAAGAAAGCAATACCTCAAAGAGCAGTTAGGCAAACTAGGACTGGCCAAAGAGCTGAAGCAACTGAACAAACAGGCTTATTACTACAGTGCACAGGTCAATGAATACAAACAAGTATTGAAAGACCATAAGAAAGCAGAACAGAAAGCCATCGAGCTATTAAGCAAGACCAAACTGTTCAAAGACTTTTTACGGAAGAACAGCCAGCTGGCTTCGTTGTTCCGATTGCCGGGCGATCCGAATGATCCAACTGCTGTTGCCAGCCTGGCAGGGCTGCAAACAAGGGCACAGGTGAATGGGCTGATCCAGCAGCAGATCACTGCCGGAGGACCGAATGCGCAGGCACAGTTCAGCCAGAACATGCAGCAGGCACAAAGCCAGTTGAACGAACTTAAAAACAAGCTCAGCAAACTGGGTGGTGGCAGTGGCGAAGAACTGGACATGCCGGATGGTTTTAAACCCAATGGACAAAGAACGAAGAGTTTTTTTCAGCGTATTGAACTGGGAGCAAACATTCAATCACAAAGGTCCAGTGGTTATTTCCCGGTAACGAGTGATATCGCTTTAACGGCAGCTTACAAGCTGAATGAAAACAGTATGATCGGTGTGGGAGCCAGTTATAAAATGGGTTGGGGGCAAAACATTCAAAATATTAAGATCACGCATCAGGGGATCGGTTTGCGGTCGTTCATCGAATGGAAGCTGAAAGGCTCCTTTTGGATGGCTGGCGGTTATGAGATGAACTACCGGAGCGGGTTTCAACGGATCGCAGAGTTAAGGGACAGGAGTGGATGGCAGGAGAGTGGTCTGATCGGGTTGAGTAAGGTGGTGGACCTGAGATCGAAGATCCTAAAGAAGACGAAGGTGCAGTTGTTATGGGATTTTCTAAGTTATAGAGAACGCCCTCGACCATCCTCAATTTTGTTCAGAGTAGGATATACTTTTTAAAAAAGCAAATTTTCAGTTATGGCGTTTAACAGGAAAATGTATGCCGTCCTAACCTTTTTGGGTTTGATGGGCATTTTAAATGCTCAGCAGGTTTTTCCGCACAGTACATTATTGGACTACACCGTACCAAGCCCCAATGCTGCTTCTTTGGGCAAATTTGGCGATATTCCAGTGAACTATAATGTAGGATTACCTTCTATTACAGTCCCCATTTACTCTTACAGTACGCCAAATGACGCACTGGCACTAAATGTATCGCTTGATTATTTCGGAGGCGGGATCAGGGTGCAAGAAAAATCATCGAATGTTGGCATCGGTTGGTCATTGAATGCGGGAGGAGTAATTACCAGGCAAATGCGTGGTGGCCCAGATGAAGGAGGTATGGGATATACGGGATACTGGGCGGGGCCAGCGTTGCCCAATGTTGCGGATTACCAGTTGGATGAAAATATGTATGGCACTACTGTTACTCCAACTAACCCATATTTTCGTTACAATGCCGGTATAGAAGACTCAGAACCAGATATATTCTCCTTTACCTTCGGTGGCAAGTCTGGAAAGTTCATTATTGGAAAGAATGGGGATGTCTTAATTTACCCCAGTCAGCGATTGAAAATTACAAAACTTCCTGGAAGTCCAACTTTCGGGTTTACAATAGTCACTGAAGAGGGTGTCAAGTACATATTTGATCAGCAGGAAAATTCAGGTACCTATGTAGGGAATGTCAAGTATTATAATGCAAGCGCCTGGTATGTAAGCAAGATCGTCGCACCTTTTAGCACTGAAGAGATTAATTTTTCTTACGAATCTTATATTTCCTATTATCAAAGGCTGTTTTCGCAAACGGCTTATAAAAACATGATGGGTGGGTCGTCGGGGACACTGAGTGGGCTTCAATCCTACGGAAACTTTATGAGTTTTGAGGCCAAGCGGCTGACCAGTATTAGTTTTCCCAGAGGAATTACCTTAAACTTTTCGTATTCTACTGTTGATCGTTGCGATGTAATTGGGGACAAGACGCTCAATGAGATTCTCATTACAGATGGACAAAATACTCGGGGATTCCGATTGAACTCCAACTATTCCTTTTCCTCTTCGGCACCGCCTCCTTCAAATTGCACCGGCTACAATGAAGAAACAACCAGGTTGGTCTTGCATGATGTGACCGAATTTTCAGGAAATGTAGAGAAGGCTCCTTATGTTTTTGAGTATAATTCGAGTGTTGCATTACCGGGCACCAATTCATATGCTGTGGACCATTGGGGATTCTATAACGGAGCCACCAGTAATTCAACGCTGCTGCCATATAACGGTACCGGGATGGGAATACCGCCATCGGGGGCGTTAGATAATGCCAATAGAGATGCTAATCCTGCGTATGCTCAGGCTGGCATTATCAAGGCAATTCATTACCCAACAGGCGGCCACTCGGAATTTGAATTTGAATCGAACACGGTGCCAGCTACAGGAGGTAGTCAAACTGTCAATCAGAACATGACTGCATCCATCAACGGTATGTTGCCAGATAGAAGTACTACGTTTACTCTGGAGAAACCCGGCACGTCTGCTTCCCCTACTGATTTTCACTTTGAATTCGGTGGATTTTCTCCTGCTAATGCCAATTGCCGCATTATTGCAAGTATTGTTAGTCTTGATGGGGCCACTACTTACACAGATGTTACGTTGGGGCCAGGTGTTGGATACAGCAAGACAGTCTCAGTAAGCATTCCTCCTGGTACTTATAAATACAAATATGCCTTTGAGTTGCCAACCTCGCCGTGTGTAACAGAGTTGTTTGTGGTCGCACTCGATTGGATCAATATCATCACTGTTCCTGCAAACACTGGCTGGCCAGTCGGCGGCCTTCGAATTAAAACAATTAAAGAATTCGATGGGGTAAGCTCCAATGCCCTAAAGTCTCGGAGTTACAGCTATACGATTGAAAATAGCGAAGTATCTTCCGGTGTCTTGGCTGTTAAGCCGTATTACACGTATAACTACAATGATGAGTGTCTTGGCGGAATAGATTGTAGCAATGAAGAAACACTCCAATGTATGGCACAAACGGGCGCATACTTTGTTATATTCAGTTCACCTTTATTCACCTTATCATCAGCTTTGGGGAACACGGTGCTATATAGCAGAGTGGTCGAAACATTTACCGGTGATGGCACGCAAACCAATGGTAGCATAGTAAGGACGTATACAACAACATCCACAATGCCAGAGCATGGATTTCCATATGATGCATTCAATCCATCTTTTATGACTGCTCCGTTTGTCACGCCACAGTCGCTGGACTGGATTTATGGGGCATTGTTAAGCGAAAAAGTATACGACAACAACACCGCGCTTAAAAAAAGTGTTGAGAATACTTATGCGCTAAAAGCCGATGCCTTACCATCCAACATTAAGAACAATTTTAAAGGGATCAAAGTATTTAGGCGACGCTCAGTATGGGTTGGATGTACTGGTGGCGCCTTACAAACTTTAAACTTCCAATTGAACGAATATTTCCCCGTAGTTGGAGTATCGCAACTGGTAAGTTCAGTAGAAAACGATTATAAAGACAACGCCATAGTCAATACCATAGTCAAAGCCTATGAATACGATCCTGATTATTTTACAGTTTCAAAAATAGCTACGACCGATAGCAAAGGTAAAATCATTGATCAACGCTTCTATTACCCTTTCAGCTATACAGGTAACGCAGCCTTGACTGCGCTTACCAATACGCACCATATCCTCTCCCCACTCGTGAGCACAGAAATCTGGCAGGAACAACCTGGCGACCCATCATCCAGAAAATTAATTGGAGGGCAGATATCGGAATATGCCACATTTAACGGGTCGATCATAAAGCCTGCAACGATGTACGACTTTCAGGCTTTTGGTCCAGTGCCTGAATCAACGATTGGTGTCTTTAATCCTTCACAGGTGGTGAGAAACTCCACTTACTATCGCACCGCAGTCCAATTCACAGCTTATAATAACAATGCATATGTTATAGGACAAAAGAAATACCAGGACGTCCCGGTGTCTTACATGTGGGGCTCAAAGGGAAGTGGGCCAATTGCCGAAGCGACCAATGCATTATCGAGTGAGATCTATTTTGAGAGTTTTGAGGAGCAACCTGGCTGGACAACTGGTTGGCTTAGCTATGACCAATCGAAAGCACATGCAGGACGCTGGTCTGCGAAACTGACGGCCTCGGTGGGCTCTCCAGCGGTTAATCTTTCGCCAAAGTGGTTGACTGTATCGCACGCGGCCCCTAGAAAATATCATTATTCGGGTTGGATTTATAGTGATGGTCCAACCAGTGGCATATATCTATTTATGAAGACTGCTACAGAAACCGGTTATTATACTTACGTGGATAATATCGGGACAACCGAGACAAACAAATGGGTTTACCTCGAAAAAGATTTTTCAGTGCCTGCCAATATCACTTTGCTCAACCTTCGCATTGACAATAATGGAGGTGGGAATGTCTGGTTTGACGACTTAAGGCTGCACCCATCCGATGCGAGAATGACTTCGTATACATACAGCCCACTTGCGGGTATGACCAGCCGGGCAAATGCAAATAACCGATTCACATTCTTTGAACATGATAATCTGGGAAGGCTGGTTTTAACAAGGGATCATGACAACAATATCTTACAGAAATTCTGTTATACTTATACTGGTCAGACTGAGGAATGTTCCTTTGGTACAGCTCCTGACTGGCGTAATACTTCTACCGCATTGCGCTGTAAAACCTTTGACGGGATTAGGACCGGTGAGCAAGAGCAGGAACAACAGGATATGAACCCCTATAGCCAATCAACCGGTACTACAAGATGGGTAGTTGTTGGCCAGAATTGCAGTGTATGTGCCAGACCTGCAACATGGGAGGCCACTGGCCTTACTAGATGCCAACTAGATGGTAATGGAAACAATACAGGCTACCGTGAGATGAAATTTATAAACAGGGAATCCTGCAGCGCGAATTACTTAGCAGAGAAATGGGAGGTGTATACTCAAGACCTTACCAATTGCCCACCACCACCGCCCCAATGCAATGAAAATAACTGTACAGGTAATGATAAAAAGTGTATTGGCGGAGTTTGTGAGACAGGGGTTTGGACTTGCGTAAGTGCAACCCGGCTTGGGCCAACCGTTTGGCGGGTGACCTATCGGTATAAATTCAGTGACGGATCTTATAGTACCTATTACGAAGAAATTGACCAAAGCAGTATGTGCGTCGCCGGAGATCCTATTGAACCTTAAACATATTTTTATGACAAGAATAATCTTATTTCTTTTTGCATTCCCTGCCTTTGTAAATATTTATGGTTTTAGTTTCAATGACGCAAAAGGGAACCTTGTACCACTAAGAAAATACGAAGGGCGAAAAA
The DNA here is from genome assembly GCF_040567655.1 of Chitinophaga sp. H8. Lineage (NCBI taxonomy): Bacteria > Pseudomonadati > Bacteroidota > Chitinophagia > Chitinophagales > Chitinophagaceae > Chitinophaga > Chitinophaga defluvii. Next base: position 1,192,936 of record NZ_JBEXAC010000002.1, on the reverse strand, counting down.
TACTAATGGTAAATATTTCCACCGGTAACCCTAAAAGCTATCAATTAAGAGGTCTGCAGGAGTTGTATAGGCTATACAAAGATAGTTTGGTGATTATTGGGGTGCCATCGAATTCCTTTGGGAATGAGCCGCATACTCCGACAGAGATCGACAAGATCTGCAAGGAAGACTATGGCGTGCAATTCCTGATTACGCAGCCGGAAAATGTTATAGGAACGACGCGCCATCCTATCTATCAATGGTTGTTGGATTCAGCAGCTAATGGTGTCGGTCCTATCCACATCCGGGAAGATTTTCAGAAGATATTGTTCGATAAAACAGGGAACGTAATGGGTGTTTATTCGGCACAGGTTGACCCACTTGATTCAAGTGTCCAAAAAGCGATACTTGGCATTTATTGAGCACTTTATTATTTATTCTTTTGACTATTTAACAATCCGATATGAACAATATTTTCAAGCGCACCTCGAGATTTGTTTTGGGAAGTATATTCTGCTTAAGCATACTGCACTGCAACTCACAGTACCTTCCTTCCCGTTACTCATCAGGAATACCAATAAATTATATTCGCGCTTGGGAAGCCTTGAAGCCAGAGAGTAATTCGAATAACATTACCATCACTGCTGCGGCAAAAGATTTTCGAATGACAACGCAATATATGGATGGTTTAGGCAGGCCTATTGAGGCTGTCATTAAACAAGGCTCTTTGACAATGGGTAATCCGCTCAGAGATAAGATCAGGATGAATACCTATGATGAGTTTGGCCGGATGGTGTATCAATTTTTGGAATCTCCCGCCAACAGTGCAGGTGGAAACACCTCCGTCGATGACGGGATGTTCAAGTATAATCCTTTTGAACAACAGGCCAACGCATATAATTCCGGAAACGCGCTATCCCCAATTGCTGGTCAAGGAGAGAACTATTTTTATGGTCAGACTAAATTTGAGGCATCACCACTAAACCGGGTTACAGAAACTTTTGCACCAGGCGACAACTGGGTTGGAACAATGAGCCAGGCATTGGAGGCCAACCGTAGGTCGATAAAAATCAAATATTTTGCAAATACAGCTATTGATGCAGTAAGGATCTGGACAGTGACAGGACCAACATCGCTGGGAAATTGGGGAACTTATGCTACCAGTTCAACATATCCGGCTGGGGAGCTACATAAAACGATCACCATCGATGAGCAAAATAAACAAGTGATCGAGTTCAAGGATAAACAAGGCCTGATGATATTAAAAAAAGTGCAAGTAGGTGGTACAGGAGATGACGGTAGTGGTGCTGATCATGGTAATAACTGGCTCTGCACCTATTATGTCTATGATGATCTGAGGCGTCTTCGTTGTGTAATCCAACCACAAGGCGTGCGACAGATCAATAGTAGTTGGCTTCCCAACGCCGCCACACTGAATGAGCATTGCTTCCGGTATGAATACGATGAGCGAGGCCGGATGATCATGAAGCGCCTGCCGGGCGTTGCGCTGGGAGAAATTTACATGGTTTATGATGCGCGAGACAGGCTGGTGATGATGCAGGATGGCAATATGCGGGTAGACAATAAATGGATGGTCACCAAGTACGACTGGTTGAACCGACCAATTGAAACTGGTCTTTGGACCAGCTACACTGTTTTTTCCATTCATCGCACCAACGCTGGTCCATCTACCAATTATCCGACTCCCTCAGCAGGTTATGACCAATTATCTATCATCCACTATGATGATTATGCGAACCTTCCAGGCGGAATGACCGCCTCCTTTGACAATGCAGGTTCATCTGAGTTCTTTACCACCTATAACAGTACACCCGTTTATGCGCAACCGCTAACAGTAAGCCAACAGACGATGGGGATGGTTACCTGGATGGGCACCAAAATACTCGGCACAACCAGCGATTTTATTTATTCTGTCAACCTTTATGATGCGAAAGGGCAACTAATCCAGACTAAAACCAAAAACAGTACTGGCGGAACGGATATTTCTACCACCCAATATGACTGGTCAGGTAAACCCATTATTACTGTCAGCAAAACCGAGAAGGCCGGTACCAACCCCCAAACCATTACTGTGGTCAATCGACTTATCTATGATGACCTAGAAAGGCTGACCAAGGTGGAAAAAAAGATAGGACACAGCGCGATCAGCAGTGGTGCGCTGTCTGCCAATTGGGTCACTATACTGGAGCAGGGGTATGATGCCGTTGGTCAGCTCAATAAGAAGACGATCGGAAATAAAAAAGATGCAAATGGGGCATACTACACTCCCCGTCAGCCTTTGCAGGACCTTCTTTATGACTACAATATCCGTGGTTGGGTGCTAGGAATGAACCGTGATTACCTGATGGAGGAGGATCAAACTGATGACGGCAAGTTGTTTGGTTTTGAGCTGGGGTATGAAAAACAGATCAGTAAGACCGGTAATGATTTTACAGCAAAGCAGTACAATGGTAATATTACTGGCTTGACGTGGAAAAGCGATGGTGATGATCGGCGCAGAAGATATGATTTTAGCTATGACGCGGCCAACCGGCTACTAAAAGCCGAGTTTAAACAAAATAATAGCGGCACAACCTGGGACAAAACCCTGGCGGACTTTACTGTACAGATGGGCAACAGTGGGGCCGATGACGGCAGTGCGTATGATGCGAACGGTAATATCCAAAAAATGAAGCAATGGGGCTTAAAATTAACAGGTCCTGCACAGATAGACAACCTTACGTATACTTACCATGCGGGTGGCAACCGACTGAAAGCAGTAACAGAAGCCGGCACAGGCACAACTGATCATGGGCTGGGCGATTTTACAGATAAAAATACATCGAGCGTCGACTATGGTTACGACCGCAATGGCAACATGATCATTGACCTGAATAAGCGATTGACGGGGACCATCGCTCCAAATACGGATATGCTCAGTGGTGGGGCCATCCTTTATAATCACCTGAACCTGCCCAGGCAGATCACGGTACGGAATGACGCGAACACTGCCGACAAGGGAACAATTACATATGTTTACGATGCAGTTGGAACCAAGCTGCAAAAAATCACAGTTGAAAATGGTGTGAGTGTGACTTATGGCGGGTCGCCGGTTACTACCACTATTACCACTACGACTACTTACCTCAATGGTGCTGTGTTCGAGAGCAAACAATACTCGGATGCGATGGTGAATTCCGGCATGGGCTATACCGACCGACTCCAGTTTCTTGGTCAGGAGGAAGGAAGAATTCGTGCCGTCAATGATCCGGCCAATCCCAATAGCTTGACAGGGCTGGAGTATGATTATATGATCAAGGATCACCTGGGCAATGTACGCATGGTATTGACTGAGCAAATAAGAATCGACGCGTATCCAGAAGCAAGTATGGAGACAGCTCAAGCCGCAACCGAAAGTACATTTTATAGTAATCTGGATGCAACCAGGGTCGATAAGCAATCTAACTATCCTACCAATTTTTACACTGAGCCTGATCCTGACAACAATCATAAATTGGCATTAGTAAGAGGAGATGGCAATAAAATCGGCCCTGCTATCTTATTAAAGGTAATGGCAGGAGACAAGTTTAATCTAAGAGTTAGAAGTTGGTATATAAATAAGACTAAGCTCCTATGGCCAATTGTTACCCCTGGAACTCCTGTTAGCCCGCTTACAGACCTGATTGCTCTATTGAATGCAGGTATACCTGGGGTGGCAGGAGGTAAAATAACCTCTTCAGACATAACTCAAAGCGGAGGGATTACCACGGGTGATATTCAACAGTTTTTATCAAGTCAAGACGGTTACGAAGTTGATCGTCCAAAAGCATTTGTTAACTGGATATTATTTGACGAACAGCTTAAATTTGTCGCGAACAGTAGCAGTTTTGAGCAAGTGCCACATGATGACGTGTATATGAATTGGACATTGGAAGCCCAAACATATAATCATATAAAAACGGATCTACCCATTACAAAAAATGGATATTTGTATATTTATGTGAGCAATGAAACACCCAATATTGATGTGTATTTCGACAATCTGCAGGTAACACATATAAGGGGGAGCCTTTTGGAAGAAACGCATTATTATCCGTTCGGGTTGACAATGGCGGGAATATCTGCAAAGGCTTTTACTTTCGGTGAACCCCAAAATAGGTTTCGATTTAATGGGAAAGAAGAACAAAAAGAAGAATTCAGTGATGGATCTGGATTGGAATGGTATGATTATGGCGCACGAATGTATGACGCGCAAATTGGGCGTTGGCTGGCAGTAGATCCATTGGCAGATAAATACAGTGGCGTATCTCCATATGTTTTCTCATTAAATAACCCGCTGATTTTTTATGATGCTGACGGGCGAGACATAAAGCCTAAGAATCTCAATACCAGTCAAACAAAATCATTAAATGGCTTGATGACAAAATTGGACGGTTTCACCAATACTAGTCCGATGATCAAAAAAATACTCGGAAGCGTAAACGGAAGCAGCATAACTATCAATCTCTATGTCATGTCAAAAAACGTATCAGAGAATAAGACATCGACAAAAAGTGAATTCAAACCAGAGGGCCTCACCATTGAAGAAAAATGGGCTAACGCCCTTAAAAAATGGCCTGGTGCCGAAGCCATCACAACGACATTTGACAAAACTGATGCTCCTAAAAAGCGAGTAGAAATTGTTGTAGGCACAGAAATGGTTGATGATGAAGCGGGCTTTGCTAGGGATTATGCTATGTTGGCCTTGTTAGACGAATTGTGGCATGCATCAAATGGAATTGATCCTTCAAAATCAATGGACACAGAACATTTTGAACTGTACAAAGCCCTATATGAAGAGAATCAAGCCATAGAAAAGCAGGCTGTGGAGCTAGAAACAAAAGCTGATAACATGGGAAATTCTGCAAAGGATAAGGAAGAGAAAGAAAAACTCTACGACCAGGCACAACAAATTCGCAGCACTCAATTTCTAAGCGCTTTAGTTGAGGCGAAGTATAAACTTTTTACCAATGCAACGCAAAATAAATAGTAGAATGAAAATCAATTCGTCAGTAAGGTTTTTTGCCGTTTTATTCCTAGTATGCTTTATGCATACGTCATATGGTCAAAAGAAGATCTATAATAATCCAGTTTCAGGATCACTGGAATCGGGAGAAATGCCATCATACAGTGATTCCATTCTTTCATATTTTCAGGAGAAAAATGAGAGTGCGGCCATTTTATATCACCTCATGATTGATACATCAGGATACGTGAGGGAATGCAAAAGGTTTCCGTTATATGGCTTAGGAAATGACCTCGATTCGTCATCTGAAGTCTGGGCCAATATTGAGAAAGAAATCAATCAAAAGGTGTGCAAATGGAAATTTAAGCCAAACTTGTGGGCCCTAAGTGATAAGAAGCTTCAAAACGATTTGAACAGTACAGCTAAAACTCGTCCCAATGGAGGATACCAGACATATCTAGTTATATTTCATATTAATAGTGATTTAGAACATAGGCCATTGTATACTGACATTTTTAATTCTCTTCGATAAATTTCAAAATGTTCTGTGTCTTTTTGACTTTGAAAAGTCTGTGCCTACATCTGATTCCTTTGGGGCAATTTTTATTCAAATATTAAAATTTATAAAATAAATAAGAGAGGCCGGGGTAAAAACCCCGGCCTTTATAATGTGTCAAAAATCAACCCTCGGGCGTTACTGGCCCCTATGATTGTTTAAACCCTGATAGGTGGCACTGTCTACAAAGACCTAACCACATATTTACACAGTTACAAAATGAATACTTTTAAAATGGAATAGTAGGCACATTTAAGTTGTAGCTGTCATCCTCTCCATAAAATAAATGGTTTAAGGGCGAAAGGATAAGAGCAGTAATGTTTTGGTGCCAACTAAGCCTATATTCTTTACGCCCTCGCAATTGCCCTATGATTTTCAAGCGATCCATTTTAGTTGGTTTAAGTAATAGTTTTAAAAACCACCCAGGTGGATACCTGGCTGGATATAGGATTCATAGAATACACCTAAGTAAAGGTTGGTTTTCCCACGTTAGAATAATTGAAATCTAGTTATAATAAGGAAACGCGTTGCTATTCAAACCAAATCTCGTGCGGTTTTCCTCGCGTTGCTTTTCGATCAAGCCTTTTGTCATATTTTGAACTTCAATCGTTCGCTGTATGTCCTCTATCTCCCTGCGCAGCCTGGATGATTCCAACGATGACCGGTAGATTAAAATACTTGTTGCAAAGAGACAACCAACAAGAAAGCTCCCAATGCTGATAAATGCATGTACTTCATACTTTCTAAAACGTGTCCAACAGATCAGTAATATTTTCATAACTCAATAGTTAATTCGAATATCTGATGGAGTGAAGCGACGGCTAAGTACATTATAGGGGAGGGTAAAATGCATTTAGCGTAGACTCCACAATGCGGCCGGGAGCCTCTAGGAAGGCGGTGCACGCAAAGAGAGCCTACGCTACATGCGTAGGCCACTCCTCATTCTTTGCTCCAAATGCCTGTAAAATTTCCTAGATTTTCCCGGCAAGCAAGAAGAAAGCTACAAATATCTTTGTAGCAATATTATATTGTTATTACGAAAATAAGAAATTATCTAATAGAATCCTCTTATAAGTGGGATTTTATAAAAGGGAGCATTTAAGTTGTAGTATTTTAACGGGGATTGTATTAATGGGATTGTATAGTGGGGAATATAATAGAAGGACATCACCTATTTTTACAAGCGTTTCATAATGACAATTTTCTACTAAATGGCAAAAGCGATAAAAAGGGCATCAGAATCATCTCAGTCACCACCTTCGAGTTTAAAGAATTTGGTTGCTAAGAGGATTAAAGATTTGAGGAAAAAGCAAGGTTTTGAAAACCAAGAGCACTTTGCTTGGGAAAAAAACTTATCGAGGAGCCTATACGGAAAGTATGAAAAGGGAGCCAATATGACCTTAGATAGTTTAGAAAAGCTAATTAACGCTTTCAATATATCAGTGAAGGATTTCTTTTCTAAAGGCTTTGACACCATACCAGATGACAATAAGAAGCCGAAATAGGATATTTGGCACCATGCGTCTGGAGTAGGGGATGGATACCCCCCCCGATCCAGAAGACACGAGTTTAATGTCATTTTTTTGTTCGCGCAAGGAAAGAATACAGATTTCCATCAGTTTTTATCATGTTTATGCGTGTGCATAAATAATCATTAGAATAATTTGCCCTGATACTCATTTTTTGATAAGGGGTAGTTTGCTGTAAGGACCTCAATCTTCTTTTTCTCCTTCCCGCTTTTCACATTGACTGTTACCATCTGCTCGAACTGTATGCTGACCCAATTAAATTGTTCCGTATAGTGAGCGAGCAATTTAGATGGGTAGGAGGATAGCAGAAACTTTCCTTTTATTTTAGCCAACGCATTTAGTAAATCTTCAAAATCTCTTTTTGTATATCCTTTGTAGTGCCCCATATCGCTGTTAAAGTAGGGCGGATCACAATAGAAGAAAGTCTCAGCACTATCTCTGCTGTTGATAATGTAAAGAGCATCCCGGCATTCGAGTTGCACTTTCTCCAAGCGTTGTGAATACGCTGATGTGAAATCTTGTTTATTGAAATATATCTTTCGGGATGTACTATCTGCGGTGATATCATACCCCCAGGTACCCGCAAGTTGCCCGGCAAAGCCTTGCGATGAAAGTACCCATACAGCCCAGGCACGTTTAATAGGGGAGAATAATTCTGGATAATTGTAGACGATCCAGGCGTGCTGATGTAGCATCCTGCTATGAAGGGACGTGGTAATCTCCTGTTGTAGCAGATAAAAGTCGTCTTTAATGACCTTGTAGAAATTTACCAACTCGCCATTCATATCATTTAGCACCTCAACGGATGAAGGCCTCTTGGCAAAAAATACTGCTGCCCCGCCTGCAAAAACTTCTGCATATAGCGTGTGGGGCGGTATCAGCTCAAGGATTATCGGAGCGAGTTTCTGTTTTCCCCCGTAATATGTCAAAGGAGTTTTCATTCTCACAAATTCTTTTCACATTCGTCGTCCTTTCAATGTCCTGGCAATCTTCGGGGCTGGTGGCTCTGTTTAATTGGTTGGGGCTGCCCAAAGCCTTGTCGCGCCAGTTGCCGTACTGCTTCTTTGAAGTCTCCACCGCATTCCAGCATGGCATAAACTGCGTATGGTCGATATCCCCGGCCTGGCTCAAATTCGGTACTGGTGGTGAACACACTGAACAGCCCCAATTCGTGATTATAATCTCCCGACCTATACTTATCCGTTTCCCCGGGACGTTTCAACAGTGTCCGGTTGTTCTTATGATCAACTACGGACCAACCGTGTTTAACCAGCAGGCCAATAATATCACCGCGTTGATTATAGTCATCCAAAGGAGATAGGCCTGGTGGCCGGGGACGTGGCTGTGAACCTGGGGTAAGTATTACAGGCTGATATTGGTTAAATGCACGGGCGGTGTCTAATATAATTGACCGCTGGCTGGTAGTAATAGTCGGAATAGTAAGAAGATCTTTCTGAAGGAACCAGTAGCCCTGCGTAGGAGCGATAACAGCATAACCTCCGTTGCCCCTGGTTTCAACAAGGACTTTGGCCTTTTCTTTTGGATTAACCACTCTTTCCGCATCAGTCGTCGGACGTCGTGCAAGTATTTCATTCCTGCCAATTGAAGCACATCGATACAGCAAATGAAATCCTCCGGATCGAGTTTGGGCAATAACAAAGTTGTCGGACAGCTTGGGATCTCTTTTTTGAATGGCTGCGACAAAGTCCTGAAATAGCCTGCCTGTCGTATCATTCTTTACATCGACATCGATTACCTCCAGGTTGCCGCTTACAGCACCGCATATAACCGCTATGCCATTGACCCTGGGATTATTAAATAACGATTCAAGCACCGATTTGGTAGCTATTTCAGTAGTGAATTGCCGCCACTCACCGATACTACGCTTGTGGTCATCCACAGCAATAATTGAATACCCATGCGCTTTTAGCTCTAACGCTGACTTCAATAAATTGGTCTCCATCCCTTCATGATTCAAATTCACAATCCAAGTTTTCCTTCAGAGCTCCTATTCTCAATCTTTCGAGCGGCGATGTTGGTAGGACCGGTGGCGCTGTCTGCAACATCCTTCAGGCTAAACTCCATTTGAGAAGTGCTGACTTGTTCAGATTTTGCCATATATGGATATAATTCCCTGATCAAATCAACTGTTACTGTATGTAAGTCAATTTTATACCTTAAATCTGGAGGCAATGAAAGGTCCTCTTGTGCATTGAATTTTGTAAGTATTGGTGTTGCATTCTGATAGATGGTAGCCTCTTTTAAATACCCAGATTCTTGCATTTTGATTGCGTGACGCACGTCAAACAACCGGGAGTTAATAGCCTGTAATTCTTCAAAAGCACCGGCAACGGTTTCATGTTTTGTGAGGGCCACTTGTCGGTAAAAGTTCGGTTGAATAGGAACATCTGTAAGGCTATCCCATTCGTATTTAATTTCATAGTGTCCCTTTTCAAGTGACGGCTGTATCTTTTCTACCGGTTGAAGTGTTTCCTTCAATTTATTAAATCCTTCTGTAGGGACTATTTCAGAGAAGGTATCGTCGTAATGATGCAGCAATTGATATCGGCTACCTTTTGCGTAATCCCGCAATCCGCTTACGTCAATATCAAATTCAGATTCAAAATGCCCTAGACCTTCAGGAAAATTTAAGTAGATACCGGGCTCAGCAGCATTTTTATCAATTGGGAGGTTTTTCACGTTTTTCAGTTCAACCAGGGGGTGTCCCTTTACACTATATATTCCGATCTCTTTTATATATGTATCGAAATTCCGATCATCGCTGATCCTGGAATCTAACTGCTGCATGTTTGTGGATAAAAGGGCGGCAAATGCGGCTTTGGGGCTATCAAAATGATATTGAGTATTTTTTTCCCCTTGTAACACGTCAAGATAGCATTCCTTGACGTTGAGAATGAATAGAGACTTTTCTCTGGAAAGAAATATATCCTTTGAAAAGAGCTGCAAATCTTTCAGTCCCTTCTGAGGAATCAACCCAAGACCTTTCTCATCATACTTATACCTTGCAAGAAGAAAAAATGGAACATCCGGATCATAGTCTCCGAACCTGGACAGATCAATATTTGCGATACTTTGGAAACCTTCAAATCCCAATTCATCAGCAATTCCGAGATATATGCCTGCAGGAGGTGAGGCATCTGGCACATCGTCTATAGATATAATGTTGACTTCCGTCAATTTAGCACCTGTCCGCGTGTCATTGATGACGGCTGTGTCATAACATACAGGATGCGCAACCGGACTTTCTAACCGCTTATCGAATTGATGAAATTCTTCTCTTACCAATGATTGAAAGGCTTCTTCTGCAGAACCAAAATACCGAAGTTCGATAATTGGTTTACTTAGATACTTTCCCTCATAAAGCTTCCCTTGCGCGTAATGCCCTTCAATAATCAGGGCATAAGGCCACATACCATTTTCCATCTTCACAGTTTTAAACAGATTCAGCTAAATCTTGTTTCCCTTTCCTTTCCCAATTGGTTTGATTCTCCTGATATTGTTGGTAAGAATGCGACGGGCCTCTTCCCCTTTTCCTGCAATCAAAAAATATGTGTCGGCTTGAGGCCACCCCTTACTTATGTGGGGCACAAGTACCTTCAGCATGTCTAAGGAGAGATGTTCCGGGTTAACCTCAATAAAAACGCCGTTGGATAGGGGAGTTTTTTCACCCTCTGGTTTGAGCAATCGCATGATCTCTTTGCCATCCTTATATAAAACTGCATTCTCAATATTTATTTGAAAATCAGTAGTGGATATCTGCTCAACTAAATATGACAATGCTTCTACTGGCGTAGAAAAAGCCATATTAGAAATGAGGTCGGGCGGGGCTGTTATCTCATTAGCGACTTGAGAAGTGTTAACCTTCCATTCTATTTGCAGCGTGACAGGCGATTCGGCGTCAAGATTTGCCTGTGATTCTGCTCCTGCCAGCGTACGTTGTAGCTGTTTAAACGCAACAGTTGGAATAAGGCTATCGTAACTGCCTGTATAGTTGGCCAGCAAAAGAAAATTGTCATTCTGTCCATAGTTACCTAATGCGGAGAGGTCTACATTGTATTTTTTCTCGAATTCTTCAACTGTCTGATAACACTGTAAATGTATGCCAGGCTCTGACACATTAGACGGATTACTTTCATAATTTGCAGTGATTAAACCTACAAGAGTCGCTCCTTCTCGCTCAGTAATGACCGCTTCATTGATCCATATCTCTGTATTTTCCGTTTCAACAATGTTGTCATCCAGCAGATGTAAATTCACCTGTAGCAAATCATTTAGCGCAGGCTTTAGCTCTGGGTAATGGTAGGATGTTTTATATATGTGATCTAAATGTTCACCAACCTGCTGAGTCAACTTGATCTGATATTTCCATTCTTCCTCCGAAAAGATCCGTTGGCTTTCGTGCGTTCTCGCTTTTTCAACCATCTTGTCGTATGCATGGTCTATATTAATAACCAATCCGTCTGCAAATGAATAGTTGTAAGAAGCAATCAGCAGACAATTGGAGTCTCCTTCATAGAACCGAAACTCACTTAGATCAAGGTTGGCACTTTCTTCGAAGCTACTAATTTGATCAGACACACTGAAGTATATACCAGCGGGTATATCCATAGCCAGCACATCCTGAATAGGGACAATGTTCACTTCCAAGATCAATGCCTCATTATCTGCCGAGATTATTCTGGCAGATTCATAGTGTCTCCCAGTTGAAAATACGGTGTCTGAATATTTCTCGAAAGCTTTAATGTCAACCAGTAGCAGGGAACTGAAGGCGTCACTTAAGGTATGATGATGCTCTCGCGTATAAACCGGCAATCCTCGGTATGGATCATCAGGTCTGATAAAGCTTTGCTTGTTCCACATCTTCAATTCCAGGATATATTTATGATCTGTGTCTAACCGTTCCATTTCCATCAGGTATTAAGTTTCAATTACAACACGATTTTGTCTTAATCAACATTGCAATAACAAGGAAAATCATCATCTTGATAGTCAAACAGGGTAGGCGATTTCTGAATTAGGTTAAGTAACTGCTGATACGAATAACTCTTATGAAAGGTTCCCCCTGCTTTTCTTTCCTGATTAATCCACCAGCTTGCTTTCTCGGGATTCTCAGTTAAAATGCGCTTAAGTTTATGCTTGCCTTTCAGGAAGCATAGATCGCAGTTCCCCTGGTAGTCCTTTAGCTGTAGATCAAAAGGCATGCGACGCCAGTACTCAAGGACCATTTCCTTAGTAATTTTCCAGTCCACCAGTGGTAACCAGACATCCCAGCACTCCTTTTCTGCGATACCTCTGACCTTAGCCCACCGCCTCGGTTCATCATACCGTATTCCGATTACACTTGTCCAGTGGCGATAACCAAGAGACTGCATATACCGTTTAATGACTCGGACTTTGAGCTCCTGCGTACAAAAACGTGCAACCACGTTCGGAACGTAATTCCTTTTCGCAATAATTGCGGAAAACGGTTCTCCATTGCGGCTTGCAGTCTCATAACTGACAATTTTGAACCTATCAACGGGGCAATACTCCAGCCATACAACATTTTCTCTCCATAGCTGATCACATTGATTCACGAAATCTAAAGTTGCGTGTTCTTCCTTTCCCGTATTGGCGAACACAATGATTACTTTTTCTTTCGGAAATTCCTTTAACAACCTATCAGTCATATAAGCTGAAGTCCTCCCCCCACTAAAACTCAGCACAAACACATCTCCTTCCAACATCACTGGCCTCCATTCAAATTCAAAAAACCCTCTTTCCTGCAGATCTAAGTGAGCTACCCCATCACATTACAGATGTCTGCCCTTTTTCTCTGCCGCAGGTTTCACTGTCCTGCTATTTTTTTTTACTTCGTTCGTTGGCGACGTGCCAATTTCCGGCTGCTGTACTTGACCCGCATCCTTCGATTCGGAAGGGCCATTTTGGGCGACAAAGCGAACATTGGACTGACGGATCCCGCGAGGTTCCTTCTGTTCTTGCTCTACACGGCGCTGTTCGCGAGCCGCTAATGTGCGGAATTGATCATGTTCGAGGATATCACCACTCTTGTCCATAATGGTGAGTGTGGAATGTGTAGGATTGAGAATGATAAAAACAGTCTCATATTTTTCCCGGTTAACTGGAACCAATTCAATCCCTCCGCCACTGCTGAGTACGCGACTGGCGCTCTTATACTGTCCCTTCATTCCTTCAAAGTCATACTCCCGAAGTTTGCTCATTAAATCAAAGTCCGGGTAATGCCTGAGAAAATAGTTATCATTCTTCGTTTTCTGACTGAAGTCAAGCTGCACATAGGCTTTATATGGGCGGTTATCCTCTCCAAGATATTCCTTCAGGATAGCTCTGGGATGTTTTGTATCTGACATCAAACGATAAGCCTCATCGACGTTAATCCGGTCTGTGGACTTAAACCACTGTCTGATGGGGGTCTCTCCCTCTCTCTCAAGGACCGCTAGGTAGCCATTGTAATACATCTTGTTCTCATCACTAATCGTGATATCAGGAGTGGCCTTTAAAATCCCCGCCTGAATCTTGTTTGGGTCAAACAGGGAAGCGTCCTGGATTGCAAATTCTGTGGATGGATTAATTCTCGGCGTTCCAGCCGCGGCTGCCTGATCAATCTCATTATGAAACATAGTCCCAAACCCTGCGTAGTAGACGCGTTTCTTTACTTTCTCGACGTTTTCAATTTCCTGGTTCATGATTATTTGTTTTAAAATGAATGATGATTGATTATCTCCTTACTCCCTTAGATTTTGCCGGTCGCGGCACTATCCTCGGTTTGTGTGGCAGCTTCCTGACAACTGCAGAATTATCCTGAGTCAGCGGCTTGCCAACTTGCGGACCGCGAGTCTGCCTGTTCGAAGCGGGAGGTGTTTGCCTTGCGGCTGTGTACTGTTTGGAAGGTGCAGGCTTTCGTTGTTGTCCCGTCAGTACCGCAACGGCACCTCTGACTGCCCCGATAGTCATTCGCCCTGCGAGGCGGACTAAATTCACATTCAATGCAAGTATATTTCTAAGCAAACGAACCAACGGGTTCGGATACATTTGACGGAGGAGCTTGCGCTGTTGACTCCGAAGTACTCTCATTTCTGCTTTCTCATAGGCATTGGGGCGCTTTCCAATGTATTTTTGCATGATGTGTTTATACATCTCCCGTTTTGCAGCCAGGAAACCTCGGTCTTTCAAAACGTCCTTCCCATAACGCTCGACCTGGCGGGCCTGTATGCGATCCCAGACTGCCAGGTCGCGTTCCAGGCGATTCTCAATTGTCGATTGATTATTATTCATACTTGTACATTTAAAAATTGAATGATTGGTTGGAATACTCGTCTGACAGGTAAGGAAGCAGCGGGCGAACGCGAAGGATTTGCTTTCCTTTTATTTTGATTCGCATATTGCGGTCACCACCTCTTTCAAAAAATTCTACTGAGAAGTGTTTGTTATTAGCGATGGTAAACTTGTCAAATGCGAAGACTATCTGTGCCTGACTCTGTGGTGATATGGTGTTGCCCTCGACCTGGTGAACATAGAGTGGTTTAATTTCCTTCTCCAAGTCTGAGCTGCGCAGTGAGCTTCGGTTGTCCCTGATGTAGCACCGCGCAAAATCTAGCTCATACGGTAGTTGAGATTGATTTTCCACTGTAAACTGGAAGAAGAGTATACCCTGCTGATAGTATTTTCCGCTTACCTGCGCACGCATGCTACCAATCCTGTTGGAGTGCGGTGTTCGCTGAAATGGAGGTAGGCCGGCAACAATATCACTGAATTGCTGAACTTCCACTTCATTCATTCCATACTTTGAAACGTTCACCGGATGCCAATCATCGGATTGTTTCGGGTCAGTAAAATCCAAAGTGAGTAGGTCAGGGATTTGCTGATACCGCACAGAAAAGGGGAATAGTGTACCATCGGCGACGAACACATTAAGATTAGTAGCTACAAGGGAGTCGTTCGCCGCTTTAATCTTTAATACATTCGGAGCTTCCTTGACAGTTTTGCACAACAAGGCTGCGCTGCCCCTATCCACACTTTTAATGTTTGATGGAAAAATCAGCACGGAGGTTTGTTCGGTTGTAATCGAAAGTGGGAATGACGCTATTCGCTTAGCGACGGGCGCTTCAATTGTTTGAATAATCGGAACGACTGGCTGGGCGGATACATAGTGATGTCCCACGAGCAGTAATAGACTGGTAATGCTTACCATCGTCACACTTTTTCTAACACACATAGCATTATTTTTTTATTATTTAAAGAATGTTCATCGCTGGTCGCTGGCAAGCAGGACTGGATAATCTGCCTTCAGATGCACCTTGACTAATTTTATTTTACGCTTCAACAAATTTTTGGCCGCGTCAATACCCGCGGCAGTCGCCTGAGCGCCAAGCGAGGGGTCCAGACTCCCAAGACTCAGCGCCTGCATTGCTTGTTCGGAGCTCTCCTTACCGGCTTCTTGTTTGATGCTACCAGGTATCCTAATTCCTGGAAGTCCGTCCAGATCATACACGGTCAGGGAAACAGAAAAGAGGGCGTTATTCGATAGGCGGACGGAGGGTATTTCAATTTGTAATCGTTCCCCACTTAAATTGCAAGGACCGTAAACGAAGCTGCCTTTCGGAAACAGTTGGCCTTGTATATATGCGTCCTGTAACAATCGCAGCTTGACTGTGGCACCGGAAGTGATGGTCTGGTCCTGATGGATCACTGCGGCAAGTGTATTGCCTTGCGAAAGTCCTTCGTGTTCGTCAAGTTCATAGAATCCATCGATAGACGTGGCTACTGGTGATTTGATACCGTGTTTGGCGAGCAGCATTTCCATTCTCCCTGTATCTTTTATTGTAGGGGAAGGTGACATCAGATCCAACGTGGCGGACTCAGGAGCTGTCGTTAAAGGAAATACTTTGCCTTTATTATCGGCCGACTGCTGTTTGATCCGCTCTGTTACACGAGAGGGGTGCTGGATGTCCAGGATTGTCTCCAGCATGTTACTCATCTGCTTCATTTCCCCGTCCTCTTGGTAAGCGGCAGCGCCATCTTGATTCATTTGACCCATCAATTCCTCTAGCTGCCGGATCGCCGCAGCCGCGGATGTGTCGGGTAGCTGAGACTGGGCAACTACTGGACTGTCCCCCCCTGTGGTTGACAAAAGTTTTTCGATTTCTGCGAGCTTAGTCTCTACTTTGGCTTCCGGGGCAGGGGAGGAGACGATGGGGCGAATCCCCCCACCTGATGTTGCTGCCTGCTGCGAAGACCTTTCACTGCCTGCCGACATCTTCATCTTCTGACTATCGACGGTCCGATGTCCTGTGCCGAACCATTGGGCAAGCGGGTCGTACCGATCAGCATTTTCTCTTTTTGCTGAATCCAGATCTGCTTCTTGGTAAAGGCTCAGCTTATCCATTCGCTTGTCATTGAGCAGAGGAGAAGGCAGGTTAGGGTTTAAACCCGTGGGTTTATTGCTTTCTTGCTTCTTGCCACCCAATGCCAGATAAAATAGCACACCAAGCAATGGAATTATAACCAATGGGGCCAAAATCAAAATTTTGGTTTTACGCTGACTCACTTTTTCTTTCTCACTATCCATTTTGAAAATTTTAGAATGGTTGACGAATATGTTGCTCTATATAGGCGAGGCTATCGAGAAATCCTGGTCTTTCTCTTGCAAAATCCTCGTATACTTTTCTTCCCTCCGGTGTAGCTCGAAGACTGTCAATTGCTTTGCGGAACTCATAAATTGCCAGCGTGTCAATGACCTCCTGCCGAGGGAATTCGCGATGGTGTTGCATAAAAAGCACCGGCATGGGGCTACTTCGAATTTCTTCTCCCGTATTGGTCCGATTGCTGAATACATCGAGCAGAATACAAACATTTATGATAGAAAATACTCCGGTGATAATGACGAGGAATATAATTTTCTCCTTTCTGGACCACTGCATCGTTTTGCTGTGCATGAAATCGGCCCATCCATATTGGATTCGCAAAATCGTCCGGGCAATGCGCGTCACAAATGGGATTCTTTCCCTGCGGCCTTTGTTTATTCTGATCATCGCTTTATAGTTTCTAAGTCATAGTTCGATAGTGTCGCCCACCGCTCTATCAAAAAGCCGTGAGGATTGTTATCACTTCGTTCTTTGAGGTCACGCAAAAAGCCCTCGGTGACCAGGTTTCTGACAAGAATGGCAGTCGGGCGTATGATCTGCTGTTTTCCATAATACCGGAAATAGATAGGTTGCTTTTCCACATCCAGCACTATACTGTCACAGTGAACCTGTTGACTGACGTTTCCACTTATTACGCTTCTGTAGTAACCCTTTTCTTTCAGGTCATTGTATTGTGTTTTTGCGCTGGCGTCGGCTAAATACAAGGCCTGGAGCATATTGCTCTCTATTGTTTTTTCATCAGGAGACAACGTAAAAAACCGCTCATGAAAGACTTTTACATGGTCGCGTGCCTCGACCTGAATATTATCTTTTCTATTGGCCGCAAATGCTTCAATTGCCTTCCCATTAGTAATCAGGTAGATTTTCTGTTGGGTTTTATTTACAACTTCAAGGCAGGTGTAGATTGAATAGATACATGTTACACAACATGCAACGATTACAACTGCACTGAAAAGTCGAATATGTTTAAATGCTGTATCAATATTTTTAAGTTGCTCCATCATCTTCCAATCCCCTCGTGTTTACCAATCAACTTTTCCCTGAAAGTTTGTCATTAAAATAGCCACCAGCCGCGCCTGTGCCGCTCATGCCCTTATTCATGGTCAAATTCATGTTACCGAGTGCATCTGCCCCCATGCCAACCGCGCCGCTACTTACCGCGAGCGCGCTACTCTTTCCAAAGCTGACGAGCGCGTTCACTCTGTTCGTAATCATGTTCACGCCTCCGGCGTTGACGATCATGTTAGCAATGCT
This sequence comes from Chitinophaga sp. H8, assembly GCF_040567655.1. NCBI lineage: Bacteria > Pseudomonadati > Bacteroidota > Chitinophagia > Chitinophagales > Chitinophagaceae > Chitinophaga > Chitinophaga defluvii. The sequence goes on along the minus strand of NZ_JBEXAC010000002.1, from coordinate 1,174,930 downwards.
CGGGACAGTGAAGTAGCACACAATTCCGATAATCATAAATATTATATACCCAACGTCACTGGTCGAAAAAAAACTGTCTCCGAACTCCTGCATTTGCGCTATATCTAATTTGATCATGTCTTCCTGAATCTTCCCCAGCAGTAGGCCTAAAATGTTGGCAATGGGCAGCCACAAGTAAACGTTGACGTAGCGGGCAAGGTAGACCGTCAGGGTATGCTGAAATCCATCGTAGATTGCTAATCCAAATACAATGGGTCCAAGAAGCGCAAATATGAGTAGCTTAAATATTCTGATAGTATTAATACAGAGTGCAGCCGCCTCATACAACAGTTGCAACAAAAAAGAGATGAGCTCTCGAAACCAGTTTTTCAGATTATAGTATGCCTTGCTCATGGCAAACTCGATGTTGTATCCAAGCCGTCCAAAGAGGCCTTCTCTTTTGATATCACTGTGGGTGTACTGCATCCACAACGCGCGATTTCCAGCGCCATCGTTGACCCCAAACATTTTGTAAGATTTCGTTTCCTTTCGCTCCTCTTCTCGCTTATCGAGTAGGCGCTTGATGGCCTCGTTGGTGTTGTCTACCAATTTGGCTGTCTCTGTTTCTGTGGGCCTTAGGATTCCGTTCATCAGACCGATTACTTGTGGAAATATGGTAATGCAGAAGGCAAGGACAAACGGCCTGAACAAAGGAAAGAAGTCGATGGACTCTGCATTGGCAATGTGGCGCCACACTCGGTATGCTATATAAGCTAGCGCACCCGTTCCCGCAATGGCGCGACCGACATTAATAAGATCAGCGCATTTTGGCAGTACCTCATCATAGATCCTGTTCAAAACGCTGTGAAGGCCACGAATATCTTCGGGAAGCCCTTGCCCAAATACCACACTCGGGAATATTGCCGCGATTGCGGTCACAAACCATACTTTCTGCCTCATATTCACTCACACATTTAAAATCTTCAGAACTACTTCAATTCATATATCTTCTTAATCGTCTCTTGCTCCGCTTTTTCTCTCAGAGACTGAATGGCGATCAGAGCGTGTTCATCGTTAAACTCGCGTAGGAACGCTAGTTTGCTTTTCAGGGAATTGTGGATTCTGTCAATTGCAGTCAAACGTTCGGCATCATTCATACGTAGTTGCCCTGCTGTTATTATCATTACCAGTTCCTCTAGATTGCGGAGACTGTCATCGAATATTCGTTTGTATACTTCATCGAGGTAATCAAGCTGGCCCTGATCAAAGACATTGCTGAGCTGAAACGTCCTAAACGCGTCCTTATACTCCTTAATAATTGCGATTTGATTATTTACAATGTCTTTAATGCGTGGATAGTCCCGCACTCCAGGACTAACCTGGAAAAGCGCATCCAGAAAAACCTGATGGAGTTTAAAGTTGCCTGAGGTGATATCCTTGACTTTATCATATCCCGCACTGATAATTTTATAGGCATCGTACATCTTTTGGAGAATCTGCCGGAATTGATTGAGTTTTTCAATGTTTAGTGCCAACTGGGCGAGCTCAGCCGCCTGCGTATATCCTCGAATCGGCGTACTAAGTCCCATCCACATTATCAAGATCACAATTACCTTCTTCATAACCGTCACTGTCATTTTAGTCCATAAAAATTCCTAATTGTTTGCGCCTCTCTGTTATCCATTTCGGTTGCCCAGGTGAGTGCATATACATTGCTGCAGAGGTCTTTAACAAGGACGGTCTGCTGTAAACTATACTCATAAATTTGCTGCACCCTGGCGATGCGTTCGTCATCGGTTAGTTGTAGCGATCTGTCGGTAAGAACCGCTAACAATGCGTCAGCTACCTGCGCCGCATCTTTTCTTATGGCGGGACATGCTATATTGATCAGCGTCGATTGAGACTCGTTGAGCAGCGCAGTTGTTTCAACTACTTTGATCAGATCGTCCGTTGCCCGAAAGATGTATTGAGTATTTTCCACAACGGACGCCGCTTGTGGCAGTTTTCGTATTTCGGGGTTAACACGCTTCAACGAGGCGTAATAGAGATCGTGCAGGGAAAATTCACCATTTTTTATGTCCCGTACGGTGTTAATCCCTGATTCAACAATCTGATACCCTTTCTGTAAATAAGAAAGGTAAATCCTCAACTCAGCAATCTGTTTAAGGAGGTATTCCTTCTGCGTTTTCTTTTGCCGAAACCACTCCTTAAAAAGCTGTGCTTGGGCGGTACGTTGAAGTGCCAACGTAAAGACCACAACTATCAACATCTTCATTTTCATACTTCACCATTATGATCCTACCAAATAAATTTCTTTCGAACTATGGAATTACGGATGTTTAAAACGTCTTTTGCTGTTTTTAAACATTTTAGATACACGCTTAGCATCTGGTACTTCCACGTTACGATCAAACTGCTGTGTCATTCTGTTGTAAGGCGGCCAAGAGGGGCTGAATAACGCTGTGTGAACCCGAAAGCCTTTCTCAGCGCTGAACTGTAAGGAGAAAGTGCATTGGACTGTTCCGCCGCCTGGGCACGGCACGGTCGTTTTCAGACCTATGGGTGGTTGCCTGCCAGTTTCTTTATAGTAGCTAGCTACCAATTTCAAACATTCCTCCAATGTCACTACCAATGCAGCAGTTTTGCTTCCCAGTCGCAACGAGAAATTCTCCAGGTACCCTTTCTCTTGCAATTCGTCCAATAATTGACGAATATGCTCATCTATATTTTTAGTTTGATATGCCATAGTATGCCTTTAATGAAAGTATCTCTTGTTGGTCGCGTGCTTTGTCAATGCGCATCATGATATTCTCATCAGTAAACCGTCGCAGATGCGAGAGGTTCTCTTCAATTCGATCTGAGGCGCCATTGATGATCTCGAGCCTACTGGCGTCGCTCATTTGTGTTTTAAATGAATTGATAACAAGTACTATTTCATCGAGATTCTTCACGCTCTCTTCCAAAATGCCGGAATAGACATCATAGATATAAAGGAGTTGCTCAGGTGTAAAGAATTTATCTTGCTGAAACAATTTAAATGCGTCTTTATATTCCTGGACGAGCTGAAACTGCTTATTGGTTATTTCCCTTATGCGGCGGTAATAGGTAATGGCGGCGCGAACACGCCATAGTTCATCATAATAGGTTTGGAAGATTTTGCGCTGCTTCTCGCTCCATTCTGAGATTTCTTTTAGTTTCAACTTGGCCATTGCATTTTCAATGGCTTTCTGAGCATTTTGTAATTTGATTGTTTGATTTTGGAGACGTTGTATCGCTAGGTCCATTGCCTTTATAACCTTTTTGACAGCGGCTTGGATTGCTACCCATACAACAGCATGGCTCCTTTGAGTTGGGATCGTAGTAAATAGTACCACCCACAAAATTAGTATCCAGCTCTTCCTTTTCATATAACACATTTTTCAAATCTCACGGGAAGCTAAGGCCATACGCTGCCCTGGCAGTCTCTGACCATCTTTAAATCTTATCCAATTCTTACTAATTTATCTTTTCATACACACTCTTGTCAAGCACAAGGGTGTTGCCGTCGACGCTATACACAATACCTGGATCTTCTGTTCGCAGTATATTATTTGTAGCATCAAATGTTGCGTTTATCCTCTCTCTATTTGCCTTACTAAATTGCTCATCCTCCGCTTTCTTGAATACAACACGCGATCTTTTAACAATCTCATATGCGTCGGTGGCTTGTGGATGAATTTTTCGGACGTCAAGTGTGTCGTATACAGTTCTTAGACTGTCTGTTTCGATATTTACATAGGTACCGGTAATATCTTCTCTTCCCGACTTGGTACCGCTGCAAGCGGATAATACGGCAAACACAATAAATAGAATAGTGTATTTCATAAGCGTTGTTTTATATATAATGTAACTCTTTTAATTTGGAATACATATAAACTACTGCTTACTCTCAGTGACTAACGCAGTTATACCGCGGGCAATATTGCCGTTGAATTTGGCTGCGTATTGCTGCACTTTAATTTTTTCTTTTTCTTCCGTCGTATACGCATAGTATTCCTCCAGGCATGGCTCAAATGCAAATACTTGCTGTACAACGCCCCCCAAATCAAAATAGATTTCCCGGTATCGGCGTTTCGGGTCATTCCCCCTGTTTACGGAAAATAGGATGTCTCGTCCTTTATCCGTAAGTCCAAGGACAGTTTGAATCTGCGCGAATTTGTGCTGAAACTTACGCATATCCATTAAGATCTTGCAGTCGGCATTGTTAATGATGGCCTCTTTGATGATGGGCGAGCTGATAACATCATCCAGCTCTTGCGTTACAACAATTGCCTCACCAAAGTGCTTCCTCACAGTTTTATACAAGTACTTGATAAAGTCTGCCATCCCAGCTTTCGCGATGGCTTTCCATGCCTCTTCAATTACTATCACCTTCCGTGTCCCCTTGAGCTTTCTCATCTTCGAGACGAAGAGCTCCATGATGATTAAAGTCACGACAGGAAAGAGTATCGGGTGATCTTTTATATTATCCAGCTCGAACACTATGAACGGCTGCTGGAGCAGTGAAAGGTTCTCTGTAGCATTTAGCAAGAAATCGAACTCACCATTCTTGTAATACGGCCTTAAGACGTAAAGAAAGTTGTTTATGTCAAAATCCTTTAATTGTACGTTTTCCTTACTAAGTATCTCAGCGTAGTCGTCGCGCAGAAACTCATAAAAGCTGTTAAATCCCGGGAAGATGTCTTTGTTTGCTTCGAGTTTATCGAAGTATAAGGAAAGGGCGTTAGATAAGGCCACGTATTCCGCACGGGTGAATACTTCAGTATCCTTCTTCCAGAGTGCTAACAGCAAACTTTTAATCGATTCCTTCTTCTCCGTATCAAGGGTATCTCCCTCACCAATAAAAAATGGATTAAAACGGAATGGGTTGTTCTGTTCATAGGTAAAGTAATAACCATTTACAAGTTTGCAGAGACCGATATAACTGTGCCCCACGTCGACGATCACACAATGTGCACCCTGGACGAAGTAGCTATGCATAAAATGCGCCATGCATAGGCTTTTCCCGGTACCTGATCCACCGATCAATAGTTTATTTCTGTTGCTGATGACTCCAGTGGACATGAAGTAGTCGGACGGATCGAAATGGATTGGTTGTCCGGTAAGGCGGTCACCTAATCGGATTCCGAAGGTGCTTGGGCTATGGCGGTAGTTTGTTTCTTGTGTAAAAAAACATGATCCCTGTTCTGCAAAGGTGTCAAAACATTCATTCAGCGGTAGGTCGGCGCCGTTGCCTGGAAGCCCCGCCCAATACAATTGGGGAGCGCCACTTTGTTCCTGACGTGGGTTGGCATCTATTGCAGCCAAAGCCGCCGACGTTTTGTTTCGAAGTTCCTTAAGTTGTTCAGGATGGCTTGTCCAGGTCAATACGTGAAAGTGCGCTTTGACGGGAAGACGATGCTGGCTAATGGCTTCGTTCAAAAATGCGTTTGTCGCGTCTTTTGAGATGGCGTTTTCACGAGAGTATGCCGAAAGCGATTGCAGCCGCCGCCGTTTTGCCTCCAGTTTCTTAAACGTTTTTTGGGAATCCTCCACCACCAAAAACTGGTTATATATGTGGTTACAATTAAGTAATTGACCAAGGGGGGCAGCAAAACCAATTGAGAACTTTGAAATATCCGTGCTGTACTTGTCATATGTAATACGGCTACCGCATAAGCCGGGTAGGTCCTCAACATCCGATAAGGAATACATTTGACAGTAGTTTTCGCCAACCTTCCATTCCGGCTTAAACTCAATATCCCTTACGACCGGCTGCTGATCAGGGGCAGCCAAGAAGCAATAGCGTTCAATAAGCCCCTGCTTTTCGTTAGTCCCAACAAGGTCCTCGCTAGTCAATCTGTGCGCACGAATGAATCCACCCTCTTGTAAAAGCCTTTGTACTTGGCTTACCTTGTCCATGAAGTCCTGAAACGGTTGTTCCTGTATTGTGTTTTGAGGAACTAGCGAACTCCTTAACAAATTTGAAAAAACAGAGCTCGCGGGTTTGCGATTATCTGCCTTTCGGGTAATCATCAGGTAGCACTGGTGATTCAGATATGGGCGTGAATGGAAAAAGCGCTCGCTGCTGCGTTGCAAAAAACTTTGATCCGGTGAAAAATTGGACTGATATGCGGCATCGGTATACCAGTCTTGCTTATGGATCACCGTCCCTGGCGGCAATAATCTAATAGCTCTAACCCAAATATGATGTATTGTCTCATAATCAGCGGCTGAGAGTGTAAAAATTTCAGGCAAATCCAGCGTGAACGCGACTGTTACGTCTCCTTGCTTGGAGATGATACAATCCCGTTCTACTTTGTAGATCGGAAGAATTTTTTCCAGCGCCCGGCTATTTTTCCGATTGCTTTTTAGCTGCAATTGAATTGCCGCTACCACTAACATCAGGACGATTATGCTCACTATTTCCATACACCTCTTTTACTAAACCCTCCAAAAAAACCTTTCTCGACCTACAAATAATGGCGGAAGGCACCTGCCGATACGCCGCCTTTTTCATTAGGCCATGCGTACCATATTTATGGCTTAACTTGTACATCCAACTCACTAGCCCGAATCCACTCAATCCGATTACAAGCAATACCACAATGACAGGCACCCCCGCCATGTAGCCCACCGCAAACAACACCAACAAAAACACCAAACCAACAGCTAGGTATGTTATATACTGTGCCTTTAACCCCTTAAACTCTATGGGCTTGTTTATTCCTTTGTTGATTTCGTAGACGCTACTCATGTGGGCCTTTATATCTTTCTTCCATGTCCGTTAACTGCTGAATGCACGATCCGACTACTCTTCTCTGGCATTTCTGAACGTTTCAGAATACCCGCTGGCACGCCCGTAGCTCTCTGAAAACCGATAGGGTCTAATTTGTCAAGCATTGGTGTAATGATCAATAGATTATCTTCCACTGCTTCCTTGATAGGTTTGTCTACGAGTCTTACGTTTCCATCTATTGTAAAACACATTACATCCAAGGATTTGATACTGGCGACATTGCCGAAATCTATTTTGTTAGTAAAGTCTGAAACATGATAGATTTCTTGTCTTGCGGTATCAACAAGAAAATCATTTTCATATATGTTTATGTGTGGTATCTCATGCGCAAGATGGAACCAGCTTTTTAGGTGCTTCTGCGGCAAGTCTGAAATATCCGCTCCACCCATCAATAGCTGGCCAACGGGATCTAAAAATACCTCTGTAAACACCTCCATGTAGCTTACCCCTGTTGGGAGCTTTTCACAACCAATAGGGGGTGGAGCTATTTCCTTTTTGGTCGAATCATAGAAGAAACGTTTGAGGGGTATTTCCCCGATTTCTTCGAATTTGACGATAGCTCCTTGTTGGTCGATCATATCAGCAAAGCGGAGAGTATTAAATGGATACTCCGTATTCCGTAGTCCACCAGCCTCCAAATCAACAATGAAGATGTCTCCTTTAACATCAATTCGCGGTAGGTCTCTATTGTTCATAGTTCATAGTTTAGTAGCCTCTGAATAGGAAGCTGAGATGCTTTCAAATAGTGGCGGAAGGTACCTGTCTGAACGCCGCTGTTTATCGGAACGTACCATAATTGCAATTCACTTAGCTGTCCAACTCATGCGCCCTAAGCCTATCAATCTCACTAGCAAGCACTTTCGCAACGACAGATACCCCCGCCATAAAATAGTTTGTCATACTCTGTCCACATCACCATGCCGGCTATCAACAACCAATAATTTATTTACTGAGTTTCTATCCGAATAGACCAGCATGTCACAAGCATTTATATTTTCATTCCATTCGTTTTATCCTGGTCAGAGACAATGCGCTGTCGCTGTGGAATTCGATCGATATGTTTAAAAAAAAGTACTGGCTCTCCCATGTTCCGCCGATATCCAATGGGATCGAGAAGCTGCATCTGTTTGAGTACTACTAACCTGTCCTCATTATCGCAATCCATGCCAGGAACATTTCTGACTCTTCCGTTTTTGTCTACGTGTATTGCCAGCATCTCATCAATTGGCAATACTTCAACAAAATCGAATGATACCTTATTTGAAAAATCCGTTACTTGATACAGAGACATTTTTGCGCAATCAACAAAGAATTGTTGCCCCAATACTTCCACCGTTGGAATCTCTCTACTGAAGTGTAGCTTGTCTCCCAATAATGTCTGGGGAATCTGTTCGATCGCGTGCCCCTTCATTAGTTCAACTCCTACTGGGTCAAGGAAATGTTCATTCAATATTTCCAGGTAGACCACATTCGGAGGTAACCCATTTCCTTCTACCGGTGCAGAGACAATTTCTTTTTTGACACTATTATAGAAGAAACGCATTGCGTGATAGCCATGTCGGGGAAAATCCTCCGGTTGAGGCTCTAGGATAACATCATAGTGACGCTCCATATCCTTAAATTCAAGTACATTGAAAGGACCCTCGCTGTTGCGAAGCCCGCCCATTCGTACATCAACAAAAAAAATCGAGCCTTCTATTTCTATAGTCGGTAAACGCCTTTCCATTGTTGCCAACATTTTTTAAACTCCAAAAAAGCCTTCTAGAATTGTTGCCACCACTACCAGGAAAATGCAACTCCCAAACCACGCACTCGCGACTTTCCCGGTGTCCTGATCTCCCGAATTCCACTTATTATACACCTTTACGGCGCCCACGATCCCAACCAGCGCACCAATCGCGTACATTAAGGTGGTAGCAACTCCAAAATATTGCTTGACCTGATCCGTGGCGTTTCTGATACCGGTTTCTCCACTCTGTGCTAATGCTGTTACGGCGACAAGCATACACACACTAATTAATAATAGTCCCTTTAAAGGGCAGGACATGAACCCCTTCCGCACTGTATCCATACTTCACACATTTAATCATCTCACAATTCCTCACTTATTAGGTAATCGGAAAGAGATTACCCATTAATAACCATTGTGCTATTGCATTTCTTTAAAAATGCGACCACAATGCATCAGCTTCGGTCTGGCTGACCACTAGGCTGCAATCCTCTTTGGCTGCCCGGATGATAAGGTTAGAAATCGCTGCCCGAAAAGCTGGTTTGTTAAGGACCGGATAACGGGATATCTCTTGTTGTAGTCTGTACATCAGACCTTCCTTATCTCCGGACTGATGTTCGCTAATGATTGTTTGAAGATCATCCGCAAGTTGTTCCAGCGCATTCAATTGATTGACCTCTTCCGCATCAGGAGTATCGGGCACATCATTAGACTCGTTATCTCCATGATCAGGTGGTTCATCCTCCATTTCCTGGGACTCAGCGACACTCCAGGTGCGCTTTGTCCGGCTGTCACGGGTACCGGCAATACCAGCCTGACGGCGTTGATGTCCGAACCTACCTGTAAATAACAGGTACCCGTAATAAACTCCGCATCCAATACCTGCCACAATGAGAAACCCCTTCCAGGCTCCGGCGTCCAACATAAAAAAGTGATTTAGATGAAAAATCCGTTTCTCAACGGCTGACAATGCAAAAATGCGCTTAGCGGAAAGCGATTTTTGTCCGTTTTTGTCAGGTGGATAGAAATTTTTTAAAGTGCGTATTCATCGTCATGATCCATTCTGCGAAGCAGACCGTTGATCAGGGCTTGCAAGAAAGGGGTTCGGCTCTTTTTCCGCAGACGAATATTTTCCCAGATTTTATAGATATTCACCAGAGGTATATTGAACACTTTGGAAAACAGCGTCGCGATTCTTTTGATGCCGACCTTTGTGTTGTTAAAAACACCGTGTTCATCCAATGCATAGATTAACTCCACAAGAGCTGTAACGTTGGCAGTCCAGGTCAAATCATCATCTTTTGTCGAGACGGTGGCTGATGGTTGTTTGAAGGCACGTAGTAACTTGAGCCTGGATTTTAATTCGGATATAAGGAGATTGTTGCCTACAAACTCAGCAATTGCCCAGCTCATTGGTGCATGAAACTGTTGATCATAGAAAAATTGGATGCCTTCATACCGCAGTGGAGATGCTTTACCATTTCGCAAAAAATACGCATCATCCAGATTAGTTAGCTCCAAATTCATATAAAAGACGAATTCCGAGTGGTGGATGGAAAAAGATTCAAGCTCCTGGATTCTTCTACGATAATATTGTTTTTGTGACCGACGGCATACCTGGGGAAGTTCTTGTTCTATTGTCAAAAGTTTGGTATAGTAGATTAGTTTGCCATCAAATTGAGGTTTGATTTCTTTAAAAAACTGTATCTCTTCATTTTTCCCTTCAAACGAGGCTGTAGTGATATAGCTCTTTAGTTGCTGGATGGACTGTTGAACGAGTTGGATACACTGCGTTAAATAATGCAAGTGATTGTCTTGCTCAGCGGGTAACGCGGCGAGCCGATCGGAGAGATCAGCCAGCCATTGTTTGGGTTGCTGGTTCATAGTTTCTCAGATTTGGGTTATACATTGGGCCTTTTCGGCCGCTATCAATCTGAAGATAACTCCAACCAACTGCCTTTACTATAGGACCTGGGTGGTACCACCCAGTAAAATATTTATGATTACAGCCACTTTCGAATGTTCTTGATGCATTCATCGAGAAAATACTTTACGGATAGAGCTGTGGACGATCGGGGATTAAACCATTTATTGTAGATACTTTCATAGCTCGGTTCTTCCGCTCCTTCGGTCGTATAATGTTGCGCAATAAAACGCATAATATCGGTATTGTGATCCTTTAATTTGCTGCTGTCCTTAAACAGTCGGGCAAGTAGTGCGAGCTCTCTGACATCAAAAGAAGTATTTAATTTATTAACGATCTTCTTCTTCGCGGTGGTTACATTATTTCCATTATAAAATTCATTAGTAGCCGACGTAGCAGTGCCGTTATTGTTTTCCATCTGAACAAACTCTAGCTCTCCTTCGATGAAATCCAAAACCTGCCGGTTGACCCGATGTTCCTCCGGCTCTAATCTGCTATGAGGCTTTACCCTTAGCAGCCTCATCAACTTGGAATAAATCCTTAGTAGTAAAATTTTGGAGTTGATATCTGGCATTGCGTCTACCTTTTGCTGTAGCGCGGTGATACAGAAATTGACATATTCCCGGCTATTGTGATTTATGTAGATCAAAAGCATGTGAAGATGGACATTTATCGCGGGTTCAATTAGTCCAACCTTTGAGAGATCCCGCATAACGGAGAGATATTCAAAATTGCTGCTATCCTCTTCAGTAGAAACTTTATTTAATACCGAAGCGATCTGCTCCGTCAAATCCCGCAGATAGCTGAGGCGCTGATAAGTAATTCTCTGACGGGGGTCTTTTAAGAAATCCTCAAGCGGCTTCGAGGCAATATCTAACAGAGTCCCGTCCAGCTCCTCCAAGTCTAGTAACGCGCTGCGAGTAACTTCCCATTGTTCTGAAAGCTCCTGATGTGCAAGTACTGCATAACTGGTAGGAACGGGAAGCGTTACATCAAAAAAATTATTGAGCAGCTTTATTATTAGCATTAACAGCCCATCAAGCTCAGTGCAAATCTTTTTGTATAGGAACACTAGCAGCCGACAATGGTTGCGGGTGGCGACCACGATATAAGACAGCAGGGTGTCCAATAGATTTATCAGTCCCTTTTGATGTGCCTGTACGTAGCCCTCATTTAACTTACTGTTACGAGTGTTGAGCACTTCATCAATCATACTGCTCCGAATGGTTATCACCTGGTCGTGCACGAATCTCAGCCAATCCCGTATTTGACCTTTATTGGATTCTTTCTGTGCAGTGGACGGATGCAGCGTCGTTATGAAGGCATCAAGGCGGGATAATTCGTATCGCATACCAGTCAGATTTTTGTGATAGACTTACTGCTAAAGAGATATTTATTACTTTTTTACAAAGTCTACTAATAAATCTTTTAACATTACAACTGGCAGCTTAGTGAATTCCCATAGGCTATTTTACTCTCTAAACAGTAATGTCCGCACCTTAATTTAATGAAATTTTATTTAATTGTGCTTAGTCGGTTTAAAAACGAATATGAAGTATCTATGTTTTAGGACGCTGGTCATCACAAACACATAGCAAAACATAATATAGATTTGCCGGAATATGCAAGCTGTAGCTCACCAAAAATGTACCCGTGAAAACACCCATTATATCTTGGGTGATTACACGGAATTTGAAATCAAAAGATTTCATTTTAACGGGAAAGGCGACGATCAGGCAATCCCTTCCACTTTTCGGGTATTGCTGAATAGGAAATTAGTTCCTATCTTATCTGATTCTGAAATAAAAAAATTAATCCAGTCCTGAGTGTAATTGCCAAATGAGAAAGTGATGAATACCGAAGGCTCTATTAATATGCTAATTGAAAAGCTGGCCAGCATAAACCCAGTCTCCCCTGGTTTGAGCCAGTTCTTAACCGAGAAAGCAAGCATCGGTCGCTGGCCTAAAAATCGTATACTTCATACTGAAGGAAGCGTACCAAAAAATGTCTGGTTCATTGCATCAGGAACTGTTCGGACCTCAATATATAATAATCAGAAGGCAGAGTTCCAAACCAGTTGGTATTGGTTTGAGGGGGAGATTGTCTGCATGTTTCAGAGTTTCTTTCGACAAATTCCATGTGAGGACCTTCTGGAAACAATTGAGGAAAGCGTACTAATAGAGTACAGTTATGCGGACATCATGCAAATGTTCTCACTCTTTCCTGCAGAGGCTTCACACCTGGCACGCATTATCACTGAAGATTATATTGACCGCGTTGCATCATTCCAGAGAGACCTGCAACGCCTCAACGCCAAGCAACGGTATGAAAAGCTGTTTGAAAAATATCCTGGCTTGTTTCAGAAAACCAGCTTAAAAGATATTGCCTCCTATCTAATTATTTCCCAAGAAAGTCTTTCACGCGTAAGAAGGGGATAAGTGTTTCTATTTAATTCCTCTACCGACAAACATTTATGTCAATTTCAAAATTGATCTATGTCAAGTTGGAAATTTGTAGAGGTCAATTCACTTTTTGACTTTTCGGCTTGGAATCGACATTCCACTCCTTGTACCTTCAGGTGGTGACCAAAAGATGTAGCATGCCTACAAAAAATGTCGGTCACGTTCACTCTGCTGAGAAATGAAAAGAAGAGCCATTATAGAGATCATCTGTTCGCTGCTTGCTATCCTGTTCGTTTATACCGGACTAACCAAGTTGTTTAACTACAGTGAATTCAGATTTCAGTTAGGGAGGTCACCCTTTGTTCAGCCAATTGCTGGTTTAATATCTGATACGCTGCCAGCATTTGAATTGATAGTTGTCTTATTGCTCACCATCAGGTATACAAGATTAGTGGGATTGTATGCATCGTTCTTTTTAATGGTGCTCTTTACCGGATATATATGGGCAATGTTGCATTACAGTTATTACGTTCCATGCAGTTGCGGTGGAATCTTGGAAGAACTAACCTGGAATGATCATCTGCTGCTGAACTCAGCATATACTGTTCTTTCCTTTATTGGAATAGTCCTGCAAGCTAAGGAGAATTCAGTACGGTCGGAGGTGGGAGTGAATGTAAATACAACTACATATGGTACAAACTCTTTGTTGCAATAGACAGTTACTCTTTCTGTAAAAAGGGACTAAATCGATTCTATTAACCACAAAAACAAAGATTATGCGTAAATCAAGATTCGGCATCACATTAGTTGTTGCCCTGCTGGCTGCATGTTTGACATTTGCTGCAACTGATAAAAAGGATCCGGTGGCAGATTGCTATACCAGCGCTACAGTAACTCCGCCGTTACCGCCTGCAGGAGCTCACACCAGGCCGATAGATCCTGCAATCAATTCAACTCCGGCTGGAAACGTACCGAACGATTGCACTGGAACGGCCAAATTCTGCTGCTACCAATTTAATGCGGCGCATACGCAGATTGTCGCAGTTGTCTTCCAGAATTGAATCTTAAGGGGCATTATTTATCAAGTGCCCCTTTTTCATTATACACAGTTAATTCTTGAAAGATGAGGAGGAAACATTGGTTTTTTTTGTTGTCGACATTTTTCGCGGCCTTACTCATATTATTTACAATAATTTCATTTGCGCCGTCTGCAAATGAAAGGAATAACGGGTTTTCGAGGAATTGGATTGACATACGGCTTAAAAATCTGAATACCATGAAATTGGGCTTTTCGCCTGAAGCAATATGCGGAATTAGTGATGCATCCGTAATACTCTCAGGACGAAATAATGCTGAATATACCTTGTTTGGTGTCCGCGAGCAAAAGCTAACTAGAATTGATATAGATGATCAACTACAACAGTCTCTTAAGCCGCCGGTAAATATTGTGGTTAATGACAGTGATATCCTTTTTCTCATTAATAATTCCGCCACACTAATGCGAGGTAGGATTAATAATGATAGAATTTCAGGGTTTGAAAAGATCAAATTAGATGCGCCGTTGTTCACGAGAGTATCTCCATTTACACCAGGCGCTCTTATTCTAAGAGCATTTGACTCAACATCAAAATATCAGCATTTGCAAAAGGTCGACCTAAAGACGGGCACTATGCTGGCCGTTGCTGATATTTTTGGCCATTCAAGAGGTGAAATGTTTTTGACTGATGGGATGTTAGATTTTGATTCCGTCAATAGCTCGGCAATTTACATTCAGTATTATTCTAACAAAATATACTGCCTAGATAGCAACCTTAACCTGAAGTATATAAGCAAAACAATAGATACTGTTGGTACTGGAGATATTACTGCGGCGTCCCGCACTGTAAGTGTTGGTACTCGAGAAACATTTGTGCCACCAATTACAATAAACGAGCGCAGTAGTACTGACGAAGGTTATCTATTTGTACTATCCAATTTAAAGGCTGACAATGAAACTGATAGAAATTTTATCAACAATTCTACATTTGATGTGTATCAAACAGGAAACGGAAGATATATTGGAAGTTTTCATCTTCCAACTTTGAACGGTCACAAGGTTGACGAATTCATGATCAGAAATAGAACTTTATACGTTTTATGCAAAAACTTCTATGCTACTTATAAAATCTTCATTGAACCTTAATGACCGCCGCGACGCTCGGTGAGTTTCAATTGGCAGCAAGGGCCTCCTCAATCATTTTTATTAGGCCTTTTCCATTGTCATAACGGGGATCTGAAGCACGTGTGGTTAGAACTTTTCCATCTTTACCTATAAGTACAAGTGTGGGATATCCTGTGATGTTATAGTATTTACACATGGCGCTGTTATCTCCTTGACGAAGATTGAGTTGAAGGGAACTTGCTACGGAGAATTTTCCAATACCTGTCTTCCAGCCGAACTGCCCGTCTACTTCAGTATCTATGGATACCGAGATAAATGAAACTGCCTTATTGTTTCTAAAGTGTTCTTCCACAATTGTCAGTGTTGGTACCATAGCTCTACAACCGCCACATCCATTGAACATAAAATCAAGCAATACTACTTTGCCAATAAAATCCTTTTGGCTGTGCAGTTTCCCAGTTGTGTCGGGCAGTTCGAATGGAAAGGCTTTTGCGCCCTTTAGACTTTCAAATTCCATACTCAACCCTTTAATACCTGAATAAAATGAGCTTTTACTATCAGTAGAAGCCAGATATTCGGACACCATTTTCCTTACTTCGGCGTCTACTCCAGTTTTATTGATAACATAAACAATAAAATCTGACAATACCCTGTTTTTTAGGCTGCCACTTGGCATACGCCTCGCAATCTCGTGATAATATTCTGCTTTATAGTTTTGTGGCCCTTCGCTAGTTCTCAACTCGTGCGTCCCAAATTGTGTCAAAGGATAGTCGATATTTTTACTTATTGAATAATCTAATAGAGCTCTTTGAACAATTGGATTCGTGACGTAGGAACTTCCATAGATCAGGTTGTTATCATTTGTATGGAAGAGTGCTTCGCGACTGGCAAGTTCCCGGCGATATAAGAGCTTAACATTATTCTTCTTTAGGTCAAATCCTGACCGAATAAATATGTCGGACACGTCTTCTGACAAGGAGTTTATATAGTGTACTTTGATTAATGAAAATACTGCGGGCGATAGCTTATGCTTGAATATATCAGCGGTTTTGGATATCATGTTTGCAACAGAATCTGAAAGAGCCAACTCTTCGCGTGGTGATGCACCATAATATCTGATAGCGAGAGGACACCTATATAAATCAGTGTTTCGAATGATCTCTTGAATACACCAATGTTTTTCAGCACCTCGTCCGGAAAAAGTTACGCTTGGGTATCCTGTTTGCGCCTTAAGGGACACTCTTGCATCAAAATGAATGCTATCCCCAGGCTCTATTAGTAGACCGTTTGTATCAAATGACGCACTTCCCATCCCATTAAAGGCACTAAAATTAGCCGGTACACAGTCAAATAGTAAATAGATAGGGTGATCTATTTGAAACTTGTAGGTAAACCTACCGTTCTTAACGGGAACTTCAAAGCGTGAAGTATTTCTTGATGACATACTCAAACCTCTGTACTGGTTGTAGTCATATTTTACAACACCTACAATCTTAAATGTATCGGGCAATTCCCCGACTATAACGGTGTTGTATGGGCTTTTGTGGCTATCATTTTGTCCGTGAAGGTTATTAGAAGCCACGACTAATAAAGTGAGGGTTGAGATAGTCGTTATGACATGGCGGAACACTCTCATAAAGCGTAAATTCATGGGCTTTTCTTATTGAAGAATTAGGTAAGTCAAATATCATTTGATTTAGGATTACCAACCTGGATTCTGTTCTATCCTGGACAATTGAAAGACATCATCGGGTATTGGGAACGTATATTTGTAGCTACCTGGTTCTAGACTGTATTTGTTCTGAGCAATCGCTCTCTGTATGGTTGTCGCAAGCCGGGGGTCCTTATTTAATCTCCTCAGATCAGACCATCGCAATCCTCGGCATAGTAGCTCCTTTCTCCTCTCAGTTAGAACTAGGTCTAAAGCCTGATTTGGAGTCGAGGCCGTCAGAGGCGTGAAATTGCTGTTATGTCTTTTTAGTAGTAGTTTATTCAAATAGTCGATCGCCGTTGCAACTTTTCCTAGTCTCGCGCTACATTCTGCCATTATTAGGTACACTTCGTCAACTGCCAGGCCGTTAAAAAATGTATAGCGGCCATCATAGGATCCCTTGTAGCGTATTTCTCCATTGAGATTCTTAGTGAAAAAGATATCCCGTCGCAAGTCGGTTGTATCATATAGTTTGTATAATGCTGGGTCTATCAAGAAATTTATGGACGTACCCCACGTGGTTAAAATGCTGTGAAATAGAATCTCATTATTATTGGTTGGGGATATCGGATATGACTGCTCCGCATTGATTGAGTTGTAGTCGACTAGCTGGCTATTGAGTCGCAAACATGAATCGGCGTATTTTTCCGCATTCGCATAATCTTCTTGACTTATGTATATTCTTGCAAGTAGCGCAAATGCGGCTGATTTTGATGCCCGCGTAACATACGTTTGATTAAGAGGTAAAAGACCTTTTGCTTCTGACAAGTCGTTGATTATTTGATTTAGCACCTCATATGCTGTTGCTCTTACCGTTACATCATTGATATCTGACTTTAGTTTAAGTGGAATGCTTAAAACCGTTTTTGAAGTATGCGGATCATACGGCGGAGCCCAAATCTCGGTAAGTTCATATAAAGCCTTTGCCCGTTGGAATAGTGCTTGACCTTTGATGTTATCTTTGTCATATTCACCGTCTTCTTTTTTTTCGCTTTTTTCCAGTCCTTCAAGTATAACATTGCAATAGAATATACGGGCGTACGGAGTAGTCCAGTCAGTTACTTCCCGATAAACAAATTCATGCGACCACGTGTAAGCGTTTTTCAATATATTACTTGCTGTTTGAAATGTATTATCTGTTAAATAGTGACCATCCGAAGCGTATTCTCCTAATCCTGGACAACTTCCATTCATTATTGATGCGTTATCTAACAATGACTGGAAATCCTTCAGCGTAGTGGGCGTTGCCAACTTGGTGTCCGGCTTCACCTCTAACCATCCTGTCGCGCAGAAGTAAGAAATAATGGAGAGTGAAAAAAAGAATTTTATGTAAAACGGCGTTACCTTATTTGTATACATGAGTGGCTTAGTTTGAGACTCTTAAAAATTTGCATTAAAGCCCACTGAAATAGTACGGCCTGGTGGAACTGTATAATACACAGGGGACACGAAGTCTGGATCTATTTTATATTTATTTGCCCGCCAAAGTATGCCTACATTATTGAGATAGAGGTACAACTGCACATTTGACAGATGGGGCTTCTTCGATAGATTTTGGAAATTATAACTTACTCTTACATCCTGCAACCTGACATGATCTCCCTTCTCAACTAGGTTACTGGAATTTAGTTGAACGAAATCTCTATTATAGTCGCTGATGCTAGGTAATGAAGGAATCATCGTTTTGCCTTCATCGCCAGGCGATTTCCATCGTAGTAGATAGTCGGTGTTGCCGCCCCACCCTGAAAGTAGGTTGGAGTAGTTGATAGAATTTCGTCTAAAGTAGTAACCAAATTTATAGGTAATGTTCGCTGATAGAGAAAAGCGTTTATAGTGGAATGTATTTTTAATCGACCCAAATATTGTCGGATTCTGTGAGCCACTAAAACGGAGGTCGGTTGGGCTTGCGTCATAGCCTACAGTATTATAGTCAGCAATTGTATCCGCAAGGTAGGCTCTCGGATCCCCGTTTTTGGGATTAAGACTTGCCGCTCTATAGCTCAGTACTGAATAAAGTGGCCTGCCAATCATCGGTGCCCCACTAATGTACGACGAAGCTGAACTATAGTCATAAAAGTAGGATGAAACTTTATTCTTATTGAAGCTAAATAGAACGCTGGTCAACCATTTAAGCTCCTGGTTAATGTTGGTACTATTAAAGACTAGATCAACCCCTTTGGTTATAAGATTCGCTCGATTTCCGGAAAATTCACTGACGCCAGTTGTGGGGTCGGTTTTTATAGGTCCGATCAGATCAAGTCCTGTTTTTCGGTAAAAGTCTAATGATCCACTGAAACGATCTCTTTTCGAATTGAAATCTAATCCAAGATTGACTACCCGAACTTTCTCCCACCTTAATTCAGGGTTGGGGGGTGACACGATCGTGGCGAAATTTGGATTGTCAAAGGAGAAAATTCTTGGATAACTGACATAGGAAATTGTAGTATAGGCAGTAGCACTGTTGTTCGTATTTCCATTGTATCCATAGGTGCCTCTTATTTTCAGATAAGGCAGCCAAGCTATTTTATAAAATGGCTCCTCTGAAATATTCCAAGCGATACCGGTTGACCATAGAGGAACTTTGCGCTGGTTCGCTCGTATTCCGAAGAAGTTACTGTGGTCAATTCTTCCGCTTGCGGATAAAATGTATTTTTCCTTAAAAGTGTATGCGCCGTTACCGTAGTAGCTCACATAACGGTTCACGGTTCCAGTAATCGCTTCGAAGTCATTCCAAACAGTAGAGGTGCCGGCATATGGTGTCGGATTTAAATTGTAATTAGTACTGTAGTCAACTGTTCTTGCGAAGCTATTTGTTTCAAGATTAAAGCCATATTTTTGACTACTATTTCCATTGCTCGTTGCCTGTTTAGTTTCAATTCCTGCAATCGCGATAACGTTGTGATTTTTCCAGGAATGGTTAAAGTTCAATTGCGATCTAAAATTCCAGGTTGTGCGTATATTTTCTCCCTGTTGCAAAATCCCGCCCAACGGAACGGGATAGATTGTCTTTCCCGTTGGATCATTATACATAAACTTATTGATAATGTTTCGTGTATAATACGCATCCCGATCGTTGTATATTCTGTTAATTGTTAGATTTTTTTCGTATTGATACTTTGCATTAACGCTCAGCCCAGGGATAAAGGTGTAGGTAAGCTCAGCGCCAAGTCTGTTATCAAATTGAGTGGACTTATTGTCTTTCAGTTTTATTTCGTCCAATGGGCGAAAATGCCAATCAAGTAAAGCAGGATAAGATGCAGTATCAAGATAGGCTGATCTCAGTCCGAAAGGAATGGATAAAGAATTCCCTGAATTGCCTGCCAGCATACTGTAGGCTGCCACACCTGTACCAACGGGCAGAAATTGGTTAATGCTCAGGCCGTTATTTATATTTTGGCTTTGCGTATAAACTATATACCCGTTTATTTCGAGATTTTTTATTGGACGATAAGTGTTGTCAAATCTTATCGTGAGTCTGTTGTAAGTATTTCCGACCGTGTTTGACAGATTTTTGTCATACCCGACGGAGCCATAGTAGTTAAATTTTTCTGAGCCTCCTGAAACGTTTAGTGCATATTGCTGATTTATGCTAGTTTGTAGCAAATATTTATTAATATCACTGCGTACATCGTTATTACTTAGTTTGCTTAGCCGTGAATTAAGCTCGTCTGAACTTATTTTACCGTCCCTGTTTTGGATCATTAGTTCAACAGCATCCGGTAGCAGCAATGAAAAGTACCCTATTGTTGCGTAACTTTCGATATTCTGGTAGTAGCCATTTTTAAATATAGTCTGTTCCAAATCTATCTCATCTTTAGAGGATATGACAGGGACAGTTTTATTTGATATGTCGGGCCTTTGACCAAATGTAATATTTGAGTTGAACTGAATTTTCGTTTTTTGCCTATACGTTCCCCTTTTTGTTGTAATGACGATGACACCGTTTCCTGCGCGGACTCCCCATATACTGGATGCGGCCGCATCTTTTAGTATTGTAATGCTTTGAATATCGTTTGGATTGATGTTGTTCAGAATATTTTGACTTCCAGTTAATGTTTCTTCGTAAGGAAAACCATCTACCACGATAAGTGGTTGGGAGTTTGCATTAATCGTACTAATGCCGCGAATGGTAATGGTTGATTGATTTCCACCTGGTGGAATATTCTTTGTAAAGTTCACGCCACTTGCCACACCATCTAGCCTATCCAATACATTTGTCGAAACCGATCTGTTAAAGAGCGCATTGTCAATTTGTGTGAACGATCCCGTTGCCCTTTCCTTTGGAATGCTCTGGTAGCCGGTGCTCATCACCGAAATTTCTTTTATGCTGCTAATTGAAGGACTTAAGGTGATATCCAGACTGGTCCTTTTACCGATTAAGATCTCCTGTGTTTCATATCCGATGTTTCTGATTTGCAAAAGAGTTTTTGGCCCAGAAACACTCTTAAACGTAAAATGCCCTTGCTGATCAGTCACCGCTCCATTTTGCGTTCCTTTCACAAGTACAGTTACTCCTTGCAGGGGCTGGCCAGTTTTTTCATCACTTACAGTACCTGTGACAGTAATAGTGGTATCGATTATTGCTTGTACCGGTAGCTTTTGAGGATTACTGTTTTTGGGTGTCAGAACGATTCGTTTTCCTTTGAGTTCGTAGTCAAAGGGCTGACCATCAGTGATGATATTTAATACCGTCTGTAGGGAGACGTTTTTTACAGATATGGTAACGGTGTGTGCGGTTTTTAGAACATTCGTATAATAAAGCACGCGATAGCTGCTTTGCCGCTCAATTTCCTTAAATGCCTTTTCGACAGGGGCCTGATTCATCTCCAAAGTAAATACAGGCTCTTTTATTGACTTTGCGGTACTCGGTTCATATATGCATATGGCAAATATGAGTACCAAGAAGTGACGGCGTACGATATAGTCAATACTTGACCATACCTGCTTTCGTGCAAGTAAAAAGTACTTCATAAATAGTGATGCTATTTTTGGCTGATTTAAGTGTTAATTCCTGTGCGTTCTCGTTTTTTAACTGGGAGTCAGTATGGTGAGGCGGTAATGACTCTGTCTTTTATTGTAAACTTTGCAATTCCTGTCATTTCGATCAATTCCAACACCTGGGAAATCGGTACATTTCGTTCTACCTCACCTTTGAAGAATTTAGCGGATTCCCCAACGCCATCTGTAAATCGTATCTCAACGTCATACCACCGGCTTAACTCTGATGCCACATCTTTAAGGCTTGAGTTATTAAATATAAACAGCCCATTCTTCCATGCGGTAACAGCGAGCAAATCTGCCACAACAACCCTAGTTTTTCCGTCGGTTGTGATAACTGCTGCTTTCCCTGGGTTAAGAATGTAGTTTTTATCATCTGTTTCCACCTTTACTGCCCCTTCCACAAGCGACGTTTGCCAGACCTCCTCGGGGTAGGACCGAATATTGAATGAAGTACCTAATACGATGATCCGTCTGTTTCCTTCGTGAACGATGAATGGCTTGTCGGCATTTTTCGCGACTTCAAAGTAAACCTCTCCTGTTACGGAGACCTCGCGACTACCTGTAAAGTGGGTGGGAAAACGTATGGAGGAGGAAGAATTCAACCATACGTTCGTCCCATCATCAAGAGTGACGTGATAGTTCCCACCTTTGGGGGTTTTGAGGAAAACGTTCGAATGAATATTTTGAGCGTCTTTATATGATAAAGTACCTTGTTGTACCTTGAACTGCAGCTGGTTCATGGCAAAGGAAGAATCTTTGTTTGCAGCCAGTTCAACTTCTTCTCCATTGTCCAGTATTAGTTTCGCTTTCTGTGTTGCTGGTGCCACGTCCTTTTGAATCCGGTTAGCGAGATCAGGTGCTTTCGGTCGCGGTAGACGCACTAATAGTAATGCTGAAATAATTGCCGCCGCGGCGGCCAGGTATAACCACCTTCTTGAAGTACTCAGCTTGCGCTTACTCTTTTCAATTTTGGTATATACATTCTGCAAATGAACCGAAACGGGGACCTCCTGTCTCCTTGCTATCAGCTCGTGCAGGCTTTCTTTACGGGCCAGTTGATTGAAGGCTTGCTCGTGCTCTTGGCTCTGATTCCTCCAGTCATCTAAATCACGCTGCTGATCTGAAGAAAGATCATTGTTCAGATGCCCGATTATGAGTTCGCTGATATAGTCCTCTCGATCTATGAGTTCAAATTTCATCATCGCCGATTTTACAATGATCTGATGGAATTTTTACGGTAGCCAGATATGCAGTCACTTGACGCCGTAGTTGGTTCCATTCAGTCCAGTATAAAAACGGTCGAACATTCAAAATGTCACAGAAAATCACTACGTTTTCTAAAATCGTGCTGAAGGTTCAAGAAAGTGACGCAAACACATGACTAGAAATAGGGAAGGGAATGGCGACATTATCAGTCTATAACCAAGTATCCAGGATAAGTAACGCCAGTAAATATTCTTTATTTGATAGCTGCTTCCGTAGCAAGTTCAAGCCACGAGCCTTTTGGGTGCTGACCGCGCTTTCCGTAATGTTGAGTTGTTTGGCAATTTCCTTATTCTTTAACCCTTCGTAGGTCATCGTCATAACCTGCCGATACGGGTCTGGTAGCTGATCCATTGCGACAGCAATTTTTCTCAAAACTTCCTCTCGGATAATAGCCGTGCTAGATTCATCCTCTCTTTCAGACACCTCGTACTTGTACTCTTGTAGTTGCTTCTTCTTGTATGCCTGGCTGTCCAGATGGTCAAAGCAGCTATTCTTTGTTGCGATATACAGAAATGCTTTAACATTCTGCAACTTTTCAAACTTGGAATGCCGTTGCCAAAGTTTTACAAAGACATCTTCGGCAATTTCCTCCGCAACCTGCTTATCTTCAACTAGGCTTTGTGCAAAAAAGCACAGGTGGGGATAAAACTTATTGAATAGTATTGAAAATGCCGCTGGGTCCCCATTCTTCAATGCATCAATTGAAAAGCCCGGGAGTATGATATCCGTGGTGGCCATGTAGAAAACTTGTTATGACAAATGAAATAATCTGCTCACTGCGTTCACTATTGTTCACTCTTTCAACAAATCTGTGGTTCTGACAATCAAGAGGTATTTCGAGGGAATTGCTAGTTAGCCTTTCCGCAAACATAAATAAAAGGATCATTCAAAAGTAAATTTATTACACTCAGAATTTGAATATAACACGTTCGTGTTATGCCCTAACTTAATCAAATTGGGTACCTTAAACTTACCGAGTACTATAATAGCAGTACTATTAAGTCTGTTGATTGTTTAACCAAAATCTGAGTAGCCCTATGAACCGCGACATCCCACTGCTATCATTTTACGACCAGGATGATCAGCCTCTACGTTTTGAAAAAGGTTTGCCCGCGCGGCTGCAGCATTACAGTGTGTTGGGAGCCACGCAGCATTATGTAAATAGAAATGAGGGCGGGCATCTGCTTCTGCATTTACTCCACAGCGATGTTGAGGAGGCGTGGATGATTCAATACGTAATAAGCAAATACACGCGATTGAAGGTTTCTAGTCAGCGGACAGCACCAATACTTTACTATGTTATAAAGGGTGAGCTCAATTGTGAGCTGGATGAAGTGTCCGATACTATTGTCGCCGGCCAGATTAATGCTATTACGCCACCCTTTGCAAATAGCGGGTTAACGTTTCAAAAGCCTGGCCTTTATCAGGTGTTATGTATTTCTGTACCCCCTGATCGTTTGCGTATTTACGCAACTGCGTTTCCAATAGTGAGTGGAATAATAAGTGGGGGCGTTTCTGGTACCATACTCAGGCATAACGTAGGCGTCTATGACCGAATAAATGAATTAGTTGAACAACTCGTTTTACTTGGGCCAAATGCTTTGCCTAGGTCGATTGATCGCTCTCAGCTTGTAAATGAGATTGTTATCTTCATACTCCAGTCTTTATCAAAGGCCATGCAGGCGACGCAACCGGCGTATAGCACTGATATTGAAAAGGTGGACTGGATCAAGGATTTCCTGGCTGGACATATCCATCAGCCGAGTCCACCCCGCATTTCGCAATTGGCCGAAATTGTTGGACTTACAGAGAAGAAACTGGAGCAGTTATTCAAAACTCATTGTGATAATACTGTAAGAGGTTATTTCAAGCAAGTTCAGTTTGATTCAATGTATCGGGATATAGTTCAAGCAAACCGGCCACTATCATCAATTGCAGAGGCGTATGGCTACAGGGACTATTCAACTTTCTCTGCTGCGATAAAACTGAGATTTGGCGAAAGCCCGACCAAACTTAGAATGGGAGGTAGGGATGGCTTGGGCAATTTCTCCAAAGAAGATTGACCTTTCCTCCTAACTGATGTTTGTTTTTGTGAATCTATCTTTACAACAGAATAAAGGGCTATTGCCGGTCAAAATAACCAAAGAAATGTATCTCGGAGAACTACCTATGCTGAGGATAAACCACAAGTATTAGACAGGAAGACACGGCCCACAATCCCAACAATTGATGACAATGAAGCTAAAAGCAATTCTAACTGAAGTTGCTGCAGTCGTTCTATGCATTGTGTATTCCTACACCGCTTATCAGAAGATATTTGGCCATACGGGTTTTGTAATGCATTTTAGACAGGTGCCAGTATTCAGGAACTTTCCGACGCTGTCAGCAATTACGATTCCGGCATTGGAAATACTTATCGTACTACTGCTATTATTGCAGCATAGTCGACTGAAGACACTCGGATTTGGTTTATCTATGATGCTACTAATATTGTTTACAGGTTACTTAAGCATGATGAAATTATTCGCTTCAAAACTGCCATGCAGTTGTGGTGGGTTTATCAGCAGTCTGACCTTTGGAGAACACATAGTTTTCAATTTGTTTTTACTGACATTATCAATAGTTGGATTCATTTTGAATTCAGGGTTAAGCTCAATTCAAATTTCTAAATTATTCAAATCATCAGCAACAATCAAAGCCATATTTTAACCTTAAAATAATAAACCATGAAAAAGTTAAAAATTTCAGCGTTTGCAGCTATTGCAGTTGCCATTGTTCTTGGCTTAAGTGCCTTTACTACTGTAAAGAAAAGCCAGCGGTTGCTTCAACAGTATCCCTACTGGTATGAAACCACTGACGGGTCACACGTTGCCGCAATCAAATACTCTAACACCGCACAGCCGTTGGCCCAAGATGAACTGATCCCCAACAACGTGGATGTTCCATGCGACTTTTCCGGGGAAACGCTTTGCATGCGTGGCTCAACTGTTGCTCGCACAATTGGGCAAAACCTTCCTTCGGCAGCACCCGATAGTGACATCAATAAGCAGAACTAGCCGAAACCGAAATCATCCATGCTAGAATAGGCGTGGATGATTTCTACTAGGGTGGGAGGAAAAAGCTCCTACAATCGGAATGGAATAATTTGTTGGGCAGATTATGTTTTAACCTATTATGCTTTGTTAAAGGCGTATTACAAACTCACACAATGAAAAGGATAAAGATCTCAGTCTTCACTACGATAATGATTGCGATTGTTTTGTGCTTAAATGGCTTTGCCGATGTAAGAAAAAATAATAGAGTACTTTCAAGCTATTCGTACTGGTATGAAACCACTGACGGTGTGCATATTTCCTCTATTCAGTATTCCAATACCGCAGTACCGCTGGCGCAGGACCAATTGGTGCCAAATGCCGTACCAGTTCCATGTGACTTCTCGGGGAATCTACTTTGTATGAGGGGCTCAAATATTGTACGTTCAATTGGACAGCCCCTACCATCGGCTGGGGTGGATAGCGACATTTATAGAGAGAACTAAGTGAAGAGTAAAAAGCCATCCATGCAGGACGCATTGATGGCTTCGAATATTTGTACTCAAAATTATCTGTCAGTCAATTCTAGGATTTTAATTGGACATACCTTTTCCTCCAATAGAATCCCATACTTCTTCAATTCGGATTGTAGCAAGCGGAGGTTTTCAGTGTCAATTGCTTCAGGTGTAAGTGCAATATCAATGTTTCCTTTAAATCCAGTAGAGTCGACTACCGGCATTTGGTAAATAGTTTCAAGAGTACCACTCATTATTCCAGAGAACTCACTGTATGGTACATTCTGAAGTTCCTTTTTGTTGTACTCTTCAACTGCCTTTAAGCCAAGGTAAACAAAGTTGCGTTTGGGTTGTCCACCTTTTGTTCTAAGTCGGTCAATATTTGGAAGTCTTCCCAGTACCAGGCACTTAACCCGACGGGTGACAGGTTGAGCCGTGACAGGAAACACACGATTTAGGTCTTCTCTCATTATCTGAAATCGCCGATTACCGAGTTCTTTTGGGACTAATTGGTGATAATTATACCCGTTTGATGCGAGCCATTCTGGAATCACTGACCTGTCTGAGGGAAGAACATAGCGGGATGAGTCTCGAAACATATAGCGCACTCTGCCAGGTCGATCAAATTTAAACTTTCCACCTTCATTATATGCCTTAACATAAAGACTCGCAACGGATTGGCAGGAGTAATACAGCTCGTTCGGCCCTCCCCTTAAACTTGTCAAGTGCAGATTACCGATACAGCGGGACAAATACGAGAAATAAGTGAGGTCCTCCTTATATGAGGTATCAAATAATGAGGGTTTAAAATAGACGGGTTCATACTCTGCTATCCTCAACTTACCACCATTTATGACCGAGGCTAAGTTTTCCCTTGTTGTGCTGAACCCACCTGTTTTATGCAGTACTTTGCCATTTTTATCTATCCATACATGAAAAGGCACACTATTGTACGGGAATAGTTTGGGCATTACTGCTGTGTCATGAATCATCGGCAGGTCGGGTCGAAAAATTCTTTTTCGTTTCTGAAAGAAGGAGTCTGTGGAAGCCGCCGAATGACGGTCGACCATAATAATCTGCACGTTTTCGCCAAACTCCCTTTGAAGGGAATCTATTTTTGGGAATGACTTAAAACAGTTGACACATATATACGACCAAAATACAAGTAGGGTGGTTTTCCCTTTAAATTCGGCCAGATCAATATAATCTTTTTTATAATTGCTTGCAGGCAACCTTGTGTGCGGGACAGTGTCACCAATTCGAAGTGCCTGGGCTTCGGCTTGATTGTATATTGAAAATATGCAGATGCAAATTGCAAAGAATGTTTGTTTCATAAGTTTAAATTAAAATCCTGGATTCTGTACTAAATAGGGATTGTAAAGAAGCTCCTTTTCGGGTACGGGGAAGTTCACATCGTAGGATTGCCATTTGCTTTTCAGTGGGGCGAGGACGATATCACTCATTCCTGTCCTTTTTAGATCAATCCATCTGTGTCCCCATTCGCAAAAGAACTCATGTCTTCTTTCTTCGGCAATGGCTGCAAGCAGCAATTCTTTGTTATCTGCTGCCGATTCGGTAAGTCCGGCCCGCTCCCTGATCTTGTTGATATCAGCTTGTGCTTGTAGGATTTCAACCATATTGGCTCTTGCTTCAGCCCGAAGCAAATATGCTTCAGCTAACCTAAACACAACCTTATACTCTGTAGGGCTCGTGTTTACTATTAGTGTTCGTTGCCCGTATTTCCGGGGATAGACGTACTCGATTGCATTTACAATGTTTTTGCCGACCCAAGTGCCCACCTGACCTCGGCGGTCATTTGGCTCAAAGCTGTTAAGCAAGCCAGGCGACAAGGTGTATGCTGGCCGTACCGTTGGTGACACAGGGACAAAGATGGTCGCGTCACCCACTAACTGCGTCTCATTCGGGCTGGCCAGCTCCCATACGGTCTCAGAGGAGTTTTTTGCAAATACGTTTTGTAATGAGCTGCCTGGAACCAAACTATAAGCGCCTGATCTAAGAATATTTGTAGTCACATCTTCCAGTAAATCCCATTTTTTCTCCTGCTGATACAACCTAGCAAGTAACATTAAGGCCGCCCATCGATTTGGGCGAACCTTTCCAGGACTGGGGTACTCGGGCTGTAAAAGCGAAACTGACTGTTTAAGTTCAACTTCCATCCACTCAAAGATTTTCGTCATTGGAGTTCGTGCCAATGTTGCATTCACCTGGTAGTCGGAAGTTGTGACCAGTGGAACATCATCCCACAGATTTACTAAATAGTAGTATTGTAGAGCGCGAACAAACTTCATCTCACCAATTAATTGGTCTTTTAGGCCTGGAGTCAACGAATGGCTCCCTTCCAGTCCTTCCAATGCCGCGTTACACCGATAAATCACCTGGTATAAAAGAGCATAAAATCCAGTTACTGTCGTATTATTTGCCACCAAGTCAGCTTCAAAAAAAGCCCGAGTATCCGAATTGGGATTGCTGGGTATTATTTCATCAGAAATCAAGCCGCCATAAAGAGTCATTCCAGCATTATAAAAGAGCGTCGGTCCTACACGCATAGCAATATAAACGCCGGACGCTGCGGAAAGTGCTGTCTTATCGGAGGTAAATATTCTCTCCGTTTTAATCAGCGATGGCGCTGGTTCAATTGTCACGAATTTCTTGCAAGCGCCCGCAGATAAAAGTGTAAGAAGGACTACTATTCTAACTGATATGTTATTTTGCATACTGCTGTTTTAAAGGGTTAATTGAATACCGACCGTTATGGTTCTGAGCGGAGGCATAGCATACATGTTTTGCGTTTCAGGATCGGCCCCGATGTAGTCGGTTATCGTAAAAATGTTTTGCCCTTGAACATAAAGCCGTGCTTGTTCGACTTTCAATTTCCTCAGAACGTGAGGAGGCACATTATAGGATATCGCTATGTTTTTGAGACGAACAAATGATGCATTAGAAAACACTATATCTGACGATTGCAACAAGAAGAACTTACTGTCAGGAGTAGTGGTATATTTTTGTATATCTGTATTGTCCTGTTCTTTCTGCCAACGATTAAGGGCAATCTGTGGCTGATTTGTAAAGGCTATCCCTGGAGGATAGCCTCCAATTGTCCCCAAGTAGTTTCGACCCTTTTGATGGGTAAACTGCAAGAGAAAATCTGCTTGAAAGCTTCCGATGCGTACAGTATTCTGTAGTCCCCCATAGCATTTGGGATCGGTATTCATAAATACGACCTTGTCTGCACCATTTAGAATCCCATCACCATTTACATCCACAAATGCGTACAAACCTGTTGTTTGATCTATTCCAGCAAACTGATACAATGCTTTCGTCGATAGCGATTGTCCAACAAACAAAGTATTAGCATAACTTGACTTTTCGATAGCTGGAAATGCGATGAGTTTGTTTCGAATAAAAGAGATATTTAGCCTTGATGTCCATTCGAACGCGTGTGTTTTGATATTGGCACTTTCCAATGCAAGCTCGAACCCGGTGTTTTGAACTGTTGCCTTTCTATTGGCCAGAACAGAGGAAAAGCCAGTTTGGATTGGCAAACTGTAATTTACCAGTTGATTGCTTGATCGGTTCCTGAAGTATTCAACAGAGAATTGGAATCGTTGGGCGAGAACAGCAATATCGATACCCAGGTTAATCTTCTTATTCAGTTCCCAAGCAAGGAGCGGGTTAAAAAGAGTTGATGGATTTAGACTCGGAATACCTTGATAGGTACTTCCGCTGCTGCTCCATGTATCTAAAAACGCATAGTTGCCGATCCCGTCATTTCCTGTTACCCCGTAGCTAGCCTTAAGTTTGCCGAAGTTTAGCCAGGGGAGATGCTTTGAGAAAAATTCCTCTTTAGAAAAAATCCACCCTGCGCCAACAGCGCCGAAATTTGCAAACTGATTTGCATACCCAAATCTACTCGAGCCGTCCCTGCGGCCCGACAGATTAAGCAGATATTTATCGTTGAAATTATAGCTAATCCTCCCGAAAACCGCTGCATAGCGATACTGAGAATAGGCATTACTGGCAAATACTTTTCCCGCACCGCTAATAGATCCCAGTAGAGCGTCATCTTGGTAATCTGAACCAAACACAGTTAATCCGGCATTGGATTGCTTCTGTATTGTGCTGCCAAGAACCGCATCAAATCGCCCAAATGGGAATGCTCGTTTAAAAATAACCTGCGGTTCAACTATCCAGTTTGCGTTACTACCGCGTGCAAAACTTGCACTCGGAGTATTATTAAGATTATCAAATGGATCAAGGCTTTTTGATGGGTTCAGTGACCGTTCCTCGCTTGTCACAGAATTATACCCAGCATTAATCTTAAATCCTATCCCTCCATATACGTCGTAATTAAGTCGAATAGAACTGTTCAGGTTGCTATAATTTCCTAAGTATTGAGCATAAAGTGCCGCTAAGGGATTGCTGTACTGTATGCCATATGTGGCTTCGTAAAAGCTGACGCCACCCTCTTCCCAATTCAAATTTCCAATCGAGTCATACAGCTTAATATTTGGCGGCCTGTTAATAAACTGACTCACTTCCATATTGGGTACGGAATTACGTGTGTAGGAATAGGAGGTGGAGAGTGTTATGGAAAACCTCTTATTTCTCGACGCTTGCGAGATGGAACTGTGCCCTGATATCCGATGATCTGCAAGGTTCGTTGGTAGCACCGTAGTTGTTCTAACATAGTTACCACTGATTATAAAATGAGTGTTCTCCGAACCTCCGCTGAGGCTAATATTGGCATTTGTCATACCGGCGGTACCACCGAGGAATAGTTTTTTCATATCAGTATATCTGGTAGTGTCCCATAGCAAAATATCTGCAGCGTCAAACTCCGTGGGCACAAGTCCATCATTTGAAAATGCCTCTCTCCGCATTTGTACATACTCAGAAGTGTTCATCATGTCCATCGTCCTTGTGACGCGACTCCATCCAGAATAGATGTTGGCATCGATTTTTAGCTTGCCTTGTTTCCCTTTTTTCGTCGTTATCAATACCACGCCGTTAGCACCCCTGCTACCGTAAATTGCAGTTGCATCTGCGTCTTTAAGTACCTCTATGCTTTCAATGTCCTGTGGATTGATCGTGTATAGCGGACTCACTCCCGACATCGATGCATTTGAGAGCAGATTAATTCTATCATTCTGCGGAGACAGGGGAACGCCGTCCACGATAATAAATGGATCAGAATTCTGGAGTATTGAATTCTTGCCCCGCACTTGAATAGAAATGCTTCCGCTACCATAGCCATTTGTTTGGGTGACGATCAAGCCAGGAACTCTTCCCTGTAGGGCCAGTAGTGGGTTGGTAACAGGCTGTTGCGCTATTTCCTTTGAAGTGACCCGGGCAATGCTGCCGGTGGAAAGTCGTTTTGTAGTGGTGCCATATCCTTGTACCAACACTTGATCCAATTCACCTACTTTCGTGCTAACGCGGATAGGGAGGAAGGTTCTATTTGCAACTTTGACCTCCGTGGTTTCAATCTCTGCACCACTTACCACGAGAACTTCATCGCCCGAGATGCTAGAAAATGAGTATTCTCCCGAAGCTGTTGTGCTTATTGCTTTGGCGGTTCCTTTTACTAAAACAGTCGCGCCTACTACCGGCTCTCCATTGCTATTTACAATGGTGCCAGTTACGTTAAAAAGCGGCTTTCCAGCACTTTCATTGATACTTTGGCGTTTTTCATCCTCAGCGATTGAGATCGATTTGTCCTTAATGGAGTAAGTCAACGGCTGATCTTTAAAGATCGACTCCAAAACAGTAGCCAGCGGTGCATCCTTTACGTTAATTGTAACGGGTTTTGCTTTTTGTAGCATCGATTCCTTGAAAAGAAAATTGTACCCTGTCTGTTGCTGGATGTCAAAAAGGACCGTTTTCAGTGATGCTTCCTTTTTTGATAGAGTTACCTGCTGGCCCGTCGCGTATTGTCCGATGTGCAGGCATAGCATGATCAACAGCGCGATGGGCCATTTAGTCAGGTAGCGTGTTTTTCCTTCGTTCCGTCGTAGCGCCCGCGCAGGGTGATCCGACGCTTTGCAGTGAGAAGTTAATTGCATAGATTTGATTTGAGGTTATTCAATGCCCTATCCCGTCCAATGGATAGGTGACAGTCTTGCAAGATTGAATCAAAGGGTACCTCAATTTTGCCGGTCGCGGTCCAACGCTTCCGGCATTTCTGTTATTGGATATTCATAAGTAGGTTTAATATAAGGGGAGTGTAGAAACACCCCCCGCTTTGGGCCATTACTAGTAGGCACATGAGAAAACGAATGCTACTAATCACCCCCAATGCTAAACATGGCTGAGGGAGGTGGTGCGTCATCGATTAATAATTATTGTATCCCTTTTCATTTCGAACTTGATCCCTGCGCTATGAAGCAGTTCCAGTACAGTCGATAGATTCGTGTTACGGCTGATCCTTCCTGTAAGGTTTTCAATTGGTGCAGTTCCTTTATAGGTAACTTCTATATTATACCAACGTCCGATTTGTCGCATAACTGACTCCACAGGAGTGTTGTCAAAGTGAAATAAGCCATCTTTCCATGCAACCGTGGACGAAACGTCAGGAACATTGATAACCGTAATACTGCTGTTTGCCGATGTCGCTTGTTGTCCCGGCCGTATGAGCTTACTCTGTCCGTTGACACTAACCTTTACGGAGCCTTCCAGAAGAGTAGTAGTAATTCCTCCTTCGTCATCGTAGGCATTGATATCGAAATGCGTACCCAATACTTCCACTTCCGTCTGATCGCGTAACATAACTTTAAATGGCATGCCGCTTTTCTTTGCTACTTCCAGATAAACCTCACCCGTTACTTCAACATTTCGTTCATTGCCTATAAATGCAGTTGGATATCGAATGGAGGACCCTGCATTTAACCATGCCTGGCTTCCATCGGGTAGGATAATTTGATATTGTCCTCCCAGGGGTGTTGACACCATATTATATAGTACAGCCTGATGTTGCCCCGGTGCCGCTTTGTATTCAATGCGTCCACTGTCAACTTTCCTTATTTCTGATCCACCTTGTTTTGCAATTATCCCTCCGGTTGTATTGTCCAGACGAATACGTTCTCCACCTGCCAGTGTCAGAAAAGCCTTGCTTTCGCCAGGAACAATATCATAACTACTGGAAGCGGGGGGCACATCTGCAATCTGCCGAGACTGTTTATTGTACCATATTAAGAAATACAGACTGGTAAAAAGTGCTAATCCGGCTGCAACCTGCACCCATCGAATATTCCAAATACGTTGTGGAGAGTTTGCCTCAAAGGATGATCCTTCAACCAATCGCTGAAAATTTCGATACTTTTCGTCGACAAAATCTTCCTCATTTATTTCAGCCAAAGAGGAATTGCTCTTTTTATATGTCGAAAGATTATCATACCATTGCTCTAATTCCGCCATTTCTTCTTTGGTACATCGTCCTTCGGCAAATTTGTCCAACAATTCCTGTAACCTTTGTTGATCCATAGATTTTGCTTTGCTTATAATAAATACGCAAAAGTTTTTCCCAACCCCAGCTCCAATTTGCCATTTTTTTAAAATAGAGCTAAAAAGCCCGACAGGCAAGGGTTTCCCCTTTTAATTGTTTAAATTTGTCTCTATTGCATGGCACAGTCTCCTGATTATATGGCCCTTGATGATGGTCAGCTCGTCGGTTTTTGGCAAACGGGGGACGAGGAGGCGTTCAAGGCGCTCTACAAAAAGTATTTCCCCAGGCTGTATGATCTGGCAATTCAAAAGGTGGATGATATACTCGAAGTTGAAGAGCTTGTCCAGGACGTTTTTGTTTCGTTCTGGAAGCAAAGGGATGCGTTAATTAAAACAGATATATCTGGCTATCTGTTTATTTCGTTGCGTAATAGAATATTCAGCCACTACCGGAAGCGACTTAGTGCAAAGCACAGAATTAAGCTCGTAGATGTGGGCTTTCATGAGCCAATTGTTCACGACGATGGTCTAAAATTAGAGTCAAAGGAACTATCGGCTGTCTTGAACAACTATATTGAAAAACTTCCGCCGCAATGTAAGACGGTGTTCACACTCAGCCGCAAACAACAATTGACAAATAAGGAAATAGCTGACCAATTAAATATTTCGGTTAGATCAGTTGAGCAACATATCACAAAGGCATTGAGAGTTCTTCGGGAAGCAGTGAACGAACACAAGTTAACACTTACCATTTCTGCGATGGCTGTCACGCAATTATTAGGTACTTATATTTAGTCCCATACTTGTTCGACCAAAATACAAAAAGCGAACAAATACCCGTACTACGTGGCTCATATCTCATCCACCCTCATTGCCGGGGTGGACAAAGAGCAAGTGTGCCAGGGTAGGGTCTTTTCGAATTCGTTCGATCTCACTTGCAACCAGTTCTGCTATTTCATTTTTCACCCGCATATACTCATTCTGAATCTCCTGGGACGATATCTTACCTTCCGGTAGTTTCTTATATTTCGCTTCTTCTGCGTTGATGGCATCGGGGTCATTGACAATTGTGCAATGAAACGCCTTTAGTTTGATCTTTTGATCGGGATTATCTGCCAGTATCCCGACAAATTCTCCCGATGAAAGTCCCGCAATTCTCGATGCAGGAACGGCATAATCCAGTTGCGTATTTCGACTAACACTGGTATCTGTCCTATTTATAGATACACTTTCCCGCTCCTGCACAATTTTCCCAATTGCTTCGGACACGGCCTTCGCCGTATCTCCTGTCGCTTGTCCACAAATGATATTACCGGCCAGATTGAAGATAACATCTGCCTGTTCTCGCCCATAGGACTTGCGGAGTTGCGCTATATTTTGGATTGCAAGGAAAGTTGCAATTCGATATCCGCGTGAAATTGCCAGAAAATTCTCGATGCCGTTTGCGAAAATGCTACTGAACTCGTCGGCTACTATTGCTGTTTTCTGCCTAGCTTTTTTAGGAAGAATACGAAAGAGCCTATTCAGGTATAAGGATATCACAGCTCCATATACCTGTGTCTTCTCTGGATTGTTGGCAAATGCAACTAGCTTGGGGGCTTCCGGATTGTTTACATCCAGTGAGAAGTCGTTTCCCGATAACACGTAGTATAATAATGGTGACGACAATCGCGCAAGCGCGATCTTTGCGGAGGCAACTTGTCCTTCCAGTTGCTCCATAGCGCGATTCATGTACGCGCTAACGAACGGATTAATTCCAAGGGGTAGCGCCCATCCACCAGGATGGGCGCTACCCTATCAAGACTTCAATTTCCGGCTCAGTAGAGAGTATCGGAAAGAGGTCGTCGTAGTTGGATTGCATCAGTTCGATTGCATGTGGCAATGTGCAATACAACCCGCCCTTATATTTTTTTAAGAACCAGATGATAGCAGTGAAGAAATTTATTGGTGATTCGACAAAGAAATCCCCAGTTTTCTGGATCCATTGAAAATTTAACCCCAGCAGAATGGTACGGGAACTTTCTGTAGCGTCGGTGATATCAAGCAGAGTAGATGGCTCCAACGGATTGCATCGGTTAATCGGCGTGTCAAAGTTGATCACATAAAATTTCGGGGGAACCGGATAAAGATGTTTATACTTTAGCCATGCATTGTAAGCAATAATCGAAAGATCATCATACTTGAAATCATATAATATGATGCAATATGAACGTCTGATGCATTGTATGATTACTTCTCGAATAATAAAGAAGGTCTTGCCTGCCCCTGGACTTCCTGCGACAAGCACAAGTCTGAAGCAGTTAATCAGGTTGAGCCACATAGACCTGGTTTTCCCCTTCAGTCGATATGTCCCAGGCAGATTAACGGAAAACTCATTTTCCAACAGGCGCTCTTCCTGTGGAAATGTTTCGTTTTCTTCATTGAAAATGTCCTTAGTGAGTTTAATTTGGATCAATCGCGATAGTCTGGCACCACCTGCCATAAAAAGCATAAAGCCAGCGATTGTGGTCGCGATATAGGAAATGGCAACCCATTGAGTAGACCAGTTGAGGTAAAAAACGAGAAAGCTGCCCCAATACAACAGCGCCCCAATTGATAAATACTTACTAATTGTCCCAACTTTGATCTTTTCATCTTTCTTCCCTTTGCTCCCAAATAGCGAGATACAGAGTAGTAAGAATGAAAACGACTTTGTGTAGTGCAGGCTGTTAAAGATGCCGGTCTCTCCAAAATTCTGTAAGATGCGTTTTATAATATCCCAGGTTAATCCCCACTGGTCAAACGCGGCATAACAAAAGACATAAAAATTGAGGGCGAGTAAAATAAAGCTTGCCTTTCGGGTAAGGTCTGCTATTGCCCTTAGCCCTTGTGTATTCTCTCCAGTATCCATTACTTCACATTTTCAATTACACAATCTGTCGCAAGTCCTTACTGCGACTTTTTCCTTTTCCTTTTTTTTCTTGCTTCTTTCAGTAGTTCTATTGGAAGGGAGTTGCCTGCATAGGCTGGTTCAAATAGCTGGTCTATAAACCGGGAGAGCTGATCCGTCACTT
Organism: Chitinophaga sp. H8; assembly: GCF_040567655.1. Taxonomy (NCBI): domain Bacteria; kingdom Pseudomonadati; phylum Bacteroidota; class Chitinophagia; order Chitinophagales; family Chitinophagaceae; genus Chitinophaga; species Chitinophaga defluvii. The sequence goes on along the minus strand of NZ_JBEXAC010000002.1, from coordinate 1,137,879 downwards.
TTGTCGCAACCACTGCGGTTTGTTGTTCAAGTGGAAATATGTCGGGTAGTCTGATCTGATCCATTACCAGTTGGCGTATCCTTGCTGCTTTGGATTCGTTGAACCCATTATTTTGTAGGTACCAGGTAATGTTCTTGTCCGCAACGAGAAAGGAATCGCTTGACGTGAAAATATTTCCTAGCCGGTAGACGGTCTCGTCACCTGAAGAGGCATCGATTCGTATCATCAGGCCGGCTTTCGTCCAGTCCCTGAGGACGCCCCGAATACCTTGCTCGAAGTCCGTCTGCTCAACAATACGTTTTACAAATTGACGATTCAGTTCCAGTTCATCCATATTTTGGGACTGCAATTTGCCCAGAATTGCCTTTGCGCTGTATCCCGTTCTTAGGTCACTGCCCTTGAATACGCAATAAGTCAGATTATCTACGTAGGTGACACCATATATATAGGATTCCTTGTTTTTATAGAAAGCGACATGGATTCCTTCGCCCTTCATAGCTTGAACGAAAGTAGGAATATCTCGCACCTTCTTTAGGACATTGTCAATGGTTCGCATCACTCTTCCTTGATAGGCCTGGCGGTCTTTACTGTTTCTCTCAAACTTTGCGACGATATTCTTTAGGGTTGGTTTTTCATGGATTGAACTTGCTTTTATTGGTGGACTGTCAGCAATCTCACCTTGCTCATCTATCACTTTATAAACAAGGCCTCCACTTCTGTACATCCGGGTGTCGGGGGCGCCCATATCTGCATAGACATTAAACTGGCCAAGAATCACATTAAGTTCCGGCATACTTGCAAATTTGTAGGATTCAACTACCGTTCTGACAATATTGGAAATGCTGGATTTCACTTCCACTTCTCCCAATCTGATCTTGGTGAGATCAGCAGGTTTTAGGCTTAAGTTTCCGGTTTGCCCTCTGCCATCGGCTTTGATTAAACCAAACTCTTGTTCTATCTCACGGCGGGCACGGGAGGATTGGTTCTTGCCGATGTAGTGCATATTGATCTGCGTTCCATCTTCCCGTATGTTAATCGTGGCAATATGAAGATGTGATTGGTGGGTGTCGAAATGCTGATAAACCAGATACGGCTGCTCACCGAAGCCAAGCCTTTCCATATAGGTATCGACAATCTGACAAAGCGTATCCCGGTCGATCTGCTCAGATGGGGCGAAGCTTAAAATGATATGGACTGCATTCTTTTTGGCAATCGCGTTCCTGGCGTTCTGGTTGGTAAAGCGAGACAACTTAGAAGAAAACGACAAATCACCGGCCTCGCATCCAAATCCTGCTGAATGTATACAAAGGGCTTTCCCACCATCCACTTTGTTTTCATTGTAGTTGAGTATCCCCCTGATCGTTTTCCCTGGTTTCACTTTCGCAACCATTTTTTTGATAATTCAGCGACAATTAATAATAACGGCTGCATGCTATCTTTCACTTCTTTGAGCATCGTGGTGGCCTGCAGAGTGAGTGTGACTTTTAGTACGTGCTTGTCTGAGCTGTTGATCTGCCGGGAAATCTGATTGATATTGATGCCGATAGAGTTTAGCTCCTTGCGGAGACGAACCAGTTCGGTCATTACAATGTCCAAAGATTCATCATGGCAATAGGTTACAACCTGCCGGTTACATACGATGTCGCGCAGTAGTTCGCTCATGTTACGATATCGGGAGGCGGACATTAACTTGTTCAGTCTGTCGTAATGGTGCTGGTTAACCCGTAGCTTAATATCATATTTTAGGGCGTCTCGCTCCTTCACTTTCTTTCTCATCGGTCACCCTTAAAGGTTTGAAATAATAAAAAAGCCGACACCGAAGGCTTTTTTCCCTGCCGACGCTGGAGGCAGGGGGAAATTTAGAGTTGTGCACAACTCTACATCTTGCTGCCCAAGCGAAGCGTTGGGCGACATTTCCACCGGTGTACTAAAAACACCGGAAATTGGCCAAATTGCTGTGGTTTTTGCGCTGCCAGTTCAGGGCTCACTTTGCCGAATCCCTGGCGAATATCCGGGCATCCTTGAGACCGTATTTACGGATGCTCTCTTTAAGTTGCAGCCAAAGCGACATCATATAGTCGGCCAGTTCCATGATTTCAGCTTCCGTGAGTCCATACGGATTGTTTACCGTAGGGGGAGCTTCTTCGCCGGAGATTCCCGTACTACTAGATAAGATATTGGGCGCGTACCCCTCACCAAGCTCCAATGTTTTCCCGATGCCAACGCTGTTTCCAAAAAGTTTAATTTGTTTACCAGTGGTAAGCGAGAGGATTCTTCTTTTTATTTCGGCCATCTTTTTTTTGTTTATTTAGTTTCCAATTCCCATTTCATTCGTTCGGTTTTGCACCAGCTTATTTGCATCGGCCTACTACAAGCCCTTTCCTTTTTTCTTTCTGTCAGGGGAGCTCGACTTTATAATCCGCTGCCGGGGTGACTGCAATGCCTTTATTTTCTCCAGATTTTTTTTTACTAATTCCACTAACGGACTCTTCTTGATGGGAATAACCTTGGCTACGTTATACATTTTCAATGGGTATTCATTCAAATACCTTCGCGGGTCCTCGTCCCATCTTTTTGCCATCATCACAGGGTCGAGTGCAAGTAAACTGGGTATTTCAATCAGCACTACATTCTTGGGTAGTTCAATAATATCTTTTCTTATAACCGCTTCGGTCATTCTATTAGTATCATAATAGAATCTATAGGTGCCAGGTGAGAACTCACACATGTCGTTTAGATTAATACCTTTACTTAGAAAGTTGCCTTTGGGAGTGAGCAATCCCCAGCGTGCTTCGATAAAAAATGGATGCCCATGAATCTCGATTACAGGCTGACGCCCTTTCATTCGCTCGGTAAAGGCTTTCTCCTTGCTATTCATACCCTTTTTCATACAGTCAAAATTTTTGTGAGTTAATCGCCGCAGGCTTGTTGCTACTGTGTTTTACTTTCGCCTTTCTACGCTTTGAATTGCCTGGAACAACTGAAATGCAACTTGTGGAACTATGGCATTGCCGAAGGCCCTGATGCAGTTGTTTCTCCATTTTTGAAAGGTAGTGTCAACCAAGTGGGGGGAAACCCCATCATTTCGCCGACAAATAGGGGATTCAACTGGGAAGTTTTGCCAGGCGTTCCGATAATCCCATGAATCATGTGCGATAGAGAACTTCCCTGGTATTGGGGATTCTGCCGGGTGCATCCTCCTTTGTAATCGCTCGAAGTAGGAGTCGGTAAAAGCCCTGCTTTCGCCAACTGCTCCAACCCCACGCCGTAACTCGTTCCCTTGCGGCTCACCGACCGGCCGTTCGCATTGAGTGGTCGGTTGCTCAAACCGGCTGTTGGAGTTGGTAACAATCTCTCCGGCTGCCAGGCTACCACATCTCGAAGATTCGCCAGTTGTTTCCTGCCAGGTCTGACCACCGTCAATTCTCTGACAATTGATTGGTGTGACTTGGGGGACATTTGATCCGATGCTGTTGGCGTAGGCAACAATCCAGACCCTGTCTCGGCGGTGAGGAGCTCCGACGGAGCAAGCTGGAATACACATAACGACTGGTGTGCCGTCGATAAGTTGGGGGAATAGATATCCTGCAGCGCTGATTTGAGAAACAATTGTTCCGATAACTCGTCGTTGGACTCGGAGAATGGTGGTATCCCTTTCTTGATGTGCACCCGTACTGAAAAGCTCAATCGCTTGGACCTCCACTTGAGACAAAGTTTCGGGTTCCAGAATGGAGAAGAGGCCAGCAACGTTTTCAAGCACAATCCAGCGGGGTTTGATTTCTGTAATAAGTCGGAGAGCTTCTGGCCAGAGATAGCGATCATCGTTCTTACCCCTTCGCTTTCCGGCCAAACTGAATGGCTGGCATGGAAACCCTCCTGAAATAATATCAATTGTCCCATAGTACTGTTCTCCTTTCATCTTTTTTATATCCTCAAAGAGTTTCGCCTTCGGGAAGTGACATGCTAAAACCTTTCTGCAGAAAGGATCAATCTCGCACTGAAACACGTTTTCCCATTCCATCCACTTTGAGGCGAGGTCAAACCCGCCCACTCCCGAAAACAAACTTCCATGACGCATGGCCGCAATACTTTTTCTCACAATGTTTTCTAATCACACATGTCTGCGTTGACGGTAGGACCACTGAACTGACTAGGTTAATTTTGGAGGATTTCCCCTACGAGAATCGGGGTGTATTTTTCGTTCTTGTTGTTGTCCCTCTTTTTTGTAGTTGGAAAGATCTAGTAAGTCCGACGGGATGTTCGTATTCAGGATTTGTTCCCCAGGCTTTAAAAACTGTACTACCACATGCTTGATTTCATTGGACAGCGATTGTTGTCCTGTTTCAAGACTGAGCATTTCTGCAACCGGCGCAATAGTCGGGTAGGACCTAAATTCAGAGGCACCAGGCACACCAAATACAATATGATCAAACATAGACAGCTCCATTTCCCTTTGGAATCTTTTCAGTTCTTCCTTATTGGCGTACTCAGCAACTTTCATCTCAATGAAAACTCTAAGATTCATTGGAACAGATAGTTTATCATCCAGTTGCCAGGAGGGAAAGGTCCTACAGTAATCATCCACTTCCTTAAGTAATTGCATGTCATCAGGATGATCAGGATGATAAAGAGTGTTCCCGCCCATTCCATTATTGAACGCGGCCCCCACGTTCCGCCCATCGATGTAAAGGCTTGCAAAGAAGGCCAGTGATTCCTCAGAGGCTTGGTCGAATATGTGTATGTTTCTCAGTTCGATTTCCATAATATTTCCATGTTAAAGGATTAAATAAGATTATTATGTTCACCAGGGTAAAATCGCCTTCACGGTTTTCGTGATGGAAATGCTTGACAGGTCGTGGGCTTATTGCTGCGAATTTGTTTGTAACCCAACTAAGTCTAACTTCTAAAAAAATTCTCAGGTACTAACTAGGTTAATTTTGGTGGATTCCCCTTTCGTTGCTGCGGGTGTATTTTCCGTTCTTGCTGCTGTCCTTCTTTTTTGTAAATCGAAAGGTCACGTAATTCTGACGGGATATTAGTGTTTAGTATTTGTTCACCAGGTTTTATAAACGCTGTTACTACCTGCTGGATTTCATTGGATAATAATTGCTGTCCTGACTCGCTACTAAGCAGTGCTACAATTGGAGCACTGGTTGGATAGGACTTAAATTCATCGGCACCGGGTATACCGAAAACAATATGGGCGGCCATTGACTTTTCCATTTTTCGTTGGAATCTTTTCCGTTCTTCCATATTGGCATATTCATCTATCTTCCTGTCAATGAAGTGCTCAAGATTCATCGGTATCGATGTTGTGTCATCCAGCTTCCAGGGAGGCAATGTCTTACAATATTCCTCTGCCGCGCGAAGTGTGTCTCTGTCGTCCGGATGATCAGGCTCATAATTAGTGCAGCCGCCCTTTCCATCATTGCTGGCGTACCCAACCTTGCGACCATCGATCCAGAGATTGGCAGTGAAAGCCACCGTTTCCTCAGAGAATTGACGGCTTATGTAGATCTTTCGCAGTTCAATTTCCATATTGAGCTCATGTTTAAGTTTTAAAAAATGCATGTTGTTTTCATAAGACTAAAGACCCATTCTCGGCTTCCGTGGTGGGAGTACTTGCCGGGGCGTTGGTGTTCTCTGTGAGGTTGCTTGAAATGAAAGCAATTGCAAAAGGTCTTTGGAATGGGGTAGATAGCCATTCTCCCCGACGAGGACAGCAACTTTCTCAACTCCCATTCTGCTTTCAACCTTTGTGACGAAAAGATTCTTTTTCTTTGAATCAAAATGAAAGTGCAAATCATAATTAGCGACACCCTTATTTGAGTCAACTCTTCCGACGGCATGAATTACGAAGTCTGTAGGTGAGTTGTCATAGTGCATGTCTTTAAATGCCTTTGTAACATGAATCATCAACTCGTCCTTCAGCCAACCATCACGATAGGGACTCCTCAATGTGTGTTCATCAAACCCTTGTTGTTGTAGCAACTCGACTTGTTCATTTACGATTTTTCTTATTAGCTTTGTCATGTCCAACGGTATTAGTTCTATCATCCCTTTCATTTCCAGTTCTGTTAGCAGCAGAAAACTTTGACAGCTCAGCAACCTTGCCTACCTGGCGCCTTAATCGCAAAGGATTGAGATATTTCTTAAAGGCTTTGCTTTTCGAAAGGAGCAAACCCAATTAAATGCAAGTGATTTCCAATTCCTTACTGTTCTTCCTCTCACATCCCATTTTTTCTGTTCCTGGTAATAGAAAAATGCCTCCGCGTGTTGAATACCAAGACCCATTTTGAAAAAATAGAATACTACATCTGTCAAACCGGGTTTTGTTTTAATCTTTTCCATAATGATGGTTTTAGTGATTTTACATTGGTTATTGGAATGCGGGATCATTGAAATACCGGCTCACTTCAGACGCGAGTACATATACCTTTCTTCTTTTTTTTAATGTTCTGATCTTATTGCCAGTGATCAGCTCGTAAAATTTGGTTCGTTTGATATTGACCGCTTTCATGAAAGCGGCTGCCGGGATATACTCTGGTTCAATCGAACAATTGCTCATTTTGGCGGCGGTTGCATTAATTGCTGTTAAGATCTCCTGAAGCAGATACCTAATCTGAAGCAAGTCTGCTTCAGGCATCATTATAAAAGTCGTCGTTCGTTCACTGTTCATTTCACACCTTTTGTGAAGCGAAAATCACTAATGGGCAAAAACGAAATTGTCAGCTTTTGTCAGGAGAAGGGAAAAGAATAATTTTATGAGCACAATGCCTTGTTTGTCGACACACCTATAATTATATAAGAAACGATGACACTTGCGGAGTATCAGACCTGTATAAAAGCAAATGGCTTTATTGAGGAGCCTATTGCTGTTTGGGGAGGGATGGTTAAGCTGGAGGAATTTGTAAATTATGAAGCAGCAGAGGTCGATTTGAAGATTTACCTTACCGAAATGGTGTTAAAGCGAAATTTTTCACCGGTGGATGGGCACATGGTATTGACGGAGCAATTTTGGTTATTAGAGCAATTTTTAGAATTTTATAAAGAGGATCATATTCGTCCCTGGCTCACAGATACCATCCGGGAGGCGATGTCGCTGATTGGCAGCAAAGAGATTTTCACCAAATGTATTTTCGGAACAACGTTTATGTTTGGCGTGATTGAATTTCATGCAAAATATCTATTGGGATGGCGGCCATTGGAGCAGGATGTATTTAATAACAAGTATCACGGTCTTTATCGGGGGATGCCTATTGGGCAAGCGATAAATAAATTGAAGAAAACAAAGTTGCAAGTCGCAGGGAATCTTATAAGAATTGACAAATACGCTACAGCGTATGTTAAGAATGCGAACCATAGGAGAAGTGAGCTTGGCCAAAAAGAAATAAAGTTGGAGAGATGGACGATGCCGAAGATTGCGGAACGGCTAACTTTTTATAGAAATGCCATGCTACACGGGGAAAGCCACGGGCACTATTCAGTGGGTGTTTACCTTTGCATGCTGTACATCCTTTTTCACTTATGTGATGAAAAGGAGAGGGGAGCGAAGGGCGAGTCGGAAACTGCTCAAAGAACGCCCCCTGCCGGTTAACATGGTAGCTCAAGAAGATCGGTAACGGGCACGTTCAAAAAAATTGCGATTGCATACAGTTGTGGAATGGAAGGCTGGCTCTGATTGGTACACCATTTGGAAACGGTCTGCGGGCTGATGCGCAGTTGCTCAGCGAGTTTCTTATTCTTTACCTGGTGTAGCGCCAGGTTCGCCTTAATTCGATTGTAGACTTTATTTTTTTTCACTTCATGAAAATAGTAAGACAACCATGCAAAAGCAGTGGTTAAGGCACAACTTGGCCTATTGACTGCATAAATACAAGCAATGCTCGCGCAGCCATCAATTTTTCCAACCGCAGACTGGCTATATTATTGAAATAAAATGAGAGGGAGTGGACACTCCCTCCGGGAACCACACTAGGTGGGAACGAAAAATTTGATATTAAGTTACGCATGTTTGATGACTCTTACTCCTGCAAGGAACAGGTGCACTTTTTTGCACCGGAATGAGCATCTTTGACTGAAAATCTTTCTTGGTGTAACATGACGGTAATTTTGCTTTCCAATTCTTTGCGGTATTTGTCACTGAATGAAAACCTGATGTCTTTTAATACCACCTCATCTTTGTCGAACGACATGATCCGATTAAGCGCAACAAGCGTGCCTCTGTTTACCCGTGAGAAAGATTCCGCGGGAAGAAAAGTTTCCAGTTGCTTCAAGCTCAGATGTGGAATGAATGTCCCCTGATCTGCGCATATCTTTACATGGTGAGCTACTGCTAACGCATATTTAATATCCTTTACGTTAATACGTACAAATTTTCCTTTCAAATGAATAAAGAAAAAAGATTGCATAGAGATTAGAGCTATTTGACTGGGCGGGCCAGTGACATTCTGAAATACTAAGCAGTTTTCAACAACTCAAGACATTCCGTTTAAATAGATATTGAACTGGATGGTTTATTATAATAAACGTAGGAATAGACGAATTTGACTATCCGGTCAAATTCCAAGTCGATCAAACTGCGCTAATTCCGTAGCGTCGATGATTTCCCGTATACCCATCTTTATGTAAGCCCTACCGATATCTCGTATTTTTTGGCCAGCAATCTTTTTTAACGCAGGATACGCTACGCCTAACCTTGCCATTAATGTCATGCCTGTATGGCGGGCTGTCTTATTGGTGACATCTCGGTAAACACCAGCCATATCTGCGAGTACCTTGAGATTTCGGTTGTAAGCCTGCGATTCAACAAAAATGTCTCTTCGAAACCAGAAAGTTGACTTTGGGTCTGGATCTTCAAATTCCTTCATAATCGCTTCTGCGCCGGGGAACTTCCAGAGCGGTACAAGGCGAGGCTGGTCATTTTTACTTCGTGCTCCGGCTACATACATGCCAAACTCATGATCTTTATGAACATCCCACCGGCTCATATAGAAAAGATCGCGGTAGTACCAACTACCATAAATTTGCAATAGAAAGAGTTTCCTGTCTCTAATCTGTGACGGAAGCAAGGCCGATGCAGGAATTTTTTTGAGATTTTGTATCTCGACTACATCCCAATGAAGGCCGTCCTGTCTGTCAGGGACTACTATGGTTACTTTCTTAATAATGCTTTCCACAACATCTCTGTCAATTAATTTATCGATAGTCGCGGCATGTTGAAGTACCACCATGAACTTGTCAAAAAGGGACTTGATCGAGCTTGGTGCCAGTTTAGTCCCTGGTTTGCTACCAGGTTGCCGCGTTAGAAAGTTGCGAATACGTGCAGCCATCTCCACGTCAATTTCATCGAAACGCAAATTCGGATTAAAGTTGTCCAGGTGACCTATGAAGCTCCGATACTTTTCCCAAGTGCCAGGCTCAAGAACAACCTCTTCGGGAGGTTTTGTGACATAGTTTTTGAAATAGTCATTGAAACTTTTACGGTTTCCTTTGAAGTTCAACTCCTTATTGAGATGGAAAAAGGTCAGCTTCTTTCCTTGCACATAGAGCCTGGTTTGGAGATCGGCAATTTGCTGGAGTCTTTTAAGGATGCTGTCATTGATCGCAAAGGAAAAAGGGTTACTATTCTTCACCCAGGTAGGTGCTATTCCACTCCAATCACGGCTTGGTACTTTCTGTGGCACCTCCACCTTGTAATACTGCGGTATTGAGTTAATGGTGACGCGGATGTCAATTTGATAGCAATCGCTTTTGTTTATCTCTTTGCGCCAATTGTATTTGACGGCCACACTTATACCCATAGGAACTGCGTTTTTTTACGCGCGTTCCTATGCTTGCAAATAGGCTATTTCTGAGGACTTAATCAAAAAAAATTGGGGTAAAATCCGTAAATTTTTCGAAATTAATCCGAAAATAAATAGCGGAAATCAGCGGTTTTTAACGGTATTTCGAGAGTAGCCAGAGATTCTTCCAAAACGACAAAACCCGCTATAGCAGCGGATTTCATCGTTCGTTAGCGTTCGTTTCGATGGCCGTTTGCTCCTGCTGCTGGGGAGCAGAACGTATTGATATTAAACTATTTGTAATCAATGCGTAAATAATCCGAAAACTATGCTTGCATTTTCAATTCCTCACCTGAAGCAATAATAGGTTCACGTCTACAGATAAAAAATTGTTTTTTTTCGTGAACAAACCAAAAGCGAATATCTGCAGGGTAGGTGCATCGAGAGACTATGTCGTTTAGCATTTCAAGATACGACTGCTTTTGAAGGTTGAGGAGCCCAGGGGACCAGCTCCCCCTTAACTCGCCATCCAGTTAATTCAGAACGATTGGCATAGTTTCCATTGTATCCCAAAATATATAATAATACAAGTTCAGAATACCATAACCCCAACTGAAGTGCCTCGAATTTTACCATATCGCTCAGTTTTGCCAGCTCATTCCGTTTATTTTTTTGGCCGTGAACTAGGCAGTTTCTGATCCACACGAGAACTTCTGGAGCATCATTTTCTTCGACCATGTTGCTTAAATGAGTAAACTTTGCTGGCACTGCCGGTGATATCCCAATTTGTGAAATCATAAGGCGAATCTTATTGGAGGCACTTATGTTTGTCGCATCACTTCCGGTAATAATTTTCTTTTGTTCTACCACAAGCCAGTTATATAATAGCTCCAGACAAGTTTGAACCATTATAATAGAACTGTCTACAACTGAGGTAGAATTACTTTCTAAATACCAGTGAACGGCAAGAAGTAAGAATTGCTTATTGTCAGGTTCGGACCAAATTTCTGAGAACTTATTCCAGATACCATTTAGATCATCAATAGCGAGGGCATTTGCCCATGATTGACTCGGCTTATAAGAATCACAACTGTAGCCAGCATAATCGGTCCATAGGGTTGCACCAGCATGCACGCCTTTAAGGAAGAGCAGGCTTATTCTCGCTCCATTAACGAAGGAAAGGAAATTATTGAATTTGAAAAGGTAATCTCTGAGTTCTGGTAGCGAGATTGTTCCTTTGTGTTTTATAATTTTACCGCCGTATAGAATTTGATATCCTCCGGTTTGACCTAGTTCTTGCCAAAGCTCTTTATAGCTTTGGTGCTTATCCAATATGATCTTGTACTCACTGTCATCGAATTCCAGACGCGCCCTATGACTAGAATAAGTGCCAGGATCTCTTACTAGTTTACCCAGGAAATCACGAAAGTTTGGGACGGAAAAGAAAACTTCACTAACAGCAACACTGCGATCCCCAATTATTGATCCTGTACAAATGCCAGAAATAATTTGGTTTTTTCCGACGATTCTTCGTGTTATATGAGCGGCGCCAACCAGAAGACCATCTACGTACAAAGAAAGACCTGTCTCCATTGAATTATGTAATATCAGCGAAGGGTCTGCTTTTACTTCTCCAGTAAAGGAAGTGTCGGTGGAAGGATGCCAGCGGAAACTTATAGTTCCGTTTAGGGTTGCTCTGTTTGGGCCTGACGCAAGTTCAAATATGCCCGTGAATATATCCAGCTCCTGGTTCGGCTGGTTCATGGAAATGGAAGGTTCGATTCGATCAGGAATATCTGCAAAACTTTCGTCCAGCAATTCTTTTGGAGTCTGCATACAAGAAGGAGATTGTAAGAATGTGAAATAATGTAATATAAAAAATCACTACGCTTTTCAATCGGACCGAAGCCGTTCACCTCAATTGTTCAGTATGTGTCCTTCGTGCGGTATTTTCAAAGGGTTTTAGGTAGGAAAGGGTCTAAAATCCGAAAATAATCCGAAAATTTTCCGAAAATAAATGGCGAAAATAAACGGTTTTTAACGGCATTTCGGATGTACCACAAATTTCCCTAAAACGTTGAAACCCGCGACTGGCGCGGGTTTCAACGTTCGTTAGCGTTCGTTACGATTGCTATTAGCTCCCCCTGCTGGACTTGAACCAGCGACCCTCTGATTAACAGTCAGATGCTCTAACCAACTGAGCTAAGGAGGAATCTCCCGTTTGATTTGGGATTGCAAAAATAGACAATTTTTGTTTTTTGCAAAATCTATTGTCAACTTTTTTTGAAAAATCTTTATCGCTGCTGTGCTAAAAAGGTTTCCCCCGATTGCACCGTAATCAGCAAACGCTTTTCCAGCGCGGACTCCCGCGTTGCTTTTCTAACAAAAGGCAAATCTAATTTGCTGATATAAAAATGCGGAAAACTTTTAAGTACCACACATTTATACCCGCTTTTCTCCAGATCCGCCATTTGCGCAGGACCGGTAAACAGCAGGAGAGGGGTGCCTGATATAACACCGGCAAGGGCGGTACTATCGTATCTCATGACACCAGCATCCAGATAAAATTCCAATGCGTAGGAATTAGTGCCATAAAACACAACCGGCATATGCGGAACAGCATGATTAGCATACCGGGCAGCCTCACTACCGCTTTGATACTGCATCATATCAGGATATAGAATCATATTAAGATACAAATTCAGTAAAATACCAGCCAGACAAGTACGGTAAAAAATGCCGCTGATAGATTTACGCCCCAGGCGGGCGGTAAGCATATATACGGCTATCACCAATCCTGCCAGCAACAGCCAGGCGTAATCCATCACCGGCTTGTACAACAGGTCTATTACAATTACGCCAATGGCCAGCAGGATGATAATGGTATATTGGGTAATCCGGTAAAACTTTATCCCCTTGGGGGTGTGCAGCGATAAAATATACTGTGCGGTTAATATGGCAAAAAACGGGAAAATGATGTTCAGGTAATGCGGTAACTGGAACTTCGACAGGGAAAACAACGCAAACGTCAGCAAAGCCCCGCTGATACAGTAATATTCCTGGGCAGTACGCCCTTTCCGGATAAAGGCAATCAAAGCTGCATATAACAGGATACTCCACGGCAGAAAAGCCCATAACAACGTATGAAAGAAAAAGAACAGATCACCTTCCCCTTTTATTGGCCCCGTATTCATAAAGCGACCAAACTGACTATCCCAGAAGAAAAAGCGGATGCCCGATACTCCAGTACGTCCAAACACCACCTTCTCCGGGTGCTGGTCAAATTGTAAGTACAAGGCATACAACTCCGGTAAAATGAAAATAAGGATAAATAAGACGGCCAACAGCCAGCGGGGATGTAATACCTGGCGCCATTCCTTTTGGAGCAATAGATGCCCTCCAATAGCGCCTGCAATGGGTACCAGGGCAAACAAACCCTTCGTCATAATAGCACATGCGGCCAAAACAGCTCCCAGGAGCAAATGATAACTGAACCAATATGCCCTGCTCCTGTAAAAATGGTATACACTGGCAATAATCAACCCGGTCAGATAAGGCTCTGCCCGTACGTCATTATTGGAAATCACCAGATGCTCTGCAGTTAATAATATACAAACAGCCCACCTGGCTACCCGCTCATCATAAAGCGCTGCGGCAAACTTATAGGTATACCAGGCACCCATTAAAAGAAAGAGGATAGCAGGTAGTTTATATGCCCAGGTCGTAAACCCGAAGAGATTAAAGCTGATGCACATCATCCAGAAAGGAAAGTGTGGCTTGTCCAGCCAGTCATGCCCATCTGCAATAAGATTCCAGTAATCATGACGCTGTACCATACTTTTGGCAATACCGGCATATAATGCCCCGTCCGGTTCCAGAATGGTTACCGGCAGGGCACTGAATTGCAGTAATACCACCATAATAAGGAGGAGAATGCAGAGCTGCTTTTCCGTAATAGCAGCAAATAATTTTTTTGCGGAAAAATAGGCACGCTTGGATAACATGCCCAAAAGTTACTCGTATATAGCTATTTCCGTGCCCGGAACAGTTACTGTTAACGTAAAAATAACTGCCTACCAGCCAAAGATCCCTGTTTTTTCCAGACCAATATACATACCATCTTCCCGCTGCTCTGTAGGATAAGTTTTAAGATAATACCCTTCCCCACTACAGTTATAACCGTTCTTTACACTGAACTTATACCGGTGCAACGGGCATACCACATTACCGGAAGCATCTATCACACCATCCGCCATCATTCCTCCTGCATGCGGGCATTTATGGGCAAAGGCGTATACCTGCCCCTGGTAACGGGTAAAACAAATCTTCTTATTGCTTACTTCCAGTACATTGATTTCATGTTCACGAATCAGCTCCTCATCTGTGATCTTATGCCAGGTATATTGTTTCGCCATTACTTATCTGATTACTGTACAGGTGCTCAAATCAATAGAAAAACTCCGTCTTATACGGATATTTTTTTTTATACAATTCTACCACCTTGTCCATAATGGTGCTGCGTAACTCTTCCACATTCTTCTTTTCCAATGCAGAGATAAACACACTGTTACCATGCGTACGCTGATCCCAGTCCTGCTTCAACTGACGCAACATATCCTGTTTCACATCCTCTTCCAGCCATTTGTCAAAGGTTTGTTCCTCATACAGGTCCATCTTGTTAAAAATAAGGATAGTAGGCTTTTCCTGGGATTTCAACTCCTGTAAAGTGCGGTTTACTACCTCTACCTGATCTTCATACTGTGGATGGGAAATATCCACTACATGTAGCAGAATATCACTTTCCCGTACCTCATCCAAGGTAGATTTAAAACTCTCTACCAGGTGGTGGGGCAGTTTACGTATAAACCCTACGGTATCACTCAGCAGGAAAGGGGTCTGATCAAATACTACTTTCCGGGTAGTAGTGTCCAGTGTGGCAAACAGCTTGTTTTCTGCAAATACCTCGCTTTTGCTTAGCAGGTTCATAATGGTACTCTTACCTACGTTGGTATAACCTACCAGTGCCACGCGGATGTATTCTCCCCGGTCTTTACGCTGGGTAAGGGCTTGTTTGTCAATTTCCAGTAAACGCTTGCGCAACAGGGAAATCTTGTCTTTGATAATACGGCGGTCTGTTTCTATTTCCGTTTCCCCCGGTCCCCTGCTACCAATACCTCCTCCCTGGCGTTCCAGGTGACTCCACATCCCTTTCAGCCTGGGCAGGATATATTGATACTGTGCCAGTTCTACCTGTACCTTGGCTTGTGCGGTACGGGCCCTGCGGGCAAAAATATCCAGGATCAGGTCGCTCCGGTCAATCACCTTTACATTCAGTATTTTCTCAATATTAGCAATCTGCGACCCTGTCAGCTCGTCATCAAAAATAACCAGTGTTATGTTTCTGCCTGTAATAAACTGCTTGATTTCTTCCAGCTTTCCTTTTCCTACAAAGGTGGCCCTGTCGGGGTGTGTAAGCTTTTGGGTAAACCGTTTTATAGTTTCAGCGCCTGCTGTTTCTGCCAGAAATACCAATTCATCCAGATATTCCTGCACCTGCCTTTCTGTTTGTGATTGGGTAACCACCCCCACTATTACCGCCCGCTCTTCTTTTTGAATTACTTGTTTTTTCTCGATCAATGTGCGTTAAAATTTCAGCAAAATTAGTGAATTATTACCGGTCTGGGGTGCAAAGCCTTTTGTCTGTGGCAGCCGGGCCTGCAACTACCCTGCAGCCTTCCATATTGCCTTCCTGCCATTGCTCCCATAGCGGGCACTGTCGCCCATTTTTCCTACATTTAGCCATCCAAAACAACTTATCACGCATGTTTAAACCTTTTTTACTGACAGGATTATTGATAACAACTATGGCAACGGCCCAGGACAAAATGACTCCGGAGCTGCTATGGCAGCTGGGAAGAGTAAGCGGTGAAGCGGTAACAGCAGATGGCAAAACTGTGATTTACGGCGTATCCCAATACAATATTGCAGATAACAAAAGCGAAAAAAACCTTTTTGCGATCCCATTGTCCGGCGGTACCGCCCGCCAGATTACCCAGGCGCCTGGCGCAGAAGGGGATGTAGCGGTATTGCCAGGAAAAAAAATCGGCTATTCCTATAAACAGCAATGGTGGGAAATGAACGAAGATGGCTCCGGGGCAGTACAAAAAACCAATGTGGAAGGTGGTTTGCAAAATATCCGCCGCTCACCTGATGGGAAATATATCCTCTTCTCAAAAGAAGTAAAGATCAAAAAAGTAGCTGGCGCTGATTTTTATCCCGATCTGCCAAAATCCAATGTGCAGATCTACGACAACCTCAATTACCGCCACTGGGATACCTGGGAAGATGGTAATTTTCAGCATGTATTTTATGCCACTTATGATAACGGACAAGTAGGCACGCCGGTGGATATTATGGAAGGCGAAGCCTTTGATAGTCCCCAAATGCCGTTTGGTGGTGCAGAAGATATGATCTGGAGCCCGGATGGCAAGCGCATCATCTACGTAAGCAAAAAAAAATACGGCAAGGAGTATGCCCTCAGTACCAACACGGATATCTATGAGTACGATCTCTCTTCCCGTACTACCCGCAACCTTTCTGAAGGCATGATGGGTTATGATGTAGCGCCTGCCTTCAGCGCCGATGGCAAATACCTGGCCTGGCTGAGTATGGCCAGGGATGGTTTTGAAGCCGATAAAAACGATGTTGTTATACTCAACCTGGCTACCGGCGCAAAAACCAATATCACCAAGGGCTGGGATGGCACAGCCTCAGCTATCAGCTGGAGTAATGACGGTAAAAGAATATTCTTCCTGGCTGTCATCAAAGGAACGGAACAACTGCTGGAAATAACCCTGCAAAAAGATCCATTACAAACTACGGCCAAGCACATACGCCAGATTACGAACGGTGATTTTGATATTACCGGTATCGTAGCGCAGGCAGGCAATACCCTGGTGGTAACCCGTACGGATATGAACCATGCGGCAGAACTGTTTACCATAAATCTGCCCAAAGGCAACCTGCAGGAACTTACCACTGTCAACAAAGCCACCTACGATAAAATAGGCATGTGCAAAGTGGAAAAACGATGGGTGAAAACTACGGATGGCAAGGATATGCTTACCTGGGTGATCTTTCCACCAGACTTTGATCCCAATAAAAAATATCCTACCCTGCTGTATTGCCAGGGGGGCCCACAATCTGCCCTGTCACAATTCTATTCCTATCGCTGGAATTTCCAGCTGATGGCTTCACAGGGATATATTGTAGTAGCTCCTAACCGCCGCGGTATGCCGGGTCATGGAGTAGAGTGGAATGCAGCTATCAGTAAAGACTGGGGAGGACAGCCTATCCGTGACTATCTGAGTGCAATAGACGATGTAAGCAAAGAAAACTATGTGGATAAAAGCCGGCTGGGTGCAGTAGGCGCCAGCTATGGCGGATACTCTGTATATATGCTGGCTGGTGTGCATGAAAACCGCTTTAAAACCTTTATTGCACACGATGGACTCTTTGATCTGAAAAGCTGGTATGGTACTACCGAAGAACTGTGGTTTGCCAACTGGGATATTGGGGCATACTGGGATCCGGCTAATGCCAATGCATATAAACAATTTAATCCCAGCGAACTGGTGGCCAAATGGAACACCCCTATCCTGATCATACAGGGAGGAATCGATTTCCGGGTAGGAATAGAACAAGGCCTACAGGCCTTCCAGCTGGCACAGCTGAAAGGGATCAAAAGCAAACTGCTCTACTTTCCGGAAGAAAACCACTGGGTACTGAAAGCACAGAATGCACAAGTATGGCAGCGGGAGTTCTTTAACTGGCTTAAAGAAACCCTTTAAAATAACTGGCAACGGGTGAACCCGGACCACTGGCAAATACCAGGAGTACCGGGTTCACCATCTCAAAAACTCTTATTCACCAATCATCTGCGTTATGTTTCAATCCCTTTTATTGGAAATCCAGGATGGGGTAGCTACCATCACCCTCAACCGGCCGGAAGTGTATAATGCTTTTAATGATCCACTGAGCTATGAACTGCAGAATGCCCTCAAACAGGTAGAAAAGGATAAAGAGGTAAGGGCAGTTGTACTCACTGGGGCAGGCAAGGCATTCAGCAGCGGACAGGATTTAAAGGCTGCTGCGGAAGCAGGTCAGCGTAATCTCAGCGATTCTCTCCATAAACGTTATAATCCTATTATCAGGGCCATTCGCAATATGCCCAAACCTGTTATCTGTAAACTCAACGGGGTAGCGGCAGGTGCCGGTTGTTCTCTGGCGCTGGCCTGCGATGTTATTATCGCCAGCGAAGCTGCTACCATGATAGAAATATTTGTAAATATTGCGCTCGTACTGGACTCCGGTTCTTCCTACTTCTTACCCCGCACCATAGGCTACCACCGCGCTTTTGAACTGGCTACCAAAGCCACTAAACTCACCGCTACGGAAGCCCTGCAAATGGGGCTGATCAATAAGGTAGTGCCTGCGGCTGAACTGGATACAGCAGTACAGACAGAGGCGGCATTTTATGCCAATGCGCCTACAAAAGCCATTGCGCTGATGAAAAAAATGCTCACCAAAGGGATGACAGACAACCTGGATGCTGCCCTGGAATATGAGGCCTACTGCCAGGAAATAGCGGGCAACTCCCACGATAATGCAGAAGGAATAAAAGCTTTTCTCGAAAAAAGAAAACCCGTATTTAAAGGGGAATAACCGGCAACAATATCAATAAAAAAGCGGGCTGCCAATAACAGCCCGCTTTCCATATAAGCTAAAATACATTATCAAACTTTCATATCCTTCTTACAGCCCACTCAAACAGATACCGATAGAGTAAGGTCTGATATCCCCCTGACCGGTGTTTTCTTTAAATATTGGGCTGAGGTTATAACTACCAAACAGGGAGAAATTACCATAACCCACTCTGGCTGTAGCCGCAAAACGCCAGCTGTTAAAAAACCGCTTGTTCTGTACCTTATCCAGGTTTTTCTCTCCGCCTACACTATTTTTCCCCTTCGTATG
Source organism: Chitinophaga sp. H8 (assembly GCF_040567655.1). Classification (NCBI taxonomy): domain Bacteria; kingdom Pseudomonadati; phylum Bacteroidota; class Chitinophagia; order Chitinophagales; family Chitinophagaceae; genus Chitinophaga; species Chitinophaga defluvii. Next base: position 1,119,061 of record NZ_JBEXAC010000002.1, on the reverse strand, counting down.
TGCATTGGCCAGTAATCCTGCCTTTACTCCCAAAGAGGCCTTAAAACCTTTATTGGCATTATCTGCCACCTCACGGTACCGGAACTCAATAGGTATTTCCAGGTAAGTAGTGGCTACTTTAAACTTGCTGTAATAACCGTCTTTTATAAAATTTATCTTTTCGGAAGTACCTGCTGCCTTTGACATATCTATCCGGTGATCTTTCAGAAAAACCCCGCTGGTACTGATTCCTAAACCCGCTGCCAGACTGAAATGCGATTGCTTAATAGGAAAATCGTACATCAGTGCTATATTAAACCCCCGGTTAAAGCCGGTTTTGATACTATCCGGTGCTCCGGCCCAGGCATCATACGAGTATTGTATCATTAAAAAGTCCCTCGAATGACTCGCAGAATTTATCGCCTTATTCACTGTAGATCCGCCACTCTGCGCGAATCCACTTATTGAAGCCGCAATAAAACCAAGGGTAAAAAGTATTTTTTTCATAAAAATATAAAAGCTTAGGAAATAGAATATTAGGCAAATTTAATGTAATGAAGCTAAAATAAAGGGTTAAAATATTCCCAAAAAACATTTTCTGCCAATAGCCCAATTATATCGATACTCATAAAAATTACCTAAATTGATCCCTACTAACCACCAGCTGTGATCCGGAAAGCCTTCATATAATGCGATTTATCAAGTATATCCCCTTCTTATTCTTCCTGATTGCTGCGGCAATCCTGGTATGGTTTACCGTCAAAGCCTATACAACCAACAGCAGAATAACAGAAAGCAACTACTGGCAAAACCATAGCTATGAAGTAATCCGGAACCTCCAGGCTTCCCTGCTCATCATCTCCAACCTGGAAACAGGGGTACACGAATTTATCATTACCGACAACGCGGATTTCCTGCAGCATAACCTGGCTCAAACCGGGGACCTGTACGAAACCCTGGGCAGCATTAAATACCTTGTACAAGATAACCCGGCACAGCAACAACGGCTGAGTAGCCTCCGGAATAAGCTCGATACACAGTTAACTATCCATCGCCAACTTATTCAGCTAAAAAAACAGGCGCCGCTATCACCGGCATCACTTGATATTTACCATAGCAAACTGGGCATGGACAGTATTCGTATACTTACCAACCAGATGCTGCAGGCAGAAGATCAACTCCTCACCGGCCGAAAGGAACAACATGCGCTGGATACCGCTGCTCCTTTTACCAAACCCCTTACCGGAATTATCCTTGCCATGCTGGCCGTTTTTGCCAGCTTTTTATGGCTATACAAACGCAGCAGTAAAAATGAAAATACATTCCGCGGAATGGTGGATGATGTACAGGTAATCATATTTACCACCGACCTGGCAGGCTTCTTTACGTTTACCAATAAAAAAATGTCAGAGCTCACCGGCTTCAGCAGAAATGAACTGTTGGGACAGCATTGCACCATCTTACTGGAAGATGCTACTGCAGAACATCTGAGGAAAGTATACAGCGAACAGCAATACTTTAATAAACCTACTACTACTGAAATATTCCAGACCAAAACAAAATCAGGAGAAAAAATATGGGTGGAACAAATTGCTACTCTCCGCTTTCATAATAATACACTCATTGGCTTCCAATGTATCGTAAAGGATATTGATAAAGAGATCAAGCTGAAAGAAACGAATCAACATCTTGAACAAAAAAGTAAAGATGTAGCCTTACAGTTGCAATCCATCATCGACAATACCCCGGCTTTTATATTTATAAAAAATAAAGAAGGCAGGTACATACTGGTCAATAAAAGCTTTGAAGAAATATACGGGATCAGCAACGAGGAGATAATTGGAAAAACAGATGAAAGCTTCTGCCCCGAAGGCAAAGCATGGGATCATCAGTTGGAAGATACCCAGGTCATTACACAAGGCACCTTTGTAACAACAGAAGAAACGATAGAAAAAGACGGGGCCTTTTATCATTATCTGATCACTAAATTCCCCTTGCTGAATGATGACCTGCATGTTACCGGGCTATGTGGCATCGGCACAGATATTACAGAACAGAAAAAACAGGAAAAGGTATTAAAAGACGCTAAACAAACAGCAGAGGATGCACAGAAAGCCCAGGAAATATTCCTGGCAAACATGAGCCACGAAATACGTACGCCCATGAATGGCATTATTGGCCTGAGCAATCAGTTAATTAAAACACCTATGTTGCAAACCCAGGCACATTATGTAAATAATATACTGGCTGCTGCTAATAACCTGCTCGCGATTATCAATGACATCCTGGATTTCTCAAAACTACGCTCAGAAAGTGTTGCGCTGGAACACATTCCCTTTAACATGAAACAACTGGTAGAGAAAATGGCCCTTTCCTTCCAGGTTAAAGTAAAGGAGAAAGGGCTTAAGTTTTACCTGGATATTGATGATAGTATTCCTTCCACGCTTATTGGAGATCCTGTACGGCTCAATCAGATATTGATCAACCTCATAGGCAATGCTGTAAAGTTCACAACAGCAGGTACTATCTATGTAGCAATTACGCTGGTCATACAACATGATGATAATGTCCGCGTTTCCTTTGTTGTAAAAGATACCGGTATTGGCATTCCGGAGAATAAACAAGCCATGATATTCGACAGCTTCACACAAACCCGTAGTGATAACGCCCGTAAGTATGGCGGCACCGGGCTAGGGTTGGCTATTACCAAACAACTGATTACCCTCCTGAAGGGATTCATCACCGTAGAAAGTAAACCTGGAGATGGCTCCACATTTTATGTAGAAATCCCTTTTGATAAAACACTCCTTACACCTGATACCAACGAATCTACCGAACAGGAAATATTCCCGGAAGATGTACTGAAAGGAAAAAAGATCCTGGTGGTAGAAGATAACCCTATCAACCAGGAGGTAGCGCTGGCTACATTGCAAAGTGCGGCGGCAGAAGTGGATATCGCTATCAATGGTATTGAAGCAGTAAAGAAGGTGATGAACGGCACCTATCACTGCATTATCATGGATATACAAATGCCGGAAATGGACGGCTACCAAACTACGGTGGTATTACGTAATATGGGTATTAATACCCCCATTATCGCCATGACGGCATCCGTTATTAAAGGCGAACGGGAAAAATGCCTGGAGGCGGGTATGAATGACTATACGTCAAAACCATTTATACCAGAACATTTATATTGCCAGATCCTTAAGAGCATGGGAGAGGAGGTACCTGTTACCAATATTGCCATGCTCCCTTCCTCCTTTGCTGATACCAACCTGGTAGACCTGAGCTACCTTCACCAGATGATGAAATACAATGCAGACATCAAGTATACATTGGATGAATTCCTCTTGCTAACGCCTGATACCCTGGATAAATTACTGGTGGCAAGTAATCAGAAAGATTGGGAAAATGTGTTCATGCTGATCCACCGGCTTAATTCCAGTTTGAGCTTTGTTCCTGTGCCACCTGCAAAAGACCTGATTGATGAACTGGAGATAGATGCGCATGATAAAACCAATACCGATACTATTCCTGAAAGGGTACACCAGGTAGTACAAATACTGAATGAGGCTATCGTTTTTGTACGGGAAAGAAGGAATGACTATGAAGACAACTAAGCCACCGGCAGGGTAAAATAAAAGGTACTCCCTTTCCCTTCTTCACTGCTTACCCCAATTGCACCTCCCTGTGCTTCAATAAATTCTTTGGAAATAGCCAGCCCTAAACCGCTGCCTTTGTGCCCTTTGACGCCGGGTACCTGGAAAAACCGTTCAAAGATCTTTTCCCGGAAGGCTGGTGCAATTCCTTTACCATAATCACGCACACTAAAAGAAAGGGTCTTGTTTTCAGTAGCATTTACTGTCAGGGTGATTTCAGATTTAGGAGAAGAATAGCGGATCGCGTTGGTCAGCAGATTTACTAATACCCAGGCCGTTTTTTCAACATCTGCCAATACCAGCTCCGGTGTTTCCGGCATCACCATTTTTATATTTACTTCCCTTTGAGCGGCCTGCTTCTGTACCGTATCCATGGCATACTGTACAATCTGCTGCGGAGATACCGGCTGTGGCTGTAATTGAATATTACCACTTTCTACCTGGGATAGGTCCAGCAACTCACTCACAATTTTGATCATACGGCGGTTATCCTGCTTCAAACTTTCTACCAGCTCTTTTTGTTCGGCCGACAAATGCCCTACACGTTCATCTTCCAGTAATTTAAGACTGAAATCAGAAGCTGCCAATGGCGTTTTCAATTCGTGGGAGATAGTGGCAATGAAATGCGTTTTGGCAAGATCCTGCTCCTTAAAGGAAGTAATATTTTTCAAAGTAATCACATAGCCTATCCTCGCATCCTCATGGTGAATATCCACCACTTCCCGTGTAAAAAAGCTCTCCTTACCACCTACTACGATCTTAAGCGGACCACTTTCCTGATTGCTTACCAAAAAACGTAACAGGTCATTATGCTTTGCAGCTACAGAGGCGGCATATCCTATCAGTTCCTTTTCCGGTATATTTAGCAGTTGCAGGGCGGGAGCATTGGCAAACAAAATGGTGTCTTTGTTGTCCAATCCTATGGCAGCATCTTTTAAACTGCCAATTACGGCTTCTGCCCGTTTCTTTTCAAACATGATCTTGGCCAGATTACTATGCTCATAATCATCCAGCCGCTGGGCCATAGTATTAAATGCAGCCGCCAGTTCTCCAAACTCATCTCCTGATTTAAAATACAGGCGTTGGCTGTATTTCTTTTCAGCAATCCCTTTGATCCCCACGGTAAGCTCATGAATAGGATTGGCTATATAACCCGGAAAATTATACACAAAGGTGAAGCCCAGTAAAAAGCAGATACCACTGATAATGGCAATATACAGCAATGCATTGTCTGCAGTCTTCTTTACCCGCTCATTCTTGCCAACAATAGCCCCCATGTTGAGATCCATGATCCTATAAATTCCCTTTTTTATTGCGGCAATATCTGCTGCATTGTAAACGGAATCTTTGCTGATCTTATCAAATCCGGTACGAACGGCCAGCGTGGCCTGCATCTCTCCGCTTTCTGTTACATTCTCTTCCTGCCTGTGCAAATTGGTGGCAAACTGCTGCAACGCTACGGCTCTTGCTACCGGCAATTCTTCCAATGCTACCAGCATGTCCTTGGAATATTCCAGGGACTCATAATTATCCTTCAGGATAATCTTCGCTTTTTCATTTATACTGCTGAGATAGTAGTAGCCCAATACGCTTACTATCAGTAGCATGATGTAGAGGAATAATACCCCCAATGTTATTTTTGTCTTTAGCCTGAACCTGCTCATGATAAAATAATGAGGTCTATATCATTGGATGTCAGTGTTTTCAACAACTGGTTAAAGATGTTCGTTCTCAAAATTATGCGAAACAGACTAATATGCGGCTTTCCTATGCAAATAGTAGTTACCTCCTTTGCCAGGGCTGTATCTATAATAACCTGTGCTACATTAACATCCTGCGCCTGTATCACTTCTCCTCCCAGCTCCGTAGCCAGTTTAAGATTATTGATCAGATGACGCTGCGTGGCCAGATTAATTTTAGATACACTCTCACTGGGGGTTTGTACATATAAAACATACCAGGTGGCATGATAATAGGCAGCCAGCCTGGCTGTTTTACGGATTACCTTCCTGGCTATTTCATCATTGGTGGAAATACAAGCCAGGAAACTTTCATGCCGCAGCTGCAGGCTGCGCGGTATCTCCGTTACCACTTTACGTTCTACCTGTGTCGTTACCTCTTTCAATGCCAGCTCCCGCAACTGCAATATCTTGTCTGCCTGAAAAAAATTCTTAAGCGCAGTTTCTACTTTTGACTTATCATAAATCTTTCCTTCCTTCAAACGGGTAATCAACTCATCTGCGGTCAGGTCAATATTCACTACCTCATCTGCCATCAACAATACGCTATCAGGTATCCGCTCCGTTACTTCTATTCCGGTGATGGATTTCACCTCCTGGTTGATACTCTCTATATGCTGGATATTGATAGCTGATATTACATTAATGCCTGCGTACAAAAGGGCAGTTACATCCTGCCATCTTTTTTCATTCTTCGATCCTGGTATATTGGTATGGGCCAGTTCATCCACAATTACCCAATCCGGGTTCAGCAGGAGAATCGCCGAAAGATCCATTTCCTCCAACATTTTCCCCTTGTAAAACACCTGCTTACGGGGAATGAAAGGCACCCCTTCTACCAGGGCCTGCGTTTCTGCACGGTTGTGGGTTTCTATATATCCTATCTGAACATTGATACCATTCCGCAGCATCGCATGTGCCTCTTGCAACATGCGGTAAGTTTTGCCTACGCCGGCACTCATCCCTATGTAGATCTTAAACTTTCCCCTGCCATCACGATTGGCAAGATCCAGAAAATGCTGTACCGATTGTGCTTTGTCTGTCATGGTATTGATTGCTGAAGGGCTGACCTGTTTCCCCACAGGTCAGCCCCGGGAAATAGTATCGCTTAAAACCAGAGGGCCAGAGAAGTAGTTAAAGCAGTATTACTGCCTTTCCATGCTGCACCTTTCATAAATATATCATCCTGGCTGTCATATAGCTTACCTTCCATACGGAACATCAGATTGTTATAAGGGGTGAAATCCAGGTTCAGTGAATAACCGGTAGTCTGAAACCCGTTTTTTGTACCTGTGCTGATGATCACTTCCTGCTTATCGTTATAATGTTCTACCCGGCCGGCCATGGCAAACTTATCAGTAAATGCATAACGGGCTATTATTATAGGACTGTACCACTGATTCATCCCGCTTTTTCCCTTTTCCTGTTGTTCAATCCCATAATCAATACCAGCAATAAAACTAAATTGATCTGTTATATTAAAGGTACCATAAAGGTCGTTAAAGTAACGCATGCGGCGCACGCTGTCCGGTTTATCATTCCCTATAAAAGTGCTGTAGTTCAAGGTGATCTTATCACTGGGCTTAAATACCACCTGTGTGCCAAATGCCGGCGTCTGATTACCATCCGGTCTTTTAACTCTTTGCCACCCATTCAGATACATGGCCGAAAGTGTCCACTTATCATTGGGGTTCCACGTGATCTTTGCGCCGGTTTCGAAATAGGGGGTATTTTCTGCCATAATACTACGGGTAAGCGTATAACAATCCTTACCTACTGCACTTTCAAATCCAATATGTGATGGCATAATACCAGCATCTACCCATAGGTTTTTACCAATACGTATGCCCACATTGGCCTCGTACACATGCCGCATCAACTCAGATTCTGCTGCCATGTTATACTGTGCATAGGTGCCCGCCATGATAGCTATATTACCTCTTACCCTGTCTGAAGAATAATTTCCTTTCAGATAAGCCAGGTTTACATTCAGCTCATTATGCCGGTTAAAATTATACAGGAACCCCGGCTTTAAATGATCCGCCGGTTCATTAAAATCATAGCTGTAATAAGCTTCTGCGTAACCGGAAAACGTAATCTTTGCAGGCTCCCTGTCCGTTTTTTCCTGGGCAAATACATGCATGGTTATCATCGATCCTGCAATCAAAAAAAATCTTTTCATCTGTTCTTGTTATGTTTTTATATAGGCTGGTATTATTATTTCAAATCGTCTAATGCCATATTCAGCTGTAAAACATTTACAGTAGCTGGTCCGAACAAACCAAATAAAGGGACTTTGGTATTGGCAGCTACCAGTTGCTGTACCTGCGCTGCCGGAATACCTCTTGTTTTAGCTACTCTGGCTACCTGTGCATAAGCCCCGGCAGGAGAGAGGTGTGGGTCCAGCCCGCTACCGGAAGCAGTAACCAACTCTGCTGGTATATCCTCCCGTTTTATAGCAGGGTTATGTACTAAAAAAGTGTCAATCCTTTCCTCCACAATTTTCAGGTAATCAGGGTTAGAAGGACCTTTATTGGAACCACCAGATCCGGTGGCATTATAATCTACCGCAGAAGGACGGCCCCAGAAGTATTTGTCCTCTGTAAATTTTTGCCCCACATTGGCAAATCCTACTACTTTGCCATGATGCATCACCGTTACACCATCCCCTTTTCCGGGAGCCATTTTGGCTACAGCAGCAATAAACAAAGGATAAATACCCGCCAGCAACACGATCAGCAGTGCAGTCAGTTTTATAGATGGCAAAAGATACTTTTTCATGATATTGTTAATTAAATGATTCAAATCAATATTGACTTACATAAACAGGCTGATAATTATATCAATCAGCTTGATGCCTATAAAAGGTACTATAAGGCCGCCTACACCATATATAAACAGGTTCCTTCTCAGCAAAGCACTTGCACCAATAGGTTTATAGGCTACACCTTTTAATGCCAGCGGTATCAGCAGGGGAATAATAATGGCATTAAAGATCACGGCACTCAGGATGGCTGTTTCCGGACTGTGCAAGCGCATGATATTGATCCCCTGTAAAGTGGGAATGGAAGCAATAAACAAGGCTGGTACAATCGCAAAATATTTAGCCACATCATTGGCAATAGAAAAAGTGGTGAGTGTACCTCGTGTCATCAGCAATTGTTTGCCTATTTCCACTATCTCAATCAGCTTGGTCGGATCATTATCCAGGTCTACCATGTTACCTGCTTCCTTTGCTGCCTGGGTACCACTATTCATAGCTACTCCTACGTCTGCCTGCGCCAGTGCCGGCGCATCATTGGTACCATCACCCATCATCGCTACCAGGCGTCCGGAAGTTTGTTCCTTCCTGATATAGGTCATCTTATCTTCCGGTTTTGCTTCGGCAATAAAATCATCTACTCCTGCTTTGGTAGCAATGTATTTGGCAGTGAGCGGATTGTCTCCTGTTACCATCACTGTTTTTACACCCATTTTACGCAAGCGTTCAAAACGTTCCTGGATACCTGGTTTGATAATATCCTGTAGTTCTATTACGCCCTGTACCTTATCATTATATGCTACTACCAGCGGGGTACCGCCATCTTTTGAGATCGTTTCTACCTTTGCCAGTGTTTCAGCAGGAAAGGTATGACCCGACTTTTCGGTCATTCGCTTAATGGCATCATAAGCTCCTTTACGGATCCGTGTCCCATCTGGCAAATCGATCCCGCTGCTTCTGGTTTCTGCGGTAAACTTTACCATCGTGGCGCCCTGTACCGACAATCCATTCAAGGCTTCTTTACCGGCCAGTTCAACGATTGATTTACCTTCCGGTGTTTCATCTGATAAAGAGCTGAGGGCACACAGCTTCACAAACGCTTCGTTTGTTATGCCATTGGTAGCATAAAAATTAGTGGCTTTACGGTTGCCAATAGTAATAGTACCCGTTTTATCCAGCAGTAATACATCCACATCGCCGGCAGTTTCTACGGCCTTACCTGATTTTGTGATCACATTGGCACGCAATGCCCGGTCCATTCCCGCTATACCAATGGCGGATAATAAACCGCCAATGGTAGTGGGGATGAGGCATACAAACAAGGAGATGAAAGCTGCGATGGTAATGGGTGTTTGTGCATAATCTGCAAATGGTTTCAGCGTTACACACACAATAATGAATACCAGGGTAAAGCTGGCCAGCAAAATTGTTAACGCAATTTCATTAGGTGTTTTCTGACGGCTTGCTCCTTCTACCAATGCAATCATCTTGTCCAGGAATGATTCACCGGCTTCTGTACTTACCCTTACTTTGATATGGTCTGATAATACTTTAGTACCTCCTACTACGCTGGTTTTATCTCCTCCGGCCTCCCGGATCACCGGTGCACTTTCTCCGGTAATCGCAGACTCGTCAATACTGGCAAGCCCTTCCACAATTTCACCATCGGCGGGAATAATATCACCTGCTTCACATACAAAGATGTCGCCTTTACGGAGGGAAGCAGAAGATACTACCTTGATCTCATTGGTAAATATTTCTCCAATCAGTTCCACTTTTTTGGCAGGGGTATCTTCACGGGTTTTGCGCAAACTTTCTGCCTGTGCTTTACCCCGCGCTTCTGCTATCGCTTCGGCAAAATTGGCGAACAGTACCGTGAGCAGCAGCACGATAAATACTGCCAGGTTATAGCCCTTGCTGCCCTGCGATAGGTCACCTGTTATCATGGTATACAGCGTTACGATCAACATCACTGCTGTACCAATTTCCACGGTAAACATGACCGGGTTTTTAATCATCAGCCTGGGATGAAGCTTAATAAATGATTGTTTTAAGCTCTCCGTCACCAATGCTTTCGGAAACAATTTATTATCTCTTGGTTTCATTTTGTTATACGCTTTACTTTAGCATTAGTACATGGAAAAATATTCTGCTACGGGTCCTAATACCAGGGAAGGGAAGAAGGAAAGTGCGGCCAGGATGGCTATTACGGCAAAGGTCATCATGCCAAAAGTAGCCGTATCCGTTTTTAATGTACCTGCTGATTCCGGAATGTATTTTTTACTACTCAATAACCCTGCTATCGCTACAGGTCCTATAATAGGGAGGTAACGGCCAAGGATCAATACAAATCCCGTGGTTACATTCCAGAATATATTATTATCTCCCAACCCTTCAAATCCGGATCCGTTATTGGCCGCTGAAGAAGTATATTCATACAGCATCTCTGAAAATCCATGATACCCGGGGTTATTCAGCCATGCCGAAGGCTTCACGGCCCAGTCCATATCCGGATGATGCGCTAATACCCAGGACGACAAGGCAGTGCCTGTCAGTATGATAAAGGGATGCAGCAAGGCAATCAGCGCAGCTATTTTAACTTCCCTGGCTTCCACCTTATGCCCCATAAATTCCGGTGTACGGCCTACCATTAATCCTGATATAAAAACTGCGATAATGATAAAAATGAAGTAATTGAGAATACCTACGCCACAACCGCCGTAGAAACAGTTAATCATCATAGCCGCCAGCTGCATCATACCTGTAAGCGGCATGGTACTGTCGTGCATCGAGTTGACAGACCCGGTGGAAATAATAGTGGTTACGGTACTCCAATATCCTGAGGCTGCCGGGCCAAACCGGACTTCCTTCCCTTCCATGGCACCGGTAGGCTGTGCGATGCCCATATGTGCAATGGCGGGATTACCACTTATTTCACTATATAGTGTAGGAATCAACAGTAACAACATACCTGCTGTCATCACAACAAATATGACATTGGCAAACTTCCGGCGATTAATAAAAATACCCAGGGCAAATATGACAGCGATAGGTATAATTACCTGTGCTACCATCTCTGTGATATAAGTAACATAATTAGGGTTCTCCAGCGGATGGGCCGAGTTGGTACCAAACCAGCCACCACCGTTAGTACCCAGATGCTTAATGGCAATCATCCCTGCTGCGGGTCCACGGGCTACATTTACCGTATCGCCCTGCAGGGTTACAATCGTGTCTTTGCCGGCATAGCTGGCAGGGGTGCCATTGAACGCCAGGATAATTGCAATGACTACACATAATGGCAATAACAAACGGGTATTTGTTTTCACGAAAATATCCCAGAAGTTGCCCAACCTGGTGGTCGTCTTTTCTTTTAATGCTTTAAATAATACTACTAATGCGGCAATGCCGGTGGCAGCACTTACAAACTGTAAAAAGGTAATCACAAATAATTGGGTAAAATAGGTCACGCCACTTTCTCCGGAATAGTGCTGCAGGTTACAGTTTACAAGGAAACTGATCGTAGTATTAAACGCCAGGTCGGCCGACTGCGCCGGGTTGCCATCCGGGTTCAAAGGCAGCTTATCCTGAATCAGTAACATCACAAATGCATATACAAACCATACCATATTGATGGTGAGCAATGCTTTCAGATGCTGCTTCCAGTTCATTTCCTCCAATGGATTTATCCCGGATATTCTGTAAAACAACCGTTCCAGTGGTGCCATAAAATCTGACCATGTTTTTTCTCCTTTGAATACTTTGGCGATGTATTTTCCCAAAGGCCAGGCCAGTAGTAGTGTTAGTAAATAGGTGAGTATTACACCTAAAATTTCTGTTGTCATTGCTAAATAGTTAAAGAGCCTTTTGAGTGAGGCACCGGTGTGCCTGCCAGTTTACAATTGCTGCGATGAAGCAGCAACTGTATTAAAACTTTTCAGGTTTCAGTAATACATATACCATGTATATAAAAACCAAAATGGATAAGATAAAGAGTGCAATCATTGCCATAGCTTTAAGCTGCCAGCTGGCAGCAATGAGTTATATTTTTTCGAAGTAATCCACAGATTTAAAAAACAAATAGAAGCAAGCCAGCCCCGCCAGCATTAATAAAACAGTTAGCATTGTTGATAGATTTATGTTAAAGATTAAAGTGTGCCACGCTGAATATGCTGTATGCGGATGTTCTTCAATGATAAAGGCAGCAGCTCCTTCACCGGCTGATTGCTAAACTGCGTATACAGGAAGGGGGATAAAGCATACAAATACACGCTCTCTATCGCATTACGGAGTGCTGTACTGCCATTACGGTATAATACTCCCGCCATGGTAAAGCACTTTTTAACCTCCGGTATCTGCCCGCCCCGGATCATATTACTGGTATAATCCGCAAAGGCATGTACTACTTTACATACCGTTCCGTTTTTAACCAGCTGCTGCATAGGAAAAGAAAGTCCGGGGATTTGTAAACTGATCAACTGAGAAATTTTCGAATCGGGTAGCATAACTTAATTATTGATGATACTACCTCTTAACCAGCGGAATGCCAGTAAACACAACCAGGCCACATTACAGAACTAACAGCCTGTAAATCAATTAAATAAAAGAGAGTCAGGAGAAAAGGCGCAAGATGCCAGCTATGAAAACCATGCAGAAATGGAAGGGTATTTACAAAAAATGAAAGGAGGTAAACGGCACCTCAGGTAGGTACCTGCATAAAAAAGGGGCCCAAAGTTGAGCCCCTTTTTTTAACTAAAGAGATATAATACATCCTCTTTGGTAAGTTTCTTCACAAAGCCGGTATCATCGGCAATGATCTCTTTTACCAGGGATTTTTTGCGTTCCTGTAGTTCAAGGATTTTTTCTTCTACCGTATCCTTACAGATCATCCGGTAAGCAAAGATATTCTTGGTTTGCCCGATACGGTGGGTACGATCAATCGCCTGCTGTTCTACAGCCGGGTTCCACCAGGGGTCTACTATATATACATAGTCGGCAGCGGTAAGGTTCAGACCCACACCACCTGCTTTCAGTGAAATCAGGAACACCCGGCATTCATCATTGTTCTGGAAATTCTGAATAGCTTTTTCACGATCCATAGTAGAGGTGCTGCCATCAAAATACTCGTAAGGTATTTTCATATGCGCCAATCTTTCCCGGATAAGTCCCAGCATACCCAGGAACTGGGAAAATACCAGCACCTTATGATGACCAATATTCTCCGCTATCTCACGGGTTAGCTCATGCAACTTCACCGAGTGATTGGGGTAATGCTCCGTTTCATTCAATATAGCCGGCGAATCACAGATCTGCCGCAATTTCATCAGGCCCTGCAAAATGGTAAGCTGCGACCGCTGCATACCCTGATCTTCAATAACACCCAATATCTTGGAACGGTACGTATTGCGGTAAGCATCATAAATATGCCGCTGTTCCGCATCCATTTCACAGAAGATCACTGTTTCGATCTTATCCGGTAAATCTTTCGCTACCTGCTCTTTCGTGCGGCGTAAAATAAACGGATAGATCAGCTTGCGTAAATGATCTTTTCTTTCTTCATCCTGGAACTTGTCGATGGGGGTAGCAAACTCATTACGGAAAAAGTCCACACTTCCCAGCATGCCCGGATTCAGGAAGTTCATCTGCGCATAGATATCAAAGGTATTGTTCTGCATGGGTGTACCACTCAGCGCCAGCCTGTTTTTAGTATTCAGTAGCTGTGCTGCTTTAGTTACCTTGGATTGCGGGTTTTTAATTGCCTGTGACTCATCCAGTATCACATAATCAAAGGCCACCTTCATCAGCAATTGAATATCGCTGCGAAGGGTACCATAAGTGGTGATGATCACATCATACCCCTGCAGCTCTTCCATACTTTTCAAGCGGGCAGGTCCATGGTGAATATGATGGCGGATGCCCGGCGTAAATTTCCGGATCTCATTTTCCCAGTTATAGATCAGGGTAGTAGGACATACCACCAGGGCCATACACTGGTCATCATTTTTGTTCTTATAATTTTGCAGGAACGTAAGTGCCTGGATCGTTTTACCCAAACCCATATCGTCCGCCAGTATACCTCCCCACTTCACCTCATCCAGGTAGTTGAGCCATTGGAAACCACTTTCCTGGTAAGGACGTAAAGTAGCATGTACATTGGAAGGCAATGCTATACTCCGGATCTCGTCAAATTGCAATAACTTTTTACGTTTTTGCTCCAGTTCTGCTACAACCGCTTCATCATCAATGAATTCGTATAACTCATCAATAACGCTGAAGTTGTATTTACTCAGCTTCAACCCCTTATCCTTTTCTTCCCCTACTTTAAACAGCAGGGAATATTTCTTCAGCCACTCTTCCGGCAATAAGCCCAAAGAGCCATCTGCAAGCTGTACATAGTTTTGTTTGTTGGCCAGCGCATTTTTGATATCCTTAATGCTCACTTTCTGATCGCCGTACAACACTTCTATCTGTGCATCAAACCAATCAATACCGGAACTGATCTGCAGGTTGGTAACCGGCTTATGGGAGCTGAATTTAAAGTTCCTCAATGCATCAAAACCAAACACCCGCACATCCATTTCCTTCAGGGCATCAAAAAACAGGAAGAACCAGTTGTTCTTCAGGGCTTCCTTAGCACGCAGGAAAAAGTAGTTATGGGTATCTATCTGCGGGAAATTGGTATGCAGTGCCCGTATCTGGTTCACAAACTGCATTTCCGCTTCCTTATTCCGGTGTATGATCAGCACTTTATTGCCTTCCTGCACCGTAATACGGGTTTCATCATTCCAATCCACTTCCTGCCCGTGATAGGCAAATCCCGGCTGGATGATAAAGGTTTCGCCCACTTCTTTCAGGTACACACGGCATTCCGGTAATATATCATCCACTTCTGCCAGTAAGGAAGTATCAAATTGAATTTCATACTGTTTACTCAGTGGCAGCAGATAATCTTTAAGATATACCGGCCAGTCTGCTGATGGAATACGTACCAGCCCGTTTTGCCGGAACAATTCCACATGCAATGCATCCTGCGGATTCTCAAAAACATGCATTACATTATTATGCAGGAAAAGTAACGGACTGTCCCATTCATTGGCCGACACATTGATCAGCTCTCCTTCAATGGAAACAAAACAGGTGAGCTCTACATAACTATCCGTAGTATTTGTTTTAAATACCAGCGATAGCTTATCAGCACCTACCTGTATGGGTAGGATATTCTTTGTTTTAAATGGCTGCCGGTTAGGCAGCAGGAAAAGTAATCCATGCTCTGCCAGTACCGGGAATAACTTCACCAATTTGGGATGCAGGTATTCCAGCATCAGCTCCTTGGTTTCTGTGGGCAGCTCCTCTTCATTCTCATGGGTAATATTTTCCCATATCCCGGCAAAGGGGGAGTTCTTGCTCAGGAATTTGCTCACTTCTGTGCCCTGTACTTTACGCACAGGAGCGATCATTTCCCGGTCTCTTTCTTTGTACTGATAAAAATCAACGTACTTGGTAAGATCCAGTTTATTTACCAGCGATATAAATTCCGTTTGTTCCTCATTTACCTCCCCGCTAACCAGATCTAACCGGAAGTAAGGATAAAGGGGTTCATTGGCGTTAAATACCGCACCTAATCTTTGTGTAATGACAATTGTTTCTGCCGGTGGTGGCGCTGCCTGCTGCTTACCGGAAATAGGCGCTTCCACCCGCTTGATACTGGTATCCAGCACCCTTAAAAACGGTTTCCCCTCCATATAGGAAAAAGTAAATTTTCCTTCCAGGTCATCCGACAGGGAATAGCCATAAATGGCCAGCAGTTTATTCTTTTCTTTATCCCAGTTGCGTAAGGTATCAAAATAAAAAGCACCGTGCTTGGTCAGCAAATGCAAAAACAGGGCTGTTTTGTGTTTGCATAACGCATGCTCCGTTTCATCACAGGTACAATGTGTATCAAAAAGACGTTCCTCATTCCGCTGAATAATAAGCGGATATTCAACACCGTCCTGTTTCAGCACAGCTTCTACCTTTTCATCCTTCGCCTGTTTGATCTTTACCAGACGCTGCATTTTTTCTGCTTCTTCAAAAATGTGATTGGAAGTGAGCAGTTTCAGCGTTTTAAGATCTATGGATTTCATTTTAATCAGCGTATGCTGCTGATTATAATGTGTTTCAAAGCTCTCAAAATGGTTCTTGTCCAGCATTTCCTGTAGCTGGAATAACGCAGCTGCTTCATGCCGGCAGATATCTCCCAGGTTGTACGGGCATTGACAACGGATAGACATCGCTGCCGTTTCGTTGTATTTGCTGATGGAAACGCGGTAATAATTGGCGTGCGTATCACTTTTAACCCGGAAAGTAGCCGACTTTAATATCGGGTCCGCATCCAGCAATTCTACGCCGCCAGTAGAATATATACGCTTCCCCCTGCGGATCACCTCATCAGTGCCGTTATTATAAACATACTTTAGTAAGTGGGGTAGCGACATACCTAAAACTTGTTGCCAGCTTTTATCTACAGCCAAGGGTTAAAAAAACTAAATTATTTAGCAGCCGTAGCAAAGGCAATCCACAAAAATAAGCAGAAAATTCTTAAAACAGACCAGCAGGTACATTAAACTTTTGTGTCATACCCGGAAAGTGAAGCAGGGAGAGAGCTATGAGCCTCGAGCCATGAGCTTCGAGCTACATACAGCGAATGGCTTAACGGGCTATCAGCCATCAACTTTCCCCTAGTTTATATTGATACTCGCAACGGGCAGCTGATTATTTCCCAACATAACACAGGCAGCTCGCAGCTAACTATTCATATATCCTCAGGTACCGCTTTACAGAAAAATCCATGGTCTTTTTGGCATCCTGCCGGAGATAACGCCCAAAAGCACCATACATCACATCATAGCTGAGGGGAGCCACCGCTTCCTGAATCCCTAACACCTCACTTTTACGCATAGGGATATAATTGGGGAAACTATACATAAAGGATACGGATTTCAGATCCGGGGATACCTGTATCACATCTCCTACGAGTAATACACCATTATTTTGCGGGGTATATAATACATTGGCGCCGGGAAAATGCCCGGCGCAAAGCACCAGCTTCATACCGTCCCACAGCGCCTGCTCCTTTCCCTCCCACAACCAGATCACCGCATCTGTACGGCCCAGCCATTGTGTGTCCAGCCGGTGTACATATACCGGTATATTTCCAAAAGCATGACTCCATTCCACCATCGTTGAAAAGTAATGGGGGTGTGATAATGCGATCGCTTTAATACCTCCCATCCGCTGGATAATATCAATGGTAGAGGCATCCAGGTTGGTGATACAATCCCACAAAATATTACCGCCAGGGCTAATTACCAGGTGGGCACGCTGCCCAATGGCAAAGGAAGGGGTGGTATAAATGGCATACACATCCGGCCCTGCTTTTTCAATAATATTTTTGTGCTGACGGGCCACCTGCTCCAGTGTAGTCCATGATTGTCCGTTGGGATTAACGTACTGCCGGTCGTCTTCGCAGATAGGGCAGTGGGCAGGAGCTGTAGCAGACAGGTCATATTGTACGCCACAGGTAGTGCAGATGTAATGTTTCATATGCTCCTTTGTTTGGTCTTCAAATTTGGGTAAAAAATCCGGTTTATGAAACGGCGCAGCGGTATAGATTTTACTGGATAATTACGGTACCCTGAAAAGAATACACTACAACAGGTGTACTAACAGCAGAAGGCGATGCCCCCGGGAGCGCATCGCCTTCTTTATAATATAATTAATATCTCCCTTTAAACCTTATCCTACAATCAACTCCCCATTCTTCAACAATGGCAATACATTGGCGCCATCCGGGGTAAGACAGTAACGGATATCTTTTTCCAGCCCAAACTTAGCCAGGCGCTGGAAATGCGATGCGCCCTGCATAAACTTGTATACATCCGGTTTTGCCGTATTGTACAAAGTTTCTGCCGCCAGGGCAGAATCACAGTTCATATGAAAATGCGACTTGATACGGCTTACCACCGCTCCTGCAAACAAAGTATCTTCCATGTTCACCCGGTCTTTCCAGGCAGCACAGCCCAAGATCACATTCTGTTGCTGCGCTACCAGGTAATCACATACAGCAGAGATATTAGGAAAAGATCCGGTAATAATCTGTATGGCGTCTTTGGCCATATGCAGCAGCTTGGTGCCATTAGTGGTAGTGAGCACAATTGTTTTGTTCTCTATAAAATCACGCGGATACTCAAACGGAGAGTTGCCATGCAGCAACCCTTCTGCTATCTTCCCATCCCGCTCACCTGCCGTAATGGCCCCCAGTTGCCGCCCTATGCTCACACATTCTTCTACTGATGCTACCGGGATAATCTTGGCCGCCCCATTATACAAGGCAGTACAAATTGTAGAAGTGGCACGCAGGACATCTATAATGACTACAATACTATTCTTTACATCATACAGGTGTAATAACGCCGGTGATAAACATACTTCCAGCGTGGGTTTGTTATGCTCTGTCATTCAAACTTGTTTAATAAATCATGTCACTAATCCAGTATCACCCGCCACTTTTCACTCTCTGCATATTCTTTTATACTCCTGTTACGCTGCTCCAGCAACCTGGTCATATACCTGGTCAGAAATAGCCGTTCTAGCATCCGGCCCCACCGTCCATAAGGTGCTTCATACTCCATAATGTCAATAGCTACTGTACCATTACCGATTTCCTTAAAATGATGCTCATGCTTCATGGACTTAAAATCACCTTCAATCATTTCATCACAAAAATAATCCGGTTTGCGCATCGCCGTTATCCTGGTAGTCAGCTCCCGCATCTTACCCAAATGGCGCGCCCGCCAGGTAACTGTTTCATCATAGGATATCAATCCGCTGGTACGGCCTTTAATGGCCTCTTCTTTTAAATGCTCCATACTGCGCTTGTGCAGCGTAATACTCCGGCTCAGGTCAAAAACCCGGTCCAACGGAGCATGGATAACAGTGGTTAAATGAATAATAGGCATAGATATGGTTATAAATGACTGTTATGCCAAAAAGGGCACTTTTACCACCCTGGCCTTCAGCAACTTATCTCTTACTTCAATAAAGATCTCTGCATCCTGCGCGGCAAAAGCCGTTTTCACATAGCCTAATCCGATCGCTTTTTGCAGAGAAGGGGATTGTGTGCCGGAAGTTACCCGTCCTATTACCTCACCTTGTGCATTTTTAATCACATAATCATGACGGGGAATTCCCTTATCTACCATTTCAAAACCTACCAGCTTCTGGGTTACACCCGCTGCTTTCTGTTTTTCCAGGATATCCTTTGCCGTAAAATCCTTGGTGAATTTGGTAATCCATCCCAGTCCGCCTTCCAGGGGAGAGGTGCGGTCATCTATGTCATTGCCATACAGGCAGAAACCCATCTCCAGGCGCAACGTATCCCTTGCTCCCAGGCCAATTGGTTTTAATCCCTGTGGTCCGCCAATTTCAAAAATCGCATGCCAGATCTTGTCGGCAGCGCCATCTTTATCTTCAAAATAGATCTCTACTCCACCTGCTCCGGTATACCCGGTAGCACTGATCAGCACATTTGGTACGCCTGCAAAAGTACTTTTCTCAAAAGTGTAGTACTTCAGGTTCACCAGGTTCACTTCTGTCAGAGGTTGCAGTATACTAGCGGCATTAGGGCCCTGTATGGCCAGTAAACAGGTTTTATCGGAAATATTATGCATTTCCACCCCTTTGGTATTATGCTGGCTGATCCAGTTCCAGTCTTTATCGATATTACCGGCATTTACCACCAGCATATATACCTGGTTCTCTTCAATGCAATACACCAGCAAATCATCTACTATCCCTCCTTCAGGATTAGGCAAACAGCTATACTGCGCTTTCCCCGGTGTCAGCTTGGAGGCATCATTGCTGGTTACCCGCTGGATCAGATCCAGGGCGTTTTCCCCTTTTAATATAAACTCACCCATGTGACTTACATCAAAGACCCCTGCATTTTTACGAACAGCACTGTGTTCATCATTAATACCAGTGTAGGAGATGGGCATGTTAAATCCTGCAAATGCAGCCATCTTGGCGCCTAGCGCAATGTGTTTTTCTGTAAACGGCGTATTTTTCATACTTATTGTTATATGCTTTGTTTTGGGTATGAACCGGATCAGGGATGTTGCCCCTTTTTAAACCGGGCAAAAATAACATTTAAAACCTAAAGGGGAAAAGGCCTGGGCCCAAAACCTTTTTTTTGGTGCAATAATTGCATTTTAATCTCACTTTCATACAGAGCACCTAATTTCGCACTGTAAATAAGCCGTATTTACCCTAAAAAGAAGAACCGTGAACAAGATCATCTGGTTGTTTCCCTTCGTATTGAGTACACTTTATGTAAGTGCTCAAAAGAAAACGGACCGTAAAACACTGAGTAACCTGCAAATGCATGTGGCCTACCTGGCAAGTGATAAACTGGAAGGACGCCGCACAGGAACTCCCGGAGAACAACTCGCTGCGGCATATATTGCCGGTCAGATGAAAGATATCGGGCTTACGCCCATGGGAGAGGAGGGCTTTTTACAAACCTTTACTGTAAAGGAAGGACGGGAACCTGCGGCAGATACTAAAATGAGTATCGGCGATCAGATACTGACGCCCGGTACCCAATTCATTCCACTGCCTTTCAGTGCCGCCAGTTCTGCTAAAGGAGAAGTAATCCCCAACGTAAATGAACCGGACAATATCTGGCTGGTAAATGTATCCGAAATGGATATCACCAATCCGCATGAAAGCATGGCCAACCAATACCTGAAAGAAGCCAAAGAGGCACAACAGGCAGGGGCCACCGCGGTAGTGTTCTATAACAGCAAGGAAACAGCTGCCGAGGTTGCGGAATGGCTGGATCAAAATCCGGCGCCCATTCCTGTTCCGGCGGTATGGGTCAATGATGCGGTCAGCAAAAAACTGATGGCAGACGATGCGGAAGGATTCAAAATCAACCTGCAGGTGGCTTTCAAACCTACCAAACGCACTGGTACTAACGTTATTGGTTATATAGACAACAAAGCGGAAAAAACAATCATCCTGGGGGCTCATTATGACCACCTGGGCTATGGGGAAGATCATAACGGACTGGGTACTGCTACCAAAGAGATCTACAATGGTGCGGATGATAATGCCAGCGGTACTGCCGCACTCCTGGAAATAGCCCGCTTGCTGAAAGCGTCTAAACTGCGGGGCAACAACTACGCGATTGTCGCCTTTTCCGGGGAAGAACTGGGATTGTTTGGTTCTAAATACTTTACAGAACACAGCCAGATAGCGCTGTCACAGGCCAATTTCATGATCAATATGGATATGGTAGGCCGGCTTACTGCCGAAAAAGGTTTACAGATCGGCGGTATCGGTACCTCTCCTGCCTGGAACACGATCCTGCCGGCAGTGGCGCCTAAAGAACTGAAACTATCATACGACTCTGCTGGTGTAGGTCCCTCAGATCATACCTCCTTTTACCGCAAAAATATCCCGGTACTCTTCTTCTTTACCGGCACACACAGCGATTATCATAAGCCTACCGATGATGCCGGCAAGCTCAACTATGACGGCGCACTGTCTGTTGTAAAACTGGTATACGATATCATTGACAAGGCCAACGGGATGGACAAACTAACATTTTCCAAAACCCGGGAACCTCAAATGGGTACCAACGCACGTTTTTCTGTAACCCTCGGCATTATGCCGGACTACACCTTTGATAAAGGGGGCGTACGTATCGATGGGGTTACCGATGGCCGCCCGGCTTCAAAGGCGGGGATGGCTGCCGGGGACGTGATTGTACAAATGGGCAGCCTCCCGGTTACCAACCTGGAGGCCTACATGCAGGCATTGGGGACTTTTAAAAAAGGCGACCAAACCGATGTGAAAGTGAAAAGAGGTAATGCTGAAAAGGTATTCCAGGTACAATTCTGATGCCCGATACCCCCTTCCCCATATCTTCTTCTCTGACAGGCATAGGGCATTTGCCCGCAATTTGATAACTTGCACTTCACAGGATGGGGGCTGCAGGTAAAGTATTCCTTTGCTACAACCGGACAACAGGCCACTTTAGGCCATTTCCCCGCCCAACAGGCGGCCTGCTCCTATAATCTTAATGCTGTAACATGATGAGGAGGTTTTTATTTATACTATCTGCTGCTACTGTACTTTTTGCGTGTAACCAAACCCGTAACAGCGGCATCGATAAATCTGCCTACGATGTAATTACCGAAAAAAGCTACGTGATCCGCCAGGTAAAACCCCTGGCAGGCGACTCTCTCCAGGAAGCTGTCATGGCTAAACAACAGGAGCTGATCACCTACCTGGAAAAACACCAGTTCATCCGCCACATCGCCGGAAAAGACAGCCTGCTGTTTCGCCGGGCAAACGGGCTGGAAGTATTAATTGAACTGCCTGTACCGCAGGATGCCTGGGAATCCCATACCATCATTGCTTTTGATCCTCAGAAAAACCCGCTGTTTGTAAATTTGCATAAAGACACCTCACAAATAGCACATTATATTAAAAAGTAAATTACGGTCCTTCAGCCTTGGCTATACAACAGAACATACGATTAAGCGTAGATGCAGTAGTGTTTGGATACACTGCCCGGGAAAGTATCTCCGTACTGCTCATTAAACGTACCATAGAACCTTTCCTCCACAGCTGGGCACTCCCCGGCGGATTTGTAAGAGATCATGAATCACTGGAAGAAGCAGTAACCCGCGAACTGCAAACCGAATCCGGTGTCCATATCAATTACCTGGAACAACTATACACCTTTGGCTTGCCTTCCCGTGATCCCAGAGGCAGGGTAGTATCTGTTGCCCACTTTGCACTGGTAAACCCAACCAACTTCAAACTGGCAGCCAGCTCCGATGCGGAAGATGCGGGATGGTTCAATATCAAGGAACTGCCCGACCTGGCTTTTGATCATGCCGGTATTATTGCCGAAGCCGTGAAAAGACTACGGGGAAAAATCAGGTACCAACCCATCGGATTCGAACTCCTGGACAAAAAATTTCCGATTGCCGACCTGGAAAAATTATATGAAACCCTCCTGGACCGCCCCATAGACCGGCGCAACTTCCAGAAAAAAATGAACCACCTGGGTATCCTCATCGCACATAACGAAACACAAAAACAACTGTCCCAGGGCAGACCCGCCAAACTCTTTAGCTTCAACGAAAAACGATACTTCCAACTCATGAAAGATGGTATCGCTTTTGAAGTGTAAACCTATTTTGTGTAAAAAATACCAAAAATATTTTGCCAATATGTTTGGCAGATGTATATTTGTGTAACAATTACACAAAACACTAACCACATGCAGAACATCAAACCCACTGGTGTGATCATTGCCAGGTTCCAGACACCTTCTCTCCACCCCGGACACCTCAACCTGATCAACCAGGTAAAACAAAAGCATAACCGGTTAATCATCGTGTTGGGTGTTTCTCCTGTAAAAGGCAGCCGCAAAAACCCGCTGGACTACTTCACCAGGGAAAGAATGATCAAACAAGCATTCCCGGATATTGTTATTCTTCCATTAAGTGATCAGCCGGACGATAAACAATGGTCTAAAATGCTGGACGAATTATTACTGCATACCTTCCCACACGAAACATTTGCCCTCTACGGCAGCCGGGATAGCTTTATTGCTACTTACTCCGGACGTTACGCTACCGAAGCGTTACCTCCTGTACAGGACTACAACGCTACTGCTATGCGGGAAGATATCTCTGACAAGGTTTTTGCTACGGAAGAGTTCCGTGCAGGGATTATCTATAATACCTACAACCAGTTCCCGAAAGCATACCCCACCGTAGATATCGCTTTATTCAAAGACAATCAGCAATATTTACTGCTGGGACGTAAACCCAACGAAACTGCCTGGCGCCTCCCCGGTGGATTTACTGATCCTACGGATGCCTGCTATGAAGCGGCAGCGCTCCGGGAATTACAGGAAGAATGCGGCCCCCTCACGACTACTCCGTTGCAATATGAAATGTCTTTATTGGTAGACGACTGGCGCTACCGGTCCGAAACAGATAAGATCATGACCTCCCTTTTCAGCACCAGCCTGATATCAGGTGAACCGGCCCCAGGCGATGACCTCGCCGCGGTAAAGTGGGTGCCCGTAAAAGATATCATACCACTTATTGCAGCAAAGGAAATCGTCAGTACACATATTCCCCTGCTGGAAAAATTAGCCCAAAAATATTCTGAGAACGATTAAAACGAACGAACCATGACAAAGGAAAATCTCATTCTCTTAGCCGACGCTTACAAATACTCCCACCACAAATTATACTTACCAGGCACCCAATACATCTACTCCTACCTGGAAAGCCGGGGCGGCAAGTTTAACGAAACAGTATTCTACGGCCTGCAATATTTTCTGAAAGAATACCTGCAGGGGGTAGTGATCACCAAAGAAAAAATAGACGAAGCGGAAACGCTGCTGCCACAAGTGTTTGGCCGTAATGATGTGTTTGATCGTAGCAAGTTTGATTATATCATTGAAAAGCATGGCGGGAAATTACCGGTACGTATCAAAGCCGTGGCAGAAGGCACCTCCGTACCTGTACAAAATGTGCTGATGACCATCGAGAATACCGACCCTGCCTGCTACTGGCTCACCAACTTTCTAGAAACACTACTGATGCAGGTATGGTACCCCTGCACCGTGGCCAGCGTATCCCGGGAAATTAAAAAGGTAGTACGCCAGTACTACGAAGCTACTGCCAGCGAAGCGGCTTTTGCCGGGATAGATTTTGTGCTCAACGACTTTGGCTTCCGTGGTGCCAGCTCCGTAGAAAGTGCCGGCCTGGGGGGCAGCGCTCACCTGGTTAACTTTGCAGGCAGCGATACCCTGGCGGCGTCCGTTTTTGCCAAACGGTATTACCACGCTACACAGGCAGTAGGTTTATCCATCCCGGCTACAGAACACTCTATCTGTACCCTGCTGGGGGAAGAAGGGGAACTGGAAATTTTCAGACACGTACTAAACACTTTCCCTACCGGTACCATTGCCTGTGTGTCTGATTCCTACAATATTTTCCGCGCCTGCGAAACATACTGGGGCACTGAGCTCAAAGAACAGATCCTGAACAGGAAAGGTACTTTGGTCATCCGCCCTGATAGTGGGGATGCGGTGCAAACACTGCTCCGGGTGTTCGATATCCTGATGAATAAATTTGGCTTTACCATCAATGAAAAGGGGTATAAAGTACTCCCTCCACAGGTACGGGTAATACAAGGTGATGGCATCAGCTATTCTTCTATTCCTCCCATCTATGCAGCATTGCAAAAAGCCGGTATCAGCGCTGAAAACCTGGTATTGGGAATGGGTGGGGCCCTGCTGCAACGGGTCAACCGCGATACCCAGGAATTTGCGCTCAAATGCTCCTATGCCCAGGTAAATGGTGCACACATAGATGTCCAAAAGATGCCCGTAGAGATGGATGCCAATGGACAACTCCGTACTTCCTTCAAAAAATCCAAAGCAGGTAAACTAAAACTGGTAAAGGAAAACAACACGTACAAAACCATCCGCCAGAATGATATGCCCGCACTGCAGGATGAGTTACACACCGTATTTGAAAACGGGGAAATTACCCATGAATATACTTTTGAAGCTATTAGAAAACAGGCGACCTTATAGATTTGATCCATATTGTTAATGACTATCTTCACACCATGTATTTACTTATTCCGGGCAGACACCATCTATTAACCGACTTTCAGTTCAAATACCTGAACCGCCTTATCCAGTGCAAACTGGAAGGGGAGGCGGATGTACACGGCACGCCGCAAAAAGCACAGGAAATTACAGCGATCATATTTGCTGTAACTTCTGCCAATCACTTAGGTACCAAACGCAACCCCATCCCTTTCTATCTCCGCTCCATGATCATTCAGGAGTTCTCTAATTACCTGGAACTGCCGGTATACGTATATGGGATTGATGATGTAGGTGTAATCAACGATTTTGCAGAATATACGGTAAAGACCATACGCCACTCAAGTGAAGGCCTGCATGCGCTTACGCCTGAAAATACAATTGTGATCTGCTCCACACCGGTAAAAGACATGTACCTGCAACATGGCTTCACCGTATTGCCGGCAGAATGGGATACTGCTTCGGGGCAATATAACCGGCAGCTGCCCTGGGACATTGTACAGCTGATCGTGCATGCGGATGAATGGCGGAAAGACAAGCAGGTACTGGAACTGATGCATCCGGCTTCCTTTAAAATATGGAACCTTTATAAACTGGGCGAAAAAGTACGGCACATCCTCAAAGATCCTATCATTGGGGCGGATGGTGATCTTACTGCTACGCGCGATTATAACGTATATGTGCGCCAGATGGATGAAATAGCTACCCTTAAATACCGCGAAACAGCTCCCTACATCCAGCCGGGAAAAATAGGGGATATCGGCTGCGCAGTAGGCTCCTGGATAAAAATGGCTTGTGCAGATGAACGCCTGCATGAATGCGATTGTTATGGTATTGAAGTGTCACGCCACCTGTTCGATATCTGCCTGCAACGCAAGCATAACGGAGAATTTGCCAACCCGTCCGTTTTTTTCTCCCAGAAAAACGCAGTGACTAGTCTCGTGTTTGAACAGGATAGCATGAATACCATTCACACTTCTTCTTTAACCCACGAAATAGAATCTTACGGCAACCGCCATGACCTGCTGGAGTTTATCCATAACCGTTACCGGGAACTGGTACCCGGCGGAGTATGGATCAACCGGGATGTGGTAGGTCCGGACAACAAGCACGAAACAGTATTACTCTGGCTGAACGAAGAAGACGGCAGTAATACCACCGAAGCGCCTGCTACTACAGATACCCACCAGCTGGCCCAATGGGGGCCAGCTTTCTACGCTTGCACTGTTCAAACGTTTTGCACAGGATTTCCGCAGGCAGGAAGGCTACCAATTACAGCATACCTGGGTAAATATCGGTAATACCACCTACTGCCAGCTATCCATGCAGGATGCCTGCGAGTTTATGTACAAAAAGGATTACCATGATAACTGGCTGAGTGAAATGCACGAAACCTTCTGTTTCTGGAACTTGGCCGACTGGAAAAATGCACTGGAAAATACCGGCTTCCGGCTGGATCCATTATCCAATGCCTATCGGAACGACTGGATCGTACAAAACCGCCTGGAAGGGAAAGTGCAGTTATTCAGGTTAAACGAAGCGGGCACTTTGGTACCGGTTGATTTCCCGGTATCACATATGCTGCTACTGGCAAGGAAGTAATGCGCCACCTGCACAAATACGCATACTTTACACTCCCTTTTCCAATGCCGGCATCAACTCAAAAGACTGCTGGCAATGAGGGCACGCCACGATGCCAAATAATTGGGGCAATAAGATAATATAGTCTGCCATGTCATACCGCTGCGCCATATCCGTCAGCCAGTATTGCGCAGTGGCCCGGTTATAGCTGCCGTCCCAGTCGTCCGGATTGACCGCAACAGGGATTACTGCATACTTTTCCTGCTCCTTTTCAAAAACAGGGTCATTGGCATATACCTTCAGGATGCCTTCTTCATTCCATACAAATACTTCACTATTGCAATGCGGGCACACGCATACATATTCATCCTGATGGTAAATAAGCAACGCCCTGGCAATAGCTTTACTTCCCGTTACAGCTGCCAGGGTAGTCAATACTTCTTTTTTATCGGACTCATTTTCCAATACCTGTTTGGATAACAGGTACAGGCAATACTGCTCTACATCTTCTGCGGTACGTTTATAAGCTGTTTGTATATTCAGTAGGGTAGTAGTATCCAGCTCCCGGTTTTTACGCAGGGGCTCGTACAACAGGGGAGAAGCCACCGCCGCAACATGGTCTTCGTAATCAAATGCATATACGCCCCCGCAAAAATTCAGTATCTCCATGATGGCCGGAATATCTTCCTGTTCTTCCAGCAGCCGGAAAACAGCCGGCATGGCCGCAAAGGTGGCATCATATACGGTATACTGATGACAAAGCATCCCATAAAACAAGTCGTCTTTATCCTCATCATTTCCCTCCTGCAGTTGCTGAAGTATTCCCGGTACATCATTGGCAGGACCGTATGCGTGATGTAGTTGCTCCCAGCGGGTATCTGTAAGTGATAACATCTCTGAAAATATTGGCTCTATAAATATACTGTTTTTTGAGGGGCCGTACGCCCTCTCCCGGAAGGTGCCCGGACAAGCCTTATTGACTGATCTCCAGGTGTTTGATACCGCCTGCGGTGGCATTACAGAACCGCCTCTCCCGCATAGGCATAAAAAAGCCGGAATAAGATTATTCCGGCTATTTACCTAAACCTACAACTGTTACACTGTCAGTAACAATATCTTCAAATATGTTAGTTCATGTGCGCATGGCTCAGCACTTCTTCATAAGGCGCTACCATCCGCTGACGGATCAGGCGCTTCTGGGAAGGCTTGTTCATACCAAAACGCTGCATCACACTGTCTACTATTTTATATACCACTGGTACTACTATCAGCGTCAGGAACATGGAACTGATCAAACCACCGATGATTACCCAGGCCAGACCATTCTTGGTAGAGGCCACCCCACCTGTTGCTAACGCAATAGGCAACATACCTATCACCATCGCAATCGTGGTCATCAGGATAGGACGTAAACGGGCATTGTTGGCATGTATCAATGCTTCCATCGTTGTTTGTCCCTGCTCCTTCATCTGATTGGTAAAGTCTACCAGGATGATCGCATTCTTCGCTACCAGCCCGATCAGCATGATCATACCCAGGATGGTAAAGATGTTCAGCGTATTATTGGTCAGCGCCAGTGCCAGCAAGGCACCTATGATAGCCAGCGGGATAGAGAACAATACCACAAACGGGTAAATGTAGTTATCATACAAGGCCACCATGATCAGGTATACCATTACAATGGAGATCAGCAATGCTGCTCCCAGCGTACCAAAGGAATCACCCTGGTTTTCTGCATCCCCACCAAACAGGTAGGAGATACCGGCAGGCTTAGGCAATTCTGCCAGCTTAGCTGCAAACTCCTGGTTTACGGTACCGGAAGGACGACCCATTACCTGCGACTGTACAGACACAGAGGTATTTTTATCCCTTCTTTCCAGGTGGCTTGGCCCGGAACCTTCTGTTACAGTAGCAAACTGCGACAGACGTACCAATGCGCCCTTGTTGTTCAGGAACGTAATGTTGGACACATCCTGCAGGTTCTTACGGTTAAAGTCGTCAAAGCGGATGTTGATATCATATTCATAATCTCCCTGGCGGAACTTCACTTTGGAATCATCCGCAGTACCACTAAAGGCGGTCTGCATAGTTCCACCCACTGTTTCCAGTGTCAGGCCCAGTGCCGACATCTTATCACGGTCTACCTGTACGTTGATCTCCGGGTTACCTTCTTCTACAGAAAGTTTTACCTCACTCGCACCGGGCACTGTTTTCAGTGTGGCCATCGCTTTTTGTGCAAAGGCCATTACACTATCCAGCTCAGTCCCCATTACCACCAGCTCTATCGGCGCTCTTTCTGCAGTACCCAGGATACTTACGGAGGTAGTTTTCACTTTCACACCAGGCAGGATCGCTTTTAATTCTGCTTTCACTCTTGCTCCATATATATCAGAGGGCTCCCGGTGTTCCGGTTCTACCAGCATTACGGTGATCTCTGATTTATAAGCGGTAGACTGGGAGTTACCAAAACCATCTTCACTGGTTTGACCCACTGTAGTGATCAAACGGGTTACTTCCGGTTTCTTGGATAAGTATTGTTCTGCTTTACGGGTAGCCTGGTTAGACTGCTCCACAGAAGCATCTTTAGGCATTTCCAGCATCACGATAAACTGTCCGCGGTCACCCTTAGGAATAAACTCTCCACCTATATACCCTTTACCTATCAGCATAAAGGAAGCCACCAGCAATACCAGGGAACCAATAATAGTGATGGTTTTGTGTACCAGCGCCCATTTCAGGATACCGGTCATCCAGTCTGTAAATCGTTGCAGTTGTTTTTCAAACCACAGGATAAACTTCTCAAAGATGTTTTTACCAGTGATATGTTCCAGCTTTCCGAAACGGGACGACAGCAGCGGCACAATCATAAAGGACGACAGCAAACTGAGCATCGTGGAAATCATTACCACCACACAAAACTCCCGGAGGATCTTTGATACCAGTTCATTGGTCAGCGAGATAGGCAGGAACACCACCACAATTACCAGAGTAATAGAGGTAACGGTAAAGCCTATTTCTTTTACCCCGTCAAATGCCGCACGTACTTTGTTTTTTCCCATCTCCATGTGACGGTAGATATTTTCCAGCACCACAATCGCATCATCCACCAGGATACCTACCACCAGTGACAGCCCCAGCAAAGACATCAGGTTGAGCGAGAAGCCCATCAGCTCCATACCAATGAAGGTAGCTATCAGTGATGCGGGGATAGAGATCATTACGAATATCGCGTTACGGATACTGTGCAGGAACAGCAGCATTACAAATGCCACCAGCACTACCGCAATGATCAGGTCATGTATTACCGAATCGGCAGACTCCAGCGTAAACACCGAAGAGTCATTGGCCACCAGGATTTTTACATCATTGGCAGCATAGTCTTTTTCAATCTTCGCAATGGCTTTCTGCATCTCCTCACTCACCTGTACAGCATTGGCATCTGTTTGTTTCTGCACCTGCAGAGCTATCGCACTTACACCATCCACACGGGCAATACGTTCTGCATCTTTTTGTGAATCCTGTACGTCTGCCACATCTTTCAAACGGATCTGCGCGCCGTTATCAGTGGTAGTCAGTACCAGGTTACGTAATTGATCTACGTCCTTATATTTACCTGCCAGGCGGATCAGGATCTGCTGGTCAGCAGTTTTCACCTTACCGGTAGGGAAGTCCATGTTTGCATTGGTAATGGTTTGTCTTACCTGCAGGATGGACATATTGTATGCTTCCAGTTTCTTGGGATCAATGTTCACCTTTACTTCACGCTCCTGTCCACCAATCAGGGTTACCTGTGCCACACCCGGCAAACGGGATAATAAAGGCTGCAGTTTTTTATCTACCAGGTCATAAAACACTTTGTCGTCCATTTTGGCAGTGGCAGACAAGGTCATGATCGGCAAGTCATCTATTGAAAACTTGTTCAGGGAAGGTGGTTTGGCATCCCCCGGCAAATCAGCCAGGATAGCGTTCACCTTACGTTGTGCATCCTGCAGCGCAATATCCACATTCGCATCATTGTTTAACTCTACGGTTACAATGGATAAACTCTCGGAAGATTTGGAAGTGATCTTCTTGATCTTTTCCATAGAGGCAATCGCATCCTCTATCTTTTTTGTAATGGTACTTTCTACCTCATTGGGGGAGGCACCCGGATAAATGGTAGCAATCGTTACTACCGGAGAAGAGAACTTGGGCAACAGCTCATAGTTCAGTGATTTATAGCTCATGATCCCCAGCAGCGTAAGGATGGTAAATACTACCACTACGATGGTAGGCCGCTTTATGGATACTTCTGTAATTTTCATGTTTGAATAATTTGTTGTGTCACCAGATGCTGTATGCTGTTTAGCCGGATACCAGATTAGCTGTTCGGTATATAATTCATCCTTCCTTGTTAATACCTGAATTTATCGGAAACCTTAAACCTGTCCATTGTATCTGAATACCTTTCAGCTTCCGGTATCCAGCTGCAGCAATATTTTCGCGTACGCTTTATTTGGTGGCAACATCCTGCTGCACTACCACTTTGGTTCCATCTACCAGGTTGATCTGGCCGCTGGTGATGACTACATCACCTTCGTTCAATCCTTCCCGTATTTCTACCTGGTCGCCCATAATACGGCCGGCAATTACCTTCCGTAATTTGGCGGTATTGTTGTCCATCACATACACCTGGTTACTGTTTACACCACCCACAAAAGCGGTACGTGGTATAATGATAGCCGGTGCCACATTAGGAATATCGAAGTGGGCAGTGCCATACATGCCTGCTTTCAGTGATTTACTGTCTATATTGGTGACTTCCATCTGTACGGGGTAGTTAAGGGTGTTATCACCTTTGGCAGCAATAAAAGTGATGCGGCCTTCATAACTTGCTTCCGGGAATACATTGGAAGTTACTTTCACTTTATCGCCTTTGCTCAGGTGAATCACCTGTGCTTCCGGAACAGTTACCTCCAGTTTCAGACGGGCTACGTCTACGATGTCAAACATCTTGGTACCTAACGACAGGTATGCTCCTTGTTCTACATATTTTTTATTGATAGTACCCTGGATAGGCGCTTTTACATTTGTATCACGGATACGGCGGCTCGCAGCATTGTATCTGGTAGCAGCCAGGTCGTATTGCAAACGGGCATCATCCACCTGTTTCTGGGTAACCCCACCGGTTTTAAAGGCACTCTCATATCTTTCCTTATCTACTTTCAGCTGCTCCAGGTTTACCTTAGCAGATTCCAGATCAGTACCCAGGATTTCGCCATCTATCAGCGCAATCACCTGGCCTTGTTTTACATAACTGCCTTCATCTACCAGCAGTTTGGTAATACGGCCGGATACTTCTGCCATATAGGTCAGCTCGCGGATAGGTTCAAAATTACCGTTGGCCATAAAGCCCTGTGAGTAATCCACCTTAGATACTTTGCTTACCAGCACGGGTACATCCCCGCTATTACTTTGTTTTACAAATTCTGTTTTTGCTTCGTTAGCTTTTTTATTCGCGTTCAGCTTCCACATGATCAATACCAAGGCACCTATCGTTACAGCACTCCAGATAATAATTTTCTTCATTTGAAAATAGTTTGTGTGTTTTATTGCTTTCGCTTACCCGTTTACCTGGAACAGCAGCGGGTATGCTGTGTTTTCGTTTATAATTAGTTTAAAAGGGTTTTAAGACCACCATTGGATTTGATAATGTCCAGCTCGGCCAGCTTGTATTGCAGCAGGGCCTCATTGTAATTATTCTGTGCAGCTGTAAGTGATGTTTCAGCATCCAGCAGGTCGGTCAGATTAGCTAAACCCAGGTTGTAATTATTTTGGGTAGAGCTGTATACCTCATTGGCCAGGTCTACGTTTTCCTGCTGTGCCCGTATAGTGGTCAGGTTGTTCTGTACCTGGAGCTTGGCATTGGCGTAAGCGGTGTTCAGGGCCAGGGAAGTTTCTTCGATCTGTTTGTTCAGCTGGCGCAGTGTAACATTAGCCTGACTTACTTTGGAGCGGCGGGCAAAACCATCAAAGATGGGGATCTTCAGGGTTACCCCTACTGCCGCCATACTATACATATTGGCAGTGGAGTTAGCGCCGGATTTTAAGAAATCGAACTTATTACTTAATCCATTGTAAGAGTAGTTGGCAAAAGCAGAAAGGGAAGGGTAGTACTCTGCGATATATGCTTTCTTTTGCATACCCTGCAGCTCTTCCTGTTTCTTTAATAATTTATACTCTGTTCTGTTGTCCAGATTCAACCCACCAAAGTCTACAGCAGTAGCTGTTTTCTTTTCAATCTCTGCAAAAGAAGTTCTGGGTAATGATATCTCTGTTTCTATAGCCATGCCCATGCTTTGTTTCAGCTGGTTAGCCTGTACCTGCAATTGATTCATCAATTGGGTACGTTGCGTTTTATAGTTGGTCAGGTTTACCTTCATACGGTCCTCATCAATTTTCTTGGCAAGGCCGTTCTTAACCTGGGAAGCGGTCGTTTCGAGTAGCTTGGAGATCTTGTCAATATTAGCATCCAGCACATTCATTTTTTCGCGGGTAACGAGTGTCTGGTAATACAGTTGTGTGACGTTGTAGATCACCGTTTCTTCAGAAAGTGCCGTTTGCATTTTGTAATATTCTTCGCCCGACTTTGCTGCTTTCAGTCCTGTAAATACGGATTGGTTGAAGATCTGTTGACTCAGATCAGCGCCCGCAGTTACGTTGTGTTGCAATCCCATGGGCAACAATTCAGTAGTACCTGCTGGTTTGCCTACCATTTCGCCGGGTACGGGGATCACGGCATTCTTGATGTTGTTGGTATACTTGGCGTTACCATTGATCTGCGGTAAAGCCTGTGCCCTGATTTCGCTGGTTTTCAGACGCCCCATGTCTTCTTCCATCCTGGTGCGGGACAGCTGCTGATTATTTGACAGTGCATATTGCAGGGCCTGCTGTAGTGTAAGCTCCGTTTGTGCATACCCATTTAACACGCCTACGCCTAATAGCAGTATAAGTGATAATTTTAACCTTTTCATCTTTTTATAACTTCAGTTTTTGTGTGTGTTTACAGCTATCTTTTGCCATGACTGCCGTACGTTTCAGACAAGGCATCCGCCAGGCGGCATACCTGTTATGGCTGCCGGCCCAAGGAGATAGTTATAAAATGTGTGTGTGTATGCTTCGTTAATCCGTTTCGTTAATCTGCAGATATTGGTTCACCAGTTTATGCCCTTTTAAGGTGGCAATCCCCAGGATGTAATGTGCAGATACCTGGTACATTACTTCATGCAGATTAAACTGATCGGCCGGGTACTGTGCCGGATCAAAAGCTGATTCCAGCTGCAATTGCCGCATCCGTGCCACAATATCTATTTTCAGGTCGTTGCGGTATAGGCCTTCCGCAATGCCCCTTTTCAGATTCTCTTTAATGTTTCTTAATACGCCATCCTGCTTAAACTCCTGCACGGCTTTCCAGGTTTCGGGGTGATACTTCTCTACTTCATACAGCATCACCGGATTCACTGTTTTAGCCAGCCACTCTATACTCTTCAATCCATTTATTAATTCTTCAATCGCATTTTGTGCAGACTCCTGGCAAACGCGGTAGGTTTCCAGTTGCTCATCCAGCATAAACTGCATACTCTCTTTCACTAATCCCTGCTTATCGGTAAAATGCTCGTATACCGTTTTTTTGGAGATACCACAGTCGCGGGCAATATCAAACATCGTCACACTTTTCATCCCGTACGTACGGAACATTTTTAATGCGGCGTCTAATATTCTTTCCTTCACTTCCATGATATAGTTATGGTTGTTTTAATCCTTTAATAAAAATGGTGGCTAGCAACTGCTGCTTTTTAATAACCAGCTCAAACTCCTCATCTGTAAAACTGGAATCGGAACGCACATGGTCCAGTACGGAATACCGTAATCCCATCAATGCCTCTGCTAATAACCTCGCTGTTTCATTGGGGTCTGCTACATGAAATTCTCCACGCTCAATCCCTGCATTTATAATAGCAGCATGTATGGCTACTTCCCTTTCTTTGGCTTTTACCAGCTCATCATGGAAAGCCAGGGAAGCGTCCTGTAATATTTTAAATAACTCCAGCCTGCAAAATTTCTGTACAAAATTCTGGCGGATGGCAATAATATTCATCAATGCCTCGGCAGCTGTTGTGATCTGCCTGGTTTCTTTTTCCATTTCCTGGAAATACACTTCACCTATCTTTTGCAACACGGCAAAGTGCATGGCATTTTTATCCGGGAAATAATAATATAAAGATGCCTTTGAACAGTGCAGATCATCTGCAATCTCGTTCATGGTGGTTTTAGAAGCGCCGTAATGAGTAAAACGCTTCAGAGCCGCCTCCAGGATCTTTTCCCTCATTCCATCTTTGGTCTCTGTTTGCATTAACTTTCTGACTTTTTAAGTTTATAAGTCAAAAGTACAACGTTTTATTGAATTAGTAACACTAGTTGACCATTTAACAGTTATTTAACTTTTCGATGACAAAAGTCAGAAAGTCAGAATCTATATCTAATACATTGAAAATGAAACAAATAAATACTGAACAGCAGGAATTACCAGGAAAGGAGGAGGAAGTGGGCTACGCCTACCTTGAAGCATAGTTAAAGCATGGTTAAAGCATAGTTAAAGCATAGATAGAGTATGAATAGAGCATAAAAGGCTATGAAATGGGTATAACAAAAACATCCTGTGGGGCAAAATTACCACACAGGCAACAGATCATTAGCATATAACTATCATTGAACCTTCCGCTGCATTCAGCTAAAAGCTAAAGGCTAAAAGCTAACAGCTCTTTCCCGCTGCATTCAGCTAAAAGCTGATAGCTAACTGCTAAAAGCTAAAAAAATCCCCGGATGACAGATATAACTGCCGTCCGGGGTGTAATTTATTATGCAACTGTTAAAAACAGGTGTATTATTTCAGTTTTTCCAGTGCTGCCTGTAATTTATCCAGCATAGCAGGAATTTCTTCTTTTACGCAGGTACCTACGCTAAGGCGGTACCAGGGTGAGTTTTTAGCCGCACCAAAAGCATAGAAAGGCACTACTGCCAGTTTAGCTTCATCCAGGATGTAGGAAGTAACCGCAGCCTGATCGTTCAGGACTTTACCATCCGCAGTTTGTTTGCCTGCCAGATCCAGTTTGATGGTCAGGTAGATAGCTGCCTGTGGGGCAATTGCTTCTACTTGATGGCCTGCAGCTTTCAGACGGTCAAAACCTTCATAGATCTTTTGCAGTCTTTCTTCTACTTCACCTTTAAAGTGAACCAGGTATTTATCTACATTTTCTTTCTGCACCAGGTAGCGGGCGGCCGCTTTCTGCTCTGCCATAGGGCTCCAGGCACCTACGTGAGAAAGAATGGATTTCATTTTACCGATCACGTGTGCAGGTCCTAAAGCCCAGCCTACTCTTACGCCGGTAGCAGCAAATGCCTTACTCATACCATCGATAAAAATAGTATAGTTCTTCATTTCCGGACGGAGTGACACCGGGTTGTAGTGGTGTGTCTGGCCAAAAGTAAGTACCCAATACATCTGGTCAAACATAACGTATAAAGGCTTTTCACCTTCGCCACGGCTTTTATTCTCTGCCAGTACCAGGTCGCATATTTCTTCCAGCTGTTGCTTGCCGAAGGCGGTACCGGTAGGGTTCTGCGGAGAACATAATGCCAGCAGGGTAGCACCTTTCAATAAAGGCTTCAGCTCTGCAGCGGTAGGCATAAAGTCATTTTCCGGAGTGGTTTCCAGCACTACGTGCTCTGCTTCGAGGAAGTGGGTGTAGTGGTTATTGTTCCAGGAAGGGGTTGCATATACAATCTTTTCCCCCCTGTCTACAATCGTTCTGTAGGTAGCGTAGATGATAGGACGGCCACCGCAGGAAATCACAATTTCCTTGGCAGGATCATAAGCCAGCCCTTCGCGCTCATCGATAAAATCACCTACTGCTTTTCTTAATTCGGCAATACCATCCGCAGGGGGATAATTGGTATAATGCTCCTTATAGGCAGTTATGATTTCCTGTTCAAATTCAACCGGAATGGGAAATACCTTTGGATCAAAATCTCCAATCGTAAAATTATATATCTTTTCTCCCTTCGCCTGCTTCTCCTTAATCTCACCGGCCAATTTAATAATTTCGGATCCAATCAGAGTTTCGGCTAAATGAGACAGTTTCATAACCAGCAATTTTAAGTTTGAAATAAAATTTTTTCAGCGCCGCAAAAGTAACCGATCTGAACATAAATTAAAAGATATTGGCCATTCTTTTCGTAATATTCAATATTATACTTCTTATTTTAGAATAATCTCAATAAAAGAAAGAAAACTTGTCAGTCCGTCTAACATACCACTTTGGAATAATACCACTACCCGCCACTATTACACGCTAAAAGCCATCCGTTTGATAACAGATGAAATTAGGGGGAATGACAAAACTTTCTATCTTTGTTTGCATTACATTTACAGCAATTTTGTGGGAACCAGGTAGGCCAGCAAGCTTCCATACTTGCGGTTACACTTGATATAAAAATTAAATAACAGCCGTAAACCATACGACAGTGGCTGTTTTCAACGGACTATTGAAAAGACAAATTATATACACATGAAATTTATTGTTTCTTCCTCTACTTTGTTAAAACAATTGCAACAGATCAGCGGTGTTATTAACTCCAATACAGTTTTACCCATATTGGAAGATTTCCTTTTTCTGATTGACAAAAACGAATTGACAGTAGTAGCTACTGACCTGGAAACTGTCATGAGGGTAAAGATGGAGGTAGAAGCCAAAGAAAACGGACGTATCTGTATCCCCGCCAAGATTTTGATGGACTCCCTGAAAAACCTGCCGGATCAGCCGTTGACATTCCACATCGACCTGAATTCGTATGCTGTTGAAATCACTTCCGACAACGGTAAGTACAAAGTAATGGGCGAAAACCCTGAGAATTTCCCCAAAGAACCTACTGCGGATGATACTACTTCCTTCACCATGAAGTCTACCGCACTGGTAACCGCTATTAATAAAACCCTGTTTGCCGTAAGTAACGACGACTTACGCCCTTCTATGACAGGTGTATTTTTCGAAATAGGTCAAAACAGCCTCACCTTCGTAGCTACCGACGCACATCGCCTGGTAAAATACGTAAGACTGGATGTATTATGCCCGCAGGCAGATAGCTTTATCGTACCTAAAAAGCCATTGAGCTTGCTGAAAACAGCCCTGCCGGATAACGACTCTGAAATAAAAGTATCCTACAGCCAGAACCACTTCTTTGTGGCCCATGATGGTGCGCAGATGATCTGCCGTCTTATCGACGCCCGGTTCCCTGACTATAAAGTGGTGATACCAAAAGATAATCCTTACCGCCTCACTGTGGCTAAAAGCGACTTCCAGAACGCGCTGAAAAGAGTAGGCGTGTTTGCCAATAAGAGCACCAACCAGGTAGCTTTAAATATCACCGGCAGCGAACTCCAGCTTTCTGCCCAGGATGTGGACTTCTCCTTTGAAGGTAATGAACGCATGAACTGCCAGTATACCGGTGATGATATGCAAATCGCTTTTAATGCCAAGTTCCTCATCGAAATGCTCAACGCGGCAGAAGGGGACGAAGTAAGCATCGAACTCGCTACCTCCACAAAAGCAGGTATCCTCAGACCTTCCGAAAAAGAAGAAAACGAAGACCTGTTAATGCTGGTGATGCCGTTGATGCTGAATAACTAAACTAGCTGTTAGCCTTTAGCAGTTAGCTTTTAGCTGATTAAAGCGAAGAGAAGCAGCTGTTGGCTGATTGAAGCGATGTTATTAGTTATTATTAAGTTATCCACTGCTTATTTATTATATATTGTCAGCCATTCACCGGGAGTTACCGGAACCAAGGCTAAAAGCCTTTAGCTAATAACTCCTTTAATATATTTAAAAGATAAATTATTCTTTTTATACATAAAGCAATCTCTCCCAAAGAGGTTGCTTTTTTCTTTACCAGTAAGGGAAAGAGGGCTTTTTTTATTGCCTGAAAAGACGTAATTTTTCAAAAGAAAGACAAAGATAGCCTTCCTGAAAAAAGGAATGAATATTAGAAAATCCAGGTTTGTAACTCAAAATAACAAGCAAGTAATAGGACAGTAACATACAGCAAGAAAGGACAGTACATTTAGTTAAGTAATATTCAGCTCATAGCGCATGGCTATCAGCTCACAGCCCGTTAATCATCTTCCTAAGACAAAACACAATCAGCTAATAGCTAACTGCTAAAGACTAATAGCTGTTTTAATAACACAATCAGCTAATAGCTAACTGCTAAAAGCTAATAGCTATTTTAATAACACAATCAGCTCGAAGCTAGTCGCTCGGAGCTCGCAGCTAGTTAAATCAGCTAATAGCATGTATATATATGGTTGAATTTTTCGAACATATTCCCTCGTATTACCGCACGATCATTTTAGTGGCGGGATTGCTCCTGTTATGGATCATAGAAGGCGTTATTCCCAGGTTCCGCTTTAAAGGTAATCGTTACCATCATGCAGGTACCAACCTGTTTTTTACGTTCACTACGGCGGCAGTCAACCTGGGCTTTGCCTTTCTGATCGTAAAAGCAAGTGAGTGGACTACGGAGCAGCATTTCGGGTTATTGTACCTGGTAACGCTGCCGCTATGGCTCCATGCTATCCTCGCTATCCTGATGCTGGATTTTATCGGGGCTTACCTCATCCATCTGGTGCAGCATAAAATAGCATGGCTATGGCATTATCATAAGATCCATCATATTGATACTGCTATAGATGCTACCACCGCATTACGTCATCATCCGGTGGAAAGTGTTTTCCGGGTAATTGCATTATTTGTAGCGATTATAACCATGGGAGTGCCTATCTGGATGGTCATGATTTATCAAACGATATCTGCACTTATGTCGCAGTTCAATCATGCCAATATCAAACTACCGGGATGGCTGGACCAGGCGCTGAGCTGGGTAATCGTTTCGCCCGATATGCACAAGGTACATCACAGCAGGTATCAGCCGGAAACGGACTCCAACTATGCGAATATCTTTTCCATCTGGGACCGCCTATGTAGTACATTCAGGAAAGTGCCGGATACTACCCGTATCCAATATGGACTGGATGAATACCAGGCCCCCCGTTATCAGGAAATAGGTCCCTTACTGAAAGTGCCCTGGGAAAAGCTGGAAGACTGGCAGCCGGAACAAACGGTGGCTTCCAAGGAATCCTGAATGAAGTATCCCTGTATAAAACATGAAAGTTTATTTCCTTAAACCTATAAATCAACAAATATGCAACAACAAACAACATTAGCACGAGTAGCCTGCATAGCATCCCTGTGTGTAGGAATACTGGCTGCTATTTTCTCTTTCGTGGCAAAATCCGCCGCTGCCATTACCGTTTTTGGTGCGCTGGCACTTGGACTGGGTATTGTTTCCCTGATTATGGGACGTAAAAGCATTGATGATATGCAAATGGCCACTGCAGGGATTTTCATGGCTATTGTGGCCTGCCTGATGGGAATATGGCACTTGTATAATTAAGGGACACGCGGATTTATCTGCCACCCTTTTTGTCTGGCTGCCTGGTATATTTTTCACGGTAACCCTCAGCAGCATTTACCGGAAACAATACCAGCGTGCTGTCTGTTAATTCCTTTATTAATGCGGTATCAATAATGGTGGTCGTATCTTTTACACCTTCCGAATGGTTCCACAATAATAAGGTATCGTGCTGCAAGGCCCATTTCTCATACACCAGTGTATACATGTTAATGGAGCGGGCTGTGCCATCCTTTCTCAGGTGAAACCCCTGCATTTCCTTATCCACACCCGGTACGGGTTGTATCCATCTCCCTATGATCTTATCTGCACTGAATAACAGTGTATCTGCAGTAGCGGTAGTGCTGTCTGTTATAGCAACACTACTGCTATCTGCTGCTTTTATCAGACTGCTGTCTGCCAACTCCTCCGTATCCGTTTTGGGCGAACGGTTACCTTCCTGACATGCCATCATACCTGCTAGCATGACGAATATAACAATGCGGTTAATCATGAATGTAATGTGCAAATTAATAATGTGCAAACAAGCATACCTGCTTTAGTAAAAATCATGGATATGCTATTTTGTTTATTTCCTTTGGCTAATGACCAATCGCTATTCTCTGCTGTGAAGATATACAAATATGCTGATTGATGACAGTCCCTCCTGTACTGTACCTGATACTACACGTAAATATCAACAGCATCCTCACTATACTAACATAAATGCCCGTTTGCACTACACCCAATACCACACGCCAATATCAACAGCATCCACGCAATGCTGATTTGCCAACGAATGAAGCCCCCCCGATACCGCTGCTCATCCTCATTCCCACAATTCTAATTTGAACATTAAAAATTAGTATGTACTTTTACAACTTCACTTTAGGGGTGTTTCCCGGTGCAAGCCGCGAAGCTGAGATGATACCCTCAGTACCTGAAGCAGTTCATACTGCCGTAGGGAAAAGTAACTGAACGCTCTCATCTATTCACATCCTTAAAGTTTATTGTTTCACTTAAAACTCCTGTAATCATGGAAGTGCTTGTAAACAATAAACTTTATGCGGTGCAGCCAGGTATAACCATTGCTGCCCTCTTACAGTTTATTCAACTATCTGCCCAAAAAGGCATTGCAGTGGCTGTTAACAGCCAGGTGGTGCCCAAAACCTACTGGGAACAACAATCCTTACATCCGGCAGACAACATCACCATTATCCGCGCTACACAAGGCGGATAATCCAATGATGCCGGTTTTCAACTATTCATTATTCCTGTCTGGTATAGATCATCCAGTGCTGTAGCTGTGCCCTGTTGTGGTGCATGCCTGGTATAATAGCTTTCCACAGGAATACTGAAAACATATTCACGTGTATGCTATCGCGTTACAAACGCGGTAATCGTCGCCGTGCGCATATGGATGAATGCCGCCAGAACCAGCGCCTGCTTCATTATTATTTATTTAATCTTTTCAAACAACCATCTCTCATGAATAATAAGCTCCCAACCGAAAGTTCTATCAGCCGCACACCTTTTCCGGCTTCCAATAAGATTTATGTAAGAGGACACCTGCATCCCGTAAACGTAGCTATGCGGGAAGTAACGCTAAGCCACACACGTATACATGGTAAAAATGGGGAAGAGGTGCCCAATCCGGCAGTAGTACTCTACGATACCAGCGGGCCTTATACAGATCCCCAGGTCAATATCGATGTTACCAAAGGCTTGCCCAGACTGCGGGAAAACTGGATCCTTGAACGGGGAGATGTGGAACGCCTCCCGGACTTTTCAAGTGAATTTGTTCGTGACCTGACACAACAGGAGGATGCTTTATCCTTTAAATATGGTGGCCATACCCCCCTCTGTGCAAAAAAAGGTAGC
The DNA here is from genome assembly GCF_040567655.1 of Chitinophaga sp. H8. Lineage (NCBI taxonomy): Bacteria > Pseudomonadati > Bacteroidota > Chitinophagia > Chitinophagales > Chitinophagaceae > Chitinophaga > Chitinophaga defluvii. The sequence continues at coordinate 1,076,218 of NZ_JBEXAC010000002.1, read as the reverse complement.
AACGTATCGCAAATGTATTATGCCAAAAGAGGGATCATCACTCCCGAAATGGAATACATCGCCATCCGGGAAAACCAATGCGCAGAAAAATACTTTGAGGCCAATAACCCGCTATGGCACCAGCATAAAGGCAATAGCTTTGGAGCCAACACACCGGTAAAATTCATTACACCGGAATTTGTACGCCAGGAGGTAGCTGCTGGCAGGGCTATCATCCCTGCTAATATCAATCACCCCGAAAGTGAACCCATGATCATTGGCCGCAACTTCCTCGTAAAAATAAATGCCAACATCGGTAACTCTGCGGTAAGCTCCGGTATTGAAGAAGAAGTGGAAAAAGCCGTATGGTCATGCCGATGGGGCGCTGATACCATCATGGACCTCAGCACCGGAAAAAATATTCATGCTACCCGCGAATGGATCATCCGCAATTCTCCTGTTCCCATCGGCACTGTACCTATCTACCAGGCACTGGAAAAAGTAAATGGTAAAGCGGAAAACCTCACCTGGGAAATCTTCCGGGATACGCTGATAGAACAGGCCGAACAAGGGGTAGATTATTTTACCATCCATGCGGGCGTACTGCTCCGGTATATTCCGCTTACGGCTAAACGTACCACCGGGATTGTTTCCCGAGGGGGCTCCATCATGGCCAAATGGTGCCTGGCACATCACCGGGAAAATTTCCTGTATACCCACTTCGAAGAAATCTGTGAGATCATGAAAGCCTATGACGTTTCCTTCTCCCTGGGTGATGGCCTCCGCCCTGGTTGTATTGCTGATGCCAATGATGCGGCACAGTTTGCCGAACTGGAAACCCTTGGCGAACTCACCAAAATAGCCTGGAAACATGATGTACAGGTGATGATAGAAGGCCCCGGACACGTGCCCATGCAACTGATTAAGGAAAATATGGTGAAGCAACTGGAACATTGCGATGAAGCGCCTTTCTATACCCTCGGTCCTTTAACTACCGACATCGCCCCCGGCTATGATCATATCACTTCTGCTATCGGCGCCGCCATGATCGGCTGGTTTGGTACGGCTATGCTTTGTTATGTAACGCCGAAGGAACACCTGGGCCTGCCCAATAAAGAAGATGTACGCCAAGGGGTAATCACTTACAAGATCGCCGCCCATGCTGCCGATCTGGCTAAAGGCCACCCAGGTGCCCAACACCGCGACAACGCACTCAGCAAAGCCCGGTTCGAATTCCGCTGGCAGGATCAGTTCAACCTCTCCCTGGACCCGGAAACAGCATTGACCTATCATGATGAAACATTGCCGGCGGAAGGGGCCAAGATTGCCCACTTCTGCTCTATGTGCGGACCACACTTCTGTTCCATGAAAATCACCCAGGAAGTGCGCGACTTTGCTGCACAACAAGGGCTACAGGAAGAAGAGGCATTCGCTGCAGGCATGCAGGAAAAATCTAACACTTTCGCCCAGCAGGGAGGGGAAATATATTTATAGCTGTTAGCTGTTGGCTATTAGCTTTTAGCTGATCCAAGCGGATAACATATTATTTGCTAATAGCTAACCACTCTTTATTCAACAGCTAAAAAATCTTTATTCATTCGCTCCAATAGCTAAAAGCTAATAGCTAACAGCTCAAAAAAAATGGTTTCCATCATCACATCTCCGGAACGTATACACGAAGAACCAAAAATCCTTCGTGAACTGCTACAGGCTGGTGCCGGTAGCATCCTGCTGCGTAAACCAGGATGGTCCGTGCAGGAATATGCTGCTCTGCTCGATAGTATAGACCCGGACTGTTATCCAGGAATCCGCATCAGCCAGTATCCGGAGCTGTGCAGCAAATATGGGCTGGGTGGCGTGCATGTTGGTGAAACGGTCAGAGCAACACTTACCTCCCGGCAAATGGAATATTTTAACCGGCAGCACTGGCATACCAGCACCAGCATACACACCCCTGCTATGATACCGGTACTGGGAAATATCTGGGATACATTATTACTGGGACCGGTGTTTAACAGCATTTCAAAACCCGGCTATAGCAGCCGAATAAAGGCAGATACCCGGCTGGATAAAACAGGGAGTACTGCCAGGATCATTGCACTGGGAGGAGTAGACCATACCAACGTTCACCTGCTCCGGCAAATGCATTTTGATGGGGCAGCATTACTGGGCGCTATCTGGCAACAACCAGCCAGGGCTATTATTAACTATCACCGCATTCAGGCAATATGGAATCACTACGCGCTTGTACCTTAACACTGGCAGGACTGGACCCCAGCGGGGGAGCCGGTTTGCTGGCAGATATCAAAACTTTTGAAGCCCATAAAGTGTACGGACTCAGCGTTTGTACTGCGCTTACCGTACAAACAGATCAGCGCTTTTTATCTGCCGAGTGGACCTCCGTAGCCCAAATAAAAGCACAGGTCACACCATTGCTGGAACGATTCCCTGTTCAGGTTTGCAAAATAGGAATCATGCCCGGCGTATCTGCCCTGCTGGAAATCATTGAGCACCTGCAACAACTGACACCAGATATCCGTATTGTGCTGGACCCGGTACTGAAAGCCTCTGCAGGTTATACCTTCCATCAGGAGATCGAACAGCAAACCTGGCAACAGGTGCTGGAAAATATATACCTGCTCACCCCCAATTATCACGAAGCACTATTGCTGAGCGGAGAAACAAACGGGGCCACGGCGGCAGAAAAATTATCCCGCCACTGTGCCGTATTGATGAAAGGAGGGCATCACCCGGATAAAAACGGTTGGGATACGCTCTATGCCAATGGCAGCCAACAAGACATTCCGCCTATCACGCCAGCGGTATATCCCAAACATGGGTCGGGATGTGTATTATCTGCTGCTATTACGGCACAGCTGGCCCTGGGCCAACCACTCTTTGAGGCATGTGTGCAGGGGAAAGCATACACAGAGAAATTTCTATCAAGTCATTCATCATTAATAGGCTATCACTCATGATCAGTACACTGCATTATATATCACAATCTTCCCCCGCAGCTTCACACGCGGAGAACATACAGGCAGCATGTGATGCGGGATGTAACTGGATACAGCTGCGCATAAAACAAACTACAGAAACAGCCATCCTGCCCATTGCCTTCCGCGTAAAAAAAATATGCGAACAATATGACGCCACGCTTATTATTAATGACTACCCCTCCGTAGCAGTAGCCGTAGGGGCGGCGGGTGTTCACGTAGGCAAAAATGATATGACAGTGGCGGAGGCTCGCCGCATCACCGGACCAGACATGATCATTGGTGGCACTGCCAACACCACTGCCGACATCTTACAGCATGTACAGGATGGGGCCAGCTACGTAGGTCTGGGGCCCTTCCGCTTTACAACTACCAAACAAAATCTCAGTCCTATACTCGGCCTGGGGGGATACCTGGCTATTATGGAGCAATTACGGCAACAGGAAATCGCTGTTCCGGTCATCGCCATTGGCGGTATCCTCCTGCCCGACATTGCCACGATTAAACAAACAGGTGTACATGGTATAGCCGCAAGCGGACTGGTAACCCACGCCACTGATAAAACACTGACCGTAAAACAGATTTTTGAACAACTAAATCAACCTGCCATATGCAACCATTAATGATAGCCGGGCGGCAATTCAATTCCCGCCTGTTTACCGGTACCGGCAAATTTGCTGCTGCCAGCATCATGGAAGCTGCCCTGCTGGCTTCCGGTAGCGAGCTGGTAACTGTAGCCCTGAAAAGGGTAGATATGCATAATAAAGCGGATGATATGCTGCAACACCTGGCACATCCACAGCTGCACCTGCTACCCAATACCTCCGGGGTGCGCACGGCAAAAGAAGCAGTATATGCTGCCCAACTGGCAAGAGAAGCCCTGGAAACCAACTGGATAAAACTAGAAATCCATCCTGATCCCCGCTACCTGATGCCCGATCCGGTAGAAACCCTCCTGGCTGCGGAACAATTAGTGAAACTGGGCTTTGTGGTATTACCCTATATACATGCTGACCCTGTGCTGTGCAAACGCCTGGAGCAGGTAGGTACGGCGGCGGTAATGCCCCTGGGTGCTCCCATTGGCAGCAACAAAGGATTAAAAACATTCGATTTCCTGGAAATCATTATTGAACAAAGCAATATACCGGTAGTCATAGATGCGGGTATCGGCAGCCCCTCAGATGCGGCAAAAGCTATGGAGATGGGCGCAGATGCCGTGCTGGTGAATACTGCCATCGCAGTATCCAGCGACCCCGTAAATATGGCTATTGCTTTTAAACAAGGGGTAGAGGCAGGCCGTCGGGCCTATGAGGCCGGACTGGGAAAAATAAGCACCCAGGCGGCTGCATCCAGTCCGTTAGTGGCATTTTTAGAGGAGCTATGAGTAGAACTTCAAGCTGCTAGCTACTAGCTTCGAGCGATTGAAGCGGAGCAAAAAAGCCACAACGAATTACCATCCCTTGCTAAAATTAGCTGGCAGCTCGTAACTCATCACCCACAATTATAAACATCCGCTCCGGACAGCTCATAGCTCATAGCTAGCAGCTCGAAGCTCTAAAAAAAACACATGTCCTACAAACACATATTTGAGCAATACAACTGGGAAGACGTAAAGTCATCCATCTATGCTAAAACAGCCAAAGAGGTAGAACTGGCATTGGGCAACAGCAAGCGTACCCTGGAGGATTTCAAAGCATTGATTTCCCCGGCTGCTGCTCCTTACCTGGAACAGATGGCACAGCTCAGCCGGCAATTAACATTACAGCGATTTGGTAATACCATCCAGCTGTATATACCGCTGTACCTGTCCAATGAATGCCAGAACATATGCACCTACTGCGGATTTAGCCTGGATAATAAAATTCCCCGGAGAACGCTGAATGGGGCAGAGATCCTGCAGGAAATACACGTGATCAAACAAATGGGATATGACCATGTATTGCTGGTTACGGGAGAAGCTGCCCAAACAGTAGGGGTGGATTATCTTGAAAAGGCCATGGCACTGATAAAACCGCATTTTTCCAACATCTCTATGGAGGTACAGCCCCTGGATGAGGCAGATTATCGCCGCTTGATTCCCCATGGACTACATACCGTACTGGTATACCAGGAAACCTATCACCGGGAGGATTATAAAAAACATCATCCCAAAGGCAGGAAGTCCAACTTTGAATACCGCCTGGAAACGCCCGACCGGCTGGGCAGTGCAGGTATCCATAAAATTGGACTGGGGGTGTTGATCGGACTGGAAGACTGGCGGACGGATAGTTTTTTCACGGCTCATCACCTGGAATACCTGGAAAAAAGGTATTGGCAAACACGCTATAGTATTTCTTTTCCCCGGTTACGTCCCTTTTCGGGAGGTCTTGCTCCCAAGGTGGAAATGAACAACCGGGAACTGGTACAGCTGATCTGCGCTTACCGTTTGCTAAATGGAGAAATAGAACTCAGCATCTCTACGCGCGAACAGGAAAAATTCCGGGACCATATTGTGCAACTGGGTATTACCTCTATGAGTGCAGGCTCCAGAACTAATCCGGGTGGTTATGCTGCGGCGCCCCAATCATTGGAACAGTTTGAGATCTCAGATGAAAGAAGCCCCGCTGCCATTGCTGCCATGATACGCCGGCAAGGATATGAACCGGTATGGAAAGATTGGGATCATGCATTTATATCTTCATAAAAAAAGGTTGTTTCCCTGTAAGTGGAAACAACCCCTTTGTACCAAAATCCAATAATTTAGCTGCTTATAGAAATAAACCGCGCTATAAACCATATGAAAAAATCCGTTGAGTAAACGAATATAAGCAGGGCAACTGTCAACAGTAGCATCTGCTACTAATATGAACAAAAAGAACAGCCTCACCATACCTGCACAAAACGTATAAAATAAGATGCCCTACCCGGTCAACGAGTAGGACACCACTTTTATAATCTCTCCATGGCTGCGTAAGGATACTACCTGTAGTATTACCCTAGTGGCTCACCTTTTCCACATCCCGGTAAGTTTTGATCGTATCATGCGAATTTTTAAGCGTGCTTTGCTGCGTAGCGATCAATTCCCGGATACCATACGGCATAGGAGTATCGCTCTTCAATGCTTCCCGGTATGCCTGTTGCGCTGCATCTTCTCCATATTCACAGGCAGATAAAATAGACTGCCGGTCACTACCCGTAAAAGTAGCCTTCACATCCATCCAGGTACGGTACAGTTTTCCGGAAACAGTTGTACCTGTTTCTCCTGTTCCACCCAATTGACCAATCTGTGCATTCAACTGGCTCGCAAACGCCTGACTATCGTCTATCATACGATTAAACAACGCCTTGAGATCGGCATCCTTCGTCTGATCTACTGCCTTACGGTAACCTTCAATACGGTCATTATTAATTTGTACCAGATCACCTAATAGTTCAATGATTTTTTCTTGCTGATTTTCCATGGTTTCAATTTTTTTATGTGATTAAATAAGATGGGTGTAACGATATATTTACTTTTCCAACCTGCCTGATTTCGCGTTATAAATATTACTTCAAAAATGCGACCATCTGCCCAAACGGCTGTTATCACTGCATTTCCACAACATGGGTATCCTTTTTTCCTGTCCTGTTTTTTCACATATAGGGGAATAGCTTCCCCAAAAAACCTGCTCTGTTCAACCATAATAGCTGTAAACAAATGCTTTGAAAATTGGCACAGATTTTTTACGGGTATTATCAAACAAATTATTCGGATATGAACAGTTTATTGTATTTAATCGCGGTAATCCTCATCATCGGATGGGTACTTGGTTTCTTTGTTTATTCTGCCGGTGGCCTGATACATGCCTTGCTTGTATTAGCTATCATTGCTATACTTGTAAACATTATAAGAGGCAGATCTCCGCTTTAACTGAGATCATAGTCATCCAACATTGCATGATATATAACAAAACAGTACCTCCGCCCGCCAGATATTACCTGGCACTCTACTATCTATTGATGGCGGCAACGCATCCATAAAACCTGCCGGCAGATAAAGAGGCACTGGCAGCGTTGCCGCCAATAAGCTACCCTCCATTAAAATGCTTTCTGTTATCTGCTCATATTGCGTTTATGTAAACACTGCTATCCACACCCTTCCGGCACAAACAATTTAATTATCTTTGAGCGCCTGAAACAATTGCAGCATTATCATGAGAATTTATTGGTTTCTGCCCGCCATATTGTGTATTATCAGCTGTTCTGCAACCCGCAAAGCATCGCAGCAGCAAACAGCTGCTCCCACTCAGCTCAGATACATCGGACAATACATTGTACCACATAATATGCCCTATCAGGGTACCCTAGTGGGTGGGCTCTCCGGTATCGATTATGATGAAAAACAAGAACAATATTATCTCATCTGTGATGACCGCTCTGAACGTAACCCCGCCAGATATTACACTGCAAAACTCCATTTCTCTGCTACCCGCTTCGATAGCGTTCAGTTTACTGCAGTTACCACTTTAAGGCAATCCAACGGGCAACCTTTTCCAAGTAATAAAATCAATCCCATGCTGGCACCTGATCCAGAAGCGATGCGCATCAATCCGAAAACAGGTACCCTGGTATGGAGCAGCGAAGGCGAACGCATCGTCAATGAAAAAGATACCATCCTGCATAATCCTGCCGTTTATGAAATCAGCCAATCCGGTGCAATAAAAGATTCCTTTGCACTACCTCCTGTATTCCGCATGCAGGCATCCGCAAAAGGGGCACGCCGCAACGGTGCTTTTGAAGGCTTAGGATTTACTCCTGATGCCAGATATCTGTACGTAAGTATGGAAGAACCACTGTATGAGGATGGCCCCAGGGCTGACCTTACAGATAATAACGCCTTTGTCCGTATCATTAAGTTTGATGCAACTACCCGGCAACCAGTTGGCCAATACGCTTATAAACTGGCTCCGGTGGCCCAGCCTGCTACTCCTCCAGATGGCTTTAAAATAAACGGTATCTCTGATATTCTGGTGCTGTCAGCGAAGCAACTATTAACCCTCGAAAGATCTTTCTCCACCGGTGCCAGGAATTGTACTATCCGGCTGTTCCTTACTAACCTGGAAAATGCTACCGATATCAGCCAGTTTACTGCCCTTCAAACGCAAACAGCTTTCACACCTGCCAGCAAAACACTGCTTTTTAATTTTGACAGTCTGAACAAATACATTGACAATATAGAAGGTGTTACTTTTGGCCCCTCTCTGCCTAACGGGCACCGCACCCTGATATTTGTTGCAGATAATAACTTTTCTGATAAAGAAGAATCCCAGTTCTTTTTGTTTGAGGTAATACCTTAACAATATTAATTTTATAAGTAATCCTCAAAATCTCATAACTTTTAGGGCGGGTCAGGTGTTGTATAACTAACCATAGTTGCACTACAAAGAAAAGCCATCATTTTTCACAACATCTAAAAGTTTGATCATGTACCCCTTATGTCAGTTGTTGATACTTTTTGTTCTGTTATTCAGCATTACTTCCTGCCAGCAAAAATTAGCGAATACAACCACCACTGAAGACAGTACACATACCGCTTCCAATACAGCAGATAAAAGCTGGGTAAGCTATAGCGGCACTTTACCCTGTGCAGATTGTAATGGTATAGTAACTGTACTGTCGTTATATCAGCCTGCTGGCCCAAACGCAGACTTACTCTTCAAACTGGAAGAAACATATAAGGGTATGCAGTCAGGTAAGGATGTTACCCTTCATAGTGAAGGGAGTTATGGTATTTTACAAGGTATCACTGCCACACCCAATATCTCCATTATTCAACTCAACCCGGAAAAAGACAAAGCCCTGCAACGTTTCTTTCAACGTATCAACAACAATGAACTCAAAATGCTGGACAAAGATGGGAAAGCATTTGCAGGCGACCTCAATTACAGTTTATTTCACAAGTAGTAAAATCATTAAAACAGTAAAACTTCGCGATACGCAATTTTATTGCGTAGCTGACTGCTACCTTTCATTGGCAACATTGCAATGATATCGAAATTACTTTATGTAAGGTAAAGCAAGATCATCTGCATCGGATAACAAGTGGCTATCCGATGCAAATGATTTATGCTTATGCCGGCTTACCGGCACCGGTTACTTCAGTGAGCTTAGCTAACACATAAGCACTGATAGCCATTACCAGGTCACGTACTGCCACATCAAGATGGCTACCTCCCAGAATCAGGCTGAGTGCAATTAAAACCAGCCAGGCAGATACTATATATGCTCCAATCTTTGTTTGGGTAAGTACCATAATACCCGCAATAATCTCTACCACGCCCACAATCATCATAAATATACTGGCATCAAAAGGAAGAGCATTGGCAACCGTCGGATTCAAATAATCTTTCCACTGGGTAAGCAAATTCAAGAACTTGTCCGCCCCGGCAACAATAGGTACTAATCCAAATGTGTACTTAAGGATCTGCCAAAGTCGCTGGATTTCAGGTTGTTGATTCAATGTGGTCATAATTGATTTGTTTAGGTGATGCCTATTTGATGCCAAATACACCATTTGGTTACAAAAACCTGTAACTTTCTATGCCAATATGTATCTAATGACTAAAACAGGTACTAAATGGAAGCTTTAAAGACCAAAAGCGACGAGTCCTCTAAGATGCCAGACAATACGGTCGTAAAACGTATCCTGAGCGGTGAAAAAGAACTATTCGAGATTTTACTCCGGCGCTATAATCAAACATTATACAGAGCCATCAGAAGTTATCTGAAAGAGGAGGAGGATATCAATGATGTCATGCAGGATACCTACCTTAAAGCCTATGAGAAACTACAACAATACCAGGGCGCTGCTGCATTCTCTACCTGGCTGATCAGAATAGGTATTAATGAAGCCCTGTTACGTATCAGAAACTCCAGGAAGCATCAGATGCTTTATACTGAACCTACCAGTCATACTTCCGAAAAGATTTTTCAGCTCTCAGATTATCATCAGATGAATCCCGAAAAACAAGCCATCCAGCAGGAAATACGCCGGTTAATTGAAAGGTCCATTGACCAGTTATCAGACAAATACCGGGTGATCTATGTTTTAAAGGAAGTAGAAGGTATGGAAAACAGTGACATTGCCGCCTGCCTGGGTATCAGCGACAGCAATGTCAAAGTTCGTCTCCACCGGGCTAAAAACCTGTTGAAGGATGCCCTTTACAAACAAGCTGCCAGTAAGGATATTTTTGAATTTGGTAACCAGCGTTGCGATCTCCTGGTAGATAATGTAATGAAACGTATATAACAGGGATAACTTAAAATGGTACTTCTACATCCAGCCCATCCCAGCCGTCTTCCAGGCTTACCTTAAATGAAAGATTAGGATTTGAGAAAGCAGTCTCAAATATCTTTCCTGTGAGCACCGTTTTCTTGTTGGGATAACACCGGATATTATTGATTGCTTTTTCTTTCTGCAATATATTAGCAGCATCATAACACCGTATCGTAACATTAAATGGCGTGGTAGTGTTTAAAATAAACGCTTCATATTTCTTACTGCTTACCTTGGCCGCTTCCAAGCCCTCCTGGCCGGGACCTGTATTATCATTGTCAATATTATAATAGACCGGCTGATTACTCACGGTTACCTCCAGCTTATGAGCAGTGGTAGCATCTGCAATATTCACCTCCAGCTTCCCCACATTACGTACCAGGGTCACATCTGATATCACACTATCCTTATTCAGATTAAATTTCAGCTTACGGATAAAGGTTTCCGGGCAATAAGGAATACCGGCTGCTCCCTGCCGGTACCGGATGATGGTTGCAGTCAGCGGCTTCTTAGGCCAGTCATTCAGCCCTTTATGTTCTTCATTAAATTGCAGGCTCTTGGGAGTGCCCAGTATAAATGCAGTATACGATCCCGGCAAAAGAGAATCTGTAATAAGTCCAAAATCTAGCTCCTGGGTTTTATATTGTACCCTTCTGCTCACCTCTTCGCCGGAAGCATTGAATACAAGATAGTACAGATAGGAAATGTAATCCTTTAGAGAGTCTGTAGCACTTACTTTAGCCTGACTGTTTTTCAAATTCATTACCTCCTGGTTAAAGCCGCTGATATTCAGTTGAAGATGCTTCTTGTCAACTTGGTTTCCGGGGGCTTTGTCAGTGGTCAGGTCTTTTTTACAGGAGAGGAGGGTTAACGTACATAGCATGTACCTAAAGAATGATCTTTGCATGAGGGGGTTATTTTTGTTAAACAATAGATAACCGGAAATTAGGGAAAAAATAAAATAGGAAACGCAATGAACCAACTCCATTAACTTCCAATTAACGGTCTTTTTAACAATCATTAAAAACCGGAAAAGCCATTCATCCTGCGTTCACCCCGTCATACTGGCTCACTTTTTATCATCAAAATACTGTAGCTTATAATATTAGGTAAGTAGTTACATTACTATAACGCCATTCATCCAAAACCATTTACAGAAAATCACCTATGTACCTACATTTATACCATTAAACACCCCTTTATGAAAAAGACATGGAGCTATACCCTTATCTTCATTATTTATGTTACTACTTACGTAAATAAATCCTACTCACAAGAAAAGATGGCTTATTCCAATATCAAAGGAAAGTTATCCAGTACGCAAAATAAAAACCTGGATGAGGTACTCATACAGTTGGTAAATGATGCGGATAAAAAGTTGGTTAAAATGGAATATGCCGACCAACAGGGCAACTTCCTCTTTGAGCAAATTCCACCCGGAACTTACATCCTCGTCACCCAGAGTATGGCATTTGCCAGATATCAGTCGGCCCCGATTGTGCATACTAAAAATACAGATGCGGGCATTATACTGCTAAGTACTGCCAGTACTACGCTGAAAGAAGCAGCCGTGGTGGCTACCAAACCTTTTATACAGCAACAGTACGACAAAACGGTGGTGAATGTAGCGGCTTCCATCTCAGCAGCCGGAAGTACCGCATTGGAAGTACTGGAAAAAGCACCCGGTATCACCATAGACCAGAATGATAATATTGCCATGCGTGGCAGGCAGGGCGTGCTGGTAATGATAGATGGAAAACAGGTGCCTATGTCCGGCCAGGATCTTGCCAATATGCTCAGGAACATGTCGGCCAACCAGATCGATAAAATTGACCTGATCACCAACCCTTCTGCCAAGTATGATGCAGCCGGCAACGCAGGCATCATCGATATCCGGCTAAAAAAAGGTAAAACTACCGGTACTAATGGTAACATCTCCCTGAGCTATGGACAGGGGATATATGCTAAATTAAATCCTTCCCTGAATTTCAATAGCAAACATAAAAACCTGAATGTCTTTGGTGCTTATAATTATGCCTACCGGGAAGACTTCAACGACCTCCTCATATTCAGAAACTTTTATGATGACAATAATGCGGTAACCGGCGGCAACAACTATGATAATTTCTTCCGGTATCATTTTAATAGCCACAACGCCCGTATCGGCGCTGATTATAACCTCCGTTCAAATATTGTAGTAGGATTTGCTGCCAATGGCATTTTCAGTGATGGCAATATCTCTTCCAACAGTGTGGCACAGTCATTCAATGCACAACAACAAAAAACAGGGGCTTTCACCACCATAGGTGATAATAATCCCCAACGGAACAACGGGAGCATTAACCTGAACTACAAACATACTTTAGACACTGCCGGCAGGGAGTTGACGGCCGACCTTGACTATGCCCGCTTCACTTCCGATGAAACACAAAACTACCACACTACCTATTTTGATAACGATCAGAACCCCAGTAAAGCTCCCTATCTGCTTTTTGGAGATCTTAATGGAAATCTCAGCATCAGATCCTTTAAAATGGATTACACACAGCCCTTAAAATCCATAGGTGCTAAATTGGATGCGGGTATAAAAAGCAGCTGGGTAAAATCTGACAATGATGTAAAATTCTTTGATAGAAGTAATGGTGGCAATGTTTTGGATGAAGGAAAAAGTAACCGCTTTATCTATGAAGAAAATATCAATGCTGCTTATTTAAATGTTTCCGGGAAATGGAAAAAGCTAAGCATCCAGTTGGGCCTCAGGACGGAAAACACCAATGCAAAAGGAGTGCAGGTCACTAACAAAGATAACTTCGACAGGAACTACACCCAATTTTTCCCAAGTGGATATGCCGGTTATGCATTCAATGACAAGCATGACCTGGGGCTTTCCATGAGCCGCAGGATCAACCGGCCATCCTATCGCCAGCTAAATCCATTTAAAGTGTTTCTGGATCCGCTGACCTCTTCTGCCGGAAACCCATTTTTAAACCCGGAAATTACCAACTCATTTGAACTCACCCATACTTTCAAACAACAATATACCACCAAGATCGGCTATAGTAGAACAACAGATAACATCCTGATAGTGTTGTCGCCTGATACCGATCCTAACAGCGTACTGCAAACGGGCAGGAATCTGGCTAAATTTGACTATTATAATCTTAGCTTCGGATTTCCGCTAACGATAGGCAAGTGGCTCAACAGCACCAATAATGCACTGTTGTATTATGGCAAGTACAAAGGAGATCTGGTAAACACGCACCTGGACGTAAGCCGGGTATCCTTCAGCTTTAACTCCAGTAATTCAATCAATATCAATCCAAACACGTCGCTGGAAGTGGTAGGCAGTTATGAGAGCAGGTCTTACTATGGGTTCCTGGATGTGGGGAGTTACTGGTTTGTCAATATAGGTGCGCAAAGACAATTGTGGGAGAAGAAGGCGTCAATCAAATTAAACGTGAGTGATGTATTTTTCACGAATCAAACCAATGCAGTGACCAAACTAACGGGTTATGGAGAAACTTTTATCCAAAAAAGAGATACCAGGGTGATAACTTTAAGTTTCAATTATAAATTTGGGGGAAGTTTGTCCAATGGTGCAAAAAGAAAAACAGGAGGTGCAGAAGAAGAGAAGCGCAGGGCTGGTTAACAATGATAAATTTATGGTATGAGCCTAATTAATGAGTTGGAAGAACTGGCGCTGGCTACCCGCTTAAAGCGGTTAGGCGAGCGCTTGTCGCAGGACGTTAGTAAAATATACAAAGAATCTGCACTTGATTTTGAAGCGAAGTGGTACCTGGTATTGGAGCTATTAAGCCGGGAAAAAGTAATGGGTATTACTGAAATATCTGAATCATTGCAAATCAGCCATCCCGCAGTAGTACAATTTGTAGATCAGCTGCTGGCCAATGGTCTGATCAAAACTGCTGTAGATAACAAAGATGCCAGAAGGAGGCTGATTTCCCTTACCCCCGCCGGCAAACAGATGCATAAGCGGATAGGCCCTATCCTGACAGTTATAAAAGAAGAGAACAAAAAGTGGCTGGCAGAAGCCAGCGCCGACCTGTTACAGATACTATCTGAACTGGAAAAGTCGCTCGATGAAAGAAGCATGTTTAAGCGTATCAAGATCGGTCTGCTGGAAAGATCGGATTCATGAGAGCCTGAAGAAATGATCTAAAGATCATCTAAACAACCTATTATGAAAGTTTTATGGTGCTGGCGATGCAGAAAAGAAATGCCAATGCTTGATGAAGAAGAATATCACATAGCTGATGAGCTGATTAGAAAAGCATTCCAAACAAAAGGTACAATAAAGGAACGTTTTCAGCCTCTACTGGATTATTATAAAACAGTGACCGGCTACGAGGAAACCATCCCCAATGCCATCATGCATCATCGCATCTCTCAATACGGCGCCCCCTGTGAAAAGTGTGGCAAACCCTATAGAACACCACAAGCCTCATTTTGTGCCGCCTGTGGTAATAAGAAGCTGTCTCCCAGGTAAAAGCACTCTATAAGCATAGCTAAAGCATGGTTGAGCTATGGCAAAAGCATAGTAAAGGCGTTCTAAAGGTATAGTTCCCCCCGCCTTAAAGCATAGCTAAAGCATGGTTAAGCTATGGCAAAAGCATAGTAAAAGCGTTCTAAAAGTATAGATCCCCTCTTCTTCCGGGAAGTTTAGATAATCATTTGGGAATTATGGCTATTCCCAGGGCCTCCTAACCTTGATATATTTGTTTCATACAAACCGGTGAGTGATCTGTTCATTAAAAATTGAATGCATATGAGTTATCCAAAGATAATAACCCCTTGGTCTGCCCTGATGATACTACCACTCATTTTTTCTTCATGCCACCATAAAGACGATGACCCCGTCATACCTTCAGAAGAAGTGACTATCTCGGTAGAAAACGTACTAAATTCCAGACCACTTGTTGAATCTGGTACATTCCAGGGCCCCGGAACACCCCCGGTAATCTTCCCTGGTCAGTCGGTAAGCATCCACTTTGCCGCTGCCAAAGGCGAGGCGCTCAGTTTTGCTACAATGTATGGCTGGTCAAATGACTTGTTCTTTGCCCCTGACAATCCGGGCATTTCGGTGTACGATGCCAGCGGCAATCCTATACAGGGTGATGTTTCTTCCCAAATCAAACTATGGGACAATGGAACCAGGATCAATCAGCCTCCGGGAGCTGCGGTAAATCATCCTGGTACTGCTGATAATAAGAAAATAACTGAAGTAATGGGTACCGATGCGCAGGGAAATAAGTACCTGCCTGCTTCACAACTGATAAAAGCAACCTTGGTATACGATGGCAATTCTTATTTCACCCTTACTATAAAGAATACTTCGGGCGGTACGGCTAATGAAACGCCTCTGAGTCCTGGCGTTTGGGCAGTATCTTATATTGCTGGTGGTAACTTGCTTAATCCGGCGCCATTATACACTAAAGACCAGTTTACTGCCAATGGGCTTACATCCATTGCAGAAGCAGGTAATAATGTCCCGCTAAGTACCTATATCAGCAGCATCACAGGCGTTTTCACGCCCTTATCACCAGTACTGGTAGTAGTGTATAATGGGATCGATAACCCTGTCTACAAAGTAGGGGAAAAAGATCGGGGAGAAGGGCTAAAACAATTGGCACAACAAGGAAATGCGACAATCCTGGCAGCATCTTTAAAAAACAAAGCAGGGGTGAAAGCTGTATATGTACTGCCTGCTCCTGGTACTACTGTTTTGCTTCCTGTTATAAATGAAAATGCCGGAGGTAAGGTTTCCCAGGCAATCAGGGTAGTAAAGGGAGATCGTCTGGCCATAGCAACGATGTATGGATTTTCGAACGACTGGTTTTTTGCTACTGCTGATAATGGCGTGGACCCAACAGTAAAGGCTGATATCTCATCCAGTGTGGCGCTTTATGATAATGGTACCGCTATAGATCAGTTTCCCGGGGCAGGTGTCACACAATTTAACCTGGCAGGCACTCCTCTTACCGAAAGCAAACCGATTATGGCCGTGCCCGATCCTAATCCTTTCATAACCTTGCCAGCTATAAATAACATTATCCGGGTTACCATTAAATGATTGTCTGCAGAACCAGATAAACAACTACTTTTTCTCCACCAGGTGTAACCCATAAAAAGAGGCTGCATCCCCCTGATACAGTCTCTTTTTAATTTATAAAATAATAAAACAGGGAAAATGTAAATTCGAATAACGTAAAAACAGCAAGTTGTAATCCTAAGATATGAAATGGCAGTTTGAAGACAGGAATACAAACGGACGGTTTTCAGTCATAAAGCAGGACACTTTTTTAAAGGGGGCCGGTATTCTTAATCAATACAAAGAAACGACCAATACTATCGTATGCAACCTGCAACAAGATCAAACCGTAGTGATCGATCAGGTACCTTATTTATTAGCCACCAATACTATACTTCCCCTTGTTGCCAATCAGCATTTTGTATTCGAACATCCGGAAACCCTGGTGGCCTGGCAGTTTAACCGTGACTTCTACTGTATTGCCGATCATGATGCAGAAGTAGGTTGTGTAGGTTTCCTTTTTTATGGCATCCGGCATCCTATGTTCATTCCACTGTCAAGCGAAGAAAGAGAACAGATCGAGCTTATCCTGAAATTAAGTATGGAAGAAATGCAGATAAAGGATAAAATGCAGGGAGAAATGCTCCGCCTGCTGTTGAAACGGCTTATCATTTACATTACACGCATCGCAAAAAAACAAACAGAAAACTACTGCCTGTTCGGAGAGGATAAAATGGATCTGGTTCGAATGTTCAACCTGTTACTGGAAATTAACTTCCGGAGTCAGCATGAAGTTCACTTTTATGCCAATGCACTGAACAAATCGCCTAAAACCCTGGCCAACCTTTTTGCTACATTCAAATATCCTTCTCCATCAAGGCTCATACAACAACGGATTATACTGGAAGCAAAACGTCAATTGAATTTTACTTCCCTGTCGGCCAAAGAAATTGCTTATGCACTGGGCTTTATCAGCCCCCAGCATTTTAGCAGGTTTTTTAAACAACATACTGGCAGTAATACATCTGCATTTAGAGGTAGTAAAGCTTAATTTCTCTTTTAGTGGATACCCATCTTGTGTCTCAAATCAAAAAAGGCTCTCAACGTTTTACCGCTAAAAGCCTTTTCTGTCTTGTGGTCCCACCAGGGCATGATCCTGGGACCCCCTGATTATGAGTCAGGTGCTCTAACCAACTGAGCTATAGGACCTGCTTTATTCAAGCATCCCCTTTTTCAAGGGATGGCAAAATTAATTATTTTTTATCCTATTTTCCAAGAATTTCATTTATTTCTTTTAAAATCATGTAGGAGTAAAGGTTTCAACAGAATAAGCCTGTTTCTGAAATAACCGCTTTACCTTTGCCTTTCTATCAATAAGCGTATCACCATGCAAGGGATTAAGCACATCATTTTTGATCTGGGAGGTGTAATTCTTAACATCAACTACCAGCTCACTCAGCAGGCTTTTGTAAACCTGGGTGTTACTAATTTTAATGAGCTGTACTCGCAGTTTCATACCTCCAGTCTGTTTGATGACCTGGAAACCGGACGCGTGAGTCCGACAGAGTTTCTGGCGGCCATGCATAAGCATACACCACAGTCTGTTACGGATGAGCAGCTGGTAAGCGCCTGGAATGCGATGTTACTGGATTTCCCTTTACAGCGCCTGCAGTTACTCCAGCAATTAAGACAGCATTACAACCTGTATCTGCTCAGTAATACCAATGCCATTCATATGGAGGCATTCAATCAGTTATTGCAGGAAAGCAGGGGTATCCCTTCGCTGGGCGGCTTTTTTGAGCGGTCTTATTATTCTCATCTTATCGGTTACCGTAAGCCTGAAAAGGAATCTTATCAGATCATCATAGATGAAAACAGATTGGACCCTGCGGCAACTTTATTCATTGACGATACCCTGCCTAATATTGAAGGTGCTAAAGTAGTAGGTTTACAAACCATTCACTTGCAGGCACCCAAAACCATTATGGATATCTTCAAACCAGTAAATAGCTGAAAAAAGGAAGAGAAAGACGGCAGTTAAAGTGATTATTTGATTTCTTCAAAATCAATATAATCTCCCTTGTCCGCTACTTTTTGGGCAGGAGCAGGGCGTTGGGCAGATTGCTGTTGGGCCTGTTGCTGTTGCTGATATTGGTTACGCATATGCTGCTGTATATCATTCATTTGCCGGCGCACCTGCTTGGTAGACCTGTAAACCGGGATGATAAAATCAAATACCAGTTTATATAATAGCCATCCTATAAATAGGTAGAATAAAAGTTTAAACATAGTGCTGTAAAGGTAGCGGAATATCTTTTCCCATGCCAGTTAAATACAGATACTTTAAGGATTCTTTAACGCTTACCCCGGAAAAATCAGCGGGATCCCAGCAGGGAAGCGGCTTCAACAGATGCCCGCTTGTTAAATTCCCAGGCCAGCTTACGATAATTGATAGCATCCACTATAGAGCCTACAAAACAAAAGCCCAGGGTAAACAGGTAGAGGATTCCCATGGCAATCTGATTCAGCAAAAAACGCTGTATGCCAGCAATAGCCACCAGCCCAAACAGGCTGCAGATAAGCACGGCCTCCGGATCCCGGCGCTTCAGCTGATATAAGGCAATGAATTGTTCCAGCTTTTCAGGCGGGTAGTGCTTGGTCAGCTCCTGCAGCCACAATAACTCCTCCTGTTCAATACCGGGTAGTATCGTAAAAGAAAACTTATTCATATGTCCCTCGTTTTATGCCGGCAAATTGCTGCCAGCTCAATTGCAGGATCCGGTAAATCAGAGCACTCAAAACAAATGGTCCCAAAATATGATGGTGTAAGGCTGCCTTCCAATCTCCATGTAATAAAGCACTGATAGCGTGCCCCAGCCCGCATCCCGGGCACCAGGAAATTCCCATGGCTTTTAATAAGCATAGACTGGGAGCTTGTTCGTTAATATCCATGAAACCCAGCACCAGCAAAGCTATCACCCATACAATTAATTCTATATTTATTTTTAACAGAGAATGCATGCGCTGTATTACTTTAGCGGTTATATGCATTAAAACAAATCACAATCTGTACTATTGAGGATTCCGGGGCATTAAATATTTACATACAAGTTAAAGAAATAGTTTTTGTATTGAAATAAAATGCTAATTTTGCGTAGGTAAAAAGATTCAAACGAAGGGGACGAACTATTGTCCCCTTCGTGTATTTAGTATGGCAAACGAACAAGTGATAACAGCAATCCGGGAACTGGCAGAAGGTCTGCTGGCAAATGATCCGGATAATTTTCTGGTAGAAATCAGGATAAAGCCCACCAATAACGTAAAGCTCTTTATAGATGGAGACAAAGGTGTGCCGGTAGAGAGATTAGTTGCATTTAACCGTGCAATGTATCCCTTACTGGAAGGCTCCGGCTTGTTTCCTGATAACGACTTTTCCCTGGAAGTGTCCTCTCCCGGGCTGGATGAGCCGCTCAAGCTGCACCGGCAATACCTCAAAAATATTGGCCGCAAAGTGGAAGTAACTTTCCTGGACGCCAGCGTTAAGGAAGGAACGTTATTGGCCGTTACAGATGACCTCATCACCATTGAAGAGCTCATCGGCAAAAAGAAAGAAAAGAAACAAACAGATATACATTTTACTGAAATAAAGCACATAAAGGTGTGCATCGTGTTTTAAAATATAATAACAGAACATGGCTAGTATTAACCTGATAGAGTCATTCACCGAGTTTAAAGAGGCGGAAAATATTGACCGCCCTACGTTGATGAAGGTATTGGAAGATGTGTTTAAAACACTACTGCGGAAGAAGTATGGCTCAGATGAGAACTTTGATGTGATCGTAAATACAGAAAAGGGCGATTTGGAAATATTACGTCGCCGGACCATTGTAGCCGATGGCGAAGTAGAAGACGATAATGCGCAGATTGCTTACTCCGAAGCTATTAAAGTAGAACCTGATTACCAGGTAGGAGAAGATTTGTATGAAGAAGTAGAAATTATGGACTTTGGCCGCCGGGCTATTCTCGCTGCCAAACAAACCCTTTCTGCCCGTATCGGCGATCTCAAAAAGAATATACTGGTTAAAAAATATGCCGATAAAGCAGGCGAAATCGTAAACGGCGAAGTATATCAGGTATGGAAAAAAGAAGTTTTATTGTTGGATGATGAAGGGAATGAGTTAATATTGCCTAAATCCGAACAAATTCCTACCGATTATTTCAAAAAAGGTGAAAACGTAAGGGCAGTAGTGAAAAAAGTGGAGATGAAAAATAATGCGCCACTCATCATTCTTTCCCGCACCCACCCTTCCTTCCTTGCTAAATTGCTGGAAATTGAAGTACCGGAAATCTTTGACGGGCTTATCGTAATCAAGAAAATTGTACGGGAACCTGGTGAAAGAGCCAAAGTGGCGGTAGAGTCCTATGATGACCGCATAGACCCGGTAGGAGCCTGCGTAGGGATGAAAGGAAGCCGTATTCATGGTATCGTGCGCGAACTGAGAAATGAAAATATTGATATCATTAACTATACCGCCAACATCCAGTTGCTCATACAGCGTTCCTTAACGCCTGCCAAGATCAGCCGGATGGATATGGATAATGAAAATAAATATGCTTCCGTTTACCTGAAACCAGACCAGGTATCCCTGGCGATCGGTAAAAAAGGTGTAAATATAAAATTGGCCTGCGAATTGACAGGATATGAAATAGATGTATTCCGTGACGAAGAACAGGAACAAACCGAATTCGATATTGACTTGGAAGAATTCTCCGATGAAATTGAAGAATGGATTATAGACGAACTGAAACGTATAGGTTGCGATACTGCACGCAGCGTATTAGAACTCACTGCAGATGAACTGGTTCGCCGTTCCGATCTGGAGGAAGAAACAGTGCAGGAAGTAAGACGAATATTACAGGAAGAATTTGACAAAGAATAACGCCCGACCGGAACCCTTCCCAGGAAAAGGGCTTATTAGAAGGGGAATTGATTTTTTTGAGTTATTGTTTAAACGTAAAAACCCCCCCGCCAAAAACGGGGGAAGGGGAGGCCCAGAATACGATATGCCTGAAACAACAAACAACACACCACGATTGCTGGCTGCAGCCAAAGAGTTCAACATTGGTAAGGAAACGCTGATCGACTTCCTTACTAACAAGGGCTTTGATATGGACGGCTTTGGATCTCCCAATGCCCGTCTTAACGCTGTCATGTACTCAGCTTTGCAGTCGGAATTCCAACAGGACAAGGCTAACAAGAAGAAAAGCGACCAGATAGCCCTGCCCAAAGGAAGCGTGTTAGAAACAGCGAAGAAAAAGGAGAAGGAAGAAGCAGAAGCGGCAGCGAAAAAGAAAGATGCTGCAAAAGATAAGGAAGAAGTTGTTCCCGTTGCCGAAGTACCGAAAGTGGAGTCCAAACCCGAGCCTAAGCCGGAACCGAAAGCGGAAGCCCCTAAACCTGAACCCAAAGAGGAACCTAAACAGGAACCCGTGGCGGCGAAGGAAGCGCCGAAAGCTCAACCGGAACCAGCTCCTGCTGCAGCTCCCCCTGTTGCAGAGGCGCCTAAACAACAACACGCTGAACCGGCGGCGGCTCCCGAAGTTACCAAAACGGAAGCTCCCCGGATCAATAGCCCTAAAGTAGTAGCTACTATAGACCTCGACGCTTTAAATAACCCTAACCGCAAAAAGGCAGGGGTGAAAAAGAACGAAGACAAGGCGCCACAGGAAGAGAAAACAGCAACTGCCCAACCGGAAGAAAAACCCGCTAAAGCAGCTCCTGTTGCTGAAGTAGCCCCGGCTACCCCAGCTCCTGAAAAAACTACACCGCCGCCAGCTCAAACCGTGCAGTCCGAAAAAACAGAAACACCTGCACCTGTTGCTCCGGCAGAAAAAGAAAAACCAGCGACACCTGTTGCACAGGCCGAAAAGCTGGATAAAGCGGACAAACCCACACCGGTTGAAGATAAACCTGTAGAAAAACAAGTGGAAGACGTAATAGAAATAGAAAAACCGGCTGCTAAAGCGCCTGTTAAAATAGTCGCCAGCACCCCTCCGCCCGCTAAACAGGATGAGGTTCCTGCCGCTGCTGATCATGCCGGCAATGCCGACTCTTCTGCAAATCCCCAACAGGACGACGCAGCTGCCAATGTCATCGAAAATATTCAGGCGGAAAAATTAACCGGCCCTAAAGTGATCGGTAAAATTAACCTGCCGGTACAATCCGACAGACGCGATAATAACAAGAACTCTTTCAATAACCGCGACGAAAAACGCAAACGCAAACGTATCGTAGTGGAAAAGAAACCAGAACCTATTCAACCCAAGGAATTCTCCAAGGATGATAATAGAAGAGGTCCTGGTAGTGGCGACAACCGCCCGCATACCGACAACCGGAATGCAACTCCTTCAGCTCCAGGTACCGGCCCTAACCGTCCTTTTGTTGAAAGGAACCCAGGCGGCAACCGCCCTCATCATGATCGGAATGCTCCAGGTGGCAACCGTGGTCCGGGCGGACCGGGTGGTAACCGCGGACCAGGAGGTCCGGGTGGTCCAAGACCAGCTGGCGGGCCGGGTGGCAACCGTGGCCCTGGTGGTCCGGGCGGCCCAAGACGCTTTGAAAACCGCCCAGGTGGTGCCGGAACAGGATACAACCGTGGACCTGCGCATGGCAGAGATGATAAACGTCCGGAAGAAAAAGAAATCGACAAGAACGAAATCCAGAATAAGATTAAAGAAACCATGGCCAAATTAGGCGGTGGTGGACGCGGAAAAGGCGTAAAAGCCAAACACCGCAGGGAAAAACGTGAAGAACGTGCCAACCAGGCAGCCAAACAAGGGGAAGACGGCAGCAAACTGCAGGTAACAGAATTTGTATCTGTAAGTGAACTGGCTAACCTCATGGATGTAAGCTTCGCAGAAGTAATCTCCAAATGTATGGGCCTCGGTATCATGGTATCCATTAACCAACGCCTGGATGCGGAAGTAATTGAACTGGTAGCCGGCGAGTTTGGCTATGAAGTGGAATTCATCGGCGTGGATGACGCGGAAGATATGGATGAAGAAGAAGAAGTGGATGCGCCGGAAGATCTGGTGCCCAGAGCGCCGATCGTTACCATCATGGGGCACGTTGACCATGGTAAAACATCCCTGCTGGATTATATCCGTAATGCAAATGTGGTGGCCGGTGAGGCCGGGGGTATTACCCAACACATCGGTGCTTACCAGGTAACTACCGCCAGTGGCAAAAAGGTAACCTTCCTGGATACACCTGGTCACGAAGCGTTTACTGCGATGCGTGCCCGTGGTGCCAAAGCTGCGGATATCGCCATTATCGTAATCGCTGCAGATGATGCAATCATGCCACAAACCAGGGAAGCCATTTCCCACTCCCAGGCGGCCGGTCTGCCGATGATATTTGCCATTAACAAGGTAGATAAAGAAGGCGCCAACCCTGAAAGAATCAAAGAACAACTGGCAGGCCTCAACCTGTTGGTGGAAGACTGGGGCGGTAAATACCAAAGCCAGGAAATTTCTGCCAAAAGCGGCCTGAACATAGATATCTTACTGGAAAAAATATTGCTGGAAGCTGAATTGCTGGAACTGAAAGCTAATCCCGACAGAGAGGCTTCCGGTAGCATCGTGGAAGCTTCACTGGATAAAGGCCGTGGTTACATAGCTTCCCTGCTGGTACAAAATGGTACCCTCCGTCAGGGCGATACCATCGTTTCCGGTTCCTTCTATGGCAAGATCAAAGCCATGTTTAACGAACGTGGAGTGAAAATGGAATTTGCCGGCCCATCCATGCCAGTACAGGTACTGGGCTTGAACGGTGCGCCGCAGGCGGGTGAGAAATTCAAGATGTACGCTGAAGAATCTGAAGCGAAAGAAGTGGCCAACCGCAGAGCACAAATTGTTCGTGAACAGGGTATCCGTACCAAGAAACATATTACCCTGGATGAAATCGGCCGTCGTCTGGCACTGGGCAACTTTAAACAGTTGAACCTGATCATCAAGGGTGACTTTGACGGTTCCGTAGAAGCATTGAGCGACTCCCTGCAGAAACTGTCTACTGAAGAAATCGTGGTGAGCGTAGTACACAAAGCAGTAGGTCAGATCACCGAATCAGACGTATTGCTCGCTACTGCATCAGATGCGATCATCGTAGGCTTCCAGGTACGTCCGTCCGCTCAGGCAGCAAAACTGGCTGAAAAAGAAAACATCGAAATCCGTAACTACTCCATCATTTACGATGCCATAGATGAGCTGAAAAGCGCTATGGAAGGTATGCTGGAACCGAAGATCGAGAAGAAGGTAGTAGCCAACGTAGAAGTACGTGAAACCTACCGCTTCGAAAAGGTTACCGTGGCCGGCTGTATTGTACTGGATGGTAAGATTGCCCGTAATACCCGCATCAATGTGGTACGTGGCGGTATAGTGGTACACACCGGCGAACTCGGATCCCTGAAACGTTATAAAGATGACGTGAAAGAAGTATCTGCAGGTATCGAGTGCGGTTTGAGTATCAAGAACTATAACGGTATCGAAGTGGGCGATATAGTGGAAGGATTCGAAGAAGTAGAAGTAAAACGCACATTATAATCCAACAGCCTGAGGCTGAAGGCAAAAGCTGAAAGCAATTAATACCTGCTTTCAGCTTTTTGCTTTTAACATTTTTCCGGCCCTCCGGATAACAGGGCATCAGCCCAGACCGGCTACCCGCTTGTAAATACAAGGGAAGAACGGCATAAACTTTTGTTAAATCAGCCCGCTATCTTAGTGGAGCTTATTTTATTGGTTATTTTTGGAATTCACTGCATTTGTATGAAAAAAATTCTGGTTTTCTCCGCTGGCGCTTTACTACTTTGGCAGGCCTCAACGGCCCAGCAAAAATTAGTGGCAGATAAGATTGTAGCCATTGTGGGAGATAAAATAGTACTGAAATCCGATATTGACGGGGAGCTATCCCAGGCGCAACACAATGCCATCAACAACTCCCTTCCTCCGGATGCAGCCTGTAATATCATGGAACAGATCATTGCCCAGAAAGTAATGGTACTCCAGGCCGAAAGAGATAGCTTACCGGTAAGTGATGCTGACGTAGAAGGACAAATCGAAAACCGTATCCGCTACTTTGAGGAAGTATACGGCTCCAAAGAAAAAATGCGGGAAATTACCGGCTATTCTATTTACCAAATGCGTGAACGCTTTCGTCAGCCCATCCGGGAAAATATCCTGGCCACCGCGATGCGCAATAAAGTGACAGACGCTATCAAAGTAACACCTACTGAGGTGAAAAAATACTTTGACGGCATTCCTACGGATAGCTTACACTTCTACGAATCTGAAATGGAAATTGGTCAGTTAATCGTACTGCCCAAAGCTACCCAGGAAATGGAAAAATATGCTACAGACCGCCTGATGGACTTCAGAAAACGGGTGGAAAACAAAGAGTCCGACTTCGGCTCTCTGGCACTCCTCTACTCAGAAGATCCGGGCGCGAAGGATAATAAAGGGATATATGTACTCAACCGCAATGATAAAAACTGGGACCCCGACTTCCTGGCGGCTTCTTTCCGCCTGAAAGAAGGTGAAATATCCACTCCGGTAAAGAGCCAGTTCGGTTATCACCTGATCCAAATGGTAAAACGTCAGGGGGATAATGTTACGGTACAACATATCCTGCTTAAGCCAAACATCACCAAATCGGATATTACACTGGCCATGAAAAAACTGGATACTATCCGTACCAACATTGTAGATGGTAAATACTCTTTTGCAGAGGCGGTTACCAAATACAGTGATGCACAGATGGCCAAATTTGATGGTGGTATGATACAAGCCAACCCCCAGAGTGGTGGTGGTACATTGATCACCATTGATCAGCTGGACCAGCCTTCTGAAAGAGATATCGTGCTGATGCTCGATACCCTGAAAGCAGGACAGGTTTCTGCACCTGTACAGTTTGTGGATGAGCAGGGCCGTACTGCCTGCCGCCTGGTATACCTGAAAACACGTACACAGCCTCACCGCGAAAATATGACGGACGACTACGCCCGTATCCAACAGCGTACACTCCAGATCAAACAAATGGAAGCGATCAACAAATGGCTGAGAGAAAAAATACCCAGTTATTATATTCATGTAGACGATGAATTTAAAAACTGTACCAATATCCAGCAATGGATGAGCACATTAGCAAAACAATAAACAGAAAGCCAGGCTTATCAAGAGCTGAAGCGGAAATCATAGAAAGCATCCCGGAGCACAGGTCACACCTGGTTCCGGGATTTTTCATTTAACCAGGGCAACATACTGCTATCCCAACCCGTCTAACTTATTGCTAAAAAGCTAATAGCTAACAGTCAAAAGCTAATAGCTTTCCCCCATTCAACCCTTCATTTTTGGCATTTGTAATTTATCAGCGTAACTTTGCGACTTCAATTTTTACGGGCATGAGTGACGCGATAAAGCATGAATGCGGATTAGCATTTATAAGATTAAGAAAACCTTTTTCTTATTATCAGCAACAATACGGTACTGTTTTCTACGGCCTTAACAAGTTATACCTGCTCATGGAAAAGCAGCATAACAGAGGACAGGATGGAGCAGGGGTGGCCACTGTAAAATTGGACACCGAACCCGGAATCCCCTTCATGCACCGTGTTCGCAGCGCTGCTCCTCAGGCCATCGGCGACGTATTCGGGAAAATCCGTGACGAAATCAGTGAAATAGAAAAATACCAACCGGAAATCACCAAATACCCCGGCCTGATGAAAGGCCACGTCCGTTTCCTCGGCGAATTATTATTGGGGCATCTCCGCTACGCTACCCAGGGCAAAAGCAATGTGGAACTTTGCCACCCTTTTGTACGCTACAACACCATTCCCGCCCGTAACCTGGCCATGGCCGGTAACTTTAACCTGATCAATGCAGATGAACTGTTCAAGTTCACCCAGGCAGAACCAGGTGAAACATACCGCAACAGCGACCTTGCCGCCATGCTGGAAACCGTACACCACTTCCTCGCCAAGGAAGATGAAGTACGCCGTAACGGATTGGATATCAAACATATTCTCAAACAGGCATTCTCCATGTTCGATGGTGGTTACCACGCAGGTGGCCTCATCGGCTCCGGCGACGCTTTTGTGATCCGTGACCCTCACGGTATCCGCCCGGCCTACTATTATATTAATGATGATGTCATCGTGGCCGCTTCCGAAAGGGCAGCGATCCGTACTACCTTTAATGTGGGCGAAAATGAAGTGCATGAACTGATGCCGGGTAATGCGCTGATCGTTAAAAATAACGGAGAATATGCCATCGAACAGATCCTGGAACCTAAAGAACGTAAAGCCTGTAGCTTTGAAAGGATCTACTTCTCCCGCGGTAATGATGAAAAAATCTACAAGGAACGCTCCAACCTGGGCTATAACTTGTCCGAAACAGTGCTGAAAGCGATTGATAATGACCTTCGCCATACCATCTTCTCCTTTATACCCAACACCGCAGAAGTTGCCTTTTATGGCATGCTGAAAGGACTGGAAGATTACCTCAACAAGATCAAGGTAGAGCGTATCCTTTCCTGGGGTAAGGACTTTGATGAGGCCAAGCTCAGCGAAATGGTGAACCGCCGCATCCGCATCGACAAAATTGCTATCAAAGATGTGAAAATGCGCACCTTCATTACCGCCGATGCCGGCCGTAATGAAATGGTACAACACGTTTACGATATTACCTATGGTACAGTATTACCCGGTGTAGACACCCTGGTAGTAATCGATGACTCCATTGTTCGTGGTACCACCCTGAAAGAAAGCATCATTAAAATGCTGGACAGACTGGGACCAAAAAGAATCATTATTGTATCCTCTGCTCCACAAATCCGGTATCCCGACTGCTATGGTATCGATATGAGCAAAATGGGCGATTTCGTAGCCTTCCAGGCGGCTATCGCACTGCTGAAAGACCATAACAAGGAATACATATTACAGGAGGCCTATGGCTTGTGTATGGAACTGCAAAGGACCAATACCCTCCATGCGCAGAACGTGGTTCGCAATATCTATAAGCCTTTTACTACGGAAGAAATCTCTGCTAAAATTGCACAGATCATTACACCTGCCGGTATTAATGCACAGGTGGATGTTATTTACCAATCCATAGAAAGCCTGCATAAAGCCTGCCCTAATAACCTGGGTGATTGGTACTTTACTGGTAATTATCCCACTCCGGGAGGTAACCGCGTGGTAAACAAGGCTTTCATGAACTATATGGAAGGTAAAAACGAACGTGGATACTAACCACACTACCTGACTGGTTAACAATTACTTAGCGCTGGTAAATCATTATAAAGTCCGTTTGCAAGCCTGCCACTTAAAACAGTTTTAAGTGGCAGGCTTGCTGCTTTTACCCTTTCATGTTAATTTTATCTTAATTCAACGGGCTTGGAGCCATCGTATAGGCGTAACGCGTTAACTTCCAATAAAATCCGTAATTTCGTATAGCTAACTAACTGTTTTCTTCCCATGAAAACATTACTTCTCATTCGCCACGCAAAGTCCAACTGGAACAATCCTGATATGGACGATTTTGACAGACCGCTCAATAAACGAGGTAAACAAAATGCGCCTGAAATGGCTTCCCGGCTATTGATGCGGGGTATGGTGCCCGAACTGATTATTTCCAGTCCTGCCAAACGCACCCGTACCACAGCAAAAATTATGGCCAAAGAATGGAAATACCCCAAACAGGCTATCCTCCTGGAAGAAGAGCTGTATTTATGCTATGCGTCCACCTTTTTGAAGGTTATTACTAAGATTGATGATGATTTTGAGGCGGTAGCCATCTTTGCGCACAATCCGGGGATTACCGATTTTGCTAACTACCTGACCCAGGAAATACGTATTGATAATGTGCCTACTACCGGCATCTTTGCAGTACAGGCCGATACCAACTCCTGGAAAGATTTTGACCGCGCAGCAAAAAAATTCCTGTTCTTCGATTACCCCAAACATGAAATAGGCTAAACAAACGGCTATTGATCTCCGGCAACCGGTACCTGCTTCCGCCAGGTGAGCGCAATCCCAAGCATCAGCAACACCAACATAAAGAGCTGCTCAAAATGTATGGGCGTTTCTATGATAGCTAATGAATAATTACTGACTGCATGCAGAAAGGTAACGATGAATACATTGCGTACCAGCAGGTAGATCAACGCAAAATTAATCCCTGACATAAACAGTGTTTTCAGGGCGGCAAAGATATAGGTCATGTTATAATCATGCCGGAAAACCAGCATAGGGATATGCACAATGGCAAATACAGCCTGCGAACAGATCAATACCACCAACAGTCTAAGGCCGGAGGAAGCAATCCTGTGCTTTAAAAGCAGATATAACTGCGCTATCAGATATACCCTGAAAACCAACTCCTCTATAAAGGCTCCCGGCAAAGTATTCAGGTTGAAAATAACAGCGGTTCTTAATACCTCCGCATAAGCATTAAAATGCTCCGTCCGGATAAGCGGGCGCTTATTGATCAGGGAAGAAATGATCAACACCATATTGACGATTACAAACACATATAGGGAGATCCTCGCACCTTTAACCGCTTTATCCTTTGTAATCCCCAGCTCTGCCAGCGTAAACCCGTCGCGTTTTAACAGGTACAAGACAGTACCTATCCATACACTGTATACTATCACCCCGATTCCTAATAAAAGCAGCTTGTTGCCTGCTATCTCTTTAAAAGCAGGTATCAGGAACAACAGGTTAAAAAGCAACCCGATCACCAGAGAAAACAATATCACTGTTCCTAAGGTCCCCGGGTGCCCTTTTCTGCTTTTTTCAAGAAATAACAGTATCCTTCCCATGAAATGCTGGTACTATCCTTTTACAATCTTGTTATAGGAAACAGTGATCCCCTTGATCAGAGAAGAGCTGAAACCCTGATGCTCCATTTCATTGAGGCCGGCGATAGTGCAACCCTTGGGGGTGGTTACTTTATCTATCTCTTCTTCCGGATGACGCTTTTCACGGATCAACAGCTCGGCAGCTCCTTTTACAGTTTGCGCGGCAATAAGATTGGCAGTGCGTACATCAAATCCTATTTCAATGCCGCCCTGTATATTAGCCCTGATAAAACGAAGGGCATAGGCAATACCACAAGCTCCCAATACTGTAGCGGCATCCATCAGCTTCTCGTCTATACTTACGGTAGCTCCCAACTGGTCAAACATCTTCATGATCCAGGTCACCTGCTCTTCCGACACATTCTTATGACAAATACAGGTCATCGATTCCTGAATAGCAATGGCGGTATTAGGCATCGCACGAACTACTGCCATACCTTCCCCTACTATTTGCTCCAGCTCATTCATACTTACCCCGGTTACTACGCTGATAAGTACATGCCGCTTGGGATCAAAAGCACTTTTTAACCCCTGCAATACTTCTTTTACATTGTAGGGCTTTAGTGCTACTAATATAATCTCCGACTGAGTAATCGCTTTGGCATTATCTTTTTCTATGGTAACGCCCAGCTCTTGTAAATGGGACAATGTACCGGTATTACGTTTGGTGATAATAATATCCTGAGCCTGTGTAAAACCACTTTTCAATAACCCCTGCGCTATGGCCGAACCAAGGTTACCTCCGCCAATAATGGCTATCTTTTTTGTAGACATAAATTGCTTGCTTTAAATGATGCGGAAGGTATAACAAAAGCAGCATTGATGCAAGTTAACTGCTATGCCTGTAGATACTTCTGCGTAAATTGCACCCCCATGTCAGACAGATAGGAAAAATAACCAATACAAAAACAACTTTTGTGTATGAGACAGGCGCTTCACAACAGCTCATTTTTAATTATTCTGCTATTACTTATCCATGTCAACGCCTGGTGTCTTCATAAAGATCCTGTAAAAGTGAAAGGTAAAGTAGTAAAGGTCATTGATGGGGACACCTTTGAATTACTGACTGCCCGGAAAGTATCCTACCGTATACGTATGAGTGCTATTGATGCACCGGAAAGAGGACAGGATTTCTATAAGGTGAGTAAAGATGCATTGGGCCGCCAATGCTTTAATAAAACGGTTACAGTAATACTGCTCAATAAGGACCAATACCAACGCTGGGTAGGGGAGCTCTATGACGACTCCGGCAAGAACATCAACCTATGGATGGTAGAACAGGGCCATGCCTGGCACTATAAACAATATGTTAACCCTGCCCTGGCTGCGGCAGAACAAAAAGCCCGTATACATAAGCGCGGCCTGTGGGCACATCCTGCTCCCATAGCACCCTGGGAATACCGCAAAGCAAAAAGGAATAAGCCTGCTAAAAAATTAACCCGTAAATTCATCCAATAATAGTTAACCCGGATACCAGCCATTTAAAAGTTGCACCACCATGAGCAAAACCCATATCGGAGACGCATTTTTCATGCGCATTCAGGAAGCACATCAGGCAAGTGACCCTTTAACTGCTATACGCAGTATACAATTGATTCTTGAAAACCTGTTCCGGGCACTCACTGCTGGTGAACTGCGCGGGTTTGGCAACCTGTTTGCCCGCATGCAGTTTTATTTTGATAAGTACCAGGTAGCCACCGAAATCAGGGAGCAGCTGTCTGTGTTGCGCATCCTTACCTCCAAGGCTGCTAATCGTGAAATAATCCTGACAACAGAACAATACCTCTTATGCATAAAAACACTTTCCCTGGCCGTACATCATTTTTATGCCCTGCAGGTACCTGATGCGTTGGCTACGCTTTATACTGCGGTAATGAATAAGCAGCTCACCCGGCCAGTTTTTCATCATCCGGAATTAGTACCTGTGCTGAAATGCCTGGTAATGAACACAGGGCCGCTGGAATCAGATGTCAATGGCAAACATCATTTTATGATCCAATGCAAAAATGAAGAACTGGGCACGTTTCATTTGCAATTAACGGAAACCTCTCAGCCTCATTTAATAGCCTTGCATCCGCAGCTACGGCCATATGATACCATTCATATCCTGCACTGCCGTAAAACTGGAGAAGAGCAGCACTATACCACGGTGCCGGAAAGCCAGATAATACTGGAACCTGACCTACTGATAGATATCAGCGACCTGGCAGAGTGCTTTGGCCATCGGGGGGTAAATCCGCTCCTTTACCTCGTTAAGAAATTAGTACCCCAGCAGTATAATGAAGCGGCCTTTAAAGGAAATCTGGTGAATGCCCTGCTGGATGCTGTATTAAGGAACCGGGAAATGGACTTTAAAACGTCCTTTGTAGAGGCTGTTTCTGAAAATGTATTACAGGCGGCGGCTTGTGGCAGGGAAAAGCTGAACGAAATGTTTCATGAAATCCGCACCCGCCATTGGGCTAACCTGCAAAAGGCCAGTGCCGAATTGGAGAACCGCCCGGTTAGGATAGAACCTACCTTCTTTTCTTCCCGCTACGGCCTCCAGGGAAGGCTGGATATCCTGGCAGAAGATCAGCATGACCCTAACAGGAAAGAAATCTTTGAACTAAAAAGCGGACGTGCTCCGGATTTTAATACCTGGAAGAATCACGAAATGCAGGTAATAGGCTATAACCTGCTGCTTAAATCTGCCTTCGGGCCTGAGCGCACCGGCAGCTCTGCCATTCTTTATTCTGTAGCTGCTAATACGCCTTTGCGCAATGTTACCTCTACCAGCTTAGGGGAAAATAACCTGCTCACACTTCGTAATGAAGTAGTATCCCAACTACTACGCCTGGCAGCAGAAGATTATACCATACTGGATACCATTACCGGCCAGGCAGCAGAGGGGCTGCCCTCCTTCAGCGCCAGGAACTTTACCTGGTTCCAGCAGGTATATCAAACAGCTAATCCCGTATTCAGGGAATATTATCAACACTACCTTTCCTTTGTATTGCGGGAACTTTTACTGGCTAAATGCGGCATGTATGCCGAAGTAAACCGGGAAGATGATGCCAATGGCTTTGCAGCGCTATGGTTACAACAGGAAAATGAAAAACAGGCACATTTTAATATCATTAATGGGTTGCGGTTTGATGAATTTGATACCGAAACCAGTACGGTAGTTTGTACTATCTCTCACCCCATCAATCATAATTTCCGCATAGGCGATACCGCTATCATTTATCCCCGTTCTGCTGATGGTTTGGCTCCACTGCAACACCAGCTGCTGAAAGGCCGGATAGATGATCTCAAAAAGGACCGGCTTGTTTTTTCGCTTAACAACCGGCAAATCACCCACGACTTTTTTACCCAGTATGAAGAATGGGTCGTTGAGCATGACATTTATGAATCCAACTACTGGGCTTCCACTACTGCCTTATTCCATATGCTCGACCCGCTGAATGCTACCCGCATGGAACTGCTGCTGGGGCAACGGGCGCCGGTTGCTGCTCCGCTCAGGCAGCCAGCTCCAGCCATGTACACGCCCAACCAGGAAAATATCCTCCGGGCAGCGCTGGAAGCACAGGACTATTACCTCATCCAGGGCCCTCCAGGTACTGGCAAAACATCGTCCTTACTTACTGCACTGGTTGCTGCAATCGTGCAGCAGCATACCCAGGTGGTAATCGTAGCTTTTACCAATCGCGCAGTAGATGAAATCTGTAAAAAACTGGAAGATAAAGGCATTACCCATTTACGCATGGGTAGCCGCCGTGCTGCATCAGAAGTAAAACTGCGCCAATACTGCCTGAACGGCGAGATCGCACAGGCCCGGCAATTCATTTCACAGCAACGTGTATTTGTGGCTACTGTTGCTACCATGGCGGTAAGGCTCCAGCTCCTGGCTATGCTGGGAGTACACCTGCATACCCTGATCGTAGATGAAGCCTCCCAGCTTACAGAACCGCAGCTGTTGGGCATGCTGGTGCCCTTTAAAAAATTTGTGCTGATTGGCGACCAAAACCAGCTGCCCCCGGTAGTGGCACAGCAGGAACACTTTTGCCAGGTAAAGGCTGCTCCTTTACAGGAACTGGGTATTACGGATCTCCGCTGCTCCATCTTCGAACGCCTGATGCTTCGCTGTAAAGCCAATGGCTGGCACCATGCCTGGGGTATGCTAAGTACCCATTTCCGTATGCATGATGAGATTGCAGCATTGGTGAATCACTTTTACGCAGGACAATTGGCTTCGGGCACCTCCCAGCAACAGCTTCCTTTTCTGAACAAATTAACAACCGGATCTGACGAAGCAGGGTGGGAGGGCATCCTCTCCCAGGGAAGAAAACTCTTTATTCCCAGCCCCAGAGAGGCTACTTCTAAAATGAACCGCACAGAGGCGCAGTGGGTAGTATCGCTGTTACACTTTCTGAAAGATAAATACGGGCACCGGTTTACACCATCCCTGGTGGGTGTAGTAACGCCCTGGCGCACACAAATCAGCCTTATCCGGGAACTGATAGGGGATGACCCGGTACTGCAACAGGTAAATATCGATACGGTAGAACGCTTCCAGGGATCGGAAAACGACATAATCATTGTATCGCTGGCCATTTACCATCCGGCACAGCTGAGCACCCTGGAGTGTGTAGGGCATTTTAACTGGCAAGCTGCCAATATTGAAGTAGACCGTAAACTGCTGGTCACCTTATCCCGCGCCAAAGAGCAGGTGATCCTGATGGGGTACGAACCGGTACTGAAATCCAGCAAACATTACACCAGCGTATTAGCTGGCATGCGTAAAATAACTAAGGCCATACTTGGTGGTATGGCCGTTGGTCAGGAACATCAGATATAATTATCCCGGATAGCAGGGCGTTACTCCAGCGCTAAGTAACGCTGGCCTTCCACTACTGATAGGGTATTTGTTTCAGATCCAGGAAACCCAGGTACTAATCCAGTGTAACGTGGCTCCAGTTTTCCCCGCTCTTAATACGGTATAACTGCATTTCACTGATATCAAACTGCTCCGCTATCTGCTTCATGGTTTTCTTACCAGGTTTCAGCAACAGGCGTTTAATGCTTTTTACTTTGGTAATATTCAGCTTCAGCCCCTTTACACGGTTACGCTGCTTTTCCTTGTAAGCCAGTTTGGCCGGACTATGTTGCTGGTGCTCTTCCATCTCTGTTTTAGTAGCCCAGCGAAGGTTGGTGGCCTTATTGTTCTTTTTATCGTAGTCGAGATGAATCACAAATTTGTGCGCACGACCCGGCTTTTTATTGAATAACTTGGCAACCTCACGGTGCAGATATAGTGACTGGTAACTATCAGCCGGCTTTACATTCAGCACGGTGTACCCTTCTACGGTAGAGCCTGATAATAACTTACCGTCTGCTGTCTCCTCATAATAACTGATCACTCTCCCCATATTAGACACAGCATATTTTTTACGCAGGGCAGATTTGTTTTTAATCTGCAAGTCTTTCCAGACTTCATTTCTAAGATTTTTAATCGTGGCCATGTGAAAGCAATTTATTTATTTTTTGTTTTTGGGGTTTATACGTAAACGTTACAACCTGTCATTTCATTATCTGCCGGCAAATAATCGTGTGCTGCCATTTGGAGGGAAGTCCTTTCAAATATATGATCTTTATACTGTAATACGATCGTATCCAATACCTCTTCTATTGCGCTTTGTTCCTTGCAGGTTACCAGTTGTTGTCTGAAATCCTTAATGTGTGGCATGCCTTTCAGGTAGTTGGTGTAATGACGCCTCATTTCAAGGATCCCTACTACCGCTCCCTTCCAGGCTATGGCATGTTGTAAATGTTGCTTACAAACCCGTACTCTTTCCAAAACAGTTGGAGGTGGTAAATGTTCACCCGTTTGTATAAAATGCTTGATCTCGTTAAAGATCCACGGGTATCTTATTGCTGCCCGTCCTATCATAACACCATCTACGCCATACTTGTTCCGCGCTGCCACTGCCTGCTCCGGCGTACAGATATCCCCGTTTCCGAATATGGGAATGTGAATACGGGGGTTGTTCTTCACCTTACCTATCAATGTCCAGTCGGCATGCCCTTTATACATCTGCGTACGGGTACGACCGTGAATGGTAAGCGCCTGTATACCAACATCCTGCAACCGTTCTGCTACTTCCTCAATATTCCTGGAGTGATCATCCCAACCCAGCCGGGTTTTAACCGTTACCGGCAACCTGGTGGCTTTTACTACCGCTGCCGTAAGCTTTACCATCTTAGGTACATCTTTTAATATACCTGCCCCGGCACCTTTACAGGCTACCTTTTTTACCGGGCACCCAAAGTTGATATCCAGCAGGTCGGGGTTGGTGGCTTCCACTATTTGGGCAGCCATCGCCAAAGGCTCCTCATCCCCTCCGAATATCTGTATCCCTACCGGGCGCTCGTAATCAAAAATGTCCAGCTTCTGCCGGCTTTTAATTGCATCACGTATAAGACCCTCCGAAGAGATAAACTCCGTATACATCAGGTCCGCACCATTCTCCTTGCATACCGCACGAAAAGGCGGGTCACTTACGTCCTCCATAGGAGCCAATAACAAGGGGAAGTTCCCCAGGTCTATATTTCCGATCTTCGCCATATTTTTAATTTGCCCATCGCATGGCAGCCTGGTAGTTTGTCCGTTACTGTCCAATATAGCTACATGCCCTATGATCCACTGTATTAAGCTTCAGTGCAGTTCTACAATTTCCGTATATCCGCCTTATCCGGATAAGAATAAATCAAGCTGTTCTGTCTGTCCCAGCTAAACTTCGATAAATTTGCCGGCTGTCAACTCAGTTTCGCGATGTAAATTTACACAAAAATAATACAGTAATATTTATGATCGGCTATCTTAAGCAGTATCCGCCCTTATTGCAGTTCGTAACCTTTGTTGGTTTCTTTATCGGCTTTATGTTATTGTATATCCTGTTCTTAAATACCGTATTCCCGGCTTTCAGTGGTTATACTGCCCTGGAATTGTATAATACCGCCAACCAGAAAGACCCTAAAGTTATCGGCTATCTGAAATTAACACAATTTTTATACACTTTAACAGTTTATTTAGCCCCCTCCGCCATTTTTGCTTACTTATGGCAATCCAGGCCACTGGCGGGCGTTGGAATGCATAAAGCGCCTGCTCCCATACTCATAATATTATCCATTTTGATTATGTTTTGCTCCCTCGCAATGGTAGGCACACTGGCAGAATGGAACCAATCCTGGCCCCTTCCCCAGAGTATCCGGGATGCCCAGGCCCAACTGGAAAAAATTACGGGGGTGATGCTCCGTATGCCCCATATTTCAGACCTGTTCATTAACCTCCTGCTGATTGCCCTGATCCCGGCTATCGGGGAAGAACTGTTTTTCAGAGGGGTGCTGCAACCTGTTATGATAGACATGATGCGGATGAAATGGCTGGGGGTCATATTTACTGCTATTATCTTCAGCGCTATCCATGGCGATATGCTGGGATTTATGCCCCGGATTCTCCTGGGCTTCCTCCTGGGTGCCATTTACCAGATCAGTGGCAACCTCTGGTTGAGTATCATCGCCCATTTCTTCAATAATGGCATGCAGGTAATGGCCATGTTCCTTTTTCAGGCAGGCTATGTAAAAACAGACCCCTCCAAAGAAGAACATATTGCCTGGTATCTGGCAGTAGCCAGTTTCCTGATCACTACAGGACTGCTGTGGGCACTATATAAGAAAACCCCGGTTCCCCAGGTGGAAGCAACTGATACCGAGGAAGATTAGCGCAAATGTTGTAATTTGATTGCGGATGCAGTAAAACAGGTCATAAGTTTTTGCACCACGCACTGCTCCGGGAAAAGCGTATTGCTATTGATCATCCTTAAATTTATTGTAAGATGGAAAAAGATTGGGTAAAGGTGTTCTCCAGTGACCGTTCCTACGAAGCGGAAATTGTAAAGGGAATGCTGATAGACAATGGCTTGAACCCTGTTTTGGTGAACAAACAATCCTCACCATGGGCGCAGGCATTGCCTGGCCAGGCAGAAATATATGTGCATCCGTCCGAGGAAACAATGGCTGTTACCCTGGTAAAGGATCATAACAATTTACCTACCGGAGACCCCAACGAAACAGGGAACGCATAACAGGTACATTTGCTCCTACGGGTAATTTTACACACTTTTGCGTTTGGCAAACCTAACTATAAACTGATCTGCTAAGCATAATGAAGACTTTTTTTACCCGCACCGCCTCGGCACTGGTTTTTGTAGCTATCATGCTGGGCGGTATCCTATGGAGTCCTTTTACCTTCTTTCTATTGTTTTTCCTGGTCAGCTTCTTTGCCCTCCAGGAGTTTTTTAAACTCATGCGCCTGATTGATCCTGATTATGCCGGTATTACTTCCTGGCATAAGTATGGTATCCTGATAGGCAGCTGTGCCTTGTTCATGGCTTTTACCGGCCAGCATTTTGCTTTCGGTGGGTTTTCCCTGGGCTATCTGGGCTGGTGTATTGCAGTCATCTTCATGCTGGTGCTGCCTATAGGTGAAATACTGCTCAGTCCCGGGTTTTCCCTTAAAAACATAGGTTATTCTGCCCTGGGCCTGGTATACGTTACGCTGCCATTGGCCCTGCTGGTGCATATCCGCCTCAATGATGCTGCCATCCATTTTACAGCAATTAATATCGGCACCGGACCTGGATGGCTGATCCCTTTATTACTCATTGCCTTTATCTGGATCAATGATACCATGGCCTACATTGTAGGTTCGCTGATAGGCCGTACCCCCTTTTTTCCGGCTATTTCTCCTAAAAAGACTACAGAAGGCTCTGTTGGCGGCATGATCCTCGCTATTGCTGCTGCTGGTGTATATGGCCATTACTGGGGGCAACACCTCCTGGCCCTCCAGCATTGGCTGGCATTGGCCGGTATTGCTGCCTTCTTTGGTACCGCCGGCGATCTCCTGGAATCCAAGCTTAAACGCATGGCAGGGGTTAAGGATTCCGGACGCATCATGCCAGGGCATGGTGGCTTTCTGGACCGTTTCGACTCCCTGCTGCTGGCTGCGCCTTTTGCCTGGATCTATGTACAGTTTTTTATGCTTTAAGAGGGTACCGGACAGCAGTACACCGGCCTCCTTACCACCTTTCCAAGGCTGTAAATCCGCCATGGGCAAATGATAAATGTCCTATAGCTTAAAAACGTAATTTCTTACTAACTTGCATTCGCTAACAAACTAAATCAATAAACAACACAACATGAAAATCCATCGCGAAGGATTTGCTACAATAGCACTGGTTTTTATCGTACTGGCTTTAATTAATGGGGCAATCAGCTTCCTGGTGGGTTATATTCCGGTAGTTACCCCCGCGCTTCAGCTCATTTCCCTGGCTTTCTTCCTGTTCATCGTATCCTTTTTCCGTGTTCCTGCACGTAACATGAAATATGATGAATCACTGGTAATATCGCCCTGCGATGGTAAAGTTGTGGTAATCGAAGAAACTTTTGAACCGGAATATTTCAAGGATAAACGTTTACAGGTATCTATTTTTATGAGCCCGGCCAATGTGCATGTAAACCGTAATCCGATCAGCGGGGAAGTAAAGGTATCCCAATATCACGCAGGCAAATACCTGGTAGCCTGGCACCCCAAGTCTTCTACAGAAAATGAGCGCTATACCGTAGTAATAGGCAACGGCAAAACAGATATCCTGGTACGGCAGATCGCTGGTGCACTGGCACGCAGAATTGTGAACTATCTGAAGCCAGGCATGCAGGTAAAACAAAATGAGGAAATGGGCTTTATCAAATTCGGCTCCCGGGTAGACTTATACCTCCCGATCGGTACGCCTGTATCTGTGCAACTTAATGAAGTAGTGAAAGGCGGTATGAGTGTGATTGCAAAAATATAACCGCGCGTCAGGTACAATTTATTAACTTTAGCTGTACGGATATTTTATACTTAATAAAACCATTACTGATGATGAAAGGACTAACAACAGCAGCCGTTTTGCTCCTGATCGCAGGAACCACCTTTGCGCAGGAACCTAAAAAGAAAGACACTAAATCTGCTAAAGCACCTGTCAACTGTGTAAAAGGAGATACCCCTAAAGGAAAATCCTGTTGCCAGCAACCTAGTAAAACGGCGGCATTAAGAATGGCTGCTGCCAAACCAGCAGTTAAAAAAGAGCCGGCTAAACCAGCTACCAGATAATCAAACATATTTCCATAAAAAAAGGCGCCTCTCCGAAAGCGCCTTTTTTTATGGAAATATCAGCCGGGCAGCAGGTTGCTGCTACCGCTGTCAGTTACAAGATTGTTTTCAATTCACTTAAACACTTGATGGTATAGGTAGGTGTAATGTCCAATGCGGGTACCTGTGGATTAAAATACACCTGGTCCATCCCTACGGTCTGTGCACCTACAATATCCAGCTCCAGTGCATCACCGATCATTACACTTTCCTGGGCATTGGTACCGGCTTTTACCATCGCATAATCAAAAATCTCCCGGTATGGTTTCAGGCTGCCTGCCGTTTCAGAAGTAATCACATGGGTAAAGTAATGTCCTATCCCCGCATGTTTCATTTTCAGTAGTTGGGTAGCCTCAAATCCATTGGTAATCAGGTGCATAGGATATCCTTTGCCAGACAGGTAATCCAACACCTCAACGGTATACGGGAATAAGGCTGTTTTGGTAGGCAGTAACTCCAGGAATTGTTCACTGAACGCTTTGCTCAGCTTTTCATCTGCCAGCTTAAAGTCCAGGAAAGTAAGCGAAAAACGCTTGTACCGCAGGTCATTACGATTAATAAACCCCTTACGGTAGCGATCCCACAAACGTTCATTATGCACTTCATAAGATTTCAGAAAAGCTTCATATGAAGGAATACCTCTGCTCTCTAAAGCATGACTGTCGTATAGTTCCCGGATGGTATGTTGTGAATTTGTTTCAAAATCCCAAAGTGTGTGGTCCAGGTCAAAGAAAATATGTTTGTATTTCATGACGATGCAAAGGTACAAAAATGTTCCCGGACGTATTGCCAGCATACTGTCAGTAATGGGAGGGCTCCCGGACAACGTAAACATACATCCCGTAGCAACGCGCCAGCTGTTATACTGGATCTTAAACAGTTGCCAGCCGGGAAGTACTGTTATCAAACCAGCAGGAGGTCGTCAACTGTGGAGTATTTTCCCTATTTTACCGCCTCTTTAACAATTGAATGAATGATGAATGCAGTTGTAACAGGCGCCAGTAAAGGCATAGGCAAGGCTATTGCAGAAAAACTGGCCAGAGAGGGATGGAACGTGGCTATTTGTGCCAGAAATGCGGCGGCCCTGGAAACTGCCAGGATAGCTATCCAACAGCAAAATCCTGCTGTAACGGTACTGGCTATACAGGCAGATATGGGGGTAAAGGAACAGGTATTGTCTTTTGCGTCCCAGGTTAAAACCGCTTTCCCCACGATAGAGATGCTCGTTAATAATGCAGGCATTTTCGTTCCCGGCGCTCTGCACCAGGAGGAGGACGGACTGCTGGAAAGTATGATGGCTGTAAATGTGTATAGCGCCTATCACCTTACCCGCCAGTTATTGCCAATGATGATGCAGCAAAAACAAGGTCATATTTTCAATATGTGTTCTACTGCCAGCCATAAGGCCTATCCCAACGGAGGGGCTTACAGCATCACCAAATATGCGCTGTTGGGCTTTTCCAAGAACCTGCGGGAAGAACTGAAACCACACAACATTAAAGTGACAGCCGTGAGTCCCGGACCTACACTCACCGCTTCATGGGAAGGCTTTGAAGCACCTCCCAACAGAATGATGCCTCCAGAAGATGTGGCGAACGTAGTTTGGGCTGCCTATACGCTGGCTTCACAAACCGTTGTGGAAGAAATCCTGTTAAGGCCCATGCTTGGGGATATGGAATAAAGCAAATCCTTTACCAGTAAATGATTCCCTATTCATATCTGATAATTTTTTTAACTAACTTTTAACGGCATATTCAGCTGCTTCGGGACAGCCTTTGGTAAATTTGTGCAGCATTATGATGGTCAGACTAATAAGTATAAGGAAGTGGTTTTTTTCCCTGTGTTTTTGTTTGGGCATAGTGGCTTGCGCTACTGCGCAGGAGTTTCGCTTCTCTACCAACGTCAACAGTACAACTGTTGCCCTGGATGAGCCCTTCCAGATTCAGTTTATGCTGGAAAATGCGCCCAACGTTTCCAGCTTTCAACCTCCTAGTTTTAAAGATTTCGAGGTATTACAGGGTCCTTCGCAAATGCAGGGACAATCCATTTTTAACGGACGCCGTTCAGAATACATTGCCCTGATCTATGTGTTGCAGCCCAAACATGTGGGTAATTTTACCATTGCAGGTGCTTCTGCAAGGGTAAATGGCAATATTGTGCGCTCCAATCCTGTAACCATGGAGGTAACCAAGGGGGCTACTGCCAATCAACCCCAAACGGCACAGCCATCTGCTCCTCCGCAAAGATCACAGCCCGGTGGGGCAGGGGATGACCTGCCGGAAGGTGTACTCAGAAATGGCGAAAACGTAAACGAAAAACTCCGCAAAAACATATTCCTGAAAGTAGAGGTAGATAAAACCAATGTGTATGAAGGGGAACAGATTACGGCTACGTACAAACTGTATACCCGCCTGCCTACTAACTCCAGCGTGACCAAAGTACCTGCTTTCAAAGGCTTTTCTGCTAAAGATATAGAACTGCCCAACCCTCCGCAGGCTACCGAGGAAAGAATCAATGGTGCACTGTTTAAAGTGTTTACCATCCGCAAAACATTACTTTTCCCCCTCCAGTCCGGCACGTTGGAACTGGATCCCGTAGAGGTAGACAACCAGGTGCGCCTGGTAAAAGTGCTCGGTGATGGTAAACGTAAACGCGCCAACGATCCGTTCCAGGACTTCTTTAACGACCCTGGTTTCCGGGATCCTTTCTTTGACGACTTCTTTAACCGGCCCGAAGTATCTTATGAAGATGTGCCTTATAAAATACAGAGTGCTCCTGTTAAAGTAACGGTGAAACCATTGCCGGTAGACACCCGCCCGGCCAGCTTTACCGGGGCGGTGGGTAAGTTTAGCATGACGGCTACGATAGACAAAACCAAACTTACTACGGATGATGCACTGACCCTGAAAGTAACTATCAGCGGACAAGGAAATGTAAACCTCCTGAACGCGCCAAAAATAGAAGTACCCCCTGTTTTTGAAAAATATGATCCTAAAGTATCAGACAATATTGAAAAAAACAGTAACCCCCTTTCCGGCAGCCGACAGTATGAGTTCGTGCTTATGCCACTGGAAGCGGGCGAACAAACAATTCCGGCGGTAGAATTCTCTTACTTCGATCCTGTGGCCAACAGCTATAAAACCCTGCGGTCCGAAGCCTTCCATATCAATGTGACACAGGGCAAACTGCGCAAAAAAGATAAGGAAGATTTCAGCGCCGGCAGAAATGAGCTGGTACCCATTGACAGAAGCGTACTGAACTGGACAAAAGAACATGCCTATTTCCTGGTAAGTCCGCTGTTCCTGGCATTATTACTGCTGCCATTACTGGTATTGCTGGGCGTATTGCTCTATAACCGCAGAAAGAATTATAAAAACAATAATGCGGCATTACTCAAACACCGTTATGCAAACAAGGTGGCATTGAAACGGCTGGAACTGGCTGCCCGGTACCTGAAAGAAGGAAAAGACAAAGCCTTCTATGAAGAAACTTCCAGGGCGGTATGGGGATACCTGAGCCATAAGTTCAAAATCCCTTTTGCAGACCTGAGCAAACAACTGATACAGGAAAAGCTGACGGCAAAACAAGTGCCCGAAGCAGCATCCACCCAGCTGTTTGAATTGATTGATAATTGTGAAATGGCACTGTATGCGCCTGCTCATAACAATAATAAAATGCAGGGTACCTACCAGCAGGCGGTAAATATTATTACCGGGCTGGAAGATGCACTTAAAAAATAGATGAAGATATATGCGGTTATTAAGGTCATTTACGGGCATACTGCTTATTTTCCTGGCTATCCATACAGGCCT
Organism: Chitinophaga sp. H8; assembly: GCF_040567655.1. Taxonomy (NCBI): domain Bacteria; kingdom Pseudomonadati; phylum Bacteroidota; class Chitinophagia; order Chitinophagales; family Chitinophagaceae; genus Chitinophaga; species Chitinophaga defluvii. Next base: position 1,031,945 of record NZ_JBEXAC010000002.1, on the reverse strand, counting down.
GCAGGCACAACAGCCAGGGCCGCAGCAACAATTTGAGCAAGCCAATAACCTCTACGCACAAAATAAATTCAGCGATGCGGCGGCGGCGTACCAACGCCTGATTGATGCAGGATATAAACAGCCCTCTCTCTATTTTAATGCGGGCAATGCCTATTACAAAACCAACCGTACAGGCATGGCCGTATTCAGCTATGAAAAGGCCTTGCAATTTGCCCCCGGCAACGCTTCTATTGAACACAACCTGGCTTTGGCCAATCAAAAAGTAGTAGGATACCTGCAGGAACTTCCTATGGTGTTTTTCCAACGGTGGTGGATACAACTGGAACATTTCCATTCTACCAACGGATGGGCCATTGGTACTATCGTGTTCTTCTGGCTACTGATGGCAGGCATTATTGCATTCCGGGTATGGCCCCAGGGTAAAAACAAATGGTTTCGCTGGGCCACAACTGCTGCCGGAGTATTTTTTGCATTTTATCTCACCATGGCCATCAGCACCTACATTATCGATAATAATCACCACACCGGTATTATTATGAACAGTGGCATTAAAGCCAAGGCTGCGCCGGACGATAACAGTAAAGATGCTTTTGAAGTGCAGGAAGGTATGAAAGTGCAGATAGCCAATACCACCAAAGAATATTGTAAGATCCAGCTGGCAGATGGTAAAACCGGATGGGTACCGTGTAATAATATTAAAGCACTTTAAAAGAGCTGTTAGCTGTTAGCTATTAGCCTTTAGCTCTAATCTCTACATCCTCTCTATCCTCATCAAAAAGTCCTGCTTACGTTGGCGCGATACCGGTACGCTGTGTCCGTCGCTCATAATGATTTCACCCCCATCTCCTTTGATGTATTTATCCATGTAAAACAGGTTTACTAGGTAGCTGTTATGCACCCGGAAAAAACCTTTGTCGCTCAACATTTCCTCCACCTCTTTCATAGAACGGTATATCTGTATGGGCTTTTCTTCCCCCTGTAGGTAAAAACGGGTATAAGCGGCTTCTGATTCACAGTACAGGATATCCTTGATAGGCATCATACGTAATCCGTCGGTGGTAGGCATGGCCAGGCGCTCGCCTTGCTGCAGGTGGGTATGCAGGAAGGCTAAAAGGGTATCTATTTTCTCCTGGGAATGACCATTGATCTGCGATGCCGCCTTTTTTACGGCAGCGATCAGTTCCTGCACATCAATTGGCTTCAGCAGATAGTCTAAAGCACTGTGGCGGATGGCAGGGATGGCATATTGATTATAGGCGGTGGTAAAAATAACTTCAAAAGCGGGTTTAACGCAGGCTTCCAGCATTTGGAACCCGTCCATACCGGGCATTTCCACATCCAGGAATAAAAGCTGCGGCTGGTGCTTTTCAATAGCTTCCAGGGCAGCCTCCCCATTGCTGCATACGGCCAGCAAGGTTACTTCCGGACAGTGTTTTTCCAGTAATAGCTGCAATAGATCGCGGCAATGCTTTTCATCATCCACTATAATGGCCTGCATAATTGTGTGATCAGTTTTTCCAATAAAGGCAAATGCTTTTTAAGATAGTACGTGCTAACAAGTATTGGCCTATAAATTACGCAATTATCCGTTAAATACCTAGACTGCCAGGGATTGCCGGGTGGCAAAGTGCTGCATGCTGATGGTGATCCTGTTACCGCAGCATTGCTGTTGGTCATCAAATACCTGCTGGGTATCAATCGAAGCTTCCATATGGTACTTTTCACTCATCATATACAGCCTTTCTGCAGCAATATCTACACCGGCGGTCTGGGATTGCTCCCCGCTTTCTGCCGCTTCCACAGCATCCACGCCATTGTCTTCCACCTGTATGTACAACCGGTCCTCCTGCTTGCCTATGATGATATAAAGACGGCCCCCGTTTTTTTGAGGCCGCTGTAAAATACGGTGCCAGATGGCATATTGTACAAAGGGCTGGATAATCAGGGGTGGTACCAGCGTAAATTGATGCATGATCTCCGGCATCAGCCTTACATGATAAGCAAATTGCTGGTCAAAACGCAGCTGCTCCAGCTGGATATACAACTCCAATGCTTCCAGGTCGTCCTGCAGATTCACCCACTCCTTGTTGAAATTACCAATCATTAATCGCATCAGCTTTGAAAACCTTGTGAGGTACAAAGAAGCCATATCAGTGCTGGTAGTAAGGATGTAATGGTGAATGGCGTTCAGGCTATTGAAAATAAAATGAGGGTCCATCTGCGCCTGGAAAGCATGTAGCTCCAGGTTTACCAACGTGTGGTGCATGGTCATTTCTTTCGCCGTTGCTGCCTTGATCTTCCGTTCCCGCATAACAAACAGGATACAAATAATAAGAATGCTTAACAAAAAAAACAGCCAATATGGCCAATGCGTTGCTGAAAGGGTATTGTTATATAGTTGTAACACTGATAAGGTTTGCAAATAGGAACGTCTCCGTTGTTTGTTAGACACCCTTATAAATATCGGTCAAAGGAACATTAAAAGAAAGTACCAATTATTACAAGGTAGTATTTGATGAGCAATCGGATTGAAATGGGGGGTAATCGGTAGTTCATCCGCAAAAGTGGTAACAAAGACACGTCATATCTGCTCCGCTACACCGTAAAACGGAAAGCCCGGTATAGCCTGTACAAAAGCAGCAGGGCTGACCAAAGTAATGGTCAGCCCTGCTGTATATTTTGCGCTATTGCTATACTTCTGTAAACTTATAGCCTACCCCTCTTACAGAGTGAAAATAACGGGAGTTGCGGCTGTCTTCCTCAAAGTACTTACGGAAGTTGAGTATGAAATTATCAATAGTACGGGTAGTAGGGTACACATTATACCCCCATACTACCTGCAGGATCTTTTCACGGGTTACCACCTCTCCCTTGTTTTCTATCAGCAGCTTAAGCAGCATGGCTTCTTTCTTGCTCAGCTCATAATGTTTCCCGTCTTTACCCACACATTCCTGCGCGGCAAAATCAATCATATTTTCGCCAAAGCGGTACACATTAGGTACGCTGTCTTTATCCTGGATCTTCTTATTCTTTACGATCAGCTTTTCCACCCGGAGTAACAGTTCTTCCAGGTTAAACGGTTTGGTCATATAATCATCACCCCCCTTTTTAAGCCCCAGTACCCGGTCGGCACTGCTATTCTTGGCACTTAAAAACAGGATAGGCACCTCGTTATTCTGGATCCGGATGTTTTCGCACACGGCGATACCATCCATTTCGGGCAACATAATATCGAGTATGATAAGATCAAAATATTCATTTTTCACCGCTTTTAAAGCAGCGGTGCCATTGTCTACTGCGGTTACCTCATAGCCTTCCAGCTCCAGGTTCAGCTTCAGCGCCTCCTGAAGGTTCTCCTCATCCTCCGCCAGCAATATTGATGCCTTGGTCGCTTCCTTCATGTTATGTTATTTGCTAGTGATGCTTACTTTACACCCATTCCCGGACTATCGGTCTATCGTCCGCGGAATGAAGAATTGTAAGCTAATTTACGCAGTTTGTATTGAATATTCAGGCCAGGTTATTTCAAAGCAGGCACCTGCGGGTATATTTTCCTTAACAACAATCGCGCCGCCGTGCTGCTCTACAATCTTTTGCGTCAGAAACAGGCCTAATCCTGATCCTTTGGCTTTCCGGGTGTTTTCATTGCCGATACGGTAAAACTTCAGGAATATCTTGGCCCGCTCTTCCTGTGGTACCCCCGGGCCTTCATCTGCTACCTGTAATTTCAACTGATGGTCTTTCTCATACAGTTTTACTGTAATAACGGTTTCCTTGGGTGCATATTTAACCGCATTCTCTACCAGATTACTCAGCACCATTTGCAGCATGAACTTATCACAGGTAAACCATACATGGGGCAGGATAATCGCTTTCACCGTATGAGTGGTGATACGGTCCTGCAATTCCTTTACCCATACTTCCAGTAAGGCCGACAAATCCACCTGTTCTTTAAACAAGCGGTAACGGTGTGTTTCCAGTTGCGCTGCCAGTAGGATGTTATTACACATCTGGTCCAGCCGGTTGGTTTCACGAATGGTATTGTCAATGAGCCGCAATTGTTTGGTTTCATCCAGCCGGTGCTTGCGGATGGTTTCCAGGTTCAGCTTTGCCGCTGCAATCGGCGATTTCAGCTCATGCGTTACGGCCATCATAAAGTTCTGCTGCTGCCGGGTCAACTTCATATGCTTCCATACTGCACGGTACACAAACAGGGCCCCCAGCAAAATAACCAGCAGAAATATACTCCCTTCTCCAAAATACATAAAAGAGCGGAACTGCGCTTCTTTTTCAATACGTTGCATTTCCAGTTGATGCTCAATAGGTTGTGCCAGGCTGTCTACCCGGAGGGAAAGGTTCTGCTTTTCAAAGTTGGCAATATGCTCACTTTGCCGGAACAACAAAATACCCCACCATACCAATGCCAGAATAGTATAAGCTAATACTAAAAAGTAAATGAAAGAAACGCTCTTCCCTTCCTGCATCTTATGAAATAGCTTTCTCATTATGGCCGCTGTCCGGCTTTCTCAATCCGCAAACCAACATTCAATACATCAGGAAGTGGATTTTGCCGCATGTTTTGTTGAAAAGAAAACCGGTAGGTACCGGCTTTGTTTAAAATAGCTTTTTGCTGTATCGGTATCCGGTGCTCATAAATATCGTCTATGCCGCTACCCAGCCATTTGCCGGATACATCTGCCAAAGGCAGCTCTACCCGCTGTTGTATGGCGCTGTCACCCGGAAACTGTGTACTTACCAATACCCATATATTGCTGAAAGCATAGGCGTCGGTATGCCTTACGTTTACATATATGTTGTAGAGATAAGCGGTATCTTCCGGTTTCAGGGTTACTTCAAAAGAGGGGGTATGACTGTATGCCCATTCATGCCCCGGTATCTCCAGGTTCTTCTCGTAGGCATCCATTTTAGGGGGCTGGCATGCCATAGCAGCTATCACAAAAAGTGCTGCTATGGTCAGGTATATTTTGTTCATGCGGTAATATCCTTGCTATAAAACGTTTAAAACTTGTTCCTTGGCTTTCTCCAGTTCATCTTTCATCAGTACTACCCATTGCTGGATACCCGCATCATTGGCTTTGGAGCCGGTAGTATTTATTTCTCTGCCTATTTCCTGCAATACAAATCCCAGTTTCTTGCCTTTGGCGGTATCTGCTTCTTTCAGGATCTCTTTAAAATAACGGCAGTGGTTTTCCAAACGGATCAGTTCTTCAGAGATATCCAGTTTCTCCAGATAAAATATCAATTCCTGCTCCAGACGGTTCTCATCTACGTTTTCTTTACCAATATGCTCTGCCAGCAATGCTTCCAGACGCTGACGGATCCTGTCCTTACGCAGAGGGTCCAGTTCACGCACCTTTACACAATAAGACTCGATATTGTCTATGCGCAGCAGTAAATCAGCTTCCAATACACGGCCCTCATCCTGGCGATGAGCATCCAGCGCCATTACGGCAGACTTAATCACCTTTTCCACTTCCTGCCATTCCTCTGCCGACATCTGCTCCGTCGCAGGGGTTACTACCTCAGGCAATTTCATCAGCACATTCAGCATATCTTCCTGTGGTAACCCCAACTCGGTTGCCAGCTGGGTGATGGACTGATGATAATATTTAGCCAGCTCCGTATTGATCACCACCGGACGGGTAGCCCCATTCTGGCGGATATTCACGGTTGCATCCAATGTACCCCGCTGCAATACCTGTTGCAACAAACTCCGGATCTCAAACTCGTAAGGTTTCAGCAGTGGAGAAAACTTAAGGTTCACTTCAAACTGCTTACCATTCAGCGATTTTACCTCCGCCACTATACTTGTTTCCCCTCTTGTGCTTTCAGCCCTTCCGAAGCCGGTCATTGATTTCAGCATAAATGAATTTTGTTAGCAACAAACCTACCTAAATTAGCGCAAAGCACAAAGAAGAAAGCTATTAGCAGTTAGCCATTAGCTGTTAGCTATTAAAAAAGCCGTGAGCTAACGGGCAAACGCTACGAACAGTGAGCTGCAATACTATTTACCACGCAAAGCCTTAAGCGCTTTAAACATGTATACTTATTACTCACTGCTCTTCTCCGCTGCATTTCAGCTAAAAGCTAATAGCCAACAGCTAAAAGCTCCTCATTCAAACACCTTCCCATATATCTCCGCCTGTGTCATCTCTCTCATATCGCCGGGTTGAAGGCCATCTATCGTGATTTTGCCGATGCGGTAGCGTACCAGTCTTAATGTAGGAAATCCAACTGCAGCGGTCATTTTCCGCACCTGACGGTTTTTGCCTTCCCGGAGTATCAGCCGTATCCACGGGGCAGGAATACTTTTTCTGAACCGGATAGGAGGGGTACGTGGTGGCAAAAGGGGGTCTTCGGGGAAGATTGCTGCCACACAGCGCCGGGTTTTGTGCTTTTTACCATCTACGGTTATTTCCACACCTTGCTGCAGCTGCTGGATGGCCTGATCGGTTACCGCGCCATCTACCTGTACCCAATATTCCCTTTCATGCGCAAATTGCGGGGATAACAGACGGTGATTAAAGGATTTGTCATTTGTCAGGATCAACAGCCCTTCACTGTCATAGTCCAGCCGGCCTACAGGATAAACATCTGGTGGCACCTTAAAATAGTCGGCCAGCACCGCTTTATCCCCTTCACGGCTAAACCTTGTCAGTACTTCATATGGTTTATAAATTACATAATATTTTAATGCCACCGCCCCTTTTACTTTGGTTTAAGGCGGTTAAATTAGTACTTTTGCATCATTATCATGAGTACACCACTTCATAACATCGGATGCCAGCAATGTAAAGACAGGTTTTCCTCCATCTTCTGCAAAGCTGAGAACGACAATCTGGAACAGATTGACGCGGCCAAAGTATGCTCTGTTTATAAAAAAGGACAGGTCATCTTCCATGAAGGGGCACATCCTTTTGGGGTGTACTGTATTAATTCAGGTAAAATAAAGCTCTCCCACAGCGGGGATGATGGCCGTGAACAAATCGTTCGCCTGGTAAAAGCCGGTGATATCATGGGGTATAAAGCCCTGCTGAGCGCCGAAAGGTACACCGCCACAGCGGTGGCACTGGAAGATTCTTCTATCTGCTTCATTCCGAAAGACTTGTTTATGAGCATCTTACAAAAAGATGCCGGCCTGTCTTTTGAAATGATGCGTATCCTTTCCAGTGAATTACGTAAAGCCGAACTCAAAATTACCCACCTGGCCCAAAAACCGGTCCGGGAACGCCTGGCAGAAACACTGCTTTTCATTAAAGAAACCTATGGCCTCGAAGCTGATGGCTCTACACTCAACGTACGCCTCTCCCGCGAAGAAATCGCCAACCTGGTAGGGACTGCCACTGAATCCGCTATCCGCCTGCTATCCGAATTTAAAAAGGATAACATGATCGAACTGGATGGCAAGAAAATCCGCCTCCTCGACCTCCCCGAAATCATTAAAACCGCTAATCTGCAAGACTGAAGAAATAGCTGTTAGCTTTTAGCTATTAGCAGTTAGCTGAATGCAGCGGATAACGCTGTTAGTCTAAAGTCATTTTAGTATCTAAAAATTAGCATGTAAAGTTTTTTCAGGAGCAAACAGAAGGAGTCAAAGCGAGGTCAAGCCTACCTTGAAGTATAGTTGAAGCATAGTTGAAGCATGGTTAAAGCATAGATAGAGCATGAAGAGAGTATAAAAGGCTATAAAACAGGGTATGGTAAAAACCGGACTGTGATACTATATTAACCCATATTGCATGATCATTTAGAGCTCTTCCTATCAAATCATCCGCTGCATTCAGCTAACTGCTAAAAGCTAATGGCTAACGGCTCTTTTCATCCGCTGCATTAGCTCGTAGCTCACAGCTCGTGGCTCGAAGCTCTTCTCCCCCCATTTAGCTCGCAACTAGTTATGATAAAAATCATGTTCCTGCGTGATACATATCATTCTCCCCCCTCATACTCCTGGGTATTTTTGTAACCGTGAATACTGCTTGTTCAAAAAAGGTGGTGCAATACATTTTTCCTCATGAAATCCAAAGCGGCATGTATACTTATTCTACGATAAATTTTTATGAACTAACACCCGCACAGCTATGTGATGTCATCTCACAAAAGTTTCATGTCCCGATGGAAATGGCTGCCAGCCAGATCATGAGCTATTTTGAGCTGGAAAGACAGGATGATCCCACCGCGCCGGCTGCGGCGGATCTTCAGCAACTGCTTTTTCATAAAATGCAAGGGGAGCTGCTCCAGGTAATCCGCAAGGAAGCTACCATCCTCTTTCCCATGATCAGAAACACCCAGCCTCATAACGATGGAGGTGGATATATCCAGCAAAGTGCTTTTGACAACATGCAACAATCATTTCAGAAAATATCCCTGCTATTGCAGAAAATAAGACAAGTGGCCAATAACTTTTTACTGCGGGGCCACTGGAGCAACTACTATAAAATTTGTGTGAATGATATGTGTATGATGGAACAACTTATTCAGCAATACATCTACGTGGAACAAAATATACTCTACCCCGCTGTACTAAAATCCGGAAACACCTGTGTTTTACAACCGGGCAACAAGGAAAATATCGATCATAACGCAAGTATTGACTAATGGACATACAAGAAACCACCAGGACAAATACCACCTGCTATCATTGCGGGGAAGATTGCGACAGCCAGGACATCGCCATACAGGATAAAATATTCTGCTGCGAAGGCTGCAAAGTAGTATTTGAGATCTTAAATCAGTACGACCTTTGCGAATACTACCAGCTGAATGATAAACCCGGTATTAACCAGCGTATCAAAGTACGCCAGGATAAATTTGCTTTCCTGGATGATGAAAAAATAACACAACAACTCATCCAGTTCAGAGATGAAGCACATACCCATGTTACCTTCTACCTGCCACATATCCATTGCAGCTCCTGCCTCTGGCTGCTGGAAAATCTCCATCGCCTGGATCCGGGCGTACAACGGGTAAGCGTAAACTTTGCCCGCAAAGAGGCCCGTATTATTTTCCTGCAAAATAAAACGTCCCTCCGCAAAGTGGTGGAAGTGCTTACCGCCATCGGCTACGAACCTTATATTAGCCTGCAGGACCTGCAACATAAAAAACCACCGGTAAAACGTAAACTCATCTACCAGCTTGGGGTAGCAGGATTCTGTTTCGGTAACATTATGTTGCTCAGCTTCCCGGAATATTTCTCCGGCAAAGGACATATTGATGAAACCATGAGCCGCATGTTCCGGTATATGAACCTGGTACTGTCACTGCCGGTATTTTTCTTTAGTGCACAGGTGTTTTTTAAATCAGCCTGGAGCGGGCTTAAACATAAATTCCTCAATATCGACGTGCCTATTGTACTGGCCATTGTAGTCACCTTTGTACGCAGTGTAAGTGATGTGCTGATGGGTACCGGTGCCGGATATTTCGACTCAATGACGGGTATCGTATTCTTTATGCTGATAGGACGCATATTGCAGGACAAAACTTATCAGGGACTGTCGTTCGACCGGGATTATACGTCCTATTTCCCTATAGCTATCAGCGTGATCAGCGAAGGTAAAGAAGTGCCTACCGCACTTCCCGACATCAAAACAAATGATACCTTACTGATCCATAATAGTGAACTGATCCCGGCGGACGGCATCCTTATAAAAGGAAAGGCCCTGATAGACTATAGCTTCGTAACCGGTGAATCCCTCCCCGTCACCAAAGAAATCGGGGAGATCATTTATGCCGGTGGCCGCCAGCTGGAAGGAAATATAGAAATCCTCACCATCAAGGAAGTGGCCCAGAGTTATCTGACCAGCTTATGGAACAGGGATGAGCTGAAACAGGAAGGCGAAAAACATGTATCCTTTGTTCATTTGCTGGGACGCAATTTTACCTGGCTGGTATTGACAATTGCAGCTATTACGGCCACCTGGTGGTACTTCCATGATCCTGCTAAGATATGGCCATCCGTTACGGCTATATTAATCATTGCCTGCCCCTGCGCACTACTGCTGGCAGCGTCCTTTACCAATGGTCATATCCTGCGCATCCTCAGCCGTCACCACCTGTACCTGCGTAATGCACAGGCTATCGAAAATCTTGCCGCGGTGGATCACATTGTATTCGATAAAACCGGTACCCTCACCAGCAAAACCGGATCGGAAGTTACTTACTACGGACTGCCCCTCACACCTTACCTGGAAACACTGGTTTCCAGCCTGGCTACCCATTCTTCCCACCCGCTGAGCAAAGCAGTACAGCAATATTGCGGAAAACCCACACCACATACAGTAGGGGATTTTAAAGAGTTCCCCGGAAAAGGTATCTGCGGATGGGTAGATGGGAAGTTCCTCCGTTTAGGCAGTGCCGTATTTACCGGTGCCGGGGATAACCTCGTCGCAAATGGGAGCAAAGTATTCCTGACCATTGATGAAGAACTGGCCGGACACTTTGCTATCCGCAGTGGTTACCGTACCGGTATCCGCCAGTTATTACACCAGTTGAAAGATCAGTACACCCTGACGGTACTTTCCGGGGATAACGCCAATGAAGCCACCAGCCTGCGTAAAATAATGGGTACCAATGCTGTCCTGCGCTTTGAACAGCAGCCACAGGATAAACTGGAATACATCCTCTCCCTGCAAACTAACGGGGCTAAAGTGCTCATGATAGGAGATGGGCTTAATGATGCGGGTGCCCTCAAACAAAGCGATATCGGGATCTCCCTCACGGAAGACAGCAACAACTTTACACCGGCCAGTGACGGCATTCTGGAAGCAAGGCAGCTGCCACTGCTGCAACATTATATCTCCTTATGCCAGGCTAATAAACGGATCATACTGATCAGCTTTGTGATGTCTTTGCTGTATAATATCACCGGATTGTTCTTTGCCGTACAGGGATTATTATCCCCGCTGCTGGCAGCTATTCTAATGCCTGCAAGCTCTATCAGTATTGTACTGATTACTTATTTGCTCAGTGAAGGAGCGGGTAAAAAACTCTATAGTAAATCCCGCCAGTTATTACCTGATAAAAATCATGTTCCGGGTTGAGCAATGTCATAGTGCCCCCTTACACTTACCGGTACCTTTGTATAGAGATACGAAATAAGCCGCCATCCGGGCATAAGACCAGTGAGCCGGATGGCAATAAAAAAAGCAGCCAATTTTAAGACGCCCGGATTAAAAGTGCATGAACAAATGGCCACAAAAAAGCCATTTGTTCATAACGGGCAAACTATTACCTGTCAATAAAAACAAAATAATAACAGCCTGATTAAAAAAAGGAATCATGAAAGCCTTGAATGTATTACTTACCAATAATGAAGAAAAAATAAAACACTGGCCACTCCAGAAAACACCGGGATTTGAGGCTAGCCTCATTGTAATGCAGCAAGGCCACCAGATCCCTCCGCATACCTCGAAAACAGATGCGATGATACTGGTACTGGACGGTAAGATCGCTTTTATGCTCAATGAAGAAATCACCATCCTCGAAAAAGGAGATGTATTCAATTTCAAAGCGCTGGAAGTCCATGCTTTACAAGCACTCGAAACAGCCCGTTTTGTATTAATCAAATAATCAATTACCCATTATGAACGTCATCATCATTTTACTCGGAGCCAGTCTTGCCGTAGCGCTCTTTTTCCTGCTGGCATTTATGTGGTCTGTAAAGAACGGGCAGTTTGAAGATGATTTTTCTCCCGCCCATCGTATCCTCTTTGAAGATAAAAAGGAACGTAGCAATGAAACCGCTGAAACATCCAACTATTTAACGAAACAATAAACAGCACTATGTCACTTGAGAAATTTTCGTACGACAACCAGCCTGTAAAATGGTTTGCTTATGCTACCATGTTCTGGGGAATGGTAGGCATGCTCGCGGGCCTCTGGGCAGCGCTGGTACTGGTCATACCTGAACTCAACCTCGGCTATGCCGCTACTACCTTTGGCAGGATAAGACCTGTTCATACCAATGCCGTCATCTTCGCCTTCGTAGGTAACGGTATTTTCATGGGGGTGTACTACTCCCTCCAACGGCTCTGTAAAGCCCGCATGTTCAGCGATCTGCTGAGCAAAATACACTTCTGGGGATGGCAGGCCATTATTGCCGGTGGTGCTATTACTTTATTACTGGGGTACACTACCGGTAAAGAATATGCGGAGCTGGAATGGCCTTTTGACATAGCTATTACCTTAATCTGGCTGGTATTTGGTGCCAACATGCTCGGTACTATCTTGCGCCGCCGGGAAGCCCACCTCTATGTAGCCATCTGGTTCTATATCGGTACCTGGGTGGCTATCGCCATGCTGCACATCATCAACTCTTTTGAAATGCCTTTATCGCTCTTCAAAAGCTACTCCTGGTATGCAGGGGTACAGGATGCGCTGGTACAATGGTGGTATGGACATAATGCGGTGGCATTCTTCCTTACTACGCCTTACCTGGGGCTGATGTATTACTTTGTTCCCAAAGCGGCCAACCGCCCGGTATATTCCTACCGCTGGTCTATCATCCACTTCTGGGCACTGATCTTCATTTATATCTGGGCTGGTCCTCACCACTTATTATATACTGCCTTACCGGAGTGGGCACAATCTTTAGGTACAGTATTCTCCATTATGCTGATTGCGCCTTCCTGGGGTGGTATGCTCAATGGGTTACTGACCCTGCGTGGTGCCTGGGATAGAGTGCGGGAGGATGCTATCCTGAAATTCTTTGTGGTAGCGCTTACCTGCTATGGTATGTCTACGTTTGAAGGACCTATGCTCTCATTGAAGAATGTAAATGCAATCAGTCACTATACCGACTGGACCATCGCACACGTACACGTGGGGGCGCTGGGATGGAACGGATTCCTCACTTTCGGTATCCTCTACTGGCTGATCCCACGCTTGTTCAATACACAACTGTATTCCCGCAAATGGGCTAATAACCACTTCTGGATAGGTACCCTGGGTATCATATTTTATGTGATTCCACTGTATTGGGCGGCCTTTACCCAAAGTATGATGTGGAAACAATTTACAGAAGAAGGTACCTTAAAATTCCAGTTCCTGGAAACAGTGACCACCATTGTACCGATGTATGCATTGCGCGCACTGGGTGGATTACTGTACCTCTCCGGTACTATCCTGATGGTGGTAAACATTGTTAAAACCATCAAACGGGGAGCATTTGTTGCCAATGAAGCCGCTGAAGCAGCACCGCTGCCAAAAGAAATTGTTACACATGGTAAAACACACTGGCACAACTGGATCGAACGCCGTCCTATCCAACTGCTGGTATTCAGCTTGATCGCAGTAGGTATTGGTGGCTTGCTGGAAATGGTGCCCACCTTCTTAATACGCAGTAACATCCCAACCATCAGCAGTGTAAAACCATACACTCCATTAGAACTGCATGGCCGTGATATCTATGTAAGAGAAGGTTGTTACACCTGTCACTCTCAGATGATCCGTCCTTTCCGTGATGAGGTGGCCCGTTATGGCGAATACTCCAAAGCTGGTGAATTTGTATACGATCATCCGTTCCAGTGGGGGTCTAAACGTACCGGTCCGGACCTGGCCCGCGTAGGTGGTAAATACCCTGACTCCTGGCACTATAACCACATGCTGGATCCTACTTCTATGTCGCCCGGCTCTATCATGCCCGCTTATCCCTGGCTGATGGACGACCGTATAGACAAAGGAAAAACCCCAGCTATGATCAACGTGATGCGTAAACTGGGTGTGCCTTATGCTAAAGGATATGAAAAAGAAGCCATCGCAGACATGAACAAACAGGCAAAAGAAATCGCAGAGAACCTGAAAAAAGATAAGATAGAAGTGCTGCCCGACCGCGAAATCGTTGCCCTGATTGCTTACCTGCAAAGAATGGGGAAAGATATTAAAGCCGCTCCGAAAGGGGAGGTGGTAAGATAAGCTACGAGCTGTGAGCTACGAGCCCCGAGCAATCGAAGCGTAAAATAGCTACGAGCAATCAAAGCGAATAAATAAAATAATTGCTTTCATAACAAAACACAATAGCTCGAAGCTAGCAGCTCATAGCTCACAGCTCTAAACAACAAAACATCGATCATGAAATTCATCAACTATCTCAAATCCATCAACGACGTTAGCATATATCCGCTGGCATCCTTGCTGATCTTCACCATCTTTTTTGCGGCGGCAGCCTTCTGGGCATTCCGGTCAGACAAAGCCATGGTAGACCACATTAGCCGGATACCATTAGATAATGATGAACCAAAAAGCCTATAAACGAATCTTTATATGAACAGGAAGCTTTTTAATAAATGGTATGTAGCGGCAGGGGCCGTACTGGTAAGCCTGCTGAGCTATGCGCCGGTATTAGCCCAGGGCGGACCTAAGCCCCCATCTGAAGCAAGTAATCCTTTAGCCATTACGCTACTGGTAGTGATAGGAGGATTACTCATTGCCATTGCTTTGTTAGGAAATGCAGTAGTAGGGGCGATGGATATTTTCAGGGAAAGAATGAAAAAAGAAGCTGATAAAACCTTGCTCACCGTGGGTATTATCGTGCTGGGAATGCTGATGAGCTCTTCCGTGATGGCACAGGAAGCAGCAGAACAGGCCGCGCCTGCGGTAAGCACTACCATCGATGGGTTATCCCAGACTTCTTTTTACCTGCTGATATCTGTCATCGCACTGGAATTGGTGGTGATCATTTCCCTGCTGTTCCTGCTGCGTTACCTGGTAGGCATCAAGCGTAAGGTAAAAACCAAACGTGCTGCTGCCGGTGCTGCCGCTGCTGTACCCGGAAAACCGCGTATCAACTGGTGGGAAAAACTCAACCAAACCAGAACTGTGGATGCTGCTTCTGAGGCAGAAGAGGATATGGGCCATGATTATGATGGTATCCGGGAACTAAACAATCCTACCCCGCCATGGTGGAGATGGGCGTTTTATTTCAGTATTGCCTTTGGCGTGGTATATATCTGGCGGCATCACGTATCCCATACCGCCCCCATGCAGCTGGAAGAGCTGGCCATCGCAGAAGCACAGGCTGCGGAAGCGAAGGAAGCCTACCTGAAAACAGCTGCCGACAACATCAATGAAAATACCGTAAAAATGCTGGGAGAAGCCAATGACCTCGCTGCAGGTAAGAAATTGTTTGCTACCAACTGTGCTGCCTGCCATGGTGCAGAAGGACAGGGTACCGTAGGACCTAACCTCACTGACGACTACTGGCTGCACGGCGGAAAGATCAACGATGTGTTCAAAACCATTAAATATGGGGTGCCGGAGAAAGGCATGAAATCATGGCAGGATGATTTCTCTCCCAAACAGATCGCACAACTGGCCAGCTTTATAAAATCTATACACGGGTCTAACCCACCTAATCCAAAAGAAAAGCAAGGCGAAGAATATAAAGAAGCGCAATAATAATGGCAACAAAGCAGTAACAGCAAGGAAGTAAAAAAAGCGTGGAAATGTGAAAACGCAACAATGAAAGTGTGAGATAGAAAAGGTGCAGCGGAAAGGTACAACAGTATGGAAGATGTGACAATGGAAAGTGAAAGCGGAGGATGCAACAGTTTGCAAAAAGCGGGCAGGACGTGGCCTGCCCGCCGCTTGTAAAACATCCGCTACAAAGCACTATCATAAAGGAAAGACGCGAAAGGAAATGTGAAGACAGAACGATCAACTACCTGAGAAGGCAATCACCATGGACAACGATCCATGGATCATGGATAAAAAAATGGAACAGGAAACTTTCAGAGACAGTTTGGCTACCGTTGATAAGCAAGGGAAACGTAACTGGATCTATGCATTAAAGCCCAAGGGCAAATTATTTACGGCCAGGAGCATACTTAGCTACCTGTACTTCATCGTGTTTTTCTCCCTGCCGTTTATTCAGATAAACGGACGTCCATTGTTTATGTTAAATGTAGTGGAAGGAAAGTTTATCCTGTTTGGCGCCATCTTCTGGCCCCAGGATTTCTTCATCTTCGGACTGGCCATGATGGCATTCATCCTTTTTATAGTGGTATTCACCATGGCCTTTGGCCGCCTCTTTTGCGGATGGATGTGCCCACAGACCATTTTTATGGAAATGCTCTTCCGCCGCATCGAATACTGGATTGAAGGGGATGCTCCAGCGCAAAAGCTGCTGAATAAAGCACCCTGGAATACCGAAAAGATCATCAAAAAAACAGGAAAACATATCCTCTTCTTCGCCCTCTCCTTTTTGATCGCGAATGTATTTCTCGCCTATATCATCGGGGCTAAGGAGCTGGAAAAAATTATAACGGAACCATTGGCCATGCATAAGGGTGGCTTCACTGCCATCCTTATTTTCTCCGGTGTGTTCTATGGGGTATTTGCCTTTATGAGAGAACAGGTATGCACCACAGTTTGCCCTTATGGCCGGCTGCAAGGAGTATTACTGGATAAAGATTCCGTACTGGTGGCCTATGACTACGTAAGGGGTGAACCCAGGGGCAAATTTAAAAAGAACGAAACCCGTGAAATAGGGGATTGTATCGATTGTATGCAATGTGTGAAAGTATGCCCTACCGGGATAGACATCCGTAACGGTACCCAGCTGGAATGCGTAAACTGTACAGCCTGTATAGATGCCTGCAACTTTATGATGGATAAAGTAGGCCTGCAGCAGGGACTGATCCGCTACGCTTCCGAAAATGGTATTGCTAACAAACAACCGCTTCGGTTTACAACCCGTTTAAAGGTATACAGCACCGTACTGGTAGCCATCCTGGGAATTATCAGCTACCTCATGATGAGCCGTGAACCGGTAAGTGGTACTATCATCCGTACAGCAGGCATGTTATACCAGGAAAGGGGTGTAGATAGTATCACCAATCTCTACCGGATCATCCTGGTAAATAAAACCACACAGGAAGTACCGCTCACCCTTCGCCTCGAAGATGCCAAAGGGCAGATAGAGATCATTGGGAGGCCTGAGATTCACGTAAAAGCAGAAGACCAGG
Source organism: Chitinophaga sp. H8 (assembly GCF_040567655.1). Classification (NCBI taxonomy): domain Bacteria; kingdom Pseudomonadati; phylum Bacteroidota; class Chitinophagia; order Chitinophagales; family Chitinophagaceae; genus Chitinophaga; species Chitinophaga defluvii. Next base: position 1,014,966 of record NZ_JBEXAC010000002.1, on the reverse strand, counting down.
GGCAAGGTACCTTTTTCGTTGTATTGCCCAGGAAAGCCATTACAAACCGTAAATCACGCTTGCAAATTGGCTTGTACGACGGTACCAAAAAAGTAGGATCACTGAAAACTACCTTCCTCGGACCCGTAAGTGCTGCGGAAGGCGAAGAATAACTTTTAAAACTACAGACTATGCATTGGGGACATAAAATTATCATCGTATTTGTACTGTTTGCTGCGGGTATGCTTACCCTGGTTACCAAAAGCATCCGTACCAAAATAGACATGGTAACGCCTGACTATTATGCAGAAGAGCTTAAATATCAACAGGTAATTGACGGGCAGGACAATGTAGTACAACTTTCCGCTCCGGTAAAGGTGGCACAATCCAACCAAGACCTGGAAATCACCTTCCCGGAAGAACTACATGGCCGTGCACTCACCGGACAGGTATTATTTTACCGCCCTTCCGATTCCGGTAAAGACTTTGTACTGCCGCTGCAACTGAATGAACACGGACAACTACTGGTAAGCAGAGAACGTTTTATAAAAGGAGGCTACCGGGTAAAAATGCGTTGGGAGATGAGCGGCAAACCTTATTTCCAGGAAGAATACATAAATATCCAATAATATGCTGGCCATCATTCTTCCCGCTTTATCACTGGGCTTCCTTGGCAGCTTTCATTGCATAGGGATGTGCGGGCCTATTGCGCTTACGCTGCCGGTACAACATCTTACCGGTCCTAAAAAACTGCTGGGTATCCTGCTGTACAACGGTGGGCGCGTCACCGCCTATGCCATCCTGGGAATGATCTTTGGCTGGCTGGGCAGACAGTTTTACCTGGGTGGACTCCAGCAATGGCTCTCTATTACTTTGGGTTGCCTGCTCCTCGGTATGGTGCTGCTAAACTATGTAGCCGGTAAACGTATCCAGGGTACCCGCCTCTTAAACGGATTTACCTCCGGCATCAAAAAAATACTGGGAGGGTTATTACAACAGCAACGCTTCCGCACCTTATATGCAATCGGCTTTTTTAATGGGTTATTACCATGTGGGTTGGTGTACCTGGGAATAGCCGGCTCCGTGGCTACGGGTAATGTAGAGAATGGGATACTGTTTATGTGCGCATTCGGAGCCGGCACACTCCCCGCTATGATGGCTATTACCTATTTCGGTAACCTTATCAGCATGAGCGTTCGTAATAAAATGCGCCGTATGATTCCCTATGTAATCGGTATCATGGGTGCACTGCTCATCATGCGTGGGCTGAACCTGGGGATCCCATACATTAGCCCGGCAATGTCTTCCCACAGCGAAAAAGTAGTGGAACATTGTTGTCACCCTTAAACTTTAACAACATGAACCTGATTCAGAAATATAATGTCGCTGCGCCCCGGTATACCAGTTACCCTACCGTTCCTTACTGGGATGAAAACAACTTTAACCTGGACAGCTGGAAATCATTGCTGAAAACTTCATTTCAGGAATCTAATGATCAGGATGGTATCAGTATTTATATCCACCTGCCCTTTTGTGAAAAACTCTGCACTTACTGTGGCTGCAATAAATACATTACCATCAATCATAGTGTGGAAGAACCCTACATTCAGGCAGTATTAAATGAATGGCGGTTATACCTGCAAGTGTTTGAGCAAAAACCCCGTATCCGGGAAATACACCTGGGTGGTGGTACCCCTACCTTCTTCAGTGCAACCAACCTGCAAGCATTGTTAAATGGCCTGTGCAAGGATGCCATATTGCTGCCGGATGCTTCCCTCAGTTTTGAAGGGCATCCCAACAATACCACCGAAGCGCAGATGCAAACACTGTACAACCTGGGATTCCGGCGCATGAGCCTGGGCATCCAGGATTTTGATCCCAAAGTACAGGATATCATTAACCGGATACAGCCCTTTGAAACAGTAGCAAGGGTCGTAAATCAGGCGCGTGCTATTGGCTACACTTCTATCAACTTTGATCTTATATACGGCTTACCACTGCAAACGGATGCCAGCGTAAAAACAACCATTGATCAGGTAATGCTTCTCCGCCCCGACAGGATCTCTTTTTACAGCTACGCACATGTGCCCTGGGTAAAAGGAGTGGGGCAACGCCGGTATTCAGAAGCTGACCTGCCCAAAGATGAAGAGAAACGCGCTTTATACGAACTGGGCAAAACACTGTTTGCCAGTCATGGGTACACCGAAATAGGGATGGACCATTTTGCCCTGCCCGGCGATGAATTAATGACGGCTTATGAAGCAGGAAAACTCCACCGCAACTTTATGGGTTACACCGTTACCCATACTTCCCTGCTGGTAGGGTTAGGTGCTTCTGCTATCGGCGACAACTGGTATGCGTATGCGCAGAATGAAAAGAACATTACCGCTTACCAACGCCTGGTAAACAGCGGAACGTTTCCCATAGTACGCGGTCATCTCCTTAGCCGGGAAGACCTGCTGATCCGTAAACACATCCATGCGCTCATGTGTAAGTTTGAAACCTCCTGGAACAGGGAAGATACCCAATGTGATGCCATCATGGAAGGATTGGAACGGCTGCAGGAACTGGAAAAAGACGGACTGGTAAATGTATTGCCGAAGAAGATAACTGTTACGCCACAGGGGAAGCCTTTTATCCGCAATATATGTATGGCTTTTGATGCCCGCTTGTGGAAACAACTCCCTCAGACACAAATATTCAGCAAGGCGATATAACTTCCCGGCTGTAAGGTTACTACTACTTGGAAAGGGCTGTTCCGGAACATCGGAATAGCCTTTTTTTATTGCTATTGTGTTTAATGACAACACTTTATTAAAAGAACAGCCTGTCTGTATCTTTCAAACGGAAACAATAGACAAACGATCACTGTAATCCTGTACAACCTTTTATTCATCAACCTTTCAGCTACTGTATCATAAAGGATAATGCACCGGAATAAACATCGTTAAGCTGGCACATGAACCACCCTTTGCGTACTTATTGGCCTCTTTTTATCCCTTTAGGATCATCAAACAGGTTTTAAGTGAAAAAACAGGAAACTTTTTTTTATAAAAGGGGGGATAAAAAGGCCTGAAATGAAAAAAATGAACAGAAACGCCCTTTTTCAAAAACCGTAAAAAGCAGTACTTCTCTCAGTAACTGTAAGCAATCGTTTTTGTAATTGAAAACAAGGCGTCGGCTGTAACATGCGTGGATAAAGGGTTGTAGCGGACATAAAAAAAGTCTGACCGTTGGAACAATCAGACTTTCTTGTTATGTGAATGGGTTAGTAAGTACAGGGAAATAATATTCCCTACACAATATTAAAAAGAATTTTATGACAAAAGAAAAATTTTACAAAAAAATTTATTCACACAAGTAAAATAATTGTGGATAACAACAGTTAAACAAATCAACCTTTTATTGTCCGAAACTAAAAAAACAAGGTTAAAAGAAACGGTCTGCAGTTAAACGGTGCTTTTTTACACGCTGATAAAATTATAGAAAGCATGAGCGGCATACCTAAATCTCTCCTAACTTTGTCGCACTTAAACATCACCTCATAATACGGATTATATGAAGTTGGACGCACCAATTGCGGTAACGGAAATAGCAGCATTCATCGGTGCTGAACTGGTAGGCAATAAAGAATTGCAGGCTACCGGTATCAATGAAATACATAAGGTGCAGGAGGGGGATATCTCCTTCGTGGACTTTGAAAAATACTATAATGCCTGTCTTACCTCAGCGGCTACTATCATTATTATTAACAAAGAAGTACCCTGCCCGGAAGGTAAGGCGCTGCTGGTCATTAATGACCCTTTCAGTGCTTATGTAAAACTGGTAAAACGCTTCCGCCCGTTTGAACCTGCTACTAAAGCAATCAGTGATAGTGCAGTAATAGGGGAAGGGACGATTATACAACCTAACGTATTCATTGGTAATCATGTGCGTATCGGAAACAACTGCCTGATCCATCCTAATGTAACTATTTACGACCATTGCATTATCGGAGATAATGTGATCATTCATGCAGGTACGGTCATCGGTGCGGATGCTTTTTATTTTAAGAAAAGGGCAGAGCGCGAAGCCATTTATGATAAGCTGGAAAGCTGTGGCCGGGTAGTCATTGAAGATGATGTGGAAATTGGTGCCGGCTGTACCATCGACAAAGGGGTGAGTGGAGATACTATTATAGGCAGAGGCACCAAGTTTGACAACATGATTCATATTGGTCATGGTACCATTATCGGTAACAACTGTTTATTTGCCGCCCAGGTAGGGGTGGCTGGTAAAGCCCGCATAGAAGATAAAGTAATCCTGTGGGGACAGGTAGGTGTGTCCAAAGACCTGGTGATCGGTAAAAATGCAGTGGTCCTGGCACAAAGTGGTGTACCTGCATCCCTGGAAGGAGGTAAGGTGTACTTTGGCACCCCGGCAGAGAATGCAATGGCCAAGAAAAAAGAACTGGCCTGGGTAAAGCGCATTCCTGAAATGTGGAACAAACTGAAAGATCTGTAAAGACATACCGCAGCAGCGGTTACAGCTGTTTACTGTTGACCCGTTCATCCACATCATACACCTGTAACCGCTGCTGCTTCATTCATCCGGCTACTCATCATTTACCTTTGTGTTGATATTATGATACGTACATTGACTGTTCTTTCCTGCCTGCTGATCATCGCCTGCAATACCGGCAAGCGCATCACTTCTGCTGATGAACTGTATACCGCTCCCCAGGAATGGCCCGTAAAAATCAATGATGGCTGGTTCTCTGCCAAAACATTTGCCTACGGTCCTTATACCACCTCTTCCCGCAAGAATGGGATAGCAGATGCCATGGCGGTCAACTTTATCAAAGCTCCCCAACAACCTTATAATTTTACCGTAAGCGGGAAAGAAGAAAACCTGCTGGTACAAATCCTGAATACCCAGCGTGCTGCTTTTACCAACCGGCCATTACCATCTTATTTAGCCGGCGAAGCCAACAGTGCTCCTTTGTTTTATGCCCTGATCAATGGCACCAAAAACAATCCTTTACAACGCTGGGAACTTATTCTGAAAAACTCCACTTATCTGGACCTGAACAATAATAAAACTGCCGGCATCCTCCGTTCTCCGGACATTGATATCCGTATTACGGCACATAACCGGTTTGGGAAAACCAATTCTTATGAGAAGATCTGTTATGAATTTCAGTACCGCGGACAACCGGTAGCTGCTGTGATTCCAGGCAGCAAACCACAGCTGTGGGTGAGTAAACATATAGATGCGGAAATAGAAAAGATCCTGGCGGCTGCAATCGGAGCGTTATTGTTCAGATGATTTTGCCTCCAGGAAAACTTTGCAGATATGATCAATCGTTTGTTCCAGGGGACGGAAACGGAAATGAGGTAGTGTTTCCAGTATACGCTGATTGTTATAATATACTTTCAGCTGTGCTGTACGGGCTGTTTCTTTTGTTACCAATGGATGTTTTCCTGTAAAGAACCCTTTGAGCTTTTCCAGCCGCCATACAATGGCTGCCATCCAGGGCTTCACTGCGATATGAGGTGGTTTTTTGCCCAGACCTTTGGCCATAGCAGTAAACAGTTGGCGGTAACTCCAGTTATCTGCAGAGAGAATAAACCGCTGCTCTGTAACAGGGCTGTCCATCAATGCGATCATCGCTGCAACAACGTCTGCTACATCTACATACCCGTTGATGCCTTCTGTATAATAGGGAAATTCTTTCCAGGCATTCTTGAGCAGCATACCCGAACCATCTTCCCAGAAACCAGTACCCAGGATAATAGACGGGTTTACAATCACAGCATCTAATCCTTCTGCTATACCCCGCCATACTTCCATCTCGCCCAGGTATTTACTGATCGCATATCTGGAATTATTCGGGCTGTCCTGCCATTCTCCGAACTCATCAATCGCACGCCCATCTTTTGCCCGGCCAAGGGCTGCAACAGAACTTACATGTACCAGCTTCTTTACCCCCGCTTCCAACGACATATTCACCACATTGGCCGTACCTTCCGAATTGATCTTCATCATACGTTCATGACTGCCTGGCTCAAAAGCCACCACCGCTGCACAATGATATACATGTGTTACATCTTCCAATGCATCTGCCAGGCTGTATACATCCAGAATATCCCCCTGTACCCAGGTAATTTTATCCTGGATATCCTGTAACTGTACCGGAATGTTTTTACGGAATAATGCACGCACCGGCTTGCCACTACTCACTAATGCACGTAATAAATGACTACCTAAAAAGCCCGTTCCGCCGGTTACTAAAATCATGAAAAAAATGTTCGTTTATTGAAGAAGGCCAAAAATAGGCAAATCCGGCACTATTTACGAATTATCCATTACGAATTACCCCTATACCCGGACTGTAGGAATATGGGATAGCAGCACTCCCCAACAGCAGGATATTTATTGGTAATCATAAAACCCTTTGCCAGTTTTCCGGCCCAGCTGTCCTGCCGCTACTCTTTGCTCCTGCAGTACGTGAGGTTTAAACCGGGGGGCTGCTGCAAAAGCGGTATATAAGGATTGCGTTACGGCAAGATTAATATCGTTTCCTATCAGATCCATTAATTCAAAAGGCCCCATGCGGAAACCTGCGTTTTCCATCAACCGGTCGATTGTCCGGAAGCTGGCCAGCTCTTCAGCAGCAATATGCATTGCTTCCAGGTAATAATGGCGTGCTACCCTGTTTACAATAAACCCAGGGGCATCTTTTACACGCACCGGTGTTTTACCCATTTTAACAGCCAGATCATACACCAGGTTGGTTACTGCAGCGGATGTCTGTACACCACTTACCACCTCTACCAGCTTCATCAGCCAGGCAGGATTAAAGAAGTGCATTCCCACAATGCGGGCAGGATTTACAACCACCCCGGCAGCAATGGCCGAAATGGATAAAGAAGACGTATTAGAGGCAAAAACAGTGTCGCTGTGGTTTATCTCGGACAACTGGTTAAAGAGGGCTATTTTGGCCTCCGTTTTCTCTACAATGGCCTCTATGATCACTTCTGCGATGCAATCATAAGGGTCTTGTGTAAAACGGATCCTTTTCAGGGCACTTTCCCGCTCCGCGGCGGTGATTTTCCCTCTGTCCACTCCACCATCCAGACTCCTGATGATCTGCTCCCTGGCCTTTTCAAGTACCGGCAGCTGAATATCAAACAATATGGTATAATAACCACTTATGGCAGCTACCTGCGCAATGCCGGCACCCATAGTGCCAGCCCCGCATACCGCAATGGTTTGGATCTGTTCTGGTGTAAGCATGTTTTTCTAGCTTTTAGCTATTAGCCTTTAGCTGTTAGCTTTAAATAGTAGTTCGTAAAAATAGTAGTCCGTAGTTTTTTTGCTTTTAATCCTGCAGTACTTTCCCTTTACCATTAACCAGCTTACATGTTTCACTCGCGGCATTAAGCCAACAGCTAATAGCTGTGCTGTTACTTCCACCCACTGCATTAAGCTAATTGCTAACAGCTCCTTTAATCCGCTGCATTAAGCTAAAAGCTAACTGCTAATAGCTAATAGCTGTTAGCTAATAGCTCTCTTGAAACTGCTCCAGGAATCTTGTATCATTTTCAGAAAACAGGCGGAGGTCCTTGATCTGGTATTTAAGCATGGTAATACGTTCAATGCCCATACCAAATGCAAATCCGGTATATTTCTCAGGATCAATGCCACAGTTGGCCAGTACTTTGGGATGTACCATACCACAACCTAATATTTCTACCCAGCCGGTATGCTTACACACTGCACAGCCTTTACCGCCACAGATAAAGCAGGAAATATCCATTTCCGCACTGGGCTCTGTAAAAGGAAAGTAGGAGGGACGGAAACGTACACCCACATTTTCGCCAAACATTTCTTTTACAAAATGGTAAAGCGTTTGTTTGAGGTCGGCGAAAGAAACATTTTCGTCAATGTATAACCCTTCCACCTGGTGGAAGAAACAATGCGCACGCGCAGAGATAGTTTCATTACGGTATACCCTTCCCGGGCTGATCACACGGATGGGCAGCTTACCTTCCTCCATCACCCTTACCTGGGCAGAAGAGGTTTGTGTACGCAACAGCCAGTCAGGGTTTTTGCTGATAAAAAAGGTGTCCTGCATATCACGTGCAGGGTGGTTTTCCGGCAAATTCAGTGCAGTAAAGTTATGCCAGTCGTCTTCTATTTCCGGACCTTCTGCAATCGTAAAGCCCAGGCGCTCAAAGATGCCTATGATCTTATTACGTACAATACTGATAGGATGACGGGTACCTAACCGGTGAGGGGCCGCCGGCAAAGTGAAGTCAGTATCTCCCGCAGCTGCATGCTCTCCATCTTTCAATGCCTCAAACTGCGTGTATTTTTCTTCTGCCAATACCTTAAAGGCATTTAATAACTGCCCAAACTCCTTCTTACGGTCGTTAGGCACCTGCTTCATTTCACTCAATAACGCCTTAACAATCCCCTTGGTGCCCAGGAATTTAATCCTGTATTGCTCAAGATCTGCGGCGGTGGCTGGTGCAAAGGCTGCTATTTCCTGTTTATAAGCCTCTATTTGCTGTACAATCTGTTCCATACACAACAAAGATAATGTAAAGTGTAAATATTTGTGTTCCGCCCCAGGTACCCCTCCTGGTACAGGTGGTACTTCCGGAGAAAGAAGTGATACCCCTGGTGTTAATATCCTGGGCACCCTCCCAGTACAAGTGGTACCCCCGATTTCGTGTTGTAATGAAAATGTACTATATTTTCACTACTGAAGAAGCACTATGAGCATCCCCCTATGCATTGGAGTAATCGTTTTCCTGATGGCAGTGACAATGATCCTGTACCGGCGCTTTACCCAGTATAGGCAAAAGTATCTGTCCGAAGCTACCATTACCTACTTTGCGACCTCATTGTTCGGGAAAAATACAGTGGACGACATCCTCTGGGATGTGGCAAAGAACTGCATTTCCCGTCTGCACTTTGAAGACTGTGTGATTTACCTCCTGGATGAAAAAAGACAGGTACTCATGCAAAAAGCTGCCTATGGCCCTAAAAATCCGGTGCGCTTTGAAATACAACATCCCATTGAAATACCGGTAGGACAAGGTATCACCGGTACCGTAGCGCTTACCGGACAACCCGAAATTATCGCCGACACCAGTAGTGATGATCGTTATATCCTTGACGATGAACGCCGCTATTCTGAAATCACAGTCCCTATTTTCTGTAATGGGAAAGTAGTAGGTATTATAGATTCAGAACACCACCATAAAAACTTTTACAACAACGGCCATCTCCAGATCCTGGAGAAGATTGCAGGTATCTGTGCTGCTAAAATTGCCCAAACACAGGCAGAAGAAAGGTCCAGGCAAAAAACAGAAGAGGTAAGACTCCTCCAGCAACAACTGGCAGAATTCCGGCTGGTAACGCTTAAATCACAGATGAACCCGCACTTCCTGTTTAACTGCCTCAACGGGATCTATAACTCTATCACCACCGGTGAAACACAAAAGGCACAAGACTATGTAATACATTTTGCACGGCTCCTGCGAATGGTATTGGTACATGCCGAAAAAAACTTTATCTCCCTGCAAGAAGAAATAGATCTGCTCCAATACTACCTGAAAATAGAATCCCTCCGTACCGATCATGCTTTTGAATATACTTTTGAAGTAGACCCACAGATCAATCCGGCTAATTGTTTTGTTCCGGGCATGCTCATACAACCCTTCCTGGAAAATGCTATCTGGCACGGATTAATGAACAAAACACACGACCGCCACCTGCGCATCTGCTGGCAACAGGTAAGCCCCAATATCCTGCTATGCGAGATCACAGACAACGGGGTAGGCCGCCTCCAGGCTTCCCGCATCAGCAGCAGGGGACTTAAATCAAGTGAACATCAATCGAAGGGAATGGCGCTTTGCCAGGAAAGAATAGAGCTGTATAAATCACTCTTTAATACACAGTTCCAGATACAGGTGTCAGATATCGCGAATGAAATCAACGAACCTATGGGCACCAAAGTGAGCATTACTTTTGAAACAGATAATAACCTGGAACATTAACCGCTGTCAGAAGATCAGTTTATACCCTACTCCCCGGATATTTACAATCTGTACACGGGAATCATCTTTCAGATAACGGCGCAATTTGGTAATAAACACATCCATACTACGGGCATTAAAAAAATTATCATCTCCCCAAAGGTCCAGCAATACTTTTTTACGCTCCATCACCTCATTCTTATGCTCATATAAACGTCTTAATATCTCAGCCTCCCTGTGCGACATGAACTCCGTATTATGGTTCCTGGTAAGGGTTTGCTTAGCATAGTTAAAGGCATATTGCCCTATAATAACACTGCCTTCATCTGCTTCCTGTGGAACAGGCTGCTCATCAAACCGCTTCAGCAACGCCTTGATACGGACAATCAGCTCATCCATACTAAAGGGCTTCTTCAGATAATCATTGCCTCCCAGCTCAAAACCTTTTACCACATCCACTGTCTGCGATTTGGCTGTCAGGAAAATGATAGGCGTATATTTGTCCGTCTTGCGTATCTCAGCCGTCACCATAAAGCCATCCATATTAGGCATCATAATGTCCAGGACCACCACATCAGGCTTATGTTGCTGGAACATCTGCAAACCTTCCCGTCCATCTGCTGCATATAACATATCAAACCCCCTCATCTCCAGGCTGTCCTTAACAATCTGCCCGAGTTGCCATTCATCTTCTATCAACAGTACTTTTGCCATAGTGCTTATTTCAAATTACCCCTAAACAGGTATACGTATAATAAATTCAGTGCCTTTATCCGGTTCACTGACCACCTTCACCGTTCCGCCATGCATATCTACGATCTTTTTCACATAACTCAAGCCTAAACCAAAACCTTTTACATTATGCAGGTTGCCGGTAGGAACCCGGAAAAATTTATCAAAGATATTTTCCTGATATAGCCGCGGAATCCCTATCCCATTATCCTTTACCCTGATCACCAGCTCATTCTTTTCCTTCATACACTGAATATGCACCTGCGCGTCATTGCCCGAATATTTGATCGCATTATCAATCAGGTTATTGATCGCATTGGCAATATGTGTTTTGTCTACCAGCACGGTGGTATCCCCCAGTAGGTTGTCATACCGCAACTGTATAGGCTTACCGGCCTTCAGCTGATGATTAGACAGGATATTATCAATCACCTCATGCAGATCCGTATCTTCTTTAAACAGCTCTATGTCTTCTTTTTCTTCCGCAGCAATATGTAATACCTTTTCTACCAGGTCGGACAGGCGTTGTAACTCCTGCTTGGAGATATCCAGATAGTTCTGGGTTTTGCGGTGATCATTCAGGGCATTAAAGTTCTGCATAGCTTCTACTGCTGCATATACAGTAGCAATAGGTGTTTTCAGCTCATGCGTCATGTTATTGATAAAATCATTCTTTACCTCCGACAGCTTTTTCTGTTTCAGAATTGTACGCAGCATATACACAAAACAAAGCGTGGTAAGCACCAGCAAAGCCAGTGAGCTCAGCAGTGTCCCGATCATTTTTTGCAGAATGTATTGCAATGGGGATTCAAAAGATGCCTGCACAAACAGATTATTCACCGGATTAAACGGGATCTTAGCAGTTTGCAGCGGCCCTCTTCTGCGAAGACTATCGCGAAATCCATCCCTGGAAAACCCGGTAAAGCTGATATGAAAAGTATCCAGTTCAAATGGGGTAATGATCTGGCGGTTATGCAGCTCCGTCACAAATACAGAGTCCAGTTTCTTGAGGTTTACACTATCATTGGCCAGATTATTCAGAATAAGCAATTCTGAAATCTGCCGGGCTAATGTATCTGCGTAAATACGGGAAGAGGAATCACCATTATAGGATGCAGGGGGAGCAGGAGGCCATCCGTTCTTGCCAGTATCACCAGGCCCTCTGAAACGCGTTTCCGCCCGCTTGCTACGGGGTACCCCTATTTCTTCCAGCTGTATCGCCAATCCCTTCATGGGTACATTCAGCGAATCCTTATCCTTTCCATAATAACGGATATAGCGGCGCACATCAGAAAACTGTTTGTTGAATACCGCTGTCCGCAAAGCATCATTGATCTCTTTATTAAACTGGTCCAGACGGATACGATAGGAATTATATAACCAGTATCCCTGGAAAAGAAATATTCCCAGGATACAAATACACATCAAGATAAGAATGTTCCTAATACGCTGCCGCATGCAAAATATAGATGATCCTTACAAAACTATTGGTTTCCGCTATTGGCACCCCAACTTCTTAACAGTAATTAACAGTAAATAAGAAACCTTAACGGTTTACCGGGAAACAGCCACCTCCTTGATAGGCATTAACAGTAATTAACAATAAATAAAGTTAATTAACCTATTGATAGCAGGCGAATGGAGACTTTTGTTCTATAAATCAACTGTTATGGAACGCTTTTTCAAGATAGTACTTTCTACATTACTGATAACCCCGCTTTCACAAACTACCTGGGCACAAGCCAATACTACGGGTATCATCGAATATGAAGTAACCGCCAGAGTAGATGCAGCGCGTATGCGTGCCTTCTCCGGGGGCAATACTGGTGGTGATGGCGGCGAAATGCCGGATGTGATCACCTTCAACCAGACATTCACATTTAACAACACAATGGGAAAACTGGAAACTACCCGTCCTGGCGGCCGTATGCGCGGAAATAACAATAGTGGGGGCAATAATGAGGCAACACCCCGCCGCCGTATGGGCAACAATGCTACCTACATTGACCTGGCCCACAAGCAATACCTGCATGTGATGGGTTCGCCGGAAGATGAACAGAAAGCATGGTACACAGAAGAAGCTTATATCATCCCAACAGATGCCACACTATCAGATAAAACAAAAAAGATAGCCGGTTATACCTGTAAGAAAGCTACCGTAAAGCTCAAGGATGAAACTTACACCGTATGGTATACCACCGGAATGCCTTTTTCCTTTTCGCCGCTGAACGGACTGCTGCCAGATAGCACTGGTGTAGTATTGGCAGCGGAAAGCAGTAAACGTGCCTTTAATGCCAAATCTGTCAGCCTGAAACCGGTGGCCGATAGCATAACTGCATTACCTTCGCAGGCAATTAAAGTAAGTCAGGATGAAATGCGTGAAATACGCCGCCAAAACATGGATAAATTACGTAAACGGCAAGACCAATTGCAATAACCTTCTTAACTTACAGCACCGGTATAATCCCTCTAGATGAAGAAATGGACAATTCTCCTGTTTTGTGCCATGATCATAGGCATGTCAACTGCCTGGTCGCAAGCCAAACAATCAGGAACGATAAAAGGTATTCTCACAGACAAAACTTCACAGGAAGCACTTCCTGCGGCCACTATCGCTTTGCTACACGCTAAAGACTCTTCTGTTGCAGCTACCGCACTCACCAGTACGAAAGGCGTGTTTGAAATATCCGGTATACAGGATGGCAACTACCGGCTGTTCATCTCCTTTATGGGGTTTGAACCATACACTAAATCTATCTCCATAACCCCCACCAGCAAACAGGTAAATCTGGATACACTGGCCCTCCCCAGAAAAGGGGTAGACCTGAATGTGGTGGAAATTATCCGGGAAGTACCTCCAATCGTAGTAAAAAAAGATACCCTGGAATTTAATGCCGGCTCCTTTAAAACCCGGGAAAATGCAGTAGTGGAAGACCTTCTCAAAAAGTTACCGGGTGTACAGGTAGATAAAGATGGTAAAATCACCGCTCAGGGGGAAACCGTAAAAAGAGTACTGGTAGATGGGAAACCCTTCTTCGGTGATGACCCCAAACTGGCTACCAAAAACTTACCGGCAGATATTATCGATAAGATTCAACTCATTGATAAAAAAACCGATCAGGCAGAATTTACCCGCATTGATGATGGTCAGACAGAAAAAACAATCAATATCACCATCAAAAAGGATAAGAAGAAAGGCTACTTCGGACGTGCTACAGCAGGCTATGGCAGTGACGACCGCTTTGGTGTAAGTGCCAGTCTGAACCGTTTCCGCGACAACCAGCAGATCGCCATTCTAGGGGGAGGTAATAACGTGAACAATATGGGCTTCACCTTCCAGGATGCTTTTAACTTTGGCAGCGGTGGTGGCCGTGGTGGTGGCGGAGGACGCGGCGGCAGAGGAGGAGGTGGCGGCGGTGGCGGCATGGCTGGTGGCGGAGGAAGTGGTATCACCCGCAACTGGAACACCGGCCTTAACTTCAGCCAGGACTTTAACAGTAAACTGAAAGTAAATGGCAGCTACTTCTACAATAACACACAAACGGAATCAGAAAGGATCAGTGCCAAACAGTACCTGCTGCCCGATACAACGTATTATTACAACGAAAACTCCAGCTCTCTTACCAACAATATTAATCACCGCGCCAATGTACGGGTAGAGTATACCATTGACTCTATGAACTCAGTGATCATCACTCCTAACTTTGGCTATTCTAAAGGGCAAAACTTTCAATCCAACGAGTACACATCGCTGAATACCAAACAGGAGATGATCAACAGTGGTAATACAGTTAACAGCAGCAATGCTACTAACCCTAACTTCTCTACCAATGCCTTGTACAGAAAACGGTTCAATAAAAAAGGGCGTACACTAAGCACGAATATTAACTTTGGCTTTAACAACAGTGACCGGGAAAACTTTAATAAGTCACGTAATGAGTTTGTTAATCCGGATGGTACCCATTATATCGATAGCCTGGACCAACGCAGTGATGTTAACAGCATAAGCCGTAACCTGGGCGTCAGGGTTACTTATACGGAACCTATCTTTACCGACCGGTACCTGGAATTAACCTACGGATATAACCGCAACTTTAATTCCTCTGAAAAGCTGACGTATGATTATAACAACGCAAAAAATGAATACGACAAACTGAATGACAGCCTCAGTAATGCTTTTGAAAATACATTTCAATCACAACAGGCCGGGGTTAGTATCCGCACACAGAAATTAAAGTATGATTATGCAGTAGGATTAAATATACAGTTCAGCCACCTGGAAAATTTAAACATCACTAAAGACAGCCTGCTTACACAGCGTACAATGAACTTCTTCCCGTCGGCTCATTTCAACTACACGTTTGCAAAAAACAAACGCCTGCGCATGTATTACAACGGTAGCACACAACAACCTACTGTACAGCAATTACAACCGGTACCAGACAACAGTAATCCGCTGTATATCCAGCTGGGTAACCCCAATCTGAAACCGCAGTTCAACAACAACTTCAACATTAGCTACAATGTATTTAATGTAGAAACCATGCGCGGCTTCTTCTCCTCTTTCAATGGAGGTTTTACGGCAAATAAAATTGTGAACGAAACCACTTTCGACACCAAAGGAAAACAAACCAGCCGCCCGGTAAATATAAATGGGTCGTATAACCTGAACACTTTTGTGGTAAACAGTTTTCCTTTAAAGAAGCAAAATACGTCTATCAACACTAACACCTCATTTAGTTTTAACCGCGACCTCAGCATTACCAATAGCGTGCAAAACATTATTAAAAACTTTACCCTCACACAGGGTGTAGGCTTTAACTATATGCACAAGGAACTGTTTGACATTGCTACCAATGCCAGTGCCAACTACAACGGCGCACGCTACTCCGTACAAAAGAATAATAATACTAACTACTTTGATTATACGTTTGCGTTCGACTTCAATCTCAATCTACCATTGGGATTCATTATCGGAAGTGACATCAACTACACACTCAATACCGGACGCACAGACGGATTTAACCAGAATGTTACCATGCTGAATGCATTTGTATCTAAAACTGTCTTTAAGCAAAAACAAGGACTGGTAAAAATACAGGCGTTTGACCTCTTGAACCAGAATGTAAGTATCAGCCGCAATGTAGCAGAAAACTATATTGAAGACGTGCAGAACAAAGTATTATCACGCTACTTTATGGTGAGCTTCACTTACTTCCTCAACAAGTTTGGCGGAAATACAAAAGGAGAAAACAAAGGACAAAGAATGCGTATTCCGGGTGGGGGTCCAGGCGGGAACATACGTATGAACCGGATGGGTAGATTTTAACAGCTCCGGCACATCTTTTTTACTGATATAAGAGAATAGTTTTAAACTGTTCTCTTTTTTTTGCCGGTCAGATGGATCGGCTCCGGCTCATTATTTAAATGACATTTGGCTTCTTCCAAACCAAACCTTTTTTAATACCCATGCAATGGTAAACGTGGGTATAATATCCGTACCGGGAAACAACTCTTCCATAAAATTAAAAATCCCCCCAAAGGTACCAAGTGTACCACCAAACATCCGGTAAAAGATAAAAGCAGAAATGGGCGCCCAAAGCACATCAGTCACTTCACCCATCATCGGCAAAGCGTAGCTGGCACAACCTATCAGGTCCAACAAAATACAGATCCATAAACTGGGAGTAAATGATTTTTCCATATTAACCCTGTTTTACTATATATACTCAAATAGCTTACCAAAAGTTTTTACCCCTTGCAAAACCTGGTTATTTCGATTAAATTCAGCCAATCTAAACATTCCACGCAAAATGCCAGACAAAAATTCACGCCGCGACATGATAAAAAAAGTAGCCTCTGTGGCCCTTGCTTCCACCGCCTTATCCGGTCTTTCCAGCAGGGTAGCTGCCCATGAAAACAGTGTAGACGATCAGCTGAAAGGGAAAATCAACCACTCCGTTTGTGCCTGGTGCTACGGCGGAATTTCGCTGGCTGATTTGTGCAAAGCCTCCAAACAGATTGGTATTCAATCTATTGACCTTATTGCGCCGGATGGATTTGCCACTTTAAAGAAATATGGCCTTACCTGTGCCATGGTAGCCAGCAATGGCCCTGAGTGGGGTATCTCCAAGGGATTTAACCGGGTAGAACACCACGATAAGCTGGAAGAGTATTTTAAATACTATATCGACGAAACCGCTAAAGCAGGCTTTACTAACCTCATCTGCTTTTCAGGCAACCGGAATGGACTTTCCGACCAGGAAGGGCTGGAAAACTGTGCAAAAGGGCTCAAAAGGCTGATGCCTTATGCAGAGAAAAAGAAGGTAACCCTGGTGATGGAACTTCTTAACAGTAAAGTAGACCACCATGATTATCAATGCGATCATACTGCCTGGGGGGTAGATCTCTGTAAAGCGGTAGGTTCCGAAAACTTTAAGCTGCTGTATGATATTTACCATATGCAGATCATGGATGGAGATGTCATCCATACCATCCGCGATTATCACCAATACTTTGCACACTACCACACCGGTGGGGTACCAGGACGAAATGAAATAGATGAATCGCAGGAGCTATACTATCCAGCCATTATGAAAGCTATTTACGAAACGGGATTTAAAGGCTTTGTAGCCCAGGAGTTTATTCCAAAACATGCCGACAAACTGGCATCTCTGAAACAATGCGTTCAGATCTGTGATGTATAAATAGATAAAGCTTATATCCGGAACTATTTCCAAACAAAAAGTGTACTTAAACGTGCACTTTTTTGTTTTACAGGCTGCCTCCCAGACCTTTTACTACAGGTACGCGGCTTCGCCCGTTTAATATTTCCAGTCCTCCCGTAACACCCCCATGATCACCATATCTACAAACTGCCCGTGTAGCTTCGCATTGTGACGCAAAATACCCTCTTTTGCAAAGCCGAGCTTAATAGGGATCTGTGCACTGCGCTCATTTTGCAATACAAAGCGGATCTCTATTTTATTCAACCGCAGCTTCTTGAAAGCAAAAGATACCAGGGCTTTACAACAGGCGGTAACAATGCCTTTGCGCTGAAATGATTCGCCCACCCAATAACCGATTTCTGCCTTCTGTAGTATATGATCCCATGCATGGAGGTCTATTACACCGCAAAACTGTTGCTCATACCACATACCCAGCGCAATGGCCTCTTGCTCATCGGCTTTACGTACCATCAGCTGTATGAAACGCATGGAATGCTCCTCCGTAGTATTATAATCCACCCAGGGTAAATACTTGCGGAGGCTTTTGCGGGAAGCCTCAATCTGTTTAAATACAAATGCTGCATCCTGTGGTTGCAACTGCCTTAATTGTATAGCATCATTTACAGGTATTTCCAGCATAAGCAATAAATGGCGGTGTTCTTAATATTAAAGAGAAATAAACATACTGTGTTTTCAGGGAAAAACAAAAGGGCGTTATTATTCATTTTCGTTCAGCTATCCGGAGAGTGAAACACTGCTGCCCAAACAAAAACGGGCAGGCCTTTCGCCTGCCCGCCGGTATTTATGCTTATACACAACCTAAATGCTTGCGATTACTTCTTTGATAACAACTGTTGTTTATTCATATCCTTTACAATCTGCTGTGCGAATAATACTGCCATTCTTTCTGTAGTGGGGGGATCAAAAGATTCCGTTTGTACAGAGTATAATAATTGTTCTCCTTTCAGATCATACAAATTACTTTCCCAGGAATAACGGGTATTGATAGTATAGTATCCGGGAGAATACATCCTTGCATTCCACATGGAATAATAAGGGCTGAAGCGATAGTAACCAAATGGGGGATAATAGCCCATGTTGCCGGGTACATAACTTTTTTCCTTTCCTTTATCCGTTAATGTAATCGTCATTACCTGATTGGCATCACTCTCACGCAGCTTGTCCAGCACCTGCTTTTCCTTCATTTTCTCAAATGCCTGAGGGCCATATTCTTTCAATGATGATACTGCATTATATCCTTTCTTTTGCAATTCCTCTACAGTATACCCTTCCATCTGGGCCCGGAGGGTACGTTCCTTTTCTGGTACCAATGCCATTACTATAATTTTCTGATCACGCTGTATCTGTGTATTGCCAGCCTTCCAGGATGAGGTGACTTTTGTGCTGGTGCAGGCGCCCAATGCCAGCACCATAAGTCCTGCAATAAATAAACCCAACTTTTTCATATCAATTCCTCCTTTAATTATTTGGTTTGTTCCTGTTAGACGTGTAAAGAGGTCTATAGTAACAGGGTAAGCCAGGAATTAACATTTATTTGTGGGAGGTGTTAAGGAAGTGTGAAAGAAGCTGTTAGCTGTTAGCTGTTAGCTGTTAGCTGTTAGCTGTTAGCTGTTAGCTGTTAGCTGTTAGCATAAAAAAACCACAAGCACAGTATTTGTTCTGTACTTGTGGTAAAATATTTGTCAATAATTACAATAATTTCCGCTTTTAACACCCGCTTCTAGCAAATAATGCTGGCAGCTAAAAGCTAATTGCCAATAGCTAATAGCTTAATAATTTATCACCTGCTCCTGGATCTGTGCCGGGATATCGCGGAACTGGTACAGTTGTGTACGCAATTGCGGTTCAAAACCAGCTTCTTTAATCGCTTCCTGGATAGAGCGGTAGGTAAAGCGGTGAGGAGCACCCGCTGCACTTACTACATTTTCTTCGATCATAATAGAACCAAAGTCATTTGCACCGGCATGTAAACAGATTTGTGCTACCTGTTTCCCTACTGTGAGCCAGGATGCCTGGATATTTTTAATATTAGGCAACATAATACGGCTCATGGCTATCATACGGATATACTCTTCTGCGGTAGTCAGGTTGTGTATACCCCGGATACGGGCCAATAAGGTATCTGAATCCTGGAAAGTCCAGGGAATAAAAGCGGTAAATCCATAATGCCCTTCCGGTTTTTCGCTTTGTACCTGCCGTATATCCACCAGGTGTTCAAAGCGTTCCTGCACCGTTTCCACATGACCAAACATCATAGTCCCGGAAGTGGCTATATTCAGTTTATGTGCAGCACGCATCACATCGAGCCATTCCTGTGCCCCGCATTTACCTTTAGATATCAGGCGGCGAACACGGTCATTCAGAATCTCTGCTCCGGCGCCAGGCAAACTATCCATCCCTGCTTCCTTCAGGGCACGCAGTACTTCTATATGGGTGCTTTTCTCCAGCTTGGTAATATGTGCTACCTCCGGGGGGCCCAGGGTATGCAGTTTAACATCCGGATATAATTGCTTCAGTTCTTTAAACAGGTTAACATAAAAGGAGAGGCCCAGTTCCGGATGGTGTCCGCCTTGCAGCAGCAATTGGTCTCCACCATATTTTACAGTTTCTTCAATCTTACGTTTGTATTCTTCTATACCGGTAATGTAAGCATCCTTATGTCCGGGGATACGGTAAAAGTTACAGAACTTACAGTTGGCCGTACATACGTTGGTAGTATTCACATTCCGGTCTATCTGCCAGGTAACTTTACCATGCGGCACCTGCTTTTTCCGGAGTTCATTGCCGATATAGGTTAATTCTGCCAAAGGGGCATTTTCAAATACATATACACCTTCTGCTGCTGTCAGGAACTCAAAATTCAGCGCCTTTTGATATAAGTCTTGTAGTTGCATGTGCTATTCATTTTCCAGGCGATCCATCGCTTTTGAAGGTATTTTCTTCCTTAAAAAACCATCACCATAAAGCCAAACAAAGGTAGTGCAATTTACACGGATAATCCGCACACTTCCCGTTGAGCCCCTGTAAACCGTTATACATAGCCAGGAAACCGCTGGTAACATTTTAATTTTATACAAAAGGATTTAAATGTTAAATTTATATAAATATGATGTCCTGCCGACCTTATGCTTAAAATATATCTGTTACACACCCTGCTGATACTATTAGCTACCGCTGGCATTTGTAATAATGCACATGCCGGCAGGCTGGCTATTGAACCGGAACCAGATACCACTAAAGAATCCGTACTGATCACCCGTTTTCACTTCAAACAGTTTTATGGCGGCGTTGTGGTTATCCAGGCACAACTGAATGATATTCCGGATACGCTTCAGTTTATCCTTGATACGGGTAGTGCAGGCATTTCATTGGATACAGCTACCTGTGTCCGCCTCGGCATCCCACTCACCCCGTCAGACCGTATCGTTCGTGGACTGGGAGGGGCTAAACAGGTATCTTTTGCCATGCACCGCTCACTACGGCTTCCCGGATTGGTGGTAGACAGCCTCGACTTTCACGTAAATGACTATGAACTGATCAGTCAGGTATATGGCTTGCAGGTGGACGGTATCATTGGATACAGTCTTATCAGCAGGTACATTGTAAATGTGAATTATGACACGGAAGATATCAGCATTTACACCAAAGGTAATCATACCTACCCTAAAGGTGGACTACTGATGAAACCCTCCCTTACACTTATCCCACTGATTAATGCGCCGGTAAAAAATGGTAAAAGGCAGGTAAATACCCGCTATTATTTTGATACCGGGGCGGGTATGTGTCTGCTGCTCTCCAATCAGTTTGTTAAAGACAGCGGCCTCCTGGCCCGCAAACGTACCAAGATCATTGAAACCGAAGCACAGGGGTTGGGGGGTAAAATGTCCATGCAACTCACCACTATGCAGGAGGTACGTATCGGCAACTACAGCTTCCGGAATGTTCCTACCTACATGTTTGATGACGTAAGTAATATCACCGCCTACCCTTTTTTGGGAGGTATGATCGGTAATGATCTGTTGCGCCGCTTTAATATCACGCTCAACTATGCCAAGAAAGAAATCTATCTCCTTCCCAATACCCACTTCCGGGATATGTTTGATTATTCCTATACCGGCCTCATCATCTATCTGATCAATGGCAAGGTAGAAATAACAGATATTATCAAGGGCTCTCCGGCTGAAAAGGCAGGCTTTAAAAAGGGCGATATTGTCATTGCCATCAATAACTATGTAGGCAGTAATTTACAACTCTACCGGGAACTCCTTAAGAACGTAGGTACCCGGGTAAACCTGCTGATCATGCGTAATAACGAGTTGATTCTGAAAAAGCTACCAATAAAAAGTATTCTTTAGCGTTATTTGTAAAATGTGGCGCTACTGTTGCTTTTTTCTGATCATCATATGCTGTCCCGTGCTGGTTACTGCACAGGGAAAAAATACTGTTGCACCTGGGCCAACAGGGAGCCTTCAGCCCGTGGCCATACTTCCCTTCCAGCTCATCAACGACAACCTGGTGATCTCCGGTATTTACTCAGGCAGCACCGATACCTTACACTTTATCTTTGATACAGGAGCAGAGGTTACTACCCTCCACAGCGATCTGGCCAACAAACTGCAGTTGCGCGGCAATAAGATCATGGGGGTAAGTGGGACTACCAATGGTATGCTGATGGTACAAACCACAACTCTCAATGCATTGTACTTCAAACAGCTGCGCCTACCCTTTGTGAAGGTATATCTGGAAGACCTGACCCAGTTTAATACAGGTGGCTACAAAATTGATGGTATCATTGGAGTAGACCTGCTAAAAAGGTATATCGTTAAAATTGACCACGGTCAACATCAGCTGGTCTTTTACCGGGCAGGGAAAACTCCTCCCAATACACCCGGCCAGCAGGTGCCATTCCGGCTCAACTTTACCACACCCACTATTGAAGCGGTAATAACCTTGCCGGATGGACAAGCCTTATCCGGGCGCTACCACTTTACCTCCGGAGGCAACTATGGTATCCTTTTTAACTGGCCCTATGTAGATAAACACAAACTGAATGTGCTGCTCCCTACGATTAATACAGACAGAGTACAGGATATGACCAAAACGCTTTACTACATCAATAGCAACATCCCTTCCCTGCAAATCGGCAATACTGTCATCAAACCTACACCGGTAAGTTATTGTAAAGACGTAAATGACAGCGGGGCGCTTTCTGAAATGGCCGGCTCTATTGGCTATGATGTATGGAAACAGTTCAATATCACGGTCAATTATGCGCAGCGGGAGCTTTACCTGGAACAAATCGCTGCACAACGGTAATTTAAGACCACTTTAACATCCTGGCAGCCCTGTAGCCTTCCAGTGGCATGCGCCATAGCGTATTTTAACGTAACTTGCATTTTCCGTTAGGAAGCTTACTTTAACCAATAAACGCATATGATCCATTATAATAAATTTACCCTCTCTAATGGGTTAAGGGTAATCGTGCATGAGGACCACACTACGCCTATGGCGGTTTTAAACGTACTGTACGATGCGGGAGCCCGCGATGAAAACCCCGCACAAACAGGGTTCGCCCATCTGTTTGAACACCTCATGTTCGGGGGATCAATCAATATTCCGGAGTATGACGAACCCCTGCAAATGGCAGGAGGGGAGAACAATGCCTACACCACCAACGATTTCACCAATTATTACATACAATTGCCGGCAGAAAATATCGAAACGGCATTCTGGCTGGAAAGTGACCGCATGCTTTCCCTGGCTTTTACCGATAAAAGCCTGGAAGTACAGCGTAAAGTAGTATGTGAAGAATTTAAAGAACATTATATCAACAAACCTTATGGTGATGTATGGCATAAAATGCGGGAACTGGCCTATACTACTCACCCGTACCGCTGGATGACCATAGGAAAGGAATTATCTCATATTGAAAATGCTACTCTGGAAAATGTGAAAGCATTTTTCTTTAAACACTACCGCCCGGTAAATGCCATCCTGGTAGTAGGTGGTAATGTAACAACAGCACAGGTAAAAACCCTGGCAGAAAAATGGTTCGGTGATATTCCTTCCGGTGAAAAATATGTACGTAACCTTCCCCAGGAGCCACCACAGCAGGAGGCACACAAACTGGAAATAAAGGCCAATGTACCACTCGATGCGCTGTATAAATGCTACCACATGCGCGGCCGTTCAGACAAACGCTATTATGCTGCAGATCTCATCTCCGACATCCTCAGCGGGGGAGGATCTTCCCGTCTGCACCAGGTACTGGTAAAAGAGAAAAAACTATTCAGTAATATTGATTGTTATCATTTTGGTAGCCTGGAAGCCGGCCTGCTTACAATCGAAGGCAAGCTGGTAAAAGGCGTAAAAATGAAGGATGCAGAAAAGGCCATACAACTGGAACTGGAAAAACTGCAACAGGAAATTATCCCGGAAAGAGAATTGCAAAAAGTAAAGAACAGGGTAGAAAGTATGCTGGCTTTTGAAGATATGAGTTTATTAAGCCGTGCCAACAATCTCGCTTTTTATGAACTGCTGGGAGATGCAGCACTGATGAACAAAGAGTTCGAAAACTATGAGGTGATCACCGCCGAAGGTATACACCAGGAAGCACAACTGCTTTTTAATGAAAAGAACTCGAATACCATTTACTATTACGCAGAAAACTAAAGGAATTGCACAGCGCGCTGGTACTGATGACCACCTCACTTGCCATTACTACAGGTTTAAATAAATAACCATGAACAGAACAATAGCTCCGATCATAAAAGATGCCGTAGAGTTTGATATAAAGCTGAAGCCATACGAAAAATTCACACTGGATAACGGCATCCCGGTATATGCGGTAAAGTCCGAAGAGCAGGAAACCCTGCAACTGGAACTGGTTTTTCCGGCCGGCAGCTGGTATGAAAGCGAAAGCCTGGAGGCCACCGCTACCAACTATCTGATAAAGAACGGTACCAGCAAACATACCGCACTGGAAATAAATGAAAGCATTGAATATTATGGCGCTTATCTGAACCGTAACAGCTATCACGAACATGCTACCTTTACCCTGCACTGCCTCACCAAACATACGGCAATGCTGTTGCCCGTTTTACAGGAAGTAATACTGGACCCGGCTTTCAGTGAAGACGAACTGGCTACCTACAAACAGATCATGAAACAAAAACTGGCCGTAAACCTGCAGAAATGCGATTTTGTGGCTAACCGTTTCATAGATAAATACCTGTTTGGAGATTTCCATCCCTATGGCCGCGTAAGTAGCATGATGGCTTATGATGCTTTACAAACAGAAGCACTACGTGCCTTCTATAAAAAACACTATACCTTCAACAATTGCCGCATTTTTGTAGCGGGTAATATGCCGGACAATATCGTGGAATTGTTAAACCAATACTTTGGCAGTTCTTCCTGGAATGGCGTAAGTGAAATCTCCCGACTGGACCTGCCTATCCAACCGGCAGAAGAAAAGAAATACCGTATCTTCAATGATGAGAACGGGGTACAGGGTGCTGTAAGACTGGCCAGGCATTTCCCCAACCGCTATCATCCCGACTTCTCTAAGATGCTGGTGTTGAATACCATCTTTGGCGGATACTTTGGCTCCAGACTGATGAGCAATAT
Source organism: Chitinophaga sp. H8 (assembly GCF_040567655.1). Classification (NCBI taxonomy): domain Bacteria; kingdom Pseudomonadati; phylum Bacteroidota; class Chitinophagia; order Chitinophagales; family Chitinophagaceae; genus Chitinophaga; species Chitinophaga defluvii. The sequence goes on along the minus strand of NZ_JBEXAC010000002.1, from coordinate 989,846 downwards.
CCGGGAAGATAAAGGCTATACTTACGGTATCTCCTCCCAGATATATAATTTCAGACAAACGAGCGCCATCAATATCCACACCGAAGCCGGACGTGATGTGTGCGAAGCAGCTATTGAAGAAATCTATAAAGAGTTACGCCTGCTGCAAACAACGCCAGTACCTGCGGAAGAGCTAAACCTCGTGCGTAATTATATGATAGGCTCCATTCTGGGCGACCTGGACGGCGCTTTCCAGATCATACAACGCTGGAAAAACCTGATCCTGAACGATCTGGATGAAAATTACTTCTATAACAACATCCGTACTATCAAAACCATTACTACTGAAGAACTGCAGCTGCTGGCCAAACAGTACTTTTCACCGGAAGATTTTTATGAACTGGTAGTGATATAATGCATTCGTGTAAAGGATAAAACGTGTTCGTGTAAAGCATGCTGAAAAGTTTCCCTCCCCGGGAAACTTTTTTTACTTTTAATAATGTCTACTACACCTGATTACTTTGATGCGAACCAAAAAAGCTGGAACAAGGCTACGGCCTATCACGTGGCATCTGATTTCTATGATGTACCAGCATTCCTCAACGGCAAAAACAGCCTGAATAGCATTGAGCTCAACCTGCTGGGGGATATCACCGGACAATCACTCCTCCACCTGCAATGCCATTTCGGACAGGATACCCTCTCGCTTGCCCGTATGGGCGCCAATACCACCGGTATTGATCTTTCTGATGCAGCTATTCAGCAGGCACAGGCATTGGCGGCACAACTGGCACTGGATAAGAAAGCCGCTTTTATGTGCAGTAATGTGTACAACCTGAAAGAAAACCTGCAGGGACAGTTCGACATCGTATTCTCCAGCTATGGTGTAATAGGCTGGCTCCCTGATATGAACAAATGGGCACAGATAGTAAGCCATTTCCTGAAGCCCGGCGGTCAATTTATTTTCGTAGAATTCCACCCGGCAGTATGGATGTTTGACAACGACTTTACCAACCTGCAGTATTCTTACTTCAACGTAGAGGTGATCAAAGAAGAATCCTCCGGAAGCTATGCTGATAAAAACGCTGATTTTAAACAACTCACCTATAACTGGAATCACTCATTGGCAGACGTGATTACAGCACTATTGCAGGCAGGGCTAAAACTGGAACAGTTTCAGGAATTCGATTATTCTCCCTACAACTGCTTCCGCAATACTATACAGGAAGGCAATCGCTATTACATTAAAGGCATGGAACACAAACTGCCTATGGTATATGCCCTAAAGATGTCAAAACCAATATAATAAATCCTCAAGGCTGTCGTTTACATTAAAGCTGCAAGATCATCCATATCTTGTATTAAATTTATTATATATATTTGCAGCTTATACATAGCCTATGCGTTTCATGCGAACATTGATCCTTGTCACACTACCATTATTATGCCTGTCGATATACTCCCGGGCACAAAACAAAGTCCTCGACTCACTGGAAAAAAGCTACCAGCTATGCCTGGATAAGGGTGAACACAAGTATCAATGTGCATTGCAATACTATACCCAGCTAAACCTGCTGCTGGATAGTACCTACCGGCAGATATGCAATAGTATGGACAGTAGTGGTGTACGCCATTTAAGGATGGACCAGGAAGCATGGCTGGAAAAAAAGGACGTCTTCTTTAAAAAGATGGATGAAAGGGTAGAAAAACTGAGTAAGAAAACCATGGATGGTCTTGATGATGAAATGATCTCTACAGATAATAAAGCGGCCTACATAAAAGAAAGATTACTGGAATTATTGAGCAGCAAAGCTTTTGCTAATATTAAAACCGAAGAACAGGAGCAATAACTGTTGCTTTTACAATTTATAAACGCCCCACCTGGAGTAAACAATACTGTATTAACCGTGAGTAGCCCTTCGTTTAATCATACCTCCTTTGGTATCATTAATGTTATGCTGCACAATGAAGGCCTTCTCGTCTATTTTCTCTATTTCATCGATAATCCGGTGCACTTCCAACCGGGTTACTACCGTGTATACAATATCAATTTCATTATCCGTTGCGCCACGTTTACCATAACCGCTCTTCCCTTTAAATACGGTTACACCTTTCTTTAATTTTAAGGTAAGCGTTTTGCGGATCAGCTCACTTTCCGGGGATATCACAGTGAGTGCAATGTACTCTTCAAAACCCTGGATAATAAAATCTACTGTTTTTGAGGCAGAAAGATAGGTGAGCATAGCATACAGGGCAGTTTCAATATTGATGAGAATGGCGGCCACACTAAAGATCACGACATTAAAATACATGATCACTTCTCCTACTGTCAACACCGTTTTGCGGTTGATATACAATGCCAAAACTTCTGTACCATCCAGCACAGCGCCTCCACGTATAGACAACCCTATTCCTGCACCCAGAAAAAACCCGCCAAAAATGGCAATCAGCAGCTTATCACTGGTAATGATGGGTACTTCTATCAAAAACAAACAGGCAGACAATCCCACAATCGCTGCCATGGCTTTAATAGTAAAAGTGGTAGATAACTGCCGGTAAGCCAGCAGAATAAAAGGCATGTTGATCACAATCAGCAGTACGGAAATAGACCAGCCGGTAAGCCGGCTTATCAGCAGGGATATACCTGTTACGCCTCCATCCAGAAAACCATTAGGTAATAGAAACCCTTTCAGCCCAAGGGCGGCTAATAACACTCCAATACCGATCAGTATCATGTCCTGTAGATTCTGAATAAGACTGATACGGGCAATTCGCGTTTTGCGGAGTTTGTTCATGCATGTAGTAATTACGAATTACGGTGGCTCCTTTACGTTAAACAATAGCTATTGTTTAACGCAGCTGCTTCATAACCTTTCCTGGTGCCGCAACCATCTTTCTGGTATTTCATTGTTGCTGGCCAGCAGGTAATCTGCATAGGAGCAAGGCAAAAATTCCTTATCAGGTGTTTGCATCCACCAGCGGGATGTTTTTTTACTCTTTAAGAATACAGTATCAATATCTGAAAAGGCAATATGAAATTCCCAGAAAGCATCCCGGTTCTCCAGTGGTGATTCTTTTTGTTTAACTGCCTGTCCGTCCATGAAATACCACAGCATTTGTGATATCTGACGGGCAGTCAGGTTTTCTTTATCTTTTTCCGGGCGGTAACCATAGATGCCAAACGTACTGAGCTTATGACTCATACCGGCAAAACGGGCTAATGAACAGGCTTCTTCACCGGTAAATCCATTTGGGGAGAGGTGATTGGCCGGTGCATCCATATGCCGGATAATGTTGATGTCGAGGCTGAAAAGATCTGTATTCCGCAATACCGGTTCCGCTTCCTCTATGTTTTCCCGTACCTTACCCAACCGGTAACAATCAAACCGCAGCTTATCCAGTGTTTCCAACATCCGTGGATGTACGAAATAACTCTGGAAACCCAGGTGATTATAGTGGCGGATATAATTGGGCTGCTCTGTCAGCATATCCATCAGAAAACTGTCTGAACGTGCGGGAGATTCTTCCTGTAAATCAATCAGTGCATCGGCTACCGTGGCTTCTATTACCCATTGCTGGGAAGCATAGGCTTTATATTGTGCATAGGTAAGGTCATGCGATCCTCCCAGGATAATCACTGTTTTCTTTGCATGAAGCAAGGCGGCAAGTACTGCATTTAAGGCAGCATAGGCATCTGCAAGGGTGGCGCCGGAAAGCAGATTGCCTATATCAGCTACTTTTACTTCCCTGTGCCAGTTATACAAACTGTAAAACTCACGACGGATGGCATCCGGACCAGAAGTTCCTGTCCTGCCCGACTGGCTGCCCCGCTCTTCTCCCACACCCAAGATAATAACCTGGGCTGCTTCCAGATCAGGATGATGATCCGGCTCATAAATGTCAATAACACCACCAATCTGGTAGGCATCATATTCCTGATCATTATTGAGATATACACGGGAAACAGGCTGAAGGAAATCCTGCAGGTGCGAAAAATCTGCCATCACAATATTGGTTTTTTATTTGATGGCAAACCTACAACAAGAATTTTATAATTGAAGCACGACCATGAATCAAGTAGTATGAAAAACACTACTTTAGGAGAAAGGTATAAGCGCACTAGTTTTTATGGATAATAAACTCGAATGGCTTTTGCGTTTTCCTGGAAAGTACCTTCTGAAGTACCGTACGCTTGTTGGTTATTCTGCTTTTGTTACAATCTACTACTTCCATAACGGCAGATAAATAATCCATCGTTTCAATAAGCGAAAGCATTTCGCTGATCTGCTTTACCGCGTGTTGAATCTGCTGCTCATTGTATCTATCTTCATGTAGCAGGATTAGTAAATCTCTATCTACAGCTTTCATGTAAAAAAATTTGACTGTTCCCCGAAAATGTATGTATGGCCAGGTGTATTCTGAATAGGCATTATACCACTATCAATATAAGGTATTTTTTTCTAACAAACTAGTATTTTCAAAATTATACCCTATCTCCCTGTATAACATACTGCTAATGCATCCTTTTTTTGTTCATGGTTGGGCAACCACAGTCGTTTTTCTTAAATACGCTGCATCCCTGCAGCACCAAACTTCCGCAAAGAAAAAATACGATTACCCATTTTATATTTTTCATACTGATGATTAAGATCCCATTTAAAATTTACAGCCGGGTGGTAAAGTGTTTACCTTTTCTTAACAATGCTCCTTCCTAATTTAGCCTAAATTCGCAAACAAAATTAAATTATTTGTCCACAACCATCAAGCCAAAAAAAATCCTCGTTGCTCCGCTGGACTGGGGCCTTGGGCACGCCACCCGCGATATTCCGCTGATTCACGAACTCTTAAACGCCGGGTGTGAAGTAGTTATTGCAGCTGAAGGAAAACATGCCGCATTATTACAACAGGAATTTCCCCAGTTAACACTCTTGCATCTACCTGGTTATCAGATACAATACGCACAAAAAGGACGGTTTTTTGGATGGAAAATCATGCAGCAGATCCCCAAAATAATCCGGGCTGTAAAATATGAGCAAAAATGGCTGCAAAAGGTGGTGGAAGAACATCAGATCAGCGGCATCATCTCCGACAACCGGTTTGGACTGTACCATGCACATGTCCCTACAGTGTTCATTACACATCAGCTCCTGATCAAAACCCCTTTTGGCGGGATCGTGGAAACACTCCTGCAAAAGATCAACTACCGGTTTATCCGGAAATATAATGCCTGCTGGATACCGGATTTTGCTGGCAATAACAACTTATCCGGCGAACTGGCGCATCCCCATACGCTGCCGCCGCATACTACCTACCTGGGATGCCTGAGCCGCTTTAAACCCAAAGTTGGGGTAACAAAAAAATACGATCTCCTTGTACTTATTTCCGGACCGGAACCACAACGCTCCAACCTGGAAAAACTGGTACTGCAACAGATAAAAACATTGCCGGTAAGTGCATTGATCGTAAGTGGCAAACCCGGTTCTCCTGCCAGAGAACAATTAACGCCCCAGGTATTGCAGGTAAATCACCTCAGTGCGGCAGAACTGAATGAAGCCATGCTGGCGGCAGATATGGTGCTCAGCCGCTCCGGCTATACCACCCTCATGGACCTGGCCAAACTGAATAAAAAAGCCATCCTGATTCCTACCCCAGGACAGTCCGAACAGGAATACCTGGGCGAATACCTCATGGAAAAAGGATACTTCTATTCATTGCCGCAGGAAAAGTTTCAGCTAAAAACAGCATTGGATGCTGCTGCCAGATTCGGGTTCCGCTCTTTTCAACATGACCAGGATATGGAATTATACAAGCAGGTGGTTCAGCAATTTGTAGCTGCTTTAAAGTAAGTCCTTATTTTTTTGCGGCAACAGTCAGCGCTGCTACCGTTTTCTTATCATTTCCTATAAAGATCTGCTTACCAATGATGGCTACCGGCCGTTTTAAAAATGTGTACTCTTCCAGTATCAGATCATGGTAATCCTTTTCCGTAAGCGCTTTTTCATGCAATCCCATTGGCCGGTATTTTTGAGAACGGCGGCTAAACAAAGCTTCGTAACTGCCCGCCAGCGCATGCATCTCCTTCAGCTGGGCAGGAGTAATCTTTTCTGTTTTAATATCCTGCAACACAAATCCATGCTCCGTGGCGGCAATGGTGTCCAGAATCTTTTTGCAGGTGCTACAGGTAGAAAGATGATATATTTTTTTCATGTCAGTGCATTAATAATTTTCAACCGGCAATTTACAATTTGCTGCGTATAGTTGGCAGCCGGTAATAAAAGATGCCGGTCCCGTTTTCTAGGAAGGTTTGTTTTGAACTGTAAACGGTAATTTGCAAACTATCTACTATTTTTGGCGCATGCAAAAGAAATTGTTCTTACTGGATGCAATGGCGCTTATTTACCGCGCTTATTATGCATTAATCAGAAATCCCCGGGTAACAAGCACCGGGCGCAATACCAATGCGCAATTTGGGTTTACCACTACTTTACTGGATCTCATCAATAAAGAAAAGCCTACGCATATGGCCGTGGCTTTTGATACGCATGCGCCTACAGAACGTCATACCACCTTTACAGACTATAAAGCTAACCGGGAGGATGCTCCGGAGGATATTCTGGATGCCATCCCTGACATCAAGCGCATCATTGAAGGCTTTAATATTCCGGTGGTGGAACTGGATGGATACGAGGCGGATGATGTGATAGGTACCCTCGCCTGGCAGGCATCCGATGCGGGATATAGCGTATACATGGTTACGCCCGATAAGGATTACGGCCAGCTGGTCAGGGAAAATGTATATATCTATAAGCCCCCCTACATGGGCAGCAAGGAAGAGATCATGGGGCCCAAAGAAATCTGTGAAAAATGGCAGATCAAAGACGTACATCAGGTAATAGACATTCTTGGCCTGATGGGCGATGCCGTGGATAACATCCCTGGTATTGCCGGCGTAGGAGAAAAAACGGCCATGAAATTACTGGCGCAATACGGCTCCCTGGAAAATGTACTGGATAATGCGGCTACCATTGGTGGCAAAATGGGTGAAAAAATCCAGGCGGGCAGAGAAAATGCCATCCTGTCTAAAGAACTGGCCACCATCATTACAAATGTGCCGGTAGCTTTTCATGAAGAAAACTTCTGCATCCGTGAAACTAATAAAGAAAAGCTAACAGAAATATTTACAGAGCTGGAGTTTAAAACCCTGGGAAGAAGAGTATTAGGGGATACTTTTGCCGGCAACACTACAGAAGCGCCTGCCAAACCCAAAGTAACACAAACAGACCTGTTTGGCGATGCCGTGGCTACCGAAGCACCACTGCCGGTAGAAACAGGTGATCCCATCGCACAAATCCTCACGCCAGACAAAAACATTCATAATACTCCACATCAATACTTCCTCGTGGATACTCCCGAAAGCAGGGCAGCATTAATCACCCAACTACTGACACAAAAGGAGATCTCCTTTGATACCGAAACCACCGGTACGGATGCTAATGATGCAGAGATTGTGGGCATGAGCTTCGCCATCGTAAAAGGGGAGGGGTATTATATCCCCATGCCTGCCAGCCAGGAGGCAGCACGGGCTATACTGGACGAATTCAGACCTGTTTTTGAAAATGAAAACATCACTTTCATTGGGCAAAATATCAAGTATGATATGATCGTATTGAAATGGTATGGTATCAATATCAACAGTCCGCTGTTCGATACCATGCTGGCCCACTACCTGATAGAGCCGGAAGGCCGCCGGGGGATGGATGTGCTGAGCGCTCAATACTTACAATATGAACCCGTGCATATTGAAGCTCTTATTGGTAAAAAAGGAAAAGGCCAGGGCAATATGCGGGATGTGGAAATAGAAAAGATCAAGGACTATGCTGCGGAGGATGCGGACATTACCCTGCAACTGAAAGAAACTTTCGCACCATTCCTCCCGGAAAAGAAAGTGGACAAGGTATTTTACGAAATAGAAACTCCCCTGGTAAAAGTACTGGCAGATATGGAATACGAGGGCATTGCCATTGATACAAAGGCATTGTCCGACTACTCCAATGAACTGCAAACAGAAATAAAAAGGGCGGAGGAAAGTGTGTATGAACAGGCAGGGGTAAGGTTTAATCTGGCGTCCCCCAAACAATTGGGAGAGGTACTGTTTGAAAAACTTCAACTGGACCCTAAAGCTAAAAAAACACGTACGGGGCAATATGCTACCGGGGAAGATGTATTGCAGAAACTGTCCTATAAGCACAAGATCGTGGAAGATATCCTGGTGTTCCGGGAGCTGAGCAAATTAAAATCTACGTATGTGGATGCGTTACCGCTCATGCTGAACAAACGGACCAACCGCGTACATACTTCTTACAACCAGGCGGTAGCGGTTACCGGCCGCCTTAGTTCCAACAACCCCAATCTGCAAAATATTCCCATCCGTACAGAAAGAGGACGGGAAGTTAGAAAGGCGTTTGTACCACGAAATGAGGAATATGTGCTACTGTCTGCCGACTACTCCCAGATCGAGTTACGTATCATCGCTGCTATTAGTGGTGATGTGCATATGATTGAAGCCTTCCAGCAACAGCTGGATATTCACGCAGCTACTGCCTCAAAAGTATATGGGGTACCACTGGAAGAGGTAACGGCTGAAATGCGCCGTAATGCCAAGAGCGTAAACTTTGGTATCATTTATGGCGTAAGTGCGTTCGGGTTGTCAGAAAACCTGGGCATCGCACGTAGTGAGGCCAAAACATTGATCGACAATTACTTTACCCAGTATCCGTCTATTAAAAAATATATGGAAGACCAGGTAAAGTCAGCACAGAAAAAAGGATACGTCGAAACATTGCTGGGCAGAAAACGCTGGTTAAAGGATATTAACTCTTCCAACGCAGTAGTGCGGGGTTATGCAGAACGTAACGCCATCAACATGCCCATCCAGGGTACTGCCGCGGATATGATAAAACTGGCCATGATAGCCGTACATAAAGCTTTTAAACAACATAACTTCCGCTCCCGCATGATCCTGCAGGTGCATGATGAGTTGGTGTTTGATGCCCATCTCTCCGAAGTGGAGCAGATTAAACCGATCATTACAGATTGTATGCGCAATGCAATGCCACTGGTAGTGCCTGTGGAGGCAGAAATTGGTTCCGGCAGAAACTGGCTGGAAGCGCATTAAAAAGCAATGCCACTGGCACTGCGGACCAGCTGTGAAAAAACACTGCCGGGCCCTCAGCGTCAGTGGCAAAAAAACAACTATAATTTGTCAGATTTAGTTTGTATTTTATCTCATTAAAAATGTGCATTGCTGGCCCCTATCTTCTAATAATTAATCATTTACATCACTTGTATTTCACAAATCCATTTACTAGTTTTCGCGCATGATCCAAACACCACGCCTACAACTATTGTCTTGCTCACTTCAGCATTTTGAATGGCTGTTACAGGGTAATGATGTTTTGGCCGGCATGCTGGGCATTAACGTTCCCGAGCACTGGACAGAGTACCCCGAAATGGTACTCGTGGCATATGATAAATTACGGAATAACCCATCCATGCTTGGATGGTTCTTTTACCTGGTAATACATGAAGAAGACCAGTGCCTGATCGGTGCTGGTGGCTTTAAAGGCAAACCTGATGCAAATGGTATGGTAGAAATCGGCTACGAAATAGCCCCCGACTACCGCGACCAGGGCTATGGCAGCGAGCTTGCCCTGGGGCTGATCGGGTTCGCTTTCGGACACTCCTACATTCAGCGGGTAATTGCCCACACAGAAGAAGACTATAATGCTTCCGTGAAAATATTGCAAAAAGCAGGTATGCACTTCGTAGGAGCCGTAAAAGACCAGGAAGACGACCGCCTCTGGCAATGGGAAATCACCAGGGAACACTTCGAAACTATCAATAAAGAAAAATAACAGCACCACCGCTGTCAGATAACAAACTTACCGGTTGATTTTAACATCATCCGGCAGGTTCGTTTGTAACAATTCCCCCCGTTCATCCATCTTTTGGCTTTTTCAATACCTCCTTTCCCTTATTTTTGACGCCTTATAAATCTAAACCTCTTATAAAGCTTATCATGAAGAATTGGATCGTGTGTGCGGCCCTGCTTTGCAGTACGGCAGCACTGGCGCAAAATGCCACCAACAAAGAAGGTAGTCGTTATCAGTTTACTACTTTAAAAAACCTGGATGCTGCAGATGTACAAAACCAGGGACGTACCGGTACCTGCTGGTCTTTTTCCGGCCTCTCCTTTTTTGAATCTGAACTGCTCCGTAATGGCAAATACAAAGATTTGAACCTGAGCGAAATGTTTGTAGTACGCAAAATGTACCCTTTAAAAGCTACCAACTACGTTCGTATGCATGGCAAAGCCAACTTCGGTGAAGGTGGCGGATTCCCCGACGACCTGTTATGCCTCCGCGAATATGGACTCGTACCGCAAAGCGTATATGATGGCAATAAAGGTGCTTCCTACAACCACGCTGAAATGGTAAGCCTGCTGGAAGGGATCGTTAAAACCGTAGGTGCTAACGAAAAAACCATCAACCCTAACTGGACCAAAGCGGTAGACGGCGTATTGAATGCCTACATGGGTGATGCACCTGAAAAGTTTGAGTATAACGGTAAAACATACACGTCTCAGTCATTTGCCAAAGAACTTGGCCTTAATGCAGATGATTATGTAATCCTGACTTCTTTTACCCACCACCCATACTATAAACCATTTGTACTGGAAGTACCCGACAACTGGAACTGGGAAACTGCCTACAATGTACCGCTGGCCGACTTCAGCAATATCGCTGAAAATGCAGTCATGAATGGCTACACCATTGCATGGGCAGCCGATGTGAGTGAAAAAGGTTTCAATTTCAACAGCGGCCTGGCTATCGTTCCTGAAAAAGAAATGGAAGACATGACACCGGAAGAAAGGAAAAACCTGTTCATGGAGCCTATCAAAGAAAAAACTATCACGCCGGAATTACGCCAGCTGGCTTTCGACAATTTCGAAACACAGGACGACCACGGTATGCACATCGTAGGACTGGTTAAAGACCAGAACGGTAACAAATACTTCCGGGTGAAAAACTCCTGGGGGACCAACAACCCCGGTAATGGCTACTTCTATGCTTCTGCTCCCTACTTTGCTTATAAAACCACCAGCATCATGGTGAATAAAAAAGCAATCCCTTCAAATATTGCGAAGAAACTGGGGATAAAATAATCAGCTTTTAGCTGTTGGCTATTAGCTTTTAGCCTCCTGCTTTTTACTGAAGCCCTTGTCTTCAAAAGCAAAAGGTTAAAAGCTAATAGCTTATTAATAGTATTTCCCATTTACCGAAGTGCTTGTTTAAAAAAAGCTAAAGGCTAATAGCTCCTCCTCAGCGCATACTGCACCATCGTTACATTATCTACCGGCTCATGTCCTCCCGGAAGGTACAGGATATCTTCCAGTCCTATACGCGCCTGATACCCTTTACTACCCGCCAGCTCCAGCAATGGCCAGCAAGTATAGCCTGTTCCGTGCAACAGCAATGATTGCCGGCTGGTCAGGTGGGCTGATAATAAAGCCTCTATCGCTATCACCGTTTGTATGGCTTTCCCCAGCTCTTCTTCCTCCGGTTCCAGTAATATGCGAAAGCATTGGGGCAATAATCCCGACCTGATAAGATTATGGGCGGCAGACAAATGATTAACTCCTGCTTCAATGCCTATTTCTTTAGCCAATACTGCCTGGGCAATTTCCAGGTGATCCGGCTCCCCAAAGTTCACCGATACAAAATCCGGTATCACTTCCCAGCGCTCAATATGCTGTAACCGCTCTCCGGGGGTTATCCACTCACCGGTACTGATACCCAGCGGGATACCCGGCACTGCTTCCCGGATAGCCAACAACTGTGCGGCCACATCTGCTGCCCGTAATGACTCATTACCGGCTTTATCCCGTACATGGAAATGCACAGAGGTAACTCCTGCCTGTACACATAACTGAATGTCCTGCACAATGGCAGGGGTAGTGAGCGGTACAAACCGGCTCTCTGTCCTGCTCCTTCTTCCATTAAGTGCTACCTGTAACATAAAAAAAGAGGTTATGATCGTCCCTAAAATGGCATTGTTTAAATGTTGACAATGTCAAATATATTAGTTGCCTTTGTCAACATAATAACATAAAACACAATACTGTCAATACTTGCAATACAAACCGGCTATTCGTTATACCTACCTGATCATCTTTTAATGTTTGCCTTCCAGCTTTTGGGTGTAAGGGTAACTCCCCAGCCTTAGTTTAACGGGAAGTCCTGTACGTTTCTGCCAATTCCATTCCTGCTTGCAAAAAAATCCGAAGTGCTGGCTATAATAACCGGCCGGGTTAAGCGGTAAGGTATGCGCAAAAATTGGAGGGGGCGGCGGATTATCCGCAGCTGGTTTCCAGATATCTGCAGGTGGTGCACTTAATAAACCAGGGGCAGTCCCCGCATTCATATAAGTATGTGGCACAAGAGGAGTAGGGGTGAGGGTTATTGTTTGGGCAGCTGCACCTCCTGCGGTCATACAGGCTGCTATGATCCATGCAGTGTGCTTTTTCCATTTCATATCAGTGATATTAAGCGGTTAAAGTATTGCATCCCAGCTACCGGCACCTTCCCTGATCAACTCAGGTACTGGACCGGTACAATCTACTACGGTAGAAAAAGCCATCCCACCGGGACCACCATCTACCACTATATCTACGATCTTACCAAATTTCTCATAAATAATCTCCGGGTCGGTATATTCTTCCACATAATCCTCAATGGGCAGCGTGGTGCTCATCAGCGGATTACCCAGCTCGCTTACAATCGTGCGGCAAATCAGGTTGTCCGGCACACGGATACCTACCGTATCCTTTTTTGTTTTCAGCAATTTGGGTACCATTTTACTGGCCGGCAAAATAAAAGTATAAGGCCCCGGCAAGGCCTTCTTCAGCATACGAAAAACAGGCGTATCCACACTTTTAGCGTAGTCCGACAAATGGCTCAGATCATTGCAGATGAATGAAAAATTTGCCTTTTTAGGATCTATCTGCTTGATGCGTGCAATACGCTCTACTGCTTTATGCTGTGTGATATCACATCCCATACCATATACAGTATCGGTAGGATATATAATGACCCCGCCATCTTTTAAGCATTCAACAATTGTTTTAAGATGACGTGGATTTGGATTGAGTGGATGTACCTGCAGCAGCATAAACAAATTTACGGATTTTCAATCAGGAATGCTGATTACATCTCCCGGCAGCAATATACCACTGCATTGAAATATATATCCCATTTGTAAAAGAAAATAATAGTTATATCTTTAAAACCACGTTGTAAATGAGTGGTAATGCACATATACCACTGGAAAAATCAGGCTGGTAAGTCCTGGGCCAGCTTTCAGTATTTGCCGGATATGCTACCATACCTTTACCGGCACTGACACATCTGATAAACTTAAATAAACAGCAGCAATGGATATACGTAAAAGAAAGTCTTGTTTTTTAGCATGCCTGGTAATGGCAACCTCCCTTGTTTCGGCACGCCCTGCATCTGCAGCAGGCGACCCACCGGCAAAAAATTATGATATCTGTGTATATGGCGGCACCGCAGCGGGTGTAATAGCAGCCTATACCGCCAAAAAGATGGGCAAAACCGTACTGCTCGTAGAACCTGGCAAACACCTGGGCGGCATGACCTCCGGTGGCCTTGGAATGACCGATATCGGCAATAAATTTGCCGTAACCGGCCTGTCCAGAGACTTCTACCGCCGCGTTGGCCAGCACTATGGCAGGTTTGAACAATGGACATTTGAACCACACGTGGCAGAAAATATCCTCCGGGAATATATCGCCAAAGCAAATGTTCCCGTACTCTATGGATACCGTATCATTAAAGCCAATAACAAACAAGGTACCATCCGCTCCATCACCCTGGAAAAGTCAACGGATATCCCCTCCTCCGCTACCAATACCATCACTGCCAAAATGTTTATTGACTGCAGCTATGAGGGTGACCTCATGGCCAAAGCAGGCGTAAGCTATACCGTGGGCAGGGAGGCCAACAGCCAGTATAATGAAACGTACAACGGCGTACAACTGATGGACAAACACCAGTTTCCCGACGGGATCGACCCTTACAAAACTCCCGGCAATCCTGCTTCAGGTTTGCTCTGGGGTATCAGCGGGGAAAAACTGGATGCCAACGGTACCGGCGATAAAAAACTGCAGGCGTATAACTTCAGGATGTGCCTGACCAGCGATCCGGCAAACAGGATTACGATTGCCAAACCGGCAAACTATGATCCTGAAAAATATGAGCTGATTGCCCGTGTACAGGCTGTAAAACCATGGCAACAACTGGAAGAAGGGCTGAACTTTAATCACATGCCCAACCACAAAACAGATATCAACAACAACGGCTATTTCTCTTCCGATATGATAGGTATGAACTACGACTACCCGGAAGCCAGTTATAAAAAACGTAAGGAGATCATAAAAGCGCACGAAGACTATACGAAAGGATTACTGTATTACATCGGTAATGATCCTAAAGTACCTCAGCATATCCGTACAGAAATGCAGCGCTGGGGATATCCTAAGGATGAATACACAGATAATGGCAACTGGTCATTCCAGCTGTATATCCGGGAAGCCCGCAGAATGGTGGGTGCTTATGTGATGACACAAGCCAATTGCGAAGGGGGAGAAGTAGTAAAAGATGGTATCGGTATGGCTGCTTATACGATGGACTCTCATAACTGCCAGCGTGTGGTGGTAAACGGTATGGTGAAGAATGAAGGTGATGTACAGATAGGTGGTTTTGGCCCATATCCCATTGCTTACCGCAGCCTGATCCCTAAAGCCAGCGACTGTAAAAACCTGCTGGTACCCGTGTGCCTTTCTGCTACTCATATTGCCTATGGCTCTATCCGTATGGAACCCGTGTTTATGGTACTCGGACAATCTGCTGCGGTGGCGGCTGCAATGGCGATCACCGATAAAAAAGCCATCCAGGATATTAACGTTACCGCTTTACAGCAAAAGTTAAAGGAAGATCCTTTGATGAATGGTGCTACTGCAGAAGTACTGGTGGATGATGCAGATAAAACAGGGATCACCACTACCGGCCACTGGGAAACAGCAAAAAAACGGGGCTACGGTTCTTCTATTACTTACAGTGATGGCAGTGCAGGCAGTCACATACAATTAACACCACAGATCAAACATAATGGACGGTATACTGTTTACTATCATAATACCGGCTGGAAGGATAAAGCACAGGAAGTAGTATTCACCATTCCGTATGCTGGGGGACAAAAAACCCTGCCACAATCTTTAACGGAACATGAGGGTGAATGGATCTCATTGGGCACCTACGATTTTAAAAGTGGTGCTGCCTACCCATTAACGATCAGCCTACCCAATGGCGCAAGTGGCGTTATAGTGGCAGATGCGCTGTTATGGGTACCGGAAATATCCAACTGATGAAAACCAAATAATCTTCCTAACTTCCGGCCCGATTTTTCTAAACCTACGTGGATGAAGTTAAAAGGCATTGTTCCCAGAACGTGGCGAAGATTAAAACGTATTTTATTAGTTTTATTTGTTGCACAATTTGTATATATCATCATACTCAGGTGGGTAAATCCGCCGATTACACTCACCATGATATCCAGCTGGTTTAGTCTGATAGGTACAGATAAAACATTTCACAAAAGCTGGGTAAATTATGATGAGATTTCACAACATACCAAGCTGGCGGTAATCGCCAGCGAAGATCAGTTGTTCCTGGACCATGACGGATTTGATTTCAAGTCTATCGAAATGGCCATGAAACACAATCAGAAAAGCAAAAAGATCCGGGGAGCCAGCACGATCAGCCAGCAGGTAGCAAAAAATGTATTCCTCTGGCAGGGACGTAGCTGGCTCCGCAAAGGACTGGAAGTGTATTTTACTTTTATGATTGAAAAGCTATGGGGCAAACAACGTATCCTCGAAATGTATCTCAACGTAGCGCAAACAGGAGAGGGCGTTTTTGGGGTAGAAGCAGCCGCACAAACAAATTATAATAAAAACGCTGCCAGTCTTAACAGGGAAGAGTCTGCGATGATAGCTGCCTGCCTGCCCAACCCCGTAAAATATACGGTTAATCCTCCTGCCCGTATCACGGCCTGGCGCCAACGCAGAATCCTGGTACAAATGCGCAACCTGGCCAATGATCCCGAGATTAAAGCACTGGTAACTGCTCCATAAGACAACAGTGTATCACATTATCTTTCGCCCTGCTCAAGGGCATCTATAGCAGCAATACCCAGCTGTTCCCGTTCCTGGTAACTGCCACGGATATCTGCCCAGGGGGTACCCGACTGCATCACAATATCCCGGTAAATATGATAGAAATAATTACGCATGGTGGGGTCTGGATACTCGCGCTGTGGGTCGTCCTGCCAGGGTATATCTATATAGGTTAGCAGATAAAGATCACAGGGCTGTGCGGCAATCTGCTGTAATATCTGTGGGTCGCAATCGCCATATTTATGCTCACTCCATACTTTCAGCACATACAGGTCCGTATCACATATCAGCAGGCGATTGGCCTGCGCTTTCATCCTGTTTTCCAGCTGCTGTTGTCCCTGCGCAATATGTAGCAGGTCCTCCTTTTCATAAGGCCTGGGCAACTCTTCCAGGTACTGGCGGGCATACTCCGGTACCCACACCGTTTGGTAATGTGCTGCCAGCTTTTCGCTGAGTGTACTTTTTCCTGTTGACTCAGGCCCTATTACTACAATTCTTTTCATCTCCTGTTTTACGATACACTAAATGTTGTCCGAAGCATCACGCAGCGGCACCGTTGATCCGGCGCTGTTCCTGCGCCCGGAATACTTTTTTCCAGTTAAAATAGCCGAAGATAGCAATGATAAACAATACTATGGTAAGACATCCGGTAAGATACAGGTGCTTATAGAATAACAATGGTACCGCTACAAAGTTGGATATATTCAGTAAGATCCAGTTTTCAATTTTACGTTTAGCCAGTAGCCACATCCCGCTACAGGCAGTGGCAGATACAAATGCATCCAGCACAGGTACATTGGAATCGGAAAAATGCCGGAGCACCGTATAGATAATAGTCCAGCCGATGAGTGCAATCAACCCTGCAATAAGCAGTTCCTGCCGGTTGGTATGCGAAACGGGCGTTTCATGCTGCTGCTTGTCTTTCCGGGTCCAGTAATACCAGCCATACACACTCATGATAAAGTAATAGGCATTCAGCCCGGACTCTGCATAGAGTTTAAAGTTTTCCTGCGACAGCATATAAGTATAAATACCAGTACTGATAATGCCGGTAGGGTATAACCATACACTGTTCTGCTTGGAAAAGATAACGCTCAGCAAACCAAACAATACCGCAATAGCTTCCAGCCAGGTCATGTGGTGAATCCCCTGCTGAAGCCCCTGGTACAATTCTTCAAAATTCATGCTGCAAAAGTAAGTGCTTGTTCCGTGAAACCGTTAAAGTTTTGATGTCGTTTCTTTTATCCGGCTCATAGGCATTTCCTGGCCGTTCTGAAACAAGGTTATCTTTTGTACAATCCCGTCCTTGTCTTTGTCAAATTTCAGACGGGCGGCTACCACCGTATAAAAGAACGTATCTGCCGAGGAAGCATATACTTCATACTCACTCTGGCCGGTAAGTTGTGCAAATACACGGCTATCACGGGTGGTAATCGTCATCTTCACCGCAGGGGCCTGATCCATTGCATATACGCCGTCAAATCCCTGCACCTGGGCAGTAGTAACCGGCACACTCCTGGGCATCTTTTTTGCTGCCGGAATAGTATAGGGATGACCGAAAAGAATATCTTCTATAATACCGGTCAGCTCATTCACATTTTGCTTTTCATAGAAATTTGTCAGCAGGATAACCGTTTTATGCTTGTCTAAATACCGGGTGATGACAGACTGATAACCAGGATACCCTCCGGTATGGTATACGCTGGCCCCTATAGCACTATCGTTAAGAGGCAGCGCAATCCAGCCAAAGCCATAGCCCATAATTCCCTTCAATGCACTGCCATCATCCTTTTTTCCTGGCGTAAATGCTTCCTGTAAGGTAGCTGCACTCACCAGTTTATTGGTGTACAACACCTGATCCCATTTTAACAGGTCTTCAACATTACTGCTGATGCCATATGGTCCGGCTACCCCATCCAGGTAAAATGCACGGGCATTGGTAATACTGCTGTCTGGTGCTATGAATTTGTTAAGACGTGCATCCCAGATATAACTCAATGCATAATTATCCATTGGCTCCTTGTCTGCCCGCCGGGCATATACCTTTGTACGTAACATACCTGCCGGATTAAACACATACTGCGTCATATACCTGGCAAATGGCAGCCCGGATACTTTTTCTACAATCAGCGCCAGCAACAAATAGTTTGTATTACAATATGCGAAGCTTGTTCCTGGTTTAAATAGCGTTGTATCCCCTGCTTTAGACAGGACTGCTAAAATGTCTTTATTGTAATTGATACGATTAATATCTACTTCAGCTTTCCCAAATGCCAGGAATTCAGGAAGCCCCGAAGTATGTATTAACAAATGCCGCAACGTAATGCCTTTATAAGGTAATGCCGGAAAATATTTCTTCAGAGAATCATCATACGTCAGCTTCCCTTTTTCCTTAAGCTGCATAATAGCGAGGGCTGTAAACTGTTTTGAAACAGAAGCCAGTTCAAAGTCCGTCCGGATATTCAGTAACTGCTTTTTATCCTGGTTCGCATAACCTATTGCCCGCGAGAATATAGGTTTACCTTCCTCTGCTACCAGTACACAACCATTAAACCCTCCCCGGGCTTCCAGGGAATCAAATAAATGAGCGAGGTTTTTTGCCGTTTGCTGAGCGCTTGCCAGAGGTGCTGTTAAAAGGCATAACAAACAAAGTACATAGATCCGAATGGCCGGCATAGTCATAAATAGTGTTTATTTACCCAATATATAAAAAAGCGGTTAGCTTTTAGCGGTTAGCTATTAGCTGAATACAGCGAAGAGGAATTTTTAACTTAAATACAGCGAAGAAGCAGCGAAGAGCGATGGGCCGCTGGCAAAAACGCAGCGGATGACCTCGTTTTGCTTAAAATCCGGATAAAATGCTGAAATGCCCCTTACGCGCCTACCTTGACCTATGGTTGAAGCATAGTTAAAGCATAGTTAAAGCATAGTTAAAGCATAGATAGAGTATGAATAGAGCATAAAAGGCTATGAAATGGGTTTAACAAAAACATCCTGCGAGGCAAAATTACCACACAGGCAACAGATCATTAGCATATAACTATCATTGAACCTTCCGCTGCATTAAGCTAAAAGCTAAAGGCTAACAGCTAATAGCTCTCCTAATAGCTCTCCCCCACCAGACATCCGGATACATTCCAGGAGCTGAAGCTACCGCCTTCCGGTTTGCCCAGCGGAATAGCTACCTTAAAAGTGTGCTTCCCCGGAGCCAGATTAGGCAGCGGTATCGTAACCGGAGGGGTAAGCGTACCGGGACACCAGTTGGAGCGGCTCAGGTCTGAAGAGGAGAGCCCGTTGCCAAAGTTGCCGGACGAAGGGTTCAATAAGCGGTAGGTACCACAATCCGGGCGCCAGGGAATAAAATGATACACCCTTTGGCCATCAACAAATACTTCATTCAACTTGGGATTAAATTCATCACCACCGCCCCAGCCACCGTGGCCGGTAGTGGTGTAGCGCAGCTGCAGGTTTTTTATCCCTTCCGGAATATTTACGGTTACTGTAAGGGAATCCTTTTCGAAGACGGTCCCATATTCCTGTCCGGCCATTTCCATCAGGTTGAGTGTATTGAAAATAGGCTGTACCCAGTTGTCAGAGCCAGACGTTTCTTCGCCCTCATAACCGGGATAATATTTCAGGTTTAAGCTGGCTTTGTGTCCGCCCTTGTCATAATTACCGATAAATATCCCCAGCCATACTTCGCCCTGCAAACGGGGGAGTAGCTCAGAAATATCCTGACGGTATATAACAGAATCGGCCCAGTTATATCCCTTTATTTTCATCTGTTCATTAAAATACCTTACGCCAAAGGGGGTAAAGAAGCGCATCAGTTCGATAGCAGGCAGATAGGTATCTGTGGCAACGATACCCTGATATTTTTTACCATTACGGCCTTCATATACAGGTAGCACACCTACGCCTTGTCGCAGGGCATTCAGTAGGGAAGTGGCCTTGTCTGTTGGAATCATAAATACGGACCCTGTTCTGTCGTAAGCGTCCCCATTGGAGTACTGGGTAAGTTCGGCAAACAGTGTCTGGCCGGGTTTTACGACAGGCAGTTTTACCTTTTTCACAATAACAGTTCCGCCGGCATAATGATAGGTAGTGTTCAGCTGCTCACCCGTTGGGTTTTGCAGCTTATCGGTGAAGTTGATTTGTTCCCTGTCAAAAACCGGGACGTTCACATAGCGGCTCTCTATGATCTGTTGCATATAAGCCGCATCATCTGCCAGCTGGCCTGTGTTTTCCGGCCAGGCCAGTTCTTCCGCTGTTATGGTACGGTAGGTTATCTTTTTTGCGATCGTTTCATAGCTGCCATTACGTACTATCTTCAGCACCAGGCCAAGGCCGGGTGCAGTGGTAAGACTGGGAGTGCCTTTTAGTGCCAATGCATCCGTATACCACACCTCTATGGTATTGGAGCGGATGAAAAGCCGGGCTTTTTTACAAACAATGCCTAGTATGGTGGCCGTATCCGGAAGAAGCTCCGGGGTGGCATATTCAGAGAATGCCTTTTTCAGCGTGTATTTTTCGCCATTATCGAGGGTGAGCACCTGAAGGGTTTGTTTGTCTGCCAGTTGCAGGTATTGCTGCTCCTTTTGAGGTTTGTTACTATGCGGTAGCACATGTGCCTGGTTATTCCTGATAAACAGTTGCAAGCCGGGACCTGGCATTTCTTTGCCATTGTTGCGGAATCCATAAGTCACGACCGCCTCTGCACGGCTTACCTGCTTTTTCTTCTTTTGTGCGTTGGCTGGCTGCATCGTCATCATCCATCCTGCCAGTGCCAGTAAAAATACTCTCATTGTTCAGCTTGTTGGTTAGTTCATCAGGGTAATATATATAAAAAAAGCACAGCCACTAAGACTGTGCTCATTTTTAACACTATCATTCACTCAACTATGGCTTATTCTGCTTCTGCCACCACTTCATTCACTTCCGGAATCATACGCTTCATCATTCCTTCAATACCGGACTTCAGCGTGATCATAGAGGATGGGCAGCCGGAACAGGATCCCTGCAGCATTAAGGTAACCACACCTTCATGGTAATCCTTGAACTGGATAGCACCGCCATCCATTTCAACCGCAGGTTTCACATAATTTTCCAGTAATTCCTTAATACGTTTAACGACATCTGTATCGTCAGCACTTACCACATTGCTGGAAGGCTGTACCACTACTTCTTCTTCGTTAATCACAATACGGTTATCCTCCAGGTATTCTTTCAGGAAAGCTTTTACTGCAGGGATTATGTCGTTCCAGTCAGTTTCACTGGTTTTTGTAAGCGTAATGAAATTAGCCATAATGAAAACTCCCTTGATAAAAGGAAAGCTAAATAATTCCATGGCTAATGGGGACGGTTTCGCACTGGCTTCATCCGGAAAATCAATGCTTTTACCTGGATACAACAGCTTGTTTACCACAAACTTCATTGTTTCCGGGTTGGGCGTCATCTCAGTATAGATACTTATAATCGGATTTCCTGTTTTAATCATTTTATCCTAATTTACTAATGCAAAGGTAGCAACTTTCGGGCACAATCTGGCCGTGATATGCCGATATTCTGATCGAATTTTACAATGTCGTTATAGGTAAATACAATAAGTGACGTAAAGCCTGCTACACCACCGTAACATTAAAAATATTCCCCATGTTGTTAAAAAGTCTATCACCTAAAATTGAAAAAGCACTAAATGGCCAGGTAGAAATGGAAGCCGCCTCCTCACAATATTATCTGGCAATGGCATCCTGGTCTGAAGTACAGGGGTATAACGGAATTGCACAATTCCTTTACAGACATTCTGATGAAGAACGGATACACATGCTCAAACTGCTCAAATTCATCAACGAAAGGGGTGGGCATGGCATTGTACCGGCGCTGAAACAGCCCACCGTTAAGTTTAAAAACATCAATGCCATCTTCGAACACGTACTCAGCCATGAAATACTGGTATCCAGTGAAATCAACAAGCTGGTAGATATGTGCCTGAATGAAAAGGATTATACCACCCACAACTTTATCCAATGGTATGTTACAGAACAGATTGAAGAAGAACGACTGGCAAGACATATCCTGGATAAACTGAAGATGATCGGCGAGGATAAAGCAGGGCTTTATATTTTTGACCGTGACCTGTCTACCCTGCAATCTGAAGATGAGGGCAGCAGAAGAAGATAACCACCGCAACGCACCACAAATATCCCGCTCTCCGTATCTGAAGTAAACATAACTGCCAACAGATTTGTTTTTCAGGATATCACAGAAAGCGGGATATCTTTTTTAAAGTATACCTATTGAATCATAGCTATTTATTTATTAAATATTAACATATTACTTTTGCATCATTAAAATAATATATGCAAACAGTCAAAACCTTACACGCCCGCAAACGGATTGCATTGATCGCTCATGACCACAAAAAAGCAGAGTTGATTGAATGGGCTACCTATAACAAAAACGTCTTAAACCGCCATGAACTGTATGGTACCGGCACCACCGGCAAGCTCATTGAGGCTGCATTGGATGTATCCGTACGTAAGTTACTCAGTGGGCCATTGGGGGGCGACCAACAGATAGGGGCACTTATTGCGGAAGGAGCACTGGATGTGATCATCTTTTTCTGGGACCCTATGGAAGCACTCCCGCATGATCCCGATATCAAAGCACTCCTGAGATTGAGCGTAGTGTGGAATATTCCTGTTGCCTGTAACCGTGCTTCTGCCGATTTTTTAATGACCTCCCCCCTGATGCACCAGGAGTATGAGGTAATATTGCCAGACTATTCCCAATACCTGGGCAGGAAAGTATAAAACGCAGCCGCCGGCTGTCAGGCAGTATCCTAAAATAGCAATAGCATGAAACAATGGTGGATAATCCCTGTGCTGGTCTGGTCACTCACCTGTGCCGCCCAGTCATCAGACAGCCTGCAACAAAAAGCCCAACAGGCGGCCATAACAGATTCGCAACTGGTATATACCACCCGGCTGCTAAGGAGCAACGACTCGATTACTAAGGCAGACGCTGCGGAAAAACAACAACTGCTGGAACAGATTGAAACACTGAAAAACAACGACCAGCAAAAACAAACCCTGCTAAAAAGGCTTGCCGACGTGGAAAGCAAAGACTCTCTTCGTAAAGCCCGCCAACAGGGAAGAATAGCCCTTCTCCGCTCCAGACAGAAAGGGATCCCCGTTACGCCATTCCTGGATACCCTGTTTTATGTATACGGTAAAATAGGGCCCTTTGGTCCGAGCGACAGGGCACATAATACCAGCAATAAAATCCGTAAACTGGCTGATGATCCGCTCTTTGCTGCCGACTCCGTAAAAGTGTCGCCCAATGAGGACATCATTGATGTGACCTACAACGACCTGATCCTCCTTTCCATCACAGACGATGATGCCTTATGGCTTAACGAAGACAAAAACAGCGTTGCCGAAGGTTATGCTGCAATGATCCGCAAAAGTGTGCTGGACTATAAAGAAGCTAACAGCCTTAAAAGCATGCTGATCCGCGTTGCGTGGCTATTGCTGATTCTCCTTATTTTCAGCGGGATCATTTACCTGGTAAACCGCTTCTTTTCCCGGCTACGAAGGAAAATAGTGCAGGAAAAAGATAAATTCTTTAAAGGTATTAAAGTAAAGGATTACCCGCTGCTCAACCCACAAAAGCAACTGGGGATGGCATACAGCGTACTAAAGGTGGTGCGCATTATTATAATCCTGCTGATCGTATATATCACCCTGCCTTTTGTATTTAGCATATTCCCCTGGACCAAAGGCATTGCAGACTCCCTGATCTCCTGGACGCTTGCACCCATAAAAGCAATGATGGCAGCCATCCTGGGATACCTTCCCAAACTGCTGACCATCCTGGTAATATACCTGGTTACCCGCTACCTGGTAAAGTTTATCAATTACCTGGCTGCGGAAGTGGCAAAAGGAGCCCTCCATATCAAAGGCTTTTATCCAGACTGGGCATGGCCTACTGCCAGTGTAGTCAAATTTTTACTCTATGCCTTTATGTTTGTGATCATCTTTCCATACCTGCCAGGCTCCGATTCAAAAATATTTCAGGGGGTTTCTGTTTTCCTCGGCATCCTTTTTTCATTAGGTTCCTCTTCTGCTATTGCCAATATAATAGCAGGGTTTGTAATCACCTACATGCGACCTTTCAAAATAGGAGACCGTATAAAAATAGGAGAGCTGACCGGCGATGTGATTGAAAAGAATATGCTGGTAACGCGGTTAAGGACTATCAAAAACGAAGAGATCACCGTACCTAATGCCAGTATCCTCAGCGGACACACAATTAACTATACCACCTCTTCCAAAGAATTGGGCCTGATACTACATACCACAGCTACTATCGGTTATGATGTTCCCTGGCGGAAAGTGCATGAGCTGCTAATCTCCGCAGCACTGGCTACAGAAGGTATTGTAAAAGACCGTAAACCTTTTGTGCTGCAAACCGGCCTGGATGATTTTTATGTGTCTTATGAACTGAATGCCTATACGGATCATCCGGAGGAGATGGCAGTTATCTATTCCGGATTACGGCAAAACATACAGGATTTTATGAATGAAGCGGGTGTGGAAATTATGTCGCCTCATTATTACATCCGGCGGGAAGATAGTTCCACAACTACCATACCGGCGGAGTACCTGTCAAAGAAACTGGCTCCGCCAGGTGATGCTGCTCCTAAAGGATAATGCGGATGAGGGCAGCTTTAATATCCCCTAAGGTATTACTGCTGTTTACCTCTCCGGCTGTACATGCGCGGTTTCATAGTGCCTTTGCAGTACATCGTCTCCAAAATCGTTTTTAAGGTCACGCAAAACAGTATGTACATGGTTCGCATTGTTTTGTGTGTTATCATACTCAATTAAAACGGTAGGCCCCTGGATCCGGTAATAATGTCCCTTCCCCCAAGCAGTGGCACCAGCCCAGGCAAAGTGCAGCTTGTCCCAGCCTTCGGTGGTAATTTCCTTCAGCAAGATGTCTGCCATCAGCTTTGTATAGTTATCAATATACACGGCTACCAGCTGGCGCATCAATCGTTGCTGTGCCGGCGTCATTTCCTGATAGGAGAGCCCCGGAGGATCCAGCAGCATCGCTTTGCGCTTGTTGCCTGAAATAATATCCGCAGGCGCGGTAGTGGATATAATTACCTGTTGGCGTTGGGTTTCATTCATCATACGCAACAGCTCAAATCCCATGGCAGCTTCCTGCTTCAGTACTTCTTTTCCCTTGGATGGTCCTTCGCCCACAATTGCAGGATTAGATCCCAGGAAGGCCGGTGTACCTGATACCAGCTTATTATCTGCCGCCGAAAAGTTAAGGGAAATATGATGCCCTTCCAGCCGCCAACCCCAGTGCTGATCTTTAACCGGATCTCCAAACAGGCTGAAAGTATACTTTTCAGGATCCCGGTAATGATCATCATCCGGGCGGTTTTCCAATGCTTTTAACACTAATTCCAGACTGATAATTTCCGTGGCTTTCTGATACCCCTGCTTGCTCATACAGGCCTGCAACAGCTTAAATGCTGCCGCCCGCTGACGGGGATTCATGGCGTTTAATGGCAACCCTTTACGTTCCATAGGCACAAAATGCCAATTGGTACGCTCTGCGTCTGTAAACGCAAAACAGGCCCGCTGGCGGGTAGCATCATCCAAAACAGCTACAAACTGACGGGCAGCCTGTGCTACTGCATCTTTATGCTTTTGCGCCTGTACGGGAACTGACATACAGAAAATATACGCCAGTAGCAGGGTAATGCCTGGAATACTTTTCCTGACAGCCTGATCCTGTTTTTTGCCAGATTGCCATAAACCTGATACAACTGGCGGGATAATTGTCTTTATAACCGTTGCAAAGGCGGGAGTACCTTTCTTTATCATCGTGGAATATTTATATAGATAAATCGTTGTTAGATACAAAATACAAATTTGTCATTGGGTATCGCAGAATTTTTACATTATTGGTTAAAACATATGTCAGAAAGAGATATTTGTAAGGAGCAGGCTTTGTTTTTTATATTTTCGCAGTCTTAAAGGCTTAAAGCAAGGGTAGATGTTGAAGCAATTATTACTAGGCATTCTGTTGTGTGCAGGCATCACACAACAGGCAGGTGCACAAATGCCTCCCAAACGGGAGTTACGGGCAGTATGGATCGCTACAGTAGAAAATATCGACTGGCCATCACGGCGCGGACTTAGCACAGAACAGCAGAAGCAGGAGTTTATAGCGCTGCTCAACCGGCATCAGCGCAATGGCATGAATGCGGTAGTAGTACAGGTAAGGCCGGCTACAGATGCCTTTTACGCTTCTGCTTACGAACCCTGGTCCGAATACCTCACCGGTGTACAGGGGCAGGCTCCCAACCCTTATTATGACCCCTTACAGTTCATGATCGAGGAAACCCATAAGCGGGGAATGGAGTTTCATGCCTGGTTCAACCCCTATCGTGCTGTATTTAACGTAAAACGCTCTACACTGGCGGCCAACCATATTACCCGCCTACGCCCCCAATGGTTCGTTACCTACGGGGATCAGAAGTTTTTTGATCCGGGAATACCGGAAGCCCGGGAATACGTGACCATGGTGATCCGGGATGTGGTAAAACGTTATGACGTGGATGCCGTTCATTTCGACGATTACTTTTACCCATACCGCATACCAGGCAAAGAATTTCCGGACAACAACTCCTACCGGCAGTATGGCAGGAATATGATGAAAGATGACTGGCGCCGGTGGAATGTAGACGAAATTATCCAGCTGCTGAGCAAAGGTATTAAAGCAGAAAAG
Organism: Chitinophaga sp. H8; assembly: GCF_040567655.1. Lineage (NCBI taxonomy): Bacteria > Pseudomonadati > Bacteroidota > Chitinophagia > Chitinophagales > Chitinophagaceae > Chitinophaga > Chitinophaga defluvii. Next base: position 962,740 of record NZ_JBEXAC010000002.1, on the reverse strand, counting down.
CCCTGGGTAAAATTCGGGATCAGCCCGTTTGGGGTATGGCGTAACCGGGATAAAGATCCGGAAGGTTCCTACACCCGGGGTGGCATGAGCAACTATGATGATCTTTATGCAGATGTACTGAAGTGGTTGAAAAATGGCTGGATTGATTATGTAGCGCCACAATTGTATTGGGAAAAAGGCCATCGCCTGGTAAGCTATGATATCCTGCTCAACTGGTGGAGCCAGCACGGATATGGCCGCCATGTGTATATTGGCCATGGTGTGTACCGCCTGGGCAGTAATGCGAGCTGGAAAAATCCGGCTGAGATTCCTACCCAGATCATGGATGCAAGAACACTCCATACCATTCAGGGCGATATCTTCTATAGCTCCAAATCATTTGATGGCAACCCATATGGTATAGAAGATTCCCTGCGCAACCACCTTTACCGCTATCCTGCCCTGCGCCCGGTGATGCCATGGCTGGGCACCAAAGCGCCGGAAGCGCCTTACTTCATAGATGCTTTTGAACGTCCGGCTGGCCTGGAATTGCACTGGGCTGATAATGATACCAGCCATCAAACTCAACAATATGTTTTGTACCGGTTTGATCAACACGAAGCTATTAACCTGGAAGATCCTACCAAAATACTGGCTATCCTGCCACAACATACAGACCCGCAGTATATTGATGCCGGTTATGTAAGAGGTAAGATGTATGTATATATCGTTACTGCGCTGAACCGCCTTCAAAATGAAAGCCAGCAGAGTGATCCGCTGCATATGAAACTGCACAACGGAAAGCCTGTTTTTATATTTGATCCGGAATAACATCGCTGGTACCTGCCGGTACCCGAATAAAAAGAGGGTGTATCAAACATTTGACACACCCTCTTTTTGTTTCGTTGCTGAATAGCAGATACCGCCAGACCAGCTCCTTCCAGCTGATCTGTATTATCCTTTTAATATCGCTGTGGCTGTGGCTACAGCACTTTTATTGGCAGCAGGTATAATCCGCCAGGGCTGCAAGGTCCATTGCTTTTCCCAGCTAAAATAATCCGGCGCTTCCACGGCTTCACCAGCCAGTTTTTTGTGGGCATACTCGAAGAACATTTTCCACCGGGGTATATAATAAGACTGCATCATGCCACTCCATTCCTTACACGCATATTCATGTAATTCGGTGGCAGGATCATCCGGCCCCCAGTAGGTAACCTGTATACGGGCGTTTTTGATCAGGTAGGCCTTGTCGGCCATGTTATTCCCCATGTTATAGGCTGCATTTAACCAGGTATTCAGCGTGAAATGAGGATTACAGGAGAGTAGTTTTTCCTGCTGCTCCATCATCTGCATAAATTGCCTGGCATACTGATCAAAGGCCGTTGCATTTTTTTCATTAAAGGCAATGGTCATCTGGTCATACACCTGCTCTCCACGGTTGGCCAATACCTGACGGGTAAAGTCTACCAGGTCTGCTTCATAGGTTTTGCTGCCTTTTAATGCAGCGGCTGCGCCTGCAAATACCTTTACTGCAGCTTCAAACTCCGCCATATCATAAGGGCGCTCACGCACGCCCCAGGTAGATACCGTTTTCAATCCCATGGCGGGGCGTGCACAGAATACAGATTCACTGGGTCCGAGATCCTTTGTAACGGCTACAGTAGTGTAGATAGTTTTAAAAAATACCTGCCAGGCAGCTTGAATCTCCGGTATATCCTTTCCATAACGATACCGGGTATATGATTTAATCCATTCACTTACATTGATCTTCTCCGGATGCCAGGAAAGCTCCAGCATCAGGTCGTATACCAGTGGGTTGTTATTAATCCCTTCCGGCAAAATACCGGTGCCCTTCAGGAACTTATGCTGCGGGCTGTTACGGGCACGGTCAAACTCCTCTGCAAAACGAGCTATCCGTCCAAAAACACCATTCTTTTCACCGGCATTATTTACCGTACACCATAACCAGGGAGTGCCATAATAAGCATCAGTCTTTTCCCACTCACTTGTTTTTTCTCCAAACAATTCCAGTACCAGCACCTGTGCCTTGTTCAGGCCATCCAGCAATGCTTTCTTAGGGTTGCTCTGCCAGCCCTGCAATACCCAGGTAGAACCCGGAAAATATTGCTGCATTTGTTGTTGTACCTGTTTGGCTACAGCAGTTACATCCACCCCTTCTGTAGTACCCCCTTCATGAAAAAGATCTCCTCCAAAATAATGGATGTCATCTCCATACAGTTTTTTCATTTCCCGGTAGTAGATGCCAGCCATTTGGGTAAACAGGCTATCTGTAGCCAGCAATACATCCGGACGCGTAAATCCACCTGCCCATTTACCTTGCACACTAATCGCTGCTCCAGGCATTTTGTGTTTAAGACTGGTAGGTACCATGCCGTAAAAACCCTGTAATACCGGTGATATGCCCAGGGTCTTCATACGTTGCAGGATATTTTGCTGCAAGGCTACCTGCTGGTCTATCAACGTTTGCGACATCGCCCCCGGCCATCCTTCCAGGTTGCCCATCAGCCACCAGGCTGTAAATGCCGGACCGGCAATAAATGCCCGGCTTTCTGCATCGCTATATCCCATTTGCTGTAAGGTACGCTGCCAGATCGCTTCCGTACCTGTTACTGCCAGCATCAGGTTTACACCGTTAAGTGCCATCCAGTCCAGCTCCCGTTCCCAGTCTTTCCAGGTATAGAAGCTCATGGAATAATTATGTGTACAGTAATTCAGTCCGTAGCGCAGAGGATAAGCGGTTTGTTGTGTCACCTTATTGGCCACTACCGGTATTGGCAAAACGCTGGACAGATTATCTCCCAGGTGAGACATAGAACGGTGACAGTAATATTTCAGATACCAGTTTAATCCGGTAGCAGCAGTGTTTACATCTGTGGCCCGGATCACAATTTTTCCTTTTACGGTTTCCAGCTCAAAGCCTGTTTGCCCTTCCGGCAACGCAAGCGTTTCATATTTTACATGTGGTAATAACCAGGGAACTACTCTTTGTGTAAGCGCATACACGCCTTTAAAATCCGGCTGGGATTTCCCCCATAAAACCGCAGGCAACAACAACAGGAGTAATACTCCCCAACAACCTTTTCCTTTATGCATAGTCTGATTTATTTATAAGCCATGGTAACCGTATCCGGTGTATACTACCGTTCCGTTTTTCTGATCTCTGCAAACAGTTTCTTAAAGGTATTCACCGTGTTTATCGTCAGTTTTGATCCCGCCTTGCCATAATACACTTCGATAAACTCTTTAGGCGCCATCCAGCTGGTTTCAAACACCCCTTTCATTCTTCCGGAAATAGTGCCGGAAAAATCCGTTCTGGCACCATTATTACGCACCATATATACCTGTTTCAACTGTGCCAGTGCAGCATCTGCGTTATAACAGGGAGATGCAAGCACATCAAATCCTTTTATCGCAAAATAAGCCGCAGTAGGTGCTGCATCTTCGTATTTCCAGTCACAGATCATGATATCTTTCGGTATCAGATCTATTGCCCGGTGTGTATTATTCATACTGGCCTGCCAGGCCAGCAACCCGGTTGTTTTTCCATCAATGAGCCGGTCGCTCCACATCCACATCTGGCAATTCTTTGCCTTCAGGTGATCATATAACTTGGTAACATATGCTGCGAATAATTCTGCCTTATCACGGCCTCCGCAGCGGGGACATTTTTCATATCCGATGATCCACACCTCATCCAGGCCCACATGCAATGCATCTGCTTCACACACTTCTACCAGCTCATCCATAATAGGGAACAGGATTTTCAACAAATCAGGATGCTGTGTACAAACACTCTTGTTGTAAAAATCAAACATTCCGCCGTCTTTCCACGGCTTAGGCGGATTATAATCCGGTGATTCATCCAGCTCAGGATAATGTTTTAACAACGGCAGCATTTCCGTTTGTTCTGATTGATGTGCCAGCAGATTAAGCGTAGGGATCAGTCTGATATTGGCGGCCTTACAGGCGGCTACAATCTGCTTCACCTCTTCTTTTGACAACGCATGTTCACCTGCCAGTTCCGGATGTGATTTATATTGATATTCGTATTCAAAACGTATAGCCAATGTATTTACACCTTCCTTAGGCAGAGCTTCCCGGATAAAGCGGCAAAGCAAAGGCACATCATTGCTGCGTGGTGCACTCAGCAATAATCCTTTTACCGGCAGCTTATTCCAGTTCTCCTGGGCTACACTACGTATACAAAAGCTAAGCAAAATTAGGCCGCACCATAAAATTTTCTGGCTCTTTTTTATCATATTCATCTGTTTTTTGAAACACTTATACAACTAACTGCCTCCGGCAATTACCCGAATAAAAAGAGGGTGTCTCCTGCTTTTGGGACACCCTCTCTTTTATAAGACCATCAGTAGCATGCCACTATTCAGCAGTTACCATTCTTACGCGGTTATTTTTTCTGTCTACTACATACACGATACCGTCTTTACTTACGGTTACGCCGGTAGGGGCGTTAAACAGTGCGGCAGAACCGGTACCATCTGCAAAACCGGCAGTACTGCCACCGGTATAGGTGCTTACCTGCCAGGTACCTGCTGTAATGAAGCGTATACATTGATTGCTATTGGTAGAAGCGCCATCCCAGGTACCATTACCAGCCACATACAGGTTATCCTTGCTGTCTGCTGCTATTCCCCAGGGAGTATCGAATTTTGCAGCTGCAGCTTCCCCATTCACAAGTCCGGCAATACCTGGCTGCCCGATAATAATGCCTGGTGCCCAGGTATTGTATTTGAATTCCTGTATCACAGAGCTGCCGTTCAGTACCACAAACAGGTTGCCTTTACTGTCTACTGTCACATCTGAAGGATAGCTGAGTCCGGTAATGATCTGTTCCGTGCTGCCATCTGGTTTTACCTTGAAAACACTGCCACTGCTTTTGGCATCTGTGTAATACAATGTGCCATCGCGCTTGTCTATACCCAGGCCCCAGGCTTCCATCCAGCCAATCAGGGAAGTAGTGCCATCAGGTGTGATCTTCCGGATAGTCCAGGCAGAAGGGTCGGAGGTAAAAACATTACCATCCTTATCTACTACCACATCCATGGGCAAAAAGAATGACGCGGCTGTACCTTTTCCTTCTGCATATTCATTTCTTCCGCTGCCAGCCAGTGTAGTAACAGTACCATCAGGCGCTATTTTACGGATGCGGCGGTTTTCAGCTTCTGCTACATACAGATTGCCTTCTTCATCTATATCCAGCCCACAGCGGTTACCAAAATTAAATGCTGCAGCGGAGCCTTTACCATCTGCATATCCCGGCGTACCATTCCCTGCCAGCGTGGTAACCACATAGGAGGGGGTGTACTGAAAGTCATCTTTACTGCTGGTACTTTGCCCATCGATAGTCACCGTTATTTTACCAACACCGGCTTTCCGTGGAATAGCAATCAGCAAACGGTCCTGTACCACGCCTTCAACAAATGCTTTTACACCATTAACGGTGACAGATACACGACTGGTGTCAGTCACAAAGTTGCTGCCATAGATCAGTACTTCCGTTCCCGCACCACCCGTAGCAGGCGTAAATTTTTCAATGATGATAGGAGCGGAGGCATCATGTTCAAATGCTTTGTCCTTTTTACAGCTGGAGGCTGCAGTAATAGTCAGCAACGCCAGCACGTAGTATAGTATGTTTTTCATTGTTTGCTGTTTAATGGATAAAAGGATTACCAACCGGGGTTTTGTTTAAAATCCGGATTCCTGCCACTCACCTTGTCTATTTCTGCCTGTGGTACGGGCAGCCAGTAGTTGCGTTTCGCATCGAAAACACGTTTCTCTATTACCGGGTAGGTATAAGTAACGTTACCATTACCTGTAACGGTTACACCATGTATCTCCCGGTTGTCTACGGTCTCTGCTATCTTCCAGCGGCGCACATCCCAGAAGCGGTGATCTTCCAGGGCCAGCTCAATCCTCCTTTCATGCCGTATCTTTTCCCGCAGGGTTTCTTTGGTACCTCCACTATAGGCCGGCATACTTACTCGTCCGCGCACGGCATTGAGTGCATTATATATTTCACCCGAAGGGCCGGTGGCTTCATTTTGCGCTTCTGCATAGTTCAGGTATAGCTCCGCTGTTCTGAACAGTACCCACTTACGGTCGCTGGCGCCGGTGCCGGAAAACAGGTTCACGCCTTCCAGCAGGTATTTCCGTGGCCAGTAATTGGTAACTACCTGGCCGGAGCGGGGGGCATCTTCTCCATTAGGGTTCAGCGGACGTCCTTTCCACATACAGCCAGGATACAGAATGGTAGCATAAAAGCGCGGATCCCGGCCTTCATACGGACGTTGCGGGTCAAAGCCTGAGTTGGGATCTGTAATAGGCAGGCCGGTGGCTTGCATCTCATAATCATTTACCAGCTCCTGTATCGGGTTCACATTGCCATAGCCATTTGCGCCACGGGGATTCATCTCACGGTCTATCCCGCCATCTCCAAAGGCACCAGGTGCCGGACGGCTCCAGATCACTTCTTTATTAAAATACTGGGTAAAAATTTCTCCGTAATTGCCATTCAGCCCATAACCATTTGTCAGTGCGGTATCCAGGGCCGCTTTGCAAGCCTCAGCAGCCCGCGCCCACCTGCCTGGGTCATTATCTTTATTGTATAAGGGGCTGGCATAATATAATAATACCCGCCCGCGCAATGCCAGCGCAATCATCCTGGAAGCACGCCCCCAGTTATTAGGCCGTTCTGCATAGGTTGCAGGAAGCAGATTCTTTGCTTCTTCCAGATCTTTTAATATGCTTTCTATTCCTTCGCTAATTGTATTACGCTTGTAATAAATACCGTCCGGATTATCAAACGGATTCTCTACCTGCGATATAATAGGAATTTCTCCCCAACGGCTTATCAGCTGAAAATTGTAGTAGGCACGCAATACCAGCGCTTCTCCTTTCAGTCTGTTACGACGATCCGGATAAGTAGGATCATTGGGTACTTTATCAAAATTGTTGAGGAACATATTGCAGGAGCGGATTTTCCCATAAAATTCATCCCACTGCCACTGCATGGGAAAATTTGAAGGGCTCATGGAACCGGTGTTAAAGTTCCCTGCATCTGCCGCAGAAGCCGAGTTGTCAATCGCCTGATTGGTTTCATCGGTAGCACTGCTCAATGGCCATGCCGAACCGGGTTTAAACAAATTAGGTAAGCTCTGGTAAATTGTATTTACAAACTTTTCTGCATTCTCAATATTCCTGAACACTTCTCCTTCTGTAATAAGGTCGCTCGGCTTTCTGTCCAGGTAATTCTTTTTGCAGGCGTAAGTCCCCAGTATCAGCACTGCAAGCATGCCCGTTTTTATATTCAATACTAGTTTCATGATTGTCTTCGTTTAAAGGTTGATGGTAATACCGGCGTTATACACACGCATGATAGGATAAGGTTGCCATCCCCAACGGTCTCTTGTATTGGCTTCTGGATCTACCCCCAGGTCCTTCACATTATCCCAGCTGATCAGGTTCATACCATTCACATAAATACGGGCACTCTTGATCTTTATCCTGCTCACCCATTCTCTCGGCAGGCGGTAACCTATTTCCACATTCTTCAGTTTCAGATAATCTGTTTTTCTGATCCAGTAGGTAGAATTCACAAAGTTGTTGGCCATATTACTTTCAGAGAGGTGCAATGCGGGGAAAGTTGCGGTAGCAGCTGTTTCCGGAGTCCAGCGTCCTTCATGGAAAGGGCGGTAGCTTTCGCGGTAGTTAAACATCAGCTGGGCAGAATACATCTGCCGTCCGCCGGTAGCTCCCTGGAACAATACACTTACATCAAGCCCTTTATAGTCCAAACCGAAAGTGGCGCCAAAGTAGCCGGTGGGTACATTCAGCATCGGTACCATTGTACGGTCTGCTTCATCTATCACACCATTACCATCAATATCTTTATACTTGATATCACCAGGTATCAGGGGTGCAAAAGTTTGTTTAGGGCTTTTATTGATTTCATCCTGGCTTTGGAAGAGGCCTTCTGCAATATATCCCAGTTCATAGCCTATGGGATTGCCCGCCTGGCTTTGGTATGGATAGGCCAGCTTGGGCTCATCCATGTCCAGTATCCTGTTTTTTACATACTGATAGTTTACTTTGGCAAATAACCCTACCTGGTTGATGGCAGTATTTATATTCAGTTCTGCTTCAATACCCTTGTTGAGGATCCGGCCCTTGTTCCTGTTTATGGCAGCTGTAATCCCCAGATAACCAGGGATAGTGCCTGCTGGTGTAAGGATATTGGTTCTCAGCTCTCTGAAAACATCTACATTGAACTTCACCTTATCTTTAAAAAATCCTGTTTCCATGCCCAGGTTTGTTTTGGCGGCCTTTTCCCAGGTAATGGCTGTATTCCCGATCCTGTTTTCCCTATAACCGCCTACGCCGGAGGCTACACTACCAAAAGTAAATCCATCTGTTCTGGCAAAATCCGAGATATACAACCAGCGCCCGTTGCTTACCTGGTCATTACCTACATAACCATGCGAGAACCGCAGCTTCAGGAAGCTGAGCGCAGTTTGTGTGGGCATAAAGTTTTCATTGCTGATCATCCAGGCAGCAGAGATGGCAGGAAAAAAGCCATAGCGCTTGCCAACCGGAAAGTTTTCAGAGCCGTTATACCCGGCGTTAAATTCCAGGTAGTATTTTTTATCATAGTTATACATGGCCCGGCCCACATAGCCTTCATATACACGGGGAAGATCGCCCGACTGGGAGCGGTAGTTACGGTTAAACAGCAGCATACCTCCCAGTGTATGTTTTCCGAAATCACGGTCGTACATCAGTTTCAGATCATAGTAGAGGTACCGTTCTCCGCTATTATAGCCAGAACGCTGTAAGCTGGTAGCAGCTCTATGTTGCGTATATGTTCCATCGTTAGTACCTGGAATGGATTTATACCGGTAGGAATCATATTCCTGGTCAAATGCCACATTGATAGATCCGTAGTTTTCAAAGGTGAAAAGCCCTTTTACTTTCAGCCCGGGAGTAATAAAGTCCAGTTTACGGGTAAGTGCCACACTACCATTGGTACTGTGCCAATAAGCGTCCAGGTAGCCGTTGCGGGTAAGCAGGGCATAAGGATTATGAAAGTCTTCGCGCATATTACCGGAAGCAATACTGCCATCAGGATTCTTTACCGGTGTCAGGTTATTTGTCATCTGCGAAAGCACCACCCACAGGAATTCATTGTCGGCCCTGTCGGAAGATGGGCCTGTACGGTTCTCCAGCCTGGAAGCCAGGTCTACTTGCAACTCGGTGTTTTTATCTAATGTGATGTCTACATTGGAGCGGAAGTTAAAACGGTCATATTTATACTTGATGTCATAGATATTCTGATCTCCGTTTTTGTACAATGGCTCCTGCCTCAGATAAGACCCTGAAACGAAGTAACGCACATACTTGGATCCTCCGCTGATATTTACGTTTACTGTTTTTTGCGGAGAAAGTTCGCGCACCATTTGCTGATACCAGTCAGTATTAGGATAATCATACGGCTTTAATCCGGTGCGATAGTATTCCAACTCCTGATCCGACCAGATAGGCTGCATGCCATCATTCTTTGCAGCTTCATTCTGCAACAGGCCGGCGCGATAAGAATCCAGAAAACGGGGAAATGCCGTTGGGGTCTGCATCGCAAACTGTGTGTTCAGCTGTATATTAGGGGGGCCATCTTTTCCACGTTTGGTAGTAATGAGTACAATACCGTTAGCACCTTGTATACCGTAAAGGGCAGTAGAGGAGGCGTCTTTCAGAATAGAAACGGATTCGATTTCATTGGCGTCCAGTTGTCCCAGATCTGCATTACCACGGGGCAAACCATCTATTACAATCAACGGGCTGCTGGCACCGGTAGTATTAATACCACGGATATACAACTGGGAATAATCAGAGCCGGGCCGGCCGGAGCGCTGGGCAGTAATAAGACCTGGCAATCTTCCCGCCAGCGCATTGGTCAGATTGGCCACCGGGCTTTGTTTCAGTTCTTTGGTCTGTATGCTGCTGACTGCACCGGTAATACTCTGCTTTACCTGCTTTTGTCCATAACCCAGTACCACTACTTCGTCCAATCCGGCATCAGACGTTTTCAGCGTAATGGCCGGCAGCTGTGTTCTGCCATTTACAGGTACTTCCTGCGAAGTATAGCCAATGTAAGAAATAATCAATACGCCATTTTCCGGAGCAGCGATAGAGAAATTACCATGCTCATCAGTGGCTGTACCACGACTGGTACCTTTCAGTTGAATACTCACACCTATCAGCTCATTACCATTATCTCCCAGGATCTTCCCCTTTACGGTAATATCCTGTCTTTTCTCAGAAGGAGATATTACCACCAGGTTATCTTCCATGATCTGGTAGGTGAATGCGGGATTCAGCACGCCATTCAGTATTACCTGCAGGGTGGCATTGTTAAAATTGGCATCCACCTTTTCGTTGGCCGGAAAGGTTTTATAGTTGTACAGAAAACGGTAGTTACTTTTAGCTTCTATCAATTCCAGTAACCGGTGCATTTCCATCTGTTTGCCACTGATGGTAAACCGGTTTTGCGAATATCCTGCTGCTCTCAACTGCAAAATAGAAGCAGTCATCAATATCAGGCAAAGCTTCATACACAGTAATGTTTTTCTCACTAAATGCTTGGGAATGGCTGGTTGTAGACACAGCTTTTTTTTCATACTTTTGGCTTGAGCGTTAGACTAATTGAAACAAATGACTTCCCGCACGGAAAAAATTGTTTCGTTCCATGTTTGACGACAAAGGGGGAGTGTGACCGCACTTCCCTTTTTTATTTTTCTGTAATAGGCTTTCTTAGCCCGGCATTAGCAAAGTCGTGGTACTTGCATAATTACTTCCTTCTGGTTGATCAGTTATGAATAAAAACAGTATCTCTCTTTATCTCGTATTTAAAATCTGCTGTTATCTGCAAGGCTTTCAGTGCCTGTGTAATATCTTCTCTGCGGAAGGTACCTTTAAAACGATTATTGTTCAGTGAGGTATCCTGCACTATAATAGTTTTGCCAAACCAACGCTCCATGATCCTGGCCAGTTCATTAAATGGCTTGTCCCTGAATTCCAGGCGGTTTTGCCGCCATGTTGTTTCCTCTACTGCCTGCTGCTGCATAGATGCCACCTCTGCTACAAAAGCGCCCCAGTCCTGCTGTCCGGCAGCAACTCCTGCTTCAGTGGTTTTACGGGTAAGCGTCAGTTTTTCTTCCGGTGCCAGGAGTACACGTTTTGCGGGACTGCTGTTAAGGCTTACTGCCACTTTCCCTTTCAGCAAGGTAGTTTCCAGTGTTTGATCATCAGCATAAGCTTTCAGATTAAAACTGGTACCCAATACCTCCACACTTATATCTGAAGTATGTATAATAAACGGATGCTGTTCATTCTTTACCACATCAAAGTAGCCTTCCCCCTGCAGGTACACCTCACGATGACCGGTTTTCATATCCGCAGGGTATTGCAGCCGGCTGCTTACATTCAGCCATACCTGTGTGCCATCCGGTAGCGTTACTTTAGTATGTGCTGCCACCGGCGTACGTACTTCCAGCAGCTTTGCCGGGCGCTGCAACAGAAACCCCAGCGTACCGGCTACTGCCAGTACCAGCACCGCTGCCGCGGCACGCCACCATATACGGCGTACTCCCCGCTGCTGTACAACCGGCGCTTCCTGCCATACCTGTTCTTCTTTTAGCTGTTGTACAATACCGCCATAAAGCCTTGCCATTTCCGGCAATACTGGCTGCTCCGCGCCCGGCAGGCACGATTCAAAGGAATTATACCATTGCTCCAGTGCATGCTGCTCCGCTTCCGTACATGCTCCCTGCAGGTATTTTTCCAGCAGTATTTGCAGTTGTTGATCGCTTAATTCAGGTTCCATGTCTATATAAGACACACAACTTCCAAACTACCCTACCCCCTTTTTTTGTGAAAATTGCCCTTATTTTTATACCCGCACTGTCAACATCAGCGTTATTTTTTTTACCTTTTACGCCGTAATGATTATTTATACTGCCTTATCTGATGATGAACTGGTAGGCCTGATGGCCAGAGATGATAACAAAGCGTTCGAAGCATTGTACGAACGTCATGCCCAGGTGCTTTATCTCACTGCTTTCAAAAAGCTGCCAGTGCCACATTTACTGGAAGATCTGCTCCAGGAGGTATTTATTAATCTATATAAAAAACGGGCTTCCATGGGAGAGGTGGGCAACCTGCGTGCTTACCTCCACAGTGCATTGCGCAACCGCATCCTCAACGAATTACGTAATTCCCTGCTGCATGAGCAGCACCACCAGCAAATGCAGCTCTCCCAAACAACGGAAGCTGTTAATAATTATGACCTGCAATTACTGGAGAAACGCTTTGGTGAGGCCCTGGAAAGACTGAGCACCCGAAGCAGGGAAATATTCCTGCTTAGCAGGAGGGAACACCTTTCTTACAAAGAGATTGCCGAACGCCTCGGTATTTCTGTAAAGGCTGTGGAAAAACACATGAGCCGGTCTTTACAGGTAATGCGGCATGAATTCAGGGATTACGGGCTGGCTGGCTTACTTTATTTTGCCATCATCTGTCATCATTTCTGATAATAAACCCGGCGCTTACTGGTTTACCGGGATGCATGGACTGCCATGCCTTTATCTGCTGCCATTGTATATAATACGAGCTTGTTTTTATAAACCCCCACCAGCTGATTATTATAGATGCCAAACTGCATTACCCTTCCGCCATCCACATTGGGTATGTAAAAACTCCCCTTATATGCTCCCGTTTTCAGTTCATACATGTCCACTACCGCATTGGCGGAAAAATCCGCAACCTGTTCATTATCAGCCTTCAATAATGAAAGATTATACAATATCCCTTTATCAACCGTATTATATAAGTTAATCAGCCTCGTTTTATCTGTTACCAGGTACAGGTTGTCTTTTTCCTGAGCAGACTGCACTGCACCACTGTTATTAGCGGTAGAATCTATGGTCCGGTAATGCCGCACACTGGAGAAAGTAGTATCAAACATAACAATCTCATTGCTGTAGAAACTAACATAACACAACAGGGCTTGGGCTTTATCATAGTGCAACATCCCATCATTACTGAAGCCGGCATCCCCATACTTTGGCAAAATGCTGTCTCCCATAAGACGGCTGCTATCAGCGATCCCTATTTTATAAAATACCTGGTCTACCTGTTTGGTAAGCTGGAACCCTCGCAGTAAAACTGATGCGGGAGATAAAACCACCGCCCTTGAAAAGTTCTTATCAAACCAGGTATGGGTCTGTACTTTATTATCATTAATATTACCTGCCGCTATTGCATGATCGTTCCCAAAGAACAGGTATACCCGCGGAGAATCAATACTGGTAATGCAATATTTATTTTTCGGCACAAAATCTAACTGCAGGTGCTGGCTCCTTTTGTTGCCCAACTTTTTATCCGTAATAATAATGTTACCAGCTTGGGGTCCTGAAAAATACCATCCCGTATTGGATGCACCACATACAGAAAAAATACTGTCCACATTATCAGTCATCACTTCCTTTTTCAGTAACTGCTCCTTCCACACCCTGTCAAATCCATTGTTTTCCTGGTTAATACCGGGTGCGCGTATATATAATAATATTACCAGGGATGCCGAAACGAGTATCGTCAGGGCTATTTGCCATCCTGCTTTATAAAGGGCTTTCATTTTAGTGTAGCATTTGTAGTACCTGCGCTTCCATTAGCGAAACCTGAGCTAGCTGAATAAGGCTGCCTCGGTTTTTAACAGCAGCCAGCCCCTTATCAGAGCCGGCTGCGCTACTTCTTTTTTGTTCTGAATATCAACTAACACAAGGCCTTTTCTTACTGAAAACCACCATACGCAAGTATTGGTCCGCCTCCCTGCGTAGTCATTGTCCGGTATCCACTACCGTGATCTGTAATTACTGCAGCACAAACTAAATGCGTAAGTACCGAACATACGCCTGCACTTTGAGGAGAATAATTATACCATGGTGATACGGTTGACAACGGCGTGGCATAAAAATTACTTTCAACTACTGAGGAAGGAGAGGTGTTGGGTCTTGCTTTGTACCAATAGGTGGTTTCGGTAAGCCTTTTTGCTTTCCAGGCCAATGATTTGGTGGAAAAAAGAACAGATACGACTCCCAGCAATAATGCCATCATTGTGATGCTAATCCTTTTCATAAGTGTGCATTAGTAAATAATGAATAATTGTACCTACTCTTTTCTACAGGTTTTCGGCGTCCCCTGGGTAAAGTGATGGCAGTCTTTAAACTGCTGACTTCTCAGTAACTGGCAGGGAACAAAGCAGAATACCCACCATACTGATCAGTACAAAAAAAAGGTTGACAAACAGGTGCTGTGACCAGCTCAATGCGGCTAATATTCCTCCGCAGCTACAGGGAATCACCCGGCTATAGCTCAGCAGTATTATTATATAAGTAGTAAACATGGTCATTAGCGCAAGGGCGGAAAAGAGCCCCAGCAGCCGTGTTTTCTTCATCAGTAAAAGGCTCACTACCACTATTTCTGTCAAAGGCAACCCCCAGCTAATCAGCCAGGCAAAGGCTTTTAATAGGGGAGATTGCATCAACTGCATCCTAAACACCTCATAATCAATCAATTTAGAGAGCGCAGTGTATACAAACAGTAAAATCAGCAAGGCTGCAATCACTTCTGTGATGAATGCTTTTGTCTTCATAGCGTGGCAATCAACCTGGCGGTTTATTAAGCTTTTATAATAGGATTTCTGTTTATATAAGACACGGTATTTACTACCGACCCTACCTCTTATGGGCGGGTATTTTTCCATGGAGGGTTTCTGTCGCCTACCTGCCGGGAGTCCCCGGAGGGCTCCAACCAGGCACTGCAATTTTTTATCTATCTAACGCAATAGGGCATAATTTTATAATTTTCTAAATTTTACGGGTTTAACCATACTTTATATAAAAAATACCGCATTCCTTTAGTATCTTTAAACCGTTCCCGTTTAACAAATTGTGTACATCGCCCTGCTGCAGGTCATCTGCAGAACGCGTTGTGACAGAGATAAAATCTAAACCAAATGGATGAAGTGAGACAATTGCAAGGTCTATATCGCCCGGAATTTGAACATGATGCCTGCGGAACAGGTTTCACCGCCCATATTAAAGGGCGGAAATCGCACCATATCATCCGGGATGCATTGACTATGCTCGAAAATATGGAGCACCGCGGAGCCTGTGGCTGCGAGCGTACTACCGGAGATGGTGCTGGTATTCTTTTTCAAATGCCCCATGAGTTTTTATACGATGAGTGCTTGAAAATAGGAATCCGCCTGCCAGAATTTGGTAAATACGGCGTAGGTATGGTGTTTTTTCCGAAAGAACCCCGCTGGCGCGAGGAGTGCAGGGAGGTTTTACAGCGTAGTGCTGAAAAACTGGGCCTGGAAATATTAGGTTACCGTAAGGTGCCGGTACGTCCCGATGGCATCGGTGAAACCGCCCTGTCTGTAGAACCGGAAATTGAGCAGGTATTTATTGCCTGCCCTCATCATATCAGCGATCCGGAAACCTTTGAAAGGAAACTGTTTATATTGCGTAACTATACCTCCAAAACCGTTCGCAATACCATTCCAAAAGAAAAAGCATTATTCTACATAGCATCCCTGTCGTATAAGACCATTGTTTACAAAGGTCAGCTTACCACTTATCAGGTAAGACATTATTATACGGATCTCAGTGATGAAAAAATGGTATCCGCCTTTGCGCTGATCCATTCCCGTTTTGCAACCAATACATTTCCAAGCTGGCGCCTGGCCCACCCGTATCGCTATATCGCGCATAATGGGGAAATCAATACGCTAAAAGGAAACCTGAACTGGCTCCGCGCCGGAGAAAGGGACTTTGTCAGCAAGTATTTCTCGCCGGAGGAAATGGAAATGCTCCTTCCCATCGTGGAAGAAGGGCAGTCTGACTCCGCCAGCCTGGACAATGTAATAGAACTGCTTACCCTCACCGGCCGCTCTTTACCACATGTAATGATGATGCTCATCCCCGAAGCATGGGATGGCAATGAAGATATGGACCCGGCCAAAAAAGCCTTCTATGAATTCCATGCCTCTATGATGGAACCATGGGATGGTCCTGCTTCTATTTCTTTTACGGATGGTAAGATCATCGGGGCTACCCTGGATCGTAACGGTCTGAGGCCCAGCCGCTTTGTTGTAACCAAAGACGATCGTGTAATCATGGCTTCCGAAGCGGGTGTATTACCCATCGATCCTAAAAACGTTAAAGAAAAAGGACGCCTGCAACCCGGCAAAATGTTTATCGTAGACATGGAGCAGGGACGCATCATTGCAGACGAAGAACTGAAACAAGGGATCTGCAACCAGCAACCTTATGGTGAATGGTTAAATAAATATAAGATCCGCCTGGAAGAACTGCCTGAACCAAGGGTTACTTTTACCCACCTGGAGCATGAGCAGATCTTTAAATACCAGCGGGCTTTTGGCTACAGCACGGAAGACCTGGATACCATCATCGCCCCAATGGCGCTGGATGGTAAAGAACCCATCGGTTCCATGGGTACAGATGTGCCCCTGGCAATACTGAGCGACCAGCCGCAACACCTGAGCAGCTACTTCAAACAGTTGTTTGCCCAGGTAACCAACCCTCCCATCGATCCTATCCGCGAAAGACTGGTGATGTCACTGGCCACTTTCGTTGGTAATAATGGTAACCTGCTGGAAGAATATCCCCTGCACTGCCATGGTTTGGCCCTGCGTCATCCCATCCTCAATAATTATGAGCTGGAAAAAATACGCAGTATAGATACCGGCATCTTCCAGGCCAAAACATTACACACCTATTTCAAGGCAGACGGTAAACCCGGCTCTCTCGAAAAAGGCCTCGCTCGCTTATGCCGCTATGCTATTGATGCCGTGGAAGACGGATTTGAAGTGATCATCCTCTCCGACAGGGCGATTGATTCTGAACACGCGGCTATTCCTTCTCTGCTGGCTGCTTCCGCTGTACACCACCACCTGATCCGTAAAGGATACCGTGGCCAGGTAGGACTGATCGTTGAAGCTGGCGACGTATGGGAAGTACATCACTTTGCCTGTCTCCTGGGATTTGGTGCTACTGCCATCAACCCTTATCTGGCACTGAGCACTATCCGCGACATGAAGCTGAATGGCAAACTGGATACGGATTATGATGTAGATAAATTAAAGAAGAACTACATCAAAGCTATCTGCGAAGGCTTGCTGAAAGTGTTCTCTAAAATGGGTATCTCCACCCTGCAATCTTATCAGGGTGCACAAATATTTGAAATACTGGGTATCAACAACCAGGTGGTAGACAAATACTTTGCCGGTGCGGTTTCCCGCCTGCAAGGTCTTGGCCTGGATGAAATTGCCCGCGAAACATTGGCTAAACACTGGATGGGGTACGGCCGCAAGGAAACGCCCGTTCAACGTTTAACTGAAGGTGGGGTGTACCAATGGAAAAGGAAAGGAGAGTTTCACCTCTTTAATCCGCAAACCATTCACCTGCTGCAATATGCTACCCGTATGGGCGATTACAGCACCTTCAAGAAATATTCTAAAGCTGTAAATGATCAAAGCGAAAGAGCTTGTACGCTCCGCAGCCTGTTTTCCTTCAAACGTAAGCATGCCGCTATTCCGCTGGATCAGGTAGAATCCGCTACCAGCATCTTCAAACGCTTTGCTACCGGTGCGATGAGCTTTGGCTCCATTTCACACGAGGCGCACTCCACTCTGGCTATTGCCATGAACCGCATAGGTGCTAAAAGTAATACCGGTGAGGGTGGGGAAGATGAACTGCGTTATGAGCAACTGCCCAACGGCGACTCTATGCGCTCTGCTATCAAGCAGGTAGCCAGTGCCCGCTTTGGGGTTACCAGCTACTATCTTACCAACGCGGATGAACTGCAGATCAAAATGGCGCAAGGTGCCAAGCCCGGTGAAGGTGGACAGCTGCCTGGTCATAAAGTGGACGACTGGATTGCTAAAGTAAGGCACTCTACTCCTGGGGTGGGGTTGATTTCTCCGCCACCTCACCACGATATTTACTCTATTGAAGATCTGGCTCAGTTAATATTTGACCTTAAAAACGCTAACCGCGCTGCCCGTATCAGTGTAAAACTGGTATCTAAAGCCGGGGTGGGTACCATCGCTGCGGGTGTGGCTAAAGCACATGCCGACGTGGTATTGATTTCTGGTCATGATGGTGGTACCGGTGCTTCTCCGGTAAGTTCTATCAAACATGCCGGCCTCCCCTGGGAGCTGGGCCTGGCAGAAACCCATCAGACACTGGTAAAGAACAAACTGCGCAGCAGGGTAGTGGTACAAACAGATGGCCAGCTGAAAACAGGCCGTGACATCGCTATTGCTACTTTGCTGGGGGCTGAGGAATGGGGCGTGGCTACCGCTGCGCTCATCGTGGAAGGCTGTATCATGATGCGGAAATGTCATGTGAATACCTGCCCTGTAGGGGTGGCTACACAAGATCCGGATCTGCGCAAACGCTTTACCGGCGATCCGCAACACGTAGTAAACCTGTTTACCTATCTGGTAGAAGAACTCCGTGAAATCATGGCAGAACTGGGCTTCCGTACTATCAACGAAATGGTAGGACAGGTAGACTGCCTGCAATTGCGCGAAGGGGTTACGCACTGGAAAACCAAACACCTGGATCTGTCCCCCATCCTTTTCCGCGAACCGGCTGCTGAAGATACCGGCTTGTACAAACAGGAAGAACAGGACCACGGTATCAGTGAAGTGCTCGACTGGCAACTGCTGAAAGCGGCACAGCCTGCACTGGAAAAGAAAGCAAGGGTATACAAACAATTCCCGGTAAGAAATATTGATCGTACTATCGGTACCATCCTCTCCAACGAAATATCCAAACGTTATAAGAGCGAAGGCTTACCGGAAGATACCATCCACTATAAATTCATCGGATCTGCCGGACAGAGCTTCGGGGCATTTAATACCAAAGGTATTACCCTGGAACTGGAAGGAGAAGCAAATGACTACTTCGGTAAAGGTTTGTCTGGTGCTAAGTTAATGCTGTATCCTTCACTGGAAGCAGGTTTTAAAGCAGAAGAAAACATCATTGCCGGCAACGTATGCTTCTACGGTGCTACTTCCGGGGAAGCATATATAAGAGGTAAAGCTGGCGAACGCTTCTGCGTACGTAACTCCGGTGCTACCGTAGTAGTAGAAGGAGTAGGCGATCACGGATGCGAATATATGACCGGCGGTAAAGTAGTGATCCTGGGTGAAACCGGTCGCAACTTCGGCGCAGGTATGAGCGGCGGTATTGCTTATGTATATGATGTAAATGGTGTATTTGCAGGCTTGTGCAATAAAGACATGATTGACCTGGATCCTTTGGCTCCGGAAGATATCACCGGCCTGCATGACCTGATTACCAAACACCACGCTTACACCAATAGTCCTGTAGCGAAATTCATATTGAAAGACTGGGAAAATCAGTTACGCCATTTTGTGAAAGTATTCCCTAAAGAATACAAGGCTGTACTGAAGAGAGCGCTTACGCCTACACTCTCTAAAGGGGAAGGTGCTTAATAAGCAAAGGCAAACGTGTACTGACCTGTGGGTCAGGTGTAAACAATTAAGTATTAAATTTTAAAGTTCCCCCTCTGTACGAGGGGCTAGGGGAGGCAAATATGGGCAAACCAACAGGATTCCTGGAATTTACAAGAGAACTACCCGGCAAGGCAGACCCCCGGGAGAGAACCAGGCATTATAACGAATTCGTAGCACGCTTTGAAGAACCAAAGCTGAACCAGCAGGCGGCCCGCTGCATGAACTGTGGTGTACCTTTCTGTCATAGCGGATGCCCGCTGGGCAATGTTATACCGGAGTTTAATGATGCCGTTTACCGCAAAGACTGGCAGGAAGCATATGATATCCTGACAGCTACCAATAACTTTCCGGAATTTACCGGCCGTATATGCCCTGCTCCCTGCGAAAGTGCCTGTGTACTTGGTATCAATCAACCGCCGGTAGCTATTGAAGAAATAGAACGTCATATCATAGAAATCGCCTTTGATAAAGGCCTGGTACAAGCCAAAGCACCACGCATGCGCACCGGTAAAAAGGTAGCCGTGATTGGTTCCGGCCCCGCCGGACTGGCAGCGGCTGCTCAGCTCAACTATGCTGGTCACCAGGTTACCGTGTTTGAAAGGGATGATGCGCCCGGTGGATTACTCCGCTATGGTATCCCCGACTTTAAACTGGAAAAATGGGTGATAGACCGCCGGATCAAATTGCTGGAAGAAGAAGGAATTGTATTCCAATGCAACGCCAATGTAGGGGTGAACATCCTGGTAAATGACCTCCTCCGCGAATACAATGCTATTGTATTGGCTGGTGGTGCTACCATTCCCCGCGATCTGACCATCCCCGGCAGGGAACTGAAAGGGGTACATTATGCTATGGATTTCCTGAAACAGCAAAACAAACGGGTGGCCAGCAGAAATGTAGACGGGGAAGATATTATGGCAACCGGTAAAAATGTAATTGTAATTGGTGGTGGTGATACCGGATCAGATTGTGTAGGTACTTCAAACAGGCATGGTGCGCAAAGCATTACGCAACTGGAGTTATTACCCAAACCTCCGGGAGAACGTACTCCTTATATGCCATGGCCTACTTACCCGATGGTATTGAAAACATCCTCTTCTCATGAAGAAGGTGCAGCCCGTCAGTGGGCTATTGCCACCAAAGAGTTTATCGGTGATGGCAAGGGCAACTTAA
This sequence comes from Chitinophaga sp. H8, assembly GCF_040567655.1. NCBI lineage: Bacteria > Pseudomonadati > Bacteroidota > Chitinophagia > Chitinophagales > Chitinophagaceae > Chitinophaga > Chitinophaga defluvii. Next base: position 941,925 of record NZ_JBEXAC010000002.1, on the reverse strand, counting down.
AAGCATTACGCCTGGTAGACCTGCAATGGTCTTTAGGTGCAGATGGCAAACCCGCCCGCTTTACTGAGGTGGCCGGATCAGAAAGAGACGTTCCTTGCGAACTGGTATTGCTTGCTATGGGTTTTGTACACCCGCAACATGCCGGTATGCTGGAAGAACTGGATGTGGAAAGAGATGAGCGTGGAAATGTAAAAGCCAGTGAAAAAGCCTATCAAACCTCTATTCCAAAGGTATTTGCTGCGGGCGATATGCGTCGTGGCCAATCCCTCGTGGTTTGGGCTATCAGCGAAGGCCGTGAATGTGCCCGCAAAGTGGATGAATTCCTGATGGGAACTTCCCAACTGGAAAGTAAAGACCACTCCCTGCAGGCAATGGCTCTGTAAAAAGAGCGGTTAGCTTTTAGCCATTAGCTGATAGCTGATCAAAGCGAAGATTAAAACATAATACGTTATTACTAATAGCTAAAAGCCAAACAGCTGATAGCTTTAGTTCATCTCTCTCATAAGCAGGTTTAGATTTTGTTGTAACCTTCAGCCGGGCCGGGTTTTTACCCGGCCTTTTGTTTTTATCAGATCTCCTTACAGATGCACCCATATATGTTATGCATATTCTCTTCTTATCATAAGCCGGCCGTTATTCCGCCCTTATAGGTTTGAGATGGGGATTGGTGCATCTCGTTTATCCATCCTCTGGTTTACATAGCATGCGTTGTCAGGCATTTTAATTATTAAGCGATACAAATGCTGTATCAGTAGAATTAAATACCCCATTCAGCTATTACCTCTGTACCGGTAAGCCCCGGCCCCTATTTTTGTCTGGTTATGCGGTTAAAACTACTCCTTCCGTTTCTTTATTTAATAACGCTGCTGCAAATGGCCAATGGGCAAGACACCATTGCCCTGCGGCCCACGCAGCAGCTTACACCCAATGTCCGGGAGTATAAAAAAGGCATTTACCGCTCCTTCCGGGAATTTCAAACCAACAGCCCGTCAGAGTACGGGGAACTGGTGACTAAAACCCGGAGCACCCTTGCACAGCTATCTCTGCAGGCTAAACGCTCCACCCTTAAAGTAATAAATGCTACCGGTCAGGAACAAAAGCCAAAATCGTACTGGGGGTTCTCTGACGGAAAGGATATTTATGTAAAAGACAATGGCCTTAACAAACTGCTGATCACCGGATATTACTGCCTGTATGAAATTCCGGTACTGGCACCGGCACGTAGTGCCATTGACCCTGCCACTATGACCATCAATAATACCACAACGGCCAGCAATCAAAAAAAAGTGATCAACATTGTTTCAGGAGAGGTATATGAACTCACCCCCTACAACCTGAAGAAATACATTCTGCCACAAGACCCCGAATTACTGGCGGAGTTTAATGCTGATAAAGCCAGGAAAGACCAATTAGAGTATTATATCCGCCGGTTTAATCTGCAAAACCAGGCCGGACGATAAAAGAGCTGCGAGCCACGAGCAGAATGCAGCGAAGGAGGGTTAAGTCTACCTTGAAGTATGGTTAAAGCATGGCTAAGCTATAGTAAAGGCATAGTTAAAGCGTTCCAAACCTATTTTAGGACGAGTCACCCTATGCTTGAAGCATGGTTAAAGCATGGTTAAAGCATAGTTAAAGCATAGATAGAGTATGAATAGTGCATAAAAGGCTATGAAATGGGTTTAACAAAAACATCCTGCGGGGCAAAATTACCACACAGGCAACAGATCATTAGCATATAACTATCATTGAACCTTCCGCTGCATTGAGCTAAAAGCTAACTGCTAATAGCTAACAGCTTTCTTCCGCTGCATTAAACTAAAAGCTAACTGCTCATTAGTTCAACATTTACTACTTTTGCTGCGTTTACCCATTTCAGGAAACAGTAGTAGGTGTTGTGCCGGAAATCAGTACGTGGATTATTTTTCACACCCTGACGCCTGTCTTCACGTACGTATAACCATGCAGGGATGCTTGTTACCCCCATTCCCCACGGGTATGGATTTTGTAACATGCTAAACATTAATACCCAGTCGTTTAAACTATAAACGTCGTAATACGTTTATTCAGTAAATTACTATTTGTAAATTATCATAGTGACAGAACCAGCAGAAACCGGAGAGAAACATGGCCGCCCCTGGTGGCGTTGGCTTTTATGGATTATTGTAGCGGTGCTGCTATTGCCCGTTATGGTAGTGCTTTTATTGCAATTAACCTCGGTACAGGACTATCTGCGCCGGCAGGGAGAATCATATTTGCAAAAGAAACTACATACTAAAGTCCGTATTGGCTATCTGCATGCCAGAGGCTGGCAATATTTAGAACTGCGTAACGTATTTGTTGCAGATACTACTAATCAGGCCCTGTTCTATACCGGTTCCCTGAAAGTGCGGTATAATCTGCTTTCCTTCTTAAATAATGAACTGAACATCAATAAACTGGAATGGGATACCCTGTTGGTTAATATATACCGCCATCAGGGGGATAGTGCCTTTAACTACCAGTTTATAGCAGATGCTTTTGGTAGTACAGAGGCTCCTCCTGATACACTTGTACCGGCTACCGGCACCACCTTACAGTTTAAAATAAAAGACATTTCTCTGCGCCAGGTAAAAGTGAGCTATATTGATGCCCCCGGAGGAATGACCGCCGTTTTAACCTGGCATCAGCTGCATGTAGACCCGGATGATCTGCTGATTAACGATGGGGTATATTCCTTCAGGGGAATAAAATTGGATGGGCTAAAGGGATTGTTTAAACAACAGTATATCCCTAAAACATTAACTGCAGCCGCTCCGCCTCCACCGCCAGCAGATACTTCCGGCAGTACACTTCACCTGCTCCTGAAAAAACTACAGATCACCAATAGCAGTTTTGTTTATGCGGATGAAGGCAGTGGACTCAGTACTGCCTGGAAAATAGGGGAATTGATGCTGCGCAACAGTAATCTCGACCAGGATTCTACCCGCATTCAGATAGGCGACCTCAGTATCAAAAACACCGGTGGGCTGCTCACCATGCTGCCGGCAAAGGATACGACCACACCTCCGCCAGATTCCACTCCTAATACCTGGCAGGTATTTGCTACCCAGGTAACTATGGACAGACTGGCAATGCGGTATGATAATGGCGCCCCGCCGCCTAAAGCTGCAGGGCCAGATCCGGATTATAACCACCTTTTCCTGACAGACTTTTCTACCCGTGTTGGCAATATACGCTACAAACCGGATAGCATTTCGGCGGTAATGCACAGCCTTAAAGTAAAAGACAAGTCAGGGTTTGCCATCCGGAAGGCCAACATGAAGTTCCTGTTCACGCCGCAAAGCCTGGCACTGCAAAACTTTCTGATACAAACCAATCAAAGCCTTTTACGCCGGCATATAGCCGTTAGCGTTCCTTCCTGGTCCACTTTATCTCAAAACATGGACCTGTTGCAGATAACTGCCAACCTGGATTCTTCCCATATTGCACTGGGAGAGTGGCTGCCTTTTGTACCGGATGCCCGTAAAAACAAATCATTTGCTCCCCTTTGGCATAAACAACTTACCCTCGCTGCTATCATAAAAGGTAGCCTGGGACAATTAAAAATAGAACAACTGCATGTAACGGATAATGATGGCAATATCCTGCAAACACAGGGAGAAATAGCCCACGCTACAGATGTAGACCGCCTGCAGGCTAATCTGCCTTCGATCTTGCTGCAATCCGGCAACAAGCCACTGCGCTCCTGGTTGCCGGCAGGTATCTTACCAGATACACCGCGCCTACCGGAACACCTGCTGCTCACCGGCTCATTTAAAGGGGGGATGCAGGATATGCAAACACAACTTCAGCTGAAAAGCGAATCCGCCAATGCAAACCTGTCTGCCCACCTCATCAACATTACAGATAGCCTGCGTAGCAGGTATGAGGTAAATCTGTCCGACTTCCGGGTACATCCAGGCGTATTACTGTATGATACTACCTTCGGATGGATCTCCGGACACATGGTAGCACAAGGCCAGGGATACAGTCTTCCGGACATGCTGGCTAAAGCCGCCATACAGTTGGACCATGCCACCTATAATGGCTACACGTATCAGGATGTAAACATCAAAGGTCATATTAACAAAGGTCTGTTTGAAGCTACTGGCGAAAGTGCGGATACCAGCATCACCGCAAACTTCAACGTTAGCGGACAGCTGGCAGACACTACTGTAAGAAATCTGAAAGCAGTAATGAACCTGGCCAAAGCAGACCTCTATGCCACCAACTGGTATGATAAACCCATGATCTTAAAAGGTAACCTCCTGGCCGACTTTTCCAGCCTGGAACCCCGTCGCCTGGAAGGGGGTGCCTGGCTTACCGACTGGCAAATAGCTGCAGAAGGACAGGTACTTCCGGTAGATTCTGTACTGCTGATAGCACACTGGCAGGATCAGCAATACCTTTCCCTCCTGGGACCATTTGGCTTTATCAAAGCACAGGGTAATGTGGATTATACCAAAGTAGGAGGGGCGATGGGCCAACTGATTAATAAACCACTACAACCTATCGATTCTTCCAGGATTGTACAACTTCCGCCAGACCAGCAACTACAGTGGACAGCTGCTTTATCATGGCCTACCAGCCTCCAGCCGCTTTTACCAGGCTTGCGCATGGAAAAGCCGCTGATCATTGATGGCCGGATGAACAGTGATAGCAGCCTCCTGGTCTTAAATGCTGCACTACCTAAACTGAATTACGATTCCCTTCAGCTGGATAGTATGCTGGTAAAGGCACACATCCAGGATACCACACTGAAAGCGGTCATTTCCCTGGCAGCTATTAAGCACAAAGTTGTACCCCTGTACCACACGCAATTACAGACTACTGCGCACGCCGGCCTGGTGGATTGGGACCTTGACCTGGAAGATGTAAAACATTTACCCAAATATAAAGTGGGCGGCTTACTCCGGTTCCTGCCAGCCAACGTAATGGAGCTGTCTTTAAAACCAGATCTGCTGCTCAATAAAGCAAAATGGACCGTAGCAGAAAATAACCTCATACGTATCAAAGATGGCGGACCAGATACCGCCAATCTGAAACTTTCCTACGGCCAGCAATCCATACAATTATCTACCCAGCAGGATTCCAGTGGTAGCAAACCTGCTTTCCTCGCCAGTATAAAAGACTTCCAGCTATCTACTATCACCGGTATGCTGGCGGCAGATACCCTGCTGGCTAATGGCGTGCTCAATGCAGATGCACAGGTGCGCAACTGGGACACTTCTCCGCTCATCAACAGTACGCTTAAAGTAGACAGTCTTATTGTACAGGGAGCTGCGATGGGCACGCTGAACGCACAAGTGGAAACACCGGTACCTGCTCAATATAAACTGGATGCCAGTCTTACCGGCAATGATAATGATGTAAAAGTGGCTGGTACCTATGACAGTACTATTAATGCAGCGGTGAATATCGCAAAACTCAATATGGCTTCTTTCGAACCATTTACATTTGGGAATATCTCCCGTATGCATGGTACCGCTGATGGCCAGTTTACCATAAAAGGTACTACTGACAAGCCTAATGTAAACGGTAACCTGCATTTTAATAACGCAGGAGGTACTATCACCTACCTGGGCAGTGATCTTACCCTGCCTGATGAAACCATTATTATCGATGACAAAGGTATCCAGCTGAATAAACTGGTTATTATAGATAGTCTGAAAAATGAACTGGTGGTGGATGGCCGCATTAATACCAAAGACTTTACAAACTATAGCTTCCGGCTGGATGTAAATGCAGATAATTTCATGGCACTGGGTAAGCAGCAAAGCCAGGACCAATGGATCTATGGACCGGCATTCATTGACAGTAAAGTAAAAATCCGGGGTAATCTTGATTTACCCCGTGTAGATGCTACCGTTAAACTGAGGGATAAGTCCAACATCACCGTAATGCTGCCGGATGATGCACCGGGGCTGTCCGACAGGGAAGGGGTCATCGAATTTGTAGACAAATCCAATCCGGTAGATTCCAGTATGCTGGCCAAAGTGGATAGTTCCAAATTTGAAAACCCACGCCTGAAAGGCATCATATTTTCCGGCATTGCGGAAATAACGCCGGCATCTACCATCAAAATAATCATTGACAAACAAAACGGTGATTATGTAGAAGCAAAAGGTACCGCCAATATTAATGCAACATTGGACCCCAGCAGTAAAATGAGCCTCACCGGCAGATATGAGATAGATGGGGGTAAATATGAAATGTCATTAAACCAGCTGATCAAACGGTCATTTACTATTCAGAAAGGTAGCTTCATCTCTTTCAATGGAGAAGCCACCAGTGCGGATCTTGATATTACTGCCAAATACACGGTAGAAACTTCTGCTGCAGATCTGGTAGCTGATCAGATCAGTGGTAAATCAGAGTCAGAAAGAACCCGCTTTAAACAGCGCTTACCTTTTGATGTGTACCTGATGATCAAAGGCAACCTCATGAAGCCTGATATCACCTTTATGCTGGATATGCCGGAGCGGGAACGTAATGCACTGGATGGTGCGGTTTATAATCGTATCAAACAAATCAACCAGGTAGAGTCTGAGCTGAATAAACAGGTGATGGGCCTGCTTGTTTTGAACAGCTTTATTCCTGAAGATCCTATGGCTACCCTGAATAGTGCCGGTGGCGGTGGTATTGGTAATGCGGCTAAACAAAGTGTAAGTAAAATATTATCACAGCAGCTCAATAATCTGGCCGGCAACCTTATTAAAGGAATAGATCTCAATTTTGACTTGCAAAACAAAGAAGACTACTCCAGCGGCGCTGCACAGGAAACGACTACGCTTAACGTGGGTGCTTCCAAAAAGCTCTTTAACGACCGCTTGACTGTTTCAGTTGGCTCCAATATAATGCTACAGGGGCAACAGCAGTCTAATGCCAGCTCCCTGGTAGGGGATATCTCTGTAGAATATCAGCTTACCCGTGATGGCCGCTATCTGGTACGGGTATACCAGCGCAATAAGAATGAAACTGTAGTAGAAGGACAGATAATAGAAACCGGTGTGGCTTTTGCGCTGGTAATGGACTACGATAACTTTAAAGAGATTTTGCAGCGGGCCAGAAAAACAGATAAAAAAGAAAAACTCCGCAACAAGGAGCAAAAAAAATAAACGCCTACATAACAGGAATGCGGAAAGGAAACAGCAATATCGTTCAATTAATAACACTCTGGCTCCTGGGCCTGGGTATCAGCTCCTGCAGTACCACACGTACTGTACCGGAAGGTGACCGCCTGTATACAGGTGCAACTATCAAATGGGAAGATAAAAACAAGCCTAAAGATTACGGCACCCTGAAAGAAGGTATGGAAAAAAGGGTACGCCCGGTGCCTAACAGCAAGTTCCTGGGAATGCCTATAAAACTCTGGCTCTACAACCTTGGTAATGAACCTAAGGGAAAAGGGCTGAATTATTTACTCCGTAAAAAATGGGGACAGGCACCTATCCTGCTAAGTCAGGCCAAACCAAACTATACCGCTGAGGTGCTGCAGGAATACCTGGTAGATCATGGTTATTTCCAGGCAGCTACAACATCAGAAATTAAAAATGAAGGGAAGAAAAAAGCGGATATCATTTACCGTTCTACCGCTAATCACCGCTATACCATCAAAAGTGTAACCTTTGAAACAGACAGCAGTGCACTGGGAAGGACAGTATATGCTACTGCCGGCAACAGCTCCCTTATTGTAGGAAAGCCATATAGCCTGGATAGCGTCAAGGCAGAACGGGAACGCATACATGCCATATTGAAAGAACAAGGGTATTATTACTTTACGCCTGATTACCTGCTGGTACAGGTGGATAGCACTAATGCGGGTACGGTAGATTTATTCCTGAAAGTAAAAGAAACCACCCCCAAGGTGGCTCGCCGCCCATATAAGATGCATGATATTACCCTATATCCTGATTACACACTGGAAGGTGATTCTGCAACTATAAGAGGAGAAGTGATCCATTATCAGCACCTGGATATTATTGATCCGCAGGAACGCTTTAAGCCCATCGTTTTTGAACGCTCCGTTTTCCTGCGGCCGGATAGTTTATACCGGCTCAGCTCACATAATATTACTTTACAAAGACTGGTAAACCTGGGTACGTTCAAATTTGTGAAAGGAACGTTCTCTCCTATACGGGATAACAGCGCTTCCAGGAATCACATGCTGCTGGACAGCGCCAGGGCAAGAAGGGGGCGGTTTCCGGAGGACAGTTTATCCAGAAGACAGCAACGGTTGTTGTGGGACAGCACCAAAATAAAAGAGGTACTTCCCGCAGATAGTGTACAACGTAAGGCCTTTGCAGTAAAAGACAGCACGCTGGCACAGGATAGCAGTAAGCCTAAAAGTGGCAGGCTATTAGGTGAAACCGCCATGTTACGGGATAGCCAGGTGGTAAGCGACAGTGGGCTTTTAAGTGCAAAATTCTATCTTACGCCTTATCCCCGCCGCTCTTTGCAGGCAGAATTAAGAGGCACCTCCAAATCAAATGGTTTTGTTGGTTCTGAGGTAAGAATCACAGCCCGCAACCGTAACTGGTTGCATGCTGCCAATCTGCTGGAATTATCCCTGGCAGGAGGGATGGAGTGGCAAACCGGAGGCAGGGGAAAGGCAGCGGGATCTAATTCTTATAGCCTGAAGGGAGAAGCGTCTGTAACAGTACCACGCTTCCTCACACCTATCAGAGGGATTAACATACGTACACCTTATGTGCCCAGAACACGCATCAGCCTGGCATATGAATTATATAGCCGGCGGGACCTGTATAATCTGAATGCTTATTCCGCGCAGCTGCAATACCTCTGGCGCAAATCAGCATATCTTGATCATGCCCTGGCACCGATTTCCATTTCATATGTATTGCCTACCAATACTACTGCGGCATATGATAGTATCCTGAAAGTGGATCCCAGTCAGCGTAACGCTATTTCCAAACAGTTCATCCTGGGAAGTAACTATACTATCACCTTTAATAATCAGTCTGATAACCGTATACATGGTTTCTATATCAGCGGGAACATTGATGTTTCAGGTAATCTGATGGGACTTCTCATTAAAAAAGGAGCAGACAGCACCCGTAAAATTTTTAATAATCCTTTTGCCCAATATGGCCGGGTAAGTTTAGATGCCCGTCATTACTGGAAGCTCAGCAAGGGTATGACCTGGATAAACCGGTTGTACGGAGGATACGGTCTGCCTTATGGTAATTCATCCACACTTCCTTTTGTAAAACAATACTTTACAGGAGGAAGCAGCAGTATCAGGGCATTCCGGGTAAGGACCCTGGGGCCCGGTTCCTACATCCGGCCAGACACTTTATCAAATCTGCTGGCCAATGAAGCAGGGGATATTAAACTGGAGTTTAATTCTGAACTGCGTATGCATTTGTTTAGCGTGGTAAATGCTGCCCTTTTTGTAGATGCAGGTAATATCTGGCTACAGAAGGATATCGCTGAAAAACCTGGCAGCCAGTTTAAATTCAATCGTTTCTATAAAGAAATAGCAGTAGGTTCCGGCGCAGGCTTACGTATAGATGCCTCTATTGTGGTAGTACGCTTTGATCTGGCCTTCCCGTTACGTAAACCCTGGCTCCCTGAAAAGGAACGCTGGGTAATTAATAAGGTACGTTTTGGAGATCCTGACTGGAGAAAAGAAAACCTGGTTCTGAATATCGCTATCGGATATCCGTTCTAATCATAATTACAGCACATCTTTCAGATGTTTATAATTGGACTTTATCGAATCAAATACTTCCTCATACCGCCCGCTTAAAATCAGTTTCCCCATCCAGAGTGCAAAGCCTTTCATTTGTCCAAATTCGACCTTTGGTGGCATCGCAAGTGAGTTGGGATTGGTAAAAATATTCACAAGCACGGGCCCTGATTCGTTGCAGGCTTGTTCGAGTACTGTGGCCGTTTCTTCCGGCGTTTTAATTGTAAAGGCTTTAAATCCCATTACTGCAGCTATCGCAGCAAAATCAGGATTCACCATATCTGTTTGCCAGTCCGGCAATCCGGCAACTTCCATTTCCAGCTTTACCATTCCCAGAGAACGGTTATTGAAAACGATCACTTTCACGGGAAGTTTATATTGAATGATCGTCATGAGATCACCCAGCAGCATAGTTAGGCCCCCGTCACCACATAACGCATATACCTGTCTTCCCGGTGTCGCCAGTGCAGCCCCAATGGCCTGTGGCATAGCATTAGCCATGGACCCGTGATTAAAAGATCCCAGGAGTACCCGTTTGCCTGTAGCTTCCAGATAGCGGGCCGTCCATACATTAGTCATACCTGTATCTACTGTAAATATTGCGTCCTGTGCCGCCAGTTTGCTGATAGTAGCTGCCACAAATTCCGGGCTGATGGCTTCCGCTTTACCCTGGTCGTCCACATATGTTTCCAGGCGCTTTTTTACCTGCTTATAAAATTCTACCATTTCATCCAGGAACTGGGTATCCTGTTTCTCCTTTAATAGTGGTTGTAATGCCTGCAGGGTGTCTTTGATATTACCGCATAACCCCATCTCCAATGGCGCACGTCTGCCCAGCCGTTCCGGCTTCAGGTCTATTTGTACTATTTTATTATCCGCCGGTATAAAAGGAGTATAGGGAAAATCTGTACCCAGCAGTAACAATACATCTGCTTCATGCATACTTTTATAAGCAGATGCCAGCCCCAGTAAACCAGTCATACCAACAGCATAGGGATTATCATATTCCAGGCCCATTTTCCCACGGAAGGTATACCCCACTGGTGCTTTTAATAATGCTGCCAGCTGCACTACTTCATCATGCGCATCTGCCGCCCCGATGCCACAGTAAATCGCTACTTTACCGGCATCCAGTAATAATTGCGCCAGTTGCCGGAGTGCTTCATCAGCAGGCCGGATAACTGATGCTGACCGGTATAGTTGTACAGAGGAGGTAATATCTGTGGCATCTGCAGCAGCCACATCTCCGGGGAGGCCCAGCACGGCTACGCCATTTTTGTGTACTGCATGCTGCAATGCAGCCTGCAGCATACGCGGTACCTGCGCAGGCGTTGTGGCAACCTGGTTATAATAGCTGCAATCATCAAATAGTTTGGTAGTATTTGTTTCCTGGAAATAATCGGTACCAAATTCATTGGTAGCAATTGTTGAAGCAATCGCTAATACCGGAGCACCGGACCGGTGTGCATCGTACAAACCATTGATCAGGTGTACATGGCCTGGGCCACTACTACCCGCACAGCAAGCCAGGCCTGTCAGCTGGGCTTCTGCGCCCGCAGCATATGCACCTACTTCCTCATGACGGACATGAATCCATTGTATTCTGCCATTTCTCCGGATAGCATCGTTTAAGTGGTTCAAACTGTCGCCAGTTACTGCATAAATACGTTTAACACCAGCTGTGGCCAGCATATCCACAATCTGTTCTGCTACTGATTTAGCCATATATCAGGTTTTACATTTTAATACAAACACAATAACTATACCTGTGCCCGTGGGTTTATAAAACATATTACCAGGCATATTGTTCTGCTTTCCCACCAACCCTCTCTATTGCAGCTTGTATAATAATCCCTAAAAAAAGTTAATGAAACTGTATATTCAGCGGTATAATTTCCCTACCTCATGAAACCTTTATTTGTACTAGCACTGGCAATACTTTGCCACACTGTCCTGCAAGCCCAGCACTTAGGGCGTACTGCCAGCAGGAATAATTTTACCATTACTGCAGATGTTGCCGATGCCCCGCAGGTAAAATGGCAATTCAACACACAAAGACCTATTGTGGCCTCTCCCGTAATTAATGGCAATTCCCTGTTTGCCGGAGGAGGAGATTCTACGCTGTATGCACTGGATAAAAGAACCGGCAAAGAATTATGGAAATACCGCACTGGTGGTGCTGTAAATGCGTCTGTGGTTTGTGATGGGAATGCTGTTTTTTTTCTTAGCGCTGATGGTATCTTTTATGCGCTCGATATACATCGGGGCCAATTATTGTGGCAGTTTAAAACAGAGGGGGAGGGCAGAACCGATACCTGGGATTATTTCCTTTCTTCCGCAGCCATATATGATGGGGTAATTTATTTTGGCAGCGGAGACTGCCATATTTATGCCTTAGACGCCCGTAATGGCCAGCTCCGGTGGAAATTTAAAACGGGAGGTCCGGTGCATGCCTCTCCCACAATTTCTGACAATGCAATATTAATTGGCAGCTATGATGGCTTTTTCTATGCCCTGGAAACCAATGGTCAATTACGGTGGAAATTTGACACCATCGGAGAGCGGTACTTCCCTGCAGGAGAAATTCAGTTTCATGCAGTAGCCGCTGATAGCAGTGTGTATTTCTGTTCCAGGGACTACAATGTATATGCTCTCCATGCCCGCACCGGTAAAGGATTATGGGTATACCGGGAACCTGGCAGCTGGACCAGCGTTCCAAGCCTGGCAGGCAACCGGCTACTGGTAACCACTTCGGATACCCGGCGGGTATTATCCTTCCATACAGGCTTTGGTGATTTACAATGGAAGGCTGATGCCACTATTAACATCTTTAGCAGTATCACTACTACTCCTAAATTTGGTTATGTGGGTGCTTTAAATGGTAAACTTTATAAGATAAATTTAAGTACAGGGCATATCAGGGATATCTTCCAGACGGTAGCCAGCAAAATAGCCTATAACAAGTTCTATGATCCTGCTACCCAACAGTTAAGAACCAACTTAATGGAAACGTATCAGCAGGATTACATAAAGATGTATGAAGCGTATTCAGAAATGGGAAGTATTCTTTCTACCCCCTGGATAGAAAATGGTGTATTATATTTTGGGAGTACAGATGGCACCATCTACGCACTTCAGTAACCGTTATTAGGGTTATTATGATCACCCGATACAATAATTGTTGTTAAGCGCTGTTTTTCAGATAGTGGTATCTTGCAGTATTAAAGCAAAACAGATGTTAAGCATGGCTATACGATATATTACAGGCATCATATTGCTGGTTGCATGTTTCTCCTCCTGCAGCCCCAAGGTAACGCAAAGTGGAAAGGCCTCTTTTTATGCGGACTATTTCAAAGGCAGGAAGACTGCCAATGGTGAAATCTTCAGACAGCGCAAACTCACGGCTGCCCATCGGACACTCCCTTTCGGCACTAAAGTAAAAGTAGTGAACCTGGCTAACGGACGTACAGTAAAAGTACGGATAAACGACCGTGGTCCTTTTGTAGATGGACGTATCATTGACCTTTCTAAGAAAGCCGCCCGCAAATTAGATATGATTAACGCTGGAGTAGCTTCTGTAGAAATAAAGTATAAAAAGATAAAGAAATAAGAATGGGGAAGGCTGACTAAAAGGATATTCTCTTTTTAGTCAGCCCCGGATATTACTTCATTTTCTGGCTTTGAAAAGCTTGTTCACGAGGCGCTTCCTCCTGATGTTTTCCTTCTGCAATTTCTTCCAGCATCTTCTTACAAAAGGCAGGTAAATCTCCAGGATTCCGACTGGTAACCAGGCCGTTATCTACAACCACCTCTTCATCTACCCAATTAGCCCCGGCATTGATAAGATCCGTTTTAAGAGATTTATAGGAAGTTACTTTTCTTCCTTTCAGCTCACCTGTTTCAATTAATGTCCAGGGGCCATGACATATTGCAGCAATGGGCTTACTATCATCAAAAAAGCCGGATACAAAATTAACAGCATCTTGGTTTACCCGTAGCAAGTCGGGATTAATCACACCTCCTGGCAGTACCAATGCATCATAATCCTGCGCGTTTACTGTATCCACAGTTTTATCTACGTCATACGCTTTCCCCCAATTTTTTTCTGCCCAGGCTTTTACTTTACCTGGCTGCAAGGAAATTACCTCTGCCTGGGCTCCGGCATCCTGCAGCGCTGCCAATGGTTGAGTAAATTCTGATTCCTCGAACCCATTTGCCACCAGTATAGCTACTTTCTTATCTTTTAATTGCTTTTCCATAATAATCAGTTTTATGTATGATAATGGTTAAATGTCATTACTATGTCCAGGTCCTTCTTTCTATTATCTATCGCCTTATATTATTGCCACAAAAACGATTCCTCCGCAAAGCATCTCCCACAAATCCACAATAGTGAAGGTTTAGGCTAAAATCACCCGGTTATTTCCTGTGCAGTTTTGTACTCATATCGGGGATAATACAGGTGATACACCTCCCATTTACTGTCTTTTATTACCGCAAATTGCCTGACCAGCTATTACCGCAATTAATTATTCTCATACCAGCGTCAATTTTATCGGCCAATAGTTGCATATGGCACCTGCATCTGCTTTATTTGTAGTACATCATCCCAAACTTCGCAATGATCCGATATCAACTGAAAGCACTGGCAGCAATTTGCTGTATGATTATTAGCCACACTACGCTGGCGCAATCCACGCAAATAACTATTCCCGGATTTACAGCCTATGCAGCGCCCCAGGAAGAAGGGGTAAATATTAATGAAAGGAGAGGAGTAGCGGGGTGGACAGATGCTGCAAACACGGTTAACTTCTATTTTTATGTAAGTAATCCCGGTAATCTAAAGGTTATATTACAGGCAAAGGCAGATGGTATCAGTAAGGTAAAAGCCACCCTTAATGGTGTAGATAAAACCATCTCAGTCCCTGCAGTAGCTGATTTCGTTACAATACCCGTATTGGAAACGAAAATAAAGAAGACCGGATTTTACTCCCTTTCACTAAAAGGGCTGGAAAGATCAGGTAAGGTGTATGCTGATATACAGGGCGTTTCATTAACAGGAACTGCTACAAAAGATATACAGTTCAATGCTAAATCCTGGCGCCGTTCTGCTTCGGTGCATCTGAACTACCCGGTGCCGGACAACAAAAATGTAGAATGGTTTTATGGTGAAATTAAGGTGCCGGAAGGTGAGGATAAACTGGGTACTTATTTTATGTCCTGTGGTTTTCATCGTGGATACTTTGGGATGCAGGTAAACGGGCCTTCGGAAAGAAGGATTATTTTCTCTGTGTGGGACGCCGGTGGAGAACCAGAATCCCGGGACAAAGTAAAATATGAAGATCAGGTTACCTTGCTGGCCAAAGGAGACAGTGTACATGCCAGCGGATTTGGCGGTGAAGGTACAGGTGGCCATAGCCATTGGGTGTATAATTGGAAAGCTGGTCAAACTTACCGGTTTCTGATGCACAGCGTTCCACAGGGCACTACCACTACTTACTCTGCCTATTTTTACGTTCCTGAACATAATGAGTGGAAGCTAATTGCCAGCTTCCGGGCACCCAAAGATGGGAAGTACATGGGGCATTTATATTCCTTCCTGGAAAACTTTTACTTTGAAAACGGGCAGCTTTACCGCAAGGGCTATTTTGGTAACCATTGGATAAAAACCAATGCAGGAGAGTGGATAGAACTGACTAAAGCGAAGTTCAGCAATGACGCAACTGCTAAAGCCAAAGACCGTCTTGACTTTGGCGGAGGATCAGAAAATGGGTGGTTCTATTTATGGAATGGCGGGTTTATCCCAGCCAATGCTAAGTATGGGGATGTTTTTGAAAGACCAGCTACGGGGAAGCATCCTGAAATTGATTTGCCAAAATTCTAGGCTCAGCTACAGACAGCAGCTACAAAGTTATCTATATAGCGTACCTCTAAAGAGGTACGTTATTTTTTTGGACTCACCGGATTCTTTACCATAATGGGGTACGTTTTCCGCCAGCTTGGCTTACCTGCCAGTATATGCATCAGATGGTTGGTCCCTGGGCTTTTTTCCTTTAAATTTACTTTGTGTATTACCCTACTGTCTAATATTACATATGCCCAGAAAAAAAATAATACCCATTCCTGATGTGCTGGATGTATTGAACCCTTTCAAGGTGAAAAAGCAGCGCATTATGAACTTCAATCCCGCAAACGGAGTAGCTACCAGGCCTCAGGCAGAGCATGTAAAGATTTCCGTTTTTGATTTTACGCCAGGGAATTGTGATGAAGTAATTATAGACGATAATAATATAGCAGCAGCTTTTAAATATCTGGATACACCAGCAGTCAGCTGGCTAAACATTGATGGTATCAATAAGGAACAGGTACATGCACTTTGTGAACATTACCAGATTCATTTTCTGGTAGAAGAAGATATTCTTAGTGTGGGGCAGCGGGCCAAAATGGATGAGATAGGAGATACGCTTTTTTGCCTGTTGCCTATGATCTATTTCAATACAGAAACCTCCACTGTAGAGCAGGAGCAGGTGAGCATCGTATTAGGTAAAAACTTTGTTATCTCTTTCCAGGATGATCCATTGAGAGATGTATTTGAGCCTATCCGGGACAGGCTCCGCATTCCGGGTACCCGTATTCGTACCGCCGGTGCCGACTATCTTTGTTATGCCCTTCTGGATATGATTATTGACAACTATTTTATTGTGCTGGATAAACTCGGCGAACGTATAGAACTGATGGAAGAAGCTGTACAGCATCAGCCCACTACCAGGGCTTTGGCACGTATAAATTTCCTTCGTAAAGAGTTATTATTATTCAGAAGAGCTATTGCTCCGGTCAGGGAATTGGTGAATGGCTTTTTAAAAAGTGAAAGTAATTTGCTGGAAGATCGTATTACCAAATACTATAAAGATGTATACGACCATATTCTTCAATGCAATGATCTCACGGAGAATTACAGAGATATGGTGCTCAATCTGCAGGAATTATATCATACCCAGCTAAATGTGAAAATGAATGAAGTGATGAAGGTGCTTGCAGTCGTAACTACTCTTATGGCACCTCTTACTGTTATTGCCGGTATCTACGGTATGAACTTTAAGCATATGCCGGAGTTGGAATCCCCCCATGGCTATTTTATTACCCTGGGAGCAATGGGACTTATCTTTGTGCTGATGATCATTATTTTCAAGAAGAGAGGCTGGTTTTAGTTTGGCTATTGCCAGCTTTCAAGTATATGATGAGGTACACTATATTTCCATAAAACAGGTACCAGCACATTATTTTCATCATACATGGCACCTCCAATCAAAACGGTCTGATTATCCACCCAGATTGCTTCTTTTATCAGGGTAGACGGCCCTGTAAAAAGGATTCTTTCCCTTTTTTTGGTTTGTACATTTATAATGGCCACTTCTGTGTCCGGTTCTCCGCTTTCCAGCACTATCTGACCTTTTTTGTTTTTGCGTAGGAAATTTCCATAACTCAGCAAGTCTATTACCTGGCTACTATCAGGGCTATATATGAAGTATGGATTAAAATCATTGAACTGTTTTGCCGGCATTATACTGCTGATCTCTGCAGGCAGGGTATCTGCGTCTGCTATTTCAAGACTATCGAATGTAAATTTCTGGTGCATGCTGCTGTCCAGCCAGCCCGTCCATTGGATCATCCGTTGTTCTGTCCATAGCTTTACGGTATCCCTGTATTTATTTGTATTTACAGCTACCGTATCTTCTTTATTATCCTGTTTATTAGTATTACATCCATTGCAGGCAGATAATCCATAAATACCAGCTAATGCAATAAGAAAAAGGAACGAAAACTGTTTTTTTAGTCCCATAGTACCTGCTTTTGTAATTCCTTTTGTGGAGTTTTAGCAAAATGCCTGCCGGGAAGCCAGACAACTATCTTTTTTTATAAATAGGTACAGTGGAACATGGTTCTCCGTACATAATGCTTTTCACTACAGGTACCAACAGCCTGGTAATTTCAGCATAGGCAAGTTCTCCTACACTTTTATCCCCGCATCCTTTTATAACCACCCGCTTGTCTGCATAGGCAGCAACATCTATCTGGGATAAACTTTTCAGGAACAATGTATTATGCATAAATGCAGCATCTCCAAAGGCGGCATATGCTGCCATAGGAGACAGGTAAGTCATTACCAGCATGTAAGCCCATAATGGGATCACGGCATCAGCAGTGCAGGTGATAGCCACATTCTTATCCCGGTACTGTTCCCAATCCAGGTTTTGCATAGCTGTGCGGAAGTCCTTTTCTTTTAGAATGAGCTCCATGAACAAATGCGCTTTCATGTCAAACACTACAATTTCTCCTTTGGGATAATAATCTTCCAGATCCAGAGTGATCAGGGAAGTATTCTGCGCCACTTTATTGATGATTTCATCCATGATTTGCTTTATTAGAATAATACAAATTTACGAAATCCCCGGCTCACATAAGATGATTAGCCTTAAGCTCACTGTTGACGGGCTTATGAAATAAAAATGCCGCGCAAATTGCGCGGCATTCCCCTTAAAATAGTTATAATATATTGATTAGAAGAACTTAAAGCGGTTATCTTCCACTTTACTCTTCTTTTTCAGTACTTCAAATAACTGATTATCCAGCATGGATTTGATGCCTTGTTCATAAGCAGCCTGCATAGTAGCCAGGTCTTGCGCAGGTTGAGCAGCTGGCTGGTAAGCATCCACTTTTATTACGAATACACCACCATTACCTTCAATAGGTGCAGAAACTTTAGCTGTACCCCATGCTTTATTAAATGCCGCACCAGCTACTCTTGGTTCAAAGCCCATAGAAGCAATAAATGGTGTTGCAAAAGTTACGCCTTCAGCATGCAATACTGGTTGACTGGTTGTTTTCGCAGCAGCATCCAGTGAAGCAGGTGTTTGCAGTTTGGCTATAATCTGTGCAGCTTTTTTATTTTTCTTTACTTCAGCAGTTACCTGTGGTTTAACATCTTCCAGCGGAGCCAGGCCTTCTTTACGAATGCTGGTTAAAACAGCTACTACATATTTATTTTCAAAGGAAAATACGGTACTAACATCCCCTTTCTTTGCTTCATAAGCCCAGCGTACCAGTTCACGAGCCTGGCCAATACCTGGAATTACAAAATCCATTGGGCGGATATTATCTGCAATCCTTTTATTCAAACCATCTTTTTGAATGGTTTTATCGAAAGCTACCTGAGAGTTATTCTTACCGGCAAATTCATTTGCTTCAGCATATGCTTTACCGTCTGTTTCTTTACTTGCATCTACTGTTTTTGCCAGGTAGGCAACTTTTACAGCAGGACCGAAGTTCTTCTGTTCCATTACCTGTACCAGGAAATAACCATAAGGTGTTTTCATTACTTTAGACTGTCCTTTACTACCATCAAAAGCAAAGTCCTTTACTTCTTTTACCGGGAAGTTAGTAGTAGGAGTCAGTTCATACTCACCCCCATTAGCCTTACTGCTTTCATCATCAGAGTACATGGCTACCATCGTAGCGAAATCAGCACCACCTTTAACAGCAGTTTCTACGCTATCAATACGTCTTTTAGCGATAGAATCAGCCAGGCCCTGTTGTGTGCTAACCAGTACAAAACGGATTTTAGCGGTATCCGGCATCGTTTTACGATCCAGCATTTTTGCAAATGCTACTGTATTACCATCATAATATGGTCCGAAAATAGCACCGATTGGTAAATCCACTACTGAATCCTTATGAGGTACCATGCTGCTGCTCTTTGGCACATATCCATCAAAAAACTTCATTTCAGAATTACGGTTAATAAAACCGGCGATATCTTTAGTGGTATCCATTTCTGCTTTCAGTTCTACCATTAATTTCATGGCAGCAGCGGTATCAGCAGCAGAAGGTAATGCGTCAAAAGACAGATATTCTACTTTACGGGACTCTTCTACTTTAAACAGTTCCTTGTGATCCTGGATAAATTTATTGAGTTCGGCATCTGTTACCTGTATGGTAGAATCTGCAATAGAAGCATAAGGTACATTTACATATGATACAGTAGCTGTCTGAGCATTATCCTTTTGTTGCTGGTCTGCTAACCACTTAGGATAATATACTCCCTGCTTGATCAGGTTCTGATATTTTTGTTGCTGTTGCGTTTTGGCCACTGCATCTTCCAGCTGACGAACCATTTCACGCATTCTGCCTGTTTTATCCTGACTTACATTACTATATGCCTGTTTTACGAGAGCAGGGTCAAACTGGCCGGTTTGCGGATTGGTAAAATATTGCACCACTATTGGATTAGGGTGTTTACCAAAAAACTGGTCTACCTTTTCTGCTTCTGTCACTTCCACTCCCAATTTTTCAAATTGTGCAGTCATGATCTGTTCATTCAAAAAACGGTTCCAGGCTAGCTCCTGGGCATACTGGCGGGTTTGGTCGTTCAAACCACCGGGACTTTGCTGACGAAGATTCTCTTCTTCATTCTTTATCCGTTGATCATACTCTGACCGATCCAATTCTTGTCCATTAACTTTTCCCACGGTATTGGAGCCCTGGGATAAAGAACCTCTACCAAAGAAGGCGTCTTGCAGAAGGAAACTCACAATAGCCAGACAGATCACTACAACGATCGTTATGGCATACTTGTCCCTGATTTTTTGAATAACTGACATATATTATATAGTCTACATTTTAAGGAAAGCAAAAATAGAATAAATAAACTGTAACTGCAAAACAGTATTTCACCTATTCAAAATCAATACAGCAGGGCTTTTTAGCCCATTACGACACCTTTATCCATTTTTTTGAATTAACACGTTATTCACATTACGACGCTTTTTAAGGCCTTTTACGGTGCATTGTGGAATACTATTTGAATGGCATATACAGCATATCTTCGAGGTGTTGATAACCCAATATTTGCCGGCGCCGAATATTCACATTTTGGAAAGCTCTTTTTAGGAATTAACAGAAAATTGTGAATAATAGAAGTTGGAGGAAGCAATGGCTCGAAATTTTTCAATTGATGCTTCAGGGAAGAATTTTTCCACATCAGCTGTTAGGAACCCATGCGTAAATCGCAAAAACTATGGGAAAACCACCCCTTAGGTACAGGTAAAACTAATTTTGTAAATCTCAGCAAAGTTGGTTTCCCGGATCTTAATTCAAATTTGGGGAAACTGAGAGGATGCTGTTAACACGTTTTTAATACGCTTTCTGAAAAAAAGATTTTCACTAAATGGGATATCCACGTATGTGGATGAAATTATAAAAAATGAGTAATGACGGGGATTTTCTATGTTAATTTCCTGTGGATAGCATTCAAAAAAATAATAACAACTACATTTGTATATGGTTGGAAAAAATTAGTTTCCACATATTCACGTCCCTAGTAGTAATGGGTTTTTCTTTTTAATTAAATAAAGAGATATATAGTTATGATTACGGAAATCGCTAACGCGAAAAAAAATTTGCAACGCAACGGATTTTTAGATATACCCGTGGATGTTCGTTTAGACTTATTTGCGGAAATCGAAAGATTAAAAAAGGAAAAAAATGCGATAGTGCTGGCACACTATTATCAGGAACCAGATATCCAGGATGTAGCAGATTACATTGGGGACAGTTTGGGACTTAGTCAGCAGGCCGCAAAAACGGATGCAGATATTATTGTTTTTGCTGGTGTTCATTTCATGGCAGAAACAGCGAAAATTCTGAGCCCTCAGAAAAAGGTGCTATTGCCGGATCTGAAAGCTGGTTGTTCCCTGGCAGACAGTGCACCTCCTGAGCTGTTTAAGAAGTTCAGAGATAAATATCCTGATCATCTGGTGATCTCCTACATAAATTGTTCAGCAGGTATCAAGGCGCTTAGCGATATCATTTGTACGTCTTCCAATGCCGAAAAAATCATCGAAAGCGTGCCCGCCGGTAAGGGGATTATCTTTGCACCTGACAGAAACCTTGGGGCTTATTTAAGCAAAAAAACGGGTAGAGATATGATTTTGTGGAACGGGGCATGTATGGTACATGAAATTTTCTCCCTGGAAAAGATTACCAAGTTGAAGGTTAGACACCCCAAGGCTAAGGTGATCGCACATCCGGAGTGCGAAGCTGCCGTTTTGGCGATTGCGGATTTTATCGGTAGTACAACTGGTTTGCTGAAATTTACACAACGGGATGATGCAAAAGAATATATCGTAGTAACTGAAACGGGGATTTTACACCAGATGCAAAAGGAAAATCCTGGTAAAACTTTTATTCCGGCTCCTCCGAATAATGCATGTGCTTGTAACGACTGCCCACACATGAAACTCAATACACTTGAAAAGCTCTACTTATGCATGGAGTATGAAGAACCGGAAATCACTATGGAGGAAAATCTCCGTATCGCGGCTAAAAAGCCCATTGAAAGAATGTTGGAGATTAGTGCAGTAGCCGGGTTATGATTATAAGTATTTGATATTCAGTTAGTTATAGTATATTTCTTCTTTAGTTAACAGCTGTAATTTTTAAGAGCTTTGATACGAAGGCCCTGAGAATGTGATACTTCGTACGTATATGGGGATTCATGCAATTCTCAGCCCATTACTATGGCTTTGAGAATGTGATATTTCAATTTTTTGTTTAGGAGTCTGTAGAAGCAGGAATTATAAAGTGATTTATCCCCTTTTGTAGAAAATGTTTGTTGGCCAGGATAAGCCTTATTATTTGATTTACGTATAAAAATAAAGACAATTCGATATTTGAAAGCCCTGAGAATCGCATATTTTTTTTGCTCCTGTGCCTACCCTTTGTACCTATAATTTTATACAATTGTCAACGCACATGTAATAAGCTGACAGTGCAGTATTTAATTCTTTTTGTGATCCTCCCCTCAATTTTTCAATAATGCCGCTTATCTCCGGGCCTGATGAAGGCGTTGAGAATCGCATATTTTTATGTGCATTGTAATAACGGTAAATCGCAGATTTTCGTGCGATTCTGGGGCTACTTATAGAGCGCTGAGAATCGTTTATTTTTTTTAGAAGCTAATAACTTACTGAAAAT
Organism: Chitinophaga sp. H8; assembly: GCF_040567655.1. Taxonomy (NCBI): domain Bacteria; kingdom Pseudomonadati; phylum Bacteroidota; class Chitinophagia; order Chitinophagales; family Chitinophagaceae; genus Chitinophaga; species Chitinophaga defluvii. The sequence goes on along the minus strand of NZ_JBEXAC010000002.1, from coordinate 919,163 downwards.
ATGATTTGTATGAGATTCTCATGAGATAAAGAAGGCCGTGAGAACTGCATATTTTTTTCTTTTTAGAGATTCTGTCAGGGAGGAAATCAGAGTAGATTCTCAGGACATTATGAAAGCGCTGAGAATCGCATATCGGAGATAAGTATTTGGAGTGATCAATAATTTAAAATTCCAGCGGATCCTCGACAGGTTATGAAGGGCCTGAGAATGTGATAACAGTTTATTTTATCGGGATTAGCAAGGCTACACCTATTTATGCTACGGAGAACGTGACAGGAGGCTGTGGAGAATAGAAAATTTACAATTTTATCGGTATTACCCTTGATTTTGGTGCGAAAATGAATTGTGGGAGGCTTTATAGGTGCTTGAGAATCAAATTTTTTAATTTTTTTCTATACATGTCTTTTTAAAACTTTTAACGGATTATCAGCCCATTTATAATGCTTTATCAGTAGAAAATCTAATAATTTCCTTGAGTTCCCCTTGATTTACGGGCTCTGGTTAATTCTCAGCGCTCTCTAAGGCGCCTGAGCTGATGAAATTTTTCAGACTTTCCTTTTCAATGGCTTTAAAAACAATTTCATGCGATTCTCCTGCGATTTACAAGGCGTTGAGAATAAAATATTTGAATTTTATCGTTAAGGAATTGGTTTTGACTGATTTTATTCAATTTCTGGAGCTTTAGGAAGGCTGTTAGCGTTGAAAATTATCATTTTTCATGGGGGTACCCTTTATTTTTCTCTTTTTATGCTACTAAGCGCACTTTTTAGTTGCCGAGAGGCGTGTTTTCCTTATTTTCCCGGCAATCCCCTTGATCTGGGAAGCTGGTTTCATTCTCCGCATGCTTATAAGAATGGAATATTTACTACCTGTTAAAAATGATTAAATGAGGGGGACGCTTAGGAATAAATGGAGCGCCTGAGGATTCGAAAACAAATATTTTCATGTGGTTACGCTGCATTTTGAGAAAATATTTAAACGTCAGGGCACTTTCAGCGGTTATTAGCAGACAGTGATCATAAATTATCTGGGGGATCCCTTGAATTTTCGGTTTAATAAGAAGGAGGGCCTCCTGGAGCGAGCTGAGGTTAGCATAGATTATTTTTCCATGTTATAGACTGGGATTTTAGTTTTGATGAAATTATAGAGGACTGATAAATGAGAATGAATCAATTAGAATATCATTTGCTGGGGTAGTGGCGAAATATTCTATTTGGTGGAAATCTCGTGGAGTTCTTTAGCACCGTACAGAGAAAATTTTTTCCTTTTACGGGAATACCCCGTGTTTTTCATGTGGAGGTTAATCTCAGCTACTCAAAATCTTTTAAAGAGAGAAATTTTAGGTTTTTCTACCAGGAATGATAGGGTTTAGTTTTTTATCAGGCATCAGGCTGTTTTATCATGCGCCAGCGTTCATTTTTGAGTATAATTTATGGTAATAAACATTTAACCTAGGCCAAAAATGAAGAAAAAGGACTGTATGAGGAGTTTTTTTACAAAAAATTTTCTTTTTTTATTAGAACTGCACTCTTTTATGGTGGCATAGCTTTTTAAAGAAAAATAGGTTTAAAATTGAGGGAGGGGAGATATTCTGGAGTATTTATAAGAGATAATGACTGAGAAGATCGAGAGGAGAAAGGAAAGAAAATGGGTGGATTAAATTTCCTCCACCCAGATATGATCAGCTTCTGTTTTCCTTAAAGAAAGATTATATCCAGCTACCATAATTGATATAGGATCTCCCAGCGGTGCAATTTTTTCTATTTTAACTGTTTCACCCGGCACACAACCCATTTCCATGAGTTTTATATGAAGATCATCTTTTTCGAATTCTACTATTACTGCACTTCTCCCGGTAGCCAGAGAAGATAACTTAACCATTGCTTTTTTCATTTCTTAAGATTAATCGTTTTTAAAACTAAACCTGGCAATATTTGAAAAGTGCTTTTGAGTGCCATGCAAAGGTACCGCTGTAAGAGGAATATGCAAAAAAAGAGGGAACCTGAATCCGAAATTTCACCATACTTTTACATGCAGTTAATAAGTAAAGGAATATGGCCGTACATTTTGTAGTACATGAAGTAAAAGTGAAGCTGGAGCATAAGACCAGATTAAAAGCTTTCTTAAAAGAATTATTTGAAAGGGAGGGACAGGGCTTAAAGCATCTGCAATACGTTTTTTGCTCTGATGCTTATTTATTAGAGATTAATAAACAGTTTTTGCAACACGATACTTACACAGATATTGTCACCTTCGAATTATCTGAGGATCCGGATGAAACTGCAGGAGAGATTTATATAAGTATTGACAGGGTGGTGGATAATGCGAAGAAATTTGAAGTACCTGTTTCACAGGAATTACACCGGGTGGTTTTCCATGGAGCTTTACATTTATGTGGTTTTAGGGATAAGACCAGAAAGGAGGCAGCGGTAATGCGGGAGAAAGAAGATGAGTATCTGAATCTGTATTTTAAGGACTAATACAATGAGTTTTTTGTTGAAGGTTCCACGTGGAACATACTTTATTTTAGAAAGGAATTACGGCCCTATAATTCCTTTTTTATGCTATAAAGATGAGGAGCCTTATTAAAGTACTTGCTATATTGTGAGCAGACTAATGTTGAAGATGAGGAACATATTAATAATTAAGCGAAAATATTATTATACCAATAGGGCATCTCTTGTCTGATATCCGGCTGATTGACGGGACTGATATCAGTTACTGGAATAAGTTTAAACCAGTCTTGAAATAAATATTAGCAGCAGTAGAAGCGTATGATTAAATGTGGAATTGGATACCTTGGATATGGTCGAGGAATAATCTTATAGATGATAGGAATAGTTTTATATTAAGAGATGCTTATAAGATTACGGCGCGGTTTATAGAAATACTTTTACGATAAAGATATAGATCTGTTACAGGCAATGTAAATGTCATAATTGGTATTGATGGTTCAGAAGTAATATCCAGGATAAGATGGATGGCAACTAATTCTTGCCCGTACCTGGTATATTGAGATGTTAGGTTTCTCGTATAAGAAGAATTTATCAGTTTCAACTAGGGTGGTATTATCCTCCAGCAAAGAAGGATTTAAACAAAACGCTTCATGCCGAAACCTGGTTGTTAGAGATAGCTCCTTATAAGAATAATAAAATAGGAATAATAAAATCCAGGGGAGTAGCTTCAGACCACTTTTTAATTGTACCAAAGAGGAATATAAACTTCTAATAACTACAACTCTCCATTTCTTTTATTGGTTTTAATGAACCACCTAGCAACATCTTTCGGACATCGTCCTAATTATATTACTGCTGAACTCCTGTAACATCACCCAATCCTCATTAAAAAGAATACGTCACCTCGCATGGCTATATAAAATTTGAACAGGTACATTTACCAATTAGCATTACCCTGTTTGGCGCCTCACGATTTTGACATACTTAAAATGTTCCACGTGGAACATTCCACATATCTTTAGTACTTCTCCCTTCTTCTACGTAATTTTGCATTTTCTTAAATACATTATGTTTCCATCTTACGATATTATAGTAGTAGGCGCAGGGCACGCCGGTTGTGAAGCAGCAGCGGCTGCAGCTAACATGGGTTCCAAAGTACTCCTGGTTACCATGAACATGCAAACCATTGCTCAAATGAGTTGCAATCCTGCTATGGGAGGAATAGCCAAAGGGCAGATTGTTCGGGAAATAGATGCCTTGGGTGGATACTCCGGAATTGTAACCGACCAGTCTATGATCCAGTTTCGTATGCTGAACCGTTCCAAAGGACCAGCTATGTGGAGCCCCCGTACGCAAAACGACCGCATGCTGTTTGCTGCAAAATGGAGGGAAGCCCTGGAAAAAACACCCAACGTGGATTTCTACCAGGATATGGTAAAAGGACTATTAGTAAAAGATGGCAGATGCTATGGGGTAGTAACTGGCCTGGGACATGAAATAATTGCCAAATCAGTAGTACTTACAAACGGTACTTTTCTGAATGGCGTGATTCATATTGGCGATAAACAATTTGGCGGAGGACGTGTAGCAGAAAAAGCAGCTACCGGTATTACAGAACAATTGGTTTCCCTGGGCTTTGAAAGCGACCGTTTAAAAACCGGTACGCCACCACGCATTGATGGCCGCAGCCTCGATTATTCTAAAATGGAAGAGCAAAAAGGAGATGATGAAATTGTAGGATTCTCCTATTTAGATGTTCCCCGTATTACACCAGCTCAACAACGTAGTTGCTGGATTACCTATACCAGCGATGAGGTACATAATATGTTACGTACGGGCTTTGATCGTTCTCCTATGTTCCAGGGGAGAATACAGGGCACAGGACCCCGGTACTGCCCAAGTATTGAAGATAAGATCAACCGCTTTGCAGAAAGAGACCGGCACCAGTTGTTTGTAGAACCAGAAGGATGGGATACCGTAGAGATATATGTGAATGGATTCTCTACCTCCTTGCCCGAAGAGGTACAAATGAAAGCACTGCGCCTGGTGCCTGGCTTTGAAAACTGCAGGATGTTCCGTCCTGGTTATGCAATAGAATATGATTTCTTTCCACCTACCCAATTGCAGTTTTCATTAGAAACCAAACATGTTCAGAACCTGTTTTTTGCCGGACAGATTAATGGTACTACCGGTTATGAAGAGGCAGCTTGCCAGGGTATTATGGCTGGGATTAATGCTCACCTCAAAGCAAATGAGCTGGATCCTTTTGTATTAAAACGCAGTGAAGCATATATTGGTGTACTTATTGACGACCTGATCAATAAAGGTACCGAAGAACCTTACCGGATGTTTACCTCCCGGGCAGAGTTCAGGACCTTACTTCGCCAGGATAATGCAGACCTTAGGTTAACAGAAAGAAGTTATAAACTGGGATTAGCCTCTGAAGAAAGGATGCAAAAGGTACAGGCAAAGAAAGATGGTGTGGCAAAAATCAAGACTATTCTGAAAGAATTATCACTTGATCCGGAAGAAATGAATGAGTTTCTGGTCTCAAAATCGTCTTCTCCACTTACACAAAAACAACGGGCACACCAGGTATTATTGCGCCCCGGACTGGATATTTTTGCCATGAAAGACCAGATTCCTAAAATAAGTGCTGTCTTAAATGAGTTTGATAAGGATACTTTGGAACAGGCCGAAATACAAATCAAGTATGAAGTATACATTGAAAAGGAAAATGAACTGGTTACCAAAATGGGGCAACTGGAAAACCTGATCATTCCGGATGCTTTTGATTACACTAAATTGGTTTCCCTTTCGGCAGAAGCTAAACAGAAATTCAATAAAATCCGTCCCCGTACATTAGGACAAGCTAGCAGAATTAGTGGGGTAAACCCAAGTGATGTACAGATCCTGATGGTATATATGGGGAGGTAGTACTTCATAACAGAACCTGAAATTAAGTGGGATTGACCAGAAAAGTTGATCCCAAAAAACATAGAAGATGGTCCATCCAAGGGGCCATCTTTTTTATTTTATCTGTTAGCAATAGTATATTTCTGGTTTTAAAGGACTTTCATCTCGCCCTATAGAACGCTTTTACTATGCCTTTACTATACCTCAACCATGCTTTAACTATACTTCAAGGTCAGCGCATCTATATCTCTTGAACGCTTTTACTATACCTCAACCATACTTTAACTATACTTCAAGGTTAGCGCATCTATATCTCTTGAACGCTTTTACTATGCTTCAACTATACTTCAAGGTCGGAGCATCTATATAATGAAGTAAATGAATGACTATATTTTCCCTTCAGGAAAAACGCATGACCCGTTTCAACGATTTACTGACGTACATCCAAAAGTTGCTTTTTCTAAAAAAATGTAAAAAGTGGCTAAAAAACGGCTTCATTATCTCCTTGTAATTAGACGATCTTTGACTAGTTAAGGTTATTGTATCAAAAGTGGGCTTGTTTCGTAAATGAGGCTAAAAAGTGGCTTTTTGAAGAAGCAGACTTTTTTTGAGAGAAAAAGGACGGCAAGGCAACCAACTTCTATTTTAAAGCGTATTTATAGTACCATGTAATTATTGACCAAACCAGTAAGCGATGCAGTTCTTTTATTTTGAGGTATTCCGTAAAAAAATACTTTAGAGCAAAAGGGCGATCACAAATATTTGTGCAAAATCTGATTCATATTATTGAGGGCTGCCGCGAATGGAAGCGCGGTAGCCAGGAGGCATTGTACCGGGAATTTTTCGGATATGCAATGAGTATCTGTTTGCGTTATGCGCAAAACAGGGCAGAGGCAATAGAGATTTTAAATGATGGATTTCTTAAAGTATTTCAGCACATTGCTTCATTCGATACCAATCGTTCATTTAAAAGCTGGCTGGCAAAAATTATAGTAAACACCGCAATTGATTTTCTGAGGAGTAAATCTAAAATCGCTTTTACCGACAACATTGAACATATCTATGATCTGGGAATGGAAGATAAAACCCTCGACAAAATCTCTTATGAAGAATTACTGAAGCATATACAAACATTACCTCCTGCATACCGTACTGTCTTTAATTTATATGTGATGGAAGGATATCATCATCAGGAAATTGCTGCAATGCTGGCTATTTCTGAAGGAACTTCCAAATCGAATTTATTCAAAGCCAAAAAGATTTTAAGAGAGAAAATTCTAAAAATTACGGAAGGCATTCATCCGTTGGATGATACCTCCAAAAATTTGTCATTAACAAAAAATGAGTGATGCTTTTGAAAATAGGATCAGGGAAAAGCTGAATGAAGCTGATATTCCATTTGACCAGGATGCCTGGAACAAAATGGATCAGCAATTGGATGTATCTCTCCGTCAGCCCCGCAGAAAAGGTGGTGGATGGTGGTGGCCCTTGTTGCTATTGCTGTTAGGCGGTGGTGCAGTATGGTACTGGAATCAGTATATACCTTCCCGTGCCAATACAACTAGTGGCATAACGGAAACGGATACACTTAAACTTAATCAGGCTATTAATACTCCAGCAATATCCAATACAGTGGCCGATTCACCTGTTACTACTGCTGCAAAAAAAAGTACCGCACCGGTAGATAACGTTACCGTTCCTGCTATTCAGATTGTAAAAAATAACGACAATAATAATAAACGGAATAATAGTATAAAACCAGCAGCAGCAACCGGAAAAAAAGAATATATACCGGTATCTCCGGTATCAGCCCATAAGACTGATAACTATACAGAAAACAGTGGATACCCAGTTTCTTCTCAGGAAGGTATTGCAGCAATAAATACCAATAAAGCGCAGGACCCGCAGATTACTACAGCATTAACAGCTACTCCTGAAATACCTTTACTAGCTACCGCTGAGGTAGTATCACCAACAACCCCGCAGCAAGCTGCACACCGGGGAATTTCTTTTGGCTTAACCTTAGGGCCTGATTTTAATGTAGCTCCTTCTCTTAAATATGGTAGGATAGGTTTTAATGCAGGTGCCTTAGTCCACTATCAGGCAAACCGTCATTGGTCTTTTACTACGGGTGCGGTGTACAGTAAGAAAATATATGGTGCTACTCCCAATGATTATGCAGTACTAAAGAAATTGCCTCCACCATCTAATCCTGGTTATACAGTCACTAAAATAGATGCGGTGTGTAGTGTGCTGGATGTACCGGTGAACGTAAATTATACCTTCCTGCGCAAGCAACAAAATACGCTGAGTGCTACATTGGGCGCATCCAATTATTTTATGCTGAAAGAAAACTATGATTATTACTATGCCAATAATTATCCGGGTAAGGAGATGGAATTCAATAATCAAAATCAGCATTATATAGCCATTCTCAACGTAGCACTTACCTGGCAACATCCGGTGGGGAAACATATTTCCCTGGGAGTACAACCCTATGCAAAAATACCATTCAAAGGTGTGGGCTATGGAGAAGTAAAACTTTATTCTGCAGGGGTAGCCCTTCAAGTAAATTTCTCCGGTGTGAAATTTTAAGCATTATGTATTCAGTACTTTGTTGTGTAAATTGTAACTGCTTACAATGCCATCAACTTACTTAATTCATGCATTATGCGCACGCTCATTTTACTTTGCAATATGTTATTACTTCCATTCCTTTTGCCGGCCCAATCTGCTTTTTATATAATAGTAGGTACCTATACCCAAAAAGAAAGCAAGGGTATTTATGTATATAAATTTGATGCTACTACAGGAACATTAACATATGTAAGTACTGCAGAAGGAGTGGAAAATCCATCTTATCTGACAGTGGCACCGGGCAATAAACAGGTGTATGCGGTAAGTGAATGGGGTAAGGGTGGGGGACAGGTAGCCGCTTTTTCATTTGATGCAGCGAAAGGGCAATTACAACAGTTAAATAAACAGTCGTCCGGAGGTGATGGTCCCTGTTATATTAATACAGATGCTGCCGGAAAAAATGTGGTAGTAGGTAATTACAGTGGCGGTAGTCTGGCAGTATTAAAAATATTACCTGATGGAAATGTAAGTGCTCCTGTACAGACCATTCAGCATAGTGGTACCAGTGTAAACAAAAAGCGCCAGGAAAAAGCACATGTACATTGTGTGGAGTTCAGTCCGGACCAGCAATACCTCTATGTACCGGATCTGGGAATAGACCAGGTAAAAATATATAAATACAATGCGGATGCCGCTACACCATTAACACCCGCCAATCCTTCATTTGCACCGTTATTTCCTGGTGCAGGACCCCGGCATATTGTTTTTCATACCAATCGCAAATGGGCTTACGTGATCCGGGAGCTGGACGGAAAAGTAACGGCTTTCCGTTATTCCAAAGGAAAACTGACGGAGTTTCAAAGCATCACCATGCTGCCAGAGGATTTTAAAGGCGTAATTTCAGGAGCAGATATTCACCTCTCGCCAGATGGGAAATTTCTCTATGCTTCCAACAGGGGAGACCTCAACAATATTGTGATCTATACTGTGAATGCAAAAAGTGGCCAGCTGCAATATGTAGGACAACATACAGCAGCTGGAAAATCGCCCCGGAATTTTGTAATAGATCCCACCGGAAATTATTTGCTCGTAGCCAACCAGGACACCGATAATATTGTTGTTTTAAAGAGAGATGCTACCACCGGGTTATTAACTCCTACCGGACAGGAAGTTAAAGTATCGATGCCGGTATGTTTAAAAATGATACCGATGTAATACCTATCCTCCAGGTAAAACGGTGATCGAGCTAATTAACTGGCATAGCATTTTCTGTATAAAACATAAACATTACTGCTATGAAAGCGAAAAATCCAAAACAGCAAGGGCAGTCTTCTGCAGGGAAAGCAGCATCCAAACCGGTAAAAGGGGAAGCAGCAGATAAAACGAATGATGAATCATTTCCAGGATATCCTGCTTATCCGGCAGAAGAAGATATCATGAATGCGGATAATGAGCATAATAAAGTGGACCTTGATGTGGAGAATGTTGCCCGGTCGGCCCGGATCAACAATGAATTATCTCCCCAAAGAAAAGCGGAGCGAAAAAAGGAAGGAAAGGGAGATACCTGGGAGCCAGATGAAAGCGGAGATGACCTCGATGTGCCAGGAGCAGAGCTGGATGACGAATCGGAGGCAGCAGGCAATGAGGATGAAGAGAACAATTTCTACAGTCTTGGAGGTGACAGACATGAGGATCTGGAGGAGGATCAGTCCTGAATGACGATAAAAAAGCTACAATAAAGGGGTTAATAGCCGGCACACGGCATCTGCAAATCTTTTTATGACAGTTCGCTTGTTCCACCGGGTTTCCTGCACCGGAACGGCATGCTTCAGATCTTCTTCAAACGCTTTATTTAAAGCGGCAGCTACTGCTTTATCATATACAATAGCAGAGATTTCACAGTTGAGGAAAAAGCTGCGATTATCCAGGTTTACACTACCTACCCAGGCAAGATTATCATCTACCACCATTGTTTTGGCATGTACAAAACCACGTTGATAAAAGTATACTTTAACGCCTGCTTCCAGGAGTGGCTTGATATAAGAATAAGCAGCATGTTGCACAATATAGGAGTCTCCTTTACCGGGCAGGATTAATTCTACATTTTTACCTGCCAGTGCTGCCAGCTGGAGCGCGGTCAGAATTTCTTCCGTAGGAATAAAGTAAGGATTAGTGATACGGATCCGGTGTTTGGCCACATTAATAGCCATCAGGATACACTCCATCGACATAGGCCATTCTGAATCTGGTCCGCTGGCCACTATATCTACGTAGCAGGTATCCGGTATTGTTGTTCTACAGAAATAAGGCACTGCAAAAGGAAAGGATTTTTTACTGCAATACCGGAAGCTCATCAGAAACTGTAATTGCAGTATGTTGACGGCATCTCCTTCCAGTTTCAGGTGGGTATCCCGCCAGAATAATTTGTGTTTCCCATTATTCAGATAACGGTCGTCCAGATTGATGCCGCCTACAAAACCTATTTTACAATCTACTACGATGATTTTCCGGTGATTGCGATAATTCGCATTTACATAGAGGTTAAGGAGTACCGGCGCAAAAGTGTATACTTCCGCTCCATGCTCCCTTAATACGTCGGGAATAACGCCTATATGATTGCTGCCCAGGTCGTCATATACTACTCTCACTTCTACCCCCTCTTTTAATTTTTCCAGCAGGATACGTACTACTTCATTACCAATCTCATCGTCCGTAAAAATGTAATATTCAATATGAATATGATGTTTTGCTGTCTGCAACGCCTTTAATACTTCGGGAAATTTTTCTTCACCATTCAGTAAAAGCTGTACCCGGTTATGTCTGGTAAGAATGGATTGCCTGGTATTCATGAGCATGCCGGATAGTTCCTGTTTGGTACCCACCAGATGCCGCAGTGCCAGCTGCATATCCTGTATTTCCTTCTTTTGGGATTCCCGGTATCTTAAAAATAGTCCTTCATCCTTACTGCCTTTTAGTGTAAAGCGCTTTTTTTTCCGCAGATCCCTGCCCAGGTAATAGTAAACAATAAGACCGGCGATGGGTACAAAGATGAGTAACAAGATATAGGCAATTGCTTTTACTGGGTTACGGTTTTCCAGCAGAATAGTACCTGCCACACCTACAAATGTGAGCACTACCAGCACATAGCCTGATATTTTTACAAAGAGGTGCCAGTTGGTATCCGACAAAAAATTGATAAGCGAATGCAAGCCTGATGATGTATTAAGTAGTAATAAAGATAGTGCATTGTATTATGCAAAAAACAAGCCGTTCAGGGCTGTTTTATAACATTCCGTGTACTGTATGTAGCCGTAACTGTTAAAAGCAGTAATTTAGCACCACTTCGTTATAATATAATCAATACAAATGCAGGAATCAACCCTATCCAAACTGGAAGCTTCCCGTAAGGAATTACTTGATCTAGGCCTTCGAAACCCGTTATTGAATTATAAGCTGCCGGCAAGCCGGGGCTTGCAGATAGTGCAGGAAAGGTCCGCAGATATTTATGATATCCTTGTGAAGCAGGGTAAGGCGATGACTTTTCTGGGAAAGGCGGTAAAGCCGGGGCAGGAAGAAGTAACAGATTTACCTGAGCTTACACTGGCAGCGCAGGAAGAAGCCTTTACAGACACCAAACTGCAAACCAATGAAACGGAAGTAATGTTGCAAACCAGGTTGCTGAATACCTACTATGCAGCCAGAACGAGCCTGGAAGAACAGGGGATCAATATCCTGTATATTTCTCTGGGTATGCTGCATTGGTATGAAGCACCGGGCAGTGAAGAAACAAGACAGGCCCCCCTGATATTAATACCGGTATCACTGGAACGGTCCAGCGCCAGCGAACGTTTCCGGTTGCGTTATACAGGAGGCGAAGTAGAGATGAACCTGTCATTACAGGCCAAACTGAAAAACGAATTTGGCGTAGCGTTGCCTGATATACCGGAGCCGGATGATTTTGTAACGAATAATTATATCGGAGATATCGCCGCAGCCATCAAAGGACTCACCAATTGGAAAGTAGAGAAAGATACCATTGCCCTGGGCTTTTTCTCTTTTGGAAAATTCATGATCTATCATGATCTGGATAGCAATAAATGGCCGGCAGATAATAACCCTTGCGAACATCCTATTTTACATGCATTATTTAATGAGGGTTTCAGGGATCTGCCACCCACGTCGTCAGAAGATGCTTTTATAGATGAAGATACCAAAGCGGATGAACTGTATCAGGTAGTAGATGCAGACAGTTCACAACTGCTTGCTATGCTGGCAGTGCAGGAAGGCCGTAACCTGGTGATACAGGGCCCTCCCGGTACGGGTAAATCGCAAACGATTACTAACCTGATTGCCAATGCTATTGGAGAAGGAAAGAAGGTGTTGTTTGTGGCCGAAAAAATGGCAGCACTGGAAGTGGTAAAACGCCGGTTGGATAATATTAATCTGGGTGAAGCCTGCCTGGAATTGCACAGTCATAAGGCTAATAAAAAAGAGCTGCACCAGGAGCTAAGGAGAGTATTGGAACTGGGAAAACCAGCATTGGCACAGTTGCAGGAAGAAGTGAGCTTGTTTGATGGTTATCGCAAAGAATTAAATAGTTATTGCAAAGCAGTAAATGAGGAAATAGAAAAAAGCGGGCTGAGCACACAAAAAATAATTGGTTATCTGCTGCAATTAAAAACTACGTTGGGAGAAGTGGTTTTGCCCAGAATACCCTTGCCAGGTATTGAAAACTGGAACGCTTTAAAGATGAAGCGGGCAGAGGCATTGGCAGAAAGGATACAGTCGCGGCTGAAAGAAATAGGGGTACCTGCTGGGTTGCTTTTCTGGGGAAGCCAGTTAAAAGTAATGTTGCCAAACGAGCAGGACATAGTGCTACCCATTTTGCAGCAGGCGTTACATGCTATACAGGCGTTGCAGGAGGAATCGGCGGTAATTGCCGGTCATCTTGGATTACCGGTAGCTGCTACCCGCGGGGAAAGCAGCCGGCTCGCATTGGTGGCAGAACTGGCAGCACAGCAACCAGGATTAAAAGATAGCAACATTTATCACAATAGCTGGCTTGCGCAGCAGGAAGAGATTAAAAGCTTGCTGGCTACCGGAGAACGGTTATCGCAATTACGCAAAAGTTATGAAACGATCTTCCTGGATATTGCCTGGGAGCAGCCTGTACTGGAAATCCGGACGCATCTCTTAGCTTCCGGCGATAAGTGGTACAAGTTTTTGATCGGTACATATAACAGGAGCAAGCAACAATTAGCTGCACTTTGTAAAACACCACTTCCCGAAGGAAACAGTGAAAGGCTGCAATATATAGATGCAATCCTGGAAGCACAGCAGCTTGAAAAAGTAATCAGAGAACAGGAGCCGCTGGCTAAGGAATTGTTTGGCAGCCAATGGAAGAAAGGAAATACAGACTGGCCAGTCATAGCAGCCATCGCTACTTATCTGGCGATGGTGCATGAATATATTCAGACAGATAAATGCCCGAAAGAGCTATTGACTTATCTGCAAAAAAATGAGCCTGCTACGGTAGCAAAAGGATACCATACTACTTTGCAAAGTAAGTTGCTGGAACATGCCTCCGCAACAGGAACAGTTCTGACCAAACTTAATTTTGATGAGAGCGTTCGTTTCACGGATGGTATACAGCTACGGGAACGATTATATGAAGAACAGAAAACGCTGTTAAATGACTGGATACAGCGGTTCCCGGAAATACAACAGGTAACCGGCTGGAATAATTTAGCAGCAACAGCAGAAGCAGAGCAGTTGCTGGTATTGATTGATACCGTTATACATTGGCCCGAAGCAAAAGAACTGCTGAAACCGGCCTTACAAAAAACATGGTATGAATATCTCCTGGAACGGTCTGTAAACAAACAGGATGCACTTCGTCAGTTTGAAAGGAGTACACATGAGGAAGCTATTCAGCAGTTTAAGAAACTGGACATTGTAAATCTGCAATACAATCGTGCGCGTACTGCATTAAAACATTGGGATGGCGTACCTAAAATAGAAGCCGGCGGACAGGTAAATGTATTGCGGACAGAGTTCAATAAAAAGGCACGTCATATGCCTATCCGCAAATTAATGCAGGAAGCCGGACTGGCAATACAGGCTATTAAGCCGGTGTTTATGATGAGCCCGTTATCAATTGCTAATTTTTTACCGCCGGGTGCTATGGAGTTTGACCTGGTTATATTTGATGAAGCCAGCCAGGTAAGACCGGTAGATGCATTAGGTGCTTTGCTGAGAGGTAAACAATTGGTAGTAGTAGGAGACAGCAAACAATTGCCGCCTACCAGTTTCTTTGATTCACTGATTAAAGATGTGGATGATGAAGAGAATGTAACGGCCGATATCCAAAGCATATTGGGCATGTGTGACGCACAGGGTGCACCACAGCGCATGTTACGCTGGCATTACCGGAGTAAACATGAATCACTGATCAGTTTATCCAATCATGAATTTTATGAAAACAAGCTGGTTATCTTTCCAAGCCCCGGTTCACGAGAAAGGCTTGGATTAGTGTTCCACCACCTGGCTGGTACTGCATATGACAGAGGTAGAACGAGGACCAATCCAAAAGAAGCGATTGCAGTAGCCAATGCAGTAGTGGAGCATGCCCGGAAAAATCCAAAACTCAGTCTTGGCGTAGTAGCATTCAGTACGGCCCAGATGCAGGCCATACAGGATGTGCTGGAAAGAGAACGCAGAAAATCGCCCGAAATAGAAGCGTTCTTTAAGCAACATACACAGGAGCCGTTTTTTGTAAAGAACCTGGAAAATGTACAGGGAGATGAACGGGATGTTATTTTCATCAGTGTAGGGTATGGGCGCACTGAAGAAGGATATGTGAGCATGTCATTTGGTCCTATTAATAATGACGGTGGAGAACGGCGGTTAAACGTATTGATTACCCGCGCAAAATTGCGGTGCGAAATCTTTACCAATCTTACCGCTGATGATATAGATAGTAACCGCACCAAAAGCCATGGGGTAAAAGCGTTAAAGAGCTTCTTATACTTTGCACAACACGGGCGGCTTGGAGTGCCGCAAGAGAGCGGTAAACCCGCAGACAGCCCCTTTGAGGAAAATGTGGCAGCCCACTTAACCCGCTTGGGATATACAGTAAGAAAGCAGGTAGGTTCCTATGGATTTTACCTGGATCTGGCTATTGTGGACCCTGCTAATCCCGGCAGGTATATATTAGGCATTGAGTGCGATGGTGCGAGTTATCATGCTGCCCGTTCTACCCGCGACAGGGACCGGTTACGGCAACAGATGCTGGAAAACATTGGCTGGAAGATTTGCAGGATATGGAGTACAGATTGGTTCAGGAATCCGGAGCGGGAGTTATCACGTTTGGTAAGTGTTATTGAAAAGGCAATGGAAATTACAGCCCTCGATGATGCAGAACCCGCAGATGAATTACCTGCAGATACCGGCATTATCAGAGAAGAAAAAGAAGTAACAGCACCTGATATTCCTTTATATGAAGTGGCTACCTTGCCCGCAGACATTGCGCAGCAGGAATTCCATCTGCATTCTGTAGGAAGGTTGTCCTATTGGCTGGAATCCGTTGTAAAAGTGGAAAGCCCCGTGCATTTTGATGAAGCTGCCCGCAGAATGGTAGAAGCCGCTGGCGTGGCCAGGGTAGGTACCCGCATAAAGGAAAGTATTAAAATGGCGGTAGACTTTGCAGCAGCTAACGGAAATATTGCGGTGAAAGGAGATTTCCTGTGGGATGGCAACATGGTAACACCTGTATTACGCAACCGGTTACATCTTCCGGCACCTTCCAGAAAACTGTCTTATATAGCACCGGAAGAAGTGTTCCTGGCACTGGAGAAAATAGTGCGGGAATCTATTGCTATACAACCGGAAGCCGCCATTCCATTTGTAGTAAAGCTATTTGGATTTTCCCGCGTAACGGAAGAAATGCGTACCAGCATGATGGAATTAATAAAAGCGGGGATAGATCAAAAGATCATCTACCAGGATGGAGAATGGCTGAAGCACAGTATTAATTAATTTTTTTCAGCAGTCGTTTTTCATTGGTGTCTGCCGCACAAAAGAAATATTTACTTCCATGCATTAACAATTCAATAACAAACTTGAAAACCATCAGGTAATAATATACGGAAACGCTTATTGATAAAGGGATAGGGGAACGCACAAGACAGGATCGGGCATTACAGGAGATGTATGAAAAGAAAATGAATATGGTGTGAAGCTGATATTATTTTTCTACTACTATTATTTGTCCGTAATCCAATGCCGTTGAGGAAAAAAAGTTTATCCAATCAGGTTGTTCTATACGTTTAAGCTGATTGGTACGTATTAAAAATTGCGGAGTTCTCCAAATTGTAACAGCGCTTACATAAAAAAAGAAATAAAATTGTATTAAATTCGCCCTTTATGTACAGAAGCCAATACCATTGAAATATCTACTGTTAGCTAACTATGCAGCAACACAACGGGATATAAAAAAGTATCAGCGCACTTACAGGAACAAAATTTAGCCAATTGCTTATGCAGCTTTAGTGATGCAACCAGCCAGGTAAAAACCTGAATTTACGGAAACGGAACTATTAACGTCCTTCATCTGAATGGGGGAGATGTGAATGCTTATGCTTATGATACAGGGGTTACACGCAATATTCAACAACTGCTGTGCGCGCCATAAAACGGAAGTATGGAACGTATAACCGCGTGTTTCAAATAATTACCGCGGTACTGTACTAGTCCTGGAGGGACTACCAGCTTAATTAACAGCTACATTTTTTAGGAGAAAAGGAAAGGGAACCATGATGCGCACGTTTGGCGTTATAGTATTCTTGTTGGGTATAGGAAACGTATATGCACAAAAAGCAGACTTACGTATTGCCGACAAGTATTCAAATGAGAACTTGGGGAAGTATGTTCAAAATACACAGATCTCCCCCAACTGGATAGATAACAGTGGATTGTTTCACTATACAGTAACCACCAGAGAGGGAACCAATTATTATCTGGTAAACCCGACGAGGAAGGAGAAAGTAATAATGTTTAACAGCAGGGAGATGGCCGGTAAGCTGACCGCCCTCACCAGCCAGCTCTATGAAGCTAATAACCTGAAGATGTATAGCATTACATTTTCTGCTAAAGAGCCGGATCATTTTACTTTTGAAAGCAGCCGTAAACGGTTTTCCTATAACATACGTACCAAAGTACTGAAGGAAATACCTAAAGAAGAGCCTGTCAAGACGCAAACCAGGCCTTCTTTTCAGCCTTCCTGGAAAAAGTTTTCACCTGATAGCGCCTGGTTTGTATACGCATACAAGCATGACTTATACTTACAGAAAAGTGATGAAGACACCAGTACCCGCCTTACTTTTGATGGTGCACCTTACTATTCTTTCATCGGCGCCAACAGTGCAACAACAGATGAAAAAAAGTACAGCGCCAGCGTATATTGGTTAAAGAACTCCAGGCAACTGGTGGCAGTGCGGGAAGACAAACGTGCTGTAGGCGAGATGTCTATTATCAACAGTTTATCTTTACCCAGGCCTACTGTATCTACTTATAAATTTCCCATTCCAGGCGATGCTGATGTGGTGCAATATGAGTTATTTACATTTGATGTATCCCAAAGAAAAGCCAGGAAGATAAATATTGCCAAATACCCTGATCAGCGGATCATACTGCAATCCACGCTCAACAATGGTAAAACGGTGTTGTATGCCCCGCAAATTATAAACAGTGACCGGTATGTATACTTTTTAAGAAGGAACAGGACCAACGATCAGATGGACCTGTGCAGGCTGGATGCCAATACAGGTGAAGTATTTGAAGTAATTACAGAGACCTGTGCCCCGCATTTTAATGATCAACTGTTTACCTGCAACATATTGAATGATGGCAAAGATATTTTGTGGTGGTCAGAAAGGACAGGGTATGGACAATATTACCGGTACGACAATCAGGGCAACTTTAAAAATGCAATTACTACCGGATTGTTTGTAGCCGGGGATATCCATACCATTGATACAGCAGGGCATGCTTTGATCATAGAAGGATATGGCCGCGAAAAAGGAATAGATCCTTATTACAGGATGTATTACAAGGTAAAATTTGATGGCACCGGCTTTACGTTACTGACACCGGGAAATGGTTATCATGATATTTCCTTGTCGAAGGATAAGCGGTATTTGCTGGATACCTATTCCCGTATGGATATGGCGCCCGTGAATATTGTAAGGAATATGGCCGGCCGCCAGCTGCTGGAGCTGGAGCAGACTGATCTGACCGCATTATCCCAAACAGGATGGAAGAAACCGCAACTGCTGAAAATAAAGGCCGCAGATGGTGTTACGGATTTGTATGGTGTGATGTATCTGCCATTTAATCTGGACAGCACTAAAAAGTATCCTATTATTTCCAATGTATATCCTGGTCCTCAGGAAGATTTCATTCCGCGGAAATTTACTATTGACGATAATTATAATCAGTCACTGGCACAACTGGGCTTTGTAGTGATTAATGTAGCCTATAGAGGAAGCAGCCCTATCCGTGGGAAAGCATTCCATTGTTTTGGTTACGGCAATTTACGGGACTATGCTTTGGCAGATGATAAGTTTGTGATAGAACAACTAGCCGACCGGTATGCATTCATTGACCTTAACCGAGTAGGTATTTATGGACATTCGGGTGGAGGTATGATGAGTACGGCAGCCATGCTAACCTACCCTGATTTTTATAAAGTGGCTGTTTCTGCTTCAGGGAATCATGACAACAATATCTATACCCAGTGGTGGGGTGAAACCTACCATGGAATCACGATGAAAACGCAGCAGCGAGGAGATTCCAGTATCTATAAATTTGAAACTAAAATACCCACCAATACAGAACTGGCTGCCAACCTGAAAGGCAAGTTGTTTTTGATCACCGGGGATGTGGACAAAAATGTACATCCTGCCAGTACACTACGTTTGGTAGATGCCTTAATAAAAGCCAACAAACGTTTTGATATGATGATTCTACCAGGAAAAGATCATGGCCTGGGAGACAAGTACTATACCAATCTGATCCGGTATTACTTCGTTGAAAACTTATTGGGCCAGCCTCAGCAGGATAGAGATATTATAAAACACGAGTGATTGTAGTACATCAACATTAACATGGAAAAAAACGGAAGGATGATAAACCTATATCTAAAATCAACCACGATTACAAAACTGGCTTTTTGTGGTCTGTTAATGTGCGGGGCAGGTCACCAGGCCTTTGCATTTCAGCAGCCGGTGAGTAGCCAATCGCCTGCAACACAGCCGGTAAAAGTGACTGGCGTTGTAATGGATGAAAAGGGTAATAAGATTCCCGGCGTCACTATTTTTATTCAGGGTACTACCCGGGTAAGTGGTACAGATGATAATGGGAAGTTTTCCCTGGAAGTGCAACCGGGAGCAGTGCTGCAATTTTCCTATGTAGGCATGAAAGCCCAGCAGAAGAAAATTGAAGGGGCACAGATTTTAAATGTGATTCTTAAAACAGATGAGGCGCAACTGGGCGAAGTGGTAGTAACCGGCTATAACCAAACCACTACGAAAAGAACTACCGGTTCTGTAGCCGTATTGAAGGCAGATGACCTTAAAGGGAGCCCGCTTAAAAACATTGACCAGCTGTTACAGGGAAAAGTAGCAGGGGTGAATGTAATGGCTGTTTCGGGCAGACCAGGAGAATCTGCAAAAGTGCGTATCCGCGGTACCAATACCATTAGCGGAAATGCAGAACCATTGTGGGTGGTAGATGGGGTACCCTTACAAAAGGATATTCCTAAAATATCTTCCAGCCAGGTAAAAACAGGTGATTTTAATACCCTGTTTACAGACGGTATCTCTGGGATCAATCCCAACGATATTGAAAGCGTAACGATACTGAAGGATGCCTCTGCTGCTGCCATCTATGGCTCACGGGCAGCAGGCGGTGTGATCGTAGTTACTACCAAGCGAGGGGTAGCAGGTAAAATGAAAGTAAATTATTCTACTAACTTTTCCGTAGTAATGCGGCCTCAGCGGGATGGTAACCTCATGAATTCCAGAGAGAAGCTGGCCTGGGAACAGGAGTTGTGGGATGAGTTTTCTGCTAAAGGATTTGGTAGCGGAGGATATTATCCAACAGTAGGTGTAGTAGGGATGATCCGTTCCGGTAAAGAAGACTTTGCTAATATGAGCAAAGCAGAACAGGATGCCTATATAAACGAGTTGGGTAAAACATCTACAGACTGGTTTGGAGAACTGTTTCAAAATTCCTTATCACAAAACCACTACCTGTCACTCTCCGGTGGAAAAGAAAGCCATACGTACTATTTGTCTTTCGGTTACTCCAATAATAACGGATTAGTAAAGAACACGGACTTTAACCGGTATAATGTTAGTTCAAAATTTAACATCAAAGCAAACGAGCGTTTATCCATTGGGTTTATTTCGGACCTGTCTTTTCAGACCTCTAACGGGCCGTCTATGAATACGGATCCTTTCAAGTATGCTTACTTTGCTAATCCTTATGAAAAGCCATACAATACAGATGGCTCTTATACCAAGGATCAGACCTATTTTAATCTGAAAAAGATCAATGGCGGGTATGATGTGTCTTTGCCTCCGAGCGGATTCAATATCATGCGGGAAATGAATGAAACATCCAGCCAGGCGAAGAATTTTTCCGGTACTGCCACGATGGATTTAACCTATCGTATTTCCAACAATTTCCGGTTTAGCGGTTTGGCATCTTATTCCTACACACATAATCAAACGGATAATATTAATGGAAAGAGTTCATATGCTGCTTTCCAGGACCGGTTATTTTTTGACCAGTTCCCATCTACCCGTACTTATGGATCCATTACACAAACATCTGCCAATAACTCTAGCTATACCATGCGGGGGCAGTTGATGTATGACAAGGATATTAACAGCCTGCATCATATCAGTGCATTAGCCGGTAGTGAAATACGGGGACAATATGCGAAGAGCGTTTTTGCCAAACGGTATGGCTATGACCCGCTTTCCGGCAATTCGTCCATTCCTGTACCACCGCAGCCGGATGGAGATGGCAAGCTGAATTATGATCAGTTCATTGCTTTTGCCAATGCAGTAGACGGTATGGCCGGGCAGAGTATTGTAGAAGATGCCTTTGCTTCCTTTTACGGATCTGTGGATTATAGCTACAACCGTAAATACATTGCGAGTTTTACCACCCGTACTGATGGCTCCAACAACTTTGGTAATGACCAGCAATTTAATCCGGCATGGTCGGTAGGGTTGTCCTGGAATGTAGATCAGGAGCCATTTATGATGCCGTTGCAACGTGTATTGAGCAGTTTGATCGTAAGAGTGGCCACCGGTTATACCGGCAACATTAATAAAAGCGTATATCCACAGCTGGTCATGAATTATGAGCAGGGATTCCGTAAAACATACGAAGACTTTTATCGTATGGGCCGCATCCAGAATGCACCCAACCGGGATCTGCGCTGGGAGAAAACCAGGGACTTAAAAGCAGCCGTTGATTTCGGATTGTTTAAAGATCGCATAAAAGGATTGGTAGAGGTGTATACCCGTACCAGCAAAGACCTGGTAACCGGCGTAAGAGTTCCTTCTACCACCGGGTTTACAGAGCAGAAGTATAATACTTCTGAAGTAACAAATAATGGAATGGAAGTAACCCTTTCTTCCCTGAATATTAAAACGCGGGATTTTTCCTGGAGAACATCTGTAAACGCGGCTTATAACCAGAATAAACTCACCAAATATGTGTCGCCTACCGGAATGATCTATGGTAGTAATTATGTAAACTATCCTTTGAATGCGGTATTTAGCGGCAAACTAATTGGCATTGATCCTGAAACAGGGATATACCGCTATCAGTTACGTGCAGACTCTGATATAAAAGACGAGAAAGATTTACGTCAGGCGGATAACTACCTGTTCTACCTGGGTACCAATAATGCACCTGTTACCGGTGGATTTTCTACCGGGGTTACCTATAAAACATGGTCATTAAGCATAGGAGGTTCTTATTCACTGGGCGGTAAGATCGTCAATAAACTGTTATCTCCTGCAGGTTACGGTGTTCTTGAAAACAGTGGGGGAGAACCTATTCCTACTACCTATAACGACCTGTACACCAACCATCTGAATGTAAACCGGGACCGTGTGAACCGCTGGACCGCCAACAATCCGAGAACAGATGCTTATCCCAGGATTATTGATGCATATGGAGAGCGTTTGTATCTGGACAGGACCAATCCTACTACCAGCTCTATTACTGATGTAGCATTGCTGGAAAAGGTATCCTACTTAAGGATTAATTCTGTGGCATTGTCCTATTCCCTGGATCCACAGCTGGTAAAGAGAATGAAACTTGAATCTGTTGGTTTTTCGTGCTCAGTGAACAACCTGTTTACGTTTACTAACTACTCCGGTATTGATCCTGAAACACCAGGTGCAGTATATCCTATCAGCCGTTCTGTTTCTTTTGGATTGAGTGTTGGATTTTAAAACCTAAGTATATGAAAAGAAATCTCATCATAGCATTGGTATTGGTAACCACGGTGTTATCTGCCTGCAAAAAATACCTGGATATTAAGCCATATGGTAAAACGATTCCTAAAACGGCGGAAGAGTTTGTGGCCTTACTCCATAGCATGTTAAACAACATTGATTATGGCGGAGATAATCTGATACTTGGCAGCGCCAACTCATTGTTGAACCTGGAGTGTTATGCAGATAATCTGGATGCCAGTATTACCAACTATCCGGCCGGCAACTCACTGCCTATTTACGTGGGAGCAAATATCAACAATAAACAGAAGGACTACGAAGACTTATACCAGCGTATCCGGGACTGCAATATTGTGATCAATAACCTGAAAACGGATAATACGGAGCTGGATAAAAATGTATTAGGTACCGCTTATGCCATACGTGCCGTGTGTTATTTTCAATTGATGCGTCAGTTTTGCGAGCCTTACAATGCACAAAAAGGAGAGCAGTTAGGCCTACCTATTGTAACTGATTTTGATATGGAGGCCCGTCCATTACGCAGTACCCTTAAACAAACGATGAACTTCATCGAGCGTGACTTTAAAAAGGCAGTTGATTTTAAGGTAAAAGAGGAGGTCTATCGTTTTACAGAGGATGTAACACAGGCACATCTGGCCCGCTTTTATTTCTGGGCAAAAGAATGGGATAAAGCTACCCCTATCGCTGAAGCGTTATTAGGCAAATATCCTATGCAGGAAGGAACAGCCTATACAGAGATGCTGCAGGCGAGGAATGCTAAAAAAGGAAATGTGTTGATGCGGTCCTTTTTGTTCTCCGGCACTACGGATATTTCCTACAACTCTGCTATGTCCATCATTAAAGCCCGTCCTGTGAGCAAAGGATTCATTGACTTGTTTGTGGAAAAAGAAAGAGATGTAAGGTTTAACCTGATGATGGACAAAAAACGTCAGCATACCAAGAACCTGATGGCTAACATCCGTACAGATGAAATGTGTTTGATGCTGGCAGAATCCTATGCACATCAGGGCAATTCCGGTAAAGCACTGGATTATCTGAACCTGTTAAGAGCCAAAAGAATTACGGGATATACTCCACTCACCGCTACTACTTTACCTGCTGTAGATAACAGTGCCCTTGTACAAGAGGATGCTATGGGTAAACCTTTAACCCCTCTGATGCAGGCCATATTGAATGAGCGGAGGAAAGAGTTTTACGGAGAAGGAGACCGCTGGTTTGAATTAAAAAGAAATGGCAGCCCTACTTTTTGGGTAGCTAAGGACGGGTTGAAATACATTACCGAACCTTACCTGTACACTTTCCCTATTCCACGTACAGACGTAGAATTGATTGATGGTCTGGTACAGAATCCCGGTTACACTTTTTAAAACTATTAAGCTAAACGATCATGAAACCAATAATCAGCATATTACTCACCTCCTTTTTAGTTCTGGCAGCAGGCTGCCAGAAAGAAGAAGAACTGGTGCCTAAGACCAAGGGTTATGAAAAGGAATACGTTTTACCACAGGCCAGGTCACTCACTACCGAAGAGAGAGCGTTGGTAAAGGAAAGGAGAGATGAATACAATGAAAGCATTAAATAACAATTAATAAACAGTACGAAAATGAAAGGAGTGTTATCAAAATCAACTTTCCTGCATGTCAGGAATCTGGTAGTAGCTTTTTTACTGACGGCATTTGTATTGCCAGCTTGTAAAAAGGACAGCACCACACCAGCATCTATTTCTCTGGAGAAGAGTGTATTTGCGTTACCCGCATCCGGTTCTGTAACCGTTAAGTTAGTGGCTACCGTTAATGCCGGTTCAGAAGATCTGACTGTTCCGTTTACCCTGGCAGGAAATGCTGTAAAAGGTACAGAATATGAGGTGTCTGCAGAAGCATTTGTAATTAAAAAAGGTACTAACAGTGCAGAAATTGTAATTACTGCTAAAGACAATTACGTAGCTAGCAAATCCATCCAGATCACTTTAGGTAAGCTGCCAGAAGGCTATGCACCGGGTAAAGACCTGTCTGCTACCATTACAGTAGCAAATAAGGATGAAATCATTTACTCTTTTGAACAGGAGAAAAGCGAGCTGGGACTTGCAACAGAAGTTACCCTGGTACTTAAAACAGCCAAAGGTGCTTTTGTAGCTGAAAAGGAAATGAAGATTCCTATCCTGGTAGATGCCGCCTCTACTGCTGTAGAAGGAACGCATTATGCATTTGAAGGTACTAAAGAAGTGATCATCCCTGTTGGTAAATCCAAAGGAGTAGTAAGCTTAAAGTCCATCAAAAAAGAAACAGGAAAGGATGTCATTAAACTGAAAGTGGGGGAAGTAGTAGGTTTTGTTCCTGGTGAATATGAAGCTGCCAGCATTACCATCATCAGTCCGTTGGAGCAAATAGTTGGTAAATGGAAGTATGCTGCTTTCTCTAACCAGGAGTGGTTAGCTCTTAACACGATGGATGACGGTAATTTGTTGCCTTCAAAAAATACGGATAAGGATATCCTGGAAATTACCAAAGATGAGTTAAAAGTAACGATGACGGGTGATGTAAAGAACTATTTCCGTAATGGCGCTTTAACCTTTATTAAGGAAGAAAAAGAATATTTACAGGAAGATGGTGGATTGCCTCCTCCAAGAGTTACTTTACAAGTGATGAAAATGAGTAAGGCAAATGTAGCATTTTCTGCAACCACTAAGAATGAGCGTGAGACTGAAATTGGATTCAGAGCGTTCCGGGAAAATGGAAAAGATATCCTGGAAGTAACCGTACGGGATTATGAACCCGTTGACTTTTTACAGGAAACTTTTAAAACCTTTAAGGAATTCGGAGAAGTTCCTATTCTGAAATCAATGCCTATCCGCTATCATTTTGAAAGAATCAACTAAGATAACTTAGTAAGGATAAAGCTGTTAGCGGGTGTATCATTTTTGATACACCCGCTTTTTGTTTAACCCTCTGAGAGTGGGTGCCATGTATTGCTCATAGATTTAATGTACCGCTATTTTGATACGATAGAAAAAATATTAACTTACAAGGGACCAAATGCTGCATAAAGATGGATACAAGCACCTTGTTTGACTTTATTAATAAGCATGATTTAGCCGTTATATCTACGGTGTCATTGAAGCAGGTACCAGAATCGGCGGTAATAGGCGTTGCGGTGAATGAACAATTGGAAATCATTTTTGACACTACTACTACCAGCCGCAAGCACCGCAACCTTCAGTTTAACCCCAATGTGGCGCTGGTAATTGGATGGGATAATGAAATAACTGTTCAGTATGAAGGGCGGGCGCAACAATTAACAGGTGAGGAACTGGAGCAAGCAAAGGCTGTTTATTTCACAAAGTTTCCAGATGGTACTATCCGGGAGCAATGGCCGGATATAGCTTATTATATTATCAGGCCCTCCTGGGTAAGATATAGTGATTTTAATACAGATCCCCCATTGATAGAAGAGACCGTTTTTTAAATTGGTATCAGATCTTAGATTTAAGCCGGCTTAGGGTTTCCTGTGAAATGTTGAGATAAGACGCTACCATCTTATTGGGCAGGCGCTGTACTATGATAGGATTTTCCTGCAGCAGTAATTTATACCGTTCTGCTGCATTCATTGTAATAAAGGTCATCAAACGATCGGTGTTATTGATGTAGGCATATTCCAGGTAACTTCTGTAAAACTTTTCCCATCCCGGAATTGCCTCCAACAGGTAATAGAAGTCATTGTGTGAGATGTATAACAATGTTGTTGGCTCCACCGCTTGTATATATTCCTTAGAAGGAGTTTGCTTAATAAAGCTCATTAATGCAGTGGCCCAAGCATTTTCAAAGGCCAGGTGCCGGGTAGCTTCCAATCCATCTTCCTGGATAAAATAAACTCTAAGACATCCTTTTCCTACAAAGAACATCCGTTTGGAGATATCCCCTTCGGTTAAGAGGATTTCATTTTTTTGAGAGGTAAGTACTTTAAAGTAGGAAAGGATGGTTTCCAGCTGGCGATCGTTGACCGCCACTTTACTTAGAATATATTTTGCTAATTGTTCGTGCATACCGGATGTGCAATTAAAGTTACAAATTATTCTCTCCATTTGATTTTATCGGCCAGCTGTTTAGCTCTGGGGATAATCAGGAAAGCAGCCAGGTAAGCTACGGGGAGCATTACTGACCATGCATTGAGAAATTTGATGAACCAGTTATGGCCCAATCCGTAGTTACGCATCAGCCCTACAAAGGCCATGATTAATGTCATCGGAATTACAATGAAGAGGGTGTAGATGTACTTGTAGTTGTTCTTTTTCATGTTTATTTTTTTTGATGATGCAAAGGTGCAGCACTCAAAAAGTATAAACATTGATGTATGTCAATAAATGGAGGGTGGGTTTAAATTCCGGCTAAGGGGATTTGCTGCAGGTAAGTCTGAACATATTGCTGTTCCAGCTGCTGTTGTTCAATTCTGCCAGCCAGTGCGGGCAGCGGGCTTTGCGCTGTGAGCAACTGATAAGCAACAGTTTCAGTGGTGTTTAATTCATCCAGTACAGGTCTGTTATGGCTTTTTACGATATTGATTTTATGCTGATGGAATACAACCGTTGCTTCATCCATGAGTACACTTTGTGTATGAGGATATTGTTTTTTTAGCAGGTGTAGGATATAGAAACCTTCCGTATCCAGATCTCCCCAATAGAACAATCTTTTATGCCGGTATGCGGTAGGAATAAAGTCTGGTTCCAGCACCCCTCTGCCTTCCCCGAAAATGGCTAATGCATTTTTCCTATCCGGTAATAAATGCAGATTGTCTTTATTCTCTACCAGCCATAATTCTGATACCTCCCAGTCTATCGTACTTAAGGTTTCCCTGGTAAGGCCCAGGATCTTTATTTTCTCTGTATACTGGTCTGCCAAAGAGCTGTCCAGCCAGCGTACAGGGCGCAGATAAGGTGCTTTTTTTACGCCGAGTGCTTCTTCAATATCATTTATTTCTTTAGGAAACCGAAGTGGATCCAGGTGTTTTAGTAAGGATAATATAGGAGAACTGTAAGTTTTAATAAACTTGGTATGCACCGGCACATTTAGGGTAGTGAGATAATAGCTGCTCAGGTCCTTTTCAGCAAGTATATAGTCTATTACCGGGCGAATCTCTTTCCATACTGGTTTTAAACCTAGTACCCGTTCGGGTTTTGCGGCTAGCCAGGTAGCGATATCGTTTTTCCAGTTCAGCAGTTCCTGCAATTGTTGTTTAAAGCTGGTAACTTCCTTTTCTTTTTTTAGCAAATAGAGATAGTCAGCTTCAGTAGTAACAGTAAACTTAACCGGCCATTTCTGGCGGGGGAATATCTTAGGCTTATGAGGCTTTATTTTCCAATCTATTGTCCATCCAGGCTGCCTTTCCTTTTTTTCATGTTTTAAACAGGCGGGCATAAAGATATCCATGGCTGCTGCAGTAGTATCAGGCAATATAATTTTCCTGGCGTACACAATAGGCACAAAGGGTTCACCTGATATTACCCCCTTTAAATAGGAGGTATACCTTCTTTGTAACTGCTCCATGAATAATTGTTCAACCATGCCTGTGAACAGATTTATTATTTACTGTAATGGTACCAGCTGTTCCTCCTTTTTTTCCTGAAACTCTTTAACGGTCATATTATACAGCACGCTATGCCGGTTATTTACTCTTTGTACCAGGTGTACGTGTGCAATAAAGCCTTGTACGATCTGGATTTTATCACTTGGTGTTACCACCAGCAATTGCAGGTGCAGTTGGCGGCAAAGCTCCATGAGGTAGGTGGCTTTTTCTTCATCCTGGTTACTGAAGCTTTCATCCACTGCAATAAAGCGCAGGCTTTTGGAGTTTTGTCCTTCGCGGGTAATACCAAACTGGTAGGCGATAGCAGAGCAAAGGATGGTGTAGGTGAGTTGTGCTTTTTCTCCACCGGAGAGCTGTCCCATTTGCCGGTATGTTTTCTTTAATTCCTGGGTAGTACGGTATTTTTCATCTGCCCAGAATTCGAACCAGTTACGAACGTCCAGTACCCTGCTGCGATAGCTTTCGCTTTCGTCCAGGCTGTTGATCAGCGGCTGTACCTGTTGGAGGAAATGGAGGGCTTTATCTTCAAAACTGTTTTGCTGCCAGTCTGCCGCCTGTGGCAGTGCTTTTAGCAGGTTGGCCCGGAATTCTTTGATGGTAGTATCAGCCACCGCGCGTATACCCAGTTGGATAAAAGTATCCGGGAGCCGGTTAAAATTAATTCCACCCAGAGATTGGTTTAAGGTAACGACGCTGTGTTTTATTTTACGTTCCCAACTTTCCAGTTCTTCATTCAGCTCGCCCATTTTGTATACCATGGTTTCATGGAGGTAGCGTTCAAAATCTTTTCTGTATTTGGGAAGATTTTCTGTTTGCAGTTTTTCCAGCCATTCAATATACTCCTGTACAAATTCCCGGTCGGCAGGAAGGGCGTGTACATCTCCGGCCCAGTCGGTAAACCGTTGTAGGGTTTCGAGTGGAGGGTTTTTAACACGGTTAATACCGCGGTCCAGTTCGCGTCCTTCTTTATTGAGGGACTCTTCCAGTTGTTTTACCTGTTGAGCAATGGTGGATTTGATCTGCTGATAGATCCCATCGATATTATTGAGTGCGATATTCAGGAGTTCTGCATCATGGCGGCGCTGGAATTCGAGTAACAGGAGGGTATCATTTTCTGTGACCT
This sequence comes from Chitinophaga sp. H8, assembly GCF_040567655.1. Taxonomy (NCBI): domain Bacteria; kingdom Pseudomonadati; phylum Bacteroidota; class Chitinophagia; order Chitinophagales; family Chitinophagaceae; genus Chitinophaga; species Chitinophaga defluvii. The sequence continues at coordinate 889,950 of NZ_JBEXAC010000002.1, read as the reverse complement.
GCTGTACCAGTGGCTGTAATTGTTGTTGTTGCTGCTCCACGTACATGAGGTTGTTTTCACTGATCCCGGTTTTACTTAAAAGGGAATCCCTTTCCGTTTCCTGTATCGCTATTTGTTCCTGTATACCGGTGAGCTGTTCGGTGAGTGCTTTTAACTGGTTGCTGCTTTGTTTGAGCGCATTGATCTGTTCCTCAATTTTATGGATCTCCCGTTGAATGGCCAGGGTATTCAGTGTTTTGAAGCCATTATGATCCAGGATATGCTGAACAGCCACCAGCTGTTTGCCTAAACGTTTTTTCTTATTTTCCGCCCTTTCCAGCGCCTCTTGTCCATTTTCTGCATCTGTTATCAGGCGCAACCGTTTTGCGGTCAGCGCGTCCTTCTTTTTCTCATTATTCCAGCCTAATACATAACGGCTGGGATCGTTACGATCCGGGCGATCATCTTTTTCGTGACGGTCTTTATTTTTGATCAGCCCATGAATGGTGATAGCATTGTCATAGCGTGCCAGTTCCCGTTCGCTTTCCACGCAACTATGATCAAACATGCGGATTACCTGATGGCTTACCCAGTTGCTCAGTTTATGTTCAGGATGAAACTCCAGTTTATGCCATACGGTATCCTCTTCGGCATATTGGTGCATGGCAATTTCACCTACGTGGTAGTATACCAGCCGTGCTCTCAGGTTGGTGGTGTTTACATACCGGGTTACTTTTTTATAGTGTTTTTCCGGCACCAGCAGGCGTAATGCGAAACCGTGCAACAGTTTTTCCATGGAAGGCTGCCAATCCAGTTCTTCTGTTTTCACTTGCATCAGTTCACCCGCAAAAGGAAGTTCGGAAGTATCCAGTTTCAGTACATTACAGAGCTCTTTTCTGAGGTGTACCAGGGGCCCGGGAATATTGTTTCTGCTTTGCAGGAGCATATTCAGTTCCAGTTCTACCAATGCCGTCTCGTCTTTGGTTTTGTTCAGCAGGGATTTCGCATCATACCAGTCTTCCTCGTTATTGCGGGTTTCCATGGCCAGTCTTTTATTGGCCTTATCAGCTTCTTTTTTGATGCGGTTGTAGGCGCTTTCATCCGTAGCCAGTGTTTCTTCCAGGTGTATAGTGGTGCACCATTCGGTAAACTGTGTGAGTGCAGCTTCAGCTGTGTGGAGCTGCTGCTGTGCATCTTCCAGGTCTTTCGTCAGTTGTTGTAAACGTTGCCCGGCCTTATTTTGTTCTATCTGGTTTTTTGTTTGCCTTTCTTCCTCCTGTAACTGGCTGAGTTTTTCGCGCACCTGTTGCAGGCGGGCCCGTAATTCTTCCAGCGCTTTGGTACCATTGGTCAGCGCTTCTCCCAGCATCTGGTATTTGGTATAGCTGTTCCAGATAGCAGCCACTTCCAGTTCCTGCTGTGCCACTTTCAGTTCAGTACCATGTTGCTGGTAAGTGATATAATGCTGCTCCAGTGGTTGGAGCAATGCAATCTGGGCTTCGGCTTTTTCGATATTGCGTTGTGCATCCAGGAGGGTAGCCAGGTGTTTTTTCAGTTCCTGGAATTGTTCCTCCATATTGCGGGGTTCGAGCATATGCATCCGGATAAATTCATCCAGATTGCCCAACACCTTGATACCTACTGTTTGGTTGAAAAGGCTGAGCGCCTGCATACTTTGCATACCCAGCACTTCTACCATACGCTGTGCATAGCGGGAGGCCCCGTCAAACCATTCTACCTGCCGGCGGCTGCCTTTGTTGTATTGCTGATCGATACGGCGTCTCCAGTTACCACTCAGGTCAAAAGGAGTAAAGTCGTTTTCAATATGCAGGGATTTATGCGCCACCGCATATACTCTTTTCATGTCACTGCCGCTGAAATAGCGTACCTGGAAGAGGGTAATTTCCTGTCCGGCTTCATTTGCAAAACAAGCCAGCAGGATGCTATAGGTTTCTTCCCGGTTTTCTCTGAGATAGAGGCTTTTGGTAGCATTACTGTTTTCGGTCTGGATGTTACCATAGCCACCCAGTACATAGCTTTCTTCGGTGCGGTCGCCTTTCTTTTCGCTACCGGATGACTGGTTATAGAACCGGTATTTTCTTTCCGGCACCATCAGGGTAAGGAGGGCATCCACGTAGGTCGTTTTTCCACTACCATTGGCACCTGTAAGTAAAGATGTTTCGCCTTCCGGTTTTATCTGCCATACATGATCGTCAAAGGTCCCCCAGTTGTACACTTCCATGTATTGTAAACGAAAGCCTGATTTATCACTATCCGTGCTGAATACGCTGAGCTGCATGTTCGGTAAGTTGCTGTTTAAAATCTTCCAATACTTCGTTATCTACTTTGGCTTTAAGGAGTTTTTTAATGCGGAATTTCTGTTCATCCAGCATTTCATGGTGTTCTACCTTATCAATAAAACCAAGTTCTTCCACTTTATCTATGAGACGGTCCAGTTCTTTTATGAATTTCACGCGACTGGCATTTTCGCGAAAGAAAAGTTCTGCATATTCTTTGATTTCGCGTCTTTTCTTTATCAGTTCCCTGCTGGTTACTTCTCCCACTTCAAATTCGGCCATCATATCCCGGAGTAGTACCAGTAGTACGCTTTCATCATATCCCAGTGCGGAGCGGCGTATCCATCCGGCTACACTTTCCTCTTCTTCTGTCTTTGCTGTTTCGAGATAGGCAAAACCGTCTTCTTTATCCAATACGAGGATAAGGCCCAGCTGCTGGAGAAAAACGGTAAGTTCTCCCTGGTATTGCAGTAATTGTTCCCAGGATGATTTTTCCAGGTATTCCACCGGGCCTTTCAGCAGTTTAATGAATACAGGTGTATAAGGCAGTATATTCACGATGGGTTATTTTGAAAAAGAGATTAATAAATAATATTTAAGCCTGTTTGCTGAACAGTAAATAAGGGACTTCAACAAAGCGGGTTTGTGTTTCGTTCAGGGGAATAAGTTCGGTAATTTTTTCGATTGCCTGTACCCGTCCTCCTTTTTCCTTCAGGAAGCTGAAATAGGCGACTACTTCTGCTAATCCGTTGTTTAAGCCTACTACTTCTATTACTTCGCGCAGGGTAGCGGTTTGTTTTTGTTGCAAAACATCTTCCACCTGCTGCCACAATTTCTTTTTATCAATATGGGCGGTATTCATCATCCGTCCGAAGCGTTCCATATCGGCAATCTGTTCCTGTGCGTTGGCCGGCTGCTTCAGGTTGGTTACCACTTTTTTGGGATGAAGGTTGAGTTTCCGCTCCATGCTCATACGGATAGGAGAGGGCTCGTGTACTGCTATTCCACAGGGTACGTTTTCTTCTTCCATCAGCTGAAACACCATTTCCTTAATGCTGCCTATTTGCTGGCGCATACGGCGGTGGCGGGCAATTTCCTTTTCGGTGATGATGCGGCTTAATTTTTCCGCCATTTTATCATTTGCATCGTATACGTTTCTGCCATGCTGGAGCAGGAGCGACTTAGTATTTTGCAGGAATCCTTTTTCCACCGGGATATTACGATCTTCCAGCAGCTGCAGGAGATTTTCCGTTAGTTGCCGCCAGTCTTCCTGTCCAGCCCTGGATACGAGAAAATCCCAGAATGCGTAGAAACTTTTACCCTGGTCGCTGTTGCGGAGGGAATTATATGCTTCAAATGCGTAGCCTACGATGGCCCCTTTATTCACTTCCGCTTTGGTATGTTGTTCTACTATGTCGCGGTGTATCTGTTTGAAATTGTCTTCTACTTCGCGGAAATCGCTCAGCAGCTCGTAGCACAAACGGGTAAACCATTCCAGGCGTTCCTGCACCTGTGCATTGGTGTATACTGTTACCTGGCCACCCAGTTCCAGTTTTTTGATTTCTTTATCAATTTCGGCTCTTTTGTTTTTTAGTTCTTCCAGCCGGCTTTTACGGTCATCCTGTGCATATTCCGTCATTTCCCGGAGGGTTTGAAACAAGAACCTGAAGCGGCTTTCTGTACCCACAAACTGTCGTTTTTCCAGGCTTTGGAGCCATTGCAATACTTTTTCGGTATGTGCACTTAGTTTGTATTGGGTAATAGCGTCATTATCAGGAAAGTCCTGTAATAACCGTTTCTGGACCCAGTTGAGGAGGTATTTTCTGGCCCGGCTTTCTTCGTCTTCTCCTGACTCGATCCGGGCTTCTTCCAGGTCTTCCGTACCCTCAGCATGCTGACGTAATTCTTCCGCCAGCCGGGAAATTAGTTCCGGTTCAGCAATATAAAAGATATTGTTCTCCGCTTTGAAGGCACTGTATAAAAACGGCAGTACCCAGTGGGCATTGCGCATACGGATGATCTGTACCGCTGGAGAGGATGCAAATAATTCAGTAATGGCTGCTTCCGGCATAAAATCGTTTACAGGTGCGATATTACGGATACAAATTTAAATATCCGTTAGAAAGATATCGGGTAAGGATGGAGGTACTATTCCGGGGTAAACCTTTATATTCAGGCCATCAGTGGTTTAAACAAGCGCATATAGAGCAGTACCAGGTAAATTACGAGGATAAGGGTATTCAATACAAAGAGCCAGTTATATTCCGGCCATTTGAATTTTTGTTTAAGGCAGGTGATCATTAAAATAAGAAATCCTACAAATAATAGTCCTGGAAAGACGAAGCTCCATTTATTAGGGATTACGAGGTGGGATTGTTCCATTTTGGTTTCCCATGCCTGGTTGCCGGAGATGAATGGCAGTACTCCAAATACCAGTACGATAATAAAAACCTTGATTGCTGTTTTGGCTGCCAGTCGGCTTATTTTTTGATTCCTGTTTTCCGGTTGCATATGGTCTGTACATTAAGCAGGAACAAAAATATCACTAAAATTCTTAACGGGGCCAGCGTATGTTCATCGCCTTTTATGCACTCTTCATACTCTATCTATGCTTTAACCATGCTTTAACCATGCTTCAAGCATAGGGCGACTCGTCTTCCTGTTAATGATATGCATAAAAAAAGAGACTACTATGCAGTAGTCTCTTTTCTGGTGGTGTGGGCCGGGATCGAACCGGCGACACAAGGATTTTCAGTCCTTTGCTCTACCGACTGAGCTACCGCACCATTTTCTTTTTTATTTCAGCGCTTCGGAAGGCGCGCCCTTTTGTGAAGGGATTGCAAAAGTAAGATAAAGTTTGAAATTACAAAATTTTATTGTCGCCTTTTTTAAAATTATACATTTTCTGAGGTCATACTGTTTGGGCGTCTTTAGCCAGGAAGGATCAATAAGTGCTTAGACACGTCCTTAAAAAGGGCTGATTAAAAAGTGTAAAAGGTAATGCTTATGGGTTACCTTTTCCTCCGGAAGGAGGCTTTTTAATCAGCCCTGTGAGCTGTTTTTTAGTTACCATACTCCACCAGGAACTTGATACGCATCAATTTCAACTGGTCGAGGGTATAGTCGCCATCCGCCAGTTCTTCCTTGGCAAGCGCCAGGCTGGAGGTTTCACAACCCTTAAAGTATTCTATAATTTCATCCTGTGCATAATCATCCAGTTCTTCATCAATACAATAGTCCAGATTTAATTTGGTACCACTGGCCACGATGGTTTCCATTTCATCCAGCAGCTTTTGGATGGTGAGTTCTTTGTTTTTAGCGATGGTTTCCAGCGGCATTTTTTTATCGATGTTCTGGATAATAAAGACTTTCAGGCCGCTTTTATTCACCACACTCTTCATGACAAAGTCGTCTGGCTTTACGATGTCGTTTTCTTCCACGTATTTGGCAATCACCGCCAGGAATTGTTTACCATAGCGGATGGCTTTGCCTTTGCTCACTCCCTGTATTTTTTCCAGTTCCTGTACCGTAGTAGGGTATTGGGTAGCCATATCCTCAATGGAGTTTTCGAGGAAGATGACAAATGGAGGGAGGTTCTTTTCCTTGGCCACCTTTTTGCGTAGTTCCATCAGCATTTCAAACAATGCCGGGTCGGCAGAAATCTGTGCTTCAGCAGCTATTTCTTCTTCATCATCTGCAGCACCGTCTTTTTCAAACTGGTGGTTGAGAGATACAAAGACAGCGTAAGGTTTTTTGAGGAATTTGGCACCTTTATCAGTGATTTTCAGCAAGCCATATTCTTCAATATCTTTTTCTATCAGTCCTTCCAGCATCATTTGCCGGATCAGGGAGTTCCAGAAATGGGCATCAAATTCTTTACCCTGGCCAAAAATGTCCAGTTGGTCGTGCCGGAAGGTAGCTATCTGAGGGTTTGTTTTCCCGGTGATAACGTTGATCAGGTATTCTGCACCAAACCGTTCTTCCAGGGCTTTAATGCCTTTTAGTACGATCGCTACCCGGTTCTTAACCTCTATTTTTTCTTTAGGATTGCGGCAGTTATCGCATTGTCCACAGTTTTCGGTTTCGAATTTTTCCCCGAAGTAGTGCAGGATAACTTTGCGGCGGCATACGGAGCTTTCGGCATACGCCACGGTTTCATTGATCAGCTGGGCCCCCATTTCGCGTTCACTGAGTGGTTTGTCGCGCATGAGGTGTTCCAGTTTTTGTACATCCTTATAGGAATAGAAGCAGATACAGTTGCCTTCCAGACCATCCCGGCCTGCGCGGCCAGTTTCCTGATAGTAGTTTTCCAGGCTTTTAGGGATGTTGTAATGGATAACAAAGCGTACATCCGGTTTGTCAATACCCATCCCGAAAGCGATGGTAGCCACAATTACTTCCACGTCTTCCAGGAGGAACATATCCTGGCGTTGGGCGCGGGTAGCGGGGTCCAGTCCGGCGTGGTAAGCCACTGCTTTAATATTGTTGGCCATCAGCATATCCGCCAGTTCTTCGGTGGTTTTACGGTTCAGCGTGTAAATAATACCGCTTTTCCCTTTATGCTGGTGGATGAACTTTACGATTTCCTTGATGATCTGGTCTTTTTTACGCTTGGGCCTTATTTCATAATACAGGTTGGGGCGGTTAAAAGACGAAATAAAGATCTCCGCATTCCTGAGGCCCAGGTTTTTGACGATATCGCTCTGTACTTTGGGCGTAGCAGTAGCCGTGAGGGCAATAATAGGCAGGTTATCGGCGATCTGCTCTATCATTTCCTTTAAACGGCGGTATTCCGGCCGGAAATCATGTCCCCATTCGGAAATACAGTGTGCTTCATCCACCGCGATGAATGAGATTTGCAGGTCCCGGAAAAAGTCCAGATTTTCCTGCTTGGTCAGTGTTTCCGGAGCTACGTAGAGTAGCTTGGTTTTACCGGCAAGCAGATCCGCACGCACTTTTTTAGTTTGCGCCTTTGTGAGGGTAGAATTCAAAAAGTGGGCTACATTATCCTTACTGCTGTAGGAACGGATCAGGTCTACCTGATTTTTCATTAAGGCAATAAGGGGTGAAACGATGAGCGCACAACCTGGGCTCATCAGCGCGGGTAACTGGTAGCAGAGGGATTTACCTCCACCAGTTGGCATTATAACAAAAGTATCTTTACCCGCGAGGATGCTTTTTATTATGATTTCCTGATTTCCTTTAAAGGAATCAAATCCAAAGTGTTCGTGTAATGCATCCAACAAACTTACCTTTACAACAGCCATTGCATCAAAATTTAAAACAAATAAACTCTAAAGAACTAACAGATGACAATTAACATTTATATGTTTTTTAGGGGAACACGAAGTTACTTAAAAAAGTGCTTGCTATCAACATAATTTACACGATCGCCGGGGCTCATTAAAAAATAATAAATTTGTGGCTGCTCATGAAGAAGAATACAACAATTCAAATATCAGAAGTAGCGAAGCGCACTATAGCGATGGAGGCCGCCGCAGTAGATAATTTGCAGCAGTACATCAACAGTGACTTTGAGGCAGTTGTGGAATTAATTGCACAATGTGCAGGCAGGGTGGTCATCACCGGGATTGGCAAAAGCGCCATTATCGGGCAGAAAATAGTAGCCACCCTCAATTCTACCGGTACTCCGGCGGTGTTTATGCATGCTGCGGACGCTATACATGGGGATCTGGGGATGATCCGGGAAGAAGATGTGGTGCTGTGCATCTCTAAGAGCGGCACTTCTGCAGAGATAAAGGTATTGGTACCTCTGGTTAAGAATTTTGGCAACAAACTGGTAGCTATGGTAGGGAATGCCGGTTCTTTTCTGGCGCAGGAAGCAGATTATGTGTTGGATACAACCGTAGCGCAGGAGGCTTGTCCCAATAACCTGGCACCTACTACCAGCACTACCGCCCAGCTGGCCATGGGAGATGCCCTGGCGGTGTGTTTGATAGAATGGCATGGGTTTACAGCCGGAGACTTCGCCAAATTTCATCCTGGCGGCGCATTAGGTAAAAGATTGTATCTGAAAGTGGGTGATTTAAGCCGGCAGCATCCGGTGCCCAGGGTACAGCCTGAAAGCTCTCTGCGGGAGGTAATTGTGGAGATTTCTTCCAAAATGCTGGGAGTAACCGCAGTGGTAGGAGAAGATGGGGCCCTGGAAGGGGTTATTACAGATGGGGATCTGCGCAGAATGCTGGAAAAGAACATTGCTACAGCTACTGTAGTAGCAAAAGATATTATGTCGCGTCATCCGAAAACGATTCAGCAGGATGAGTTAGCCATCAATGCGCTGGAGAAAATGCGCCAATATGATATAACTCAGTTAGTGGTTTTGGAGGATAAGCACTATCTTGGCATCATTCATTTACATGATTTAATCAGAGAGGGAATTATTTGAGCGATGACACAAATGAACAGGCATTTTTACGTGGCCATTATGGCCGGCGGTATTGGAAGCCGTTTCTGGCCAGCTAGCCGCACAGACTATCCTAAGCAGTTCCTGGATATTTTGAATACAGGGAAAACGCTGTTGCAATGGACTTACGAGCGGTTTGCACAGTTTATTCCTAAAGAAAACATATTTGTAGTTACGCATCAGCATTATGGCTCCAAAGTGGAAGAGCAGCTGCCGGAACTACCCCTGGATAATATAGTATGCGAGCCTTCCCGTAAAAATACGGCACCCTGTATCGCTTATATTTCCTTTAAAATACAGAAACAAGACCCTAAGGCGAACATTATCTGTGCGCCGGCAGATCATTTGATTATGGATGGTCCTGCCTTTACCAGCGCTTGTTTGAATGCACTGCTGTTTGTACAGAAGCATAGCGCCCTGGTAACCCTGGGAATAAAACCTACCCGGCCAGACACGGGGTATGGTTATATACAGTTTGAAACACAGCAGGCGGCTGATAATGTATATAAGGTGAAAACCTTTACAGAAAAGCCTAACCTGGAACTGGCCCGCACCTTCCTGAAAAGCGGAGACTTTTTATGGAATGCCGGCATTTTTGTGTGGAATGTAAAAACAATTGTGGCAGCTATTAAGCAATACCTGCCTGAAATTGATGAGGTTTTTGAACAGGGATATCCCGCTTTGAATACCCCCGGCGAAAAAGAGGCAATCGAAACCATCTACTCCCAGTGCACAAATATTTCCATCGACTATGGTATTATGGAAAAAGCGGATAATGTGTACGTTATTCCTTCCAATTTTGGGTGGAGCGACCTGGGCACCTGGGCTTCTGCCTATGAAAACCTGGAAAAGGATTACCTGGGTAATGCCGTGCAGGGAAAGAATGTGATGATTGTAGATGCCACCAAGTGTATGGTAAAAGTGCCGAATGATAAGCTGGTACTATTGCAGGGGCTGGATGAATTTATTGTGATCGATACACAGGATGTACTCCTGATCTGTAAAAAGGAGAATGAACAACAGATCAAGGAATATGTAGCGGAAGTGAAACGCAATAAAGGGGAGAAATACCTGTAACAGGATAATAAGTTATATGTCCAAACTACCCAATACAGGCACTACCATATTTACAGTCATGTCCGCCCTGGCAACAGCGCACAAGGCGATTAACCTATCACAGGGATTTCCCGATTTTGATTGCAGCGATGAGCTGAAAGCACTGGTGAACGACGCCATGCAGCAGGGGCATAATCAATATGCGCCTATGCCAGGTATTATGCCACTCAGAGAAGCCATCTCTGAAAAGATAGGGAAGCTTTACGGGCAGCATGTGGATCCGGATACTGAAATTACCATCACTCCGGGAGGTACATATGCGATCTTTACCGCTATTGCCACTTGCATACAGCCGGGAGATGAGGTTATTATTTTTGAGCCTGCGTATGACAGCTATATTCCAAATGTGCTGGTAAACGGAGGTACACCTGTACTCATTCCGCTTTCTTTTCCGGATTATCATATTAACTGGGCCCTGGTGCGGAGTAAGATTACTTCCCACACCAAAATGATTATGCTGAACACTCCGCATAATCCTACCGGCACTATTTTGCGGGCAGCAGATTTGCAGGAACTGGAAAAACTGGTCGCCGAATTTAACCTGCTGGTATTATCAGACGAGGTATATGAGCACCTGATATATGATGGGGAAACCCACCAGAGCATATTGCGTTATCCTGCATTGTTCAGGAATAGTTTTGTTACGTTTTCCTTTGGGAAGGTATTTCATAATACCGGCTGGAAAATGGGGTATTGCGTAGCACCTGCCCATTTAACACAGGAGTACCGTAAAGTACATCAATACCTGTGTTTCTCTGTGAACACGCCGATGCAATATGGGCTGGCAGCATTTTTAAAAAAACCGGAGCATTATTTGTCTTTACCCGCATTTTACCAGGAAAAAAGGGATTATTTTTTAAAGCTGATGGCGCAAACGCGTTTTACACCGCTGAAGGGGCAGGGCAGTTATTTTCAGCTGATGCAGTATGAACGTATTTCCCAGGAAGGGGATAAGGAATTTGCTACCCGGATGACACAGGAGTTTGGTGTAGCAGGGATTCCTATATCTGCGTTTTATCAAAACGGGAAAGATGATCATGTGATCCGCTTTTGTTTTGCTAAAAAGAAAGCTACGTTGGAGCAGGCAGTGGAACGGCTGATAAAAATGTAGGTAAAGACCCTCTCCCGGATTGGGAAAAGGTCTCTTACCATAACATTTGCAAAAACGCAGCCTGCGGGACTGCAAAGCACTACCTCTCTCTGGTAGTCCGTTTCTTTTTATACCGCTACCATTTCATAATGAGGAGTAGTATTGCCTGTAAGTAAAGTGTGGTCCAGGAAGTTGACCAGTCCGGTTTCCACATCATATACTGCTCCGATAATGCCTACTTCTCCTTTCTGGATCATTTCACGCAGGATATTACTTTGTTCCATGATAGCCTGTACAGAACGTTCTGTATGAATATGGGTAACAGCATCCAGGAATGCAGGGTTGTGGGAGGTTCTGTTTTCCTTTACTGTTTTTTCCCCATGTACTGATGGGGTGATTTTATTCAGCAGCGCGGTGAGATTGCCCATTTCAACCGCATCGCAGGCGCCTTTGATGGCACCGCATTTCGTATGACCGAGTACTACGATAAACTTAGAGTTGGCCACTTTACAGGCATACTCCAGGCTACCCAGTACATTGTCGGTAATAACAGCACCCGCCAGGCGGATGCTGAAAATATCTCCCAGGCCCTGATCAAAGATCAGTTCTGCTGAGGTGCGTGAATCCATACAGCTTACAATAGCAGCAAAGGGCCATTGACCATCAGAAGTGTCATTTACCTGTTGCAGCAGGTTACGGTTAATCCGCAGGTTGTCTACAAACCGGGCATTACCCTCTTTTAAAAATTTTAATGCGATCTCCGGGGTAATGTTATTCTGTGATATTTTATCGTGCGTTTTCATGATGTAATATTTTTAGTGAAATGAATAATTGGCTATGCTGCCGTATTAATTCAGCTGTAATTCTTTTAGTAATTGTTTGTGTGTACCTGTGGAAATAGTATGTACCTGTCCCATGGTAAAGGCAGACTGCTGAGACACTGACACATCGCCGGTATTGGGGATATTATATACATCCTTAAACCCGGTGAGGATTACTGCAATGTTCTTTTGTGCTGCTTTAATGTCTTTAAACTCACGGATTACTTCCAGTACATCATAATCTATGTAGGAAGTTTTACTGGCATCGATTACTACGGTGGTATTTTCCGGCATATGATCCAGGGTGAGCAAAATGCTGGCTTTATTCAGGAAAGATACTTCCTGAGCAAGTTCCAGGCGGATACTATCACCAGTATGGTATTTCTCTTTCCGGAAGAAATAAGTGCTTTTCATATTTCCCCTCAGGATGGCAATTACGCTCACCACCATACCCAGTGCGATACCCACCAGCAAGTCGGTAAATACTATCGCAACAACGGTAACCAGGAAGGGTACCCATTGGTATTTACCATTTTTAAACATGTCTTTGAAAATGGAAATCTTACATAATTTATAGCCGGTTACCAGCAGCACTGCTGCCAGGGTAGCCAATGGAATTTTATTCAGCAATACAGGAATCAGTGCCGCACATACCAACAGTAAAATACCATGTGTAATGGTAGCTACTTTAGTACGCCCACCGGAGTTGATATTGGCACTGGAGCGAACAATAACAGAGGTAATTGGTAAACCACCGATTAAACCACTCACCATATTACCAATCCCTTGCGCTTTCAGTTCGCGGTTAGGAGAAGTATAGCGTTTCAGCGGATCCAGCTTGTCTGTCGCTTCCACGTTCAACAGTGTTTCAACAGAAGCTACGATTGCAATAGTAGCTGCTGTAACCCACACTTCTTTATTACCAATAGCGCCCAGGTTGGGGAGGGTAAACTGGCCTACAAAGTCGTTAAAGCTATCCGGTACAGGTAAGCTCACCAGGTGATTAGCACCCAGTGCCAGCAATTCATTTCCGGAAAAGGCCATGTTCAGGAACACACCTGCTATTACCGCAACGAGTGGTGCGGGGATCATATTCAGCTTCGGAATTTTAGCCCAGAAGAGAATGATGAGAATAGAAAGAATTGTAATGATAGTGGCACCCAGGTTGATGTGATTGATGGCCGATAGCAGCGCCGTAAAAGTATTATCACCATCTGTTTGCACGAAAGCAAAATCGCCTTCTGCATTGGCATCGTAGCCAAAGGCATGTGGAATTTGCTTTAAGATGATAATAATACCAATAGCGGTAAGCATACCGGTAATCACATTAGACGGGAAATAATTGGCAATAGTACCAGCTTTTACCAGCCCGAATACCAGCTGCATAGCACCACCTATTACCACGGCTAGCAGGAAGATATCAAAAGCTCCCAGTTTGGTGATAGCAGTAAGCACTACCGCTGTAAGACCGGCAGCAGGTCCGCTCACGCTTAATTGCGAGCCACTAAAAAAACCTACAACGATACCACCGATAATACCGGCAATCATACCGGAAAAGAGGGGAGCTCCGGAAGCCAAGGCTATACCCAGACATAATGGAACTGCGATTAAGAATACGACCAGGCCCGCCGACAGGTCGCCTTTTATATTTGAGAAAAGAGAGGATTGCTTGTTCATAATTGCAAATGTTTGTTGCTTTTCCGCAAAGGGATCAGCATCTTTTCCCGTATAGATACACGTATCACACGTATCACACGAACACACGTATACAGACAGGTATCTACGGGTAATTAATTAAATTGATAATAAATGATAAGGAATCCGCCTGCAGATCAGCAGGAGGAAAAAGTTACGCCAGAACCCGGTTAGGAGGCGGGGTATGTATTTCCTTTGCGGGACCATTGGGAATATCCGCAAAACCATCATAGAGTAATGCCCCTAATAACAACTGAGGATCTAATCCATGTGTTACATTGAGCGGTTTGAAGAACTTAATTTCCTTGAACAGCTTTTTGGCGTGGTCATAGGAGCCTTCAACAGGGTGTTCTTCTACTATCTGGTTATTAAACAGCAGTTTTCCTACCTCCTTTATTGGAAGCAGCTGGGTCATCATAAGGCCCAACAGGAATATGCCGATAAACTTTTTCATATACTGAAAATATGCAGTAACTAAATAGTAAAATAAAATAGTAATAAGATATCCATCTGCGTCATGCAGCGGAAAGAACAGAATTATCCTTCGCAGGGGTTGGGAGGCGGTGTATGTATTTCCACAGCAGGGCTGCTGGGGATTTCCGCAAAGAGGTTATATTGTAAAATACTCAGGAATAACTGAGGATCAAACTTCAGCGCATCATTCATCTGTTTACAGAATTTTAATTCTTTAACAGATTTACTGAAATCACCGGCATCAACCGGATGTTCTTCTACGATCTGATTATTAAACAGCAGTTTCCCTACCTCCTTTATTGGAAGCAGTTGGATCATCATGAGTCCAAGCAGAAATATGCCGATTAGTTTCTTCATTGCGTAATTGAACTGACACAAAAATAGGACATGAAGCCGATATTTTTCACATACTACCTTTAAAAAAATGTTAAAGGCCTTGGTTAACAATACTTATGGGTCATTTTAGGGTTTATCCCGTCATTTTACCGTTCATCAAATTAAAAGGAAAGCCGGGAGGGGCTTAAAATATTAGCAGACCAGCCACCGTATTGGATCTATCTGTTTTTACCGGTAATGTTTAACGCAAGTTATTTTGCTTTGTATGGTATTATGTATTGCAAAGTACTGTATTTTTTCTATCTTTGTATTGTGAAGATGGAAAAGTAGGGTTGGATCAAGACCCGGCAACCACCATTAATAGTTATATTATTTAAAGCTCACTTGCCATGAACATAGATAACACACAGTCACAAATGCGGAAGGGGGTGCTTGAGTTTTGCATTCTTTCTGTCATTAAGCAAGGGGAAGCTTATCCTTCGGACATTATAGAGAAAATGAAAGAGGCGAAGCTGGACATCCTGGAAGGGACCTTATACCCTTTATTAACACGTCTGAAAAATGCGGAGCTACTTACTTACCGTTGGGTAGAGAGTAGTTCAGGGCCTCCACGTAAATATTTTTCCATGACCGATAAAGGCGAGATTTTTTACCGGGAACTGGAAAGTACCTGGAATGAGTTGGCCAATGCCGTTCACCAGCTAACACAAATTAACACCATCCAATAAAGATCCGCTAACCTAAAAAACACACTTGAAGATGAAAAAGATTATTAACATAAACCTGGCTAGCCGGCTTATACCTATCGAGGATAGTGCGTATGAGATATTAAGGCAGTATCTGGATAGCCTTAAACGCTATTTTGCGAAAGAAGAAGGAGGGGACGAGATCGTCAGTGACATAGAAAGCCGTATTGCAGAAGTTTTTCAGGATAAGCTGAAAAAGGGTGCTCATTGTATTACTGATGAAGATGTGGTAGCAATAAAAGCTTCCATGGGAACACCAGAGCAGTTTGATGATGA
Source organism: Chitinophaga sp. H8 (assembly GCF_040567655.1). NCBI lineage: Bacteria > Pseudomonadati > Bacteroidota > Chitinophagia > Chitinophagales > Chitinophagaceae > Chitinophaga > Chitinophaga defluvii. The sequence goes on along the minus strand of NZ_JBEXAC010000002.1, from coordinate 874,696 downwards.
GCCTCAGGCAAAATCACAGGCCGGCAGTGAGCCAGGCAGTGCGGAACCTCTTTTACAGCCACGTAAAAGGTTGTACCGTGATGGCGATAATAAGGTATTAGGTGGTGTGTGTAGTGGTTTGGGGGCTTATTTCAATATAGACCCGGTGATCTTCCGGATTGTTTTTGCCTTGTTGGCTATTGGCGGTTTTGGTACGGGAATTCTGGTATATTTTATCCTTTGGGTAGCAACTCCGGAAGCCAATACGGTTGCTGAAAAGCTGGAAATGCGCGGAGAAAGAGTGGATCTCAATAATATCAAGGCTTCTATACAGGATGAGCTCAATCATATGAAAACTCACTTTAACAAAGTGGGGGAGGACGTAAGAAATTTTTCTCAGGGCCGCGGAAGGCAGGTTGGTAATGATATCGAGCGCTTTTTTCATGGTTTGATCAATGCGCTGGGTAAGATATTAGTATTTCTTACCAAAGGATTCTTTTACTTCCTGGCTGTAGTAATATTATTTAGCCTGATCGTGGCTGGTATTGCTATCGCAGCTTCTTCCGCGGCCCTGTTTCCGCTTAAAAGTGTAATGTTGTCTACTGGTTTACAGGAAGCCCTTTTCTGGCCAGCCCTTGTACTGGTACTGGGAATTCCGGTAGTGGCACTCGTGATCTTCTTTGTACGCAAGTTGACAGGTGTAAAACAAACCAGCCGTTATGTTGGATATACGCTTACATTCTTGTGGTTCATAGGGCTGATTTCCGGTATAATCCTGATCAGTTCAGTGGTAAAGGATTTCCGTACCAGCTTCCGGGAAAAGACTGCGTTTGCCATCACACAGCCCACTAATGGCAAACTGGTGGTGAAGAAAGCGGATAATATGGTAGATGTAGATGAAATGGATTTCTTTGAAGGAGGATTACGGGTAGCAGAAGATACTGTCATTATTGACAATGTGCGGGTGAAACTTGAAAAAAGCAATACAGACAGTTTTGAAGTAGAGTTGCTGAAAGGAGCCAGAGGCCGTACGGTAGCACAAGCTAAAAAATACACGCGTGCCATTCAGTTTCAAATGAACCAGCAGGATTCCATACTTTATCTGCCTGCCGGGATATCTATTCCCCGCGATTCCAAGTTCCGTAATCAGAAAGTAACTATCGTCATCAAAGTACCCGTAGGTAAAACGATTGCCGTAGATGAAGCGGTTAAGGACCATTATCATTTTATCCGTAATAATTGGGATGATGATTTCTGGGGAGATGACTGGGATCACAGAGGGCCGGTAGAATTAAAAATGACGATAGACGGATTAAATGATATCCGTATTGAGAAAAGAAGCCGGCGGGATCAGCAGGATGACAATGGGGCTTCTCAAGATGGCTACCGGTATAAAGGGCGTGAGCAACAGAGCGAGGAGCAGCAGCATAATACCCCTGCACCGGACAGTGGAAAGACCACTGGTGCAATCATTGGAAAAGATGCGGCCCTGGTATTACCGATCGCAGGTATTTTCTACAGCATGTATAACATGATCAAATCCTGAAGCAATTAGCGCTACATCACAATAAGTTCAATAATAATAGATTATCTGAAGAGCCATGGTATCCACTATGGCTTTTTTATTGGATTACCGCCCGCAACATTTTCCCGATCCGATCATTCCCCCACCTGATTAATTCATAGATTTGCATATTTATTACTTGAGTTTTTAACATTTCAGGAGGCTTAGAAAGGAATGCAGGCACCAATTAATATTGCGCTGGTAGGAAATCCGAATAGTGGCAAAAGTTCACTTTTTAATGCTTTAACGGGCTTAAATCAGAAGGTGAGTAATTTTCCGGGGGTTACGGTTGACAAAAAGACCGGTATTGCCCATATTTCCCCGTCACTAAAAGCGAACGTGATCGATTTGCCGGGCACTTACAGCCTGTATCCCAAAAGTGCAGATGAGTATGTAACCTATGAAGTGCTCATCAATCCTGCCAATGCCGATAAGCCGGATATTATATTAATCATTGCCGACGCTTCAAATCTGAAGCGGAATCTCCTCTTTTGCTCACAGATTATAGATTTGAAGGTGCCGGTCATTATTGCACTTACAATGATGGATCTGGCGCGTAAGAAAGGGGTAGAAATTGATCTTGCCGGACTGGAAAGAGAACTGGGAGTGCCGGTAGTGGCAATTAATCCCCGTCGGAATAAGGGCATGGCAGAACTGAAAAAGAACATAGAGCTGGTAGTAAAGGAAAAACATGCTCCTGCCCGTGATTTCATAGACAGCAATGTACTGGCTCCGGATGCCATCAGAGAGATTAAAACCTATTTTCCTTCCAGAAGTGATTATGCAGCCCTGCATGTGGCCGTGAATAGCGAAGAACTGCCTTTTTTAAATGATGGACAGAAGCAGGGTATCAAACAAGCTTTGCAGGAACACCATTTCAATAAAACCAAGGTACAGGCAGAAGAGATCATGCAACGATATGCCCGTATAAAGCATATCATGAAGGCTTCTGTAGTAGAAACGGATCCCCTGCAAAAACAATTGCGGTCGGAAAAGATTGACGACCTGTTATTGCACCGGTTCTGGGGGTATGCCATTTTACTGGTGGTTATGTTTCTGTTGTTCCAGAGTATCTTCTGGCTGGCCTCCTATCCGATGGATTGGATTGAAGGTGGTTTTGGCGCATTAAGCGGGTGGTTATCCCAGGTGCTGCCGGATAATAAAATCAGCGATCTGTTTATCAATGGTATTATAGCCGGTTTAGGCGGGATCGCTGTGTTTGTGCCCCAGATCATGATTTTGTTTGGATTGATTACTGTACTGGAAGATACCGGGTATATGTCGCGGATCAGTTTTTTAACAGACCGGTTGATGCGCCAGGTGGGACTGAATGGTAAATCGGTGATGCCGTTGATTAGTGGCGTAGCCTGTGCGGTCCCTGCAATTATGGCAACGCGTACTATAGAAAATAGGAAAGAACGGTTAATTACTATTATGGTTACCCCATTAATGAGCTGTTCTGCCCGTTTACCTATTTATACGGTGATGATAGCCCTGGTTATTCCGGATAACAGGGTGTTGGGAATATTGAGTTTACAAGGACTGGTGATGATGGGGTTGTACCTGTTGGGTTTCTTCATGGCTATCTTCATTGCAGCCATTATGAAGATGCTGGTGAAAATGAAGGAAAAGAGCTATTTTATTATGGAATTACCCGTATACCGTGCACCACGCTGGAAAAACGTAGGTACCACCATGGTAGAAAAAGCGAAGATATTTATTACTGATGCCGGGAAGGTGATTATGGTCATTTCTGTGATACTCTGGTTTCTGGCGTCCTATGGACCCAGCAGTAAAATGGACCCTGTACATGAGAAATATGAAAAACTGATTGTGGAGCATCCTGATCAGTCAGAAGAGTTAAATAAAGCGTTCCAATCAGAAAAGCTGGCCAATTCATATGCAGGTATTTTAGGTCATGCCATTGAACCCGCCATCCGCCCTTTAGGGTTTGACTGGAAAATAGGTATTGCACTGATCACTTCTTTCGCCGCCCGTGAAGTATTTGTGGGTACAATGGCTACTTTGTACAGTGTAGGAGAAACACCGGAAGATAATGATGCCACGCTGCGCCAGAAAATGTCGGCAGCCACCTGGCCTGATGGCCGGCCGGTGTATGACCTGGCTACGGGATTATCCCTCATGTTATTCTATGCTTTTGCCATGCAGTGTATGAGTACCCTGGCCATTGTAAAACGTGAAACAAAGTCGTGGAAGCTACCTGCTGTACAATTTGTGTATATGACTGCATTGGCTTATATCTGCAGTTTTATTGCCTATATCCTGTTTAAGTAAGTTACGGCTACGGAAGGTCAACTCCTTTAAAAATCCTGTAAATTGCACTATAACATCCTAAACAGGTTACAGTGCTATGAAAATATTATGTTACAGTGCTTTCCTGCTATTGAGTGTGCCTGTATTGGCGCAATCTGCCATTGACTCTTCCCTGTTGATGGAAACAATACGCACATTGTCTGATAATAAGTTTGAAGGCCGCAAAACCGGTACCCGGGGTAACCGAATGGCACAGTTCTATATCCGCGATGCTTTTAAAAAAGTGGGGGTAGTGCCTTATAATGGTACCTATGAATACCCATTTTATTTTGAAGCGGGGGGTAAGCGTATTATGGGGACTAACCTGTATGGTTATATTCAGGGCAAATCTGACCAGGCTATTGTTATCACTGCACACTATGATCATCTGGGAGTAGGCAAACCACCGGCCCCGGCAACAGATAGTATTTACAATGGCGCCGATGATAATGCATCAGGCGTAAGTGCAATGCTGGCCATTGCGCAATATTTTCATCAGCATCCCCCACAACATACCCTGATCTTTGCGGCACTGGACGCAGAAGAAATGGGGCTGGAAGGAGCTAAGGCATTTTTGCAGCACCCCCCTGTTCCGGTAGCGCAAATGAAGCTTAACATTAACATGGATATGGTGAGTCGTAATGATAACCAGGAATTATATGTTTGCGGTACGCATCAGTTTCCGGAGCTTAAAGAAGTGATTACAGCAGTAGCCCCGCAAAGCAAAATAAAACTTGTTACAGGCCATGATAAAAAAGAAGATGGCGCTAATGACTGGACCAGCCAGAGCGATCATTTTGAATTTTTTAAGCTGCATATTCCCTTCCTTTATTTTGGAGTAGAAGATCATCCTGATTATCATAAAGTGTCGGATGAATTCAGCCGTATTCATCCGGCGTTCTTCTACCAGGCAACCACTACTATCAGGATGGTCATATCTGCTGCTGATAAGGCCATGATGGCAGGCAAATTCCGGTCCCTGAAAGTGATGGAAGGCAATAAATAAGAAAAGCGTTACCGCAATCTTCTTCTGGTTTCCAACATTCCGTTAAAGCCGTTACCCGGTAAAGCATTGCTACGCATGGACCGGCGTTGTTCCAGTGCTGCATTCAGTGAGGTGCGGCCCAGTGCTCCGGAAGGTACTCCTAATAGTATCAGTGCATTGCGCAGGTATTTCTCACTTGTATTTCCCCAATCAATAGACATGTCTTCATAATCTTTTACATCAGGAGGAAAGCCATCAAAGTAATCACCTTCCCCGAGAGAGTTTTTGCTTTGGAAGCTGATCGCGTACATATCATATTGCCCTACCGGGATGCCTAAAAATCCCACTGGTTTGCCATAGGTAGTATCTCCCACCCACTTGGCGTTGATATGTGGTTTCAGGCTGTTATAAAGCAATTCACTGGCAGAAGCGGTAGAGCGGGTACCAATAAACACTACATTCTGGAGGTTAAGACTACCCGCTTTGGCGAAATAGCGGGTAGCATCGCTGGTGAGGTCATTAAAAACATCCGCCCAGGTAAACCGTTGATCCGGAGGAGGAAGGGGTCTATTGCGTACATACGGACTGAAGAGGCCATTAGTGAGGTTATTGTTAAAGGTTTCCTTGTACATCACTGTCTGCTTGTTGGTACCTACGGACAGCGGGGCAATAAGATTGGCCAGATATTCCTGCGTAACAACTACCCCGCCGCGGTTGTAGCGAAGATCTACTATCAGGTCGGTAATACCTGCGGATGTAAAACTGTTGAATGCATTATTGATCTGGGGGGCTATTTTACTGGTATCCACAAACTGGTTAAAAACGAAGTAGCCTATCTTATGGCCACTGAAATTGTACACTTTACTGAACAGTACCGGATTGATATTATAGTTGCTCCGGGAAACGGTGATGTTTTGGGTGCTGCCATCAGGCTTTTTGAAGGTAAAGGAAGTACTGTTACTCGAATACATTGCCTTGGATACCCTGGTGAGGTTTTTTCCGCTGCCATCCCCATGGGCACCTTCGTCGTAGCTGATGGCGGGGTCTCCATTGATGGCAGTAATCTGCCAGGTACGACGGATACCCTGCTGGTAAGCCTGAGAGCCATCATAGCAATATATTACCCTTAATTCATCGGGGGTATTATAGCCGATATCAAAACCGAAGTCGCCGGAGATACCTCCTTGTAACTGGCCAGCAACAGCGCCATTATCAAGAAAGCTGTACCGGTCAAGCGATTTATAAGATACCAGTGCGTTAAACAAATCCTGAAGGTTGTTAAAACGTCTGGGGTTAAAGGTCATGTAATCAGGAACGGCATCAGTCCAAAGGTATTCGTCTTTGAAGGTATAGTACATAGTATCCTTTGACAATTCAGCAGCATTGCCGGAAGGGTTGGCAGTATCCCGTTTTTTGCAGGCATTAAGTGCCAGTGCGATGGTCAGTGACCAGGCTGTCCATCTGCCTATTTGTTTTAGTAGCATATGTACCTGATTTAAATTTTGGTTATCTCCGTTTATTAGAACGTAAAAAGGGAGAAAGAGTTGTTTTAAAATGCCTGAAAATAGTCGTCATAACCTAGTTCTTCGGGAAATGTACCATGATTCTTCAAAGCTGCCCTGACCTTATCCTGCCATTGCAGCTGTGCCGCTTTATCCAGGCCGTGATTGGTTTCCTGGTCAAAAGCATATTGCAGGCGGTTCATTTCCCGGAAGGACTGCAAATACTGGTATTGGATAATACTATCATAATCGTCTCTGTTGAGTGCGGTTTGCCGTAGTTTTTGTTTAAAGCGTTCTGCAACCAGCAGGGTAATATCAAAATGGAGTTGTTCATGCGCCAGCGTATAGTCGTCTCTTGCATCTGTTCTTACCCAGGAAGCGCTTTTTACAAAAAACACCTGTAGTCTCAGGAAAATGAATAAAGTATCCTTTTTTATGAGGCTGGAGCCGTCATAGGCAAAGCTGGTATAAGCTACTGCAGCACTGGGTCCTCTAAAGGAGGGAGTACCCATAAAATCTTCCAGGCGTAATTTTCTTTCATTGGCATAGAATAATGTATCAGCGGAAGGGTCTTCCTGTTGTCTGGCATATTCAAATACGAGCTTAATTACGGGCTGTCCTACCGCCAGCGTATTAGCTATGCAGGGAAGCTGCCAGGAAAGCAAGAGCAAAGAAATCAGTATTCCTGCCGGTGTTAGAAACATGCCTGTAATGCGGTTAAGACTACTTTTAAAGGTACCGATAAAAATGGTTCCGGGGAGGGAATCATTTTCTGGCTGATACGGCCAAAATTCATTAATTTACAGATTGACCAAAACAATCACGCTATGTACGGCGGCGGATATATATTTGATGAACCCAACGGTAAACAGTTGCGGGAAGAGCAGCAGCACGATGATCCTGAAAAGCTGGCTGTATTTGAAGAACGTATTGCCAGAGGCGAGAAAATAGAGCCTGGCGACTGGATGCCGACAGAATACCGGCGACAGCTGATACGGCTTATTGAACAGCATGCCCATTCCGAAATTATAGGCGCATTACCAGAAGGCACCTGGATAACCCGGGCACCGGGTTTTAAGCGTAAACTGGCACTTATAGCCAAAGTTCAGGACGAAATCGGTCATGGGCAATTGCTGTATAATGCAGCTGAAACCCTGGGCAAATCCAGAGAAGCCATGATCAATGATCTGCTGAGCGGCAAGTCTAAATATTCCAATGTATTTAATTATCCGGCAGAAAGCTGGGCAGATGTAACCGTAATAGGCTTTTTGATAGATGCAGCGGCTATAGTAAACCAGGTAGCCAATGCAAAAGGATCATATGGGCCATATTGCCGGGCATTGGAAAGGATTTGCTATGAGGAGAGCTTTCATCTGAAACAAGGGCATGATGCTTTAATCACCTTAGCTACCGGTACTCCAGCACAAAGGGAGATGTTACAGGATGCATTGAACAGGTGGTGGCAGCCCATTATGCATTTCTTTGGCCCGCCGGACAAGTCCTCCCAGCATAGTGAAAAACTGATGCAGTGGAAAGTAAAAATGGCCAGCAATGATGATATGCGGAATCAGTTTCTGGACGCCTATGTACCTAAATTATGGGAATTGGGCCTTACCCTGCCTGATCCTAATCTAAAAAAGAATGCAGCTACCGGTCGTTGGGAATATACAGACCCTGACTGGAATGAGTTTTTTAAAGTAATTGGTGGAGATGGCCCTTGCAATAAAGAGCGGCTTAATGTAAGGAAATGGGCGGAAGAGCATGGCCGGTGGGTGCGTAAGGCGTTGATGAATCCAAAAGAAGAGCGGGCATTGCCTGTAGCTTAATATACTGTTAATTCATATCCAGTAACACAATGATAAATGCATCTTTAGATCCGCGTGTAAACAGATTAAAACTGGGTAATACCGGAGAGATTATAAAAGTAACGGAAGGTGAAAACTGGAATGTTTATGAAGTGTTTCACCAGGAAAAAAGGGGAGCGCACCATGAGCATGTAGGTTGTGTACACGCACCAGATCCTCAGTTGGCACTGGTTTTTGCCAAAGAACAGTTTGGCCGCCGTAAAAAGTGTGTAAACCTTTGGGTGGTACGGAGTGCCGATATTCTGGCATTTGATGTGGAAGACGAGGATATGTTTGCCAACAACCTGGAAAAAACATACCGGGATGCCAGCGGGTTTAAAGTGATGGACAAAATTAATAAATTCAAAAACGCCAATAAGCAGGTACCTGGCTCCCAGGAGGTATGATAAAATCTGTTTAGTACAAAGAAAACTGCAACGCTGCAACATGGAAACAACAATAAGGCAGGGAATAGCCCAACTGATTATAAAAATGGCGGATGATGCACTGATACTGGGGCATCGTAATTCTGAATGGACCGGATTGGGTCCTATTATGGAAGAAGATATTGCATTTTCTTCCATGGCGCAGGATAAAATAGGACATGCCTGGGCATTGTATCGTATACTACAGGAAGAATTGGGAGGAGAGGATCCGGACAAGTTTGCTTTTTTGCGTGATGAAAAGGCATTTAAATGCTGTCATCTGGTAGAGATGCCTAATAGTGAGTATGATTTTAGCCTGATGCGTCATTTCTTATTTGATCATGCCGAAACGGTCAGATATGAAAGCCTGTTACAAAGTAGCTTTGAACCATTTCAGCAGCTAAGTAAAAAGCTGAAAGGGGAATTAAAATATCATACCCTGCATGCCAATGCCTGGATCATACAGCTCAGTAATGCAAATGAAGAAAGCTATAACAGGATGCAGACGGCACTGAATACCTGCATTTCACTGGCGGCTGGTATTTTTGAGCCATCGCAGGAAGACGAAGAGGCATTAATAGCAGCGCATATTTATCCCGGTGAAAAGGTATTGTATGAGCGATGGCTGGAAAGAATATATCCGGTATTAGTAAGAGCTTCCCTTAATCTGCCGGACATGGATACTATTATGCCTGCCTATGGTGGCCGGTATGGGTTTCACACGGAGCATTTACACCCGCTGTTGCTGGAAATGGCAGAAGTATTTAAAATGGATGCGGAAGCCAGCTGGTAAAAATTGAATCATGTCAGCCACAATTACCATACTTGATATTTATAACTCCCTGGAACAGGTAATGGATCCGGAAATCCCGGTATTGAGTGTCATAGATCTGGGGATGATCACCAGTGTAGAATTGGATGAAACCGGAGCACTTATTAAAATGATCCCCACTTTTGCCGCTTGTCCTGCGGTCAGTTATATACAGCAGCAAATTAGTACGATTGTAGGCAATGACCTGGGAATAAAAGTAGTTGTAGAGATAGATAAGACTGTGCATTGGGAAAGCAACCGGATGTCTGACGCTGCTAAGGAGAAGCTGAAAAATTTTGGGATTGCCCCACCTCAGGTGCATAACGGGAATGTGTCTGCGGAAATTATGTTGCATACCGCATGCCCGCACTGCAACAGTGCAAACACCTATTTGCGTTCCCCCTTTGGCTCTACCCTTTGTCGTGCCATCCATTATTGTAAACAATGCGGCCATGTATTTGAACAGTTTAAGCCGGTGGAATAGCAGCTTGTAAAAGCCTGGCTGTTTATATATTCATCTGCCATATTGTTTGATTGCGGCAGATTACCCTCCATCCGGAGCCACTTAAAGCGATTAATGTGGAAGTTAACGGTGAATAAGCAAAAGCTGACAGCTAAAGTATTATTTCCTACTTTTACACCATTAATTGCTGAGGCCATTGGCTAACTATACAATGAAACATGAAGATAGGCTTATATTTCGGGTCATTTAATCCTATACATATCGGTCACCTGATTATTGCTAATTATGTAGCTTATCATACAGACCTTGATAAAGTTTGGTTGGTAGTATCACCACAAAATCCATTGAAACCGTCCTCTACTTTGTTGAACGAACATCACCGTTTTCATCTGGTGGAGCTGGCTGTAAAAGATGAGCCACGGTTACGTGCCAGTAATATAGAATTTTCATTGCCACGTCCTTCTTTTACGGTTGATACACTAGCCTATCTTTCTGAAAAATTTCCAACACAACAGTTTACAATAATTATGGGAAGTGACAGTTTCCAGAATATTTCGCGTTGGAAAAATTATCAGCATCTGGTAAAACACTATCCTTTTTATGTATACCGCAGGCCCGGACATGAAATAAAGGAAACATACGGCGCACGGGTAGAGGTGCTGGATGCCCCCTTACTGGATATTTCTTCTACCAGTATTCGGCAGTGGATCAAGGAAGATAAGTCTATACGCTTCCTTGTGCCTGATGAAGTAGTGGCATATATTGCAGCAAACAATTACTATAAATAGAGGAGTTTACCTGAATACTTTTACCTCCCGCTTTTTTACCAGGTATTCATTGGAATATATTTCCAGCAGGAGTATAAACATGGATATCAGTAATGGCCCGAAAATAAGGCCAATAAATCCAAATAAACTAACGCCGGCGAGTACACCAAAAATGGTAATCAGTGGATGTACATCTGCTATTTTCTTAGCCAGCATAAAACGAAAGATATTATCTGAAGTCCCTACTACCCCAAAGCCATATACCAGTACAGCTACCCCTTGCCAGGTATCCCCCGCAGCTATCATAAAAACGCCCATTGGGACATATACTGCAGCAGCCCCCACAACCGGTAGCATGGCCGTAAAGCAGGTAACAACAAACCAGAAAACCGGTTGCGGAACACCAAAAATGAAATAGCCGATCAGCGAAACAATTCCTTGTACAACAGCAATCAACGGAATTACAACTGCGTTGGCAAATACCAGGCTTTTGAATTCGGTGCCCAGTCTCATGACATTTTCGTCTTTCAGCGGAATATATTCGTATAGGGTAGCTTCCATCTTCCGGCCATTTACCAGCATGAAGTACAGGATAAAGTACATGATGGCAATTGCTGTAAGTGTGTTAAAGGTAGCTCCCAGGAACCCTGGTAATACACCGGTAATACCTTCCTGCAGCTTTCGCAAATGATTCTCAGAAAACAGGTTAATGCCGGTGCCTTCCTCTAATTTACCAGCTACTGTTTTGATACCTTTTATGAGTTCCGAAGAATGTTCTGCCGCATAGCTGGCCTTGGTCATCAGCATATTTACCAGCATGCCGATAGGCATTAAAATGATCAAGAAGGAAAGAATCATGAGCAGGGCAGCGGCCAGGTTACTTTTCCATTTCCGGTCTTCTACCAGGCGGAACATCCATTTCCGGCACAGAATATACAAAGTAATGGCTCCCAGGAAACCGGGGAAAAAAGTATACAGTTCAAGGAAAAGTAATATCCCCAGTAAAACAATGATCAGTAAAAAAGCAATCTGCTTTAGGCGGTCATTATCAATTAAGCTCATAAATAGGAAGCATCTAGGTGTATATCAAACCTACATGATTTTAAGTGAATGACAAAAACAGGGCCAATGGCAGTATGACAATATGTTGCTGAACAAACGGATAACTTACTTGTTCTATGAGCATATGGCAGAGAAAGGTTAAATTTGTGACAATTGGTAATTGTTGGAATAATGTTTGTGTCCCTATTGATACCGTTTAAGGAAACCCTTATTCTTCATCTTTAAAAAATAATATTATGAGCAACAGTTCAAAAGCAGTAGTTTCATTTATTGTAGGCGCCGCTGTAGGCGTAGCCGTTGGTTATTTCCTGAATTCTGACAAGAAGGATGAGCTGGTAGACCGCTTAAAATATCAGGCCGACAAATTAAAAGAGAAGTTCAATAAGAAAAAAGAACAATTTGAAGCTGAGCTGGACAATGAGCTGGCATAATCCCCCTATTGCACTAAATTCATTTGCATGGAAGATAATTTCGGCAATTATTTTAATCAAACCGGTAAAATAGCCCGGGAGTACCTGGAAACCCGTTTGGACCTTATCAAGCTTCAGGCAGCAGGAAAGCTATCAAAAGCCTTGGGGCTTTTCTTTTCATTAATGATGGCTTTCCTGTTGTTCTTCTTTGTCATTGTATTTTTAGGTATGGTGGTAGGATTCTGGATAGGGGAACAAACAGGAAGCTTTACGATAGGGTTTTCCTGTGCTGCTGGACTTTTTGTGCTGTTATTCCTGTCCATTCTTATTTTTCGTAAGGCACTTATACAAAGGCCATTGGCAAAGCTATTAATATCTGAGCTAGTAGAAGAAATAGAAGAGAACGACACCCATCAGCATACCGGACAATTTGAGCAGGAACCCATTTCTAAAGAAAATTAATAAATGATAAATCTATACTCATGCGAAAGGTGAAAGTCACCAATTTTGAAACACTGGAACTGGAAATTGCCAGGTTAAAAAATCGTACCCGTGAGTTAGAAAATGAACTGGGCGACCGGGTTGATTTTTTTAAGGACAATTATAAAAAGATGGCCCTGAATGCGGTTATACCTGGCAGTGCCAAACATAGCAGTGTACTGAATATAGCTGGGAGGGTAGCGAAGATGGCCTGGGAAAGTGGTAAACTGAAGAGCTTTGGTACCACCGCATTAATGACTGCCCTTGAATTTGTGGGAGTGCAATTGGGGATCAACCTGTTCAATAAATTTACGGGCCGGAAGAAAAAGAAAAAAGAACCACAGGCATCCTGAGGAGCGAATACCTGTGGTATTTTAAGTTATTAGTAAGTTAATTAGCCAATTACCTTTATAACTCCCCATTGCGTTTTTATACCCAGCTCCTGACATTAAAGCCTTGCCCAGCTAGCCCCAAACTTTGGTTCCCTCACTGCAATTAGCACAGATATCAATATTCTTACGCGTTTCCAGGATTTGGGAGCGGAAATGGATGTATTCCTTATTATGCCACAATTTTTTGAATGATTCCTTTTTGAGGTCGCCCAGCCGGTGTTGTGCATCCTTATCAAAACAGCAGGGAACCACGAGCCCGTCCCATGTAATAACAGGAGAGTGCCAGAGCCTCCAGCAATGATTGCCCAACTTGTTTTTAATGGCATAGGTACCATCATCATTACGATGATAGCGGGAGTATTTATCAATAGTAGGAATCAGCTTATTCCCTTCTTCATAATCATATACCTGGGCAGTTTTAAAACGTACCTGGTCTACTCCAATTTCCGCTGCCAGTTTCTTAATATCTTCAATCTGATGTTCATTGGGTTTTACCACCAGGAACTGGAAAAACACGAAAGGCTTGGTAGAATTCAATTCTTTTTTCCATTTCACAATATTTTTAGCGCCTTGTATTACTTTATCCAGATGCCCACCTACGCGATACTGGGTATACACATCCTGGGTAGTCCCGTCTATAGATATAATAAGCCTGTCCAGGCCACTTTCCACTGTTTTACGGGCATTGGCGTCGGTAAGATAGTGGGCATTGGTAGACGTTGCGGTATAAATGCCCTTATCAGCAGCATACTTTACCATATCAAGAAACCCGGTATTGAGATAAGGTTCTCCCTGAAAGTAAAAGATGAGGTATAAAAGTTCTTTGGAAATTTCATCAATTGTTTTGCGGAAAAAATCCTGCTCCAGCATGCCTGTAGGCCGTGTAAAAGCCCTTAATCCACTGGGGCATTCCGGGCAACGAAGATTACAGGAAGTAGTTGGCTCAAATGAAATGGAGATAGGGTATCCCCATTGAACTGGTTTTCCGGTTAATTTACTGGCATAATAGCTGGCCAGCACTTTTCCGGCATTCCATCCCCGGCGGAAAGTGAATTTAGAAAAGAAATTCAGTGAGTCATTTAAGTTAAAATCCGGCATATTAAAAATCACTAGTCATTGTAAAAGTAATATAACTATGTATGTTATGCGCATCCGATTTGAGAAATCAGGATTTCCGCTGCTTATTATGGGAAGAGTATCGTTTTCAGGAAGTAGTATCCTTACAGTGCCTCAAATTGACAATATTGCCCTATAATTGCCAATAAAATGATCTGATAATCTGATGTTTATATCTTTGTGGCAGTGAGTCGCCTGCTTGTGAAAGGAGCTGGGGCTGTTAAATGGTCAGTTGTTAACTGAAAACTACGTATAGTGATAATAAGAATTAAAAAAGCCTGGCGTAATTCACTGATTTTAGTTTTATTGATGGGATGTACCATTGGGGCATATATATGGTGGAGTCACCGGCAGGAAGAGCTTAGGTTTATGCGGTATGAAGAGTTTGGTATTGATATGCCGGTTAATTACCAGGTGCATGGTATTGATGTTTCAAAATTTCAGAAGGATATCAACTGGCATGCAGTAAAACAGATGCAGGTGGAGAATATCAGGATTTCTTTTGCCTTTATTAAGGCTACAGAAGGGATTACCCGCCAGGACGATGCTTTTAAGCGAAATTGGGAAAAAGCAAAGCAAGCGGGGGTAACCAGAGGGGCCTACCATTTTTTTTATTCTACCCGTGATCCTATCAAACAGGCTATCAACTTTAGAAATGTAGTGCAGTTAGAGACTGGCGACCTTCCTCCTGTACTGGATATCGAAGTGCATAATAACCAGCCAGCCGCAGTGATCCGGAGTACCGCTAAAATATGGCTGGAAGAGATGGAAAAAGTCTATGGGGTTAAGCCTATCATTTATACTAACCTAAAGTTTTACCTGACTTACCTGGGAGATGAATTTGATGATTATCCATTATGGATTGCGCATTATTATCAGAAAGAGCGGCCTAGGTTGGACCGGAAGTGGGTTTTCTGGCAACATAGTGATATTGGGCGGGTGAATGGCATTAAAACAACAGTAGATTTTAATGTATTTAAAGGAGATAGTACGGATCTGTTGAGGCTTTGTTTACCTTAGTAGTGGTATTTACCGGCAGGAATTTAATAGAGATTAAACGGAGCGGAATAATTGAAACAATATATACCTAAACTTTAGTGTATGGCAGAGGAAGAGAAAAAAATAGGGCAAGAACAGGAAGAGCAGCCATCTGAGGAATATAAACTCAATATGCAGCTGGTATCTTTTTTTGTAAAGATTATGCGTACGATTTTCCTCGGCTTCTTTTTAATGATGGCAGATGTATTCATTGGCTTGTTTCTGGGATTTGCGGTACCAGAAGAATCTACTACAGGCCGGATGATCTTTTTTTATAGCTGGTTTATCATTACTTTGACAGCATACATCTATTTTATATGGCGGATGTGGCGGAAAAAGATGCCTGTACCTTAAAGCTAAAAAGAGTATCGGGTGCTATTTGTCAGCAACCCTGCTTCCGAGATCCATTGTCCAGTATACCCCTTCCTGTCCGATACCTATCTCATAGTAATCAGCCTTCATCATATTTTTACAATGTTCAGGGCTGGATAGCCATCCCAATATCACCGCCTGTTCGTCCATATTACCTTTAGCAATATTTTCCCCATAGGTATACCAGTTATAGCCTACAGCAGTAATACGTGTGCCGGGAGTAGTACCATTCTGGGAATTATGTTGAAAGAAGTTATTGACTTTCATATCCTTACTATGCAGCCATGCTGCCTTTTCCAGGGAGCCGCTCCACTTCAGCGCATGCACTGGCGGCATTTTAGTACTACCACAGTCGCATCCCCGGCTGCGTAGCCCATTTACCAGTGTTAACAGCTCATTCCGGTCTACTTTGTTTTCTGTAACAGTAACAGAATCCCCCGGAACGATAACATCAGGCTTAACAGGGATGAGCGGGTCTTTTTTAGTGCAACCCGTGAGTGCATAACAGATAAGTATACCAACAGTAAAAAGCAATTTAACTTTCCCGGTCATAACAGTTAATAGTTATAAATGAATAGATACCGGGTTTTAAACAGGACTGGGTAAAAATTAAATAGCGTTTATCACAGGGAAGGGTTAAAAGAATTGAGGATACAAATATAGGCGGTGTGCGGGAAAATCAAAGCGTGTTTTTGTGAATCGGATGTTAATGCCTACTGCGGTAATAGTGCATTGAAATTAATATGTTCATTACCAGTCATTTCCAGGAAATCAAAACCAGATAGCCGGCAGGTCATGACAGGATTTATGGTGTAGCATCTGATGCACAGGAATGGGAGTGAGACAACCGGCATGGGGAATTAATACCTCATAATCATCCTTCCTGGCCGCTGTGGGAGGGGATATTGGTGTTGGAATAGACTTTGATGACTTTACACAGGGAGTAGCGATTCATTATTATTTAAAATGATTATCATGAAAAATAATAAGCAACAACCAGCTAAAGCTGATATTGGGAAGCAGGGAGAGAAAACAGACAAGCACAGTACCGCATATAAGCAAGTAAAGCAGCATCCCGTAGAGATATTATCAACAGACAAAGCTGCAAATGGACGTAACCCTATGCATGGTGATTTATCTGAAAAGCCGGAAAAGGAAAATAAAACCGTGCGGGATGCAGCAAAAAATAAATAAAAGGCATTTAACTGTATCCTGTTGACGAAACATAAGTAATTCAAAAGAAGCAAAAGTCATAGTTTCTTCTTTAATGTTGTGGTGTATAACAAGCCGTCTCATTCCTGGGACGGTTTTTTTATGCTCCTTTAACTGCTGTGATCAGCCACAATTTTCCATTCTCCATTTATTTTCCTGATAAGCAGGCTAAAATGCCCTTGCAGGTCGCCGGCGGTACGTTGCAGGTGCCATTTACCCACCACAAAATATAATACTGGAGTTAAGGGTTTGAATTCCAGTAAGTTAAAATTAAGCTTCCCCATTGCCGCTGTATCCGGGTAAGACTTTTTATAATTATCCAGGGTGGCTTGCCAGCTATAGGTGACACCACTTTTGCCAATGAACATAAGAGAGTCTGATTGCCAATAGGTTTGCATAAAACCATTAAGATCACCCTCGTTCCAGGCAGCAGTTTGTTGTTGCATCAGGGCCCGGATTTGTTGTTCTTCAGGATGCTGAGCGTAGGTATTTATGGAGAGTACCCCTGAGAATATACTTAGTATGAACAAAAACAATATAAAACGCATGGCAAATTTTTAGCAAAAGATAAACAGTTTTTAGGATGTATGGGAACATTGATTATAGTACCTTTGCCCCACCATAAAATAGAACCTTTATTATATTTTAAAATCAACTGTTTATGCCCGGATATGAACTATTTGGAGCCGAAGAGCGGAAAGAAGTAAATGATGTACTGGAAACCGGCATTATGATGCGCTACGGATTTGATGGTCCGCGCAAAGGCATCTGGAAAGCAAAAGAGCTGGAACAGGCTATTTGCGATAAGCTGGACGTGAAGTATACACAGCTCACTTCCAGTGGTACTACTGCACTTAGCACCGCCATGGCTGCGTTGGGTATTGGTGCAGGTGATGAGATCATTATGCCCACTTTTACATTTGTGGCCAGTTTTGAATCTGTGTTTTCCGTAGGCGCCACCCCGGTGCTGGTAGATGTGGATGATACCCTGACACTGGATCCTAAAGCGGTAGAGGCGGCAATTACCCCTCAGACCAAAGCGGTAATGCCGGTGCATATGTGTGGTTCAATGGCCGACCTGGATGCATTAAAGGCTATTTGTGATAAGCACCAGCTGATTTTACTGGAAGATGCCTGCCAGTCTTTTGGAGGTAGTTATAAAGGTAAAGCCCTGGGTACTATCGGACATGCGGGTACTTTTTCTTTTGATTTTGTAAAAACAATTACCTGCGCAGAAGGTGGTGCTATTGTTACCAATGATCAGGATGTATATGTTAAAAGCGATGCGTACGCAGACCATGGACATGATCATCTGGGAGTAGACCGTGGTGCAGATCAGCATCCATTTATGGGCTATAACTACCGTATATCTGAGCTGCATGCAGCGGTAGGGTTGGCTCAAATACGCAAGCTGGACAACATTTTATCTATCCTGCGTAACAACAAAAAGATCATGAAGGATGCCCTAGCTACTGTGTCGGAGGTAACTTTCCGCCGTTTGCCGGATGAGGCGGGCGACAGTGCGACGCACCTGTCATTTTTCCTGCCGGATGAAAACACTGCCCGTGCTGCTGCTGCCGCTATGAAGGCAGCCGGATTAGCAGCCTTCTTCTGGTTTGATAATAACTGGCATTATATCCGCCAATGGGATCATTTCAAACAAAATGCTTCCCTGCATGCTTTCCCTCCAGGTCTTAAACAAGCCATGGAGCAATATAAAACCAAACAATTCCCCGCTTCAGACGCTATTATAGGCCGTTGCATTTCCACACCTGTTAATCTCGGCTGGAACCAGGATGAGGTGAAAGAGAAAGCAGAAAAGCTGGTAAAAGCTGTCAAAAGTGTATTATAAATAAATAGCACCGGACCGGAAGCGGTTTCCTGGTAAGTAAGATTGTCAATGAAAAAGCTGCTTCCGGTATTAAATATATGCGCATGAAAAAAATAGCTTTGATTCCTGCCCGGTATGGCGCCACGAGGTTCCCCGGTAAGCTCATGGCAAAACTGGGAGGAAAAACAGTTATTCTCCGTACCTACGAATCAGCAGTGAACACAGGTGTTTTTGATGAGGTGATGGTAGTATGCGACAGTGAAGTGATCTATGATGAAATTGTGCAGCATGGAGGAAAAGCTGTAATGAGCAAAAAGGAGCACGAGTGTGGAACAGACCGTATTGCGGAAGCTGTGGTGGATATGGACGTGGATATTGTGGTAAACGTGCAGGGCGATGAACCTTTTACGCAAAAAGAACCACTGGAAAAGTTGCTAAGTGTATTTGAAGGAGAAGCAGGCAAACAGGTAAGAGTAGCTTCCCTGATGCAGGAACTGAAAGACTGGAAGCTGATAGAAGACCCTAATTATGTAAAGGTGGCGGTTGATAAGCAGTTCAATGCATTGTTCTTTTCCCGGTCTGTTATTCCATATCCCCGTAATAAAGATTTTCCATCTGTTTACTATGAACATATCGGTATCTATGCATTCCGGAAGCAAACCTTGCTGGACTTTACACAAATGCCGGTGACTCCGTTGGAGGCTGCGGAAAAAATAGAATGCCTGCGTTATCTGGAAAATGGCATCCCCATGAAAATGGTGGTTACAGAATATATGGGTGTGGAAATAGATACCCCGGAAGATCTGGATAAAGCAGCAAAATTATTGTAGTAAGGATCCCCTTACGGAGGATGACAGGAACGATTATTTTAAACAAACGAAATTGTATATATGAAATTCCGGAATTTTAAAATGGTAGGCTATGTAATATATGGCCTTGGATCATTTGATCAACTGGATGAAATACTGGCACCTCAACGTAAGGGAGATGCACCGATGATCTTCTTTGTTGATGAATATTTCAAGGATAAACCTGCCTTTTTATCACGTATTCCTTTACAGGGAAAAGATAAGATTGTAATCATTGACGTTACGCACGAGCCTAAAACCACCCAGGTAGATAAGCTGCGGGATGACCTGAAAGCTGCGTTCGGGGAAGTGTCGGGGATTATTGGTATAGGCGGAGGATCTGTGATGGATCTGGCCAAAGCGGTTGGGTTGATGATGACTAACCCCGGCTCTTCAGCAGATTATCAGGGATGGGACCTGGTAAAGGTGCGTGGCGTTTATAAGATGGGTATTCCTACTATTTCAGGTACAGGAGCAGAAGTGAGCCGTACCTGTGTACTTACCGGGCCTACCCGTAAACTGGGTATGAATTCAGACTTTACCACTTTTGATCAGATTATGCTGGACCCTTCTTTAACCAGCAGCGTACCTGCTAATCAGCGTTTTTATACTGCGATGGATTGCTTTATCCATTGTGTGGAATCGCTTCAGGGTACTTATCTGAATGCATTCAGTAAATCTTACGGTGAGAAGGCACAGGAGCTGTGTGAGGAAATATTCCTGGAAAAGAAACAATGGGATGATGATGCAGATGAAAAACTGATGATGGCATCTTATGCCGGAGGGATGAGTATTGCTTATTCCCAGGTAGGGGTGGCACATGCGGTAAGTTACGGATTAGCTTATCTGCTGGGTACCAAACATGGTATTGGAAACTGTATCGTGTTTGACAAACTGGAAGAATTCTATCCGGATGGGGTAAAGAAATTTAAGGCCATGGTGAAGAAACACAACATTGAAATTCCCCAGCATATTACAAAAGGCCTTACGGATGAGCAGTTTGATACGATGATCAATGTATCTCTGGGAATGGCACCACTGTGGGAAAATGCGCTGGGCAAAGACTGGCAGCAGATCATGACCAGAGAGCGGCTGCGCAAACTGTACGAACAACTATAATTTACTTTTCTGAAGCGATAAAATAACGTAGAAGAGGTGTCTCAGCTTTTGAGGCACCTTTTTTTATCCGGATACCTGATGGGGTTGAGGTGATGTTTAAGTAATGCTCAGGGGTACTTTCATTTATTTATGGCACCTCCACTTCCTGTGTTACCTGTACAGCTGTGCAAATATATTGCGCAGTAAAACGTTACTATTGCAGGTGCAAAAACTAACTGAAAGGCATGCCCGGATCTTAACAAGCATAAATGTTAAAGGAAAAGCTACCATATTAAGGCTGGCGCTATAACTCAATGAAAGGCCCTCCTCATTTCTAAACAACTAATTATGAACTACACTGTATTGCTTACTATCACTGGTGCCCTCGCAGTTGTACTGGGGTGGTTGTATTTTTCTGTCAGGCAGAAATGGGAACAACAACAACAGGAGCAGGTACTTTTAAAAGAACGGAATAACCACCTGGAAGCGCAATATACCTATACACAGCACATGCTGGAAGATAAACGGATAGAATTGCAGGAAAAGCAACAGCGGCTGGATCACGTGTATACAGAGTTTCAGCAGCTGATGGGAGATAGCAGCAGGATAGAAGAGCAGAACCGGTTCCTGCACCAGCAGCTCAATGAAGAAAAGCAGCGTTTGCAGGAAATACAGCAGGAGTTTAAAGTACAGTTTGAGAATACCGCGCAGCAATTGTTGCAGCGTATATCCGGGACTTTTATGGAACAGAACCAGCATAAAATGGATGATATCCTGAAACCGCTGGCGGAGAAGATTGAGAGTTTCCGGAGTAGTGTACAGCAGTCGCTGGTAGCAGAGACCACCCAGCGTACAGAATTAAAAACGGAACTGCAAAAACTCCTCCTCCTCAATCAAACACTTACCCAGGAGGCTAACAACCTGACCAATGCCTTAAAGGCGGATACCAAAAAGCAGGGAAACTGGGGAGAGATGATACTGGAGCGCGTACTGGAAGCATCAGGGCTGGAAAAGGGCATTCATTACTTTACACAGGATGCGCAACGGGATAGTGAGGGCATGCTTAAAAGGCCCGACCTGTTGTTATTATTGCCGGAGAACCGGCAATTGGTTATTGACTCTAAGGTATCGCTGAAAGCCTATGAACAGTATTGCAGCGCTACAGATGAAGTGGAAAAACAACAGGCACTAAAGCTGCATCTGCAGTCAGTGAAGAACCATGTGGATGAGCTGAGCCGTAAAAGTTATCATTCCCTGTATAAAAATACAACGGACTTTGTATTGCTGTTTGTACCTGTTGAGCCGGCATATGCACTTGCTATTTTGCAGCAGGATGATCTCTATGACTATGCTTTCCGGAAAAAGATCATTGTAGTGAGTGTACCTTCTCTGCTGGCTACCTTGCGGATTATTGATGCAATGTGGCGGCTGGAAAACCAGAACAGGAATGCTGAAGAAATCGTGAAACAGGGAAGTGCGCTTTATGAAAAGTTTGTAGGTTTTGCAGAAGATATGCGGACGGTGGGAATACATCTGGGCCGTAGCCAGGAGGTATACGACAGTGCCATGAATAAATTAAGTACGGGCCGGGGTAACCTGGTGACTAGGGCAGAAGGTATGCGTCGGCTGGGGCTGGAAACTAAAAAAGAGCTTCCCCGTGAGCTGGTGGATAAAAGCGAGCCTGTGGCCGGTGATGAGCTGCTGCTGGAATAATATTATCGCCATTTCTTAATATGAACAAACCGCCACATTACTTTAAGGCGTTGGTTATCATAAACAAACAGCAGGTAAAAGGTAGCCAGGAGGGTAATGACGGTGGTTACGTAAAAGGTAAGTGGGAAGAAACCGGCGTTGTTATTATAGATAAAAGCAGAAAAGTAGGCGCCCAATCCAATGCCAGCCTCCAGTGCAATATACATGCTGGCCAGTGCCCGGCCGCGATGTTCCGGAAGCCCCAGATCGATGGTCCAGGCGGTGACTGCCGGAGAATTAATCCCCAGTGCTACTCCATAAAGCACCGCTGCCGCCAGTAATAGCTGAGGGGTATGAGCAATGGCCATCAGGAAGGTGGCTGCAGCCAGCATGGTAGCAGAGATCTTCAGTACAGGCACCCGTCCATAACGGTCAGATGCTTTGCCTGCGAGCAAACGGATACCTATAGAACTGATTGTAAAGAACGTAAAGAAAAGCCCTTTATTATGGATCCCCAGGTGGGTACTGAAATCCGGTATGATAGTGAGTAAAACCCCATAGCTGAAGTAAGTAAGAAACGTAACTACCATGGGGGCCAATACCAGCGGCTCAAAAATTTCATTGGCAGATACCTTCAGGAGGGTGGGTTTGAAGCGCTGCTTGTTTTGGAGGGTTTCTTTCATCCCTACCAGTATCACCACAGACAGCAGTGCCATCACTGCTGAAAGCTGGAACATGATCTGGATATTAAAGTGCAGGGCCACGTAACCCCCAATGGCAGGCCCCATGGCCATACCTATCGTACTGAAAAGTCCTACCATTCCCATCGCTTCGGCCCGCCGGGTGTGAGGTACCAGGTCCGACACATAGGCGGCAGTACCGGTAGGTTTAAAACCGGTAGAAAAACCATGAAAGAACCGGAGTAATAAAAATGCCCCTACTGAACTAACCAGGGGATAGAGCAGGCTGCACACCACACAGATAACAGAACCAAATATCATGACCGGTATACGGCCAATGGTATCCGTCAGCTTTCCGCTGAAGGGGCGGGAAAGTGCTGCTGTTACAGTGAAAAGACCAATAATATATCCTTTATATCCTTCGCCGCCCATACTACTGAGGTAGGCAGGCAATTCAGGGATCAACATGTTGAAACTGGCAGAAAAAAGGGCATTACTGAGGCAGAGTAATATAAATTGAAGGGTGTAAATTCTCCCCGGCACCTGGTTCATACCGCAAAATTAGGAAGTATACTGCAATTATGAATAAAGAATTGGCACGGAACATGTTGGGATATTGGTCCACAACCCCTCCCACATGAACAAAATCAGGGTGCAGGCTGTTTAATTAAACAATCGTTAATTAATGATATCCATCATATTATAAACATGGGTATTCCCGTAAATTTATATATCGGTAAACTAAAAAAATAACAGATATGAAAGCAAACATTGGCGTTTCTGATGGAAATTTAAAACAGATAGCTTTAGAGCTTAATAAAGTACTGGCCGACGAAGTAGTGTTATACACTAAAACAAGAAACTATCATTGGAATATAGAGAGTCCCAGTTTCATGGAAATGCATAAGTTTTTTGAAGCACAATATGAAGAGCTTGCAGACTTTGGGGATGATGTGGCAGAAAAGATACGTACCCTGGGCCACTATGCAGAAGGCCGTATGGCCGACTTTCTCAAGTTGACGAATCTTCTGGAAGGAGATTATACCAATGATCAGAAAAAACAACTGAAAAACCTGCTGGACGATCATGAAACCGTGATCCGTAACCTGCGCCGGCTGATTGATGAATTTGATGAAAAGTATAAAGACAAAGGCTCCAGTGATTTTGTAACCGGTCTTATGCAAAAGCATGAAAAAATGGCCTGGATGATCCGTGCTTACCTGGTTAAATAATATTGCTATGATTATATAAGGGTAAGCGTGTACCTTTTCAGGAGCACTGAAGGCATTACCCTGGTACTGCGGTACCTGCATAAAACGGCGGTTGTCTCAATTGTTTGAGCCAGCCGCTGTTTTGCTTATACGCTTGAATACCCATAAAATATGAATGAGATGGACAGTAATACAAAAGATCTCCGGCTTGCCGTATTGATTGATGCAGATAATATTCCTTATTCTAATATAAAAGCCATGCTGGAAGAGGTAGCCAAGTATGGTATTCCTACATTTAAGAGAATCTATGGCGACTGGACCAAACCTACTGTGTCTGGCTGGAAAGGGGTATTACTGGATAATGCTATTACACCTATTCAGCAGTACAGTTATACTACCGGCAAAAACGCGACAGACTCGGCGATGATCATTGATGCGATGGACATTTTATATACCGGCCGGGTAGATGGGTTTTGCCTGGTATCCAGCGACAGTGATTTTACGCGGCTGGCTACCCGGCTCCGGGAGGCGGGCATGAAGGTGTTTGGCATGGGAGAGAAGAAAACACCCAGTGCCTTCCGCGCGGCATGTGATAAGTTTATTTATATTGAAATACTTGCCATAAAAGAAAAGAAAAGCGACACGAGCAAATCCCGTAGTGCCAAAGAAAAACAGAAAGCCATCAGTAAGGCGGATATGGATATGGTGGACTTGCTGGCCTCCAGCATCAATGATATTGCAGATGAGGATGGCTGGGCCTATCTTGGAGAACTGGGCAACCTGCTGATAAAAAAGCAGCCTGATTTTGATTCCCGGAATTATGGATTTAATAAACTGGTGCAGCTGATCAAGAGTGTACCCGATTTTGAAATAGATGTAAGAGATAGTGGTAAGCGGTCGGGGAAATTGGTATATGTGAGGGTAAAATAACAGGAAACAGGTACTTTCATAAAATTAGGGCTGACCAATAATATTTTTTGGTCAGCCCTTTATATTAAGAAGTTGAAAGCTAAATAAGATTAACGTTTTGCGTATTTGATGGTAGCATACAGAAACATCGCAGCAAACAGCAAAATGAAAAAGGTAGCCAGGAAGAAGCCCGCTTTAGTTCCTGCATTATAGAGCGCAGAGTGATTCACAGCATTTAATATTGTCATCAACATAGTATATACTTTTAAAATCCAGCTGCAAGTTAGGGCATTCGGTGCAAATAGACAATGTCTGCATGGGATCAGTAGGCAGCTAATTCCCGTATGCACTGATCCAGCCGGGATTTGGCCAGGAAATTTTTTTCCAGTTCCATTGCAAATGGGATGGGAGTATCCAAACTACCACAGCGCATTACGGGGGCGTCCAGCAAATGGAAACAATGTTCGGCAATCCAGGCACTGATTTCTCCCCCAAACCCTCCGGTAAGCGTGGCTTCATGTAAAACCAATACCTTCCCTGTTTGGGCCACTACCGCTTTAATAGCCTCATAATCAAGAGGTAGTAACGTCCGGAGGTCTAGTATGGAGAGTGACAGCTGCGGATGTTGCTGTGCATATTCCAGTGCCCAGTGTACGCCTGCCCCATACGTGATGATGCTTAGGTCGCTGCCTTCCTGTACCAGTTTGGCTTTTCCGATGGGGGTGAGGTAATAATCGTCGGGAACCAGTCCGCTGATACTCCTGTAAAGGGCTTTATGCTCAAAGTATAATACGGGGTTGGGGTCGGTAATAGCCGCCGCCAGCAGCCCTTTGGCATCATCCGGAGAGGAGGGGTATACTACTTTTAGCCCTGGTGTATGGGTAAACCAGGCTTCATTGGTTTGAGAATGAAAGGGGCCTGCACCTACGCCGCCACCAGCAGGCATCCGTATCACCACGTCGGCCGCCTGCCCCCAGCGGTAGTGTATTTTAGCCAGGTTATTAATGATCTGGTTAAAGCCGCAGGAAACAAAGTCGGCGAACTGCATTTCCACCATACTTTTGAAGCCGGATAAACTCAGCCCCAGGGCCGTACCTATAATGGCGCTTTCGCAGAGTGGGGTATTCCGCACCCGCTGTTTCCCAAACTGCGCTACAAAACCGTCCGTAATTTTAAATGCACCACCGTATTCAGCGATATCCTGTCCCATAAGGATAAGATTAGGATGTATCTCCATTGATTGACGTAAGCCGTCTGCGATGGCGTCAATCAGGCGTTTTTCAGTAGCTGGGCCACCTGGGTTATTATCCGGCGTACAGGCGCTGTTAGTTCTGGCTATGTTTGCAATGGCATTGTCTGCATTCGCTATGCTGCTATTGGGGGAATTGGTGCCTTTGTTTAGAGTGGAGCTATCTTCCGCATAAACATCTGCCAGTTCTGCTGCGGTGTTGCCTAGTATTGGGCCGTCTGACAATCCCGCAGCGATATTAGTTTCTATCTGTGATTTGATTTCCTGTTTGATATGGGTAAGATCCTCTCCGGAAAGTAATCCCAGGTGCATCAGAAAATCTTCATAGTTGGAAACCGGATCTTTCTTTGCCCATTCTTCCAGAAGCGCCGGAGGCACATATTTTGTACCACTGGCTTCCTCATGGCCCCGCATCCGGAAGGTCATCGCTTCAATCAGCACGGGTTTGTTTTCCTGTCGCGCGTAGGTAGCTGCTTCTTTTACGGCATGGTATACTTCCAGTAAGTTATTGCCATCTATGTGC
Organism: Chitinophaga sp. H8; assembly: GCF_040567655.1. Lineage (NCBI taxonomy): Bacteria > Pseudomonadati > Bacteroidota > Chitinophagia > Chitinophagales > Chitinophagaceae > Chitinophaga > Chitinophaga defluvii. The sequence continues at coordinate 847,920 of NZ_JBEXAC010000002.1, read as the reverse complement.
ATGCCTTTCATACCATAGCCGATTGCACGGTCTACCAACCGATTGCAACGGTATTGTTCACTCACGGGTGTACTGAGTCCGTAGCCATTATTTTCTATGAGGAAGATAACCGGGAGATCCCATACAGCAGCTACATTCAGGGCTTCGTGAAACTCCCCTTCGCTGGTACCTCCTTCGCCGGTAAAAGCGAGGGTTACTTTCTTTTCCTGTTTAAGCTGATGGGCCAGTGCGATCCCGTCCGCTATTGCCAGTTGGGGGCCTAGATGGGAAATCATACCGCAAATGTGGTGTGCCCGGCTACCGAAATGAAAAGAACGTTCCCTGCCTTTGCTAAACCCTTGCTGGCTACCCTGCCATTGCCGGAACAGTTGTGTAAGCGGCATCTGCCGGGCTGTAAAAACCCCGAGATTACGATGCAGGGGAAGGATCCATTCATCTGCTTCCAGTGCCAGCGTAGCCCCTATGGCAATAGCTTCCTGGCCAATACCGGAAAACCATTTGCTTACCTTGCCCTGCCGCAGCAGCAACAACATTTTTTCCTCTACCAGTCTTGGGTATACGAGCACTTTGTAAAAAGCAATCAGTTGTTCATCACTGATTTGATCGCGGTTAAAATACATGCATACACATTTTAAGGAAAGGGAGTATTCTGCAAAGGGCGATTATTATATTAATTATCGTTTCCACCACCTGCCAGACTGTGCATCAGTCCTGCAATGACAGACATGACAATACTAAAAAGCAGCGCCCACCAAAAATTATCTACTGTAAATCCAGATACCAGTTTGGTGGCCAGCAGGATAATAATAGCATTGATCACCAGCAGGAATAACCCCAGGGTGAAGATAGTAACCGGTAAGGTGAGTATGATCAGAATAGGTTTTACCAGGATATTTAGAATAGCCAATACCAATGCCAGTATCAGGGCGGTTACAAAACTTTTCAGGTGTACCCCCGGCAGCAGGTAAGCGGTGAGCATGGCCGCCAAGGCACTTACTAATAAACGAATAAGAAAACCCATAATAAGCAATTTATATAGTTAAGTTAGGAAAATAGCGGCATAAAACAGCCGGATAAAAAAACAAAACGGGGCCGACCATTACTTTTGGTCCGCCCCGTTTTATTCGGGTATTTAATGAAGCGCTGTTGTGAGCTAAGCAATGCTGCAACTCTTCATTTGACTTTTTAGTCTGCCCTTCTGTTATCAGTTAATTGATTACAGGAAATTATCGCTATCGCGATAAGCCTTAATCAATGCCATTTCGCCTTCTTTACCTGGTTTGGCATTTCCATGTTCCATACCAAGTACACCTTTAAATCCTTTTTTGTGTAAATGTTTAAAGATGTTTTTATAATTGATTTCTCCGGTAGTTGGTTCGTTACGACCCGGATTATCACCTATCTGGATATACGCAATTTCATCCCAGCACATGTCCATTACAGGAATAAGGTTACCGGTATTACGTTGCATGTGGTAGATATCATATAATATTTTGCAGGCAGGGCTGTTGACTGCTTTACAGATTTCATAACTCTGTTCAGAAGTACGCAGGAAAAGGTCTGGTGTATCACTTAAAGGTTCCAGTACCATTACCAGTTTATGTGGTTCAAATATTTCAGCACCTCTGCGGAGGCCATCAATCACATGCGCGGTTTGAATACCAATGGGCAGGCTGCGGTCAAAGAAACCAGGTACTACAGTGGCCCAGGTGGCATTGCAACGTTTGGCTACTTCAACAGATTTTTTGCAGGTATCCACAAAGTTATCCTTAAACTCCTGTTTGCCGGAAGCGAGGGATGTTTTCCAGTTGTTACCGGTATCCACCACAAATACGCCCATTTGCATACCGAGTTTACTTAAAAGGTTGCCTATCTTTTCCTGCTGGGCAACATCGCGGCCCAGCATGCCATTATCTTCAATAGCGCGGAATCCCTGGTCATGCATGAATTTGATCTGGTCCAGGAAGTCGTTTCCCCCGTTGTTTCTGAACATGCCATCGTGCGGAGCATAGTTCAGGTTAAATGTTTTCTGACCAGCAGCAGGAGCGGGAGCAGCGGAAGCATTGCTTCCGGTAAGGCCACCCAGCGCAAGTGCGGATATACCGGCAAAGGTACCTTGTTGCAGGAATTTTCTTCTTTCCATAATGGTTATTAATTATTGTACGTAAGACATGAAGCTAAATTTAATAGGTTTTCCATCGAAATGCTAATAAAACGCATAAATTTTCATTTCATCATTAAAATATTACAATTCGTAAAAAAAATATTGCATTCCATCAGCGGATTTAATAAATTCACCCACTTATCTTTCTTTAAAATGGTGATGAACAAAACGTATGTGACTTTATTGCTTGGAGGAATGCTCACCGGCAATGTGTATGCCCAGCAGGATAAATCCTTTAGCGCGTATGAACAAAAGATTCCCGGATCGGCGGTAACGTTTAAAATGGTGCCTATTCCAGGCGGCAGTTTTCTGTTTGGCAGCCCTGCCAGCGAGAAGGGCCGGAATGCGAATGAAGGTCCTCAGAAAAAGGTGGAGATGGCTCCTTTCTGGATGGGTGCTTGTGAGGTAACTTATGATGAATATGATGTATATGCGGATGAGGAAAAGGATAAAACACCTTTGCCGGATGGTATGACCAGGCCCAGCCCGCCTTATATTGACCTGACCCTGGGGATGGGTAAAACAGGCGGCTTCCCGGCCAACAGTATGAGTCAGTATGGTGCATTGATGTATTGCCGCTGGCTGTATAATAAGACCGGCGATTTTTACCGCTTGCCTACAGAAGCAGAATGGGAGTATGCCAACAGGGCGGGTGCCACGACAGCTTATCCATTTGGTAATGACGCATCACAATTAAAGGAATATGCCTGGTATGCTGATGGCGGCGAAGGAAAATATCATAAAGTAGGGTTATTGAAACCGAATGCATGGGGACTGTATGACATGCAGGGAAATGTGGCAGAATGGACATTGGATCAATATGATGACAACTTTTTAAAAGCAGCCGACGCAAAAGATCCCTGGAATAAACCTACCGCCAAGAACCCCCGTACCATTAAAGGAGGTAACTACCAGGATGCAGCTCCGGCACTGCGCAGTGCAGCCCGTTTGAAATCTGATCTGAACTGGAACAGGCGTGATCCGCAGATACCAAAAAGTAAATGGTGGAATGCAGACGCACCGTTTATCGGATTCAGAATTGTAAAGCCCGTAAAACAACCTACCAAAGAAGAAGCAGAAAAGTTTTTTGCAGAGGTATTGGATAAATACGTGGGTGCACGGTAAACCACCGCATTTTATCAACTGAAATAACAGCACGTTAAGAAAACGATATTTTTCCTACAATTAAAAATGACCAAATGGAAAACGAACAATCAAAAACATCTCATAATCAAAGTCGCAGAGACTTTATGAAACAGTCATCCTTGCTGGCAGGTGGGTTGCTGGCCATGCCGGTATTATCTCACGCCAATTTCTTTTCCGGATCCAAAGGGGTGATCAAAATAGCACTTATTGGTTGTGGTGGCCGTGGTACCGGTGCTGCAACACAAGCGCTGAGCACTAAAGAAAATGTACAGCTGGTAGCTATGGCAGATGCATTTGGAGACAAGATCGGAGAAAGCTACAATAACATTAAAGATGCACTGGGCGATAAAGCAGCCAGCCGTCTGAATGTAAAGGAATCTAATAAGTTCGTAGGTTTTGATGCCTATCAGAAAGCCATTGCGCAGGCAGATGTGGTAATACTGGCAACTCCTCCGGGTTTCCGCCCTATCCATTTTGCTGAAGCGATTAAGCAGGGTAAACACGTGTTTATGGAAAAACCAGTAGCTACTGATCCTGCAGGGATTAAGAAAGTACTGGAAGCTGCTGAAATAGCGAAAGCCAAGAAACTGAACGTAGTAGTAGGATTACAGCGCCGTTATCAGAACTCTTACAGAGAACTGTACAAACGTGCGCAGGATGGTATGATCGGTGAAATGCTGAATGCACAGGTATGGTGGAATCAGGGCGCTTTGTGGATCAGACCACGCAAACCTGAATATACTGAAATGGAATACCAGATGCACAACTGGTACTACTTTAACTGGCTTTGCGGCGACCATATCGTAGAACAGCACATTCACAATATTGATGTAGGCAACTGGTTTATGGGCGAAACACCTGTAACTGCTTTAGGTATGGGTGGCCGTGCGGTACGTACCGGTAAAGATACCGGGGAGATCTTCGATCACCACTCCGTAGAATACCGTTATAAAAACGGCGTAGCAATGAACAGCCAGTGCCGTCACTGGAAATCAGCGCCTAGTAAAGTAGATGAGGAAATTATCGGAACAAAAGGTCGTATCTATTGCGATAAGGCACTGATCACGGATCATAAGGGTAATGTATTGTATCAGTTCGATAAAAAGAACGAAAACAACCCTTACCAGACAGAACATGATGAACTGTTTGCAGCTATTGCAAAAGGTGAATATAAATTTGAAGATGCAAAGAGAGGAGCAGAAGCTACCTTGTCTGCCATCATCGGCCGTTTGTCTACTTACTCCGGCCAGGTGATTGAGTGGGATAAAGCGCTTAACTCCGGATTGGATCTGCAGCCTAAGAAATATGCATTTGATGCGCCGCCACCGGTAATGCCGGATGGTGATGGTAACTATGCATATGCCAAACCAGGTATCACACAATATTTTACCTGATTGTAAATCATATAGTTATTGGAGAGGGTGTTTCATACTTTGAGACACCCTCTTTTATTAACGGCTACCGGGAGCCATTAAGTGATACCAGGTGGTTCATTTACTACGCTTTTATACAAAACACTTTATATTGGCAGGATGAAAGGCCGTCTTTTTTTTACGCTACTACTTTTTACCGGCATCAGCCAACAGGGTTGGAGTCAATCTGCTGCACTCCGTAAATGGGTTACTGCAGAGCTATTACAAAAAGCACCCTTACAGCAGGCGCATACGGGGATTTGTATTTTTGAACCGGCTACAGGGAAATATATATTTCAGTACCAGGACGATAAGTTTTTTACTCCTGCTTCCAACACCAAGATATTTTCATTGTATGCAGGGCTGCAACTGCTGGGCGATTCATTACCGGCATTGCGTTATTATGAAACAGATACTGCCCTGTTTGTAAAAGGTATGGGGGACCCTGCTTTTTTACATCCGGACTTTATAGATCAAAGAGCATTCCGCATGCTAACGGAAACGTGCAAACGGATTTACCTGATACCTGCTGTGAATCTTAATCAGCGGTATGGACCTGGATGGGCCTGGAGTGATTATGCTGATTATTATCAGCCGGAACTGAATGAATGGCCCATGTATGGGAATGTAGTGCGTATATATCATCAGGGAGATAGTAACCATATTACACCTGCTTTTTTTAAGCGCCTCGGTGTCTTTAATGTGGGAGTGAATGATGCTTTGTCCAGTCCGTTAACAACGCGGGAAGAGCGGCAGAATATTTTCAGTTTGCAATACGCTACCAAAGACAAAAGCAGTACTTCAAGAGAGGTGCCTTTTATTACCGGTACACTGGAAAACGTAAGGCAGTTGCTGGAAGATACCCTGCATAAACAGGTGTTTATTGCAGCTGCTAATACAGCCATTCCGGATCAGCCGTTTAATACTCTGCACAGTATCCCGGCAGATTCTTTGTTTATACCGATGATGCACCGCAGTGATAACTTTTTTGCGGAGCAGATCCTGATGATGTGTGCGGCCCGTAAATGGGATACTATCAGCACCAACAAAACGATTGAGTATGTATTGCAGGATTTGTTACCAGACCTGCCCCATCCGCCGCAATGGGCAGATGGTTCGGGCTTATCGCGGTATAACCTGTTTACCCCCCGTGATTTTGTAAAAGTACTTACCAACATGCAGGCAGCATTTCCTCAGGAACGGTTGTGGGCCATCTTTCCTACGGGTGGTAAAGGTACTTTGCAGGGATATTATCCGGAACAATTTATACATGCTAAAACAGGCACTCTTAATGGTTGTGTAGCCCTGAGCGGTTATCTGACCACAAAAAAAGGAAAGTCGCTTGTATTTAGTGTATTGGTGAACCAGCATTATGACACTTCCTCCAGTGTGAGGCGGGCGATAGAAAAGTTACTGACCAGGGTATGGGAAACCAATTAGCTGTTGCCGTTATAACTAATGAAAACATGGATGAACATAGGAAGATGAAATTCCGTTGCCGGTATTCGTATAAACAATTCCGTAATGCAGTAGGTTTGTCTGTGACTACCTGATGGTATAGCTTTTAAGGCGGGTGGTATCTGTTTCGCGATCTACCTGTATCAGGCCGGCCCCTTTAGCATAATAATTAGTACTGATAGTACCCACCGGAACAGGTGTGCCCGCCAGGAGCACCAGGGCATCCAGTTTTACGCCAATAACGGGTTTGAATTCCTGTCCGTAAACATTTTTGACAGCATCTTTTTCTGTAATGGTGTATCGTAATACAGCTGATTGGGTAACGGAGCTGATGGTAATGGAAATAGTGTCTGCCCGGGAAGTACCTACTGCCACATTATCTTTCAGAAAAGTAGTTTTGATATCACCAGCGTTATAGCCTTCAAAGGAGATATTGCTGGCCAACAGGTAGCTGTATCGCATAACTTTTTTTATAGCAATTGATAGGCAGGGCAGGCCTTGTAAAAATACATAAAGCAACTGTAAAAAAGCAAAGCGAAAGCCGGATGAAGAGATACCGGCGCTACCGGTAATGCTCTTGCTGATCCTGCTCACTTAACCTTAAAAACCTGGCAGCATTATTATAGAGGATATCTCTTTTTTGTGCGGCAGACAGGAAGCTAGCCTGCTGGATAGTAGCAATTCCGGCAGCGATAGTTTGTGGCCAGATCATCTGGTCGGTACCAAAGCAGATCCGTTTTCCAAAGCCTGCATCCACCAGCCTTTGTAAATATCCGTAGAATTCCTTTTTGGGAAACCCGTAGCAGATAATGCCCAGGTCAACATACACCTGGGGATGTGTATACAGGACTGCCAGCATATCATCTATCATGGGCCATCCGGCATGCGCTACAATTACCCGGAGTTTGGGATGTCGTATCAGCGCCTCCTCGATGACCAGGGCACTATGAAGTCTGGCCCTGTATCCCGGGCTATTGGCATAGGCTATCCCGGGCGGACCGGGACCCACATGCACACTCACAGGTATATCCAGTTCTTCGGCCATAGCAAGATAAGGTTCCATAATGCTATCTGAAAGTGTGATGCCTTCATATTGTGTACTAATTTCTCCGAATACTTTTATTTTTCCGGAAGAGAACCATTTGCGCAAAGTATCTACGGGCAATTTCATACCGGTAGCAAATGCCATTCCGGGAATAATGCGGGAACTGTCGTAGTTGTACCACTTTTGAACGATATCATAAGTAAACCCGCTGGTAACCCCGTAAACATTGTATTGCCGCATCACTTTAAGTGTTTCGGTCATTACCGAATCATCTGTAGAGGGAGACATAAAACCGGTGCCGTTGCAATACAGGTTTTTAGTAAGGGTATTGATAACGTAGTTCATCCCGCTTTCCCTGGGATCGTGTACGCTCCAATGTTCAAAAGGAGCGCACATCCCCACCGGCGGCGGGCCTTCCCAGTTAGCAGGAAGGGCATGTAAATGCATATCAATAACAGGTAATGCCTTTTTGGATTGGCCCCATAATGACAGGGACACGAGCAGGAGCAGCCCGGTGAATAATCTCATAGTATTTTTTTGGAGGTTATGGATGAGTACTTCAACTACTATGTCTAATATACGGTTTTTAGCAGACAAACTGCCGGTTGAGCAGCGTTTCTTTAGCGCTAAAAGCCCAAACAATAAGGGCCGGCCATACTAGATGGCCAGCCCTGTTTTATTGACAAGCTGTTATTAAATTTATACGCCTAATTTCCAGCCCTGGCGGTATTCGCGTTTTACGAACTGGTTAGCATCATCAAAGTTGGTGACCCTCATGTTAGGACCATCCCACAGCAGTTTAATGTAACGGCCAGGGTAGTCGAAACCTTTGTTATCCGCTTTTGGTTTACGGATATCAAAGCTGCGGATAGACAGGTTAGCCATCAGCAGGCTTTCTGTAAGCGGGCCGGCAATTTCGAACGGAGAACTGAGGTTCTTCGCCTTGTCGCTGCCATAACCTGCAATCGCGGCATTTACCCATTGTACATAGTGTCCTTCCGGTACACGTGCAATGGTTTCTTTCACCTTGATCTGTTGTGTACGGGAGGTAGGCAATAAGGTGGGGTTCATACCATAGGTACCACACATCATTTTACCTTTAGTACCGATAAACAGGGCACCATTACCACCATCACCAAAAGTTTCGGTGGGCCCGAGTTCTTCCGGACGTTGTGGCTGAATACCGCCATCCATCCAGTGTACGGTTACATTTTTACCATTTTTACCGGGGAAGGTCAGGATTACGTGGGAAGACGGAGGGCAGCTGTCCGGGAAATACCCGCGCTTGAACTCATCTACATATACGCTACCCACGCTGCATTCTACAGAAGAGGGGTATTTAAGACCCAGTACACGGAAAGGAGGCTCAATGATATGGCAACCCATATCACCTAAAGCACCGGTACCGTAGTCCCACCAGCCGCGCCAGTTGAAGGGCACCAGTTTATCTACATAATCCTTGTAAGGAGCGGTACCTAACCAGAGATCCCAATCCAGTTCCTTTGGTATTTCTGCTTTATTGGCAGACCAGGGAATACCTTGTGGCCATACGGGACGGTCTGTCCAGCAATATACGGTGTGTACATCACCGATCAGGCCGGCATTATACCATTCCATCAGCTTACGCACCCCATCACCGGAAGAGCCCTGGTTACCCATTTGGCCTACTACTTTATAGCGTTTAGACGCTTCAGTGAGCATACGGGCCTCATAGATATCATGCGTTAAGGGTTTTTGCACGTATACGTGTTTGCCCAGTTGCATGGCAGCCATCGCCTGGATAGCGTGGTTATGATCTGGTGTAGATACGGTTACCGCATCCAGATTTTTATGTTCTTTTTCCAGCATTTCCCGGAAATCCTTATAGAATTTGGCGTTAGGGAAACGTTTTCTGGAAGCAACCGCGCGACGTTCATCTACGTCGCACAGGAAAGGTACGTCTACCGGACCTTTTGCAATTTCACTAAGATCGCTTTCACCTTTACCGCCTACACCGATACCGGCTACTCTGAGGCGATCGCTGGGGGCAGTAAAACCTTTACCACCTAATACGTGACGGGGAACGATCATAAAGCCGGCAGCAGTGACTGCCCCGCTTTTAATAAATGACCGTCTTGAAACGTGGTTGTCATTATTGTTTTTTTCCTGGACCATGAGTAACAAAAATTTGAGATCAATATAAAAGAAAAATATTTTAAAATAGCAATTAGATGTATGAATGGCCTGAAAGCAGCCCCTGGAGCTAATTGTTTAGCAAAAGCAAGATAAGAGGTAAGCCGGTGGCTTGTTTTCAATAAACTTTCCTATTTTTAGCGTTTTACCAAAACAATCGTCATGCCTGCTATGCGCAAACATCCAACGGCTTTGCCGTTTCTTTTTTTCTCTGAAATGTGGGAGAGATTTGGCTTTTATCTCATCCTGGGCATCTTCCAGTTATACCTTACAGATACAGCCAAAGGCGGATGGGGCATGGATCGGCGAACAGCAGCTGACATTTTTGGTACTTTCATTGCTTTCGTTTATCTGACTCCTTTTTTGGGAGGACTGATCGCCGACCGTAAACTGGGGTATACCCGTTCTGTTATTATCGGAGGGATATTAATGGGCATAGGATACCTGGGACTGGCTGTGCACAACCTTACCGTTTTTTATATTTCCCTGGGGTTGATCTGCATCGGAAACGGCTTTTTTAAGCCCAATATTTCCACCTTACTGGGTAATGTATATAACGATGAGCCTTACAGGAAAAACAAAGATACCGGGTATAATATCTTTTATATGGGTATTAACGTGGGAGCATTGATCTGCAATTTCTTTGCGGCCTTTTTGAGAAATACCATTGGCTGGGGAGCTGCCTTTACAGCGGCTGGCGTGGGGATGTTCCTGGGCGTGATCATTTTTATTATCGGGATGAAACATTATAAACATGCCGATGTGCGCAAGCCACAGGAAGCCGGAGATATGCCGCTGAACCGTATTTTCTCTGTGGTATTTATGCCTGCGCTGGCAGTAGGTATTGCCGCCTGGTTTATTCCGGGCAATATCTTCGGATCAGATTCTACAGATGCCTTCATCTTTGCCTGCATCCCCATCCTGATTTTCTTCGGTTCTCTGTTTGTCAAAGCTTCTGCCAATGATAAGAAGCCGGTAGCCGCCTTGTTGGCTATTTTTGCGGTATCTATTGTATTCTGGGCCGTGTTTAAACAAAATGGTACCGCCCTGACTACCTGGGCGCATTATTATACTGACCGGGAAGTGCCTGTAGCGATAGAAAAGCCGGCCGAGCAACTTTATCTCGTAGAAAAGGTGCATAATCAGCCCGACTCTGTAGTAGCTTATGATCATGAGTTTAAGATCATCAAAGATGAAGCCGGTAAGCCGGTGAAAACATGGGGGCTGGATCCTTATTTCAAGAATGTGGCACCGGAAAAAATGCCTCCTGCCGGAGAAAGTATCAACCTGGCCAATACAGAATTGTTCCAGTCGGTCAACCCGTTTTTTGTCATTACCTTGACGCCTTTGGTCGTTCTCTTTTTTGGGTGGCTGCGGAAACGGAACCAGGAGCCTACTACTCCCGGAAAGATTGCCTGGGGCCTGGCCATTTCAGCCTTGTCTACCCTCATGATGGTGGGGGCGGTATATTATTGCAGTAACGGGCAGATCAAAGCATCCCCCTGGTGGCTGATTGGTTGTTACGGCCTGGTGACCCTGGGTGAGCTATGCCTGAGCCCAATGGGTTTGTCCCTGGTGTCTAAGCTCAGCCCGCCCCGCATTACCTCCCTCATGATGGGAGGGTGGTTCCTGGCTACTTCCATTGGTAATAAATTATCGGGTATACTGGCCACCATGTGGGATAACTATGAAGATAAAGCCAACTACTTCCTGATCAACTTTGTATTGCTGGGCGCAGCTGCGGTAGTAATATTCCTGATGCTGCGCTGGCTGAATGGTATTTTCCGGGCATATGTTAAGTAAGCATTTAGCTCAATGTAGCGGAGGAGAGCTACGGGCTTCGGGCTATGAACTACGAGCAAAAATGCAGCGGGTATTTTTGAAGGGTGAGTGTGCAAATGGCATTATCTCACCCCTTGAGTAGCAGTTTTGCCATAATAAGGGGTTTCGGGCAGATTCTCTCTTATGCACTCTTCATACTCTATCTATGCTCTATCTATGCTCTATCTATGCTTTAACTATGCTTCAACCATGCTTCAACCATAGCTCAACCATATCTATAGAACGCTTTAACTATGCTTTAACTATGCTTCAACTATAGCTCAACTATGCTTTAAGGTAGAGGTTTATCCGGATTTTTAGCGCTTTCGGCAAATACCTGATGACGGAGAGAAATTGGTTACCGCTGTAAGTACATGGGCCTTCCCCATATTCAGTTAATAGTTTAAAAACATCCGCTGCATTTTTGCTCGTAGTTCATAGCCCGAAGCTCGTAGCTTTTTTCAGCTACATCGAGCTAACAGCTTCTAAACAACAAGGGCTGCCTGAAATACTTCAGCCAGCCCTTGTTGCATTTTGGTGATCCCTGAACGGTTTAATCCCAGGTCATGATTTTATTACGGTCCTCAATTTTGAGGCATTGCGCCAGTGTTTTTTCATCATATGCCAGGTTGTACTGTTTCAGTACATCAGCAGGCACCCCATCCCATTCATTAGGGGTGTTGCCTACATAACCGAGGTCTTTGATTCCTATTTTGCTGGTAAAGAATCCGGTAGCGGTGAGGTTGCGCATCATATTGAAAAAGGTGACGCCCTGGCTCATGTCAGGCGCCGCTTTTTCCGGATAGGCGATCATGTCTACCAGTTCCAGCTGTTGAGGTTTAGCGCAATCGGTAAACACCTTGTTGTGGCGTTTCAGGCATTGCATATCCAGCCAGCGGAGGCCACCCCGCATCGGGTGTTGATACTGCGGCTGATCTTTTACGGTAAATTCGATGAAGTCGGCCACTTTAGCATCAGAAGCACTGCCGGAGTGATCATCTGCCGGAATGATAATATCTGCCAATACGGTAATGGTCTTCATTTCCTGGTCGGTGAAGAATTTTTCCGCATTGAGTTTAGCATCTCTTTCTTTTTCTTCCGGTGTGCGGCCATATACACCACCACCTGCGGTGGCAGCACCTTTTTTATCACCGGTAGCTGTTTTATCATCACAGCCGGCAGCACCGAGGAGGGTGCCTACAGATAAAGTTCCCAGTGCAAGTGCTTTCAGGGATTCTCTTCTATCCATATTATTAGTGTTTGAATGTTATGGTAAATACGGTCCTTTGCAGGAGCCTGCATTAAATATTTTGTTTCTTCAATTCGTCCACGATGTATTCCGATGTACGGAGTGACAGTGCCAGGATGGTCCAGGTAGGGTTTTTATCTGCCTGGGACACAAAAGAACCGCCATCTACCACAAAAAGGTTTTTTACATCATGTGCCTGGCCGTATTTATTGAGCACAGAGCGCTGGCGGTCATCGCCCATACGGGTAGTACCTACCTCGTGGATGATTCTGCCCGGATTTTCAAGACCATATTTGGATTCAGGACCAGGCTTGCTACCGTTAGGTACTGCGCCTACCTGGTGAAGCAGTTCTTCAAAAGTATCCTGCATGTGTTTGGCCTGCTTGATTTCATGATCGCTCCAGGTGTAGTTAAAGCGAAGCACGGGAATACCGAACTTGTCTACTACGTTAGGATCTATTTCGCAATAGTTGTCCTCGCGGGCAATACATTCACCACGACCGGCAAAACCGATACCAGCACCGTAAAAGCGGCGGTAATCATCTTTCAGGGAAGCACCGTATCCACCAGCTGGTTTGGTACTGCCATCGCGGGTAGGGTATTTACCGTTCTGGTTTTCCATCCCAAAGCCAAAGCCATAGGAAGGCATACCCATACCCCCCCAGAATTCGATATGATAACCACGGGCAAAGTCCAGTTTTTTGTTATCGCCCCACCACGGAATATAGAGGTGCATACCACCGGTACCATCTTCATTATACCGTTTGCGGTCCATCAGCTGTGGCATAAAACCACCCCGGGAAGCACCGGTAGAATCGTGCAGGTATTTACCTACCACCCCGGAAGAGTTGGCCAGTCCGTTAGGATGGTTGGGAGATTTAGAGTTGAGCAGCAGGCGGGCCGATTCGCAGGCGCTGGCGGCCAGTACGATTACTTTGGCATTTACCACATATTCCTGCATATCGGACTTATCTACATAAGATACGCCCGTAGCCTTGCCGGTGTTGTCTGTCAGCACCTCGCGTGCCATTGCATTCACGTACAGGTCTACATGGCCTGTTTTCATCGCGGGTTTCACCAGTACAGAAGACGAGGAGAAGTCGCCATACACGGTACAGCCCCGATTACATTGGCTGCAATAGAAACATGGGCTGCGGTCTTTATTTACCGGGCGGGTAAGGATAGACAACCGGGCGGGCACCACGGGAATACCTATTTTGCCAGCGGCTTTTTTGATCATCAGCTCATGGAGGCGTGGTTTGGGAGGAGGGAGGAAATAACCATCCGGTTCATTGGGCATCCCTTCTACTGTACCATATACCCCGATCATTTTATCCACCCTGTCGTAGAATGGTTTTACATCATCATAGCTGATAGGCCAGTCATCGCCCAGGCCATCATAGCTTTTGTGTTTGAAGTCGCGCGGACCAAAGCGGAGTGAAATACGTCCCCAGTGGTTGGTACGTCCACCCAGCATACGGGAGCGGAACCAGTCGAACTGTGTACCGTTTTTGCGGGTGTAGGGCTCCCCATCGATCTGCCAACCGCCGTAGGCAGCGTCAAAGTCGCCGAAAGCGCGTACCGTACCTGCACCTCTGCGGGGCGATTCATAGGGCCATTTTAATTGGGTAGCTTGTTCAGGATCGGCAGGATCATATTTAGGACCCGCCTCCAGCAGCGCTACTTTTAAGCCTGCTTCCGAAAGTGTTTTGGCTGCCATACCGCCTCCAGCGCCGGAGCCTACGATACAGACATCGTAAAATTTACCTTGTTTCTTAATTTCAAATGCCATTGCGTGGATATTATTATTATAAGGACCTTATAGCAGTTTTAAATCTATGAATTATTATACGGAAAATGAAAGGTGTTTTTTATTTTGGAGGACATTCCGGGATATGAACGAACGCAGCAGGTATATTATTGGAGTAGATATTGGAACAGGCAGTACTAAAACCATTGCAGCAGATGCAGCAGGGAAGGTATATGCCAGCTATCAGCAAGGATATGATACCTTCCAGCCCCGGCAATTATACAGTGAGCAGGACCCGGAAAAATTGTTACAAGCGGTAAAGGCAGGTATTGCCAGCGTGGTACAGCAGCTGGGGTATCCACCCGCCGCCATCACTTTCAGTGCTGCTATGCATGGACTGATAGCCATGGATGCCGGAGGAACAGCACTCACCCCTTTGATCACCTGGGCAGACAACCGCAGTTACGAGGTGGCTGCCGCCCTGAAGGATACAGACACCGGCCATGCATTGTATCATCAGACAGGTACACCGGTGCACGCCATGTCCCCCCTTTGCAAGATCATGTGGCTGCGGGAGCAGCAACCAGCTATATTTGCGCGTACGGCCATGTTTGCCGGTATCAAATCCTATCTTTTCCATCATTTATTACAGCGGTATGTAACGGATCACGCGATGGCATCTGCCACCGGTATGCTGGACATACATACCCTGGAGTGGAGCAAGCTGGCATTGGATACTGCCGGTATCAGCAAGGCACAGTTGCCGGAGCTGGTACGCACACGGCAGGTACTTACCGGACTGGCACCCGCCATAGCAGCGGAGTTAGGGATCCCTGCCTCCACCCCGCTGATAGCAGGCGGGAGTGACGGGTGTCTGGCACAATTGGGCAGTGCGGCGATGGATGCCGGGCATGCCACCCTTACCATCGGTACCAGCGGAGCGGTGAGAATGGCGGTAGGACAGCCGGTAACCGATATCCACCGGCGATTGTTTACCTACGTGCTTACAGAAAATCAGTTTATTACCGGTGGGGCTACCAACAATGGCGGTGCCGTGGTACAGTGGTTTGTGGTACATTTTTTACAGCAACCGGCTACTGCAGTAGGTGCTTGTGTGGAGCAGGCATTGGCATTACCACCCGGCGGAAACGGGTTGTTATGTTTACCTTACCTATTTGGAGAGCGGGCACCCGTGTGGGATAGCAGTGCACAGGGAATGTTCACCGGTGTTCAGTCTACCCATACCGCGATGCATTTTCTGCGGGCCATCCTGGAAGGGATTTGTTTTAACCTGTTGAGTATAGCGGCAGCATTGGAAGAAACGGTGCAACCCATACAACAGGTAGCCGTAAGCGGAGGGTTTACCGCATCACGGGGATGGATGCAGTTGCTTGCAGATGTGTTCCGGAAACCGGTATCCCTGCAGCAGCAAAGTGATGCATCGGCCATGGGAGCAATAATACTGGCCTTACAGGCATTGGGCCTGCCTGATCAGGATTTTGAACAAACGGCGCCTGAAGAAGTGTTTGCACCAGATGAGGCCGCCGCCGCTATTTACCAGAAAAACTATGTGCAGTTTAAAACACTTTATGCCCCGCAGGTTAAAAAGGAGGAAACCAGGGGGTGAGGAACAGCAGATGTATTGCTGGCCAAATAAAACATTAACTTTCCACGTATATGAAAAATGTATGGATCACCGCTGTTATGATCATAGCAGCATTTAGCTCAGGATGTATGAAAAAAGCACCTACACAGTATCAGCACATGGTATGCTTTAAGTTTAAAGCTACCGCCACTGCAGCAGACAAGGAAAAGCACATGGCTTATTTTGCTTCGTTAAAGGATTCTGTACCCGGCATTACCGGTTATAGCGCAGGCACTACCTTTCCGGTACAGTATGAGAAAACGGCCGACTACGACTGTTTCCATATTGTAACCTTTGCCAATGAAGCGGATATAGAAACGTATTTCCATCATCCTGCCCATCAGCGTTTTATTGAAGCCAATAAGGACAGCTGGGAAGGCGCCTTTGTGGTAAACGGAAAGGAAGACTAGGAACTGGGTTGGCTATTGTACAAGCCCGTGATCCAGGAGTTTTTTACTGGCCTCTTTCAAACATGCGGGCCAGGTCTGTCAGTTTAAAAGAAATAAAGGTGAATTTACCGCCTGGCGACACATTGGGCATGCTGCAGGCAAAGAGTTCGTCGATGATGTTCTGCATTTCGCGGGGGGCCAGTACTTTGCCCGCAGCAATGGCATTATTGCGTGCCATGGAGCGTACCAGTTGTTCCCGTTTATTTATTTTCAGTTCATTGCTGAAGTGCTTGAACTGTTCCAGTAATCCTTCAATACTAGCCTGTTCATTATTATGCTGCAGGTCGGCAGGCGTACCCCTTACGATGAAAGTATGGTTGCCAAAAGGTTCCAGGTCGTAGCCCAGCAGCTGGAGGTCGGGCAGCATTTCGCTGATCACGGCAGCATCCACGGGTTGCAGGTGCAGGGTTTGTGGAAACAGGCTTTGCTGGGTAGGCATGGGGCTTTCCTGTAAAGCGCGTTGGTAGCGTTCATAAAGAATCCTTTCATGCGCCGCCTGCTGATCGATCAGGATAAAGCCTGATTTGATCTGGGACAGGATATATTGTTGATGCACCTGTACCGGCACTTTCTGATCTACCGCGGTATCCTGCCAGCGTTCGTCTATTACAGAAGCAGTAGACTGTGGTTGGCTGTCGTATGCCGGTGCGGGTTTGCTCACGGTATCCGGATGTTCCAGGTGTGGCTGTTCCTGCGTATAGCGGTCGCTGTTGCCTCCTTCATACAGGTCTTTCCAATGGCGGAGATTGCTGCTGTTGGTGCTTTTGTCGATCATGTGGGCCTGGTTGGCCTGGGAAAAGGTTTTATATAACGAGGTGTGGGTAGACAGGTTTTGCTGTGCTTCCGTAAAAGGTTTGTTTACCGCATCCAGTTGCTGGATACCGGGGTCCAGGTCAAAATCCAGTGTAGGCGTTACATTGAATTGTGCCAGGGCATGCTTAACTGCAGACTGTACGAACGCGTACATCACCTTTTCGTCGTCAAACTTGATTTCCTGTTTGGTAGGATGTACGTTAATATCCACGTGTGCAGGGTCCAGGTCTATGAACAATACATATAACGGGAAGCTATCAACAGGGATGAGGTCCTTAAAAGCGTTCATGACAGCATGATGCAGGTAAGGGCTTTTGATAAAGCGGTTATTTACGAAAAAGAACTGATCGCCGCGGGTTTTTTTAGCTGTTTCAGGTTTGCCTACAAACCCATATACATCCATGTAGTCGGTAGTTTCCTTTACGGTAACCAGGCGGGCATTATAGTGGGGGCCCAGGATAGCAATGATACGTTGCTTCAGGGAGCCTTTTTCAAAGTGAAACAGTTGCTGGTTGTTGCTGGTAAGTACAAACTGCAATTGTGGATATGCGAGGGCAATGCGGATAAATTCGTCAACGATATGGCGCATTTCTGCGGCATTGCTTTTGAGGAAGTTCCGGCGGGCGGGCACATTAAAGAACAGGTTCTTCATGGCAATACTGGTACCTTCGGCTGTTTGGCAAGGTTCCTGTATTTTTACCGCACTGTTATCTATTTCGATGTAAGTGCCCAGTTCGGTACCTGTTTTCCGGGTTTTCATTTCCACCTGGGCAACCGCCGCAATAGAAGCGAGGGCTTCGCCGCGGAAACCCATGGTCCGGATTTGGAAAAGGTCTTCGATGGACTGTATTTTGGAGGTAGCATGCCTTTCAAAGCACATGCGGGCATCTGTTTCGCTCATACCGCCGCCGTTGTCAATTACCTGCACCAGCTCTTTGCCCGCGTCTTTTATAATCAGTTGAATTTCAGTTGCACCAGCATCAATAGCATTTTCCAGGAGCTCTTTCACCGCCGAAGATGGCCGCTGTATCACTTCCCCTGCTGCTATCTGGTTTGCTATATTGTCTGGTAATAAATTGATGATATCCGCCACTTATTAGCCTTTTGGCGTAAAGTTAGCAATTTAAATGCAGTTGCTAATAGCGTGATAAACAGCTTGTTTGAAAGAAAAACGGAAGAAGATGTGCGAAATGGGCCTACTTATCATGCCAGATAACAATCCATTCAGGCGCGGGATTCGTATTTTTATAGTGGGGAATATAAGGTTATGGAATGACAATATTGTTAATGAGAGGTTAACGACAAATATTTTTTGATATGAGGGTGCGGAATCTGATAATTTTGAGTTTTATCGTTTTGAGCAGTAATTGTTCATATTCTCAGAACGGCGTTAAAAATAAGCCAATGGAAGAAGAAAAAAAGCAGCGTGAAGGTTACTCCCGAACGGACACGGGGAAGGTAAACTTATCGGAGGAAGAGTGGAAGCGTATTTTACCTAAGGAGGTATACAACATAGCCCGTGAAAAAGGAACGGAATGGGCTTTTACCGGGAAATACTGGAATAGTAAAGAGAAAGGCACTTATTATTGTGCGGCTTGCGGTAATCCTTTGTTTGTTTCGGATGCCAAGTTTGAAAGCAGCTGTGGCTGGCCCAGTTTTTTTCAGCCTATTACCAAAACCAGTGTGATCTATGCACCGGACAATGCACATGGCATGCACCGTACAGAAGTGATGTGTGGCCGTTGCAAAGCACACCTGGGACATGTATTTGATGACGGACCCCCACCTACAGGGTTACGTTACTGCATTAATTCTGTGATCCTGGATTTTGACAAGGCACAGGATGCTGAAAAAAACTATAAAGACAAGGAGAAACAATAGGTCGGTTTACGGCTTTCAATGGTAACCCGGATAACCTGCGCCGAAGCAGGTTGTGAAATCGTACTGTATAGCATCAACCAATTTCTGAGTCATTATGCCAATGTACCTGCACGGATTTTAGGAATAAGCACAATGTCATAAGGGGGAAATACTGGAAATAGTTTAAATTTAGTATGAACAAACCCCAAGAATGGTATGAAAATGCTGAAAATACTGGCCTGGATCATAGGTATACTTCTGGTATTATTTGTGGTCCTGATATTGGTAGCACCAGTAACGATGCATGTAGAGCGTACTGTAGCCATTAAAGCTCCGGCCCCCGTTGTATGGGAGCATATTGTAAAATTCGAGAAATTTAATGAGTGGAATACCTGGCGAAAGGCTGATCCTGCTGCGCAATATACGACCAGCGGGGAGGATGGCACTGTTGGGGCGGTTAATTCCTGGAAGGGAGAGAAGATAGGAGAAGGAAAGCTCGAACACCTGGCATTGGAGCCGTATACCAGTATACGGCAACGGCTTACCTTTGTAAAGCCCTGGCAATCAGAAGCCGCTGTGTTTTTTAAACTGGAAGAAGCAGGTGGCAATACGCATGTTACCTGGGGGTTTGACGCTGCCTATTCCCGCCCGATGAATGTGATGGGGTTATTTATGGAAGGTGCCCTGGAGAAAGATTTTGATGAAGGACTGCGTAATCTTAAAAGGATCGCGGAGGCGGATACTACCCAACCGGAGTAATAAGCAGGATATATAAATCATATAACCTTGTCAGTTACCACTGCAGGTAAGATATGCGAATAAGGAAGACTGATAGAAAAGAACACCGGCAGGATCAGGAAAAGTAGTGTTCCAGCTCATGTACATAGGAGGTAGGCTCAAATTCAATGATCTCAAAGAGGGTGAGATGGTATTTATCCAGCGGATCTTCTGCCATGATTTCCTCAACTTCTTTTCTGCTGGAAGCCTTACAAAGGATGAGTGAACCGGATTTGGGTTTTCTGCGTCCGGAAAAGATGAACTTACCACATTTATAATATTTTTCGAGGAAAGCACGGTGCTCCTCCATATAGTGCTCTATAGCCGCAACAGGGCGAATGTATTGTAAGAGAATCAGGAACATAATGGTTTTTCAGTAGTTAAAAATGTGTTGCTCATAGGTAGTGTTGACAGAAATAGTATAATACAAAGGTATAAAACTATATCAGCATAAGATTTATTGTATACCGCAGTAATTAAAAGGTATAGGTACAGTTTGATAACATGCTTATATAGCTTACAAAAGTATAAGTAATTTCTTTTATAAAGAATACCACGATGGTAGTAAAGTGCTGGTAAATAACAATATATAATATCATTGGTTTTGCGGTATGATATAAAGGAAGGATGCTGCGGTATGGTTGCAGCTGGTTCCGGTTATAAGACCGTATATGTTAAATAACTGCCGGTGAGCCATTAGTTTAATGTATTACAAAAAAAGATGGTATTTTCGCAACTGATTTCAAATTCTAATTTTTGATCGATTTATGAAAAGAACAATTTCCAAAGTTTTGTTAACCGCTGTAACGGCAGCGGTGATGCTGACTGCCTGTTCGAAACAACCCGAACAAACAAAGCATATTCCTAAAACCGCAGGAGTAGTGGTTGGCCTGAATGCCAAACAACTAAGCCAGAAGCTGATTACCAATGGTATTACCATGGATAAGCTGTTTACTACTTTGCAATCTCCGGCTGATACTGCCAATGCAGCGATGAAAGCCTGGAAGGATGCGGAGAATTCTGGTGTGGACCTGACCAATAACTTCTTTGCTGCTTTTGTATTTAACAGCAACAGCGCAAAAGAAACTGCTGGTAATGGTGCCAAATCTTATGTAAGTATTACCGGTAGTTTAAAAGATGAGTCTAAATTTGAGGCTTATCTGAAACAGAACGTACCTAATTTTTCCCTGAAAACACAGGGCGATTTTAAGTATATCTGGGAAGCTAAAGAAGGAGCTATCGTTGGTTGGAATAAAGGAACTGTGATTTACCTGCGTCCTTTTGATGCCAACAACGTGAGCAGGCATAATCCTCTGGGCGTACCGGATTCAGATGATTATAATGAGGAGGAAGCCCCCCCCGCAGAAGAAGAACCTGCAGTGGATAGTGCTGTTGCAGCACCTGCTGCCGTAGTAGCTGTAGCAGATGATGCTACTGAAAAAACCTGGGCAGCTGAACTGGATTATCTGTTTCACCTGAAAAAAGAAGAAAGTGCAGGGTCACTGGATGCTTTTACAGATGTGATGAAAAAGGGTACAGACATGACCATGTTTGTTAATCCGGAAGCTATCTACAGTGGCCAGCTGACCGCTATGGTGCCTGCCAATGTAAAGAAACTGATGGAAGGTTGTTATTATGCCGGTACCCTGAACTTCGAAAACGGTAAAGTACAGATGAACGGCTTGTCTTATGTAGGCAAACAAATGGCTGATATCTATAAAAAGTACGATAAGGCAGAACTGGACCTCAGCATGCTGACCAAATACCCTTCAGAAAACGTGACCGGCTTTCTGGCTTATGGTTTTGATTTCCGTATGATCGGGGATATTGTGAAAGCTACCGGTATGGATGGCCTGGCTAATATGGCGATGGCTAAATCCGGTCTGACCCTGGATGACGTACTGAACGCATTTAAAGGAGAACTGGTATATGTAGCTTCTGATTTTGCCATCAGCAAGGTACCGAATGAATATTTCCCGGAAGATTCTGTTACCAAACCTACTTCTAAATGGGTATTCAGCCTGAAAGTAGGCGACAAGGCAGCATTTGAAAAAGTGATCACTTCTCCTATGCTGAAAGAGATGTTTGTAAAAGAAGGTAACGAATACAAAATGGCCCAGCAGTTTCCTGGTATGCCGGCACTGTCTATCACCGACAAGTTTGTAACAGCAGCTTCTGACACTGCTTTACTGGTGCAATATATGGCAGGTACCGGCAAAATCAAGCTGGAAAACGGCATAGAAAGCAAGATCAAAGGCAATGCACTGGGTGCATATGTGAACTTTGAAAAACTGGCTACCAGCATTCCTGAAAATGAAGTGCCTGAAGATGGTAAACCATTAATGCTGAAAGCTAAAAGCCTGTTGAAAGACCTGACAGCTGTAGCCCATACCTTTAATGGTAAAACACAGGAATCAGAGGTGGTGATCAACTTTAAGAACCAAACTGAAAACAGTCTGGTACAGTTGATCAACCTGGGTACTGAAGCGGCTAAATACTTTAAGGAAAAAGAAGCGAAGGAAGCAGGGGAAGCTACAGTAGTTGATTCTGCTGCAGCTACTACAGTAGATGCGCACTAAGCTAATTGCATAATAACGTTAAGGAAGCTGTTCCGGTACCTGCCGGAACAGCTTTTTTATTTATATTTAACCCTTTCATGAAAATGCCAGTATATGCAAATTGAGCTACAACAACTGGTACCTGTTCCTTTACGCGATAAGCTATTGCAACGGGATTCCGGCATTTGGAATAAGCATGTAACATTTACGCCGGGCAGTTTTATAAAGATCAAGGCACCTTCCGGTACCGGCAAAACCACGCTGGTGCATTACCTCTATCATATACGCTATGATTATACAGGATCTGTACTGATAGACGGTAAGCCATGGACGGATTATAATAAGAACAGCATTGCACAGATCCGCCAGCAGCAGGTAAGTGTGATTTTCCAGGACCTGCGCCTGTTTGAACAGCTCACCGCACTGGAAAATATTGAACTGAAAAGGGTCATGAACAGCACTCCTTTTTGCAGTGCTGAAAAGGTGCAGAAGATGGCTGCTCAGCTGAATGTAACCCATATCCTGCAGCAAAGCGGTAAAACCCTTTCGTATGGAGAACGGCAGCGTATTGCTATCATCCGTGCACTGGTACAGCCTTTTGAATGGTTGTTCATGGATGAGCCTTTCAGCCATCTGGATGAGGATAATACGCAACGGGCAGCAGCACTCATAGCAGCTGAATGCAAGGCGAGGAATGCCGGCTTTATTTTAACAGACCTGGATAATGACCATCATTTTGATTATGATGCGCATTATCAACTTTAACGTGTTACCCATGAAACCTTTTTTTCAGCTACTTAAAAAGATTATACAAACAGGTGTGGGCAAAAGCCGGTTCCTGATGGCATCCGTAGGCCTGGGCATTGCGATGCTCCTCATCCTGATTGCGATACAAACCCATACCAATTTTGACCAGCTGTTACATAGCCAGCAAAATCAGAATGAAAGTGCGGACTTCCTGGTGCTCAATAAAAAGATTACCAATGCGATGATGGGGCAAACGGATAAAAGCATGTTTACTCCGGAAGAGATCGCGGCCATTAAACAGCAGGACTTTGTACAGGCATTTGGATTTATTACCTCCAACCAGTTTAAAGTAACCGCTGCTGCTCCCGGTGATCTGCATTTCTATACCGATATGTTTTTTGAGTCTGTATCCAATGAGTTCATTGATATAAAAAATGACGACTGGAAGTGGAGTGTTGGAGATGGTATTATTCCTATTATCCTGCCTAACGACTTCTTAAACCTGTATAATTTTGGTTTTGCATTGAGTCAGGACTTACCACAGCTATCGCAGGAAACGGTAAAGGCATTGCCGATGAAGATCACTATCTCAAAGGGGTTGATGACACAGGAATTTACCGGCAGGATCGTAGGTTTTTCGGATCGTATTTCCTCCTTCCTTGTTCCGGAAACGTTTATGCAATGGGCCAATGAAAAGTTTGGCAGTGGCGTAGCGGCCTCTCCTTCCCGGGTGATCATTAAAACCAAGGACCCCGCCAACCCCGCCCTGGTAAAGTTCCTGGATGATCATGGATATACCACCAATCAGGATAAGATCAAATACAGCAAAACAAAACTGATTGTACAAACGATCGTTTCTGTAGTAGGATTTTTCGGGTTGATACTGTTGTTGTTTGCCCTGTTGGTATTCAGTATGTTTATACAGTTGGTGATAGCTTCCTGCAAGCGGGAAATACAGCTACTCGTTACCTTAGGCACCGCGCCGGACCAGCTAAAGCGGTATTTATTAAGACAATTTATTCCCTTATATATTGTAATAGGGATTATCTCCCTGGTGTTGGTAACGGTATTGCAATGGTGGGCTGCCACTGCGTTAGCTGCACACCAGATGCAGGTATCCTTCCTGCCGGGAATAGGTACATTTGCCGGTGCCCTGCTTATTTTATTACTGGTATATGTGGTCAATGTTTATAACGTCCGGAAGTATGTGATGCAACAGGGCTAAATTTCACTTTTCACGGCTAAACTATTAACTTACCATTCGCAAAATAAAAGTATATGTACCAGGCCACTGACAAAAAATTTGTACACGTCGTTAATTTTTACCTGAAGCCCGGCTTGTCTGCCGAAGATATCAAACTATTTGAGGATGGTGTAAACTCACTGGGCACTATAGAGAGCCTGATTGTATTTAATCTGGGCAAACCGGCAGATACAGATCGTCCGGTAATTGACAGAAGCTACAGTTATTGTGAGCTCACTGTATTTAAAGACAAAGCAGGACATGATATTTACCAGGAACATCCTGTGCATAAAGCATTTGTTAAGAACTGCCAGCATCTGTGGGAGAAGGTAGTTATATTCGATTCTGAAACTATTTGATCTGCTTTGGGGCTGACTAAAAAGGGTACCTCCTCTCGGGTAGGTGATGGAGACAAAAGCGCGTTTATGCAATTCTCAGCGCCTTCGCGAACCTTTTTGGTCAGCCCCTACCTTACCTTTTATCAACCTGACTCATTCCTTTGTTATGTATAATTACGCCCGATTAACCCTTGCGTTGCTGTTGCCCGCTATGATAGCCGGGGCGCAGGAAAAGCAAACTGCAGCAACGATTATTATCAACCCACAACATCCTTTACGGGTTACGGAAAAAGCCCAACGTGCCAGTATCCTGAAATGGAGTGAGCGCTGGCAGCAAGCAGGTGACTGTAAAATGATCACCGCGCATCCTTCGGCCGACTTTTTTCCGGGCAATGTAAAACCGGACGCCAGGTATATCCGCAAAGCAGTGCATATCCAGCATCAGCAGATCCGGGAAGCCCTGGTGCCAATAGTATCCCGGCTAGGGTATTCCGGTTCCTGGTCAGATAATGTTTATAGTACCGGTTTGTATGCTCCCCCGGGCAAATGCATTGAGATCACTATTCCGGCAGCATTAGCCGACAAGAAAATTAATGTACAGATAGGGGCTCATTCGGATAATCTGGGTGTGTGGATGGCAGCCCAAGAAGATTGGCGGCGTATGCCACTGATCGTAAAGGAGAGCAGGTTAAGGCAAACAACCACTAAGGTAGCTTCTCCATTTGGCGGATTGATTTACATTACTGCTTCGCCTAAATCTGCTTCCTGGGATGGTGAAATTATAATAGATGGCGGAGTGCCGTCTTTATACTATGAAGCAGGGAAAACCACAGATGAGGAATGGGCTGCGCAATTGAAAGATAATAAGGCCCCCTGGGGAGAGCTGGTAACAGACAACGTTATACTCACCCTGCCCGATAGCATATTACAGCAGCTTAAACAACCAGCCAGGGTAATGAAGATGTGGCATACGATCATTGGAGGAGAGATGGAGCTGGCGCAAATACCACAACCCTTTTACCGTCCGCAGCGGATGGTGATTGATGAGCATATCGGCGGCGGATTTATGCACAGTGGTTATCCGGTGATGATCCACCATTCTCCTTCTGTTGGGATGGTTTCGGCTGATGTGATTGCTAATCCGGAAAAGCTGCTTGTGCCGAGTAAAGGTGGTGCCAATTGGGGTTTCTTCCATGAAATAGGTCACAACATGCAGAACCTGGATTGGGTTTTTGGAGGCACCACAGAAGTAAGCTGTAATTTCTTTTCCCTGTATATGTTTGACAGGTTGCTGGGTGGACGAGATAATGCGCATACCGGAATCTCCAATGAAGTTACGCAGCAGAAAATGCAAAACTATTTTTCTGCCGGCGCCAATTATGATACTTGGAAAGAAGATCCCTTTTTGGGATTGATTATGTTCCGCCAGTTGCAGGAAGCATTTGGATGGGAATCCTTTAAAACATTTTTCCGGGAATACCAGCAGCTGGCAGCACAGTTTCCTGATGGACGTTATGCCAGCACAGACGAGAAAAAACGTGATCTGTGGGCGCAGCAGTTTTCCAGGATTACCGGCAGAAACCTGGTACCTTTCTTTGAGAAATGGGGCATCCCCATCAGTAAAGAAGCTGCCTCCGCAGTAGCTACTCTGCCAGGATGGATGCCATATAATTTTCCACCCGTAAATAATTAATATAGCTGTTTATGCTCCTCTTCCTGCTGAGAGTGATGCGGAATCGTGAACGTAGACTTAGCCCGGTCTGATTTTAACAGATAAGGTACCCACACCAGCATATATACCAGCTGTCGTATAATAAAGTAGGGCAGGTTTGGACTAAGTGGCGTTTTGAACAGATGAGCTGTGAGGTGTACATCTGCTACGTTGATCACCAGCACAGCAAAACAAAAAGTTGCCAGACTAAAGGGGAAGATATCCCTCCGGTTGTAAAAGAGCACGACCAGTAGTATGGAATATACGATCAAAAAGGTGTTGGCTATTATTTCCGCAACAAGAAAAAGCTGGAGCACAGAGATGTTGCCCAGGTCTTTGCGGTTAGCCAGCTGTTCCCAGAGGCTGTTGGAAAACGTTTCCGTGTCCAGCAAGTCTTTCATCATCGTAAAAGGGGTAAAGGTTACCCCGATAGCAAGGAGGATGAGCCAACCACCAATTGGGATACTATTTACCGGATATTTTACCGGGAGCACGGAACGTTGGTAATATTTCCAAGCCAGGTAAGTAAAGAAGGCCGTAAATAGCAAAGCCATGGCTACCACGAGCCAGTTAATACCTTTATTGCTCGCTACAGGAGTACTTGTGCCTTCCTGTGTCCAGCTAAATTGCTGGGCAGTTAGCTGGTCAATAGCCGTTACATCTTTTACATATTGCGGGATAAAATCTACCGGTATATGATCGTTGAATGTTTTGTACTGATAGTGCATGAATAAACTACGTCCTGCCACCCGTTGGGTATAGTCAAACTGGTAGTATTCATTTTTAATGTGGAGTGCATCTGATGAGTTGGCCCAGTCGGATGGCAGTATAACCTCAATGGTATAATCCAGGTCTTCCGGGTATTTGAGCAATATGGGTGATTTTCGCTTAGTATCTGTGATAAAAGCAATTTCACTTACCAGTGCCTGGGCAACAGCTTTAGCTGTAAAGGTGCCTTTGTTGATACTATCTCTTTTCCAGGGATTACTGATCTCGTAGTTTTCCAGCACCACTATTTTATTGCTATTGGTAGAATCCTGTAAGGTAATAGCATCGGTAGTGGTTACTTCTCCATAAATACTTTTATAGTACTTCTGAAAAGCCGCTTCTTTGTCTTTTCCGCTGGAAGTAGCAAAGTCATAACGGGTATTGTCTGCAAATTTCCCGGTATAGGTGCTAGTTACAGCCAGGGTAGCGGGATAATCGAACCTGCGTGGAAAGTCTAATCTTTCCAGTATTTTGATACTGCCGGTGGATACAGGATTGGCCGGGGTAAGGGTAGTAGTGGTATCGGTAATGACGAGTGCCAGCTGGTAGGCCGGCTGGCTGAAATTTTTCAGGCCTCCCCGTTGATACGACACCGTAGGATCTATCCAGTAATGCTTACCATTTAAGGTAACATATACGATAGCATGGTTAAAAGCATAAGGACTGGGCAGTTTTTCGGCCACCTTTCTTTTGCTGTAAGTATTGACGTAAGCCATGCTGGCATTGATGCTATCGGCCTGGAGCAGGGTACATAACAGGAGTGATTTATCCTTACAGTCACCAAAGCGCTGGCTTAGTATTTTCTCCGGACTATTAGGACGATGGGAATTTTCTCCCATTTCGATACCCATATAGCGGATATCATCCTGCACAAACCGCACCGCATTTTGCAGGTATATTTCCTTATCGTTGCCCGCTTCTTTTTTCAGTGCTGCTACTTTCGTTTTAATACCATTGCCGGGAGGTGTATGTTTGTTTATTTGCCTTGCCCAGTCGGCGATCTCTTTCCATCCGGTATATTCACTGGCCTGTACATAGGGATAGTTATTGTACCAGGAAGGGGTTTGCGAGTCTTCCTCTTCCATTTCTTCCAGGTCTTTAATATTCCATTCATATAGGTTTAATCCGTTCAGGGCTTTTTGTTCGGGCATCCGGGCACCATTAAATGTTTTGAAATGAATGTTACGGTGCGGGCCGGCAATCAGGTTTTTATAATAATTAACAATAGGCTGGTAAGTAACGAAATAGAAATTATTGAAGTATTTATCTTCAAAGATGGGATTGCGGCCGGTAAGTGAAAATGCATATTCGATCTGATCGTCTTTTCTCACATCTTCCAGGATCAGATAGGCAGTAAAGGTACCACTATAGATAAACCGGGAAAGGTCTTGCTCCTGTTGTAAAAACTCAAACCTTGCAGGATTTAGTTTATTAATGATTTTACCATTTCGGCGAACGATTACCTGGTGGAAAACGAGTTGCTGGTAGGAAGGATCATAGTCCACAGAGATCTCTGAGCCATTTTGGATTCCCGCTTCTGATACTATTTGCCGGATGGTATGGTGATAGCTGCTTTTCAGTTCAGCCTGCTGTTGTTCTTCATATAGCAGTAGGAAATAACCATCACTGATATCTTTATCATTTGGTTTTTTATTGAGGTCGGGAGTATATGGAGCCAGCCAGGCAGGAGCAGGTCCGGTTTTAAAGTTCTTTCCCTGCGCATTGCCTCGTAATGGCAGCAGGGCGAGCAGCAATAATAGCTGGCAGCATATATAGGTAAGGGAGTATGGGCGCATGTAGCGGTCAAAATTATAGGTTCAAACAAATTTAGGTATAAGCGTATGCTATTGCAATCTCTTTTTAGGATCGGTAGCTATTTCATTTCTGTGGTCAGTGCATATACTGCAAAAGAGGCCAGCCAGTGTTCACCCGCATAGTCACCACTAGCCACATGGGGCAGCGCCGCTTCCAGGTGTTGGTTAGCCAGTTGGCGTATAGCTACCTGGTTTTTGCCGGCGTGCCGGGCTATACCATAGAGGCACCAGGCACGGCTTAGGTTAAGTCCATCCAGATGTACCAGCTTGCCATCTGTGCGGTCTTTTACCTGCGCAATCGAAAAGCCGGTAATATGAGCAGTAAACAATCCGGGTAAAAACTGTTGGATCCAGGACTGGTATTGGGCTGGAGGCATTACCCGCCACATCAGGTCGGCTTCTTCCAGGCAAGGAGAGAGAAAATCGTAGCCACCAGGTTCCCAGGCAACAGGACAATTTTTGTCTCCCGCATAAAAACGCATGGCAGCCTCCCGGATGGCGTTTTGCAGAGGGATATCTCTGGCTGTAATGGCGTAGTCCCATGCCAGCGATAATCCAAATGCCAGGTTGGTATGTTCGCCTACCCGGATCGGATATACGAGCTTGCCCAGAAAACTAATATAGGCAGCAGAGAACCTGCTGGCCAGTGGTTGAACGTGCTCGCTCAGCGTAGTGCCAAGCGGGTCTTTCCAGGTAAGTAGCTCCCGTTGTAATTGCAGCAACCAGCTCCAGCCATAAATACGCTCAAAGCCTTTATTCTCTTTATTAAGATAAATCCTTTCCTCCACCCGGATATTGTCGGCCGTGAGGTTTTCGCTGAGTTTGGTGCGAATGAGTGCCGCTTGTGGTATACCGGGGAATGACTTAAGCAGGCGAACCAGCATCCAGTGCCCATGTACGCTGCTATGCCAGTCATAACAACCATAAAATGCAGGGTGGTATTCCCTTGGATTTTTGACGAGGGAGCTATCCGAAAAAGTAATCCCTGTTTTATAGGGAAACTCTTGCTGCATACATTTGAGTGGTAGCTCTGCCAAATGGGCTGCGCCCGGAAGGGTAAGTTCCAATTGCCCGGCAGTATTGTTTTTATAGTGTGCTTCTTGTGCCTTACCAGTCATAGTGATGACGATCAGTACGCATGAAAAGAAAATAGCAGTATACCGTTTCAATGGCTGTTAGTTTTTGATGTATGTATCGTGCTATGGGTGCTATAGAAAGCAAGCGTAAATTAATACTATCTGTTAAATAATAGTTTGAGATAAAACGTAGGCTGTCCTAGTTTTTTACGGAGATCTACTTCATGAAACATGCATGACATGAGGTCCTGCAGCTGCTTATTGCGGCTACCCATTTTCATAAGCATGTTAAACAACCAGGGGTATTTAATCAGCTTCTGTAGCTTGGTACTTACCTGGAGCTCTGGCCCAAGTACCCGGTATATATTCACGTCATACGCAGCTAATGCAGTTTCAGAAAAGTCGTTGGCAGCAATAGATAATGCTGCTTGTTGTGCAGCCATACGGCCGGAGTACAGCGCATTACCAATACCTTCACCCGTAAAAGGATCAATCAGGTAGGCAGCATCGCCCACTAGCATATACCGGGGGCCGTGGAGCTTTCTTTTCTTGCTACCCAGGGGAAGACCATATCCGTCTATTGTGCCATTGAGGGTGGCGTCTTTAAACCTTTCTTTCATGATAGGATCACTTTGCAGTGTTTCCAGCATCATTTTTTTAAGGTTTACCTTTTTATCGCGGGCGGATTCGCTGAGCATGCCCACTCCTACATTGGCTTCTCCACCAGGCAGGGGGAAGATCCAAATGTAGCCCGGCAACATATTTTTCAGAAAATGCAGCTCTATAAAATTATCCGGATGCAGGTCTTTTACATTTTTGTAGTAGGCTCTGATACCCGCCACAAAATGCTCCGGTTCCATATGTATTTTGGCCACCTCTTTGGTAAAACCGGAATGTGCCCCATTGGCCGCAATGACCAGCTGAGTTTTTATTTTAAATTCTCCGGTGTTATCTGAAAGGAGGTAGCCGTCTTCCTGTAGCTCATAATTGTTGATGCCTACCCCTTCAAATAGTTGAATCTGCGGGCAGCGCTTCAGTTCTTCTACGAGGAAGTTATCAAAATCAATACGTTTGCATACAAACCCACGGGGATCGTCTTTGTTTTTCTCATAATCGGGTTTATACGGAACATTTAGTCCCATCCGGTTGGGAGCTATAAAAGAAACTCCCCAGCTATCCGCTTTAAAAGTAGCTTTTTGTAATCTCTCTGCAATCCCTTTATCAATACGTTCAAGTACGGTAAGGACTTTGCCGCTCAGGCCATCTCCGCATACTTTATCCCGCGGAAAAACAGCTTTATCTACGATTACACAGGGAATGCCCATATAGGCCAGTTGGAGTGCAGCAGTGGCACCACCTGGGCCGGCACCGATTATACAAACTTTAGTTTCAATCATCCCGTCATATAAATTATAGGCAGTCAAGATACGGAATTGTTAGGTTTGTCTGTCAGGTATTGTAGGGGATAGGGGTAGGATAACAGACAGTTTAGCATAAACCTATATCTTTGCCGCCTAAAAAACACACTATTATGTTTGGGAATATATTTGGCAAGTTGCAGGAAGCGCAACAGAAAATGAAGGAAGGTAAAGTCCGGTTGTCACAAATTACTATCGACGGAGAAGCGGGAGAAGGTCGCGTAAAAGTGACGGTTACCGGCAACCGGGAGGTGAAAAGTGTGGACATTGCACCTGAATTGTGTACTCCGGAACATAAAGAAGAAATGGAAGATCTGTTGATTACGGCATTGAACCGCGCTTTGAAAGGAGCTGAAAGCGCCTGGGAAGCAGAGATGAAAAATGCAGCCGGTGGTATGCTGGGAGGGTTAATGTAGTATTTAATATACCACAAAGAGGATTGGTTGATTCTGTTTTTAAGTATTTATATAACTATCAGGGAAAAGTTTTTCCGCTTTGCGTAAGAACTTTTCCCTTTTTCGTAAATGAAATGGGAGAAAAAAGAGGTCCTTTGCGTTCCGCAAAAGGGAGCGATAAACAGTACTTATGAAAGTTTTTTTTAGGCGTATTCACCTGTATTTGAGTTTAGTATCAGGGTTAGTGTTAATGATTACCTGTTTTACAGGTGCCGTATTGGTATTTGAAAAGGAGATGCAGGAGATGTTTAACCACGACCGGTACTATGTTACACCGGTGGGTACAGCCATGCCGCTGGATAAAGTAGTGGCTTCCTTAAAGGAGCAGGTACCAGGGGCAAAGGTTTCCCGTATTCAGGTATTTGCAGATCCTTCCCGTTCCCTGTTGGTAACGATGGAAGAAGGGAAGAAAGGTGGTAAAGGCGCTTCCGGAGAGGCAAAAGGCAAAGATAACGCCCCTGCAACCGAAGCGAAGAAAGATAACAAGGCAATACAGGGAGAAACAGTAGATAAGGACAAGGCGAAAGCAGGCGGAGCACAGGCAGCTGCTCCGGAAAAAGGGGGAGAAAAGGGTGGCGCAGGAAAGAAGGAGAGCCGCGGAGGCGGAAAACAGGCCTATGTAAATCCTTATACGGGTAAAATCATTGAATTTTACAGCTATCAGAAAACATGGTACTTTACCATGTTCTCACTGCATCGCTGGTTATTGGGCGGAGATATAGGCAAGATGGTAGTTGGGGTTTGCACCTTGATATTCCTGTTTATTATTCTTACCGGCATTATCCTGTGGTGGCCCAAAACCCGTAATATATTAATGCAGCGGTTGAAACTGAAATGGGATGGAGGCTGGAAACGGCTGAACCATGACCTGCATATTGTACTTGGATTTTACGCCGCTATTTTCCTCTTTATATTTTCGTTTACAGGATTGGCCTGGTCATTTGAGTGGTTCAACAAGGGGATTTACACTGTTACCAACTCACCTATGCAGGCGCCTAAGCCACCGGAGTCTGTAGTGGAAGCAGGAAAGCAGGCCATTACTTATGATGCAGCCCTGCAGCAGGTACAAAGTAAGGCACCAGGTGCCGTTTATTATGCGCTGATGGCCCCAAAAGATACCGCGGCCGCATTCATGGTAACCTTGCTCCCCGCCGATGCAGGTCATGAAGCCGCTACAACCAGTTATTACCTGGATCAGTATAGCGGAGCAGTACTCAGGTCCCAGACTTTTGGGGAAAGGAACCTGGGGCAACGGGTAAGATCTTCTTTCAAGCCTATACATACCGGTTCGGTTTTTGGGATGCCTTCCAAAATAATTGCTTTCATTACGTGTTTGTTAGGCGTTACTTTTCCGGTAACGGGGGTTATTATGTGGCTTAACAGGATCCGCAAGAAGAAAAAGGGAGGTAGTGTAAATACAAAACATACCGCTGAAGCAGCTGCAGCTTAAGGGCTTATCAACTTCTGAAATGTTTCTGCATTTAACCATAATAGTATAGACCGGGGCATAAAAGCCCGGCTCATCCATTGGCTTCTTTACCCCTGGATCGTATCGTCTTTTTAGCTCCATCCGGATGTGCCTGTATATAATGCTCCTGGTTTTTCCGGCATAACACTTTTAATAACAGGTATTTAATATTGTCACCATTTTATCTTGCGTACAGGTGGAATGCCTTATTTTCAAAACCTTATCCATTGAAATTCCGTACGTATTAATTGATTATATTTATCATTATCTTCAGCTTAGACGATTCATTCCCCAGGCTTACCTATTGAATATTTAACATATGATGATCCCTGGGAATAATTATCTCTGTTGATAATAATGTATAATTTGTGTGCCAACGATGATAGCATTTAAACGAGTTGTGATGAACCCCGTTTACTGGATAAATGCAGTAATAAAATTGGGAACTGAAGGGCTGGCAGAAGATGACCGGAGACGTGTAAATATATTGAATGCCTTAAGCCTTGCTACAGCTGTACTTTCAACTACTGTGGGTTGTTTGTTTTTCCTTTTCTCCGGCGCTATATCAGTATTGATACCTGCTGTGCTGGAGGGGCTTTATTTTTCCGGCATTATCTATTTAAACTATCGTAAAAAGCATCTGTTAGCTGCTATAGGATTTTTATTGGCACACCATGTTGCGGTGGTTTACTTCGGAATTACCCTGGGAATGATGGGAGAACAGGAGTTAGTGATTTTGTTTCTGGTGAGTGCTTCCATGCTGATTTTTAAATCCTGGTTATTACGGATGATCAGTATCATCATTAGCTCTGTTTCGCTTATTGTGCTGGAGGCGAATGCATATTACGGTATTGTGAAGCCTATTGCAGTGAATCCGGACTCCCAGTTTTTATTCCATTGCCTTGCTATTGGAGGGGTTCTATGCCTGAATATTATGGTCATTACCTATTATGTAAAATATAGTGACAGGTATCGCAAAAGGCTACAAAACGCTAATTTATCCAAAAGCATTTTTATCCGGGAAAGCAGCCATGAAATACGCAATCCGCTGAACAGCATCTTTGGAATCAGCCAGTTATTAATGGAAGCCCGGCCAGAGGATCCAATTGTTAATTACAAACGCATCATTGAGCATCAGTTTGCGGCATGTGATCAGGTAGTGCAGGTGATTAACAATATTATGGAGTTGTCGAAGATAGAGGCCGGAAAGCTGGACGAGGTGGAAATGTCTACCTTACAGATACGGAACTGGATCAGCAATATTGTAGGGATTCACCAATACCTGGCCAATGTAAAGGACGCAAAAATTGTGCTGCAGATTGATAATAGCATGTTGCCAGAGGTGATAACGGACAAAACAAAGCTGACGCAGATTGTCAATAACCTGGTGATGAATGCCATTAAATTTACAGCCCCTCATACCAGCATTATTTTACAGCTATCTGCAGATGATACTTCCTGGAAATTGCAGGTGAGCGATCAGGGAGAAGGTATTCCGGCTGAAAAGAGGCCCCTGATTTTTGAACCCTTTGTATCAGAAAATAACCCACTTTTCAGAGGTACAGGGTTGGGGCTGCCTATTACCAAGCGGTTGACGTATTTATTAGGGGGAAATATTGCCCTTATCAGTGAGGAAGGTAAGGGGAGCACTTTTGAGGTAGTATTTCCATTAGTAAAAAGAGATGCTGAAGGGCCATCAGGACATAAAGAGCAGGCCGTATTAAATGATTGCAGTCATCTTAAAGTGCTGATTGTAGAAGATGATAAGCAAAATCAGCTTATGTTGACGACCTTTTTGGCAGGCATTGGCATTAAGCAACCATTGTTGGCAGAAAACGGGGAAGACGGGTTGAAGCTGGTTCATGCAGCCATGCCGGATGCAGTAATACTGGACAATGGTTTACCTGGTAATATGAGTGGTAAAGCATTATTAGAAGAGATAAAAAAGGATCCCCGTCTCAAGCATATACCAGTGATTATAGCTTCCGGAGATCCTTTTAATGAAGCACGGGATGAAATGTTGACAGCCGGTGCACATACCTATCTTGTAAAGCCGGTCCGTTTAAAACTGTTGCACGAAGCTTTGAGCCGCAGTATAGACGAACAGCGGGCTTTATAAACAAAAATTATCTGAACCGGTCTGCCTCCGGATGTCCTCCCTTACCATACCTGCGGGTATCTATCTCATACCAGCTTTTATGCCCCTGGATCATTAGTCCATTATAGTAAATGAATTGTTGTACCTGTTCATTATAATTGCCAAAATCGGGTAAAGCAGCTGTAAGCTGAAGATAAGCTTCCAGATCCTGTTCATGAATATGTACGGCAGCCGCATAGGCCTCTTCCAGGCTCAGGTTGTATTCATGCTGTGCTACCAGAATAATATTCATAATGTCTCTGCCTTGTTCCTTTTGGACAGAAAAGTAATCATTACACCAGGCAATCATTCTGCAGGTAAGCGCAGCTATTTTTTGCATGATGGGGTGATGTACGACCTCATCCGGCAATGCATGCGTAGTAACCAGTTCTACAAAGTCTATCAGCGGGTATACATCTACTGATTTTTCACGGATAGCCATATATTCCTGCAGCGAAGGAAATTGCAATGTTGCCTTATAAGGTGCTTCGAGCTCCATTCCTTCGATGTATTTATCCATGCTGATAGTAAACCTGGCCATCCAGTTGGGAGGCATCAGTTTGCTGAGTTCATCCCGCATGGTAGCCAGCTGGGGGAACAGGTCGTTTTCTGACGGCAGAGGGGCAGCTCCCTGCAGAATAGCCATGACCCGTTTGCGCAGTAGCCGTATCTGCTGGCTGTTCTGGTGTTCATAATAATCGTCAAATGTAAGGCCCCATAAAGAAAACCTTGCAAGAGGAATTAGTTGCTCAAAGGTAGCCAGGGGATAAAACCGCGCCATGAGGTAGCCTGCATTGGTGTGGTCATACTTTTGTTTGATCTCCTCCGGCAGAAAGGCATAGTCATTGTAAATCCATTTTTTAGTTTCAGCTTCCAGCTGTGCTGCATAGGGACTGATAAGATCCTCGAACGGATAGTACAACCTCGGTAAGGTTTGTGTGTTTAATGACATGATACATAGGTTTTAATAGTGCTGATAAAACTTAACACTTATGAAAGATAACAGGGAGGTTTTTGAAACTCGAAACAATCACGCTGCTATTCAATGACAATGAGGTACCTGGTTTTATTTTAAAGCCTTTTGCTAGTTGAAAAAGTGTTTCGAATGCAATTCTTGTTTCCATTTTACTTAAGCCTGCTCCGAGGCAATAATGGATGCCATATCCGAATGACAGGATTTGCGTAAGGTTGTTGCGCCGGAAATCAAAGACGTCCGGATCCTGAAAAACGGCAGGGTCTCTGTTGGCAGATGCAATCCAGGCATTTACAAGATCTCCTTTTTTTATTTGCTGTCCACCCAGCTCTATATCACAGGTAGCTATACGGTACATACTCAGCAGGCTGGGACGATAGCGTAGCACCTCATTAATCACCAGAGGAATATCTGCTGTATGCTTTGCCAAATGTATTTGTAACTGAGGTTGTTCCGCTGCCAAGATGTACATCGTATTGGTCAGCAGGGCCACCGTGGTTTCGTATCCTGCCAGAAGGATAGTTTTACAGGTAGCTATCACATCTTTGGTGCTCAGTCTTTCTCCATCTACTTCTGCATGTAGCAGGTGGGTCATTAAATCCTGTTGGGGCTGTTTTTTTCTCTCTTCCAGCATGGCACCAAAGAAGGTGACCATTTCCTGTTGCACCCGACGGTAATCTGCCATTCCACCGGTTTCTGCCGGATTGCTAACGATTATTTTGGCCCATTCATCTACCAATGTATGATCCGGTTCAGGCACCCCTAATAGCCTGGCAATGACACGAACAGATAAGGGCATGGCAAAATGATGAACAAAATCTATCCCGCCGTTATTGAGCCAGGGCTCCAGCAGTGTTTTACACTGATGATGCATCCAGGTTTCCAGACCGGAAAGAATACTGGGAGCAAATGCTTTGGAAACGAGTGCTCTTAGTTGCCGGTGGAGTGGTGGATCTATACGGTTCAGGCTACTGCCTACGTTGCTGTTAGGGTCTTCAGGTTTGTAGTTGTTTGAGAAACAGGTAAAATCCTGCAATACTCTTTGGACATCCGCATAGCGGAATACCTGCCAGGCTCCTGCTGCGCCAAAAATAAGCTGATAGCGATCATCAAAATATACGGGCTTTTCCGCTTGCATCTGATGATACCAGGCTGAAGGCTGAAGCAGCGAAGTAGATATCATAAAAGGATTTTAGTGACAAGTGGAAGTATGAATTTAATACATTTTACTGCAAATGCAGAGCAGTTTTTTATATGTGGTTTTTGTCCCTGCTCCATTTCTGTAATCACCATGCAAAAACGGAAGGGTACAGGAAGTGGGGCAAACAGTAGCGCATATATGTCTTTATTACTTAAAGGCTTTGTGGTATTGTGTTGCATGGATTTGAAGGCTTTGGAATCCGGAGATGGAACAGGATTTGGCATACCAGGTGAAACCAGATGACTATGCAAAAAGAGCAAAACACAAATGCCTCCCGAAGTAAGGGAATGTATTATGCATTAGTGACGGTAGTTAGTATCGCCTTAGTTATACAACTGCTGATAAAATATCTGCAACATAATTAAATAGCATGAACATGATCAATCAATATGAAGTACCTGCATTTATAGAAGATACGATACCTGAACTCAGGAGAGCTTTACATCAATTTCCGGCAGTGTTTCATATTTATGAAACAGTGACCTGTTTTACAGATTATACAAGCTGCCAGTTGCGCGATAATAATTATAGTGCGGTTGGTAAATGCCTGGAGCTGGCAGGTAAATTATACGAAAGAGGGAATAGCATTGTAAAAGGGGCCATTACCCGTATTTTCCTTCCAGCACTTTCAGCATTCCCTATTAAAAACCGGGTAACCCGCATTACAATATATTCGCTGATACCTGCATCTCTTTACAATCTGTATATACAGCATCAACTGAATGTTGGTGGCCCGTTAAATGAATATGAATGGAATCGCCAGATATAGTCGTCCGCATCGCCACTGCGGAGGATGCCGAGTTTGCATTACCTATTGTAGCAGAAATGGAGGCTTCCGCCAAAGCAAGGGGCACGGGGATTTCAAAGCGGAGCCCAGGCGCAATCCGTGAAAAAATATTGCAGGGTAAAGCCGTCATTGCATTTACCCAACAAGGGATATGGGCAGGATTTTCTTACATAGAAGCCTGGGGGCAGGGCAAGTTTGTATCAAATAGTGGATTGATAGTAGCACCCTCCTTCCGGGGATTGGGCATAGCTGCTATTATCAAACAAAAAATATTTGAGCTGAGCCGCTTGTTGTATCCTGCAGCAAAAATATTTGGCATTACTACCGGCCTGGCCGTTATGAAGTTAAATTCCCGGTTGGGTTTTGAACCGGTTACTTATGGGGAGATTACACAGGATGCCCGTTTCTGGGAGGGCTGTAAAAGCTGCATAAACTATCCTATACTAACGGCAAAAGGGCATAAAAACTGTTTATGTACTGCCATGCTTTTTGATCCGGGGAAGGATGCTTAATTGCGCAAATTTCCCTGTATCCCGCGATCTGCATAAATTTTCTTAATTTGATAAGGTTATTAAGTACGCTATAGGGTGCTTAAACCGGTATTCAATAAACAGGAAGATAAAAGCAGCAGGTTATCGGGGTATTGATCACAATCAGCAGCTTAAATAATACGTTACATGAAAAGGAAACTGCTTTCGCTTATACTGGGGATATTTATTTTGTCGGGCTGCAAGTTTAATACAGGCGTAAAAAAAGATCCGCGCACCAATTTAAGTATTGCCAACACCGGGTTAAGTTATAATACCTATGTATTATCTGTGAATAATGAACCCCTGCAAAAAGCCATTATAAAACAGGGTGAGAAAATAAGTCTGCAGTTTTTTGATGTTAAAGGATTTAAAGAAGAAAGCGGGAGGGTATATCCTGGCATAAGCCTGGTAGTAACCAATGAGCAAGGGGAAGAAGTATCTGCAAATACAGACCTGTTAGCCCATACTTCTAAAGAGGGGGTATCTCCAATAGATGCGCAAACCTTGAGTGCTTCTTTTGTTCCGGGCACACCGCAGATTGTAGCAGGAGGGAAGTATAGCATACATATACGTATCTGGGATAAGAAACAGGATGGGGAGATCACGGCTGACATGCCATTTGAAGTAGCAAAAAATGTAACACCGGGTATGAAGATTATTGCTGCCGGACTTACAGCAGATGCTGCCTTTATTACTTCTGCGGCAGGCCGTGTGCAAAACAATGAGGTGAAATTGGGCGGGCAGATAGGAATTGATTTCGTAGGCTTAAAAGGATTTACCGTGAAGGATGGAAAAGTATTCCCCGGGGCACGTATCAGTATCTACGGAAAAGATGGTAAGTTAAAACACAAAACAAAAAATCTTTTTGCCAGGATGAAAGAGGGCATTACTCCAGCAGATGCACAGAGCAGATTAAGCATGTCAATAAACCTGGAGAACGAACGATTGAAAGGAGATGAAAGTGAATGGCATTTTAAGGTATGGGATACAAAAACCGATGCTGAAATTGAAGCGGTAGTAGTATTGAAATTGAAGTAGCTGAGTAGTGGGAAGTGATGGGATGATTCCTTC
Organism: Chitinophaga sp. H8; assembly: GCF_040567655.1. Classification (NCBI taxonomy): domain Bacteria; kingdom Pseudomonadati; phylum Bacteroidota; class Chitinophagia; order Chitinophagales; family Chitinophagaceae; genus Chitinophaga; species Chitinophaga defluvii. The sequence continues at coordinate 807,864 of NZ_JBEXAC010000002.1, read as the reverse complement.
TCGGCATAATGCTCAAAGTTTGACACCGGTTATTATTTTAGAAAACTATCATTCATCAGTTCAACGAGTACCAGCAAATGAAAGGCCGTTCTTTTCGCCTCCTGCTTTTTCTGTATTTATTTTTATTGCCTGGTATTACAATGAGTCAGGGAAAGCGTCTGACAGCATCCACTAAGCTGGCCTCTCTCTGCCAGGTATGGGGCTTTTTGAAATACTATCATCCAGCTATTTCAACTTCCCGCCTTGACTGGGACAGCGTATTAATTCACAAGTTAATTACTATAAACAGGATAAACAATCTCCTGGAGTTACATGAGTTTTATGAAAACTGGTTAAAGGAATTAAGCCCGGTGGAAAAATGTGATACCTGTATTTCAGCAACTGCGTTGCCAGACAGTGCCCGGCTTAACCTGGATTTTAAGTGGATGCAGGCGCCCTGTTTTACGAAGCAACTTATTACCAGACTTAATTTTATAAAGGCCAACCGGAACCAGCACCGGAATCCTTATGTTTATTATAACGATGCTACTGCATTGCTCTATACCATCCATGAAGCGCCATATGGCGATACTTTACCGGATACCAATCACCGCTTGCTGGCATTATTCCGCTATTGGAATATTTATAATTATTTCAGCCCTTATAAGCATTTGCAGGATAAAGATTGGAATGACGCATTGATTACAGCTATTCCGATGTTTTTGGCAGCGAAGCATCCATTGGAATATGAAATGGCATTCATGCAATGTAATGCACGTGTTCAGGATACGCATGCCCAGGTAATGTTAAATACACCTGTGTTTATCAGTAAATTTCTTGGTACCTACCGGCTTCCCATTGTGGTAGGAAGTGTAGGAGAGGAATTTGTAATAAAGAAGGTATTTGCAGACAGCAGCCACCCTCCAATAAAATTATATCCGGGAGATGTAATACTGAAAATTGGCCAGGAGCCGGTTGTACAAAAAAAGCAATTGTTTGCCAGGTACTATGCTTATTCTAACGAGGCATCGCTGAATAGAATGGTGGCTGAAAGACTCTCCTGTTATACAGATAGTGTTGTAACAGTAACAATCAGACGTGGTATCCATGTCTTGACGGAACAGATGAAATGTATAAGCGACGAGCAGTGGTGGACATTTTATCCGGACTATTGGATGAGTAATGTGACGAAGGCAACACAACAGGTACAACGTGCAGATACTAATATTGGTTATATCAATGTTGGTACATTGGAACAAGGACAGGTGGATAGCGTCATGCAACAGCAATGGCATAAAGCAGCCATTATATTTGATTGCCGTGCTTATCCTCAACAAACTGCAGGACTGCTGGCTAATAAGCTATTCTCCGGAGCAGTTACAGCCTATCTGGCTGCTATCCCTGACCTGACATTTCCAGGAACGTTTAAGTATCTGCCAATTCAGATAGGAGATACAGAAAACCGTGATCATTACAAGGGGAAAATAGTGATATTATGTAATGAAGAAACCCAAAGCCAGGCAGAATCGATGTGTTTAATGTTTCAGCAGTATCCAGGAGTAGTAACTATCGGCAGCCAGACTGCAGGTGCAAATGGAAATGCTATTTCATTTGAAATGCCTGGTGGAATAAGCGGGGTATTAATTTCCAGTATTGGTATATTGGAGGCAAGCGGCCGCCAGCACCAGCGAAAAGGCGTAGGAGTGGATATGTATGTCAAACCAACCCTGGAAGGCATAAAGCAGGAAAGGGATGAGGTGCTGGAAAAGGCGATAACATATCTATTGAACAGTAAGTAGCCGCCGTATTGAATTATTACTTCTGGGTGGTAGCCAGACTATCCTGTATAGTAGTGTCTATTTCAGTAGGATGAACTGCTATTATACTATCTTCTGATGCTGAAAATTGCATAGTATCCACCTGCATAATTGCTTTTTGTTTATGCGTGGGTTGTTCCCGACATGCAAACAGCATCAGCAACAGCGCTGTGCAGCAAAACATTACTTTCATAGTTTGAGGGTTGTATTAGGGATAAAAAATTCAGCGATCAGTGTTACAATAAAGCTATTGCAATAACTATTCTGCTGTGCTTATTACTCTATTGTTGTTGTTGTTTAGTGCTTCCCAAAGCATGTCTTTTAATTCTACCAGCCCCTGCTGTATCACAGATGAAATGAATACAACCGGTACATTGTCAGGCAGTTCCTTTGCAATAGCCGTTTTCAGTTCATCATCCAGCATATCACTCTTACTGATGGCCAGCAGGAATTGTTTGTCTAATAGTTCAGGATTATACTGCTCCAGTTCATTTATCAGGATCTCGAATTCTTTTCGGTGATCAGGGCTATCAGCAGGAATTAAGAATAATAATACGGCATTTCTTTCAATGTGCCGCAAAAACCGGTGGCCAAGACCTTTCCCTTCATGAGCCCCTTCGATAATACCTGGTAAGTCGGCAATACAAAAAGATTTATCTCCCCTGTACTCTACGATACCCAGGTTGGGGGTAAGTGTGGTAAAGGCATAGTCCGCTATTTTGGGTTTGGCAGCCGTGAGGGTAGAAAGTAGCGTCGATTTTCCGGCGTTGGGGAATCCTACGAGGCCTACATCAGCCAATACTTTAAGTTCCAGTATTCGCCAGCCTTCTATACCTGGCATGCCTGGCTGGGCATATTCCGGGGTTTGGTTGGTAGGGGATCTGAAATAGCTGTTTCCGCGGCCTCCCTGTCCACCGGGCAGCCAGATGAGTTCCTGCCCATCATGTAATATTTCTGCTTCTACTTCCCCGGTTTCTTCATTTCTGGCAATGGTGCCCAGTGGCACTTCAATGATCACATCCTCACCAAAAGCACCGGTGCAATGGCTTCCGCTACCATTTTGTCCGTCTTTGGCATGTACATTTTTGTACCAGCGCAGGTGCAGCAGGGTCCATAACTGAGCGTTGCCCCTCAGAATGATATGTCCTCCACGGCCACCGTCTCCACCGTCAGGCCCGGCCTGTGCGTTGAATTTGGTACGCATAAAGTGCATACTACCAGCTCCGCCTTTACCGGATCTGCAAAAAATTCGGATATAATCAACAAAATTGCCTCTTTCCACCAGGTTTAAATTTATGCTTTAGAATAAAGCCACACGTTTTGCCCGTTGCCGGGATTTAAAACAAAACGCAAAGATCGTGAAGTTTGGCGAATTAGTACAAAGCAGTGGTACTAATCTCCTACTTACAATCTTTGCGTTATATGTAATGTTGTTAAATGAAGTATTATACGCGCTCGCTCACCAGCTCATCAATCTCTTTACTCAGCAATTCAAACGTACTTTCTACAGTACCATCACCTTTGATCTTCTTGAATTTGCCAAACTTGGCGTAATGATCTGCTACAGGAGCTGTTTTATTATGGTACTCCACAATACGTGCTTTTACCAGTTCTTCACTGGCATCGTCACTACGGCCGGAGGTAAGACCACGGTTTAACAGACGTTTGATCAATTCATCTTCCGGTACTTCCAGTGATAAAACCTGTGAAATAGAAGTTTTCTTTAAAGCCAGCAATTTATCCAGCGCTTCTGCCTGCGCAGTAGTACGGGGGAATCCATCAAAAATAAATCCTCTCGCATCCTGATTTTCATCCAGCTTTGAGCTGATCATTCCTATCACAACTTCATCCGGCACTAACTGTCCCTGGTCCATGAATTTTTTAGCTTCCAGACCCAGTGGTTTCCGGGCTTCAATTTCGTTACGCAGCAAATCGCCGGTAGACAAATGAAGCAACCCGTACTTTTCAATAATGTTAGCGCTTTGTGTACCCTTGCCACTACCGGGAGGGCCAAATAAAATGAGATTGACCATGTTTAATTAAAATCTACTTTACTCGCAAGTTTGCAAATATAACAAACAATTGAATGTATTGGTAAGTGAAATTACTATTGATTAAATAATCTAAAAGATTTCGCCAAAATAGTAAATATATTTTAAGTATTTCGCCAAAAATATCAAATTTTATTAAAACGGCCCATGAATTTTGCCAGGAAGTTTTGAGGATATCAAAATTATATTATTAATATTAGTAATTAGTTGATTGTCAAAGGTGCTTATGTGTGCCAGACTGGTGCTTTAATGCGCAAAACTTTGTAAGTTTATGGAATGATGAAGCAACTACTGGCATTAGGGCTAACGGGTTTGTTAATCACAGGCACTGCCTTCCGGCTCCCGCCTACCGTTAACAACAAGAAAAAAGGGCAAAAGGTTAAAACACTGATAGCAACTCCCCAGCAAGGAGCTGCCGACCGGTGGGCCGACAGTGTTTTTCAATCACTTACGCCAGATGAACGTATTGCGCAACTGATCATGATACGGGCGCATTCCAACCTGGGCAGAGACCATATTAATGCTGTAATAAAAGATATTAATGATAATAAGGTAGGAGGGGTGATCTTCTTCCAGGGAGGACCGGTACGTCAGGCTAATCTTACCAATTATTACCAGTCCATCTCAAAGGTGCCACTATTGGTGGGAATTGATGGCGAATGGGGGCTGGGCATGCGATTGGATAGTGTGATCAGCTTGCCACGCAACCTGTTAATAGGAGCTATCCAGGATAGTACACTGGCTTATGAAGCAGGCCGGGTGATGGCAGAACAATGCAAACGTATCGGGATACAGATTGATTTTGCACCGGATATGGACGTGAATAATAATCCGGATAATCCGGTGATTAATGACCGTTCCTTTGGAGAAAACAAGTACCAGGTGGCTCGAATGGGGGTGGCTACTATTAAAGGTATGCAGGAAGCCGGCGTGATGGCCTGTGCCAAACACTTTCCCGGACATGGGGATACCGATGTGGATTCGCATTTTGACCTGCCCTCTATCCGTAAAACCCGTGCCCAGCTGGAGGCGCTGGAGTTATATCCTTTCCGCCAGGCTATTGAAGCCGGCGTAGGCTCCATAATGGTGGCTCATTTATTCATCCCTGCTATTGATAATAAACCTAATACACCTACTTCTATTTCCCGTAAAGCAGTAACCAAATTGCTCAAGGAAGAAATGGGCTTTAAGGGCCTGGTGATTACAGATGCGTTGGAAATGAAAGGGATTGCCAAATATTATACAAAAGGGGAGGAATCCCTGCAATCCCTGCTGGCAGGTAATGACCTGATGATCCTGCCATCTACTTCTGCTGGTAGTGTTGCTGCTATCAAAAGGGGTATTAAAAAAGGATTGATCAGCCAGGAAGAGGTAGATGAAAGAGTGAAAAAAGTATTGCGGGCAAAGTACAATCTGGGCCTTGGGCAATTACAGCCTATAGACACCCGTAATCTGGAAAAGGACCTGAATGCGCAGACAGACTCCCTGCGCAGGAAACTGGCAGAAGCTGCAATAACCCTGGTAAAGAATGATAATAAGATCGTGCCTTTCTCGCCAGCTATGGTGCAGCAAAAGGTGGCTGTTATAGCAGTAGGGGCAGATGCAGGTAATGCTTTTCTGAGTGAAGTGAAAAAGATAAAACCCGGTACAGATACCTACGTTTTTTCTTCCGGTCAGCCAGTGAGCCAGGTAGCTCCGATGGTATCCCGCTTACATCGGGATTATAAAGCCGTGATCATCAGTCTTCATAATTACAGCCGCCGCCCAGCCAATGGGTTTGGTATTTCAATGGCACAAAAGCTGCTGATCCGTCAACTACAACAGGAAATACCTTCGGCTACTGTTGTTTTTGGAAATCCTTACGCAATTAAATACTTCTGTGAAGGGCCTGCTATCATCGCTGCATATGAAGATGATAGTACTACCCAGAAAGTAGCGGCGGAGATCCTGTTTGGTAAAATAGCACCCCAGGGGAAATTGCCGGTTACGGTATGTGAAGGGTTGCCTTCCGGAACAGGGATCACCTATGAGCTGCCGGAAAGTGCCACCTTGCCACAGGTAGTACCGGAAGATGCGGGTGTAAATAGCGCGATGCTGGATAAGATTGACCCCATTGCGGAAATCATGATATCCAAAGGCGCCGCTCCGGGTTGTGAAGTGCTGGCCATGAAAGATGGGAAAGTGATTTACAACAAATGTTTTGGGTATTATGATTATGATAAAAAGGTGCCGGTAACACCGCAAACGGTGTATGATCTCGCTTCAGTAACCAAGATATGTGCTACTACTTTATCCATCATGCGCTTGTATGATGAAGGAAGAATTAAGCTGGATGCTACCCTGGGTGATTATTTACCTTTTGTAAAAGGGTCTAACAAAGCGGGGTTAACTATCCGTAATGTTTTATTACACCAGGCCGGATTAGTAGCCTGGATACCTTTTTATAAGGAAACCATCAATGCCGCAGGTTATCCGGACTCTGCCTGGTATCGTCCGGAAATGGATGAACAGCATGAATTACGGGTAGCAGATCATTTATATATCAGTAACGGATATCCGGACACGATATGGAAAAGGGTGCTGGATAGTAAGCTGAATACCCGTCAGGGATATGTATACAGTGACCTGGATTTTATGTTTCTGGGAAAAATAGTGGAAGCGCTTTCTGGCAAAAAGCTGGAAGAATATGTAAGAGATACCTTTTATGAACCATTAGGGCTTACTACCACCATGTTTCGGCCAAGGGAACATATCCCGTTACAACTGCTGGCCCCCACGGAGTATGAACGTATTTTCCGTATGCAATGGATCCATGGCGATGTACATGACCCCGGTGCGGCCATGTTTGGTGGTGTAGCCGGCCATGCCGGACTTTTTTCCAATGCACATGACCTGGCTATCATTATGCAAATGTTATTGAACAAGGGCAGCTATGATGGCGTACAATATATCAAGCCGGAAACGGTTAAGCTGTTTACCGCCTACAATAGCAAAATCAGCCGCCGAGGGTTAGGATTTGATAAACCTGAAAAGGGCGTTCAGAACCGGCTCGATGCATATCCCTGCAAGAGTGCCTCTGCTGATACATTTGGGCATACCGGATTTACAGGTACCTGTGTATGGGCAGACCCTCAGTCTAATCTGGTGTTTATATTTCTGAGCAACCGGGTAAGCCCTAACGGAGGAGCTAACACGAAACTGTCTACCCTGAATATACGTGGCAGGATGATGGAAGCAGTCTATGATGCGATTGTAAAAAAATAAAGTCAGAAGAGAGAGCTCCCCTGACTTAACAGTTAACTTGAATATTAAAAAACGAAAGACGTTAATCTAAAGAAACGCTGCGGTTTACCTGGGTTTCTGTTTTGATATCCACCGCTTTTTCTGCTACTTTATTTTTCCCGTTTCTGATCTCAAAAGTGTAAGCACCATCTTCCAGTGACTGGAGATTGTAGCGTGCTTCATATCTTGAAGTAGTGGGCAGCGTTTCACGCAGCAGTACATTGCTGTTGTTATCTTTTATATACAGCATCAGCTTTTCGCCGGCTGGATTTTCTATCAGTAATCTGAAAAGCAGGGAATCCTTTTCCAAATGCATTAACTGCATTTTTAATGTTGCCGCAGCGGTCTTAGGGTCTTCTTTTGATATCCTGGGTGTGCTGGAGGCAAATACGTTTTCCTGAGCATGTACTTGAAAAGTATTTATCAGGATAGTAACTATTAAAACCATTACTGCTTTGGGTGCTAAAACAATACGCATGTGTTTCATGACATTATTTTTAATGTTGATCTTTTAAACTTGTAGGGCAGTATTAGCTAATACAATGGTGCCGTTTAATTTTCAAGGCAAAGGTCCATCCTCAGGGTTAAGAGAATATTACCTCCGTGTTAATTGCGAATTATCAATTTTTCTGTCCTAAGTTTGCAACGTTTATGGAAGCAGTTACAGTAAAAAATAACCGCGCCGTAGCCATCTGGTTATATATTGGCGTGGGCATGATAGTGATACAGGTATTATTAGGTGGTCTTACCCGCTTAACTGGCAGTGGATTATCTATTACTGAATGGAAACCAATATTGGGCGCTTTCCCACCCATGAATGAGCAGGCCTGGCAGGCCGCTTTCGACAAATACAAGGAAATAGCCCAGTTCCAGTATGTTAACAGTCATTTTACGCTATCGGATTTCAAATTCATCTATTTCTGGGAGTGGTTGCATCGTGATTGGGCCCGTTTGATGGGGATTGTTTTCATTGTACCGTTCATTTACTTTATCATTAAGAAGAAAATAGACCGTACCATGGTAAACCCTATGGTGATTCTATTTGTGTTGGGTGGATTACAGGGAGCAATAGGCTGGATCATGGTAAAAAGCGGGCTGAATGAAGAGAATTTGTATGTAAGTCATATCCGGCTGGCCATTCATTTTATCGCCGCTCTGGCATTATTATGTTATGTGCTGTGGTTTGCTTTAAAGTTATCAGTGCCTGTCAAGGAGATTCTGCCGGTGGAAACGCTGAAAAAATTAAATACCTGGCTGTTAGCCCTGCTGACCATACAGCTGGTCTACGGTGCTTTTATGGCAGGATTGCATGCAGCACTGGCTGCTAGCACCTGGCCGGATATTAATGGTATGTGGTGGCCCACAGGGATGTTTGCCCAGGGCGGCTTGCTGGCCGATATAACACATAATCAGATCACTATTCAGTTTCTCCATCGCGGACTTGCCTACCTGATCACTATACTTGTAGCTATCTGGTGGTGGAAAGCCGGACAAACGCCTTCCTATAGCTTATTACACAAAATGCGTTATTTACCCTTACTGCTGGTATTACTTCAGGTGCTTTTAGGGGTATTGACTATTTTAGGCAGCCAGGTAAAAATCCCAATCAGCTATGCCATCCTGCACCAGTTTGTAGGAATGCTTTTATTATTGGCTTTGGTATGGACACAATTCCTGAGCAGAGGTACTTCTATTAAAGCAGTTTAATACAATATATAAAGTTTGCAGTAAGGAAGTTCCCGGTGAAGTTGAGGCTTCATCGCAAAATTTTGCGTAAGTTTATCGGAATTAGCTTACGAAAAAGGTGAAATTACTACTAGTAAAAATTTACTATTCTTTCCCTATACAACTCCTGCTGTTGCATTTTCGCAAATACCAGGTTTTGTTGATCTTCTGGGCAATATTGTTCGGGACGATCAACGGGGGATTTGCAAAAGTATTTGGGGGGGATGCCTTGTTTCTTGCACCGGAATATCTGGGACAGGTTAATTTCTATAGTACTACTATATTAGGCCTGGCTACTGGTGTTTTTATCATGAGCTGGCATATTACCACTTTCATTCTGCATACCGGCAGGTTTAAGTTTCTGGCTACTACTTCCCAGCCCTTTTTCAAGTATTGTTTAAATAATTCAATTATTCCGCTGGCCTTTATCATCTGTTTGATCTTTCGCGGATGGGAGTACCAACGGTATGAACAATTGAGTACTCTGCCGGAAATACTGCTGCTGGCAGAAGGGTATATTTGCGGGGTTTTATTCATCATTTTCTTCTCCTTCTTTTACTTTTTTAATGCAGATAAAAATATTGGCCGCCGGCTGGAGAAAAAGTTTGGCAATCCCCGTAATTTTTTAAAACTGGTACTGAAGCCCAGCCAGGAACCCGACGAAAATGCACTCCCGGTACATAACTATTTTAACACGCCCTGGAAGATCCGCCGGGCCAGAAACGTAGACCATTATAACAAACACTACCTGGACAGCATCTTAAAACAACATCACTTCGCAGCAATCATTACAATCGGATGTGCACTTGTTTTTCTGGTAATACTGGCCTATCTCATGGACTATAATGTGTTCAGGATACCGGCAGGTGCGAGTGTGCTGGTGTTTTTTGCCTTTCTGATAGGTGTAGCAGGTGCTTATGCTTATGTATTGCAAACCTGGGCCATACCCACCTTATTGGTGATGCTGTTTGGGCTAAACTGGATGGTAGAGCATGATTGGGTGGACAACCGGAATAAAGCTTACGGGCTTAATTACCGGGATAAGAAAGAACGCCCGGAATATAGTGCGGATGCCTTACAGCGTTTTTTTACAGATGAAAAGTATGAGGCAGATAAGCAACATACTTTGAAGGTGCTGGAAAAATGGAGAGCCAAATTTCCTGCAGGTGAAAAACCCTATTTTGTTGTGATGAATTTCAGTGGCGGTGGCAGCCGGTCGGCTACCTGGAGCGTAAATGTGCTGCAAAGGCTGAACAGTATGCTGAAAGATACCTTGATGCGACAAACAGTACTGATGACCGGGGCCTCCGGAGGAATGATGGGGGCCAGTTATTTTCGGGAGTTGTATTATGAACAGTTGCAGGGAAAGGCGGTTCAGCTGACAGACAGTATTTATGCAGAAAGGATTTCCAGGGATCTGTTGAATTCTGTTTTTTCTGCTATGGCAGTTAATGATTTTATTACTCCTTTCCGCAGTTTTCATATTGGGGATAATCACTATGCCAAAGACAGGGGATATGCCTTTGAAATGCAGCTGAACAACAATACAGCTTTTGTGCTGGATAAAACCCTCAAAGATTATAAGGAGCCGGAAGAAACAGCAGCTATACCGATGCTGATATGGAATGCCACTATCAATGCCGACGGGCGAATGTTGGTGATGTCTCCCCAACCCGTAAGTTATTTGTGTAGTCCGCAGTACCAGTATCCCACCCGTCAGGGCAGAGATATTGACGGGGTGGACTTTGCCCAGTATTTTGCAGCCCAGGGGGCCATGGACCTGAGGATTACCAGCGCTATCCGCATGTGCGCTACCTTTCCTTATGTATTACCCAATGCATTTTTGCCCAGTAACCCTATCATAGACGTAATGGATGCGGGCATCCGGGATAATTTTGGACAACAAACGACGCTCCGGTTTTTGTACACGTTCCGGGATTGGATCAATGAAAATACCAAAGGAGTGCTGTACCTGCAGGTACGGGATACCCGGAAAAATGAAATGCAGCCGATTAAAAAAACAAAAAACCTCAGTGACCTGATTTTTGAGCCGCTGTTCACCATGCAGCAGCACTGGAGCGCCATGCAGGATTTTGACCAGGATGGGCTGGTGAATTACATGGAAGGGCATTTCCCCAATAAATTCCACCGGGTTATTTTTCAATATGTACCCCAACAGCAGGATAAAGCCGCTGCTTTAAGCTGGCATCTTACCTCCCGCGAAAAGCTGGATATTGCCAATGCGCTGAATAACCCTGCCAACCAAAGTGCTTTTAATTACATTCTGCAACTGATGAAGCAGAAATAGCAGTTATTGCCAGCTTTTAGCCTAATGCAGCGAATGCTTTAAAATAGGCTTATTGATACTCTTAGAACGCTTTTACTATGCCTTTACTATAGCTCAACCATGCTTCGGCCATAGTGTAATTATGCCTTTGGAACGCTTTTACTATGCCTTTACTATAGCTCAACCATGCTTCGGCCATAGCGTAACCATATCAATAGCATACTATCTGATCCGGCGCTTTCCTTTTTAAATCGAATCCTAATGCATTCAGAATGAGTAGCTTTTGCGAAAGTAGGATTACCTTTGTTTTAGCTGGATAAAGGATTAAAGCTGTGAAAAGTACCACCGTTTTCAGGGATTATTACCAGAAGGGAATGCCTTAATAACTGATTGATGATCATTTGAAAAAAGAAATATAAGCCGGAATTATTATTCAACATATTGATTTTCAGCACGTCATACACCAATTTTATCATCTGACCAAATGATTACATTTATTTAAAGTCAGGGCCCTTCAGTCTCGTCTGTTTTTCGTACCTTTGCGCCTCGTTTTTGTAGCTGCTTTTCACTTAAACATAACCATCTGGCAGCTAAATAATAAAATATATGAATATTCGTAATATCGCAATTATTGCACACGTAGACCATGGTAAGACTACTTTGGTGGATAAGATTTTGCATCAAGGCAACATTTTCCGGGCTAACCAGGAGACTCAGGACCTGATCATGGATAGTAATGATCTGGAAAGAGAACGTGGGATCACTATATTTAGTAAAAACGCGTCTGTTGAATATAAAGGTACCAAGATCAATGTGATTGATACCCCAGGTCACGCCGACTTTGGTGGTGAAGTGGAAAGAGTATTGAAAATGGCTGATGGGGTTATTTTGCTGGTAGATGCTTTTGAAGGGCCTATGCCACAAACCCGTTTTGTACTGCAAAAAGCATTGCAACTGAACCTGAAACCAATTGTGGTTATCAATAAGGTGGATAAGCCTAACTGCCGTCCGGACGAAGTACATGATGCAGTATTTGAACTGTTCTTTAACTTGGATGCCACCGAAGAACAATTAAACTTCCCTACTTTTTACGGTTCTGGTAAAAATGGCTGGTTTAATAGTTCATTGACCCAAACAGAAGATATCAGCCCATTAATGGATGGTATTCTGGAATATGTACCTGAGCCTAAAATTGCGGAAGGTACTTTGCAAATGCAAATCACTTCTCTGGATTATTCTTCTTTCCTGGGTCGTATCGCAGTAGGTAAAATCACCCGTGGTAGTATTAAAGAAAACCAGCCCATTGCATTGATGCAGGCAGACGGGGTTGTTAAAAGACAACGTGTTAAGGAATTATACATATTTGAAGCCTTAGGGAAAAGAAGAGTAACTGAAGTATTAGCTGGTGATATTTGTGCAGTAGTAGGTCTGGAAGATTTTAACATTGGTGATACTATTTCTGATGCAGAAAATCCGGAAGCATTACCAGTGATCAGCGTGGATGAGCCTACTATGAACATGCAGTTCAGTATTAATAACTCTCCATTTTATGGTAAGGATGGTAAGTTTGTAACTTCCCGTCACCTGCGTGATCGTTTAATGAAGGAAACTGAGAAGAACCTGGCACTGCGTGTACTGGATTCTGATAACGCAGATAGCTTCATGGTATATGGCCGTGGTATCCTGCACTTAGGTGTATTGATTGAAACCATGCGTCGTGAAGGATACGAATTAACCGTAGGGCAACCACAGGTAATTACCAAGCTGGTAGATGGTAAAAAATGCGAACCATATGAAACACTGGTAGTAGATGTTCCACAGGAATTTGCCAGTAAAGTAATTGATCTGGTTACCCGCCGTAAAGGTGAGATGCTGATCATGGAAACGAAAGGTGAAATGCAGCACCTGGAATTCGAAATACCTTCCCGTGGTTTGATCGGTTTGCGTACACAAATGCTGACGGCTACTGCTGGTGAAGCGGTAATGGCCCACCGGTTTAACGATTACAAAGCCTGGAAAGGAGCGATCCCTGGGCGTAACAATGGTGTATTGATTGCTAAAGAAGCAGGTAGTACTACCGGTTATTCTCTGGATAAATTACAAGACAGAGGCTCTTTCTTTGTTGATCCGGGAGAAGATGTATACAGAGGTATGATCATTGGTGAAAATAATAAACCGGGAGATCTGGTGGTAAATGCCAATGAAGGTAAGAAGCTGACTAACATGCGTGCCAGCGGAAGTGATGCTGCTACCAGCATTGCTCCTAAAATACTGATGACACTGGAAGAATGTATGGAATACATCCAACATGATGAGTGTATTGAAGTAACGCCAAATCACATACGTATGCGTAAAACCATATTGGATGAGGATGAGCGTAGAAAAATGTCTAAGTCAATGAAAGTAGAAGCATAGTAGTAAGATAACAGCACTATATAAAGCGCCGTTTCACATGAGTGAAACGGCGCTTTTGTTAAGTATACTTTTAGCTGGGTAGCCGGGCATTATTTAGCTACGGCGATTCTATATTTTTTACCCTTCATTTTTTGTTCTCTTACGTTCGCCAGTAATTCCCGTACTTTCTTTTTCTTTACTGCTGCAAAAGAAACAAAGTCTTTTACTTCTATCATGCCGAGATCTCCTTTCTCCAGTTTGCCTATTTTGGAGAAGAACCCTACGATATCTACTTTATTGATCTTATCTTTTTTGCCTCCGCTGATGTAAAGTGTTGTCCATACAGTAGCAGGTGGCAGGGAGCTTTTAGCAGGTAATTCCAGTAAAGCCGGTGTCTCACTTAGATACTCAGGCAAAGGCTCCTCCTTATGCAGAATGAGGTAAGCAGTACCAGTAGCAAGCATACGGGCAGTACGACCATTCCTGTGGGTAAACTCTTCCAGGGAAGGCGACATATGATAGTGTATTACGTGCTTCATTTCAGGAATATCCAATCCGCGTGCTGCCAGGTCAGTCGCAACCAGGAAAGTGACGCTACCGTTTCTGAAGCGTGTAAGTGTGAGCTCGCGGTCCATTTGCTCCATTCCCCCATGAAAAAAAGCACTGTCTATTCCCTTTTCCTGTAGCAACTGGCTGGTACGTTCCACAGCTTCGCGATGATTGCAGAATATAATTGCAGCTTCTCCACCCAGGGAGCAAAGCAGTTGAAACAGCGTGTCTATTTTATCCTTTTCCTCGGAGATGACCAGTTTTAACTGTAGGGCATTAGTTGTCTGCTGTTCGCTGATGAAATCAAGCACCTTAGGGGCTGTTATACCGGTAAATGCCGGGATTTCAATGGCAGCTGTAGCAGAAACCAGTATCCGTTTGCTGACCTGCTTTAAAGCATCTGTAATGTAAGACATCTCTTCTTCAAAGCCCAGCGCCAGTGATTTGTCAAACTCATCCAGTACCAGGGTATGTATGTCTGCTGTGGAGAAAGTATTGCGGCTGATGTGATCTGCGATTCTGCCGGGAGTTCCAATAAGCAGGGCAGGAGGGGTACTCAGGCTTTGAATTTCTGTAGGCATGGAATGACCCCCATAAAAGCTGCTTACCTTAAAGCCGGTGCTCATTTTTTTCCAGACCTGTTCTATCTGAAGGGCCAGTTCTCTTGAGGGTACCAGTATCAGGCATTGTACCTGGGAGTTATTGGGTTGCAGGTTGTTGAGTACCGGGACCAGGAATCCCAGTGTTTTACCCGAGCCTGTTGGGGCTAAAAGCACAACATCCTTATGGGAGGGGATAGTGGCATGTGCTAATTCCTGCATGTTATTCCATGCGGAGATTCCTAAATTGGATAAAAGTTTCTTGTTACGTTCTACCGTTTGCATGGGCAAAGGTACTCAAAAAAAATCCCCGCCCAGAAATGAGCAGGGATGTAACTAACTAACCCAATGCTTACTAAAACTAAAACTAACTTATAGTAAGAATATTATTGATTTGCCTCTTGTTGTTCGGCAATTTTTGCTTTTATCTTTCCTTCTATTTCGGCAGCTAATTCCGGGTTATCGTTGAGCAGTTGTTTTACTGCATCCCGGCCCTGGCCCAGCTTGTTGGTATCATAGCTGAACCAGCTACCGCTTTTCTGAACAATTCCATATTCTACACCCATATCGATGATTTCCCCTGTTTTGGAAACCCCTTGGCCGTAAACGATATCAAATTCAGCCTGGCGGAAGGGAGGCGCTACTTTATTTTTAACTACTTTTATTTTTACGCGGTTACCAATTGCTTCGTCACCATCCTTGATCTGTGCCATACGGCGTATATCCAGACGTACAGAAGCGTAGAATTTCAGGGCATTACCACCGGTAGTAGTTTCGGGATTGCCGAACATTACACCTATCTTTTCACGCAGCTGGTTAATAAATATGCAGCAGCAGTTGGTTTTGGAAATAGTGGCAGTCAGCTTACGGAGTGCCTGGGACATCAGGCGGGCCTGTAATCCCATTTTACTTTCTCCCATTTCACCTTCCAGCTCTGCTTTAGGTACCAGGGCAGCTACGGAATCCACCACTACTACGTCTACAGCGCCGGAAAGGATCAGGCGGTCGGCAATTTCCAATGCCTGCTCGCCATGGTCTGGCTGTGAAATCAGCAGAGAGTCAACATCCACGCCTAATCTTTTAGCGTAACTGCTGTCAAAAGCGTGCTCCGCATCTATAATGGCGCAGATACCGCCTTTTTTCTGTGCTTCTGCGATTGTATGAATAGCAATAGTAGTTTTACCGGAAGATTCAGGCCCATATATTTCTATTACCCTGCCTTTAGGCAGACCACCTATGCCCAGTGCAATATCCAGGCCCAGGGAACCGGTAGAAATGACCTCCATTGGGGCCTCTGCTTTTTCACCCATCATCATTACAGAACCTTTTCCAAAGTCCTTATCAATCTTATCTATGGTAAGGCGCAGGGCCTTCAGTTTTTCTGCATTGGCTGTAGACATATAGTAAGTGTTTTTTACAAATTTAATGGTGTGCTAAGTTAATATCTAATTTTGTATTTTCCTAAAAAAATTAGCATTTTATTATTTTTACTAAAATTTCTAGTAAAAAACCATCTCCCGTCTGTTTTTCCTTTTAGTAAGTAATTATCTGTATCTGCGATGGTTTTACAAAGATGGGGTACTGTTACGCAGTAGATATGCGTAACGAGCTCCTCTTTTAAAAAAGGGGCAATTTTTTATAAAAAAAAGATAAAAGGGCCATGGTAGCCTCTTGAGAATGTCGGGATACAAGAGGGAGGGCTTTCAGAAAGGGGGGCGTATTAATACTCCATTTTGAAAAAGCGTATAAATACGCTTGAGTATCACCTGGAAATATAACATTTTTGCATTGTCAAATTTTGTTGTTGTAGTTGTTAACCCGCTTCATTGATTTGTTATCCCGGTTGTTTGTTAGTCATTGTTTGTTAGCCTGCCCTACGGCCTTGCATCCTGTTGTTACCTGAAGAAAATGAGTGGTGTGGTTGGCGGAACAGGTTTAAACCCCAAATTTTACAAGCAGCCATGGCTGGATGACAATTAATCATAAATGAGGAAGCCGGACAAGAGGGTTCCTCATTTTGTTTTAGGTAATCGCCGGTATTAACCAATCATCGCATAAGCGGCCAGCTGGGCAAGAATGCCCACTATAAAACCCAGGTAAACCTCTGCAGGGGTATGAGCAGCTAATACGAGCCGGGCAACAGCTACCAGGCCTGCGGCAAAAAAGGTGATAACTAAAGGAAAGGTAACATTGATGTCCATACCCCACATGAGCGCCAGTAAAAGTCCGATAACACCTCCCCAACCTACGGTATGCATGCTGATCTTCACAAAATTATTACTTACAAATGCAATAATAATGGCGATGAATATCCCCAGGAAGAAGGCATTAAAGAAAGGAGGCGCTACACCTTCCCGCAGAAAAGTGTAAAAGGCCCAGAAATAAAATATAATGATGGCCACATATGGAATGATGCGGTCCCGTTGGGTTTTAAGATAAATGGAGGATACGAATCCAAGTGCCTTGGATAATAATACAGTTAACAGTGGAAAGAAGATACTGATGCTGATTACCCGGAAGTAAAGCATATCGTAGGGAAACTTTTTACTAAACTGTTTAAATGTTACAAAGTATTCCGGTAATGCATATACCAGGAGTATTGTAATAACAGTAGGGATGAACAAAGGATGCATCACATAGGAGATCACCTGTGCTATCGCACGCATACCTGGTGAAAACCGGGGTTCCATTTCCAGCGCACCATCTTTATTTAAAACAGCTTGTTCTTGCATAATAGTAATCCCGTATTGTATGGGGCTTATAATTCTTTACGTAAACGGGCCACAGGTATATTCAGCTGCTCCCGGTATTTGGCAACGGTACGGCGTGCAATATTATACCCTTTATCCTGCAACATTTTAGTCAGGTTCTCATCACTCAGTGGTTTTCGTTTATTTTCCCCTTCGATCAGATCGGATAATATTTTCTTCACTTCCCTGGTAGACACTTCTTCCCCGCTATCTGTAGATAAGGATTCTGAGAAGAAAAACTTCAGTTTAAATGTACCAAACTCCGTTTGCACATATTTACTGTTGGCTACACGGCTTACCGTAGAAATATCCAGTTGGGTGATATCAGCAATATCTTTCAGGATCATGGGCTTCATGGTAGTTTCATCGCCCGTCAGGAAAAACTCTTTCTGATAATTCATGATAGATTCCATGGTAGACAGCAGGGTATGCTGGCGCTGTTTAATAGCATCAATAAACCATTTGGCGGCATCTATCTTTTGTTTGATAAACAGCACGGCTTCTTTCTGGCGTTTATCTTTTTTATCCCCTCTGTCATATTCCCGCAGCATGTCCTTATATCCTCCGGAAATACGGAGATCAGGTGCATTTTTGGAGTTGAGTGTTAATTCCAGTTTACCATTATTATTAAAAACAAAGAAATCCGGTAGTACATAGCTCTCGGCTTTGTTTAGCGTAGCGTAATTACCACCTGGCTTGGGATTTAATTTAATGATCTGGTTAATGCACTCCTTCAGGCCTTCGTCTGAGAGATTGAGGGCCTTTTGAATTTTCTCGTAATGTTTCTTGGTAAACTCCTCAAAGTAGTTTTCAAGGATATTGTATGCATTTTGCACGCTTACATCATCCTGTGTTTTACGCTTTAATTGCAGCAGCAGGCATTCTTTGAGATCTGCGCAACAAACGCCGGGCGGGTCAAATTCCTGAATCTTTTTGATCAGCCCTTTTATTTCCTCTTCACTGGTATTGATATTTTGTGAAAAAGAGAGGTCATCTACGATAGCGCTGATTTCCCTGCGCAGGTATCCATCGTCATCAATACTCCCGATAATCTGTTCCGCCACACTTTGCTGATGATCATCCAGTGCCAGCATGCCCAGCTGACTGAGCAGGTGTTCATGAAAGGAGGTTTCTACCCGGATTGGAATGGTTTTATTGCTCTCATCCGGATCAGGATAGTTATCATCCCGTAGCTTATAATCGGCTATGTCATCATCCCCTTCACTTACATATTCAGATATATCGATATTATCATATTCGTTTTCACTCCCGTCTGGTTCAAACTCGTCTTCTCCAGAATTTTCAAATTCCTCTGTAGTATCTTTGGTCAGGTCTTCCTCATGTGCCTCTTCTCCATATTCCAGGGCAGGGTTTTCCTCCAGCTCTTCTTTGATTCTTTCTTCCAGATTAGCTGTAGGTACCTGCAGCAGTTTCATCAGTTGAATCTGCTGAGGTGACAGTTTTTGTAATAGCTTTTGCTGTTGTGTCTGCTTTAACATAGTCTACTCCCTATCTTGGGCAAAAATAATAACAATAGTTATAAGTATTACTTTAATCCGTAACATAGCCACTATGGCTGTTTACAGTAAAGAATTGTGGTAATTTGCGGTGCTGGGGTGCTGTGGGTACTACAGTTCCAGTTCCAATTGGTCATCCGGTAATAACCGGAAGGATTTCCTGTGGTAGGGGGTATCACCAAACTCCCGTATGGCATCCCGATGTTGCTGAGTTGGGTAACCTTTATTCACACTCCAGCCAAAATGGGGGTATTGTGCATGCAATTGCTGCATATACTCATCCCGGTATGTTTTAGCAAGAATGGATGCCGCTGCAATAGATGCATACTTACCATCCCCTTTAACGATACAGGCATGCGGAATATTACCATAGGCATAAAAACGATTACCGTCTACCAGTATAAATTCCGGTTGCTGCTGCAATTTTTCCAGGGCAAGGTGCATGGCTTTGAACGAAGCCTTTAAAATATTTATCTTGTCAATTTCGTCATTATCAACGCTGGCCACTGCAAAATACAAGGCTTCTTTTTCCACAATATAACGCAATTCGTCCCTTTGGGAGGCTTTGAGCTGTTTGGAATCATTCAGCAAAGGATGATGAAAATCCCGGGGTAATATCACTGCAGCCGCAAACACCGGACCGGCCAGACACCCCCTTCCGGCTTCATCGCAGCCAGCTTCTATGAATGTATGTTGATAGTAAGAAAGTAACAAAAACAATATTTTAAACGCGGTAAAATTACAAAAATCAGTATAGGAAAGTATCAGATATTAAAAACCTGCCGGCATATGATGGCTAAATGTAAACATTTGCCTCCGCCGGCAGGGTAACAAAATGATTTTTTATTTTACTCAAACAGCTTCTTAAAGTTTTGTTTGAGCTCAGTCCATTCCTTATCAGACTTGTCCAGCAGCGTATCCACACCCTTTTTGGTATCATTCCATGCAGATTCACTACTGTTCTTCACGTCGTCCAGCTTTTTGTTCATTTCGACCTTTAGCTCTTCCAGTTTTTTACGGGCCTTTTTCCCTTTTTCAGAGCCATCCTTTTTCAGGTCCTCTATTTTCTGGTCAATTTTCGTGATACGGTCAGACAGATCCTCTTCCGCTTTTTTCTTTTGTTCTGCAAGGTAGTCACCGGCGCTATTGGCAGTTTCTTTTACATTTTCGCCAATTTTTTCTACCCCTTCCTTCACTTCTTCTTTCTTCTCTTTCTGCGCCGTGTTTTCGTTGCAGGCAAATAAAAGGGAAGCAGCAGCCATCAGTAAGAACATTTTTTTCATGGTGTTTTTTTTAATAGTCAGTAATAGGTGTTTTTCCCGCGTAGTTGTCTTCTGTTAAGCAAATCACATTCCATTTTTTGCTGGGAATAATAATTGACTTAGATAATTGACCTTATGTATTTTATATTTAATTAATACGGGGAGGCCGCTCAAGTATTTTCCCCGTATTTACGTAAGTGGTTATCAAAAAAAAAGGTAGGTTTGGGCCCAATACGCAAAATCTGAACATTATGAAGAAAAATGTATTCATTTTGCTCTTACTGCTTACCGTAAAAATGGCCAAAGCAGATGAGGGCATGTGGCTGCCTTATTTATTAGGACAGCAAGTGTACAATGACATGGTGAAGAAAGGTCTCAAACTTTCCAAAGAACAATTGTACAGTATTAACAAAGCTTCCCTGAAAGATGCGATCATTATTTTCGGTGGTGGATGTACCGGTGAGATAGTGAGCAATGAAGGGTTGATATTTACCAACCATCACTGTGGTTATGGTGCTATTGCTTCTGCCAGTACGGTAGAACACAACTATCTTAAGAACGGTTTTTATGCTTTAAATAAGCAACAGGAGATACCAGCACCGGAACTTTCTGTACAATTCCTGGTAAAGGTGGAAGATGTGACCAAACAGGTGGAAGAAGTATTGAAGGGTACATCAGGTATGGACCGGCTGCAGAAACAGCAGCAAATAACCGGCGAAATTGCTGCGAAAGCGATGGAAGGTACAGGCTATGAGGCGAAAGTAATGCCGATGTTCAAAGGCAACCAATACCTGCTGTTTGTTTACGAACGCTATAAAGATATCCGTTTGGTAGGTACGCCTCCTGAAAGCATCGGAAAATTTGGAGGAGATACCGATAACTGGGAATGGCCCCGTCATACCGGTGATTTTTCCATTTTCAGGGTGTATACGGATAAAAATGGCAAACCAGCTGCTTATGCTGCCGATAATGTGCCCTTAAAACCTAAGCACTTCCTGCCTATTTCCATAAAAGGTGTAAAGGAGAACGATTATGCCATGATCTATGGTTATCCCGGTGGAACCAACCGTTATGAGAGCTCTTTCGGTGTTAAGTTGAAAACTGAAGTGGAAAACCCTTCTATTGTAAACCTGCGTGATGTGAGGTTGAAAGCCATGTTTGAGCAAATGAAAAAAGATCCGGCTGTGAAATTGAGCCTGGCTTCTTCCTATGCAGGGATTGCCAACTATTGGAAATTCTTTGACGGAGAAACCAAGCAATTACTGAAACATCATGTGCTGGAGCAGAAAAAACAGGAAGAAGCTGCTTTCGAAAAATGGGCACAAGGTAAACCGGAATATGAAAATATCTTTAAAGACTACGAGCAGATTTATAAAGAATGGAGCCCTTATGCCAAACATCGCCAGTACATCAATGAAGGCATCTTCGGCTCTCCGTTAGCTGCTTTTGCTGCCAGTCTTCAAGGGGTAGAAAAAGCGCTGGTACAGCCGGGTGGCTCTAAAGATGCCATAACCCAGGCGGTAATGGCGGCTGATAAGGCACGTACCAGCTTCATGGAAGGGGAGAACAAGCCCAGTGATCAGAAAATACTGGCGGCGACCTGCAGAATGTTTTATACCGATATTCCCAAGGACCAGCAGCCTATTGGTTTTTATGATGCATTTAAAAACAAGTTTGGCAGCCTGGATGAAGAAAATACTTATCGCCTGTGGGCCGCTGGTGTAATGGCAAATACCATTATCCTGAATGACGCTAAGTGGAAGGCTTTTGTGGAAAATCCGGATGCGGTAACCCTGCAGAATGACCCTGCCTTTGCTTATGCCAGCGCTTTCGTGAAAAATTATGTAAGTAAATACATGCCGCTCTACAACCAGTTTACTATCAAAAATGGTGACCTGGGAAGAATCTATCAGAAAGGATTATTGGAAATGGAACCCAACAAAAAATGGTATCCTGATGCCAACTTCAGCATGCGCCTCTCTTATGGACAGGTAAAACCATATTCACCACGTGATGGTATATACGCTGATTACGTATGTACGATGAAAGGGGTAATGGAAAAATATGTGCCTGGCGACTATGAGTTTGACCTGCCTGAAAATTATGCAGCCCTGTATGAGAAAAAGGACTTTGGGCCGTATAAAGATGCCAGGAAGAATGATGTGGTAGTATGTTTTATCACTACCAATGATATTACCGGCGGAAATTCAGGTTCACCTGTACTGAATGCAAATGGTGAGCTGATAGGTCTTGCGTTTGATGGCAACTATGAAGCCTTAAGCCACAAGATCCAGTTTGATAAAGACTATAACCGTACTATCTGTGTGGATGTACGCTATGTACTATGGTGCATAGATAAATTGGGGGGTGCTAAAAACATCATTAATGAATTGAAAATTGTAAAATAATCTCGTTTATATTATGATTTTAAAGCCCTGGCAGTATTTCTGCCAGGGCTTTTTGTTATTACTCCGGTTTTCCGCAACCTTTTTAAGGGCCTGTTTGTTAAAACACAAATGCCTTCCTGCTTACAGCAGTTACTTCGCAGAAAGCGCAGTCGGTAAAACCAAAAAATAACCTTGCATGCATATCTATACGCTGTTACTATCCGGAGTGATTGGGATTTCGTGCAGCCTGCAGGCAATAGCCCAGGAAAAAAATATTCAGGAACTATTTACGAAGGATACCACCAAACCCTCTTTCTTTAAAAAAGTAACGCTTACCGGTGTGTTCCAGGCACGATATACCATTTCTTTTACACAAGATGTAGATGTAACGGGTACTTATCATCCCAATGCTGCAGATGAGGTAGTACGTAATAGCTTTAGTATCAGACGGGCCCGTTTGCAGGTAAAAGCGCAGATCAGCGACCGGTTTTCGGCATCTACACTTATTAACCTGGCCGAATTTAATGGTGACCCTAAAGGCAAAGTGCTGGAGAACGCATTTATTTCTTACCGGTGGAATGATAAACTGAACTTTACAATTGGCCAGTTTCGCCCTTCTTTTGGGCTGGAGGATCTTTATCCTGTAGACATTATTAAATCCCTGGATTTTTCCAACCAATATTATTCTTTTGGCAGCAATGGCTGGCAAAGCTTTCAGATCGGAGCTTCCATGTTTGGAACATTTAAAAATGGTAAGCTGCCGGTTAGCTATGCTATTTCAGTAGTGAATGGAAACAACCGCAATCAGGTAACGGATGATGATAATGGTAAACTGGCTACAGCAAGGCTGGAACTGGGACCTAAAGAAACTTTTGCCGTGGGACTGAACGGCGGCTTTGGAAGTGTGAAAAAAAGAGGGGTGTATGCAGCGGGGCTAGATGTAGCTGGTACAATTAAATTGTTTGATAAGTGGGATATACAAATACAAACAGAATATAAAAGAGGGACTAACCACCGCTTTTTTTATGGCCTTCCGGATAGTTTGCGGACAGATCCTATCCGTAGATACCAAATGGGAGGCATCTATTTTTTGCCTAATATCCGCTACAATATCAATTATCATAAGCTTACGTCTATTGAGTTTTCTGTACGGTACGAATATTTTAATGAAGATTTAGATCATAACGGTAATGTGCGTCAAACCTGGATGCCCATGATCAGTCTGGCTTTTCTGAAGGACTATGGCGGACGTATACAATTAGGTATGCAACTGGATAATTATGACCGCAGTGTAGCCGGCACTAAAACCAAGAGCAGCAATCTTTTTGTGGCACAGGTACAATGCCGGCTGTAGCATAAATAACCGAACAACAAACGTTCCTGCACCCTAAATGATACGATAATATGAAGGAAATCAAGTACGCCCCATTACTCATTACGCTGGCAATAGGCCTGATCATCTGGTTTATTCCAGAGCCGGAAGGGGTAAAGCCGGAAGCCTGGCATTTACTCGCCATCTTTTTAGCTACTATCGTAGGGATTATCCTGAAGGCAGCACCTATGGGTACCATGTCTATGATAGCTATTGCGCTGGTAGCCCTTACCGGTGTACTGGCACCCGGAAATCCAGGTAAGTCGATTACACTGGCCCTGAGCAGTTTTGGAGATAAAGTAATATGGCTGATAGGGATTTCCTTTTTTATTGCCCGTGGCTTTATTAAAACCGGGCTGGGCAAAAGAATTGCTTATTTGTTTATCAGAATTTTCGGGCGTAGTTCTCTGGGGCTCGCATATGGATTAGGATTGGCCGACCTGGTACTGGCACCGGCAGTGCCCAGCAATACGGCCCGTGGTGGTGGGATCATTTATCCTATTATGAAATCCATGGCGATAAATTTCGGATCAGAGCCCGAAAAACCGGCAACACACCGTAAGCTGGGGGCCTATCTTTCGCTGAGCAGTTATAATATGAACCTGGTCACCTCTTCGATGTTCCTGACAGGGACAGCCAGTAATCCGATGTGCCAGAAGTTTGCCAAAAACCTGGGTATTGACATTACGTGGACTTCCTGGTTAATGGCGGCACTCGTGCCTGCTGTTATCTCACTGTTGGCGGTGCCTTATATACTTTATAAAATTTATCCGCCTGAGTTAAAGTCTACCGGCGATGCTCCGCAGATAGCTGCTGAAAAGCTGAAGGAAATGGGCCCGGTACACCGGGATGAATGGTTGATGTTGATTGCTTTTGTAGTGTTGCTGGTACTATGGATCACGGGCGACATTTTTAAGATTGATGCTACTACTACAGCTTTTATTGGATTGGTATTTCTGCTCCTGTCGCAGGTGCTTACCTGGGATGATGTAAAAGGAGAGAAAGGCGCCTGGGATACGATTGTATGGTTTTCTGCATTGGTGATGATGGCCAGTTTTTTAAATGAGCTGGGATTTATTCCCTGGTTCAGTGAACTGATGAAAGGGTATGTTGGACACATGAAATGGACGCTGGCCTTCCCGGTAATTGTGCTGGTATATTTCTACAGCCACTACATCTTTGCCAGCGCTACGGCACATGTGGCTGCCATGTATGCTGCTTTTCTCAGTGTAGGAATCTCCGTAGGTATCCCTGGTACATTACTGGCCTTGTCGCTGGGATTCTGTGGCGGCATCTTTGGTACACTTACGCATTATGGCCACGGACCCGCTCCTGTTTTCTTTGGTAGTACCTATGTAGATCTGAAAGACTGGTGGACACGGGGATTTGTGCTCAGTGTTGCCTTTCTGATCATATGGATGGGATTAGGAGGTGTATGGTGGAAGGTATTAGGTATCTGGTAGATAGCACTTTTAAATAACTACTCATGAACTGGATGGAGAGAACGTTATCAAGAAAGAATTTAATGGCATTAACAGGACTTTTCCTGTGCTTTTTCCTGGTAATACACCTGTTGGGTAATCTGCAGCTGCTGTTGCCCGCCGGTGAGGCACAATTGCAGTTTAATGCCTATTCGAAGTTATTATCCGGCAATATTTTTATTAAGATTATTTCTTTTGTATTGTATGCCAGTATTATTGCACATGCAGTATATGCATTGGTAATAACTTTAAAGAATAAACGTGCCGGCGGCACCCCTTATCACTATGATCAAAGAGGGGCAGCGAGCAAATGGTACAGCCGTAATATGGGCATATTGGGTACCATTATTCTTATTTTCCTGATCATCCATTTTAAAGACTTCTGGTACCAGTACAAATTTGGGCAAATGCCGGTAGACGCGCATGGCCAAAAAGATCTGTATACACTGGTAGTAACAGTATACCAGGAAGGGTGGTATGTAGCCGTATATGTATTGTGTATGGTGGCACTCTGCTACCATTTATTGCATGGCTTTTTCAGTGCTGCGCGCACGTTAGGCGTATATCATCCCAGGTATGCCAGGGGGATCAGGATTTTTGGCTGGATTTTCAGTATTGCTATCTGTGCCGGATTTGCTTTGATACCTGTATATGTTCATTTCTTAAAATAGTTGGTTATGCTGGAATCTAAAATACCTGAAGGGCCACTGGAACAAAAGTGGAGTCATTATAAGTCCACTGCTAAGCTGGTAAATCCGGCCAACCGTAAGCATCTGGACATTATAGTGGTAGGCACCGGCCTGGCAGGAAGTGCTGTAGCGGCATCCTTGGGAGAAATGGGCTACCGGGTAAAGAGTTTCTGCTTTCAGGATTCTCCCCGGCGTGCACATTCTGTGGCAGCACAGGGTGGTGTGAATGCCTGTAAAAACTATAAGAACGATGGCGACAGTGTATACCGGATGTTTTATGATACACTGAAAGGCGGTGACTTCCGTTCACGGGAAGGAAATGTATACCGGCTGGCAGAGTGCAGTGCCGCGTTGATAGATCAGGCAGTAGCGCAGGGGGTACCATTTGGCAGAGAATATGGAGGTTATCTGAACAACCGCTCATTTGGGGGCGTACAGGTGTCTCGTACGTTTTATGCCAGGGGGCAAACGGGTCAGCAATTATTGTTGGGGGCATACCAGGCATTGATGCGACAGGTAGCCGCAGGGACGGTAAAATTATTTTCCCGGCATGAAATGCAGGAGCTGGTTGTAATAGATGGGAAAGCAAGGGGTATTATTGTACGTAATATGGATACCGGAGCATTGGAACGGCATGGTGCACATGCCGTAGTATTGGCTACCGGAGGCTTTGGTAAAATCTATTACCTCTCCACACTGGCGATGGGCTGTAACGGATCTGCTATCTGGCGTGCGCATAAAAAAGGGGCATTAATGGCCAGCCCCAGCTGGACACAGATTCATCCTACCAGCCTGCCGCAATCAGGGGAATATCAGTCGAAACTAACCCTGATGTCGGAATCCTTACGTAACGACGGCCGTATATGGGTACCTAAAAATAGGGATGATCAGCGGGAGCCTAATCAGATCCCGGAAGAGGAGCGGGATTATTATCTTGAACGCCGGTACCCCGCATTTGGTAACCTTTCTCCCCGCGATATTTCTTCCCGTGCAGCAAAAGAGCGTATTGATGCAGGCTATGGTATTGGGCCGCTAAAAAATGCAGTTTACCTGGATTTTTCCAAAGCAATCCGGGAACAGGGGGAAGGTAAGATCCGGGAGAAGTATGGCAACTTGTTCCGCATGTACGAAAAAATTACTGCTGTAAATGCCTATAAGGAACCTATGCGGATATCCCCTGCTGCCCACTTTTCAATGGGCGGACTATGGGTAGATTATGAATTGATGACTACCATACCCGGCCTGTACGCTTTAGGGGAAGCCAATTTTGCAGACCATGGAGCCAATCGCCTGGGGGCAAACTCTTTATTACAGGCTTGTGTGGATGGGTATTTTATAGCGCCCTACACCATGGCTAATTACCTGGCCAATGAAATTAAAAGCGGTCCGATAGATGTGCAGCATCCCGCATTTGCTGAGGCAGAGCAAGCCGTTCAGGAGCAGTTAAAATTATTGTTAGCGATTCAGGGTACTTTATCTGCAGATCATTTTCATAAAACACTCGGAAAAATACTTTATGACCGATGTGGACTATCCCGTTCCAGGCAAGGGTTAGAGTCTGCTATTACAGATATCAGGTCACTGAGAGAACAGTTTCATCAGGAGTTGCGTGTGCCAGGAGGAAACGGGTTAAATAGTGAGCTGGAAAAAGCGGGCCGTGTAGCAGATTATCTTGAATTGGGAGAGCTGATGTGTTATGATGCACTTACCAGGGAAGAGTCCTGCGGCGCGCATTTCCGGGAGGAATACCAGACGGCGGAAGGGGAAGCAGTGCGGAATGATGCGGACTTTTCATTTATATCGGCCTGGGAGTGGGGCGGTGCAGAGGGGCAGCCTATATTACATAAGGAACCACTACATTTTGAGTTTGTAACACCTACGGTAAGAAGCTATAAATAATGCTTAAAACTACTGTATATGAATATACGATTAAATATATGGAGGCAGGAAAACCGGGAGGCAGCCGGGAGCATGGTGGCATATACACTAAAAGATATTAATCCGGATATGTCCTTTCTGGAAATGATGGATACGCTGAATGAACAGTTATTGCGGGAGGGACAGCGTCCGGTAGAGTTTGATCATGATTGCCGGGAAGGCATTTGTGGCCAGTGTGGTATTATGATTAATGGACGGGCGCATGGACCTGTTTCCCATATTACTACCTGTCAGCTGCATATGCGCTCGTTTAAGGATGGGGATACTATTTACATAGAACCATTCCGTGCTGCTGCTTTTCCGGTAAAGTGCGATTTAAAGGTAGACAGGAGTGCGTTTGACCGTATCATTCAGGCGGGTGGGTATATTGCTGCTAATACCGGGCAGGCCCCCGAGGCTAATGCTATACCTATAGGACATGATACTACTGAAGCTGCTTTTGACGCAGCGGCTTGTATAGGATGCGGTGCCTGTGTGGCTACCTGTAAAAACTCCAGTGCAGCACTGTTTACCGGAGCGAAAATCACCCACCTGGCGCTATTGCCGCAAGGAAGGGTAGAGGCTGCAAAAAGGGTGCTGCGTATGGTACAACAGATGGATAAGGAGGCATTTGGGCATTGTAGTAATACAGAAGCTTGTGAGGTAGAATGTCCTCAGCAAATCTCTGTATTGCATATCGCGAGGATGAACTGGGAGTATAATAAAGCGGAGGTCTTAAAAAAGTGAGCAACCCCTTCAGCAGGTGAGGAGGCACGTATCAGCGGTCAGTTCTCATCGATGCGTATAAATACGCATTTTAAAACTTGCGTACCAATACGCGTGTCTGTCTCAAAAGAAGGCACTAGCTTTGCACCTTCTTAAAAGGAAAATATTCAGTTGCTGAAAAGAGTTGCATCCCGCAATGCGTATGATCCCCAATATTTGTTAATCAGGATGTTGTTCCCCAAAAAAAGTGAAATGACGTATTTAAAAATGTTTGTAATGCCCGTAGCCTTGTTTGTAATCGGTGCTACCGGTTGTACCTCAAAAAGTAATGTACAGGTTGGCTTGAATGAAACTATTGTAAATGAAACAATAGCCGCCGGCATCAGTGGAAAAGCAGGTAATATCATTGCCATTAAAGGTGAAGGATTTGGTAATAACCTGGCTGATATTAAAGTGAGTTTTGGTGGTGTGGAAGCACAGGTGTTAAGTGTTGGGAAAAATAGCCTGATGGTAAAGGTTCCCCCGCATAAACCTGGAAAAGTAGCCGTAGTGGTAGCTGTAAATGACAGCGTATCCAATATGATGCATTTTGAATATAAAGTAGTTGGCGTATTAGCCGACAGGGGCCAGCAAACAACCAGGCCTGCTTATGAATAATATTTAAAAGGTATATGGTTTAGTAACCATTGCGTTTTCCCCGTCCGTAGGGGTGTCTCATACTTTTGAGACACCCTTTTTTATGCTGGCATGGTATGGAATTATTAATGTGGTGTTCAGGGGTATCACCGGCGCGCTAGTTTTTGAATGATGCTAAGATAGTAAGCTGTTTTGTCTTTTGCTTTGATGCTTACCACTTCTACATTATTGGCAGTCAACATATCCAATTTGAATTTAGCCATTGACGTTAGCTCTTCGGGAATATAATAATAGATATGGTTTTGTACGGGCACCGTATTGCGCTGGAACTTCTGTCTGGCGCGGTAGGTGAGTAACCACCACAAGTCAGTTTCTACAAAATCCAGGGAGAGGCCAAAGATGTGGATGTCTTTCGTAAAAAACAGGTCGAGCCAGGAATGGTGATGTACCTGGTTGGCTTTAATCCTTCTTAGCAAAGAGGCTTTAGGCACTTTGGAATTGCTATAAAAAGTACCGCTTACCACATAGTTCCGCATTTGCTGTAATTGCCCGCCATAGTGTTCAAACCCCAGGTTGATACTCATGGGATTTAAACAATCACCGTGTACATGCCAATAGTTGGTACCATTGACCTGATACTTGCGAAAAATGCTGTAAAACCGTTCATTAATAAGACTGCTGTTTACTGCAGGGATATCACCTTCCAGTGTGAATTCATAGTTGGTAGTGAGGATATCTGAAGCCTGCAATGCACGAATCGCTGTATGCACCGGATTGGGGGCAATAGCCAGCGTTTTTTCCGCAATAAATGCCTTCAGCGTACTTTCCTTGATATGTGTTTTTTGAATGGCTGTCAGAAAGATCTCTTCATACAATAAAGGAAAAGGCTTTTTGTTATCCAGTGCTACTGCATCACATACCTGGCAGAAATCTATTATTTCCTGCAACAGATCCTGCCAGCTTTGTCCCTTGGAAATGTTGTTGATATCGTTACCGATCATTAAAACCAGGTCGTTCATAGTAATTGGATTTTCAGGTGTTAATGTATAGTAAAAATGGCGGATAGTGGTACCTGTTTTTACAATACAAAGAACGGCAATACCTACGCATTGTAAGTGCATAGCCCGACAAGGCTTTCCGTGTGATGTTCAAGGCAGTTACCAGTGTAAAATAGATAGCACTGCAGCTTTATCCCGTACGGTTTCGGGTAAGCCTGTTAAAAAGGATGACTGGGTGATGAATAGCTATGCGGTTGTGTGCAAACAACCTGCAATGCCAAAGATACTGCCCACGCAGGAAAGTAGTTGAATATCAGGATTAATAGCTGAATGGCTGCGCGTAAATGACCTGCAACAGGGTTTGTCCTACTGCATGCAGGGTTTTTTTATCAATGACGCTCATGTTATCGTTTTGTGTATGCCAGTGAGGAACAAAATTACCATTGGCCTGTAATGCAATCACATCAAACGTAGGGATATTGGCGATTGTATTGATGTATACATGATCATCTGTAATACCCGCCCCATTATTTTCATACCGGAAATAATCAGAAAAGCCCAGTTTGTTGCCTGCATCCCAAAACATTTTCATAGGACCATAAGCATATTGTTTGGAGATGCTTTCCATATAAAACTGGGAGCCCCGGCCACCCACCATATCCAGCAGAATACCGTAATTGGCTTTGTAACCTTTTATGTGTGGGTTTTTAGCCCAGTATTGTGTGCCCAGGCAGAAGCTGTTTTCTTCTTCAGTGATTCCATAGTCTTCTACATCAGTGAGCAAAATATCTATACCTGTACCGGGTTTTTGCAAATGAAATTGCCGGGCAGCTTCCAGCAATACCCCCACGCCGCTGGCGCCGTCATCAGCACCATCCAGCTTTCCTTTTTTATCAAAAGCATCCTGGTCAGCATGAGGGCGGGTGTCCCAATGTGCCAGCAGTAAAATGCGTTGTTTGGCAGCAGGGTTAAAGCTGGCGATGATATTGATGCAGGGTAAAGCCTGTTTATGCGGTCCCTGAACTGTAACCCGCTGTACAAATACAGTATCTGCAAAACCCCGGAGTGTTTGGATCAGCCAGTTACTGCATTGCTGCTGGGCTGGTGTATTGGCAATACGGGGGCCAAAAGCCACCTGCTTTTCTGTATAGGCAAATGCAGAATCAGCCTGAAAAACAGGCACACTTACCTGACTCACCTGTTGATCTTTTGTAGCATCTTCTGATTGTTCCGTTGATTTTCCTTTTTCCTGGCAGGCACTGAACAGAAAAGCAACACCCGCAATAATTCCCCAAACTTTATGCATGCTCTTTTTGATGATTTATACTTCACCGTAAAGGTAAATGTTATGAATACAGCTCCCTGGCCTGGTGATTGACTACCCTGTTATAAACGGCCGTTATTGAACGCTGTAAGTAACAGAGCCATCCTTTTCGTCCTTCAGCTGAATACCTATGCTGAGCAGCTGATTACGGATCTTGTCGGAAGTGGCATAATCTTTCCGGCCTTTGGCTTCCTTACGCATGTCTATCAACAATTGCAGCACCCCATCCAGTTTGTTGTCATCGCCCGCCAGTAATTCCTGCTGTATGCCTAAGATATCTACCAGGTAGGTTTTCCAGGTTTGCTGTAACAGTTGGAACGTAGCCTCACTGATTTCATGCATTTTTACCTGACCACCTTTCAAAGAATTGATTACAGGCGCCAATTCAAATAGGTTAGCCATTACTTTGGCGGTATTGAAGTCATCGCTGATAAACTCGTCACACTCGTTGCACCATTGGCGTACCTGGGTATCCAGTTCTTCATTAACAGTTTGTCCATTGGCAGCGGTATAAGTGAGTTTCTGCAATACTTCATACGCTGCCCAGAGGCGTTGCAATCCTTTTTCCGCTGCCTGTAAGGCTTCATTAGAAAAATCCAATGTACCCCTGTACTGCGTTTGCAGCACAAAAAACCGGATGGTCATAGGACTGTATGGCTTTTCCAGTAAAGGATGTGAGCCGGTAAACAGCTCGGTAAGCTTAATCGTGTTATTGTAAGCTTTACCCATTTTACGGCCGTTAATGGTGATCATGTTATTATGCATCCAGTAGCGGGCCATCATTTCACCGTGGGCAACTTCACTTTGTGCTATTTCGCATTCGTGATGGGGGAACTGAAGGTCCATGCCACCGCCGTGAATATCAAACTGGTGTCCCAGATATTTGCTGCTCATGGCAGAACATTCGATATGCCATCCGGGAAACCCTTCCCCCCAGGGGCTGGGCCACCGCATCAGGTGTTCCGGCGGGGCTTTTTTCCATAGAGCAAAGTCTACTTTGTTACGCTTCTCTCCCTGATTTTCCAGTTCCCGGGTAGTTTCCAGCATATCTTCCAGAATACGGCCGCTTAAAATGCCGTATTCATAATTCTCTGCATACTTTTTCACATCAAAATATACGCTGCCGTTTACTTCGTAAGCATACCCCTTATCGATGATCTTTTTGATCATTTCTATCTGCTCTACAATGTGGCCGGTAGCAGTAGGTTCTATACTTGGTTCCAGGCAGTTGAACTGCAACATCGCCCAATGGTACAGGTTGGTATATTTTTGTACGAGTTCCATGGGTTCCAGCTTTTCCAGCAGGGCGCCTTTGGCAATTTTATCTTCTGCTGCACGGCCTTCTTCTTCAAAGTGGCCGGCATCGGTGATATTACGGACATAGCGCACTTTGTAGCCGAGATGCAGCAGATAGCGATACACCACATCAAAAGTGATATATGGACGGGCATGGCCCAGATGTGACTCACCAGATACAGTAGGTCCGCACACATACATGCCTACATGGCCCGGGAACAGGGGCGTAAATACTTCTTTTTGCCGGTGTAGAGAGTTGTATATCTTTAATTCTGACATATGCTATGATTTCGAAAATCCGTATCGGCAGGGCCGCTGCCGAAATTCGATTTTTTTAGTTGGATTGCAAAGATAATTATAAAATGTGCGCCAGCATATCAGTTGTCATTTGCTTACCTCTACCTGTGCTTTAGCACTTCCACTGGTACTTAGATTAACCATTACAGGGTAATGGTCCGACAGATCAGAGTTGATCTTACGGAAACTGTTGACCCGGAAGCCCGGATCTACAAAAATGTAGTCAATCCGCAGGGTAGGGGCCAGCCCGCCAAAAGTACGGCCTATGCCACTGCCTTTCTTCAAAAAAGCATCCTGCAGCTGCCCCTTGATCGTAAAGTAGGTATAAGAGGCAGGGGTATCATTAAAATCGCCGCAAACGATCACAGGATAGGGGCTTTGTTTAATAAAATCACCTACAATGTCTGCCTGCTGACTACGCCGGATATAAGCATCCCGCATTTTTTGTACGATGCCTTTTGTGGCTACCAGGCCGGTATCTTCCTGCTTTTTGATCTTTTCGATGGAATAATAGTCTTTTTGATTAAAGCGGTAAGATTCCAGGTGCATGTTAATGATACGGATGGTATCCCCATTCCTTACAATGTCTGCATAAATCAGGCTTTCACTTTTAGGGCCAGCCGACATTTTGACCTTGTCGGCGGCAATAATAGGATACCGGGAGAAAATAATGGATCCCCAGTGTTGCATACCATCCCGGTTAAAATCGCTGGAGAAGTACCGGTAGGGCAGCTGCATTTCCCGGGAGATGTCTTCCCGGTTATTAAAATCATTCTTTTTCTCAGAAGTATAGAAGTCCTGGAAGCAGGCGATATCCAGTTGTTGTTTTTTTATCAGTGCAAACATGGCCTGCCGGGTATATTTGCTGTCTTTTTCCCGGTAAAGCCCGAACTGGCTTACATTGTAGCTCATCACATTCAGGTTGTCCGGGTTGTTGACTACCTGCTTGTCGGTAGCAGGCATGTTGAAGGCAATAAAGGAACTGATGGATTTCCAGCCCAGCAGCAAGGCGATGAGCGGCAGCAGGGCATACCGGTAATCAAAAACGAGCCAGCAGATGAAAAACAATACCAGCAGCAGCAGCAGAAAGGGAAAACCCAGTGTGATGAAGCTGATAGGCCAGAAGTAAGATGGTGATAAATAGGGAGCCAGGCAGGCTACCAGGAAAAGTAGAACTACCCCAAAGTTTACAGTCAAGAAAAACCCTTTTGTAAATAGCCGCAAAAATTTCACTGGTACGCCCTTTTTGAATAGCTAAAGTTAATGGTTAAGAATGAAAGATGCGAGTGGGTATCACCTGGTCGTTATTTAAGTGACAAGTTGGCCATAATCGGGAAATGCTCAAAGAAGGGTTGTTTATAAATCTGAAAGCCGTTGATGTTAAAATTATCCTGTGTTAAAATGTAGTCAATCCGCAGGGTAGGAGAAAGAAATGACAAGGTTCGGCCCAGTCCCCAGCTGGTTTCCAGGAAGGTATCTTTTAAATTACGGCTCAGGGTATTGTAGGTATAAGAAACCGGAGTATCATTAAAGTCGCCGCAGATAACAGTAGCATAGGGGCTTTCGCTTGCCAGGCGGGAAAGTGCTTCTGCCTGGGTGGCCCTGCTGCTGAAGGTGCGCCGCATTTTCTTTATTACCTGACCCAACCCCGAAAGGCTGAAGCTGGCCTTGTTTTTTAAATTACCCAGATGATTATAATCATTTCCATTAAACATATAAGATTGTAGCTGCGCCGTAATAATGCGTACGGTATCTTTCCCGATCAACACGTCTGCCTGCAGAAAACTGCTGCCGCTTCCTGCCGGGCTGTAGCCGCAGGGGATCTTATGGGCATCCACTACCGGGTACCTGGAAAACAGGGCAATACCAAAATGCCAGGTATTCCATTGTGTTTTATCACAGGTGAAATAGAAGTGGGGGTAGTTGAGATTTTGGCGGATGTGGTTCAGGTTATCTACCAGTTTGGGATTGTCATTCGTATAAAACTCCTGCAGACACAGGATATCCGGACTGGCTACTTTGAGTACGCTGTCTATTTCCTTACTAAGGGTTTGATCTGCGCTGTAAGACTTTAACCCCATACTGCTGGTATTAAAGCTCATGAGGGTAAAATGGGAAGCCGCTTTTTTACTGGCAGCAGGTGAACGGAAGTTAGTGCCAAAGGAATGCCTGATGGCGTTGATGCATAATAATATACCTGCTATAGAAAACCAGTAATAAGGCTTTTTATAAAAGAGCCATATAGGAATGTAAATCAGGCAAAGACTGCAGAAGATGGGAAAAAACAGGCCTGCAAAACCGCTGAGCCAAAGACTTTGGGGAGAGAGTTTTGGAAGCCAGGTGGATAATAAAAGGGCAATGACCAGGATGATATTGCTCCACAATAACAAACGTCGGATGATTACTTTTAATACTGTCATGGAATCAGGGGTAAATAGGTAAAAAAGGCCCCTAATATAGCATAAAAGTGCATTATCCTCAACGGATTTATATAAATGGAAGGTACAATTACTGTACTTCTTTACTGGCTTTCAGCAGGATATCTCTTTCTTCAGGCGTAAGTGATTTGATGCCTTTTTCATTGATCTTGTCCAGGATCTCATTGATCACCTGTTCAGGGATGTCTGCGATCTTCTTATGTTCAGTAGCCGTGAGTACAGGTTGGAAGATCGTTTGTAGCTGGTCCGGATCCATTTGCTGATCGGCGGGGTGAAAAAGATGGGTAGCTTTAAAAGTGAGTTTGTTTAATCCTTTGCCCCAGTCGCGGCCCCGTTTCCATTGCTGTATAAACAACAGGCCAAACAAGCCTCCACCCAGCAGCAGGGGATAAAAGGTATTATTGTGCAGGGAAAATATATGTGAATAAATATGCAGTCCTGTAAAGATCACAGTAATCACCCAGAGCGGTATCCCCCCACTCAGTAATGGAAAGAGCCGGTATTTGGGAGCCAGGGCGGTAGCCGCAATAGCCAGTGCCATTACACTGGCAGAAGCTCCCATAGCAGCAGCATTAGGTATTAATTGATGGAAGGATGGAATGGCCTGCATGCCCAGTACATAAAAAACAGCACCGCTGATACCTCCAAAAAGATATACCGGTAATATGCGCTGATGGCCAGCCAGGTTTTGAAGAATACTGCCAAAGCACCACAGCCAGACCATATTGCTGAATATCTGCCAGAAATAAAAGTGAGTGAACATAGACGTAATCAATGTCCACGGACGGGTAAGCAGTTTGGCGGGACCGGCTGGCAGCATAATCCAGCTCATAATGTCTTTTTCAAACTGGGGTGTTTTAAGACCCTCCATATTGTAAAGCACCCAGGTAAACAATAGCAGCACATAAATCGTCAGATTTACCACAAGAATCTGGGTAACCATGTTTCTTTCTTCCCCCAGCGATAAACGGGGTATGCGCTCTCTTTCAACTGCATGCATAAAACCTGACTTTTACTACTACAAAGATAAGCCAATAATGACTCATGATAAATGCTCCAACCGGCATTTTAATAAAAATGCGACCTGTTTCGTTTGTTCCATACTTTCAGCAGCAGGTAGCTGAACAACACACCGCCCAGGTGCGCAAAATGCGCTACATTATCGCCTGCTGAATTTTGAAAACCAGAGACTAACTCCATAACGATCAGGAAGCCCACCACATATTTTGCCTTGATGGGAAACAGAAAATAGATGTACAGGAGCGTATTGGGGAACAAATAACCAAACCCAAATAATATGCCATATACCGCTCCGGATGCGCCTAAGGTGGCGGTATCACGGTACTTGCCCAGGAATTCCTGTAAAAATATTTTAGCGGTCTGTACTACCTGTTCATTGTCCGGATATTGACGGAGGGCATTGAGCAACCCATCTACATTATATACGCCTGAGTTAAGGTCATACTTGCGGTCAATCAGTGCAAAATTGCCATAAGTTGGATCGGCCAGGAAGGTATGGATGTCTTTGGCGATATTGATATTCTCGTATGTAAGTACAGACATATGGCAGAGTGCTGCCCCTAATCCGCAGATCATATAAAAGATGAGGAACCTTTTGGGGCCCCACACATTTTCGAGGGTAGCACCAAACATCCAGAGCGTAAACATGTTCATGAACAGGTGGCCAAAAGAGCCATGCATAAACAGGTGCGTAATAAACTGATGCGGCCTGAACAGATCTGATCCCCAGTAATGGAGCGCAAAGAGGTCTGTTATCTTATTACCCATGGTAGCTTCCAGCGTGTTTTGCGCCAGAAATACCAAGCCATTGATGATAAGCAGGTTCTTGATCACCAGGGGGAGTATCTCAAATCTTCCGGGCCTGAATTCGTTCATTTTATAGTAGTTTAAATAAGCTGTTAGCTTTTAGCTCTTAGCCTTTAGCTTCCTGTATTATATTGTAGACCATGATTTACAAAAGCTAACAGCTAATGGCTAACAGCTAAAAGCTTTTTTTTAAGCAACACCACATTTTCAATATGATGCGTATGCGGAAACATATCTACCGGCTGTACTTTTTCCACTGTATAAAGTGCATCCAGCAAGGCCAGGTCCCTGGCTTGTGTAGCAGGGTTACAGCTAACATACACAATTTTTGGTGCCGCAATCTGTAAAAGTTTGCTGACCAGCTTTTCGTGCATACCTGCCCGTGGAGGATCAGTAATCACCACATCCGGTTGTCCATGCTGTTCAAAAAATGCATCATCACAAATATCGATTACATCACCTGCAAAAAAATGTGCATTCTGTACATTATTGCGGGCAGCATTTTCCTTAGCATCATCAATGGCTTCCCGGATCAGTTCAATACCCACTATTTTCTTCGCCTGAGGCGATACAAAGATGCCAATGCTTCCGGTACCACAGTACAGGTCATATACAATTTCCGTTCCTGTTAGTCCGGCAAACTCCCGGGTTACCTGGTATAGTACCTCTCCCTGGTAAGTATTGGTTTGGAAGAAGGATTTGGGGCCTATCTTAAAAACAAAATCCTCCAGTTTCTCTTCCACATAGCCTTTGCCATAGTACACTTTAGGTTCCAGGTCAAAGATAGTATCATTCTTCTTAGGATTGATCGTATATACAAGGGTGGTAATAGCAGGTACTGTTTTCAGCAGATGCTGCAGGAGCGCTTCCCGGTTCTTTTTGTTTTCATGATGGATGACCAGGTTTACCATGATCTCTCCGGTAGTACAGATCCTGACCACCATATTCCGCAGCCAGCCTTCCTGTGCGCGGATATCGTAAAACGATAGCCCATGTGCCAACGCATACTCCCGTACGGTGTTTTTGATCAGGTTAACCGGTTCTTCCTGCAGGTAGCAGGTATTAATATCAAGCACCTTATCAAATAGTTTGGGTACATGAAAGCCCAGGGCATTCCTTTCCAGTACTACTCCTTCATTGTCTTTGATTTCTTCTGCAGTAAGGTAGGCCCTGTTGCTGAAAGTGAATTCCAGCTTATTCCGGTAATGTATCGTATGCCGGGAGCCTTTTATAGGGTCCATAGCAGGCAAAGCCAGTTTGCCTATTCTTTGCAGGTGATCGGCCACCTGTTGCTGTTTGTATTCCAGTTGCAGGGAGTAGGGTAGCATCTGCCATTTACAACCGCCACAGGTGCCAAAATGTTCACAAAATGGTTCCGCACGCTTATCCGAATAAGTGTGAATATGGATAGCCCTGCCTTCAGCCCAGTCTTTCTTATTTTTACTCAGGCGAATGTCTACCACATCACCGGGCACTACACCCCCTTCAATAAATATTACTTTACCGTCGTGCCGCGCCAGGGCTTTACCTTCAGCTGCATAGCCACTCACGGGTATTTTTTCTAAAACAACGTTTTTTTTCCTCACGGCTGCAAAGGTAATGATTAGCTTTGAGGTGTTACCTTATACATAAGATTTTACATTTTACGTTTTGTATTATACTTTTACATACTATTTAAAAGCCTATGCAGAAACTATTATTGCTTATTGCAGGTATTTGTTGTCAGTTGCACCTGCAGGCACAGGGTTATCAGATCACCGTTCATTTGAAAGATTATACTGCCGGTAAGTTATTCCTGGCGCATTATATGGGGAAAGGCACCTACCTGGCCGATTCTGCAGAACTGAACAATGCAGGCGTGGCAGTGATGAAAGGGAAGGAACCTTTACCGGGAGGTATTTATATGATTGTACTGCCCGGAAAACAAAAATACTTTGAGCTGTTAATGGATAAACAACAGGTATTTACCGTAAAGGCAGATAGCAGTGACCTGATGGGCAAAACGGTATATACCAATTCTCCGGATAACGACCTTTTTCTCACTTACAATCGTTTCCTGGCACAACAGGACCCGCTGAGCCGTAAAATTCATGCACAGCTGGCAATAGCCAAAACAGCAGAAGATAGCGCCAAGGTGAGGCCGCTGCAGCAGGAGATCAGTAAAAAGATACAGGACTTCCGGACAGACTTTATTGCCAAACATCCCAGGAATATTTTAACCAGCATATTTCAGGCAATGAAAGAACCGGTAGTGCCTGCCCGGCCGGCGGGGGCACCGGACGATTTTGCTTATCGTTACTTCAAATCCCACTATTGGGATGAGGTAAATCTTTCGGATGGCAGACTGGTACGTACGCCTATTCTGGAAGCCAAACTGCAGAAGTATTTCACCCAGCTGGTACCCATGCATCCGGATTCCATTAAAATAGAATGTGACCAGCTGATTGCTAAAACCCGCCAGGATAAGGAAATGTTCAAGTTTGTGCTCTGGTGGCTTACCTATAACTATGAAAGTTCCCAGTATATGGGGATGGATGCCGTCTTTGTTCACCTGGTAGAAAAATACTACGTTCCGGGTGAGGCTTTCTGGCTGAATGACGACCAGTTAAATAAAATCGTTACCAGGGCTTATGCCATTGCTCCCAATCTGATAGGGCAGCAGGCCGCTCCGCTGGAACTGGTAGATACTTTGTCCAAACCTGTTTCGCTGTATAAAATAAAAGGGAAATATACCGTATTGGTATTCTGGGATCCCAGTTGCGGGCATTGTAAGGAAGAAATTCCACGGTTAGACTCTGCCTATAATGCCAGTTGGAAAAATAAAGGGGTGGTGATGCTGGGTATTAAAACAGAAGGTACACAGGAAGAGTGGTTAAGATTTATCAGAGAACATAAAATAACCGGATGGGTGCACGCTTCAGACCCGGAGTCGCGTAGTAATTACCGTCGCCTGTATGATGTCTACAGCACGCCGGTAGTATATCTGCTGGATGAACAAAAGAAGATTGTTGCGAAGCGTTTGGGGGTGTTGCAATTGCAGGAATTTTTGGATAGAATGACCACAACGGGAAACACTGCACATAATAAATAATGCAGGGTTTAGTGCTTTGTAACTTATTTGTAATCAATAAGATGAATGGAATGAACAGGCTTTTGGCATAGTCTTTGAAATTGTAGGGTCGTAACAAAACTATAGGTTATGACTAAAACACTCATCCTTTCATTTGCCGCATTAAGCATTTCATTTGCTGCAATGTCGCAGGCCAGGGTAGGTATTAAAGGCGGGTTAAACCTTTCTAATATTTCTACCGATAATTCTGGCGGCACAATGAACAAGAAAACCCTGCCCGGATATCATATTGGTGTGATCGCAGACTTTCCTTTGTTACCTCAGATCCTGTCTTTCCAACCTGGTGTGTATTATAGCACCAAGGGTACGAAAGATCTGGAAATAGGAGATAAAAACAAT
This sequence comes from Chitinophaga sp. H8, assembly GCF_040567655.1. Lineage (NCBI taxonomy): Bacteria > Pseudomonadati > Bacteroidota > Chitinophagia > Chitinophagales > Chitinophagaceae > Chitinophaga > Chitinophaga defluvii. Next base: position 766,795 of record NZ_JBEXAC010000002.1, on the reverse strand, counting down.
CCAACGCTCACCGATCCATACTCTAAAATCACCACTAACCCATCATATATAGATATTCCCCTGAACTTCGTATTTGGAATACCCATTGGAACAGATTCCCGGCTTTTTGCAGGTGTAGGTCCTTATTTTGCTTTTGGGGTAGCTGGTAAGAATAAAACAGAATTTAAAACCAGCCCAAATACGACCATCACTACTTCTACCAGCCTGAAATGGGATGATGATACCCCTTTCAATAATGGGGATGCTAACCAGGGCCGTGATAAGTACAAACGTTTCGACTGGGGTGGTAACCTGATGGTAGGTGCGGAAATACACAATTTCCTGATATCAGCACAATATGGATTGGGTATGGCCAAAGTTTACTCCGGACAAACCAACAGTACCGATGAAAAAGGTAAAAACCGTGTATTCAGCGTATCTGTAGGTTACTTGTTTGGCGGAAAATAGCAGGCTATAGATAAAACAATTACACTTCCATTTTGTAGTATATAAGATTTATCTGTGCACAAATTCAACAGGCAACATTTATAAGGCAAGCAAAAAGTTTCAATATGGCGTCATCGCCTGTATGACGCCATATTATTTAAAAACAAATCCACATACAAACATTAAAAGATGAAAAAGGTATTATTATCTGCTGCTGCGCTGCTTATAGCCAGCCTTTCCTTCGGTCAGGCAAAATGGGGTATAGTAGCCGGCCCGAATTTTTCAAGTATTACCGCCAAGAATTTTACGACGAACGGAAAAGAAACCAGTAAACTGATCACCGGAGTAAGAGCCGGGGTGACAGTAGACATCCCCCTGGCAGAAGAATTTTTTATCGGTACCGGACTACTGTATGCTGGTAAGGGGGGAAAAGATAAAGATAACACCGACTTCAAAACCACTTTGTCTTACTTACAATTGCCGGTAAACTTCATGTTTAAACCTGAAGTAGGTTCTGGTAATATGGTACTGGCAGTAGGGCCTTATTTCGCCTATGGTGTAGGGGGTAAATACAAAGGCAAAATTGGTAGTGTAAACTTCGATACCAACGTTTTTGATGACGGGGTGATGAAGCTGAAACGCTTTGATGCCGGTGCAGGAATCCAGATCGGTTATGAAATGCTGACCGGCCTGTATTTTGGCCTGAACGCAGACCTCGGACTGGTCAATAACCTGGATGATACCAAGAGCAATAATGGTGACCGCAGCTTTAAAAACACTTCTTTTGGTGTTTCCCTGGGTTACAAATTTGGTGGTAAATAAACTAAAGTGTAAAATTTAACCGAATAATAACCGGAAAAAGGTTGTCCGATCAATGGACAACCTTTTTTTATTTTTCAAAACCTTTTATCTTGCTCATACGTTAATACACCTTGCCAGGCAGGCAAATCAATGCCCCTTTATATATAGACCATACCTTTAATCTTGCCACACATATGAGCAATTTTACACGATTGTTTTTTATTTTAATGTTATGTTATGCTACCGCCAATGCCCAGGTAAGTATGGGTATAAGAGGTGGATACACTATTGCCAATCTTCTTTTTGAAGAAAAAAGCCAGCCACTTACAACCAGTACGCCCGGTCAGCTGAACTCCGCTCATGCCGATCTGTTATTAAACATTCCACTGAGAGGCGGATTTTATTTGCAGCCGGTAATCCGGTATGTTACCAAAGGGGCTAATTTTCAGAATAATAATAGTGTTAAGCCAGTGAATGTTTACCTGTCGGCCACCGACAGGATAAAAGTGCATTACCTGGAACTACCGCTTAACCTGGTTTATAAAATCCCTGTAGGCTTTGGAAAGATAACAGTAGGGGCCGGGCCGTATGTAGCTTATGGCATGACAGGCAGATATAATACCGCTATTGAATACAATGGACAAACCATTCAAAAGTCATATCAGAATATTGAATTCAGAGATGGAGATCAGGCGGCAGCTACCAATATGCGGTTACGCAGATGGGAGGGTGGTGCCAATTTTATGATGGGACTGGAGTTCAATAACATGCTGATGCTGGGGGTTAATTACAGTTATGGAATGTCAGATCTGGACAGGACACACGCTACTACTGTCAAAAATCGCTACCTGGGTATTAGCATGGGCTTTTTGCTGAACCGGGAAGATTGGTAACAGCAATTATCTAGCATACAGGGTTCCCTGAAATAATAAACTGCTTCTTCAACAGAGCAGTTTTTTTATGCCCGTTTGATAACGGCACTTGCGAAATATAAATAAATAAAAGTTGATTTTACATATTTTAATTTATGTTTAAGTATATACCTTTGGTAAAATTTTAAAATTCATTACCACATGAAAAAGAATGTATTGTTGGTTATTGCCCTCTTGGGCACCCTATCTACCTATGCCCAAGTGTCTTTTGGTGTTAAAGCTGGTTTCAGCAGTGCTAAAGTAAAATTTGATGTAGATAATGCACCTGCCGGTTTTGACCCAAATGAAGGAATGTCACGTTTACCAGCCTGGCATGCAGGCTTAATTGCGGATATACAGCTGGCGGACAATTTTTACCTGCAACCTGGATTGATGGCAAGTGCTAAGGGGGTAAAATCTAAGTTTGAAGAAACAATAGAAGGTACCAAGGTGTCAATGGAGTCTAAAATTTCTCTGATGTACCTGGAAGTACCGGTTAACTTTTTATACAAACATGAACTGGGAAGCGGCAAAATTTTTGGCGGTTTTGGCCCCTACGTGGCTTATGGTATAGGTGGAAAAGTAAAAACCAAAGCAACTGGTGGTGGAAATAGTGCCAGTGAAGATTACAAAGTGAAATTTGATGGCAAGAAAGATGCTGATCTGCCAGCCAATGACGAAGACCTGCACCTGAAAGGTCTGGATGCCGGTGGTAACTTCATCGTAGGTTACGAACTGAAAAGCGGTCTGTTGCTGAGCGTAAATTATAGCCTGGGTCTGGTAAACACCGATCCTAATGACAATTCCAGCAGCAAGAACAACTACTTCGGTATTAGCTTGGGCTACTTATTAAAAAAGAAATAAAACCAAACCATAACTGAAATATAGTACTGCTCCCGGGCTGGCTCAAAAGGCCGGCCCGTTTTTTTTTAGCTGTTAGTTTTTAGCAGTTAGCTGTTAGCTTAAATGCAGCGGAGAGGAAGTTATACATGTAAAGCCCTAACTGTAGATCAAGCTTAACATGTAAAGCTTTTTCAGGAGAAGACCTCGCTACCTTTCCCTATGCTTGAAGCATGGTTAAAGCATAGTTAAAGCATAGTTAAAGCATAGATAGAGTATGAATAGAGCATAAAAGGCTATGAAATGGGTTTAACAAAACCATCCTGTGGGGCAAAATTACCACACAGGCAACAGATCATTAGCATATAACTATCATTGAACCTTCCGCTGCATTTAAGCTAACAGCTAACTGCTAATAGCTAACAGCTTTCTTCCGCTGCATTGAGCTAAAGGCTAATTGCTAATAGCTAAAAGCTATTTTTTTTCCGCGCGTAGGGGTAAGTTAAATGGCGCCCGTCTTATTAGCATAGTTACAGTTACCTGGCATAGGGAAGGTGCTGTACTACATAGGAAAAGTAATTAAAATGTGTGACAGTTATAGGGATAATGCCACTACGTATCTACGCAATGGCATTTTTTTTTGCCCGTACCTCATCCGAAGATAACTGCTATAAAAAAACGGTGACCCTCATTTAAAGGACCACCGTTTGATATAACCTGATGCGGTGCATTTACACCAGCGATTCTACTACTGTTCTGATCACCTTGGGTTTGCCCAGGGTATAATAGTGCAGCACAGGCACTCCAAATTGTTTAAGTTCTTTAGACTGCTGTATCAGCCATTGTGTACCTACTTCCTCTACTTCTTTATCTGTTTTGCATTTCAGTATTTCATTAGAAAACTCCGTAGGAATATCCACATGGAAAGTACGCGGCAATACAGAAAGCTGTTTTTTGCTGGTAATGGGCTTCAATCCTGGTATGATAGGTACAGTAATACCCATTTCCCGGCATTTGGCTACAAAGTCATAGAATTTCTGGTTGTCAAAAAACATTTGGGTCACGATATAATCTGCTCCGTTTTCCACTTTATGTTTCAGGTGTTCCAGGTCATTTTGCATGTTAGGTGCTTCAAAATGTTTTTCCGGGTATCCGGCCACGCCGATACAAAACCGGGTTTTTAAACCACCTACCAGGTCTTCTTCCAGGTAGATACCATTATTCATATGAGATACCTGTCCTAACAGGTCAATGGCATAGCGGTGACCATTAGGCTCCGGTTCAAAGGAAGACTCGTTTTTAGGAGCGTCCCCCCGCAATACCAGTACATTATCTACTCCCAGAAAGTTCAGGTCAATCAGTGCATTCTCGGTTTCTTCCCGGCTAAAACCACCACAAATGAGGTGAGGAACGGCATCTACATTATAATGGTTCATGATAGCTGCACAAATACCCACCGTGCCGGGGCGTTTGCGAATTTCTACCTTTTCAAAGGCGCCATCTGCCTTTTTCTTGAACATATGCTCACTGCGGTGATAAGTAACGTTGATAAAAGCAGGCTTGAATTCCATCAGCGGATCCAGGTGATCATAGATCGACTCAATACTTTTGCCTTTTAATGGGGGTAATATCTCAAAGGAGATCAGGGTGTCTTTTGCCTGGGCAATATGTTCCGTTACTTTCATGTTAAATAAGTATAAAAGCGGGGCTTGCCTAAAGCCCCTTTTTTGGTTAATGCTGGGCAAAAATAACATATCTGAACATCAATTAATAAATACCTTTAAAATCTTCAGAGAACTATTAACTAGGCTAACTGAATGAATTGCTTATTTTTGCTAAGTTTCAATATATGCAATTAAGAATACATACAGATCAGCTGGTAAAGCGTTATGGCAACAGGACCGTGGTGAACCATGTGTCTGTAGAAGTATCGCAGGGAGAAATTGTAGGGTTGCTGGGGCCTAATGGTGCCGGAAAAACCACTACCTTTTATATGGTGGTAGGCCTCATTAAACCCGATGAGGGTCAGGTATACCTGGGTGATGTGAATATTTCCAAGCTGCCTATGTATAAGCGGGCACAGATGGGTATTGGCTACCTGCCCCAGGAAGCTTCTGTATTCCGGAAGCTGAGCGTGGAAGACAATATTGCGGCTGTGCTGGAGATGACCAAACTGAAAAAAGCAGCCCAAAAGGAGAAACTGGAGTCTTTACTCCATGAGTTCCGGCTGGTGCATGTACGTAAAAGTCCGGGGGATGTACTCAGCGGGGGAGAACGCCGCCGTACAGAGATCGCCCGCGCACTGGCAGTAGACCCCAAGTTTATTTTGCTGGATGAGCCTTTTGCGGGTATTGACCCCATCGCAGTGGAGGATATTCAGGCCATCGTGGCCAAACTCAAGTACAAGAACATCGGTATCCTGATTACGGACCATAACGTACAGGAAACATTATCTATCACGGACAGAGCTTATTTATTGTTTGAAGGTAAGATCCTGAAGTCAGGTTCTGCAGAAGAGCTGGCGGAAGATGAACAAGTGAGAAAAGTGTATCTTGGCCAGAATTTCATTTTGCGCCGTAAAGAGTTTGTGGACGAATCCGCTACTAAACAATAATATTCTACAGCATCCTATATGAGAATTTTAAGTCCTGCAATATCACAATTGGCCAGATTACGGATGGGGCGCATAGCTTATTTTATGCAGTATCCCGTTCAGGTGCAGCAGCAGGTATTTCAAAACCTTATCAGCGGCGGACAGTATACAGAATTTGGTAAACAGCATGGCTTTTCCAAAATTTATAAGATAGACGAATATAAACAGCGGGTACCGGTACACACTTACGAAACCATCCGTCCTTATATCCAAAGGATCATGGAAGGACAACAGAATGTTTTGTGGAATACTCCCATAAAATGGTTTGCTAAATCCAGTGGTACCACCGCCGATAAAAGCAAGTTCATCCCCGTGTCTGTAGAAAGTCTGGATGAATGTCATTACCGCTCCGGCAGGGATGTGCTTTCGCTGTACTACAATAATTTCCCCGATTCTGACCTGCTTACCGGCAAATCGCTGGTAATCGGTGGCAGCCACCAGGTAAATAAGTTGTCGGAAGACAGTGATTCCTACTATGGCGACCTCAGCGCTATCATGCTGCAGAATATGCCCTTCTATGGCAATATGATCCGTACGCCCGACCTTTCTATTGCCCTGATGGACGAATGGGAAGAGAAGATTGAACGGATGGCCAATGCCGTGATCCATGAAAATGTAACTTCTATTGCAGGGGTACCTACCTGGACCATCGTGCTGATCAAACGCATCTTTGAACTTACCGGCACAGATAACCTGGCAGACGTATGGCCCGACCTGGAACTGTATATGCACGGAGGGGTGAGTTTTACACCCTACCGGGAGCAGTTTAAAAAACTGATCCGCAAGCCTATCATGTTTTACCAGGAAACCTACAACGCTTCCGAAGGCTTTTTTGCAGCACAGGATGTGATAGGTGAAGAAGGATTGTTGTTATTCCTCAACCATGGCATCTTCTATGAATTTATGCCTATGGAAGAGCTGGGGAAAGAAAATCCACATACCCTGCAGCTGCAGGAAGTGGAACTGGGTAAGAACTATGCATTGGTGATCAGCACTAATGGTGGATTATGGCGTTATATGGTAGGGGATACCATACAATTTGTATCCCTCTCCCCCTTCCGTATCAAAGTAAGCGGCCGTACCAAATCATTTATCAATGCTTTTGGAGAAGAGGTGATTGTAGAAAATTCTGATCAGGCTATTGCAAAGGCATGTGAAGCTACCGGAGCTGTGGTGAATGATTATACCGCCGCACCGGTATATTTCAGTGATGCCGGTAATGGCAGTCATGAATGGTTGGTAGAATTTGAAGTAGCACCGGATGATCTTAATAAATTCATTACCGTACTTGACCAGACCTTGAAAGTAATCAACTCGGATTACGAGGCCAAGCGGCATAAAGATATAGCCCTGCGTATGCCAACAGTACATGTACTGGCCAGCGGTACTTTTTGTGAATGGCTGAAAAGCAAAGGCAAGCTGGGGGGGCAGCATAAAGTGCCGCGCCTGAATAATGACCGGCAATATGTGGAGGAGATCCTTAAATTTATTGCGTCAACGAAATAATCTATCTATTACCTACAAATAACTATTGATCAAAACATGAAATTACTGGATAACAAAGTAGCGATTGTAACAGGGGCCAGCCGTGGAATTGGAGAGGCCATTGCTTTAAAGTTTGCTGAACAGGGTGCACATGTAGCTTTTACGTATGTTAGTTCTGATGAAAAGGCAAAAGTGCTGGAAGAAAAATTAAAAGCACTGGGCGTTAAGGCCAAAGCCTATAAATCCAATGCAGGCATCTATGAAGATTGCGAAACTTTGGTAGCCGAGGTTTTAAAAGAGTTTGGTGCAGTAGATATTTGTGTAAACAATGCCGGTATCTCTAAAGATAACCTGCTGTTACGCATGAGCCCGGACCAGTGGGATGATGTAATGGACATTAACCTGAAGAGTGTGTACAACATGACCAAACAGGTGATCCGTCCTATGATGAAAGCCAAGAATGGTACCATCATTAATATGAGTTCTATTATCGGAATGAAAGGCAATGCCGGCCAGAGCAGCTACGCTGCTTCTAAAGCAGGGATTATCGGATTTACAAAATCCATTGCCCAGGAGCTGGGTAGCCGTAATATCCGTTGCAATGCAGTAGCTCCCGGATTTGTGGAAACAGATATGACGCATTACCTGAAAGACGGAGAAGGCGCCAAGGCCTATATCGATAAAATTCCTTTGGCCCGTTTTGGCTCACCGGAAGATATCGCAAATGTATGTTTGTTCCTGGCGTCTGATATGAGCGCATATGTAACCGGTCAGGTAATCAGCGCCTGCGGTGGATTAAACACATAAGCAGCAAAAATATTCCTGATACAAAAGGTTGTCTCTTTCACGGGGCAACCTTTTTTTTGCGGGTACCCGGAGTAAGATGACGCCTCCTGCTGCGGATGATACCAGGCGAGAAGACAATGTGCCAGCCGATGGATTCACAGCAAGATATCTATGGCGTTATTTTTTACTATTAATGAAAAGGAAGAAGTGTATAAATATTTGTTCATTGCATTGACGCCAAATGTAATATATTGGGCGACTAACTTTTTAGGGTATATCGTACTTGGAGCAGTTTGTTAATATTAAGGAGCAGAAATTACAGGCTTTTGAAGTGTTGTTCAAAAAGCACTATGCCGCCCTCTGCACTCATGCCCACAGCTTTTTAAACAGGCATGAACTGGCGGAAGAGGTGGTGCAGGATACCTTTTTGAAGATATGGGAAAAGTTTGATGAGCTGCATATTATGGTATCTGAAAAAGCATACCTGTACCGGGCGGTGCAAAATAATTGCCTGAATTATTTAAAACAGGCCAAAGTAAAACTGCAGTACGGAGAAGAGCTGCTGCAACAGCTGGAATCCCGCATTACTTTGATGGAACTTCCGTCTGCACATTCACCGGTAGATAAATTATTGCACCACGAATTGGAACAGCTTACGGAACAAGCGATTGGCAAACTGCCGGCACAATGCCAGGCCGTGTTCCGGTTAAGCCGCTTTGAAGAAATGAGTTACCCCCAAATTGCCAGCCAGCTGGACATTTCCATCAATACAGTAAAGACCCAGATGGCCCGTGCGCTCCATAAACTCCGGGAGGAATTACTGCCTTTGTTAAAATAATTTTAATTTTTTTTTACGGTTTGTCACCCTGTTGCCTTTAGTCTGTTGTCTTAGTAAAAGAGCTTATCTTTTTTATGGAACATAGTCATTCCCAGGAGTACATAGATGATCTGATCATCCGTTTTTTATCCGGCCAGGTAAGCCGGAAGGAACAGGATGAACTGGAGGCGTGGGTAGCTGCCGATGTAGCTAATCACCAGTACTTTGTGGGATTGAGAGATGCCTGGCAGGTAGCGGTAGCGCCGGCCGATGCAGCTGCACAATACCCGGCAGGGGATGCATGGAATAAATTATCTGCCGGTCTGCAAAGTGATGTGGAAGAGGATGCACTGGTAATAGCACACCAGTCCAGTCGCTGGAAAACTTTTCTGCGGATGGCCGCCATGTTTATATTGCCTTTGGTAATAGGCGGCGGAATTGTGTATGCCTGGATGTTCGCCAAAAAAGGAGGCAGTAATCAGCAAATGGTTACGATCACCAGCCCCAAAGGAGCTACTACACAAATAGAACTGTCTGATGGTACGCAGGTATGGCTCAATGCCGGCAGTAAGCTGCAATACAGCCAGGCCTACAATACCACCACACGGGAAGTGAAACTGGAAGGAGAGGCCTTTTTTGATGTAAAAACCAATGCTGCCAAACCCTTTACCGTTAATGCCGCCGACCTGGAAATCCAGGCGCTGGGCACTTCCTTTAATGTAAAAGCATATCCTGAAGATAAAACCGTTGTAACCACACTGGTAGAAGGGGTGGTGAAAATTAATGGCTCGCAGGAGGCTAAGGCGTTTAGCCTGCTGCTCAAGCCCAACCAAAATGTGACCTACCACAAAACGATTCCGGTAAAAGCGAAAGTCCAGCCGCTGGCTGGAGAAGAAGAAGCTCCGGTAGAAAGCAGGGAAGTGAAGAACACCGCCGTTTATACTGCCTGGAAAGATGGTAACTGGATCGTCAATGCCCAGTCCATGGAAGAGCTGGCGATAACAATGGAACGCCGGTTTAATGTAAGCGTGGTGTTTAAAGATGAGCTGCTGAAACGCTACAAGTTCAGTGGCACCTTTACCCAGGAAACACTGGAACAGGTGTTAAATATATTGAAACTGACAGCGCCGTTGCGCTATACTATAGATCATGGTACCGTAACGCTGGAACTGGATAAAGAACTAAAAGAAAAGTATGCAAATGCTTTACCCTCCGGTAACCAATAATCACTTGTTATTTTAACTTTTTTGAATCACTTGTAAGGAGAGGGAAATCGCTTGTTACTTAACTTTTTAGCAGCACTTGTTAAAACAGGAATCACTTGTAATGACCAGACTAATCGCTATGTAATGAATTACTAATCAGCAAAACCAAATCTATGCACGTTGTTAAATGATAAAAAAATTGGGGCAATGCGACTCGCCCCAATTAACGAACACTCATGTATGTGGTAACCTGCGACCAGTTGCCACAATAAATATCCGTTTCACTAAAATCTTTACAAGTTTATGAAAATCACTTCAAACTTGGTGGTATTTCTTTGCCTCAAGCGAAAACTTTTGCTTACCATGAAATTAACCAGTGTATTAATCCTGATAGGCGTTATGCAGGTATCGGCCGGTGCCTTTGCCCAGCATAATATCAGTGAGCTGCGTGCGGAGAATAAGAGCGTAAGAGAAATCTTTAAGTTGATAGAAACTAAAAGCAATTTCCGCTTTTTTTATAATGAAGACTTTGCCGACCTGAATAAGGTGCTGAGTATCAATGTGAAAAATAAACAGCTCGAAGAAATTTTAGGGATGGTGTTCTCTAAATCCAATGTTACTTATCGGGTACTGGAAAATAACCTGGTAGTGATTACGCCGGATGGTACCCTGCGTAACAAAATAAGCGGCAGGATCATTGACGCTGCTACCGGCGACCCCTTACCCGGTGTGAGCGTTACCGTTGAAGGTACCAGCAAGGGTACTGTTACAGACGCACAGGGCAGATATACCATTGATGCTGCGGATGACAATGTCCTGGTATTCTCCTTTATGGGCTACCTCGCCCAAAAAGTAACACCTGGTGGCAGAGCCGTAATAGATATAAAACTGGAACAGGACACCAAAAAACTGGACGAGATCATTGTAGTGGGATATGGTACCACTAAAAAGAGTGATCTCACCGGATCTGTTGTATCGCTGAAAGCAGAAGACCTGGAAAAAACCGTGGTAACAAACCCAACGCAAATGCTGGCAGGCCGTGCTTCCGGTGTGCAGGTGATGCAAACCAGTGCAGCACCCGGTGGCCGTGTTTCTATCCAGGTAAGGGGTGGCAACTCTATTTCCAGTTCCAACGAACCTTTGTATGTGGTAGACGGTTTCCCCATGGCTTCCCTGGATGCTAACCAGCTGAACCCCGGAGATATCGCGTCTATGGAAGTGCTGAAAGATGCCTCCGCTACTGCTATCTATGGTGCCCGCGGTGCTAATGGAGTAGTGATCATTTCTACTAAAAAAGGCAGCCAGGGTACACGTATTACCTATGATGCCTACTATGGTATCAATAAGCTGAGTAAGAAAATACCCTTAATAGGTGCACAGGACTTTATGGGGCTGATGAATGCCAAAGCCGCTGCCAACGGACAACCGGCAGTATTCTCTCCCGACCAGATGAAAAAGGTGCTGGAAGAAGTAGGTCCACAAGGTACCGACTGGCAGCAGGAAATTTTACGTACCGGCCAAACCCAGAGCCATCAGATCTCCATCGCTACCGGTAGTGAAAATACCAAGGTATACCTGTCGGGTAACTACTTTAATCAAAAGGGGATTATCTCCAACACCGATTTTAAAAGATATACCGGTAATCTGAGCGTAGAACAGAAAGTAGGCGAGCGTTTCAAGTCAGGCGTGAATGTAAGGGGATACCGTACAGACGCTAAAAAAAGAGGCTTTGATGGCAGCATTGTAGAGTCAAACATTATGTACAATATCCTGCGGTATGATCCTACCGTGCCTATCCGTAATGCGGATGGCAGCTATGGCAGGTCCAGATTGCCCAAGTACGGCAATAACCCGCTGGTATATGTGAATGAGCCAACAGATGATGAATCTAACATCGGTTTTCATGCGGACGCTAATGCTTCATATGAAATTATCAAAGGCCTGAGCGCTAAAATAAACGCAGGATATGATTATAACTCCTACACAGAAGGTAAGTACACCCCTAAAACAGTACCGGGCAGTATAGGTAGTGCAGATAAAAGAAACAATGGTAATACCCGCGGACTGGTAGAAGCATTTTTAAACTACGACCGCTCTTTTGGTCAGCAGCATCGCCTGGGTGTACTGGCAGGGTATTCTTACCAGAAAGATCAGTTTGATGAATTGTATGGTGCCAGCTCTGATTTTGCAACAGATTATTATCTCTACAATAACCTGAATGCAGGTAACACCAAAACAGACCTGCAGTCATTAAGAACCGAGTCTGTACTGAACTCTTACTTCGGCAGGGTCAACTATGCCTATAAAGACCGCTATCTGTTTACAAGTACCCTCCGTGCGGATGGCTCTTCCCGTTTTGGTAAGAATAATAAGTTCGGTTATTTTCCCTCTGCTTCATTGGCCTGGAGAATGTCTGAAGAAGACTTTATCAAGAGCCTGGGCGTATTCTCTAACCTGAAAGTACGTACCAGCTATGGTTTAACCGGCAACGACCGTATTAACAATTACAGCTCTCTGGCTCGTATGGATATTTACCCGGTATCTACAGACGGCATAACAGCTTCTAAAGGATTGGCACCTGCCAACCTGCTGAACCCCGATCTGAAATGGGAAAGTACTTCCCAGTTTGATGTGGGATTGGATATGGGCTTCTTTGATAACCGCCTGAATGTTACCGCAGATTATTATTACAAGAAAACAAATGACCTGTTACAGAATGTACCTACTTCCAGGGTAACAGGTTTTAACTCCGTATTGCTGAATTCCGGTACACTGGAAAACAAAGGAGTAGAGTTAAGCATTGAAAGTGTAAATACTACCGGTGCGCTGAAATGGAATACCGCCTTTAATATCTCTTACAATAAAAACAAAGTAATATCCTTAGGCGACAGGGATAAGATTATCCAGGGTGGTAACAAACCTGATGGCTCCGCAGCCTACATGGATTTTAGTATCCTGCGTCCGGGACTGGCACTGAGCTCTATCTATGGTTATATCTGGGAGGGCATTATCCAGGCGGGTGAAAAATATGCACCACAGCCTAATTCAGTACCCGGTGATCCTAAGTTCAGAGATGTGGATGGTAATGGCATCATTGATGCGAATGACCGTACTGTAATTGGTAATGGTAATCCTGATTTCTTCTTTGGATTAACCAATGATTTCAAATATAAAAACTGGGACCTGACGGTATTTTTCCAGGGTTCTGTAGGTAATGATCTTTATAATGTAAACCGCCTGGTGCTGGAAGAAAACCGTTCTTATGATGCATTGAACTTCTGGCGTGCAGATAAGCCAAGTACTGAAGTGCCCCGCAACGGTTATTACAGTCTTACTTATGGTGGTTATGTAAACTCACATTTTGTTGAAAATGCTTCTTACTTAAGATGTAAGAACATTGTACTGGGGTATACTTTCCCGGTAAAGAACTGGGGTAAATCCATTCACAGTTTACGGGTATATGTAAATGCGCAGAACCTGTTTACCGTTACTAATTATACCGGTTTTGATCCGGAAGTAGGAACAGATACTACACCTACTGTAACGAATGGCGCTACCAGTTATCAGACAGGCAATCTGGGGCGTGGTAAAGACTTTAATGCTTACCCTGCAAGCCGCATATTTATGGCAGGCGTGCGCCTTGGGTTTTGATAGTATAACTATCAGGTGCAAACGAAATGTATCATTAACAGATCAAACTTTTTTACTGATATGAAGTATTTAAAATTTGTATTGATAGCAGGGTTGGCTTTAGCAACCATTTCCTGTGAAAAGTCGCTGGATGAAAAGCCATATAGTGTTATTTCCGGCGAGAATGCTTACAAAACAGCCTCCGATGCGGAAGCAGCCGTAATTGGTATGTATGCCGGATTATATCCCAACTACTGGATGTATTATGGCGGATACCACATGGTGGTAACGGATATGACTACCCCAATGGGATATGCTACTCCGGGAGGTGACTTAAACCAGATGGTGGATTTTAAATGGGCCGCTGCCAACCAGTATCTCCAGTATGAATGGCGTCATATGTTTTCCATGATTTTCCGCGCCAACCTGGTAATGGAAAAAATACCGCAGATGAAGAGTGTGCTGGATGAAACTACCGTTAAAGAATATGTGGCCAGCGCCCGTTTTTTACGCGCCCTCGGATATTATGACCTTTCCAGCCTCTGGGGAGCTGTACCTGTAGTATTGCGCAGTAACCTGGGCTTGAATGCCAAACCATTCCGTACCAAACAGGCCTTGGTAGAACAGCAGATTATTACTGACCTGGAAGCTGCATCCGTTGATCTGCCACTTAAACAACCAGCTGAAAGAGAAGCATGGGCTACCAAAGGTGCTGCTTATGGCCTGCTTTGTAAAATCTACCTGCGTCAGAAAAACTATGCGAAAGTAGAAGAGTACGCCCGCAAAATAATTGCGTTGGGACAGTATGATCTGTACCAGCCTCAAACAGAAGGCCCCAACAAACAGTATGGGGATCTGTTTCTGGAAAGCAACAAGCATGATAATGAATTTATCTTCAAGATCATGTATACCAGCAGCCCGGATGCATTGAATGGTATGGGCGTACACAACCGGCCTACTGACCTGGACAATTATGAAGGATATGCTTACTATGGCGTTTCCCTGGAATACTGGTGGACATTTGATGAAACAGACCCACGTGGAAAATGTTTCCTGTATGAATACACCAACAATACCGGTACTAAATACCAGGCGCCTAAAAAGGGACAAACCCTGCCTCCTGGTACTGAAGCGATGCCGCACGTTTATTCTAAAAAGTTCTTTGTTGAAAAAGGTAAGAACCCCGAATTTGATGGCCACAATATGCCGGTAATCCGTTATGCAGATATCCTGCTTTGCCTGGCAGAAGCCGTGAATGAGCAGAAAGGCCCCGTAGCAGAAGCGATCAATCTGGTGAATGATGTGAAAGGAAGAGCGGGAGCCAAGTTGCTCAATACCACCGGCTATTCGAAAGAAACCCTGCGGGAGAAAATTTTTGAAGAAAGAGGATGGGAGCTGGTATTTGAAATGAAACACCGGGAAGACCTGATGCGTAAAGGCACCTATGTAGAAGAATGCAATAAATATATTGATGAGAGAATTGCACGTACCGGGGTAAGCTTAAAGCACGTTGATGCCAAAAGTCTTTATTTCCCAGTTCCGCAAGAAGAACAGGATGCCAATAAAAATATCCTGGCTGAGCCAATTGATAAAATAGAGTTTCCTGCGCAGTAATATTTTGATGGGGCTGACTATGATGTCAGCCCCTTTTTATATACGTTGAAGTATATACAGTGAACACAAAACAATAAAGTTACCCGCTTATGAGTAATTACAGACCTACCATGCTGTCATTTACCAAAGGATTGGTGATGGCAGCATGGTTATTGGGGATACCGGTATTCAGTGCAGCCCAGGAAGTGAAGTATACGGTAGGCAAACCCACCTGGATGGCAGATTCATTAGGCAATCACCGTGCAGCAGTTGCTTTTAATGGCAACGGCAATATAGCCCGTGTATTGATCCCCTGGCGCCGGCGTGATGAAAGCCCTGAAAAGAAAAGGATCATTGTACAGGATGCCAAAACCGGGCAGAAGATCACTAATGTTGCTGTGATAAGTATCAACCGGGAACAGGGAGATATTTGTTTTGAACCGGTATCCGGCAAAGGCCATTATTATATTTATTACCTGCCTTATAAAAATGAAGGCAGCTCTAACTACCCGAAAGGAATTTATCAGGCACCAGAAAATACCGCAGACCAAAAGTGGCTGTCCGCTATTCCTACAGGCAGGCCTAAGTATAATGTTACCGTTAAAGAACTGCAAGCCATAGATACCTTTAACAGTTTTTATCCAATGGAGGTGATTGCTACTGCAGCAGAAACCAAACAATTGCAGCAACAGCATAAGGACGTGGCTTACCTGGTATTCCCGGAAGATAGGTTATTACCCATTAAAATGACGGACGATCTGCCGGCAAAGTGGATCCGGAAAGGGCCACAGCAAAGCTTTTCCGGAAAAGCGGATAAGGGAGAATACTATGCTTTTCAACTGGGTATTTATGCCCTCAAAGCAGTACCGGAAATAACCCTTTCGTTCAGTGATCTTAAAAGCGCTGATGGTAAGGTAATCCCGGCAAAGGCCCTGGATTGCATTAACACTTCGGGTGTAAAATATGATGCTACCCCATTTGCAAATAAAGTAACCGTACCCGCTGGGAAAATACAGGCTTTATGGTGTGGCGTAAATGTACCTGATAATGCAGCTGCCGGTATATATAAAGGTACTGTGATGATTAAACCGACAGGGATGCCTGCGGTGCCTGTAGAGTTAAGTATAACTGTAACGGATAAACAGGCGGTAAATGGTGGGGTAAATGAACCCTGGAAACAAACCAGACTTAAGTGGCTGAACTCTACGCTTGCACAGCAAAACGAGGTAATAGCCCCTTATCTGCCATTGGAGCTAAAAGATCATGTGATCAGCCTGCTGGGACGTAAAGTGTTTTTAAACCCGGATGGTTTTCCTGCGCAGATACAGACTTTCTTTACGCCAGAAATGACTTCCCTCTCCACACAGGCCAAAGACCTGTTGGCCGCACCGATGCATTTTCACTTTGTATCTGCCACCGGAAAGGACGTTACCTGGCGCAATACTGGTCTTAACATAACAACGCAGGATTCCGGTAAGATCAGCTGGCAGTCTGCCAGTACTTCCCCCGAACTGCAAATGGAGGTCCGCGCTTCCCTGGAATTTGATGGCTTTATGGATTATACCGTAAAGGTGACGGCGCTTCAGGAGGTGCACCTAAAGGATATCAGCATGCATATTCCTTTACAACAGGCAGCATCAAAATATATGATGGGGCTGAACCAAAAGGGAGGGTACCGCCCGGAACAGCTTAGCTGGAAATGGGATGTGGCCAACAAGAACCAGGATGGCGCCTGGATAGGAGATGTAAACGGAGGACTACAGTTTTCTCTGCGGGATGAGCAATATGTACGCCCGCTGAATACCAACTTTTATTTACAAAAGCCTTTATTACTCCCTGCTTCATGGGGCAATAATAACAAAGGAGGAATCACAATAGGAGCAGGAGAATCGGCAATACTGGTCAATAGCTATAGTGGAGAAAAGACATTGCAGCAGGGGGATACACTTTATTTTAATTTTCACCTCATCATCACTCCTTTTCATCCGGTAAATACAGATTTTCAATGGGCTAACCGTTTTTATCACCGGTACAACTCCCTGGATAGTATTAAAGCTACCGGTGCTACCGTGGTAAATATCCACCATGCCAATGCCATTAATCCCTGGATCAATTATCCTTTCATTGAGCACGCCCGGATGAAAAGTTATATTGATGAAGCACATCAGAAAGGGCTAAAGGTGAAGATCTACAATACCGTGCGCGAGGTGTCCAATCATGCCTATGAAACATTTGCACTGCGCAGCCTGGGGAGTGAGATATATACACCAGGTAAAGGAGGTGGTTATTCCTGGTTGCAGGAGCACATTGGTAAAAATTATCTGGCGGCCTGGTTTGTGCCGGATATAAAAGATGCAGCCATCATTAACAGTGGTATGAGCCGGTGGCATAACTATTACGTAGAAGGCATGAACTGGCTGGTGCAAAATGTAGGCATAGATGGTATTTACCTGGATGACGTAGCATTTGACCGGGTTACGATGAAGCGGATCAAAAGGGTATTGACAAAAGACGGGCATCCCGGCATTATTGATCTGCACTCTGCCAACCAGTATAATAACAGGGATGGATATATCAATAGTGCCATGCTGTATATGGAGCATTTTCCTTACCTGAACCGCTTGTGGTTTGGGGAATATTTTGATTATGAAAAGAATGATCCGGCCTTTTACTTAACGGAAGTAAGTGGTATTCCTTTTGGGTTGATGGGTGAAATGCTGCAGGATGGTGGTAACCCCTGGAGAGGGATGGTATATGGGATGACCAACCGTTTGCCCTGGAGTGATGATGCTGATCCCCGTCCAATCTGGAAGGTGTGGGATGAGTTTGGCATGCAGGGTACCCAGATGGTGGGGTATTGGGTAGCAGATAATCCCGTTAAAACAGATCATCCGCAGGTACTGGCCACTATTTACAAAAAGCCGGGCGCTGTGCTGGTATCCATTGCGAGCTGGGCCGCAACAGATACCCATGTAAAACTGCAAATAGACTGGAAAGCTTTAGGCATTAATCCGGCTACCGCCACTATCACTGCCCCGGAAGTAGATCGTTTTCAAACAGGAGCGGTTTATGAAAAGGGAGGTGCTATCCCGGTAGAGAAAAACAAAGGAAAACTACTCCTCATTAAATAGCCAGCTAAGAGCCGGAATAAAAAACAAGGCTGCCCCATCAATTTGGCGGCAGCCTTTTTCGTTCACTGTTACAGTTGAGGTACTTGTTTGTTGACCAGATAAATTTTACGGGTATATGGGATTCATAGGATAGTATCCTATTTAACGTAAAACTATATACGTCAACGGGTAAAACAAATACCTGATTGTAGGTATTTTTTTAATATCTCTTTCCTGGTATTTCTACCCTAAAGGTTTCTACACATTTTCTGTCCTGCAGGGTTACATACACGGTTTTACCATCTTTGCCACCAAAGGTAAGATTGCTGCACTGTTTGCCTTTAAGTGGTATTTCCCTGATCAGTTTGCCTGCAGGGGATAGTACTACCACTGTCCCTTTTCCCCAGCGCGTAACATAAAGGTTGCCTGCCTTGTCGCATTTCATGCCATCAAAACCATGATCGGGGAATTCTCCGAACAGTTGTTTGTTGGAGATGTTGCCGGCTTTATCCACATCATACTTCCATATTTTACGTTGCACACTTTCATTAACGTACAGCGTTTTTTCATCCGGGCTGAGTTCGATGCCATTGGCCGTACCCATATTGGCTTCAAGCAGTACGGGTTTTCCACCTTTGTCAATACGCCAGATCTGTCCTGTTTGTGCTTTCCAGTTGGGATCAGAAGCAAATAGCTGGTCTTTACGGTTTATACAGAGGTCATTAGGTTGATTGAATTTATCGGAGTGAGCATATACGCTTACTTTTTTGGTACGCATATCTACCATCAGCACGTTATGGCCGATAAAATCCGGCATGAGCATATTGCCTTTGCTGTTGAACTGGATGCTGTTAACAATACTGCTATCCGGCATGGTTACAAATATTTCGCCGCTGCCGTCGCGGGTATTGATCTTACCAATGGTACCATCCCGCTGGAAGTTGACCACATAAAGGTTGCCGGCTTTGTCAAAGTTGGGGCCTTCAATATTCTGGGAAAACATATTTTCCGCAGTAAGATCCCGGGCCTGGTATAATGGAGGTTGGGAAGGTTTACTGAATTGTGCGGTGGCGGTAAAGCTGCCAGCCATGATTATTGCCAGCAGGGATATATGTTGTTTCCTGATCATGTTAATGGTGTTTGGAGGTTCATTTAAAGGGTTAAAGTACTAAAGAAAGTTTGTAAGTCCATACGTAATACAAGGGTGGTGGTGCTTTGTGTAAGCGGCACGCAATACATGGATATTCCGGTTTAACAGACTATGAAGTAATTTATTATTTTTGCGCCCATGATCCATGTATCGGAGTTCAAAGATCTAGCGCAGCTGACTATACATAAGGTAGGTAATATGTCGCAGGAAGAGCCATTGATTTGCTCTCAGGCGCCTTTGCAACTGGAAGACGAAATGATTGGTCAGTTGTTGCTGACTTATTTTATACAACCGTTTACCAATAGTGCAGAATATTTCCGTTTTTTTCATGAAGCGGACATACAGTTAAATGAGGTATTTCAGTACTGCCGGCGGATCTTCGAGGACAAGGAAAACTTCCAGGAGCAATCTGTAAATATTGCCAAACATCTATATAAACACTCCACCCATCCTAAAATAAAAGGCGGAGAGCTTTACATTGCTTATTTTAGCAGGTGTCAGGTAGATGGAGAAGACGTAGAAGCGATTGGGATATTTAAATCTGAGAATCGGGATACTTATCTGAAAGTATTTTTATCAGATGATAATTACCAGGTGAATTATGAAGATGGAATTAATATCAGTAAATTAGACAAGGGGTGTCTGGTTTTTAATGTAGAGGAGGAAAATGGATATCAGGTTAGTATTGTAGATAGTATTAGCAAGCAAAACGAGGCCATATACTGGAAAGATGCCTTTTTACAGGTACAACGCCGGGAAGACAGTTACCATCAAACAGAAACGGCCGTAAATATGTGCAAGCAGTTTATTAATACAAAACTGCCCACTGAGTATGAAATGAATCGCGTTGATCAGGTAGATCTGCTGAATAAATCCGCCGCCTATTTTAAGGAAAAGGAGCAATTTCAATTAGATGATTTTGCGAATGAAGTACTGGGTAACCCGGATGCTATTGCTTCTTTTAAGGAGTATAAGGAAAGCTATCAGCAGGAATTTCAGCAACAATTACCGGATACATTTGATATTTCAGCATCTGCGGTTAAAAAGCAGCAGAAGGTATTTAAGAGTGTATTAAAGCTAGACCGGAACTTTCATGTTTATATTCATGGTGACAGGGAACTGGTAGAGCGGGGTTATGATGAGGCCACCAATATGAATTACTATAAGTTACTGTTTGAGAATGAGAGTTAAAGCAGGAGCATATTAAAACAATTATCAAGAATTTCTCATAAGCAAAAACCAACCAACAAAGGCTGCCTATTTGGGCGGCCTTTTCTTATAGAGGGCATAAAAAAGGACAGCCTGTTGAAGCTGCCCTTTTAGCGAATTATGCTGGTGGATTGCTGTTATTGTTGTTATTATTGTTGTTCCGGGGTTTATTCCTGGGAGGACGTCTTTGCTGGTCCTGCCGGGGTTTATTACCTGGAGCCTGCCCGTGTTGCTGGCCTTGTTGTTTTTGAGGTAGCCTGTTTTCCTGGCGGGGCTTTTGTTCGGGTCTGGGTCCTTTTTGCTCCGGCCTTGGGCCCTTTTGTTCGGGTCTGGCACCTTTTTGCTCCGGACGGCCACCTTTTTGAGGTGCTTTGTCGGGTCTGCCTTCCCCTTTATTTGCGGACCGTTGTTCTTGCTTAGATGCAGACTTTTGTTCTCCACCTTGTTTTTGACGGTCGCGGTCCTTTTGTTTTCTTTTCTGCGAAGTTTTCTCCAGTGATTTTAAGCTGATTTGTCCTACTACATCCGCAAAGCCGAGGTCTGTTTCCTTCACTTTGCTCGAAGTAGTAACTATTTCAACTGCTTTCAGGTCGTCTGGTTTGATGCCTTGTTTATTCAGCTGGCTGATTTCTTTGGCACGGCTGATGGTTAGTGGGTATTGTTTATTACTACCGGAGTAGGAATACCACATGAGGCATTTGAAGATATCTCTTTTCTGGAGAGTAGCAACACCGTTGGCAGTTTCAATGCTATCTGCATCATCAGGAAAGCCTTTGAGAGCATCCAGGTAGGTATCCAGTTCGTAGTTAAGGCAGCATTTCAGGCGGCCGCATTGGCCGGAAAGTTTAGCCTGGTTGATGGAGAGGTTCTGGTAACGGGCAGCGGTGGTATTAACACTTTTGAAGTCAGATAGCCAGGTAGAGCAACAAAGCTCTCTGCCGCAGCTACCTATACCGCCTACTTTACCCGCTTCCTGGCGGGCGCCTATCTGGCGCATTTCTACCTTTGCACGGAATTCACCAGCATATACTTTAATGAGTTCACGGAAGTCTACCCGGTCATCGGCAGTATAAAAGAAAGTGGCTTTACGGCCATCTGCCTGGATTTCTACCTCGGCCAGTTTCATTTCCAGGCCCAGATTACGTGCAATAGCCCTTGATCTGATCAGGGCGTCCTTTTCACGGGATTTATTGTCGTTCATCCGTTGCAAATCGTCGGTAGTGGCCCTGCGTAGTACTTTTTTTACTTCGGGAGTATCCTCTACCCGCCGTTTTTTCATTTGTAGTTTTACCAATTCTCCGGTAAGACTAACCGTACCTACGTCAAAACCGCTAACGCCTTCCACAGCAATCATTTCTCCTTTTTCAAAGAGTTGCCTGGTTACATTGCGGAAAAAATCTTTACGACTACCATTATTAAAGGTTACTTCTATAATGTCAAATGGTGCTAAACTATCACTCAGGGGAATATTGGCCAGCCAGTCAAATACATTTAATCTATTACATCCACCACTGCTGCAACCTCCATTGTCTTTACATCCCGCCGGCTTCCCTTCTGCACCCGTACCACATCCGGCACAAGCCATATATTTATCAGTTTAAAGTTTTATTAAATAACAATTCCAGTCATAACCCGGTCCTTTAAAGTACATATTTCCTTTTAGAAAACAAAAAGGCCGGAAGAAGCAAAGGTAACGGAAAATGTGTTGAAGTGTTGATTTCTGATGACAGATGTGCAAATGAGCTAATTGTGGCACAAGAAATGTGCGACTTACACATGCGATAAAATAATGTTGAGTGTGAAAATCATCAACAGTTTGCTGCCGGATACAGGTCAGACTACTGGCAATTCTTTTTTCCTGAAAATATATTGCAGCTTGATGGACAAGGCGTGAAACAGTAATTTGGCATTGGCGTTACGCTCTATATAATAACAGGCATTATCCAGTGTTTTGATGATCTGGTCCAGTTGGTCCATATTGGCGAGCTTATGGATTTTAGCCGCGAAATCCATTTCTTCGTCCGAAAAGGCCAGTTGACTTTTATCCATGTATTGCAGGCGAACGGTGTGTTCAAGCAGGTTGATAAAGTACCGGAGAAACTGCTTTTGATTTTCGCGGCCTGTTTTGGCACTTGAAATCCGCTCTATCCATTCCTGCAAAGCCTGACGGTTGCCCGTGAAAATACCGTTCAGCCAGTTCCGCAGTAGTTCATGGTAATCATCCTCCGAATGTTGGAGGAGGTATAAGGCTTCCCGGTAATTACCAGCAGAGATGGTAGCTACCTGTTGGGCTTTGGCAGGAGAGGCCTGGGCCCGGCTGGTGAGCGCCTGTACCATCGCGTCTTTAGAGATAGGGTTAATTTTTATCAGATGAGTCCGTGAAAGGATAGTGGCCAGTATCTGCTCCTGATTTTCTGCTACCAGGATGAAAATGGTGTTAGCAGGCGGTTCTTCAATCAGTTTAAGCAGGCGGTTACCTTCATTGCCCAGGTATTCAGGCATCCAGATCAATAATATTTTATAGCCACTTTCAAAGCTTTTGAGGTTGAGCTTATGGATAATATCTGCGCACTCATTAGCAGTAATATTGCCCTGCTTATTTTCGGCACCAATAAATTGCAGCCAGTCGTATGCATTGCCATATGGATGGGCTGTAATAAATTCCCGCCATTCATTTACATAATCGGTACTGATCGGTTTATCGCCGGCCTTCCGTGGTATTACGGGGTAGGTAAAATGTATATCAGGGTGGATATACTGCGCTGCCTTAATACAGGCAGTGCATTTACCACACGCGTCATTTTCCTGTTTGTTATCACAAACAAGATATTGGGTAAAGGCTAAGCCAAGCGGTAAGCCTCCGGCTCCTTCCGGTGCCAGCAAAATCATAGCATGGCTAAGCCGGTTATGTTGCACGGCTTGAATAAGCTGTTGTTGTACAGACTCCTGTCCTATAATGGCTGAAAAAAGCATGGCTGCAAGATACTTAAAATGTTGTGAGCATCCGATGAAGTGTTGTAGCCGGAAAGGAGCCGCTAAAAATTAGTACATCCTGTTTATTTCAGTGAAAGGTAGCAGGCATCATTAAATGTGCCCGTACTTGTAATCGCATCTTTTGTCCTAAAATAAAAGGTACCGGATACTACCTGCCGTTTTATATTGATCCTGGAAAGAATAATGCTGGCAGTGTCAATATTTAAAAACTGATATCCGTTCTGGCTTTTTATCCCCACTGCGATAGAGCCGGTATTCGTAGGTCTGTTGGTACTATAGCTGTAATCGCCCAGGGGGATGCTGTCACTGGCAAGTTGTTCGGAGGTGTAGGGGCCATGGTGTATATTCAGCACTATTTTGAAGGAGTCTGAAATGCTTTCCATGCCTAAATATTTGTAGTTGCCGGAATCTGTTTCCAGGCGAAAGAGATTGCTGTAAACAAGTTTAAGCGGAATGGTTTTTTCGTTGAAGATAAAATGCTCGGATACGCTTTCGCAGTTAAAAGGGGGCATTTCGTAATCATTCTGACAAGCTGAAAATGCAATGCAACACATGCATGCCAGCAAGAAAGTAGATATGGCTTTGCTCATAAGTATATAGTCATTGAATAATGCAAAAGGATCATTCACTTGGATAGGGGTATGCATTGTTTGCTTGTTTAACAGCAACACTTGACAATCCTCATCCAGGGATTCACAGGATAATAACTATAGTTGGCAAAGAGATTATGAATGCTGGTGTTATCAGAAAAGGTATGCCGGAATCGGCCGGCACATCTTATTATTTATGATTTGGTGTTATTTTTCAATAGCAGCAATAATTTCAGCTGACATTGGCTGAGTTTTGGGCGAAAATACTGCTTCCAGGTTACCCTTTTCATCTATCAGGTATTTCTGAAAGTTCCAGGTTACCTCCGTTGGTTGCATATTCTTAGCCTTGCTTTCTTCCAGCAACCATTTATACAGTGGGTGCATATCTGCGCCTTTTACAGAGATTTTAGCAGCCATGGGGAAAGTTACCGCATACTGCTTGGTACAGAATGCTTTGATTTCTTCATTGGAGCCGGGTTCCTGAGCGCCAAAGTTGTTGGCAGGGAAACCTACGATCACCAGTTTATTATGGTATTTTTTATAAAGTTTTTCCAACCCTTCGTACTGAGGCGTATTACCACACATGGAGGCTGTGTTTACAATCAGGATCTTTTTCCCTTTATACTTAGCGAAATCAATCTTTCCGCCATCCAGGGATTCTACTTTGAAGTCGTACACATTGCCTGCAGCAGCAATAAACATAAACATTGATATTATAGCGAGTTTAAGCATAAAGCAATTTTTAGTACAATGAATACATAGCTTGCAAAAAACAGACCATGTATTGTAAAGTTAATTATCTTGATTTAAAAATTTGCATAATTAATGCAGGATTGACAAAAGGGTAACAGGGCTACAATACGTGAGTATTTTTTCAATATATTAATAACTTAATTATAAGCAAATGCGAGACAGCCAATACTAACGGTGGCATTTGCAGTAAGCAGGATATTACTACATGCCTCGGTAGTGGCCCCTGTGGTTATAACATCATCTATAAGCAGCACATGTTGCCCGCTAACGGATTGGATGTTTGCCGGTGCAAATACAGCGGCTACATTTTGCCACCTGTCGGCCCGGTTTTTATGTGTTTGGGTACTGGTATGTTTATGTCTGTAAAGTGCGTTGGTGATCACTGGTTTTTGTACAACGGTAGCTATCCCATGAGCCAGTAAGGCAGACTGATTATAACCTCTTTGTTTTTCTTTGGCGCTGTTCAGTGGTACCGGAACGATACAGCTGATTTCGTGTAACCATTTACTTTTGTTAAGCATAAAGCCCATTTGTCTGCCCAGGTAAAGTGCAACATCTTTACGTCCCTGGTATTTAAACAGGTGGATGAGTTGCCGGAGATGGGAAGACTGTGTGTAATAATAACCTGCCATGGCATGTTGTACAGCGGTTCGGCCCCGGTAGATTTTTTCCACAGGGTTATCATCATATTGTTGAAAGTTAGTAACCGGCAGCTTGTGCTGGCATTGGAAACAAAGTACTTCCTCCTTTCCGCTAAGGTCTGTGCCGCAAACATCACAATTATGCGGATAAAATAAATGAAGCAGGGAGGCATATAGCCGGGTAAACATGTAGCTGGGGTTTTAAAACAATCGCTGATATACTTCTTCTACTCTTCCTACTGCTATTACTTCAATATTAAATTTACTGAAATCGGTACCTTTTTTATTATATCTGGAGATGAATATTTTATCGAAGCCCAGCTTTTCTGCTTCCGCAATTCGTTGTTCGATACGGTTTACTGCACGAATTTCACCACTCAGGCCTACTTCCCCCGCAAAACAAACTTTGTTGGGGATAGCCGTATCTTCATAGGAAGAGAGGAGCGCACATAATACCGCCAGATCAATGGAGGGGTCTTCTATTTTGATGCCGCCAACGATATTTAAGAATACATCTTTCACACCAAAGTGGAAGCCGCCACGTTTTTCCAGTACGGCCAGCAACAGCTGGAGCCTGCGCGAGTCAAAACCGGTAGCGGTACGTTGCGGGGTACCATAGACCGACTGTGTTACCAGTGCCTGTACTTCAATAAGCATAGGCCGCATACCTTCCATGGTAGCAGCAATAGTAATGCCGCTCAATGCATCTTCCCTTTGTGAGATCAGTATTTCTGAAGGATTGGTCACCTGCCGTAATCCCTGGCCGGTCATTTCGTAGATGCCCAGTTCGGCGGTAGAACCAAACCTGTTTTTAATGGTGCGTAAAATGCGGTAAGCATAATGTTGATCCCCTTCAAACTGGAGTACGGTATCTACCATATGTTCCAGTATTTTTGGGCCGGCAATGGTACCATCTTTGGTGATATGGCCTATAAGGAACACAGGAGTATTACTTTCCTTTGCAAATCGTTGCATTTCTGCAGTTGTTTCCCGGATCTGTGATACACTGCCGGGAGCAGATTCAATAAAAGGAGATTGTAACGTTTGAATAGAGTCAACAATGACCAGTTGTGGTTGTAATTTCTTTATTTCCTGGAAAATAGTTTGTGTAGAAGTTTCGGTAAGCAGGTAGAACTGATCGTTCTTTATCCCGATACGGTCTGCCCTCATTTTAATCTGCTGTTCACTTTCTTCCCCACTGATATAAAGTGTTTTAATCTGCTTTAGTTGTAATGCATTCTGTAGGAACAGGGTAGATTTACCAATACCAGGTTCTCCACCTACCAGTACCAGGGATCCTGGTACGATACCACCACCTAAAACCCTGTTCAGTTCTGCATCCGGCGTCAGCCATCTTTCTTCTTCCGTGCTGGTTACTTCCGCAAGATTTACAATTTTATGTACACGTGCATGATCTGATTTCCATTCCTGCTGGCGCAGTGGAATATCTTTCTGTATTTTTTCTTCTACAAAGGTATTCCATTGATCACAACTGGGGCATTTACCACTCCATTTCGCAGACTCATATCCACAATTCTGACAGAAGAAAGCTGTTTTAATTTTAGCCATATCTTAATTAACGAATGCACACAAATTACATGAATTATTAGCGGGCAGAAAAATGATTATTTGAAAAAAATGATTGTGTATAAGAGATGAAAGACATCATTTTATTCCGGAAGGCAAGTGTTAAAATGAGAAAAGAGCCAACAGAAGATTCTGCTGACTCTTTCTACTTACTAACCCATTAAATTCAGGTCTAAATTACAAAATGGCTTCAGAATAAAAAAGTTTATTTAATAGATGTTAATAACTTTAAAGGTGTTGGGCTAATGTGACAGAACGGCCGCCATCGCTTGTTTCAGGGGGTGATTTAGGTCAATATTACTTTCATTGTCCACTCATAAAATGTTGATAAATAGCATTGATGTTGATCTGTTTTGCATATAAAAAAGGACTAATAAGACGAGTGCGTCTGGCTGACACATAGTCTTGTTTTAGTAGCTAAAAAACTTATTTAAAAGACATTGTGGCAGTGTTAAATTTTATTAACCTGGCAAAACAGACAGGATATCATTACCTGTTTACCCCCAGGTAGGAAAAACTTGAATTGGAAGGAAATTTGATCAGAGGGTTGTAGTAACTTTATATATCACTTTAAATATAATAATAACATGACACCAGGAATGATGATATTGTCTTTGATATTTGTGGGGATCAGCATGCTGGTTAGCTTCCGTTTAAAAAACAAATTTAAGGAATACAGCCAGGTACCGCTGGCTTCTGGGCTTACAGGGCGTCAGATCGCGGAGAAAATGCTGCTGGACAATAATATACGTGATGTGCAGGTGATTTCAGTAGAAGGCTTTCTGTCGGATCACTACAACCCGGCTAATAAGACGGTGAATTTAAGCCCGGATGTATATAATGGAGCCACAGTGGCTGCTGCTGCGGTAGCCGCCCATGAGTGCGGCCATGCTGTACAGCATGCTACTTCCTATCAATGGCTGCAATTACGCTCTAAACTGGTACCAGTGGTGCAGATTAGTTCCAGCCTGGTACAATGGGTACTACTGGGAGGGATCCTGCTGATAAGTGTTTTCCCGCAGCTGCTACTGGCAGGTATTATCCTGTTTGCCATTACCACGCTTTTTGCCGTGATTACCCTGCCGGTGGAATTTGATGCCTCCAAAAGGGCACTGGCCTGGCTGGACCGCAGCCGGATTACAGGAGGACAGGAACATGATAAAGCTAAAGACGCCTTATGGTGGGCAGCTATGACTTATGTAGTAGCGGCAGTAGCTTCTATTGCTACCCTCTTTTACTATATTATGATCTATATGGGAGGAAGTCGTCGTAATTAATTGATTATTATAGGATTGTAAATAAAAACCCGGTGCATGCCGGGCTTTTTTATGTCCATAAACGTGTGATATACTATGATAACCAGTTTATTAGCCTTAAATTCACGCAACCCTGCCTGTGAAGTGTGTTTTCAATGATATGTTGGCAGACCAGGATCTTTTTTTATAAATTTGTTCGCACATTTAGTTAATTAATATTCAGTGACATATGCGACTATGCTACTCGTTGCTTATGAGCATATTCCTGCTCCTATGCCATTTTACCTATGCCCAGGAATTGACACTTGCCGGACGCGTAACAGATGAAGACGGTTCTACACCGTTGCCGGATGTGATTGTAAAAGTAAAAGGAGCCAGCGGAGGGGCGCTTACTGCCGGAGATGGCAGTTTTAAATTGGTGATCCCATCCGGTGCACAAATCCTGACCTTTTCCCACCAACGTTTTGTTTACAAGGAGGTTAACATAGCCGGTCAGCAACATATACTAGTTAAATTAAGCGCTAATAAAGATTTATCTGAAGTAGTAGTGGTAGGGTATGGTACCCAGGCCAGGCGTTATTTTACCGGGGCGGCTTCCAGGATTGATGGCCGGGATATAGAAAATATACCGGTAGCCAGCTTTGAATCTGCCCTGCAGGGTAAAGCGGCGGGTGTAGTAGTGGAATCAGGTAGTGGCAAGGTGGGACAGGCCATCCGGATGCGTATCCGTGGTACAGCTTCTGTTACTGCCGGTAGCCAGCCTTTATATGTGATAGATGGGCTACCTATGATCACGGATAATATGACCGACCGTTTTAATGACCCTACCAGTGCATTATCAGACATTAATCCGAATGATATTGCTGCGGTAGAGATATTGAAAGATGCTGCTGCGGCGGCTATTTATGGGGCCAGGGCTGCAAATGGTGTAGTGCTGATCACTACCCGAAAAGGTAAAGCAAGCGAAAAGACACAGGTATCCCTGAACATTAGTCATAGTTTCAGTAAGCCTACCAAAAAAAGAGGCTTCCTAACCGGAAAGGAATATGCCGATCTGTTGATGGAAAGGGCTACCAATGACGGAAAATGGGCTTATAAGTACAAAAATCCTGACCTATATCCGGACTTTGCTACTGAACAGGAAGGTATTGACTTCATGAAAGGGAGTGCAAAGGGAGTGCTGGATTACTTTACCCTGGGAGCCGACTGGCAGCAAACCCCACCGAATACTAATTGGGAAGATCTGATGTACCGGGACGTGGCGCATTCCAGTCAGGTAGATCTGGCCGTTTCCGGAGGCTCTGAAAAGACAAAATTTTATATTTCCGGATTCTATAACGACCAGGAAGCTACTATAAAAACAAACCGTTTCAGAAGATATGGGGCAAGGATCAACCTGGATCATAAAGCCAGTGAAAAGTTGTCGTTGGGGATTAACCTGGCAGTAAACAGAGCGCAACTAGACCGGGTAGCAGCAGATAATTCCTATTCTTCAGGAGGGCAGCTGGTAGCCCAAATGCCTGTTTCTCCGTTGTATGATCCGGTTACCAAATGGTATAATACCACTACCCTCTACGCTAACGGGATGATTGATGCTGCACTGAATTCCAATACACAGATTACCTTCCGCACCCTTGGAAATGTATATGGAAGCTATCAGCTCCTGCCTTCACTGAGTTTTCGCTCTGAATTGGGCGCAGATATCTATTCTATTACAGAGGATTTGTATAAAGGCCAGCGTGCTGCTGATGGGGCTGGTATTGGCCGAGGATACTCCGGCTACCTCCAGCATGCTACGATTAATACCAATAACTATTTTACCTATAACCCCATTTTGGGCGGAGCACATAGTTTGCAGGCCACACTGGGGATGAGCTATCTTCAGAATGATCTGAGAAGTAATGCTATTTCAGGAGAGCGATTCCCTTCTGATGCCATCAAAACATTATCTGCTGCTGCAGTCATTACACGAGGCACTTCAGACAAGCAGCAATATAGTTTCCTGTCTTACTTTCTGCGTGCTAACTATGCGTATCAGGGTAAATACCTGGCCACTTTCAGTGTTCGTGCAGATGGCTCTTCCCGTTTCGGGCCGGATAACCGGTATGGCGTATTTCCTGCAGGATCCTTGGGGTGGCTGATTTCTGAAGAAGATTTTCTGAAAGACCAGGATGTATTAAGCTTCCTGAAACTGAAGGGTAGTTACGGTTTGACAGGTAATGCAGAAATTGGAAATGACAGGTATCTTACGCTGATGGAGATCACCGGATACCCTAATATGTCAGGATACCGGCCTATCCAGTTGGGAAATCCAGACCTACACTGGGAAAAAACAGCGCAATCTGACATAGGTCTGGAGTTCGGATTTTTAAATAACCGTATCACTGGGGAGGTGGATTTTTATAATAAGCAAACTTCAGGGTTGTTGTTGATGACCAATGTTCCTGCTGTCAGTGGGTACAGTTATATGTACAGCAATGTTGGTAATCTTGAAAACAGGGGTGTGGAGATATTGCTCAATTCCCGTAATATAGAAAGAAACGGTTTCAGCTGGACCACCAGCCTGAACCTGGCATACAATAAGAACAAGATAAAAAATCTGGGGGGCCAGGTAATAGAAAGTGAGTACAAAGAACAACGGGCAGTAGAAGGCCAACCTTTAGGCGTGTTTTTTATGCCGGAGTTTGCCGGTGTGGACAAACAAACCGGTGATGCACTTTATTATGATAAAGATGGAAAAACGACAGCCAATTATTTCCAGGCTGAAAACAGGGTAGTGGGCAAATCCAATCCTGACTGGACGGGAGGATTGACGAATACGCTTTCTTATAAAGGATTTGACCTGAATGTGCTGTTTACTTTTGTACAGGGAAATAAGATCTATAACCGTGCGGGCAAGTATCAGACTAACTTCACTGGTTTTGATAACCAGACCCGGGATATATTGCGGAGGTGGCAAGGGCCTGACGATGAAACAGATATTCCCAGACTGACCAGTATATTTAATAATGGGGATGCATTATCCTCCCGCTGGCTATATGATGGTTCCTATGTCCGCTTAAAATCACTTTCTCTTGGATATACTCTTCCTGCCCGTGCACTGGCTGCACTGCATATTGCAAATGCCCGCGTATATGCGTCAGGGTATAACTTATGGACTGGCAGCAAATACATCAGTGATCCTGAAGTAAATACAGGCGTGGGGGTTACCAATAACATCGGCGGGGGAATAGATCTTTATTCCATTCCACAGGCCCGCACGATTACGCTGGGATTAAATGTCACGTTTTAAAAGACTTGTTGTAAAACAGTATCAGTTATCAAAAATGAAAGCAATGAAGTTATGTGTAAGATATATAGGAGGTGTGCTGATAGGGATGTTGTTGATAGCAGGGTTACCGGCCTGTAACAATAGACTGGATGTAAAGCCCGGAACAGGGATTGGACCAGGGCAGATCCTTACGGCAGGAGATGTGGAAGCCACATTAATCGGGGCTTATACCAATCTGCAGCAGTTTGAAGCCTTTGGAGAACAGTATTTTCTGATCTCTGACCTGCTGGCCAATGATAAGGAGATCTTGCTGGTGGGAAATGCAGTGCCTTACCTGGAAGTAGCCAGCCGGCAACAGCAGAAAAACTCTGTTATTGCGGAACAGATATGGGCTGGCGGATTCAGGACCATTAATGCCGTAAACCTGGTATTAAGTAAGCAACATTTGTTGGCGGCCGCCAATAAGGACCAGATTGTAGCAGAAGCTAAATTTATCAGGGGGATTACCTATTATATGTTAAGCGGATTATATGGGAAACCTTATTCCGCTGGTAATCAGACCGTAAATCTGACAGTGCCCTTAATACTGGAGCCGGTAATATCGGTACAGGACATAGAAAAGGTGAAGCTGCCCAGGGCTACAGTAGCGGTTATGTATGCCCAGATTGAAGAAGATCTGAAAGCAGGCGCAACATATATGCAGCCGGATAATGGCACGAGAGCCAATAGATTTGCTGCCTTTGCTTTTCTGTCGAGGTTATACCTGGCAGAGGGGAAATACAAGGAAGCCGCTGCTATGGCAGATTCGGTAATCACGAAAGGAGGGTTTGTATTGAGTCCGACCTTTGAAAAGGCATTTAATAATACCGCCAACAGCACGGAGGATATTTTTGCGATACAGCAAACAGCACAGAGTAGCGGTGGCTCCAGTAATAATGGCCTGATCACTTTTTACACCTCTGCGCGTGCCGGCAGGGGGGATGCGCAGGTAGATGTGCGTCAGTTGAGCCTGTATGAGGATGGCGACAGCCGTAAGGACTTTATTTATGATGGCTATAGCAGCTCCGGGTCTACGGGCAAGTATACCGGCAAGTGGAAGCAGCAGTATACCAATATACCGGTAATCCGTTTGGCAGAGATGTACCTGACCCGTGCGGAGGCTAATTTACGGGCAGGCACTGTGGTAGGGGATACCCCATTGAATGATGTAAATGCGGTGAGGGGGCGGTCTAACGCTGGCCAATTGGGCAGTGTTACGGCAGATGAGGTGGTCGCAGAGCGTTTCCGGGAGCTGGTATATGAGGGAGATAAGCTGTGGACGGTAAAACGGTTGAAGCTGGATGTGGGCAGCAGGGCCTATGATCATCCCAAGCTGATATTGCCGGTACCACAGCGGGAGATTGCTTCCAATCCGAAGTTGGAGCAGAACAAGGATTATTAGTAAGCTATATAGTATTACCATTTTAAAAGGCTGTTCCGGAATCCTCCGGAGCAGCCTTTGTGCTTAAAATGCCGGGAAAGTTGGTGGTATGAAGCGCATATTCAGGGCATTTGAGTAGCTGTTAATAACTTTTAATCAAAAATTTTATTGAAAATCAATTCGTTGCAAAGGGGCGATGTAAAAAAGTGTTCAAAATGTATGGTTATTATAATATTGGTACTTAACTTTGCACTCCCGATTTTAGGGAATTTTTTACAAGAGTAAAATTTTATCGCATACAATAATGAATACTTTAAGTTTCAAAACCAAATCCGCCAATGACGCTTACGTAAAGCGCGACTGGCACATTGTGGATGCTACCAACATGACACTTGGCAGAATGTGTGCTAAGATGGCGGCCATTTTAAGAGGCAAAAACAAGCCTTACTACACACCTCATACAGACTGTGGTGATTATATTATTGTAATCAATGCAGAGAAGGTGATTTTGACCGGCAATAAACTAAACGATAAGGAATACATCCACTACACCGGTTTTCCTGGTGGTCAGAGAGTAGAACTGGCAAAGGACCTGATCCGTCGCCGTCCTGAGGTAATGATCGAAAAGGCAATCAAGGGTATGTTACCTAAGAACCGCCTGGGTCGTGCCATGTACAAAAAACTGTTTGTATATGCCGGCGCTGAGCATCCGCATACTGCGCAGAAACCTCAACCTTTAACATTCTAATTTTTTTCTGATACATGGAAAAGCAAAAAAATACAATAGGTCGTCGTAAGGAAGCTGTTGCCCGCGTATATCTCAGCAAGGGTACCGGTAACGTTATCATCAACGACAAAGATTATAAAAATTATTTTTCCCTGATCTACCTGCAAAACCAGGTGGAGCTGCCTTTTAAAACCATTGACGCGCTGGATAAGTTTGACGTGAAGGTGAATGCGCAAGGTGGTGGAATCAAGGGTCAGGCAGAAGCGATAAAATTAGGAATTGCCCGTGCATTGTGCGAAGTGAATCCTGAGTTCCGTCCTGCACTGAAAGCTGCCGGTTTGCTGAAACGCGATCCGAGAGCAGTTGAACGTAAGAAACCAGGTAAAGCTAAAGCTAGAAGAAGCTTCCAGTTCTCTAAACGTTAATATTCGGCGCTTTTGGTTATTAGCGTGGTGCTAAAGCCGACAGCTAAACATTATTTGATCCTTTTAATTGAGCAATACAAACATGGAAAATAATACCTCATTGCAGCAGCAATTACTGGAGGCAGGTGTTCACTTCGGTCACCTGAAGAAAAAATGGAACCCCAAAATGCTGCCTTATATTTTCGCAGAAAAGAAAGGTATTCATATCATTGATCTGAACAAAACCGTGGAAGGTTTACAGGATGCAGCAGCAGCCCTGAAATCTATCGCAAAAAGCGGTAAGAAGATCATGTTCGTTGCTACCAAGAAGCAAGCGAAAGAAATCGTAGCAGAAGCTGCTAAACGCGTAAACATGCCTTACGTTACTGAAAGGTGGTTAGGTGGTATGTTGACCAACTTCTCTACTATCCGTAAGAGTGTAAAGAAAATGCAGAGCATTGAAAAGATGCTGACTGACGGTACTTTCGATAATATTACCAAGAAAGAGCGTCTTACTTTAAGCCGTGATAAAGAGAAAATGGAGAAAGTGCTGGGTGGTATTGCCCAACTGGCACGTGTACCAGCAGCATTGTTTATGGTAGATATCAGCCATGAGCACATTGCATTGGCAGAAGCTAAACGCCTGGGTATTTCTACCTTCGGTATGGTGGATACCAACTCTGATCCTACTAAAGTAGACTTTGCTATTCCTTCCAATGATGATGCAACTAAATCAATCGCGATCATTACCAACTACATAGCAGCAGCTATCGCAGAAGGTTTATCTGAAAGAGCGAACGAAAAAACTGAAGAAGCAGAGGAAGAAGAAGATACAGACGCAAACCTGCGCAGATTTGAAATGGAAGGTGAAAACGACCGTGAAAGAGGCAGAAGATCTGCAGGTGGACCCGGTGGTGCAGCCAGAGGTGCAGGTGGCCCTGGAAGAGGCCCTGGTGGTGGAGCTAACAGAGGTGGCGGAGCCAACAGAGGCGGTGGTGCTAACCGTGGTGGTGGTGCCGGCGGCGGACAACGCCGTTCTCCTAACAGCGGCGGCGGTGCCGGCGGTGGAAGAAGACCAGGTGGCCCAAGATAAGTAATTAGGTGCTAATGGTTAACTGTTAAGTTACGTACCGTTACTAAAGAACGGTCTGTAATTTAGTAGTTAACCATTAGCTAATATAACCCCACTATATTCGCAAATATTATTTCAACTTTTAAACTAATTATAGACCATGGCAACAATTACAGCAGCTGATGTAAATAAACTGCGTCAGCAAACTGGTGCTGGTATGATGGACTGCAGAAAGGCACTGGTGGAAAGTGATGGTGATTTTGAAAAAGCAGTAGACTATCTGCGTAAGAAAGGACAAAAAGTAGCCGCTTTGCGTTCTGACCGCGAAACTAAAGAAGGTGTAATCATTGCTAAAACCGGCGCTGACAACAAAACCGGCGTTATTGTAGCTTTAGGTTGCGAAACTGACTTCGTAGCAAAGAATGAAGATTTTGTAAAGTTTGCACAATCTATTGTAGACCTGGCATTGGCAAATGGTGTTAAAACCGTTGAAGAACTGGGCGCTGCAAAACTGGATGATGCTACTGTTGCTGATAAAGTAAACGACCAGGTAGCGAAGATTGGTGAAAAAATCAACCTGAGCAAATTCGAAATGATCGAAGCTGCTGCAGTAACTGCTTACATTCATGGTAACTACCGTATGGGTGTATTGGTTGGTTTCTCTAAACCTGTTTCTGACGAAGTAGGTAAAGACATTGCTATGCAGATTGCTGCAATGAACCCAATCGCTGTAGATGCTGACGGTGTTCCTGCTGACCTGATTGCCCGTGAAAGAGAAATCGCGGTAGATCAGATTAAGGCAGAAGGTAAACCTGCTGAAATGGCGGAGAAAATTGCTCAGGGCAAAATCGCTAAGTTCTTTAAAGAAAGCACCCTGCTGCAACAGGCGTTTGTAAAGGATGGTAACAAATCCGTAGCAGACTATCTGAAATCTATAGATGCTGATCTGAAAGTAACTTCCTTCAAACGAATTGCTTTAGGTTAATCAAAACATATTAAAAAAAAGGAGAGAACGAAAATTCTCTCCTTTTTTTTGCGCAACATAATAAAAGCTGGGAACGGGGGTATCAGAGATACTTCCAGCGAACCGGCTCCGGACTGAAAGGGGAATAGCGCAAATAAAGCAGGAAAGAGGCGTTGTAAGGGGTATCAGGAGAGAAGCCCGTACTTTTTACTTCCAGGAATTTTTCCGCTTTAAATTGTATATTAGAAGACCGTAACTACATTAGCAAATCACAACTTACAATATTTTATAAAGTCATGTTGCCAAAGTATAAACGTATTTTGCTCAAATTGAGCGGTGAGGCCCTGATGGGGGATGCAAATTATGGAATTGATCCTAAGGTAATTGCCCAGTATGCTCACGACATAAAAGCCGTTACAGACCTGGGGGTACAGGTGGCTATTGTAATTGGTGGCGGGAATATTTACCGGGGAATGAATGAAGCGGAAACTGGTATTGAAAGAGCCCAGGGTGACTATATGGGCATGCTGGCCACCGTTATAAACGGAATGGCTATGCAAAGCGGACTGGAAAGAGCCGGCCTCTATACCCGTTTGCAATCTGCTATTAAAATGGAACAGATTGCAGAGCCGTATATTCGCCGTCGTGCTATTCGTCACCTTGAAAAAGGCCGTATTGTAATCTTTGGTGCCGGTACCGGTAATCCTTATTTTACAACTGATACGGCTGCTTCCCTGAGAGCCATTGAAATTAAAGCGGATGTTATCCTGAAAGGGACCCGCGTAGATGGTATTTATACAGCAGATCCTGAGAAAGACAGTACTGCTACCCGCTTTGAAACCATCACTTTTGCGGAAGTATATCAGAAATCACTGAATGTGATGGATATGACCGCATTTACTTTATGCCAGGAAAACAAACTCCCGATTATCGTTTTTGATATGAACAAAACCGGTAACCTGCTACAGGTAATCATGGGTAAAAATATAGGCACCCTCGTAAAAGGGTAATGTAAACAGCGCATGATCAATGAAAGA
This sequence comes from Chitinophaga sp. H8, assembly GCF_040567655.1. Classification (NCBI taxonomy): domain Bacteria; kingdom Pseudomonadati; phylum Bacteroidota; class Chitinophagia; order Chitinophagales; family Chitinophagaceae; genus Chitinophaga; species Chitinophaga defluvii. The sequence goes on along the minus strand of NZ_JBEXAC010000002.1, from coordinate 729,463 downwards.
TATGACAGGCAGTAATAAGTGCCTGCCCGTTATCTGCCATTGATCATGCGTTTTTATTTATAAGGCGCCTTTAACAGCTGCTTAACCCGTTTGAAAGGCAAAAACAACGTTACCTGCCCCAATGCATAAGGCCCAATTTCATAGGGAGTATAACTGAAAGCTACCCCGGTATTAGTGATAAAAAAATTGTTATTAGGTGGGATACTGCTTACCAGCAACTGCCCGTCGAGCGATTCATGTTTGGTGATCCCGAATTTTTCCCGGAAAGCATCATCCAGTAATGGGCTCAGGGCTGTTTGATAACCAGGCTTGAACACATCATCCGGTGTAAGCACTTTTTGCCGTGCCAGATCCAGTACCTTAAAAAAGGAGCCCCCATTGCCATGTGCTCCCCCTGTAAAATCATAGCTGCTTTTTTCAAGTACCAGCAGCGGGTATTCATTCCATACAATTTTCATATCGCCGTCGGCACTCCAGTTGTAGGAGGCTGTTTGGTCATTGTCGAGATCTTCTTTGGCAATTTCCCTTGCTGTAGTGCGGTATATTGCCATAAAGGAATCGATGCTGACCCTTACATATTGCGCCGGTTCATGTATGGCCTGGCTACCGGTAATGGCATTTTTAATAAAAGCAGCTGTTTTAGGAGCAATACCCGTCACAGGCCATATAATGCTGTTGGTGGCATTGCCTATCGGTGATTTAGGATGTTCCGGGAATAGTACCATAGAATCCGTAGCATAGTATACATCAAAACGGATGGCATTGGTGAGATCGGTGGAAAGGGTAAAAGGATATGCCGTTGTATTGCCATGCCATACGCCTTTAAAGGTACCATCATCTGCCAGCAGCCCATTGAAGAAATTTTCCCCGCCTTGCTGGCTGCGGATATCCTCATATAAGGAAACCCGTGAGCCATCCAGGCTGCCCCAGATACCAATTGGAACGCCGGTTTCATCATAACAGTAATAGCCCCTGTAGATTTCAGGCCCTGTTTTTAATAATTGCATGGTAATAGGTTCATCGTTCAATGTACCTTTGAGCTGGGTGTAAAAGAACGGGGAGGAAGCCATAGGAACCGCAATGGTATCGCGTTTTCCATTAGCAGCAGCAACCTTATTTTTAGGGCCGCTTTTTTGCTGGCATGATAGCAGGGAAGCCGTGGCTATCACAAACAGCAAGGACAATCTTTTCATAAAATGATTTATATCAGGAATCAAAATTACTACTATCCCGCAACATTTAATTTGCCAGGTGCTTAATACCTTTGTAAATAGAAAATAAGTGATTACCCAGAAAAACAGGAGTGTATGTTAAATCAAAAGATAGCAGCCCTGCGTAAGGATTACCAGCTGGCATCCCTGGACGAACAGGAGGTAGCATCAGATCCTTTCCGGCAATTTGAGAAGTGGTGGCAGGAGGCCAATAATGGTGAACTGGATGAACCTAATGCCATGACGCTGGCTACAAGTACAGCCGGGGGGCATCCATCTGCACGTATCGTATTGCTGAAAAGCTTTGATGAGGAAGGCTTTGTTTTTTTTACCAATTATGAGAGCCGCAAGGCCCAGGAAATGGCGGAGAATCCGCATGTATCATTGTTGTTTTTCTGGCGGGAATTGCAAAGGCAGGTGCGTATAGATGGCACCGTTAGCAAGGCATCGCCGGAAATAAGTACGGAGTATTATAACAGCCGGCCATTGGGAAGCAGGATAGGAGCCATTGCATCCCCTCAGAGTAAGGTGATTGCAGACCGTTCCTTTCTGGAAGAACAGGTAAAAATAGTAACGGAAAAGTATGTACTGGAGGCGCCACCACGTCCAGAGTATTGGGGAGGGTATGTAGTAAAGCCCAGTGCGGTAGAGTTCTGGCAGGGCCGTAGCAGCCGCTTGCATGACAGGATACTGTATTCACTTACGGCAGCAGGAGATTGGAGTACTGCGCGATTGGCACCGTAACCGGATTATGATTACTCATTGTCAATTACGAATTACTTATGGCGGATAAACCAACAAGTGTAGCTTCCATTCGTAATTCGTAATTGCCGATTTCGTAATTACTATGCTTTCTTTTCTGCAGTTTTAGCGGCAGTAGCTTTCTTAGTTTTTGCAGGTCTAACTTTACCGAATGATTTGTTAGAAATCTTGCCTCTTTTGGTTTTGACATCACCTCTACCCATAAAATAATTTTTTGTTTTTTTATTGATTATTGTTTGTTGTTAGGCTGGCTGAGCGGTTGCTCTTACCTGCTTAACAGGTGCAAATTAGTGTAATTCGCGTAATTCGTATAATAGCAGACAAAAAAAAGCAAGAAACAAAAATGTTCCTTGCTTGAATAAGTTGTGCTAACTGATTAAAGCTTGTCAGATAAAGCTTTACCAGCTTTGAACTTAGCAACTTTCTTAGCTTTGATCTTGATGATCTGGCCAGTCTGTGGGTTTCTACCGTTACGTGCAGCACGTTTAGAAACAGAGAAAGTACCGAAACCAACCAAAGTTACTTTTCCACCTTTTTTCAAGGTATCAGCAACAGCTTTGGTGAAAGAATCCAAAGCTTCGTTAGCCTGGGTTTTAGTGATGCCAGAGTCTTTGGCTAATTTGTCGATTAATTCGGCTTTGTTCATAGTTAGTAAGATTTAACTAGTGAAAAAATGTTTGATGTGAGCAAATATAGCGCGTTTTATCAGACTACCAAATTTTTTACATCTTTTTTCTGCAAAATTTTATCGGCTGAAAAAGGCTACAGGTAACGCTTACAGCAGATTAGTGTATAGCCTGGCTACACAGGGGATCCGGTGTGGTTATAGCCAAATCCTTTGCAGTAGCCCATTTACATGGTTTTTTACTATAAACGCTGATCTTTTCCAACTATTGTACCAAACTCCCAATGCCTTGAAAATAGTGGATTTCCTGTGGATAAATATAAGGTCTAGACTACTTGCATTACTGTCCGAAATGCCACAAAACGGTCACCAAACTGCCCAAAAGCCTTTTGATTAAAGCTTGCAGCATGTTCCTGGATGTAGGTTTGATAGTTTTCCAGCGTGTCTGAAAAGTACTGAATGGTGTAGGTGGGGCCATCCTGGTCATCCTGCTCCAGGAGCCGGCAGATGCGGTAATCATGGAAAAGCCCGGTAGCCATTATCTCCGGGATATGTACTTCTTTCATCCATTCCAGCCAGTATTGCTGTATTTCGGGAGATATTTTGATGGTAATGTTAAAGATAATCATATGTAAAAGCGCCAGGGGACTGCTTCTCAAAGCTTTCTTTACCTGCAGGAAGAAGGGTTTGATGAGCTGCCCCATTTATTTAAAGCGTATTGAAAAAGCAGGTCATTTATAATGCCAGTTCCAGGTATACGGGGCAGTGATCCGAATGTTTCACTTCCGGTAATATCCGGGCGCCTTTCAGCTTGTTTTGCAGGGGGGTACTTACATTGATATAGTCAATACGCCAGCCCTTGTTATTGGCCCTTGCATTGGCCCGGAATGTCCACCAGCTGTAATGATGCGGATCCTTGTTGAAATGCCTGAAAGTATCCACAAAACCACTTTCAAAGAATTTGTCCATCCAGGCACGTTCTTCCGGCAAAAAGCCGGTAGATTTTTTATTGCCGACCGGGTCATGGATATCGATCGCCTTATGGCATATATTATAGTCACCGCAAACGATGAGGTTGGGCCGGGTTTTCCTTAGTTCTTCCAGATAGCCGAAAAATTCGTCCAGCCATTGGTATTTATAGGCCTGTCTTTCCTCTCCACTGGTACCGGAAGGGAAATATGTATTGATCAGTGTAATATCGCCAAAATCAAGCCTTATAAAGCGTCCTTCGGTATCACTTTGCATGAACCCATTGCCATATTGTACAAAATCAGGCTTTATGCTGGTTAATACTGCTACACCACTGTATCCTTTTTTTTGTGCCGGGTACCAGTAATGCTCAAAGCCTAATTTTTCAAACTGTTCAAAATCCACGTTTTCCTGATGGGCTTTTATTTCCTGTAGGCATACAATATCCGCGGGATTGCTTTTCAACCAGTCAGTGAACCCTTTGGTCATAGCAGAGCGCAGACCATTTACGTTATAAGATATGATTCTCATTAAATTAGCTTTTAGCTATTAGCCTTTAGCAATTAGCTTATTATGTTTTGTTGTATTAACTAGTTTCGGGTTATTGGCGTTAGTTGATGAACCTGAATTGACAGGTTAAAAGCTAATAGCTAAGGGCTAACAGCTTCTTACATATCATACTCCAGATTGGGCCTCAGCCATTTTTCGGCTTCTTCCACGGTCCAGTTTTTACGTTTAGCGTAATCTTCTACCTGGTCTTTTTCGATCTTACCTACACCGAAATACTTCGCCTCAGGGTTAGCAAAATACCATCCACTTACGCTGGCAGCAGGGTACATGGCCAGGGATTCGGTGAGGGTGATACCCGTATTTTCAGTAGCATTTAGCAGGTCAAACAGTTTGTATTTTTCGGTATGTTCCGGGCAGGCAGGATAACCTGGTGCCGGGCGGATACCTGCATATTCTTCTTTGATCAGGTCGTCATTGGTGAGTGTTTCATTGCTGGCATACCCCCAGAATTCCTTACGTACCCGAAGGTGCAGGAGTTCTGTAAAGGCCTCTGCCAGCCTGTCAGCAAGGGCTTTCAGCATAATGCTGCTATAATCGTCATGGTCAGCTTTGAATTTATCCAGCCATTTTTCGATTCCTATTCCGGCAGTTACTGCAAAGCCGCCGATATAGTCCTGTTTGCCGGTACTTTCGGGTGCAATAAAATCAGCCAGTGACATATTGGGTTGTCCAGCCGCTTTTTTGATCTGCTGACGGATAAACTCCAGTTTAACCGGTGCAATTTCCGGTTGTTCCGGGGTTACCTGTAAGGTATCCGCACCAACAGCATTGGCAGGATAGATCCCAATTACAGCTTTGGCTCCCAGCCATTTTTCGTCAATGATTTTCTTCAGCAGGGCACGTGCGTCGTTATAGAGTTTGGTAGCTTCCACGCCTACCACCTCATCTGTGAGGATCTGGGGGAATTTGCCATGCAGTTCCCAGGCAATAAAAAAGGGCTGCCAGTCGATAAATTCTGCTATTTCTGCCAGGTCATAGTCTTCAAAAACCTTAACACCTGTCATTTTCGGTTTTACCGGTTGGAAGGTATCCCAGTTGATCGGAGCTTTATTGGCCTGTGCTTCTTCGATTTTCAGGTATTGTTTTACTGTTTTTTTACTGCGGAAAGCCTCATTCAGCTTGTCATATTCTGTCCTCACATTTTCCAGGAAATTACTTTTCAGCGCCTTGTTCAGGAGGCTGCCGGTAACTGTTACGCTGCGGCTGGCATCCAGCACGTGTACTACCCCATGCACATATTCGGTAGCAATTTTCACGGCAGTGTGCGTACGGGAAGTAGTAGCACCACCAATCATCAGCGGAATATCAAAGTTCTGGCGTTTTAATTCACGGGCCACATGCACCATTTCATCCAGGCTGGGGGTAATCAGGCCACTCAGCCCGATAATATCTACTTTTTCCTCCCTGGCGGTTTGTAATATTTTTTCTGTAGGCACCATTACCCCAAGGTCGATGATCTCATAGCCATTACAGCCAAGCACTACACCTACAATGTTTTTACCGATATCATGCACATCCCCCTTTACGGTAGCCAGCAGGATTTTACCTACCGCTTTCACCACACCGCCATTCAATTCTACCAGGCGTTTCTTTTCCTCTTCAATGAAGGGAGTTAATACGGCCACGGATTTCTTCATGACACGGGCACTTTTTACCACCTGTGGTAAAAACATTTTACCAGTACCAAAGAGGTTACCTACGATGTCCATACCAGCCATCAAGGGGCCTTCAATTACATCCAACGGTTTAGGGTATTTTAACCGGGCCTCTTCCGTATCTTCATCAATATAATCTGTAATACCATTTACCAGTGCATGGCTGAGGCGCTCTTCCACGGTGCCTTTCCGCCAGGATTCATCTTTTACGATCACCTTGCCTTTGGACTTGATCGTGTCTGCAAAATTGATCAGGCGCTCCGTAGCATCATCGCGGCGGTTGAGGATGGCATCTTCGCAGAGTTCTCTTAGCTGAGGTTCTATTTCGTCATAGATCTGGATCATCCCCGCGTTCACAATACCCATGTCCATGCCGGCATTAATAGCATAATACAGGAATACGGCGTGCATGGCCTCGCGCACTACATCATTGCCCCGGAAGGAGAAGGATACGTTACTAACACCTCCGCTTACCTTGGTGAGCGGCATCAGGGCCTTGATCTGGCGGGTAGCTTCAATGAATTCTACTGCGTAGTTATTATGTTCTTCAATACCGGTAGCGATAGCAAAGATGTTAGGATCAAAAATGATATCCTGTGGATCATAGCCTACTACTTCGGTCAATATTTTATAAGCCCGATAGCTGAAACTTACTTTTTTCTCCAGGGTATCTGCCTGGCCCTGTTCATCAAAGGCCATTACCACTACGGCAGCGCCAAAGCTTTTACAGATAAATGCCTGTTCGATAAACTTTTCTTCCCCTTCTTTCAGGCTGATGGAGTTTACAATACATTTACCCTGAATACATTTCAGCCCTGCTTCAATTACACTGAACTTACTGGAATCGATCATGATGGGAATCTTACAGATATCCGGTTCAGCAGCGATCAGGTTCAGGAAGGTGGCCATTGCTTTTTCCCCATCCAGCAGGGCGTCATCCATATTAACATCCAGTATCTGTGCACCGTTTTCTACCTGTTGACGGGCCACGGAGAGAGCTTCTTCGAATAACCCTTCCCTAACCAGGCGGGCAAACTTTTTAGAGCCGGTTACGTTGGTACGTTCACCCACGTTCAGGAAGTTGGTGCCAGGTCTTACCACTAAAGGTTCCAGTCCACTTAAGCGCATATAAGGCTTAATGACCAGTCTTCCTTCATTTTCATTGTTGATAGCGTCGGTAGCGGGATCAGAGATACTGTTTAATATAGTGTCGCTCATTTTGCGTAGTTGGATTTTAGTAAGTTATTAAGGTTGTTTTAGTATGGTTTTTATACCAGTTCCTTTACAACGATGGGTAACTTACGGGGTTTTATATTTTTCACATGTTCGGCAATATGCTTGATGTGGTCCGGAGTGGTACCGCAGCATCCGCCTACTATATTTACAAAGCCTTCTTTGGCAAAATCTTCGATAATATGTGCCGTTTGATGCGGCTGCTCGTCATACTCGCCAAAGGCGTTGGGCAGGCCGGCATTAGGGTAGCAGCTCACATAGCAGTTGGCAATCTGTGACAGTTCTGCGATATGCGGGCGCATTTCTTCGCCGCCCAATGCACAGTTAAGGCCTACGGAAAAAGGGCGTGCATGCATGATGGAGATATAGAAAGCTTCCAGTGTTTGCCCGGTAAGGGTTCTGCCGGATGCATCTGTAATCGTTCCTGAGATCATGATAGGAAGCTCCGGGATATTGTTTTGCCGGAAGTAATTTTTGATAGCATAGATGGCTGCTTTTGAGTTGAGCGTATCAAAAATAGTTTCTATCAGCAGAATATCCACACCACCATCTACCAGTCCTCTTACCTGTTCTGTATAGGTAGCAGCTACTTCATCAAAGTATACAGAGCGGAATCCGGGGTTATTTACATCCGGAGAGATAGATAATGTTTTGTTCAGCGGGCCGATAGCACCAGCCACAAACCTGGGTTTATCAGGATTTTTGGCCGTATACTCTGCAGCTACTTTTTTGGCGATCCGTGCTGATGTTACATTCAGTTCATAGGCCAGGTCCTGCATATCGTAATCAGCCATCGCAATAGCAGTACTGCTGAAAGTATTGGTTTCAATAATGTCAGCACCTGCTTCGAGGTATTCCCGGTGTACGGCCTCTACTATTTGCGGTTGCGTAATACTCAGCAGGTCATTATTGCCCTGAACATCCGTGTGGTAGTCTTTGAAACGGGTTCCCCTGTAGTCTGCTTCCTGGAGTTTGTAACGTTGAATCATGGTGCCCATTGCACCGTCAATGATTAAAATGCGCTCATTGGCGCAGTCAGCTAAAGATTTCATGTTGGTTGCGTGTTTATTAGTTACGGTTAAAGAAAGATGAATGATGCCGGAGGTCGAACAATAAACAAATCCACCCTACGGGTATTTGCAAAGATAAGTAAACTCTAAATGATTATATAATATGATCGGGCGTGCCTTTTTATAATAGGGATATAAATTTTGTCTATATATCGAAAAAAGTTTTTGGTTAGTCTATAAAGTCTACTATATTTGTGGAGTAATAAGGAGCAATTCTTATTCGATTTATACAGAAGAGGAGAGAGAACAGGCTCTATGACCCTCTGGCAACCATCTTATCCGGGATAGGAAAGGTGCCAATTCCTGATCCATTACGGAATATATAAATCGTTCATTATCATGCTAATTAAGATGTATTACTCAAATTGCCAGCACCTCCGGGATTATCTGCCTGAAACAGTTGAACAACCCGCCATCCGCACCAAGATGGAAGCAGGGATATGTTGTTGTTGATAACGTACCGTTTCAATACCATCTATTCATTACCTGCTAAGTTTACCAACCATGACCATTTCAAAGCATATACACCTATTACGGCAACACCTTGCCCAATTAGGCCTGGAAGCTGTACCTGCTGTGCATTCTGGGGATCAGTCTGAGATATTTAAAGTTTGCTTTTTAAATAAATATGAAATGCAGCAATGGAAAAAGCTGCGTAAACAACCGGCTTCGGAACAATCAAAAACCAACCAACCTGATTTAAAGCATACCCGTAGCGGGCGCTAACTCTTTTTCATAACGTGGAATTACAGGTTAAACGAAGACGGGTGCTGTTAAGCACCCGTATTTTTTTTATGCGCTTTTAAACGCAGGGGATCAAAATAGCGGTTAGCTATTGGCTGTTAGCTTTTAGTTGTATGCGGCGGATGCGCTGTGTGGTAATATTGCCTCACATGCTGTTTTTATAACATGCTGTTCATAGCCTTTTATGCACTATTCATACTCTATCTATGCTTTAACTATGCTTTAACTATGCTTTAACCATGCTTCAAGGTAGGCTTATTCATACCTTTAGAACGCTTTTACTATGCTTTTGCTATGCTTCAACTATAGCTCAACCATACCTTTAGAACGCTTTTATTATGCCTTTGCCATGCTTTAACCATGCTATAAGGCAGGACTTACACTATTTAGCTATATTTTGCCGGCAGCTCTTCCCTGCTGGATTTCAGCTAACAGTTGTTTTTTATCGTTGAACGTAGCTTTCCAGCGGCAAGCGGTTGGAGATGGAGCGTGCCAGGGTCATTTCATCCGCGTATTCCAGTTCACCGCCAAACGCAATGCCCCTGGCAATGGTGGTAATCTTAACGGGGTAGTCCTTGAGTTTTTTGGAAAGGTAGTAGATGGTCGTATCCCCTTCGATAGTAGGACTTAATGCCATAATTATTTCTTCTATGGCTTGTTGTTGTACCCTTTCTACCAGGGAATGGATGTTTAACTGGTCCGGGCCAATACCATCAATGGGGGAGATGATCCCCCCGAGTACATGGTATACCCCGTTAAACTGCTGGGTATTTTCTATAGCCATTACATCACGGATGCTTTCCACCACACAGACGATGTTTTTATGACGTGTAACACTGCCGCAAATGCTGCAGATATCTTCATCAGACACGTTATGGCAAAGCTTGCAGAACTTGATATGCTGGCGCATACGGGCCATCACTTCGCTAAACTGCTGTACCTGGTTCACATCTTGCTTTAGCAGGTGTAAAACGAGGCGCAGCGCGGTTTTTTTGCCTATGCCGGGCAATTTTGCAAATTCATTTACCGCGTTTTCAATCAATGCAGAGGAAAAAACCATAGTGTAAAGGTACTTACGAAAGATCAATTTCAGATAATGGCAGGCACAGGTTTGCCATTGGGCTGAGGTGGCAGCTATAATTCAAGATTAATGGGCACCAGCCAGTTGGCCTTTACATTTTCCTTTTTAGGGAAGCTGACCACCCTTTCCGGCTGCCTTTTAGGAGAACCATAATATACCCCACGATCCCATACGCCATTTCCGTTCTGGTCCAGCAGCACCCTGATCTCGTATTCACTGGGCTGCATCAGCTCCTGGTACCAGCTGCCGTTTACTATCCTGCCGCTGTATTTGATGGTTTTATCCTTTACCAGCTGGACAATGAAATGGATGCTGGTATCCTCCTGCAAGGCCGCTTTGGTGCTGTCGCTGAGTGTCAGTTTTACCCGCACTTTACCATAATCATTAACACTTTTGGATTTAAAGCTCACCGTATCCGCTTTTGTTAATTGCTGGCCCAGCGTATCCGTGGTGGCAGTTTTAGCCATGATTAGCTGATAGGGCATTCCTTCTTTCCAGTCGTAATGCAGTAATATCCTGGAATGGGTAGAGTCCAGGCTGGTGGTAAAGGTTATTGGTGTACGCAGGGTATCTTCTGTAAGGGATATCTGGGTAGAGTCAAATGCTTTAAGCGGGATATTAAACGACAGCGATAAGGGTTGTTTAAGTTCCTGCAAGCCTTGTTCCAGGATCGCCGTCATATGCAGCTTAGGTTGTTTCTTCTTCTTTTCTTCCTTTTCCTCCGGTGCAGCTTCTTCTTCCTCTGCTATCAGGCTGGAATCTACAGGTGCTTTGATCGTACTGTCTTTTTCCATGAAAAGCAGGAGGGTGATATCTTTCACATTGGTTTCATGCAGGTGCAGTAAACTATCCGCAAAAGCAATCTGTTCTGTGGGCTGATTGTATTGCAGGTCGCGGTCTTCCTCCTTCAGGGCAAATAACTTGTATTGGCCCGGTGCCAGGTTTTTAAAACGGAAGCTGCCATCCCCCTTGGTTTTGGCATAATACACCGGTTTTTCTTTGGCTACTACAGAATCGTCGATATTCCGGTAAAGCATTACAGCCACGTTACTATCTACCAGGCCTGTTTCTGCTGCGATCAGCCTGCCTGTTACCTGTAAGGAATCGAGATAGTCCCCTGTGGATACAACATACTGAAAGTCTTCGATAAAGTTCCGTTCATTTACATCCCTTACCGCATCTGCAAAGTTGAAGGTGTAGGTAGTATTAGGCTGAAGGGTATCTTTTATTTCCATCGTTAGTGTCCGTAGTTTGGGCGTAACGGTGGGGGTACGTTTCAATGTAGGTGATACGATCAGTTTCTCAATCACATTATCCAGTTCAATATATTCATCAAAGTAAAAAGTAACCTTTTTGCTTTTGAAGTGAAGGGAAGAATCCGGAGGGTTTACGCCCAGTAACGAAGGCGGAATAGTGTCCCTGGGGCCACCACCGGGCGGCACAATATTGGCACAGCCGGAAGAGAAAATGAATGCTATTAATATCAGCCAGACAGCCCAGCCCCTGAAGTATTGATTCATGTTACCTGGATCCTATTGAATTATACAATTATTACAAATTGACTGCAAACTTACGTAAAAGAGTTTGCAGTGTATGGAATTGCCGGAGGGGCAGTTCCAGCAGGTTATATTTCCTCTTCTTCCTCCATGTGTTCGTGTAATGCAACGTATAACTTATTGTCTTTCACAAAATTACACCATATGCAATCCTCCTTGCCGCAGCCGGTATAAAATTCCTTGTTTTGTATTTTAGTCCAGGTATCGGTGATCTGCTGGCTCACAGTAGTCATATCTTCTTTGGTAATGAACACCTTCTCTTTATGATACTGTTTTTGTTTGTTAGGCTCAATGAAGTCAAATTCGGTGCTCACCACTGTCCAGTTCTTTACCCGGTAGTTGTCCAGCAGTAGTTTATAAAATACAGCCTGCCGCCAGTAATCGCCCCCGTTGGGGTTGCGTTCATTGGGTTTTTCAAATTTCTTATAGTCTTTGATGGCCTTTTCGTAGTCGCCGGTTTTGTAATCCACCACATTAATATCGCTGCCATCAAATTCCAGTTTATCCACCTTACCTTTAATCGGCACTCCATTAATGACTACGTTTCGGATATTGCGTTCTACGCTCACAATTGTATTCCATTTACCGATATAGGTATCGTAATAAGCCGTCAGGATATCTTTTCCATATTCCATCCGGCGGTCAAAAGCCTCTTTGGTAAAACATTCCCGGTTGCGCATCATGCTCCAGCGGAAGTCGCGCAGGAACTCTTCCTTGGTGGGGAATGCATTATTGTTTTCCTGCATTTTCTGGAACAGCTTTTCCAGTGCAAAGTGTACCGCAGAACCAAACTCTGTGTTTTCGGAGCGGCCGGTAGGTACCCTGACCAGGTTTTTATAAAAGAACCCTAACGGGCAATCCAGGTAGTTGTTCAGGGCGGTTACATTCATAACAAAGTTACTCAGCATCGCATCCACAAAAAGCTGGTCTACCCGTGCAATTTCAGGGGCCTGGTCTTTAGCATAGTGTAACGATTCAAAATCGAACATCACTTCATCAGCGAGTTCTATCCGCTCATTGGGCAGCTGGTGGTATTCCAGTATCTCTGCAATAAACATACTGGGTTCCAGCGGTTTCCCGTCCTGCCGGAATTCGGGGTAACTGATATACAGGTGTTTTTCTGCCCGGGTAAGCGCTACATAAAACAGGCGCCGGAGTTCCTGTTCGTCTGTAGAAGTAGCTTCTGTAGTAAATACTGTGTCGGGGAAAGAAAAACCGGTACTGTTTTTCCTTTTCTTTTCCCACAAGTGGGAGTTGGTGCCCGCCATGAATACATATTCAAATTCCAGTCCTTTGGAGCCGTGCCCGGTAATCAGGTTAATCCCTTTTTCATTACCGGAAACCTGTACCTGTTCAATGGGAATATTATTGCTTTCCATGAGCTTCACTATCTGCATGAGGGAGATGATATTGAGGTCCGGATTGCGGCGTGTTTCTTCTTTGATAAAGTCAAACAGTGATTGCAATACCTTCATCAGCCATATCTTTTCCGGCGATTGCATAATATGGCTGAGTATCCCTCCTTCATTCACCATATTGGCAAAAAGTTGTTGCAGGGTAACGTTATGTGCTTCTTTGATCCATTTTTCCAGTGTACGGCTCAGGCGTATCAGTTCATCGTCCGGCGCTTCTGTAAATAATGACAGGTTACGGGTTTTTTGCCAGTCATGCAGGAACTGCCGGATGGATGTTTTTTCCTGGAACCCTTTTTCAGCTACTTTGATGCTTATTTTGGCCGCGTCTACCGGATGGATTTTATAGAAGTCATAGTGCATGATTTCAAACAGGAGGTCATCGCCGCTATTGGGCGTTTCCAGTTCACTGGCTAAATAACGCAAGAGGTTAAGTATTTTCCTGGCAAACGGGACATTAAAAAGGTTGATGTTCCGTTTGGAATAAAAGGGTAATCCTTTCAGCCGGAAATATTCTGCCAGCTCTTCCCCGTATTTGTTTTCCCGGTAAATAACGGCGATTTTCCCCGGAGCTACCCCATCCTGGATAAGTCCGGTAATAGCCAGGGTGATGCCTGCCATTTCATCTTTGGGAGTATTATACCGTCTGATAACGGGAGGGATATTTAAGGGTACCAGTTTATCATTGCTGGCCAGCAGTTGTTTGCTGAGTCCGGGTAATTGATTCACCAGCCTGGAGTTGCCATTGTTGTCTATCAAAGACATGGAAGCATCCAGGATGTTTTGTACCGAACGGTAGTTTTGTGTAAGCACGATGGTATGCAGTGTTTGCACAAAACTGGTCGCAAACTGGGCCATGTTTTCTACGTTGGCTCCCTGAAAACGGTAAATAGACTGGTCATCATCACCCACTACAAACACATTGGGGGTTTCATCCCCGCTGATCAGTAATTCGATAAGTTTGTTCTGGGTACCGCTGGTATCCTGGTATTCGTCTACCAGTATATATTGATAACGTTCTTTATAATCTGCCAGGAGGTGGGGATTTTCTTCAAAGGCCCGGATCACCCAGTTGATCATATCATCAAAATCATAACGGTTGGCCGCATGCATTAAGCCCTGAAATACGGTAAACTGCTCTACTGCCGCCTGTAGCCGAGCCATTTTTTCCGCTTCTATTTCAATTTTATCGGTACGTATATCACCTTTCTTAAAGTTTTTGGTAGCCCGTTTGCAGATAAATTCTTCCCGTTCAGGCAGGCTATCCAGGTAGGCTTTTATACGATCTTTGATGAAGGCCACGGTCCATCCTTCCCGTTTCATATTTGAAAAGAGGGAAGCCAGGTTTTTCATATCAAAATAGACATCTCCCCGGTAGCGTTTCAGAGGATTTTTCTTATCAAATCCGTCAATCAGTTTTTTCAGCAGCTGGATCTTTTCCAGATCAGAAACGGGGTCCAGGGAAGTTTTATCAAACATGCCGAGGTTGTCCTGGATCACTTCATTGCAAAAGGAGTGAAAGGTATGTATGTTTACCCGGTAGGCATCAGGTCCTATAAAGTCTACCAGGCGTTTACGCATAGCTACAGTACCTGCATCCGTATAGGTAAGGCAGAGAATATTTTGTGGCAGAAAGTCGGTATCCCTCAGGATTTTGCCGATACGGGAAGCCAGGATTTGTGTTTTCCCGGTACCTGGTCCGGCAATAACCATGACGGGTCCTTCAGTATTATCTACTGCTTCCCGCTGCCGTTCATTCAGCCGCTGATATACATCCTGGAAGCGCTGGTGGTATTGTTGTGTTTCGCGGGAAATCATAGTTGAATATATAGTATTAAGTGCATTCTGCTGCTGTAAAATGGCAAATTTACATCAACAGCGTGGAACTGATATAGGTATAGGGAGATTAGCACAGTGCATATTTGCGATGAGCACCGGAATGTATACAATAAAGCAGGGGCAGGAAATGACTGTCAGCATGGGACAGCAGCAGCAGATAAACAGGTTGCCGGAGCCTGCAATAACTGCCTGTCTGGGAGTTGGCAGCAGATGTGTGGGTTATTGGAACAGATAGCCCCTGGCTATTAAAAACTGCCAGGGGCTATCTGCTTTGAATATAAGCTATTGCGGAGGAGTAACGGCTTTAGACAGCTGGTCGCCGGTATAGAGTTTCACTGTTTTTAGTCCTGTTTTAGGCAAAAGCCCCAGCCATACAGGGGTGATGGTAGAAGATTGTTTTTCTGCCCCTACCGCCACGAAATGCATTTCTGCATTGTTGTCATTATCATTGGTGGCCGACAGTAATTGTATCTGCGTATTATAGGCAGTAGCAGGCATGGTAGCCGCAATGACCACGTGTGTACCAAAATCAGGGGTCACTATTTCATTGGTCATTGTTTTGGCCACTCCAAAAAGGCTGTCAAAAGAAGTCTGGTTATCGATTACCCAAAAAGTGAGACTATCGCTTATTTTAATATTGTTTTTAACAAAGTAATTGGACAGGGGTTGTACGTCCAGGGCTGAATTGGCAGCTGGCTGCGCCGCCAGGGAAGTATCTGCGGTAGTATCCGTTGCATTGTTATTATTGTTGGAAGTGGTGGTGTTATTACAGGCCACGGCTATCAGGGTGCTGAATGCAAGGAGTATGTATTTAGTCATGAACAAAGGGTTTTTAGTAATTAAATATAACACTTAATAGGAATGCAATGTTCAGGCCATTTTGGTAGCATGCGTATTAATAGCCTCCGCCGGAATACCTGTTCCTGGGTTTGCTGGCTGGCTGGTATTGGCTGTTATTAGATGAGTGAAAATATTCATATGGAGGAGGTAGTAGGTACTATATTATAAAATAAATATTAAAGTGCTTCTTTATTAGAAAAAAATATTCTTATTTAGGCCTCAATAATTTAATTTATATAGTAAGTGTGGAGATGCATATAGGTACTTTATAGTAGATGATCCCGTTATGGACGAGTATCGACGCGTTGTCACAACCAAATACCCGCACCAAAATCAGCCTACAGCAGTTAAAGGACTATCATCCCGGTAAAGTAATATGCCTGGAAACCATAGCCAGCTAATCAGCAGGTAGTGGGAGCTGTTGTTTTTATAAAACAGGCATATCAACGAACTGGCAATAGTTAAAGCAGTAAAATGATCACTAAAACGAATATATGAAAAATGAGTTGAAGCAGGTGTTGCAACTTCCGGTAATTGTAGCTGCACTTGGATATTTTGTAGATATCTATGATTTGCTGTTATTCAGTATTGTGCGGGTACAGAGCTTGCAGGATCTGGGGGTATCACCGGATCACCTGTTGGAGAAGGGGGTATTTCTGATTAACATGCAGATGATAGGGATGCTGATAGGGGGTGTTTTATGGGGTATTATGGGAGATAAGAAAGGGCGGTTGTCTGTATTATTTGGTTCTATCCTGATGTATTCCCTGGCCAATATTGCCAATGGTTTTGTACAAACAGAGCTGCAGTATGCGATCCTGCGGTTAATAGCTGGTATTGGTTTAGCAGGGGAGCTGGGAGCTGGTATTACCCTGGTAGCAGAAATACTGCCCAAGGAAGTGCGTGGGTATGGTACTTCGCTGGTAGCCGGTGTAGGGCTTTTGGGAGCGGTACTGGCAAACATTGTTTCGGAAATGTTTGATTGGCGGATGGCCTATATGATAGGAGGCGGACTGGGGTTATTGTTGTTGATCATGCGGGTAAGCATTAGTGAATCCGGCATTTATAGTGCGGTAAAAAAGCAAAAGGAGGTAAACAAGGGGAATTTCTTTGCACTGTTTGCCAATAAGCAGCGGTTGATGCGTTATGTACGTTGTATATTGATCGGGTTACCTATCTGGTTTGTGATTGGCGTATTGATGACATTCAGTCCGGAGTTTGGCGTAGCCTTTGGCATTACCACAGCAGTATCTGCTGGAAAAGCGGTGATGTATGGTTATATAGGACTTTCCATGGGAGATCTGATAAGTGGCGTGCTGAGTCAGCAGTTGAAAAGCAGGAAAAAGGTGGTAGGGCTGTTTATCGCCTTTACTACGATGGCCATGCTGGTGTATCTGTATTATCCATGGAGTACTGATGGGGGATTGTATTTCTGTTGCTGGCTGGCCGGAATGTCTATTGGTTATTGGGCGTTGTTTGTAACAATTGCTGCCGAGCAGTTTGGTACCAATCTGCGTGCCACGGTAGCTACCACCGTACCTAATTTTATCAGGGGAGCGGTAGTGCCTATTACCTTCCTGTTTATGCAGGCAAGAACGGTTTGGGGAATTATCACTGCTGCCCTGGTAGTAGGGTTATTTACTGTAGCCATTGCAGTATGGGCATTGTACAAGCTGGAGGAAACCTACCACCGGCAGTTGGATTTTACGGAAGCAGATGATGATCAGCTGGTACCGGTAAGAGATTAGCAGCAACCAAGGTATAATAAAGCCCGCACGGTAAACAAAATTGTTTAAGCCGTGCGGGCTGCTTATTTATAACCATATATTTTCAGGTAGCCGCTTAAGTTAGTAGGCCTTGAAAATATGGTAAGCATCTTTTTCCAGTTGTTCGCGGTGATCCGGATGAGCAATCGCAATAAGTGCCCTGGCTCTTTCCTTGAGATTCTTTCCCTGCAGGTAGGCCACCCCGTATTCCGTTACCACATAATGTACATGAGCCCTGGTAGTTACTACGCTGGCCCCTGGCTTTAGCTGGGATACAATACGGGAGATACCTTTATGTGTAGCAGACGGAATGGCGATAATAGGCTTTCCTCCGGTGGATAAAGCTGCCCCCCGCATGAAGTCCATTTGCCCGCCTACACCACTGTACTGTTTAAGCCCTATTGAGTCGGCACAAACCTGTCCGAAGATATCTATTTCAATAGCGCTGTTAATAGCAGTTACTTTAGGGTTTTTACGTATAGTGGTAGGATTGTTGACGTATTCCACATCCAGCATACGTACAATCAGGTTATTATCCATAAAGTCGTACAGGCGTCTGGATCCGATAGCAAAGCTGGAAACGAGGATACCTGGATGTATGGTTTTATGTTTGCCGGTGATCACCCCTTTTTCTACCAGGGAAATAATACCATCGGAGAACATTTCGGTATGAATACCCAGGTCTTTATGTGTAGTAAGGCATTGCAGTACCGCATTGGGGATACCTCCAATACCCATCTGAAGGGTAGCACCATCATCAATCAGGGAGGCTACATGATGTCCTATCTGCAGTTCTGTATCAGAAGGCGGTGTTATCTGTTGTTCGTAAATGGGGTAGTTAACAGTTACCAGGGCATCTATATCATTAATATGGATCACACCATCACCCAATACGCGGGGCATATTGGGATTTACTTCCGCGATAATGATCCGGGCCATGTCAATGGCTGATTTAGATACATCACAGGATACGCCCAGTGTGCAGTATCCGTTTTTGTCCGGGGGCGAAACACTGATCATGGCTACATCTATCGGCTGTAATCCGCTGCGGAAATACTTGGGTATTTCGCTCAAAAACATAGGTACATAGTTGGCCCTGCCCTCATTTACCGCCTGGCGTATGTTGCTGCCCACGAAAAAAGCATTTACATCAAAAGCCTGCACATGTTCCGGGCGGGTGTAGGCAGCTTCCCATTCGGTATGGATACTCAGTATCTTTACATTGCGGAGCTCATGGCTACGGTTTGTCATAGCCTGTACCAGTTCTTTGGGAGTGGCGGCGGCAGAATGGATGAAAACGGCATGGCCGGATTGAATCAGTTGTACTGCGTTTGCTGCAGTGGTATATTGTGTTCCCATATTGTTTTGCAAAGCTATCTGGTAATTGTAAAATTAAATATGAGTTAAATCATGTGAAAAGGAAAATAACTTATAATTTTAACCTGCAATTTTATGCTATATGTAATCAACAATAATGTACAGGAATTGTTAATGAGAATGTAGGGATGGTGCTAACTGTGGTGTATGTACTTTTTTGTTTTACCGGCATAATGACCTAATACCTGGAAATATGATCCCTTTAAATGACCGGTCGGGTACACCGAGAGGTACTGTAGTTATTCCACCACCATATTTAAGGCATATCAGGAGGTAAGGCCAGCAGCAAGCTGTCAGGAAAACCGGGTTTATACCTGTTGGTCAGGGATGGCTACTACCCGTTGGAAGCAGGGGGCATGCGTGTGATGGGTAGTGCAAGTCGTTGAAAACGCATCAATTCCGGTAAAAAACGATGCTGGCAGGGTGTGGTCGTGAAATAATGCAGGGTATACAGCGTTTAAATAGTACACCAGGATGGGTGTTTAGCCCCGAACCTGCCCTATAGGAGGGTAAAATATGGGTTATATCAGCGGGTATTGCAGGCTGGATGCTGAAAATGCAGGAATTAATTATTATTTAATATACATTATAATTCGTTATAATTTCATACTTTTAAAGTATCAACCAAAGGCACCTACTATTGCAGCAAACGGTGGTACACATAAAAGAACAAATTTTACTGGAACAACTGATGGCGGGAGAGCCGGTGGCCAGAGAATTGTTCTATGACAAGTATGCTGGTGTCCTGTACGGAGTGATATTACAGATTATTCCGGTAAAAGAAGTGGCAGATGAGGTGCTGGTGAAAACCTTTATGCACGTTTATCAGTATATACATGAGTATAGGGATAACGCAAATACAAATCTGTTTGCCTGGTTAATGCGTAAAACAAGAGAAATTGCTATCCGGGAGATCCTGCCATTAGGCCATGGTTCAACAGGTAACGATCTCATGATAAGAAATAACAGTCATTTACAACAGTTTGTTGCCGGGCTACCCGATGACCAGCGACAGGTGTTCCGGCTCTGTTATTTCAAAGGATTATCCCAAATGGTGGTAGCCACCATCCTGGGAGTGGAGGAAGAAACGGTAAAAATGATCCTGCGGGCAACAATGATTGAACTTAGAAAATTTTTAAAAGATACTTGGAGCTAAACAGTTACATAGAAAGTGGAGCTATTGAAGCGTATGCTTTAGGGCTGGCATCTGAAGAAGAGGTGGCAGAGCTGGAGCATATGAGGAAATTGTATCCGGAACTTAACCAGGAAGTGAAGCTCATACAGAGCAAGCTGGAGAAAATAGCTATGGAAGAGGCTGTCACCCCTCCAGGAGCAGTAAGGCAACGTATTCTGCAAAGGATTGATTGGGAAAATGAGAACAAGTCAACGGAAAAAACCAACTATACTTACATCAATATCCAGCCGAAAGAGGGAGACCATATTACTGTACATAAATGGTGGAAATTCTTTTTTATAGTGGTATTCCTGCTTTCTAAGATATTCCTGTTTTTTGCGATATTCTTTTATTTAAAATACCGGCAAATGCAGGAACAACAGGAACTTAAACAACAGCAGCATATTGTACAACCTGTAAAGGCACCGTAATGTTATTTACCTGGCTGGCAAAAATATCCTTTGCAAAACATTTAAATCCCCTTCAGCCTTGAACTATTGAGTATTCTTTTTTGTAATATGCGTTGTCTCAAATCTTTTTTACTTTACCTGCATTGACGGTAGTATTTGTACAGGTGTACAAAAGCTGCTGATTGCAGGGGTGATTAATACCAGATTTTGGCATTAAAGGAATACATAGAAAGCGGCATCATCGAAAGTTATGTGCTTGGCCTGGCCAGTCCGGAAGAGGCTGCCGAACTATTGCACCTGAGAAAACTTTACCCTGAGCTTGATAAGGAGATCATGATGGTGGAAGGCAGGGTGGAGCAAGCGTTGTTTGCCGATGCTGTATTGCCACCAGCCGGATTAAAGACCCGTATATTAAGACCTGCCGGATGGGACCATTATAATGTGCCGCCTAAAGGTCCCGATAGTACCGCTTCTCACACCTATATTAATATTCAGCCCCAGCCCAATAATTTTATGCAGGTAAGTATCTGGTGGCGGTGTGCCTTCATTGCCCTGTGTATGCTGGTAATGGGGCTCGTAGCCAGTAACCTCTATTTCTACGCTAAGTACAAGCAGATGGAAGAACTGGTATTGCATCCCAAAAACACTCGTTCGGAACAAGCCGGGGAATTACCCGGTAAATAACCCCCGGGAATGCTTCATTACGTGCTGTATGTCCCTTCCCGGCTATAAAATTTGTATTTGGTACGTTTATTGCTTTTTCTGAAATTGCCGCCAGATTCTTTCCGTCTAATAATCATGGGAAGTGTAAACCATCCGGCATTACGGGTTGTTACTTATAAACGGCAATTAAACACACAAATATTTATTCGCATGAAAAATTTCTCACTTGCAGCATTGTTCCTGGTAGCAACCTCTCTGTTTATGGTATCATGTGCTACCCAACAGGGTACGACCACCGATATTACCAAAAGCTCAGTGCAGGGTAACTGGATCGTTACTGATGTGCAATTTGAAGGTATCCCCGCAGGCTCCAAAGTAACTGTATTTGATGAGGCTTCTTATAAGTGTTTTAAAGGTAGCCAATGGGTATTGCCTTCCAATGCTTACGGGTCTTATACCTTATCTTCTACAGAGGATGGCTGTAGCACTGCTACCCAGCCTATTGTTTGGTCTTTATTTAAACAAGGCGGTGTAACCATGTTCCAGTTCAAAAAAACAGCTACTGGTATTAAAGCTAAAACCATCACTGATGGGTACCGTGTAGAAGTAACTTCTGCAGGTAGCTTTATGACCTGGAGAGCAGCAGTGAACTTTGAAGGTCAAAACGGTGCTATCATTTACTCTTTGCAGCGCAGATAGTTTCCCGTTTTTAATATAATATATCACAAGCAGCGTACTTCTTCCGGAGGTACGCTGCTTTTTTATTGGCGGGGTTTTTCCGTGGCAGACTGAACTTAGATAATGAAGAAGTACGTATATTTAAATAACAGCCATTATGGTGAATTTGTATGTGACATCAATGAATGCCCGGCAGCTACGCCGAAAGGGCAGGCATGTACCCGACAGTCAGGCATACACGTTTTAACAATGATGTACTAAAGCATTGTGCTATGAGTAATAAAACAAAGATCCAGTTCCTGGCACATGCCAGCTTTCAGATCACTACTCCGGAAAACAACATTGTGCTGGTAGATCCCTGGATAACCAACAACTCCTTTTTGCCAGCAGGCACGGGCTGGCCTGAACGGATAGATCTTATCCTGTTTACCCATGGGCATGAAGATCATATGGACAGTAAAATAGTGGATATTATCCGGCAGAAAACGCCTAAGGTAATCGCCAATCCTATGGTACGCTGGTATCTGATCGAACAGGGAATACCTGCTCATGTATTTGAAGGGATGAACATAGGTGGTACCCTACCTATTATGGATATGCGGGTTACTATGACCAATGCCTTTCACATTGCCCATATTATGGACCCTGGAGGAAAAGCCGTATTCCCGCATGCTACCGTGGGGTTTGTGCTTCAGCTGAGTGATGGATTGTCTGTCTATTTTTCCGGAGATACTGGCGTATTCGGAGATATGCAGCTGATAGGGAAAATTTATAAACCAGATATAGCAGTGCTGCCGATTGGCAACCGGTTTACGATGGGGCCTATAGAAGCCGCCTATGCTATCCGGTTATTACAGGTAAAACATGTAATACCTTTCCATTATGGTACGATGGCGATGCTTACCGGTACACCCGAAAGATTGAAAGCCCTGACCGGAGACCTGGAAAGTTTGAAGATACATGCACTAAAAGCAGGCGAAACGCTGGATACCGGTACACTGGGATAGCCGGCTTTTAATTAATCAAACCATTAGGATATGTTATCCCTGAAGACAGCCCGACTCCTTGTACGGCCATGCAGGCTGCCCGTGCTTACTGAAATTTATCTGCGTGGCGCACAGGTGGGAAAAATGTTAAACGCTGTTGTTCCGTTAAGTTGGCCACAGCCTGATCTGCAAGAGGTTTTACCTTATTATATTGAGACGTTGCAGGCTGATCCCGAAGCATATCTTTGGTTTTTTTGGGTGATCATTGACCGGAAACAAAAAATACTGCTGGGCGATACCGGATTTAAAGGCATGCCTGACAAGGCAGGTGTGGTAGAAATAGGATATCGTATTTTGCCGGAATACCGCAATCAGGATATAGCAACGGAAGCGGTAAAGGCATTGATTGAATGGGCATTTCAACAGGCAGGTGTGAACAGGGTGGTAGCAGAATGTGAAGCAACTAACAATGCTTCTATCCGTGTGCTGGAGAAAAGTGGCATGCAGCAGGCCATGCCGGATAATGAAATGCTGAAATGGTATGTAGACCGCAAGGTATAATTGTTGTGATAAATCTATAACAAAAAAGCTATGCTAACTACCAGTGAAATTATTATCAGACTTGCTACTGCTGCCGTACTAGGTAGCGCTATCGGATTGGAACGCCAGCGCCTGGAATGGGCAGCGGGATTACGTACCCATATGCTGGTGTGTGTAGGCGCTACCCTGGTTATGCTGGTATCTGCGTTTGGATTTAATGATGCGTTGGGCCGGCCATCAGTGGTATTAGACCCTTCAAGGGTGGCGGCTCAGGTAGTGAGCGGAATAGGTTTCATCGGGGCAGGAACGATACTGTTTCTCCGTTCGAGGGTAATACGCGGACTTACCACAGCGGCTGGACTATGGACAGTAGCCGCAATAGGACTGGCAGTAGGCGGAGGGCTTTACATTGCTGCCATTGCTGCTACAGCTATTACACTCATTATCCTGGCAGGCATTAAACCATTGGAACGAAAATTCTTCGGTGGTAAAAATATGCGCAGTATCAGGATTGTATTTGCACATCATGAAGTAACCTTAACAGCTGTGGCTGGGCTACTCCGGCAATCAAATGCCACGTTTGAAGAGATTACCTTATATCCGCTGGAAGATGAAGAAACAGACCAGTTGAAAGTAATATTGAATAAAGCTACCACCAATGACAATATACTGGCAGCGATGGAACAGATCCGGCGATTGCCTGGTATCCGCGAAATTGAACTGATCAGTACCAAGCAATAGTACTGATATCCATTCCCGTTATCTTATGTAAGAGAAGGTGCTGCATTTTGTTTGGCAAAGCGCATAAATAACTGCGCCAGTTTGTCCTGCTGGCCTTGCAGGTAGATGAAATGCAGTTTGCGTACCAGGCGGAAATTCTTTACCGGCAGGATGATAAACTCCCCAGCTTCGAGTTCACGCTGTACTGCTTGTAATGAAATGAATGCTGCGCAGGGAGCATGGTGCAGATAGGATTTTATACTTTCGGTACTGCCCATATACATGGCAATATTCAGGTCTGTCAGTTTTAACTTTAAGCGTTTCAGCTCATCAATAAGTACTTCCAGGGTTCCGGAGCCATGTTCCCGCATCAGCAGGGGGATGGTTTTTAGGTCGGCAGGTGTAAGGGCACCGTCCTTGGCCAGTTGACTACCAGCATTTCCTACCAGCACTATTTCATCCTTGGCAAACTCTACATATTTCAGGACCGGATTTTTGGATTTCCCTTCTATAATACCCAGTTGGATATTTTTTTCTATCAGTGATTGTTCTATCTGTTCTGTATTTCCATTGCTGAGAGAGGTTCTTACATCAGGATACCGTAGGTTGAACTTTGCCAGCAACGGGGGGATTAAATACTGGGCTATCGTACTGCTGGCACCTATCGGCAATAAGCCTCCCTGTATGTGTTTGAGCTGGTTAATGTCATATTCCAGGTTGCGATAGTCAGTGAAAATAGTTTCTGCATGCTGCACTACCAGCTGGCCTGCGCGGGTGAGTTTTATTTTATTGCCAATCCGCTCGAAAAGGGCCATGCCTAATTGCTGTTCCAGTTCGTGAATATGTTTGGTAACGGCAGGTTGGGAAATATATAATTCTTCCGCCGCCTTGGTAAAACTCAGCCTTTTGGCAACTGTATAAAAAACTTTTAGCCTGAAATCGAACATGCCTTAAAATTACAAATTATCAATGATCAATTGCGAAAATACCGGATGTATTCCTGAGGGAATAGTTTTACGGATCATCCGCAATTGATCATTCATGTAGCTTTATTAGCCGTTGTTGGGAGGAAGGAATCCAAAATGCCGGTAAATGGATTGTCCTTGTGGGCCTGTCAGGAATTCCATAAATGCTTTGGCAGCTTCCGGATGAGGGGCATTTCTCAGCACACCAGCCATATAAGTAGCATGGATATTTTCTTTTTCAGGAATGGCAACGGTAGCAACAGGATGTCCTTTTAACTGTTGGTAATAGGCCTCTGTGTACCATACCGGACCTGCATCAGACGCTTTATACAAGATACGCATAGGCGTTTGCCGGTGATGGATCTGGGTTAAAAAGGTAGTACCCTTTTTTACCTTTCCTTCCATAATGGTTTGTTTTAAGGCTGCGCCACCGGCTTTTATATAGGCTTCTTCAATGCGTTTGCCAATGCCTTCCCAGGCAGGGTTCGGCATACTTACCGTTATATCATTCCGGCCGAGGTCACGCAATCCTTTTACCTTTTTAGGATTACCAGCCTGTACCATAATAGCCAGTGTATTACCGGCATAAGCCTTTACTTCGGAAAAGCGGTCACGCATCAGGTCTATACGGCTTTTGCCGGCAGTATAGATATCTGGTTGGATGTCTATACGCATATTTCCCAGCACGAGGGAGCCTGTCTCTATCTGCTGCGCCAGGATACCTGGTGGTAAGGTTTCTGCAAATATGCGCTGGTATTGCGGGTAGGCTTTTTTGAAGTCAGCGATAAGGGAATCGATCACCATAAACTGATTACCCGCAAAGAAAATAACCAGTTGTGGGTTATTGATATCGCCGTACAGATCAGGTACGTTATCTACCCGTGGTACAGTAAAATGAACACCCCCTTCAACTGGCGTATTCCATGGTGGATCAAAACGGTAGTCTTGAGCAAACAGCTTACCAGCTGCCATGAACAGGCAGGTGGCCAATAACAAATGTTTCATAATTTATAATTGCTGATGAGCAAATAAAGTGAAGTACAGATGGGTGTGTAAATGTCTGCAGGTGTGCATGATGACGGGCATACCCATATATGCACGCCTGCAGCATTTAGTAACTTAAGGATGTATATAGGACCAGCCTTCCTGTTGTTTGATGATCAACTCCCCATTGCCACTTGGCGTGTAGGAAATGAAGGGAAAGAGTTCTTCTTTTTTGATATTTTTTTCCCGCAGGGTGTTTTCACACTCTACCAGTATAACCCCTTTTTCCTGTAGGGCTTTCAGTAGTTCTTCGTAAGGCTGATCTTTTCTATAAACAGTTACACCACCACTGTGCGCCACCAGTTCAATAACGATCTTGTTTTGCAGACGTGGGTCTTCCAGTGCATTCTTAATATTGCGTAAGGTGCCACGTATTACTTTGTCATCATCGCTGTTTAACTGGTAAATAGCTTTGAACTTTTTCTTTTGCTGCCCTATGGCTGCATGGCCACCCAGCAGGCATAAGAAGCATAAATAAACCACAAGCTTTTTCATGTATTGATTTTAATTGGTTATGATTCGGATTGCTAAAGTAGGATATCGCACGTTAATTTCTGGCATCTTTAATAGGTTGATACGGACCATATTTATGTTCGCTTTCTGTAAAGGCGTCGGCAAACGGGCCATAAGGAAAGTCGATAGGCTTTTGTTTCATATCGTGCCAGTCGGCAGTCTGATCTTTATGTGGGCGGGGCTGTGAGTTTATAAATGCCGCCACATCCCAGCATTCTTCATCTGTGAGCTGCTGATTATCATGTGTAGCACCAAAAGGCATATTATCTTTCACATAGCCGGCAAAGTTAGACAGCCGGAATAGCCCTGCCGCATCATTATAACTGTGTGGGCCCCACAAAGGCGGATAAACATAGGTGAGAGCATCTGTATTCAAAACACCTTCTCCTCCGGCTCCATGACAAACCTGGCATTTTTGAGTGTATACCGCTTTACCTTTTTCCGGTGCCGCTGCACGATCCAGGTAAGCCAGCTTGGTAAGACCGCTGCCTGGAGGTTTGGTTCCTTTGTTTACATTACTTCCCAGCCATTCCATATAGGCTTTCATGGCCAGCATTTCTTTGGTGGTAGTATCCGGTGCTTTTCCATTCAGGCTACGTTCAAAACAATCGCTGATCCGTTTGTAAATAGATTCATTACTGTTGGAGCGTGCCCGGAATCTGGGATAGGTAGCAGCTACGGCGCTGTAGTTATTGCCAAATGGTTTGGTACCTGCTTCGAGGTGACAGTTCTGGCAATTCATTCCATTACTGATTTGCATAACAGTGCCCTTGGGCCCCAGGTATTTTGCAGTATGTGCAATAAGTTCCCTGCCATATTTGATGGTTTCACCGGCCGCTCCGGCAGGAATGGTACTTTCGTCAGGTGCTTTCCATAGCTTGGGTTGGTCCGCTGCAGGTGCGGCAGGCCTGGTGGTAGCAACTACTTCATCACCGGCACTGGCAGTATGGTAAAAGGTACGGTAACAGAGAAAGCATGTTTCAAATAGTATTATCAGTATCAAGATCAATACACAGGCCAGTAGCCCAAAAATAGTACGTTTGTAACGTTTGGTCTTAACGTCTTCGTTGGTATCCATGTGGAATTACAGGTTGGTTTCTGCCCAAAAGTAACGGTCCTGCTTACTTCAGACAAATAGTTAATCATTATAGTCCATAACTAAATGTTATGGGCTGGGTATTATTTAATAATGGGGTTAAAAGTACATTTTTTAAACTAAAAGAGGTTGCCCCTTATTAAGGAGACAACCTCTTTTGCCTATTTTGCTTGCCTAGGATTTTTTCTTTGCCGCAGCTTTTTTATTGGCTTTGTAGCGCATATCTGCAGTACCATCTTTCTTTTTAGGTCCGGCAGTAGCTTTGTTTTCTTTGAAGCGTTTATCGGGTGTACCGTCCTTTTTTAATGGACCAGCTGCTGGCGCTGGTTTAGCTGCCTGCGGTGTTGTTTTTGCAGTAACTGCTTTAGTTTCTTTTTTAGCAGTAGCAGTTGCAGGAGCCTGTGCCATGCACAGGGAAGCGCTTAAAAATAAGGCAAGTACCCCGCTCAGGAATTTCTTCATAAAAAATCGGTTTTATGAAAAATTACTGCTTTTTTTTACTGTTTACCCCCGGAGCAAAAAAATTAAGCAGATTTTAAGGTGTGGTATTCCCTGCTGTCAGCTGTTTTGGAGGCATCAGGCTTCTTTCTCTACCCACATGCCATTTTCCTTAATCAGGTTAATGAGTTCATCCACAGCCCCTTCGCTGTTTAAAGCGCGTTTTACCACTTCTTTACCCTTATAGAGTGTAATTTTTCCTACACCACTGCCTACATATCCGAAGTCGGCATCTGCCATTTCCCCGGGACCATTTACAATACATCCCATGATGGCGATTTTTACACCTTTCAGGTGATGGGTAACTGCCCGTATTTTGGCAGTTGTTTCCTGCAGGTCAAATAAGGTGCGGCCACAGGAAGGGCAGGAAATATATTCTGTTTTGGAGATGCGGGTACGGGTAGCCTGCAAAATGCCGAAAGCGATGTTGTTGACTACGGTATTATTGACCACAGTAGCTGCACTTTCCAATGGGCCTTTGCCATCTGGTGTAGCTGTGAGCCATATGCCATCACCCAGGCCGTCCAGCAGGAGGGCGCCGGTTTCAATGGCGTGGTGGATAAGCTGATCATCTGCATTGGCCTCACTGGCATTACAATAGAGGATACACGGATTTTGCACCTTGCTTTCCATTAATGTAATGCATGCACGTCTTATCTCCGGCATAGCCGCTGTATTGTGTCCGTATAATGCTAATACTGCTGTTTTATCTGCCGCTATCCGGGTGGTTATTTCACCGGCTTGTACTGCCGCAGCCGGTAGTGCGATGATATTCATCACGGCTGACTTTTGTGTAGCGGAGGTATAAGATTCCCAGGAGAACAGGGGCACATATTTTTCCTTGTCAGCAGCCTGTTGCCATACCGCTGCGGGTACAATTACCTTCAGGGTACCTGGTAAGGCAAAGGATAAAACGTGGTGGGTGAAAATATAATCGGCAGCAGCGTCTGCGATATTCCATTTGTCGGTATCGGCATCGTAGGTGTAGCCAATGGCTTTTAAATCCGCAGGAGTAATGTTTTCCTGGGTAAGGGAGGCCACTACAACAGGCACCTGTTTGTCGCCGGTATTATTGACAGCGATGGTTTCCCGGCGTTTGTACTCAAAAGGAGAGTAGGGGATATTTTCTACCGGTGCCATTGACGTGGTATCATTACGGTTAGTATATCTTTTTACGATATCGCGGCATACCGGCAATTCAAATTCAGGATCTTCCGTCAATGATACCCGGATGGTATCACCTACCCCATCTTCCAGCAGCGTACCAATACCGATAGCTGATTTGATACGACCGTCTTCTCCATCGCCCGCCTCTGTTACGCCCAGGTGGAGGGGGTAGCAATGGCCCAGTTCCTGTTGCATGGTTTGTACCAGCAGGCGGTAAGCCTGTACCATTACCTGGGGGTTACTGCTTTTCATGCTCAGCACAATATTGCGGTATTGCAATGCTTCCGCGATACGCAGAAACTCCATAGCGCTTTCCACCATACCCATGGGGGTATCCCCGTAGCGGCTCATGATACGGTCGCTCAGGGAGCCGTGATTGGTACCGATACGCATGGCGGTGCCATATTCCTTGCAGATATTTACCAGTGGGGTAAACCGTTCGCGGATACGGTCTATTTCTTCCAGGTATTCTGCATCGGTATATTCGAGGGTTTCGAATTTCTTTTTATCAACGTAATTACCGGGGTTTACCCTCACTTTTTCTACGATGCGGGCAGCGATTTCAGCTGCATTAGGCGTAAAGTGGATATCAGCCACCAGCGGGGTGGTATATCCTCTTTTCCGGAGCTCATTTTTGATGGGCAGCAGGTTTTCTGCTTCTTTTTTGCTGGGGGCAGTGATGCGCACCAGTTCGGCGCCGGCTTCAATACAGCGGATGGCCTGTGCTACGGTACCCATGGTGTCCATGGTATCCGTAGTGGTCATTGTTTGAATGCGGATAGGGTTAAAATTGCCTATTAGCAGATCGCCTACTTTTACTTCCAGTGTTGCCAGGCGTTTATATTCAGTTAATGAGTTACAATATAGTTGCATATAATCGTTTCTAATTGGCGGGCAGCTGGCGGAATACGTAGCCCTTGCCGCCGGAATACTCCGCAAAGGTAACAAACCTGGGGAGCAAAATATGCACCTTTACAGAATGTCATATTTACATAATTTAAAGCCTGATTTCATACATTTTTTACATAAACGGTACATTTTCAACGCTGTAATTCGATAGTTTTGTAGCTACTGGCGTAGCCATAAACCCGGCAATACATGTTTTACAATAAAGGCATCGACATTCCGTATCAAGAGCTGCCTTTAACCGGGCAGTTCAACGTTTTGCCGCTGGATGGCTTCCAGAGCGAGCTGGCGCGCCTTCCTCACCGCCACAATCATTACCAGATCATCTGGTTTATGAAAGCGGCAGGAAAGCATATCGTAGACTTTGTGTCTTACGAGCTGGAAGATAATGTGATATTCCTGTTGCAGCCTGGTCAGGTACATCAGTTGCTGGATTGCAATAAACAAGGCCATTTCATCACCTTTACAGAGAAATTTTACTTTTCCAATAAGCACGACAAGGAAACCCTGTATGACTTTACCTGCTTGTTTGACAGCTGGCAGGGGTATAGTCCTATCCGTATCAGCGATCATGCCGTTAAATCATTCCAGTCGCTCATAGAGTTGATGAGCCGGGAAATGTCTTGCAGTGGTTGTAGCAGGGGAGTAGTAAAACATTACCTCAACGCTTTTCTGTTATTGCTGGAGCGGGAAAAGAAGCGTAACGCCACCCAGATCATGATGCCGTTAAGCAGGGATAGCCGTGTGGTACAGTTGCGCCGGTTGCTGGAAGTAAACTATAACAAGGAGCACCAGGTAGCTTTTTATGCCAATGCTTTTGCGCTTACCCCAAAGCGCCTCAATGAAATCACCAAAGAAAAAACCGGCAGAACTGTCACAGAATTGTTGCACGACCGGTTGGTGCTGGAGGCTAAAAGAAACCTCGCTTTTAGTCATAAAAGTGTCAAAGAGATCTGCTATGAGCTTGGGTTTGAGGACCCTGCCTACTTTAGCCGTTTTTTTAAAAACCACACGGGTATTTCTCCCCAGGATTACCGCGAAATGATGTTCAAATAGTACAAGTCAATAGCCGGTTTTGTCCAACAAGGTGATGCCGTGCCAGATTACCTTTGCTTAGATTTTTAACCGCACTAAAGCAATTAAGGATCTGTAACTACAGATTTTACAGGAATGCCAGCATCAGTTAAGAAAGACAAATAGTGTAGCAGAGAAAAACAGAAAAATTCAGTTCCCCCTGTAAATCATTGTTGCAGACCCATCATTGATAAACTTGTATGAACATTCGTAAATCGCTTGGCCTGTTAGTGATACTGACAGGAGGTGGCATAGCTGTTGCGGTGGCTCAAACGTCACCACTTACTTTACAAAATGCCCTGCAAACAGGACTCAATAATTATCAGTCAGTAAAGGCAAAGGAAAATTATGCCAAGGCGGCAGCAGCCAATGTAACAGCTACCCGGCAGGAGTTTTTACCAGATCTGAACCTGGCTGCACAGAACAGTTATGGTACTGTAAACGGGCAAAACGGTCCGTTGTTTGGTTACAAAGGATGGAGCACGGCTTCTTCCGGAGCAGCGTTGTCTTCACAAAACTGGAATGCTGCTTTTGGCGGAATTTACCTGGCTAATGTTACCTGGGATCTCGTCACTTTTGGACGGCTCCATGCCAAGGTAGATATGGCAAAGCAACAACTCAATACCAGCAATGCAGACCTAGAGCAGGAGAAATTTGAACAGCAGGTAAAAATTGCCGGTGCTTATCTTAATCTGCTGGCCGCACAGCGCTTGCGCAAGTCTATGGAAGCCAATCTGCACCGTGCACAGGATCTGCAGCAGATCATTGTAAACCGCGCCCTCAACGGATTGAACGCAGGTGTAGACAGTTCCATTGCCAACGCCGAAGTATCCAAAGCTAAACTATCCCTGATAGATGCACAGAACTACGAAGATGCACAGGGTAATAAGCTGGCTGAAATGATGGATGTACCGCCACAAAACTTTGTGCTGGACACTTCCTTCGTTATAAAAGTACCTGCCCCATTGCTGGAACAGCAGCCGGCAGTTACGGATATCAAACAGCAACCACTATTGCGGTTATACGATAGCCGTATTCAGTTAAGTGATGCCAATAAACATTTCCTGGCAAAAAATGTAATGCCCAGGCTTACGTTGGTAGGAGTGTTTCAATCGCGTGCATCCGGATTTGAATATGATTATGGCGCTGCTCACCCCGATCATTTTAACCAGGGATATTGGAATGGCGTACATCCTACGGTATCCAACTATTTGCTGGGCCTGAATTTATCATGGACAGTGACCGATCTGGTACGCACGCATACGCAGGTGGCGAGGCAGCAGTATAATACCGAAGGGCTGAAGCATGAATACAATCTGGTATACAGCAGGTTGCAGCATCAGCTGGAATTGTCTGAACAGCAGCTGGCGAATGCAGTACGCAAGTACCGGGAAGTACCCGCAGGACTTAAAGCGGCTAGTGATGCTTATCTGCAAAAGAGTACGCTGTATGAAAACGGGTTATCAAATATAGCAGATCTGTCGCAGGCACTGTATAATATCAACAGGGCAGAAACAGACCGTGATATTGCTTACAATGGTATCTGGCAGGCATTGTTGTATAAAGCCGCTACTGCGGGAGATATGCAGCTTTTTTTAAATCAATTGTGAGCTGGTAGATCAGCGGCAACGCTTTTTTACACTTTCACTTTTAGCAAGTAGAATATATGAATCTGATTAAAACCGCTTTACAAAAACCTATAGCCGTAATAGTGGTAGTGGTGGGCCTGTTGTTTTTTGGCATATCCTCCCTGCGGGATATCAAGATCGATATTTTTCCCGACCTGAACCTGCCGGCCATATATGTGTCGCAGCCATATGGTGGGATGTCGCCTCAGCAAATGGAAGGTTTTATTGCTACCAACTATCAGAACCTGTTCTTATATGTGGGTGGTATTAAGGATATAGAAACGAAGAATATACAAGGGTTAACCATGCTTAAACTTACCTTCTATGAAGGTACAAACATGGCTCAGGCAGCGGCAGAAGTAACAGCAATGGGAAACAGGGCATTTGCGTCCATGCCCAATGGAACGCAACCGCCTTTTATTATCCGTTTTGATGCTTCTACCCTGCCTATCGGCCAGTTGGCATTAAGCAGTGCTACCCGTACCAATAATGAATTGCAGGATCTGGCAATGACGATTGTACGGCCTTCCTTTTCCCGTATTGCAGGATTGTCGTCACCGGCACCTTTTGGTGGTAACTCCCGTACCGTGGTGATCAATGTAGATCCTGCGCTGATGCGGAGCCATCACCTTTCACCTGATCAGATAGTAGCAGCTGTAAAAGACAACAACCA
Organism: Chitinophaga sp. H8; assembly: GCF_040567655.1. NCBI lineage: Bacteria > Pseudomonadati > Bacteroidota > Chitinophagia > Chitinophagales > Chitinophagaceae > Chitinophaga > Chitinophaga defluvii. The sequence continues at coordinate 696,018 of NZ_JBEXAC010000002.1, read as the reverse complement.
GATATCTCCTGCCGGTAACGTGCGGATAGGGGATCTTACTTATCTCACTCCCAGCAATACCGTGATGCGGAGTATTAAAGATTTTGAGAACATTCCACTGATCATGGGAGATGGTCCTACCGTATTCCTGCGCGATGTGGCCCGTGTAGAAGATGCTGCGGACGTAACTACCAGCTATGCTATCATCAATGGCAAACGCTCTGTATATCTGCCGGCGATTAAAACAGCAGATGCTTCTACCTGGACGGTGGTAAAGAACCTGAAAGCAGCATTGCCCAATATTCAGAAGCTGCTGCCTGAAGATGTGAAAGTGACTTTTGAATTTGACCAGAGTACTTATGTAATCAATGCGGTAAAAAGCCTGGTGAGTGAAGGAGCGATTGGTGCGGTACTGACCGGATTGATGGTACTGCTTTTCCTGGGCGACCGGCGCAGTGCTTTTATTGTGATCCTGACTATTCCGGTGTCTATTCTGATAGGGGTGATGTGTTTGAAAATGGCAGGACAAACCATCAATATTATGACGCTGAGCGGACTGGCGCTGGCCATTGGTATCCTGGTAGATATGGCTACAGTAACGATAGAAAACATCCACCAGCACCTGGAGATGGGAAAGCCGAAGGCCAAAGCAATATTGGATGCCTGCCGCGAGATCGCTTTCCCGGAACTGCTCATCCTCTTTTGTATCCTGGCGGTATTTGCGCCATCCTTTACCATGAAAGGGGTGCCAAAGGCGATGTTCCTGCCTTTATCACTGGCTATTGGTTTTTCCATGATTGCAGCTTACCTGCTGGCACAAACGTTGGTGCCTATACTGGCCAACTGGATACTGAAGGCAGATCACTTTACCGGACATAGTATACATCATCCTACATTGGCGCTTAACACTGCGGAGAGCAGACAGGTAGAAAAAGACTTAAAGAAAGAAACCCGGCATCCGGAAAAACTGACCCGCTTTGAAAAATTCAAACTGCGGTTTATGGGATGGCTGCAAAGCCTGATGGCCGTGCGTAAGATAGTTATAGGCAGTTACCTGGTGGGGATAGTAGTAGTGATAGGTATCTGTATCAGTATGATAGGGCGTGATATTTTGCCCAAGCTGAACAATGGGCAGTTCCAGCTGCGGCTGAAAGCGCCCGAAGGTACCCGTATTGAACGTTCGGAAGTAATGCTCCTGCAGGCAGTAGACATCCTGAAAAAGATGGTAGGAGAAAAGAATATTGATATCACCTCATCCTTTGTTGGTACGCACCCGTCTTCTTACTCAACAAACCCTATTTACCTGTTCATGGCCGGACCCAATGAGGCGGTCATGCAGGTAAATCTGAAAGAAGACTATAAAGTAAACATGGATGATTTTAAGGAAAGGTACCGGAAGCTTATCCATCAGCAATTGCCGGAGGTGAAGATGTCATTTGAACCTATTGACCTTACCGATAAAGTGATGAGTCAGGGAGCTGCTACTCCGGTAGAAGTGGCCATTATGGGTAAGAACCTGGCAGAAAGCAGGCCTTATGCCCAAAAGGTATTAGCAGAAATGAAGAAGATTCCTTACCTGCGGGATATACAGATTAATCAGCCGCTCAATTCTCCGGCTATCCGCGTGAATATAGACCGGGAGCGGGCCGGGCAGTTGGGCGTAAGTATAACGGATGTGGCTAAGTCGCTTACTGCAGCCACTTCCTCCAGCCGTTTTACGGAGAAGAATGTATGGCTGGATGAAAAAAATGCCACATCTTATTTTGTGCAGGTGGCTATTCCGGAAAATGAAATGGGTAGTGTGAATGACATGGCCGCTATTCCGCTTTCCAAGAACCAGTCCAGGCCATTACTGGGTGATGTGGCTACATTACAGCCGGATACTGTGATCGGGGAGTATGATCGTGTGGGAGCGGTGCGTATTATTTCTATTGGAGCCAATGTGCACCGGAAAGACCTGGGGCGTGCTGCTGCTGAAGTGGAGAAGGCCATTAAACGTGCAGGAGAACCACCCCGCGGTATCAGTGTAGAGAAGCGCGGATTGATGAATCTGCTGGAAGAAACACTGGATAGTTTACAATCCGGATTGATGGTAGCAGTGGTCGTGATCCTCTTATTGCTGGCAGCTAATTTCCAATCGTTCAAAGTAGCTTTTGTAATAGTTTCAACCATTCCGGCAGTACTGGCAGGTTCCCTGATCATGTTGCTGCTTACCGGCTCTACATTAAACCTGCAATCTTACATGGGTATCATTATGTCTGTAGGCGTATCAGTGGCAAATGCCATCCTGTTGGTTACCAATGCAGAAAAACTGCGGCTCGAAAATCACGATGCCCGCAAGTCTGCCCTGGAAAGTGCTGCTGTTCGCTTACGGCCTATTTTGATGACCAGTATTGCGATGGTTATGGGGATGGTGCCTATGGCTTCCGGTTTGGGAGAAGCAGGAGATCAGACGGCACCTTTAGGACGCGCGGTAATAGGCGGATTGATAGCTTCCACCTTTGCCTCCCTGCTGATATTGCCATTGATATTTTCATGGGTACAACAAAAAGCAGGCGTGAAGTCAGCGTCGCTGGATCCGGAAGACGAGCATAGTGAATATTACATACCTACAACGGTACCTAAACATTAATTGATTTTTAAAGATGCCTTATATGACCAGAAAATATATCATTGCCAGTGCTGCTATGCTGTTGTTGGGTTTGGGGTTTACCTCGTGCCACAATTCCAATGCGGAAAGTGAAACACCGATGGAGAGCCAGGGGGTGCAGGTAAAAACGTTTGCACTGAAGAAAAGCACATTGGATGGCATGCTGAAACTGCCGGGAGAAATAAAACCTTATCAGTTTGCCGACCTGTATGCCAAAGTAACCAGCTATGTACAGCGGGTAAATGTAGATATGGGCAGCCAGGTAAGCGAGGGGCAGGTATTGGCTACGCTGGAAGCGCCGGAAATGAACGCGCAGCTGCTGGAAGCACAATCCCGTCTGCATACCAAGGAAGCAGTGTTCCGCTCCAGCAGGGCTACTTATAACCGCCTGCTCAAAACCAGCAAAGTACCCGGTACGATCTCTCCGAATGATCTTGATCTGGCTTTTGAAAAAATGAGTGGTGATAGTGCTGAACTGTTATCCGCTAAATCCGCTTATCATGAAGTACAGCAAATGCTGGGATACCTGACGATACGGGCACCTTTTAGTGGTGTTATCAGCCAGCGTAACGTACATCCCGGTACGTATGTAGGACCATCAGGCAAAGGATCTGATAAGCCACTATTCCGTTTGGAACAGCAACAAAAACTACGTTTGTCCGTAGCCGTTCCTGAAGTAAATACAGGCGGACTAAAGGAGAACGGGCAGGTGCATTTTACGGTGAAGTCATTGCCCGGAGATACTTTCACTGCCCGGATTACCCGTGTAGCTGGAAGTCTGGATACCCGACTACGTACAGAACAACTGGAAATGGATATTGCTAACCCTGATAAAAAACTATTGCCTGGCATGTATGCAGAAGTAAAATTGCCGTTGCCCGGCAAAACAGAAGTATACATTGTGCCCAAGAACGCTATTGTCAGTAATTCTGAACAGGTATTTGTGATTAAGGTAGTCGGAAACAAAGCAGTATGGGTACCGGTGAAAAGAGGTAATGAGGCCAATGGGCAGGTAGAAATATTCGGAGATCTTGCGGATAATGATGTGCTGGTACAAAATGCCAGTGATGAAATAAAAGCCGGTACACCGCTGGTGACCGTGCAAAAATAGTGTGTTTACAGTTTGGGGGGGTGTTTGCGGAAAATGATCCGGAGTGATGAATGGACATCAATAGCCTGGTAAATTGTACGATCAATAGTAGACCAACAGCTATGCAAACACCTGCCTCAAGCTCTAAACAAGCGTATTAAAAGAATTATAAAGAGAATTGTTACACCATGTAACAGTTGTAGGTTTAGGTAACGGCCGGAATATTCTTATTCCGGTTTTTTTATTACCTCACCTGCTCCGCTGGATTACCATCGGATACCGGGCGGTTGTCTTTCCTTTTGAGATGGCCTGTAGTTTATTTTTAAGTAATGCTTTACGTAGCGGAGAAAGATAGTCGAGGTACAGTTTTCCCTGTACGTGGTCATATTCATGTTGTATCATACGGGCTGTACTGCCTGTAAATGTCCGGGTGTGCGTTACAAAAGATGCATCCTGGTATTGCAGGGTAATCCACTCCGCGCGGGATACCTCTTCCCATATCCCGGGAATGCTCAGGCAGCCTTCTGTATCTGTACATTGTTCTATGCTGTATTCCAATACAGTAGCATTGATAAACACCTGCCTGATACCTGATAGGTCATCCGGTGTAGTGGTTTTAAGGCTATCTACGATAAATAGCTGGTAGGAGTGATTTACCTGTGGGGCTGCGAGCCCAACACCATTGGCATTGTCCAGTGTGTGCCACATATTAGTGATGAGTTGTTGTAATCCCGGTGTGTCTGGCGTTACCGGCAGGCAGGGGGTACGTAATATGACTGCGCCATAGGCTACAACAGGGAGTATCATGTGATATGTTTTTTGCAAAGAAAATACCTGTTGTTGCTTTGGAATAGTAGATTTTGGACATTTCTTCCCGGTGTGTTTGCTGGTAATTCTTCGTAATTTTATCGCGTTATGCCAGTAGCTATTTTAGCACACCTGTTTCGTAAAAGTGCACCATGCACAATTGAGGCTGCTTTGCCATCCGCCTTGCTGGCAAGTGTGGTGGAGCGGTATATCTGGTATACACATGAAGGAGATGCAGCAAAGATATGGGCAACTGCCGATGGACAGCCGGCATTATTATTTGTATTGGATGCACCATATCATATCAGCTTTACAGGAAGGTATCAGCTGAATTTTAGTTATGCCTTTTGCTGCACGGGTACCCTGCAAAATACCTATATCAGTAACCTGCCAGCAGGTACCCGATTGCTGGTAGTAAAATTTACTACTGATGGTTTGGCGCTATTGCTCCGGCAACGATTGGCAGCGATCGCTCCAACTCCGTTAATTCCGATTACCGGCATTTGGAAACACGAGGGATTGCCATTGGCGATGGCTATTTGTAAGGCGGGTACACCTGCTATACAGGTAAGGCTACTGGAAGATTTTTTGCAGCAATTGTTGCCGGTGCACAGCAGTGCCAACTATTTGCTGGAACGTGCTATTACGCTGATTAAAACCTGCAAAGGGCAAACCAATGTGCAGGCGCTTTGTGCGACTTTGAAAGTGAACTATAAATGGCTGGAACGGCATTTTAAGCATGCGTTGGGTATCCCTCCTAAAACTTACATCAGCAACCTCCGTTTTTTACATGCCTATTTTGACGTGCAGGAGAATACAGCCGCACTTACCCATATCGCCCTGGAAAACGGGTATTATGATCAGAACCATTTTATTAAAGCATTCAGGCAACATACCGGGCAGGTACCATCGGATAAAATAAATAAGTATGCATAGCGATCTTCTGGCAGTCAGGGAATTAGTTTACGATAAGCATGGCTATGATTGTACGGCCCCTGAAATGGAAGCTGAAGGAGCAGAATATGGAGCTTATACCTTTAAGTTAAACAGGTGGCTGATCAGGTTCCGGGTGGCTAAAATTACGCCTACAAAGGTGGGACAGTTTGTTACTTTATGGAAGAGAAGTGAGCGGGGACCGATAGCGCCATATGACCTGTCTGATCCAACGGATTTATATGTTATCAGCACACGTAAAGGACATCATTTTGGTCAGTTTGTTTTTCCCAAAGCTGTTTTATGTGAGCGTGGTATTCTTTCTAATAATAATAAGGGAGGTAAAAGAGCCATACGGGTATATCCCCCCTGGGATGAGCCAACGAGCGGGCAGGCAGAGAAAACACAACGATGGCAGCTGGATTATTTTTTAGAAATATCTAGCGATGGTGTAATGGATACTGTATGGTTGAAAAAGTTGTATGATGCAGCAGGAGTACCCTCTATGGGCATTACTTCAGGTGCTGGAACCATAAAAAAAGTATAGGCAAATCTACTAACAGATTTGCCTATACTTTTTATTTCAGGAAGTAAAGTAAGTCTACCAATCTTTCTCTACTGGTACAGGATTGCCTTTAGTTTTCTTTACTTTATCCTGTAGTTTCTTTTCTTCCTGTGATAATGCCTGTAACAACCGTTCTGCTTCCTGCTTGTTTAGCTTGCTGGGCATGGGTTTAGGCTTTTGATCTTCCTGATCTTTCTGGTCCTGGTCCTTATCTTTATCCTGATCCTGTTTGTCTTTATTATCCTGGTCTTTTTTGTCCTGATCCTGCTTGTCCTTATCCTTGTTTTTATCTTTGTCTTTGTCCTGGTCTTTTTTATCCTGATCCTTGTTCTTGTCTTTGTTTTTGTCTTTATTCTTATCCTTGTTGTCCTTATTGTCTTTGTTATCCTGGTTTTGCTTTTTGAGCATTTCCTGTGCATAGGCCAGGTTATAGCGGGCATCTTCGTCGGCAGGATTTATTTTCAGTGCCTGTTTATATGATTTAATGCTCTCTTCCCATTTCTTTCCTTCCATGAAGGTGTTGCCAATATTGTAGTCGGCATCACTTTTGGTTTCGTTCTTTTTAGCCAGTTTCAGGCTGTTGGCATACTGGGTACGGGCATCGTCGTACCGCTTTTGCTGATAGAGGGAGTTGCCCAGGTTGTAGCTACCTTCTGCAGAGGTGCTGTTTTGCTCCAGTGCTTTTTTATAGAAGGCTTCCGCATCGGTGAACTGTTGTTTTTTATACAGGTCATTTCCTTTACGGATGTACTTATTACTACCATTTTGCGCAAAAGCACCTGTACCAAGCAGGATACCTGCCACCACCAAACAATATTTTATACGAAATACTTTCATGCGTAACTAAGATTTATGCCTCTGGCGCCACCACGTGACGTGGCCGGCGCACTTCCGGAATAAAAAACTCTATTAAAACCAAGGCCAGGCATATTGCCAGGAAATACTGGAAATAGCTGTTATAGTCAGTAAATACGTTTTCTCCAAACTCCTTTTGCTCCATGCTGTCTATTTTGGTCACCAGTGTATTGACCACGTCGTCTGTATTGTTATCCAGGTGTTCATACAGCCCTTTACCGGCAGATGCAATGGATTTTAATTCCTGTTCATTGAGTTTGGAAATCACGGTATTGCCGCTGCGGTCCTTTTTATAGCCGCCGGTTTCAGGATCAGGAAGGGGAGAACCGGTAGGAGAACCGATACCGATTGTATTTACCACCACCCCATTATCAAAAGCAGCTTTGGTTCTTTGCAAAGCGGTTTCGTCATGATCTTCCCCATCGGAAATGATGATCAGCGATTTATGTTTGCGTTCCTTTTTGTTAAACGCATCATCACTGGTTTGAATAGCCTGTCCTATAGCGGTACCCTGTGTAGGGATCATATCCGGAGAAACGGTGCTGAGATACATCTTTGCTGCTGAATAGTCTACCGTCAGCGGCATCTGGAGGTAGGCGTTGCCTGCAAATACCACGAGGCCTACCCGGTCATTATCCAGCTTATCTATCAGCTTGCTGATCAATTGTTTAGCGCGCGTAAGACGATCCGGTTGCACATCCGAAGCCAGCATACTTTTACTTACGTCCAACGCAATCATTACATCTACCCCTTTGCGGGTAATCTTTTCCATGCGGCTGCCCTTTTGCAGATTGGCAAGACCTATCACCCCAAAAAAGAAAGCGATGAAAATGAGCAGGAACTTTAATACAAATAAGCGACGGGAGTAGCCGGAAAACAATTTTTCTACCAGTGCAGGATCCCCCAGTTTACGAATAGAACGGCGTTTCCACCAGGAAACCCCTATAAATGCCAGCTGTAATACCAGCAGTAGGGTTAGGGCCCATAAATATTCACTATGCTGAAATCTTAACATGCTAAATTCCTAAAATCCTGAATCAAAGCGCACAATATACTAATCAATGACGTATAGGTGCCAATATCAAAAATAATTTTTTTGTCAGGCATTACAAGCCCGGCAGCAGGATTTTAACAAAGCTGTAAAAATAGCAGTTAGCTATTAGCCATTAGCTTTTAGCTTAATGCAGTGGATGATTGGCTTTTGAATAATGATTGTCCATGTGAGGTAATTTTGCCTCACAGGCACTTTTGCCTTACCCTGTTTATAGCCTTTTATGCTCTATTCATACTCTATCTATGCTTTAACTATGCTTTAACCATGCTTTAAGGTAGGGAGGAAAGTGCCTTGAAAGTATGTTTTGAGGTATAGTACTTGTTTGATTGTTTGTAATGTGGTGTATATTTTGTACTGTATAACGCAATGAAAAAGCCTGGAAGATGATTCCAGGCTTTTATTATAAAGTAGTTATAATATATTGTTTGTGCTTTTACTTTCTGCCTTCAAAGTATCCGGCCTCTTTCAGAATGTCTTTCAGCATATCTATACGGGCTTTCGTCATATCGAGGGTTTTATCTTCCGTTTCTATATTCAGCACAAAGAAAGTAGGGTGTCTGTTTTCTTCAATCCAACCCACTATCCAGCCAATCCGTTTGGCACCGGCAATACCCAGTCCTGTTTTATAGTGCAGTTCGTATTGGGGTGTTTTTTCCATCAGCATCACATCACGCACTCTTTTCATAGTAGATTTATGAAAAGGGAGCTGGTCGAAATACAGTTTTTTAACGAATCCCAGTTCTTCATCAGGGGATATTTGCAGGGTATTATCGAGCCAGAAGGTATCTATTTTGCTGATTTTAGCATTGCCATATTTTACGGAATCCAACCAGATTTGCATGGTAGGTTTGCCAATACGGCGGGCCACTTCCTGGTAATAGGGTACGGATGATACTTTGAAAGCCTGTTGCATGCTCAGGTCCTGGTTCCAGGCTGGGATTTCGCGGGTTACGCCATCCCAGGGAATAACCATGCCTGTATCTTTAATGATACCTGTTTCCAGTCCTACCAGGGAATTGAATATTTTAAAGGTAGAAGCAGGTAAAAAACGTTCTTTGGCCCGGTCAATATTATACACTTTGAATTCGCCTTGTCCGTTATTATACAGCATAAAGCATCCTTCCACCTTGTATTGGGTAAAGTATTTTTCCCAGGATTTTTCCACCTTTACGTTATTGGGCGCACAGGCTACCAGGAATAAGCCTATTGCCAAAGACATCCAGCCAAGTCGTTTCATCGCATTTCATTTTGTGGATGCAAAAGTAATACAATTACGATGGAACCGCTACTTTATCACGCCCAGTTCCTTACCTACTTTGGTAAAAGCGGTAATGGCCTTGTCCAGGTGTGCTTGTTCATGAGCAGCACTGAGCTGTACCCTGATACGTGCTTGTCCTTTCGGTACTACCGGGAAAAAGAACCCGATCACATAGATACCTTCCAGCAGCAGTTTGTCGGCAAATTGCTGGCTGAGGGCGGCATCATACAGCATTACCGGAACGATGGGATGATCTCCGGGTTTAATATCAAAGCCTGCTTCCGTCATTTTAGTACGGAAGTACCTGGTATTGTACTCCAGTTTGTCGCGCAGCTGGGTAGTTTCGCTCAGCATATCCAGTACGGCAATAGAAGCACCTACAATGCTGGGGGCTACGGAGTTGGAGAACAGGTAAGGCCGGCTGCGCTGGCGTAAGATATCGATTACGGCTTTAGGCCCGCTGGTAAAACCACCGGAGGCGCCACCCAGCGCTTTGCCCAGGGTGCCGGTAATGATATCCACGCGGCCCATCACGTTTCTGTATTCATGGGTACCCCGGCCTGTTTTGCCCAAAAAGCCGGAAGAGTGGCTTTCATCAGACATTACGATCGCATTGTATTTATCTGCCAGATCACAGATTTTGTCCAGCTGTGCAATGGTACCATCCATGCTAAAAGAGCCGTCTGTAACGATAATCCGGCTACGGGCGCCCTGTGATTCCTGCAGTTTGGCTTCCAGGTCGGCCATATTATTATGTTCATAGCGGTAGCGTTGCGCCTTGCACAGGCGTACCCCATCTATGATAGAAGCATGATTCAGGGCATCAGATATAATCGCGTCCTGCTCGCCGAATAGTGGTTCAAATACTCCTCCATTGGCGTCAAAGGCAGCTACATATAAAATCGTGTCCTCCATCCCCAGGAATTGGGCGATTTTTTGTTCCAGTTCCCGGTGAATATCCTGGGTGCCACAAATGAAACGCACACTGCTCATTCCGTATCCATGCGTATCTATGGCCTCTTTGGCCGCTGCTACCACTGCGGAATGGGAGGAGAGTCCGAGATAGTTATTTGCACAGAAATTAATCACGGTTTGCCCGCCCACCTGTATTTCAGCCCCTTGTTCGGAGGTGATAATACGCTCTCTTTTGTATAAACCAGCGTTGCTGATTTCGTCCAGTTCCTGCTGCAGGCGGGTAATAAATTGTTGGTTCATATGATTAAGCAAGATTTAGTAAAAACAATGATCCCAAAGTTATAAGGAATAAATGTAACGGCTTTAACACACCCGCCGTGCAGGGAATGCCGGATCATGAAAAAGTTTTACCAGGATGTAACATTTAGGAGCCGCTCTGCGTCATAATACTATCATACAAATTAAATTCCATGTAGTGGGAAACTGAAGGTCTACCTTTATAGGACGATGAAGCAGGGAGGAAATGTACAAAAGGTTGACTATCAATTAAAAGTGAATTATTGCATTGGCCAGAATATATATAAGGTGTTGTGGAGTGCCATATCAGATGCTAACTTTTAATAATGCCGGATAGAAGGAGTGGTCGGTTCATGGAAGTCTGGATTTAATTATTTGTCGGAACTTAGCACTAAAATCCCGCAGCACCGGATGACGGATAAGGAGTATAATAAATGCGTGGATCTGTACTCAGACAATCTCTTCCGTTTTATAGTGAAGAACCTGGAACACACAGAAGACGCCAGGGATGTTGTACAGAATGCGTTCGAAATATTGTGGAAGCACTGTCAGGATGTGCCTTTTGAAAAGGCCAAGTCATACCTGTTTACGGTTGCGTACAACAATATGATCGACCATGTGCGTAAGGTAAAGCGGATTACCCTGGTGGAGAATTTCAAAGAGGAAGTGAAAGTGTCTGAACACCGGGTACACAATGCCAGGGAAGTGATAGAAAAGGCACTGAGCCGGTTAAGTGAGGTACAGCGTTCCCTGATTATGCTGAAAGATTATGAAGGATATAGTTATGAGGAAATTGGAGAGATTATGGAATTAAACCCCTCGCAGGTAAAAGTTTATCTGCACCGTGCGAGGATCCATCTTAAAAATTACCTGATTAAAATGGAAAATGTAATCTAATCTATTGACAGTTAAAGAATTATTCATTTTATTTATATATAGTTGTCTGCTAACATCAACATATCAAATTACGAATCCTACCTGCTAAGCTTTGTAGATGGAGAGCTAAATGCCGAAGAAATAGCGGCATTGGAGCTGTTTATGCAAAAAAATCCAGGTATCAGGGAAGAGCTGGCGTTGTTGAATGCCGCGAAGATAACCCCTGATACGGCATTGGTGTTTGATAATAAAGCCAACCTGTACCGTGGTGCTTCGGCTTTAAGCCTGGATAATTATGAGGAGTACCTGCTTAGCTATGTAGATCATGAGCTGACTGCTACAGAAGCAGCAGCGGTGGAGCGTTTCCTGGAGCAGCATCCACAAAAGCGGCAGGAGCTGGCCTGGTTGCAGGCTACCCGTCAGCAGCCGGATTTATCACTGCAATTTGAGAATAAGGCAGTGCTTTATCGGCATACCGCCAAAACCCGTAAAATACAACCGGGTATCTGGTGGGGAGCAGCTGCTGCAGTAGTGGCGGGACTGGTCATATGGCTGGTACCGTTTAATCAAAAAGCCACCACGCCTCCTCCTGCAATAGCTACCACTACACCCACTACGCCGTCGATGGTACAAACAGTACCTGCCCCGGCAATTGTGGTAAGCCCCGAAGACAGCAAAGCACTGGACGTAACGGAAACTCCGGCGATTGCACAAACAACCCCGGCACCCATAAAAACGGAGGAAACCCCTTATAGAGCGGCGGCGAAAAAAGCAGGAGTAAAACCCGCAACTGCACCTGTGGTAACGGCACCTGATGTGGCAGCCAATAACACGAATATTCCGGCGGCTGTTCCTGTACCGGAAAAGCAGGAGGCGGCACCTGTGCTGGCAAAACTAGCTCCTCCCCGGAATACTTCCAGGGAAGTGATAGAGGGCAGACTGGAGGAAAATAAGGCAGGTAATGTGACAGTTGCCAATACGGTAAAAGACCCTGTGCTGGCTACTTCAACACCTATTGAGCGGACAGAAAAGGTAGAACAGCCCCCAGCAGCGGCTCCGGCTCAGGTGCAGGGTGAGCTGATTGCATCTGTAAGCGGTAGTGATAGCAAGTTACTGGATAAGGTAACCAATGTGGCCAAGTTATTTTCAAAGCGAAAAAGATAATTCAGGCAGGCACAGGCCTGCGATTTATAAATAATTGAGGAAATCATTATGAAGCGTAAATTTCTACTCTTAATGTTACTGATGTTAGGAGGATGGTGGGCAAATGCGCAGGTGCCTCCTGATACTATTCAGATCAAAGGGCTGATCATCATAAAAGGCAAGAACGAAAAAGGCAGAAACAGTTATAAATTTTATAACGATACGGCCTATACCAGCCATAAGCTGAAGAAGAACCTGCAAACCAAGTGGCTGGTATTTGATGTGGGCTTTAATAATTATATCGACCGCAGCGACTATAGCGGAGCTAGTTATGTAGCGTATTATCCTACCCAGAGTAATGGCTACCTGGGCGGTTCCAGTCCTACTGTCATGGAAAAGGGAGCCTATGATTACACCGCTATCGGGTTAAATACCCTGGCGCCCCGTCAGGGCAGCGAACCATTAACTCCTTCGGAATTTAAACTCATTACCGGAAAATCTGTTAATATAAATATATGGTTGTTTATGCAGCGGTTAAACATAGCTAAGCATAAGTTTAACTTGTTATATGCGCTGGGTCTGGAAATGAATAACTACAGGTATGCACGTAATATTACGTATCAGCCGGGTTATCCTACCAAGATTGTCAGGGATTCCATTGAGTTTTCCAAGAATAAGTTATTTGCATCTTACCTCACCGTACCAGTGATGCTGAACTTTAACTCTAATCCTTACCACCCTGGCCGTTCATTTGAGTTGAGCCTGGGCGTGACGGGAGGTTATCTGATGAAATCCCGTACGAAACAAATCAGTGCAGAGCGGGGAAAGGTGAGACGGGCGGATGATTTTAATCTGAATAAATGGCGCTTTGGCCTTGCTACGGAAGTAGGCTACGGACCAGTTAAACTATATGGAAATTTTGCATTGACCCCGCTTCATGACTACGGATTAGAGCAATACCCCTTTTCAATAGGGTTCCGGTTTAACGGCTTTTAATTATTATTACCAAATCTAAATAGTGTTTATGCGATCATTCTTCGCCTTCCTGGCATGTGCCGGTTTTATTACCTGGGCACACTCTTGCGATAAGAAGATGTTTGGTGTGCAGGCAGGGCTTACGGATCAGCAGCCAGCTCCTGAGCGCTATACACCACCAGCAGGCACTGTGCTGGCAGCAGCGTTTACACCTATCAGGATGCACGGGCATACCATCGTTCCAATAGACCCTGTACAGGTACAGGAGCTGGTACCCACCGTGAACCTGACCATGTCGCCGGTGGCAACTAAACAAATGATCTTAAGACGGAAACTGGCTACCGCTGTTCCCTTAAAAGTAAATATGAAGAAAAGGGCCCGCCGGATGACCAATGACAGCTTGCTGATTTTACCTTATTTACATGCGTCGCTTTCCTCTACGCATTTGCTGCAGTACTGATTATCAGTACGTTTGGAAAGGAATACCTATCAACCCCATTATTTTGCCGCTATCACTTTAAACTGCGGAACAGGGTGCTTTTTTCCCATTTTATAATTGCCGTTCATCCCGATTCCTCTGATTTCTCTCCTCTTTTTAACACGTAATTTTTGCGGTATCCTATATATTTGGTGTATGTTTTATTCTCAAAAACCAACATATGAACATCATTAAAAGCACTGTTTTACTATTATTGGGCGTCGGCTCGCTGCAAATAGCAGCGGCCCAGCGCAAGTATGAGTGGAAAGAAGCCAGCTCCGGAGGGTATACCTACCGATACGTTACCAATGACCCCATGAAATCACGTATCTATAAACTGAAGAATGGGCTGACCGTGATGCTGAGCGTAAATAAAAAAGATCCACGTATCCAGACATTAATAGGTACCCGCGCAGGGAGTAACAACGATCCTAAAGATCATACCGGTCTGGCGCATTACCTGGAACACCTGCTGTTTAAAGGCACGCAAAAGTTTGGCTCATTAGACTGGGCAAAAGAAAAGCCTTATATCGACCAGATAGAAGGGCTGTATGACACCTACAACAAAACTACTGATCCGGCTGCCCGCAAAGCGGTATATCGCCAGATTGACAGCGTTTCGGGCATTGCCGCCAAATACGCTATCGCCAACGAATATGATAAAATGATGTCGGGCATGGGAGCGCAGAATACCAATGCGCACACCTGGACAGAAGAAACCATTTACCAGGAAGATATTCCTTCCAATGCCATTGATAAATACCTGGCCGTACAGGCAGAACGTTTCCGTGATCCGGTATTCCGCCTGTTCCATACAGAGCTGGAAGCCGTTTATGAAGAAAAGAACAGAGGGTTGGATAATGATGGCCGCAGGGTGTATGAAACCTTGCTGGCCCTGATGTTCCCCACACATAACTACGGACAGCAATCTACCATCGGTACCGTAGAACACCTGAAAAACCCTAATCTGAGGGTGATCCGTGATTTCTACAACGAATATTATGTACCTAATAACATGGCTATTACTATGGCCGGTGATTTTGATCCTGACTATGTTATCAAAGCTATTGATAACAGCTTCTCTTACATGAAAGCGCGGCCTGTAAAGGAATACAAGCCAGCTCCGGAAGCACCTATCAAAGCGCCTATCGTAAAAGATGTGTTAGGCCCTGATGCAGAGAGCGTAGACCTGGCTTTCAGAATGCCAGGTGCACTGGATACCAGATCATCTGTATTGCTGAGTGTGGTTTCACAGATATTGACCAATGGAAAAGCAGGATTGCTGGACCTGAATATCAATAAACAGCAGAAAGTACTGGGCGCTGGTGCCAGCCTGCTGAGCTGGAAAGACTATGCGATCCTGTCATTAAGTGGTAAAGCTAAACAAGGCCAGAGCCTGGAAGAAGTAAAAGACCTGCTGCTGGGCCAGCTGGAGATCCTGAAAAAAGGAGAGTTTGATGCTACCCTGGTAAAAGCGATTGTGAACAATGCCAAACTGGGTGAACTGCAGGGTTTGGAAAGCAATGAAAACCGAGCGAATGCCCTGATGGACGCATTTATCAAAAGTAAAGGCGACAACTGGCTGAATGATGTGGGATATGTAGATGAAATGGGTAAGGTTACCAAACAGCAAATCATTGATTTTGCTAAAAAGTACCTGGACAATAATTATGTGTTGATCTACAAGCGTAAAGGAGAAGATAAAAACATCGAAAAAGTAGAGAAGCCAGCGATCACTGCTGTAGAAGTTAACCGTGAAGCACAGTCGCCCTTCCTGGCAGCCATCGCTGCTATGCCTGCTACACCCGTACAACCACAATGGCTGGATTATAACAAGGACATCCAGAAAGTCAATGTAGGCAATACAGAGATGCTGTATGCGCAGAATAAAGACAATGGCTTGTTCCGTTTGTACTATTATTTTGACATGGGTAGCTGGAACAACCAGAAATTGCCTTTAGCAGCACAATACCTGCAATACCTGGGCACAGATAAATACACTTCTGAACAGATCAGTAAAGAGTTTTACAATATTGCCTGCAATTTCAGTGTATCTTCTTCTTCTGAAAACTCCGTGATCAGCATTTCCGGCTTACAGGAAAATTTTGATCAGGCAGTAAAACTGTTTGAACACCTGCTTGCTAACTGCAAACCTAATGAAGAAGCGCTGGCTGCTTTAAAAGGACGTATCCAGAAATCACGTACTGATAGCAAGCTCAACAAAGGTGCTATTATGAAAGGGCTGGTAAACTATGCGATGTATGGCAGCAAAAATCCTTACAACAATCAGATGAGCCAGGCTGAGCTGGAAGCATTGTCTGCACAGGAGCTGACAGATATTTTGCACTCCCTGCCTTCCTATAAGCACCGTATCATTTACTACGGGCCTAAATCAATGGAAGTAGCAGCCGCTGAGGTGAAAAAATTGCATGCTATACCTGCCAGCTTCAAAGAAGCACCTGCTGCTATCAAATTTGAGAAAAACAGCCAATCCCAGAATCAGGTATTATTTGCAGACTACGACATGGTACAGTCTGAAGTAAACTGGGTAAGGAATAATGGTGTATACAATCCGGACAATACCGCTACCATAGGTTTGTTCAACGCTTACTTTGGCGGAGGTATGGGATCTATTGTATTCCAGACTATCCGTGAATCCAAAGCACTCGCTTACTCTACCTATGCACAATATGCTTCCCCTGCCAAAAAAGGAGAACGTTATTCTACAGTAGCTTACGTAGGCTGCCAGGCAGATAAGATGAACGAAGCTATTGCCGGTATGAATGAACTGCTGAATACCATTCCGGAAGCAGACCAGTTGCTGGAAACAGCTAAACAAGGCATGCGCCAGGATATTGAAACAGAACGTATTACACAGGATGGTGTTATTTTCAGTTACCTGGCAGCGCAAAAGCTGGGGCTGAATAATGATATCCGCAAACAAGTGTATGATAACATCAACAAACTATCATTTGCTGATGTGAAAAAATTCCATGATGAAAATCTGGCCAACAAACCATACACTTATTGTATCCTTGCTTCTGAAAAGAAGATCAGCAATGATGACCTGAAGAAGATCGGTAGTGTGAAAAAGCTGTCGCTCGAAGAGCTGTTTGGATACTAATAATCCGCACCATATGATTAAAAAAGCGCCGCAAAATTTTGCGGCGCTTTTTTTTTGTAACAGGAAGTTGACAGCATTAAAACAATAATTGTTTCATTTTGGGCGTTATGGATTAGCTTAAATGCCCTATGAAGATGTATCGTAATTGTTATTGGCTAGTGTTATTTGCGCTGATTCCGTTATCTGGTTTTAATACTAAAAGCGACCTGTATAACGTAAAGCTACGTGCTGCATCTATTGATGTTGACAAAGTTTTTTTGCTGATAGATAAAAGTGATTACCGGCTGTATTTATATGAAGATGTGACGCTCCGTAAAATTTATAAAGTAGTATTCGGCAGCCGGGATCAATCGGATAAGCTGGTGCAGGGAGATCGTCGTACTCCGGAGGGTACTTTCCGCATTTTGAGTAAACGGGTGGATAACCGCTGGAGCAGGTTTTTGTTGCTAGATTACCCCAATGAAAATTCCCGTGCAAAATTTCAACACTACCTGGCTGCTGGTAAAGTGACTGCTAATGCAGATATGGGTGGAGGTATCGGTATTCATGGTGTAGAGTATGGTTCCGGTATCCGAGATAATTATGTAGATAGCCGGATCAACTGGACGCTGGGTTGTATCAGTATGAAAAATGCAGATGTAAATGAGTTGTATGATATACTGAAGGTGGGCACGCCTGTAGTGATACGCCGGTGATGATCATGCTACACCGCTAACCATTTACTGTGGCTGATTTCAGGGTGCTACAGCAACCATGATACACTGGTGACAGGTATGCCACAGGTGGAGGTGAGACCATATGAAAATAACTATCTGTCTGCGCTTGTATTTTGATCATGGAGATTTTTGGTAGAGTTTTTGTTAACTGTTGTGTTACCGCAAATATATTTCTCCATATCAAAGTAAAACCTACGAGCATGACACGGATCGGGAACGCAGCGAAGTTCATGGGGCTCATGATGGCAATAGCTATTTTATTAGGAGCCTGTGCCAAAGAAAAAATAGAAAACGTACTTGATTTACGTGAAGATTATACACTGACTACTATTGGAAGTGCAGGTGTAAGTGGCACGATCGCATTTAAGAAGGAAACCAATGGCACCAGGATTGCGATCAACCTGGTAGGTGCAGATCCTGCCAGCACTTATACGGCGGCATTATTCCAGCGTACCGTTGTAGCACCTGGCCCGCTGGCCATTTCGCTGGGCAGCATTCCGGGCAATACCGGCAAGCTGGATACATTAATTCAAAAGCTGGACAATGGGGTAGCGATTTCCTTTACGGAGCTGGTCAATTTTGACGGGCATATCAATATCCGGGAATCAGGAGAAGCAGGGAAAAATGTAGCACAGGCAGATATCGGCAGTAATGTATTTACCGGAAAATCGCGCACGTATGCGCTGGATACGGTGCATAGTTCAGGCATTAAGGGCACACTTACCCTGCAGGAAAGAAAGAATAACAATACATTGGCTACGCTTACTTTGAACGGTATCAATACTACCACGGGCGTTTTAAGCACCTATCCCGCGGGCATTTATACTGGTAAAGCTGCAGATACTATCGGTACCATCGCAATTACCCTGGGCGATGTAGATCCGGCAACAGGTAAGCTGGTAAAAAATATTACAGTAAAAGATGATAGTACCGCGTTGAAGTTCTCCGACCTGGTAACCTTCGACGGGCATGTAAGCGTACAGGAGAAAAGTACTTTAGGGAGCATCGTAGTGGCGCAGGGCAATATCGGCCAGCATGCACCATGATTTATATAATAACAGGGGATAGCACCTTGTAAGAAGCGTGCGCTGCTTGTGTGGTGCACGCTTTTTTAATACGCTAAGCATTGGAAAAGATCCTCATGATACCTTAGGGTTGGCTGGTGGCCACACCCAGAAAATGACGGATGGCCGTTTGCCATTTTTGTGGATCATGTTGACAAAAAGATTCATGTCCGGCATCCGGGAAGATGAGCAGTGTTTTGTCTGGGCTGCCAAGGTGCTGGTAGATCGCCTGCGTTTCCGCTTCTATAACCCGGGTATCCTGCTTGCCCCAGCAGAGGAGCACCGGTGCTTTTATCTTTTGGGCATATGCTTCCGGAGCATAATCAAATCCGGAAAATCCCAGTTCCATACCTCCCCAGAAAGTGAGGAGCTGTGCAAGCGGAGTACCAGGTAAATGTACTGCCCGCATTCTACCTTTTACGGCATCTGTAAGCGTAGCAAACGGGCTTTCCAGGATTATTTTCTCCGGTTGCAGCTGATATTCCGGTACTGCTTTTAAAATAGCTGCAGCACCCATACTCATACCCCACAGGATAATGTGTTGTTGCGCCTTTTGCCGGTGCACGAAATCATACGCCAGCCATACATCTTCCGCTTCCTTAAAGCCTATACTGGTAGTGAAGCCATCACTATTGCCATGTGCCCGGAAATCCAGTAAAAAGGTATTGTAGCCTAAAGCCCGGAAATATGCAGCCTCGGACAATTGCGCTCCTTTATTACCCATATAGCCATGAAACAGGATGACGGTACCCCTGGGTTGTGTTGCGGGGATCCACCAGCCTTCCAGCTTAAGGTGACCGGAGGTGTGCAGTGCAATCGTTTCATAAGGCACATCCGGAAAGTTTTTTACCACAGGTTTTGAAATCCGGATACCAAAGAGGATCATCCTTGTTTTTTCCCAGGTGCTCATTTGTTCCGGGCGCTTGTTGGCGTGTGTGTTGTCGGGGTAAAAGTGGGTAAACTTATAGGCGTGAAAGGCACCGATAATATTGAGTAGTACAAAGAGGGACAAACAAATCCAACCTATCCGTTTTAACACTTTCATACAGCAAATGTAATACGTGAAAGATAAACGACAGCAGGAAACGGGTGTAAATAAAAATGCCGGTAGGTGAGTACCGGCATTTTATGAAGCAATTATATTTTTCCTCGTTTGATTTCTTCTACCACAGCAGGATCCAGCAGGGTAGAGGTGTCGCCCAGGTTGTCCAGGTCACCTTCTGCGATCTTGCGCAGGATCCGGCGCATGATTTTACCGGAACGTGTTTTAGGCAAGCCGCTTACAAACTGGATCTTGTCTGGTTTGGCAATCGGGCCTATAATGCGGGCTACGGTTTGCGCGATATCTTTTTTGGTGAGCTCAGGTTCATGCGTCAGTTTTTCACTGATCACATAGGCATAAATACCCTGGCCTTTGATGTCGTGCGGAAATCCTACTACGGCACTTTCCACTACACCGGCATGCATGTTGATCGCGTTTTCCACTTCAGCAGTACCAATGCGGTGACCACTCACATTCAATACATCGTCTACACGGCCGGTGATTCTGTAGTAACCATCCTCATCTCTTAAGCAACCATCTCCGGTGAAGTAGAGGTTGTCATAAGTAGAGAAGTAAGTTTTGCGGCAGCGTTCATGGTCACCATAGGTGGTGCGTAGCATACCAGGCCATGGGAATTTAATACACAGATTGCCATTCACGCCATTGCCTTCTACTTCTTTCCCATTTTCATCTACCAGGATAGGCTGTATGCCAGGCAGAGGTAAAGTAGCATAACCAGGTTTTTCCTTGGTAATACCAGCCAGCGGGGTAATCATGATACCACCGGTTTCTGTTTGCCACCAGGTATCTACAATCGGGCATTTGCCTTTACCGATATTATCTTTAAACCAGTGCCAGGCCTCTTCATTAATAGGTTCGCCCACGCTGCCCAGTTTTTTCAGAGAGCTGAGGTCTTTATGATTTACGGGGCCCAGGCCAAAGCTCATCAGGCTGCGTATAGCCGTTGGAGCAGTATATAAGGTATCTACCCGGTATTTATCTACTATTTCCCAGAGGCGGCCGGCATCAGGCCAGGTTGGTACCCCTTCAAACATAAGGGTGGTGCCACCAGCACTTAACGGACCATATACGATATAACTATGACCAGTGATCCAGCCGATATCGGCAGTACAGAAGAATACTTCACCAGCCTGATATTGGAAGGTGTTTACAAAAGTATAGTTGGCGTATACCATATAACCCGCACAGGTATGTACTACCCCTTTAGGTTTGCCGGTAGAGCCGGATGTGTACAGGATGAATAGTTCATCTTCCGCGTCCATTTCTTCAGCCGGGCAGGGAGGGTTACCCATTGTTTCCACCTGCTTGATTTCATCTTCCCACCAGGAATCTCTGCCTTTAAGCATACTTACCGGGGTGCGGGTGCGGGTACACACGATTACTTTTTTAACAGAAGGGCAAGCCATCAGGGCATCATCAATCACAGATTTTAATGGAATGTCCTTGTTGCCACGGAAAGCACCGTCGCAGGTAATTACGAGGTTGCATTGTGCATCCTGAATCCTGTCGGCAATAGATTGCGCACTGAAACCGCCAAATACTACGGAATGGATAGCACCAATACGTGCGCAGGCCAGCACTGCAATGGCCAGTTCAGGGATCATGCCCATATATATACAAACACGGTCACCTTTTTTAACACCATTGTTTTTTAATACGTTGGCAAACTGACACACCTTATTATACAGATCACGGTAAGTAATAATACGGTGATGCTCTTCCGGATCATTGGGTTCCCATATAATGGCAGGTGTATTACCTAATGTACCTAAATGCCGGTCAAGACAATTTTCTGTGATGTTCATTTTGCCACCAATGAACCATTTCACCTCAGGATCTTTAAAATTCCACTCCAGCACCTTATCCCATTTACGCCGCCAA
Organism: Chitinophaga sp. H8; assembly: GCF_040567655.1. Taxonomy (NCBI): domain Bacteria; kingdom Pseudomonadati; phylum Bacteroidota; class Chitinophagia; order Chitinophagales; family Chitinophagaceae; genus Chitinophaga; species Chitinophaga defluvii. The sequence goes on along the minus strand of NZ_JBEXAC010000002.1, from coordinate 674,295 downwards.
TAGAAATGATCGGCTACGTTGGCCCAGAATCCTTCCGGGTCTATCACACTCTGTTTGTAAGCTTCCTGGTACTCTTCAAAGCTTTTGATCTTGTACGGATACGACATAACGCGCGCAAAATTTATAGATTACTACGATTGATAACGGGCACTAAATTTAATAAAGATGCCCGAGCTTTGGTAGCATTTACATAAAAATAAGATCAGTACCCGCGCGGAAAGCGCAGGACGGTTGTTCGGAAGTGCTTGTTGGTATTGGGTTACGGCGTTTTGAGCCTGCATGCCTTAACAGCATCATAAATGGCTGTTTCTGCCTGCTTTGGTGGTTTAGTGGCCTTTAAATGCCGCTTGCAGTAAGATTTAGCAGCAGGTGAATTGTCAGGAAATACTGTTTAATACACGCTGTTGTATGGTGTATATAGCTATTTTATACAGGTGTTTGCTACAGTGGACGATTTTGGGTATTTATTTTTTACTTCTAAGCTGTTTACGCAAGATGGCCACATCTTTTTTCACCATTTCGAGAGCGTCTTTCAGGGCCGCATGATTCTTTAACAATTGATTATGCTCTTCCAGGAGTTTATAATATTTTTCACGCGCAGCAAGGAGCTCATCATGGTCTACCCGTTTAGGTTCGTCGAATAACCCCGGGTTTAAGAAGTTTTCCTGGGTCATTTCCAGGGCATTCACCACAAGGAGCAGTTCTTCCGGAGCAAATACTTCTTTTTCAAAGAGGTTATACATAGTGCGCCGGCTCATGTCCAGTCTTTTAGCCAGTCTGCTTTTGTTAAGGCCTTTTTCAGCAATTATGGAAGACAGCCGTTGCCCATGATGGATAGTTACTGTATCGCCCTTGTTTACCAGCACGGTACTGTTCCAGTCATAAAACTCTTCTGTGGTAATGCCTATCAGGTTGCAGAACTTTTCCAGGGTGCTTCGCTTCATGTCGCTTTTACGAAGGTGATAATGGGCGATTTGATTGGTAAAACCAGCCATGTAAGCAAAATCCACAATTTTGATCTTCTTCTGTTTTAGTATCTGCTTTAGCCGCTGACCCATATGTATTAGTCTGCTCTGCATTGTCATCTATTTTGTTTATAATTTCTGATTTGTCAATTTTTAAATTGACATTGTATGTATAATATAATAATTTCTATTTCATTTCGTGAATATAATTTTCAATTAAGCAGCAAAATTATTATCAGCAGAAGGGAGTAGCAGGATAAGAAGTGTCCTGAAACGAAGGATGCTGCTGTAGGAGGGGAAGATTACTTCATAATGAATCGCTCATTATTATTTGTACAAATGCTAAGTGATTATAATGATACCAAAATGATCATTTTATAGAATAAGCAGTAGAGATGACACTGATTTATTACAATCCATTGCAGAGAGGTTGTCATATAAATGTGAAACAATTAATTTATCCACATTTAGGAAAATTTGAATGAAATACTTACTGGTAGCAGGTTATGTAAGTATGGGGTGATAATAAAAAAGTAATATTATATTATGACAATAGAAATATTGTAAATATATTTGCTGATATGATAGTGGAGTATTTTAAAATCACCACAATTAACCAAAATTGTTTTTTGTTAATCCATTTATCTAATAATCAAATCACTTGCTATGAAAAAAATACCTCCCACTCCGGAGTTCGTAAACATGTTACAGGATATCCACTCGCAGCTCGCTGAGTTTCCCGTTGTTTTCCGCGAGCATATTTGTGAAGAATGTGCCTGGAGCATTCCTACTTTTTACCGGAAAATGAGAGCAGTGGACAAACAGAGCGAGAGTGGCAAAAACAAGATCATTCCAGCACTAAGCAATGCAGAGAGAGAAAAGATTATTGCTGTAGTAGATGAAGTATTTCAGTCACTCTGGACCTATTGTGATAAATACAGGAAAAAGCCCGGAAAGGATCCTGATCCTAAATAGTATTATCAATCGTTAACCCTTTACCTTATTATAGCCGCCTGGCAATTAGTCAATAAACCCTGGTAGTGTGTGCTGCCGGGGCTTATTGTTTTGATGATAATTGTAATATCAGAATGACTTTCATATTATAAAAATTAAAATGGATGTACATATTTGTAAATGCTAGTTTTAAATTGGTTTTATAAATTGCATAGTGAGGGTGAATTCTTGAAATGCTTTATAGGTACAGTATTTGTTGTGATAATTGCCTTCTAGAAATGTGTTTAAAAAACACTGTTTCGTAAATATTTAATTTTTGTATGAACAGATTATGTTTATATTTGTGAAGATCGCCTGCCTGGCCATGACATCGTGGTATATGAGAAAGAAGGGTAGCAGCAGGTGCTTATTGTTAACAGCTTAAAAAAAACTCCAATGCTACTCCTTAACAGTTTCCATTTTTTTACTAAACTAAACTTAAGAAAATGAAGAAAAATGCACTGCGACAGCAAGAAACATGGTTAGTGGAATTGACGATGATTGGTTACCCGGATATGCTGACCCGCCCTAAATACGCTAATGTGCTCGGGTATTACCTGAATGCCTATCAGGAGAAGAAGCAAGTGGATGTAGACGATTATGTGATCATGCCCAGCAGGCTGATATTGCTGGTCACCAAAAGGGATGTACCACTGGAGCAATGGTTGCAGGAGTATGCCCAGGTAACAGCACTACACATTCGTAAAAGATTGGACAAAGACGCGGTACCTGTCCTTAAAACCTATATGGGAGCTGCTATCAAGCTTTTCTCTTCCAGGGAAGAAGCCCTGGAGAATGAGGCTTGCTGGCATGATGTATCTTACCGGATCATTGCTACTGAGGCTGATTTCGATGGTGCGCTGCAGTATATCTACTCTGCACCGGTAAAGGCGGGTCTCGTAAGTGATATTGCATATTATGCAGGCAGCAGTGTCAACAACAGGGCAGGTATCATTCTGACGGAAATTAACGGTGATGGAGAGGAAGAAGATGGCTGGCTTGATATGGAAGATGGTGAAGACGACGACTAGGCCGCTATCTGTACGGAAATTTATAGCCGGATCGGCCATACTACTGCTTTTCCTTATGGATGTTCCATATATGTTCCACTATTGTCCCACTGATATCCCACATATGTTCCACTCTAAAGAGGAGTGGGATATCTATAGGATATCCGTGGCCCAGGTTTGAGATGTTGGGGGTTAAATGATAAGGAATAGTGTTATAACAGCAGGGGTAGCTATCTTAAAGAGATAGCTACCCCTGCTGTTATAATTTATAGTGGATGGATGATTGATTAAACAGCCGGAGAGGTGGTCGCAGGTACCAGGCTAAAGTATTTTGCTACCTCTTCCCAGGTATTTACGCGGGTATAATCTTCCAGGAGCATATTGTGTGGTGCGGTAAACAGCAGCTTTTCTCCTTTAAAATAGCGGAGGTTCTTATCGTAGTCATCGATCATATAATCAGCGTCTACAATTGTTTTGAGTCCGCAGAAAACAATATTGCGCCAGGTGATAAAAGGGAAGTGTTCTCCCAGCCATTCCTGCTTTTCTGAAAGGGATTGTGGGAATTCAGTGGCGGCAGATACGATAAACACTTCGTGCTGTTCGCTGAGCGCTTTGATCACCTCCTGGCTTCCGGGCATAACAGGAGCTGTCCTGAAAAATCCGGGGGTATATAAAAACTGCTTTACCACGCCTTCCTGTGGGAAGCCGGTAGTTTCCGGTATGCCATGCAGGGATTCCCTGGCTACGGTTACGCCGTATCGTTCAGCATACCAGTTAATATAATGTTGGGTAAGATCAGCCATTACCCCGTCCATATCTATTGCTATTCTTGCCATATCTTGCTATTTGTTGCAAAGTTATGCTATTTAATAGAATTGTCCACATTGTTTATTGCATAAAATAACATAATATTGCAAAAAATGGCATAGTTATGTTAAAAGAAGAGCGGCTGGATTATATTCTGAAGAAGTTGCAAACAGATCAAAAAGTGCTACAGGCGGAACTGAGCACAGATTTGCGGGTATCTGAGGATACCGTACGCCGGGATCTGGAAGAGCTGGCACAAAGTGGCTTTTTAATAAAAGTGAGGGGAGGAGCTATTCCGCATTCCCCCAACCCCTATTCTTTCAAAGAGCGTATTGGATATCATGAAGACGATAAGCGGAATATGGCATTGAAGGCGCTGACGTTGCTGCATGATGGCCAAACCATCATACTGGACGGAGGTACTTCTACCTATACCCTGGTAAAGTTGTTTCCGGTCAACCTGCGGTTAACAGTTATTACCAACAGTGTGCCTATAGCGGTGCAGCTGCTGGACCATCCCAATATAGAAGTCATCCTGACCGGCGGCCGGGTGTTTAAGAATTCCCAGGTAACCGGTGGGATGGATACGATCCGTATGTTCCAGAAAGTAAGAGCCGACATATGTTTTCTGGGCGTATGCAGTTTGCACACCACTGCCGGTGTAACCGGGCTGGATCTGGAAGAAGCAGAGGTAAAAAGCTGCATGGTTCAGGCTGCCAATAAGGTGGTTGCACTGGCTACCAATGATAAAATGGGTACTGCAGAGCCTTTTAAGGTATGTGACATTACCTTGCTCGATACTATTATTACTGACAACCCAGGGCATGTATCCTTACAGCCTTATGCCAAACTGGGGATAAACATTATTTAAGCCACAAGCATTCCATTATTTTTAATCAAGATGACAACGGATTTATCGATAGGGGTATTGAATAAAAGGCATGCGCGGATTGCCGTGAGCGCTTTATTTTTTCTATCTGGATTGTGTTTTGCCAGCTGGGCTTCCCGCATTCCGGATCTTCAGCAGGCCCTGCATTTAAGTGAGGCCGGATTGGGTGGGGTACTGCTGGCATTGCCGTTAGGTTCTATCATCTCCCTGCCCGTTGCGGGGGTGTTGGTAGCCCGTTTTGGGAGCCGGCAGGTGGTGATTATTGCCGCTTCTCTGTATGCTGCCATATTGCCAACACTGGGGCTGGCGCAAACGCCATGGCAATTGATTATGTGCCTGGTGTTGTTTGGCTTTACAGGTAATCTGACCAATATATCCATGAATACACAGGCTGTTGCGGTGGAATCAATGTATGGGCGTTCAATTATGGCCTCTTTTCATGGGCTGTGGAGTGTGGCCGGGTTTACGGGTGCCGCTGTGGGTGCCGCCATGGCTGCCTTGAAAATGGCTCCGTACCAACATTTCCTGTTGATTACAGTGGTAGCCTGGGTAATTGTAGGAGCAACCATGCGCCATATTGTAACGCAGGATGTAAATGTGCAGGAGCAGCAGCCCCTGTTTTCAAAGCCAGACAGGTTTCTTCTTACCCTGGGAATTATAGCTATGTGTGCCATGATTTGCGAGGGAACCATGTTTGACTGGAGCGGGGTATACTTCAAAAAGATTGTAAAGGTGGGAGAAGGGTTAGAGGGGGCTGGGTATGCTGCCTTTATGAGTACAATGGCCTTTGGACGCTTTGTAGCCGATTGGCTTACCACCCGTATGGGAGTAAAGCGTATGCTGCAGGTAAGTGGTTTGCTCACTGCTGTGGGCTTGTTAATTGCGGTAGTATTTCCTTATTTCACCACTGCTATTATCGGTTTCCTGCTCGTAGGCGCGGGAATATCAGCCGTAGTGCCATTGATATACAGTGCAGCCGGACGTTCTAAAGTACTATCTCCCGGAATGGCACTGGCCACCGTATCCACTATTGGTTATCTCGGATTCTTATGCGGACCGCCATTGATAGGTTTTGTAGCACAGGCCTCCAGTCTGGCGGTATCATTTTCCCTCATTGCGGTAATGGGAGTAGCTGTTGCAGCAATGGCTTCCCGTTTAAAAGTCTAGTTAGGGACTGTGCCTGCTTGCTTAAACGCGGGAAGCACGCAAAAGATTTCCTGAAGGAGCGCTCATCTATCCAGGGAGTAATTTATCCTGGAAGGAACAGCGGGTTACAGCATTTTAAAGGCAGATGTTTGCTGGGCCTCATTTCCGGACTTTCCTGTAGGGGATATCCGATAATAAGTAGCTGCATTACCATCAGCTAATCAATCCAGGGCCCGTGATTCATGGTCCATGGGCCATAGTCAGGCATTCCGGCAGGAAGGTTTGTTCTGCCCGGAGGTGTATTGGGCGCAGCAGTCCTGATACGGATTTTCCTTAGCCGGGTAACAATAGATGCGGATGCATTTGCCGTGAATGTATTGTTTGTTTTCTTTGGGTGTACTTCGGGTGTTCGTAATGCCATTTTACGCATAAACCTTTATTTAGGGTCATAAAAACGATAAGAAATAACCAGGAATCTGACTTCCGGTGGGCTGAATAACCTTCTAATAAACCAGTCTGTTACTTCTTCGGGGGTACAATTCGGTTATGTTGCTGTTTACAATGTCAGTTGCTGCATAAAGTTAAGGATTCTGTATGGAATTGCAGTACGTGTTTATACCTGTTTTTGAAGAACGGTAATTCTTCTGGGTAGTGGCCGGTGAGCTACAGTATTTTATGTGTTTTTGTCACCGGATTTTTGTTGTAATCCGGGGGGTACTAAATTTATTTTACCCTAAAACGAAAATTAATTCCTCAAAAACTTTTGAATTCCATAATTTTGCACGATTTTTTTGTCCCCTTCAACGGCAATAGGATCAATTTGGTTTTTCATTTTCAATAGATTACACAAATGCCAAAAGACTCATCTATCAAATCTGTGCTCATTATTGGTTCTGGTCCTATTATTATTGGTCAGGCTTGCGAATTCGATTATTCCGGATCTCAGGCAGCGCGTTCGCTGCGGGAAGAGGGAATAAAAGTGATATTGATTAATTCCAACCCGGCCACCATTATGACGGACCCCATGATGGCCGATAAGGTGTACCTGTTACCACTTACAGTGGAAAGTATTGAGCAGATTCTGGAAGAAAACCAGATAGATGCCGTTCTGCCAACCATGGGTGGACAAACAGCGCTCAACCTGTGCAAGGATGTAGACGAGCTGGGAATATGGGAGAAAAATAATGTACGCCTGATCGGGGTAGACATTAAAGCCATAGATAAAGCGGAAGACCGGGAGCAATTCCGTCAGTGGATGATTGAACTGGGGGTACCTGTGGCACCTGCCAGATCTGCCAACTCCTTCCTGGAAGGAAAAGAGTTTGCCCAGCAGATTGGCTTCCCATTGGTAATCCGCCCTTCTTTTACCCTGGGAGGTACCGGTGGGGGATTTGTGCACAGTAAAGAAGAGCTGGACGAGGCATTGGACAGAGGACTGAAAGCATCCCCTATACATGAAGTACTGGTAGAAAAAGCTGTACTGGGATGGAAAGAGTATGAACTGGAGTTGCTGCGCGATAAAAACGATAACGTAGTGATTATCTGTACCGTAGAAAACCTGGACCCCATGGGAGTACATACCGGTGATTCCATCACGGTGGCACCTGCCATGACCCTGAGCGATACTGCTTTTCAGGATATGCGTAACAAAGCCATTATGATGATGCGTGATCTGGGCAACTTTGCCGGTGGTTGTAATGTACAGTTTGCACTCAACCCCGAAAATGAAGAGCTGATCGCTATCGAAATCAATCCCCGCGTAAGCCGTTCCTCTGCACTGGCTTCTAAAGCTACCGGATATCCTATCGCAAAAATTGCAGCGAAGCTGGCAATCGGATACAGCCTGGATGAGCTGGAAAACCAGATCACCCAAACCACTTCCGCCTGTTTTGAGCCGGCATTGGACTATGTGATCGTTAAAATGCCACGCTGGAACTTTGATAAATTTAAAGGTGCGGATGAAACCCTGGGCCTGCAGATGAAATCAGTGGGTGAGGTAATGGCTATTGGCCGTACTTTCCCAGAAGCTCTGCAAAAGGCTTGTCAGAGCCTGGAAAATGATGCAGTGGGATTAGGGTATTATGGCAAGTCGCTGATGAAAAGCGATCAATTGCTGGAAAGATTAAAAACACCTACCTGGGATCGTATTTTCCGCATCAAGGATGCACTGATGGAAGGCGTTTCCGTAAAACATATTCACCAGCTTACTTTCATTGACCGCTGGTTCCTGCACCAGATCAATGATATCGTAAACCTGGAAAAGCAATTGCTGGAGCATGACCTGGCAACGGTACCCACAGAGATGCTGGCAGAAGCAAAGAAAATGGGCTTCTCGGATGCACAGCTTTCCATGATCCTGGGCAACTGTGAAGAGGATGAAGTATACGAAAAACGTAAAACACTGGGTATTAAACGTACCTACAAAATGGTGGATACCTGCAGCGCAGAGTTTGAAGCTGTTACGCCTTACTTCTATTCTGCTTTTGATACTGAAAACGAAAGCAAGGTTACTGAAAAGAAAAAGATCATCGTACTGGGTTCCGGTCCGAACAGGATAGGCCAGGGGATCGAATTTGATTACTGCTGTACGCACGGTCTGCAAGCTATACAGGAATGCGGTTATGAAGCCATCATGGTGAACTGTAACCCAGAAACAGTATCTACCGATTTTGACATGGCAGATAAGCTGTACTTTGAACCGGTGTTCTGGGAAAACCTGTGGGAAATCATTGAACTGGAAAAACCGGAAGGGGTAATTGTACAGCTGGGTGGACAAACAGCGCTCAAGCTGGCCAAACGCCTGGAAGAGAAGGGTATCCGCATTATAGGTACTTCCTTCGACAATATGGATATCGCGGAAGATCGTGGCCGATTCTCTGATATGCTGAAAGAACTGGGTATTCCTTATCCTAAATATGGTACTGCCTATAATACAGATGATGCGATTGAAGTGGCTAAAGAAGTTGGATACCCTGTATTGGTGCGTCCTTCTTATGTATTGGGCGGACAGCGTATGCGGATCGTGATCAACGAAGAAGAACTGGAATCATCAGTGCTGAGCCTGCTGAAACACCTGCCAGGTAATAAAATACTGATTGACCACTTCCTGGACCGTTGTCAGGAAGCAGAGATAGATGGCATCTTTGATGGTACCGATTTCCATGTAATGGGAGTAATGGAACATATTGAACCTGCCGGTATTCACAGTGGAGACAGTAATGCGGTATTGCCTGCGTTTAACCTGAGCCCGATGGAAGTTACTACCATGGAGTTCTATGCAGAAAAAATTGCACGGGCACTCAATATCCGCGGACTGATCAATATCCAGTTTGCGATCAAGAACGGACAGGTATATGTGATTGAAGCCAACCCACGCGCTTCCCGTACTACACCATTTATTGCAAAAGCATACCAGGTACCTTACCTGAATATTGCTACCAAAATAATGATAGGTGCCAATAAGCTGAAAGACTTTAAAATTGAGAAAAAGCTGAAAGGGTTTGCGATAAAAGAACCTGTGTTTTCTTTCAACAAGTTCCCTGGCGTGAATAAGGAGCTGGGGCCTGAAATGAAATCTACCGGTGAGGCTATACGCTTTATCAAAGACCTGCGCGATCCTTATTTCAGAACATTGTATAAGGAAAAGAGCATGTACCTGAGTAAATAAACTCATCTCAGATATTAAAAGGGCTGATGAAATATCTTGCAAAAGATGATCATCAGCCTTTTTTCTTTTATGGTATGTTCTAAAAAAATCAGCGCCTGATGAAAATCAGGCGCTTTCTTTTCCCTCAAAATAACCATTAAAGACACAAGTATTGATTCAAATAAATGAAACAATATTGTGACCGGTAATGCATTTTACAATAAATCTCATATCTAAAGAAGATGTTAACTAATCAATAACAGATGATGAAATTCATTATTTAAATAAAACTAACTAACAATATTTTAATAATTAAAATTAATATAAATATATAAATATACCATCATTTTTCCCAACTATTTTTCTGCCGTAGAAAAAGTTGTTAACCTATAATTAAGAAAAAACAGCCTGGCAGGGTTTAAATTCGTTATTGAGTTAATTAACCCAGGGGATTGCGGCTGTTACCCATTCATGGGATCCCGTTTTAACCCTTTATTCAGCTAAGCAATCTCACTCAATACGGATATATGTTTGTTGTACCCGGCTTAAAACGCGCCCCGTTTCTCCGTTTGATTGTGCCACTTATTGGTGGCATCCTGTTACAGTTACAGTATTCCTGGCGCTTGAACACCCTGTTGCTTGTTGTAGTGTTGCTTCTTACGGGCTTGTGTATAGCCGGCTGTATGCCTTTGTCGGCGAGGTTTAGGTATGGCTGGGTACAGGGAATATGTCTGTACCTGTTAGTTGGTTGCAGTGGTGCGTTATTGTTATATCAGTCAGATATCCGTCATCAAAAGCGCTATTTTGGAAAAGTTTTAGTAGATACTTCCCGTCTGATCTTGAGTATAGATGCCCCTTTGGAGGAAAGGTCACGCTCCTGGAAGACTACAGCAACCGTCACAGGTGTTTTAACAGCAGGCAAATGGCAATCTGCCCGGGGCAGGATACTATTATACTTCTCAAAAGATAGTACGGCACCTGCTTTAACATACGGGCAACAGTTATTGGTGGTCAATAAGCTACAACCTGTGGGCAACAGTGGCAATCCGGGTGTATTTGACTACCGGCAGTATTGTGCTTACCAGCAGATCTTTCATCAGGCCTATCTGCAGCCGCGTGATTGGTACATATTGCCGGCGGATGGTGGCCAACCGTTTACCAGATTGATACTACGCTGCCGGCAGTATTGTTTATATACGCTGCGGCAATATCTGGGAGAGGGGCTGGAAAGCGGGCTGGCCCAGGCATTGCTAATAGGCGACCGGCAGGCACTGGATAAGGATATTGTACAGGCATACACTAATACCGGTATTGTCCATATTATTGCTATTTCGGGGATGCATGTAGGATTGATTTACATTACCCTGTTATGGTTGCTGCAATGGTGGACAGGTAATGCGTTTGCACGTTTTACCAAAACCCTGGTATTGCTAATGGCGCTTTGGGGTTTTGCTTTTCTTACCGGTGCAGCGGCAGCTGTATTGCGCGCAGTTGTTACCTTTTCGGCTATGGCAATAGGAAAGCTCTTGCTTGGGCGACATAGCAACAGTTATAATACACTGGCAGCTTCTGCATTTCTGTTATTATGTTACCGGCCCCATTTCATTGCGGACACCGGGTTCATTTTATCTTATTTAGCTGTATTGAGCATCCTGTTGTTTTATAAACCCTTGTATAAGGCCTGGTACATCAGGTATAAATGGCTGGATAAATTATGGGAAATAGCCGCATTATCATTAGCTGCCCAAATATTAACCCTGCCGGTATGTTTGTTTTACTTCCATCAGTTTCCGGTTTATTTTCTTTTAGCCAATATGGTAGCAGTCCCCTTGTCGGGCATCGTGATCTATGGAGAGATACTTTTGTTATTGTTGGCCCCTATACATGAAGTAGCCATGTATGTGGGTATAGGGGTGAGATACCTGATCAGCAGCATGAATGGATGGGTAGAATGGCTCAACGGGCTGCCTTATGGATTGATCACTCACCTGCATATCAATGTATATCAAACCATTTGTATGTACCTGTTACTGGCAGCGCTGGGATCCTGGTGGCTATTGAAATGGAGGAGGGGGCTGCATGCAGCGCTGGGTATGTGCCTGTTATGTTCGTTGCTGCATGCGGCTAACATTATCAGGAGCCAGCAACAGCAAAAGGTGATCATCTATCATGTCCCTGCATATACAGCGATTGATTTTATTGCTGGTAATCAGGTGCAGTTTGCAGGAGATACCGGGTTGTGGCAAACATCTATTGCCCGGCAAATACAGGCAGTACGATCAGGTTTAAGGGTGAGTGCCGACAAGATACCTCACCTGGTACAGCTGGGAAGGTATTTTCGTTTTGGCAGCAAGCAGCTGGTGATCATTAATGCGCGGTTGCCGGTAACAGTGCCCAGGAAAAAATTCAGAACAGATTATATTTTGCTGTCACATAATCCAGACGTGGATATCAAACAGTTGAAGCGATTTTTCGAATTTGACCATCTTATTTTTGATGGATCTAACTCCTACCGGAAGATTCAACAATGGAAAAATGATTGTTACGCGCTAACTTTGCGCTGCTTTTCGGTTCCAGACCAGGGAGCCTATGTTATTAATTTCTAATGTTTTCCATTCATGCAAAAGCAAATTAAATCGGCACTGATCTCCGTTTTCTATAAAGATAACCTGGAGAATATTGTCAAAAAGTTGGGTGAGCAAGGTGTAACCATCTATTCTACCGGCGGTACGCAGCAATTTATTGAAGAACAAGGTGTAAAATGTGTAGCTGTAGAAGATCTTACTGCTTATCCTTCTATTTTAGGTGGCCGTGTAAAAACACTGCATCCCAAAGTATTTGGAGGTATCCTTGCCCGTCGTGAGAATGCACAGGACCTGCAGCAGCTGAAAGAGTATGAAATTCCTGAAATAGACCTGGTCATTGTAGACCTGTATCCTTTTGAGGAAACGGTGAAATCTACTAAGGAAGAGCAGGCTATTATTGAGAAGATAGATATTGGAGGAGTATCCCTGATCCGTGCCGCAGGAAAGAATTTTAAAGATGTAGTGATTGTTGCTTCTAAGGATCAGTATGCTGATCTGGAGAAGGTATTGGTGGAAAACAATGGGGCTACTTCTTTGGAAGACCGCCGGGGTTTTGCAGCTAAGGCATTTGAAGTATGTGCACATTATGACGTAGCGATTTCCCAGTATTTCCTGAATAATGAGCCGGGTGCTTGTTTCCAGGTATCTGTACCGGAAGGCCAGGTAATGCGTTATGGAGAAAACCCGCATCAGCGTGGTGTTTTCTACGGTGATCTGTCTGAAACATTTAATAAACTGCATGGCAAAGAGCTTTCCTATAACAACCTGGTGGATGTAGACGCTGCCTGTCAGTTGATCGCAGAGTTTAAGGAAACTACTTTTGCGGTGATCAAACATACCAATGTATGTGGTATTGCTTCCCGTCCTACGCTGAAAGCAGCCTGGGATGCTGCATTGGCGGGTGATAAGGAAAGTGCTTTTGGTGGTGTACTGATCTGTAATGCAGTAGTAGACGCTGTAACGGCCGCTGCTATCAGCGAAATATTCTTCGAAATACTGATTGCGCCGGGTTTTGATGCAGATGCGCTGACTGTACTGCAGGCAAAGAAAAACCGGATCTTGCTGGAACAAAAAGCACCTTTAAAATCAGGACATATGTTTAAAAATGTACTGAATGGGGTGTTGTTGCAGGATACAGACAATGGTAACTATAAGGAGTGGAATGATGTAGGCGCCCGTCCTGCGGATGCCGGAGAAAAAGCAGACCTGGAATTTGCTAACCTGGTATGTAAGCACTTGAAATCCAATGCCATTGCACTGGTGAAAGACCGTCAGCTGGTAGGAAAAGGTTGCGGCCAGACTTCCCGCATTGATGCGCTGCGTCATGCGATAGAAAAAGCCAAACAATTTGATTTTGACCTGAAAGATGCTGTACTGGCTTCAGACGCGTTTTTCCCGTTTGATGATTGTGCCCGTATTGCCCATGAAGCTGGTATCAAAGCATTGATACAACCAGGAGGTTCCCTGCGCGATAATGATTCCATCACTTATTGCAAAGAAAACGGTCTGGTAATGGTGATGACAGGAATGAGGCACTTTAGGCATTAGCTTTTAGCTGTTAGCTTGAAGTTCATTTGTTGAGAGCAGTTGGCTTTAAGCCCATTTATCAAAATATGTTGTGAGCACCGGTATTTGCCGGTGCTTACTTATTTGTGGCAATTGCTTTTGTTTCTCTTGTTATCCGCCTATGGCTCATTCCGGGTGGTTATCTTTCAATTATTTACCCTACATTGCCGAAAATTTTATAGCTTGTTTAGCATAGTTCATGGCTAGTTAAAATATTCATATAAAATTCAATGCTCAAAACGCAATCAGCTAATAGCTAACTGCTAAAAGCTAACTGCTAGCTCACAGTTCAAAACGCAATCAGCTAAAAGCTAATAGCCAACAGCTAACAGCTCAAAAACATGGCCTTCTTACAGCAAAATATAATGCAGGATACAGATGATGCGGAGTTGATCCGGGAGTATAAAGCTTCCGGCAAGCTCGACTTTCTGGCTGCCTTATATCAGCGGTATATGGGGCTGGTATATGGGGTATGTCTGAAGTATTTTGATGAAGAAGCCAGTAAAGATGCAGTGATGCAGATTTTTGAGGAGTTAATTGTCAAATTAAAGCAATATGAAGTGCAGAACTTCAAAAGCTGGTTGCATGTTTTAGCACGGAATCATTGTCTGATGAAGCTAAGGGCGATGAAAAACAAGGAGGGCAGGCAGGTGTCTATTGAAGACCGCCCGCTTATGGAAAGTGAGGAAATACTGCATCATGAAAATGGATTTAGCCTGGAAAACAACCTGCAGGTAATGGAAAAGTGTCTGGAAACCCTGCCGGAAGAACAGAAAAGGAGTGTAAATCTCTTTTACCTGGAAGAGAAGAGCTACCGGGAGGTATGCCTGATCACCGGGTATGAGATGAATAAGGTAAAAAGCTATATCCAGAATGGTAAGCGTAACCTGAAAATTTGTATAGAACAACAGCATGCCAGATAAGTCATCACATAAAAGGCCGGAAGTGAGTGCCGAACTCATTCGCCAGTACCTTGCCGGGGAGCTGGACGATAAGGCTATGCACGCCCTGGAACGCCAGGCGTTGGATGATCCTTTTCTGGCAGAAGCGCTGGAAGGCTTTGATCAGCATCCGCCTGATCAGCAAGTGCACCTGGATGACTTACAGGCCCGCCTGGCTGCAAGAGTGGCGGCATCCCGGCAAAGAAAGGTAGTGCCGATGTATTCCCGCTGGGCAGCAGCGGCCGCCATCCTGCTGCTGGTTACCTCCGGCGCATGGTGGATCTGGCATCAGCAGCTGCCTAAAGAACGGCCTATTGTAAGAGTAGAAGAGCAACATGCCGACAGTGCCGCAGCTGCTACACCATATGCTAATACGATGGATAGCAGTCATGCTCCTGCTGATGCAGCCGCAGATCAAGCGCCCGCAACAGCAAGTGTGCTGCAGGATAAGACGCCGGAACCTGCTATTGCTGCTGCACCCGCTACCCGGAATGCCTTGCCAGCTACAGCTCCTGCGCAACCTGCATTAGACCAGCAGAAAGCTGCTGCCAAAAGGCAGGCACCCGCTCCTCAGATTGCCAGCACAGAAGCAATTGCGGCCAACAATGCTGCGAGCAGTGCTCCGTCAGCATCAGCCGCTAAAGAACTGCCCGGACCGGATAATACGATCATGTATGCCAAACCAGCACCTCCTTTAAACCAGCTGCGTATTGCCAAAGGAGAGGAAAAAGCGCTGCACACAGAAAAAGAGGGTGTTAGCCTGGCCATGCCGGATACCAGTAAGGTGAGCGGAGACATTACTAAGCAATTGCAGGGTAAAGCAAGCGGCGTGGTGGTTACCAATGAGCAGCCAAAGGGAAAGATCATGATCCGGGGGATGGCTAGCCCATCCGCAACAAATGTCCGTATGCTGAGAGGTAAGGTAACCGATCAGGCAAATGGCAGTACTTTGCCAGGTGTGGTGGTATCTGTACCCGGAAAGCCGCAACAGGGCGCTGTTACAAATAGCCAGGGAGAATTTGTGCTCCAGGTAGACACCGGCAGGATGGTAGACCTTTCGGTGAGCTATATCGGGTTTGACAGTAAACAATTACGGATATCCCCTAACGATAATAACCTGAATATTGCACTGGCTGAAAATAATAAGGGCCTGGACGACATTGTAGTGGTAGGCAAAGGTGTTTTGGCCGGGAGCGAAAATAACAGCGAACCACGGGCTTATCGCAGACCGGAACCCGATAATGGATGGAAAGCATACCAGCAGTATCTTAAAAATAATACCGTATATCCGGACGCAGAGCGTGAAAAGAAGTTATCCGGTAATGTCCGTGTATCCTTTAAGGTAATGGGCAATGGTACGCTCCAGGATTTTAAGATTATTAAAAGCATGGGAGCTGCATTTGATGAAGAAGCTATCCGTGTCATTAAAGCAGGACCATCATGGATACCTGCATCCGACTTTGAGCCGGTGCGCATTAGAATAAAAGTGCCTTTTACTCCCGCCAAATAAGCAATTCCATCATTATAAAGTAGTAACACTATGCAAAAATTAAGTATCCTGTTCCTGTTATTTATTATTTCGCTGCAGTTTGCGTGTGTACAAAAACAGGCGAAACAGCACCACATCGTAGTATTGGGTTCTTCTACAGCGGAAGGTGCAGGCCCTAAATCAAAAGACAGCGCCTGGGTAAACCTTTTCCGGAAATATGTACAGGAGCAGAATAGTGAAAATGAAGTGACCAATCTGGCAGTAGGAGGATATACCACCTACCATATTTTACCGGATACGGCTACCCCCGTGGCTGGCAGAGCGGCGGTTGACAAAGAACACAATATTACCAAAGCCTTATCCCTGAAACCAGATATCATTATCATTAATATGCCTTCCAATGATATTATTGCCGGGGTGTCGATAGAAGAGTATCGTCATAACCTTGCTTTACTGAATGATATTGCCAAAGCGCACGATATAAAATGCTTTATCACTACTACACAGTCGCGCAATTCAGATACGGCTAAGCAAAATGCGCTGATCCGTATGAAGGATGTTATTAAAGCAGATTATCCCCTTACTTATATTGATTTCTGGAGTGGTATGTCTAATGATGATGGTACAATAAAAGAAGCGTATAATAGCGGAGATGGAATACATCTTAATGGACAAGCACACCAGATCATGCTGGAAAGGGTGGAAGCACAATTGAAAGCAGCTTTATAGTAATATTGGGGTTTATTTTCTTTCTTTCCAGAGCTGGTTAAAGGATTTGGGGGCAAAAACGGGTAATTCCCGTTGCTCTCCCCATGCTTTGGTGAAGAATTTGCGCATCATAAAGTTTTTCATTTTTCCACTGGCAAGATTCATCATTCTGCGGCTCAGGCAGGCTTGTTTCCAACCAAACCAGGCCAGCTTTTCGCCGCCGGTGGTGAGGTTTTCTTCTACAGCCTTGTGCCGGTTATGCAGGAGGAGTTCATGCAGGTTGATGCGTACCGGGCATACCTCTGTACAGTTGCCACATAAAGAGGATGCATAACTGAGATGCATATAGGATTCCATTCCTTTCAGGTGTGGGGTGATTACTGCCCCGATTGGGCCGCTATAGGTGCTGCCATAAGTATGACCGCCAATGTTTTTATAGACAGGGCAGGCATTCAGGCAGGAGCCGCAGCGGATGCAGTATAATGCTTCCC
This sequence comes from Chitinophaga sp. H8, assembly GCF_040567655.1. NCBI lineage: Bacteria > Pseudomonadati > Bacteroidota > Chitinophagia > Chitinophagales > Chitinophagaceae > Chitinophaga > Chitinophaga defluvii. The sequence continues at coordinate 657,059 of NZ_JBEXAC010000002.1, read as the reverse complement.
TTGCCTGCACATCCTGGAGCAGGTTGGTACGGCCGTTGTCCATCAGGATCACATACATTTCTTCCGGGCCATCTGCTTCATGCTCCTGTCGCGGACCACTGAAAACAGAATTATACGAAGTTACCTTCTGGCCGGTGCCATAGGTCGCCAGTAATGGCCAGAACAGGGCCAGGTCGTTAATAGAGGGTAGTACTTTTTCAATACCTACCAGTACAATATGTGTTTTGGGAAATGCAGTGGTTAAGCGGGCATTGCCTTCATTTTCCGATACGGCGATAGAGCCGGTATCTGCTATGATGAAGTTGGCGCCGGTGATGCCAATTTCAGCTTCCAGGTATTTTTGCCGCAGTTTTTCCCTGGCAACCAGTGTCAGCTGTTGAGGGGTAAGCGATGGATCTGTACCGAGTTTTTCGGCAAAGAGGCGGGCTACATCTTCCTTGCTTTTATGCATGGCCGGTGTAACGATATGATAGGGAGGTTCTCCGTCCAGTTGCTGGATATATTCCCCCAGGTCTGTTTCTACGCATTCAATACCATTGTTTGCCAGGAAGCTGTTCAGGTGCACTTCTTCCGTAGCCATGGATTTACTTTTTACGATGCTTTTGCATTGTTTGGCCTGGCAGATGGCCAGTATTTCCTGTTGTACCTGTTCTGCTGTTTCGGCCCAAATCACTTTTCCACCGCGTTTCTGGAAGTTGGATTCAAACTCTTCCAGGTGCTTGTCAAGATGTTCTATGGCTCTCCACTTAATATTTTTAGCTCTTTCGCGCGCGGTGAGGAGGTCGGCAAACTGCTCTTTCCCATTTTTTACAGCAGCGTTATATTTACCGATATTAAAATTTATCGTTTGGCGATGGCCCAGATCGGCCGCTTTTTGTTCACTCTTCTCTAAAAAAATGGATGCCGTTTCTTGCATATGCAGCGCAGTATAAATATCGATTATAAAGATAGCGAACAAATACGCAATGTACAATGCTGATATGCAGTACAAATGATGAGTGGTACGCTATTGATGTACCATTATATGGCAATACCCGTACCAATTCACATGATTTCACATGACGTATTTATAATTTACCCTTCTTTCGGGGTATTTTTCTTGGCTATTTTATCCAGTACCGTATAAAATTCTTCCCCATACTTACGGATAATGGCATCTTTTAAAAAGCGGTATACCGGTACCTGCAGCTGTTTACCGTTTTTGCAGGCCGGGCTGCAAATATCCCACCGGTCATAATTTACCGCTTCAAAAGTTTCGTATTTTTTTACCCGTATCGGATACAGATGGCAGGAGATGGGCTTTTTGAAGTCCACGATCCCATCATTATATGCTTTCTCGATCCCACAGCCTACCACGCCCAGTTCATTAATGGTGGCATAGGCGCAGATGCCATTATTGACGATCGGGGTCACATAACCATACTCGTCATCTACGGTGTTGGTACCTGTTTTTTCTATTTCCCGGATACCTTCTTCCCGCAGGTAGGGTTTTACCAGCGGGTACACTTTTTTGAGCGTTTTCACCTCTGCTTTATCGAGGGGAGCGCCGCAGTCGCCTGCTACGCAGCAGGCACCTTTGCAGGCCGACAGATTGCACACAAATTGCTCCTCAATTACTTCGTCACTTATATATTTGTCGTCAATGATGATCATAGCTATTCCGGTGGTATCGGCTATGGTAAATTAACTACCTGCCGTTATAAATGCAAAGGTAATATAATTGCTGAATGCACAATAGGTCATCGTTGCCGGTCAATATCACGGAAGGGGAGCCGGTAAACGGCTTGTTATGGGTGGCTTTGATCAGGGATTATCTCCAGCGAAGGGTTTCTACCAGGTGCCACATGTCCTGTTCCAGGAATTGCTGTACAGGTGCCAGGGAGTCGGCATTGGGGGAGGCATTGAAATAAAGGGCGCCCCGCAGAAAATGTTTAACAGAGTCTGTCGCAAAAAATTGTTTGGCTGAGGCAGCATTACCTCCTACCTCGTAAAAGGTACCACTTACCTGGTTGGGCGTGTGAATGGTTCTTTCATCTATATATTCTGCCTTGCTGCTGTGCTTAAAAGTCATTTTAAAAGCATCGTTTATCAGCTTCTGGAAGTCGTTATTATGTGCACCGATGATTTTATAGCTCATATAGATCTTACCATTGAGCGAGGGGAAATCAACATTGATCCAATAGGGGTTTTCGGGAGCTTCGCCAAAGAACAGGGAGTCTTTGATTACATTGGCGTATACCGGGTATTCAAAAGTGTAAGGGTAGCCTGGCTGGTCAAAGACGCGGTATTTCTTTTCCGGGAACTGGATCTTGAAGTATCCCCTTGGCTTAGGCGTAAAAGTAGTTTCACAGGCTGCCAGGAGAAATAACAACAGGACCAGGGCTGCACCTTTTATATTTCGCATCTTTACATCAGTCATTTATATAGATTCAGGCTCACTTATTCAGCTGGTTCACCGTCGGGCCGGATACTCACCTGTACCTTCTGGATTCGCATTTTGCTTACTTCCAGGATGGTGAAGTCGTAATTAGCATAGTTAATAACGCTGTTTTCTTCCGGAAACTTACCTGCCAGTTCGAGGATCAGTCCGCCCAGGGAGTCGCTTTCTCCTTTTACCTGTTCAAAAGTATCCTGGGTGATATTCATGATACGGCATACATCATTCAGCAGGGTTTTTCCTTCAAACACGTAGGTGAAGTTGTCTACTTTGCTGAAATTAAATTCTTCTTCATCAAATTCGTCCTTGATATCGCCGATCACTTCTTCCATGATATCTTCCAGGGTTACGATGCCGGAAGTACCACCAAACTCATCCACTACCACTGCAAAGTGCATACGCCGGGCCTGGAATTCTGCCAGGAGGTCTTCGATGAGTTTGTGTCCGTGTACAAAAAAGGGCTGGCGCATTACTTCGTGCCAGTCGAAAGAAGCGTCTTTATCCAGATGGGAGAGGAGGTCTTTGGTATGGATCACCCCTACAATATGGTCCAGATCGCCTTTAAACACGGGTAAGCGGGAGTAGTGCAATTCTGCCACCCGTTTCACCACTTCAGGAAAAGGGCTGTCGTATTCAATGCCGTTTACATCGAGGCGGCCCCGCATGATTTGTTTTACGGTGATATTGCCAAATTTGAGAATGCCTTTGAGGATGTTTTTTTCTTCCTGGGAAGCAGCAGGATCCACGCTCATTTCGATAGCCTCATCAATTTCCTGGTAGTTTACCGGGCCGTTATTACGGTGAAAGAATTTGCTTTCGATGCTGCTGCTCAGCGACACGAAGAAGTCGCTTACAGGTTCGAGGATCGCATGAATAATACTGACAAACCAGGCGAAATAGGTAGCAAAGCGGATATTATTCTGTGCAGCCCATACGCGGGGGAGTACTTGTCCGAAAAACAGGAGGATCACGGTAATGATCCCTATTCTGACTACAAAAGAAACCACAGGCAATGTTTGCAGGGCTTCCATTTGGGTAATCAGGTAGTTGGTAATCATAATGAAGGCGATGGCCAGCAATATGAAGGCGATTTGGAGGGAAGCCAGCAGGGATTTGGGCTTTTCCAGCAGTTTGGTAATGAGCTTTCCGGAGGCATTTTGCCTCGTTTTCAGCACATTCAGGTCTTTATAATTCAGGGAAAAAAAAGCCACTTCTGCTCCTGAAACGATGAATGTCAGTAAAAGCAATACAAAAATCACTAACAAAAAGACCACCATATTAGGAGTAGCGATGTCTGCAGTGGCTTGTAAAAGAAACGACTCCACGGATATGTTACTTACCGAAAAGATATCCAAGATGTTCAACTTTGATGAAATTAATCAAAAATATGGGGAAAGTAATTCTGCATTTGGTAGAATCGCTTTCCCTCATGCAAATATAAGTAATGTCCCATTACGGGATTACCAATTTAAAAAAAGTTAATATTTTTAGTAATGCAACTTAAAAGGGCAGATCATCTGCAGGTTCGTTAAGCGGAGGCGGGGGCATTTCCAGGTTTGGAAAACTTTCACCGGGGCCGCTGCCTGAGCTGCTGTGATGGGGTAAAGAGTGGTCTGAACTATTGAGGTCCATGCGTTTGTCCAGCATGACAAGGTTGTCGCCTACAACTTCTGTAGCAAATTTCTTGTTGCCTTCCTTGTCTTCCCAGCTACGGGTACGCAAGCGTCCTTCAATGTACACCAGGCTGCCTTTGTGCAGGTATTTTTGCGCCAGTTCTGCCAGTCCTCTCCATAGCACTACAGTATGCCATTCTGTTTGTGAAATGAGTTTACCCGCCCTGTCTTTAAAGGTTTCGGTGGTAGCCAGTGAAAATTTAGCTACTGCGATGTTACCTTCCAGAAACTGTACATCTGGATCTCTGCCTAAGTTGCCAATCAGGATTACTTTATTAACACCTCTCATAGTTGTAGGTTTTTTAGTCTATTGATAATAAGTTCCTCTTTTGATAAAAAACAACCTTCTTAAAGTTAATATTTTTTTCTAATCGATATGGAAAAATTTCTAGCTCTTAGCTTTTAGCTGTTAGCTTTTAGCCTTTAGCTTTTAGCTCAATGCAGCGGATGGTTCAATGATAGTTATATGCTAATGATCTGTTGCCTGTGTGGTAATTTTGCCCCACAGGATGTTTTTGTTAAACCCATTTCATAGCCTTTTATGCTCTATTCATACTCTATCCATGCTTTAACTATGCTTCAAGCATGCTTCAAGGTAGGGTGATTATCCTGGCTTCCCTTTAGGTGTCCCTGCGGTGGGGTATTAAAGCTAACAGCTAAAGGCTAATAGCTAAAAGCTGTTATTTAAAATAAGCTTAAATTTTTACTTTGAAGAAAAGTGGTAATGGTTTTTGGAAAAGCGTAGTTATCTAACGCCTCACGGGGTACGGAAAAGTGTTCCGGTAAGGTAACCGGTTGTTGTACATGTATGGTAATAAACTGGCTGTAAATGGTTTGATGGGTAAGTTGCTGACGGAATGATTGTGATATCCCTGTTACGGTATAGGTGTCAGGAGGGAGGATACTGGTAAAGGGGCTACTTTCCTGAAGATCAGCCATATTTACGGGCGCGGTGGTTTCAATCAGGACAAACTCATGCAGGTTTTGCCAGATGTCCTGGGCTGTACGTTTGCGGATGTATAATTGTTGATTGTATTCCAGCACGATGTAATAGAAATACCTTTTTTTGATCTGCAGTTTTTTAGATTTCACCGGCAGTAATGGGATCAGATTTTGATGCAGTGCGGTGCACCTGGCAGCTACCGGGCAGGAGGAGCAGGCAGGTAGTTGTGGTTTACAAACAACCGCACCAAAGTCCATAATGCTTTGATTATAAACGGCTGATTGTTCCGGAGGCAAGAGTTTTTGCGCCAGCTCATCAAATTGTTTTTTACCGGTGGTGCTGTCTATTGGCGTGTCGATCCCGAAGAAGCGAGACAGTACGCGGAATACGTTGCCGTCCAGTACAGCATAAGGCAGATTAAAAGCAAAAGAAGCGATGGCAGCTGCAGTATAGGGGCCAATACCCTTTAATGATCTGATAGCGTTATAATCGTTGGGGAAGCGGCCTTTATAGGTGGAACTGATTTCCCTGGCAGCCGCCAGCATATTCTTGCAGCGGGCATAATAGCCGAGGCCCTGCCACAGGCGGAACACTTCTTCATCCGGTGCAGCCGCGAGTTTTTTTACGGTAGGGTAAGCAGCGATGAAGCGTTCATAGTAGGGCCAGCCTTGTTCTACGCGGGTTTGTTGTAGAATTATTTCAGACAACCATATTTTATACGGATCACTTTCACCTTTCCAAGGCATTGTCCTGGAGTTATGTTCCTGGTTCCACTCCAGTAATTTTTTCGAAAAATAATGCCCATTATCAGCCATTTATGCAAAATTATTATAAATAAATTGTATTTTAATATGCCCAAACCACGTTGAAGAGAAAAAGCGCCCCGGAAAATAGCTACAATTTGGGATTGTATAAATCTATTATTACATTTGATCAAGGTATAATAAAAAATAATAAATTTTATATGCCTTAAATTCAACAATTAGAATTTTTTGATTAACTTTACGAACAAGTAATCCTCTCGCTTCAATTATGAGAAAAGCTGATTTGATTAACAACATTGCAGAAAAAACAGGCATTCCCAAAGTGGACGTGCTGGTCACACTCGAGGCCATGTTCAAGGAAGTAAAAGAAGCATTAGCTAATGGCGAGCACATTTACATCCGTGGATTTGGCAGCTTTATTACTAAAAAAAGAGCAGCTAAGATTGGCCGTAACATCAAGAAGAACGTGGCTGTGGAGATTCCAGAGCACTTTATTCCTGCGTTTAAGCCGTCTAAAGAATTTGTTGCTGAAGTAAAGAAGCTGAAAAGTTCTTAGTTTTGCTGCCTAAATCATTTTAGGCGTGCAAAAATCTCAAGTTCTACTCGTCGGTGCTGCTATCGTGTTAGTGGTAGTATTATTTTCCTTTGGCCGCACCGAACCTCGGTCTGATAAGAAAGCTATGCCAGCTGCCGCTCCTATGGGGGGTGGGCAGAGCGCACCACCTATTGCCTTTGAGGAGCTGTTGAGCACCGCTAAAAAGAAGATACCCGCCGAAAAGCTTTTGCTGGTAAATGAGTTGGAAAATAAAGTAGTGCGGGGAGATGTAAAATCCCAGCAAATAGCTGTTTATAAGCAATTATACACTACCTGGGATAGTTTAAACCAGCTACCAGTGGCCGCTTACTACCTCGGAAAAGCAGCCAAGTTGGAAAATTCCGAAAAAAGCCTCACCTTTGCAGCCAATTTATTTTTTACCCACATGCAACATGCCCATGAAGAAGGCATTGCAAAATGGGAAGCCCTTCAGGCTATTGAATTGTACGACCAGGCTATCGCTTTAAACCCGGCAAATGACACGCTGAAGATTTCACAGGCAATGGTGTACATGAACACCGGCGAACCTATGACAGGCGTGCAAAAACTCCGGGATGTTGTAGCAGCAAATCCGGATAACGTAGATGCTCAGGTAACCTTAGCGAACCTCGCTATCACCTCTGGCCAGTTTGATAAAGCAATTGAACGTCTGGAAGGCATTTTGCCCAAACATCCGGATAATGCCAAGGTATTATTCGTGCTGGCAGAAGCTTATAAGAGCAAAGGAGATAAACAAAAGGCCATCTCCCTTTTTCAGAAAAGTAAAGAACTGATGAAAGATCCGGTGCTGAAAAAGGAAATTGATAGCTACATTGAAAGCATTAAATAATATTTATTTTTTCATACATTTAAAAACTTATTAGCGTATGCCTTGCGGTAAGAAAAGAAAAAGACATAAAATTGCCACTCATAAGCGTAAAAAAAGGCTGAGAAAGAACCGGCATAAAAAAGGTAAGAAATAAATACTCCCGTTTCCCGCCATTTATACTAACCAGGTATCAACCCGGCACGGTGATCGGATAAAAATTTTCATATATCCTGCATGATTTTGGTGATTATTACTAAATTGCTGAAGTCATGCAGGTTGTTTCCATAAGATCCCGCTAAAGAATTTCCGGATATTGCCTGCAGACATATCGCTGAACCCTTAAGCAATCCATCATCACAAACGTGAAGAATATGCTAACTTTATAAGTAAGCAAATGTTTGGTATGCAGTAAGCTGTATTAAATAGCCGTGCATAGCATAAAGGTGAAGTTTTAATGGTTAAAATTTTGGACGCTTGAATAAGGAACTTATTATAAATGCGGCTCCCACTGGTGTGGAAATAGCGTTACTGGAAGATAAAAAGCTGGTGGAATTGCATCACGAAAGTGGCAACCCCAATTTTGCAGTAGGCGATTTATACCTGGGGAAGGTGAAGAAGCTCATACCGGGGTTGAATGCCGCATTTGTTGACGTAGGCTTTGAGAAAGATGCCTTTTTACATTATACGGATTTAAGCCCCTACATCCGTTCCATTCTTAAATTTACCCAGCTGGCCCTCAATGATAAAACACCCGGCGGGTTCGATTTCACAAAATTTAAGAATGAGGCAGAAATTATAAAAACAGGTAAAATTACAGATGTATTGGGCGGAAAACCCAATATCCTCGTGCAGATTCTGAAAGAACCCATTTCCTCCAAAGGCCCCCGCCTCAGCTGTGAAATCTCTCTTCCCGGAAGATTTATTGTGTTAACACCCTTTAATGACATTGTTGCGGTATCCAAAAAGATACACTCTTCCGAAGAAAGAAAAAGGCTGCAGAAAATTGTAGAAGCCATCAAAACGCCCAACTTTGGCGTGATTGTACGTACAGCTGCTGAAGGAAAGAAAACCGCAGAACTGCATGAAGACCTGACCGCCCTGGTGGAAACCTGGAAAAATATCCAGTCCAACCTCCTCAACGCACAGGCTCCGCAAAAAATCCTGAGTGAACAAACCAAAACTACCAGTATCCTCCGGGATCTGCTGAATGAAAGCTTTAACCGCATCGTTATTAACGACAAAAATATCTATGCGGATACCAAAGCCTATATCCAGAAAATAGCACCGGAAAAACAGGATATTGTTACCTATTACCATAATGGGGCGCCAATCTTCGATCATTTCGGGGTAACCCGCCAGGTAAAAGGCTCCTTTGGTAAAACTGTCAACCTGGATAGCGGGGTATACCTCATCATCGAGGCTACAGAAGCACTGCATGTAGTAGACGTAAACAGCGGTTATAAAAGCTCCAGTAATAACCAGGAGCAGAATGCCATGGCATCCAACCTGGAGGCGGCAGCTGAAATTGCCCGCCAGCTCAGACTGCGTGACCTGGGTGGTATTATCATCATCGATTTCATCGATATGAAACTACCAGAAAATAAAAAGGCCATCTTTGAGGCCATGGAAAAGTTCATGGCACAGGATCGTGCCAAACATACCATTCTGCCCATCTCCAAGTTTGGCCTTATGCAGATTACCCGCCAGCGGGTAAAACCGGAAGTAACCATCTCCGTAGCCGAAGATTGCCCTTCCTGTAAAGGTACCGGCAAAATAGGGGCCTCCGTACTCATAGTAGACGATATAGAAAAGAACCTCCAATATCTCGTTAATCACCAGCATAAATCACTTACGATACGGGTACACCCCATATTGTATGCATTCCTGACCAAAGGGTTCCTGACCTCCCGGCAATGGAAATGGTATTTTAACATGAAGAAATGGATAAAACTGAAAGCAGACTCTAACTACCATCTTACAGAATACCGCTTCTTTGATGGCAGCGACGAAGAAATAAAGCTCTAGGAAGAGCTGCGAGCTATGAGCTATGAGCTTCCCGGAGCGAATGGATTAATATAGCCGAAAGCTAAAAGATATTGCAAAAAGCTGATTACGATTATTAGTAATCAGCTTTTTGCTTTACAGGAATTGTGGAGCCGATTTGCTCACGGCTTTATTTACCCGCTCCAGGTGGCTAGTAGCTCGAAGCTCATGGCTCGAAGCTTTATCCAAGCAGCTTGCAGCTCCAATAATTGCAGGTTTTTAAGAAAATAATTGAAATATTACTTGCTTTAATCGTTTAAAGTTTATAATATTGGATCAGCATACAGATTTTCCTCAGTGTCGTTTCAACCAAAAGAATGAAAAAGGTAGGTCTTAAAGAGATAGCCGAATATGTAGGCGTATCAACTGCACTTGTATCGTACGTATTGAATGGGCAGGCCGTAGAAAAGCAGGTGAATAAAGAAACAGCAGAAAAAATACTGCGTGCTGCAGAAAGGTTGCATTACCGTCCCAACCAGATTGCAAAGAGCCTGAAATTGCGGAAAACGCATACGATCGGATTGGTGGTAGCAGAAATAAATTACCGGTTCAGCACTGGTATTACCAGGGCCATAGAAGGAGAAGCCAAAAAGAATAATTATACAGTTATATACGGAAGTTCGAACGAAAGCAAAGACAAGTTTGAAGAACTGATTAATGTCTTTATTAATCGTCAGGTGGATGGATTGATATTAGTTCCGGTAGAAAACTCAGAAGAACAGATACGTTTTCTTCAAAAGGCAGAGATCCCTTTTGTATTGGTCGACAGGAATTTCCCGGATATCAAAACCAATTATATCGCGCTGGACAATTATAAAGCGGCCTATGAGGCTACAGCATACCTTATTGCTACAGGGCACAGGAAGATATGCATGGTAAATTATAAAACCACCTTATTCCATTTGCTGGAACGTAAAAGGGGGTATATGGATGCTTTAAAGGATCATAAAATCCGGTTTAATTCAAAATGGCTACTGGAGATAAATGTAGAGCACCTTCCGCATGCACTGGACAATGTGTTAACGGCGGCAGAACCTTGTGATGCGTTATTTTTCGCAACGGATACACTTGCATTAAACGGTCTGAAATACCTGAACAAGAAAAAGCTGAAGGTACCCAGAGATGTATCAGTACTAAGCTTTGATGAGTCCGATGCATTTGAACTATTTTATACGCCCATCACGCACTCCATGCAACCATTGGAAGAAATGGGCAAATTGGCAGTAAACACTTTATTGGAGCTGATAAATCATAATAAAATAAACAAACAAATAAATCTGGAAGCCGATCTGATCATCGGAAAATCTTGTAAAGAGAAATAGATTTTTTTTACAACTATACTTTAAACGTTTAAAGTTTAGAGAGGGATTGGTGTTGCTATTTGCTTTAAACGTTTAAAGTATCAATGGAACGTCCACAAAAGCAATAATTTATAAATCCAACGTTATGAAACTGATCGTAGTCATCTTCCCTGTATTTCTCTGTTTGGCAGCTTTTGCCCAACAGCAGACTGTGACTGGTATTGTTACCAGTAAAGAACTTCAAAGCCCGCTTCCCGGCGTAACGGTAAAGTCAAAACAACAAGTGGTTACTACGGGTAAAAATGGAGAATTTACCATTACTGCTCATGTAAATGAGTCGATTACATTTACTTACATTGGCATGAAAACAGCTTCGGTGCTCATCACCACCTCGCAGGAGCCGGTTTCTCTTGCAATGGAATATGAAACAGGTAACCTGAATGAAATTGTGGTAACTGGTTATCAGGCCCAGAAAAAAGCAGACCTGACCGGTGCGGTATCGGTAGTAAAAACAGCTGAAATAAAGGACATTCCATTGGGAAACCCGGTAAAAGCCCTGCAAGGACGGATTCCAGGTGTTTATATCACTACTGATGGCTCTCCGGCAAGTGGTGCTACCGTCAGGATAAGGGGGATTGGTACTTTGGGAAACAATAATCCCCTGTATGTAATAGATGGTATTCCAACGGAAAGAGGGTTGCATGAAATTAACCAGGCAGACATTGAATCCATGCAGGTATTGAAAGATGCATCTTCGGCTACTATCTACGGTTCACGCGCGGCAAATGGTGTTATCATTATCACTACAAAAAAAGGAAAGAAAGGCAGCACCAAAATAGATTTTAATTCCTCCATATCTACACAAAATTACCGCTCAAAGATCCAGGTACTCAACACAGATCAAAGAGGACGTGCTGTTTGGCAGGCTGCTATCAACGATGGTACAGATCCCAATGATGCCAGTCAGATTTATAAATTTGAGACCACCAATCAAAACGGGGTACCTGTGCTGAGTAAAATAATCCTGCCTGAGTACCTCGATGCTGCAAAAACTATGAAGCCTGCCAATACACATTGGTTTGACGAAATCTCGCAGGTATCCCTGATAAAAAATAATGACCTCACCATTTCAAGTGGTAGTGAAAAAGGTAATTCACTATTTTCTGTAGGTTATTATGACAATGCAGGCATTATCAGAGGCTCCTCCCTCAAACGTCTTACTACCAGGATAAATACGGAATACCATCTGTTTGATGACAGATTGGTTATCGGCGAAAATCTCTCTTTTACGCATAGCGTGGGCACAGCAGTTCCTGCAGAAGATATCGTTGGCCTGTCGTTACAGGCGCAACCTATTGTTCCGGTACATACAATAGATGGTGGCTGGGGGGGGCCTGCACCGGGTATGACTGACCGCCATAACCCTGTCAGGCTGATAGAAGATAACCGGCAAAACAAATCCTATTTTTACCGCCTTTTCGGAAATGCATACGCAAGCCTGAAAGTTACGCCTGACCTGACGCTGAGAAGTAGCATAGGAGTAGACTACAGTGGTAGCTATTCCCGCACGCTGCGGAAATCATACGTGTCTGGTTTTCTTTCCGACCCTTCCAATCAGGTAAATACCCAGCAGGGTTATAGTGGTAACTGGGTTTGGCAAAATACATTGAATTACAATAAAAAAATTGATGCCAGTGCAGTTGAAATTTTACTCGGTAGTGAGCTGATCCAGTTTATGTCACAGAGTTTCTTTGGATCACGTGAAGGGTATGCGCTTGAAAATATTGATTACGCATACCTCAATGCAGGGTCTGCCAAAAAAGATAATGGCGGTACTGGAAGTAATAGCGCCCTGCTGTCTTTTTTCGGTAAAGTCAATTACGCTTACAATGACCGTTACCTGGCCTCTGCTACTATCAGAAGGGATGGTTCTTCCAGGTTTGGAGCAGAAAACAGGTACGCCTATTTTCCTGCCTTCTCACTGGGTTGGAGATTGAGTGAAGAAAATTTTATTAAGGACAATATTACTTTTATATCCGATCTGAAATTAAGATACGGATGGGGAAAGACCGGCAACCAGGCAATTGCTGATAATGCTATTTATGATCTGTATTCTGCCAATTATGGTACAGATCCTACCTGGAGCAGAGATATCGGTAGTGCATATGATATCAATGGCGGTAATAGTGGTCAGTTGCCCTCCGGTTTTACTAAAACACAAAGGGGGAATAACACACTGAAATGGGAATCTACGATGCAATCCAACTTTGGTATCGACTTTGGTTTCCTGCAACAAAAGCTCTCAGGTTCTATAGATTATTTTATCAAAAATACCTCCGACATATTGCTTACACCTCCCAGCCTGGCAGTTATCGGAGAAGGAGGAGATCCTACTGTCAATGGAGCCTCCATGAGTAATAAAGGCTTTGAAGGTATCATTAACTATGATGGTAAAATAGGAAAGGAGCTTACTTTTTCCATCTCCGCAAATATTGCTACTTACCGCAATAAAATAACAAAGTTGCCTGAAAACTCCCTGACAGCTTTTGCCGGCAATGGTAATGATAAAATTATTATTGGCAGGTCAGTAGGGAGCTATTTTGGTTATGTAACCGACGGGATCTTTCAGAACCAGGCAGAAGTAGATAAACATGCTGAACAAAATGGTAAAGGCGTGGGGCGGATACGTTATAAAGATCTTAATGATGACGGGATTATCAATGGTGCGGATAGAGATTACATTGGTATCAGCGATCCGGATTTTACTTACGGACTCAATATCGCTGCGTCCTATAAAAACTTTGATTTAAGCCTCTTTTTCCAGGGAGTACAAGGCGTGATAGTGAACAACAGCAGTAAGATCTACACTGATTTCTCTTCACTCTGGCCAGGCACCAACTGGGGTACAAGAACCCTCCAGGCATGGACACCACAAAATACCGGTTCAGCTATTCCGGCGCTTACACTGATAAACAGAAATGACGAAGGACGGTTTTCTACCTACTACCTTGAACCAGGATCTTACCTGCGGTTAAGAAATATCCAGATAGGTTATGACCTTACGAGCCAGGCCAACAAGATCAGTATTAAAAGAGCCAGGATCTTTTTGCAAAGCAGCAACCTGTTGACATTTAAAAGCAAAAAATATACCGGCCCCGATCCTGAAGCGCCCAACAGCACCTTTCCTATCCCTGTAATTTATACTGCAGGATTAAACATCACATTATAATAATGACCTTAAAAAGCAGGAAAATGAAATACGTCAAATATATCCTCCTCCTCGTTGTAACAGCGTTTTGCATGTCATGCTCCAGGGTACTGGATAAAACCCCGCAGGGGGTAATTTCAGGCGATGATCTTAATACACCTGAGAATGTAGATAAAATGGTGATTGCGGCCTACTCCGGATTGGGTAACGATAATATCCACACATCCTTTTCACTTTGGCCCTGGGGCAGTATGCGTAGTGGCGATGCTTATAAAGGTGGTGATAGTCCCGGTGATAATACCGACTGGAATAATTACGAAATATTTTCAGGAAACCGGCCGGAAATTGGTAACACAGATGAGATGTGGTATTATCTCTATATCGGTGTTTCAAGGGCCAACGATGCATTGAGGAGAATTAATCAAATGAATGAAAGTAATTACCCACATAAAAAAGTCCGGCAGGCAGAAGCACGTTTCATCCGCGGACATTTTTACTTTCTGTTAAAAATCCTTTTTAAGTATGTTCCTTTCATTGATGAAACCATCCCGGAGATAAAATATGGAGAAGTATCCAATAAGGCGTTATCTAATGATGCATTATGGGATAAGATTGCAGACGATTTCCGGTTTGGAGTAGAAAATTTGCCGGTTAAACAACCGGAAAAAGGACGGGTAAACAAGGCAGGCGCTGCTGCCTATCTGGCAAAGACCTTGTTGTATCAGGCCTATACACAGGATGAGAATAATAATGTGGTGGCTGTAAACCAGCAAAAGTTACAGGACGTAATTGCATTGTGTGATCAGGTTACCGCATCAGGGTTATACCAGTTAAGCCCGGATTTTGCCAACAATTTCCTGGGGCAATTTGATAATGGTGTTGAATCGGTATTTGCAGTACAGTATTCGAAAGATGACGGTACGCCTAAAGGCAGGCTGAATATGGGGGTAGCGCTTAATTACCCTATGAACAAGGATTTTGGCTGTTGTGGATTTCATCTCCCCAGTCAAAACCTGGTAAATGCTTTTAAAACAGATAATGCCGGGTTGCCCATGTTTGATACGTTCAATAAAGTTGATGTAAAAGAAGGAGCCGACTTTACTAATAATACTTTTGATCCGCGGCTGGATCATACTGTGGCAATACCAGGGCACCCCTATAAGTACAGCGAAGCATTTGTATATGAAAAGACCTGGGCCAGGGCACCGCAAATATATGGCTACTTCTCATCTCTGAAAGAAACAGTAGCGCCGGATGATCCTTTCTTCCAAAAAGTTCCTCCGTTTATGTCCAGCGCTAAAAATTACGAAGTGATCCGTTATGCAGATGTATTGCTTTGGAAAGCAGAGGCACTGATTCAACTCAACCGCATCAACGAAGCATTACCACTTATTAATGATATCCGCAGCAGGGCAATGGTAAGTACGGCAAAGCTTAAGTACACAGATGGCACTTTCTTCTCAAACTATAAAATGGATATTTATAAACCAGGCATAAACTGTAACTGGACTAAAGACTTTGCCTGGAAGGCATTGGTATGGGAGAGGCGGCTGGAATTTGCGATGGAAGGTAATCGTTTCTTCGATTTGGTGAGATGGGGTATAGCAGCAGAATATTTAAATAAGTATTTTCAGGAAGAATCATCCAAACGGGTTTATTTGAAAGATGCACATTTTCAGAAAAACAGGGATGAATATCTGCCAATTCCTTTACCTCAGATGAACTATAGCCGCGGTGTATATACACAGAATATCGGATGGCAATAAATCAAATCCTTAAAACACATTACATGAAAGGAACAAAGATTAAACCGAATGTATTAATGATCTCTATCGTTGCTGCCACCGGGGGATTATTATTTGGTTTTGATACCGGTGTAATTTCCGGGGCATTACCATTCCTGAAACAGTATTGGCAATTAAATGATGCCAGCCTGGAATGGATTACCACTACTGTGTTATTAGGTGCAGTTGTGGGAGCTATTGGGAGCGGCCGCTTGTCAGACATTATCGGCAGAAAGCAAATGATCATTGTCAACGCTGTTATTTTTGCTGTAGGAGCTATAGGTTGCGCTTTTGCACCTAATCCTATGGTGTTGATCCTGATGAGGATCCTGATTGGTGTTGCTATCGGTATTACTTCCTATGTGGTACCAATGTACATTGCCGAAATTTCTCCCACCCGCATCAGGGGGGCAATGGTTACTTTAAACCAGTTGATGATTACTATTGGTATCCTCGTGTCTTATATCACGGATTATGTATTGTCTGACGATAGTAATAACGAGTCCTGGAGGTGGATGTTCCTGGTAGGGTTGTTGCCTGCGCTGGTGTTGCTGATCGGTATGTTCTTTCTTCCGGAAACGCCCCGCTGGCTTATCAGCAAGCAGCGTTTAGACGAAGGCCTTAACGTATTACGGAAAGTGGAAGATCCGGACATGATAGACCAGACATTGGCTAATATTCAGGATGAAGTAAAGCAGGAAACGGATAACAAAACCAAGGTAACAGCAATATTCAAGCCCTGGCTTCGGACACCATTGATCATTACTATTGGTATCTTTTTCTTCCAGCAATTTTCGGGGGTGAACACTATTATCTATTATTCTCCCATCATTTTTAAAATGGCGGGTATTGTAAGTAATACGCAGTCTATTATCCCAGCCATTATCATCGGTGTAATGAATGTGCTGGCCTGCTTGTTGTCGGTCTTTCTGCTGGATAAAACGGGTAGAAGGAAGTTATACATGATTGGTATCTGGGGGATGATCCCTTCACTTATTTTGCTTGGTGTGTGTTTCCATTTTAAGGATGCACTGGGCGCTTCCTTACCTGTATTTGCCGTGTTGAGTATTGTTTGTTATATCGTCTTTATTGCGATCAGTCTTGCGCCGCTGGGTTGGTTACTGATCTCAGAAATATTTCCGCTCAATGTACGGGGAGTAGGTATGAGTATTGGTTCTTTAGCCCACTGGGCCTTCAATGCCGTAATAGCTTTTACTTTTCTGAAGCTGGTTAATTCATTGGGTATTGATGTTACATTCTGGTGTTATGCAGCTATATGTTTAATTGGTGCTGTATGGGGTTACTACTATATACCGGAAACCAAAGGAAAATCGCTGGAAGAAATAGAAGGCTTCTGGCGAAAAGGAAATAATCCAAGACAACTTTAATCTTTAGCAAAAAAAATAGTTCATGAAGAAAATAATAATCGTAAGTCTGTTGCTGGTGGGGTATGTCGTTGCCTATGGTCAGTTAGGGGTACAATATGATCCGTCTGTTCAAACCACTAAAAACCTGCAATACTTCAAGCCCAAAGGTGACCTGTTTGTGGGAGATTGTATGCCGTTTTCTCATAATGGCACCTATTATTATTACTGGCTGTTGGATTCTGCTCATCATAGAAGCCTTAATGGCCTTGGCGGACATCAGTGGGTACTGAGCACTACTACAGATCTTATCAACTGGAAGCAATATCCTGTTGTGCTTGGCATTGATGAGGATTGGGAAAAGTCTATCTGTACAGGTTCTGTTGTTTTTCATAAGAATAAGTACTATGCATTTTATGCCACCCGTTTAATTAACAGCGAAGGCAAAGTGAATGAGCAACTGAGCTATGCGGTGAGCGATGATGGCATTCATTTCAATAAGCAAAAACCCAATCCTTTTTATACTTCAGCGCCCGGATACAGTAAAAGAGATTTCCGTGATCCGAAAGTTTTTGTAGATGAAAAAACGGGAGAGTTTCACTTATTTGTTTCCAGCTGGCAGGAGAATCCGGTGCTGAGCAATGCCGGGGGATGCCTGGTACATCTTACATCAACGGATTTACAAAACTGGAAAGTACTTGACCCCATCTTAACAGGACAGCCTTCTGTGCCGGAATGTCCGGATTATTTCTTCTGGAAAGGTTGGTATTATCTGGTATATAGTGATAACAGCGACACCTATTATGTGAAGTCTAAAAAGCCTTATGGCCCCTGGGAAGAACCGCGGTATCAGGCATTGAACGAATCCTGGGCCAATGTAGTAAAAACAGCCGGGTTTAAGAACGACCGGCGTATTGCTGCTGCATGGGTACCTTCCAGAAACGGGAACAAAGACAATAATGGTGAAATATTCGGAGGTAATTCAATTTTCCGGGAAGTAACGCAACAAGCAGACGGTACGCTGGCCACCAGTTTTCCCGCCGAAATGATCCCGGCCACCGCAGCGCCACTTCCGCTAAAGATCTCTGCAGACATAAACAGTACAGTTAATGGAAATGCCGTACAGGTGAATTCCCCGGGCGGTGTTGGAGCAGCACATCTGAAAAACATCCCTTTAGAATGCCGTGTAGTACTCGAAATAGAACCACAGGGTACAACAGAAGAATATGGGTTGTACCTGCGCTCGGATGAAAAGGCCGGGAGTGGTTACCGCCTCAATTTTTCTGCAAATAACCGTATCGTAAGTCTGGGAAATACCGATATCAAAGCGGTAGAGGGGCTTGATAGAACGATCAAAGTGGATATCATCTTAACCAACGACATCATAGATGTTTGTATTGACAACCGGCGATGCATTGTGAACCGTACTCCTGAACAAAAAGGAGACTTCTTATGGTTTTACGCCAAGCACGGCAACGTTAAGTTTAAATCTATAAAGATCAGTCCGCTTGTAACGAATAATTAAAATCAATAGCTATGTTATTAGGATTAGACATTGGAGGTACTAAATGTGCCGTTGTTATTGGCAGACTGGATGAGAACGGAAGGCCGGAAATTATGGAGAAGAAAGTTTTGCCAACAGATAAACCTGTTTATGAAATGATTGGACTGTTATTTTCGACGGCAGCAACCTTGCTTTCCCAATATGACGGGGCCGGGAGTTTGAAGGGCATTGGCATCTGTTGTGGGGGGCCGCTGAGCAGTAAAGACGGAAAGATCCTGTCGCCACCCAATTTGCCGGGATGGGATAATATACCGATAGTAGAACTGGCAGAGCAGCAGTTTGGCGTCAAAGCATTTTTACAGAATGATGCCAATGCCTGTGCCGTGGCTGAATGGAAATATGGCGCAGGCAATGGAGTAAACAATATGATCTTTTTAACTTTTGGCACGGGTATGGGAGCAGGCTTGATCCTGGATGGCAGGCTTTACACGGGTATCTCCGATCTGGCTGGCGAAGTAGGTCATTTAAGATTATCAGAAACAGGGCCGGTGGGCTTCGGGAAAGCCGGATCATTTGAAGGTTATTGCAGTGGTGGTGGTATTGCCCAACTGGCACAAATAAAAGCAAGAGAAAAATTGCAGATGGGTACACCAGTTAGTTTTTGTCCGACTTTGAAAGATTTACCGGACATTACAGCGAAATCTGTTGCAGAAGCTGCTTTGGAGGGAGATAAAACGGCATTAGACGTTTATAATACCTGTGCCACATACCTGGGCAGGGGATTATCGGTATTAATAGATATATTGAATCCGGAGCTGATTGTCCTTGGCAGCATTTACGGACGTGCGAAGTCTTTATTGGAGCCAGGCATGATGGAGGTAATCAGGAAAGAGGCAATTAGTACCTCCTCCCTTGCATGTAGCATTGTGCCGGCAGCATTGGAGGAAAATATTGGTGATATTGCTGCGCTTTCCCTTGCATTGATCAGTAGTGAATGTTGATTGGTAATGCTTAAAATGGATTATGTATAGGGAGGCAAAAGGGTGAGTTCTTAAAAAAGAGGCCCTCTTTTACTTTTGAGGGGCCTCTTTTTTAAGGGTTGTTTAATAGCTACTTTTTAGTCCCCCTTTTGTTTTCATTCGTTTTTCTCAAGGTTCATAGCTTGTGGCGCTATATTCGCTTTGCTTACAGCTTGTAGCTAATATTCCAGGTTTTTTACTGGATTAGCAAGTGCTGCTTTTATAGTAGCATGTCCTACGCTCAGCCATGCTATTAAGATAGAAGATAAGAAGGTACTCAGAAAGAATCCGCTACCCACTTCAATCCGGAAGCTGTATTGCTGTAACCACTCCTGTGCAAAGTACCAGGCAACAGGGGATGCAATTAAAAAAGCAATTATAATCAGGAACATAAACTCACGGGATAACAGGAAAAGGATACTACGTATCGGTGCGCCCAGCACTTTACGTATGCCAATTTCCTTTTTGCGACGGTGGGCCACAAATGAAACCAACCCATATAAACCCAGACAGGAGATAAATATGGAGATGCCTGCAAATATTTTATAGAGCCGGGAAAGTACCTTTTCCTGTTTATAGTAGGAGGAAATGGTTTGGTCGATAAAGTTAAATTCAAATGCATAATCGGGATAGACTTCACTCCAGGTATTTTCAATAGCTGCCAGGGATGCTTTTACTTTGCCCGGTGCTATTTTAATATTAGCCATGCGGTAAGTGTTGTTTAAAGTGGTCATCACTACCGGACCTATAGGGTCACGCAAAGAGTTAGTATGATAATCTTTTACTACTCCTACAATAGGACCTGGTTTTCCCATTACCTTAACTGGTTTTCCAATTGCCTCCTCCGGGCTGCCCAGTGCAAGTTTCTTTAAAAGCGTTTCATTTACCACAAATTCGCGCATCGTGTCTGACGGGGTATATATTCTTCCAGCGGCTAAATGAAGTTGATAAATACTGAAGTAAGCAGTGTCGGCGGGTTTCATATTAACGATCAGATCAGTACGGAGGCTGTTATTATTACCTAACTGCAGATCAGTAGCCCAGCTACTGTATCCCGCTGTTGCAAATGCACTGAAGCTTACATTTACAATACCTGGTTGCTGCAGTAATTGTTGGCGTACAAACGCCAGTCTGGACTGGCTGATACTGTCCTGCGGAAATCCAACTGTAACAATAGCTTCTTTGCTGAAGCCCATGTTGGCATTGGTAAAATAATTCAGCTGTGCTATTACTACCAGTGTTACAATAATGAGTACCTGGGCGATACCGAATTGCAAGACCACTAATACCCTTCTTAGGGTAACACCTTTAATTGGTGTGGCTCCTATCTTATTTTTTAACACATTTACCGGGCTAAATCCTGATAATACAATCGCCGGATAAAATCCAGCCAGCAGGGTTACCATAACTAAAGCGGCCAGCAGAAATCCGGCAACGGCCAACTTATTAAGTATACTAAATGACATTTTAACATCGAGGAGTGCATTTAAAAAGGGAAGACATGCAAAGGCAACTATCACAGCGCCTATCATTGCCATCAGACAAAGTAACCCGGTTTCCCCGAAGAATTGAAGCAGCAATTGCCGCCGGTTGCTGCCCAGTACCTTTCTGATACCTACCTCCCTGGCACGGCTAATGGCACTAGCCGTAGAAAGATTAATAAAATTAACACAGGCGATTCCGAGCAGGAAGATCGCAATGAGGCGCAGCACAGTAATCAATGCTTTGCTGAAAGTACGGTGGTGGAAATTACGTGTTTGCTGATCGAAATGAAGCTCATTCAGCGGTTGAAGCCCTAAATTGTAATCAGCATTTTCTGAAGGGATATGTTTTGATATCAAAACTGGAAATTGTGCATTCAGTTGCTGTGGAGCGTAACCAGGAGGTAAGAGTGTAAAGCAGTAATGATCATTCCAGAACTCTACCCAGTCATTCATATCTACTCCCAGGGTAAGAATAGTAGGATAAGATATCACTACTCCTAGGGGGAAATCAGTATTGGGGGGTGGATTGTAAAGCACACCGGTGATCCTGATGGGCTGATCATATACCTTAATGATTTTACCGGTGGCATTTTTCCAATCACCGAAATACTTTGTAGCAAATTCTTTTGTTATTAGAGCAGTATTAGGTTCTGTAATAGCATTGGCAGGATTACCTCCTATCATAGGGAAATCAAAGAGGTCAAAGAACCTGGATTCAGCCAAGAAAATACCTTCAGGTTCTTTAAATTTTTTCAATATTTCACCAGACGGCCCCGGAATAACTACCTGCACGTCCCTGTCGCCATAAATAGCAGCGGTATGCTCTAACTGAGGATAATCATTTCTTAATGTGCCAGCAAGTGGAAAGGAGGCACCTCCGGCATTTGTTTTTTCACCAGTTTGCTTATTTATTCGTATTACACGGTATATACGATCCTTGTTTTTATGAAAGCCGTCAAAGCTCTGTTCATAAGTAATCACCAGAAATATCAGCATAAAAGCACTGAAGCCTGCCATTAGCCCGGCAATGTTTATGAAGAAATGCCCCCTGTTGCGCAACAGGTTTCTGAATGCTGTCTTAAAATAGTTGCTGAGCATAGCAAAGTTTTAGAGGATGCAACATTTACGAAACAACCGACTTGTTGTATCTAAGAAAGTGCCAGTTAAAGATGTAAGCCCAATCAGTCAGATATGAATAATGTAAAATGATAATTTGTCCGCTTATGATACATAGATGTTCGCTTCTGTGTAATAGCTACGCCGGAGGCTTTCAGTGTTATTCTTTTCTGTTTTCAGCTTATTCCCCTATTTTTATGCCAGGTACCGTAGCGCCCGATTTAGTTTTGTCATGTTTGTTTATGCATTAAAAAACCTCGATTACGTATATGTTCACACGAAATTATGCGGTATTGTTTTGTTTCCTGGCAGTAGCCACGATAGCTTGCCAGCAAAAAAGTAAACCTCCTAAACAAGGACAGGTGAGGGATACCACCCACTACACCAGGGAGGAGTATATAGACCTCGCTATTGACAGCAACTATGTAAATCGATTCCTGGAAGCAGATACGGCTTATCAGCCCTATGAGGAAAATATCCGGAACTTTTACCAGAAGCGGAATTACCATTATGCCTGGATCAATAAGGATGGGCTTACAGAGCAGGCTGCGAATTTTATTAACCTCCTGAAAAGCGGAGCACCTGGTATGCAGGATAGCAGCCTGATCAATGTGCCGCTGCAGCAATTGTATGATACCCTGGTGGTAGAAGGTAAAGGTCTGAAGCCAGGAGATACAATTATCCCCAGGATAGAAATGATGCTTACCTCCCAGTTTTTTAACTATGCCAATAAGGTATGGGGTGGGATGACAACAGATTCTGCAAAAGACCTGGAATGGTTTATCCCCCGTAAAAAGCTGGACCTTTCCAGCCTGCTGGATTCCATGGTAAATAAAAAAGGGAATGCCTTTGAGGAAGATGCCCCGGTAAACCGGCAATATAACCTGCTCAAAGGAGAGCTGAAGAAACTGGCCGACCTGGCTGATAAGGGACCATGGGACAGTATCAAGATCACCCAGAAAGTGCTGAAGAAAGGAGATTCTGCCACCGCTATTGCGGCGGTGAAAATGCGTCTGGAAGCATTGGGCGATCTGAAAGCAGCAGATAGCAGCCGGGTATTCACCGCAGTACTGGATACAGCTATCCGTAATTTTCAGCAACGGATGGGACTGAAAGAAGATGGCACTATCCAGAAGCCTTTACTGGATGCCATGAATACACCTTTACAATCGCGTATCAAGCAGATCCTTGTAAATATGGAACGTTTACGCTGGGTACCAGTAGAGCCAGGCAGTGATTACATCCTTGTAAATATTCCCCAATTTCAGATGCATGTATATGAAAACGGAAAACTTTCCTGGAACTGCAATGTAGTAGTTGGAAAGCCTGGCGCCAGTACTGTGATCTTTAACAATGATATCCGGTATGTGGTATTTAGTCCTTACTGGAATGTACCTCCGGGAATCCTGGGGTCTGAAGTATTACCGGGTTTGAAGCGTAGCGGGGCAGCGTATTTAAATCGCCTGAATATGGAAATAGTTGGCGCCAGCGGAAAAGTGATCCCGCCATCATCTATTAATTTCAGCAAGTATTCTGGTAAAAACTTCCCTTATATCGTACGGCAAAAGCCGGGTAAATCTAATTCCCTGGGTAAAGTGAAGTTCCTGTTCCCAAATGAATATAACATTTACCTGCACGATACCCCTTCCCGTTATCTGTTTGGAGAAACCAAACGTTCTTTCAGCCATGGCTGTATCCGGGTAGCTGAGCCTAAGAAACTGGCAATGTGGTTGCTGCGCGGAGATTCCAGCTGGACGGAGAAAAAGATCGATGAAGCACTGAATGGTACCAAGGAAAAGTATGTTACACTAAAAAATAAGGTACCGGTATTTATCGGCTACTTTACTGCATTTGTAAACTATAAAGGGCAGCTTAATTTCAGGGATGACGTGTATGGACATGATGCGAAACTGGCCAAGCTGTTGTTTGGAGAAAAATAAAATGCGCTTTTAGCCCTCACGCTAAGGGAGTAATGTAAAAAAGCCTGATCGGAAGGTATCTACCAGCGATCAGGCTTTTGTATTAAGCAATTATTGGTGTTATTGACAGGCAATGACAGAAATCTCGACATTTACGCCTTTAGGCAGTGCAGCCACCTGTACCGTTTCTCTCGCGGGGAAGTTGCCGGTAAAATATTTACCATATACTTCATTGATATCTGAAAAAGTATTCATGTCTGTAATAAAAATGGTAGCCTTCACCACATCAGCGAAACTCATACCCGCCTCTGCCAGAATGTTCTTCAGGTTTTGCATTACCTGGTGGGTTTCTGCCATGATATCAGTTTTCACCAGTTCATTTGTTTCCGGGTGCAATGCTATCTGACCAGAGACAAACAACATGCTGCCAGCTTTTATTGCCTGGTTGTATGGCCCGATAGGAGCGGGTGCCTTAGTGGTATTAATGATCTGTTTTTCCATAGGCTAAAAGTAGGTAAAATTGAATAATTCACAGCGAGGTACCCTGGTCTTGACTTGTAGCTGGTAGTGCATGGCTCGTGGTTCACAGCTAAAAAAACATGGTTTTTAATCATTTATTAAATAGGTTTGCCGGAAATTCTGAATATGGATATCCTGGTAATAGCAGATGCCGCACGTTACGAAGACTTGCAGCAAAAAGGATGGGGGGCACATCAGGTGCATTGGAAAAAGCAGCTGGATGAGTTAGTATCGCTACAGGATTACCAGTTGGTGATTGATCTGGTATTTGATGATCAGCCCAGGCATGCCGCCATATATGCCAAACATCCGGAGATACCGGTATTGGCGGGCATGGTAAAGACATCACTGGCGGATATTATGGTACACAATGCCTTTACACAGGGCTTTAATATTATGGGATGTAACTGGCTACCCGGATTTATTCACCTGCCGGTAACGGAAGTATCTATCATGGATGAGGGGCAGCAGCCGGTACTGGATCATTTGATGAAGGAACTGGGCTGGCAGTATGAACTGGTGGCAGATAGAGTAGGTATGGTAACACCACGTGTAATATGTATGATCATCAATGAAGCTTATCTCACCGCTCAGGAAGGCACCGCTACCCGTGAGGATATAGATACTTCCATGCGTTTGGGCACTAACTATCCCTACGGGCCTTTTGAGTGGAGCCGGAAGATAGGTGTAAAAAATGTATATGAAGTACTAAAGGCTATCTATACGGCCACTAACGACGAAAGGTATACGATCGCTTCCAGTATGGAAGCGGAATATAATAAACTGAAATAACGGGTCATATGGCACTAATATTGAATATTGATACTGCAACAACCATTGGCTCTGTTTGTCTGGCACGGGATAGCCAGCCATTGCAAACCATGGTAAATGAAAAGCAGCAAGATCACGCGGCCGCCATCACCTTGTTTGTAAAAGAAATATTAGCCAGGCAACAAATAACCCCCGGCCAGCTGGATGCGATTGCAGTGAGTGCAGGCCCTGGGTCCTATACGGGCCTGCGGGTGGGCGTAGCTACAGCCAAAGGGTTGTGTTATGCATGGGGAAAACCGTTGCTGGCCATTTCTACCCTGCAAATGATGGCACAGGGCAAACGTAGCGAACTACAGGATGATACGGCTTATTATTGTCCTATGCTGGATGCGCGCCGTCAGGAAGTATATACTGCTATCTACGACTATGCCGGACATGATGTAAAACCGCCGGAAGCACTTATCCTCACACCGGATGCTTATCATACCTGGCTGGAAGAAAAGAAGGTTTATTTTTTCGGTGACGGTAGTATGAAATGGGAGCAGTTGTCAGCACCACATCCACATGCCCTATTTGTACCTTACCATATCAGTGCAGAACACATGATATCCTTATCAGAAGCAGCCTTTGCACAACAGCATTTTGCGGATGTAGCTTACTTTAGTCCTTTTTATTTAAAACCATTTTACTTTCCTGCCAAGTAAAACGTATTACGCTTGATTATTTATCATCATTATTATACAAAGGGGGAGAATATGCCGCTACTTTAATCTAGCAGGTATCATTTGAACCGGTTTTTTATTAGGAAAATACCTTTTTGAGGTGTATTTTCAACTATGTCAGGTAAGGCTGATCCCACACTAACCATTTCCCGGGCGAAATCTGCCCCGAAATCATGAAAATATCCTAGCACATGCGTTTGATTTGTCATATGAAGGTCAAATTACACCTTATTTGCAAGTAACGACGGTTATATATTAAAAATTAAGGTATAGAAATTTTTTTTATTGTGACAGATATTATAATTTTGTGTAAATCGATACCCGGTATTGTTGTCTAACAAAAATGGGTTTACTGTCCGTTGATCCCTTTCATTTCATCATTTTTTTAAAACTATTATGCGATGGAAAAAACATTATTAACAACCTCTTCTAATACTCTTATTATTTCTAGAGGTAACAATGAAAAAGACCAGATCAAATTGGATTACATTGCCGTCAAAAAGGCTGCTATGGTTTTGCGTGCTATTAACCATAAGCTGCGCCAGCAGATGATCAAGCTGCTGGAGGACCATAAAAAAATGACAGTGACCGAGATCTACGTGAAATTGCGTCTTGAGCAGTCAGTAGCATCGCAGCATCTTGCCATATTACGGCGGGCAGGCATTGTAATCACAGAAAGAGATGGAAAATTCATTCACTACACCATCAACAAGCAGCGTATTGCTGAAGTGGCTAAGTTCGTAGAAGAACTGGTAGGATAATGTTAGTAAACTATTGGTGGGGAAACCAATGAAAAAGTATATAAAAAAGTAGCCATACGGCTACTTTTTTATTTTGGTATAGATTTTATCCATAAGTGCAGGCAGGAGATTATTCGTAAATTCGCGGAAATCAAAAACCATGTTTGTAAAGCAATTGTATACAAACTGCCTGTCGGAAGCCGCCTATTTTATTGAATCGGAAGGTGTGGCAGCTGTAATAGATCCTGTAAGGGATATAGATGTATACCTGGATCTCGCCAGGGAACGTAATGCTACCATTAAATATATTTTCGAAACGCATTTTCATGCAGATTTTGTGTCAGGCCATCTGGATCTGGCAAAAGCTACCGGCGCTCCTATTATTTACGGGCCGGATGCGGTGACTAACTTTCCGGTAACGGTAGCCAAGGATGGTCAGCAATTCAGCATCGGACATCTGACACTGAAAGTGCTGCATACGCCAGGGCATACACTGGAATCTACCTGTTATTTGTTGTTCGATGAAAACGGGGAGCCATATTGCATATTTACCGGTGATACCTTGTTTGTAGGAGATGTAGGCCGTCCTGATCTGTTCAGTGGCAACCTGAGCAAGGAAGAGCTGGCAGGGATGCTGTTTGATTCACTGAACAGCAAGATCAAGGGATTGCCTGATGAGGTGATTGTGTATCCTGCACATGGTCCGGGATCTTCCTGTGGCAAAAATCTGGGTCCTGAAACTTACAGCACCATCGGTGATCAGAAAAGTACCAACTACGCCTTACTGGCCAGCGATAAAGCACAGTTTATTCAGGAGCTGACTTCCGGTCTTACTACGCCACCTTCTTATTTTCCTATCAATGCGAAAATAAACAAGGAAGGATATGATGCCTTGCAGGCAGTATTGGAAAAAGGGTTGCAGCCTCTTACGGTAGCAGCCTTTAAGGAAAAGATACAGGCCGGCGCATTGGTACTGGATACCCGCCATGCCAATACATTTGCTGATGGATTTGTACCATCTGCTATCAGCATCGGGCTGGAAGGCCGCTTTGCAGAATGGGCCGGCAGCCTGTTGCCTTTCGACCGGGAAATAATACTGGTTACAGAGGCTGGTAAGGAAGAAGAAACTATTGTGCGTATGGCCAGAGTAGGATTTGATAACGTATCCGGTTATCTGAACGGTGGTTATAATGCCTGGGTGGAAGCGGGTGAAAAAACAGATATGATCATATCTGTAGAAGCAGACGAGCTGGCCATGGATATGCCACACGATGAAAACCTGGTAGTAGTGGATGTCCGTAAGCCGGCAGAGTTTGCCGACGGGCATGTTAAAGATGCGGTAAACGTAGCCCTGGGAGATATGATGGATCCCGGCAGTCTGGCGCATTTTGATGAGCACCTTAACCTGTATGTACATTGTCAGGGTGGATACCGCAGCATTATTGCCTGCTCTATCCTGAAAAAAGAAGGTATTCACAATCTCCGGAATATAGAAGGTGGCTATAACAAACTGAAGGAAGAAACAAGATTGAAGTTTGAAAAAGAAAAGAATGTGCTGAACTGATGATGTTGCACCACATTTTGAATCCTATATGGCGGCGGACTGATCAGTCCGCCGTTTTTATTTAGCCTTTCCCGGTTATTTTTTCTGGTATGCTGATAAGTTAAAATATATTAAAATTATAGCAAGGATACTTTTGAAAAGGATAGGATGTAAGTCCACAGGGTGGCCCTATTAACGGTTATCTTTCCCTGGCATATGAATTGCCTGTTATCAAACCCAGTCATTTGAAGTGCTGATTAACAATTAGTTAAAGGCAGAAATAGTTGCCGGTTAGCACAGTATTTGTTAACTTCTTAGAAAATTATTAGCCATGAAAATTAAATCTTTATTAGCCGCCTGTTTGCTGTCGATGGGCGTACTGCTATTTGCCTGTAAACCTTCCGACAGCAAAATACAACAGGCAGTAAATGAAAAACTAAGTGCAAGTCCTGGTATTACCGCTGAAGTAAAAGGTGGTGTAGTTACCCTGAGCGGAGAGGTATCAGATGAAGCAGCCCGTGCAGCAGCAGAAAGTGCGCTTGCAGGTGTAAGTGGCGTAAAATCTGTTAGCAACAACATTACGGTAAAAGCACCGGAACCACCGATGCCCCCGGTAACGATTAATCCTGACGACATCCTGAAAAAGACACTGGACTCTGCTTTCAGCGCTGCGGGATTTTCCGGTATTACCGTTACCGCAATGGATGGAGAAGTAACCCTGAGTGGCTCTGCCAAGAAAAGCGATCTGCGCAAGATTATGCAAACAGCACAGGAATCCAAACCTAAGAAAGTAGTGAATAAACTTACATTGAAATAACCCTTAAAAACATACTACCATGGGCTTACAAGATAAATATCAGGAACTGATCGGCCAGGCTAACAGTGCCGGCGTTACAGGCTTGCAGGTAAGAGAACAGGACGGTGTGCTGTACCTTGATGGCACAGCGCCTTCAGCTACCGTAAAAGATAATTTATGGAGTACGTATGAAAAAATTGACCCTGAAATGCGGGCTGCCGACCTGGTAATGAACATTGCTGTAGCAGCAGGTGGTGGTGATCAGACCTACGAAGTGAAATCCGGCGACAGCCTCAGCAAGATCGCTAAAAACTACCCCGGCATATCCTGGCAGGATATTTATAATGCCAATAAAGATCAGATCAAGGATCCTAATTTGATACACCCCGGTCAGAAATTAAAAATACCCTCCTAACGTACAGCTGAAATAATGTTGTACCGGGTTAAATAAAAAAGCATCGTCCGTTTGAGACGATGCTTTTTTAATGCATTCACCGCAGGGCTAGTGGTGCACCACATGCTCTTCATATATATGTTTCCACCTCCGGTGGCTCCATACCCATACCTCCGGCTGCTCATGAATATTTTTCTCCAGAAATCGCACAAATGCTTCTGTAATCTTTCCTTCCGGCTCATGTACGGGTTCTTCAAACATCAGCTTAAGTTCCGCTTTATAATAACCACGTTTTACTTTCCGGATATCTGCAAATACGACCGGGATATTATGGCGCTTTGCCGACATTTCCGGGCCTTTATAGAAAGGTGTCATTTTATTGAGGAAAGGGTACCAGTAACATCTGCGTGGGTTTCCGGGGTTCTGATCGGCTACCAGCGCAATAAGATATTGCTTTTGCAGCCAGGGGGCCATACTGTTTCGCATATCGTCTGCGCGGATCAGGGTACTCCCGAATTTTTCCCTGAAATGGCGGAACATACGGTCTACGGCTTTGTTGGTAATAGGCATATACACTACCAGGAAAGGAAATTGTACCCCCTGCATACAAAAGAGGTTCGCCCATTCCCAGTTGAAATTATGTCCCAGGTGTAGCTGACAGCTTTTCCCCTTTTTATACAACTCATGCAAAACGGTAAGGTCGCAGTCGAACCTGCGTTGCAGATCAGCCTTGCGCATGGTGAGCAGCTTGATGGTTTCTACCATCATATCTGTGAGGTTATGATAATATTTTTTAGCCAGCAGGGTGATTTCTTCCGCTGTTTTTTCCGGGAAAGCCTGGCGCATATTAGCCTTTACCACACTTTTACGATAGCCAATCACATAATACATCAGCACGTAAAGCCCGTCACTTAGTATGTACAATAAGCGGAGGGGGATGATGGAAATGGCGTAACAACATATTAGAAGGAGGTAATACATTTCAGCAGTAAATTACAAACGCAATGTGCAAAGATACTAAAGAGATGAAAGTGATGAGCTTTAGGAAAAGAATAAGTAAGAAGATAGGGCAGGAGAAGAAAAGCTGATTACGTTTTGTTATAAACGTAATCAGCTTTGGACTTTTATTACAGCACAATATTTTGTACCAGTTCGCACTTGTATGGATAATCGGTATTGTAATGCAGGCCTCTGCTTTCTTTACGGAAGGCGGCACCTTTTACAATCAGATAGCCCACTGTGATCAGGTTACGCAGTTCGCACAGCTGGGGAGATACTTCTGTTTTTTCGTACAGATCTTCCGTTTCTTCATGCAGGATATCCAGCCGGCGTAAGGCACGTTGTAAACGCACATTGGTACGCACAATCCCTACATAGTCGCTCATGATCTGTTTTAGTTCTTTCAGGCTCTGGGTGATCAGAATCATTTCACGTGGCACGGTAGTACCTCTTGCATCCCAGTCGGGTACTGATTCCTCAAAGGTGATACTGTCAATTTTCCGGGTAGCATCCAGGAAACAGCGATGCGCAAATACCATTGCTTCCAGCAGGGAATTGGAGGCCAGCCGGTTAGCCCCATGCAGTCCGGTACTGGCACATTCGCCGCAGGCATACAGATTGCTGATAGAGGTAAGCCCCCATTCATTGGTTTTAATACCACCGCAGCTGTAGTGTGCGGCCGGTGATACCGGGATCATATCTTTTTGTACATCTATGCCTATGGATTTACATTTTTCATAGATGTTAGGGAAATGGTGAATGAACTTGTCTATATCCATATGCCGGCAATCGAGGTATACGTGCTCGGTACCGGTGATCTTCATCTCACTGTCTATTGCGCGGGCCACAATATCGCGGGGAGCCAGTGACAGGCGGGCGTCATATTTATGCATAAAATCCTCGCCGTGGATATTACGTAAGATACCGCCATCACCCCGTACCGCTTCCGTGATCAGGAAGGAAGGGCTTTCTCCCGGCTGGTATAAAGCGGTGGGATGAAACTGGATAAATTCCATATTTTCTATCCTGCCTTTAGCACGATATACCATGGCCACCCCATCGCCGGTAGCAATGATAGGATTGGTAGTACTCCGGTATACCTGTCCGTTGCCACCTGTAGCCAGCAGGGTAATTTTAGAAAGTATTTTTTCTATTTGTTTTGTTTCCAGGTTCAGCACATACACGCCATAGCAGGCAATGTCCGGAGTGGATTTGGTCACCAGGTAACCGAGGTGGTGTTGGGTAATCAGGTCTACAACAAAGCAGTGGGTTACCAGTCTGATATTGGGTCTGCGATGGATAGCAGCCAGGAGCGCCCGTTCTATCTCTTTGCCGGTAACGTCTTTATGGTGTATGACCCGGAATTCGGAATGACCGCCTTCCCGTCCTAAGGAGAATTCGCCATCGGGGTTCTTATCAAAATTAGTACCCCATTCGATGATCTCATTAACCCTATCAGGCCCTTCCCGCACCACTATTTCTACCGTATGAGGGTTACAAAGCCCATCGCCGGAAATAAGCGTGTCCTCTATATGCTTTTCAAAACTGTCATTTTCCAGGTCATTTACCACGGCTACACCACCCTGTGCATATTTGGTGTTGGTTTCATCCTCCCGGGTTTTAGTAATAATGGTAATCGTCTTATCCGGATATTGTTGTGATACTTTGAGCGCATAGGTAAGTCCCGCAATACCCGAACCAATCACTAAAAAGTCAACTTGTTGCATAACAATTTATAAACACCAGTGATAACAAATGGTATGTATGTAATTACCGGCTGGTAATTACAAGCACAGATCAAAATTACACTTAAACACGGGAATTCAAATACCTTGTACTGCCATATACCAGACCAGCCTGTGCTAATCCATAGGTAAGCATTACCAGTACTCCTCCCAGGGGGATGGGTTGATAGAATTTACCGACGGCAATCAGGGAGTCGGAGATGATGAATAGTATAGCACCTAGTATACAGTACCAGCCTGCTGTTTGCTGCTGTAACCGGAAAGCATGGAGTGCGCATAACAGGGTAAAGGAAATGCCAATCGCGTATATGATTACCGGAATGGTCATATCACCCAGGTACGGCAACATAAAAAATATAAAAGCAATCACGATGGCCTCGGTGATAAAGGCCGCAAAATAATGGCAATCGGGGCGGGGATCGTTGGTATACCTGATTTTGAGGAAAAAAAGGATATACATCATATGTGCCAGCAGGAAACTGCCTAGCCCGGCTATAAAAAATGTCATGCCCCTCCCATCAAACATCAGCAATACATCACCCCCAAAAGAAAAGGCAAGCGCTGCCAGGAGAAGGTAACGGTATATTGCGCGGACATGGCCGGTATTGCTCATAAAGTATAATGCCAGCAGGACCATCAATAAAGGCTTGGAAGTAAAACGGATGGCTCCCATGTCAAAACCAACGAAAATAAGATCTGCCAGCAGTGTGATAAAGTAAAGGACTAACCAGATGGATTTCAGCATGGGAATATGATGGCTTTATACTACAAGATAACCAATCTGGCCCGAAATGCGAAGCGGAGCGTTTAGGATGATAAAACTCAGGAAGATTCCTTTAGTTGTTAAACAGGATATAAAACGTAGTCCCTTTATCGTTAAGGCTACTCACTTTCAGCTGGCCTCCATGCAGTTGGATAATTTGCTGGGATAAACTGAGGCCTATGCCGGAGCCTTTTTTCTTGGTGGTAAAAAAAGGAATGAAGATCTTATTCATGGCATCTGCATCAATGCCGGGGCCATTATCTGTTACTTCTATGCATATCTGCTGGAGGGTATTGATATATGCTTTCAGGAGGATGGTAGGCTCCTGATAGTGTTCCAGGGCATCCATGGCATTTTTGACCAGGTTGATTAATACCATCTGGAGTTGTGCAATGTCGGCATGCAGTTCCATGTTTTCCGCCTGTACATCTGTCTGGAAAGTAATACCTGCCTGTTTTAATTCCGGGAGCAGCAGATTACTCACCGAGGTGATCAGCGTTTTTACATTTACGGTTGTAAACTGTGGTTTGGGCAGGGTGGTATAATCCCGGTAAGCATTTACGAAGTTCATAATGCCCTTGCTGCGGCTTTCCACGGTTTCCAGCGCTTCCCGTAAATCGGCAATAGCTTCAGGATGCTGCATGTCGGGGGCAATGTCGAGGTCTACGATTTCGCGCATGGTGCCAATCAGGGATACAATAGGTGTTACGGAATTCATGATCTCATGGCGGAGTATCTTGGTCAGGTTTTGCCAGGCTTCCAGCTCTTTCTGCTGCAGCTCCGAATGGATATTCTGCAGGGAGATCAGCTTTACTAACCGGCCCTGCAATCTTACTGTAGCGGCATTGATGGATAGCTGTTGTTCCTGTTGGGTGCGGTATAGTATTTTGTTGCCGGAATGTAACTCCATTAGTAACTCGGCCAGGCCAGGGTGAAGTGTTTTCAGCTCAGCAATATTACGCAGGCGGTAGATGCCCAGTAGCCGGAAAGCAGCAGGGTTGATCAGTTCTATTTTTCCCTCCATGTCAAACGACAATACCCCTATACTGATATGTTGTACGATGGTATCAATATATTTGAGATTCGCTTCTTTCTCCGCCCGGGTTTGCCGGAAAGCCTCGAGCACTTCATTGAATTGGTAATTCAGGGCCTGAAAGCTTTTTCCCAGTTTATTATCCGCACTGAACCGGATAGAGAAATCCTCATAACGGATAGATTCCAGGAATAGGGTGAGCTTTCTGTTCACTCTGTTGAGGTAGTGGTATATGCCACCGATCTGTATAATAATGACCGGTATGAGTACGAGTGCCATCGCTGGGATGGCATTGTACCACAACCACATACTGCCGCCTATTGTAAGGGTAAGCAGCAGTAAGCGTAATAAGATATTTATGCTGAAGCGATTCAATTTTTTGAGCGGTTCAATTTTTTGAGCGGTTAGCTTTTAGCAGTTGGCTGTTAGCTTAATGCAGCGAGTGATTAAAGCTGTTAGCCGTTAGCTTATTGGAGCGAATAAATAAAATGTTTCAAAGATAAATTATTAGCCATACACCTGTTATAACATTATCAACCGCTGCATTAAGCTAATAGCTAATAGCTAATAGCCAACAGCTAACAGCTTATAAGTTATATTTTTCCAGCCTTCTATAAAGTGCTGCTCTGCTGAGGCCCAGTTCCCGGGCAGCTTCCGTAATGTTGCCATTACATTTTTTCATAGCCTGGGTGATAATGTTGCGTTCCATCTCTTCCAGGTTATAGCCGGTATTGAGGGTTTCATCTGCCGAAGCAGGATTTTTAACGAACACATCCTTGGGCTGTAATACTTTGCCCTGGGAGAGTATTACAGCACGTTCCATAGCATGTTGCAATTCTCTGATATTCCCCGGCCAGTTATATTGAATTAATTGCTGAGCCAGTGATTCGTGCAGGCTATTTACCGGGCGTTTGTATTTATCGCGGTACATCTGCAGGAAGTGTTCTGCCAGGGCAATAATATCTTCCTGCCGTTCGCGAAGGGGAGGAAGGTGTATTTCAATGGTATTGATACGGTACAGTAAATCCTGCCGGAAGAGATGTTGGGCCGCCATATGCTGGATATTGCGATTGGTTGCACAGATCAATCTTACATCTATAGGTACCAGTTTGTTGGAGCCTACCCTGGTGATAGACCTGTTTTGCAGTACGGTGAGCAGTTTGGCCTGGAATGGGATGGAGATATTACCAATTTCATCCAGGAAAATGGTGCCGCCGTTGGCTTCTTCAAAGCGGCCAACACGGTCTTCCCGGGCATCTGTAAAAGCTCCTTTAACATGACCAAACAATTCACTTTCGAAGAGGGTTTCGCTGATAGCACCCAGGTCTACACTCACAAAAGGTTTATCATGCCGCAGGGATTCCCGGTGGATATGACGGGCCAGCATATCCTTGCCGGTACCGTTTTCACCCAGTATCAGGATATTGGCATCGGTACCGGCCACTTTGGAAACGGTGTCAAATACCTGTTGCATGGCAGGGCTTTTACCCACCAGGAGATTATCCGGAGCAGGCGCCGTTTTCTCTTTTTTAGCAGCACGTTTATTGAAGGCCGACTGTATAGTGGCCAGCAGTTTTTCGTTTTCCCAGGGTTTGAGGACAAAGTCTACCGCCCCGGCTTTTATGGCACGCACCGCCATTTCCACATCCCCATAGGCGGTGAACATAACTACCGCTATTTCCGGGTTGATATCGAGGATTCTGTCCAGCCATTCAAAACCTTCCTTGCCGCTGCTGAGGTCGCGGGTAAAGTTCATGTCCAGCAAAATCACGTCATACTCGAAGTTGGAAACCAGGTATGGGATCTTTTGGGGATTCTTTTCAAAATCAACCTGTTCGAAGTGCCTTTTTAATAACAAGCGTGCCGCACGGAGCACATCTACATCGTCGTCTACGATCAGTATTTTTCCGGGTTGTGTAACTGTCATAATATTTTTAATTAAAAGCACTCCTGCAAACAACGTTCCCAACAGGCCATTTTTAGAATGCGAAGCCGGGAAATGTGGCTATAGCAATATTAAACAAAGATTTTTTCCTGTAAGCGCCTAAATTCAGGGGATTACAAAATTGTTCATTATCGGACACAGCTTGTCCGGCAAAGGACGTTTTTTTAAGGGCTTTTTCCCCGAAATGCTTACTGGTAAGCGATTTAGGGTTTTGGCATATTGATTGGCTAACCCTCACAGCAAATGTTCTGAAATATCATGGATAGAAAAATAGAAAAGAAGTTTTGGTCTAAAAAGCGCCTGTTAATGATTAGTGGGGGAGGCGTATTAGTGTTGCTTTTGTTGTATAACCTCATTTTTGCCGATCACCGGGCTACCCTCAATGTAGAAAAAGATAAGATCACTATATCCACTGTCAGCAAAGGTACCTTTGAAGTATATATCGCAGTAACCGCAGTAGTACAACCATTAAAGACTATCCACCTGGACGCTATTGAAGGTGGATATGTGAGCCAGAAATACCTGGAAGGAGGAAGCATGGTAAAAAAGGGAGATTCCATCTTAAGGCTGGAAAACCAGCATATGATCATGGACTTTGTAAAGAGTGAAACGGAAATGTACCGGTTGATCAATGAACTGCAGAATACAAAGCTGCGTTTAAAACAAGATCGTTTTGCCATGCAGCAGAAGCTGGCCACCTTCGATGCACAGATCAGCCAGGCAAAAGACCTGTACGACCGTAATAAACAACTGGTAGATGAAAAGATCATTGCACAACAGGACTTCAATAAAAATAAGTTTGAATATGAAGGATTGTTAAGACAACGGGAGATAGAAATGGAGTCTCAGAGTTACCAGAATGAAAACTCCAGAATGCAGATCATCCAGCTTGAAGGTACTATTAACCGTACCCAGCTAAACCTGCAACTCATGAAAAATAATCTGAATAACCTGCTGGTACGTGCCCCGGTAGATGGACAACTGTCTTCCATCAATGTAGAAGTGGGTTCGAGTATTACTGCCGGACAGAATATCGGGCAGATTGATGATCTGAATGGCTTTAAAATGCGGGCAGAAATTGATGAACACTATATTTCCCGGGTATTTCCAGGCTTAAAAGCCACCTTTGAGTTCAGCGGGAAAAATTATGATATGGTTACGACTAAAGTATATCCCGAAGTGAAAAACGGCCGGTTTGAAGTAGATATGAATTTTGAAAAAGAAACACCGGACGGTATTCGCCGTGGACAATCCTCTCCTATCCGCCTCGAATTAGGTAAGGCTACAACCGCTATATTACTGCCGGTAGGCGGATTTTTCTCCGATACCGGTGGTAATTGGGTTTATGTGGTGGATAAGGGAGGCAAACGAGCCGTAAAGCGGAACATTGTACTGGGTAGCAAAAACCCTATGTTCTACGAAGTACTGGAAGGGTTACAACCGGGAGAACAGGTTATTACATCTTCCTATGAGAATTTTGGTAACAAGGATGTATTGGCTTTTTAATTAAATTGATTTATGCTGAAACGGCATTTTCAAAGTCTTATCAATAAAAAATATAAATACTAAAATCACATGATACGCACGGTTAACTTACAAAAATTATTTACTACAGAGGAAGTAGAAACTACAGCGCTGAATGGTATTAATATGGAAGTGCAGGATGGCGAGTTTGTGGCTATCATGGGTCCTTCCGGTTGCGGTAAATCCACGTTGTTAAATATCCTGGGGTTACTGGATAATCCCAGTGACGGGGAGTATCATTTCTGGGACAAGGAAGTAGCCAGGATGAGTGAGCGTCAGCGTGCACAATTGCGTAAAGGGTCTATTGGTTTTGTATTCCAGAGTTTTAATCTGATTGATGAGCTGACAGTATTTGAAAATGTAGAACTGCCTTTATTATATCTGAAGGTGCCTGCCAGTGAAAGGAAAGAGAAGGTAGAGAAGGTACTGGAACGTATGAATATTATGCACCGCCGGAATCACTTCCCGCAACAGCTATCAGGAGGGCAGCAACAAAGAGTAGCTATTGCCCGCGCGGTAGTAGCTAACCCTAAAATGATCCTGGCGGATGAGCCTACCGGTAACCTTGATTCTACCAATGGAGAAGAGGTGATGAAGTTACTGCAGGAACTGAATGAAGCAGGTACTACCCTGATCATGGTAACACACTCGCCTTATGATGCAGGATTTGCCCATCGTATTATTAACCTGTTTGATGGCAGGGTAGTAACAGAAAATATCAAGGAACAGTTTCACGTATAATTGTTTAGCCTGTGCTCCTATTTAAAAGATATGTCATTATCGCATTCCGGAATCTGAGGAAGCAAAAGTTATTTGCTTTCATTAATATTTTTGGACTTGCCCTCAGCATGGCGGTATGTCTTCTTGCCTTGATGAGTACCAGGGAACAGTTCAGTTACGATACTTTTCATCCTTACCCTAACCGTACTTACCGGATCACTTCTCCGGTTAAAACGCCGGATGGCAGGGTGTTTCCGCTGGCAGGAGCTCCATTACCCCTGGCAGGCAGCCTGTTGACAGATTATGGTATTGCCTCCCAAACGGTACGTTTATATACCGTATTGAATGAGAATGCCGGCATAAGCACCGGCAAAAAAGACCTTTATGTAAGAGGAGCTTTCTCTGAGCCTTCTTTTTTTAAAGTATTTGGTTTCCGGCTGGCAGCTGGTAATGAACAAACAGCCCTTGCCGCCCCCAATAGTATTATACTAAGTAAGGCGACTGCAGCGCGTTTTTTTGGAACGCAAAATGCAGTTGGGCAGGTGCTTCATTTTGAACAGAAGGGTACTTATACGGTAACGGGGGTATTACAGGACCCACCCACTAAATCACATATTGACCTGGATGCCATTGCATCCATTTCTTCAGTACCCCTGCTGGAAAAAAGCGGTCTGCTTCCCGACCGGCTGGATAACTGGAACAATGCAAATGACTCGTATGTATATGTACTGTTAAAACCCGGTGTAGCAGCATCCAAGCTGGAAAGCGCTTTAAGTAGTATTGTTAAACGTTATGATAAAGTAGAAGGCCAGCAATCGGGTAGCATTGCATTTGTGCCCCAGCAGCTTAACCATATTACCCCTTCAGGGGATTTATATAACGATATAAACAAAGGAACTACCTGGGGAAAGCTGCTGGCAGTAATTGGAGTAGCCTTTATCATCTTATTATCAGCCTGCTTTAATTATACCAATTTATCCATTGTTCGTTCCCTTTACCGGGCCAAAGAGGTAGGGGTACGTAAAGTAATCGGGGCGCAGCGATACCAGATTTTTATCCAGTTTATTACTGAATCGGTACTTATGGCGTTATTGGCCCTGGTATTTGCGTTGGGGTTGTTATGGGGCGTTATGCAAAATGATTTTAGCCGGGAAATAGTACCTGATGTGCCCCTGGATATAGTGATGATAGGCTGGTTTGTATTATTTAGTGTATTCACCGGATTGCTTGCAGGCGTATTACCAGCGTGGGCACTATCTTCTTTCCAGCCTGTAAGGGTTTTGAAAAGTATGTCGGAGATGAAGGTTTTAGGTGCTTTGAGCCTTCGGAAGAGCTTAATAGTAGCCCAGTTTGCATTATCCATGGTAGTAACGATCCTGGTCACCACCGTTTACCGGCAGTTCGATCTTAAAGCCACTATGGATTATGGATTCCGGCAAAAGGATATTCTCAATATTCCATTAGAGGAGGGGAGCTATACTTTGTTGAAAAACCGGCTACAGCAGGTACCTGGTGTAGAGATTGTGTCTGGCACCTCCAGTTTTCTGGGGAATAAGTATGGCGCTTCCTTTGAAGTAAAAACAGATGCGGCGGCCACCGCTGTGAGTATGAATTATTTCATGACTGATGGAGACTTTATCCGGAATATGGGCCTGAAATTGCTGGCAGGAAGTACTTTTCCTGATAATGCTAACGGAGAACAGGAGCAGTATGTTATTGTGAATGAAAGTGCCCTGCATGCCCTGCATATCAAAACGGCTGCTGCGGCTATTGGTCAGCCATTGTGGCTAAATGATTCTACCCGGGTTAATATTTTAGGGGTCTTGAAGGACTTCAATTTTCAGCCCATAGAACGTCCGATTTCGCCAATGGCACTACGTTACCATCCGGCTGATATCCGGCTGATCCAGGTAGGGGTAAACCCTGCGGCCAACAGGGAGCAGCTGCTGGCGGCCATTGCTCCCTTATGGAAGGAGCAGCATCCCATGAAAACATTTACCTATGGCTGGTTTGACCAGGAATTACTGAAACAGATAGAGGTAAAAGGAATGCTTTATACCATTTCCTTCCTGGCCTTTATGACCATCGTGATTGCTGCCCTTGGGTTATTGGGCATCGTGGGGTATACCACACAAACCCGCCGTAAGGAAATCAGTATCCGCAAAGTGATGGGGGCGGGTACCCGTAATCTTATCATGTTATTATCCCGTAATTATTTAAAGCTGATAGTAATTGCAGGCCTGATAGCCCTACCATTGGGCTTTTTGGGTGGAAATATGTTCTTGCAACTATTTGCATATCGTGTGTCTTTAGGTATAGGTACACTTTTAGGCAGCTTTTTATTATTGATGGGTATTGCATTACTGGCAATTATTTCGCAAACTTGCACCGCCGTTACGACCAACCCGGTGAATAGTTTGCGGAATGATTAAACACAGGATTATATAGCTGTAAAAAGCTTCAAGAATAGAATAACAAGTGAATTGGAAACGGAGCATGTATCTACACGCACCGCTTGTTTTTTTACCTGGTTTAATTAAAGTGTTACCGATGTTAAAGAACTATTTTAAAGTAGCCTGGCGCAACTTATGGAAGCATAAGTTATTCACTTCAGTAAATGTATTAGGTCTTAGCGTAGGCCTTATCTGTGTTATTTTATTGTTACTGGCTGTTCAGCAGATTGTAAGCAGAGACAGTTTGCAGCAGAAAATGGACCGGCTTTATCTCCTGGAAACAGGAGATAAGAATGGGGGAACAGGTGATGGGAATGTTTTCCCGCTACTGGATGTATTGCTTCAGCAATATCCTGAGGTGGAGAGTGGTACCCGTATCAACACCTGGGACAGCCGCTGGCTGATATATAAGGATAAAGAAGCGAATGAGAGTATTACCTATGTGGATGCCGGTTTCTTTGACGTATTTACTTTCCCGCTTAAGTATGGCCACGCCGTACATGCATTGGACAATAAACAATCTATTGTCTTGTCTGAAGAAGTCGCAACCAAACTCTTTGGTAATTCTGACCCCACCGGGCAAACGATTTCCTTTGACAATAAACACCAGTTTACCGTAACGGCGGTAATGAAAAGTATCCCCACCAATTCGACTATAAGACCTACCGTTTTACTTTCCAATCAGCATCTGACTGATGACCCTGAATTTAAGGGCATAGCTGATTGGTACAATTGTTTCACCAGAGAATATGTAGTGCTGAAGCCTGGTACCACGGCTACCCAGCTGGAAAAGAAGCTGCCTCAACTGATAGCGCAGCATTTTGTGAAGGCAGCACAGGATCGTTATATATATCTGCTGCCATTTAAATCATATCCGCAGAAGTATGGCGGTTTTAACTTTGAGTTGTACAGGTACGCACTGAGCTGTATCGCTTTATTTATCCTGTTGTTGGTAATGATTAATCTGATTAACCTCAATATGGCTGCTGCGTTTGCGCGCGCCCGTGAGGTTGGTGTCCGGAAGGTATTAGGTTCAGGTAAAGGGCAGGTATTATTACAGTTTTTTATTGAAACAGGTCTTGTGGTGTTTACAGCTATTGTATTGGGAATATTGGGTGCCTGGATGCTGATGCCGGTATTCAATGATCTGTTTAGTAGTTTGGCGTTATCGGAAACCATGCTTTATAATGGCTATTTTATTATTGTACTGTTATGCGCAGGCGTGCTGCTCACATTGATAGCAGGAGGATATCCGGCTATTTATCTCAGCAGTATTCAACTGGCTAATAGTATAAAAGGAAAACTAAAGGCTGCCCCGCAAAAATTACATGCCCGGCAGTCGCTTATTATTGTGCAGTTTGTTATTACGGTAATATTCATTGCAGGGAGCCTGATCGTAAAAAAACAGGTATACTTTATGAAGAACGCGGATGTGCACTTTAATAAAGATAATGTACTAATCGTAGATCTTGGGCTTGATTTCAAGGACCTGCCATCTGCCAAAGGGCATGTCAATTATATTCTTTCGGAGTTAAAGAATAATGATGAGGTAAAAGCAGTATCTATCGGAAGAAATGTGCCAGGGCGCTATGATGAAAACTATAATGCCTATTTGCCAGGGGATGCTGCTGCTGATGCCAATACCGTTGGATTAAGGCAGTTGTCTATCGACAATGGTTACCTGGATGTATATCAGTTAAAACTATTGGAGGGCAGGAATTTTTCTGCATCAATGGCTACAGATGAGTCGGCTGTTATAATCAATAAAGCCGCTATGAAAGCGTTGGGGTGGGCAAGTATTGAAGGGAAATCACTGCGAGCCAAAGGAGGAGATAAAGCAATGCCGGTAATTGGTGTAGTAGATGATTATCATTATCAGTCGCTGGCAGGCAAGGTGGAGCCACTCATACATTTTTATGCCGGCAAAACAGAAATGCGCATTGAAGAAGGCTTTTTGAGTATCAGTATTAAACCTAAAGATGCACCTCCTGTAATTGCTATGCTGGAAAAAGAATTTAAGGGTATCCCTTCCAGAAAGGCATTTACTTACAATTTTGCGGATGAAATATTTAACCGCCAATACCAGCAAATAGAGGGCATATTATCGCTAATAAGCTGGTTTGCCATTATTAGTGTATTAATAGCTTGCGCAGGCATATTTGCATTGATATCACTGGT
The DNA here is from genome assembly GCF_040567655.1 of Chitinophaga sp. H8. Taxonomy (NCBI): domain Bacteria; kingdom Pseudomonadati; phylum Bacteroidota; class Chitinophagia; order Chitinophagales; family Chitinophagaceae; genus Chitinophaga; species Chitinophaga defluvii. The sequence goes on along the minus strand of NZ_JBEXAC010000002.1, from coordinate 614,252 downwards.
AGCCAGACAACGTACCAAGGAAATTGGTATCAGAAAAGTATTGGGATCCAGTGTAAGCGGAATTGTGTTACTGCTATCCAGGGATTTTCTGAAGCTGGTAATCGTTGCTGTATTTATTGCTACGCCTATCGCCTGGTGGGCCATGCATAAATGGTTACAGGGATTTGCCTATCAGGTGTCATTATCCGTATGGATTTTCATACTAACCGGCGTATTGGCTATACTTATTGCATTGCTTACGGTATCTATACAATCTATAAAAGCAGCCGTGGTGAATCCTGTAAAATCGTTGCGTACGGAATAAGCAAGTATCTCCCTTAACACTACTATATCATGATCAAGAATTATCTGTTAATAGCATGGAGAAACCTGCTTAAACAAAAGCTGTTTGCAGCCATTAATATTGTGGGAATGGCAGTAGCATTTTGTGCTGCCCTGTTGTTGTTATTAACAGCTTACCGGGAATGGTCATTCGATAAAATGTTGCCAAACAGGAAGCAGGTACATCAATTATACTTTGAAGAGCACTGGCCTGGCCGTACTGAAGAAAATGTAAGTATGCCCGCACCCATTGCACCGGCATTGCAGCAGGAATGCCCCGGTGTACAATATGTAACAAGGTATGTAGGTGGGAATAATCTGGTGCAATACAAAGACCAGGAGTATCAGTATCTGATGAAGTATGTAGACGCTGACTTTCTGCGTGTTTTTCCTTATCCATTGCTTAAAGGAAGCGGAGCGGATGCCTTGCGTCAAACAGATCAGGTGGTGATCACGGAAAAAATAGCTAACAATATTTTTAAAGGAGAGGATCCGATAGGCAAAACCATTAAGATTAAGCAGGGAGATAATTGGATGCCTGTTGCGGTTGCTGCAATAGCAAAGGATATACCTGATAATTCGAGTATTGAATTTGATTTGCTGCTCCGCTTTGAAACCCAGCGGGACTATGCAGCCACAAAAGATAGTTGGGGGCAGTCTTCCTATAATGTGTTTGTCCAGCTGAACCCACACACTACTGCCACTGCTTTTGAGCAGCAAAGTAAAACACTGGTTAATAAATATTACGCAGATAAAATAAGAGATCTCAAAAGAGATGGTGCTGTGCCGGACGCTTCAGGAGGATTGGTGCTGTTAAAAACAATCCCATTGGAAGATATCCGGTTTAATAGGATTACGCCATTGAGTGATGGTGCCAGCAAATTTTATCCATGGTTAATGGTGGGGTTGGGATTGATGATTACCCTGGTTTCCAGCATTAATTTTATAAACCTTTCGATTGCCCGCTCATTTACACGATCTGCCGAAATAGGGCTCCGTAAAGCACTGGGAGCAATGCGGAATCAGCTGATTATCCAGTTCTGGAGTGAGGCATTTATTGTATGTGGAATTGCTTTGATCTTCGGAGTTATATTGGCTTATTTTCTGATACCCTCCTTTAATACCCTGTTTAGTAATAATGTATCCTTAGGCATTCTTAAGAATGTAAGATTGATAGTGGTGCTATTCCTGGGGTTTCTGGGAATTACTTTGGTAGCAGGTGGATATCCGGCATGGCTGGTAGCCAGATTTAATATTGTACAGGTTTTAAAGGGTAAGATCAATATGGGCAGCCAGAGCAATATTCGCAATGGATTGATCATTGTGCAATTTGCCGTGGCTATTTTATTGATCAGCTGTACTGCCATTGCCTGGCAGCAGCTCAATTATATGCATACCCGCTCACTTGGGTTTGACAAACAGCAGGTGATCAGTATCCCCGTGGATTCCAAAACGGATGGATGGAAATCGCTCAATTTATTACGGAACCGGTTGGCCTCAACGCCGGATGTATTAAGTATAACTGCCAGTGAATTAAATCTGGGCAGTGGCAGGGATGGCCATTTGGGCACTTCCAGGGTGGGTTTTGATTATAAAGGCCGTGCCGTTAAAACACACTGGTTGAGCGTGGATTATGATTATACAAAAACATTGGGACTTACCTTATTGGGGGGCCGTGATTTTTCACGTACCTATGGAAATGATTCTAATGCAGTTGTGATTAATGAGAAGATGGTAGCCCAACTGGGAGAAAAGGAACCCATTGGCATTTACCTTGATCTGGGTGATGGAGAAAAAGTGCAGATCATAGGCGTAATAAAGGATTATAATTTTGAATCACTACATAAGAATATTGAACCCCTTACTATAAATATGCAGTCAAAGGAGAATGGTGGATACCCTCATTACATTTTCGTGAGAGTATTACCTAAAAACCTGGCAGGTGCCATGCATACGGTAGAAAAAATCTGGCAGGAAATTAATCCGCAGTCGGCCTTCGAAGGATCTTTCCTGGATGAAAATGCTGATCGGCAATACAGGCGGGAAGCAAGATTTTCAAAGATATTTGTGAGTGGCGCTATTCTGGCAATTATCATATCCTGTATGGGATTATTTGCTGTTACGCTGCTTGTGCTTACTCAAAAAAGAAAGGAGATTGGTATCCGGAAGGTTTTAGGGGCCTCGGTAAATGGCATTGTAATGCTGATAGCAAAGGATTTTATCAAACTGGTAGCCATTGCCATTTTCATTGCAGCACCATTGGCCTGGTTTGCCATGCATCAATGGTTAAAAGGATTTGCTTACCGTATTGACATTCAATGGTGGCTATTTGCGATAACGGGTTTGTTGGCGATGCTTATTGCATTTGTTACGATCAGCTTCCAGTCTGTTAAAGCAGCATTAGCCAATCCTGTTAAATCATTGCATGCAGAGTAAGAATAAAATATCATTACAAAACGATATAAAGGATGTTCAGAAATTATTTTAAAACAGCGTTTAGAAATCTCTGGAGGAGGAAAACATATACTGCCTTAAATATTGCCGGACTGGCATTGGGAATAACCTGTTTTTCCCTGCTTGCGATGTATTTGCATAATGAGCTTACTTATGATCGTTTTCATAAAAATGCCAGTAATCTTTACAGGATTAAAATGACCTACAGTTTTGGAGGTGCTACGCCCTCAGATGTGGCATTAACACCAAAGGCGCTAGTTCCGGTATTTAAAAGAGAGTTTCCGGAAGTAGTGAATATTGTAAGGATGGGTAAACCAGATTTGATTACCCTGCAATATGGAGATAAAGTATTTAACGAAAGAAATTTTCTCTATGCGGAAGCTCCATTTTTTGAGATGTTTACTTTTCCCTTACTTCAGGGTGATCCGGCTGCTGTGTTAAAGGAACCCAATACACTTGTCATTACTGCCACCGCAGCAAGGAAGTATTTTGGTAATGAGGATCCGGTAGGGAAGATCATTAAGCAGGGAAATACAGATTTGCGTATTACCGGTGTAGTAGCTGATGTGCCTGAAAACTCTCAGCTGAAGTTTGATTTTGTTGGATCAGCCCCGGTTAGTACAGCGGAGGAGTGGTCGCCTGCAAATTACTATACTTATGTGCAATTGCGTGCAGGTGCATCTATGGAAGTGGTACAGCAGAAAACAGATCGTTATGTCGCTGCTATGGTGGCAAAGTACGGACAGCTGAACAAGGGTGATTTTATACGTTATGTGCTGGAACCACTGACCAGTGTACATTTATACTCTACCGCAACGGTAAGTATGGAACCGGGTAATGATGTTCGTTACATATATATCCTGGAAGGGGTAGCTATCTTATTGTTGTTGGTGGCCTGTATTAATTTTATGAACCTGGCCACAGCACGCTCTGCTGAACGTGCGCGTGAAATAGGTGTTCGTAAAACGATGGGGGCTTTAAGGGGCCAGCTATTCTGGCAGTTTATTGCGGAGTCTGCCCTGATTACAGCATCCGCACTATTAACAGGCATCTTATTGGCAAAGCTGGCTTTACCCTACTTTAATGACCTTACTAACCGCAGTCTGCAAATGGGATTAGCCGGCAGCTCCTGGTTATATGCTTTGCTAATGGTAGTATTTGTGGTAGTTACTTTTATAGCTGGTACTTATCCTGCCCTTTTTCTGTCGGCTTTCAGGCCGGTAACCGTATTAAAAGGAAAAATGGTGCAAATGAAAGGGGGTGGGTTACGTAAGGCATTGGTGGTGACACAGTTTGCGGCTTCTGTATTTTTCATCATTTGTACCCTGGTTATAGCTGCCCAGTTGAATTACATACGACACAAGAAAATTGGTATGGAGCGGGATCATGTAATTGTGCTGGATGGTTCCGTGGTTGGAGATAAGCTGGGGCCTTTAAAGCAGGCACTGTTGCAGGTGCCTGGTATAAAAGCAGTGAGTGCGTCGTATGACTCACCTGTAAAAATAGGAGGTGGGTACAGCCTTGGGAAGGTAGAAGGTAAACCTGCTGATTTTGGGATGGACATTACTGCTATGTCTGTTGCCAAAGATTTTATTACTACTATGAATATGGAAGTGATATCGGGAGAAGATTTCACAGATGCCGATATTAAAGATATCCTGTTGCCGGAAATTGGGAAACGACATTATCATTTTTTACTAAATGAAACAGCGGCAAAAAGACTGGGCTGGTCAGCAGCAGCTGCATTAAATAAGCGGATAAGCATGAATGGCCGAAACGGGACGATTAAGGGTGTATTGAAGGATTTTCACTTTGAGTCTATGAGGAGGGCCATTGAACCTATTGTGATTTTCCCGGAATATGATTATATGCTCAGTAAGCTGCTGATAAAAACAGATATGGTGAACATGAAAAACACGGCGGCCGGGATGAAAAATGCATGGGCCTCTTTTTTTCCTCAGGTACCTTTTGAATATCATTTTCTGAATGAAGAATTTAATAGCTTGTATAGTTCGGAACAGCGGACGGGCAACATATTAACTTTGTTTGCAGTGATTACCATCTTTATTTCGTGCCTGGGATTGTTTGGGCTGGCTGCTTTTACTGCCACACAGCGTACCCGGGAGATAGGGATGCGCAAAGTAATGGGTGCTTCGGTCTTAAATATTGTAACCTTGCTGTCCCGCGATTTTTTAAAACTGGTGGGTATTGCCGTGATTGTAGCATCTCCGCTGGCATGGTATATTATGAACAACTGGCTGGCTGATTTTGCTTACCGTACCAATATAGCAGCATGGGTATTTGTGGTAGCAGCAGGTGCGGCAGTAGCTATTGCCTTGTTTACTATTAGTTTTCAATCTGTCAAAGCGGCGTTGATGAATCCTGTGAAATCATTGCGTGCGGAATCATAAATTCAAAAACGTATGACTTTAGTATATTAGTTATACAGTATTTATAAAAGTTAATAAATTTTCAATGATACAGTTACGACATATCTCTAAGCACTACCCGGTAGGATTCGGTAAAAATGAAATATTGAAGGATGTAGATCTGACTATTCATGAAGGAGAGTTTGTTTCTATTATGGGGCCATCCGGTTCGGGTAAATCCACCCTATTGCATATTATGGGTTTGCTGGAAGAGCCGTCTGATGGTCAATATCTGTTTGAGGGCGAAAGGGTAGATCAGATGAATGAGAAAAAGCGCACGCAGTTGCACCGTGGAGCTATAGGGTTTGTTTTCCAGGCGTATCACCTGATAGATGAGCTGACTGTTTATGAAAACATAGAAACCCCATTGTTATATAAGAATGTAGGGGCCGGTGAACGTAAAAGCCGGGTAGCGGATGTACTGGACCGCTTTAATATGGTGGCGAAGAAGGACCTGTTTCCCAGCCAGCTTTCCGGAGGTCAGCAGCAACTGGTGGGGATTGCCCGGGCCATTGTAGCTGAGCCAAGGGTTATTTTTGCGGATGAGCCTACCGGTAACCTGCATTCTGACCAGGCTAAAATTATCATGCAGTTATTCAAGCATTTGAACGAAAAGGATAAAATTACCATTGTACAGGTAACCCATTCTGATGTGAATGCCACTTACGGGAATCGTATCATTGAAATCAGAGATGGGAAAATTGTCTAGTACCGGTAGGTACTATGCTTAAGGCATAATAGTGACAATGGGCCGGTTTAAATTTGGCCTTTCGGCCGCTTTTAACAAATTCAGTAAATAAAATATTATGTTTTACACTAAATTAGTGTGGCATAGTGCCATACCTACTAAATTTTTGCCATCTATCAAGAAGGGCAGGAAAGTATCATCACAATTACTATATTTTTGTCAGGCTATGAGTTTACAAAAGTTTACGGGAGCGATCCTGGTTTTATTCATGTTTGCTGCCCCAGCAGTTGCGCAGGACACCTGGAGCCTGCAGCGGTGCGTAGATTATGCGTTGGCCAATAATATCAGTGTAAAGCAACAGGATGTACAAAAACGCCTGGCAGACCTTACACTGAAGCAAAGCCAGATGTCCCAGTTACCTAATTTGAATGGGGCTGCTGGTGGTGGGTTGAACTTTGGGCGTAATGCGGATCCAGCTACCTATGCTTTTGTAACCAAATCCTACTTTGCTTCGGATCTGAACTTAACAATGGATCTCACCATTTTTAACTGGTTTACCAAGAGAAATACCATCGCAGCTAACAAGCTGGAAGCGCAGGCCAACGGCTTTCTGATGGAAAAAGCAAGAAACGATCTGGGATTTAATGTGGCAAATGCCTTTTTACAAATACTATTGTATAAGGAACAGGTAAAAGTGAATGAGGTGCAGGTAAAACTTACCCTCAATTCCCTGGAGAACACCAAAAAGCTGGTACAGGCCGGTTCAGTGCCGGAAAGCAATCAGGCAGATCTGGAAGCGTCATTGGCACAGGACAGTACCAACCTGGTTACCGCACAGAATAACGAGATCCTTTCGGTATTGCAAATGAAGGCATTGCTTAACCTGGGATTTGATATACCGTTCCAACCCGAAGTACCTGCCAATATCGCTTCTTTGCCGCTACCCCGTATGGATGAAGTGGCGCCGGAAATGGTATACAGCGCTGCATTGGCTACTTATCCGCTTATTAAAACGGATGAGCTGCGGATACAATCAGCTAAAAAAGCACTGGCGGCTGCCAAAGGTGCCCTTTATCCTTCCTTGTCATTCTCGGCAGGTATGGGTACCCAATATTCTGAGAACTATTCTGAACGCGACTTTAGTAACATCAAAGGCCCGTTTATAGATACCCTGGGTACGGTGAAAGTGGGGGGAGGAGATTATGATGTATTAGGACGTCCGAGATATGATGTTGGTTCCCGTACCATTCCCTTCAACACGCAGTTAAGTAATAACTTTTACCAGAATGTAGGATTGCGGTTGAGAATACCAATACTTAATGGATGGCAGCAACGTACTGCTGTAAACCGTGCCAAGCTGGATGTTTATAATAAGGAACTGACCCGCGACCTGGATAACCAGAAACTGCGGCAGGATATTTATACAGCACATGCCAACGCTATCGCTGCGATACAAAAGTATTCAGCTTCTTCTGTGGGAGTAACTTCAGCGCAGAAATCATTCGATTTCGCTACTAAACGTTATAACCTGGGCTTGTTAAACACAATCGATTATATTACCATTCAGACTAAATTATTTAAAGCACAAATAGATAAGGTCTCGGCGCAATACGATTATATATTTAAAATGAAATTGCTGGAGTTTTACCGGGATCAAAAAATTGCCCTGTAGCACTCTGTGCTAAGAAATAACCGCTATATGATGAAGGAAAAGAAAAAAAGCAAAAAACTTTATTGGTTTGGAGGTGGCGTGCTGGGAATAATAGTACTCTTTATGGTACTAAAAGCGGCAGGCGTAATAGGAAAAGAGGAAGGACTAAAAGTAGCCACTGATAAGGCTACCCGCAAAGACATTGTAGAAGTGGTTGCTGCAAGTGGCAAAATTTATCCTGAAGTAGAAGTAAAGGTAAGCTCGGATGTATCCGGGGAAATAACCGACCTGCTGGTGATGGAAGGAGATTCTGTAAAGAAGGGACAGGTACTGGCCCGCATTTATGCAGATATCTATGGATCTATGGTAGATAAAGCTGCAGCATCAGTAAGCCAGCAAAGAGCACAGCTAGCTAATACGGCTGCTGCCCTGCATTCCTATAAAGCACGCCTGGACCAGAATAAAGCGGCCTATGATCGTAACAAGGAATTGTTTAAACAAAAGGTGATTTCCAAAGTAGAGTTTGAAACATCAGAAGCTACTTATCTGTCATCACAGGCAGATTATAATGCTGCGGTACAGCAGGTGAACAGTAATAAATATGCTGTACAAAGCGCACAGGCAAATCTTACTGAAGCAAACAAAAACCTGGGACGTACCACTATTGCAGCTCCTATGAGTGGCATTGTGAGTTTGCTACCTGTGAAGAAAGGAGAACGTGTAGTGGGTACCGCACAAATGGCCGGAACAGAAATGCTCCGTATTGCTGATATGAATGTAATGGAAGTACAGGTAGATGTGGGAGAGAATGACATTCCCAAAGTTAAATATGGTGATACGGCTATTATTGAAGTAGATGCCTATAATGCCCGCAAATTCAAGGGAATTGTTACGCAGATCGCGAGCTCCAGTAAAGGTGCAGCCAGTGTGACAGGTACCAGCGGCTCTTCTGCTGAGCAGGTAACCAGTTATATTGTTCACATCCGTGTTTTATTGGACAGCTATAAAGATCTGATAGATCCGAGCCATCCCAAAAACTTTCCGTTTCGTCCGGGAATGAGTGCAAGTGTGGATATTCAAACCCGTCGTCAGCACAATGTAATAGCTATTCCTATTAATGCGGTGACTACCCGTGACCCAAGTGATACGGCTCACGTTGATAATGGAAAGGGCAAATCCCAGCGTGGTGCACAGGAAGATGATAATACTACTCCTACTTCGGGCGATAACTCTAAAAATGACCTGAAGGAAGTAGTCTTTGTACTGCAAAATGATAATACGGTGAAAATGGTGGAGGTTAAAACCGGCCTTCAGGATGATACTAACATTGAAATTATTTCTGGTGTTAAAGAAGGGGATGTAGTGGTAAGTGCACCTTATAATATTGTTTCTAAAACACTTGCCAACGGCAAAAAAGTAGCAGTAGTACCAAAAGGACAATTATACGAAGGGCAGGCTAAGAAGTAGTATGCCGACTTTTGATTACATTGCGGAAAAATAGCGTAGTGAGCAAGGGAATAAAAACTGGTATTATTGGGAGTGGTAGCTGGGCAACTGCATTGGCTAAAATTTTAACGGATAATGGTAAACGTATCCATTGGTGGATACGTAACGAGGATACTATCCGGCATATGCAGTTGCGCCATCATAACAAACATTATCTTACCTCTGTATATTTTGATACTACCCTGCTGGAAATGCACAGCAACCTTTCATCGATGGTGGCTGCCTGCGACCAGGTTGTGCTGGCTGTGCCATCCGCTTTTCTGGAAGAAGTACTCGCAGGTTTATCACCGGATGCGCTTCGGGGCAAAAAGGTGATTTCAGCTATTAAAGGCCTGGTTCCTGGCCCTAATATCCTTATCAACGAATATCTATTTAATCAATTCGGATTACCACCAGAGCAATACTTTACGATTTCAGGCCCCTGCCATGCAGAAGAAGTAGCCAATGAGAAATTGTCCTACCTGACCTTTTCAGGTATTGAACAAGCTGCGACACAGGAGGTAGCCGATGAATTCGGTGGCAGTTATCTGCAAACCATTGTGAATAATGATGTGGTGGGTGTACAGCTGGCTGCGGTGCTGAAAAATATTTATGCTTTAGGTGCCGGTATTGCACATGGATTAGAATATGGAGATAATTTCCTGAGTGTATATATCGCTAATTGTTTCCGGGAAATGCAGTCATTTCTGGAAAAATATGAACAGCAGCCTACTGGTACGGGGGCCGTATCTGCCCATAATTATAATGCCAGCGCCTACCTGGGCGATTTACTGGTAACCTGCTATTCCCTACATAGCCGTAACCGTACATTCGGAAATATGATTGGTAAAGGATATAGCGTAAAAGCAGCTATGTTGGAATTAAATATGGTTGCGGAAGGTTATTATGCCAGTAAGTGTATTTATGAAATGAATCGACAGATAGGTGCTTATATGCCGGTTGCTCAGGCCGTACATGCTATTTTATGGCAGCAGTTAAACGCTGCAGAAGGTTTTCTGTCTCTCGAAAAAGGATTTATATAAGTCTTTTGGACATCTTCCTCGGCGTAGTGCTGACAGGCTTGGTGTTTGAAAAATAATGCATAATCATCCACTGAATGCGCACGCCTAGTGTTGTTTCAGGTACAGGACCATGCATGTACTTTACATCGTTCTTTTCTGTAATGATGTATTCCGTTTCATTTCCATCATATTGTACCAGGAATTTCCGCTCTTTAGGAACTTTTCTTAATGTTACTTTCTTAGTAATACCATTAATGTCGAATGTGCAGGATAAGTTTCTCATGAGCTCTAGTTTTCATTGATCGTGATTAAAAACCCATTGCTTGCCGCTGCCGCAATTGCGTTGGGAGATTGCTAATGGTGGAATGGATATGGTTGTAACCGCTGAAAATTTAATAATAACATAACTTAAAATGACAATAAAAGTTCTGCTAATAGCTAAAATAGACAAATTTTGCTAAAGAAAAAACAGTATACAGGCAGCATGATAAAGATTGACAAAATGATACTGTAAATATTATGTAATACATACGTGTGATATATCTGATAGTGTTGTTTTTACAGTATCTATGCTTGTTTTACCCTTTATTATTAGCAGAAGTAACAATATAGGGTTGATCCGCCGTTGCAGCCATCCAATAGCTGCCACTTTAAATAAAGGTGAAAAAATATCAACAATAAATGATACTCCTTTATGTGAATTAAAAGTTAATGGCTATTTTTTGCACCTTTACCCCGGTGCCATCAAATCCATGTAATTGGACAAGCGCTAAAAATTTCGTATCTTCAGTGATTCAGAAATTTTCAGGTATTACTCCGTTTTTGATAGAGAGCAACCCATCATCCTCGACCCCCCATAGTGCGTTTTATTTTTTACTGCTAATTCCACCATATGTGATTGGACAGAATTGTCCTGGCATTGTTGTGGAGTATTGGGCATAAATGGGAAGATATTTCCACACTTGGAAAATGCAATACCTCCGAAACCTTTACTGGTACGTTTGGAGTGATATTTGAAGAATTTGTTCCCGGTATACCGTGTTTGTTATATCGGGATTGTAAGGACTAAAACTATATAATCAATGAATAAAACCTTGCTTTTTGTTACATCCTTCCCACCTCGTGAGTGTGGCATTGCTACTTTTGCCCAGGATTTAGTGAACTCCCTGCATAAAACGTTTGCAGGAAAATTGAATATAGAAATCTGCGCCTTGTCGGAATCGGGCAAGCCTGCAGCTAAAATAATACACCCGGTCACGCATACGGTTAATCCTTTTGACATAGATGACTGTATCGCGCTGGCGCATAAAATCAATGCAAACCCACAGATAGATTTGTTATGCTTTGAACATGAATTTGGTTTGTATGGAGGAGACTATGGACATAATTTACTGGCGATGCTGTCATTGCTGGACAAGCCATTTATTGTAAGGTTTCATACTGTATTACCCTTTCCAGATAATAAGTGCCTGAAGGTGGTGAGTCTTATCGGAGCACTGGCCAGTAAGGTGGTTGTAATGACAAAATCTTCGGCCCATCTGTTGAAAGATGTGTATCAGTTGTCTGCAGAAAAAATTGTACATATTCCACATGGTACGCATGCCCACATTGTAGAAGATGTTCAGGTGCTTAAAAAACAATATGGTTTAGCGGATAAACTGGTATTAAGCACTTTTGGTTTATTGAGTGAAAACAAGGGGCTGGAAACAGGTATAAAGGCTATGAGAAAGGTGGTACAGCGGTTTCCGGATGCGGTGTATCTTATTCTTGGGAAAACGCATCCCACCATATTAAGCCGGGAAGGGGAAAAATACCGGGAGCATCTGATGGGATTAGTAGCGGAATACGGGCTGGAGAATAATATAAGATTTGTAAACTCCTATTTGTCTCTTGAAACTTTACTGGATTATTTAGCGATCACGGATATTTATCTGTTTACTTCCATAGACCCACACCAGGCGGTAAGTGGCACATTTGTATATGCTATGAGTGCTGGCTGTCCGGTTATTTCAACTGCTTTTGTACAGGCTAAGGAAATGCTGGATGAGGGATGTGGTTGTTTGATTGATTTTAAGAATGATGAGCAACTGGCAGCATGTGCTATGCGTTTGCTCGGTGATCCGGACCTGCGCCATAGTATGAGCCTGAATGCAATTGATAAAACACGTAATTCCATCTGGGATAATGTGGCGATTGCCCATATGGCCGTTTTTGCAGATATTCTTGCAGAAGAAAACATGCTTCAGCCGAACCTGCCACCTGTTTACCTCGATCATATTGACCGGATGACAGATGAGTTTGGTATGATACAGTTTTCAAAACATGACGTACCTGATCTCTCTTCAGGTTATACACTGGATGATAATGCCCGCGCCTTGATTGTGATGTGCATGTATGCAAAAGAGGTAAAACCCAGTGCTTATATCAGCTCATTGGCCCGCAAGTATGTTGCCTTTATCGGGCATTGCAAAACGGCTGCAGGGAGGTTTCTGAATTACGTTGATATCGGAGGCTCTTTTTCAGCTTCAAACGCTGAGGTAAACCTGGAGGACTCAAATGGACGTACAGTATGGGCATTGGGATATACACTGTCTAACCATGCTAATTTGCCCCAGGACGTAGTGCAGGAGGCCTATTCCTTATTCAGGGATAGTTTAAGATGGATGGGAGGCCTTACTTCTCCACGTGCTATGGCCTTTGCAATTAAAGGGTTGTATTATTTCCTGCAGTATAAAAAAGGCGGTATTGCCGCAGATATTTTGCAAAACCTTGCTACCCGTTTGCACAATGCTTATCTGGCTGAGGCAGACAGTAACTGGAAATGGTTTGAATGTGCGATAACCTATGGCAATGCTGTATTACCCGAAGCTATGATCATGGCTTACCAGATAACAGGTATCACAGCATTCCGTACCACAGCGGAAGAAAGCTTTGCATTTCTTTGCAGTAAGACATTTACCAGTAACCATATGAAAATGATCAGCAATAAAACCTGGTTTCATAAAGATGATATGGCAACCCAGGATGGTGGAGAACAATCTATAGAAGTAGCTTACACTATGCTGGCTCAGCACGCCTTTTACCAGGCTACCGGAAATCCGGAATACCTGGAAAAGATGCGTGTGGCATTCAGCTGGTATCTTGGGAATAATCACCTGAAACAATTAATTTACAACCCCTTGACCTATGGTTGTTATGATGGTTTGGAGAAGACCAATGTAAACCAGAATCAGGGAGCGGAATCAACAGTTTGTTATTTAATTGCGAGGTTATTGATGGAACAATGGAATAAACATAAACATGTTACAGCTAAAGAAGTCGGCGTGGGACCAGCCAGGCTTAGTTTCAACTAATTATGGAATGAAAGGACCCTCTATACTGATAATAGATGATGAACCGGATATATGCAGGTTATTGCAGTTAAGTTTGGTGAGGCATGGATATAATGTAAAATATGTTCATGCACTGGGAGAAGGAATGAAATCTATTCAGCGTCAGCAACCTGATATCCTTTTCCTGGATATTCACTTGCCGGATGGGTCCGGACTGGATGCGCTGCCCGCAATAAAGCAAAAGTGTCCCACATTGCCTGTGATTACTATCAGCGCTTATGATAATGGGATGGAAAAGCAAAAGGCTTTGGGTGCAGGGGCGGCCTTTTTCCTGGCTAAACCATTTAGTGTGAAGAATTTAGATGAGTTAATAAACAGTATTAAAAGTTAGTCAGCCTGCTTTTTTATTAGTAAATTTAGTAAGCTGTTGCCAAACACCATATATATTTTATGAAAAATATATTGATAATAGATGATGAGATCAATATCTGTACGTTACTAAGTAAGTTTTTAGGTAAGCATGGCTTTCAGGTAGAGAGTACTATGTCTGGTAATGCTGCCCTGAAAATGATGAAAGAAAAGACCTTTGATCTTGTATTGTGCGATTATCGCCTGAAAGATACGGATGGAGCGCAGTTGTTGCAGGATATCCGTCAATTGAATCCGCATACTATCGTAATTATTATTACGGGGTATACGGATGTAAGGATTGCAGTGGAAATGGTGAAGAATGGCGCATATGACTATCTTTCAAAACCGCTTTATCCTGATGAAATCCTGAGCCTGGTACATAAAGCATTTGCCCATAAGCAGGCAGAGCTGGAACGTTCTGCTGTGCAGCCTGTAGATGCCGGTAGCGCGCCGGAAGCCAGGGAGTCGCTGCTGGCCAGAGATAGTACGGGCAAAACAGATAAGTACGTATACGGTGAGAGTGCCGGTGCAAAGGAACTTATCAGACAAATAAAGCTGGTAGCTCCTACCGATTATTGTGTGATCATTTTTGGTGAAACAGGAACTGGTAAAGAATCGGTAGCCCACCTTATTCATCATCATAGTAAAAGACATAACCAGCCTTTTGTAGCACTGGACTGTGGCAGCCTTTCCAAAGAACTGGCCGCCAGCGAGCTTTTCGGACACGAAAAAGGATCATTTACCGGAGCTATTAATACCAAAGTAGGTGCTTTCGAGCAGGCACAAGGCGGAACTTTGTTCCTGGATGAAGTATCAAATCTTTCTTATGATATACAAGTTGCCCTACTTCGGGTAATACAGGAAAAAGTAATACGCCGTGTAGGTAGTATGAAAGAAATTCCTATTGATGTGCGTATCATTGTTGCCTCCAATGAAAAATTATCCGAGTCTGTACAACGTGGTAAATTCAGGGAAGATCTGTTTCATCGCTTTAATGAATTTACAATTTACATTCCACCATTGAGAGAACGGAATGAAGACCTTCAGTTGTTTATCACTTCTTTTGTTCATCAGGTAGAAAAGGAGCTGCAAAAGAAATGTGGTAAAATTTCAGCAGAAGTATGGGAATGTTTTCAACAGTATAATTGGCCTGGTAATATCCGGGAACTTAAAAATGTAATTCGTCGCGCCTGTCTGCTTACGCCGGAGCATGAAGATATTACAATGTCTGCGCTGCCATTGGAAATGAAAGAATCTTTCAGCCAGAGTTTTGATAATGACCGGCAGGCAACAGGAGAACTTGTTATGCAGGCGAATGATAACGATCTGAAAACAGTTGCATTGCAGGCAGAATACAATAAGATTATTAACGTACTGAAAGAGGTGAAATATAATAAGACCAAGGCAGCACAATTGTTAAACATTGATCGTAAAACTTTATATAACAAATTGAGGTTACTGAATATAAATTATTAATTCACATTTTATATGTGCCGTTAAGTACCCCATACCTGAAAAGGTATGGGGTACTTTTATTTAATAGCGCTATGGTACATGATTTGCTCTTGTAATAAATAATGCGATGCGATTTGATTACATGTAAAAACATCAGGCTATGAAAAAGTATCCGGATGCTGTACCCAAAGGAAATTTCTTTGAAAATTTTTCCGGAAAAGTAATTACAGCTACTGGCAGCCCTTGGGCTTTTTTTACTGCATTACTTACTATTCTGGTATGGGGAATTACAGGACCGTTGTTTCATTATTCGGATACCTGGCAGCTTGTTATTAATACAGGAACTACTATTGTAACTTTTTTAATGGTATTTGTAATTCAGAAGTCCCAGAATAAAGATTCAAAATCATTACACCTTAAATTGAATGAATTGATTGCAGCATCCAAACCTGCAAGTAACCGGTTAATTGTTGTAGAGGATCTGACAGAGGAGGAGCTGGATGTATTGCATAAGTACTATTGTTTGCTGGCAGAAGAAACAAAAGTAAAAATGAATGTAAAAGAATCTCATTCTGTGGAAGAAGCCATTAACAACGCTGCCGCAAAAGCAGCGGAAGCTACCAGAAAACCACAATAGGCGTATTTATTTACCCGGAAGTGGAAAGGTAATGCTGAACGTGGTGCCCTGCCCCGGCTCACTATCTACATGAATAGTACTCTTATGATTTTGCAGGATATTTTGTGTGCTGGTAAGCCCAAGGCCGGTTCCTTTGGGTTTGCTGGTAAAGAAAGGATCAAATAATTTGGCTTTGGTAGTTTCAGGAATACCAGGGCCATTATCTCCTATTTGCAATAACATTTTATCTTTTTTATGAGTAAGGTTAATGGTCAATATACCTTTACCTGGTGTCATTGCTTCAATAGCGTTGATGATAATATTTAGCAACGCAATCACTACTTTTTCGGCATCCACTGTGATGAGTATATCCTGATCAAGCAGTTGTTTATATACTTTTATTTCATTGAGTTGTAGCCTGTCCTGCGCAAGTTCCAGTGTTTTTTCAATCAGATTATTCACTCCTACGGATTGGGTATGTAGTTCTATCATACGGGTAGAGTGCAGTAGTTCTGTAATCAACTGGTTTATGCGGGTACAGTTTCTTTCAATGATCTCCACATACGTGTCCGTGTCATTGGGGACGGAGGACTCCTGTTTAAACTGGCTTACAGCCAGTAATATATTCGTCAGCGGGTTTCTTACTTCATGTGCTATTACCCGGGCAATTCGTCCGGTAATGACGAACTTTTCATAATGTTGTTTTTCTTGCTCTTCTCTTTTTTTATCAGTAACATCCTGTACTACGCATAAAAATATCTGAGCAGCTTCATCCAGCATGACGGCATTCACCAGTACATCCAGCTTTTTTCCATGCTTGGTTTTGAAATCATATTCCAGTTGTCCGGAAGCGCTTTCATCGCATATGTGTTCCAGGAAATCTTCGCTTTGCTGCTCTTGCCAGAAAAGGTCTTTCAAATGCAGGCCAATCAATTCTTTTTTCGGGTAGTTTAATATACGTAGTGCAGCTGGGTTGGCATCAATAATGTTTTTATCACAATCTGCCAGTATAATCAGGTCATGTGCTTTTTCAAAGATACCGAAGTATTTCCGTTCACTTTCTTCTATAATGCGTAAATGATTCGCTTCGTCTAAAGCGTAGCGGATAGCCCTTTCCAGCTGGTCAGCATTTATTTCCCCTTTCACCAGGTAATCATATGCACCTGCCATCATAGCTTCCCGGTCAATGGCATAATCGCCTTTACCTGTAAGCATGATAATGGGTGCTTTAAGTTGTAATTCCTGAAAGCGGTGAAGAATATCGATACCTGTATAGGGGCCCAGTCTATAATCTACCAGGTATATATCGTGTTGATGTTGTTCTATTTCTTCTAATCCTTTGGCATAGGTGGGGGCCCAGTTAATGATATATTGATCCGGGGAAATGTCCCTCAACAATTCACTAACGAGGAAGAAGTCATCCTCGTCATCATCTATCATTAAAATATGAACAGGCTTTTCCATTAACAAATATTGGGTAACTCTGCTGTTTTAAACCAGTAATTATCTAACATGTGGGTAATTTCTACCAATCCTTTAAAGGTAACGGGTTTAATGATAAAGCTATTCACCCCTAGTGCATAGCAGTTTAGAACATCCATTTCCGCTTTGGAGGTAGAAAGAATGATCACCGGTATGCATTTCAGCTGTTCGTCCATTTTTATTTTCCTGAGCGCTTCCCAGCCATCCATTCTGGGCATGTTCAGATCAAGTATGATGATCCCTGGTAATGGCCAGCTGACCGGATCAGTATAGGCACCTTTGCGATTCAGGTAATGCATTAATTCTTCTCCATCCTCTACAAAGCAAATATTATGCAAAGACTTGTTTTCCTCAAATGCCGCTTTCAACATTTCCCGGTCGTCAGCATCATCATCCGCAATCAGGATGTTACGCGGTAAGGTGCTTCTCTTCATGATCATGTTTTTTAGATTGATTTACGGGCAGGATTATTACAAAAGTAGCGCCTTTATCCGGATAGCCATATGCCATGATATACCCATTATGGCTATCAACAATCTTTTTACAGATGGCCAGTCCTATACCGGTACCTGAATATTCGCTGATACCATGTAACCGCTGAAAGATCAGAAAAATCCGCTCAGCATATGCTTGGTCAAAACCAATCCCATTATCTTCTATGCAGATGCGGCAAAAAATCTCTTCTGCCCGATTTTCCTTTATTACGCTGATAGCTTTTCCTGGCAGGAGTTGGTAGCTGATGTTAATGGCCAGCTGCCGGTCCGGATGTGCAAATTTGATGGCATTGGTCAGGATATTCTGAAACAACTGGTGGAAAGACGTGGCACTGCCTTCGATCACTGGCAGGTGATCATAATTAACCCGTACGTTCTTTTCTTCCAGCACTACCTCCAGATCACTTAACACCTCCTGTATCAGCGAATACATGTCTACCGGGGTAATACTTTCTGAGGTGATTCTTCCTGCCCTGGAAAAAATAAGCAGGTCGTTAATAAGCACCCGCATTCGTGCAACTGCTCCCACCATCCTATCTATCAGTTGGGAGGCATCCGGAGGCAATTGCTCCTTGTATTTAAGCTGTAACCGGTCACTGAAGGTGGATATTTTCCTTAAAGGCTCCTGCAGGTCGTGAGAAGCTACATAGGCAAATTGCTCCAGCTCCTGGTTGGTTTTATTGAGCAGGCTGATGTTTTGCTGCAGGTCACGCTGATAGGATTTTAATCTTGATTCAATATGCAATTGCAATTTAAACTCCCTGGTGAGGGTAATATAGGAATAAGCCCCTATCAGAATAGCTACCAGTGAGGAAATAAAAATGACAGGTACCCAGATAGCTGAAAAGAAACGGAATAGTTCGGACTTCTCATGCCATAAGGCCTCCTCGATATGGATCATTTCCTGCACTTTTCTGTCGATGCGATCCATCAGCCTTTCGCCTTCATTAACGGATATTTTTTCCCCCTTTTGTGTGTCTTTTTGCTCGCCCATCCTTAATTGCTGATACTTTATATCCAACAACCGTTTCAAGGTATCCAGGTGATGTTGCTGCAGGGGATTATCTGCCGTGATCCGCCTTAGTAACAGGTACTCCTTTTCAATTTTACGACTGCGGCTTTCCATGCTGGGATGGAGAAAAACGCTGTCCTGCGTAAGATTGTAGCCACGTATCGCTGCTTCTGCGTCTTTTAACTGCTTGATGATCACTTCCAGTCTTTTGGATACTTCTATTGCATGATTAAGCCGGCTGGCGTTATCAAGCAGGTTTTTGGTGACGAGGTAAGAGAAGATAGAAGCTACCACTATTACAGTAAATGCAATAAAGAAACCTACTCTTATCTTTTTATGTACTGAAATGTGCATGTTGTTAAAATAGCAGAATATTCGCGAAGCTATCTAATTTACTACATCTGCATTAATTAATCTCATTAAAATTTCGCTAATAGCAGAAAATGAACATTCCCCGAATGAGGTGCTGCGCAACAATTTCTACAATGTGAAAATAAATATCACCGGTGGAGTGGTAATAAATAAAGCGTTTTAAGTAATAGTGGTTTATTTATGCAATTCGCTACTGTTAAGGGTTTGTGCAACTATGTAATGTATGATGTGCTATCTTTTAGCAATTCAGAATGCTGATAGGAAGTGGCTATGCAATATTGGAACAAACTTTGTTTTTCTCTCTTATGTTATTATCGGAATTAAACGATATCAAAACTGTAGTGTTGTAAACACGCTTTGTCACGTAGTTATAGCGATAGATAAAAATACGACATGCTCCTATAAAACCCGGATATAGCATCACTAAACTTTTTTTTCACCCTAAAACATCGGCATATGTCAGCTCATCATAAATACTTTTCTCAACAGCCTGGACCTAATCCAATGACACCAGGTAAAGAGCAGCCGGAACCGGAAATAAAACCTGTTCCTGCTAAACCGGAACAGCCTGAGATTCCGGAGCAGCCCGGTACGCCGGAGCAGCCAAAGATTCCGGATGAGGTACCTGAACGGGATATAAAGCGCACACCTCCTAATCCACAGGCTGAACCGGGAGCAGGAAGGCAGTAGTGAAAAATATTTGTTAATCAACTAAAAACACAATCAAAATGGCTGGTACAAACAAAACCATCAAAAAATCTGCCGCACCGCAATCAAGGAAGGCCGGTGCAACGAAGGAAAAGCGTACAGGAAAAAATAGCAACATGGCACATTCAAAATTTCACAAACTGTTCCTGGATGAATTGAAAGATATATACTGGGCCGAGAAAAGCCTGGTAAAAGCATTACCTAAAATGAAGAAAGGAGCTACTAGTGTGGAATTGGCTAGCGCTATAGATGATCACCTGGAGGCTACTAAAGGGCATGTGGCCCGCCTGGAACAAGCTTTTGAACTATTGGGAGCTAAAGCCGCCGCCAAAAAGTGTGAAGCGATGGCAGGTCTTATTACGGAAGGAGAAGAAGTGCTTGCTGATACGGAAGAAGACAGTATGGTAAGGGATGCCGGGATCATTATCTGTTCCCAAAAGATAGAGCACTATGAAATAGCGGCTTATGGTAGTTTAAGAACTTTTGCCAGTAAGATGGGGCATGATGAAGTAGCAGCACTACTGGAGCAAACACTGAAAGAGGAGAAAGAAGCGGATAGTCTGCTGACAGAAATAGCCGAATCGTCTGTAAATGAAGAGGCGGTGGCAGAATAAGTTGCTGTATTTTGTTAAAGATGAAAACTGAAAAGGCCTCTGCGTTTAAATGCCGGAGGCCTTTATTGTTAACAGGAATAGTTATGCAGGATGGAGGGGAAATTGTAAATGGATAATCAGTCAATTACTACAGATCCTGCTGAAATAGCACGGGCGGTGAAATTACGTTACATAAAGGCCAGTATGCCCGGGTATACCCGTATTAAAAAAGGAAAGGCCTTTCAATATGCCGACCAGCACGGAAAGAAAATAGCAGATAAAGGTACGTTGGAACGGATCCGTAAACTAGTGTTACCTCCTGCCTGGAAAAAAGTATGGATATGTCCTGTTGAAAACGGTCATCTGCAGGCTACCGGAATAGATGCGATGGGGCGTAAACAATATAGGTATCATACACTTTGGAACCAGATCCGTAATGAAACCAAGTATAGCCGGTTGCTACATTTCGGGGAAAAACTGCCGCGTATCCGTAAAGCTATAAAGGCAGGATTAAGCAGGAAAACACTGGATAAGGAGAAAGTAATGGCTATTGCCTTGAGTGTAATGGAAGAAACGCTGATAAGAGTAGGCAATGCGGTATATGAGAAATTGTACGGTTCACATGGGCTTACTACGCTGCGTAACAAGCATGTGAAGATCAATGGAAGTAAGGCATTTTTTCAATTTAAGGGTAAAAAGGGGGTGCCGCATAAAATATGGGTAGATCATCCGGCTTTAACCAGGTTAATTCAAAAGGTAAAAGATATTCCGGGGCAGGAACTGTTTCAGTATTATGATGAAAGTGGAGAACACAAACCACTGGATTCTGGGGATATAAATGAATATGTGAAAATGTGTGCACAGGACGATTATACCTGTAAGGATTTCAGAACGTGGGCAGGTACTGTAAATGCACTGAACCTGCTGGCAGATCTGACACCTTTTGAATCAGTAACAGAATGTCGGAAGAATATTGTGGATATCATTGATGGGGTAGCCGGAAAACTGGGCAATACCCGTGCTGTTTGTAAAAAGTACTATATACATCCCGGATTGCTGCTGTCTTATGAAACAGGTCACCTGGAGCCTTTTCTGGAACAGGTAAAAGTACAACGTAATAAGTCTCCAAAAGGAGGCTTGAATGGGGATGAACAAGTACTGATGTCTTTTTTGAGAAGCCTGGATACATAAATGGCCGGATACCTCGTATAGCGATATCCGGCCATCCTTTTTAGCAGAAAATCAACTGCTCGTCATGATCTTCCATGGGGATTTTCTGAATAAATGCATCAAACCCGCTTTCTTCATGCGTGCTGTACATCCCATAGGCGTCCAGCACATAACCTTTATATCCTTCTTTATCTTCCATGATATACAGAATGGAGGAATCAGAAGGATCGGATTCGCCTTCAAACCGGTATGTTTTAATGATTTTTAAGTCTTCCGGGTTATAGATTTTATGATAATCAGCCGATTGCATGCGGCCATGATCACTCATTTTCAATTCATGATCAAACCCTTTATTCCGCAATTTTTCTAAAATGCTGGTAAGGGTAGTCATTTCGCCTGGCTTGTCCATAAAATGAGGTTTTGTGTACAGCTTATCGGCCAAAAGTTATGCCACTAAAGTAGAGGCTATTGTTAAATTATGGTATCATTTGTGTGTTACTGGGAGTATTACACAAATGATATTATTTAACCTCATAAATACTTTATTATGCGTGCACTATGGTCAGGATCAATAGGTTTTGGGCTGGTAAATATTCCGGTGAAACTATATAGTGCTACCCAGGACAGCCGGTTGGACCTGGACATGCTGGATAGTAGGAATCATGCACATATTAAGTACCAGCGCATCAATGAGCAAACAGGCCGGGAGGTACCCTGGGAAAAGATTGTAAAAGGGTTTTTATATAACGATGAATATGTGGTGTTGGAAGCGGAAGACTTTGAGGCGGCCAGTCCCAGAAAAAGTAAGGTGATTGAAATCGTCTCTTTTGTAAAGGAAGACGAGATTGATGATATCTATTTTGAAACACCTTATTACATAGAGCCTGACAAGAGCGGTGGGAAGGCGTATGAATTGCTGTTAAAAGCATTAGAGAAAACAGGAAAGGCTGGTCTTGCGCAATTTGTGCTCAGAACACAGGAACATCTGGTAGTAATCAGACCCCGTGAAAATTATTTGTTATTACAGCAGCTAAGGTTTGAAGAAGAAATCAGAAAGCCGGATTTAACCCTCCCCTCAAATGTACGTATTGCTAAAAATGAGCTGGATATGGCTACGAAACTGGTACAGCAGTACAGTGCTCCTTTTGACATTAGTAGTTACAAAGATGAATACCGGCTGGAGCTGATGAAAATTATTAAGGCGAAGGCAGGTGGTAAGAAAACAGTCGTGAAAAAAATGAAAGTGGTGCACACGAAAAGTGATGAGTTGTTTGATCAGCTGAAAGCCAGTTTGAATAAACCCAAAACAAAGGCATCATGAGTTTAGGGAAATATCATCAGAAACGGAATTTCAATGAAACCACTGAGCCTAAGGCCGGGACGGCAAAAGGGGACAGGCATATTTTTGTAGTCCAGCGTCATCATGCTTCCAGACTACATTATGATTTCCGGTTGGAAGTAGCGGGAGTATTAAAAAGCTGGGCGGTGCCTAAGGGGCCTTCTATGAATCCTGCTGATAAAAGGCTGGCTATGGAAGTAGAAGATCATCCGTATGATTATAAGGATTTTGAAGGCGTAATTCCAGCAGGCAATTATGGCGCAGGTACCGTGTATGTATGGGATAAAGGAACCTATGAACTGTTGAATCATACCGGCAGTTTTGATAAAACAGCCTTAAAGGAAATCAAGGAAGGTGATTTGAAAATAAGAATAAAGGGCAAAAAGCTGAAAGGAGAATTCGCATTGGTTAAAATGAAAGGTGCGGAAAAGAATGCGTGGCTCTTGATTAAACATAAAGATCAATACGCTGCAAAGGAAAAATACGATAGTGAAGATTATACGCCGAAAACAATTAAGGAGAAAGGGATGAAAGAAAAGGAACGGCAAAAACTTAAAACACCGGTTAAAAAAGTAGTAAAGGAAACCGCAAAAAAAAAAGCGTAGCCTCATCTGAAATAACCTTATCTCCCCCAAAGAAGGCGGTTAAGAAAGTATATAAACCAATGCTGGCTACATTGGTGAATGAAGTGTTTGACAGAGAAGGCTGGCTGTTTGAAACGAAATGGGATGGCTATAGGGCCATTGCCAGTGTGCAGGACCATCAGGTGGCTTTATACTCACGTAACCAACTTAGTTTTAATAAAGACTATCCGACCATCGTATCGGCTGTAGAGAAAATTTCGCACAATGTGGTACTGGATGGAGAGATCGTGATCCTGGACAAACACAAAACATCTTCCTTTCAGGCACTCCAGAATTTTAAGAACACAGGAAAAGGAAACCTGGTTTATGTAGTATTCGATTTACTGCATCTGGATGGTCATGAATTGCAGGAAATGCCTTTGATAGAGCGGAAAAGTTTATTGGAAGATCTGGTGAAAAACACAAATGATAAACGGATTCAGTACTCTTCACATATACTTACAAAAGGGAGTACCCTGTTTAAAAAGGCAACGCAATACGCCTGGGAAGGTATTCTGGCTAAGAAAGCGGATAGTACTTATGAAGAGGGGGTACGGACCTTATCCTGGCTGAAAATGAAAATTGTTAACCAGCAGGAGGCAGTGATATGCGGTTATACTGCTCCCAGGGGAAGCAGAAAGAAGATAGGGGCATTGGTACTGGGGATTTATGAACAAGGGAAATTCAGGTATATCGGGCATTGTGGCGGTGGGTTAAATGAAAATACCATAGACACGCTTTTTACTAAGATGCAGCCTTTAAAGCAACGCAGTTCCCCATTTCAGGAAAAGATAAAGACGAACATGCCTGTTACCTGGGTAAAGCCTGTATTGGTTTGTGAAGTTAAATTTTCGTCCTGGACGGAAGGTGGAAATCTCCGGCAGCCAATATTTTTAGGATTGCGGGAAGATAAGCCTACAAAAGATGTGCACCACGAAACTGCTAAAAAGCTAGTCATGACAAAAGAAAAAGTATCAGCGAAAGCTACGGAAACAGATCGCACTTTAAAGCTGAATGGCAAGCAGGTAGTACTTACTAACCAGCAAAAAATATACTGGCCTGCAGAAAAAATAACGAAAGGCCAATTGATAGATTACTACTTATCTATTGCACAATACCTGCTGCCTCACCTCAAAGACAGGCCTTTGTCACTGCACCGCTTTCCTAATGGCATACAAGGGCTCAGCTTTTATCAGAAAGATATGGATGTGGAACATTTACCGGACTGGATCAAAAGTATGCCGCTTTACTCAGAATCTACGAACAAAAATGTAGACTATCTTATTTGTAATAATGAGGCAACATTGGCCTATATGATCAACCTGGGTTGTATAGAAGTGAATCCCTGGCTGGCCAGAACAAAACAACTGGACAACCCAGATTATATTGTCCTTGATCTGGATCCTGAGGATATCTCCTTTAAAGCAGTAGTAGAAACAGCTTTATGTATCCGGGAGGTATTGGATGGGTTTAAAATAAGTAACTATTGTAAAACATCAGGGGCTACAGGATTGCATATCTACATTCCCACGGGAGCAAAGTATGATTTCGATGCCTGCCGCTTATTTGCAGAATATGTGGCAAGAGAAACGCAACGGCAATTAAAAACTACCACGAGTATCATACGAACCAAAGCAAAGCGAAAGAAGAAAGTATATATCGATTTCCTGCAGAACCGTCGCGGACAAACCGTGGCGGCACCTTATGCAGTAAGGCCAAAGCCTGGTGCTACTGTATCTACCCCTTTATTATGGGAGGAGGTAAATAGCCAGTTGAATATAAAGGATTACCATATCTGGAATACCTTGGACCGCATTAAAGAGAAAGGGGAATTGTGGGAGTCTGTACAGGGAGAAAAAAATGACCTGCGCAAAGTAATCCGGCAGATAGAAAAGGATAACAGGAAGGATATGGAATAAGCTTCCCTGATAAGGGCAATGGGTTTAAAACCAATCAAAAAACAACAAGTGTCAAATAAACGGAACAGCTTAACTTTGCTTCGTTTATCGACTACTTGCTATGTCTAAAGGCCATATTTTAATTATAGACGACGAGGAACAACTGCGTAAGTTGCTCAGCCGCCTGCTTTCCCTGGAGGGATATACCTTACACGAAGCTGCTAATATACGGGCAGCCTGGAAAATACTGGAAAAGGAAGAGATACAGGTGATCCTGTCTGATGTTAAATTGCCGGATGGTAACGGGGTCGCTTTGGTGCAGGATATAAAAGCCAAACACCCCGAAACGGAAACGATCGTACTAACGGCTTATGGAAATATTGCGGATGGGGTGCAGGCAATAAAAAACGGTGCTTTTGACTATATCACCAAAGGGGATGATAATAACCGGATACTGCCATTGGTAAGTAAGGCTATGGACAAGGCGATGTTGCAGCGGAGGATACGGGAGCTGGAAAAGAAAATAGGGGGTAAATACAGTTTTGATAATATTCTGGGTGCATCTCCTGAAATTAAAACAGCAGTGGCTTTGGCCGAAAAAGTAGCTCCATCGGATGTAACAGTGCTGCTGCTGGGCGAAACAGGATCAGGAAAGGAAGTATTTGCCCAGGCCATTCACCAGGGGAGCAACAGACGGCAGCAGCCATTTGTGGCAGTAAATTGCAGTGCGTTTGGAAAAGAACTGCTGGAAAGTGAGTTGTTTGGCCATGTGGCGGGAGCTTTCACTGGGGCCATAAAAGAAAAGAGCGGTTTTCTGGAAGAGGCACAGGGGGGAACCATTTTCCTGGATGAAATAGGGGAGATGCCGGTGGAATTACAAGCCAAACTACTACGGGTACTGGAAACACAGGAATTTTATAAAGTAGGGGAATCCAAATCCACTAAGGCAAACGTGAGGGTCATCGCAGCTACCAACAGAAACCTTGAGCAGGAGATTGCAGCAGGGCATTTCCGGGCCGATCTGTACTACCGGCTGTCGGCCTTTCAGATCCAGCTGCCTTCCCTGAATGAACGTAAAAAAGATATTCCATTACTGGCTAACCTGTTTATACAGCAGTTTGCGCCTAAGATGAATAAAAAGCTGGAAGGAATGAGTCCTGCTTTCTCACAGGCATTACAACAACATAGCTGGAAGGGAAATATAAGGGAGCTCAGAAACGTAATAGAGCGGGCGGTGATATTAACGGATACCAATCTGCTGGATATCTCGGTGCTGCCCTTTCACTTTCAGCAGGGTGAAGAAGATAATCACACCTCCATGAGCCTGGGAGATATGGAAAAGCGGCATATTATAAAAGTGTTGGGGTATACCAAGGGCAACAAAACCAAAACAGCGGAGCTGCTGGGTATAGGATTAACGACCCTCTATAATAAAATCAAAGAATACGGTATTTAAAGCAGCCAGCCCAATAACAGGCAGGCTAATACGATAAACGGAGAAGGTACCCTGGTGAGATAGAGTAATCCCAGCGTCCATAGTGCAATCAGTAAATTATACCATGTAAAGGGAATGGCCAGGAATAAGATGAAAGTGGCTGCCCACATAATGCCTACTACTACAGCGTTGATACCTTCCAATGCTCTGTAAATGATCACATGCTTTTTCAGGTTATGCCATATCGGAAAGAAGAATAGCACCAGCAGCAGACTAGGAAGAAAAATAGCTACCGGGGCTAATATACATCCAAGGAATTGATAGCCCGGTCCCAGGTTGCGCATAACCATTCCTCCCACAAATGCGGATACGGAAAAGGTAGGGCCTGGTAAAGCTCTCATAATACCAGCACCGGTAAGCAGCTCTTCTGCCGACATGAACTGGGTTTTTGCACGGGATACGTATTGCTCCAGCATCATCGCTATCAGGATGTCGCCTCCGCCAAATACAAGACTGCCAAAACGGTAAAAGTTTTCAAACAGGTTAAACGGACGCCGCGTAATCCAGTCATTAGCACGTGCTACCTCCGATAAAAATCCCGCCAGTACAAATATGGCTACAAACAGCCATATATTAGTCCATTGGATCTTTTTGGGTTTCTCCGGCAGATCAGGAATACGCTTGTTACTGAAATTGGAAACAATACCTCCTAATATAATGAGTGCCGGAAATGTCCAGGGCGACTTTAAATAAAATGCTGCCAGCATGGAAACAAGCATGATAGCCAGGGTGGCCATATTGCGTATGCTGATGCGATAGGCGCGGATTCCACCATAAGCCAGGAACCCTACCGCCATGGGTTGTACGTATTTGAAAATGTCTGTCTGCAGTGTCTTTTTGTCAAAATATTGGAGCAGAAAACTCAATGACCCCATTAGCAGGCATGCCGGTGTAATCCATATCAATAAGGTAAGTATGGCCAGTGGCACACCACCACGTTTGTATCCTATTAAAGTTAAAGTTTGTGAAGAAGATGCGCCTGGTAATAGCTGGCAAAAGGCATTGTACTCCATCAACTCCTGCTCGGTAACGTCTTTTCGTTGATGTACAAAGGTTTTCAACATCATTGCCAGGTGCCCCTGAGGGCCTCCATAGGCAGTGAGGCTGTGTAAAATAACAGCTTTCAGAAATGAAATGTGACGTAGAAACACTTTATGATTATGGTCCGAATTTTTATAAATTACTCAAAATCCCGCAAATTACAACATAACCCGCAATTTTCATTCGCATACAGCAGGCAAAGCGGGCACAATACTTGCAATATTTCTGCCGGGAAAGAGAACAACAGTGGCTGTTTGGACGTTGTATTTTAAATGTTCTAATGTATATGCCAGATAATGATACCGGCCTGGCGATAAAACATAAAGGGATCATCAAGACAAAAAAAGGTACATGAAGCATTTCCTGATATTATTCTTGTTATCTATAGCCACTATTTCCCAGGCGCAATTATCCCATTATAACAGTGATGCCTATTGGTCCAATTTTGATTTCCAGAGCAGCCAGCTACAGCCGGCTCATTCAGATACCTGCCTGGTATTTGTGACTAACCGGCATGTGCAACCGGATAGCCTCCGTTTTGTAGATGAGTTTGTAGATACCTGCGCCCTGAAGTATTTACTGCTCGAAAAGCAGGAAGGCAAATGGAAAGTATATCAGGGGGCGAGTTTAGAGGAAGTAATGGCGCTGCTGCCTGCAAAAAAAGACCTGGTGGTATATGCGGAAGGGATGGGTAAGATTTTTACATCGAATGTGGAACGGGCATTACTGATGAGCACACAATACCAGGTAAATGTAATTATGTTTGACTATGCCAGTATTAATACTACCTACCGGCCTTCCCGTAATTTCAGATTTGCCAGGGAAAATGCTGCATTATCTGCTGCACAGTATTTTGCCCTCCTGAAACAATTACAACAGGCCCGCCAGCAACATGCGCCGTGGCTAACGGGAAACAAGCTATCTGCTTTTTTTCATAGTATGGGCAACATTATTTTAGAACAAATGATGCTGCATGAACCGGTCAGTGAATTGAATAGCTTCCCTTTCATAGATAATGTAGTGATCAATGCGGCCTGTGTTCCACAAAAACATCATGCCAGATGGGTAGAACAAATTAATTTCGCCAACAAGGTATACATCCACTATAACCGGAAAGATTTTCAGCTCAAGGGTGCCCATTTCTTAACCATGAAAAAGCAACTAGGCGAAAAGATCCGGAAGCCAAGAGCAACGAATGCGATGTATGTCAATTTTCATGACCTCGTAAAATGGAAGCATACTTATTTCCTCAATATGCCAGACAGTAGCTTTATCATGCCGGCACAGGTAGCTGGCTATTTCAGTAGTTTACTGAAGGGTAATGATGCTGTACTGGGCAAACCCAACAACAGCATGCTGTCGCAGCAAAGCAGCCATAATAAAAGATTGTAGAAGGGACAATATACCCTGTCCCTATTTCTTCAGCCCGATTTCTCTTAAACGTTCATCAAGATATGCTCCGGCGGTAATAGGCTCATATTGTAAGGGGTGTGTTGCTGTAACACAGCTCTCCAGGCAATCCAGCTTCATATTGGATTTGGGATGTAAAAAGAAGGGAATGGAATACCTGGAAGTATGCCACTTTTCACGGGGAGGATTTACTACCCGGTGAGTAGTGGATTTGAGCCGGTTATTGGTAAGGCGCTGCAACATATCGCCTACATTCACCACAATTTGCTCTGGTAAAGAAGTGACAGGTACCCAGTTGTTTTGTTTGTCCAAAATTTGAAGACCATCAGCAGAAGCGCCTACCAGCAAGGTGATGAGATTGATGTCTTCATGTTGTTCTGCACGGATAGCAGACTTGGGTTCCTGCGTAATAGGCGGATAATGTATCGCGCGTAATATAGAATTGCCATTATGTATTTTCTCATCAAAATAATGCTCATCAAGTCCGAGATACAAGGCAATGGCCTGCAATAAATATTTGCCTGATTTTTCAAACCCTCTGTAAGCTTCAAAAAAGGTAGGCGTAAAAGCAGGCACTTCTTTTACCTGCACATTGGGAGGATATTCTTCGGCAATAGCATCTTTATCTTCCACGGTTTGCCCAAACTGGAAAAACTCTTTTAAGTCTGGTGCATCATATCCCTTGGCATGCTCCTTACCAAAAGAGGTATAGCCACGCTGCCCTGCTAATTCAGGTATTTCGTAAGCGTATTTGGTAGCCGATGGCAATGCAAAAAACTGTTGTACGTATTTGTACAGGTCGGCAATAAGGGCATCGGGGATGCCGTGATTTTTAACGGCAACAAAACCTACTTCTTCATATGCCTTACCTAATTGCTGTACAAACGCTGCTTTAAGGCTGGCATTGCCAGAGGTGAAGTCTGCCAGGTCCACAAAAGGAATGGATTGTTGGGTAGCCATAATAAATTGTTTTGGAGTATTAAAGGTAGGGAAAAGCAATGAGGAATATACTGGTCGTGAGTATCTTCCTCATCACTGTTATCCGCATCATAAATAGCGGCAGGTATAGGATGTTATTTCAGATAATCCTGCTCTGCTGGGGTGATATCTACAATGGCATACCGGTCAATATGGTTGATGAGCATTTCATCCATGATGTCTACCACATTTTTATAATTGGCAGCTGCGGTAGCTTTGATGAGTACCATCAACTCGTTTTTACCATATTGCAGGAGTACCTGCTGTTTTTTGGTGTTTATGATATCCCGGATACCCTGGGCATTGGAGAAGCTGGCATACTTTACCTGGGGTGGTTGTGTCTGATCATCACCCAGTCCCTCATAGTAAGCAATACGGTTGTTGGATCCCAATAAAACAGTAAGTGCCTTGCTGGCAGGTAAGGGAGAAGGGGGACCATCACTCCGTGGCATCAGCAGGTTCATGGTTTTAGGTTGGGAAAGCGCGGTGGTGAGCATAAAAAAGGTAATCAACAGGAAACCCAGATCCACCATGGGTGTCATGTCTACACGGGTAGACTTTTTATTATTCCGGATGCTGCCCTTTCTCCCCCTTTGTTGTATGTTCATTTCAGCCATAACTAACAGTTTATAGTATACGAAAAATGATAGTGGAAAGCGCTTTCATTCATAGAGATGCAGCAGGAAAGAAATTCCATAAAGATGGTTTGTCAACTCATCAGAAATGATGAGCGGGGCGCAAAGAAATAGTAACAGGCAAACATAAAAAAAGCAGCCTCCGGGAAGGAGACTGCTTTCAGTATTATATGCACCCTGCCTGGGCCATTATGGGGCCGGACAGGGAGAAGTCCTAAAATTCTGCACTTTTGGGCGTGCGTGGGAAAGGTATTACATCGCGGATATTACCCATACCGGTAACAAATAATACCAGTCTTTCAAAGCCAAGACCAAATCCGGAATGCGGGCAGGAGCCGTAACGGCGGGTATCCAGGTACCAGCTCATTTCTTCAACGGGCAGGTGTAATTCCTCCATACGGGCCACCAGTTTGTCGTAGTTTTCTTCCCTTTGGGAACCACCTACTATTTCGCCGATACCGGGGAAGAGGATGTCCATGGCTTTTACCGTTTTACCATCTTCATTCTGCTTCATGTAGAATGATTTAATCGCCTTAGGGTAATCGGTCAGGATCACAGGCTTCTTAAAGTGTTTTTCTACCAGATAGCGTTCGTGCTCACTTTGGAGATCAGCACCCCATTCTTCGATCAGGTATTGGAACTTCTTGTTCTTGTTAGGTTTGCTGTCTTTCAGAATATGGATGGCATCTGTATAGGTAAGCCGCATGAATTCGTTATTCAGCACAAACTCCAGTTTTTCTACCAGGCCCATTTCACTGCGTTCCTGCTGTGGCTTCTGCTTTTCTTCTTCTATAAGCCGCTGTGCCAGGAATTCCAGGTCTTCCCGGTTGTGTTCCAGTGCGTAGCCGATAACATACTTGATAAAGGCCTCTGCCAGGTCCATGTTATCTTTCAGTTCATAAAAGGCCATTTCCGGCTCTATCATCCAGAATTCTGCCAGGTGACGGGCAGTATTAGAGTTTTCGGCCCGGAAAGTAGGCCCAAAGGTGTAGATATCGCCAAAGGCCATTGCTCCCAGTTCTCCCTCCAGCTGGCCGGATACGGTCAGGTTGGTGGAACGGCCAAAGAAATCTTCTTTAAAATCGATATCGCCTGCCGGTGTTAACGGCGGGTTCTTCAGATCCAGCGAGGTGACCCGGAACATTTCGCCGGCACCTTCGGCATCTGAAGCGGTGATAATAGGGGTGTGGAGATATACAAACCCCCTGTCGTTAAAGAATTTATGTACCGCAAAGGCCAGTGTATGGCGTACACGGAATATAGCACCAAAGGTATTGGTACGGAAGCGCAGGTGCGCTATTTCCCGCAGGTATTCTAGGCTGGGCTTATTTTTCAGCTGTAAAGGATACTTTTCAGGATCACAATCGCCCAGTATTTCCAGTGTGCTGGCTTTGAGCTCTACTTTCTGCCCTTTACCCAGGGAAGGAATGATTTCCCCGGTGGCGCTGATAGCCGCGCCGGTAGTGATTCTTTTCAGCAGGGCAGGGTCGGTATTTTCCGCAGCAATAACTATTTGCAGATTATTATTAGTAGAGCCATCGTTTAACGCTATAAACTGATTGTTGCGAAAAGAACGCACCCAACCTTTTACCGTTACTTCGTAATGCGTTTTGTCGGCCGACAAAATCTGCTTGACTTTCACTCTTTGGCTCATAAAAAGATGATTTATTTATTTAAAGGTTTGCAAAAATAACAAATGTACCGATAGGTTGCAGCAGGTAATTGCCGGTTTCCCAACCCGTTTTTTATAGCCGGATACCGGGGTTATTTACGGGTAACCGGGCATTAGGGAAACTTTAACACATGGCTTGCTGGTGGTTTCTCCCCAAAGAATAAGGCCCTGAAAAGCAGGACGCGGGCGCATTTGTGGGTACCCGGCAGCCGCTTGGGCGCAACAGGGGCCGAGATGTGAAAAGAATTTTTTTGGAGAATAATAAAACTTGTTTTAATCTTGCGTTACAATCTGTCTGATTAAGTTTAAGTTTCCATCTTCTTCAGCAGTCCTAAACTCAATCAAGTTCCCTATCAGATTTATAACCTAAGTAAATTTATTGAACTCAAAACAATTATTTGTAATTGGTGTATGTTGGTATGCAGTGGTACCCGCCTCACAACACTTCTAAAATTTGACAACACAGATGATGTACGACATCTTACAATTGAACGACATGCTCGTTCCGGAGCTGCTTGATATTGCAGAGAAGCTGGATGTTCCCAACGCTAAAAAACTGAACAAACAGGACCTTATCTACAAAATCCTTGATAAACAAGCAGTAATGGCCTCAGAAGATAATAACCCGGCCAACGGCGAAGAAAAAAGAGGACGCAAACGCAAACCTGTAAAGAAAGACGAAACGCCCGTTGCTGAAGAACCAGCACCAGCAGAAGAAAAACCCGCCGCAAAACGTGGCAAAAAAACCACCGGTGGCAAAACCAAAGAAGCAGAACCGGAAGTGAACGTTGCTCCTAAACCCAAAGCAAAAGACTTTGATATAGACCTGGATAGTATCCCTTCCCTTACTTTCGATGATGATGATGATATTGTATTACCATCATTTACAGAAGATGAAGAGCCGGAAGCGGCAGTAGTAGCAGAGGAAGAGGAAGAAGACGATGATGATGATGATTTTGTATTGCCTGAAGAACCGGTAATCCCAACACAAAAACCCCGCTTCCCTAAAAAAGAACCCGCTTTTAATATAGAATTTGATGGTATAATTGTCAGCGAAGGTGTATTGGAAATGATGCCTGATGGATATGGTTTCCTCCGCTCTTCTGACTATAACTATCTCAGTTCCCCGGACGATATTTACGTTTCTCCCTCTCAGATCAAATTGTTTGGTCTTAAAACTGGAGATACGGTAAAAGGGGCAGTACGCCCACCTAAAGAAGGTGAAAAGTATTTCGCTTTACTGAAAGTGGAAACGATTAATAACAAACAGCCGGATGAAGTGCGCGACCGTGTTCCGTTCGATTATCTGACACCGCTGTTCCCTTTCGAAAAATTAAGATTAACTACCGCTTCCAATAACTACTCTACCCGTATCATGGACCTTTTTACCCCTATCGGTAAAGGCCAGCGTGGTCTGATCGTAGCGCAGCCTAAAGTGGGTAAAACCATGTTGCTGAAAGAAGTGGCCAACGCAATTGCTACCAACCACCCGGAAATATACCTGATGGTAGTACTGATTGATGAACGCCCGGAAGAGGTAACTGATATGGAACGTAGCGTAAAAGCGGAAGTAATTGCTTCTACGTTTGATGAACCAGCTGAAAA
The DNA here is from genome assembly GCF_040567655.1 of Chitinophaga sp. H8. NCBI lineage: Bacteria > Pseudomonadati > Bacteroidota > Chitinophagia > Chitinophagales > Chitinophagaceae > Chitinophaga > Chitinophaga defluvii. The sequence goes on along the minus strand of NZ_JBEXAC010000002.1, from coordinate 579,861 downwards.
ACACGTAAAGGTTTCTGCTATCGCGCTGCAAAAAGCAAAACGTTTGGTAGAATGCGGCCATGATGTAGTTATCCTGCTCGACTCTATCACCCGTTTGGCAAGAGCACATAATACCGTGGCACCTGCCTCCGGTAAAGTGTTGAGTGGTGGTGTGGAAGCTAATGCCATGCAAAAACCAAAACAGTTCTTTGGGGCTGCCCGTAAGATAGAACATGGTGGTTCCTTAACCATCCTGGCTACTGCTTTGATAGATACCGGTTCCAAAATGGATGAGGTGATCTTTGAAGAGTTTAAAGGTACCGGTAACATGGAGCTCCTGCTGGATCGCAAGCTGGCTAACAGACGTATATTCCCGGCTATTGATGTATCTGCATCCTCTACCCGTCGTGATGATCTGCTGGTAGACAGAGATACCCTGAAAAGGCTGCATATCCTCCGGAATCACCTGGGTGATATGAATACGGAAGAGTCTATGAACTTTATGCTGCAGCATATGCGTGGTACAAAGAGCAATGAAGAATTCCTGATTTCCATGAATCACTAAGTAAGTGATGTGCAATATTTAATAAAAAAAGCCAGACACTGTCTGGCTTTTTTTATTAGTCATTATAATCGTTGTAATTTTTTACTTTCTTCTGTTGACCTGGTGCAAATGGTTTGGCTGATTTAGTGCCATATACTTTTTTTGCCTGCCCGGGCGGCATACCATGAGGGTTTCCTCCTTGATGCGTACTTACACATCCACTCAGAAATATCCCGGTTATTAAAGCTGTCAGGATGATACAGTTGTCTCGTGTTCGCATATACATGATATTTAATTCATTTAATTAGTTAATGCCAAAATACTGCCAACTTTGTGAAATAACTGTAATAAGCTGATTATGAGGAGAATAGTGGTCGTGTCAGGGCGCACAAACCTTATGTGAACTGCTGGAGGGATACCTGATCTGGTTGGGGTGGAAATAAAAAAAGCACTGCTGTACGCAGTGCTTTTTTAAACTATTAGTTGTGTAAAAATTTCCTGATTAGAAGATAAAGTTTACACCCACTTTGAATTCTTTAGGGAAATCAAAGTTGAAATTGCTGCCTTTAACTTTAGCGCCACCGTCAGCAGCCTTAGTTACATCATAAGCATAGCTGATACCGCCAAACATACCTTCTACCATGAATTTCTTGGTAATGAAGTAGCTGATACCAGGTGCAACGGCTACTTTGAAACCATTTACATCATTGATCTTCTTGTCGGCTTTTTTGTTCTGCTCGTAGTTATAAGCTGCATTTGCTTCACCAAAGAAAGCAAAATTACTGTTGCCTATCATGTGGTAGTTACGAACAAATACACCTGGTGTAATAGCAGTAGTCTTGGTTTTTACATCCAGTACATCTTTGGAAGAACCAAATCTGGTTTCAGCAAAAACACCGATCATCCAGGTTTCATTCAATGCTACACCCACTTTAGGGCTGATGCCAAAACTGGTAGCAGTTGCTTTTTTATCTGCGCCATCTACTTTATTGGAAGAAGTAGATACATTCAGATTACCACCTAATAATACATCACCTTTTGAAAACTGAGCTTTTGCAAACTGTGCACCAAACAGTGCCAGTGCGGTCATAACAATCAACTTTTTCATCTTTCGTCAAATTTAATATTCATTAAAACTGTTCGCTTGTTCTTTGGTTCTACATACTACTTAAAGCCATTCAGATGTTAAAAAGTTGGTTGATATCGTAAGCCATTAAAAAATATAATCAGTACCTGTTTTTCTCTTTCCATAAACAGTTTAAGCTGTTTACTATCATAAGGATCAAAACCGGATGCCTGCCATTTGCACCATACTACCCACAGCCCGAACAGTACATGTACCAGCAGGGGAGCCGTAGTGTCAGGATCATACTTGTCTGATAATTCTCCGGTAGCGATGCCCTTGCGGATCCAGGCCGACAGAAAGGATATTTCCACATCCTGTAATAGCTCAATCACCTGCCGCATAAAAGTGGAAGGCGTTTCTTTTATCCATTCATTAATGCCAAAAAGAAAATGGTACTCCAGCAGCATTTTTTCCTTCAATGCCAGGTATTTATCCATAATCTGCAGAATGGTCACGTCTTGCTCCAGGTATTGCGACATATCCTGAAAACAGGTTGCAATGATGTTTTCCACCACGGCCACATAAATGGATTCCTTATCCGTAAAATAGTAATACAAAGAGCCTTTTGAAATATCCAGGTCCCTGGCTATTTCTTCCATGGTAGTTTTAGACAGCCCAAAGCGCTTAAAACGCTTTAATGCTGCTTCCAGTATCATTATTTTCTTATGATCCGGTTCTGCCATAGATGTTGGATTTTAATACTTACCTGACGATCTGACTAATTCGTTAGGAGAGTCAAAAGTACATACAAAATGATATGCGAGCCAACTTTTTTTATACAAGATGATTTTATACTTCCATATAAATGAAGAACTTATGAAAAAGAAGGCTTGTTCCGGAACAACCTGCCGGGAAAGTAGCAGGAAATTGAATGATTTTAAAAATGGGGCTGGAAAAATTAGTAATATTTTAAAAGGGTGGGGTATTTCATTATAATTTACTCAGCAAATCCTTCTTGCGCCGTTCTGTAGTTTCCAGTGCAGTACCGCTTTTGAGCACAATTTTACCCGTATCATTGGCAATATGACTGATATGGGATAATTGTATCATCTGCATATTATTAACCTGGTAAAAGCGAAGTGGGGTAAACAGGTCGGCATAATACCGGAAGGGGCGTTCGGCATGGATCACGGCGCCGCTATCCAGGTTAAACGTGCATTTCTCCAGGTTGGCTTCCAGGTACTCAATAGCGGGCAGCGGTACCGTTACCTCCTGCCCGTTATCGGCTGGGATCAGTAACTGCCAGGAAGCATTTTTCCCCTTGTTGAAATTGTCCAGCAATACCTGATAACGATGTTTGCTGGTATTATTATGAATACGTGCAGAGATCGTGTTCACAGCCTGCAGCAGGCTTTCCTTATCAATAGGTTTGAGGATAAGCTCTACTTCGCTGAACCGGATGGTATGCAGGAACCGTTTTTCAAAAGCAGTTACAAACACTGCTTCAAAAGGTATTTCTTTCTGGGTGCCAATTAATACATCGAAGCCTGTACCATCAGGCATTTCCAGGTCAAGAAAAACCAGTTGGGGCTGGTGTTCCCGGATCTTTTCAATACCATCCACACAGTCAGACGCAGTAGCCGTGATCTCTACTTCGGGGCAATATTTTTCTAGCATCAGGGCTATTATATCGCGGCTGTTTCTTTCGTCATCTATAATAATTGCTTTTATCATAAACGTATATAAGGAAAAGGGGTGCTGGCTATAGCTGTGGAATTAAAATCTTTACAATAGTACCACTTTCTGTGAAGTTATGGCCCGATTTGTCTATAATTTCTATATGGATACCTGTATTGTACATTTTGTTCAGTAATTCTGCCCGGTTAAAGCTGATTTCCATACCGGACGACTGATGATGTTTAGGTAGTGTACGTAAGGCTTTGGATTGTGCAATGCCTATCCCATTGTCTTCAATGATACATTCCAGCATATCAGAGGCTACCTGGTTGAATTTGATGTGTAACTGGCCGATAGGCTGACTGGGGTTGGTCATCCCATGTTTTACGGCATTTTCTACATATGGCTGCAGCAGCATCGCAGGAATTTCCAGCTCTGCCGTAGCAATGGCTGGATCTACAATAATTTCATATTCCATCTTGTTTTCAAAACGCATCTTTTCCAGCCCCAGATAAGTATTCAGATACATGATCTCATCTGCAAGGGAAATAAAATTGCGCCGGGAAAAATCCAGTGTTTTGCGGATGAGATAGGAAAAGTCAGAAAGATATTTCTGTGCATACTCATAATCCCGCTGCATCACAAACAGCTGAATAGAATTCAGGCAGTTGAAAATGAAGTGCGGGTTAATCTGTGCCCGGATCGCCTTTAGCTCAATTTCCGTCAGTTTTTTATCATACTCAATCTCCAGTTGTATTTTGCGTTGCTCTTCCAGCTCCTGTTTCTTACGTAATATTTCAGTGGTTTGTTCTTTCACCAGCTCTTCCAGTTGTTCATTGAGCTTATGTTGCAGCTCTTTGTTTTTGTTCAGCTGTTTGATGAGTAATTCCTGTGTCCTGGTTCTTTCATGGTGTACCAGTTTATTACGATAACTAAGACCAGCTAAAAAGAACATGGCCTGCAGTAGTACACCTAATATCAGTAACATAGTGGGAGAGGCCAGCTCGCCCAGCGCACTTTCCAAACCCAGTGGCCCTAAATGCAATAAGAAAGAGCCGAAGCAGGCCAGGTACAGACAAAGGGAACCGAAGAGGAAAAAGCGTACCAGCGGGTGATGGCGGGAACGTCGCGCCAGTGCCACAAATACTGCGAGCAATGGCAGCAGGGTGCCAAAGTATACATAGCTGTAAATAATGACGGGTATCTGGTACTGTCCCTGGTGTATACTGAAAATACATACTGCAATAAGCCCCGCTACGGTAATGGCTACCCAGGTAAATGCCCTTTCCATGAAAGGGTATCGCTCTTTCAGGTTTAAAAAGGCATTACCAAAAAGAAGATAGGTGAGGTAAAAACAAAATAACAGTGCCGGAATATCCCAATAGTATTTAAATAACGGCCATCGGTAAAAAAAAGAAATCTGGTAAGGCTTGTTTTCCAGCCGTAATGCAAAAAAGATGATCAGGCCCAGTATGTATGCTGCAAAATACAGATAAGACCGGTCCGGCAGCTGGATATAGTTGATAATGGAAATGCTCATAAATACCAGGAGCATCCCCAGCAATACAAAGATGACAATCGCTTCCTTACGGTAATGATTCAGCTGCTCGTTACGGAATTTTATATATTCAGGCGTATTGAGCAGCACTGGCATCAATGCATTTTCGTTGTAGGATTTATTAATGATATGTAAGAGAAAGGTGCGGGTTTGTCCGGCCGGCACTGTTAAAGGCAAACCAAAACGTTCCCATCTTTCCACACCACCATTATCGAGGATCAGCCCCGTTTGCGTTAATAGTTGCCAATCCTTCCCTGATTGTACATACCAGTAAAGGTAATCATGCCAGCCGGTGAAGAAGATCAGGCTGGTGTCTTTATTCCCTGTGTTTTTTACGTGCAGCTTTAACCAGCAGTTATGGGTACTGCTGTTACTCTTTTTCTGCTGATGAAACAACTGGCTGTTTTTTGTAAAAGCAAGTTGGGATAATTGTGCTACCGTTAACTGTTTGCCGTTATCTTCCAGGCTATATATATAGGGCCTTACATCAAGCTTATCAGGTGCAGCTCCCAGGTCAATCGCCAGGGTGTCTTCCGCCTGTATCTGAGCAAATGTTCCTATGAAATAACAGCACAATAGCAGCATTAAGCAAATGCGCTTCACTGTGTAGTGCATAAATTTTTATAACAAATCATCTATTGCTTTGGCCAATGCGTGATCTTTTGCAGTAACTATATTGCCGGCATCGTGTGTGTTCAGATAAATATCTACCTTATTGTATACATTGGTCCAGTACGGATGATGATCCATTTTTTCAGCGGTTAATGCTACACGGGTCATAAACGCAAATGCTTCCCTGAAATCTTTAAACTGAAAAGAGCGGTGAAGCTGATTGTTTTCGTTTGTCCACATATTATTATTTTGCATATGAACCGGGGGCTCATCGGGTGATTTTGGTAATTATCAATTGTATTCCTGTCTGTTGAATCGTTGGCCTATCCTAAAAAATAAGATTCATCTTATTCTTGATTTCTCTAATATCCAATAAAGATACTAATTGTACAACCCCCACACCCCGTAATTGCTCGATTAATTTTCTCACATCCTGTAATTGGTAATAATCACCCTTGACCATCCACAAATAATCAATGTTCTTTAGCTCTGGCAATAAAAACTCGGCCTGGCAGTGATTGTTATACAGATAATGAGAAACGGAGTTGGTAGGCTCCAGAAATTCAAATACGGTAAAATGAAAGGAGCGGTTACTTTTAGTAAGTCTGATTTCCAATGAATTATTAACGCGGAAGTCGCAGAACAAATGCCTGTTTATTTGCCAGCATACCTGGTAATCCCTGGCAGTAGACACAATACCTATCAAATGGGTGGAATCAAAAAAGTCTTCCACCAACTGGTCCTGGTCTAGCTTTAATTTAAGAATAGACATGCTGCAAATTTAGGGGTGAAAAGGTGAAAACAGGAAAACAATACGCAGTATCACTTTTTACTTTTGGTTTTGGGGCTTCCTGGTTCCCAATATACCGCTTTAAAATTTTCTATTTTATCATTCTTTACAATAATGCCTTCCTGGGCCAGCAGTTCCTCCATCAGGGTGGGGGTAGCAAAATGCTGTTTACCACTCAGCATGCCATTACGGTTTACCACCCGGTGTGCAGGTACCGCGGGGCGTACCCTGCCTGCACCATTCATGGCCCATCCTACCATACGGGCACTCAGACGTATGCCGGCAGCTTCTGCTATGGCGCCATAAGTGGTGACCCTCCCTTTGGGTACTTTTCTTACCAGCTTGTATACTACCTCAAAAAAAGAAGCGGGCTTTGCTGCCTCACTGCTGTTCTTCTCTTCGCCTGGCAAGGAGTTTTTCTCTTTTTTCTGCGGGTACTTTTTCATATTCAAAAGGACAATGTTTACAGCCATTGCCACAGCAATGCCCCCTGTCAAGATGATATTTTTCGGTAAATACCATATAGCCATCACCGTTGTAATAAAAATCAATCCCCTCTATCAGCGGTGACTTCATCAGAAGGCAGTTTTATGCTGCGCCAGTCAAGTGGCACGGATGGCAGTGAAAATTTGATAAAACGAATGGTACGTCTGTCGGCCAGGTGCATCCCTTCATAAAAGGTCTGGATCTGCAACAATGGAGGCACTTCCGGCAACGCATACACATCTGGAACGTTTTCTATTAACGTACATCCGCTGGCAGCTATTGCTTCCAGGGTAAATGCATACAATTCCGGAGAATCCGTTTTCAGATTGATCGTAGCTCCCTTGGCCAGCAGTGGCTGATACAACTGCAGGAATTTGGGATGCGTTAATCTTTTCTTAGCTTTTGAATTACGCAAAAACGGGTCCGGAAAAGTAATCCATATTTCCTCAATCTCTCCGGCCGCAAAATAATTGTCCAGCTTATCTATCTGGGTCCGTAAAAATGCCACGTTGGGAAGCGGTGTTTCCAGGGCTGTCTTCGCTCCTTTCCAGATACGGTTGCCCTTCAGATCTACCCCTATAAAGTTCCTGTCAGGAAAAATGCGCGCCAGCCCCAGGGTATAATCTCCTTTTCCACAAGCAAGTTCCAGCGTAACAGGATGTGTGTTTTTAAAATGATGGTGCCACTTGCCTTGCATCCCCTCCGGATATATAAGCACATTGGGGAAAGTGGCAATCTCTGCAAAACGTTGTAATTTATTCTGTCCCATGAGGTGCAAAAGTAAGCTTTTATATAGCTTTTAACTAGGAGCCTTTGTGGTATAAAAGAGCTGTTAGCTATTAGCCTTTAGCTTAAATGCAGCGTGGAAAGAGCGATTAGCAGTTAGCAGTTAGCTATTAGCTTAAATGCAGCGAATGGAGGGCTGGGGGCCTGTAAGTAAAAATGGGAGGGAAGTATGGTAAAGGTGCTAAAGGGTATAAGTAGGGTTACGCTATAGTAGAGTATGGTAGAAGTGTTTAAAAAGTATAGGCACTCCTACTTTAAATACTCCCTGTATTCAGCTAAAAGCTGTTTTGAGGCATGGTCAGAGCATGGTTAAAGCATAGTTAGAGCATAGTTAAAGCATAGATAGAGCATAAAAGGCTATAAAACAGGGGATGATAAAAATAGTAACCTGATACAATTTTAACCTATTCTAATCGCTCGCTGCATTCAGCTAATGGCTAATCGCTTTTTACCCGCTACATTGAGCTAACAGCTAATAGCTAAAAAGAAAAAGGCGCCTGAATCCGAAGATCTAAGCGCCTTTTTTAGCTGTAGGAGAAGGATTCGAACCTTCACGGGGCAGTTAGCCTTAGCACAAATAAGATTAGTGGTCAACCCATTATGCTATGTTTATCCTGGACTCCCCACCCCCGAGACAAGAGGGCATGTCTGCCAATTCCATCATCCCACAGTATCAAATTTTGATCAGTTGAATCCAAAAACACAAGAAGTAAAGCTTAATTTGCTGCCTGATTAATCGTTTTCAATACTGATTATGATGCAAATCTAAAGATACGGGGTATTTCTTGCAAATTTTTTAAGAAAAATTTTTGAAATTTCGATTTTTTTTAAATATTTGCATATAACTTTAAAACCATCAAAAACAAATTGTAAAAATGAGTCACAATTTGAATATTGACAAACTGGATTTACAGATAATCAGCGAAATGATGCATAATGCTGAAATCTCATATGCCGATCTTGGTAAGAAGCTCTTTGTTTCCGGTGGTACTATCCATGTAAGGATGAAGAAACTCCAGGAATTGGGTATAGTTAAAGGTACAAAATTACATGTGGATTTAAAAATGATTGGCTATGATGTAATTGCCTTTATTGGGATTTATCTCGAAAAAAGCTCCATGTATGACACCGTAGCTAAAGAATTAAGGAAAATACCGGAAATGGTACGCCTTAATTATACTACCGGCAGCTACAGCATGTTTGCTGAGATTATCTGTAAAGATATTACCCAGCTCAGACGTATCCTGCATGATGAATTGCAGAAAATCAAGGGTATTGAAAGAACCGAAACCCTGATTTCTCTGGAAGAGAGTTTCTATCGTACCATTAACGTGGTAGAATAACTTCCGGCTGCTGCTATCCGTCTTCCAGCCTTTTATTTATACCAGGATGCCTGCATCTGCGGAATGAATAAAGAAATGACGTAATCTTGTTTATGGTTACACCTGAAATTGCCGAAAAGATAAAACGGCTGGAAGAAAAATATTCGGCGATGGGACAGGACCTGTCCTCATACCTGGATGGCCTGCTGTATGCAGATTATCTTACTTACTGGGATTATATCCAACTGGATGTTTTGCTTAACCTGCAGCACCCCCGTACGCCATTTCCTGATGAAAACATTTTCATCATTTATCATCAGATCACAGAACTGTATTTCAAACTGTCCCTGCAGGCTATTGAACAAATCTGCCATGCACCGGTATTAACGGCCGACATCTTCAAAACCCAGATCCGGCGCATTAATAACTACTTCCGCAACCTGGTACATTCTTTTGAAATCATGGTAGACGGTATGGATAAACAGCAATTCCTGCAATTCAGAATGGCATTGCTGCCCGCCAGCGGATTTCAGAGCGGACAATTCCGTATGGTGGAAATTTGCTCTACCAGCCTGGTCAACCTGGTATATGAACAACAACGCCAGACGATCAATACGGCCGACCTGAAAATATTACTGGAAAATATCTACTGGAGAAGTGGGGCCACGGAACTGGCTACCGGTAAGAAAACCCTTACCCTGCGCCAGTTTGAAATGAAATATATGCCCGCTTTCCTGGAACTGGCCTCCCGGTATAAAGACTGCAATATGCAGCAACGTTATCAGCAGTTGCCGCCAGCCGAACAACAGGAAGTACTGCCACTGCTGAAAGAATATGATCTTAACATCAACGTAAGGTGGCCACTGATGCATTACAAATCTGCTGTGCGCTACCTGCACAAAAAACCGGAAGATATCGCTGCTACCGGAGGTACCAACTGGCAACAGTACCTGCCTCCTAAAAACAAGCGCATCATCTTCTTCCCCGAATTATGGACAGCGGCAGAACTCGACAACTGGGGCAGGCTGGCAATGGGGGAATAGACGCAAATATTAATTGACTATTTTTTATTAAGTTTGCATATAGCTTTTACCGCTCCATTGAGGTAACCGCTTACACCAAGTTCAAGGCAAGAAGAATGTTCTCCATAAACTGCCGGCTTTGTTTCTTCGCGTAAAATAAACCAGACAACAAAAAGTATATAGCTTTAAATTAAAATAATGGAATACAATACCACTCGTAATTACTTGATAATGAAAGAGTATGGGAGGAATATCCAGAAGATGGTAGAATATCTGCTGACGATAGAAGATCCTGAAGAACGTCAACGTAATGCCATGGCTGTCATTGAGCTGATGGGTACGTTGAACCCTCACCTGAGGAATGTGGAAGATTTCAGGCATAAACTGTGGGACCACCTGTTTTTGATTTCCGGATTCACCCTGAACGTGGAATCTCCTTACCCCATTCCAACAGAGGAAACCCTCCGTACCAAACCTGATAAACTGCCTTACCCTAAAAAATACCCTAAAAACAGGCACTTTGGAAAAAACCTGGAAATGGTGATCAATAAAGCATTGGAAGAAGAAAGCCCTGAAAAAAAAGAAGGCTTTACCCAATGTATAGGCAACTATATGAAACTGGCTTATGGCAACTGGCATAAAGAAAGTGTTCATGATGATGCCATCAAAGGTGAATTGTTAGCCATCAGCAATGGTGCATTGGAATATCATCCCGGTGGAGGCGGTACTGCTGCACATGCTACGCATACGCCTACTCCCGGCTTCGGTGCCAGCGGAGAACATTTCCGCCCCAAACGCAAAACTTTCCAGCAGAACAAATTCAAGCGCGATAATAACGGCGGTGGAAAAAGGGATAATAACAGCAATAAGCATAGTAACAAATACAACAACAAAAACAGGAATAAGTGAGCAGCGCTTTTGAAGTAAGAGGGGGCAACCGCCTGAAGGGGGAAATTACGCCCCAAGGTGCCAAAAACGAAGCTTTACAGATTATCAGTGCCGTATTGCTGACCCCCGAAAAAGTGGTCATCAGCAATATCCCGGATATTGTAGACGTAAATCTGCTGATCGAATTACTGGGCGACACCGGTGTGAAGGTGAACCGGATAAGCAGAGATGTCTGCGAATTCCAGGCAGATAATATTGATCTGAAATATTTGCAAAGCCCCGAATTTAAAAAGAAATCCGGCAGGCTGAGAGGTTCTGTAATGATTGCAGGCCCGTTACTGGCCAGGTTTGGAGAAGCCTATATTCCCAAACCCGGAGGCGATAAAATCGGCCGCCGCCGCCTCGATACCCACATCATTGGTTTTGAAAAGCTGGGTGCAAAATTCGTCTATGATGCGGATGATAATTTCTTCCGGCTGGAAACAACCGGGCTGAAAGGCACTTACATGCTCCTGGACGAACCCTCCGTAACTGGTACTGCCAACATCATCATGGCAGCTGTATTAGCTACCGGTACCACTACCATCTATAATGCTGCCTGTGAACCATATACCCAGCAACTGTGTAAAATGCTGAACAGCATGGGGGCACGGATCAGCGGGGTAGGCTCCAACCTGCTCACCATTGAAGGGGTGACTTCCCTCAAAGGTTGCCAGCATAGCATGCTGCCCGATATGATAGAAATCGGTTCTTTCATCGGATTGGCCGCCATGACGCAAAGCGAAATCACTATCAAAAATGCCGGTGTGGAACACCTGGGTATCATCCCGGAGAAGTTCAGCCAGCTGGGCATCCAAATGGAATTCCGGGGTAATGATATCTATATTCCTTCCCAGGACTCCTACGAAATACAAACCTTCCTGGACGGCTCCATCCTGACCATCTCAGATCATCCCTGGCCAGGGTTTACCCCCGACCTGCTCAGTATTGTACTGGTAGTGGCTACACAGGCCAAAGGCAGCGTGATGATCCACCAGAAAATGTTTGAAAGCCGTTTGTTCTTCGTGGATAAACTGATTGATATGGGTGCACAGATCGTACTCTGCGACCCCCACCGGGCTGTAGTGATCGGATTGGCCCGCCAGCACCAGCTGCGTGGTATTACCATGTCATCGCCCGATATACGCGCCGGTGTTTCCTTACTGATCGCTGCCTTGAGCGCTGAAGGAAAAAGCACTATTCAGAATATTGACCAGATAGATCGTGGTTATCAATATATTGACGACCGCCTGAGAAAACTGGGAGCGGATATTAAGAGAGTATAGTAGCGAGCTGTTAGCTTTTAGCAATTAGCTTTTAGCATTTGCTGTTCAGGCATTTCTGTTAAAAGCTCACCGCTCACTAACAAATGGCGAACTACCTGGCTAACGGCTAATAGCTAAAAGCTAACTGCTGTATACCGCTCATTAACAAATAAAGAACTACCTGGCTAACGGCTAATAGCTAAAAGCTAACCGCTAATGAACAAGCTCATCATTATTACTGCGCCTTCCGGGGCGGGTAAAACCACTATAGTAAAAAGATTGTTGTCTGAATTGCCCCGGCTGGCATTTTCAATTTCAGCCAGTACCCGTACTCCCCGTGCTAATGAAGTAGATGGAAAGGATTATTATTTCCTTACAGCAGAAGATTTTCATCAGAAAATTGAAGCACATGCTTTTGCGGAATATGAGATGGTGTACGCCGGGAAGTATTACGGTACCCTTAAAAGCGAGCTGAAACGTATCTGGGATAACCAACAGGTACCCATGATAGATATCGATGTAAAGGGGGCCCTGTCTATTAAAGAAAAGTACCACGAAAGTGCCTTGACCATCTTTATTAAACCCCCTTCTATTGAAGCCCTGCGCGAGCGTTTGAGTGATCGTGGTACCGAAACCCAGGCATCCCTGGAAGAAAGACTGGGGAAAGCCCGTTATGAACTTAATTTTGCGGATGAATTTGATCAGACTGTGGTAAATGATGAGCTGGAAGTGGCTTATGCTGCCGTAAAAAAGTTGGTAACAGATTTCTTAAATAGCTGATATACAGCTATATGCATGTACTGCGACAAGGGCGCAATAATTTTTCATACAAGCAGTTCAAGTTTTAAACTGATAGCGTATCTTCAATACGGTAATGCGGAAGATAGTCCCCGGCTGCTAACCCCGGCAGGTGACAGTGAGTAGGGAGGGCCGTGGATCAATTTTATATATCTTTGTTTCAATGGACGGTTATTCTATTATTATTCTTGCTTTCCTGTTGCTGCTGGCTGGTTTTTTTGCCGGTATAGAAACAGCATTCGCTAATGTGAACAAGCTGAGTATTGAGCTTAAAAAGAAGCAGGGGAGGGCTACTGGTAAAATTTTAGCCAGCTTCAATGAAAACCCCGCCCGTTTTCTTACCACCAGCCTGATTGGACTTTCCATCGTGATTGTGATATACAGTATTATGATTGCGGGCATTTTTCAGCCACTCTGGGAACGGCTATTGCCCAAAACGGAAAGTGCTTCGGCCATGCCCTTACTGATGTTTCTGGAAGTAATGCTGGCCAGTATGCTGCTGTTATTCCTGGGCTTTTTTATCCCGAGAGCCATCTTCCGCTCCAGGCCGGAAAGCCTGCTGAGCTTTTTTGCGCTGCCCATTTCTGTAATAGCAAAACCACTGTACGTAATCGGTAACCTGTTTGCTTCCATTTCCGAATGGATACTTAAATACCTTTTCAACGTACGTATTTCAGAGTCCCGTGAAGCATTTACCCGCGTAGATGTGGAACATTTTATCAAACAATCCCAGCAGCATTTTTCTGAAGGGCAGGACCTGAATACGGAGCTTTTTGAAAACGCATTGTCACTGGCACATGTTAAAATCAGAGGATGCCTGATTCCCCGCAAGGAAATTGAAGCCCTGGAGATGAAAAGCCCGATTGCAGATGCCAGACAGAAGTTTATGGACACCAAGCTGTCTAAGATCATTATCTACGAACAGAGCATAGATAACATTCTGGGCTATATCCACCAGCTGGATATGTTTAAGGCCCCGAAAGATATCAACGCTATTATTCACCCTATTCTGGCCGTACCGGAAACCATGAGCGCTATTGACCTGCTGAGCAAGTTCAATAAAGAGCGTAAAAGTATTGCCTGGGTAGTAGATGAATTTGGTGGAACAGCAGGCATTGTAACCATAGAAGATGTGCTGGAAGAAATCTTTGGAGATATTAAGGATGAACATGATGAAGAAGAATTTGTTGAAAAACAGATAGCCGAGAAGGAATATATTTTTGCCGGCCGCCTGGAACTGGATTATCTGAATGAAAGATATGGTTTTGACTTCCCCGAAGACGAAAGCGAAACACTTTCCGGGTATATTATCAATCATCATGAAACAATTCCTAAGCTGAAAGAGCGCATCATTATTGATGATTATGAGTTTGATATACTAAATGTGACCGATACGCGCATAGAAATGGTAAAAATGAAGATTTTGGTATAGATAAAAACCTTACTTTTGACATTACGGTATATCAACTAAAGGTCTGATAGGAATCTTTAGTCAGCTTTTTGTAATATTATGTAGAGGTTGATGAAATTTTCAGCTATTCCCACCTTTTAAAAAAAAGTAGTAGGAAATTAGTACAGATTTAATACATTTGCTTCTGATGATGTAACACAATGATTTGATTTTTGTTAAAAGCATGTAAAAAAATTTGTTACAACATTGATTATACCATAATTCTTGTTATTTTTGTATTATAAAATAAAAGCGACCAGAAACGCAACTTATCCTGAAAGCTTGCCATCAATTAGGTAAGTCACTGATCTGGAAGCCAAAGACATTCTCGAATTCAACTTTTTTGGGGTTAACAAACAATGGATGAAAGGCCGGCTCTTGATTCTTCTCGGGCTGGCTCTTTTTTTGGCCCTACTTCATCTTCTCTTTTTCACCCATAGTTGCTGTTTTCATTCTCTTTTTTGGGTACCTGCTTCAAGCGCTCTTCATGTACCACCAGTTATTGCTTACACAGTCACTTTTTGGGGACCTGCTTCAAGCGCTCTTCATATACCACCAGTTATTGCTTACACGGTCACTTTTTGGGGCCCTGCTTCAAGCCCCCCTGCATTTACCGATCGTTTCTTCTTCCAGCCGTCACTTTTTTGCAATAAAGCTTTTTATGACGCTAAACAGCCGTAATAGCGCTTTTCTCCGTACATAACCATATAAAAAAACACCCCCTTGTCTCCGCTAATCTTAAAAGAGTATTAAAACCCTTTATTTACACTGTTATTTGTTGTACTCATCTGCTATATTTGTGCTCCTGAAAAGGGTAATTGTATTCAACACAGCTGGACCTTAGAAACATGTTTAAGAAAATTTTCAAGAATAATAACGATAAGGCTGAGATGTCTTTCTTTGACCACCTGGAAGACCTCAGGTGGCATATTATCAGATCTGCGTTAGCCATTGTAGCGTTCAGCGTGTTTGGGTTTGTGTACACGAATGAAATCCTTGATGCTGTGATATTCGGACCTACCAACCCGGATTTCCCTTCCTACAGGATTTTGTGTAACCTGAGTCACTGGGTAGGAATGGGCGATTCCCTTTGTATTACACCGGTAAAAGTGCAGTTCCTGAATGCAAAGATGGTAGGGCAGATTATGCTGCAATTTAAGCTCGCTTTTATCATTGGATTGGTATGCGCCTTCCCGTATATCATCTATGAGCTGTGGCGCTTTATTAAGCCTGCATTAAAGGAAAAAGAACTGGTAAATGCCCGGGGAATTATCTTTTGGGTGTCTTTTCAGTTTTTCCTCGGTATAGGATTCGCCTACTTTCTGATGGCGCCTTTTACCATCAACTTCCTGGCTGGGTATACCGTAACAGAAAAAGCAGTAAACCAGTTTTTTATAGACGATTACCTCGGGTTAATGACCCAGATCATATTGGGGATGGGGATTTTGTTTGAATTACCTATCCTGGTACTGTTTCTTACCAAAATCGGCATTTTAACGCCCGCTTTTATGCGGGCGTACAGAAGGCATGCTATTGTGGTGATCCTGATACTCGCAGCGGTAATTACCCCTCCGGATATCGTAGATCAGCTGCTCGTGTTTACACCGCTGTATTTGCTGTATGAAATCAGTATCTTTATATCCAAAAGAACACTCAAAAAGAAACTGGCAGCAGAGGGCGCAACACAGGAAGTACAGGAGTGGTCTTAATAGCTGAATTACACTGGTAAACGGGGCTGGTGAAATACCTGCCCCCGGCAACTATAAACCTTTTTATCATGGAAGCAATTTTTAATCCCGCATTGCCGGTAGCAATCGGATCAGATCACGCAGGGTTTGAGTATAAGGAAGAAATCATTTCTTACCTCGAAAGCAAAGGCCTTCAGGTAAAAGACATGGGTACACATTCCAAAGATTCGGTAGATTATCCTGATTATGCACACCCGGTAGCTACAGCGGTGGAAAGGGAAGCGGCTTCTTTTGGCATACTCATTTGCGGTAGTGCGAATGGGGTGGCGATTACGGCCAATAAACACCAGGGTATCCGCGCAGCTATTTGCTGGGGCGAAGAACTGGCCAGGCTGGCACGCTCTCATAATGAAGCCAATGTGCTTTGTATCCCTGCCAGATTTGTGGATGTGGCAGTAGCCCAGCAAATGGTAGATGTATTCATGAATACGCCTTTTGAAGGCGGCCGCCATGAAGACAGGGTACGTAAAATGGCCTGCTTGTAATATTGCAGCCCTGTTTTATAAGTACTGCAAAGCTACAGGTACGTACCTGTTAGCCAACAAAAGACAATAAAATCTAAATAATATAAACCGGGAATATGTTATCCCCGGTTTTTTTATTACTGCGGCCAGAAGAAGGTAACTCCGGTTATTTTCACCTTACTGTGGGTAACAACAACAGGATTCATCTTTAATCAATCATTATGAAGGTATTTTCACTCATTAGCTTAGGCCTGTTAGCCGCTATTACGGTCAATGGGCAGACAGTCAAAAAGAAAAAAGCAGCGCCTGTAGTCAACAGGACTGGCGCAGAACGCCAATTCGGAGAAGGCATCAATGCGGAAGGAGTAAAGAAACAACTGTACGTTATTGCCGGAGAAGAAATGCAGGGACGGGAAACAGCTACGGAAGGGCAATATAAAGCTGCGGCATATATAGCAGACCAGTTTAAGCAAATGGGCCTGAAACCAGGTGCTAAAGGCAGCTGGGAACAATTCTATTCACTCTACCAGGATACCCTCACCAGCAGTACCATTACAGTGGCAGAGGAGGTATTCGAGTTTGGGAAAGACTACTATGCCAGCGTAAAGGATAACCGCTCAGAAGAGCTCAGCAATGCCCAGGTAA
Source organism: Chitinophaga sp. H8 (assembly GCF_040567655.1). Taxonomy (NCBI): domain Bacteria; kingdom Pseudomonadati; phylum Bacteroidota; class Chitinophagia; order Chitinophagales; family Chitinophagaceae; genus Chitinophaga; species Chitinophaga defluvii. The sequence goes on along the minus strand of NZ_JBEXAC010000002.1, from coordinate 562,722 downwards.
TATATGCAGGATACGGGATTAGTACAGGGAACTACGATGATTACAAGGGACTGGATGTAAAGGGTAAAGTAGTGCTCCTGCAACAAGGAGAACCGCGCAAGGGGGATACTGCTTTCCTGCTGTCCGGCACCAGACAGGGATCCGAATGGGCCTCTGTGGAAAAAAAGGCCGCACAGGCAGTCAGCCAAGGGGCCAAAGCAGTGCTGGTGATCAGTGAAAGCCTGGCCAGGATGGGAGCGGTAAGCGAACGCATCAAAAGGTCCGGTATCTACACAGCTTCAGATGACCCCACCGAATCTAAACTGAATATCTATTTTGTTTCCTCCCGGCTGGCAGCTGCGATCATGGGCAAGGAAGTAAACAAGCAGTTACAGCCGGATCATCAGGCGGCAGCCAATAAGGTGACGATCCGGTTTGCCAAAGGGGTAAATGATATGAAAACCAGCAACGTGCTGGGATACCTGGAAGGGGCCGACAAAAAAGAAGAAGTGCTTTTCATTACTGCGCACTATGATCACCTGGGCGTGCATGATGGTAAAGTATACTATGGTGCGGATGATGATGGTTCCGGTACCTCTGCGGTGATTGAAATTGCAGCGGCTTTTATGAAAGCTAAAAAAGCAGGTTATGGCCCTCGCCGCAGCATTGTATTTATGACCGTATCCGGAGAAGAAAAAGGCTTGCTGGGCTCCAGGTATTATACCGATAATCCAATATATCCCCTGGAGAAAACCGTAACAGACCTGAATATTGACATGATAGGACGGATAGACCCCGACCACGAAAAGGATTCCAACTATGTATATATAATAGGCGATGATAAGCTGAGCTCTGAATTACGGACCATCAGTGAAATGGCCAATAATATGCATACTCACCTGGACCTCGACTACAAATACAATGATCCGGAAGATCATAACCGTTTTTACTATCGTTCAGATCATTACATGTTTGCACAGCATAACATACCCATTATATTCTATTTTAACGGTGTACACGCCGACTATCACAAGCCTACGGATACCGTAGAAAAAATTAATTACGAATTGCTTGCTAAAAGGGCCCGGCTGGTATTTTATACTGCCTGGGATATTGCTAACCGTAACGAAAGGTTAGTGGTAGACAGAAACGAAAAATAAAATAAGACATACCAGGTACCGGCCACTGTTATTATCGTTTAAGCCTGAGGGTGGATAAGCGATTACAGACAGTGGCCGGATTTTTTTTGCCCCGCTGTGAGGTGCATGCCATGCCTGTTCTTATAGCTGGAAGGGGTGGCATGGCTACTTTCGTAGGTACCTGGCCTTTATATGCTCAGATACGCTTTTACTACTGGAAAACCGGTAAATAAAAGAATCAAAAAAAGGTTTTGTAATCTTGAACAAAAAATATTAAATTGTGTATAGAGTCTGAATGTTAATAATAAAGCAGCTGTATAAGTGCTTGCGGATGGGTTTACCGTCATGTGTTCAGTAATCATGTTTTGGGTGTAGGTGTTTGTTTGACTTTCCAGGAGTTCCCGAAATTATATAGCTTGCTTTAATAGTTTGTTTTAAGTACAGCAATTTCAACCCCAGTATTTGGTAACCATATAAAATTACCAGTAATGAAAATACCTGCTATCTGTAAAATGCCCGATTGTTTACCTGGTACCTGGACTCCTTATGCAAGGCAGCCTATTTTTTTATACGGATAATTTGCCGTTCTGTAATTATCTCACATCATAATGATTCCTGAGCACGTTGTACCGAGTAACTGAAATGAATATATCTGTATAATTCGTTTGTGCTAAAGGGTTAGAGCTTGTTATTATGAACCTTTAAAGCTGGTCTAAATGCGGAACTTCTTCAGCGCTTATTGGTGGGTATTTTTCCTTCGTGGCATATTTGCATTGATATTGGGTATTTTATGCATCATCTTGCCAGGCATTACTTTTACTACACTTGTTATTTTCCTCGGCGCCTATTTGTTAATGAGTGGTCTTTTTGCTGTAATAGGTGCACTGGGAGCACGGCAAACCAATGAAAACTGGGGCCTGTTACTGCTGGCTGGTATAGCCGGCCTGGTTGCCGGAGGTATTACATTTTATAATCCTTTTGCTACCGGGGCTGTTATCATCTATATCATTGCCTGCTGGGCTATGCTGGCTGGTATACTGGAAATCGTACTGGCTATCAGGTTAAGAAACGTGATTATAGGTGAAGGATGGTATATCATAGGAGGACTACTCACTGTCATTTTTGGAATTTTATTGGCTGCCAACCCTCTGGCAGCAGCACTCACTCTCACGTGGATGTTTGGCGTATATGCAATTTTTTCAGGGATCATGCTGATATCACTGGCCTTCAGAATAAGGAAACGGCGCAGGCACATAGGCAGGTATTCAGCTTGAACAGAATATTAAGTAAACAGGATTTTTGAAGAGCAACGCAATTGAGCAATTTAAATCTGTCCGGTAAAAAGCGCTTTTACCTTCTTTTTATTGTAAAAACTTAAAGTTAACCATTATGTCATCCACAGAATTTGACAACTTACTATTAGGCAACGCTGATTTTCTGCGGCCTTACGCGGTTACACTCACCAAAGATTCTGAATCAGCGAAAGACCTTTACCAGGAAACCCTCTTCCGGGCTATCTCCAATAGGGAGAAATACCTGGCCGGTACCAACATCCGCGCATGGCTGTATACCATTATGCGCAATATCTTCATTAACAACTACCGCAGAGGCAACAGACAATTCCGCTTGCTGGACAATGCGATGGGGGATTATCTCCTGAGCCACCAGCCTTCGGCAGTAGGCAACTTTGCAGAATCCGACCTGCGGGTAAAGGATGTGCAAATGGCGGTATATAACCTGCCGGTTATATTCAAACAACCATTTCTGCTGTATTTTGAAGGATATAAGTACTATGAAATTGCAGCCATCCTCAATGAACCACTGGGTACCGTAAAGAGCCGTATCCATTTTGCACGTAAAATGTTGAAAATGCGTATTGTCCGGCATTGAAAATGAGAACCACCTATCAGGAATCATTTCCTGAACTGTAACCATTTCCGGCAAACCCTGTTTTATTATCTCTATCTGACCATCCTCTTGCTCCACAATAATTGCCTATCGGTTGATTATCAGCCGTAAGCGTGCCTTTTTGGATACCTTTGGCCCCGTATACTGGTGTGCCCAAAGCAGTTCCTACTGCATTCCCACAACATAATTATTTGTTAAATAACCTGGATTTCAGGCAAAAAAGTATAATTTTCGCCAATAATCCGTTAGTATACTTAATAGTAAGGCGAACTAACTAACATCTTACAACTGTAAAACTGAACCAGCCTGTTTTATAACAGGCTCAACAACCTATTATGCCAAAAGTAACGTTCAACAACAAAAATGCACTGTTCTTCTCATCTTTAAAATCATCTGTAGATCAATACTTTAAGGAGAATAATCTGAAAAAAACCGGCAACTGGCAATTATATCTTAAAACGGTCATCCTGATTCCCGTGGCATGTATCCTTTACGTTGCTGCCCTGGTAGTGCCCGAACCGGCCATACTGGGCATCCTGCTTAGTGCCGTATTGGGATTTGTATTGGCCAGCATAGGATTTAATGTAATGCATGATGCCTGCCATGGCAGCTACTCTACCAATGCCAGAATCAATAACCTGTTGGGACTTACCCTCAATGCATTGGGGGGAAATGCTTTTATCTGGAAACAGAAACATAACGTTATTCATCATACTTATACAAATGTAGACGGACTGGATGACGATATCGCCAAAAGCCCGATTATGAGGCAATGTGGTTCACAACGCTGGGTACCCCTCCACCGGATCCAGCACTTGTACGTACCCCTGGTATATGCTATCTCTTCCTTTGCCTGGGTATTTATCATGGACTTTGTAAAATACCTGAACAAAAAAGTATACCAGACGCCATTACAGCCCATGAAAAGAAGTGATCATGTTGTATTCTGGTCCAGCAAAGCATTATATATAGTGTTTTATATCGTTATCCCGATTATCTGCGTAGGCTGGCAAGCCTGGCTTATCGGATTTACGGTGATGCACCTGGTAATGGGCTTTACCCTGGCCATCGTTTTTCAACTGGCACATGTGGTAGAGGAAACGGAATTTGATGCCGTAGGCCTGACAGAAGCTAAAGTAATCGAAAATGAGTGGGCCATTCATCAGATCAAAACCACCGCTAACTTTGCTCCGGAAGATAAAGTGATCTCCTGGTTTGTGGGAGGACTGAACTACCAGGTAGAACATCATTTATTTCCCCGAATCAGTCATGTGCATTATCCTGCTATCAGCAAGATCGTGGCGGCGAAGTGTGCTGAACATAACCTGCCCTACCATTGTCTGCCTACCATGTCGGCGGCGGTAGTGTCACACTTCCGGTTTATGAAAACGCTGGGCATGAAGCCGGTAGAAGCAGTTGCTATTTAACCGCACAACACATTTGCCCATCCGGCTGCCAAATCGTACTTTTACACCCTTCCGTATCAATTACGATTAACAAATAACATTAACCTTATCAATAAACAGTAAATAGTGATGAAGGGAAACTATTTAGATGAGCTGAACGAGCGGCAGCGCGAGGCAGTATTGCAAATCAATGGCCCATTAATGATCATCGCCGGTGCAGGTTCCGGTAAAACAAAGGTGCTGACCACCCGTATTGCACATTTGATGCGGAATGGAGTAGATGCTTTTAACATATTGTCGCTGACATTTACGAATAAGGCTGCCCGCGAAATGAAAGAACGTGTGGAGAAGATCCTGGGGGGCAGCGAAGCGCGTAACCTGTACATCGGTACTTTCCACTCTGTATTTGCCCGCCTGTTACGGGCAGAAGCACATCGCCTCGGTTATCCCAATGACTTCACCATTTATGATTCGGATGATGTAAAGAGCGTGCTCAAAACAATTATCAATGAGCAGAACCTGGATGATAAGCACTATAAACCCAACTTTGTTTACAGCCGCATTTCTGCTGCCAAGAACAACCTGATGGGGCCAGAACAATATCAGCAGGACTATTACGTACAGCAGGAAGATATGCGCGCCAATCGCCCGTTGATTGGTAAAATATATGATATATATGCCAAACGTACCTTCAAGAATGGTGCTATGGACTTTGATGACCTGCTGTTCAAGATGTATACCTTGCTGAAAGGCTTCCCGGAAGTACTGCACAAATACCAGCACAAGTTCAAATATATTATGATCGATGAGTACCAGGATACCAATCCGGTGCAATACGAGATCATTAAACTGCTGGGAGCCGTACATGAGAATATTTGCGTGGTAGGGGATGATGCACAGAGTATTTATTCCTTCCGTGGGGCTACTATCCAGAATATCCTGCAGTTTGAAAAGGATTATGACGATGCCAAAGTGGTGAAACTGGAACAGAACTACCGCAGTACCAAGTCTATCCTGGGAGTGGCAAATGAAGTGATCGGACATAACGTAGGCCAGATAGAAAAGGCACTGTGGACAGACAATGGCGAGGGGGATACCATCAAGCTGGTACGCACCATGACAGATAACGAAGAAGGGAAATTTGTAGCAGATACCATCGCAGAGCAGAAATTGCGTAATCATTATGAAAACCGTGACTTTGCTATCCTGTACCGGACTAATGCACAAAGCCGCGCTTTTGAAGAATGTCTGCGCCGTAAAGCCATTCCTTATCGCATTTTTGGAGGCGTATCCTTCTATCAGCGTAAGGAAATCAAAGACTTTGTAGCTTATCTGCGTGTCATTATCAATACCCGCGATGAAGAAAGTCTGAAGCGTATTATCAACTACCCGGTAAGGGGTATTGGTAAAACTACGATAGAGAAAATTATCATCTTCAGTAATGAACACAATATTACCATGTGGGAAGTACTGGAGCGTGCGCAGGAGTTTGGTTTTAAAGGCGGTACCCTGGAAGCGATAGACAACTTTGTGACGATGATCAAGAGTTTCCAGGCAGTACTTACCAAACAGAATGCTTACGATGTGGCGCTGCAGGTAGGCAAATCAACGAATATTGTAAAAGAGCTGTTTAATGATAAAACTACAGAGGGGCTAGCCCGGTACGAGAACGTACAGGAGTTACTGAACTCTGTAAAGGAATTTACGGAAACACCTACCGAAGACGGAGAATTGCTGGACAACAAAAGCCTGGGGATCTATCTCCAGCAAATCACATTGCTTACTGATGCGGATCAGGGTAATGATGAGAACAGTGATGTGGTAAAGCTGATGACGATTCACGCTGCCAAAGGGCTGGAATTTCAGGTGGTATTTACAGTAGGGTTGGAAGAAACCCTGTTTCCCAGCGGGATGTCTATCAACACGCGGGAAGAACTGGAGGAAGAACGCCGCTTATTCTATGTAGCGATCACGCGGGCCAAAGCCCGGTTGTGGCTTACTTATGCCAATAGCCGTTACCGGTTTGGCAACCTGGTACAGAATGAGCCCAGCCGTTTCCTGGAAGAGATGCCCGAAAAGTTCATAGACCGCAGCTATGCTGGCGGAGGAAGTGTGCGCAACGCATTTGGCAGTGGTAGCGGACGTGTAATGGGTACCAGCGGTAGCCCGTTCGATACCATGAAGAAAAAAACACCTGCTCCAACATCGCCGGGCACTGCCAGACCAATGCCGAATACACCTTCCAAGGTAAGTCCCCATACCCCTACAGAAGGGTTTACCCCCGACGATCCGGCAACGATGGAGGTAGGCATGAGGATAGAACATCAGAAATTTGGTTTTGGTACCATCCAGAGCCTGGAAGGTGCACCGAATAATCGCATTGCTACTGTTATCTTTCCAACAGGCGGCGGCGAGAAAAAGATAATGCTGAATTACGCAAAACTGCGTATCGTTCAACCGAGCGCTTAATTAACTGGTAAATAGCTTTTAGCCGTGAGCTGCGAGCTTTGGGGATGCCTCTCGCAGCTCAAAGTGCACCGCTCACGGCTTTTTTATATGGAGAATACTACTGCAATACAAAAACTACGTCAATATTGTGCTTACCAGGAGAGATGCCACAGTGAGGTGAAATACAAATGCCTGGAGCTGGGATTGCGTGGCCCCGAAGTAGATGAGGCAATTGCCTTGCTGATCATGGACAACTACCTGAATGAAGAGCGTTTTGCCAAAGCTTTTGCCGGCGGGAAATTCAGGATTAAACAGTGGGGACGGAAGAAAATACAGACTGAGCTTAAACAGAAGCAGGTATCTGACTACTGTATTAAAAAGGGTATGCAGGAAATAGATGAAGACGATTATTATGAGGTATTGACCCGGCTGGCAGAGAAAAAGTATACCTCCCTCAAAGGGGATACTGCACTCAAGCGGAAGTATAAAACCATGCAATACCTGCTGCAAAAAGGGTTTGAAGCACCGCTTATTCAGGATGTACTTGAACAAATTGCAAATACCGGTACATAAATCGCCTATAATTTAAAAAGTTTCTAAGCAGGTACTACGTAATTTTACTGTTCATATTTTACAACAAGCAAATAGTAATGTCTGATTTAAAGGTAACGCTCATTCAATCCCAGTTGCATTGGGAAAATATTGCTGCCAATATTGGGATGTTTGATGAAAAGATTAATGGTATCAGCGAACATACAGAAGTCGTTTTTTTACCGGAGATGTTCAGCACAGGGTTCAGCATGCGCCCTGAAAAGCTGGCAGAAACAATGGAAGGCAGTGCCGTACAGTGGATGAAGCAAAAAGCTGCTGAGAAGAAGATCATTATTACAGGTAGTCTGATCATTAAGGAAAACGGGCAATACCTGAACCGCCTGGTTTGGATGCTGCCTAATGGCACCATGGGTACTTATGATAAACGCCACCTGTTTGGATATGCCGGGGAGCATGAACAATACCAGGCCGGGGATAAACGGCTGATTGCCCAGGTAAAGGGATGGAAAATATGCCTGAATATCTGTTATGACCTGCGTTTCCCGGTTTGGGCGCGTAATAGTATAGCAGCCGATACCAATGCTCCTGCGTATGATGTACTGGTATATGTGGCCAACTGGCCGGAGCGCCGCAATACTGCCTGGAAAGCATTATTGCAGGCACGTGCTATTGAAAACCAGTGCTATGTAATAGGCGTAAACCGTGTGGGTAATGATGGAAACGATATTTATCATAGCGGTGAAACCAGTCTCATCGACCCTATGGGCGAAATCATTTACCAGCAATCACATAATGAAGACATCTTTACGTATACACTGGACCGTAATAGACTGGAGGAAGTAAGAAAGAATATTCCCTTCCTCAAAGATGCTGATAAGTTCCAGATCCTTTAAAAAAAAGTTGCTCATGCCAGTAGTATATCTGAATGCCCGCATTTTCACGGGAGAACAATTTATCACCGGTCATGCTGTTATTACGGATAACGGTCATATTACCGGTGTGGTACCTGTAGCCGAAATAAAGGCAGATGATAATGTGGTGGATTTACAGGGTGCTATGCTGGCTCCGGCATTGATTGATCTGCAGATTTACGGTGGCAACGGATTGCTTTATTCTGCCCACCCCAGCGTGGAAGCCTTATCGGCTACCAATGATTATTGCCGGGCAGGAGGAGCAGCACACTTCATGATCACGATACCTACTATTTCCCGCGAAATAATGGAAGCCGCGATAGTAATGGTGCGTACCTACTGGCAGCAGGGAGGAAAAGGACTTTTAGGGCTTCACCTCGAAGGCCCATTTCTTAATGAAGAAAAGAAAGGAGCGCATGCTTCAAAATATATTAAGGTGCCCACACAGCAAGACATTGACTGGATCATCCAAAACAATGATGTTGTAAAAATAATTACCATGGCACCGGAAAACTGTACACCTGCGCAGATTAAAGCACTGCGCACCGCTGGTGTGGTGGTTTCCGGCGGGCATAGTAATGCCACTTATGAACAGGCTACAGCAGGTTTTAATGCCGGAATAGATGCGGCTACCCATTTATTCAATGCCATGTCTCCGCTGCAAAGCCGGGCACCTGGTATTGTAGGGGCTATTTATGATCATGACCGTGTATGCTCCAGTGTGGTAGTGGATGGTATTCATGTTGATTTTGCAGCAGTACGGATCAGCAAAAAGATCATGGGCCAACGCCTTTTCCTGATTACGGATGCTGTTACCTCCAGTACTACAGGTGATTACCAGCATACACTGAAAAATGGTCATTATGCTACGACTGCAGGTATACTGAGTGGTTCCAGCCTCACCATGCTGAAGGCGGTACATAACTGTGTAGAAAAAGTGGGTATCCCGCTGGAAGAAGCATTGCGTATGGGCGCACTTTACCCAGCCCGTGTTATTGGCAGGGAGGATGTAATGGGCCGTATAGCTCCCGGATACCAGGCAGACATGGTAGTGTTTGACGACCAGTATCAGGTACTGCATTGTATATAATGCATTGCTGATAAGGAGAGCACCCGTCGCCCTACTCGTAATTCCCCGCTCCCCAAATTGAACATTCATAGCGCCTAATTCCTATCTTCGCAGCATGGGGGCAATTACACGTTTTTTTACAAAAGATCAATACAAGTACTTATTCCTGTTCTCCTGGCTTGTGCTGGGACTGTTGCAGGCAGGGTTTACTGAGTTGATGGATGATGAAGCGTATTACTGGGTATACTCGCAACACCTGGATTGGGGCTACTTTGATCACCCACCGATGGTGGCGCTGCTGATAAAGCTGGGCTACGGGCTGTTTCATAATGAGCTGGGCGTAAGGGTACTGATGGTGATCCTGAATGTGCTATCCCTTTGGTTAACCTGCAAGCTGATCCCCCGTAAACACAATAAGCTTTTTTACCTGATCATGGGTACTATGGGCGCTATGCAGATAGGTGGTATGCTGGCTGTGCCGGATGTGCCATTAATTTTCTTCGCTACCCTTTATTTCTATTTCTATAAGGCTTTCTTAGAAAACCAGAGCTGGAAAAATACATTACTGCTGAGCCTGGGCATGGCATTGATGTTTTATAGTAAATATCATGGCATCCTGCTGGTGTTCTTTACGGTGATATCCAATATAAACCTGCTACGCGTATTTAAGTTTTACGTAGCCTGTATTTTAACAGCGGTATTGTTCTTTCCGCATTTATACTGGCAGTATGCACATGATTTTCCTTCCCTCCAGTATCATCTGGTAGAGCGTAATGCCTCTGCTTACGATATTACGTTTACACTGGATTATGTTTTTGGACAAATCTTATTATTTGGGCCGCTGGTGGGCTGGTTGTTGTTATACTTTGCGTTCCGGTGCCCCATTCAAAATACTTTTGAGCGTGCTCTGAAGGCTTGCCTGATAGGCGTTATGTCTTTCTTCCTGCTGAGTACTTTTAAAGGCAGGGTAGAGGCTAACTGGACCGTGATGCTGTTTACGCCTGTAGTGATACTGGCACATCAGTCATTTATCAGGAAAGGATGGTCTGTTAAATGGCTGCTTTATTCAGTGCCGGTTACCCTTTTTGTCGTGCTGATAGCACGCGTGTATATGGTATGGGATTTCATGCCCAATGTAGAGATCAGGCCGGAAATACATCATAACCGGGAGTGGGCCGCTGCATTGGAGAAAAAGGCAGGCAACCAACCGGTGGTATTCCTGAATAGTTATCAGTTGCCATCTAAATACATGTTCTATGCAGGACATGAATCCTATAGTATTAATAGCCGCTATGCGCGCCGCAGCCAGTATAATTACTGGCATATGGAAGAAAAGCTTTGGGGAAAGCAGGTACTGGTAGCTTATGGCTCCAGGAATGAATTACCGGCAACAGACAGTGTATCCACTGTCAAGGGTACCTGGTATTTCCATCTTGAAAACCCTTACTATTCTTACTCACTGATACAGCTGATCCCTGCGTTAAAAGAGGTGAAAGCCAAACCAGGTGAAACAATCACGGTGATTGCCCAGCTTAGAAATGGCTATGGACAACAGGTGCCGTTAGATACCAGCCGGTCTGCGCTGCTGGGCTATGGTATTACCAGTAAAACAGAAAATTTACCGGAAGTGAAGTCAGCCCTCACGTTGGAAAGAGCTATTCAACGCAGGATTGTCCGGATGGAAGTAGCGGTACCTGAAAAGCCCGGTACTTATCAGCTTAAGTTCTGTGTATTTGCAGGCGATCTGCCGCCTACACATAACAGCCCGGCGATCAAAATAACAGTAAACGAATAATACTAATCGTAATAAAAAGGGAATAGGTAACACACCGTATAACCGGCAATGTTACCTGTTTCCTTTTATAGTAATTGCTTATTGCTGGAATGCATTCCAGCCCTGGGCTACCAGTTTGAATTTATTGCCTCCTTTGGTAAGGATGTGTGCACCCTCGCTGATGTCTGTCATGTAGCCAATTACGCTGATTTGTTCGTTCAATACAATCTTATCATAATCGGCCTGTTTCATCGTAAAAAGCAGCTCATAATCTTCTCCGCCACTGAGTGCACATGCAGTAGGATCCAGCCCGAATTTGAGAGCCATTTCCTTGCTTTCACCTTCAATAGGAATCTTCTCTTCATACAGTACACAGCCCAGATTGCTTTGCTTGCAGATATGCAGTATTTCTGAGCTGAGGCCATCGCTTACATCCATCATGGAAGTAGGGGTGATACCTGCTTCTTCCAGGAATTCAATAATATCCTTGCGGGCTTCCGGTTTCAGTTGCCGGCCTATGATGTAGGTTTGGTTTTCCAGGTCGGGTTGTAGCTGTGGATTGTCCAGGTAAATCTGTTTTTCGCGCTCCAGGAGCGTAAGTCCCAGATAAGCCGCACCCAGGTCACCGGAAACGCATAAGAGATCCCCTTGCTGGGCGGTAGATCTTTTCACAAACTTATCCGTAGTTACTTCACCTATGGCAGTTACGCTGATCACAAAACCTTTTTTGGAGGAAGTAGTATCTCCTCCGATCAGGTCTACACCATATTTCTCACAGGCAGCGTATACGCCTTCATAAAACTCATTGAGTGCTTCGAGGGAAAACCTGTTGGAAAAAGCGATGCTCATCGTAATATGCGTAGGAGTGGCATTCATGGCATATATATCAGAGAGGTTAACCACTACCGATTTATATCCCAGGTGCTTCAGTGGGGTATACATCAGATCAAAATGAATACCTTCTACCAGCATGTCGGTGCTTATCACGGTTTGTTTGCCAAAATGATCGATCACCGCAGCATCATCGCCCACGCCTAAAACAGTACCGGCATTTTGTATTTCTATATTCCTGGTCAGGTATTCAATCAGGCCAAATTCACCCAGGTCATTAATTTCTGTTCTTTCTTGATCCATTTTGTAAATTATTGTTATATGTGGTAGTTGGTCACTATCCAGACAGCAAAATTAATGCAATTGCAGGGATGTGCCTTTACTGGTTGATCACTTCCAGCATTTGTTCATGAATATGGCCATTGGTAGCCAGGATTTTTTTCTGATAAGGAGAATATACCTGTCCGCTATAGTCGGTCACTTTACCCCCTGCTTCCTGTACAATCAGGTAACCCGCAGCGGAGTCCCAGGCCTGGAGGTGAGGTTCCCAGAAGCCATCAAAACGACCACAGGCCACCCAGCAGAGATCAATGGCAGCAGATCCCAGGCGGCGCACCGGTATTCCTTTTCTCATAAAGCGTTCAAACACCAGTAGCGGGCTATTGGGGATTTCATCATAATGATAAGGGAAACCGGTAACGAGGAAGGCATTATCCAGGTCTGTTTTTTTAGATACGTGTATAGGTTGATCGTTTAAGGTGGCTCCCTGGCCTTTTTCTGCCAGGAAAAACTCGTTCATAAAAGGATTGTATACTGCACCGAGTATCATTTCGCCATCTTTTTCCACCCCTATGGATACACAACAGATGGGAATGCCATTAGCATAATTGACGGTACCATCTATAGGGTCAATGATCCATTTGTATGGAGATGCCATCTTCATTTCACCTACTTCTTCACTCAAGATAAAATGGTCGGCATATTCTGCCCGGATAATGTCTATGATAGCTGTTTCAGAACGCTTGTCCACCTCTGTTACCAGGTCGTTCAGGGTAGTTTTACTGCTTACCTCGAAAGGTCCGTTGAAATATTGTTGTAATATTTTCCCGCTGGCTTGTGTAGCTTTGAGTAAAGTTGCTTTTAACATGGGGCAAAGGTAAGTGATCGCTGCTGGAAATGTTACAGCGGCTCCTGTTTTACATTGTTTGGTAACACGAAACCTACTGCCATACAACGATACGGTCATTTACCCCCGGAATTGGGCTTATATACAATATTCGGCTTATTTTTGCAGTTCAAAAACGAGAGGGAAAATTAATGGCCATTATAGGTAATCTTATATCCAGGTCCCTGCGCATCAGGAAACAGTTCACATTTAAACTAGGAACACCACGACAATATCAGTTGCAGGTACTGCGCCGCTTGTTAGAAAAGGCCAAAGACACAGATTTTGGCCGGCACTACAAATTTGAGGAAATTCTGGACAGCGCCAGTTACATTGCGAAGTACAAGGAGCGGGTACCGGTGCATAATTATAATAAAATGCACGGGGAGTGGTGGTACCGCTGCCTGGAGGGGGAAGCTAACGTAAGCTGGCCCGAAAAGATCAAATATTTTGCACTCAGCTCCGGTACTTCTGAATCAGCCAGCAAACATATTCCGGTTACCCGCGATATGCTCCGCACCGTAAAAAAGGTGGGGGTGAAGCAACTCTATTCCATGGCCAACTTTAATATTCCCCCCCGGTCCTTTGAAAAAGGGATCCTGATGTTGGGAGGTACTACCTCGCTGTATGAAAAGGGGGATTATTATGAGGGCGACATGAGCGGTATACAGGCCAAGAACATCCCCAAGTGGTTCAGGCGTTTTTACAAGCCTGGTGGAAAGATATCAAAGAAACCTAACTGGGAACAGCGGATCAAGCTGATCGTACGTAAAGCCCCTCAATGGGATGTGGGCACTGTTTGCGGCGTGCCTGCCTGGGTACAGATTGTATTGGAAGAGATCATCAAATACCATGGGGTAAAACATATTCACGAAATATGGCCTAACCTGGCCATTTATATCCATGGCGGCGTTTCTTTTGAGCCTTACCGCGATAGTTTCCAGAAAGTGTTGGGCAAGCCCATCACCTTCATTGAAACCTATATGGCTTCGGAAGGTTCCTTCGGATTCCAGGCGAGGCCGGGGGTAAGGGGGATTAAGCTGGTCCTGAATGCAGGCATCTTCTTTGAATTCATTCCTTTTAATGAAGATAATTTTGATGCAGAGGGAGAGGTAAAGCCGAATCCTAAATCCTACATGATACATGAGGTAGTAGAGGATGTGGAGTATGCGGTGATGTTGTCTACCTGTGCAGGAGCATGGCGGTATCTGATCGGGGATGTGGTGAAGTTTACTTCTGTGAAAGAACATGAAATTGTGATCACCGGGCGTACCAAGCAGTTCCTGAGCCTTTGCGGAGAGCACATGAGCGTGGATAATATGAACAAGGCGATCGATAATGTGCAGAAGAAGCTGGGGATTACTGTAAAAGAGTTTACCGTAGCCGGCTTCCCGTATGAGAATCTTTTTGCGCATCGCTGGTATATTGGTATGGATAATACCAATGTAGATGCAGAGCGTATCCGTACTATTATTGATCAGACCTTATGTGAGATCAATGACGACTATGCAGTAGAAAGAACAGCTGCACTGAAAAATGTGTTTGTGGAAGTGTTGCCGAACGATGTATTTATTGACTACCTGCGTTGTAAAGGCAAGGAAGGGGCAATGAATAAATTCCCGCGGGTAATGAAAGGAGATAAGCTGAAGGACTGGGAGAAATTCCTGGAAGGCAAGGTAGTAGCAACAGGTAAGTAGTTTTTTGCATTAATTTTTATAAAAGATGGGTAACTTTAGCAATTAAGTTATCCATTTTTTGTTTGATATAGTTAACGGGCTACCGGTAACAGGAATATTATTTTAAGCATGATAGCAGCAATTGTAGCAGGATTAGGACTGGGATTATTTCTGTCAATATCCGTGGGGCCGGTCATTTTCGCCATTATAAAATATAGTATTAATAACGGTTTTAAAGCCGGTATCAGCTTTGCTTTGGGCGTATCTTTCAGTGATATTATGTTTGTGATGATAGGCAACCTGGCTACTTCTTTTATTTCTGACCTGGGGGAATATAGTCGTGCTATTGGTATTGGGGGTGGTTTTTTGCTGATAGGGATGGGGCTGTACGGATTGCTGATGAAGAAGGTAAAGATCAGTACCGGAGATGAAAAACCGGAGATGTTCCGTACGCATGACTATCTCAAGATCTGGCTGGCTGGCTTTCTGATGAACACCCTGAACCCGGGGGTGATCATTTTCTGGTTAGGCGTTTGCGTGGCATATAGTGCTACTTCTGTGAGCCACCGCCTGGTAATGTATGCTATTTGCCTGACGATGGTATTATCTGCCGATATCTTAAAAGTGTTTGTATCCGATAAGATCCGTCATAAACTAACCCTCAATAATGTAGAATGGCTCAACCGTATAGCCGGTGTAAGTATGATTATATTTGGACTGGTGCTGCTGTATAAGGTGTTGTTTGATGTAGGATCGTTGGGGCATTAAATAAGCTGTTAGCTTTTAGGTGTTAGCTGATTGCGTTTTATTGCAATCGGCTTTTGTTTTTTTATAATGCCTGTATTACCCCCACTATCTCCATTACCGTGTTTTTATGCTTCTGTACACCAGCGGACAAAGCACGTACTAAAAGCGGACAGATTTTAACAAAGCACGTAGCGTAAGCAAGTGATTAATAATAATATAAGATTCCGGCATATTATTAGGAGGGGCAGGTTAACCTCAAGTATCGTTATGTTAAAGAACTACTTCAAAATCGCTTATAGAAATCTTATCAAGAATAAGGTCTATTCCTTTATCAATATTGCAGGGCTATCTGTGGGGATGGCTATCGCTATGTTGATAGGGTTGTGGGTAGTAGATGAGCTATTGTTTGATAAGCAATTCAAAAATTATGAGCGTATTGCGCAGGTCTGGCAGCACTCCTCCGATAATGGGACTATCAACACACGCGGCAATGAACCTTTTCCTTTGGCTGAAGAGCTCCGGAGGAAGTATGGCAGTGATTTTAAGCATGTGGCATTGTCTACCTGGAATGATATGCATTTGCTTGGGATTGGAGATAAGAACATCGGTCAGCAGGGTATTTATTGTGAGCCTGACCTGACCAAAATACTTTCGCTCGATATGGTAGCGGGTACTGCTGATGGGTTGAAAGATGTGCATGCTATTCTGCTTTCTGCTTCACTGGCGAAGGCGTGCTTTGGAGATGCCAACCCTATCAATAAGACTTTAAAGATGGACAATGCACAGGATGTGATGGTGGTAGGGGTATATAAAGACCTGCCATACAATTCCTCCTTTGCAGAAGTTTCTTTTATGGCTCCCTGGGCGTTGTATTATCAAATGGCGGGGTTGGCACAAGTACAAAATCCCTGGCGTTCCAATTCGTTTCAATTATTTGCACAGATAGGGGAGCATAGTACGATGGCTGGTGTATCGCAAAAGATCAAAGATGCCAAGCTGGACAATATCAGTATTGCCCATGAGGTAGCGCTTCATCCGCAGCTATTCCTGCATCCTATGCGCGACTGGCATCTGTATTCCGCATTTGAGAATGGCGTGAATGCAGGGGGGAGGATACAGTATGTCTGGTTGTTTGCCATCAGTGGGATATTTGTGTTGTTGCTGGCATGTATCAATTTTATGAACCTCAGTACGGCCAGGTCGGAGAAGCGGGCAAAAGAGGTAGGTATCCGTAAGGCGATAGGTTCGCAATGTGCACAGCTGATTCAGCAGTTTTTTAGTGAGTCATTGCTGATGGCCGGGATTGCGCTTATGATGGCCTTGTTGTTAGCCCAGCTCTTACTGCCTTTGTTTAACCAGCTTGCTGATAAGAAAGTAACCATTTTATGGGAGAATCCTTTATTCTGGTTAGTATGTTTCGGGTTCACGCTGATTACCGGGTTTATAGCAGGCAGTTATCCTGCCTTTTATTTATCGTCATTTCGTCCGGTAAAGGTATTAAAAGGCACTTTCCGGGTAGGGCGTTCCGCAGCTATACCGCGCAGGGTGCTGGTGGTGTTACAATTTGCTGTTTCGGTGATACTCATTGTTAGTACGCTGGTGGTATACCAGCAGATAAAGTATGCGCAGGGGCGTCCTCTGGGGTATGATAGTAATGGGCTGGTAATGGTGGAGATGTACACCAATGATATTCACCGGCATTTTGACGTAGTGCGGGATGAATTGTTAAAAACGGGTGCTGTGGTAGAAATGGCGGAATCCGGAAGCCCTGTTACAGCGGTGTGGTCTACCAATTCGGGTTTTAACTGGGAGGGGAAAGATCCTGGGATGGGGCTTGATTTTCCAAATACAGGCGTGTCGCCGGAATATGGTAAAACAGTGGGCTGGCAGTTTGTGGCCGGCAGGGATTTTTCAAAGGCATTTAAAACCGATTCGGCCGCTTTTGTGATCAATGAAACGGCTGCCCGGTTTATGGGGTTAAAGGACCCGGTAGGTAAAACCATTACCTGGGATGATGCGCCTTATACTATTATTGGTGTAATAAAGGATATGGTAGTAGAATCTCCTTATGATGCTATCCGGCCGTCTTTGTATTATATGGATGGTGGCTCAGGGAGCCGGATGATTGTAAAGGTTAATCCTGCGGTAAGTACCAGTGTGGCCTTGCCGAAAATTGAAGCCATATTCAAAAAGTACAGTCCAAGGCAGCCTTTCGAGTATCAATTTGCTGATCAGGAATATGCCAGGAAGTTTGGCGATGAGCAACGGATAGCCAGGCTTGCAGGAGTGTTTGCAATACTGGCTGTATTTATCAGTTGTCTGGGATTATTTGGGATGGCTTCTTTTATGGCGGAGCAGCGTACTAAAGAAATTGGTGTAAGGAAGGTGATGGGAGCTTCCATCTTTGATCTGTGGCGGTTATTATCTACAGAGTTTGTGATCATGGTGGCCATTTCTCTGATCATTGCTTTTCCATTGGCGTATTATGCAATGGATACCTGGCTCCAGCATTATCAATACCGTTCCGGTATAGCCTTATGGATCTTTGCAGTTGCTGCATTCGGGGCACTTTTCATTACATTGCTGACCGTTAGTTTTCAGGCAATTAAAGCGGCTATGGCTAATCCGATAAGGAGCCTGAGAACGGAGTAGTCAGATAGCAAAAGCAGGAAGTAAAAAGTGTATAAATGTAGAGAATAAGGAGCAACAGGAATGGCAATAGCCTGATGTGACAGCAGGGGGCTAAGCGTTGCTTAACGAGGCCTCACCTGCAACAATGGCCTTTACCGCTAATAGCTGCTGTTTTAAACTGTATTTACTTCTTTCTTTCATAAAAAATGCCCCCAAAAGTGTCTAACTTTTTGGGGGCACTTCAAGTAATGATCAGCCCTGATTTGTTATTTTAAAGCTAGTCGCTTATTTAATCGTCCAGGTTTCATTACCTGCCAGTAGTTTATCCAGGTCTCCAGGGCCTTTTTTGGCCAGGGTATCTGCCAGCTGGGCAGACATGATATCTTCGTAAGTAGGTCTGTCGGTTTCATAAAACACGCCAAACGGACGGGGAAGATGACCTTCTATTCTGGCATCATCAAACATGCGGGTCAGCAATTGTGCTTTGTAGAAATCATTTTCATCATGAATCCACATATCGCTGGCACTGTAGGCATCTCCCAGTTCTACTGCTACTGGTTTCAGGCCATCCAGGCGGATACCTTTATTCTTTTGCGCCCCGAATAACAGGGGTTGCCCCTGTTCCAGGAAAATGGTTTCATCTGCTTTGCTGGACTTTTCGGTAAATATTTCAAAAGCGCCATCATTAAAGATGTTGCAGTTCTGGTATATTTCCAGGAAAGAAGCGCCTTTATGTGCATGGCTGCGTTTAAGCAGTTCCTGCAAGTGTTTGGGATCGCGGTCCATACTGCGGGCAATAAAAGTAGCATCCGCACCCAGGGCCAGGGCCAGTGGATTAAAAGGATGGTCGATACTGCCGTAAGGGGTGGACTTGGTTACTTTGTTTTCTTCCGAAGTAGGAGAATACTGTCCTTTCGTTAACCCATAAATTTGGTTATTGAACAGCATTACATTTACATCGAAATTGCGGCGCAGTAAATGGATGGTATGGTTACCACCAATAGAGAGCCCATCACCATCGCCGGTTACGATCCACACGCTCAGTTCCGGGCGGGTAGCCTTTAATCCGGAAGCAATGGCGGTAGCCCTGCCATGGATCGAGTGCATGCCATACGTGTTCATATAGTAAGGAAACCTCGATGAGCAGCCAATACCGGATACGATCACAATATTTTCACGGGGAATGCCCAGTCCGGGCATGATAGTTTGTACTTGTTTAAGTATAGAGTAGTCTCCGCAGCCCGGGCACCAGCGTACTTCCTGGTCCGTTGCAAAATCCTTGGCAGTTAAAACCTGCGGAGCGATAGTTGCTGTTGACATTTTTATGATTTATATAGTATACAAAGTTACGAAAATCAATCACGAATGTATTAAATACAAAGGAAATGACGGTTGGGAAACAGTCGTTCCGGTTGTGTTGTATACAGGATGGATCATTCGCAAATGGTTAGTTGTTAATTACTTATTGTTGCTGTAGCGCCTCCCAGTATTCGGCTGCCCGACGGGTATGCGGGATAACGATCGTGCCGCCAACAATATTGGCCACGGAAAATATCTCATAGATCTCTTCAGTAGTTATTCCTTGCTCATGGCATTTACCCAGGTGGTATTTTATACAGTCATCACAGCGCAGCACCATCGACGATACCAGCCCTAACATCTCTTTTACTTTAGTAGTCAGCGCTCCTTCGGCGTAAGTATTGGTATCCAGGTTAAACAGGCGGTTGATCACCTTGTTTTGTTTACCCAGTATTACCTCATTCATTTTAGCCCGGTAGTCATTAAATTCCTGTATCACATCTGCCATGCTTTGCTATTTATGTATTTAAAAAGGTGATGCCACTTCACCGGCTTAAGGCATGTTAAAGCTATGAAAGGATAAGCAAATATAGCATAATCTACTTCTTTAGTAGACTATGTTGTTGTTGGTCAGCTTTAATAGCGCTATTTGGGAATATGGCAAATGTTTGATTATTAAGTGATTAGGAGGTATTTTAGATAACCTCCTGTTATATGCCATAACTTTTAGTTATTGACTAATTACTTTCAGCCCTGCTTTTTTGCGACGGGAGGCAGTACTAACGGGGGCATTTACCTTCGGATTGTTGCTTGGGGGCTTAGGCGCTCTTAATTTGCCAGGCCGGTGGGAAGCCCCCCACCCTGGTAGGGTATCATTCCCAAAACAACTTACGCCTCGTATTTCCGGGCCTGTTCGCCAGCTACGGTGGTATCATTCCCGAAACAGCCTTACTCCTCCCTAATCAACCTTTCTTCCCGGGCCTGTTCCAGGAAGTCTTTCATACCCTGTACAATCTTTTGCACCATCTGCTGCCGGAAGTTGCTGTCCAGGATTCTCATTTCATCTTCCGGATTGCTGAGGAAGAGTGTTTCTATCAGGGTACCTGGAAATTCTGTTGGATTGTTGAGGATGAAGTTAAACCCGGGGATGTTGCCAAAGTCGCGCAGCCCGGTTTCTACCAGCCGTTTATGGATAGCGGCCGATAATGGGTCACAAAACGGCTGCTTATAGTACGTAGCGGTACCGCTGATATCTACCGGATTTACCGATGAGTTCAGGTGAACGCTCAGCAACAGGTCGGGATTGATCCGGCGGAAATTAGAGAGCCGGTCTTCATTGGCTACAAATTTATCAGTAGTACGGGTAGTGATAACCCGGGCACCTTCTCTTTCCAATGCAGCCTTTAATTCCATAGACAACAGTAAGGTGAGCTGTTTTTCGCTGGCACCGGTAAGGCCTTGGGCGCCTACATTACTGCCACCATGACCCGCATCCAATCCGATCACCATTTTATTCAATGCCAGTACGGGTAACTGCCGTTTGATCTTTATCACCAGCCGGTTGCCTTCATAATATAGCTGATAGCCCCAGGGCATGGCATGCTTGAGTGATACCGTCATCCGGAATACATCCGGCTCTATCTGCAACCAGCTGACCTGGCTGATTTCCTGCACACCCTGCAATACCGGATTGATGCCCGGCTCAGAGTAGGCACCATAGACATCTACTATAATTTTGCCCGGCTGTACTTCCTGGGTAGAGGTATAGGGCAATCTGTCCGACAGTTCCACAGACAAGTAATCATATTTTTCATCTCCCCACACCCTGGCATTGGAAATAATACTTACCGGGGGATGTTCAAATAAGGTAGCGGTATCTACCAGTGGCTCAGGGATATATGCCGTATGGTGGGCCGATAATTTTATCTTGTAATAATCGCCTTCTTTTCCGCTGATGGGCAGTATCACGTCCTTATCGAGATAACCAATTTTATCCGGTCCCAGGCGGTCGCCTTCAGGACTTGCAGTGAGGTAGGTCATATTATCAATCGTGCGGCCGATAAACGGGTAGGTATTCTTCATGAAGCTGTACCGGTTAGGACTTTCCATGACTGCCACTCCACCATCCCTGTTCCGGAGGGTCACTTTAATACGTCCGTTTAGCATAGAGTCGGCAGCTGTAATCACGTAAGACCCTGCATATATGCCGGCTATGCCCCCATCTTTGGCAGCAGGTACCTCTATCAGCGGCACATCATTGAGCCAGTAACCTTTGCAGCCGGGGTAGGCTTTTACTTTGATATGAAGCGTATCCCCTTCGGACAGTTGCAGATTGCCTTTAGGTGTGATATTCATATAGTCGATCCGGAAAACAGGTGTAGGTACTGGCTTGGGTGGCGGCGAAAAATAATAATAAATCGTTTTCGTGTATGTTTTGCCGTTTGGGTCTTCTGCCCGGAGGGTGTAGATGGTTTTACCGGGTTTCAGGTCGCGTTTGATGGCGAAGGTACCGGTAGCGTATACCTGAATACTATCTTCATCGATCCATAGTTTGCAGCCGGTGCAGGTACGTCCGGCAATAAACTGCCGGGCGCTGCTCACATTATTTTGCTCACGGGAGGGTTGGTTGAGGCGTAAAGATACCTGTGCGCTGGCAGCAATCGTTATACACAGCAGCAAAGCTGTGCAGTATAAAAAGTGTATGAATTGTTTCATGGCCACATCTTCGGAGTCTACATAAAAAAAATGTCCGGCTCAACAGGCCGGACAAGGTAAAATTAAAGTTTAATTGTTGAAACAGAAACAGTTGTATACACTGTATAACGTTTTCTGCACTTTATTATTTTAGAAAGGATATTTGTTTTCCGCGATGAGTTTGTCTGCAATCCTTCTGCGGGCATCCTTGGTATTATAAGGATCTGTTTTGGTAAAGCGTTTCAGGCCAAGCAGCATCATGCGTTGTTCATCCCCTTCTGCAAAGGCATTGATCGCATTTTTGCCGGATTTGTTGATCCGGTCTGCAGCATCAGCTATATACGTTTGTACCATATCTGTCTGGAGGGCCGCCGCCGCTTCTCCACCTTTTTCGGTGAGTTTGATCAGCCGCAGCAGGGCACTTTCCACCACAAATGTTTCAATAGCCATATCTGCGATGTCCATCAGGATTTCCTGTTCATGTTCCAGTTTGGTCATCAGCTTTTGTGCTGCACCACCTGCTACCATCAGGATCGCTTTTTTGAAATTGGTTACCAGTTTCTTTTCCTTGCTGAAAGCGGTGTCATCATCATTGCCAAAATCGGGAATGCTCATGAGTTCCTTC
Source organism: Chitinophaga sp. H8 (assembly GCF_040567655.1). Lineage (NCBI taxonomy): Bacteria > Pseudomonadati > Bacteroidota > Chitinophagia > Chitinophagales > Chitinophagaceae > Chitinophaga > Chitinophaga defluvii. Next base: position 539,868 of record NZ_JBEXAC010000002.1, on the reverse strand, counting down.
ATCACATTCATGGCAGGCCCCATGAGGTCCAGTTTGCCTTTCATGGCGCGCTTCAGTGTCATGTCCAGCGTGAGCAGGCGGTTGATCTCGTTGGTACCTTCAAAGATGCGGTTAATGCGGGAATCGCGGTAGGCCTTGGAAATGATGTATTCATCACTGAAGCCGTTACCACCGTGTATCTGTACCCCTTCATCCACTACAAAGTCCAGCACTTCCGAACCATTTACTTTCAGCATGGCACATTCTACTGCGTATTCTTCCGCAGCACCCAGCAATGCTTCATTAAAAGGTTTGCCGGCAGCCAGCAGTTCTTTTTCCTTATCATCGATCAGTTGTGCGGTACGGAATAGGGCTGATTCGCATACCCAGGTACGGAGCGCCATTTCGCCCAGTTTGTGTTTGATGGCGCCAAAGTTGGCGATGGGCTGTTTGAACTGTTCGCGGGTAACTGCATATTGTACGGAGGTGGTAACACATTTTTTAGCAGCACCCAGTGCAGCAGCACAGAGTTTTAAGCGGCCTATGTTGAGGATGTTAAAAGCGATCAGGTGGCCTTTGCCGATTTCGCCGAGCACATTTTCTGCGGGTACTTTCGCATCCTGGAAATAGATCTGGCGGGTAGAAGACCCTTTGATCCCCATTTTATGTTCTTCTGCACCCAGGGTAAATCCGGGCGTATCTTTTTCTACGATAAATCCGGTGAACTTATCCCCATCGATTTTGGCAAATACGGTAAACACATCTGCGAAGCCGGAGTTGGTGATCCAGCATTTCTGCCCATTGAGCAGGTAGTATTTACCATCCTCGGTCAGTTTGGCGGTGGTTTTGGCACTGAGCGCATCCGAGCCGGAATCCGGTTCGGTGAGCGCATAGGCGCCTTTCATTTCGCCGGTTCCCAGTTTGGGAATATATTTTTCTTTTTGGGCCTGGGTACCGAAGTAGAGGATAGGTAGCGAGCCTATACCCGTATGAGCAGCCATCGCTACAGAAAAGGAGTGGCCAGCACCCAGGGCTTCGTTAATAATAGTAGCTGTTACAAAATCTTTACCCAACCCGCCATATTCTTCCGGGAATGCAGCACCCAGCAGTCCCTGTTCGCCTGCTTTTTCCAGCAGGGAGGGCATCAGTCCATCTTCCAGCTTGTCCAGGCGCTCTACCACCGGTGTTACTTCTTTAGCAATGAACTGCTCCGCCATATCCTTGATCATGAGCTGTTCTTCGGTAAAATCTTCCGGAGTAAAAACCTCCTGTGCGCTGCTTTCTTTTACCAGGAATTCTGCGCCTTTAAGGCTGTTCTTCTTTTCAACTGTTGTATCCATCACGAAAAAGTTTTGTCTCTTCGTAATTTACTTAGTTTGGGGCAAATGGCAAAAGTTGTTTAAAATTGTTGTCTTTTACGCTCCATGCCTGCTTTTTATCTTACATATGGCCAAAGCCGTTTTCACGGAATCTGCGAAGGCAGCGGGGAAAAATTGCTGATCTGCCTGCATGGTTTTGGGGAGAGTGCATTGCATTTCAAGTGTTTAGCACCTGCCCTGGGAGATACCTACACCATTATAGCCCTGGATATGCCCTTACATGGTAAAACGGAATGGCAGGAGGGGCGGGATTTTACCAAGGATGATCTGCCGGCACTGATTGCCCAATTGCTGGAACAGCATGGCCGGCAAAGGTTTTCTCTCATGGGATATAGCATGGGAGGCCGGCTGGCATTATGTGTGATTGAAAAGATGGCCGCACAGGTAGACGAACTGATTTTGCTGGCACCTGATGGATTAAAGAACAATCCCTGGCATCTTTTTGTTACTCAAACAAGCTGGGGCAATAAAATTTTCAAATACAACACATATCATCCCCACTTATTCTTTCGCTTGCTTATATTGTGGCGCAAATTAGGATTGCTGAACCTGAGCGTATACAAGTTTGCGTTTCACAGTATGGATACCCTGGAGAAACGGCTACGGGTATATGAAGTGTGGACCTGTATGCGGCAGATGATGCCTGATAAACAACTTTGCAGGCAGCTGCTGGAAGCGCATCGCATTAATACCCTGCTGATCTTTGGAAGGTATGACCGCGTGATCCCACCTGTGCTGGCTTCCCGTTTTGTAAACGGAAAGTTTATGAGTAAGGTAATCGTGCTGGAAAAAGGGCATCAGCTGTTGTCAGAACAGCTGGGCTATATTATCAAATCGAATCTTTAACCCGGAGTATGTATATTTTTTTGATGGTGGTGGTGGCGTTGGCATTAGGCTATGGATTATTAATGCTGGGTTACGGTTATGGTTGGAAACAACTTAAAAAGTTTGTTCCGGCAAAACCGGTGAGTGGAAATACCCTGGTGTCTGTTATCATACCCGCACGTAACGAAGCTGCTAACTTACCGATCTTATTACAGGCTTTACAGCAGCAAACATATCCTGCCCATCTGCTGGAAATCATTATTATAGATGATTTTTCGACAGATGACACGGCGGCTATTATTGCTGATTTTCCCGCACCCAATGTGAAATTATTGCGGATGAGTGATCATCTGAATGCCACACAACGCCTGAATTCCTATAAGAAGAAAGCGATAGAAATGGCCATTGCGCAATGCACCGGCACCTTAATCGTTACTACGGATGCAGATTGTGTGATGGGCCCGCGCTGGATCACTACGATGGTACAGTTTTACGAAACGTACCAGCCTAAATTTATAGCCGCGCCGGTATCTTTTTACAAAGAGCATAATTTCTTTAAAACGCTCCAGTCGCTGGATTTTATGACTATGCAGGGCATTACCGGTGCAGCTGTGCAGTTAAAAGCAGGCACGATGTGTAATGGTGCCAACCTGGCTTATGAAAAGCAGGCCTTTTATGATGTGGGTGGATTTACTGGGATTGATAATATTGCTTCCGGAGATGATATGCTGCTGATGTGTAAGATTTATAATGCTTATCCGGATGGGGTGATGTACCTGAAAAATGAAGATGCCATTGTGAAAACTTTGCCGATGGATACGCTGCGTGATTTTATGAACCAGCGGATCCGCTGGTCGTCAAAAGCAGATAAGTATGAGGACAAACGTATTTTCTGGGTATTGCTGTTGGTATACCTGTTTAATTTTTGTTTGCTGGCCATCGGGGTGCTCACGCCTTTTGTACCTGGTACGTGGCCCTGGCTGCTGATCCTGTTGTTATTCAAGCTTACGCTGGAATTATTCTTCCTCCTGCCCGTAGCGGCTTTCTTCCATAAAGCCAAATTGCTGGTATGGTTTATTCCGGGGCAGTTATTTCATATTCCTTATATTGTTGCAGCCGGCTGGCTGGGCAAATTTGGCAGCTACGAATGGAAAGGGCGCCAGGTGAGCTAAACAATTCAATTACAAAATAATATTCCTTTGCAAGCTCTCCGCACTTCTTCACGGTCTTCATTCCGGTATCAGGCCTGGAAGCGATTGCGCCGTAATAAAGGTGCGATGGCCGGGCTGATATTGATACTGGGAGCTATCCTCCTGAGTATAGTGGCTTACTGGGTAGCCCCGGATCATAGCCCCAATGCCAACCGGATGGTGCTGGAAATCAGCGGACAAAAACCTGGTTTCAGGATCCCTATGCTGGCCATCAAAAAGGAGCAGCCCGTACCCCAGGCAGGCTTTTTTCAACGGCTGCTCAATGGGCAGGAGTCGCCCGTAACGCTGGTGCCCATGCGCTCCTGGCGTTTTGAAGGCAATGATATCGTCATTGAAAAATATGTAGATGAAGAAAATACGGTACCTGAACGGTATAACCTAGGCCTGGTATGGTATGGCAGGCAACCTGAACAGGCATTTGAGCCGGCAGTTTTACAGCAACAGATCAGCCGGGAGCGGATCGTTACCAAAACATTCTGGCTGGGCACTGACCGGTTTGGAAGGGATATCCTCAGCCGCCTGATCGTAGGGATACGGGTAAGCCTCGGGGTGGGATGTATTGCGGTAGTCATTTCCCTGACGATAGGTATTTTCCTGGGCGCCATCGCGGGATATTTCCGGGGGCGTACCGATGAGGTGATCATGTGGTTTATCAACGTGGTATGGTCTGTACCTACTTTACTGCTGGTATTTGCGATCACCCTGGCGCTGGGAAAAGGTTTCTGGCAGGTATTTATCGCCGTGGGCCTCACCATGTGGGTAGGCGTGGCCCGTATTATCCGCGGACAGATCATGAGTCTGCGGGAGATGGAATTTATAGAAGCTACCCGCGCACTGGGGTATGGTCATCTGAGAACGATTGTAAGGCATATGTTGCCCAATATTATGGGCCCGGTAATGGTAGTCGCTGCCGGCAACTTTGCCACCGCCATTGTGGTAGAGGCAGGCCTTAGTTTCCTGGGAGTAGGGGTACAGCCACCGCAATCGTCCTGGGGACTGATGATCAAGGAAAACTACAACTTCATCATTACCCATAACCCGCTGCTGGCACTGGCACCGGGTATCGCCATTATGTTTATGGTACTGGCATTCAACCTGTTAGGCAATGGTTTGCGGGATGCGATGGATGTGAGGGGGTAGCTTTTAGCTTTTAGCTATTAGCTTAAATGCAGCGAAGAGGAGCTGTTAGTCGTTAGCTGTTAACTTAACGGAGGGGTAGAGAGCTGTTAGTTATGAACTACGAGCTGCGAGTCAAATGCAACGGATGGGGGGATGGGGTGGCTATACCTTTAGAACGCTTTTACTATGTCTTTACCATGCTTTAAGTATAGCTTAAGGCGGAGGGACGCTGTCGCTTTCTGCACTTTTCCCCATTCATTATGATGTATCAGAATAATTAAAAAGTTTAAGAACGGGTAGAAACCCATCCTCGTTTATTCATGTATCTTATTAAGTCAACCATCGACGTCATTCAAATGCATTTAATTCACCAAAACCGGCAGCATAGTTTGAATATTTTAAAACCGTGAACTTAAAATATCTGGCCTTTATGGGCTGATAGCATTTAATAAACCGGGTATCGGGCTTATCCGCTGTTCCGGTAAGTGCTGTTCCATTATAATCGCCCTGGGCAAACCAGTTAACACCATCCGTACTGCTGTACAATGCTATGCTGGTAGCATCAGAAATATAAGCAGATCCAAAAAACGACCAGTACAAGGGGGTAAAAGAGAAACCTTTTATGGTATGTACATTACCCATATCTATCACAAAGTCTGGTGGCTGGTTGGGAAATAATGCAGATTGCCACCCGGTGGCGTAATTATTATCAAATACATCAGCAGGCACCCCGTTACTATAATTGTTATCCGTAGAATTTGCTGTTCCCTTCCAGCCTGCCCGGTTAATAGTAGTGCCTGTAACCGTGCCGTTGGCCGGATCAATATTCTGTGATTTAACGGTTAGTGTGATGTACATCACCTTGTTCTTTTCACTGGGAGCTACCGGTCCTTCATCCTTTATCTGGAAGGGTAATAAATAAGTTTTACCTGGTTCAAAGGCCTGTGGCTTACTTACCTGTATTTTAAAACTGTCTTTAGAAGCGAGTGCATTGGCAGGGATACTTACTTTTTGCTGCAATATGGTATAAGCATTTGCCGGGAATGGAATGCAGGCAGTACCATTGGCAGCATTGTATCCTTCGATCAAAGTATTATCCTGCACTATATTAACATCCAGGTTGTCCGGGAATACGGTATTTATTGTTGCCTGAAAGGCAGCAATATCGGGCGATACCGCATCGCCATCCGGCGTGCGGTTGATGATAACAGGGATATTGTTACCACCTGTAAAACCGGATAGGGAGGTATTGATTTTTGTAAAGGAAATATTTACAAACATGGTTTGCCTGTTATTACTTACAGGCACCTCATTTCCTGGCGAGCTAAGCACCACCGGGATTATATATGATTTATCGAAATCTACTTTGGAGTTGTCTGTTATCCTGATAGTAATGGAATCGGCAGACACCGTTTTACCGGCTTTTATAGTTACGGTTCCAGTTCCGGCAAATCCAAAAATGTCTGTATTGAACCTGGGTGATACTGTTTTATTGATACTATCATATGATGCTATCAGGGAGGTATCTATTCTGGCAATTACCTGTACATCATTGGAAAAAGGACGGGTAAGTAAAACAGGAAATCCGGCACTGCTTTGAGATTGAACCCCATTGCGTGTTACGAGATAGGTGTCTTTCCAGGTATCATAAGTGATTTTTCCTGCTGGAGCATATACAAATAATCCGTCTTTGTTTATTACATCTTTCTTACAGGAGAAAGTTGACATAATAACCAACAGGAGCAGCAAGGAGACTATATTTATTAATTCAATTCTTTTCATAAAGTACAGTTGACTGGTTTAAGTTTGACCGGGATCATCAGCATAATGGGTACCGGTGTCATTGATCGCATCTTACTCCGGGGATCCATTGGACAGTACCGGCAGCGATGGCATTACGACCATGCCCGCTTATATCATGTATAATATTTCCTTCTCCTTCATTCATTTTCCAATAGGCTTCCAGTCCTTTGCTGGCGGGATCCACCCCGCAAAGCCCGTTTACAATCTCTGTTTTGGATAAGGCGCGGGACCATACCCGGCATTCTGATACCGCACCGTCCAGGAGCCGTCCTCCGGCTGACCTGCCGATAAAAAAATCCCCACTGGTAAGATCTACTGTTCTTGCTGCTGTTTTGGTGGCCATCAGTGTACCATTTACGTATATATTTTCCACGTTTCCATCATAGGTTACAGCAACATGGTACCATACGCCGGTAGAAAATCCTGTTGGCACTGTTAAGGCAGTAGTTCCCCCGGCCATCTGTAGTTGATTTTTGTCGATGGTAACATCTCCGAAACGCATCAGGAAGTTTTCTTCGATGCCCATTACAGAACTGATAAATGGACTTCCCCCCTGGAAATTATTTACCATCACGCGGGTTTCATAGGATATTGCTGTCATGTTTTTCAGGGTAGCATTATTCTGGGAAAAATCTACTTTGAAATAGTTACCGGTGAGGCTGGCTACGGTCATTCTGACTACCTTCCTGACAATGATATACAATACCCTGGAAGACTCCAGTACTCTTGGCCCGCCGCTTACGCTATTTATTTTAACAGGTACCAGGTAGCCAGCGCCATCTGAGATTTGCGCCGGTGATTGGATATTGAAAGTAATAGCATCAGAAATACTGGATCCTGCTTTAATGGTGACTTTATCAGCAGAGAGTTTGTAAGTGCCGGCAGGGAGTGCCTTAAAACTTTTTCCACCGTTTGCTTGGCTATATTTTGGGATCAGGCTGGTGTCTATTGCCAACTGCACGGTGATATCACTGGTGGCCAGTCCTGAAGAGGTGACACTGATAGCAGTACTAACAGGGCTGTTATCCACAGTTAAGGAAGTGCTGGTGTTTTCTTCTGTGCCGGTGATGTACAAGGCATCCGTGTAATGCTCTTTTTTACAGGAGATAGAGATAATACATGTTATTAAAGCCATGGCGAGCAATTTTATATAAGCGTATTTCATATTAAAGTAGAATCGGTTAGAAAATAGTTATCTATCGAACGGCAGGGTTCATGATCTGAATAGCCTGTCGCATATACTGATACGGTATAGGACTGGCATATTCATATTCCGGATGATAGGCTCCCGCACCACCTTTTCTGCCAGCTGCGGGTTGCCAGTAAGCCATTCCCAGCAATGAAGGGATGGTACCTTTTAAAGGGTCATTGTAATTAATACCACCTGTTTTCCAGAAGTCTTCAAAGTTCTCGGTTACAATGTATCTTTCCGGTGGCAGCCAGCCGGAGACTGCGTTATAACGACTGTTCAGGCTGGAGGGACCGCTGGTGTTATATGCCTGTGAAATGGCATAGCTTAAGCAATCGCCTACTTCTGCCTTGATCTGATCTATTTCGCCATCTATGATCAGCAATTTTCCGGTACCTGATTTTGGGCCAAAGTATTTGGACATCGCTTTTATAAATAGTGCGAACCTGTCGGGGGTATAAACTACTGTCCAGTTGCTACAGCCGCATACATGTGGTTCATGATCCATATCAATACCATCGAGTTGATTTTTTTCAATGTATTCAGCCATTTTTTTTGCAACTAATTCAAAGCCAGCGGTGAGCTGGGCATCCTCACCAGGCTCTACATATTTGCTGATAAAATCTTCTCCACCGTAATGCGTGAAAAAAGGATCGTTTGAAAAAGAGACGGCGACTATTTTGGTTCCTTTTTTCTCCTGGGCAAACCTCATCGCAGCCATTTGCGGACTGCTATCTTTGGGTAAACCACCCCAGAGGCTTACGATATCCATACTGTCGGGAATGCTTTCCCAACGCACACTCATCGAAGCGGACATGCCATCTCCACCGGTATTACCAAACCAGCCAAATGCCAGCTGGTGATCGGAATTTTTATAGGCCCTCAGGGATGCCAGGTATTCTTCTGTCAGCACTTTCGGATGTTGTATTTCAAGTGGAGTTGCCTCATTTTGTTTTTTGCATGACAGGCAGGTCAATACCAACAACGACATCATCATTACAGGTATCAGTATATTTTTCATCAGTTTTTATTTAGCATTAAGAGATTGGGCATAAAGCGGATATTATTTTTTATCCCACCAGAGTGGGGTACCACCGTTATCAGGACCACCAAGCAGGCCTACTCCTTTCATCACATTGGCGCTATTGTTCAGGTACTCATTCTGCGGGAAAGGGCTGCGTCTGATCTGTTTTTCCGTACTGATAAGCCCATTACTTTTGTTATTGGATGCGGGAATAGGAAACACTTTGGGATACCCCGTTCTACGGAATTCAGTCCAGGCTTCCTGTCCATCGGGATAGATAGCCAGCCATTTTTGTGTAAGGATCCTTTCCTGTTTTTTTTCAAATGGGTCGCCCTCCACCCATTTAATGGTGATGGTACTTAAACCATCATTTTGGGTTTGTACATTGTTGGCGCCGTTCATAGGGTCAATAAAAGGAGCCGGTGTGCTGGTACCGTCTTCAAGGTAGGCGGAAGCATCCCCGGCAGCCTTTTGTGTACCACCTATCGGTTGAGAGAATGCTGTTCGGACACCTGTTTCGTATAGTTCTTTTGCTGTTCCAGCCATATTCCATCCCCAGATGCTTCCTTCTGCTCTCAGGAAATAACTTTCTGCCGCCACCATCCATTGAACGGGAGTAGCTGCAGTGATGTTGAGGGTAGAAAACGGATCGTAACTATGTCCGGAAAAAAGGCTGCCGTTACGGATCCCGTGATAATCGCCTGAAAGCGGGCCTGTTCCTTTATTGAACAAAAGGCTGATCCGCGGGTCTTTGTATCCTTTAAGCAAAGATTCCATGGTGGCCCCCATGCGGGTATCATTATAGGAGTAGCAGATCATATTCAGTGGGTTGATGGTACTGACACCATCTACATTCAGTATTGCATTGTCATCATTCGTCGTCATTACGCCGGACGCTACTGCCTCTTCTGCCGCTTTCCTGGCAAGCGCAGGATCAGCATATACCACCCGAAGGGCCAGCCGGAGCTTAAGCGAGTTAGCCAGTTTTAGCCACTTGCTGAAGTCACCTTTATAAACAAGATCATACTTTGCCAATGGCCTTGCTTCCGGAGAAGCACTAACGAATGTTTTGAGTACGGTAATAGCGCTATCCAGTTCTGCAAAAAATGAATGGTAGATTTCCTGTTGTGAATTATAGGGGATGGATGAATTGCCGGGGGTAAAATTGAGATAAGGCAGTGGCCCGTATGTATCACTGATCCGATGCATGGCCATTACTTTTATGACCTGTGCTACAGCATAGGTCGTTGCTGCTTTTGCATCTTTGGCACGCTCCCGAACCTGGTGCCATGGGCCCATCTCGTTCTGATAAGCATAGGGAAATGCTGCACCATACCAGGCTGGTATCATGGCATAGGTGGAGTTGTTTACCCCGTTGTTGCCAAATGCATTGGAGGTACCCAGATAACCTGAGTAAATATCTCCCATCAGGTTGTAGATCACCTGGTAGGCATTTACATCATCGTTATTGGCATAGGTTTGTGACGGGATCACTTTTGCCTGCATTTGCAGAATAAAAGATCCGAGGCCGAGGTTGTCGTGTGTCAGGTCTTCGTCTGTGGCATTATTCGGGTCTTTATTAAATTCTTTATAATTTTTTGTACAGGATGTTCCTGCCAGGGATACCAGGAAAGAGAGCAGTAAGTATAATGCTGTTTGCTTCATAATAATCTGTTTATTACTGTTCATAATACGGGGTCTATAAATTTACTTTCACACTAAAACCAAAACTCCGGAGACTGGGCATCATGAAATAATCTATCCCCTGAAAATACGTTCCGGTAGAAGCCGTACTTTCCGGGTCAAAGGGCGCTTTATTATAGAACATGAAGAGGTTGTTTCCGATGAGTGATAAAGTAACATCCTGTAGTTTGTTGGCAAATACCTTTGAAGGAATGGTATAGCTCAGGGAGGCTTCTCTCAACCTTACATTGGTAGCGCTGTATATGTATTGCGACATAACGCCTGTTCCCAGTCCTACTGCTTTGTAATATGTTTCAGCATCTGTAGGATATCCGTTTATGATTACCCCGCCATTGTCCCGGGCATCGCCACTGCTTTTTGAGGTGCCAAAACCATCCATGAGGGCCTGGGTGGCAGATACCACAATACCACCTATACGGGCATCTACCAGGAAGTTGGCATTGAATTGTTTATAGGTAAACCCGTTTCTGAAACCAATATTATACCGGGGGTTAGGATTACCGGCGTAAATAAGATTATTATTATCTATGCTGTAAGCATGTGTGCTGGGGTGAATGTAGATGTAACCTCCCTGATCTCTTACCAGGCTGTTTACATAAATATCGCCGATTGTACCATTCTTTACTGCTGCGGAGGAGGCTGATCCGATACCAGCCATGTAGAAAGTATCCCGTTTCAGTTTTTGATTATCAAAAGGATTGATGGCATTTTCTGCCAGCTCAAGTATTTTATTACGGTTAAGTGTAAACGTAGTGTTGGCATTCCATTTTACCGGACCTATATTACCATTATAACCGAGTGCAGCTTCAATACCCTTGTTTCTTACTTTGCCGGCATTTACCTTGAAATTGGCGAAGCCACTTCCATCAGGTGCCTGGAATACAAATATCTGGTTATAGGTATTGGCGTTGTATGCTGTAACTGCGAGGTTGATTTTGTCTTTCCAAAAACTGGCATTGATACCAACTTCTGTTGATTTGGTTCTTTCCGGTACCAGGTTAAAAGGCAGGTCGCGGTTTAGCCTGGGGCCTGCTACGGTGGTGGTATAACCAGGCCGTGCATCAAACGCCGCAGGAGGATTGCCGACCTCGCTGTAAGAACCTCTTATTTTGAGAAAAGAAAGAACATCAGGTGATACATGTACGATATCACTGATTACTGCTGACAACCCTACCGAGGGATAAAACAGGGAGCTAGTGTTACTGTAGGCAAGTTGTGAAGGCCATTCATTCCGGCCGGTCAGATCCAGGAATACCTTCTTTTTATAATTAAACTGTGCAGTAGCATAAATGGATTGTACCTGTGTAATAATTGATTGACTTCCTGAGAGTGGTTGGGGAATAACATTACTGGATGTAAACAGGTTGGGCACTTTGGATAATGGTGCACCATTACTGAGCACATCAGCATTGCCGGTAGTAGCTACGCGGTTATCCAATATGCTGGCGCCTGCATTTGCGAGCAGCCCCCAGGAATGAAAACTTTTGTTAACAGATACCAATACATCGGCATAGGTTTGTTTTGACCTGGTAGTAAGATCTAGGTAAGAGCCATTGTCTGAATTGGATGCGAGCAATGGTAGTGTAGACGCGTAGTTTCTGATTTCGTTTACAGCAGCATTGTTATCCATCCTTGCCCTGCCAAGTATATCCAGCCAGTCCAATACTTTGTACTTCAGGGTAGCGCCCAGGATATAACGTTCCTTGTCTACCTGGTTAATATTCCTGTTCACTATCCAGTATGGATTCTGAATAGATAATCCCAACGGACCATATGGCCACCATTGTGTTTTGAATCCACGTTCTACATTATATCTTTCATACAGTTTGTATTTCTCCATGTCTTCTCCCCTGGGGAAAAGATAGAGCGGTACCAGTGGATTAAAATACTGACCTTGTGAGATCATGTTCTGATTCTTTGTTCGTATATACATTCCTGTAATATCCAGGCTCAGTTTGTTGTTAAGATACAGGGAGGTATTACGGAAGGTGAGGTTATATCTGTTGAAGTTGTTATTGGGTATGATGCCATTGGCATTGGAAGCCGCTGCTGAAAAATAGGTAGTGTTTTTTTCAGTGCCGGTGGAAACGCTGATGCTGTTGGTTACATTATAGCCTGTTTGAAGAAAGTCGCGGGGACTGAATGTGGACGGTTGTTGAAGTTTGGCTCCCCAACTGTTGAAAGCCCCCGGATCAGATGCCCCATATGTTTGCTGGAACTCCGGTAATACAAACGGCTGATAAAAGGTGGTGCTGTTGGAATAGCTAAGGCGGGTCTTTTCAGGTGTACCATTTTTGGTAGTGATCAGAATGGCACCATTGGCAGCCATACCTCCATATAAGGCAGCTGAAGAAGCACCGGTAAGCACTGAAATGCTGGCGATATCTTCCGGGTTAATGCTGGAGATACCATCGCCAGCATCTTTTCCGCCGTAGATACCATTAGAGGTGGTACTGTTGACAGAGAACAAGTTGGGGAGTGGAATACCGTCCAGCACATATAATGCATTGTTATTACCATCCGCACGGAGGGATTTATCGCCACGCATCACTACCCTGGTGGAGCCACCGATTCCGGAAGCGCTGCTGTTAATGGTAATACCGGCTACTTTACCTGCAAGGCTATTTACAAAACTGGCATTGGGCACCCTTGTGAGTTCTTCGCTTTTTACCTCCTGTACATTATAGCTAAGTGCGCGGTTGACTTGCTTTATGCCCAAAGCAGTTACCACTACCATGTCGAGTAATTTTTTGGAAGGCTGCAAAACGATGGTGAGTGTTGTTGCATCTGCTATTGTTATTTCTTTTGTTTCACAACCAATGAAAGAGATGATCAATACATCGCCTGGAGCAGCTTTAATGTTAAACTCTCCATTTGTATTTGCCACCACCCCTTTTCCCGGACCGGACTGAGATTTTATAGCTACAGTAGCCCCAATTGCCGGCTGGTTATCTTCTGTCAGGATCCTGCCTTTGATGTTAACAGATGGCTGGCTGCTGCTGAGCTGATCCTCCTTTTTTGCAGGGGAGGCTCCTTCGCGATCTTTTATCACAATAACTTTGTCAACAATCGTATAGGATAGCGGAAGCTCTTTAAAACAAAGGTCCAGCACGGTTTCTAGCGGAGTGTTTTTTACTGATAGGGTAACAGGTCTGGCTGTTTTCAGCATATTCTCATTATAAAAAAAGCGAAACCCGGTTTGTTTACTGATAGCTGTAAATACGGCAGACAGTGGTTGTTCCTTTATCTGAAGTGTTATGTTTTGTGCATTGCTATAGGCACTTACACTCAGGTAAACAAAAAGCAATAAAATGGTAAAGGGCGTCTTTTTTAGAAGAGGGCCTTTATGGCCGGATGGATCAAACAATCCTGGGATCGAGCTAAAACACATAACATTTAAATTGTCGTTAAGAATAGAAGATAGATTGGGCTTTATGCATGACAATATCCTCAGCAGTAATTGATACTTCTGTAACTGTAAATATTATCCTCAGATTAGTTGATAACTGTGTTCAATGTCTGTTTTTCTGCTACTTTAAAGTAGCCACACAGTGAGCGGGGGCCGATGTTTACAAAACGGCGAACACAAATTTCAAACGTGAAAAAATTCTTTTCCTACATGCTGGTTGTTAATCTTTAAAACTGCCGGAACTTCCTGAAAACAAGCGTTGTTTTTAGTTGATTTAATTATCCTGATCTGTTGTTACCGGGAGGATGATAATATAATTACTTTGTTATCCTCCAGCACATAATTCACTCTGGCATATTCCAGTATTTTAAGTGCCTGTGGTAAGGAAGACGAAAGTGGTATACTCCCGGTAAACAGATCGGTTGGTTTAGTGCCTCTATATATTACTTCAATATTATACCAGCGTTGAAATTGATTCATGATACTTTCCACCGGCGCTCTTTCAAAAGTAAAGTAACCGTTTTTCCATCCCATTACCTGGTCCTGATTCACCTGATCAATCAGTTCAATTTTGTTATCATTATTATTAATGCGGGCCTGCTGCCCTGGAGTTAATCTTTTGCTATGATCGTGGGTATTCATCAAAACGGCCCCCTGTAGCAATGTTGTTTTAATACTACCTTCTTCTTTATAGGCATTCACATTAAAGCTAGTACCCAGTACATCTATCCAGGTTGAATTATTGACGGACACTTTAAAAGGTTGGGAGGCATTTTGTGCTACTTCAAAATAAACTTCTCCGGTCATCTCCACTTTACGTTCTTTGCCGGTAAATGAAGCCGGGAAAGTTAATGATGATCCTGCATTCAGCCAGGCTTTTGTGCCATCGGATAAAACGATGCTGTATTGTCCGCCTACGGGCGTTTCTATTTTATTTATGGTGGTATTACCTGCGCCGTTATTCTGATAAACCAGCTGGCTGTTGGTGTTGTTGATAACCGTGTTGCCCTGTTTTGAAATAACACCGGTAGCGGTACTGTCGAGTATTATTTTCTTTCCATTCGCTATTGTCAGTATTGCTTTTTTGCCTATCCCTCTTAATGAGTCAGTGCTGTTGTAGTGATTAACAGTAGCAAGATCTTTTTTATGGTCTCCTTTTATGAAGAGCAGGTAAGCGGCTGTGCCGGATAGTATGAATACCAGTATAGCTGCCACACTTCGCCATTGCCTCAACGGATAGATCCGGGAAGGCGTTGGTGCTGGTTCACGGGAAGTATCGTCGAGCTGCTGCCAGAGTTTTTGTCCGGTATCAGCGGCGGCCAGCCCGTCTACCCATCTTACTTTCAAGTCAGTTTCTAAAGTATTACCCAGGAGCTGTTCAAAAGCAGGTTGCTGCGAAGCATCCAGGAACTCATTTAGCTCCTGTGCCGAAAGTGTTTGTTTTTTAAACCCGTCCAGTAACTTTAAAAAGTCAGCTTCTGTCATCCTGCTCATACCATTAATAAAAAATTGTTATCATTTGCCTGCCCTGTTATTATGAAGACGCCTGACCAGGTAAAAAGGGGGACAGCCCTCAAAAAAAATCCGGAGATTGTCTGTTTGCCTTTCTGCCGGCTTATTACAGGAAGATAAAAAAGAACAGTATTAAAATGAAGAGTTTAATACTTTCAATATTTTCCAGCAGATAGCTTTTAATGGCCTTTAAAGCCCGGCTAATATGTTCTTTTACAGTTTCTTTAGACACATTCATGGTAGCGGCTACCTTTTCATAGGTAAAGCCGTTGTGCCTGTTCAGCAGAAAGGCTTCTTTCTGTCTGTCGGGCAAAGCAGCAATTGCTTTTTGTACCAATTCTTCTTTCTGCCGGGTAATAAGAAGTTCTTCCGGCGACTGGCTTTCTTCAGAGAATACCTGAAGGAGGTAACGACGGTAGCTATCTTCCGATCTTCTTTTCCGGAATTTGTTGAGAAATTCATTCCGGGCAATGATAAAAATCCAGTCCTCGGGGGCTTCTACACGTATTAGTTCCTGTCTTTTCTCCCAAAGCCGGAGAAATGTTAGCTGGAGTATATCTTCTGCATCCTCTGCATTTTTAGTGTATTGCAACATGACAGAGTAGACCGGATTGTAGAAGCGCTGGTATAGCTGGTTGAATGCCTGCCTGTCGCCCTGGGACACTAAAACAGCTAATTCCCTGGTGCTAATCATAGTGTATTGAGAATTATTAATTAAGTGCCACTGATTTTGTGTCTAAAAGTAAAGAATAAATTGTTAGCTGTTAGCTTTTGGCCGTTAGCTTTTAGCTTAATGCAGGGGAGAAGAGCTGTGAGCTATGAGCTGCGAGCTGCGAGCAAAATGCAGCGGATGATTGCGTTTTAATGCCTATGGGTTAAAATTGTACCATCTCAGGGCCTTTACCATACCCTGCTTTATAGCCTTTTATACTCTATCTATGCTCTATCTATGCTTTAACTATGCTCTAACTATGCCTTAACTATGCTGTAAGGTAGGCTTATCTTACTTTTATCTTCTCCTGAATGAACTTTACATGTTAATCTTTTGATACTATTATGACTTTAAACATCCAGGTTAATAGCTAAAGGCTAACCGCTCTTCAATCGCTGCATTTAAGCTAACGGTTAATAGCTAAAAGCTAATAGCTCTTCAATCGCTGCATTTAAGCTAAAGGCTAAAAGCTAATAGCTAACAGCTATTATTTGCATAATATACTATATTTTCCTAATTTCAGCCTCTCTTATACTTATGTTTATGCCTGTTAAATCATATTTTTTCGCATTTGCATCCCTGTTGATGATGACTATTTTTTCCTGTAAGGGTAAAGGAGGAGGAAGTGGTGGTGGTGGACCGGTTACGCCGCAGGAAGAAGGGATCAAGTTTGAGTTGAAAAGCCTGGAAGAGGGTGGTTATAACAAAGCATCCGGAGAAACCTTCACATTTACGGTGAATATGCTTTCAGCGATGCCTAAGGAAGGTGTAAAGATTACGATGACGGTTATTTCTGATCCTGGAGGAGTGGTATTGGAGCAGTCGCCCATAGCCCCCACATCCAATAAGAGTTTTGATATTACGCTGACCAAGTTGCCCGTGCTGAAAACTTACCGGGTGAAAGTTACTATTACCTCGGCCACGACCCCCAGTAATAAGCTGGAAAAGGAGTTCCTGATCACCAATAAAGCGGTGTAGCAAGGAGGGGATACCAGTCATTAAAATCAGCGGGCCTTATAAAAAACAAAATGCCGTAGGTTTGCAGCCTAGCTGATTATAAATTCATTATGCGTATTGCAGTAAATGCCGCTTGTTTATGCCACGATGCGCCTGCGGATACCGGTCATGTAGCAACAACGCTATTGCTCCGGCTTTGCAGGCAACACCCGGATCATCATTTTATTTTATATACGGATCGCGCCTTTCCGGCGCATCTTACCTTTCCTGCCAATGTAACCACTATACTGTTGCCTGGTAAGGGTACTGCTACCTGGCGCCGGTATTGGTGGATGGAGTGGAAGTTGCCACGGGCGATGAAAGCAGAGGGAGCGGATATCTTTCTGGGCATGGATGGGATCCTGCCTTTGCGCAGCAAAATACCAGCGGTGTTGTTTATAAAGGACAGTGCTTTCCTGCATCATGTAGCAGGAGCAGATGCCGGCATGCAGCGTTTTTTAAAGAAGAATATGGCCCGGTATATGGCCGCAGCAAAACAGATTGCGGTATTATCCGCCACGGTGCAGGAAGAACTGAGGCAATATGCCCCTGATATGGCGCCCCGGCTGCACTTGTTGCCGGCAGGCATACACGAAAGCTACCGGGCTTTGGAATGGGAGGAGCGGGAAGCCGTAAAACAAAAGTATACCGGTGGCGTAGAATATTTTATAGTACCAGGTAGTTTACATCCCCGGAATAATATAGTACCGTTGTTGAAAGCCTTTTCGGCATTAAAGCGCCGGCAGCGATCCAATATCAAGCTGGTACTGGCAGGTAGCGCTACCGTAGCCGGTCAGGAGATAGCGATCGCCCTGCAAACCTATAAGTTCCGGAATGATGTGGTATGGCTGAAGGACGTGGATCAACCTACGCTGGCCTTACTCACCGGCGCAGCCTATGCACTGGTATATACTGCCCGCTTTGAAGGGCTGGCACTGCCGGTATATGCCGCCCTGCGTTGCCAGGTGCCGGTGATAGCCCTCGAAAGTGCGATTGCCCGGGAAGCAGGAGGAGATGCGATCTTGTATGCTGATCCGGCCAGCCTGGACGACCTGGCAGAAAAAATGAGCTTGTTATATAAAGATGAACAGTTGAGGAGCCGCCTCCTGGCAAAAGCCCCTCCAGCTGAGCATTTCCAGAGCTGGGATATTGCCGCGGCACAATTATGGGCAGCTATACCGCTGCCGCAGTAGTCCATTTGAAGGCTAAATGCTATTTTTGCGCAACAACAAGAGAAAGGGATATTAAA
This sequence comes from Chitinophaga sp. H8, assembly GCF_040567655.1. Taxonomy (NCBI): domain Bacteria; kingdom Pseudomonadati; phylum Bacteroidota; class Chitinophagia; order Chitinophagales; family Chitinophagaceae; genus Chitinophaga; species Chitinophaga defluvii. The sequence goes on along the minus strand of NZ_JBEXAC010000002.1, from coordinate 521,757 downwards.
TTATGACACAGAAACATACCATACAGATCCATGTAGGATTGGACGAGAGCAAGGTACCGGAAAACATTGAGTGGAATGCCACTGATGGTGCCGGAGACAAGATGAACCAGGCTAAAGCGATGATGCTGGCTTTCTGGGATGGGGCTGATAAAACTGCTATGCGGATCGACCTGTGGACAAAAAACATGATGGTAGATGAAATGGCAGATTTCTTTTATCAAACCCTGATGACGATGTCTGATACCTATCAGCGCGCTACCCCCTACAAAGAGCAGGCGGAAGAAATGCGTGCTTTTGCCCGTGACTTCTACAAAAAGTTCAACGAACAACAGCAGCGGGAAGAGCAGCAGAAATAGCAGGTACCTATCAATCACGCTTAAAAACTACATCATGTCATTAGAACTGGATATCAATGCCCAGATAAAAGCCGCCATGTTAGGCAAAAAAGAAGCCGACCTGCGTGCGCTGAGAGCTATTAAAGCAGCTATCCTGCTGGCAAAAACTGCTGAAGGAAGTACCGGAGAGCTGACCGAAGCCGATGAAACCAAGCTGTTGCAAAAGCTGGCAAAACAACGGAAAGATTCCCTGGAAATTTTCCGTCAGCAAAACCGGGAAGACCTGGCTGTAAAGGAAGAAGAAGAACTGGAAGTGATCGCGCGATTCCTGCCGCAACAAATGGATGAAGCAGCACTGCGTACTGCACTCACGGCTATCATTACCTCCGTAGGGGCTACCTCAGCAGCAGATATGGGTAAAGTAATGGGCGCCGCCACCAAACAACTGGCAGGCAAGGCAGACGGGAAAGCGATCTCTGCCATGGTGAAGGAAATACTTGGGAGCTTTTAGCTATTGGCTTTTAGCTTTTAGCCTTTTTATGGAAGCCTCCATGGTAAATGCTAACGGCTAAAAACATAACACAATAGCTAACAGCTAATAGCTAACAGCTAAAAGCTAAAGATTTGTCCATCGACATTGTTTTTGCCATCATAATGGTTTTTGCGATATACAAAGGCTATTCCCGGGGACTCATTGTGGCCATATTTTCCCTGGTGGCAGTGATGCTGGGGATGGCCGCTGCTTTGAAACTTACCTCTGTAGCTGTATTGTATACCCAGGAACATTGGGGGATGCACTCCCGCTGGCTGCCGGTATTATGTTTTATCTGCCTTTTTTTAGGGGTAATATTGCTGGTAAGGCTGGGAGCCGGAGCTTTGCAGAAGCTGGTAGAGCTGGCTTTGCTGGGCTGGGTAAACAGACTGGGCGGTATTTTGTTATATAGTGTAATATTTATCGTTATTTACAGTGTTTTATTATGGATTGCCAACCAGTTATACTGGCTTAGTCCGGAAACCAAATTGCAATCTGTAGTGTATCCGTACATTGATGAAATAGGTCCCTGGGTAGTTGATAATATGGGGAAAATAATGCCCGTATTTAAAGATGTGTTCGGGCAGTTACAATCATTCTTTGATAGTGCTGCAAAACAGTTACAGCCGGTTTAACTCGTTTCAAAGATTACTTGAATTAAGAAAAAGAATTATTTTAGCGCAAAATTGACTTTCAAGATTTGGCAATGGATTACGAAATCAAAACACAGGGCAAGTTTAAGTTTGTAGAGGAAGGAGAAGGTGAACCATTAGTGTTATTACATGGACTATTCGGCGCATTGAGTAATTTCTCCGGCGTAGTAGAGTATTTCAGGCAATATAATAAGGTGGTGATCCCAATGTTACCCTTGTATGATCTGAACATTTTGGATACCTCGGTAGGTGGATTAGCCAAATATGTACATAAATTTATAGAGGCAAGAGGATATAAAAATTTTCATTTACTGGGTAATTCACTGGGAGGCCATGTAGCATTGGTATACCTGTTGAAGCACCCCGAAGCAGTTATTAAGTCGCTGATCCTTACGGGCAGTTCCGGCCTGTTTGAAAACGGGATGGGCGAAACTTACCCTAAGCGCGGCGATTATGAATATATCCGCAAAAAAGCCGAGCTTACCTTTTATGATCCTAAAATCGCTACCAAAGAGTTGGTAGATGAAATGTTTGAGATCGTAAATAACCGTCTGAAAGTAATCAAGATCATTACCCTGGCCAAATCGGCGATACGCCATAACCTGGGGGAAGAGCTGAAAGAGATAAAAGTACCTACCTTGCTCATTTGGGGTAATAATGATACCGTTACCCCGCCTATGGTAGGAGAGGAATTTCAGAAACTGATACCGAATTCCGAACTTAAATTTATTGATAAATGCGGCCACGCCCCCATGATGGAGGTGCCGGATGAGTTCAATGTAATCTTGCATGCCTTTCTTGAAAAGTTGAAGAACAATAACTGACCTTTTACTTACATCGCCTGCAACACTATTTGATTTCTTGCCCTGCAATCTGGAAGCCGCAGTTAAACGTATCTTTATACCGGGAGTCTAACGGTAAAGTATAATTTAATTAGTTTTTAATGGCAAAGCTGCTCCGATTGGAATACTCTTTGTTATTATTGTAAAAGAACAGAACCGTAATGCTGGCACGTGAACTCATATCAACAGTACCGATTTTGCATCCGTTGGATGCAGGTTCCAAGGCGTTGCGCCTCATGAATGAATATCATTTAACGCAACTGCCTATGGTGGTGGAAAATAAGTACCTGGCGCTGGTAGAGGAAGATGAGATCCTGGACCTGGAAGACCCGGATATTTTATTGGAATCAATAGAATATAACGGCACGAAACCCGGCATCATGGAAAATGCGCATCTTTTTGAGGCGCTGAAACTGTTCTATGACTTTAAACTCTCTGCATTGCCGGTTATTACCAGGGAAAACGAATACCTGGGCATTATTACCAAAGACAACCTGCTGGCCGCACTGGCACAATATAACGGGGTGAAAGAAACCGGTGGTATCATCGCCCTGGATGTAGATCCGCGTGATTACAGCCTGAGCGAAATAGCCCGTATTGCAGAATCCAATGAGGTAACGATCCTGAGTGTAAATACCATTACCAACCCTGTCTCGGGACGGCTGGAGGTATTGTTGAAAACCAACCGCCAGGAACTGCAATCTATATTGGCTACTTTTGAACGCTTTAATTATGTGGTGAAATATACTTTCTCTGAAGAACCGGAAGAAGAGCTGCTCAAAAAGAACTACGACCTGTTGATGAACTATATCAACATGTAATGGGTAAAATATTTTACCTGTTGGGGATATGGTGCCTGTTGACGGGAACCCCGTTTGTATACGGCCAGTCAGCTAATATTGCACCTGCCACTTCCATCACTGCGGGAGCTCCCGATTCCAGTTATCTTATTGTAAACGATATCATTATACAGGGTAATAAACGTACCCGTACCTCCATTATTTTAAGGGAATTAAGTCTTACCCCCGGCGATACCATCCGGCTGAAAGACCTGGCCGAAACGCTGGAAGAAAGACGTAAGCAGTTGCTCAATATTTCCCTTTTCCTGAATGTGACTGCCAATATAAAGAACTGGAATGGCCAGTATGCGGATGTCATATTTGAAGTATGGGAGCGCTGGTATACGTTTCCGATCCCTATTTTTAAACTGGCCGACCGCAACTTTAACCAATGGTGGGTAGAGCAGGGCCGTAGCCTGGACCGGGTAAATATCGGGGTGAGGCTGATCCAGGAGAATATGACCGGCAGAAGGGATGACCTGCATGCAGATATCCAGTTTGGGTATACGCAGCGTTTTGCCCTGGGATATAATGTGCCTTATATCGATAAAAACTACCGTCATGGCGCCGGTATCCTCGTGTCTTACAGCCGTAACCGGGAGGTGAACGAAAGCACCAGCAGCGGCAATAAACAACAGTTTTTCCGTAACGTAGACTTTCAGCGGCAGGCCTACAGCATAGGGCTTAACTATAGCTACCGGAGAGCCATTAACACCCGCCACCGGGTATACCTCAGCTACAATTATGAAAAGGTAGGCGACTCGGTGGTATTGCTCAATCCCGACTACCTGGGCAAAGGGCGCAACGAGGTCAGGTACCTGGAGCTGAACTACCGCATGAATTATATCAAGGCGGATAGCTGGATATACCCGTTAAAAGGACTGACGATTGTGGCAGAAGCCGGCAAAAAGGGGATAGGGCCGCTGAGCGATATTGATGATATCCGCCTGCGTCTGGAAGCAGTGAAGTACTGGCAGCTGGCGCCTAAAACATTTGGTGCCCTGGGCATCCGCTCCCAGGCAAAATTTGGTGGCGACCAGCCCTATGTAAACCAGAAAGCTATTGGTTACTCTGACGACTACCTCCGCGGACTGGAATATTTTGTGGTAGACGGGACCAGCTATTTTATCTTTAAATCTACCCTCCGCCAGGAATTACTGTCGTTTAAAGTACACCTGCCCATTGTACCTAAAAAATTCAGTACCGTACCCTTCCGTATTCTGGCTAAAACCTATGCCGATATGGGATATGCCTATAACAAGTTTCCCAAAGGGGCTACGCTGGATAACCGCTTTCTTTATTCCGGTGGGGTAGGATTTGACATCGTTTCATTTTATGATACCTGCCTGCGTATTGAGTACAGTGTAAACCAATTAGGGCAAAAAGGGCTATTTTTACATACTCAACTAGATATGTGATACAGCTGTTAGCTGTTAGCTTTTAGCAGTTAGCTGCTGGTATTCATTCCAATCGCTGACCATCTATGGCTTCACTAACAGCTAATAGCTAACAGCTAAAAGCTAACTTAACATGCGCGTAGCTCTCTATAGCCGGGGATTTATTACAGAAGATTTATCGAATATTCAACTATTGCTGGATGAGTTGCAGCGGGAGGAGATAACGGCCATTATCTATGAGCCTTTTTACCGCAGTTTACAGCCTCATATCCATTTTACTGATGAGCCGGAGATTTTTACCTGTGCCGAAGACTTGCCGGGCAAAATAGACTTCCTGATGAGCCTGGGCGGGGATGGTACCCTGCTGGATACGGTTTGTTATGTACGGGACACAAATATTCCGGTTTGCGGGATCAATTTTGGCCGGCTGGGATTTCTGGCCAGCATAGGTAAAGATGAGATCCATGCCATGGTACAGGCATTGCAGCACCGCACCTATATTGTAGACCAGCGTACCCTGCTGCACCTGGATGCCAATGTGCCTTTGTTTGGAGAGGTGCCCTATGCGCTCAATGAATTTACGATTCACAAGAAAGATACATCCGCCATGGTCAAGATCCATACTTACCTGAACGGAGAATTCCTGAATACCTACTGGGCAGATGGGCTGATTGTATCTACGCCCACCGGATCCACCGGTTATTCGCTGAGCTGTGGCGGCCCGATTGTGTTTCCGGAGGCGGGCAGCTTTGTGATTACGCCGGTAGCCCCTCATAACCTCAATGTAAGGCCTATTGTAGTGCCGGATAATAATATCATTTCCTTTGAAGTAGAAGGGCGTAGTGATCAGTTTCTGTGTACGATGGATTCCAGGATGGAAACCATTGATAATACCGTACAGCTGGCCGTGAAAAAAGAAGCATTTACCCTGAGTCTGTTACGGCTGGACGACAGTAATTTCCTGCATACCCTTCGTAATAAGCTGCTGTGGGGCATAGATGCGCGGAATACGATCAAGTAATCGTTTATATTGTTACATTTACAGATATATGTACCCATACCAAAAGCGGTATAATAGCGTTTAAGAAGAACTGATTTATGCGAAAAATTGTTTTTACGGCCAAACGTTCCGTATCCTCTTTATTGGTATTGGTGGTGGCCATGCTGTCTGCCCCGGCTGTGATGGCGCAAAATGAGCTGCAGTATGTAGGGGAGCTGGGCTTTTCTGTGGGAGGTGCACATTATTTTGGCGATCTCAATACCAGGGGGGCCTTGAATGCCGTGAAGCCTACGGTGGGGGTTTATTACAGGAAATATTTCAATGATTATATAGGGGTAAGGCTGCACGCCCGGTTTTTACAGCTGGGGTATTCCGATGTGTATAACAAAAACGAGTTCCAGCGCCGCAGGAACCTCAGTTTTAATACCAATGTAGGGGAGCTGTCGCTGCAGGGGGATTTTAACTTTTTCCGGTTTAACCCCGGTACGCTGGACCACCGGTTTACGCCCTATTTTACCGGGGGATTAAGCATTTTCGCTTTCGACCCCTATACCTATTATCAGGATAAAAAATACCATTTACAGCCATTGCGTACAGAAGGGCAGGGATCTGCCATGTATCCCGACCGGAAGCCTTACGGGTTGGTATCCTATGCTTTTTTGATGGGGGGTGGTTTTAAATACAATATTTCCAGGTCGGTAAATGTAGGGCTGGAAGTACTATACCGTTTTACGGGCACGGATTACCTGGATGATGTAAGCACCACCTATGCCGGTGCCGCTGTATTTCCGCCATTGCCGGATGGTAAGGCCAGTATCGCCTCTATTTTGCAGGACCGGTCCAATGTAACCGGCGATCCGCTGGGAGTAGCCGGCCGTCAGCGGGGCAATAGCCGGGATAAAGATCAGTTTGCCACCGTAGAGTTATCTATCAGCTTCCTGTTTACCTCTTACAAGTGTAAGTTTTAGGGGTGTCCGGGACTGTTTCCGGGAAAAAGATGCCCTTAAAAGCCTGAAAACAAATGTTTTTTAGGAGAAAATGTTTATTTTTTGTCATTTTACAGGATAATATCACGTACTTACTAAAGATGACTACTTATATACGCCTGAATAGTTTCAGTATTTGCCTGCCAACTGCCATTTTTTGTCTGCCAAAGGCGGTTCCTAAACTGCAAAATGCCCGCTGGTGTGGGATTCCCTGTTAAAACTACGTTAAAACAACCGGGTATGCTTTGCTGACAAAGTCATTACTCTATTTTTGTATCTTTGCACACTTTTAGTAAATCTGTTATAATACGCCTGAAACACACGCATGAGTTTGAAGGATAAATTGGACTTGCAACGGTTACCACGTCATATCGCCATCATCATGGATGGGAATGGCCGCTGGGCAAAAGAACGTGGGCAGGACCGGCTTTATGGCCATCACGAAGGGGTAGAGAGTGTGCGCACGATCGTGGAAACCTGTGCTGAGTTAGGTATCGGGTATCTTACATTGTATGCGTTTTCTACTGAAAACTGGGACCGTCCCGTGTATGAAGTAAATGGTATCATGGAATTACTGGTAAATACTATCCGTAAGGAGGTAGATACATTGTGTAAAAATAATATACGTTTGCGGGTAATAGGGGATATGAGTATGTTGCCGCCTCATTGCCAGCAGGAAATGGAGGAGGCAATGGCTATTACCGCTCCGAATACAGGCTTAAACCTGGTCATGGCATTGAGTTACAGTGCCCGCTGGGAAATAGTGAATGCAGCTAAGAAAATAGCGCTGGATGCGCAACAGGGAAAACTGGACCCTGCGAATGTTACCCCGGAAACCTGGGAAAAATACCTTTGTACAGCAGGTATGCCCGACCCGGAACTAATGATCAGAACCAGTGGTGAATGCAGGATCAGCAATTTCTTACTTTATCAGCTCGCCTACGCGGAACTGTATTTTACAGATACCCGCTGGCCTGATTTCCGCAATGAGCATCTTTACGAAGCTATCTTAAACTACCAAACGAGAGAAAGGCGTTTTGGAAAAACAAGCGAACAAATACAGCAGAATGAAGAAATTATTTCCTAGGAGCCTACTGGCTATAGCATTATGTTGCAGTGCAGGCTTACGTGTATCCGCCCAACAAATAGATACGCTACCTGCGCCGGCACCCGCTAATCCACCAGCTGGTTTGCCACTTATTCCATCAGCGCCGCAACAGTATGAAATAGCAGAGATTACGGTAAGTGGTACACAATATCTGGATAAGTCTTTACTGCTGTCTTTATCAGGTTTGAATGTAGGGGATAAAATCCTCTATCCCGGTGGCGATCAGTTTACCAAAGCGATTCAAAGCTTATGGGGCCAACGCCTGTTCGCGGATGTAGTGATCTACATTACTAAAATAGAAGGTAACAAGATCTGGCTGGAAATAGGTTTGAAGGAAATGCCCCGTATGTCATCCTTTGTGTTCAGAGGGGTTAAAAAAACAGATGCAGACGAACTCACCACCAAATCCGGCTTACGTAAGGGTAGTGTGTTTACCCAAAGCGTCAGACAAAATGCTACTGCCGTTATTCATAAATACTATGCAGATAAAGGTTTTGGAAATGCTTCCGTAAAAATTGAAGAGAAAGAAGCCACCGGGCAGGTGAACAGCGTGGATGTGGTGATCAGCATCAGTAAAGGCACCAAAGTAAAAGTAAACCAGATCAATATCGTTGGTAATCAGAACATCCCTGATAACAAGATCAAAAAGAAAATGAAGGGTACCAAAGAACGTACCCGTATGACCTTGTACCCTGATAATGAGCATGTATATGTAGACTCTACTGCCGTGCCGGATGATTACTGGAAAACATATGGTTTCCTGGTACCTTCCAGGACGATCGAAGCGCTGGATCCTTACTTCCGCTTTAAATTATTCAGCTCTGCCAAATTCAACGAATCAAAGTATATAGAAGATAAAGAAAAAGTAATTGCTTTTTATAACTCCAAAGGTTACCGGGATGCGGTGATTGTACGGGATACCACCTACAAATCCAAAACCCAGAACCTGAATATAGACATGCAGCTGTCTGAAGGTAAAAAATACTATTTCGGGGATATTACCTGGAAAGGTAACACCCGGTATAATGATTCCCTGCTGACACGTATGTTAGGTATCAAAAAAGGAGATACCTACAACCTGGAATTGCTGGATAAGCGGCTGGGGAAGCAGATGTCGCCGGAAGGTGGTGATATCAGCGGCATGTATATGGACTATGGGTACCTGTTTTTCCGTATTGATCCGGTAGAAGTAGGGATTAAGGGAGATACGATCGATTACGAGATCAGGATCCAGGAAGGGCCGCAGGCTACGATCAAGGAAGTACGTATTGCAGGTAATGAAAAAACCAATGAGCACGTGATCCGTCGTGAGCTGCGTACAATCCCCGGAGAAAAATTCAGCCGTGCGGATCTGATCCGTTCCCAGCGTGAAATATCCAACCTCGGCTTTTTCAACCCGGAGAAAGTAGGGATCAATCCGGTGCCTAATGTGGCCGATGGTACAGTGGATATCGACTATACTGTAGAAGAGAAAGCAAACGACCAATTGGAATTGTCTGCCGGTTGGGGTGGTTATATCGGCCTTACCGGTACCCTGGGGGTAACCTTTAATAACTTCTCCCTGCGTAACATCTTTAACAAGGAAACCTGGGATCCGTTACCAAGTGGTGATGGACAGAAATTGTCTGTAAGGGTGTCTTCTAACGGTAAAGCGTATCGTTCCTACAACTTCTCTTTCACCGAGCCATGGTTAGGTGGAAAGAAACGTAACCAGTTTTCTGTGAGCTTTTACAGCAGTTATCAGAATCCATGGGCTTACCAGAACTACTACCGTCCGCAATATGACACCAGTTCTTTGCAGGATGGGCACTTTAAGGTATTGGGAGCTTCCGTATCATTGGGTAAGCAGCTGAAATGGCCGGATGACTATTTCTCCCTGATCTACTCTTTGAACTACCAGCAGTATAAGCTGAAGAACTATAACTATTTCGGGATACCAGGTTTTGACAATGGTACTTCCAACAACATTAACCTGAAGATTACTTTTGCGAGGTCTTCTGTGGATCAGCAGATTTTCCCGCGTAGTGGTTCCAGCTTTATGTTGTCTGGTCAGTTTACCCCACCTTACTCTTTATTCAATCCATCCAAGGATTACACCAAGGATCCGATATCCCAGCAGTTTAATTTCATTGAGTACCAGAAGTACCGTTTCAATGCAGAATGGTTTGTACCATTGAGCAAGCCATCCGGCACGGATAATAAGTCCATGGTACTGAAAGTATCTGCGAAGTTTGGTTACATTGGCCGGTATAATAACCGTACCACCCTGTCGCCATTTGGCCGCTTTGAGTTGGGAGGAGATGGTTTGAGCAACTTTGCGATCTATGACCGTGATATCATTTCCCAGAGAGGTTATCCGGTGTATTATACTTCCAATCCACGGTTGAATCCGGAAAGTGGTCAGCCTATTGGTTATGAAGGGTTTACGATCTTCAACAAGTATGTGATGGAATTGCGTTATCCATTCAGTCTGAATCCAAGTTCTACGATCTTCGGGTTGGCGTTCCTGGAAGCCGCGAACGGTTACCGTGACTTTAACGATTACAATCCTTTCAGGCTGCGTCGCTCTGCTGGTTTGGGTATGCGCTTTTACCTGCCGATGTTTGGATTGTTAGGGTTTGACTATGGCATAGGATTTGACCGTCTGAGGCCGGGTGGCGGATTAAAGGACGCTGCTAAGTTTACCTTTATGCTCGGCTTTGAACCAGAATAATGTTGAAATAAATTATATATTGCAAGTTTGAAGTACGGTACTGCCGGTAGCAGGAAGTTAGCAGCAGACCGGTTAATTTTAAATTGTCACATGAAAAAGCTATTTATTACAGCAGCCATAGTATTCGCCACAGCCTGGGCAGCAACTGCGCAGCGGTACTGTGTGATAGATACTAAATATATACTGGAAAGCATTCCTGACTACAAGGCTTCTCAAAAGAAACTGGATGCGATTGCGGAGCAATGGCAGAAGGAAATTGATGCCAAATTCCAGGATGTGGACAGGATGTATAAATCCTATCAGGCAGAACAGGTAATGCTGACCGAAGAGCTGAAGCGTAAAAGGGAAGATGAGATTGTAGCGATGGAAAAGGACGCTAAAGACTTGCAAAAGAAACGTTTTGGCTACGAAGGAGATTTATTTAAGAAGCGGGAGGAATTGATAAAACCTATTCAGGACAAGATTTACAATGCGGTACAAAAGCTGGCTGCCAGCAGGATGTACGACTTTGTACTGGATAAGGCAGGAGGGGTAACGGTGATTTTCTCTGATCCTAAACTGGATAAGAGCGAGGATATACTCAATTCGTTGGGTGTAAAGAAGTAGACCATTTTTTAACCATAAGTATTTAAATTTTTTTAAACACAGACAACATCATGAAGAAGTATGTAATTATTGCTTTTGTGGCAGTTACCGGGCTTTTCAGCGTAAATGCTATGGCTCAATCAAAAGTGGCGCACATTAATGCACAGGCACTGGTAGAAAGCATGCCGGAAGCTAAAAAAGCGGAAACCGATCTGCAGACTTTTGCACAAGGTTTACAAACAGACGGTAAAGCGCTGGTAGATGAGTATACCAAGAAGATGAAGGAATTTGATGAGAAAGCAGCCAGCATGTCTGAAAATATGAAAGAAATCAAAGGCCGTGAAATCCAGGAAGCACAGAAACGTATCCAGGATTATAACCAGAGTGCAGAACAGAAAGTACAGGCTAAACAGCAGGAACTGCTGAAACCTATCTACGATAAAGCACGCAAGGCAATTGAAGATGTAGCTAAAGAAAAAGGTTATGCTTACGTAATTGACAGTTCTATGGGTGTTTTACTGGTATCTCCTGCAGGTGATGACCTGTTGACTCCCGTAAAAGCCAAACTGGGCATTAAATAATCCCTGCCAGCTAAAATATTGAGGGCCAGTAGCTTCCGCTGCTGGTCCTTTTGTTTAAATGGGGTACCGGCCGCAGGAGGGGGCAGTAAACAAGCTGCCGCACAGCGGGAAGGCCAAGCTGCCCCAGGTGGTTTATAAGGCTGTAAAGTGGGTATAAAGCAGGTTATATAGGAGGGGAATCCAAGGTTAGATAAGGGAGAAAGCAAGAAAACCGGGGGTAAAACACTTTTTTTCGATTTGCCTCTTTACATTTCAAATTATTTCCACTACCTTTGCCTTCCGTTTTAAAAACAGGAATGTACCCGTTCCGTATAACACGGAAGGGGTTTTAGTATAGTACAGGTAAAAATATAAAAACAAAATGAAACGTACTTTTCAACCGCATAATAGACGCAGAAAGAGCGTTCACGGCTTCAGAAAGAGAATGGAAACCGCTAATGGCCGTAAGGTACTGGCTTCCCGCAGGGCTAAAGGACGTAAGAAGTTGACTGTTTCTGACGAGCGGAAGCTGAAATAAAGTTGGTTGATAAATTCTATTTGCCATAAAAACTTATTCTTTTAAAAAGGAAGAAAGGTTAAAAAGCAGAAAACTAATTGAAACGCTTTTTCGGGAAGGAAAAGCGTTTTCTGTTTTTCCTTACCGCGTGATTTACATGGCAGTGCCCCTGCCGGTAGACAAGGTGCCTGTGCAGGTAGGCTTTAGCGCCACTACCCGCCGTTTTCCCCATGCCACTGACCGGAATCGTATTAAACGCCTGGGCCGCGAAGCCTGGCGCCTGCAAAAGCAGGCTTTATACGACCACCTGCAATCCCATTCCAGGCAGCTGGCCGTTTTCCTCGTATATACAGATAAAAAAATAGCTGATTTTTCTACCCTGCGCGATAAAATTTCGGTAATTTTAGAGAAACTGAAGAGTAGCTGTTAGCTATTAGCAGTTAGCTTTTAGCTGATTTGCGAAGCGTAGTTGTTCAGTTTTCAGGTATTCGCTGCATGAAGTTGGTATGTAGCCTTTTATGCAGGGGCCAGACGTAGCAAAGCTAATAGCTAAAAGCCAACAGCTAACTGCTGAAAAGTGTGTTTGTATGAAAAAACTATTGACCTGGTTGAGTTATCCATTTATTTTACTGATCAGAATATACCAGCTGGCCATTTCACCGTTATTAGGGAATAAATGCCGTTATACACCATCCTGCTCACAGTATGGTATTGAAGCGTTTAAGAAACACGGCCTGTTTAAAGGAGGTTATCTCACCATCAAACGTATCTTATCCTGCAACCCCTGGGGTGGCCATGGTTATGATCCCGTTCCATAGGATGCCCTGCTTTTAATGTTCACTCATCACTATCATAATACCAACGTTCCATGCGTACGTTTTTAAATACAAAAAAGAAGTTTATTGCCATCCTGTTATTGCTGGTCAGCGGTGCCGGTTTACTGGCGTTTAACGAGAGTGATAAATACTTTCAGATTGCCAAGAACCTGGACATTTTTGCGGCTTTCTACCGGGAGCTGAACACCTACTATGTAGATGACCTGCCTCCGGAAAAGATCATGCACAAGGGAATTGCAGCCATGCTCGAAGAAACAGACCCTTATACGGACTTTGTATCGGAAGAGAACCTGGATGACCTGAAGTTTATGGCCACGGGCAAATATGGGGGCGTAGGGGCTTCTATCAACACTATGGGCGACTGGACCACCATCACAGATGTGTATGAAGGCAGCCCGATAGACAAGGAAGGTATCAAGCCCGGAGATGTAATCATTTCCCTGGATAATAAGTCGGCCAAAGGAATGGAACAGGAAGAGGTAAGCAAGCTGCTGAAAGGCTCAGCAGGTACCGTGCTGAATATGGTGCTCCGTAATCCCGTTACTGGTAAGGAAACAGCCCGTAAAGTGATCCGCGAAGAGATCAATGTAAAGCCCGTAAGTTATGCGGGGATGGTAAAGCACGATATCGGGTATATTAAGATGACCCAGTTTACCGAAAACAGCGGGCTGCAGGTACAGCGGGCTTTTGAACAACTCAAAGCAGCACATCCCGGCATGAAAGGAGTAGTACTGGACCTGAGAGGCAACCCTGGCGGCCTCCTGGACGAAGCCGTAGTAGTAGCCAATATTTTCGTGGACAAGAATAAGCTGATTGTAAGTACCAAAGGCAAGGTGAAAAACTGGGACCGGGAATATAAAACCGCCCAGGTGGCTACCGATATGCAGATTCCGCTGGCAGTGCTTACCAACCGCTCTTCTGCCTCTGCAGCAGAAATTGTAGCCGGTGCTGTACAGGACCTGGACAGGGGAGTAGTGGTAGGACAGCGTTCTTTTGGAAAGGGGCTGGTACAAACTACCCGTCCGCTGCCCTATAATGCCAAACTGAAAGTCACTACCGCTAAATACTACACTCCGAGCGGCCGTTGTATACAGGCAATTGATTATTCCCACCGGAATGAAGAAGGTGGGGTAGATTCTGTACCAGACTCTCTGCGCCAGACATTCACCACCCAGCATGGCCGTAGTGTGAAAGATGGTGGTGGTATAGAGCCGGATGCAAAAGTAGAGCCTACCTATTTAAGCCAGGTGGCAATTACATTATTACGTAAGCAGTTTATTTTTGACTACGCTACTTCCTATTACTATAGTCATCCCTCTATTGCATCTGCCCATGATTTTGTATTAACAGAAGCTGAATTTGATGAGTTTGAACATTTCCTGGAAAACAAAGACTATAGCTATAAAACACGTAGTGAAGAGGCTTTGGAAACCTTTAAAGCCACCGCTAAAAAAGAAAAATACTACGATGCAGTAGCAAAAGAGTATGAAACACTGCAACAAAAAATGCGGCACGATAAAAAGCAGGACCTCCTGAAGAATAAAGCAGAAATAAAACGCTTGCTGGAAGAGGAAATTGTGAACCGCTATTATGCGCAACGCGGCAGGATAGAAAAATCACTGGCGTGGGATAATGAGCTGAATGAAGCGGCCCGTTTGTTGCTGCATCCAGTTGCATATCAACAATTATTGAAGTGATGTTGTTATAAGTATAATCGATTTTCGCCCCATATATTATTAACCATTAATCATGCAGGATGTACTTTTTGTGCATCCTGTTTTGTTATCCACCCAAAAAAGAGTTGTTAGGTATTTCCCCGTTTTTTATTAGTTTGGAGTAAATATCAACCAAAACCCGGAAACAGTACTTAATTGAATGATAACATGCCAACTATCTGATAATTAATAATTTTGTTCCTTTCAGCCATCGTGAAGCATGCACAGATAAATATTGATCCTATCACTTGGGAAGCCTGTAAAGCGGGCGACAGACAAGCTTATGCATCGATCTACACTGCTTATTATCCCCGGTTGTATAATTACGGACATAAATTTACAGTGGATACCAGTCTGGTAGAAGATAGCATCCAGGAAATATTCACCCTGTTCTGGATACACCGGCAGAAGCTGGAAATGGTAAAGGAGCTGAGGAGTTATCTCTTTGTAAGTTTCCGTAATTACCTGATCAAATTACTGCAGCAGCACCGGCTTATACAATCCGGAACAGATATAGATGATACTGCTTATGCTTTTGCCCTGGATATTTCGGCAGAACAGCAAAGAATAAATGCAGAAGAGGTATTTGCACAGCAGGAACAGCTGCAAAAAGGATTGCAATTACTTACACCCCGTCAGAAAGAAGCTGTTTTTCTAAGATTTTATGAAAACATGCCTTATGAAGCCATAGCAGATATGCTGCAAATTTCTGTGAAGGCAACGTATAAGCTGATAGCCCGTGCCATAGCTGAATTACGTACTACCTGCAGGCAGCCTCTTACCGCTGCACTTACACTCTCTGCACTGGCAGCCTTGCTGGGAAGTATGGACCTGGCACTCCAGCTAAGCAGGTAAATCAGCGCTGCCCCCTGCTGCAGGCTTCTTTCCCTTCTTTTAAAAAAAGTTTTCCTCCCGTGGGGTAAAAAAAACTATTTATCACTCCTATTGATGTAAATGCCTTTAATGGAACCAGCGAAACACTATACCGATTTTAGTACGAACGACTTTGCCGGAGATGATTTTTTTTTCCAATGGGTAAAATATCCCAATGATGAGAACAATGCATTCTGGACAAAGTGGATCCAGGATCACCCGCATAAGAAATGGCAGATAGCAGAAGCGAGGGCATTTATAGAAGCACTGGACTTTACCGTGGCCATACCGGATGCCAATAAAGTACAGGCAGCGCTCCAGGATAGTTTGCAGCGCATTGCTGCCCTGGAACAGGAGCCGGTACAGCTGGCCCCGCAGCGTGATGGCAAACGTTTCCGCTTATGGTGGGCTGCCGCTGCCGCATTTACAGGAGGGATAGCCCTGGCGGGATGGTTATACCAGCATAATGCCGAAAGCACGGTCACCTATGTAAGCAACGATGATGGTGCACAAAAAATATGGTTGCCGGATAGCTCGCAGATGATCCTGAATAACTATTCCTCCGTTACTTTCCGCAAGCGTTGGAAACCCGGAGAAAAAAGGGAAGTGTGGCTGGATGGAGAGGCCTTCTTTGATGTACGGCCTGCACGGGGAGGAAAAGAGCTGGCACAGGAGTTTATTGTACATAGTGGCAACATGAACATAGAAGTGCTTGGCACCTCTTTTAACATCAAAAAAGGAGCTGCATTCACGAATGTTTCATTGAATACCGGAAAGATCAGAGTCGCCATGCAGCAAATGCCGGAAGTACCGGTATACCTGGCTCCCGGCGATTTTATACAGTATAAGGAAAAGGATAATAAGATTACCAAAAAGCGGGTAAATGCAGCGTTGTATTCTATCTGGAAAGAAGAGAAGCAAGTGTTGAAGGATATTCCGCTACAGGAAATGGCGCAATATATAGAAGATATTTACGGACATCCGGTACACATTACAGACCGGAAACTGGCGGCCACCCCCATATCCGGATCACTCCGCGTAAAGGATGAGGCTACCTTACTGGAAACACTATCATTCGCATATAATATTAATATCAAAAAACAAGGCGACACACTTTATTTTAACCTGATTCCATAAAATAAAATTTTCCCGATATGTCATTACATGTACACGCCCGGATACTGGGTGCAGGGATGCTATTGTGCAGCATCAGCCTGCTAAGCGCACCCCTTGCTGCCCAGGATATGCTGATGCAGGAGCCCGCAAGGAACGATGCATTTGCATTTCAGTCCAAACGAAAGACTATACAATCCCTCGGCGAAATTCTACAGGATATAGAACGGCAACATGATGTTAGTTTCGTTTGTAAATCGGAATTATTACGGATGAGAATTAATACCGGTGAAGAAGATTTTCGCAGTAAGGCTTTTGTACAGGCTTTGCTGGAAGTATTACGTCCTTACCGCCTTCGGGTAAAACAGGTTACTCAACAGCAGTTTGCCATCTCTTCCAGTGAAGAGGATGACAATGGAAATGGCAGGAAGCAAACAGAAAAAGAAGCAGCCCACGAGGAAACAGGCTCCCTGGATATGATCAGAACGGGTAACTCATTGTTTGAACGTACCCGTGATTGGGCTAGTATACAGGTACTGAAAGTAAGCGGGGTAGTAACAGCGGGTAATAACGGCAATCCTTTGCCCGGTGTAACGGTTACCGTGAAAGGTACCGGCAATGGTACCGTTACCAATGCAGAGGGCAGGTTTGAGATCAGCGTACCAGATAAAAATGCAGTGCTGACATTTTCATACATAGGGTATCTGCCTAAGGAAATAGCCGTGAATAACCGTCAACAGCTGAATGTGCAGCTGGACGAAGATACCCGCCAGCTAAACCAGGTAGTGGTAGTAGGATTTGGCACACAGAAGAAAGTGAACCTCACCGGTGCTGTAGCCATGGCTACCAGTAAGGACCTGGCCAGCCGTCCTGTTACTTCTGTAAGTACTGCCTTGCAGGGGCTTTTACCCGGGCTTTCTGCCGTGAGCGCCAGTGGCCAGCCCGGCAGCAGCAGTGCTACTTTACGTATCCGGGGTACAGGTACCACCAATAACTCTGATCCGTTTGTACTGATTGATGGGATACCCGGTGATATCAACTTCCTGAACCCGAATGATATTGAAAGCATATCCGTTTTGAAAGATGCAGCTTCTGCTTCCATATATGGTTCCCGTGCTGCGAATGGGGTGATCCTGGTGACAACCAAAACAGGGAAACTGAATCAGAAACCTACTGTCACTTACAGCGGTTATTATGGCGTTCAGCTGCCTACTGCTTTGCCTAAGATGCTGGGATCAGTAGAGTATATGCAGATGCTGAATGAAGCCCAGCGAAATGTAAATCTGCCTCCTACCTACACAGAAGAAGATATTCAGAAAGTACGGGATGGCAGCGATCCTAACTACTTTGCTAATACCAACTGGCCCAAAGCCTTATTCAAGGATTATGCACCACAGCAGGAGCATAACCTGAGCCTGAACGGAGGTACCAAAGACGTGAGTTATTATCTCTCTTACGGCCGGCAAAACCAGGACGGATTAGTAGTAGGCGACCAATACAAAGCCAAGAGAAATAACATACGGGCACGTGTTAATTCCTATAAATTGTTTGATGTGATAGATCTGGATGGTAATATCGGATATATCGACCGGGAGCAGAATCAACCGGCTTCGGCAACAGAGTATAATGCGGGCGCTATCTATACTGCTCTGACCATGTCGCCACTTAACCCGGTACGTTTTGATAATGGTACCTGGGGGTATGGCGGTGGCTCCAGCAACCCGGTAGCCATGGCTACGGATGGAGGTTACAACAATTTTACTTCACAGGAAGTAACGGCCAACCTGCAGGCCAAAGTACATATACTGCGCAACCTGGTGCTGACAGGACAGTATGGTACGAATATCGTAAACCAGAAACGGAATACCTTTTCCCGCAAGCTGGATTATTTTTATCCGGAAACAGGCAATTTCTGGTACAGCAATAGCACCAGCAATTCATTAGGAAGCCGGGATATTACCAATCGTCTGGAAAATATGTCACTCCTTCTGAATTACAATCTGGATGTGCAAAAACATCACATTAAAATATTGGCAGGTTATCAGCAGGAAGCATACCGGTATGAATCCTTCTATGCCTCCAAAACAAACTTCCCCAGCGATGAAAACCCGTCCTTTAACCTGGGTACAGAAAATCCCAATGCCACGGGAGACGGTTACCAGTATGGATTACGTTCTTATCTGGGCAGATTGAATTATGACTTTGGAGAGAAATACCTGCTGGAAGTGAATTTCCGGTATGATGGATCTTCCCGTTATGCCCCTGGTTTAAGGTTTGGTTTCTTTCCATCCGCCTCTGTGGGTTGGCGCTTCTCACAGGAAGAATTTTTCAAGCAGAGCAGCCTGCCTAAATGGATGAATGAAGGAAAACTCCGGGCTTCCTATGGTGATCTTGGCAATCAGTACGGCGCTAACGGCCCCGGTTACTCGGAGTGGTATCCCTACCAGCAAACAATTGGTGGTGTAGCAACTATGCCCATCGGTAATGTACTGACCAGAGGAATGGCGCAGACTATCCTGGCCAATCCGCTGCTGAAATGGGAGAAAGTGAACATGCTGAACATCGGCGTGGACCTGACTTTCTTAAATAACCGCCTGACATTTACGGGAGACTGGTTTAATAAGAAAACACTGGATGTGCAGTTAAAAGTACCACAGCCGGATGTGTTGGGACTGGAAGTGCCGGACCAGAATGCCGGCGATGTTTCCAACAAAGGATGGGAAGTAGCCATTGGATGGAATGACCGCATTGGAGAAGTTACTTATGGCGCCACTGCGCAGTTGTCTGATGTAAGGAATAAGGTATTGAACCTGGGTGGTGCGCCACCCACAATAGCCACCCGTATCCGGCAGGTGGGATATCCGATAGATGCCTTCTATGGCTATAAAACGGATGGATTGGCACAGGAAAGTGATTTTACCAAAGATCCTGTAACAGGAAAATTGACCCCCAACTTCCCCATTTTTGATGCCGACAAAGGCAAGGTAGGACCTGGTGATATCAAGTACCGCGATCTGAACGGAGATGGTGTTATCACCGCTGATAATGATCAGACAGTGATAGGCGACGCTTTCCCAAGGTATGCTTACTCTTTCCGTGGTAACCTGGGATATAAAGGATTTGACTTTGCTTTCTTTCTGCAGGGAGTAGGAAAGGGGAATGGATATGTTAACAGCGTTGGTATCCATGCATTCCAGGCCTTTGGATCTTATCCGCAGGAAGTACACCGTGATCACTGGACACCGGAAAATACCGGTGCATGGTATCCCCGGTTAACATACCTGGATACCCGTAATACCACCATGCGACAGTCTGATTACTGGCTACAGAATGCTGCTTACCTGAGAGTGAAAAATATACAGCTGGGCTATACGCTTCCCCAGCGATGGGTACAGCAATTGCGTATTCAGCAGTTACGGGTATATATGTCGGCAGATAATCTTTTTACCAAAACAAAGTACTTCTACGCTTACGATCCGGAAACACCAGTAACCAATGGAGGGATATATCCGCAAGTGAAAACAATTGTGTTTGGTGTTAATGTAAACTTTAAATAAATCTACTGCCATGCAGCAAAAAAATAGTTCACCGTTGAAGGGTAGTACTTTTATCACTACCATTAAAACAGCAGGAGTAGCCATATTATTTGCAGGTCTGCTCAATGGATGTTCAAAAGATTTTTTGAGCCGTGCACCACTGGATGCCATCTCCAATGATGAGTACTGGCAAACAGAAGAACAGTTGAAACTGGCAGTAAATGCCTGTTACGATTACCTGAAGGGAAAGAATGTGGTAGACATGGAAAACCTGGGAGATAATACTATTTACCCGCCAATGTCTGATTACCTGGCTATTTCTACCGGTAATTTTGACTTTACCACCAATACGATCAACAGCGAATGGGCTGCTCAGTTTAAAGGCATACGTCGTTGTAATCACTTCCTGGAAAATTATCAGCGTGCAAAAGGCATAAAAGCGGAAACCATGAAACAGTTTGCCGGAGAAGTGAAATTTATGCGTGCCTTCCTGTATAGCTACCTCACCTTTTTCTTTGGTGATGTACCATTGGAAACAACTACCCTGAATATTGGCGATCCGGGAGTATATGGTACCAGAACCTCCCGTGCAGAAGTGGTAGACTTTATTTTAAATGAGCTGGACAGTGCAGCCAGCTACCTACCTGTTAGCTACGGCGCCAAAGACCTAGGCCGTATTACCAAAGGAGCTGCATTGGGCTGGAAATCACGTGTGGCATTGTTTTATCAGAAATATGATGTAGCTGAGAAAGCGGCGAAGTCAGTAATGGACCTGGGTGTTTACAAACTGTATTCTAATGGTGATCCTAAAACCAGTTATAATGAACTGTTTACACAAAAAGGGAAGCTGGCCAATGGCGCTAACAAGGAAACACTGCTGGCCAGGCTCTATTTGCTGGATGTGTCTACGCATAATATGAGTCGTGAATGCCAGGTACCGGATCAGACAGCACGTTTTAATCCCACCAAATCACTGGTGGATGCTTATCTGTGTATAGACGGAAAGCCTATTGACAAGTCGGATAAATACGATGGCAGCACATATGAGAGCATTTTTAAAAACAGGGACCCGCGCATGACACAAACGGTGCTTACCCCCGGCGCTATCTGGGGAGGTAAAGATGATGGAGATGCAGATGATAAACCTAATGATGTATATCAACTACCAAAGTTCAACTCAGACAAAAAAGGATGTGTTACCGCTACGGGATATTATTTTACCAAGTATGTAGATGTAGCTGCCGTAGCTACTTACAACAAAGATGCTAATGATATTCATGTGATGCGTTATGCAGAAGTATTGTTGAACTATGCAGAAGCACTTTTTGAACAGGGCAAGCTCACACAGGGAGATATAGATATTACCATTAACAAGCTGCGTGAACGCGTAGGTATGCCGCCTATGCTCCTGACTGACCTGGCTGCCTGGGGAATGGACGTACGGCAGGAAATAAGAAGAGAGCGCAGGGTAGAGCTGGCATTGGAAGGACAACGTTATTTTGATCTGCTTCGCTGGAAACAGGGTGATATGCTGGCACTGGATGTAAAAGGGATGAACAAAAAATCAGTACCTGAATATAACCAGAAGTATATAGCCGCGATCCCTGAAGATGCAGCAGGATTTATGATCCTGAATACCAACAGGCGTTTTGTAACTCCTAAGAACTATCTGTGGCCTGTTGCACTGACACAGGTACAGCGCAATCCCGCATTGGGGCAGAATCCCGGATGGGAATAGCAATGGACGTATTGTATAACAATTATACGAGTGGGTGTTTACGCGAGCGTTTACACCCACTTTTTTTTAAAAAAAGATTAGATAAAAGCAAAAATAAGCAAAACGGCGAAGTCCGTTCAAACACAGTAGTTTATGAAACTCGGGGCTAAAGTTGGAAGTCTCTGTACTTTAGTTTTTGGGCTTAAAAAGACAGGGTTAGGTTACTAAATCGTTACTGGTTACCGCCCAACCCCGACTGATATAACAGATTATATTTCAGTCTTTTGCACTTCTTTTCATCTTTCCTTGTAACTCATTGAAATTTAATTTTAAACATTAAACAATTGAGTTATGGAACAGTCGAAAAGGTCAACGTTTAAGCTACTTTTCTACCTAAAGAAAAACGAGCCTAAGAAGAACGGAGCAGTTGCTATTATGGGGCGCATCACAATTGATGGAAAGCCCGCATCTTTCAGCACCAAGCTGGAAATCCACCCTGATAATTGGGATTTGAAACATGGGCGTGTATTGGGGAAAAGTACCCAAGCACAAAGCACCAATAAGAAATTAGATGATGTACGCCTGCGAATTGACAAGCATTACGAGGAATTGCTCAAATACGATGGCTTTGCTTCTGCACAGAAATTGAAGCTGGCATTTTTAGGCGTGGGCGTTATGGAAGAAGCTATTCTAAAAGTATTCCAAGCCCACAACGATGATTTTGCCAAGATGGTTGCTAAAAAGGAACGTTCCCAAAGCACCTACGACAAATATAAAGTCGTGTACAACCATCTTTCCGAATTTATCCAGCTACGCTATTTAAGAACAGACATGGCTTTCAAAGAGCTTACCTC
This sequence comes from Chitinophaga sp. H8, assembly GCF_040567655.1. NCBI lineage: Bacteria > Pseudomonadati > Bacteroidota > Chitinophagia > Chitinophagales > Chitinophagaceae > Chitinophaga > Chitinophaga defluvii. Next base: position 499,046 of record NZ_JBEXAC010000002.1, on the reverse strand, counting down.
TGACTTTATCCGTGAGTTTGATTTTTACCTGCGTATAGACAAGGAATGCACCCACAATACAGTTTGGGTTTATACGATGCCTGTATTGCGAATGGTAGAGCTGGCAATGAAAAAGGGTATGATACGCAATAACCCTTTCGAGGATTACGAAATTACCATGAAAGAAACCGACAGGGGGTTCTTACTGAAAGAGGATGTAGAAAAGATTATGCTTTGCAGTCTTCCCAAACCAAAGTATGAACTTGTACGTGACCTGTTTATTTTCAGTTGCTTTACCGGGCTTTCTTATGCAGACATCAAAAAACTGAAACGGAGCAATATTCAGAATTTCTTTGACGGACACCAATGGATTATCAGCCGCAGAAAGAAAACCGATGTTTCTTCCAATGTGAGGTTATTGGAAATACCCAAGAAAATCATTGAAAAGTATTTGGGTACAACTAAGGACGAGTTTGTGTTCCCTATTCCGTCAAACGCTACCTGCAATGCTCATGTACTTAAAATCACGGAAGCCGCAGGAGTTGTAACAGAACAAAAAGTTACTTTCCATACAGCCCGACACACGTTTGCCACTATGATACTGACAGCAGGTGCATCACTTGAAAGCGTACAAAAGATGATGGGGCATACAAACATTACCACTACTCAAATCTATGCCAAGATACTTAACGAAAAAGTAGGTATGGATATGGACATTGTTGCAAGAAACCTAAAGGCAATGGAGGTTTCATTTAGTGCCATGCAAACGGAGCCTGTTTCGCAGGAGGAAATTATTTCTAATGCTGTAATTGTTATGGATAAAGAGGAATTGGAAATTGCCATATAGCAAGAGTTTGTAACGTAATGAAAGAGCAGGATTTTACCGTCCTGCTTTTTTTGTTTCCATATCTGACCCCAAAGCACATTTAATGCCCTCCACACATATCTTTTCACTTAAAAGAACTTTGTTGGGTGTTCGGATAAAGCCTATTGAAAAATAACCCTGCATAAGCCCACACAATTATTTTTCAATACCCTTTATGTGGCTTTCACAACCACGCATTGAAAAACAGTGTTTGAATATTCTGTGAATTGGAAGTAGAATTTTCATCCACCTGGAACCATTGCCAATGCCATCTTCATTGCTTCCACGGTTTTTTATTCAAAGAGCCAGTATGCCGTTTTGTTCCGTTTCAAGAGCAAAGGTATTTCCGTGTTCTTAACGCCGCCAAAAGGTCATGCAAGTTTGGAAAAAAATCTCCACCCTTTGGGTAGTATTTATTTTCCAAAACCTTGTGTCGGCTAAACACTAACCTTTTTCTGCTCGTGAAACGAAACATAGCATACTCCGGCTCTTTAGACGAATAAAAAAAATGTCAGGTATGAAGATTAACAGCATTGGAAATGGTAATAGGGAAACGAAACAGCACCTCCTCTCATTACCGAATAAATCAAAAAAAATCAATTCAAAACAATCATTAAAAAATAAAAATCATGGCACACAATCTAAATTTCAACAACAGAACAGGACGTTATTCATTCTTTAGCGTAAAAGAAAAAGCATGGCATGGATTAGGACAAATCGTACAAGACTACCCCACAAGCGAGGAAGCAATAAAACACGCAGGGCTGGATTATGAAGTAGTAAAAAGTCCACTGTACACCACCGGCTCAAACATCATAGAAACTGCACAGGGTATCGAAATAACAGACAATCAACTCCACGTACCGAACTACTTTGCCAATATCCGAAGCGACAACAATGCCGTATTGGGTGTAGTGGGCAAGGATTACCATATCGTACAGAACCGTGAAGCCTTTGCTTTCTTTGACGCAATTATAGGTGGAGGCGATGGCATATTGTATGAAACAGCCGGAGCATTAGGTAATGGAGAACGCATATTTATCACTGCAAAGTTGCCTGACTACATCCGTGTAGGAAACGGTGATGATGTTACAGAAAAATACATCTTCTTAACAACAAGCCATGACGGTAGCGGAAGTATTACCGCAGCATTTACCCCTATCCGCATCGTTTGCCAAAATACCTTAAATGCTTCACTTCGCAACATGAGTAACGTTGTACGCATTAAACACACCGCAGGAGCTAAACAGCGGTTAGAAAATGCTCACAAGGTTATGGGGCTGGCTAACACTCTAAGCAACCAGTTGCAAGATATTTTCAACACATGGGCTAAAGTAAGGGTAACGGACAGAGAAATAAGAAAGCTAATCGAGTTGGCATTATGCCCTAACAAAGAAACCTTAACTCACTTAGAAAAAGGTAACTACGATGAAATTTCCACTGTGTTTAAAAACACTGTTGAAGATGCTTTTGCGTACGCCATGATTAGCGACACACAACAAATGGACACAACCAAAGGTACATTGTTCGGAGCATATAACGCCGTTACAGGTTACTACCAAAATGTACGCAATTACAAGAGTGGGGAAGCGAAGCTGGAAAGCATTGTAATGGGTGGAACAGCACAACTAAAAACACAAAAGGCTTTTGACTTATGCACAGCCTTTGCACAAAACGGGGCAGATATTTTCAGTTTTAATTAATCAATCACAGGCGACCGCCTTTGCAGGCGGTCGCTTTAAAAAATATACATATATGAAAGCATTAAACAAAATGGACAATCTGGATAAAGGAACGTTACTAAGCAAACTGTTTCCCGAAGCGTTACAGGGCATTCAAAACGCAATAGAAAAGCAATGCGGTTACTTTCTGCAAAATGAAACTGCCTTTCGTGAGGGCTGGCATCAAAAAGGGTTTTTCACCGCAGAATTTTGGTACAGACTTGTAGAAAATGCACACAAGACAATTGAGAAAAACGACCGCCAACTATGGAAACGCCCAAATTGGTTTGCAGACCATTTCTTTGACGGACACAACTCATTGTTTACTGTACACTGTCTTATTGAGTATGCAGACAGCGAAGATTGCAACCCTGATTTAACACAGGCGATACACTTGCTTTTTGGAAGTGAGAAGCTATTAAAAATAATCCCAAACGATAATTAAAAACTACGGGCGACCGTCTGCAATGGCGGTTGCTTTTTAAACTGAACAACGATGAAAGTAAGAGATAAAAACGGACAATGCATTGAAGTTACCAATCTTAAAAAAGCTATTCAGCAGGCAAGTTGGTATAAAACGTATCAACACAACCCTCCAGTAGAAAGTGACAAGGAGCGGCAGGCATATTGGGCTGATATGCATGAGAAACTGTTAGCATTAAAAGTAAAACAGTCTTGTAACACTTAGGTCGTTCCTTGCAGTCACCCACATTTATATTTTGTATTTTTGTTTATAACGGATTGGATAGTTTTTGTTAAATTAAATGGTAGAATTATGGTATCATCATTAGTCATAGGAATAATATTTTTGGTAGCAGGCTTGGCGTTACGTTATTGGATTAACCGCAGGAAATTTTACAGGCGAAGCCCTACCGGAGCCGAAGGATTTTCAAGCTATGAAAAATCATTAGCTATAAAGTTCATCGAACGTGTGGGCAAATGGATAGCTTATGCTTTGATTATTTTCGGGCTATTGTCGCTATGGGTATATTCAAGAGAGAAGAAGGAAATAGCAACCAAAAACACGGAGGTACAGAAGCCACGATAATCAACAACTTACTTTATTCAATGGTATAGGTCTTTACAGGCTTGTACCATTTTTTTGTGCCAAACCTTACCACTCAACGCCAAACACGCCCACATTTATAAGACACCTTAAAACCTTTCCTAATTTCCTTTCCTAACATGAAAAAGTGAGGAAAAGATTATGGAAGTGATAGCAATACCGAAATCAGTTCTTAAAGAACTGACCACAGAGCTGGATGAACTGTTACAGCGTACCACAGATGCGAGCAAAGCCTATGTAGGCATTTTCAACGAAGAAAGATGGCTGGACAATCAGGAGGTGTGCCTCATGCTTGGCATAACCAAACGCACCCTGCAATCATACAAAGACAAAGGGATTTTGTCTTTTTCAAAATTGAACCGAAAAAATTATTACAAACTTTCGGATGTACAGCGTTTGCTTGCTCCTGATACCACACACAAAACAAATGAGTATGGAACTTTTTGATACCGATGCCGAAGAAATAGCAAACTATAAAAGAAAGTTTGAGCAGCTCCGTATCCAAACGGAAATGATACTGGAGAACTTTCGCCCGGTAATGAACGGAGAAATTTATTTGTCAGGGGATGATATTTGCAAACTGCTGCATATCAGTAAACGAACTTTACAACAATACCGTGATGACCAAATTTTGCCGTATATACAAATAGGAGGCAAATTAATCTATAAACAATCAGATTTGGTAACGATATTGGAAAAGCATTATATAAAATAAAATGTGGTTAGTGATGATTTCTAAATTTCCTTTTCAGATGATAATATCGAAAGAGTAAGCGATCATACCACAGCGCAAAAAATAATAATCCCACCGGGAGTAAAAGAGTTTGCAACTTGAAATTCGTATAAACCAGCCCCCCTATGATACATCCTAAAAAGAAACAGCTAATAATAGCTAACTTCAAGAAGATGCTTTTATTTAACTGCATCTTTGCTGGTCGGTCTTTATAAAAGAACAACTGTGAGAGTTCAATTCCGAGGTCAGTAAACAATCCTGTTAAATGCGTAGTTCTTACTACCGATTGAGATACCCTCGTCACTAATGCATTCTGTAATCCCATAGCAAAAAGCAGAGCAGACGATAATATAATCGAAAATTTGGGATATTCGTTTGGTACAAAAAATACTGAAGTACTAATTGCTAAAAATATGAATACTTCAATCAATATAGGTATCACATAAGAAGTTTGTGGTTTATATTTTGATACCAATTCCATAATCAGGCTTGAAACGAAAGCACCAAATAAGAAAAAAAGAATGTAAAATAAATATGCAAGAGCCATTTTGTTATTTCTTAAAATAAGTTCTTCAGAAAAATAAGCGAAATGTCCTGTTACGTTGGTTGTTAATGTATGCAATTCTAAAACACCCGTAATATTTACGATGCCAGCAACGCCTGATAATATGGAAGCTAATTTTAGATTATGTGCATAAGTCCGACCTTTACCCTTATGTCTAAACATTTATAAATTTTTTTTATTGCAAACTTACAAAACTGTTTTTCTAATAAGTTTATAGCCATATAAAAAGCATTTCAGCTTTAAAAATGTGTATTTTGGGCAATCCTGCAAGCAAATTATGTATCATTATATTGTCTCTAATTTTCTATTTGATTGAATAACGTTCAGAGATATTGTTTTCGTACAGCCTTGTGGTGCTGTTAAGGATATTCGGCTAACATAGATATATCAAATTTCAAATTGGGTAAAGCTTTGTATTCAAGATTAAGCCCAATAAGACCTACATTATTGTTGTTAGCAACAATTTCTTAAACTAACCCATAACAATATTTAATGCGGCAACTTTTCTCTGAAATAGCCGTAAACCCAAGTCCCTGCAACAGCACTCAGAAGCGTAACGGCAATGACGGTTGCCCCTGTTCCAATTTGAGCAAACAACGGCCCGGGACAGGCCCCGGTAATTGCCCAACCAAAACCAAAAATTAAACCACCGTAGATTTGCCCTTTATTAAACTCTTTGGGTGCAATTTTAATCGGCTCTCCATAAATGGTTTTGATGTTGAATTTTTTAATCAGAAAAACGGAAATCATTCCTGTTACAACGGCACTTCCTATTATTCCATACATATGAAACGATTGCAAACGAAACATTTCCTGAATACGAAACCAGCTAATGACTTCGGCTTTTACGAACACAATGCCAAATAAAATTCCGACAACTAAGTATTTCAAATTATGATACCATTTGTGCTGTAAATGGCTTTCATTTACGCACATTGCGTCCAGCTCTCTTTGTGCTAAATCTTTTTCTGTATCTATATGTTGCTGCATTTTTGTTTTAGTTAATTTCTGTTTTACTTAAAGTGAAAGAATAAAAGGCAAAATCAGGTTCGCCATAATGAAACCGCCCATCATAAAGCTAATGGTAGCAATCAGGGACGGCAGTTGTAAATTGGACAATCCCATAATAGCGTGTCCGCTGGTACAGCCACCTGCATAGCGAGTTCCGAAACCTACTAAAAAGCCACCGCCTACCATCATTATAAAGCCTCTTAATGTAAACAGCGATTGCCAGCTCATAATGTCTTGTGGAACCAGATTATTAAAATGGGTAATGCCATAACCTGCTAAATCTTGTGCTAATTTAGGACTAACCTCAACCGGATTGGGATTAGCCAAAAGGCTAACTGCCAATGCTCCGCCCAGAAATATACCGAATACAAAGAGTAAATTCCATATTTCTTTTTTCCAGTCATATTTAAAAAACAGAATGTTGGCAGGCACGCACGAGGCACAAATGTGTCGTAGAGATGAGCTGATACCAAAGGATTTATTTCCTAAAATCATCAATGCAGGAACAGTTAAGCCGATTAATGGGCCTGCTATATACCAAGCCCAGGGCTGTTTTAAATATTCTATCATTCTTAGTTTATGTATTTGCTATAATCAGTCTTTCTAACTCGTTTGCGGGCACAACGCTCGATTGTCGCCAAAGCGGTTTCCCGTTTTTAAATAAGATAAGCGTGGGTACGCCACGTACCTGATAAGCTGATGCAGCTTGAGGGTTTTTGTCTACATCAATTTTTATGATGTTTGCATTTTCGCCAACACGTTGCTTTACGTCTTCCAATATTGGCGACATCATTTTGCAGGGGCCACACCAAGTGGCAAAAAAGTCCACCAATACAGGTTTGTCCTGATTTATTATTTCCTGAAATGTCATGCTGTTTTTTTTCTGCTTTTTTGAAACATTGAGAATAGAAGGCCACCCATAACTGAACCGTATAAGCTACTGTTAATAGGATTTGAAGTAATAGCACATTGCCCCGAATTGCAACCGACCGTTTTCCAATAGAGATAACCTGCCAATGCCCCTGCAAATACGCCAACTATTGTGAGCAGATTATTTTTAGCGAACTTCTTCATAGCTTACCTCTTCCACTTTCTTGTTGCTTTTTGAAACAGGCGTAGTGCACCCCGATGTGCCACAACAACCGATATTCAATATTGGCATCAGTGAAAACAAAATACCTGCTCCCATAAAAAGCCAATCTTTTGCAATAACGCTTTGCACGATAATAAGGATGCCCAATGCTAACCGCAGTACTCGCATAAAGCTCCAGTTTTCAAAATGTTTTTTCATTTCTCTTTCTTTTTAAGGGTATTGATGCCAAACGGCAGGTATAAAGGGCAAAAGCTCATAAATGAAGTAAGCACAAATGCTATGGCTAAAATACCCAAGATGATTGCCATTATACCGGAAATGGTATTTGTGAAATATAAAACACCTATCACAATCGCAATGAGTATGCGAATTGCTTTGTCTATTGTTCCCATATTCTTTTTCATATCTGATCTATTTGTTGTTTACTAAGTTATTTACGTTGTGCCAGGTTCCGCCATTGATTACATTTTGAATGCCTTTTCTTTCCAGAATACTTTTTGACTGGCTGCTGCGGTTTCCGCTACGGCAAAATACAATGATGCTTTTTTTGTTTTTGAATTTGGATAACTGACTTTGAACTTTATCCAGCGGTATGTTTACCGCACCTTTTACACTACCTGTCGAAAATTCGGCAGGTGTGCGAACATCCACTAAAAAAGCACCTTCTTTTATCGCTTCTGATAGTTGGGTATTGTCTGTTGACGAGAACATATTTTTGAAAATTCCAAACATTGCTATTGTTGTTATGGTGATATAAATTAGCTCAACATTTTACTTTGACATACAAAATCGGTTTTAGGAATACTGGTCTGTGCAATGGCGTTAAAACCACCCTCTACTTCCGTAAAGTTTCTGTATCCTCTTGCCTGTAAAATACTCGCAGCTATCATACTGCGGTAGCCGCCTGCACAATGCAGGTAAAAATGCTCTTTCGGGTTGAGTTCTTTAACCCAATCATTGATATATGCCAATGGTTTGCTGTAAGCATCTTCAACGTGCTCTGCCGTATATTCGCTTTCTTTGCGAACATCAATGACCTTGCTGTTGTCATAATAATCTTTTGAAAATTGGTCGGCCGTAATCCGATTTATGATGTCAGTTTCTTTTGCTGCTTTTATCCAGGTTTCAAAACCATCTTTTAAATGTCCCAGTACATTGTCAAAACCAACACGGCTCAATCGTGTTACGGCTTCTTCTTCCGTACCGTTGTCGGTAACCAACAAAATCGGTTGTTTCACGTCAACAATCATCGCACCCACCCAAGGTGCAAAATCGCCTTTCAAACCTATATTGATAGATTTCGGAATAAAGCCTTTGGCAAAATCCTTATCGCTTCGTGTGTCTAAAATCAATGCTCCTGTATTTTCTGCCGCCGCTTCAAATTCTTCTGCCGAGAGTGCTTTCATTCCGTGGCTCAACACTTCTTCAAAACTGTCATAACCTTTTTTATTCATGGCTACGTTCATACCGAAATAAGCAGGTGGTGGTAATAATCCATCAGTAACGGCTTTGATAAAACTTTCTTTATCCGGCTGGTTTAGCGCATAGTTGATACTTTTCTGATTACCAAGGCTATCAACCGTTTCTTTCATCATATTTTTTCCGCAAGCCGAACCTGCACCGTGTGCCGGATAAACAGTGATATCATCCGATAGTGGTAAAATCTTATGATACAAACTGTCATAAAGCAAACCTGCCAATTCTTCCTGTGTGAGGTTTGCCGCCTTTTGTGCCAGATCCGGTCTGCCTACATCGCCAAGAAAAAGTGTATCGCCACTAAACAATGCTGTTTCATTGCCATTTTCGTCAATCAACAAAAAACAGGAGCTTTCCATTGTATGCCCCGGGGTATGCAATACTTTAATTTTCACGTTGCCCAATTCAAAAATCTGATTGTCTTCTGCTACGATGGCTTCAAACTCTGGCTTTGCCGTAGGCCCGTAAACAATTGATGCATTTGTTTTTTTACTCAGATCAACGTGTCCGCTTACAAAATCAGCGTGAAAATGCGTTTCAAAAATGTATTTGAGCTTCACATCATCTTTTTCCAAACGGTCTAAATACGGTTGCGTTTCACGTAATGGGTCAATAATGGCAGCTTCACCATTGGAAGTAATATAATATGCACCTTGTGCCAGGCAGCCTGTATAAATTTGTTCTATTTTCATTATCCAAATTTTTCTTGTTTATGATTTGATACTGCGAATTTCCGAATATTGGTTTTTCGGTACAGCTACTTTTGTCACATTAGGCAATTTCAGGCGTTAATGTAATTTCTGTTTTCATTGAGTTGGTTACTAAACAGCCAGCTTTTGCTTTTTCGGCAACACGCATGGCCTTATCCATATCGGTTCCGGGATTAATCAATTTTATTACCGGAAACATTTCTGCCTGCGTGATGAGGTATTTTCCTTCTACCATTTCCAATCTGGCAATTGTTTTACAACTAAAGTTTTCGATTTCTACTTTAAAATTAGAAGCAATTGCCAGGAAGGTTGCCATATAGCAACTGTTAATAGCTGCTACAAAAAGATGTTCTGGCGACCATACACCGGGAACGCCATTAGGAAATTCCGGTGGTGTAGCGCATTCAATAGTTTTGTTTAATACCGGCGATGACAGTTCGCCTGTTCTGCCATCTTTCCATTTGATGTTTACTTCGTAAAAATGTGTTTGTGACATAATTTTTGAATTGAAAAAGGACAGTTGACATTGCCCGCTGTAGTGGGTTATATTATTTGTTACAAATTTCTGAAGATTGATTTTCCTGTACAGCTACTTTAGTCACATAAGGGATTTTATTTCACAATGATTTCTTTGATCATAATGTAAATACCCATTGACAGCACAAACCAACCGAAAGCAGGTTTCAATTTTTTACCATCAATTTTTTTAGAGATAAAGCTTCCTATCAGCACCCCGATAATAGCCAGTGCCAAAATTTTGAGAAGAAAAATCCATTCAACCGTTAGATGTGTAGCCGATACAGCAAATCCAAAAAGTGAATTGACCGCAATAATGACCAGTGAGGTTCCGATTGCTTTCTTAATATCTAAATGTAGCAGATTAACCAGGGCAGGGATTATTAAAAAACCGCCACCTGCACCGATAAGCCCGGTAACTATACCCACAAATAATCCTTGGATAATAACTAATGAAGTGCGCTTAGGGGCTGTTTTGGAAGGCAGGCAATCTTCTCCTTTACACTTTTTTATCATACTGTAAGACGCAAAAAACATCAATACAGCAAAAAGCAACATCAAGAAAATGTTTTTGGTAATGATAAAACTGCCGATGCTAAAAATTTCCTGCGGTATGGCGGGAACAATAAAAGCCCTTGTTAAAAAAACGGCTATAATAGACGGGATGCCAAATGCAACAGCCGTTCTAAAGTTAACCAACCCTTTTTTGAAATAAGAGAATGAGCCTACAACGCTGGTAGTTCCAACAATGAAAAGAGAATAGGCGGTTGCTAAAACTGCATCTATATGAAATAAATAGACTAAAACAGGAACGGTAAGAATGCTGCCGCCACCCCCGATTAGCCCTAATGAAATACCTATTAAAATTGATGCTAAATAACCTGCTATATCCATAAGTTTCTGAAATTTCTGCTGCAAAAATGCACCAACTCCAAAAACTGTACAGCTACTTTGGTCACATAAGGGTTATTTTGTTTCTGCCCAATTTTACTTTTCCGTTTTCTTCCAACTGTTTTAGCAGGCGGGAAACAACTGCTCTTGCTGTTCCCAATTCGGAGGCTACTTGTTCGTGGGTAATGTTCAGTGTTTTGTTTCCTGTAAGTGCTACTTTTTTATCCAGCAAATTCAGCATTCTTTCGTCCACTTTTTTAAAGGAAATGGCATTTACGATTTCCAATAACTCTTCAAACCGTTTGTGGTATAAACGGAAAATATAATCCAACCATTGGGGATATTCTTTGATAAATAATGATACTTTATCAACAGGCAAAAACAGAATTTCAGCATCTTCTTCCACCTCGGCTCTTACTTTGCTTATTTCGTTGTGCAGTCCACCCAAAAAAGACATAATACAACTTTCACCCGCTTTAATATAGTACAGCAAAATTTCTTTTCCATCTTCTTCTGTTCGGATCACTTTTAAAGTTCCTTTCGCTACAATCGGAATAGAACGAATGTGTGCATTTTCGTTTAAAATAATATCACCCGCTTTATAAGTCTTTTGTATACTGTGCTTATACAGTTGCTCCACTAATTCAGGCGATGACTTAAATTCTGTTATCTGTTGCAAATCACTCATAGTGCAAAATTAAAAATTTAATTACAGGAAATTGGCTATGGGAAGTCTAATAATCGTATTAATTACATCTATACTTAAATAGGGGTGATTTTTTAGTATATTTGCTATTGAAGATATAAAAAATTTAAAGTGTTTTTGCTTTAAATCTCGATACTAAAAACTGGTAATTTTTAAAAATCCCGAGATAATAAGTAAGAACGCTCATGCTATGGCGTGGGCGCTCGCTTATTCGGGATTAGGCGTACCAGTGCCTTAGTATCGGTAAGTGTGGTTGCCTGCGCCTCTTTTTGTTGCAGGCTTCCAATACTAAAACGGATATTATGGACACTGCAAACAATACCTACCTTGCCTTTCAATTTTCTGCCTCCGAATTATCGGCTTTTGCAGTTGCCAGTGGCATTTTTACCATATCACTTAAAAACGGGAAGATAGTACACTTTTGCCCCAATGATGTCCAACATTTTCATGATTGGCTGACCGCTCATGAAATCAGAGATATACAAAAAGAAGAAAGGACAAAGCCAACCCCTCCATCTACAAATAAAAGCTGGTGGGGACGGATTAAACGTAACAAATAATATTGCAAGATTATGAACAGTAATGAAAAAGCAATTCGCATAGCCATTATAGATAACAACGAACATCTGGGATATACTTCCATAAATCAACTTGAAAATGCTGGCTATATTGTACAATTTCAAGTGAGTGACAGCGAAAAAGCATTAATGAAAATAGATGAAGACGGCGAGCTGCCCGATGTGTGCATCGTCGAAGAAGATTTTGCGGCAGCAAAATTGTTACTCGAAAAACATCCCGATTTAAAGCTATTAATATCAAGTACCGATGATGCAGAGGAAAGTGTTAGAACTATGCTGAAAGCTGGTGTATCGGGCTATATATTGAAATTCGCCGACCCTGATGAGATAATAACCGCCGTAAAAGCATTGAGCAAAGACAGGAAATATGTCAGTGTTGGAATTAGTGAAATAGCAGCAGAATATTTTAGCAGTCACAGCTTATAACGGCACAAATTAAGAACTGCAATAAAAAAGTCGTCCGACTTTTTAGGTCAGACGACTTCTATTTTCCGATTGGTATAGCCGTTCGCTTAGTCTTTATTATTAAATTGAAAACTTATCTGCTTTTCGTTCCCGAAATTGTCGCTTATCCATACATCAAACGACTGCGATACGGCAGATTGTGAGGTGTAATACAGCCGGAACTGTGTCGCTGGCAATTGGTACAAATCATTAGGCATATACGGCGGTTCGCTGTAATATCGCAATGCGCCTTGCCCGTCATATTGGAAATAGCGGATAAAGTATTTTGCATCGTTGAAATTACCACTCCGTTCAATGGTAAACCTTATTTCAACAGTCTGCCCGTTTGCCACATCTCCCGGAACTGGCATCACTTTGACCTCAAACGGATAGTTCTGCTGTATGTCGAGTTCCTCCTTATTACAGGACGATAACACTGCGGCACTTGTAAAGACCAGGAGAAGCAGCCACAAAAATTTATTTCTATTCAAAAATCGTTTCATTGTTATTCTTTTTAAAAGTTAAACCTTAGCCCAATGCCTGCTGATGGGCGGAACTGTTTTAAATCTGTACCCCATAATACTTTGGTACGACCTTGCAGGAGCAGCACAAACCTGTCGGACAGGTATGTTTCCAAAGACAAACGCCCTCCGGCTCCGTAAATAAAATTGTCTTTGTCGAGGACTTTAGAGCCATCATAGAGCGTTGCATCACTCCGGTTAATGGTTTCGTACCCGGCAACAGCAGTAAGCCCCGCATTAAGGTTTGTAGTCTTTCTTGCATCGCCTAAAAGCTGGAGGCTGTACCCCATTTCACCCGTATAGGTTTCAAGAGGTATTTGTACAGTCCTGTAATCGGCAAATTGGTGGGTATATTCTGCACCCCAAATCCAATAGTTTCCAGCTCTGCTATTTACAGTAAGGGTCAAATTCAAAAAGTAATTATCCTTTACTTTCTTAGATAACAATCCGGCGTTTACTTCCAGTCCTTTTTGTCCGGGTGTCATTCGTTGTGCTTGCGTTGCTGTAATGCTCAACACCGCAAGCATTACAGCAAAAATGTATTTTGTCATTGTTTTTTCTGTTTTGGTTACTTAATCTTTAGGTGCATAGCGTTTACCAGCTTGGCGTGTACGAGGTCGGAATTTTCGACCTGTAAGGCTTGCTGCCTGCCGCCATTCTTTTCAAAGATTTCAATTACCAATACCTTATCATCGGTAATGGTGAACTGGTCGAGTAGGAAGACGTTTTGGTCAGTCGTATTGCCCGCAATTTCGGTAAGCGGTTTATACATACGCAACGGGGTCATTGGCTTTTCCTGCACTACGGTACGCTTCGCCACTTTCTTATCTACTACTTTGAAATTCACAAAGTCAATAGCAAACGGAACGTTGCTTGTATTGCGCAACTCTGTATGAAAATAAAATTTGCCGTTGTGTACATAGATGCCTTTCAGTAGAAACTGTACGCCGTAACTTTTGGAGGCTATATGCTTTACAATCCTTTTGTCCTTTTTATAAATGGTTTCCATGAGCAACCCGGCCAGCGATGGCGAATTGCTCCCCAATTCCTCAAACAGCACATCGTTACCGTTTTCCCTGTCTGATGCTTTTTGCATCGTCAGTAAATCATAATTCAGGGTGGTTGGATAAGCACTGTAAAAAACATTGAAGTTGTAGAAACGACCATCATCGGTAATTACAGAAAAATTGGTTTCTTCTTTAAAATCTTTAACGGTAGCCTTTATACGCAGCACGTTTTCGGCATCATCTGCCTTACCTGCAATCAGGTATTCACTGCCCAAATCCACATACCGGATGGCTGCCGGAAAAATCAAATGGGAGGTCTTATTGTACGTTACCTGCATTTCGTAAGGTTCTACTTTACCCATGCTTAATTTGCTTGTATTAGATGCAACCTGCTGCGCATTGGTATTGGCAGTAAAGGCTATTAAACAAGCCATTGCCAAAAGACTTTTAAATATTGCTTTCATTTTATTGCTGATTTTTAGTGTTGAACATTAGTTTTTTGAAACAAGGAAAAGTTGATGACCGGCTTTAACGGTAACTTTCGGTGTTCTTAGTTTTTTAGAGAAGTAGCCCGATATACCCTGCACCACGCCACGGGAAAGGTCGCCTGCCGCCTGCTGCCCTGCAGAGCGGGTCATCATAATGGACGTGCCGGACGTCTGGCTCATGTTGGAGGCTATTTCCGTTAAGGCATTTACTTCAGGCGAATAAGGCACATATAAGCCTTGTTGTCCGTCCAAATCGTACACGGTTATTTCCATAGGGATAATATTGCCCTCAAATTCAATGGACGTTATTTTCAACTGTAACCTACCGCCTGCAAACTTTGCATTTGCTGTTAGCACCGTTCCCGCCGGAATAGTACGACCGGGCGTTTTCGCAGTTTCCATCAAACGCAAGCGCACACCACTTTCATCGGTTACAGTCTGCGTTTCCTGTACTATCGCCCTGATGCTGTTTTTGGGCTGCTGTACCTGCTTACTGGTTCCGGCTGTATAAAATCCCCTGTTACGGGTTTCGTTCCAGTTGGCAAGAAAAGCACTGTCTGTCGGCTCACGGTACAATGCAGACACCGCAGTTTTCCTCACAGGTGAGAACGCTACAAAATGTTCTTTTTGCGTACCGCCACCCTTTACCGGAACCGTTGTATCTACTTTATTGGATTGTGGAACTGTATTTGTTGGCAAGTACTTTGCCGCCATTTGGTACGACTTCTCCATCAATGCCATTTGGTCTTGCACGGTCGTTGTAGCGGGTACATCCTTTTCCGCCAGTTTCTCTTTCAGTTCATCAACCTGTTTGCGGAGTTCCTGCGTTTGATAATCGTTGTTGTCGTAAAATGAACCTAAAGTACTTTGGGCATTGCGATAACTGCTCAAAGCCGGATTGCCCTTAGCAGGCATACCACCTCCGTAAGCAGATCCGTCTTCGTTAACCTCATCCGGATTAGCAGCTTTCTTGTCGGCGGCACTGTCTTCGCTCCAGTAATCGGAAAGGGACATAAGCGCATTGCGTTTTTCCTGTTCTTTCTGTTCCAGCATTTCCTGTTCATACGCTTTTTGCTTATCCGATTGCATTCCGGCATCGGTAGCCTGTGGTACGGCATCATTCAAACCTATATCTACCGCCTTTTTCTTGTCGGAAGATGGTTTGAAGATTAAATACATACAGCCGAGAAATACCACGCCCATAAGGACAAAAATGATTGGCTTTTTTAGCTTTTCGGCTTTGTTCTGCGCACCGTCTTTCGGTGCATCCTGCTGGTTATTCAGGTCGTCATCTTCGACCAGAATACTCACTTTTTTGTTTTCATTATCTTTCATACATCTTATTTTTTAGGATTTTTGAAATACTGTCCTGCGGCGATACCGGGGACTTGTTTTGTTTGATAAGCGGGTTTTCGATATGCTCTATTTTCAGCTTGCTATCGCTTGCGCCAACATCATAGCAGACTTTTGCTATTACTATAATGGACAACAACACATAGCCAGCGAAAAGCAATAGCGTATAGCGGTGCTGTTTTTTTATGGGCAACTCCCGCCACCTGTCATCGAGCCTGTCAAACCACTTGCTGATTTTTGTTCGTAACTTTTTCATTCCTTGACTGTTTTTAGTGCCTGAAACCTTTGCTTTTGGGAACAACTCTTTGCTTAGGCGCATCACTCACCAAAGCGATTGCCTCCCTTACTTTGGGAGCGGTAACCACTGATAGATTTGTGAGTTCCGAATGCTTCAATAATTGCCCGTATTGGTCTTTTCTTGAAACCTCCATTTTTGAGAGGAAGAATTTTCCGTTCAGGTACTTGACCCACATACTGCATTCCACATGGGGCTTGTCTTCACCTGCCCATTGCAGGTAGCCCGTAACCAACAGTACGGGCTTAGGTGCGCCCTCTGTTCCTTTACGACAACTTTCGAGGTATTCGCCTATGCTATCTTTGAGCTTTCCGGGATATGCCCCCTGCGTATGGAAATAGCCGTTATATCCTTTGTCGGTAAGGATTTTGGCGAACGTGTTTAAATCTGATAATGCTTCCATAAAATTGGTTTTAGCGTTCGATAACCTCCATGTCTTTGTTTTCCAGCACGGCAAATTTTTCGATGTTGAAGCCCTGCGGATTGTTGTCCGAACGGACGGAGTTCACGAGGTAGCAAGAGGTAACAAGGCTGCGCCTGGTTACATTGCTTGAACGGATGATGAATTGCTTGGCGTAGGTACGAACCGCATAAGGATAGGTATCGAAATTGCAGACGACACTATCTACTTCGATGCGCTGTTGTACGTTGCCCGAAATGATACGGTTGTAATAGCCCTTTTCCGAAAGGTCTTTGTAGTAATCAAAAGCCGATTTATCTGCGAGATTAAAAGCCCGCTTCATATTGCTTTCGATAGCATTCTTATCGGGTGCGAGCGTAAAAAACAATTCATGGAAACGCCTAACGTGTTCACGGGCTTCCACTGGTCGGTTAATGCTGGCATCCTGTGATAAAGCAAGCATCAATGATTTGCCGTTATCCAATACATAAATCTTTTGTCTTTGTAACTCCGCAAAGCGGTAGGACTGCCAAAGGGCATATCCTACCACTGCAATGCAGAGAATGGCAAAAACAATAGCGTACAGTCTTATCTGTCTAAAACTGTTTTCGATGTTTCTTAATGTTTTAAATTCCATTTTTACGATGATTAATTTTTGTTCAATAGCCTGCCGCCAATGTTGCCCACTGCGGCTCCCGTTCCGGCTCCGGCAAGATTTCCTGTTTTTGCAGCCGTAGAGTTTACGTTACGCATAAAGTTTCCTGCACCGCCTGCCTGTATTACCCAGCCCGCCACCGTTGGGATAGTGAAGTAGCCCACTATGCCTATCAGCATAAAAATGATATACACGGTATTGGAAGTATCGGGGATGTAAGTAGGGTCTGCCAGCATTTCAATATCCCGCTCCAGTATGAGCGATTGTATTTTCGCCAGTATGGAACTGAACATATCGGATATGGGCAGCCACAGATAAACGCTGATATATCGGGTTAGCCATTGCGTGAGCGTGGACTGAAAACCGTCCCAAACGCTTATCGCAAAGGCTATCGGCCCCAATATAGACAGTACGATGAGGAAGAACGTCCGTATCGTATCTATGACCAATGCCGCTGCCTGAAAGAGTATCTCCAGCAGGTCACGAAACCACTCCTTTATGGCTTTCTCCATTTTATAGGCTTGCCTGTCGAGATACATTCCCGTCATGGTAGCCAAATCGGACGGCGACCAGCCCAATTCGTCCAGCTTCTTATCAAATTCCTCGTCGCTTACGAGGTAAGCGGTTTCGGGATTGCGAAGCATGGCTTCCCGCTCCAACTGGTCTTTTTGCTGTTGTAGCTTGTTCAGGTCAAGTACCTGCCCTTCGAGCATGGAGTGCGTGCCTTTTACTACGGGAGACATTACCGCATTGATGGTTCCTAAAACCATCGTGGGAAAAAACATAATGCAAAGCCCGATGGCGAACGGACGGAGCAAAGGGAACACGTCTATGGGTTCTGCCCGGCTCAACGCCTGCCACACTTTCAGCGCAACGTAGAACAGTGCGCCCAATCCGGCAATTCCTTTGGCTATTGCAGCCATGTCTGCCGTCAATGGCATCATTTCATCGTACAGGCTGCGCAGCATTTCGTGAAGGTTATTCCATTCCATAGCTTACCAATATTTTTGTTCTGCGGTTCCGTACAGTTCCAGCACACGCTTGGTGTTGTTCTGTTTCTTCGCCCTCAAAATGCTTACAGAAATATTTTTATTGGTGTAATAGCGTACAAGGTTATGGTAGTCCTTAACCTCTTTGTACACTTTGTCGATTATATCCATACGCTCCTTATCATTTAAGGAAAGCCCGGTCGAGGTGACGATTTGTTTCAACTCTTTCAGCAACTCGGTACTTTCATTCAGAAGCGTAGAATAACCATTAGCAATTGCCGTCAATTCCTGTGGGGTGAAATTGGGGTCGTTCATCATCTTGCCGAAATTCTTCACGTACATTTCGGACACATCGCCCACCAGCAAAACGGTCTGCTGTACCTTGCGGGCATCTTTAACCAGGTTGTTTACGGCTTTCAGTTTGTCGTAATACTCTTTGCCTTGGTCATACACCTTTTTTACCTCATTGAAATTCTTAACCACATTCGATACGGTGGATGAGGTCTGCACGATTTCGTTTGCACTGTTGAGAATGCCGGAGATAAGATTACCGGGGTCAGTTACTACAAATTGTGCTTTAGCGGATGGTGCAACGGCAAGCATAATTGCCGTACACACCAGTAACATTGCTTTTTTCATTGTTTCTGATTTTTAAAAATTAATAACTGTTTGATTTTTTCTTTTCCTGTTGAAAAGCTGCTTTACATTTTCCGACCCATTTTCCTTTTTGGTTCAGGAGGCTTCTTTTGTTGCAGGTCATTGAGCCGGGTAAAAAAGTCTTGCAGGCTTTGAGGTTGGGATGCTGCTGCTTCCTTGCACAGTTTTGCAAAATCCTGTTCCTCTTTGTTGGTGGGGTCGGCTTCAAATATCAAAGCCTTGTTACCACCAATGGGCAGTGTGATTTTCTCCTTTTCCACTTCTCTTGCTTTTAAAATGATTAGTAACTGTTTGCTTTCTCACGTCTTTGGAGGGCAATGCGTTTAATGGCTTGCTCCACGTTACCATCCAGTTCATGGGCAAGCTGCATCACTTCCATTTTTTCGGTTTCCTCCGTGGTGTAGGCTAAGTATTCTTCGAGCGATACCTCTGTGGCGTAAACTGCGGAATGCGTACCGCCCAGCCCAATCCATACTTCTTTGTAAAGCCTTGACGGGTCGTTGTTCATGTTGATGGAAAGGATTTGTGATTTTTCCTTTTCGGTAAGTCCGAGCATCGCCTGAATGTCATCGAACTTGTTCATGTACTTGCGCTGGTCAAGCAGGATTTTGCAGTCGGAGTTGTTGATGATACTTTCTTTCACGATGGGCGACTGGATGATGTCGTCCACTTCCTGCGTAACCACGATGGCTTCACCAAAGAATTTGCGGACGGTCTTAAACAAATACTTGATGTATTCTGCCATACCCTCTTTAGCAATCGCTTTCCACGCTTCTTCAATCAGTATCAGCTTACGCACACCTTTGAGCCTGCGCATCTTGTTGATGAACACTTCCATAATGATGATTGTGACCACGGGAAAGAGGATTTTGTGGTCTTTTATCGCATCAATTTCAAACACGATAAAACGTTTGGAAAGCAGGTCGAGTTGCTTATCGGAGTTCAACAGGTAATCGTATTCGCCGCCCTTGTAGTAAGGTTCCAGTACGTTCAGGAAATTGGCGAGGTCAAAGTCTTTTTCCCTTACCTGCTTTTCTTCCAGTACCGTTTTGTAATCACCCTTTACATATTCATAGAAATCGTTGAACGATGGGTATTCATCGTTTTGCTTAATGTGGTCAATGTAACCGCTCACGGCGTTTGACAACGCCACTTCTTCCGAACGCTTCGGCGGTTCGTCATCACGCTTCCAAAGCGTAAGGATGAGGGTTTTGATGCTTTCCCTTTTCTCAATGTCAAATACGCCGTCATCGGTATAAAAGGGATTGAACGCAATCGGGTTCTCTTCGGTGTAAGTAAAGTAAACCCCGTCTTCACCTCTGGTCTTTCCTTTAATCAGTTCGCATAAGCCCTGATAGGAATTACCTGTGTCCACGAGCAGGACGTGTGCGCCCTGTTCGTAATATTGGCGCACCATGTGGTTAGTGAAAAAAGACTTACCCGAACCCGATGGCCCCAAGATGAACTTGTTGCGGTTCGTGATGATGCCTTTTTTCATTGGCAGGTCGGAAATATCCAAATGGATAGGCTTACCCGTAAGCCTGTCTGCCATCTTGATACCGAAAGGCGATGGTGAACTTTGATAATTGGTTTCTTCGGTGAAGAAACACAGGGCGGGTTCAATGAACGTGTAAAAACTTTCCTCGCTTGGAAAGTCGGCCGCATTGCCCGGCATAGCCGCCCAATACAGCGTGGCAACGTCAATGGTATTGTGGCGAGGCTTGCACTCCATTAAAGCCAATGCGCTACCGGTATCGTTCTTTAGCTGTTTGAGTTCGTTTGCATCATCCGACCACGCCATTACATTGAAGTGCGCACGGATAGACGAAAGCCCGAAGCTGTGGGCTTCGTTCAGGTACTTTTCAATCCACTCTTTGTTGATTTGATTTGCACGGCTATACCTTGCCAGCGAGTGCATATTCCTTGCGGATTTTTCAAACTTGCGCAGGTTCTCATCGCTGTTATCCAAAAATAAATACTGGTTGTAGATATGGTTACAGCTAAGGAGCAAGCCCACCGGAGCCGCAAAGGACAACAGGCAGTCGCTTCTATCGGTGGACAGCTTTTCATAACGTGTATTTGCTGATACTGTTCCGGGCAAATCGTCTGTATCTGAAAGCGTGTGCAGGCACAATCGCTTATTACCGATGCGCACATCTTCCGTACCGAGTGCCAAATCCTGCAACGGCGTATTGGCTGTCCGTGATAAGGTCAGGTATTGCTCCAACAATCCCTGTTTTTCATTTGCACCGATGATGTCATCTTCTGTCAACCGTTCCAGTTTCACAAACCCGCTGTCGTTGATGATGCGCTCGAATTGCGCCACCGCTTCCATAAATCGGCGGACGGTTTCTTTATCCCTTATTTCTTTCGGGATAAGAACGCCTTTGCAAAGCGAACTAAAGTTGCTTTGCATCCGCATACGCTCTTTGGTTGTCTTCGTCAAAAAGAGGTAGCAGTAATGGTTGAGAAAAGGACGCTCGTTGAAATGTTGCTGGTAGGATTTCGCTAAGAAACTCAATCCGTCCTGTGCAATATCCGGTGCATAATTTTCCTTGATGAACCAATCCTGTTTGTGGATGATGGAGTAATCCGGTAAGGTTTTGATTGCCTTGTGCCATGCGGAGTGTATGGCATCGTACTCCGGTGATGCTACGGTAAACAGTTCCGGCAGGTGTACCCGAAAGCAGGCGGTAATGTCTGCATCTTTTGAAATGACGCAGTTGTGTTCCACCGCCAGTAATGGAAACTTGCTTTCCAGCGTTGTAGTTTTTGCGGTGTTTCTCATACGGCATCGGATTTAGAGGTGAACCTTAAACTGCGATGTACCGCTTTGCGACTGATGATGTATTTGGGATGCTTTTTCTTTGCGCCCAGCTTCATCAACCCGTGTTCGCCGTACTTGCCATTTAATGAGAATGTTTTCCAAACAATCAGTGATGCACCGCCTGCGCCTATGAACAGGCAGATGTAGGAGTTTACGCCTGCCATGTACATAATCATAACAAGGATAAGCACGCCGAGCAAGCCACCTGCGAAGATGAACAGGTATTGTGCTTTCAGCCCTTTGAACTCTACGGTTCTTCCAATGCCTTTGTTGATGTTGTAATTACTCATAGGGCATTGGATTAAAGGAAGAATGAACGCAGGATGGTTGCTGCAACGATTAAGAAGATACACGCACCGAACCAGCTTGCCGCCGTTTTCGATGTGTCCGGGTCGCCACTGCTGAATTTGTTGTAAACCTTTACACCTCCGATTAACCCAACCACCGCACCGATGGCATAAATCAATTTGGTAGCCGGGTCAAAATATCCCGTTACCATTTGTGTTGCTTCCTGAATGCCAGCATTGCCGTTTCCCTGTGCGAACACACCAAATGCCGACAGTAACGCAACGCCTGTCAGCAATACTTTTTTCTTTCTTCTTTCCATAATCTGAATGAATTATTTTGTTTCTACTTCCCGCTTTCTGTGGGCTTTCGGAACAAAAGTGTCAGGAAAAAAGAGGCGCAATAACGATGTGTCTTTCAGTGGAATTACTTGGCAGTGAGTGGCAGTGTTATGAGTAATTGATACCTATGAAATACATATTTTTCAAATCATAGAATTTTATTACTTTTGGACAAATGATGTCCAAGAAGTCAATGTCAACATTAGAAAGAATATCATTTGGCGAGTATGTCCGGTCATTAAGGGGAAAAGCGAATCTTCCTCTTAGAAAAGTCGCAGCGGAATTGAATATTGATACGTCAACATTGAGTAAAATAGAGAAGAATGAACGAAATGCCAATGAACAAATCATTGATGGAATTTCAAGAATGTTCAAAATTGACCAGTCCGAACTAAAGGTTAGATACATTAGCGATAAGATCACTAATCAACTTCTTAATGAGGAAGATGGACTTGAAATCCTAAAAATAGTAGAGAAGAAAATCAAATACTATCGAAGAAAAAAAACTTAGACTTAACTTAAATAGAAATTATGGGAGAATATTCAAAACGTGTAGGAGAAGTAGGCGAAACAGTAGTAGCGGATTTTTTAGCCCTTATAGGATGGATAAATCCTTTAAGAAATGATGATATTGATAGTATTGATACCGAGTTCAGAAAAAGAACAAATGGGATAGATGGATATTTTCATTACGTTAATCCTATGGTGAGCAGCACAATTGAAAATGTCATCTATTCATCAAAATATAGCACAGATCCTTATCCTGTATCACAAGTAACAACACAATTTAAAGAGCGATATCTTGAATTAGCTAAGGCAATTGAATCCTTTAAAAAGTCTGAGTTAAAACAATACACAATAAATCTTCACCAGAACATTGACACACATTTCGATCGAGGTGTTTTGTTTTGGTTGAACAATTCAGGAACAGGTGAGAACGATTTAGTAAGTCGATTATCTCGGATTGAGTTAAATACAGGGGTAAATCACGACGGCATTTTTTTAGTTGACAATAAACGGATTGAGTTCATATATGATTCGATTTGTTTTGCTCAATTGAAATATCGTCTACACAATATTGACTTTGTTTATTTCAACAATGGGCTAAATAATGATGACCGAAATCCACGAAACGGGAGAGTTATGCCGATTCAGTACATTAACTCAAGTATATTACCATTGAGAGCATCAAAGGAGAATGAAACAACTATCATTATAAATGCAATCGACAATTTTGATAGAGATGATTTGATGAAATACATGGGAATAGCAAAAAATATTGGCTGTAATGCACAAGGAGCGACATTAATTGGCTTTCCGGACTATTCAGAAACTGAACATTTGCCAACGGTAAACAACATTAAGCAAATATTCAATGATGCCTCTTTTACTTCGCAGTTAGAAGTAGTAAATTATAATAACCCTATTTTACGTTAGTACTATGGAAAAGTTAGAAGTAAATAAGCATATCCCTTTTGGAGCAACTCTTCAGGACGTTTTAAATCATCCGTCATTATCCGACACAAAATTGAAATACTTGCTCAGACTGCGTGGAATTTATTTAGAGGATTCAAAGAATAATGATACATATCCAATTTTATTGTCAACAATACTTTCTCCGAGTGAATTTGAATATATTAAAGAAAACATTCGAGGAAAAGAATTAAACCAAAAAATTCTTTCAAGACCTTTAGCCTGGCATAATACAGATGATCTCATTAAAGTTGTTCCTGACAAGATTGATTTAAAGGAAATTATAAGAACAGCGGATTCACGACAGGCTGTTATTTCGCAAACCAATTTTGCAATGGTTGAAGGAAATCCAAACAAAGTGAAAATGCAATTTAGATGTCAAACGAATAATTATAATTCTGGCTGGTATAGAACTAAAAATGAGTATGATGGAGAAATTGTCTTAGAGAAGGTACAAGAAAATGACAAGGTATATCTAAGAATGATTTACACCTCTCCTGAAACTCAAACAATTGCGGATTTGGGTGTTAAGCATTTGGTTAATGAGTTTAAAAGTAAAAACTATACTAAACCAAATACAGACGTTGAAAGAATCTTGTATAGCAATTTCACAAATGAAGAAAGGATTAAATTTTTTTTAAGTCTAACTGATAGTTCTGAAATTTTTGAATTTCAAAGAGCCACAGATTTGGATATTGCTCCTGATAGAACTATGGAAATGCCAATTGAAATTGCCAAGTTAATGACGGGTAAAGTAAATACTTTAAAAATAAATGGCGAAACACTACATGAACATTATTTGATTAATGAAAATGAGAATCATAAATATATTGAGTTAGCCTCAGTTGAAGCTCTTTACAATTTTTCCTATCATGCCGCTGAAGGGAACTGCGTAGTTCAATTTGGCTTCAACGGATATTTCAAAAAACGACTTAGCAACATTGAATTTTCAATAGATGTTTCAACCGTTAATCTTAAAGATGAATATAAAGGAGTAAACAAAGATAAAGTGAGGTTATTTTTATTACAAGAATTTGAAAAATTCAAAATGGAAAAATATAATTTACTGAAATCTCAACCACATTCTGTACAACATACGACATAAAAGATGAATAATATAGATTTTACCCAAGTAGAAATAGAGAAAATTATTACGCACCAAATTGGAAATAAATTACGAGATGAAAAATATAGTCTTTCTAATGAAGAATCGCTCTTAGCATCGGACACGAAAAACTATCTTTTAAAATATTTCTTATCCCTTTTAAAAACAGAAGAACTTTACAAATTTACCCATGCAGTAAATATTGAGATGAATGAAGTGTTTACTTTAGCTAAGCAGATATTTTCAGATCCAAATTCTTTTATCTCAAATTCTCAAAGTATAGCAAAATTACTTTATGAACAGTCAATGCACCCCAAAATAAAAGAAGGGCAACTCAATATTTCACTATTCGACAATGTAATTATAGAAGATGAGGTTGTTAATGTACTTGGCATTTTCAAATCAGAAACACCTTCTCCATTTATTCAGATGAAGAAGCAAAGATCGAATTATAATATTGTACATGAAATTGGATTCGATTTGAAAAGCATGGATAAAGGCTGTTTGATTTTCAATACAACTGCCGAAACAGGATATAAAATTTTAATTATTGATAATGCAAGCAAATCAAACGAAGCACAATATTGGAAAGATGAGTTTCTTAATGTGAGCATTATCAAGGATGAATACCATCAAACCAACCAATTTTTAGGAATAGCCAAACAGTTTGTAACAAAGCAATTAGATGAAGACTTTGAGTTGAGTAAAGCCGATAAAATTGATTTTTTAAATCGATCTGTGGACTATTTTAAAAAGAATGAGACATTTAATAAAGAGGAGTTTGAAGAGGAAGTGTTTGGAGACAACAATGTTATTGAATCGTTTAGAAAGTTCGATCAAACTTACAGACAGGAAAATGAGGTAGAATTAGCAGATAGCTTCCCAATATCTTCCCAAGCTGTAAAAAAACAATCTCGTGTTTTCAAAAGCGTACTAAAACTTGACCGAAATTTCGACATATATATTCATGGGAATAAAGATCTTATTGAAAAGGGTGTTGAGAAAGATGGTAGGAAGTATTACAAAATCTATTACGAGGAAGAAAAGTAGAAAGTATGGCAAGTATTAAACGTCCAATGTTTGAAGCGCATGTGTTGGAGGGATTATGTAAAACTATTGGAGATGCTTCGGATGGTTTGACAGGTACGGAAATAGGGCAAATTCTATTGAACGCAAACATCCCGGATGTTGACCCTCAAAACACAAAATGGAGAAGACTGTATTCTGCATTTGCTGATTGGCAGAATAAAAATCAATGTTCAAATCATATACTAAGATTTGTGCAAGATGCTTTGCAACCTGTTCGGTATATTGGGAAAGAAGAAATTTTTCATAACCGCAGATTAGAGGTTAATAAACGTTTAGCGTTTATAGGTACAGAACTCACAGAGCAAGGTAAATTCAGATTAGTTGAAAAAGCTACAACAATCGCAGAAGCCGAACAACGTGCCAGCCGCTTAAAACATAAGTTGGAAAGCAGGAATGTTCATGCTGCGATATTTGAATATTGTAAGGCTGAACTATTGGTTGAAAACTACTTTCATTCTGTTTTTGAGGCTACCAAAAGTATTGCAGACCGTTTAAGGAAAATGACCGGGCTTTATGCAGATGGCAATGCTTTAGCAGAAACTTCATTTTCTACCAGTAATCCGTTGGTTAAAATCAATCACTTAAAAACGGATACGGATAGAAGCGAGCATTTAGGATTATGCAACTTGATTAAAGGTATGTTTGGCTTAATTAGAAACTCTACGGCGCACGAACCTAAAATCAAATTTGAAATTACCGAAGACGAGGCTTTGGATATTTTGAATACCATATCCTACATTCATAAAAGACTTGATAAAGCGATATAAACAAAAGGGAGCTGTCTTTTCAGACAAACTCCCCAATGTCGAAACCCTCTAAATCCTTATTCCGCACGTTGGAAGAATTGAAATCCGCTCTGGCGGGGAGGCTTTTATCCAGCAGCTCCGCAATCTTTCGTGAAGCCCCCTCTATGGAGTTTTCGAGCAAGCTAAACAATTCGGTTCCCTGTATTCGCTGAACGATGTCTACCGCTTTTTGTTGAGAGGCAGGTTCCAGCACGTCTTGCTGAAGCAATGCCCCCACGGTTGTCAGTTCCTCGTAGGTAACCCCTGTGGCAAACCCATTGTCGCTGTTCGGTAATCCCTGTTCTTGCCATTCCTCGTCCTCACTCTCAAAATCGGAAACAGGTTCACTCCCAAAAACTTCATCCAATTCCTCCTGCGGAATTTCCCTCGCAAAACCTGCTTCGTTGGTTTCTGCTTCAAAATTATCAGGTATATCAGCCTTTTTATCAAATTGGCGTTTCGTGGCACTTGTTGGCACTATGTGTCGCTTTACAGGCTTTGGCTTGCCCATTATTTCCGATAAATCGGGATTTACCGCAGGATGTTGAGGCTTGCTTTTCACCACCTTTTTGATGATGATTTTATCCTTTGCCAGCAGCACAATAACAATCAGCAGGCAGATAACAATTATTATTTCCATAATCAAATACTTTAAAATATGGGTTTAAATTTCTCATTAAAATCATCGGTGATGGCTTTCTCAAACTGTTCAAAATGGTGTTCGAGAATATTGTCCAAATAAGCATACAGGGGTATTTTATCCTCACCGATAACCTGTACAATACGGGAAAGCCGTTCGTGATATTCCTGCCGGATGTAAATGCTTTTATCACCCCTGCGGGTCATGGTATGACCATTGAGGAAACGCTCACCGTAACTGAACCCGGAAACTTTCTTTTGACGGGTACGCTCCTTAGATGCGGGCTTTTCGTCTATCAACTCCTTTTGTTCTGCCTGGGGTTCCTCCGTTGCTTTTTCAGGCTTTTTTGTTTCACCCGCCATTATGGACATGATGTATGCCTCGTCTATCGGGGCATTTGTTTTTTTCTTATTCTCATTTTCCATAGCCGTTACAATTTGACGGTTCTTAAAAACTCTACCATAAACAAATCCAGCCCGCAGGCTTTCATCAATCTTTCATCGGGAGGTAATAATGTGGAGCGGAAAACGGTCTTTGCGGTAGCTTCGCTTTCCTTGCGAAAGCGTTTGCTGTCTGCAATGCGGGTTTCCATCGTTTGCAGCCCAACTTCATTGATGATATTTCCATAGGCTTCATACAGGTGCGATTTTTCCCGTCCGTCCACCTGGTTCCAAAATAACCGTATCGTTTCGATGCAAGTCTGTCCCCGTTTCATCAAAACATTGGTCAGAACATCGGTAAAGCTCAATGTACTTTCCATCACTACACGGTCTGCCGTGATAGGTGAAAAGATATGTTGCATTCCTGCCAGCGTATTGAGCAAGCCGGGGGTGTTCACAGTTCCCGGTAAGTCGAAGAAAACCACATCCACCGGGACATCGGAAGATTGTAAAAATGCCTCCGCATCCCTTAAAGCATTGTCTGCCTTGCTCTGCAATACCGGATATGCTTTTTTGTTAATGGTCGTGAACTGGCGGTACGCCAGTCTTTTCAGGATTTCGCTTTTCATCACCGTTTTTAAATCCCGTTCCCGCATCTGCCAAAGACTGTGCTGTGGGTAATCACAATCAAATACGACCACGTTATACCCCATGCGGTAATGGAGTATGCTTGCAGTGATGGTGGTAAAAGTGCTTTTACCCACGCCTCCTTTTTGGCTGGAAAAAGCAATGAATCGGGTTTTGTTTTTTGTTTCCATTTTCTATTCTGTTTTAAAATTTAATTCTGTTTGTACTGCCTGCAATCCTGCGGGATGGCTTTCTTGATAGCGTGTTATCCTGCATGAAATAATACTGTCATGCTATCCCGATGGAACTCCGGCTATCAGGCAAACAACCTTTCTGCCTGTCGTGCCGACCATCTTGCATTTCTGCTGTCACGCTTGCAAGCCGTTTCCTTTGTGAGCTGTCATGCCACCTTGCAGCCCAACATGAAAGCCGTCCTGCTTTCTTTCAGGTGTGCCAGCCTGCCGGACTGAATGCTATCAGACATTCTTAGGTTCCTGCAATCTTGTATGCTGTCTTTCTGAACTGCCAACCGGAATGAATGCCTGCCAACACGCTTGCCTGAATGCTATCACAAAGGAGCGGGTTATTTTATCGCATTGCTGCGAAGTGGTAGCTATTGGCGTTCTGTGGCAGTGTTTGGCAGTGTGCAACAGGGTGATGCTTCGGGAAAGCTGCACTTATTTTGTAGTTGCATCAATGCAACAGGAGAATGGAAAAATCATTGGAGATAAGAGGCTATAAGTGGAACGGCTCTAAGTCGTTTTTTTCTGCTTTATCCAATCCGTCCCGCAGGGCGGATTTTCTGTTCAACCGAACAGAGCAAGTTATGTTTTTAGCTGCTTGAAATGCTTTCCGCAGCTAAAAACAACTTGCCATTGCATGGAGCCGGAAAACCCCCTCCGAAGTCGGGGTTTATGGAAATTGTAATGGATAGAGATATGGACGACAAGAAAAGAAATCAAATAAGCAAAGGTGGTCGCAAGCCTAAGAATGACCCTGCAACCCACCGCTATTCGATTAGCCTGAACGATACGGAAAACGCACAGTTCCTTACGTTGTTCGAGCAATCGGGAATGAAAGTAATGGCGCATTTTATTACTGCCTGCATCTTTCAGAAAACAATTAAGACAGTAAAAATTGATATGGATGCCGTAGAATTTCATACAAGGCTCACCAGTTTTTACAGCCAGTTCAGAGCCGTTGGTGTGAACTACAACCAAATCGTGAAGATATTGTACCGCAATTTTTCGGAGAAAAAAGCATCTGCTTACCTCTTTAAACTGGAAAAACAGACGGCAGAAATGGCGGACTTGTGCCGGAAAGTAATTGAACTGACACAGGAATTTGAGAAAAAACACTTGCAAAAATGATAGCAAAGATTGGAAAGGGTGAGCATTTGTACGGTGCTATATCATATAACCAGCAGAAGATTGACAAAGAAAAAGGGCAGGTTTTGTTGCTGAACAAGATACCGGAAACATTGAACAATACTTATTCTACCCATTACCTGCACCAGCAATTTGAGCCCTATTTAGCCGCCAATATCCGAACGGAAAAACCAGTTCGCCACATATCGCTGAACCCTGATCCTGCGGATAAGGTCAGCGATGGGCAGTTTATAAAAATGGCGCAGCAGTATATGCAGGAAATGGGCTATGGCAACCAGCCCTATGTTGTTTTCAAACATACGGATATAGAGCGCACCCACATCCATATTGTGACCGTTGCCGTTGGATTGGATGGCAAGAAGATAGCGGACAGTTACGACCATCCCCGTTCAATGGCAATTTGCAGGAAATTGGAACAGCAGTACAATCTTGTACCTGCAACGGAAAAGCAACGCACGGGGAACGAGCGGGTATTCCACCCGATAGACTACAAAGCCGGGGATGTTAAAAGTCAGATAGCATCGGTGGTACGACATCTGCCAAAGTATTACGGATATGCCAGTTTGGGCGCATACAATGCGTTGCTTTCCCTCTTTAATATTACCGCCGAAGAAGTGAAAGGCGAGCTGAACGGACAGCCCAAAAACGGGCTGGTGTATTTTGCCTTGAACGAACAGGGAGTAAAAGCCAGCAATCCTTTCAAGGCTTCACGTTTTGGCAAACACGCAGGATTGGAAGCCTTGCAGGAACATTTTGCACAATCTAAAGAGCAGATTAAAAATAACCCGGTAAGAGCCATACTGAAAAACAGCATCGAGGTAGCAATGCACACGGCCACCAATGAAACCGATTTTAAAAAGCAACTATTGGAGCAGGGCATCAATACCGTTGTACGCCGCACTGATAAGGGGCGCATATATGGTATGACATTTATAGACCATGAAAGCCGCACAGTTTGGAACGGTTCAGCTTTGGACAAAAAACTATCGGCAAATGTGTTTAACGACTGGTGGAAAGAACAAGTAATGGAACAACGCCAAAATACAGAACATACAAGTACCTCCGCATTGCCAGCCGCAGATAAAAACGTTGTTGAGGAAAAAGAAGAAACTCACAGGCTTTTTGATTTCTTTGATAAAGAACAGCCAACCGATGATACAGGATTGATAGACGGATTGGGCGGGCTATTACCGGAAGCACAGGGCGAGGATTACGAGGAACAGGCTTTTGCAAACCGCATGAAGAAAAAGAAGAAAAACAAAAGACCAGGAAGACGGCAATAAGATTTTGTTCTCTATCAGGAAGCCAGTTTAATGCCAAATAATGCCACTACACGCCATCTGACACCGCTTTCTCTACACCGCTATTCATAGCGGTTACACTTGCATCAAAACAAATTTTTGAATTATGCAAGGAGAAGACGATTTAAGAGGGTTAGCCAAAATAATGGCTTTTATGAGAGCGGTAAGCATCCTCATTGTATTGATGCACTTTTATTGGTTTTGCTATGGGTTCTTTGCCGAACGTGGCTGGACTTTAGAAGTTATAGGCAAGATACTCACCAATTTTAACCGTACCGCAGGGCTTTTCTCACACACGCTTTACACCAAATTTTTTGCATTGGTGTTACTGGCGTTAAGCTGTTTGGGTACAAAGGGCGTGAAAAACGAAAAGATAACATGGACTAAAATCCGTGTTGCCTTAGCCACTGGCTTAGTGCTGTTCTTCCTGAATTTCCCATTGCTGAAATTATCGGCAGGGTTAGCTACTTCGCTTTACATTCTTACAACGGGCGCAGGATATATTGCCCTGCTGATGGCTGGTGTATGGATGAGCCGCTTACTACGCAATAACCTGATGGACGATGTTTTCAACAACGAGAACGAAAGTTTCCAGCAGGAAACCAAACTGATGCAAAATGAATATTCCGTTAACCTGCCTACGAAGTTTTACTACAAAGGCAAATGGAATGACGGTTGGGTTAATGTGGTCAATCCTTTTAGAGCCTCTATTGTGTTGGGTACTCCGGGTTCGGGGAAATCCTATGCTATTGTAAACAACTACATCAAACAACACATCGAGAAAGGGTTCAGTATGTATATCTACGATTTCAAGTTTGATGACCTTTCCACGATTGCCTACAACCACCTGCTAAAGCATACCAACAAGTACAAAATAGCCCCCAAGTTTTATGTTATCAATTTTGATGACCCACGCCGGAGCCACAGGTGCAACCCGCTTAATCCCGACTTTATGACGGACATATCGGATGCTTACGAAGCTGCCTATACCATCATGCTTAACCTTAACAAGTCGTGGATTTTGAAGCAAGGGGATTTCTTCGTTGAAAGCCCGATTATATTGCTTGCAGCAATTATTTGGTTCCTGAAAATTTACGATAACGGCAAGCATTGCACGTTCCCGCACGCCATCGAATTGCTCAACAAAAAATACGCAGACGTATTTACCATACTTACGTCATACCCCGAACTCGAAAATTATTTATCGCCGTTCATGGATGCCTGGTTAGGGGGCGCACAAGACCAGTTACAGGGGCAGATTGCATCGGCAAAAATTCCTTTGTCCCGAATGATTAGCCCGCAGTTGTATTGGGTAATGACGGGGGACGATTTTTCACTGGACATCAACAATCCGAAAGAGCCTAAAATACTGTGCGTTGGCAACAACCCCGACAGGCAAAATATTTACTCCGCAGCTTTGGGTTTATACAATTCAAGGATTGTAAAACTGATTAACAAAAAAGGACAGCTTAAAAGTTCAATTATCATAGATGAGTTGCCAACCATTTATTTCAGGGGATTGGATAACCTGATTGCAACTGCACGTAGTAATAAGGTAGCAGTATGTTTGGGCTTTCAGGATTTTTCACAACTGACAAGGGATTACGGCGATAAAGAAAGTAAGGTAATACAGAATACCATAGGTAATATTTTCTCCGGTCAGGTGGTGGGCGAAACAGCAAAGAGCCTTTCGGAACGCTTTGGAAAAGTGTTGCAGAAAAGGCAGAGCATGACCATCAACCGAAATGATAAGTCCACTTCCATTTCTACCCAAATGGATAGCCTGATACCAGCATCCAAAATTTCAACACTTACGCAGGGCATGTTTGTTGGTGCGGTTTCCGACAATTTCGATGAACGCATCGAGCAGAAAATATTTCATTCTGAAATTGTAGTAGATAATGATAAAGTTGCCGCCGAAACCAAAGCCTACAAGAAGATACCGCAGATATTATCCTTTACCGATGAAAGTGGAGCGGATAATATGAAGCAAGAAATTGAAGCCAACTACAAGCAAGTCAAGCAGGATGTTATGACCATTGTTGAAAGTGAAATGGAACGCATCAAAAACGACCCTGACTTACAACATTTGGTGCAAAAGGAATAAAGAATGATAGTATTGGTTGACAATATCCTTTTCTTGAAGAAATATCGCTAAATAAAAAAATATCACTACCTTTGTTAGCGAATGCTAACTAACATAATTTTGTTAGCGAACGGGTAACATGGAAAAATTCACAAACAGACAAATAGAAATAATGGAAGCCGCAACGGTTCGGATTGATGCTTACGGTATTCAAAACCTGACTATCAAAACGCTGGCTGCCGATATTGGTTTATCCGAACCGGCTTTATACCGTCATTTTAAAAGCAAGAATGATATTTTACTTGGTTTGCTCAACTATTTCATAACAGGAATGAAAAACCGCATAAGTAACATTCCTGTAAATCCTAACGCAACGGCAGGAGATGAATTGAGGGATATTTTTAAATCGCAACTACAAACCTTTACAGATAAACCTGCGATTGTCAGTGTCATTTTTGCGGAAAGTATTTTTCATTATGATGAGGGATTGAGTTATAAAGTTTCCGAAATAATGGAATTAATGCACCAATATGTCAATGCAAACATTGAAAAAGGACAGAAGGTAGGGCAATACGGCAAGCTAATCAATGCCTCCACGCTTACCACTATTATACTTGGTGGAATGAGAATGACGGTTTTGAAATGGAAACTTTCGAGGCATAAGTCTAACCTGATAAAAGACGGTACAGCAGTTTTAGAGGGAATTTTAAAAATGATTGAAAAAAAAATTGAGATATGAAAAAACTACTTGTATTTGGATTGAGCGTTATGCTTTTGTGGAGTTGTAATAATGTTACTGAAAAATCAACGGCACATCAGGAAACAGAAAACCACGCAGAACATCAACACGATGAGGGTTCCAAAGCTATTGAACTCAACAATGGCGAAAAGTGGCTGGTGAACGAAGAAATGAAACCTTTTGTAGTGAAAGGCGAAGAATTGGTAAATACTTATATTCAGGACGGAAAGACTGATTATAAAGCATTGGCTCAACAACTAAAAGAGCAAAACGACCAGCTCGTAAAAAGTTGTACAATGGGCGGCAAAGGTCACGATGAACTGCACAAATGGCTACATCCACATCTTGAAATAATTAAGGCGTTGCAAAATGAAACAGATGCAACCAAAGCAAGTGAAATTGTTTTGCGCCTGCAACATTCGTATCAGCAATATCATCAGTATTTTAATTAAACAACGACTATGGCAACATTTGAAAAAGAAAGCATTTTCAATCTCGAAAATGCAATTGAATACACAAACGGCGGTGTTATCAGCAAACAGGTAACTAAAAGCAAAGGTGGAACCTTGACTTTATTCTCGTTTGACAAAGAACAGGGACTATCGGAGCATAAAACACCTTATGATGCCATTGTGCAGATTTTGGATGGCGAAGCAGAAATAACGATTGCCGGAAAACTTCATCATCTGAAAAAAGGTGATTGTATCATTATGCCGGCAAACATTCCACACGAATTGAAAGCCATTGAACGCTTTAAAATGTTGCTGACAATGATAAAGGAAGAACAATTCATATAACCATATTTAATATCAAACTAAGAATGAAACATATTATAACAACTGAATTTATACTTTATGTAATTGACCAACAGAAAAGTACAGATTTTTACACAAAGCTTTTTCGTATAAACCCTGACTTGAATGTACCTGGAATGACTGAATTTAAACTTTCCGAAAACTGTAAATTGGGACTTATGCCTAATAAAGGAATTGCCAAAATACTTTCGGACAAAACACCACATCCTGACCAAGGAAACGGAATTCCGAGATGTGAGCTATATTTTTATGTTGATAATATTGAACTTGAATTTCATAACGCAATGAAAATAGGAGCTAAACTTATTAGTCCGATAGAAGACAGAGATTGGGGCGACAGCGTTTGCTATTTTACCGATTTAGACGGGCATATTATCGCTTTTGCTCAAAGAATATAAATAAAAAGAAACAAAAAAATTTGCTCAATTATGTTAGTGAACGCTCGCAAACTATTTATTATTCCGTTGATATTTATCGGGTGGAATACTGTTCAGGCACAGGAAGTCTGGACACTGAAACAATGTACTGATACGGCACAGGTCTATAACAAAACCCTGCAAATCAACCGAAACCACATCAGCATCAGCGAACAAAGGGAAAAAGAAGCAAAAGCCAATCTTATTCCGAAAGTTACAGCCAATGCCGATTACAAATATTTTATGGAATTGCCTACACAGCTCATGCCGATGAATGCACTCAATCCGCAAGCACCCGAAGGGCAATTCAGAGATTTGCAATTTGGTGTTCCTCACAACATCAATGCAAATGTGCAGTTGGCAATGCCGTTGTATAATCCGCAGGTTTATGGAGTGATTGAGAATACAAAAATTGCCAACAAACTGACACTGCTTCAATTTCAAAAATCGGAAGAGCAGGTTTTATACGACATCACTATGCTGTATTACAACGCTCAAATATTGAAACATCAATTGGATTTTTTGGAAAGCAATATGCTCAACACCCAAAAGCTATTAAAGAATATGGAACTTTTGAAAAAACAGTTATTGGCAAAGGGAACAGATGTGAGTAAAGTGAAATTGCAAACCGAACAGTTAAATACCCAAAGGGAAAACGTCCACAACAAATACATTTCAATTCTAAATGCACTAAAACTGAATATCGGTATCCCATTGGAGCGAAATATTACCGTTGTTTCTGAAATCGAACAGCGAGCCTTAACTAAAAATAATGTAGAAAACATATTGGATTTGAAAATTATTCAGACACAAAACAAACTATTGAACAGCGAATTGAGTACGTTGAACAAATCACGATTTCTACCCTCGCTTAATTTGATTGCCTCCTACGGAACAACAGGTTTTGGCTACGACAAAACCCCAAATGACTTTCTGAAATTTTATCCCATAGGCTTTGCAGGTTTGCAACTGACTTACCCGCTTTTCAACGGAACAGTTACACAGCGAAAAATAAATCAAAAAAAACTGGAAATCAGCAATAACGAATTGCAGGCTCAACTGATTGGCGATAAAAACAAAATGGAAACTGAAAATGCTTTAAGGCAAAGAACGATTGCACAGCAAACAGTCATCAATACCGAAAATCAAATCACTTTGGCTCAATCTATTTATGAGCAAACCATTTTACAACAAAAGCAAGGTACGGCAACACTTACCGATGTTTTATTGGCTGATAATACACTTCGTGAAGCACAGCAAAATTACCTGTCGGCAGTTATAGATTATCTGAAAGCGGATTTGGAGCTAAAAAAGCTGGCAGGAACAATTAAGAATTAAAATAACGGATAAAAAATCAGGAATATGAATTGGAAAAAAATAATCGGGATAATTGCTTTGATTGCGGTAATAGCACTTGTGTTTTTTAAGTTGAAAAACAATAAAGAAACCACCGAAAGCAAGGTGTATCAATATGACAAAGAAAAACCTATTACTGTAAATGCTGACACCATTCGTTTGCAGACTATTGATGATGCAAATACTTATGCAGGTACTTTTGAGCCGAATAAGGAAACAAAAATCAGTGCGGATATACAAGGAAAAATCAATGCTGTTTTGGTAGATGTTGGAAGTAGTGTAAGCAAAGGACAAACACTTATTCAGTTGGATAACTCGTTGTTGAAGCTACAACTGCAAGCAGTTGAAGTACAGATTGAGGGTTTGGAAGACGATGTAAAACGATACACCATTTTAACAGAAGCCGATGCCGTTCAAGGTGTGCAGTTGGAAAAGGCAAAATTGGGATTGAAAGCTGCAAAAGTTCAGAAAGCGACTTTATTGGAGCAAATCAGTAAAACCACTATAAAAGCACCTTTCAACGGTGTGGTAACTGCCAAGCTCAATGAGGAGGGTGGTTTTGCAGCACCGGGTATTCCGTTGCTACAAATTACGGATATAAGCACTTTACGCTTTACGGTCAATGTTCCCGAAAATGATTTGGTGCAGTTTCAAAACAATCAGACTTATAAAATTAGTGCTGATGTTTATCCCGACATTTCCCTTTCGGGCAAAGTAACAATGACAGGAAGTAAAGCCAATATGGGCAATAGTTTTCCTATACAGTTTCAGGTTGCCAACACCAACAACTTAACCATAAAATCGGGAATGTTCGGTAAGGTAAATCTTTCTGACACCAAGCAAGAACAAGGTATTCTTATTCCGACATCTGCCATTACAGAAGAAAATGGAAAAGCGAAAGTATATATCATAAAAAACGGAAAAGCCGTATTGCAACCGATAACCATATCAAGAAATATCGGCAATAAAACGATTGTATCAGGCGGATTGGCAACAGGCGATATTGTTGTAACGAATGGCTTTATCAACCTGTTTGACGGAGCGAATATTACGATTAAATAAAATCAGCGAAAATGAATATTACAGAAATATCAATCAAACGTCCCTCGCTGATTATCGTACTTTTCAGCGTATTTGCCCTGTTGGGAATTATCGGCTACAAGAATTTGAGCTATGAACTGATGCCCGATTTTAATCAGCCTGTTGTGGTTATCAAAACCGTTTATCCCGGTGCAGAACCCAACGAAGTGGAAACTTCCGTTTCCCGAAAAATTGAAGATGCACTTTCTAATCTGGAGGGCGTAGATTATTTGCTTACCAAATCATTACCCAATGCTTCAATCATCATAGCCAATCTGAAATACGGAACGGATTTGGACAAAACAATGCAGGACGCTCAACGCTACATTGACAATATCCGAAAGGACTTGCCTAACGATATTCAAAACCCTGTAATGAGCAAAGTATCGCCTAATGATTTGCCGATAATGTCGGTAAGTGCAACAAGCAATTTAGAGCCGACTGACTTTTACCAAAAAATGAAAGACGATTACCTGCCACAAATCCAACAACTAAAAGGAGTAGCAGAGATTGCCATTTTAGGCGGAGAAGAACGGGAAATTCAAATCAAGGTGGATAAAGAAAAATTGAAGCTCTATAAAATTTCTTTGTACCAGGTAGTGGAAGCCGTCAATCGTTCAGGTATTGATTTACCTGCGGGAAAATTACAAACCGATACAGAAAATAATTCAGTTAGGTTAGTTGGCAAATTCAATACTATCAATGATATTCAGAATGTTCAGGTCGCAATGCCTTTTCCAAACAGTCCTGTTTATGTGAAAGATATTGCGGAAGTAACAGACGGCATTAAAGAAATTACTTCGTATAGCCGTTACAACAGTAAAAACGGTATTGGCTTAATGATAAAGAAACAAGGCGATGCCAATGCCGTTGATGTTTCAAAACTGATTAGGGAAAAATTTCAGTCCATTGAAAAACAAAATGCCAATGCAGATGTAAAATTTGTAGTTACGGACGATAGCACCGATAACACCATTGCAGCCGTTAACTCGGTGGTGTTTGACTTGATTTTAGCCGTGATTTTAGTGTCGTTGGTAATGTTGCTGTTTCTGCGAAGTTTCAGAAACTCACTGATTGTTTTAGTTGCCATTCCGACTTCCTTAATTACCGCTTTTGCCGTGATGTGGCTTTGGGGCTATACGCTCAATCTGATGACTTTGCTGGCGATGTCTTTAATCATCGGCATTTTGGTGGACGATGCTACCGTAGTTTTAGAAAATATCCAACGCCATTTGGATATGGGTAAAGAAAAAAGAACGGCAGCTATGGACGGAAGAATGGAAATCGGTTTTTCGGCATTGTCTATTACATTGGTTGATGTGGTGGTGTTCTTGCCGATTTTGTTCTTACAGGTTTTTGTTGCCGATATGCTCAAACAGTTTTCGGTAGTAGTTATCACTTCTACGCTTACAAGTTTATTGGTCGGGTTTACTTTAACGCCTTGGCTGGCTTCACGCATCGGGAAAAAAGAAGATTTGCAACCGACTAATTTCTTTAATCGTTTTTTGCTTTGGTTTGAACATCAGTTAGACCAATTCATCAATTGGTATGGCAGAACATTGAATTGGGTTTTACATCACAAACTCATTTTTACAGGATTTGTTTTGTTGCTGTTCGTAGGAACGGTAGCAATGATGAAGCAGGGAATTATTGGAAAGGAACTCATTTCCACAGGCGACCAAGGGAAATTCCGTTTGGCATTAGAGTTTGATAAAAGTACTTCCATTCAGCAAAACAATTTGGTTTCAGAAAAAATAGAAAACTATATTCTGAAGCAACCCGAAGTTTCAACTGTTTTCAGCAATGTAGGCGGACCAAGCACAGGTATCGGAAGTTTGGGAGTTGGTTCTGCCAATAAAACTGAATTTACTATTCAGCTAAAATCCAGGAAAGAAACAAATAATCTCTCTACCGAAACCTTTATGCGGAAATTGCGAACTGATTTGCAAAAAGAATATTCAGGCATCAATTTTTCAATGATAGCATTAGGCTTAATTCCACGTTCTGCACCGATAGAAATTACATTAAGCGGAAGCGACTTAGACCAGGTAATGCAGACAGGTAATGACTTAAAAACAGTTATTGAAAAAATACCCGGAGCAGATAATGTGCGGCTTTCGGTAGAAGCAGGAAGCCCTGAATTAAAAGTCATTCCTGACAAAGACAAAATGCAGCGTTTAGGATTGAACACGGCTTATGTGGGAATGAATTTGCGTACCGCTTTTACAGGAAATGACGATGCCACTTTAACGGAAAACGGAACAGAATATCCTGTACGGATTTGGTTGGATAAATTCAGCCGTAAAAATTATGATGATGTAAACCAACTCAACATTATAAATCCAATGGGCATTCCGATTGAAGTTTCACAGTTTGCAACTATTGAAAGAGATAATTCGCCTTCGCTTTTAGAACGAAAAGACCGGCAACCTGCCGTTACATTAACTTCCGATGCACTCGGCAGACCTTCGGGAACAGTAGCAGACGATGTAGTGGCATATCTCAAAAACAATCCTTTACCCAACGGCATACAAATGACTTGGGGAAGCGATATTAAACGGCAAAACGACAGTTTCGGGGCTTTGGGTTCGGTATTGCTGATTTCATTCTTACTGATTTATTTGATTATGGTAGCCTTATACGACAGTTACATTTATCCTTTTGTTGCCCTGTTTGCCATACCCGTTGCAGCAATCGGAGCATTTTTAGCCTTGAATTTATCGTTAAGCAATTTGAGCTTATTTGCTTTGCTCGGCTTGATTATGCTAATGGGATTGGTAACAAAAAATTCCATCTTGATTGTGGACTTTACCAACCATTTGAAGGCAGAAGGAAAACATTATCAGGAAGCATTGATTACCGCAGGAAAAGAACGTATGCGACCCATTTTGATGACGACTTTATCAATGGCAATAGGAATGTTGCCCATAGCATTAGCCAGCGGAACAGCAGCCGAATGGAAAAACGGTTTGGCGTGGGTAATCATTGGCGGTTTGCTTTCTTCATTAGCATTGACGGTTTATTTAGTGCCAATGGTGTACTACGGAGTAGATAGAATGAAAGAAAAATTGGGTTCAAATAAAAAACAATAATAAATGAAAGCAACAATTTTTATTATACTGACAGTTGGGTTATGTTTTTTTCTCTGTTCATTTTCGGAAAATCAGGCAGAAACCTACACCTTGACCGTTAAGGTAGAAAATTTACGAAATTCAAAGGGTGTTGTTCAATTCGCCCTCTATAACAAAGATAATTCAATCCCCGATGAAGATTACAAAAAATATTACCGATTAGAGAAAGCGAAAATTGTAAATGGCAAATCTGAAATTACTTTTAAAAGCCTGCCCCAAGGGAGATATGCCGTAAATATTTTACACGATGAAAACAATAACGGAAAGATTGATAAAGGTTTGCTTTTACCCAAAGAGGGAATTGGATTTTCCAATTATCAGTCAATAGGTTTACGAAACAGGCCTAATTTTTCCAAAGCAAGTTTTGAATTGAACGCAGACAAGACAATTGACGTAACAGTAATTTATATGTAAACAAATGAAAGATGTTTTATGGGGTGGACATATAAACACATAGAGAAAGTAAACTTAATTCTTTGGGGATTGAGGTTGTAGAACCCCTTTGAGATAAAACGTCAAAAGAGCAATAAATGACTTTTTTAAACCAAAAATTCAAGCAAAAATAATTGTTACACAACCGGATAAATTAAGCAAGTATTTAAGAGTTATTCTGGGGTAATCAATTAATTACAAAAGTGATAATTTGAATGACAGAATATTTTAAGAAAATATCAGATGAATTAGATGAAGAAATAAAAGAATTGGCATACGAGCAGGGAAATGTCTTAGCTTCCTATGAGAAAGCAATTGAACTCATTTTAAGCAAGACTACTGAACTGAAAGAATATGTATTGAAAACTGGATTTGAAAACGAGCAGGAAGAAATACATTTTTTCAAATATCAGAAACCAGCCATTATCGCTCAACTCATTTATTACAATGCCATCTATAAAATTGAGGCAAGAAAACCCTATGGAACGAAATCTATAAGAAAATACCTCAACAAAGAACTCAAAAAATTAAAGAGGTTCTTTGATAATAACCTCGATTTCTATAAGTACTATCGTAGCAATAATTCCTTTCTTGATGAAAATTTTTTTGTGCGGGGTAAGCACGATATTAAGTTATGGCTGGACACTTATTACTTTCAATCTGACCAAACCTTTTCCACTTCACATGACTATAAGGTTGCCAAGATAATCGCCAACGACTTGATACAGGTGTATATCGAAGACCAACTGTACAGCAAAACCCAAGACAGTAAATCAGTAGCCACGCAAAAGCTGAATTGGACGGGAAGTAAAACCGCCATGATAGAGCTAATTTATGCACTGAATTGTCAAGGCGTTTTCGATAACGGCAATAGCGATATAAGACTGATAGCGCAATATTTTGAGAATACGTTTAATATCGAATTAGGCAATTTCTATCAAACGTTTTTGGAATTGCGAACCCGAAAAATAAACCGGACAAAATTTCTTGATGAACTCCGGGACGGGCTTTTAAAGAAAATGGATGAACAGGACGAAAAGTAGGACCAGTCACCAAAAGTAATATCTCCCAAATCATTCCTATTTTGGAATGATTTTTTCATTAATTCAATTCATATTGTTTAACAAAAATAGCAAATTTTGGGTTTTCCACCAGTGTTTATAGTTCCAATTTTTTCTGTTATGGCATATAAAATGGCTACATATATTGAATTTATTTTGAACAATTTAAAATAGCATATACCAGTAAATAGCATTATATTTTTAAGTACCTTTGCTTCAATGAGGAAGATGATAGCCATATTTTTTTTATCAGTCTATCTGACTGCTTTTACACCTTTCAAAGAGGTGTGGAAGTTGCCTGTGCTGATAGAGCATTTTATGGAGCATCGTGCGCAAGATCCTTCTATTTCTGTTTTGGCCTTCCTGGATATGCACTATATGCACGGCAGTCCACATGATGCCGATTATGACCGGGATATGCAATTGCCTTTTAAAATGGTTGCACACACCTCTTTAGTCACCTTTGTTATTCCATCTGTATCTACACATTTTCAAATAGTCCCTCCTTTTTACAATAAGAAAGAAAAACCGCTTTTATACAATTCAACAGCGTATTCTTTCAACTACCAAAATTCTATCTGGCAGCCTCCGAGAGCCTGTTAATGTTTTTTTTCTCACAGAACGTTCCTGTTTTGATTTAACAGCACTACAACAATAGTCTGGACGCTATTCTTATGTTGAATAAGATAGCCATTCTGTTTGCAATACTATCTCAAAGTAGTATTGTGAACTGTAACTGATGTTTTGTCTCTTTTAGATTGTCTATACTTTCTGCAAGGGGCTAAATAATCTTGCTACATACTATTGTTCCGATGTGCGGCTAATCATTGCGCAGGTATTCTTCTGTGAGCCAAATTATCGTTAACAAATTCCAGAAGAAATTTATGCTAAATAGAATTATTGAGTTTTCCGTAAGGAACAAACTCATTGTAGGGCTATTGGTAATCGCCCTGATAGTCATAGGTGCTTATCAAACCACCAGATTACCTATTGATGCTGTGCCGGATATTACCAATAACC
The DNA here is from genome assembly GCF_040567655.1 of Chitinophaga sp. H8. Classification (NCBI taxonomy): domain Bacteria; kingdom Pseudomonadati; phylum Bacteroidota; class Chitinophagia; order Chitinophagales; family Chitinophagaceae; genus Chitinophaga; species Chitinophaga defluvii. The sequence goes on along the minus strand of NZ_JBEXAC010000002.1, from coordinate 455,950 downwards.
AGGTGCAGGTCATCACCATTGCTCCTTCTTTCGGAGCCACTGATATTGAAAGACTGGTAACCTTTCCCATCGAACAGGCAAACAGCAATATTTCCGGCTTAAAGGAGATCCGCAGCTTTTCCCGGTTCGGGCTTTCGCTGGTAACCATTGTTTTTGAAGATGGTATTGATATTTATTGGGCAAGGCAGCAGGTGGCGGAACGTCTGCAACAGGTGCAAAGCCAAATCCCCCCAGGCATCGGTACACCGGCATTAGGCCCCATATCAACGGGATTGGGAGAAATATATCAATATGTGGTACGTCCGAAAAAAGGTTTTGAAAAAAAATACGACATCACCGAACTGCGTACCATTCAGGACTGGATTGTGCGCCGCCAGTTATTGGGCGTAAAAGGCGTAGCCGAAGTCAGCAGTTTTGGCGGCAAGCTGAAGCAATATGAAATAGCCGTAAACGCCGACAAATTACACGCCCACGGCATCAGCATCAAAGATGTGTTTGCTTCACTGGAAGCCAACAACCAGAATACGGGAGGCGCTTACATCGAAAAAGGCCCCACCGTCCTGTATATCCGTAGTGAAGGGCTGATAGGCACTATTGAAGATATTCAGAACATAGCCATTACAAACAGACCCGATCAGCCACCACTTTTTATTCGTGACGTTGCTGCTGTAAAAATGGGCTATGCCACCCGTTACGGCGCTGTGTGCTATAATGACGAGGGCGAAGTGGCCGGTGCCGTGGTGATGATGCTGAAAGGCGAAAACAGCAGCCAGGTCATTAAAAACGTAAAAGAACGCATCGCCCAAATTCAAAAGACACTGCCCCAGGGTGTGGTGATCGAACCGTTCCTTGACCGCACAAAGATGGTCAACAATGCTATCGGAACCGTTGAGCATAACCTGATGGAGGGTGCGCTCATTGTTGTGTTTGTGCTGGTGATATTTCTTGGAAATATCCGTGCGGGTTTATTGGTTGCATCGGTTATTCCGTTGGCTATGCTATTTGCCATCTGTATGATGAACCTGTTTGGCGTAAGCGGTAATCTGATGAGCCTCGGTGCGCTGGATTTCGGCCTGATCATCGATGGCGCGGTAATCATCGTGGAAGCGGTAATGCACCAGATAGCACATAATAAACATTTCCGACAGATAGGTGGCATTTCCAAAGAAGAAATGAACGGAACCGTTACCACTGCCGCCGGTAAAATGATGAACAGCGCCGTGTTCGGGCAGATCATCATCCTTATTGTTTATCTGCCTATTCTTTCCTTACAGGGCATAGAGGGCAAGATGTTCAAGCCGATGGCGCAAACCGTGGCCTTTGCCTTATTGGGTGCATTTTTACTATCACTTACCTATATTCCAATGATGAGCTCGCTGGTACTGAAAAGAAAAAGCAGTACAAAAGTGAACTATTCCGACCGGATGATGGCGGCCATTGAAGCATTTTATCAAAAGATGTTACTCCGGGCATTGCGGCTGCCCAAACTTATCCTTTCATTGGTTGCAGTACTTTTCATTGTTTCAGTTTTTATTCTTTCCCGTTTGGGTGGCGAGTTTATTCCCTCCCTGGAAGAGGGTGATTTTGCCGTAGATACCCGTGTGCTTACCGGCAGCAATTTGAACACAACAATCGAGCATACGCAGAAAGCCGCACACCTTTTAAAGACAAAGTTCCCGGAAGTAATAAAAGTGGTTACCAAGATTGGCAGCGGTGAAGTACCTACCGACCCTATGCCAATGGAAGCCAGTGATATGATGGTGATCCTGAAAGACAAAAAGGAATGGACTTCCGCAAAGACATTTCCCGAACTGGCAGAAAAAATGAGTAAGGTGCTACAGGATGTTCCGGGCATCACCGCAGGTTTTCAGTACCCGGTGCAGATGCGTTTTAATGAACTAATGACCGGTGCCAGGCAGGATGTGGTATTAAAGATTTATGGGGAGAACCTGGATACACTGGCTGCTACAGCAGCACAGTTGGGAAAAGTGGTGAATACCGTACAAGGAGCGGAAAACCTTTATGTGGAACCGGTTACAGGAATGCCGCAGGTAATTATTCAATACAACCGGCCGCTTATTGCACAGTATCATTTGTCCATTGCCGACATCAACAATATAGTAAACACGGCATTTGCCGGGCAAAGCAGCGGGCTGGTTTTTGAAGGTGAAAAACGTTTTGATCTGGTGGTTCGACTGGATGCCAATGACCGCAAGCGACTGGAAGATGTAAAACGTTTGCTGATACCTACCGCCCAGGGCAACCAAATACCACTTTCGCAACTGGCCGATGTACAGATCAAGGAAGGGCCTAACCAGATACAGCGTGAAAATGCCCAGCGCCGTATCATAGTCGGTTTCAATGTCAAAGGCCGGGATGTGCAGAGTATCGTGAAAGAACTTCAGCAAAAAGTAGCGCAACAAGTAAAATTGCCCGTAGGGTATCACATTACTTATGGAGGTTCTTTTGAAAATCTGAACCAGGCCAAAGAGCGGCTGATGATTGCTGTTCCGGTGGCATTGGTGCTGATTTTCATCCTGCTTTTCTTTGCTTTCAGGTCTGTTAAAGAGAGCCTGCTTATCTATACAGCCATTCCTCTGTCCATTATCGGTGGTGTATTGCTACTGGCTGCCCGTGGTATGCCGTTCAGCATTAGTGCCGGTGTTGGGTTTATTGCCCTGTTTGGTGTGGCAGTACTGAACGGGATTGTACTTATTTCGGAGTTCAAACGCATTAAAAACGCAGGTTTGACCAACATTTCCCGCATCGTGGTTTATGGCACTAAAATCAGGTTACGTCCCATCCTGATGACCGCAAGCGTTGCATCACTGGGCTTTTTGCCGATGGCTTTGAGCAACGGAGCAGGAGCCGAAGTGCAGCGTCCGCTGGCAACAGTTGTAATCGGCGGATTACTGATTGCTACGCTGCTTACTTTGTTTGTGCTTCCGCTATTGTATATCCTGTTTGAAAAAGGCATCAAAATCAAAAACAAAGCGGTCGTTATACTGTTCATCGGCTTGCTATCTGCCGGAACAGTAAGCGCACAGACACCGGTTAGCTTAGATGAGGCGATCCATATTGCCATAAAGAACAACCTCCAGGTAAAAAATGAAAAACTGGTTTCGGAATATAGTAAAGCCCTGGTAAAATCGGGTGCCAATATCCCTCAAATGGCGGTTACGGCTGATTTCGGTCAGATCAACAGTGCGTATAATGACACCCGGTTTGGCGTGTCGCAGAGTTTTGCATTTCCTTCTGTTTACCAAAAACAAAACAGGGTTCTTGAAGAAGAATACAAGCAGAGCCTGCTGAATATTTCACTGAAAGAATATGAGTTGAAAAAAGCCGTAACCCAAACATTTTTCACCCTCCTTTATTGGGAAAAGAAAGAAGCATTACTGCTTGGGGCAGATAGTTTGTACAGTGGATTTTATGAAAAGGCAAAACTGCGCTTGCAAAATGGCGAAAGCAATATATTGGAAAAAACAATTGCAGAAAGCCAGAAAGCAGCTATCGCCATACAGTTGCAGCAGGTAAGGCAGGAGCTGAATACAATGGGCATCCGTTTGAGGTTCCTGTTGAACACAGATACCCCTATGCAACCGGCAGATGACAGTAAAATACCTGTTTTATCTTCTAATTCCGGCAACGATCATCCTTTATTGCAAATATTAAAACAACAGCAAGCTATTGCGATAGCACAGACCAAAGCTGAACGGGCAAAACTATTGCCTGATCTGATGCTGGGTTATAACAACAACAGTTTTAAAGGCACAGGTCCCGACAATAATTCCTATGGCACGGCTAACCGGTTCCATTCCGTACAGATTGGCATTGGCATTCCTGTTTTTGCGCAGGCGCAAAAAGCCAGGGTGAAAGCATCCCGTATAGCTGAAAATATTGCAGAAGGTCGGCTTGCAGCCGAAACGGCCGCATTGAAGAGTAAATACGAGGAACTGCTTTCCGCCTATGATAACAATATAGCTATTGTCAGGTATTTTGAAACCACCGGGCTGAAAAATGCAGCTACCATCGTTGCTACAGCGCAGAAGCAGTTCCTGGGTGGCGAAATCAATTACCTGGACTGGGTAATGCTGATGAACCAGGCTATTGCAATACGGAGCAATTATGCCGATGCGGTCAATACGCTTTGCCAGTCCATTATATCCATCAATTATCTCAATCTAAATCCATAATTATGCTTTTATCAGCAATCCATATAAAAAAATCAGCCCCATTAAAATGTGTCTTACTGTTGGCTGTCCTGGCATTTTCCCAATGCAAAAACAAATCTGCGGATGCCGAGAAGCCAGCCGTCAAAGGAGAAAACAATGTGGTCATATTAACCGATGCACAACTGAAAAACGCACCGGTAACCACTACACAGCTTTCCGACAGGAATATTGCCACCCAATTAAAGCTCAATGGCAAGATAGACGTGCCACCCCAAAGTTTGGTTTCGGTAAGTGTGCCGCTGGGAGGTTATCTGAAAAATACCAAACTATTACCGGGAATGCAGGTAAAAAAGGGCGAAGTAATCGCTGAACTGGAAGACCCGCAATACATCCGGTTGCAGCAGGATTACCTTCAGGCGAAATCAAAACTGCATTTTGCACAACTGGATTACAACCGCCAAAAAAATCTGAATGAAAACCAGGCGGCGAGCGATAAAGTAATGCAACAGGCACAGGCAGAAATGGCTGGTCAGCAGATACAGCTCAATGCACTGGCGCAGCAACTACGACTCATTAATATTAATCCTGATAAACTTTCAACAGCCACGATAGCTAAGGGTATCCGCATTTACAGCACCATCAATGGTTTTGTAAGCAAGGTGAATGTGAACATTGGTAAATACGTCAACCCTTCAGAAGTATTGTTTGAACTCATTAATCCCGATGATATTCATTTGAATTTGAGGGTATATGAGAAAGATATCAGCCATTTGAAAATCGGTCAGCAGGTAATTGCCTATACCAATAACGACCCCGGTAAAAAAATACCTGCTGAAATTATTTTGATCAGTAAGGACATCGGAATGGACGGAACCGCTGATGTGCACTGTCATTTTCACCAGTATGATAATGGACTATTACCCGGAATGTACATGAATGCGGTCATAGAACTTCAATCCACTTTTTCACAGGCATTGCCCGAAGAAAGCATTGTTGATTTTGAAGGGAAAAGCTATGTGTTTGCGGTAAGCGGTAAGCAAAAATACACCATGCTGCCGGTTACACCTGGCACACAGGAAAACGGTTTCGTTCAGATACTGAACAGCGGTGAGCTGGCAGGAAAAAACATTGTGGTACAGAACGCTTATACGCTATTGATGAAACTCAAAAATGCAGCAGAAGATGAATAGCTGCTATTGATAAATTAAATCACAATCTTAAAAATTAATAAAATGAAAAATGTAAGTGTAGCCATCCTACTGGCGTTATTTTCAAACATAGCCTTTTCGCAATCACGTTTCGATCAGGCTAAAAAAGAAGCTGCTGAAAAAAAGGAGCTGATCGTACTCAATTTTTCCGGGTCGGACTGGTGCGTTCCCTGCATTAAGCTCCATAAGAATATTATAGAAACCGAAGCATTTCAAAAACTGATTTCGGATAACGCTGTGATATATCTCAATGCCGATTTCCCGAGAAGCAAAAAGAAACAGCCGACACAGGCCGTTAAAAAAGAAAATGCAGAACTGGCAGACCAGTACAATCCGAACGGGATATTCCCTTATACGCTTTTGTTGGATGCAGAGGGTAAAATCTTAAAGACCTGGGAAGGATTGCCGGCCCAAAGTGCGGACGCTTTTACAGGTGAAATACGGAATTTCTACAACAAAAAACATTAAGATGCTACAGGAATTTCGCAAACCCCAAAGGCTGATGGGCAATGCTTTTGAAATTACCGTTGTGGATACCGATGAGCGGCAGGCACTGGAGCATATTGATGCCGCCATAGCCGAAATCCAACGGATTGAGCAATTACTCACCACTTATAAGGAAGACAGTCAAACCAACCTCGTTAACCGCAATGCGGGGGTGCAGCCTGTAAAAGTGGATGCGGAAATGTTTAACCTGATTGAACGGAGTATCCGCATCAGCCAGATTACAGATGGTTATTTTGATATTTCTTACGGTGGCATAGATAAAAGGCTCTGGAACTTCGACAAGGAAATGAAGGAGCTTCCTGATCCCGGATCTGTTAAAGAACACCTGAAACTGGTCAATTACAGGAACATCCTTTTAGACCCCGAAAAACAAACCGTTTTCCTGAAAGAGAAAGGTATGCGTATCGGTTTCGGGGGAATTGGAAAAGGCTATGCTGCCGAGATGGGCAAACGATTATTGCAGCAACGTGGTGTCCAATCCGGTGTTGTCAATGCTTCGGGTGACCTTACGGTTTGGGGAAGCCAGGCAGACGGTAAACCCTGGACGATTGGCATTGCCAATCCCGATAATGCAAGATTGCCATTTTCGTACCTGAATATAACGGATACGGCGGTAGCCACTTCAGGTAATTACGAAAAATATGTCATGATCGGAGGCAAACGGTATTCCCACACCATTAATCCCAAAACAGGAATACCCGTTTCCGGGGTCAAAAGTGTGACCATTATCTGCCCGAATGCAGAAATAGCTGATGCAATGGCTACGCCTGTAAGCATCATGGGCATCGATGCAGCGCTAAACCTTATTAACCAGATCCAACAGGTTGAATGTATCATCATTGACGATGCCAACCGCATTTATTCATCCAAAAAAATCAATTTAAAATGAAACAATTATCAAGTAAAATATTTTTAAAAGCTGCTGCTTTTATGGCAGTTTGCGCTTTGGTTTCCTGTACAACAGTAAAAGAATACCAAAAGAATAAGCTGAATGATGCCGAAATGGTACTCGGCAATCGCACCATCGAAAAAACCGAACTCAATTTTCAATCCTACCGTGAAGGCTCATCCGGTGCCAATGCAGGCAAATCTGGTGGAGGCTGTGGCTGTAATTAACCTAAAAAGAGAAAAACAATGAAAAGAATATTTTTAACAGCAGCAGCTCTTATGGCGTTATTGCATTCCCATGCGCAGACTACGCCTGTTGATACCAGCCATATATCCCGAAAATTAAAAGTTGATGAAATTAACCTGGTATCCAGCTATTATCATCAGAATGGCAATAACTCGGCAGTGACGGGTGGTATCGGTTCTGAAAGGTTGACGGATATTTCCAATGTCATAGACGTTACACTCGTTAAATATGACAGAAAGAACAGGAAAAATAAATTCAGGCTGGATGTAGGTGTAGATCATTATACCTCTGCTTCTTCCGATAGGATCGACCTGAAAGCCAATTCTTCCGCATCTCACGCCGATACAAGGTTTTATCCTTCGATTGGCTGGACGAGAGAAAATGAAAGTAAAGGCAGCACACTGATGGGTGGAGTTTCCTATTCCGGGGAATTTGACTACCAGTCTTTAGGTGCCAATATTGGCTTTGCACAGAAAACAGCCAATAAAATGGGTGAATTTACAGCCAAGTTCCAGGCTTATTTGGATCAGGTGACACTTATAGCGCCGATTGAATTAAGACCAAACTATAGTCCGGGAACTGGTGGAAGGGAACATGAACAATATGGTACCAGCGGGCGGAACACGTTTGCACTTTCACTTGCCTATTCGCAGATTATCAATCCAAACTTTCAGGTGGAACTGCTTACGGACGTTGTGCAGCAGAGTGGCTATCTAAGTCTGCCTTTTCACAGGGTATATTTTTCGGATGGTACCGTACATCAGGAAACCCTGCCCGATAAGCGTTTTAAAATCCCACTGGGGCTACGTGCCAATTATTTTCTGGGAGATCAATTTATCATCCGTACCTATTACCGCTATTACACGGACAGTTGGGGTATAAAATCACATACGATCAGTTTGGAAACTCCGATCAAATTATCACCTTTTGTTTCAGTCAGTCCGTTCTATCGTTTTTATACGCAAACAGGGGCAAAATATTTTGCGCCTTATCAGGCACATGGGGTATCGGATGAGTTTTATACCAGCAATTACGACCTGTCCAAATTCAATAGCAATTTCTTTGGTGCAGGCATACGTTACAACCTGCCCAATGGGCTTTTGGGCATACAACAGATCAATATGCTGGAATTACGATATGGTCATTATACCAAGTCGGTAGGAATGGCATCGGATATTATTTCGTTAAACATCAGGTTCAAATAAAAAATAATTAAAATAAAATGAAAAAATCAATCTTAAAAAAGATAGTAGCAGCCATAGTGCTGCTGCTTATCATCATTCAGTTCTTTGGAACAGAAAAAAATAGCAGTATTGTAGCCTCTGAAAATGCAATTACCAGGCATTATAGCGTACCTCCGAAAGTACAGGGATTGCTAAAAACAAGCTGTTACGACTGTCATTCCAATAACACCACTTATCCCTGGTACAACAATGTGCAGCCGGTAAAATGGTGGCTGGCCAGTCATGTTACTGAAGGTAAAAAGCATTTGAATTTTGATGAGTTTAATACCTATCCTGCAAAGAAGAAGCTACACAAACTGGAGGAAGTGGTAGAAACGATTAACAGAGATGAAATGCCGTTAAACTCTTACACGCTTATTCACGGCAATGCAAAACTTTCTGATGCAGACAAAAAAGAGATAGAGGCGTGGGTGAATACAGTAAAAAAAGAAATTCAATAAATCATTTAATAAAAGGAAAACAAATGGCAAATAGTAAACAAACAGGAACACTGGATAATTATCTTGACAATCACTATATGCACAAAAGCAACTGGCTGCGTGCGGCGGTATTGGGTGCCAATGACGGCATATTGTCTGTTGCCAGTATCGCTATTGGCGTAGCAACAGCCAGCAGTACAAGAGAGCCAATTATTTTAGCGGTTTTGGCAGGTCTTGTTGCCGGGGCATTGTCAATGGCTGCCGGAGAATATGTATCGGTAAGTTCGCAGACCGATCTGGAGAAAGCGGATATAAAAAGAGAGCAGCAGGAACTGGATGAAATGCCCGAAGTCGAATTGCAACGGCTAACAGAAATATACCAGAAACGGGGACTGAAAAAGGAAACCGCTCAACTTGTTGCCAAAGAATTGACGGAACACAATGCACTTGAAGCACACCTTAGGGATGAGCTTGGCATCAATGAAATCACACAGGCTAACCCCATTCAGGCGGCATTGGCATCGGGCGCAGCGTTTACGGCAGGCGGTATTTTACCCTTAGCAATAACACTGTTTTCTCCTGTAAAGAATATGGAATATGTTCTTTACATCTTTTCCATTGTATTTCTGGGTATTCTCGGTGCATTTGCTGCACGCACCGGTGGTTCAGCAATAGCAAAAGCAGTTGTTCGGATTACGCTTTGGGGAACTATTGCAATGGTATTGACCGCTCTGGTGGGGTATCTTTTTGGAGTAAAAGTATAATAGAGTTACAAGCCTTGGAAAAGAAGCGTTTTTCAGGGCTTAATCTTTCGTTAGTTCTTGCTTTTCATTTTTTTTAGCCACAAAACCACTGTCCATACGGCAGTGACGCCAAACAGAATAAAAAGCGGTACATAATAGTTTGCAAAGACACTGTGAAAATAACTGCCTGCAATGATATAAATACTGGCAATGCAAAGTTTAAATGGGATAAATTCTTTGTTTGCCCAGGTGGTTTTTTTATTGAAGAAGCTCATGTTTTATCAATTTATATATAACAAAATTATTGAAAGCAAAACACAGGAACAAAGAAAGCATATGTATTTTTAAAGATTAATATCTAATTGTTTATGTCATATAATATACCCGACCATCTGAAAGGTCTTAACGATAGCGAAGTAGCCGCTTCTAGAAGGCAATACGGCTACAACAAAATAGACGGTGTTCATACAAGCACGGTGCTGGAATTGCTGATGAATATACTCAAAGAACCAATGCTCATACTGCTCTTTGCCATTTCAGCCATTTACCTCATCGTAGGCAATTATGGTGAAGCCCTTTTTATGTTGCTGGCAATCGTTGTGGTTTCCGCCATTTCATTATACCAGGATACCCGTAGCAAAAAAGCACTGGAGGCATTGGAAAAACTGAACGAGCCATTGAGTAAAGTTATCCGCAATGCACAGGTTATTGAAATTCCGACCCACGAAATTGCGGTAGGCGATCTCTGCATTACCGAAGAAGGAAAAACGATTAACGCCGATGGCGAGATTATGCACAGCAACGACTTTTCCGTTAATGAAGCCTCTCTGACCGGCGAAAGTCTTTCTGTATTCAAAAGCAGGGAAAGCGAAGACAACAAGGTTTATAGTGGCACATTAGCAGTATCGGGACTGGCTGTATTTAAAGTGGAACAAATAGGCGCAGCAACCCGCCTTGGTAAAATCGGCGTTTCCCTTTCGGGAATAAAAGAAGAAGCCTCGCCTTTGCAACTTCAAATACGCAGCTTTGTAAAAGCTATGGCTATTGTGGGTATAGCTATTTTCGGGATGGTATGTGCCGTTAGCTATTATCATACTCAAGATCTGATTAACAGCCTGCTCAATGGGCTTACGCTGGCAATGTCTGTACTGCCGGAAGAAATTCCCGTAGCATTTACCACTTTTATGGCATTGGGTGCCTGGAAGCTGATGCGTGACGGTATCATTGTCAAACGCAGCAGCATTGTGGAAACATTAGGCAGCACAACGGTGATCTGTACTGATAAAACCGGAACCATTACTGAAAACACGATGCACCTAAAGCATCTTTACGACTACCGGTCGGATAAAATTTTAGATGAGAAAGATTTCAGCGATGTGGCACTTTCTACGCTGATTGACTATGCCATGTGGAGCAGTGAGCCTGCCCCTTTTGACCCGATGGAAAAGACTTTGCACAAAGTATATGAGCAAACACAATCCAACGACCAACGGAAAGCATTTAAAATGATACATGAGTATCCACTGGAAGGGAAACCTCCAATGATGACACATCTTTTTGAAAATGCTGAACAACAACGGATCATCGCTGCTAAAGGTGCGCCGGAAGCCATTCTTAATGTATCCACACTTTCGGAAAATGAAAAAAATAAAATACGGGAGCTTATCAAAAATTTCGGACAACAGGGCTTCCGGGTTTTAGGGGTTGCCAGCACCTCTTTTGAAGGGAATGACTTTCCTTTAAAGCAACAGGATTTCAGGTTTGATTTCCTGGGGCTGGTCGTTTTCTATGATCCGCCAAAGCAAAATATTCAGGAAGTCTTCCGCCATATTTATGACGCTGGCATTAAAGTAAAAGTAATTACGGGTGATAATACTGATACCACCAGAAGCATTGCAGCACAGGCGGGAATTTTAAACACAACCGATGCAGTAGAGGGAAAAGATATTATGGAATATTCGGATGCTAAGCTTATGGAAGCAGCCGAAGATAAAGTATTGTTTACCCGGATGTTCCCTGATGCCAAGCTGGCTGTGGTAAACGCACTAAAAAAGCAAGGTGAAGTAGTGGCCATGCTGGGCGATGGCGTAAATGACGGCCCGGCACTGAAAGCTGCTCATATTGGTGTGGCAATGGGCAGCAAAGGAACTGAAATAGCTAAAGCTGCTGCAGCATTGGTGATTACCAATGACGATTTAGACAAGCTGATTACCGGTATCGCATCCGGTCGAAGAATTTATGCGAACATTAAAAAAGCTATTCAGTATATTATTTCCATTCATATACCGATTATTCTTACGGTTTCTCTGCCTTTGTTTCTGGGCTGGGTATTCCCACAGATATTCACTCCTGTCCACGTGATCTTTTTAGAATTGATAATGGGGCCTACCTGCTCCATTGTATATGAAAACGAACCGATGGAGCGTAACACCATGTTGAAAAAGCCACGAAAAATGACGGATACATTTCTGAACTGGAAAGAGTTGGCTGTTAGCATTGCTCAGGGGTTGATCATAACAGGTGGTGTATTGTTCGCTTATCAATATACCGTGCAAAACGGCGGTAATGAAGAGAAAACAAGAGCGATGGTTTTTACGACCTTGATTTTTGCCAATATTTTATTGAGCCTGGCCAATCGCTCATTCCATTACAGCCTGTTTGAAAGTTTTAAGAACAGGAATAGGCTGTTTGTGGTAGTCAACAGCTTAACCTTTATTCTGCTGTTCGCTATATTATATATTGCACCTTTTGCCAATTTCTTTCACTTAACAGGATTAAATGCAGGCGAATTAGGTACGGCTATTGGCATTGCATCGGTATCTGTATTATGGTTTGAAGTGTATAAATGGGTGAAGCGAGTGAAATAAAGAAACATAGAAATTTTAATTAATACGCCTCGTAAAATGCTAACAGAATAGAGCATCGGCAAAACAATTTGGGTTCTTCTATTAGCAACCAATATCTGGGGCATTTAAAATAATAAAATGGAAAAATTCTATAATGAAACGCTATATAAATTGGAATTTTCAATCAATGAGTTAGAGATTGAAACCGATTGTTCTATACAACAGGTAGAAACTGTGATACACCTTATTCTTAAATGCCTGTCCGAAGTAAAAGAGTATATATTGAAAAGAGGATTTAAGAATACAGATGAGGAAATCCGTTTTTTCAAATATCAGAAACCGACCATTGTTTCAAAACTTATTTACTACAATACCATTTACAAGATTGAAGCAAGAAAACCCTATGGAGCAAAGCCAATAAAAAAATATCTTACCAAAGAACTGAAAAAGCTAAAAAGATTTTTTGATAACAATCTCGATTTCTATAAATACTATCGTAGCAATAATTCTTTTCTTGATGAAAGTTTTTTTGTACGTGGCAGGCACGATATAAAACTATGGTTGGATACTTACTATTTTCAGTCTGACCAGTCCTTTTCCACTTCACACGATTATAAGGTTGCCAAGATAATTGCTAACGACATGATACAGGTTTATGTCGAAAAACAACTATACAGCAAAACCCAGGACAATAAATCGGTAGCCACTGAAAAGTTAAATTGGACGGGAAGCAAAACGGCTATGATAGAATTAATTTACGCACTGAATTGTCAGGGTGTGTTTGATAATGGCAATACCGATATAAGATTAATAGCACAATATTTTGAAAATACGTTCAATATTGACTTAGGGAATTTTTATCAAACGTTTTTGGAGTTACGAACCCGAAAAATAAACCGTACAAAATTCCTTGATGAACTCCGGGACGGTCTTCTAAAGAAGATGGACGAACAGGACGAGAAATAATTGTGTCCATGTTCAGTACTTAGAATATAAATTTCAAATTATCAGATAATGGTAGCAGAGAATATTATTGAATTGACACGGAAATATGTATCTGAACTTTTGTCCGGCAAACTTCCTGATGGTATTTTCTTTCACAATGTAGAGCATACGAAAGAAGTTGTAAAGGCAGCAATTGAAATTGCCCAAGCATGTAATTTTAACCCGAAGCAATTAGAAATTGTTACGCTTTCCGCATGGTTTCACGATTGCGGTTATACAGTGCAGTATATTAACCACGAGGACAGCAGCAAAGCCATTGCCTCCGATTTTTTAACCCGGTATGGCTATCCAAAAGATGATATAGAAAGGGTTTTAGCCTGCATTGAGGCAACACGTTTCCCACAAAATCCCCAATCGCCGGAAGATAACGTTATTGCAGATGCAGATTTGTATCATTTCACAAAACCGGATTACCCCAAATATGAACAGCGATTAAGGAAAGAGTTTGAAATACATTTGGGTAAATCCTGTACAGATGTTGAATGGAACAAAACAAACTATACTTTCTTGCAGAACCATAGTTACCATACGGAGTATGGGCAAACTGTCCTTCAAAAGTCCAAAGAAGTAAACATAGAACGGATAAAACAAATCTTACCGTAGATATGGAAAAAGTAAAAGGGGACTTGCAGATCCCCTTTTACTTTTTATCGCTCCTTTCAGTTTATAATACCCCACGGGGTAAATGAATGCCTTTAACCCGTACAATTGTTTCCGAATTATTCTGCACTTGCTTTTCGGCTTTTTCGGGTTGTTCTTCGCCCGTATCGGTTTCCGGCTTTATGGATAATTGTATTTTCCTTTCAACCGCCGCCAGTTCCGTTTTGAGGTCGCTTAATGCCTGCTCTTTCTTCCATGAGCCATTTACCACTTCCTGAAGAACCGGAAGGTCCTTTTGCAATTCAGCAATTTTCTTCTGTTCCTGCTCTAAGATACCCGGTATCTTTTCGAGCGCATTCAGAAAATTAAAGGATGCTGTTTTCGCATCGGTAGCCATCTTGCCGTTATTGTACGTGTACTTGATATTGCCCTCACCCTGAACAAAGAAACGGTTGTCCTTAATATCCACACCGTCCTTTTGCGAAACCTCTGTTTTTACTAAGAGCGTAAAACCATATAGCGTACCGATTTCCTCATACTGCCCTGCGGTGCGGGCTTTTTCGGAAAGCTGATTGAGTTTTGCCCCAACCTGCTTTACATCGGCGTTTGGTGAAAGCCCAATAAGCTGCACAGGGTTGAGTATTTCGCCCTCTTTGTTTTTCTGTATGCGCTTTTGCAGGTTTCCGAGGTCGAGGCTCATACGGTCGAAACGTGCCTGCGTACTTTCCAGTGTGGCAACAGTATCTTCCAGCTTGTATTTGGAACTAAGTTTGGAACGGTTATGCGCCTGGCGTTCGCTTTCCAGTCCGGCAATCTGCTTCTCCAGCTTTGCTTTTTCTAATAGGTCTGTATTGCCTGAAAGTATCGCCACGTATTCGGAGAAGTTCATGCCCGTTTTCTCGTCCATTCCACCTTCATCAATGGTACGTTTGCCGAGGCTGTTGCTCTTTAATTGCTCGATAAATACCTGCTTATTGTACAGCGTATTGAATTTGTAGCTATCCAGCGATTTTTGAACGGCGTAGATGAAAATATCCACTTTGTTATCGGCAAAGAATTTGGCAATATCATTGCCCTTGCGGATAGCCCTGCCATCCCGCTGTGCAAGGTCTGATGGTCGCCACGGTATATCTAAATGGTGGACAGCAACTGCCCGCTTTTGAGCGTTAACGCCCGTACCGAGCATTTCGGTAGAACCGAACAGCACCCGTATTTTTCCCTCGTTTACATCCCTGATAAGCTCCTTACGTTGTTTCTCATTTTTAGCCTCCTGAATAAACCGTATTTCATGAGCAGGGATACCGTGGTCTTCCACCAGCTTACGCTTGATTTCAGAATAGATATTCCATTCGGCGGGTTTATAAGTGCCGAGGTCGGAGAAAATAAACTGCGTTCCTTTCTGCGCATCGAATTTGTTGTAGTATTTAGCAATATTAGCCGCACAGTGCGAGGCTTTATTGTCGGGGTGGTCTTCATAACCCCGGCTAATCATCCGCATATCCAGCGACATCTTACGTGCGTAGTCTGTCGCAATCAGCATTTTTGCTTTTTCTTCGCTTTCGCTCAGCGGCGGTCTGCCTAATAATTCGGCGTTGCCCGTTTTGGCAAACTCCATCAACTTTTTGATGAAAACCTCCTGTTCCGGTGTCGGTGGGATATGGTACAGTATCTCATTCTTTTCGGGACGGTCTATGCCAATGTCCTTTGCCGTCCGGTAGTCGGTAATCTCCGAATAGAACTGCGCCAGTTCCGGCACTTTGATGAAGAAGCGGAAACGCTCTTTTGATACGATATTGTTCGCTACCGAAAATTCATAATCGGTGGTTTTACGAGCGTAAATAGCTGCCCAAGCATCAAAACAGTTGATGCCCTGTTTTTCCATTGCTTTAGGGCGCAGGTATTTAAAGAGCAAATACAGTTCAGTAAGCGAGTTGCTGATCGTCGTACCTGAAAGGAACGTTGCGCCCAAGTCTTTGTCTGTGCGCTCCTGAATGGTGCGGATGGCAAATAGCAGGTTCAAAGCCTTTTGGCTTCCCGCCATGTTGCCCAATCCCGCTACACGTTCATGTCTTGTGTTGAACATGAGGTTTTTAAAACGATGGCTTTCGTCCACTAAAATGTGGTCTATGCCCATCATTTTAAAGTCCACAACATCGTCCTTGCGGTTTTCGATGTCATGCTCCAGTGTTTTTAACCTAACCTCTAAATTTTGCTTACGAACAATTACCCCTTTGAGCATTCCCCTTGAAACTTCCTTGCCCTGTCTTTCCAAAGCCGCAAGATTTTCTTCCACGCTTTCCAATTCGGCTTCCAAAATCTGCTTTTGCATTTCAGGCGATTGCGGTATCATCCCGAACTGGTCATGCGTTAAGATGATGCAATCCCAATCGTTGTTTTTAATATCGCCGAAAATGCGCAGACGTTTCTGCGGGGTAAAATCTTCTTTGCCGGGATATAATATTTTGGCGTGTGGGTAGGCTTTGCGGTAAGTTTCCGCTATTTCATGCACGTTGGCTTTTAACCCGATGATTATCGGCTTATGTGCCAGCCCCAAACGCTTCATTTCCTGCGCTGCAGTACACATGATGAGCGTTTTACCCGCACCCACTTCATGGTCGCAGATAGCACCGCCGTTCATCTTAATCATCCAAACGGCATCTTTTTGGCTTGGGTAGAGGTCTTCAATGCCCAACGCCTTGCGGTCAAGCCCCGGAAAATCCTGATGGCTGCCGTCATATTGCGGACGAACAAAACAGTTAAAGGTGTCGTTGTATTTATCGGTCAGGCGTTGCTTAAACTCATCGTTCTGCGCAAAAAGCCAATCTGTAAACTCCCTGCGTATCTCATCAATTTTACTGTTCGCCATTTGTATGGCTTCCATATCCCGCACCTTGACTTCTTTATCATCTATAATTACCTTTTTGGTAATGTCGGGCGTGGTATTGACAAGAGCGTGTTTCAGCAGGGTAACGCCGTCAAACGTGCGGCTTTCCGACTTGATGGCGTATTTTTCTGTGATATGGATATTCTTACGGTCGCAATGGATTGAAAAATCATCGGAACTTTCGGAATAATGAATGCGGATTTCGGTATCGAACAGATGCGAAGCAAAACGATTGTAAATGCCCGCTGGTATCCAACGTTCACCGAGGTTAAAATCGAGTTCGTCAAACTCTATCCTGCGGGGCTTGGCTTCTTCGAGTGCTTTAAGACTTTCGGCAGCTTCTTTGCTATCCGGTTGCCCTGCGAGGTACGCCCGTACTTCTGCCGCTTTTTCTACTACGTTGCCCGAAACCCATTTTTCTGCAATCTCATATTCTCTTTGTGCAGGATTGTAAAAGATGCGGCCATGCAGCGCATCTTTTAAATCTTCGCCGGACATTCCGCTTAACTCCGACATATAGTTCAAATCAACCGTTCCGTACTTGTTGAGCGATGCCGCCAACGCTTCATCCGGGTTGTCCGTTGCGAGTGTTGTTGTTGCAAAACTGACAGGCTGGTGGAATATATCTGACTTATGTACCACGCCACCTACCACACGCTCCAAATAAGGTACTTCCTTACCTGCGCTATCGGTTTTAATCAATTTGATATTGTCGGCACTATTCAGATTGCCGTATCTTTTTTCAAAATCATCATACAGGCGGTTCAGTGTTTCCCGTTCTTGTTTGTACTCTTTATGATATTGTGCTTCGTGATTGTAAAGCTGCTGATAGGCATCCCGTAACCCTATATAGGCTTCGGCTCTTACTTTCTGATTGGGAGGCAATAATAGCGGACAGAATACAGCCGTGCCATTGGGTATATCCACATCCCGCAAATGCCCAACAAAACCCTTATCCGTTGCAAGGCAATCATCCCTGTGGAATGATTGCAGTTCGCCGGAATATGGTGCGGGTTCAGGGATGGTATTGTCCGTTGCAGGGGCAGGTTTGTTTTTGGGCAGTTCTTCTATTTCGCCGTTGCTATTGACACTAACAGACGAAAACAAATCGCCAATTACGGCTGATTGCTCACTTGTTCGTGACGTGATTGGAGGCTTTGGCGTTTCCTCTTGTAAACTACGCAAGGGTATATAATCGAACAGCCCCGGCTGTTGGGTGCGACCGCCTACCTTTTTCTTGGTAATGCTCGTTTTTCTTCTGACCTTTTTCGCTGGTGCGAGAACGGCAGATTGTGGCGTATTGTTAAAGAGGTCAAACAAACTCAATTGTACTTCTTCCCGTGTTGACGGCGCATCCGCTACCGCCGTGATGCCTTGCAGTGTACGGCTCATGACAGGTTGTGCCGCCGCAGGATTGGTAAAATTGAATAATGTGGGCTGTGATGTTTTTCCCCTTGCATTGCCGGTAGCTGGCTGCACGGGGGCTGGTTCAGGTACTAAAGTAATACCCGGCTGTATGGTAGGTTCATCCGGCGCAATTCCTTTATAAAGGTTCAGGTTTAAATTGCTTTTAAAATCCGCAGACAGTATTTGCCTGGCTTCTTTTGCAATTTCTTCCACACCGCCACTATGTACATATACGGTGTAGGGCTTACCGTACAGGTCGGTGGATTGAATGATTTCATCGAACACAACGGGAGCGGTATAATGAACAAAGGCATTTACGTGGTCGTTGTGCTTTGTGAGCAGTGTATCGCAAAAATCTTTTTCCAATTCCGTAAGCCCTTGTTTGCCCTCATTCTTTTGAAGTACGATAAGGTCGCTTCCAACTTCAGTTCCTGCATAATCCATAAAAAGATTGTTCGGTAGCCGTACCACCGAAACAAGATTATGCGCTGCCATCAATGCCTCACGGATAGGCTTATTGCTTGGGCTATCCAAAACACCCTGCGAGGTAATGAAAGCGAGCATACCACCATCCCGTATGGTGTCCGTTCCCTTCAGAAAAAAATAATTGTGGATACTTTTTGCTGCCTGCGCTCTTGCAGGGTCATCACCACGCGAATAGGAAAGGTCAAAGACCGAACTTGTGCCAAATGGAATATTGCTGGCAATTACATCGTAGCTGTTCAGTTCCTTTTCCGGTATTTGTTCAAAACCGTTTATTCGGATATTTCTGTCTGGGCAAATCTGTTTAAGGATTTTGCCCGTAAGCAGGTCTTTTTCATAAGCCGTAACCTGCGGCACGTCTTTATCTGTAAAAGACTGAATAAAACCGCCAACCCCTGCTGATGGTTCTAAAAATTTCTGTATCGTTATGCCGTTTTCCTTGAAAATATCGGATAGCATATTTATAATTTCGGGAGGGGTGTAAAACGCCGTCAGTACCGAGCTGCGCATACTGTCCACATAATGTTTGTATTGCTTTTCGTCTGGGGCATTTTCTTTCAGCATCCGGTGGAGTTCCTGCGTTTCCTCAAAATAGGTTCGCTCATAGTCTTTCCATTGCCTTATGTCTGTTGGATGCTCTGCGGGATTTAAGATGAATTTTATCCCGCCGAAACCGCTATACTGCAAAAGCTGCTGCCGCTCGGCTTCGGTAGCTTGGCGTTTTTCCTTTTCTAACCTGAACATGACCCGCAACGCCTCAATATTCAATTTCAGGTGTTCACGTTGATTAAATGCCATAGTCCTCGATATGAATTGCTATGGTTCCCGTGATTTCTGTATAGAGCAGGTCGTGGTCGGTGGTGTAAGCAAAGTCATCCGTTAGCACATATTTGGCAAATACGGGTTCGCAGATTGGCAGCATCTTTAATGCGAACGGGCGGAGTTCTTCGTCCAGCATGATGCTGTTAAACTCATTGCAAACCACTTGAAAAACAGTGTCGAATTTGGAATAGTGAAGTCCCTCAAACAGTATGTAATCTGCGATACGGTTGCATTGCTCTGTGGAGTTTCCCGAACTAAATGCACCCTCGTAGGCGTTTGCCGCCCATTTGGAACGTTGCTCGATAAATCTTTGGTCATGTGCTTTTTCGGGGAAGCTGGTATTTAATAATTCCTGTAACCTTAACGAGAAATAAGAGAGGTCTTTTTGCTGTGTACTCATATTGATTTTGTTTAAAATTTTCAATGAGTAGCTAAAGTATTATGGCAATAAACTGCCACGTCAAAAGCGGTAGCAGTTGGCTTTTAGTGGCAGTTATTGACCGGGTAACGGTCTGCTATATAGGTTGGAAGGATATACTTAAATGGCGTTCAGGAAACTAAGCATTTTGCTTGTTTCTGCGTTCATCTTAGAAAATGCAAACCATTTTTTACCCAAATCTTTTAAAGATGCGCCAATGTGATATAATTCTGTGCCGTCAATAATGAGGAAACGGTCATGCGCATGAACAAAAGTATGAATAGTGATGGGTGGGTATTGGCTGTTGTAACGCTGCAAATCGAGTTGCAACTGATTGCTGATGCTTTTGGTATAGATAGTGGCAGATACGGTTTGTCCACGCTTTCCGAGTAGCGTAAGCACCGTATCGTCCACATAATTGTCAATAAGCACAATTGACCTTTGGGCACTTCTAATAATATCAGCGACAAAGACATAGGCATCGAATATCTGCCCGTCGTAGAAAATACCTTTTTCGCTGTGTAGCTTACCGCTTTCCAGTGCTTTAAATATTTCCTCAAATTTTCCGTCTGCTTCAATTTGTTTGAGTTCCACTTTATCCATCCGGGAGAACAATGCGGCATTGCCGATTAACAACTTCCGCATTTCCACAAAGGCGTTCATAATCTCAATGCTGACCGTTACAGCTATTTCGCTGCGCAAAACAGCGGACAGCATAGCGACCCCTTGCTCGCAAAAAACATAAGGCAGGTAACGCCTGCCGCCGTAATTCAAACTTGAGGTTCCAAGTTGGAACCTCAAGTTTTCAGCTTCTTTTTCGGTTAATTGGAAGCAGAACGATTGGGGAAACCGCTCTATGTTTCTTTTTACGGCTTTGTTAAGATTTTTTGTTTCAACCTGGTACAGGGTTGCAAGGTCGCTGTCCAACATAACCTGTTTGTCCCGTACTGTGTAAATAAGGCTTTCTATATCCTTTCGATTTATGATAGCATTGTTGTTCATTTCTTTTTGCTTGTGGTGTTGGCAAATTCAAAAGAGCTTTCGCAATTATCTTTCAGGATGATAAAAGCATCGAATTTTTTACCCGCTTTACTTTTCATTCCTTTGAGAAGATTGGTCTTTCTTTTGGTTACAAGGTTTTCTATGTCGGCAACGCTCAATTGTACACCGCACACATTGCGAAACTGAAGCCAGTTGCAAGCCTCATTGGGACATTTCACAACCTTATCCCGAATGAGCAGTTTATGGGTTCCACATTTGGGACAGGTTAGGTCTGGGTGATTTTGACTTTCGATAGTTATGCCTAAAATTTCCTGCGTAACAGAAGATGTATAGGTTTTCATTGATTGATGGAAGTCCATAGCATCTGCTTCGTTATTCTCAATCTTTTGCAAAGCCATTTCCCATTCAGCGGTCATGGCAACATCGGCAATTCGCTTATCCTTTACGACTTCATATACCTGCAATCCCTTTTCGGTGGGAACAAGTGATTTTTTATCCCGCCTGATATATTCCCTTTTAAAAAGGGTTTCTATAATGGCGGCTCTTGTGGCTGGTGTACCAATACCGATACCTTGCAGGGCTTTACGTTCATCTTCGTTCGCTATTTCCTTTCCGGCATTTTCCATTGCAGACAACAAATCTGCTTCCGTGTAAAGTACAGGTGGCTTGGTCTTTTTCTCCAGCACTTCAGCACTCTTGATTTTAAGTTCATCGCCCGATTTTAATTCCGGTAATTCCTGCACTGGTTCGCTTTCTTCATCACTAAAATTTCTTTTGATGCCACGCCAGCCCGCTTCTATAATTTTGCTGCCTTTCATTGCAAAATCATAATGCAATGCCTGTAATGTAACGTCTGTTATTTCTTTGGTGCTGGCTTGCGATAAGGCTTCCAGCAAGCGCAGTGCAATCATATCATAGACAGCTTCTTCGTTTGAGGGTAATGCAGAGGGGATGGTTTCGGTGATGAGCAAACCGTGATGGTCTGTTACTTTTACATCGTTCACAATCCGCTTGTTAAAACGACCCCATTTCAATTTCCCTACTGCTTCTTTACAGGAAGTTCTTGCTTCCAGTGACCTTACCAAAGCGGGTATTTCCGCCCAAACATCTTCGGGTATGTATTTGCTCCCGGTACGTGGATAGGTGATGAGTTTCTTTTCGTACAGGGTTTGGGATATGTTCAGCGTTTCTTCGGCGGTTAAAAAGAGCCTTTTGTTTGCTTCCTTTTGCAAGCCCGTCAGGTCAAAAAGTAATGGCGGTTGTTCGGTAACTGTTTTGGTTTCTACGGTTGTAACAGTTGCGACCCCGGTGCGTTCAATAGATTTAAGCGTGTCGTCTGCTAATTTCTTATCGTCCCATTTGGTTTTTGAAAGGCTTTTGAAGTCTGTAAATTCCTTTCGGTGTTCCAACTGTATCTGCCAATATTTTTTGACAGCAAAATTTTTGTTCTCCAAATATCGTTTACAGATGAGTGCGAGTGTAGGCGTTTGCACACGCCCCAGCGAAAACAAACCACGCCCTGCAATGCTCAATGCCTGTGAAGCATTGATGCCTACGAGCCAATCGGCTTGGCTTCGTGCTTGCCCGGCACGGTACAGCCCATCGAAATCACCTCCGGGTTTTAGATTATCAAAACCTTGCCTGATGGCTTTTTCAGTCAATGAACTTATCCATAAACGCTGAAAAGGTTTGCTGCATTTCAGGTATTCATAAATATACCTGAAGATGAGTTCACCCTCACGTCCCGCATCGGTAGCAACAATAATGCTATCGCAACGCCCGATAACCTGTTCAATAATTTTCAACTGCTTTACCGCTCCACTATCGGGAACATAGGCTTTTTCTTTTCGCACTTTGCGTACCGTCAATAAAAAAGGGTTGGGCAATATGGGCAGGGCTTCCTTTTGGAAACCCGAAAACCCATAATCTTCCGGCATTGCCAAACCGACCAAATGCCCGAATGCCCACGTAACCTGATAGCCATTGCCTGTTACGTAGCCATCCTTTTTTTCGGTGGCTCCCAACAGGGAGGCTATTTCACGGGCTACGCTTGGTTTTTCTGCTATAATTGCTTTCATATCTTATCCTTTAGAAATTACATTTTCATTCCTTTTGATTTAGCTGGCTTTGGCGGCTCCTGCTTTTCCTGCTGCTGTTTGTTCACAGGAGCAGTTTGTTGGGGTTTTAAAGGCTCATTGATATTTTTGGTAGCCTCATTGGTTTTACCCTCTGAATTGACGGCAACCTGCGTTTTATGGGTTTCTGCGGGAACAATCTTGTCTTTTAATTTATCCGGGTTTCTAAAACTGAAATCAAACTTGCCTGTTTCGGCATTCAGCGTAACATAGCCCTTGTAAGGCTGTCCTTTCCCGTCTATGAAATCAGAAACATAAATGGTCTTGCCCTCTGTGAGCTTTTTGTATTGCTCATCGTTAAATTCTTTACCTCTGAATAATTTGGGATTTTCCTGTGATTGCGCTTGCTGCTGGCTTTGGGTCTGTTTGTAATTTGCACCCCTTTCAAAAAGGTATTCGGGAAAACGCTTGTCAGCATTATATTGAATATCGCTGCTGAACGTTTTGCCTTTCTGCGAAACCATACCCTCTAAGTAAATGGCTTTGCCCTCATATAAGACTTGCTTTTGCTCCGCGGTGAGTTTTACACCTCCAATATCGTCAGGCACTTTTATCCAATCCTGCCGTAAGGCAATAACTTCCTTTGTCAGTTTATCAATGCTGATAATGGACGGTATTTTTTCTCCGGTCTTGGGATAGGTCAACTCTACCACACGCCCCATGTTCCCGGTTTTGAGCAAATTGTCTTTGTCCTCTTTGGTAAATTCATGACCGAAAAAAGGAGTATGCAGGTTCGGCTCGTGGCGAACGCCATACATTACAAATACAGGCTTGCCGTTTTCTCCGTTTTGAAGCCCCAACCTTGCCTCCGAACGAATTACGGCAGAACCAAAATTGATACCTATGGGATATACCTTATTGGTTTTATAGCCTTTCAACAGCATATCCAATGTGCCGTCTTTTTCAAGCCGCTCTTTGGTTATCCCAATTTGTGCCAGTGTTTTCCAATCAATATCATCTGCCTTAAAACGATGGTCGTTTGTTTCAGGGGTTGCCTGCGTTGTCTGTGTTGCTTGTGTAGTTTCCATATCTTTTTTGTTTTCTTGCTGCACTTCCTTTGGCTCTTTCACTTCATGTTTAGCCATAACTGCCTCGCCCTCTTTGGTAGGGGCGTTTATTTGTTGCTGCATTTTTTGGGCTGTTTCAACGGCTTCCTGTTCAGGAACTTTGAAAAATGAAAAACGGGTGGGGTCTTTGAGCTGTCGCCAAAAGTTGGAGAAGAAGTTGGAGAAAAAATCTCCGCTCTTATCTACCCGCATAAATTCGCTTTGGTTCTTTTTATTGGCATCAACGGTTTTTAATTCGCCATTTTCGTCAATACCTGTAACCGCTTGAATAGTCTTTTTTTCCTTATCCATGACCAGCAAAACATCTGAAAGCTGTTCAGGGGATTGCTGTGGTTTTTGCTGCTGCTCTTGTTGAGGCTGTTCTATTGTCTGCTCGCTCATAATATTGATATTTTAAATTGTTATCGTCCGAAAGTAATTGAACAGGGTACGGCTACGCCGTACCTGTCTTTAGGTGGCACTATTTGTCACCCGTTGTCCTTTGTGCGTTGCAGGGGAACATTGAAACTATCCCTGATGAATTGGTGTACATCCGATAGCTTGTAATACAGCTTTCCGCTAATGGTGTAGTACGGCAGCTTGCCAGACGAACGGTAACGCTGCAAGGAGCGGTGGCTGATTTTCAGCATTTGTAACAGGTCTTGGTTGTCCAGCAGTTCTTCGCCGTCTATGGTATTGCGTTGCTTTTGTATATCTATGATGTGTTGTTTCAGAACATCAAAGCGTTCCATAATTCGCTCCATCCATGCAAAAAATTCCATTCTATCTATGTTCATAGCAGTACGTTTTAATTATTTGCCGGATTTTATTGTTCTTCCTTTTTCGATATAGCTTTTACCCCTTGCCATAAGCTCCTGTATGTATTCCTCGCTGGTTTGCACAGCATGGGCATTGAGCATATTTTTTATGGCTCCTATGGTATAGTAATACTGCCCGTACATTTTGGAGTAGGCTATTTCGCCTTTGGAACGCATACGCCAAAGTGTTTTTTCGCTGATGTGGAGGTACTGACAGACTTCATGGTTATTGAGCCAAAGACTATCATAGCTGGTGTTTTCTGATTTCAGAATAAACTCGCTAATGGATTTAATACGCTCGTTGAGCGACCTCCATGCTTCTTCTTCTATGGTTATAATATTCATTGCACAGTTGCTTAATGTTCACTGTACAAAATTGGAGCGTTTGGCTGGGGCTGTCTTCCGATACGTGTCTATCAAAAAGGCAGTTTTTTTTATTTTTTTGCAATTGATGTAAAGTATTGCTGTATAGGGATTTCTTGCTTTTTACAGTATGAACTAAGAGTGCCGACCAACGGATTTGCCTATATACACATATAGGCAAACGGGCAAAATAAAGGACAGCACCATCAATGCCGTCCTTTATTCCTTAAAATAAAAAAGAAGATTACGCAGTATCTTCCTTGTCCATGTATTCTTCTAAGCTGTATTTCAGTTGGTCTAAAAACAAAGTCCGTGAACCTGCACGGGTCTTCATTCGGTGGAAACTGTTATGAATATCGCTAAGCGAAACACGGAACAGGATTTGAAATACCATACTGATTTTGCGAATACCCAATTTGCCGTGTGAAAGCGCATCGGCGGCATGAAGCGCATAAATCAATTCGATAAGGGCGTTCTTTGATTGTGTCCAAAAAATATCTTTTGTATCGCCATTCTGCAATAGCACATCGGGGCTTTGTTCCGGGCTTAATTTTGTGGTGAGGTAGTTATAGATTAATTCATTGGCTAAGATTTTTGCCACCTTATAATCAAAGTAGGTTGAGAATTGCGGGTCAATTTCAAAAACAAAGCTGTTTAATCCCTCATAGTAATTGATATTGCCCAGCGTATAATAATTTTCGTCCCGGTCGGTTCTGCCGGAACGGTAGTACCTGTAAAAATCTGAATTGCAGATATGCTCTTTATATTCTTGTTTTAACTCCCGGAGTTGTAAAGCAAAATAGCATTGATGCAAATTCCCGTTATCTGCGGGGCAAGCCGTTTCAATCCGGTACACTTTGTTATAGTAAATCAATTTGCCGAGAATGTTCGGCTTAATCAATTTGAAAAAATGGACTTCTTCGGCTTTACTGGCAAAGCCCTCTTTCAACACGTCTTCTTTCACGGCACGCAATAATTCCTGAAGATAGATAGTCATTCTATAAGCCTCATCAATAAAGCTGGACGCTTCGGCAGATAATTTTCTTTCCTGCCTTTGAATTTCGGCAACGATGGTTTGTAAGGGATGTCTCATAGCTACACTCGTTTTATCAGGCTGTATTTATCCAAATACAAATGTTACCCTTAACTGTGAATTAATCCCATGAGATATGCCGAAGTCAGGTAAAATTTTTTCTAAATACGTATAAAAACGCTATTACGGAGCCTATATAAAAAGATATAAAAAAGGGTCGAACCGACCCATATTTTTTTTATATTTGCTACTGATTTACAAGGAAATCGAAAGAAAATGAATGCAATAAGCACCATTACTAAATCGTTACCGACAATGATTTCCCGCCTCGTAAACTACTCATTATAAGCTATATTTAGCTTTTCTAACTTTTTTATTTAAAAAATTATAATTTAAGCAAATGAAAACATGGGTTGTATCCATTATTGCAGGCATTGGTCTGTTGTCCTGCAGTGTAAATAAGCAGGCAGGGCGGAGTACAGGCACAGCAGACACCATCAAAGTGCTCACCTATAATATCCATCATGCCAATCCTCCCTCCCGGAAGGACTATATAGATATTGATGCTATTGCAGCGGTGATCAACCGGGTAATGCCCGATGTGGTAGCCCTGCAGGAAGTAGATGTACATACTGACCGGTCGGGCAGGCAGCTGCACCAGGCGGAGGCAATAGCCGCCAAAACGGGGATGCAGGCATATTTTACCAAATCCATTGACTATGGTGGCGGGGAATATGGCATTGCTGTTTTATCCAGGTACCCTATACTTACCGGAAAAAGCCATGCCTTGCCCACCGCAGCAGGTAGCGGAGGTGAGCCAAGGGCGCTGTGTACCACAATATTGCAGTTGCCCCGTGGGCGGAAGATCATGATGGCCAGCACTCATCTGGACGTACAACGTAATGACAGCAGCCGCTTAATGCAGATAAGGGCCATTAAACGTATTATCGAAGAGGCAGGTATACCGGCAATACTGGCCGGTGATTTTAATGCATCCGAAAATAGTGCTACTATCCGCACACTGGACAGCAGCTTTACCCGCACCTGTTATAGCTGTGCGCCTACAATACCCGTTGAAAATCCTAAAAGAGCGATCGATTTTATTGCTTTCCACCCACAGGGAGGGGCTACGGTGTTGCAACATCAGGTAATACCTGAGCGTTATGCTTCAGATCACCTGCCGGTAATGGCTGTGCTGGTGATAAAATAATGGAAGGGAAAAAGCGGGAGATCACCGCAAACAGCGGCCTGGATGGGAAAAGATTATGAATTTCCAGATAATCTTTCTAATTTAACGTCCATTGTACCAACACGTTATCAATTATCTACAAATATCCAAACAGGAAATTATGCCAGAAAATTCTAATGAAAGCTCACGGAGGCGGTTTATCAGTAAGTTCGCCAAAGGGGTAGTAGGCGCTTCTTTATTGCCAACTATCATTACTGCTGCAGACAAGCAAAGGAACATTAAATCCCTGGCAAGGGAAAAAGAAAAGTATAGTGCCAATGATCAGATTCAGGTAGCCCTGATTGGTGCGGGTGGCATGGGTACTGCAGATGCGAATACAGCGATTACTGTACCAGGCGTAAAACTGGTAGCGGCCTGCGACCTGTATGATGGCCGGCTGGCGGATGCGAAACAAAAATGGGGTAAAGACATTTTTACTACCCGCAACTATACTGAAATACTGGACCGCAGTGATATTGATGCAGTGATCATTGCCGTGCCCGACTTCTGGCATAAGGACATTTCCGTAGCAGCCATGAATAAAGGCAAATCCGTGTACTGCGAAAAGCCAATGGTGCATGATATCACCGAAGGCCCTGCCGTAGTGGAAGCACAACGCAAAAACGGAAAGGTAGTATATCAGGTAGGTAGCCAGGGTATGAGCTCCCTGGGTAATGAGAAAGCCCGTCAGTTACTGAAAGACGGCGCTATTGGCAAACTGAACTATGCGGAAGGTTTCTGGGCGCGTATGTCGCCATTTGGAGCCTGGCAATACCCGATTCCTGCGGATGCTTCTCCCAGCACGGTAGGTTGGGATGCTTATCTGGCCAATGCACCCAAACGTGCTTTTGATCCATTACGCTTCTTCCGTTGGAGGAATTATAAAGACTATGGTACCGGTGTTTCGGGCGACTTGTTTGTACACCTGTTCTCCAGTCTGCATTTTGTAACAGGCTCCCTGGGGCCCAACAAAGTAATGGCTACCGGCGGATTACGCTACTGGAAAGATGGCCGTGAAGTTCCGGATATCATGATGGGGATGTTTGACTATCCTGAAACAGCTATACACCCTGCTTTTAACCTTTCCCTGCGTGTTAACTTCGTAGATGGTACCGGTGGCACCAATTACCTGCGCATGGTAGGTAGCGAAGGCTCTATGACCGTAGAATGGGATAAGGTAACCTTGTATCGTAATAAAAGCTATGCTGCTACAGATGATCCATTGCTGCAAAGTAAAAAAGGTATCGATGCAGGTAAGCCATATGTATACGACCGTAAGGAAATGTTACCACCGGATAAGCTGGAATACGTAGCAGAAGAAGGGTACAAGGGTGCCCATTTTGATCACTTCTACAACCTGTTCAATGCAATGCGCACCGGAGGTAAAGTGAGCGAAGATGCCCTGTTCGGATTCAGAGCAGCAGCACCTGCATTACTTTGTAATGACAGCTATTTTAGTAATAAGATTATTCAGTGGGATCCTGAAAAGCTGAAACTCATTAAATAATATTAAACCCGATAAAAGTCATGAAAAAATTATTTGTTCCCGCATTATCTCTGATGGTAATAGCGGCTTCATCGTGTGGCGGTGGAGCATCAACAGAAAATAACAATGATTCTACTGCGGTAAGTACAGCAGCTGGTAGCAATGCAGCTGCTGCAGGTGTGAATGTGCTTTCTGATGCAGAAAAAGCAGAAGGCTGGCAGTTATTATTTGATGGTAAGAACCTGGACGGCTGGCGCGTATACAAAGGCAGAACTGCGAATAGCTGGACGGTAGATACCGCTACCGGCACCATGCATTGCCTGGGCAGTGAAACAGATAAAAGTGATAAACGTGGTGACCTGATCACTGATAAGGAGTTTGAAAACTTTGAACTGAACGCCGACTGGAAACTGGCTGCTAAAGGTAACAGCGGTATCCTGTATATGGTAACCGAAGAGTTTGACGCGCCTTACCTGAGCGGACCTGAGTATCAGATCATTGATGATAAAGACTTTCCGGAAAAACTGGAAGACTGGCAGAAAAGCGGTGCTAACTATGCGATGGATCCCCCATTGGTGATGGCTGCGAATCCAATTGGCGAATGGAACAACACTAAAATCATCGTGAACAAAGGTCACGTGGAGCATTGGCTGAATGGTCAGAAAACTGCGGAGTATGAAATGGATTCTCCGGAGTGGAAGAAACATAAAGCAGAAGGTAAGTGGAAAGATGCTAAAGGTTATGGCATGACCCGCAAAGGACATATTGCACTCCAGGATCATGGTAGTGAAATATGGTTTAAAAATGTGAAGATTAAGGAAATAAAATAAAGCCAGCAGCCAGGTGCTGCCAGCTTTATATACAGATTAGATTATTAGCAGGATGGGTGGACTTTTAAAGTCCGCCCATCTTGTTTAATACCGTTAACCATTTATTGATCTTGTCATTCATCGCCAGTTCATACACAAACATCCAGTCGCTGGTGTTACTGCCATTAGCCAGGTGATTGTGATGGTTCTGATCCAGCACATATCCTTCGGGATTATTGAGCATACGTGTTTGGGAAAAAACAGCCTCAAAGCTTTCCCGGCGGGCCTGGAAGTTGGCAACATACGTGAGGAGCTGCTGTCGCATTTTTTCCTTTTCCGCTTTGGATGTAGCCTTGTCATAATTTTCCAGTAATACCAGCAATTTGGAAGAATAGATCTGCAATTCATTGATCTGGTTTAGCAGCAGTACGGCAAACTGATTTCGTTGTGCCAGCATATTAGTTTTGGTAAGCCGTGCTTTAATGGTATCATAGCGGGCTATTTCTTTCTTTGCTTTTGCCAGCTTATCCTTGTACAGCTCTCGCCATGCACCGGGTTTATTGGCATCAGGAAGAGAGATGAGGTCAGGATTTGCAGGGTAATTGTTTCTATGCCCTTTGTTGATGAGGGCCGACTCCCAAAAACTCAATGCTTCTTCCAGCTGATCCTGGAATTCAAAAGCGGTATCAGCGGCAGCAGGAGCATAAAACCGGTGACGATACATAGCATGTGCCTTTTCTACCGGGATATCTTCATAGTTCCAGCTGAATAAAGCAAAATCATATAGTCCGCGCCAAACCGTTTCGAGGTGGGGGGAACAGTCGTCCCACGCTGTACAGAGAATACCACTCATTTTCTTTTCAGCGGCCACGCGGCAAAAATCCTTGATGGGTTTAAAATTAGATTTTTCCCGGGGCATCATAGGCCAGGTAGTTTGTGCCGCTGTGGCCGCCATTGACTTTAGCTGGTTATTGTTATACCAGTCTATTGCTTTCAGGTTGCCTGGAATAGTAGACGTGGAATAATTCCAGCGCATGAAAATACAGTTCTCCGGAAAGAGATGGCGGTTTTCATTAAGGCGGTGTTCATTTTCCTTCCACGCCTTTTCAACCTTGTCTAACGGCATCGTATCATCGTAGGTAGTTTCATACAGATCAGAAAGCTTGAAAACCATATCATCCCAGAAGATAGGGATACGGTTGTGTGCACGGGCAAATTCACTTACCCGGTTGAGCCAGTGCATTTGTAATTCAAAAGGTTTCATGCCGGATTTTTTGGCCTCCGCAGAATGGCCCAGTGAACCTACTTCATCACCTCCGATATGAAGATACTTACTGTAGGGAGCAGCTGCCATTGCATCTTCATAGAGGGCAAACTGTAATCTGTAGGTAGCAGAGTCCAGCGGATTGAAAGACCAGTCAGAGGCTGGATCATCCCGCAGTTTTTTATACTCGTCATGCTTCAATATAAAAGAAGCATGCCCTAAACCCTGCACCAGGGGAGTAACCTCAATGTACCTGTCGGCGGCATATTTGCTTAATGCGGCAAATTCTTCTATGGAGATAGCATTAGTAGCCCCTACTACCGGTGCTTTCCGGTAACGCAGCTTGTCTTCAAATTCTACCACGATCGCATTTACTTTTAACCGGGCCAGCCGGTCGATCATGTCGTAGTAATATCTGGTTGCATCCAGGTGGTGTTTGAGATCCAGATGCACTGCCCGGTAAGCGATTTCCGGATAATCCGTAATACTGCAGGCAGGAATACTTACCTGTTGATCACGGGCATCTTCCAGTAGTTGCAGCAAGGTTTGAATACCATAAAACAGCCCGGCATTTTCCCTTGCTTTAATAGTCACCTGTTTGTGCTCCACTACCAGTGAATAACCTTCCGGAGAGGCGGGCAGGCTGGCATCATTGCTCAGCATCAATGTTAATACCCCTTTTCCGGCCGCCTGTACTTTGGGAAGGGAGAAGAGTGTGGTATGATATGCCGGGGAAATACTGGTGCCGCCCTGCACATTCATATACCGCAGGTCGGCAAATGACAGGCCTTCCCCTTTTAGCAGTACTACTTTCTGTGGTTGTGGAATTAATTTAAAGTGTTTGTTGAAATCATCTTGCTCATTAGCCCTGACCTGAAATCCGGTTAACAGCGAAAGTAGTCCGCATAGGACAATCGTGTATTTCTTTTTCATTGTACGTGTGTTGTTCCGTGTAATAATAAGTATGCTACATATGCTTAGGAAACAACTAGTTACAGCAATTAAGAAATAATGCTATCCCATGCTATCCTATTAGAGAGGAAGGATCAGGGGGATAGAAAACAAAAATGGCCCGCGGGGCGGACCATTTTAAGATGGGAAGACCATTAGCAAATTATTGCTGCAGGGCTTACAGATTATTTTTTTGCAGCATCATAGCGTTTGCTTACTGCGCTCCAGTCTACCAGGTTCCAGAAAGCACTCAGGTAGTCTGCACGGCGGTTTTGGTATTTCAGGTAGTAAGCGTGTTCCCATACGTCTACCCCTAATAAAGGAGTACCCTTTACTTCAGCAACATCCATCAGTGGGTTATCCTGGTTGGGGGTAGAGGAAATTTCCAGTTTGCCATCTTTTACCAGCAACCATGCCCAGCCAGAACCAAAGCGCGTCATACCTGCCTGGCTGAATTTTTCCTTGAATGCATCAAAAGAACCAAAGGTGCTTTTGATATCTTCAGCCAGTTTGCCGGTAGGTTCGCCGCCTGCATTTGGCGCAAGGCTTACCCAGAAAAAGCTGTGATTCCAGTGGCCGCCACCGTTGTTCCTAACAGCAGGGCTGATTTTGCCTGCACTGGCTACCAGTTCTTCTAACGACTTGTTTTCGTGCTCAGTACCAGCAATCGCTTTGTTCAGGTTGTCCACATAAGCCTGATGATGCTTACCATGATGGATTTCCATTGTCTGTTTATCGAAATGAGGTTCCAGCGCATCTGCTGCATACGGTAAGCTCGGAAGTGTAAATGCCATAACTAACGTTTTTATGAGTTTTATTAAAATTACGTTTTACTGATAGTCATCAAATTTACTGCCTAATCTGTTAAATATCAAACATAAGCTCCCGGAGTGGCCAACAGGGGCATAATAAGGCGGTGAATAATGGTGCAGCCGTTGCTACCGGCTTCCTTTTTTAACAAAAAATGTGGATATACTTCTACGTGACCGGGCTTGGACATATGGATAATTATTTTATATTTACAGAAGGCGTTGTAACACACTTTATGGGCCGGACTAATTTCGTGTGTACTTTGTAGTTGTTTTCACTATTGTTTGTTTAAAACTTATAGTATGCAGACAGGCTCGGACATGGGGCAAAACTTTTCCCTCTCATCTTTGCAGAAAGAAAATGAACAGTTAAAAAAACGTATTCTGTGGCTGGAAGGCCTGCTACATCATGTACCTGCCATGCTGTATACCTCCAACAATAATGAAAAAACGATCAGCTGGTGTAATCAGTGTATGATAGAAACAACCGGGTTCAGCCTGGAGGAAATGAATAGGATGGGTACTGACTTTTTCCGGTATATTATGCATCCGGATGATTTTGAACTCACCATAGCGGCTCAGCAGTCATTCAAAAACCATAAGCAAATGTTTGGCGGCATTACCCGGGTACGGAAGCGGGGAGAAGCCGGATGGCGCTGGGTTTTTGGGCTGGGGGTACCTTTTACACATAATGAACACGGGGATGTGGTAGAGGCGATAGGCGCCTTTCTTGACCTTTCCCTGGCTATTGACTCAGATGCCCAGCTGGCAGCAGCACTCAATGAAATCCTTCGTAGGCAGAATGAGAATCTGCTGAATAAACTGACCCCCCGTGAAAAAGACGTACTGACCCTGGCTGTGAAAGGGCTTAATAATAAGGAGATTGCGCAAACCTTGAACCTGAGCCGTTATACAGTAGAAACCCACCGGAAAAATATCCGTCTGAAACTGAAAGTGCGCAATACCTCAGAACTGGTAGCCCTTGCCCGGAAGATAGGATTCCAGTAAGATAGCCTGGAAGTTTACCAATATATAATTTATTGATTATTAGTTGTTTTTGCTTTATTGGGATTAAAATGAGGTCCTCCCACTGCGGTATACGCCCAAAAAATACCCAAGCTTGGGTATTGGTGCTGTTTTTAAACTGGCCTAATTTAGCGGTTTGACACGATTTGACTGTTGATAATATCCTATTGACAATTTTTGGAATGAAATACCCCTATTGCTATGATAACCGAGGAAAGTGCATTTAGCATATTGCAATTGAATGATTCTGCCACACCAGCAGAGATAGTTGCCCGCTACGAAACATTAAAAGACCAGTACAGAAGAATAAAAGACGAAACGGAAGACCTTAAGACCAGACTGGTATATCAGCTAAAACAAATTGAACTGGACGATGTGTTTTTATACTTCAGAATGAAACAAATGATATAACATAAACTGTTTGCCTTTCATTTATTGTGTGTAAGCCGGTCACTTTCGTCCATTGTTTTTCCTCAAATTACCATTAGCAGCTTTCCTTGTTGTGCAACCTGCTTCTCCATGCATTCCCTTAATTACAGGCTGGGATACACATATATGTAAATATGATTTATATTTACTGATAATACCTTAATCCTGTCGTCATTATGGGCAACATTCTTCTTATCATTTTAGGCATACTGGTACTGGTAGTCATCCTGTCCAGCTTTGTTACTGTGCAGCAGGGTAGTATTGCTGTTACTACGATATTCGGCAAATACAACCGGATATTATTTCCAGGGTTGAATTTTAAAATCCCTGTTATTGAAAAGGTTTTTAAAAGAGTATCTATTCAAAACCGGTCTGTAGAGCTGGAGTTTCAGGCGATCACTATTGATCAGGCCAATGTGTACTTTAAGGCCATGCTGCTGTATGCTGTATGGAATCAGCAGGAGGAAACCATCAAAAATGTGGCCTTCAAATTCATGGATGAAAGAAGCTTTATGCAGGCGTTGGTACGGACTATTGAAGGTTCTATCCGGGGGTTTGTAGCCACGAAAAAGCAGGCTGAAGTGCTGGGGCTGCGTAAGGACATTACAGAACATGTAAAAGAGCAAATAGATAAAACCCTGGAAGAATGGGGCTTTCATCTGCTGGATCTGCAGATGAATGATATTACTTTTGACGAGGTGATTATGCGGTCTATGGCGCAGGTAGTGGCTTCTAATAACCTGAAAGCAGCAGCGGAAAATGAAGGACAGGCATTGCTGATTACTAAAACCAAAGCAGCAGAAGCAGATGGTAATGCGATCAAAATAGCAGCAGAGGCTGAGCGGCAGGCCGCACAGCTGAGAGGCCAGGGGGTGGCATTGTTCCGGGAAGAGGTGGCCAAGGGGATGACCATGGCAGCCAAGGAAATGCAGCAGGCCAACCTGGATACCTCCGTGATCCTCTTTTCCATGTGGACGGAAGCGATCAAGCATTTTGCAGAAAACTCCAAAGGAAATGTGATCTTCCTGGATGGTTCGTCCGAAGGGATGGACCATACTATGAAGCAAATGATGGGGCTGAACAAACTAATGGAACCTAAAAAGTGACCGCTTGATTTATGTTGAATTAAAAATTATCTTGTGTAGGTATGGAAAAACGAATTGACTTTATATATTCCGAGGAAAGTGAGCCTCATCGCATCAGAACAAAAGAAATACTGAAGCAGCATCCGCAGATCCGTAAGCTGATAGGTAAGAACCCGCTTACGTTTCTGGCTATCCTGGGGCTGGTAGGTTTCCAGGTGGTAATGGCCTGGCTGGTAGCCGATCAATCCTGGTGGATAGTAGTTGGAGCTGCTTACCTGTTAGGCGCTTTTGCCGATCATGCCTTGTTTGTAATGATTCATGAATGTGCGCATAAACTGATCTTCAAAAATCCGGTGGCCAACAGGCTGGCCGGCATTTTTGCTAATATGCCGCAGATATTTCCCAGCTCTGTATCTTTTGAAAGGTACCATATTAAACACCATTCCTTCCAGGGGATTCATGAGCTGGATGCCGATCTGCCTAACCGCTGGGAGGCTAAGCTGATCAATAATTACTTTATTGGGAAGATGATCTGGCTGTTGTTTTATCCTTTCTTCCAGGTGTTCCGTATTCCCCGCCTGAAGGAAATTAAACCCTTTGACGGATGGATAGCCCTTAACTGGGCAGTTCAGATTGCCTTTGCGGTAACTATTACCCTGTTATTTGGTACCAAAGCAATTGTATTCCTGTTGCTCAGCTT
Source organism: Chitinophaga sp. H8 (assembly GCF_040567655.1). Taxonomy (NCBI): domain Bacteria; kingdom Pseudomonadati; phylum Bacteroidota; class Chitinophagia; order Chitinophagales; family Chitinophagaceae; genus Chitinophaga; species Chitinophaga defluvii. Next base: position 419,870 of record NZ_JBEXAC010000002.1, on the reverse strand, counting down.
TTTCTTTTCTGTAGGATTGCATCCATTAGGTGCCCGCTGGATTCAGGAGCATTATCTGACACATGGTACCCAGGAAACTTATAGTTATTATGGGGTGCTGAATACAGTGGCTTTTAATGTTGGGTATCATAATGAACACCATGATTTTCCTTCCGTGCCCTGGAATAAATTACCGCAAATCAGAAGTAGTGCCAATTCGTACTACGATTCCCTGGTGTATCACACCTCATGGACCAAATTGTTTTTCAGGTTCCTGTTTGATAAGGAGATCTCTTTATTTTCACGGATAGTGCGCAAAAACAGGGGTAAGGTACCTTTGACCGATCAGTCAACACCAGATACTGTCATGGTAGCCAGTAATAAATAGACTTATTTGAGCAGACCGGCTAAAAGAGGAAATATCAGTTGTTATTCATCTTTTAGCCGGTCTATAGAAACGTTGTTTATCTTCTTTTTGCGAAAAAGGTTTTTACCAGCTGCAAGCTTTCTTCTCCACAAGGCCCCAGTTCCAGTTTAGTTTTAGGATGAAAAGGTGATTGATTGCCGGTAGCCCGCCGGTAACTGTTCTTTTCATCTGCTGCGGCATATACGATCCTGCCTATTTTACTCCAGTATAAAGCACCGGCACACATCAGGCAGGGTTCGAGTGTTACATATAGTGTGGCTTCCATCAGATACTTACTGCCCAGGTAATTGAATGCGGAGGTAAGCGCAATCATTTCTGCATGTGCAGTACAATCATTTAATTTTTCTACCTGATTATACCCTTTGGCAATAATAACACCATTCAATGCTATTACCGCCCCAACAGGGACTTCCCCTTCATCAAAAGCTTTGCGCGCTTCTTTCAGCGCCTGTTGCATATAGTACTCGTCTGTCATCATATTATTTGAATGCCTGCATCTGTCAATCTTAATACGGTCTGTTAGCCAATGCTACACCTGCATATTTTGCAAAAGCTCATAGCTCGCAGCTATAAGCTCATAGCTCTCTTCTCTTAACTACCCAATAGTTTAATAAACTCGTCTTCCGTAATGATGCGGATAGTGTTGATCTTTTTAGCCTTTTCCAGCTTGCTGCCGGCATCTTCTCCTACCACCAGGTAGTTGAGCTTACTGCTCACCCCACTTAGTATTTTACCGCCGTTTTGTTCCACCATTTCTTCCGCATCACTGCGTTTCAGTTTGGCGAGGGTGCCGGTAAATAAGAAGGTTTGCCCGGTAAGGTTACCATCCGTAGCATGGGTTGCTTTAGTGTTCTGCAGGCTTACGCCTAACTCTTCCAGTTTTTCCAGCATATGAATATTATCCTCATTACTGAAGAACTGCTGGATAGCTCCTACCACTTTAGGACCTATATCTTCCAGGGTAAGTAATTGCTCTTCTGTCCAGTTACGAAGTTCCAGCAGGTGGGATACCGCATTGGCCAGTGTTTTGGCAGTGGTTTCTCCTACATAACGGATGCCTAGGCCGAAAATAAGCCGGTGAAGCGGTTGGGCACGGGATTGGTCAATTGCTGCCTGCAGGTTGGTCAGGGACTTTTTACCAAAACCTTCGAGTTGTTCGAGCTTGCTAAAATCCAGTTGGTAGATGCCTGGTATATCGTGCATTAATCCCAGGGTATAAAATTTGCGCACATTGCTTTCTCCCAAACTGCGTATATCCATTGCATCTTTGCTTACAAAATGAATCATACGCTCTACTACCTGTGCTTCACAATTGATGTTAATACAACGCCATACACTTTCTCCCTCAGGTTTAAACAAAGCGTCTTTACAAACCGGGCAATGGGTAGGGAAGACGATATCTTCTTCTGTACCATCCCGCAGATCAGCAACAGATTTTACAATATATGGAATCACATCACCTGCTCTTTCCACCAATACGGTATCTCCTATTTTCAGGTCCTTTTCTTTTACAACGTCTTCATTAAACAAAGAAATAGAACCTACTGTAACGCCGCCGATAGGTACCGGATCTATTTTGGCTACAGGTGTAACTGCTCCGGTACGGCCTACCTGGAATTCTACCTTACGTAGTTTGCTGGTAGCCTGACGCGCTTTGAATTTATAGGCCATGGCCCAACGGGGATGGTGGGTAGTCATACCCATTTTATCCTGGAGAGTATAGTCATTGACTTTGATTACCATACCATCTATTTCATAAGGCAGGCTATCCCGTTCTTCCTCAAACTTATGACAGTAGTCTATCACAGCCTGTATGCCTTTCACGACTTTCTTTTCTTTGGCAGGGCTGCGGAAGCCTAAGCGGGAAAGCAGTTCCAGGGTATTGCTATGTGTCTGGATTTCTTCCGGCTCAGTTTTGCCGGCCTCCATGGTATGATCGCTCATATGATAGAGAAATGCTTCCAATCCTCTTTTGGCTACTTCCCTGGGGTCTACCATCCGTAATGAGCCCGAAGCCGCATTGCGTGGATTGGCAAGCGGGGCCAGGTTCTCTGCCGCCCGCTGTTCATTGAATGCTTTAAAAGTATTTTTATTGATCAGTACTTCACCACGTATTTCTATCTGGTGAATGCCATAGTCAGAAAAACGCGCGGTAAGGGGGATTGTTCTTATCTGCCGGATATTGGGAGTGATATCTTCGCCTGCTACACCATCTCCACGGGTAGCACCACGTACAAGCCGGTCATTTTCGTAGATCAGGGAAATGCTGGCGCCATCAAATTTGGGCTCTATACAGTACTCTACCTCTTCCAGTCCTGTAAGCTCCCTGGCTTTGCGGTCCCAGTCAACCAGGTCATCTGCATTGTATGAATTTTCCAGGCTTAGCATGGGTACCAGGTGCTGTACGGTGGGAAACTCTTTGGTGAGCCCTTGGGCCACACGCTGGGTAGGCGAGTCGGCGCTTACCAGATGGGGATTTTCCAGTTCCAGCTTTTTCAGCCAGGCAAACAATTGATCGTATTCATAATCGCTTAGCACCGGATCATCCTGCACATAATACCGCCAGTCGTTGTAGAGGATTACCCGGCGTAATCCTTCCATGGTTGCTTCGGCCGACTCCAGCAGGGTTTGTTTTTGCAAATGACCCAGCAAGTCTTTGGCCAGCTGCGACAAGGTTATTTCTATTTCCTTTGTATACATAACTCAATTAAAACTATGAGGTAAAATTAAACTTTACTTGGGTGTGCCGTACATTTGGCACAAAATAAATCTATCCTGCGGTATTATATTTCGTATAAATTGTGCTAACTTTTACCTGTGCCCCAAAATTGAGTGAACCGGCACGTTATGAAATAAGCAAGCAGATTTTCATCATTCCGTATCTATACTGTCTACACATTTATGCACACCAAAAACATACACGCACACCTTGATGAAATTAAGGACTGCTTTCAAACTGCAGTATCAGTAGACTGCGTCATATTTGGCTTTGATAATACAGCACTGAAAGTGCTGCTGATTGAATCAGATCTGAAAGAGTATAAAGGCAGTTGGTCCCTGTTGGGGAATATCATGCGTCCTGATGAAGACCTGGACGAAGCTGCATACCGGGTATTGAGAGAGCGAACGGGTTTGGAAGATGTATACATGGAGCAAATACAAACCTTTGGAGCCTTAAAAAGACATCCTGCCGGGCGGGTTATTACCGTAGCCTATTATTCTCTGGTAAATATTGAGCATGTAGCATTAAAAAAGCATAACAACGAATTGCATTGGCATACGGTAAAGGATATACAGCATATGGCCTTTGATCATAAACAGATTCTGGATACCTGCTATGAAAGATTGAAACGGCAGCTGATAGAGCAACCTATTGGCTTTAACCTGCTGCCCGGAAAATTCACTATCCGTGATTTGCAAAACCTGTATGAAGCCATACTGGATGTAAAACTGGACAGGCGCAACTTCAGGAAGAAGTTTCTGTCGCTTAATGTACTGGAAGACTTGAATGAAGCACAGGAAGCGGTATCACACCGGCCTGCCAAACTCTATAAATTCAATTTTGAAAAGCATGAATTGCAGAAGAAACGTTTTCTCGGCATAGGCTTTTGAGTTATTTTACCCGCTTTTACTCTCGCACTTTACGTTAAATATCTATTCCTGCTGCATCGATAGTGCAGTAAAGGGATGATTATTCATATGACTTATAAAATTTGAGTAATTATTGTGAAATAGTTTGTTTTTAACAAAATTTTAAGTAAGATTGTGTAAGAAATACGCATCCTTAGAAAACGATCCAAATCATAGTTAAACCAAAATCTGATTCGCCAAAATCACATTTGTTATTCATTTAAATAAATTCCAAACAATATTTAGGATATCACTGTATATCCATATCTGATTTATAATTCCACGTTATGAAAAATAGAGGTATACTATGCAATTTTGCCTGGTGCTTTATTGTTTTCCTTTCCTTTGCGCAACTATCTTTTGCGCAGGGGAAAGTTGTTACCGGCACGGTAACAGACGGAAGTAATAATGATGTTTTACCAGGCGTTACGGTTCAGATAAAAGGTACGGCCAGCGGAACTGTTACCGGACCTGACGGTACCTACAAATTAACGGTACCAGCTACCGCCACTTCACTTGTTTTTTCTTTTATCGGGTATGACTCCCAGGAAATTGTTATCGGTTCTCAAACGGTGATTAATGCATCACTAAAAGGTGGAAAGGCACTGGAAGAAGTAGTGGTGGTAGGATACGGCACGCAAAAGAAAAAAGATCTTACCGGCGCCATCAGCAGTGTGTCTGCCAAAGATTTTAATAAGGGGGTGATGCAAACCCCTGAGCAGTTACTGCAGGGTAAAGTAGCAGGGCTGACGGTAACGCGGCAGGGAGGTGACCCTAACCGCCGCTCCAATGTGCAGCTGAGAGGACCTTCCACATTAGCCGGAAATACAGAACCCTTTTATGTAATTGACGGGGTGCCAGGGGCTTCTATTGACCTGGTGGCGCCAGATGATATTGTGTCTATTGATGTAATGAAAGATGCTGCTTCCACAGCCATCTATGGTACACGTGCTGCGAATGGTGTAATCATGGTTACCACCAAAGGAGGCAAAGCCGGACAATCTACACTCAGCTATAGCGGCTATGTAGCTGTGGAAAGTATTGCCAAACGGGTAAAAGTGGCCACCGGCGATGAATTGAGGGCATACCTTAACAGTCAAGGGAAAAAGCTGGATGTAGCAGACGATGATGGTGCCAATACAGATTGGCAAAAAGAAATTACCCGCCTGGGCGTATCTCATAACCATAACATCTCTTTTGGTGGTGGTAATGAACAAACCAAATATCAGGCATCTGTTAACTATTTCAAGAATAACGGGATCGTCAAAAATTCCAGTATTGAAAGAATATTAGGCCGGTTGAGAGCAGATCACAGCGCCTTTAATGATAAGCTGAGATTGAGCTTTTCTGTGAGTAACAGCATCATCAATAACCATTATATAGATTATGCTATCTTTTATCAGGCTGTACGCTTTTTGCCTACTGTAAATGTATATAAGCCTGATGGTACGTATAAAGAGAACCTGAGCAGGTATGACTATTATAACCCATTGGCACTCATCAACCAGATTGTGGATGAAAGAAAACAGAATATCCTCCTGGCAAACGGAAGAGCCAGCCTGGATTTGCTGCCAGGGTTAACTTATGATGTGAGCCTTTCCTATCAAAAGGATAATACTACCTCCGGCCTTTTTCAGGAAAGAAATTCTGCCTTCGGTATGGGAAATAATGGGTATGCCCGCCGTACTGCCTATGCCAATACCACCAAAATACTGGAAACCTATTTTAACTATAGCAAAACGTTTGGAGAGGTGCATGACCTGAAACTTCTGGCAGGGTATTCCTATCAGCAGGATGATATTGATGATGGCTTTCAGGCGCAAAGCATGAACTTCCTGACTGATGATCTGGGTTATTATGGCATCTTAAATGGTAACCCGAGTGGTGCCTATAATTATCTGAATGGCTCCAAACCATTCAAGGATGGAAAGCTGATTTCCTTTTATGGCCGCTTCAATTATGCATTTAAAAATAAATACCTGCTCCAGGGAACTTTAAGACGGGATGGGTCTTCCCGTTTCGGGGCCAATAATAAATGGGCGAACTTCCCGGCTATATCAGGTGCATGGCGTGTTTCGGAAGAAGGATTTATGAAGGGGCAACGATTATTTGACGACCTGAAACTAAGAGTAGGATATGGGGTATCTGGCTATCAGGCTGTAGATCCTTATCAATCGCTGGCCAGATATGGGGTGAAGGGAGCGGCATTTGTCAATGGCACCTGGATTAACACGTATGCATACACGCAAAATCCCAATAAAGACCTGCAATGGGAAAAAACCAGTGTATTCAATATCGGTATAGATTTCAGCATCATCAAAGGACGCATCAATGGTACCGTAGAATGGTATGATAAGAAAACAACCGATATGCTGGATAAGTACAATGTACCGGTGCCACCATACCCTGTTCCGGAATTATTTGCCAATGTGGGTGCTATGAATAATAAAGGAATAGAAGTATCGTTGGGCATAGATGTGCTCAAGGACCGCCCTTTTACCTGGACCGCTAACCTGAATTTTGCGGCAAATAAAAACAAGATCACCAGCCTCTCCAATGAACAATTGAAGAAGGAGTTTGAATATGTAGGTAATCCCGGCGGACAAGGATTATCCGATATTCCGGTGGCTATTATCAAACCAGGACTTCCTTTAGGAACGTTCTTTACCTATGAGTATGCAGGAAAAGATAAAGATGGGATTGCTATATACAATAATGCCAACGGACAACAAGTGAAAGCCAAAGACCTGAGGAGAGAAGATTTTAAAGTAGTAGGATATGCATTGCCCGACTTTACCTATGGCTGGAATAATAATTTCCAGTATAAACAGCTGGACTTGAACCTGTTTTTCCGCGGGGTATATGGCAATAAGATATTTAATGCACTCGCTACTAACCTGGATCGTTTAAGTGAGGCTACCTCAGTAAACGTTTCCAAAAAAGCACTGGAAGAAGGGATCACGAAAAATGATCCACCATTGTACTCCAGTTACTATGTAGAAGATGGTTCTTTCCTTCGCCTGGCGAATGCCACTATCGGATATACATTTAACCAGAAGATTAAAGCCATTAAATCGGCCAGAATCTATTTCACCGCACAAAACTTATTTACCATCACTAAGTTCACCGGCGTAGATCCTGAAGTAGATCTGGGCGGTAAATCTCCTGGTATAGCTGGCCTGGGACAGGGTGATACGCCTGATAAACGGAATAGTGCCATCTATCCCAGTACACGTTCTTTTTCATTGGGTGTAAATGTTAACTTTTAAGCAACTGCTATATGAAAAATATCAGCATAAAATATATACTCGGCGTAGTAGCATTGGCAGGAGGATTGCATGCCTGTACTAATCTGGATGAAAAGGATAAATCAAATTATATTGAAGGACCTTTTCCTTCTCCTTCCAATGAACAAACCTATCAGTCAGTAGCCTACCAATCGCTCTCCGCGTTTAAAGGATATATTGGTGCCTACTGGAATATCTGTGAGGCATCCACCGATGAGGTGGTGGTGCCAACCCGTGGAGGGGACTGGGGAGATGGTAACAAGTGGAAAGATCTCCATCTGCATGAATGGACAGAGAATCATGCAGAAATAAATGGTGCATGGGAATGGGGGTATGGAGGTATCAGTACCTGTAATCAGATCCTGTACACCCTGGAACAAGCGCCCCAATTTAAGGCAAAGGGGCGCCTGATGGCAGAGGTAAGTACCATGCGTGCATTTTACTACTTCTGTATGATGGATGCTTTTGGCAATATTCCGATTGCCGCAAAACTACCTACAGAAGATCCTACGCCTGAAACCAAACCTGTTGCCGAGGTATTTACTTTTATCGAAACAGCATTGAAAGCAGCTATAGATTCTTTAAGTGAAGACGTAACGGTAGCTACTTACGGATTACCCACCAAGTGGGCCGCCTGGAGTATGCTGGCAAAGTTATATCTCAATGCAGGCGTGTATACCAACACCAACAGGTGGGATGATGCGATTGCAGCATGCGAAAAGGTAGTAACTTCCGGTAAGTATGATATCACGAATAACTTCACCATTATTTTCAGTCCGGATAATGGGCCTGGCAATAAGGAAGTGATCTTTGCTATTCCTTTTGATGCGCAGAAAGCAACCGGTATGGATTTCCAGATGCGTACCCTGCATTACGCTTCCCGCGCTACTTTCCTGATACCCAGTAACCCTTATAATGGTTTTTGTACACTGGAAGATTTTTATAAATCTTTTGCAGATCCTAATGATCAGCGTAATAAAATGTGGCTGGAAGGTCCTCAGAAAGATGCTGCCGGTGCACCACTTATGAGTGATGGCAGGCAGGTAGTATTAACACCTGAAATTAAGTTTAACGTGGCTAATCCCAATAACCCCTTTGATGTGGGTGGAAGCTTTGAGGGAAAAGGTATGGGAGCACGTTCTATCAAATACTATCCGGATAAAAACTCCAATGGCGGAAGCGGTAATAACGATTACGCGTTCCTGAGATATGCAGATGTGTTGCTAATGGAAGCAGAGGCGAAAGCAAGAAAAGCCAATGTACCAGCAACAGCATTACCTGCTATCAATGCGATCCGTACCCAACGGGGGGCAGCTCCATTAGTTGCGCTCACCTGGGATGATCTGCTGGCAGAACGTGGCCGGGAAATGGCTTGGGAAGGCTGGCGCAGGAATGACCTGGTGCGCTTTGGAAAATGGGAAGGCAAATGGGGAATCAAAACAGATGCAGATGTACAGAAACGGGTATTTCCGATTCCAAGAAAACAACTGGACCTGAATCCCAAACTGGTACAGAATAAAGGCTATTAAAGCTGCCATAGATATTCTTCTTCGGGCCGTCTGAAAGGTTAGTAATGACCACAGACGGCCTTTTTTATCAGGAATGATCAGCAGAATGGCTGCGCAGGCGCCAATAGGAAAAAAAAGTGCTCCCTGCGGCAGAAAAAACGTAATTTATACAGGCATTTTTATGCCTAATCATCCGCTTTTATGAAGAAATGGCTGCTAATAAGCATATTATCTGTTATACTCCTCCTGGTAATTATTATCATGATACCATTGAAAGGTAGTTATGAAATCAGTGCACAGGTAAATGCGTCTCCATTAGTGGTATATAAAACACTGCAATTACTGCCCGAATGGGATCACTGGTATGCCAGATTATCAACAGATACTGCGGCACGGAAATTTCATGTGCATGTAGCTACCACTGCGCCTAATACGCTATTCCAATACAATATGTGGCAGGAAAATGAACCTGTACAGAATGGAGAAGTAAATATAAAGCCTACGCCGGAGGGAGGAACCCGCTTTATATGGAAGCTGCACCTGGATCCCGGCGTACGGCCAGATCTTATCGTGAAGACACTATTCCACAAAAAAGTGTATGAAAATGCCCTGAAAGAAAGCGTGTTGAATCTGATCCATCAATGGAGCCATACGGATACACTGGCTGGTATACCTGTTTCACTGATGCGGGTAGCACCCCGTCAGCTGCTGGTAATGACGGATACCATACCGGTAGCAGACCTGATGAATACATTCAGTGCATGCCGTCAGCAATTAACAGCACACCTGAATGCCCATCATATTATTGCAGCCGGCGATCCGGTAAGCAAGCTCGAATATTTGCCGGATGCAAAGGCGGTATTGACGGTAGGCATACCGGTAAAAGAAAGTAAAGTATCAGCAGGAACCCGTATGCAGCTGATAGCAGAAGAGCCTTGTATTGCTGCCGTAGGGCAATATAAGAACACCTGGAGTGCCAGGGCAGAAGGGGTAGAGATCGTAAGGCAATGGGTGAAGTTGCGATCCCTGGCATACGCCGGTGAGGTTTGGGTAGTGCATCATTACGAAACTGAAAGTATAAAGGATAACACGCCCGTAGTAATGGATGTATTGCAACCGGTGTATTATGTAAATCCAGTATACAGTGTGTACTGATTAACCTGATCTAAATGCATTTGTTATTTCCACGTATTGTTCTTCCGGGACAGGCAAAACGCTACCGGAGTATAACTGTCATCGCGCTATTGTTTTTGATCACTTCCTGCACACATACTGCTATGCCCCTCTTTGAGCAGTTGCCGCCAGCAGGTACAGGTATTGATTTTGTAAACAAAGTGGAGGATACAGACTCCCTCGGTATCCTGGATTATCTGTACTTCTATAATGGTGGTGGTGTAGCTATCGGGGATATCAATCAGGATGGATTACCGGATATCTATTTTACGGCTAATCAGGGCGGCAATAAATTATACCTGAACAAAGGCAATTTAAAATTTGAAGACATTACCGCCAAAGGAGGTGTGGCTGGTAAGGCTGGCTGGACTACAGGGGTAACAATGGCTGATGTAAATGGCGATGGCTGGCTGGATATTTATGTTTGTACGGTAGGTGGGTACCTGGGACTGTCATCCACAAATCAATTGTTCATCAATCAGCGGAATGGAACCTTTAAAGAAGAGGCTGCCCGATGGGGCATAAATGTACAGGGATTATGCACCCAGGCTGCCTTTTTTGATTATGATAAAGATGGTGATCTGGATATGTACCTGCTCAAGCATTCTGTTCACAGCAATGCGAATTACAGCGATACGTCCATACGCCGCGTAAAAAGTGCTATAGCAGGTGATCAGCTGTTCCGTAATGAAGGCGGCTATTTTGTAGATGTAACACAGGAGGCAGGCATTTACAGCAGTGCTATCGGATATGGGCTGGGAATTGCAGTAGCAGACATGAATCATGATGGCTGGCCGGACTTGTATATCAGCAATGATTTTCACGAAAATGATTACTATTACCTCAATAACGGAAATGGCACTTTCCGGGAAATAAATACAACCGCACTGGAACATGAAAGCCGGTTCTCTATGGGGTCGGATATTGCAGATGTGAACAATGATGGGTGGCCGGATATCATGACATTGGATATGCTGGCAGACGATGAAAAGGTATTGAAATCGTCTGGTGGAGATGATCCCCTGGATATTTATAATTACAAGAAGAACTTTGGCTATCATTATCAGTATTCCCGTAATTGTTTGCAGCTAAATACCGGTGGAGGAACCCACTTTAGTGATATTGCACTGTACAGCGGTGTGGCTGCAACCGACTGGAGCTGGAGCCCGCTGATGGCCGACTTTGACAACGATGGCCGGAAAGACATTTTTGTCAGCGCAGGGATTGTGCGAAGGCCTAACGATCTTGACTATATTAAATACATTGATAATGGCCAGTTGCAGCAATCCATGCGCACTTCTCATAAACTGGATAAGACAGTACTGGAACAAATGCCGGCAGGCAAATGGCATAATTATATTTTTCAGGGTACCGACAGTCTGGTGTTCAATGATCGTTCTGCCAGCTGGGGCATGAGCGAACTTGGTTGGTCTAACGGAGCTTCCTATGCTGATCTGGACAATGACGGCGATCTGGACCTGGTAGTAAACCGCATTAACGCACCGGCAAGTATCTACCGCAACAAAGCCAGGGAAATAAACGGATATCATTACCTGCAAATTATGTTTAGAGGGGAGGGGGGGAATACGGCCGGTATTGGGGCTAAAGTGGCGGTTAAAACAAAAACACGCACACAATTTGGTTACCATATGCTTACCCGTGGGTTTGAAAGCAGTGTAGCGCCGGGAGTATTATTCGGCCTGGGAGAAGACAGGGTGGTAGATAGCCTGGAAGTGGTGTGGCCGGATAATACCGTACAATTACTCACCAATGTAAAGGTAGACCAGACATTAACGCTGGATAAAAGGGCCGCCAAAAATGGGAATGCTGCTTTTGTGCCAGGTGGGAAAGATAGTGCGCCTTTATTTGTAGATGTAACGGATAGTATCACCATCGATTATCAGCATAAGGAAAACGGGTTTATAGATTTTAACCGGCAGCTGTTTATTCCGCATCAGCAATCCACTAGCGGTCCGCAACTGGCAGTAGGAGATATCAATGGAGATGGGCTGGATGATTTTTATGCCGGAGGAGCCCGGGGACAAGCAGGTAAGTTATTGATGCAGCAGGCTGATGGTAATTTTATCAGCGTAAGTGAAGACGTGTTAGGTAAGGATGCAGGGAGCGAAGATGTGGCGGCCTTGCTGGTTGATGTGAACGGCGACCAGCTGCCGGACCTCTATGTAGTAAGTGGGGGCAACGAATTTTGGGGCAATGCGCCGGAGTTGCTGGATAGGTTATATATCAATGACGGAGAAGGCCGTTTTCATAAATCGGATGGGTTACCAGCCCTCTACGGTAATAAGTCGGTGGTATGTGCTGCTGATATTGATAGGGATGGCGATCTGGATTTGTTTATAGGCGGACGCGTACATTCCCAGCATTATGGCACTGTTCCCGAAAGCTTCCTGCTGGAAAATGACGGCCAAGGGAATTTTACGGTGATCACTCACAAAGCAGCGCCGGCAGTACAATATGCAGGTATGATCACTACTGCTGCCTGGGCAGATATAGATAATGATGGCTGGCCGGATTTGCTGGTGGCAGGGGAATGGATGCCGGTAAAAATATTTCACAACGTCAAAGGAAAGCTCACAGAGATTACTGCCAATACCGGCTTACAGGATTACACGGGCTGGTGGCAATCCATGCAGGTTGCTGATCTGAATGGAGATGGTGCAGTGGATATTGTATTGGGTAATTGGGGCACCAATTCCAAGCTGAAGGCAAGCATGCAATACCCCCTCAGATTGTATGTAGCTGATATGGATGGTAATACTGTGCCGGATCAGATCATGAGTTATGCCAACAACGGTAAATACTACACGTTTTTAGGAAAAGAAGAACTGGAAAAACAATTGCCGGCAATTATTAGGAAAAAGTATACCACCTATAAAAGCTTTGCCGGACAAACGGTAGAGCAGGTTTTTGGGCGTGGTTTGGATACTGCAAGAAAAATGCAGGCTACTATTTTGCAGTCCTGCGTTTTGTGGAACAATAAAAAAGGGAAGTTTACCCCGGCGGCATTACCTGCTCCGGCGCAGTGGTCACCCGTAATGGCTATCTATGCAGGAGATGTGAATATGGATGGAAAACCTGATCTGATAACAGGTGGTAATTTTTATGGCGTACTGCCTTATGAAGGGCGGTATGATGCTAATGGAGGAAGTGTGTTGTTGAGTAGCGGAGGAAAAGGATGGGAGGCATTACCCGTATTGAAATCTGGCTGGAACGTGAGTGGAGAAGTAAGAGATGTGAAAATGCTGCGAACTATCAATGGCCAGCAACTATTTGTAGTAAGCCGGAATAACAACCGCCTGCTTTTCTTTTCAAGGAATCATTGAATATGCGATATATTAAATGCCTGGTGACAACAGGGGCCATAACAATACTGTTATTTGCCTGTAAATCATCACCGCCCTATGACAACAAAAGCTTGCATCATCCTTTACTGTATTCACAAACAGTAAAGCAGCTGACGGATGTAATTGTACATGACATCTTTTCTCCGCCGGTAGCTTGCCGTATTTATGCTTATGCTACTATTGCGGGGTATGAAGTGATGGCGCACAGCGGGCAGCAGTACCAATCACTGGCAGGTCAGTTACATGGGTTGCCACCTACCCCCGCACCTAGTGAGCCTGCAATGATAGATTTTCCCCTGGCGGCAATGATTGCTATGGCGACTACGGGAAAAGCCATGATCTTTTCGGAAAACAGGTTGCAGGCAGCGATAGATAGCCTGAAAGCAAAAGCAGTGGCAGCGGGTATGCCAGGCGATATGCTCAAAAGCACGGTAGCTTATGGCCAGCAGGTGTCCGCAGCTATATTGGGCTGGAGTAAAGGGGACCAATATGCGCAGACCCGTGCCGGGGGAAAATATACAGTAACGGAGGAAGAAGGCCGATGGACACCTACCCCGCCGGCCTATATGGCTGCCATAGAACCACACTGGAATGAACTGCGCCCCTTTGTACTGGATACTGCCAGTGAGTTTATTGCTGCACGCCCACCGGTATTCAATATGAAAGATACCAGCAGCGGTTTTTACCGGATGGTAAACGAGATTTACACCATTGGCAATACGCTTACGGAGGAGCAGATCAACAGCGCGGATTTCTGGGATTGCAATCCATATAAAGTTAATCTTAGCGGCCACGTTTCTTTTGCTACTAAAAAGATCACCCCGGGAGGGCACTGGATCAATATCTGCGGTATAGCTGCTCAAAATGCCAAAGCCGATTTTGCAAAAACGGTTTGTACTTATGCCAAGGTGGCCATCGCCCTGTCTGATGCATTCATTGTATGCTGGGACGAAAAATTCAGGAGCAACCTGATACGCCCGGAAACAGTGATCAATAAGTACATGGATGAAAACTGGAAACCTCATTTGCAAACACCCCCTTTCCCGGAATATACCAGTGGGCATAGTGTGGCCTCCGCAGCGGCAGCTACGGTGCTCACACAGTTATATGGAGAGCCATTCCATTTCCGGGATAGTTCCGAAGTGGAATTTGGATTGCCGGAACGGGAATTTCCGTCGTTTATAGCAGCCAGCGATGATGCAGCTACCAGCCGGCTGTATGGAGGTATCCATTTCCGCCCGGCGGTAGCCGAAGGTACCCGGCAAGGCAACCTGGTAGGGCAGAAAGTGATCACAAAACTGAAAATGGAACAGTAACAGTGATCGCTGCCGCTGCGTAATATACTGGTAGGGGAATGATTTTCAGGTATTTAAAAGCATCTTATCCCTGTTTGAAAGGGCAGGAAGGCTTTAACAATTGTTAACTACTTTCCATATCACTTGAATAATTTCCAACAAGTTTTCCTTCCTGTTCAATCTATTCTATTTCTGCGGCTTTGCGGCTGAGGAGCGCGGTACCGCTGCTATTTTCGTAACTTGCATATTCTGTATGGTATGCTGCCGGCTGGTGGCTGACAGCAAAAACTGATTATTTATATGTCATATACACCGCAACATAAAGTTCGTATTGTTACTGCCGCAGCGCTGTTTGATGGCCATGATGCTGCTATTAATATTATGCGCCGCATTATGCAGTCTAAAGGCGCGGAAGTGATCCACCTGGGACATAACCGCTCTGCCGCAGAGATTGTAGACTGCGCGATCCAGGAAGATGCACAGGGTATTGCGATTACCTCTTATCAGGGTGGGCACGTGGAATTTTTCAAATACATGTATGACCTGCTGAAAGAAAAAGGTAGCGGACATGTTAAGATTTTTGGTGGTGGTGGTGGTACCATTCTGCCCACCGAAATTGAAGAGTTGCACGCTTATGGTATTACCCGGCTTTACTCTCCGGACGACGGGCGGCATATGGGGCTGGAAGGTATGATCGAGGACCTGATCCGGCAATGTGATTTTGAACAGCAGCCATTTGCCAAAGGCAGCGGTGCGGATGATCCTGCCCTGCTGCGTAAAGAAAAGGATGCCAAAATTATTGCCCGTGCTATCACCCTGGCAGAAAACGGAATGCCCGTACCTTTACTTAACGGACAGAAAATAAAACAAAAATCATTGGCTGGTTCTCCTGCGGTAGCCGGTAGCACAGTGGTGGAAGATGCCCCACGTGAAAAGGGCTGGGCTGGCGCTGTATTAGGAATTACCGGTACAGGTGGTGCTGGTAAAAGTAGTGTGACAGATGAGCTGGTACGCCGCTTTTTAACCCATTTCGATAATAAAACGGTAGCCGTAATTTCTGTGGATCCTTCCAAGAAGAAAACAGGAGGGGCTTTACTGGGCGACCGTATCCGGATGAATGCAATCCACCACCCAAGAGCTTATATGCGTTCTCTCGCTACCCGCGAAAGTGATAAGGCCATCAGCGAACATATCCAGGAAGCTATCGATATCTGCAAACTGGCCATGTTTGATTTTATCATCCTGGAAACATCCGGTATTGGCCAAAGCGATACGGCTATTACTGATTACTGCGATGTGTCGCTGTATGTAATGACACCGGAATACGGAGCGGCTTCCCAGCTGGAAAAGATTAATATGCTGGACTATGCAGATGTAATTGCAATCAATAAGTTTGATAAAGCCGGTGCACTGGATGCATTGCATGATGTGCGTAAACAATACAAACGTAACCACACTTTATGGGAAGCAAAAGAAGATGAATTGCCGGTAGTAGGCACCATTGCTTCCCAGTTTAATGATGCGGGTATTAACCTGCTGTTTGAACGGGTGATGGAAAAAATAATAGCAAAGACTGGTGTTGCATTTGGTACACTGGCACATGAAAGTATTAAATCTACCACTACCAAATCACAGATCATTCCACCTGCACGGGTACGCTATCTGGCAGAAATAACAGAAGCTATTGCAGATTACAGCAAATGGGTAAATGAACAATGCGCCCTGGCTTCCAAGCTGTATCAGCTGGAGGGGGTGATGAAGATGCCGGGTGTGCCGGAAGCACCACTGGCTGATATCAAAAAACACCTGGAGCAGGAACTGCATACAGATTGCAAAGCCCTGATAACAGGATGGCCTGCGCTGGTGAAAAAGTTTACCGCCGATTTTTATGAATTCCAGGTGCGGGATAAAGTAATCAAACTGCCTTTGTTTTCTGAAAGCTTATCGCACTCCCGTATTCCTAAAGTAAGCCTGCCTAAATACCAGGATTGGGGAGATATACTACGCTGGCAGCTTACAGAAAACCTGCCGGGAGAGTTCCCATATGCGGCTGGGGTATTTCCGTTGAAACGGGAGGGCGAAGACCCTACCCGCATGTTTGCCGGAGAAGGCGGACCGGAAAGGACCAATAAGCGCTTTCACTATGTGTCATTGGATCAGCCGGCAAAACGCTTGTCTACCGCTTTTGACAGCGTAACCCTTTATGGAGAAGACCCTGCTTACCGCCCCGATATTTATGGCAAGGTGGGCAACTCCGGGGTGAGCATTGCCACAGTGGATGATGCTAAGAAATTGTACAGCGGTTTTGATCTCTGTGATCCTAAAACATCGGTGTCCATGACCATTAATGGTCCGGCACCTATACTGCTGGCATTTTTTATGAATGCAGCCATTGATCAGCAATGCGAAAAATATATTGCAGCGAATGACCTTACCGAAAAAGTAGCCGCTACCATAAAAGAGAAATTTAAGAACGAGGCGTTACCGCACTATAATGGTGAGCTGCCAGCTGGCAATGATGGCCTGGGCTTACAGTTGCTGGGTATTTCCGGTGATGAGGTGCTGGACAAGGCAGTGTATGAAAAGATAAAAGCACAGGCGCTGAGCACCGTGCGCGGTACTGTTCAGGCAGACATCCTGAAAGAAGACCAGGCGCAGAATACCTGTATCTTTTCTACAGAATTTGCCCTGAAATTAATGGGCGATGTACAGGAATATTTTATTCACCAGCAGGTAAGGAATTTCTATTCTGTAAGTATCTCCGGCTATCATATTGCAGAGGCAGGTGCTAATCCGATTACCCAACTGGCGTTTACCTTGTCTAATGGGTTCACGTACGTGGAGTATTACCTGAGCCGGGGTATGCATATAGACGATTTTGCGCCTAACCTGTCTTTCTTTTTCAGCAATGGGATGGATCCCGAATATGCGGTGATAGGCCGGGTAGCCAGAAGGATCTGGGCCAAGGCAATCAAGTACAAGTATAAAGGAAATGACCGCTCCCAAAAACTGAAATACCATATCCAGACATCCGGACGCAGCCTGCACGCACAGGAGATCGACTTTAATGATATCCGTACTACGCTACAGGCATTGTACGCGATTTATGATAACTGTAATTCCCTGCATACCAATGCTTATGATGAGGCTATCACCACTCCTACAGAAGAAAGTGTAAGGAGGGCCATGGCTATACAGCTGATCATTAACCGTGAACTGGGTACCGCGAAAAATGAGAACCCGGTACAGGGATCTTTCTTTATTGAAGAGCTGACAGACCTGGTGGAAGAAGCGGTGTTAATGGAGTTTAACCGTATTACAGAACGGGGTGGGGTACTGGGAGCAATGGAACGTATGTACCAGCGGAATAAGATCCAGGAAGAAAGCCTCTACTACGAATCCTTAAAGCATACCGGCGCATTTCCGATTGTAGGGGTAAACACCTTCCTCAATAAGAATGGTTCTCCCACCATTATACCAGCAGAGGTGATCCGCTCTACCAGGGAAGAAAAAGAGTTCCAGATCAGTACCTTAACGGCTTTCCAGCAACGACATGGGCATAAAAGTGCCGCAGCCTTGAAAAAACTACAGCAGGTAGCCATTAACAATGGCAACTTATTTGCCGAGCTGATGGAAACAGTGAAACATTGTTCGCTGGGGCAGATTACACACGCATTATACGAAGTAGGCGGACAATACCGCCGCAATATGTAATTACCGCATTATAAGGCCTTAAAAACGCTGATATGCTCATTTAGACAAAACCTCCAGTCTGTTTAAATACAGGCTGGAGGTTTTTTTTAAGCGGTTAGCTATTAGCGGGTTAGCTGTTAGCTCAAATGCAGCGAAGGAGAGAAGCGGTTAACCCTTAGTCTTTAGCCCTTAGTCTGTTTATCTATTTGTGTAAAGTCATAATAGTATCTAAAGGTTAGCATGTAAAGTGCTTTCTGGAGAAGAAAAAGGCAAGCCAAGCCTACCTTAGAGCATGGTTAAAGCATAGTTAGAGCATAGTAAAAGCATAGATAGAGCATGGATAAAGCATAAAAGGCTATAAAAAAGGGTATCACAAAAACCGTAACCTGGTACAATTTTAACCCATAGGCGAGCAACTCATTAAAGCTCCTTCATCCGCTGCATTTAAGTTAAAAGCTAATCGCTCCTCCATCCACTGCATTGAGCTAAAAACTAACCGTTCCTCACCTTCGCTGCATTTGAGCTAACAGCTAATAGCTTACTAAATGGTCCATTTTCTTTATTTTACACCCCTGTTAGCAGCGGAAGGATAAAACAGCATCGTAAATTTTAATACTTGTTATGACATCGAGAAGAGATTTTTTACGCAACAGCAGTGTGCTGGCGGGAGCCGTAGGGCTAGGACTGCCAAAGGTGGTTTTTGGGAAGAGTAATTATACCTCACAACGGCCTCCGTTGTCCCAGCGTAAATTTACCAGTGAAGCGGTAGAAAAAACCATTGTAAACATCAAAAAACAAATAGCAGACCCTAAGCTGGCCTGGATGTTTGAAAACTGTTTTCCCAATACACTGGATACCACCGTCAATTTTAAAATGATAGATGGCCGTCCGGATACCTTTGTGATCACAGGGGATATAAATGCGATGTGGCTGAGGGATTCTTCTGCACAGGTATGGCCTTACCTGCCTTTGGTAAAGGATGATGCCAAACTGCAGCAAATGGTGGCAGGGGTGATTAACCGTCAGACGAAATGCATCCTGATAGATCCTTATGCCAATGCTTTCAATGATGGTCCTACCGGTAGTGAATGGGAAAAGGACCTGACAGATATGAAGCCGGAACTGCATGAGCGCAAGTGGGAAATAGATTCATTGTGTTATCCGGTGCGCCTGGCCTATCATTACTGGAAAATAAGCGGAGATACCAAGGTGTTTGATGATAATTACCGTAAAGCAGCGCGCCTGATCGTAAAAACATTTAAGGAGCAGCAGCGCAAGGAAGGGAAAGGACCTTATAAATTTCAGCGGGTTACTGCCTGGCAGTCAGATACGGTGCCTAATTCCGGTTATGGGGCGCCTATGTTGCCGGTAGGGCTGATTGTATCTATCTTCCGCCCGTCTGATGATGCTACGGTATTCCCTTTCCTGATCCCTTCCAACATGTTTGCGGTAGTATCCCTGCAGCAATTGGCTGAGATCAGTGATAACGTGCTGCAGGACGCTGCCTTTGCCAAAGAATGTGCTATGCTGGCCGATGAAGTGGACAGGGCCATTAAAGCTTATGCTATTGTAGAACACCCTAAGCTGGGCAATATGTATGGATTTGAGGTAGATGGATATGGGAATCGCTTATTTATAGATGATACTAATGTACCTAGTTTGCTATCCATCCCTTACCTGGGATATACTACTGCTGCTGATCCTTTATACCAGGCTTCCCGTCATTTTGTATGGAGCAGCTTTCATCCCTGGTTTTACCGGGGGAAATATGGTGATGGTGTAGGTAGCCCACACACCGGCGAAGATTACATATGGCCTATGAGCGTTATTATGCGGGCGCTTACTTCCAATGATAAGGAAGAGATTGCAGAATGCCTGCATGCGCTGCGTAATACCGATGGCGATACCGGTTTTATCCATGAATCTTATCATAAAAATGACCCTACGAAATTTACCCGGAAATGGTTTGCCTGGGCTAATACCCTCTTTGGCGAACTGTTGATGAAGGTAAGCCAGGATCATCCTGAACTGTTGAAAAGACAATATAGCTGATAGCAGGCACTAAGAAAATACTATGCAACCCGGAAATGTTTACCAGCAGAGAATCGTTCAGTTTCAGGCACAGATTGCAACCGCCAAAGGAGTATCCTCCTGGTTGGCGCTGGGTAGATTGGTATGTTTTCTGGCAGCCCTGTGCTGTGGATACCTCTATTTTTGGTACAATATGGAGTGGAGCTGGCTGCTGGGGGTACTGGCTTTTTTGGCCGGCTTTGCTTTTTTTGTAGCACGTTATCAAAAAGCGCAGGATCATCTGAGGCTGCTGCAGGTATTGCTCCAATTGAACGAAAAAGAGCTGTTGCAGGTAACTACGCACCAGGCTACTTTTGAAGATGGTAGCCGTTTTATAGATGAACAGCATGATTTTTCCGGGGACCTGGATGTGTTTGGGCCATCCTCCCTGTATCAATATGTCAACCGTACGGGCAGCCTTTCCGGAAGTGAGCAACTGGCACAGGCACTGCAATTTCCTTTGCAGCAGGCCGGCGCAATTAGTGCTACGCAGGAGGTGATCAAAACCTTGTCAGGTAAAGTCGATTTCCGCCAGTTACTTACCGCACAGGCTACACTGTCTGATGAACGGGCCGGGGATAAACAGGCTATCCGCCACTGGCTGCAGGTACCATTGGAATTTTTACCCAATAAATTATTATATGCTTTAAGCTGGGGACTGCCTGTTTTGCTATGGGGCGCCATTTTGTTTTATGTCTATGGAGGAAGCTACTACCCCGCACTTTTTTTGGTAGTGGTAAATCTGTTGCTGCTAAGGAAGCATAGCAAAAAAGTCAGTAAACAGCATGAGTGGATTTCCGGTAAGGAAAAGATCCTGCAAAAATTTTCCCAGCTGTTGCAGTTAGTAAAAAAAGAATCTTTTGGCAACAGCACTTTATTACTGGAGCAGCAAGCCTTAGCCGTGGCTGCAGCAGCACCGCTGGCACGGCTGTCCCGCATTAGCAATGCCCTGAACCAACGGAATAATATGGCAGTAGGATTTGTATTAAATACCTTCTTCCTTTATGAACTGCATTGTATGTTTAGCCTGGAAAAATGGAAACAGCAGTATGAACACCAGGTAGATAGCTGGCTGGATGTAGTGGCCCGGCTGGAAGTGTGGAACAGCTTTGCAACATTTTCGTTTAATCACCCGCAGTATACGTTTCCGGTAGTAAGTGAGCAGGATACGGCATTGAAGGCAACCGGGCTGGGACATCCGCTGATAGCTGCTGAAGAATGTGTTACCAATGACTGTACCATCGGACAGCAGGCGAATTTCCTTATCATTACAGGCTCTAATATGTCAGGGAAAAGTACTTTTCTACGTAGTGTAGGCAGTAATTTGTTGCTGGCATTATGTGGGGCACCGGTATGTGCTGTTACTTTTACATGCAGCCCAATGCATATTATGACTTCCATGCGGATCAAGGACTCCATTGCCCGGCATACTTCTTACTTTCAGGCAGAACTGCTGCGGTTGCAGCATATTGTACAGGTACTTAAAAGCGGTCGCCGCGTTTTTATTATATTGGATGAGATCCTGAAAGGAACAAATTCAGAAGACAAACTATCCGGTTCCCGTAGTCTGATAGAACATTTCCTGCACTATAACTGTCTGGGTATGATTGCCACGCACGACCTGGAACTGGGGCATCTGGAAACAGTGCATCCGGGGCGGATCAGGAATTATTGTTTTGAAAGCACGATCCAGCATGATCAGCTGTATTTCGATTACCGTATCCGCGAAGGGGTGGCGCGTAATAAAAATGCTACTTTCCTGATGAAGCAAATGAGAATTATTTAACTGTTGACCCGGAACAAAATTACCTTATGCATCCCAAGGAAGTATATCAGCAAAAAATAGCACAATTACAGGTACAGGTAGCTGCAGCCAGGCGTAAGTCCGTCTGGTTGTCCTGGGGCCGCCTGGCAGCTTTTCTGTTGGCCGCAATTTGCGGATACTTTTATTTTCATTGGAACCTGCCATTAGCATGGTCGCTTCCATGTCTGGCAGGATTGGGATTATTCGTTTATTCCATTGCGCAATATCAAAAGAATGAAGATGATCTGAATCTGCTGAAAACATTATTAGACCTGAATGAGAAAGAACTGTTGCAGGCTACTACCTATAGATCCACTTTTGAAGATGGCAGCGATTTTATAGATGATCAGCATGACTTTGCTGGCGACCTGGATGTATTTGGTCCTGCTTCCTTGTATCAATATATCAACAGGACCGGTACACTCAGCGGGCGGGAATTATTGGCGGCTACCCTGCGTAAACCTATGGCAGAAGTAACGGCTATTGTCAGCACTCAGCAGGTAGTGCAGGAGCTGACAGGTAAAGTTGAATTTCGCCAGCTACTTACCGCACAGGCAATACTCGCGAAGGAGGGTAAAGAAGATAAACCTTCTCTCCTCTACTGGTTAGATCTGCCATTGGAGTTTTTACAGCAAAAAGGATTGCATTTACTGATATGGGCAAGCCCTGCATTACTGCTGGTGAGTCTTATACTTTTCATGTACACCGGCAATTTTATGCCGGCTTTTATTTTCCTGGTCATTAACTGGGCAGTGCTGCTATGGAACATTAAGAAGGTGAATAATCAGCATCAATGGATGTCCAACAAGGAGAAGATCCTGCATAAGTTTGCAGTGCTATTGAAATTGATAGAGAAAGAACCAGTGGGTAATATCACACTCCTGAAACAGCAGCAGGAAATAGCAGCAGAGGCAGGTCATGCCCTGCACCGGCTGGGACGGATCAGTAATGCGCTGGATCAGCGGGTAAATGTGCTGGTAGCGATCGTTCTCAACTCCATCTTTTTGTATGACCTGCACACCATTTTTAACCTGGAAAGGTGGAAAGTACGTTACCAGCATAAAGCAGTGGGCTGGTTTGATGTTATTGCACAGCTGGAAGTATGGAACAGCCTGGCAACTTTCGCCTTTAATCATCCGCAGTACACCTTTCCTGTATTACAGGAATCACCGGCTATGCTGGAAGCTACCAGTCTGGGGCATCCCTTGATACCGGAAAATGAATGTGTGAAGAATCATGCAACGATCGGGCAAAAGGCACAGTTCCTGATTATTACCGGTTCCAATATGTCCGGCAAGAGTACTTTCCAGCGGAGTGTAGGTACTAACCTGCTGCTGGCCATGTGTGGCGCCCCGGTATGTGCGGCCTCATTTACATGTAGCCCGGTGCGGATGATGACCTCTATGCGTATCAAGGATTCTATTGCCAAACATACCTCTTATTTTCAGGCAGAACTACAGCGTTTGCAACGTATTATTGAAGTATTGCAAAGTGGCGAACGCGTGTTTATTATCCTTGATGAAATTCTGAAGGGCACTAATTCTGAAGATAAATTGTCCGGCTCCCGCAGTCTGATAGAACATTTCCTGCAATATAACTGCCTGGGTATGATCGCTACACACGATCTGGAGTTGGGCAGCCTGGAAACGGCCTACCCCGCGCAGATCAGAAATTATTGCTTTGAGAGCACTATCCGTGAGGATCACCTGTATTTTGATTACCTGATCCGGGAAGGCATTGCCCGGAATAAGAATGCCACCTTCCTGATGAAACAGATGGATATTATCTGATGAGGTAATGCCGCAGGCACGTGGCGGAGGTTCATACCTTCCCTGGGCATGTATTCTTTTTTTATCGGTAAACTATTATTTTAAAATACTAATATATTTAGCTAGTTTTACTAAAAATATTAGTGTATGACTTTGCCTTTCCAGGAAGGTGTACCAGAGAACCCATATTATAAAGGCCGGGGTGCACAGCTGAATCCTAAAAATAAATACCTGAAAGGGGAATATACCCAGGAATATACAGAGGGCATAGATGAATGGTGGCAGGCAGATGTCCCCACTGCCATCCTGGAAGAACATGCTAAAACACTGGTGAATAAGGTAGAAAGCCCGGATGTAGGGATGTGGTATTCTATGAATCCTTACCAGGGCTGTGAGCATGGCTGTATTTATTGTTATGCGCGTAATGCGCACCAGTATTGGGGCTTCAGTGCAGGGCTGGATTTTGAACGGAAGGTAATTGTAAAGCAAAATGCGCCGGAACTGCTGCGTAAATTCCTGGATAATAAAAACTGGGTACCCAAGCCTATCTCGCTTTCTGGTAATACAGACTGCTACCAGCCAGTGGAGCGGAAAATGTGGATCACCCGTCAGTTGCTGGATATAGCGCTGCAATACAAACAACCGGTTGGGATTATCACCAAAAACTCATTAGTACTTCGGGATAAATACCTGTTGCAGCAGCTGGCGCAGCATAACCTGGTATGTGTGTATGTATCCCTGACGACCATGCAGGAAGACCTGCGTCAGAAAATGGAGCCACGGACTACCACAGGCGCACAGCGTTTAAAGGTGGTGAAGGAGCTGAGTGAACTGGGCGTACCAGTAGGAGTGATGACGGCGCCGCTGATACCAGGCCTGAATGATCATGAAGTGCCCCATCTGCTGGAGCTGGCAGCCCAAAATGGCGCTAAATACGCTGGTTATACTGTAGTACGATTGAATGATGCGGTGAAGATTATTTTTAATGACTGGTTATATAAGAATTTCCCGGACCGGGCGGATAAGGTATGGCACCTGATAGAAGGGATGCATGGGGGGCAGGTAAATGATAGTGAATTTGGCAGGAGAATGCGGGGGACAGGTAATGTAGCAGACATTATCCGGCAGCAGTTCCGGGTCCATACCAAGAAAAATGGCCTGAACCAGGAACGTTTTGAGTTCAATACGGAACTGTTCCGGCGGCCACAGGTACAGCTAAGTTTGTTTGATAATCAGGCATAAGAGTACTGCAGCAGATGATAGTAACCAGTGTCCTGAGAAAGTAAGAAGGAGTACTGCAGGAGGTATGGGGAGTAGGGAATGAGAAGTAGTGTCGGAAAAAGTAAATAAATTGTTAAGTCCACAAAAAATGTAGGATAGAATGTTGTGTAATCAGAAAAATAAAAATTATCTTTGCAACAGTTATAGATAAAAAAATGCAACATCATTCAACATATATTATTTATGCGAAGTCCTGTAAGCAAAAGAAGCAGGTCAGAGGAGCGTTGCGGGCATGTTGCACCAATTGTTAACAAAAGAAGTTATCAAGCGATAAAAACAAAAGGTCCCGCAGGAATTGCCGGGACCTTTTGCTTTATAGCAAACTGAAATGATAATAGTAAAAGAAATCAGAGAGAGAGCTAGTATACGTATATACTTATCACGAAAGAGTGATAACAGTATGCGAAAGGATTGCTTTGTATTAAAGAAGTATCCTGGGCATGGTATGTAGTAAAACAAGTATAAAAAGACTTGCGTTTATTTAAAACCCGGCCCTTACAATGGCGCCGGGTTTTTTTATTAGAGAAAAAGCAAAGCCGGCACAAAAATGGATCAGGAAACAATCATTTTTTAATAAGTTATGTACCAACCCACCCATTAAAGCAGGTAAAGTGCATAACCCCAAATAGAAGTACCATGAGGAATGTTATTAAAGTAGTCAGAGAGGCTTTGCTGAACAACTTCAAAGAATTAGACCAATGGTTTGAAAAGGATGCCGCATTGCTGCATTTTAAACCGGAGCGTGATCAATGGAGCGTAAGGGAAGTATTGGAGCATATTACGCTTACCAACTATTTCCTGCTGCTGATCATTAATAAAAGCACCCGGAGGGCATTAGATCGTAAAAGTGCCGGACACAATGTGATTGTGCCTGGAGACTACGAAGATAAATTCCGGCAGATAGACGTAATAGGCAGCAAATCCTTTGGCTGGATCAGAGCGGAACATATGGAGCCTACCGGCTTCAAGGAAATGGCTGAAATAAAAGCATTGCTGAAACAGCAGTACGCACAATGTATGTATAACCTGTCTTTGCTGAAAAATGGAGAAGGAAGACTGGTATTTACCAATATGTCTGTCAATCACCTGGGTAAACTGGATATATACCAGTATATCTATTTCCTGACCAAACATATTGAACGGCATATTCACCAGATGGAAAGACTGGAAAAACAATTCGAGGAAAGTATGATATTGATATAAATGGGTCGACCAATCACATCCATCATTGTTAGTCCTTTTTTAGTTTGATTACATTAGTAAGCCGGTAGTATTCACTGCCGGCTTTTTTATTGGAGGCCATCACTAATTAATTAGTCTACAAAAATAGTAGGATAAGTAAAATTTTATACTTAATATTGCTTTTGTTTACCACCACCATTTTATACCCGGTCAGTAGTACAGGCATACCATTACATGGGTGTTGTGCATACTGATACTGCCATCATTACTGTATACAGACAGCATAAGCATACTATTCATTCGAAGATTCAAAACATTCTAAAGTGCAGTTAAATTATCTGGCATTGGCTGTTCCCTTGTTCCTGGCCTTCATGGGACTTGAGTATGTAATAGCACGCAAAACGGGGAAGAACTATTTTAGTTTTACCCATTCGGTCACCAGTATTAATACCGGGATTGCTGAGCGGTTACTGGATACGTTTACGGTAGGCATCTTTTATTTTGTGTATGATTATTTGTATCATCATTTTGCTATCTGGCATATACAGCCCAGTATACTGTTGTGGATAGCCTTATTGCTTTGTACGGATTTCATCTGGTATTGGTATCACCGGTTAGCACACGAAGTAAATGTGCTTTGGTGTGCGCATGTAGTACATCACCAGAGCGAAGATTTTAATTATACCGTATCAGCCCGTATTACTGTTTTTCAGGCATTTGCACGTACTGGATTCTGGGCAGTGCTGCCCATCCTTGGTTTTCCACCAGCAATGATCACCAGTGTATTATTAGTGCATGGCCTGTATCCTTTTTTTATACATACCCGTACCATAGGGAAATTGGGGATATTGGAATATGTCCTGGTAACGCCTTCTCATCACCGGGTACATCATGCTTCGAACCCCCAGTACCTTGACAGAAACTATGGAGATGTGCTGATCGTATGGGATAAGTTGTTCGGTACTTTTGCGGTAGAGGAAGAAGAACCCGTGTATGGATTAACCAAACCACTGGACAGTAATAGTTTTTTGTGGCAGCATTTTCATTTCATCCTGGAATTAATGTATGCCGTCCGGCGGGAACGGGGATGGAAGCAAAAGCTGAAGCTGGTCTTTGGCAAGCCGGATTATATAGACCCGGAAATCCGGAATATCCTGGAGCAAAAGTATTTGCTCCGTAATAGTACGGTACCGGCGGTACGCAGATTGAATGATTATGTGATATGGCAGGTAGCCGTTACATTACTGGTATTGTTTGCCTTCCTTTTGCTGGAATATTATGTACCCGCGATGGTGCAGGTATGTATTACCTTATTGATATTGCTGACATTGGTGAATATAGGTGCCATTCTGGAACAACGTAAATGGGTCTTTTATCTTGAATACAGCAGGATCATCTTATTGTTTATAGCTGTTTTTTATTGGTGGCCCAGTCCGGCATTGTTGTTTATTGCAACATTGGCACAGCTGGTGGCGTTTTTTTTCCGGACCAACATCAAACAACATTACCTGCGCCTGGTATATGGCGCAGCCAGTTAAACTTAGCAGGTTATGTGGCCGAGAGACGAGGTAAAGGTCCGCAAAACCTTGACGACGGTTTGAATCCGTCCGTAACCTGCTGGTTTAATTAGCTTTTACACCCGGATGTATATTTTCTTTTTATCCATCCACCATCCTACCAGCCAGAAGAAGGCAACATGAAAGATGGCAAACAATAAAGAGCCATTCATATTACCGGCCAGGGGCTGGAATATGTGGGTATAAAGCCAGCTATAGAGGTTTTGGCCTTCCGGAAGGCGTGCCAGCAGGTATAACTTGACTACCACACCTGCAAGGAAATAGATAAAGAGCGGATTTTTTCCAAAAGGAGTAAAAAGCACTGTCCAGGCTGTACGGCCTTTAAATTCTACTACATACATCAGCACAGATAGGAGGAGCAGGGCAATACCCACCGTGTAAAGTACGTAGGAGCTGGTCCATATCTTTTTATTGATAGGGAATACAAGATCCCAGCATAAAGCCGTAAAGATCAGGATACATCCGGTAATCATCAGGCGGGAAAGCATTTCGTAGGTTTTACCCTGTTGCTGGATGAATACACCAGCCAGGTAACCAAATATCACATTACAGATCGCAGGGAGGGTACTTAAAATACCTTCAGGATCAAAAGGCACTCCTTCCCCTTTGTACATATGGTTTTCTCCCAGGATGAGCTTATCGAGTGGCAGGCCTGCATATCCTTCCAGGCTGTAAGGATCTCCTGTTCCAAAGGCAATTAATAAAAACCAGTAACCAAGTAATAATATGCCTGCTGCTACAAAAGCACCTTTATCTTTCAGGTAGTGAATAATAAATGCGGCTACGCCATAGCATAGTGCAATACGGGGTAATACTCCCAGTATCCGTAGCCCGGAAAACGGTTTTCCAACGAGTAATCCATCGCTCCATTTGACAAACGGAAACCAGTTGAGCAGTAATCCGATAACAAATATCAGCAGCGTACGTTTGAGTATCTTCTGTATTACGGCACCATTGCCCAGTACTTCATACTTTTTCATGGAGAAGCTCATGGCATTCCCTACTGCAAAGAGAAAAAACGGGAATACCAGGTCGGTAGGCGTGCAGCCATGCCAGGGAGCATGTTCCAGCGGGGAGTATACATAAGACCAGCTGCCTGGATTATTTACCAGGATCATGCCTGCTACAGTAAGTCCTCTGAATACATCCAGCGATAGAAAGCGTTGTGGTGTTTCAGTTTTCATGATGATTGGTACAATTGAGAAATGGCTGAAAGTATTCAGTGAATGTACCAATATAAACCGGAAAATTGATGTGTAGGAAATATGTAGGCGCCTTAGTACCGGCTTACCTGTGCTTTTAACATTCTGCGGGCAAAATGTATCCTGCTTTTAATAGTACCTAGCGGTTCTTTCAGTATGGACGCAATTTCAAAATATTTGAACCCCTCAAAATACAGGAGAAAAGGTTGTTTAAAGATGACCGGTAATTGATATACTGCATACTGGATCTCTTTTATCTGCAGGTTGGTTGCTGCACGGTTTGTGACAGCGGTTTGGTGATGATTCAGGAGATAATCACTGATGGAATGGTCAATGATCAGGTGTTGTTTAGCACGTTGTCTGTAGTTATTAATAAAAATGTTGCGCATAATAGTGTAGAGCCAGGCCCTGATGTTGGTGCCGTCCAGGTATTTCTCCTGGTTGGATAGGGCGCGGAACAAAGTTTCCTGTAACAGGTCTTTAGCCAGTTCCTGATCTTTGGTGAGGTTAATTGCAAAGGGTTTTAAGAAATCAGCATTGTTTAGCAGCAGGGAGTTAAATTCAATAGAGGACATATATTTGAAGTTTTGCTATGATTAGTTAAAACAAAAACCATCCTTCAGCGCATTCCGACAGCATTATTGAGGGCTTTTATAGGGTATTTGGTTGATTAATAAGTACTTATGTGGAAAATTTCTTTAATGAAGACAGGATGCACTTGTAAAATGAAATGGCAGCTGCTGATTGAAACCAATATCAAGTGCACCAGGGCTTGTTAAATTACATAAGTACAGTACCTTAATAAACGGAAATAAGCGTTTAATAGATTTAGGAAGCCGGTAATTCTATAAAGAGGGTAAAATAGTATTAGTTTGATGATCTCAGTAACCAGGAGAAACAAGGATAATAATGATAATAGAAATTTAGGCAAGCTTATTCAGATAACGTGTTTTATTGAATGGACTATTTTTTAATTGATAATCAGTTGTTTGGGTGACTGTTGACAATAGACAGGATAAGCTTACGTTATTATGTGAGGTTATTGAAGGATTATTAATTGTACATTTTCTGTTGGTTTACCAAAACCAAAGTATGATTTATGACGTATTTTCAGCTATTATTTTACTGATTTACATTAACTTAACATTTATATGTTATTTTTAATAGATTTGCACCTGATTTAATGGGACCTTATTTTGAAGTGGTGGGCCCCTGTTTATTTTTCAAAGATTTGTGAAGTTTTATCCAAAAAATACATGTTGAAGAAATTAATACTGATTCAGCTGTTCCTGTTTGTAAGCTTTTGTGTGGTTGCACAGATTCCATCGCTTTCTCAAGAACAATTAAGGCAAGTACAGATAGATAATCTTTCAGATGACCAGATAAGGCAACTTGTAGCAGAGATGAAGCGTAATAACATTGCTTTTTCTCAGATAGATCAGTATGCACAACAGAAGGGGATTCCATCTTCTGAAGCTGCTAAACTGAAAAACAGAATACAGCAGCTGAATCTGGATAAAGAGTTAGATAGTAAATCAGAAAGTACTTCTAAACAAAAAGATCAATATAATAATCGGGAAATTGAAGATGCAACAGATGAGCAAAGTATAGACGCTAAGACTTCTGAAGAGCGGAAGCAGGATATGCGCAAGAAGAAGATATTTGGTTCGGACCTGTTTTCCAATAAAAACCTGACTTTTGAGCCTAATCTCAGAATGGCTACTCCTCCTAATTATAGGTTGGCTGCAAATGATGAGGTAATAATAGATGTGTATGGGTATTCAGAAGTGCAGCACACATTAAAAGTAACGCCGGATGGCTATATACGTATTCCCAATTTGGGACCTGTGTATGTCAATGGACTTACAATGGAAGAAGCTAAGAACAGGATTACCAAGCAACTTTCTTCTATTTATGGTGGCATTAAATCAGGGAATACTTATGTACAGGTATCATTAGGTAGTATCCGGAGTATCCGAGTGCTGTTAATTGGCGAAATAGAGCGACCTGGTTCTTATACAATTCCTTCACTGGCCACAGTAGCTAATGCATTATATGTATCTGGTGGCCCTAATGAAAATGGTTCTTTCCGAAACATACAGGTGATACGTAATGGACAATCCATTGTTACTTTTGATCTGTATGATTTCCTGGCCAATGGTGATTTGACGAATAATATTGTATTGCAGGACCAGGATATTGTAAAAATTAATCCTTATAAAACCAGAGTAGAATTATCCGGTGAGATAAAACGGCCGGCTATTTTTGAAGCAAAAGATAATGAGACCCTGCAAAATATTCTCAACTATGCAGGGGGGTATACAGATGTATCTTTCCGGGATAATATAAAAGCCTACAGAGTTAATAATAAGGAGAGGGAGGTAATTAATATTAGTGCTGCTGAAGTGGCTGGTTTCAAATTGAAATCAGGAGATCAGTTTTTTGTGGATTCCATTTTAAACAGATTTAGTAATCGGGTGACCATCACTGGGGCTGTATTTCATCCGGGGAATTATGCATTGGAGAGTAATATGACAGTGGGAGCGTTGATAGGTAAAGCGGATGGCGTAAAGGAGGTAGCTTCTCTTTCCCGTGGGATTATCCGGAGGTTACAGGCAGATTTTACACCTGCCATTATCAATTTTAATGTACAGGATGCTATAGCCGGTAAGCAAAACTTGCTATTGCAAAAAGAAGATAGTGTAGTAATTTTTTCTAAGCTCGAAC
Source organism: Chitinophaga sp. H8 (assembly GCF_040567655.1). Classification (NCBI taxonomy): domain Bacteria; kingdom Pseudomonadati; phylum Bacteroidota; class Chitinophagia; order Chitinophagales; family Chitinophagaceae; genus Chitinophaga; species Chitinophaga defluvii. Next base: position 387,901 of record NZ_JBEXAC010000002.1, on the reverse strand, counting down.
TGAGGGAAGAATATCAGGTAAAGATTACTGGTGAAGTTAATCAGGCAGGGTATTTCAATTATGCAGACAGTATGCGGTTGGAGGATCTCATATTGCTTGCGGGCGGATTAAAGGATGCAGCTTCATTAAACCAGGTGGAAGTTTCCAGGAGGATACGTACCGGTGCTTATGATCCCAATGATACGATGAAAGCGATTATTCAGCGGTTTGATATTTCAGCAGACCTTAAGAGTAATCCAGAAGCAGGAGCTTTTGTGCTGCAACCATTCGATGAGATAACTATCCGGAAATCGCCAACTTACTCTGAACAGGCAAATGTGCAGGTGGATGGGGAAGTTGTTTATCCTGGTCTATACACTATTAATACAAAGCGAGAACGTATCTCACAACTGATTCAGCGTACAGGAGGATTAAGACCGGAAGCTTATCCTGAAGGAGCGGTTTTATTGCGTAAAACATTTATTAATAGTGGAGACAGCGCTTTGTTAACTAATAAGCTGGAAGTCTTTTATAATAAGCTGAAGGATAGTTCTGACATTGAGCGGGTAAAAGGAACTGTAGAGCGTAAGGAACAGTTGTTGGGTATCAATCTGGAGCAAATTATGGCGAAACCGGGTTCCAAATATGATTTATTACTGGAAGAAGGGGATGTCATCAAGATTCCGAAGAAGCTGCAAACAGTTCAAATGTTTGGAGAAGTATATTTTCCTAAGAAAGTAAGGTTTGATAAAAAATACACATTCCGTGAGTACGTGAGTGGTGCCGGCGGATTTACGACTTCTGCCCTTAGAAGACGTAGTTATATTGTATATGCAAATGGTGAGGTGAAGAATACCCGAAAGGTATTATTTTTTAATAGCTATCCTAAAGTGAAGCCGGGAGCTGAAATTTATGTACCGTCTAAAAAGGAAAAAAAAGGATTGAGTGGACAGGAAGCTATTGGATTTGCTAGTGGATTAGCATCAGTAGCATTGATTATTGTGACTTTATTGGATAAGATTAAGTAAAATAACAGCACAAAGAAAACTTACATGGAAGAAATGGGTAAAACTCCTGGTGCTAGTAAGGAAGTGGATGAGATATCCCTCAAGGAACTTATTTTAAAAATACAGGGATGCTGGAAATATGCATGGAGTAAATGGAAAGTAATTAGTTTTTTTTGTTTGCTTGGAGCAGCCATTGGCATTGCAATAGCTTTTATTGTAAGACCGAAATTTGAAGCAAGCGTCACCTTTGTAGTGGAAGATAATAATAGTAATCCATTAAGTGCATATATGGGGCTTGCCAGTCAGTTTGGTTTTGATTTAGGAGGAGGGAGCAATGGAATATTTCAAGGAGATAATGTTCTAGAGTTTTTAAAGTCTCGCGTAATGTTAGAGAGAACCTTACTTGCACCTGTTAGAATAAAAGGAGAAGATATAAGCCTGGCAGAACTCTACATTGATTTTAATAATCTTAGAAATAAATGGAAAGACGATTCTACTTTACTTGCAATTAAATACCCTCTTGGTCTTAACCGAAGTAAATTTTCATTATTACAGGACAGCCTACTTAATATAATTCAGGCAGATATTCTTAAAAAGAATTTGGATATTGATAAACCGGATAAAAAATTAAGTTTTATACGCGTAAGGTGTACTGCAGCTAATGAAATGTTTGCTAAAGTATTCGCAGAGCGGTTGGTTAAAGAAGCCACTGATTTTTATATTAATACTAAAATTCAAAGAACAAAGTCCAATGTGGATAGGCTACAGGAGCAAGCAGATTCATTAAAGATATTATTGGATCGAAAGACGTTTTCTGTCGCAGCATCACAAGATATGAATGTAAACCCTGCCAGACAAATAGCTGGAGTGAATACAGAGTTGATAATGAGGGATAAACTCGTTCTTCAAACTATGTATGGGGAAGTAGTTAAAAATCTAGAGCTTAGTAAGATTGCAATGTCTCAGGAAACTCCAGTAATTCAACTTGTTGATGGTCCGATCTTGCCATTGGAAAAAGTGAAAATTGGTAAACTAAAAGCATTAATAATAGGAGGTTTTTTAGGGGTATTAATTACTATTTTATGTTTGATTGTACGGAAGATGTACAATGAGATAATGTCCTGACAAGAGGGACATTTTTATGTACTGATCTTCTGTTAAAACAGTTCTATTGGTCTAATTTTGAGCTTTTGAATGAGGCTACATTGTCACTAAATATTAAACGATTTTTGTTAAATGAAGGTACTAATAACCGGAGCAGCTGGATTTATAGGATATCATCTGGTAAAGAAAATGTTGGACCTGGAGTTTGAAGTAATTGGCTTGGATAATGTCAATGATTTCTATGATGTAGATTTAAAATATGCCAGACTCCAAGAAACTGGAATCATGGCTTCACAGATTGAAGAGGGGAAATTTACCCAAAGTCGGACGTATCCTGCTTACAAATTTGTGAAGATGAGCATAGAGGACAAAATGGGGATGTCAGAATTATTTGCGAATGAACAATTTGGGGTCGTTTGTCATCTGGCTGCACAAGCAGGTGTGCGTTATTCATTAGAGAATCCCTTTGCCTATATTGATAGTAATCTTGTTGGGTTTGCTAATATACTGGAATGCTGTCGTCATAACCATGTTAAGCATCTGGTCTATGCAAGTTCAAGTAGTGTTTATGGGTTGAATGAAAAGGTGCCATTTTCCGAAGAAGACCGTGTTGACTACCCAATTAGTTTGTATGCAGCGACAAAGAAAGCAAATGAATTATTGGCGCATTCTTACAGTCACTTATATCGTATTCAATGTACTGGCCTACGTTTTTTTACAGTATACGGGCCATGGGGAAGACCTGATATGGCTCCGTTTTTATTTACCAGAGGGATTATTAATAAAGAGCCGATAAAGGTATTTAATAATGGAGATATGTTAAGGGATTTTACTTATATAGATGATTTGATAGAGGGAGTATTTCGTGTAATAAAACTTCCGTTTCCTGTTAACGAAGAAGCAACTTCTCCAACGGGTGCGCCATACCGGATCATGAATATAGGTAATTCCAAACCTATTAGGTTATCTGATTTTATTTCGTGTATTGAGGAGGCGACGGGAGTTCCGGCAGTTAAGCATATGTACCCAATGCAGCCCGGTGATGTGACAATTACCTATGCTGATACAAGTCTGTTAGAAAAGAATACAGGGTATCATCCTTCGACACCACTTTTTGATGGAGTGAACAAATATGTGGAATGGTTTAAGACATATTATACATTGCAAGGATGATATTACTAAGAGTTGAATCTTATAAAAGAGGGATTCTGATTTCTTCTGCACTTAATGTGATCAGTAAACTATTTACGTTTGGCTACACAGTAGTTATCGCTTACTATTTTGGAACTCAAGTAAAAACTGATATATACTTTTATGTAATTTCAACATTCACATTTTTAGCTCTTTTTTTTACTGCAATTGATTCCTCCGTTCTTATTGTAAAAGCAATGGAGTATCGGGAAAAGGTAAGCAAGGAAATGGCAATGAAGTTCTTAAATTTCTTTTTGTATTTCTTTTCATTGATTTGCTTGGTTATATCTTTTATTATAATATCTTTTCCTATTGAGATATTCAGTGCCTTTTCAAGGTTTGAACTGAAATTATTGAGCGAAAACAGAACAGTAGTTTTACTATCTGTCCCCTTTTTTTTCTTGACCGTAATTAATACATTTCTAACAGATATCCTTTTCTCATATAAGTTTTTCACGATCCCTTCAATTGCAGGATTGATTAATAGCATATTTATCTTACTCTTTATTATTTTGTTTCATAAAAGTTTAGATATTTCAAGTGTGCTTTTGGGGACTATATTTGCAAACCTCTTGAATCTAGTGCTACTTTGTTATTTGATGAAGAAACAATTGGGTTGGAGTTTCAAATATGAGAAGACAAAAATTGAAAAAGAGGTATGGAAAAATATCTTTTTTGCACAATGTGGAAATTTAGCTACTACTCTTGCAACTTATTTTCCATTGTTTTTATTAAGTGGGTTTAATGCTGGTGTAATTGCAGCATTGAATTATGGTAAAAGGATTGCTGATTTGCCAACCACTTTTATTACATCGCAGTTTTCTACTGTAGTAAATATTAAATTCAATGAATCATACTCTAAAGGTAATTTGGAAGAGTTAAATAATTCATATATAAGAACAATAAAATTGTTGCTCTTTATTATTACCCCTCTAGCTTCAATATCATTCATTTTTTCTGAAGAAATGATTTCAATACTTTATAGTAGAGGAGCTTTTGATAGTAAGGCGATTTCGGTAACGGCAGATTTTTTTAAATATTTTGTAATTATGCTTCCCTTTGTTTGTATGGATGCAATTAGTGCAAGACTATATGCAACTACTCAAACAATAAAATATTCATTTATTTATCAGATCATTGGAAATGTATTAAGGATTGTGCTTATATATGGGGGGTTGAAACAGTATGGCTACATAGGTTATCCCCTAGCAATGTTAAGTGTAAGCATTCTTAGTATTTTTATCTTTTATATCTATACCTTAAAGCTATTTCCTTTTATTGAGTATAAACGAGTCTTGAGATATCTTCTTGGCATTATTCTTTTCAATCTTGCAATAAGTATAGGCGTCAAATTTGCAACATCTCTTTTTAGTAATTGGTACGTAATTTTAGGAATTGGAATAACACTGTACTTTTTTTTGTTATTACTGCTTAATCATATTTTTCTAATTAATTCTGATATAAAGAATTTTATTTTGAACCTCTTGTTAATTAATAAAGATGGCGCTAACAAATCCTAGAGTTACTATAATGATTCCAACCTATAACCAGGCAAGTTTTATTTGCCGTGCTATAGAAAGTGCTTTGGCTCAGGATTATTTGAATTTGGAAATAATTGTTTCGGATGATTGTTCTTCTGATAATACAAGAGAAGTGGTCGCTGGTTATCTACACGATCAACGACTTAAATATTATAAAAATGAAATAAACATAGGACGTGTTGCAAACTATAAACATACACTAACAAACCTGGCTAGTGGTGAATGGGTAGTTAATCTTGATGGTGACGATTTTTATTGTGACAACACCTTTATAAGTTATGGAATTTCACGTATTCAATATTATAATAGCGAACGAATAATATTTATACAGACTGGACGAAAGCGTAAAGAATTTGATAGGTTAGACGAGAATGGTGAGGTTGATTTGCCAAATATTCTAAAGGAAGAATTGCTTTTGGATGGCAAAGACTACATCTTTAATTTTTTAAGCTATAAACATTTCTCCCATCTTACTACACTTTATAATAGAAGAAAAGCGATAGCAATAGATTTCTATAGATATAATATTGAATCATCTGATATGGAATCAATATTAAGATTGGCATTATATGGGGATGTATTACTATCAAAGCGAGTATCAGCTGTATGGGTAGGACATGAAAATAACACTATTAGAAAGAAAGGGTTACCGGATTTTGATAAGAATATGTTGTGGATTGATGGAGTATATAATGAAGCTAAGCACCTGGGAGCTGACTATGAAAAACTGTATAAATGGCGGAAAAAAATGATGATTCATTGGTTAATCATTATGTTGGATTGGGGTCGGAGAAGAGGTCAAATAAATTTGGTATTAAGATATTTATGGCGTAATCACAGATGGATTTTTCTTAATCGTACTCTATATGATAAGGCAATTAAAGCATTGTTGCGCTAATTAAATAAACTATTATCAATTTTAACAATATGATGATATGAAGATATATCCCATGGTTTCCGTTATAATCCCTTGCTTCAATTCAAGCATGTTTATGCGGGAGGCTATTGAATCAATTATGAATCAGTCTTATCCTGAATTGGAGATTCTCCTAATTGATGATGGCTCAACAGATAATACACTTGATATTATACAAGAGCTTTCTGCATTAGATGGCAGGATAAAGCTAGTTAGAAATGAACGGAATTTAAAATTAGTCAATACACTTAACAAGGGAATTTCTTTATGCAATGGTAAATATATTGCTAGAATGGATGCAGATGACATTGCTTGTCCGCTTCGAATTGAAAAACAAGTAGCGTATATGGAGACACATCCAGAGATTGGACTTCTTGGCTCATTTATAGAGGAATTTGATGATAAAAGAATTATAGGTAGAGGTATTCAACCTATTTCAGATGAAAGAATAAGAGCTTATATTTTTACTGCTTCAGCATTTTTTCATCCTGGTGTACTTATCAGAAGGGACGTTCTGTCTGCACATAATTTGCAGTACGAAGAACAGTTTACTATTGGCCAAGATCATGCATTATGGATCAATATGTTACAGCATACCAAAGCGGCTAATATTCCAGAAATCCTTTTGAGGTACAGAGTTAACGCTCAAAGCCTTACACAGGTTTCTAACAGAAACAGAAGCTCAAGGCGGGTGGTGCTTAAGGCTATTTACAGATCTGCGATTTCCAAGGCAGGGCTTCAGCTTTCTGATGAAGAATTATCTTTATATTCTTGCAGCATGGCAAAGCAGGATGTTATAGAAGTTGTAGATGCAGATGTTTCAGATCTAATTAAACTGTATGATAAGGTAATAAAATATGCAGTAAAAAACCAGGGCATTAATAGGAGTTATCTTAAAAAGTATCTGGCGATTAGGTTTATAGCATTCTTATTCTATACGAATGCAAAAAAGCGGCCATATCAAGTAGTTAAATCTATCTTTTCTTCCTATTTTTATGTAGGAATATATGCTTTTATTATGCGTAAATATCAGCTTTGATGTTTTTATTCCAAGTGATAATATCTTTCCTAATCATTTTTAACTTTCCAGTTCCAGTTGTATATAATTCTGCAATTGTATCGTTTTTACTGGCAAGCATATATTATTTTCTTACAAAAAAAAATGCAGTTTCCTATTTTTCATTAAAGTATAATGTGCATATACTAATAGGTTTGGGCATTGTGATCCTAGTTTCGACATTTCCTCCAATTCTGCATCTCACGTTTGATTTTGGGATATTAAAGGCATTTATTCTTCAATTTTCTCTACTTATTATATTGATTTATTGTTTACCAATTTTATTAGGGCCGCTAAAGGATAATACTAAATCAAACTTTAGGACTGCAGCCAAACTAATAGTCTGTATTTTTGTAATCCAATCAATTATTCAGGTTTTGGGTTTTATTTTTCCTCCTTTTGCAGATTTGATTCATTTTTTTCAAAAGGAATCTATTTCAAGAAGGGATTACGGAGGAATACGGGCACTTGCACTTTCCGGAAATCCTTTTTTTGACTTATCTACTGGCTACGCTGTTTGCTTTTTGATATATACCAAATTCATCATTGACATAGATCGGACCGAGATTAAAATTAAAAATATTTTATTTTTTTTGATTTTGATAATAGGAACTTTTTTTGCAGGGAGAACTGGATTTATAGGCTTGGGCTTAACATTAATAGCTATGATACTATATTTAAAACCCTTTACCTTTAAACTTTTTTCTTTCCTAAAAGTGCTTATTATTTCTCTTTTAGGTGTGCAAGTAGTTTTGTTATTATTGCCTTCTAATATACGTGAGCTATTATTTGATAAGCTATTGCCTTTTGCTTTCGAATTTTTGTACAGCTATCTGGACCAGGGGAGTATTACAACAGAATCGACTGATATTCTTTCGGAAATGTATTTTCCAATTAGTGTCCAGACATTTTTTTTCGGGGAGGGAAAGTACATTGGCCTCAATGGTAGTTATTATATGTATACTGATGCTGGTTACATGAGGCATATTCTATACTATGGTCTGATTGGACAGATAATATTGATTTTGTATCAGATGGTGTTTTTTTTAAAGCCATTGGGTATATGCATAAGATCAAGTTTTACAACTCAAAGATACAATGACTGCATCTTTTGGGGGGGACTGTTAGTTTTGTTATTCGTTTTACATTATAAAGGAGAAGTCATAGGGTTTATGCCAACTGTTGAATTAATGGTTTTATTGATTGGTGTGGGCTATCTAAAGGATGAAAGAAATAATATGTCTAATGATTAAGATAATACATATATCTGAAGGAATGGAGAAAGGAGGAGCAGAAATTGTATTTCGGAATACAATTAGCGTGCTTAATAGGGAAGAATATAAAAACAGATGTATAAATTATGTTGTTTCCAAAAAAGGGAAAAGCTCACTTAATGTTGATCTTGATCTTGCAACTTCTTCAGGAGCTGAAACTGTTTTAGGAAATATTTATTCTTGGAGAAATTTTAGGAAGCTAAAAAAATTCCTTTTTGAGATTCAGCCAGATATAATTCACTTGCAACATTACGCTAATCTATCTCCTGCAATTCTTCACGCCATATACGTGTATAAGAAAAAAAGAGCTGTCCGGGTGATTCAGACATTGCATACCTTTGAACGTGTATGTTCTAATTTTTCAGGATACGACTATCACCTCAATAAGCGTTGTATTGATTGTGCTAAGGATAAATACAGATATAAGATATTTTATAGGCATTGTAGTCGGGGAGGTATTCTTCATTCTTTGGGGAAAGGAATAACAGCTTTAATTGCTGACTTTTTTTATAATCGTGGAGTAATTGATAGTATAGTTGCACCCTCTGATTTCTTAAAGAATACACTGTCTTCGCGTATTAATGATACTAGTTCTATTCAAACTATTCGGAATCCCATTAGTGATACATTTTTAAAGCAAAGAGCATCGGTTGAGAAGAAAGAAGATTTGCTTGTTAGTTATGGCCGACTTTCAGAAGAGAAAAACTGGGATCTCTTAATAACTGCCTTGAGTGAATATAAGATGTTATACTTTAATGAACTTCCAATTAGGGTTAAACTGATTGGTGATGGTAAAGAAAGAGAATATTTAATCTCGCTTGCTCGGGAAAAAGGCGTTGATTTTATTGAGTTTATACCTTTTTTGAAACAAGCAGCCCTTATTTCAGAAATAAATAGTGCAAAAGTTGCTGTTTTGCCATCAAAATGCTATGAGAGTTTTTCATTATTCGTGATAGAGACTATAGCACTAAATATTCTACCTTTGGTGGCAGGACATGGGGGGATGTTGGAAGCAGTAGAGAGGTTTAAATGTGGTGTTACTTTTGCAAGTGATAATATGCAAAGCCTCGCGGAGCAAATTTATTATTGTATGAAAAGTTATAGCAAGTTGGATAAAAACTTTGTGGAAGCAAAGAAGGAAGTTGAAGCAGAACTCAATGAAAGGGAATATGCTCGAAAGTTATGGGAAGTATATGATTGTAAAATGGAATAATAATGATGAACATTCAATGAGTTTGTTGTAGAGTATGTAAGTAGTTGAATAGATTTTAGGTATTTAGTTTTTTATCAAGTTAAATCTCAATAAAATGTATTTCTACCAGTACTATTATTGTATGAAAAAGGCAATGGTTGCAATTGCAATCTGTTTAATTACTAGTTGTGTATTTGTAATGGAAGCTATAGCTGCTTCTAACATAATTAGAATGGATGTATATGCGAATGCTGTTAATAAGCATCCTGAAGAATTTTTGGGGAATGGAAATGAATTCATAAAAGATAGTGTATTGAGTGTGTTAAGTTTTGGAGCTCGTGGGGATGACAGTAGTGATGATCTCCCTGCTTTTCAGGCTTGTATTGACAGAGTTGCTGCTAATGGAGGCACATGCCTTATACCAGCGGGAAAATATATTATTAATGGAGATCTTTGGGTGAATTCTAATGTTAAGGTTAAAGGTGAGGGGGAAAAAAGCTTGTTAGTGTTTAAGAAGGGAACATTACGAATACTTAAGAATGGGTCAAAATCTTTTTATTATACGGAAAATTATAATAATGAAATAGTACCAAATGCTAAGGTCACTCAACTAAAAGAAGATGCGATAAAGGGAAGTTCGTTTTTGCAGTTAATAGATGCAAGTAATATTGTACCCGGGCAGCTTATATATGTATACAATAATAAAAAAGATAGTTGGACTATATTGGAAGATTCTAAAGCTAAAGATTCATGGAATTCTGAAGAGAACGAGATGGCGAGAAAAGAACTTTTTATCGTAAAGGAGAAGCGTGGAAATGTATTAACTCTTGATAGCCCATTAAAATTTTCATATAATGCTTCAGCAACAGTCGGACTGCAAGTAGGGGCAGAAAATGTAGTTATAAGTAATTTCGCTATAGATAATCAAACTGCGCCTTATGCTATTATGTTTGAGGAACCCAAAGAAGTAACGGCCGATAATCTTAATATAAAAGGAAGGGGGGGGATATTATTCAGCCATATGGCATATAAATGTTTAATTCGAGGGTGTGTCATCAACACTAGCGAAAATCGTGCAATTAATATAGAAAATTTTTCTAAAGAGAATAAGGTTATTAACAATACTGTGGATTATGTACGCGGTGGAGATGCAGCAATAATAATTCTAATGTCATCATCCAGCAATATTATCTCAGATAATAAAATAATTGGGCATGGTGTAGGTAGTTCAAATGAGGGGGGGATTTTTATTCACGCACTGTGTTATGATAATAAAGTGTTTAAAAATACAATAATTGGAACAGCAGAAGGTGTAGGGGCTTATTTCGGAGCCTTTGAAAATGAGTTTTACAATAATACCATTAAACAAGTACGAGTTGGTTTAGTGAGTTTTCATTCGAGGAACAATACTTTTAATAAAAATGATATCCAGATACAAACTAGTAGAAAAGGAAATGCAATAGGGGCATTAGTATTTGAATCAAGTGGCATAAATGTCACTAATAATAACATTGCAGGGGATATGGTGTTTGGGATACAATTACAATCAAGTGAAAACCATAATATTTCATATAATGATATCCAGGGGATATCTGATGATAAATATTCTTTTGGAATAAAGGTAATAAATGGGGGGGATAAAAAAATGGTTAACGCAAGATTGAATGCTGGAAAAGAAGGAGATACAAATGGAGTGCAGAATAATAAAATTAGTAAGGTTAAATTTAAAATCGGGACGAATTAGTTTCGAGATACAACTGATTACATTTTTCAATCAATAATGACGGTTAATAATAATTCAGTTATTGATACTTTGTAAGTTTATGAGCAATCTTTCCTATTGTTCTTTTTAAGATAGGGTAAGTATTTACGGTCAGGAGTTTAAAAGAGTTTTGAAATTAATATTGTTAATGAAATGAATGTGTTAGTTTCCATAATTACGCCAATGTTTAATGTTCAAAATTTTTTATCAGAAACATTAGAATCTGTAATAGCACAGACTTATGATAATTGGGAGCTAATAGCTGTAGATGATTGTTCAATGGATAATACTTTAGAACTTGCAAGACAGTTTGAAAGCCGGGATGCAAGAATAAAGGTTGTAAAAGCGCCAATGAATGGTGGTGCTGCTGCAGCTCGAAATATTGGAACTAAAATAGCTAAAGGAAACTTTATAGCCTTTTTGGATAGTGATGATACTTGGGAGAAAAACAAGTTGGAAAAGCAGATTAAGAAGATGCAGGAAACTAATGCAGTTTTTTCTTTTACAGCTTACAGTATTATTGATGAATCTGGTAATTTCATAAAGACTTTAAAAACTCCTTCTCATACCAACTATAAAAAATTGCTAAGAGGCTGTGATATTGGTTGTTTAACAGTTATCTACAATGTAGATAAACTAGGAAAACATTATTTTCTAGAGCCTATTTCAGAGGATTATTATTCAGGATTGCCTGAGGCCATTTTGCGAAGATGGGGTAGAGAGGATTATGTATTGTGGCTGGAAATTGCCAAGAATTGTGAAGGAGAAAAAAGTATGCTTGGGATAGAAGAACCTCTGGCATTTTACCGTAGAAGGAATGGAGGAATCTCTTCTGATAAAAAAAGAGCTGCATGGTATCAGTGGTTAGTATATAGACGGGTGGAGCGACTTAGTATTTCAGCTTCAATCATCAACTTTATATTTTATACTATAAATGGATTTAAAAAACATTATTTGTAAGTTTATATAATTTGGTATTAATGATATAAGATGCTGTTTTGCAGTATTGAGATCTTATATTAATAATATAGAAGATTATTTCCAATCAATTTAATATACTACATATCGGAAGTATATTTATGGTCAAATTACATTGTTAATCGGATCACCAAATACTTATTTAATGAAGCATATTTTAATGCTATCAGCAGTTTTACTGCTATCCATTGTAACCAGTGCCCAGGAAAAACTCCCGGTTATTGCTCCTTACCACTCCCAGAATATCAGGGAACTGTATATGGATACCGTTAATCATCATACGGCATTGGGCCCCATCCTCCATGAGGACACAAGTACCATATATACTAATCCTGATACCACTAAACGTAGTTTGCTATACAGGAAACTCTTCAGGGAACATTTATTAGAGTTCAGAAATGAGGATTATAATGTATTTATTGACTTTTTGCCTGATTTTCAGATCGGTAAAACCCGTAATGGCAGCAAAAACACCTGGTTAAATACAAGAGGAGCAAGAATACAGGCCAATATTGGAAAGAATTTTTATTTTGAATCCTCTTTTTATGAAAATCAAGGCGTGTTTCCGTACTACCTGGATAGCTATATCCGAAATCAAAGGGTAGTGCCAGGTCAGGGAGAGGTGAAGGACTACAACAAAGGCAAAGGGTTTGATTACAACTATGCCTCAGCATTATTATCCTTCACCCCTAATAAGTATCTCAATGTTACAATGGGATACGGGCAAAATATGATAGGAGATGGCTACCGCTCTCTATTGTTGTCAGATATTTCTTTTAGCTATCCATATTTAAAAGTAACAGGAACTCTCGGAAATGTGCAATATACCTCCATGTGGGCCCAGTTTATGGACTTACACAGCAAGGATTTCTCTCAGGCATACCGTGATATGGGGTATATTAAAAAATGGGGTGTTTTCCACTTCCTGGATTGGAATGTAAGCAAAAAGTTGACAATAGGATTATTTGATGCGGTTATCTGGCCTGATGCTGACTCTACCGGACGTAAAAGAGGATTTGACTGGAGTTATATGAATCCTATCATTTATCTCCGCCCGGCCGAGTTCTCCGCCGGGTCATCAGATAATGCCCTGGTAGGGATGAACCTGAAGTATAAAATGTTACCGAAAACTACTATTTACGGGCAATTATTACTGGATGAATTTAAGCTGAAAGAATTTTTTGGAGGCAAAGGCTGGTGGGCAAATAAATGGTCCACCCAACTTGGATTCCGCTCTTTTGATGTGTTCAAAGTAAATAAATTAGACCTGCAGGGAGAGTTTAACCTGGTAAGGCCTTTTACTTATTCCTATAATACCACTCTCATTAATTATGAACACTACAATCAGTCGCTGGCACACCCCTTAGGTGCAAATTTTTATGAAGTGCTGGGCATTGCTACTTATCGCTTAAAGCGCTGGTATGCCAGGGGAGAGTTAATGTATTCCCAGTATGGCTTGGATCCTGATGCAAAAACAAGTTATGGGGGAGATATCTCGAAATCTTATGACCTCCGGGCAAAAGATTATGGCAATAAAATAGCTCAAGGTATCAAAACAGATCTGTTGTATGCACAAGGTACAGTGGCATATGTACTTAATCCTAAGTACAACCTTCGTTTGGAAATGTCATTAGCTGGCCGGCAGGTGAAAAATGATATAGGTAAAAGTACAGACCTCATTTTCAGCTTTGGATTGAGAAGCTCCTTCCGTCAACTCTACTATGATTTTTAAAGCAATTATTAGCTATACAAGGAAGCCCTCCGCGCAGACGGAGGGCTTTTTTTGCGTTATTGGGAATAAGGGGAACAAGATCAAAAATGGATAAAGGCCGATCCCATCTACTAGCTGTAGTTATATATGAGCCTATATTACAGCTACTTGTATACTTAAAGCAGGCAAGTAGCCGCCAATACAGATAACAAACAGGATAATGACTGTTTCATTGGTAAGGGAGATATTAAAACCTTTTAGATCTTTCTTTTTGTGCGGTGCTACACAGATACTACACTGCCTGAAACAGTGCTCTGAAAGGTTTTACTATAGGATATTCTTATGTGCAATCTACCTGGATACCTATGATAGGATTAATCATATAAATATCTGGTATAAATGCGTTATTGAATGTACAAAAAAAAGTAATAAGTTCCCCGTTTTTATTCAATATTCTTAATGGGATTCCCACTTTTAATTAAAATTATCCTTTTAACTTCGCCGGATGCATTATGTAACGGTTGAAGGATTAACAAAATCCTATGGCGTTAAGCCATTATTTAATAATATTTCTTTTCATATAGAAGAAGGGGATAAAATTGCGCTGGTGGCACTGAATGGCACTGGTAAATCTACTTTGCTGCGTATTTTATGCGGAAAAGAGACCCCTGACGAAGGGAAAGTATGGATCCACAAAGGCGTAACTGTTGTAATGCTTGACCAGCAGGCTGATTTTGATATGTCAAAATCGGTAATTGAAAACATTTTTGACCACTCCCACCCAGTATTGAATGCCATTAAAGAATATGAACTGCTAACTGATGAAGAAGGCCCGGAACCTGACGTGGATAAACTGTCAGAGGCGATCACCAGGATGGATGATCTGAATGCCTGGCACTTTGATACCAAAGTGAAGCAAATCCTGGGAAAGCTGAATATACACCACCTGGACCGTATCATGAGTACGTTATCAGGAGGGCAGCAAAAGCGGGTGGCATTAGCTAAAGTGTTGATAGACATAGGTTTTGAGCATAAGCATACCCTGCTGATCATGGATGAACCTACCAACCACCTGGATGTAGCCATGATTGAATGGTTGGAAAATTACCTGGACCAGGAAAAGGTAACCCTGCTGCTGGTAACGCACGACCGCTATTTCCTGGATAACGTATGTAATGAGATCCTGGAAATTGATCAGGAACAACTCTTTGTATATAAAGGTGATTACCTGAATTACCTGGAAAAAAAGGCGGCCAGGGAAGAAAGTGAAAGAGCCAGTGTGGAAAAAGCCCGGAATACCTTCCGGAAAGAGCTGGAATGGATGAGGAAACAACCCAAAGCCCGTACCACCAAATCCAAATCCCGGATTGATGCCTTTTATGATGTGAAGGAAAAAGCTACAACCAGATTGCAAAACCAGCAACTGGAGCTGAATGTGAAAATGTCCCGATTGGGAGGGAAGATCCTGGAATTAAAAAAAGTATACAAGTCTTTTGGCAATCTGGTGATTACCAAGGGATTTGACTATACATTCGCAAAAGGAGAACGGATTGGGATAGTGGGCAAAAACGGGGTGGGTAAATCTACCTTTATAAATATGCTACTGGGTCTGGAACAGCCCGATTCCGGCAAAATCAATGTTGGGGAAACGATTATTTTCGGTGATTATTCGCAGCAGGGGCTGGTGGTTAAGGAGGATATGAGGATTATTGAGTTTGTAAAGAATATTGCGGAAAATTTCCCCCTGGCGGATGGTACTAAAGTGAGTGCTGCCCAGTTCCTGGAATTATTCCTCTTTCCCCCGGAAAAACAGTATACCTACATTTCCAAGCTTAGTGGAGGAGAGAAAAGGCGGTTGCACCTGTTATCTATACTATTCCGTAACCCTAACTTCCTGGTACTGGATGAGCCTACCAATGACCTTGATTTGCCGACGCTGAGTATCCTGGAGAATTTCCTGCTGGATTACCAGGGCTGTATCATTATCGTTAGCCATGACCGTTACTTTATGGATAAGCTGGTGGATCACCTGTTTGTATTTGAAGGAAATGGGGAAATAAGGGATTTTCCTGGCAACTATACCCAATACCGTGAGTGGGAGAAAGATCAGGACAGAGAGAGGGCAGATAGCAAAAAAGAAGTAAAACCGGTAGAAAAGCCCATAGAAGCGCCTGTTCAGCAAGTAGCAGAAAATAAAACCCGTAAACTGTCTTTTAAGGAAAAACGGGAAATTGAATTACTGGAACAGGAAATTGAAAAGCTGGAAGCAGAAAAGAAAGATATTGAAACAAAACTGGCCAGCGGAGAAATTGCTTTTGATAAACTGGAACCGCTTACACTCCGGATCGGCGAGATTATACAACTATTGGATGAAAAAGGAATGCGTTGGCTGGAGTTAAGTGAATAACATATTTGATTAGTTTAAATATGAAAAACAGGCGGTGCTCGTAGAGCATCGCCTGTTTTTCGTTTAGCCTTATCGGAAATGACCATTTTAATAAGATAAGGAGGTTATACAAGAAATTGCATATATTTACCACCTTATACCGAGAATGTATATCCCTGTAGTTGTTCTTAAGTTAGTTCTTCATGAGAAAAATATTGTTGCTGATTTTTTTTTCAGCGTTTAGCCTATGTGTATATGCACAAGTTTGTAAAAACCCATATCGTGTAGTAATAATGGGGTCATCCACAGCAGAAGGATATGGTGCCACGTTTAAAAAAGGATGGGCTCAGCTATACTTTGATGAATATTTGAAAGGACTCAATCCTGCGAGCGAACTAATCAATATAGCTAAGTACGGTTATACCACCTACCATCTTAGTGAGAATGATTTTGTTCCGCCCGCAGGCCGGCCATTACCTGACCCAGCATACAATATCACCAAGGCGCTCTCTTATAAGCCAGATGTAATTATTATTAATCTGGGAAGTAATGATCCTGCCAACAATATCCCGCTTTCAGAGCAGCAGGATAATTACAAAAGAATTGTAGCGCTTGCCAATGCCCAGGGGGTACAAGTGTGGGTTACTACCACACAACCAAGAAGAGGGTTGAATACTACGCAGGTGCAGTTACTTACCGGAATACGCGATTGGATCCTTACTTACTTTGGTGATAAGTCAATAAATTTCTGGAATGGCATTGCCACCCCAAAAGATTCTTTGTTACAGCAATATGATAGTGGGGATGGGGTGCACCTGAATAATGATGGACACCGGTTATTATTTAACAGGGTAGTGGCGGCTGGTGTAGTGGAAACATTATGTAAAGAAGAAATTGCATTGACAGCTTTTACAGTAAAGCCGGTAGAAGATAAACTACAACTGGACTGGTCCACGGGCAAAGAAAAAAACATGGCCCAGTTTATTATTGAAAGAAGTACCGATTCGTTGAATTGGAAACAATTAGGACAGGTGGCTGCAGTGGGAAATGCTGTTACGACTAGCACTTATACCTACAAGGATACCGAAATCTTATCCCAGGCAGTGTATTACCGTCTGAACATGGAAGCACAGAATGGTAATCGCTCTTATAGTAAAGGCGTAAAAGGAATTCCGGACACCTTATATACCAAACCTTTCCGGTTAGCTTCCTTTACGGTTACTCCCCAGCAGGATAAATTGCAACTGGATTGGTCTACGAGTATAGAAAAAAATATGCTGCAATTTATTATAGAACGGAGTGCGGATTCGCTGGATTGGAAAAAGATAGGCCAGGTAGCAGCAGTAGGAAATGCTGGCAAAACCAGTACCTATAAATTTACAGATAATGAAGTACAATCTAAGCCCATGTACTACCGGTTGAACATAGAAGGGAAAAATGGATTGCACCATTATAGTGATGGTGTAAAAGGAATTCCGGATACCTTGTATACCAAACCTTTCCGGTTAGCTTCCTTTATGGTTACTCCCCAGGAGGATAAACTGCAACTGGATTGGTCTACGAGTATAGAAAAAAATATGTTGCAATTTATTATAGAACGGAGTGCGGATTCATTGAATTGGAAAAAGTTAGGACAAGTAGCAGCAGTAGGAAATGCCACCAAAACCAGCACCTATAAGTTTACGGATACTGAAATACAAACAAAGGCCGTTTATTACCGGCTAAATATAGAAGGGAAGAACGGATTACATCATTATAGTGATGGTGTAAAAGGCATTCCGGATACTTTGTATACCATACCATTTCGCTTAACCTCATTTAATGTTACGCCTAAACAAAATAAGCTGGAACTACAGTGGGCTACCAGGGCTGAGAAGGATATGAAAGAATATACCGTGGAACGCAGCCTGGACAAACTGGTATGGGTAAAAGCCGGGGTAATACCAGCTGCCGGTACTTCTAATGTAAACAAAGCCTATTCTTTTGCGGATGATATTCCCAAGGCCATATATGTATACTACCGCTTGAACATGTCTGATAAACAAGGCCGTAAATTTTAT
Source organism: Chitinophaga sp. H8 (assembly GCF_040567655.1). Lineage (NCBI taxonomy): Bacteria > Pseudomonadati > Bacteroidota > Chitinophagia > Chitinophagales > Chitinophagaceae > Chitinophaga > Chitinophaga defluvii. Next base: position 369,743 of record NZ_JBEXAC010000002.1, on the reverse strand, counting down.
AGTGATACTTTGCAGGCGTCAGGACTTATTACAGGAATTCCTGGTGTACCTGATGAGGCATCAGCTGTACGTATTACTCCTAACCCGGTAATTAGCCAGTTCCAGATTGATCAGCTTTCAGGATATGTACATCAGGTAAAAATATATAATCAATCAGGAGCATTGGTATATGTAAAGCAGGACTATCAGAGAGGAAATAGTATTAATGTAAGCACATTACCTGCCGGATTGTACATGGTTGTAATAGACGATGGTAAATACAGGCTTAAGCTGATGAAAATGTAAGAAAGTTGATGCTGAAAATATGAATGGGATAGTTGCCTGAAGGATAATTATCCCATTCTTATTTCAGGTAATAAAAATCGCTTTGGTAAATCCTGTAAACAGCCTCAAAACCCCTATCTTTGAAACCATAAAGATGGTTTTACATGAGGTGTTTTAAGTGCATTGCAGGCATTGGGTTATTGCTTTTAGGAAGCACTATTTGCCTGCAGGCCCAATCAAAGGAAAAGGCGCCTTCCGGTATCTATACCGTGGTAAGAAAGAGCACTTATGTTTTTAAAGACAGGATATCAGGCAAAAGGATATATGTAGCTACCACCCCTGATATTAATGTGAGTTATATAGAAAAAGTAAGTAGTGAAACCGATGTGAATGGGCTGCCGGCGTTAGTCATGAAAATGGATGCTGAGGGAAAGGAAAAGCTTACTGCGTTTACTACCCGTATGAAGGGCAAACAAGCTGCTATTATCGTAAACAACAGATTGCTGATGGCCCCTACAATTACCAGCCCTATATCTGGTGGCCGCTTATCGATCAGAGGCGGCTTTACACTTACAGAGGTAAATGACCTGAAAAATGCGCTGCAAAAAGAAATGGATAGCGTAAAACAATTACAAATCCCGACTCGCTCGCTGCAATAACAGTATGAGAAGATATTTATACCCCCTGGTGGTGAGCAACATCCGCTCATCACCAGGGGGTATAGTTTTATACGCTTTGTTGAAGTGTTTTAATACGCGCTATCAGGTCGGCCATACGACTGGAATAACCATATTCGTTGTCATACCAACCCACTACTTTTACTAATCCGCCCACAACAGAAGTTAAAGGCGCATCAAAAGTGCAGGAATAAGTGTTGCCCAATATATCTACTGATACAATAGGATCTGTGGTATACTTTAAAATCCCTTTCAGAAAACCGTCCGCAGCTTGTTTAAAGACCATGTTTATCTCCTCCACTGTGGTAGGTTTGCTTAGGGTACAGGTGAAGTCAGTGAGTGAACCATTTAATACAGGTACCCGGATACCTGCTCCGCCGATTTTGCCATCCAGGTGTGGGAATATGGTAGTAACTGCTTTAGCTGCTCCGGTGGTAGTAGGTATGATGGAGGCAGAAGCGGCACGGGCACGACGTAAGTCCTTGTGGGGGGCATCGTGTAGGCTTTGGTCTCCTGTCATGGAATGTACAGTGGTGATATACCCGTCTAATACTCCCCAATTATCATCCAGCACTTTTAGCATAGGGGCTACGTTGTTGGTAGTGCACGACGCATTGGAAAGAATAGGGGAGAGCAAGTCTATCTGATGGTCATTTACACCTAAAACTACGGTGGGGATATCCTTTTCAGAGGAGGGGGCTGATAATATCACCTGTTTGGCCCCAGCGTTGATATGCATGGCTGCTTTAGCACGGGTGGTAAACTTACCGGTAGATTCAATCGCTATGTCTACCTGTAATGCTTTCCAGGGTAGCTGTTCCGGCGAAGGAAAGGATAATACCGGAATGTGATGTCCATCTATCACCAGTACATTGTCATTTTCAACGGTTACTTCCCCTGGGTATATACCATGTATGGAGTCATATTTAAATAAGTGTGCAAGTGTAGCCGCGTCTGTCAGGTCATTGATAGCTACTACCGATATCCCCTCCTTAGTGAGTAACCTGCGCAGGGTGATTCTTCCTATACGGCCAAAGCCGTTTATTGCTACTCTCATGGTGCTATTGTCAATTTTGTAGATGCAAATCTACTTCAATTATCAAATACGGTAAGGTTTTCACTTTGGCCCGACCAGAGTAGGAAGAATTAGCAGGACAGATAATCAGCCATCAATTGAATAAGGGGGAGCCGCTTGGTTCCCCCTTAACAAATAGTAATGATATTTATTTCCCCCAGAAATCATCTTCCTGATTAAGGTCTGCTGAATAGACCTTAGCGTTTGTTATTTTACCATTTTCTACGGTGTATACATCAATGTTATCTACGTTTAATATTTTTCCGGTAGGCTGCGCTGCATTCCAGTGAATAAGACAGGCTACGCTGTTGCCATTAACCGCCACTACCTGAATGTTGGTCAAAGCGAGGGTATTGGCGGCCACTTCAAACATGCCTCCTACCATTTGGAATACTTCCGTAATGTTCTTCTTGGTGCCTGAAAAGCGGTTATTTCCTGGTTGTTCCCATTGTACTTCCGGGTGCAGTAAAGTGCCCAGCTTTTCAGTATTACCTTGTTGAACTGCGGTTAAAAAAGTAGTCACTACATTGATTGCCTGATTTTCCATTTTTTCTGTTTTTAAGTGGTGAATATTGATTGGATGATTTATTACGGCTGTTTCTTTTACCTGCTGTGCATCACTTGTTGAGATAAGTGTAACCAGTAATGCCACGGAAAATAGTATCGCTTTCATGGTGTTTTATTTTACTGTAAAATTACCGGAGGGCAGTGCCAGTGGAGTTATCTTAACACGACAAACAATTACCATTTTACGACAGCCTGTTTTTTGAAAAGATTTGATAGTAACTTTATAGTATGGCTAATCAACAGAAAAGTTTGGTGCTGGGAATGCTGGCATATGCTGCACAAAAAGATGTTGCTCCCCAGCAATTATGTAAGCTTTCAGGGATTGATCTGAAGACCTTTTTAAAGCGGGAGGATGTGGTCTTAACTCAAAAGCAGTTGCATGATCTTTGGTATAATGCCGGCCATCTTAGTAAAGACCCTTTATTTGGATTACATTTTGGAGAATCATTACAATTGGCTGCTTTGGGAATCGTCGGAGAGATTGTTAAAAGTAGCAGCACCGTCGGAGAGGCGGTTACGCATGCCGCTGCCCTTGCTCACCTGCTTACAGCCCTGTTCCGGATAGAAGTGGAACAATCAAAACACCACTTCACGATTCGCTTTATTCCTTTTAAGGATGAAGCGAAGGCGCCTTCATTGCCATTCCGGCATACGATGGACTTGTTTATGGTATTTACGGTACATGAGCTGGATGGATTACTGCTGACTAAAGTTAAGCCTCATGCCGTGCGATTTTCCTATAGCATTCCGGACATAACAGAATATGAAAGGGTATTGCGTTGCCGGCCGGTAAAAAGAACCGGAGAGTATGCACTGGTGTTTGAAAAAAAGTATTGGGATATGCCTATATTGACAGCCAACTATGAATTGCAGCATGTGCTTTTGCAAAAAGTAGGGGTTGTTCCTCCGCAGTTAAATAATAACCAGACTTATCAGGCTAAGATCTACAATTATTTACTGGCCAATTCCTACCTGGGCATTGTTTCCCTGGAAACCGTTTCTGCTAATTTCAATGTAAGTGTACGCAGCCTGCAAAGGAAGCTAAAAGAGGAAGGCGTAAAATACCAGGAGGTGACAGAAGAGGTACGGAAATCCCTGGCATTGAATTACCTTTCTTCAGGCAGCTATAATGTGAAAGAGGTTTCACATATACTGGGGTATAATGAGATAAGTGCCTTTACCAGAGCCTTTAAAAGATGGACGGGCACCACCCCGGTAAGTTATCAGCATAAATAAATACACCGGGAGCCTGGTATGCCCCCGGTAGGAAACATAATATGAGGAATGAGTAAGGGTATCAAATATGATACCCTTTGTTTTGCATTTCTGCGGCAATGTAGTAACTGTATTTTTCCTGATGCAGAGGATAATCCCAGCAACCCATACGGTGATATAATTCACCACCAAAACCCGTTTTGAATTTGTATAAACCATACAACGGGTGGTTTTGATCCGGCCTGGGGGCCACACCAAAAAAATCGTATTCCGTACATCCTTTCATTTGAGCAGTCGTGATTGCCTCCCATTGCAAAGCATAGGTAGCCATATAATTCCGGTTAGTAGAAGAAGAGGCCCCATATAGATAAGTGCCCCTGTTGCCGGATATTACTAAAAACATGGCGGCAAGCGGAGTGCCATCCACTTCTGCTAATAACAACTCTACTTCTGCCGGAGAGCAGGAGTCATTTGCCCTGGCGGTAAGCACCGTACGGAAATAGTGGATGTCATTCAGGTGAATACGGTTCCTGTTGGCAGTTTGTTTGTATAACTCATACCAGATATCCAGGTCTTCCAACCCGGTTTTTCTTACCACTACTCCCTTTCTGATGGACAAATTAATATTGTACCTGGTTTTAGGTTTCATCTTCTCCAGTAAGTTTCCCTTATCATCCTTCAGATTCAGGAATATCGTATTCGAAGGCAGTATATCTGAATTGGCCTTTTTAAGGTTCCAGTTTTGTGTGTTAAAGTTGAAGCGGAATTCCTGGTATTTCTTTTCCGGTGGGCCATTCCAGTTGCCTTTAAAGTCATAATGATCACTATCCTGCGCCCAATGGGATTCCCAGGCCAGGTCATACCGTATCATAATACATTTGTTGGGCAGATAACTGCGTAAAGACTCAGACAATTCTTCCAGAAACAATCCCTGGTTTTCCCTGGCGGGTTCTATTTCCGGGCCGTAGGGAACATAGGCAATGGTATGTTCATCATCTATTTGCTGCAGCAATATCAAAAGATCTGCTGCTACATATTGTCCACCTGTTGATCCTGTAAAGAGATCCTCATTTTTTACTTTGAAATCAAATGCACTGGACTGAATTCCCTGTTTCATCTTTACTTCAGACCAGAAAGCTGTTTGCTGTATAATAGCCGTTTTGTGTACTTCTTTGATTTCCTTTTTATCAACCTCAACATTCATTTCATTACTATTTGTAAACCATTGAATAATCAGATATTAGCAAAGTAATATGGCACTTTCCACGATTATTATTTGACGCTTCACGGATATTGAATAGCATGGAAAAGGGACTGTAGCCAGCAGTTTTATATTGCTGGTTACAGTCCCAAGTGAGCCAAGCCACAAAGATACCAAGCTTTGTAGTGTAAACCAAAAGAAAAGGCGGAATGCGGGGCTAAATATCTGTTGGTCAGGATAATTTATCAGAATAACGTTCTGCTGCTTTTTTAAGACGGCGTTTTATCCTGGAGGCAAGTAACCGTGGTCCCAGTACTTTTACACACTCACCAAAACTAAGGACCTCCTTTTCCAGTTCAAAATTCAGGACTACATCAATACGGATAATGATGCTTTGCTCTTTTTCTGCTACCACACTTTGCGAATGATGCAAAGGTTTAGTGAGTATATAGGGGGCATGTAGTTTATCTACTTCCAGTAATACTTTTTGGGCGCGGTCATTGGCAGATTTGGTTACACCCAGAAGGTCGTCATAATATTTTTCAAAATCAATACCATCATACTCAACAAACTTTTCTTTGGTCAACTCCTGGAAATCAATGATCCTGTCCAGGGCAAGGGTAAGTAAAGTTGCTGCCTTTTTGGATTTTGCAATCAGGAACCATCGATTACGATATTCCTTCAGTAAATATGGATAATAAATCTGCTGCTGTGATTGTAGTGCTTTGAAGGATTTGTATTCAATCAGCAATGGTCTTTTATGCAGGATAGCCTGGTATAAAGGACTTATGAAGGATAGCCCTTTTAGCTGTTTGTTATTCTCAAACTGAATGCAGTTTTTGCTTTGATGAGTGGACTGATAAAGATTGTTTTCCAGGCGGGCAATAATATCACTCATGTCATCAAAGTAGGTAAAGCCGTTGAATTGCTTGAGTAGCCCCACAATCTCTTTCATCTTGTCTACATCCGCGTCGTTGATAGGAGCATTGGTAATACTGTATGCAGGGTCATCATAGGCGTAATACTTTTTATTTAAGACTACAATAGGAGCATTGTAACCCAGTTTGTCACTGCGCATTAATTGTATGTCTGCCTGTATCGTACGTCTGCTTACACCAGAAGCTATACCTTCACTTTCATACAATACATCGGATACCTTTTCGATCAGATCTTCCAGCGTCCATTTTCTGTACCTGTTTTTTAGACAGGTATCAATTGTTTTATAGCGGATAAGGGCAAGTTTATTAACGGACATGTGCACTTATTTTTAATAAAGGTATAAAAGTACTTTTTTATTGCGCAATACAGCTGCGCAGATGGTTGGTTTTAAAAGGATTGTGAAATTAATTTTGATAATAATAGTATTGTAATCAATTAGTTATAAAACATGGTTAAACATGGTTACAACTGCGTAGGTGGACTGCGCATTTGAGTGTGCATCTTTGTAGCGCAGCAGTAGCCTGGTGAATGTCAAAAAAGTAAAAGGGCCAGGCCTTGGATACAGCAGCTGTTATAAAATGATTAATTGATTAAAGAAGATTTGAAATGGAACAGAAAGATAAAATAAACGGATATGACCTGCTGGCGGCGGGTTATAATGCAGGAGAGATATTGGGATTGGCCTTATCGGTTTTGGAGGAACATTTTAATACTTTATCCAAAGAGGTAGCATTGGTATTAATGAAAAAGGTGCTAACGCGTCCGGAAGATTTTTTGGATGATGAAGTATTGGAGAAGCTGGCTACTAAAATAATAGAAGCTGCAAATAGGCCGGCAGATGATACAATTGCACTATTAAATAATGTCAGTGACTATACGATGTATGGTGCAGGCCATATTGAGGAAGGAGCAAAACAACAAATGTCTGTTGCTATGAAACTGCCGGTGGCGGTAGCCGGTGCATTAATGCCGGATGCACATCAGGGATATGGATTGCCTATCGGTGGGGTGTTGGCGGTTAAGAATGCGGTAATCCCATACGGGGTAGGTGTAGATATTGGATGTAGAATGGCGTTATCTGTTTTTGATATTTCGGAAGTACACTTCTTTGAAAATCAGGATATGTATAAAAGAGAATTGATTGCACATACCAAATTTGGTGCGGGTCATGGTTTTCATGGTAGGTATAAAGCAGATCATGCTGTATTGGATAACCCGGCATTTAACATGACCCCTTTTGTAAAACAATTACAAGATAAAGCAGCTTCTCAGCTGGGAAGCTCCGGGGGAGGAAATCACTTTGTGGAATGGGGAATTATTGAGTTTGAAACCAGTAATGAAGAATTGAATATAGCGTCGGGAAAATACCTGGCATTACTGACACACTCCGGTTCCCGTGGGTTTGGTGCTACTGTTGCCGGACATTATACCCGATTGGCAAAACAACTTTGCAAGCTGCCTAAAGAAGCAGTCAATTTGGCCTACCTGGATATGGATACTGCTGCCGGACAGGAATATTGGCTGGCTATGAACCTGGCTGGCGAGTATGCGTCGGCTTGTCATGAGATTATTCATCAGAAGCTGACTAAAGCAATTGGTGCGCAGGTACTGGCGAGGGTAGAAAACCATCACAACTTTGCATGGAAAGAATTTTGGAATGGAGAAGAAGTGATAGTGCACAGAAAAGGGGCTACTCCGGCAGGAAAAGGAGTAATGGGAATCATTCCCGGAAGCATGACCGCGCCAGGATTTTTGGTAAGTGGAAAAGGAGCAACATCAGCCATTAATTCTGCATCCCATGGGGCAGGACGGCAGATGAGCCGTACCAAAGCCATACAGCAAATCTCTAAAGCAGAAATGCAGGCTGTTTTAAAGGAGCATCAGGTAACGTTGATAGGTGCAGGATTAGATGAAGCACCTATGGCCTACAAGGATATTAATATAGTCATGGATTCCCAAAAGGAACTGGTTGATATTATTGCGAAATTTACCCCAAAAATGGTGCGTATGGCAGACGATGGAAGCAGAGAAGATTAATACGCAACACAATAAAAGCCACAAGTTTTTTGTGGCTTTTTTGTTTTAAATTACAGGTATTATACCCGGATGGCAGCTACCTTGCTGCTTTCCCTATGCCAGATAAATTCACTTTGCCTTAGTATGAAAAAACTGAAATTTTCAAAAGATGAAGGCGCTCAATTCTATAAGGAATTGAATGAACAGTTAGAACTGTATTTTAAAGAAAACAATCTTCGGAAAACCGGGAATAGCACCATGTATTTCAAGATAGCAATGTATTTCTTTTTTGACATACTGTTCTATATATTGATGATTACCAGTGAATCTGTGGGGGCCTTTTACGTTTTTTACCTTTTAATGGGACTGGCTGTTTTACTTACCGCATTTAACATTTCTCATGACGCTGCCCATGGAGTAGCCGTGAAAAGTAAATTCTGGAATAAATTACTTTTTCAGATCAGTTTTAACCTGCAGGGGAATAACGCCTATGTATGGGGTAAAAATCATACAGAATCCCATCACCTGTATACCAATGTAGAAGGGAGCGATATTGATGTGCTGAATAATCCTTTGGTAAGGATGACGGTACATCAGCCCTTAAAATGGTATCACCGGTTCCAGCATATTTACACACCGGTATTGTACCTGTTGTATTCTATTAATTGGTTTTTCTTCCGGGAAACATTGTTGCTGTTTAATTATTCCAGCAGAACCATTAAAATAAAGATTCCACCAGGAGAAGTGGTGAAGCTGATCCTATTCAAATTACTATACATCGGATATATGATCCTCCTTCCCGTTTATCTGTTACCCTTTGGGTGGGGGAATGTATTGCTGGCTTTTGTACTGAATCATTTCCTGATTTCTATACTGTTTACTGGTGTATTGGGCGTTTCTCACCTGTCAGATTATGTTTCTCATCCGGAACCTGATGAAGATGGCAAACTGGACATGAGCTGGGCTAAGTTACAAATGTGTACTTCTGTAGATTATAATGCAGACAGTGTTTTCTTTAACTGGACTTTGGGAGGATTTAATGCACATACTTTACATCATCTGTTGCCTAATATCTGCCATGTACACTACCTCAAAATATTACCTATATTCCGGTCGCTGGCAGAGAAGCACGGTTTGATCTATATGGAGATGCCTTATCATAAAACACTGGCATCGCATTTCCGGTTTCTGAAAGGAATGGGTAATAATACGCAGTTTAATCCGGCTTCCTTTGAAAAATAAACATATTCATATCGCAGCAGACAGCGAGTTGCTGAAGCTGATCCACCAGGAGGTAAATGCAAAATTGGTTATTGACCAACAGGCAGCTGCACGGTTTCTTGGATGGAAGTTTGCTGTTTACTTTTCACTAACCTTACTCAGTTATCTTGCATTGTATAGCATCGATAGTGCACCGCTGTTTGTAAGTTGTTTTATATGCAGTGGTTTTTGTGCCTTATTACTGGCCTTTAACTTTGCACATGACTTTTCGCACAACACGGTTTTTAAACATAAACAATGGAATAACCTGGGATTTATTTTTATTTATACAATCGTAGGTGCACATGCAGAAGCATGGAAGCAACGGCATGTTAATTCCCATCATTATGCACCTAATGTAAAGGACTATGATTCAGATTTGAAGATATCAAAGTTGATTAGGGTGATTCCCGGAAGTGACTATCATTGGTATCACCGGTTTCAACATTTGTATGCCCCATTAGCCTATACTACGTATTCTTTTTTTTGGGTCTTTATCAAAGATTTTGTGATCCTGTTTTCCGGAGATGAATACACCAGCATAAAAGGGAGCAGGTATCATCTTTCGTTCTGGGTACAGAAGTTGAGCTACCTTACTTATATGTTATTACTGCCCCTGCTGTTTGCAAAACAATCGTGGGGTGTTGTGCTCACAGGTTTTGTTCTGATGCACCTGCTGATGTCCCTGTTTCTGCTGTTTACGTTTTTTATGACACACCATGTGGAAGCCACTGCGTATCCTGTTACGGATGAAAATGGATTTATTACCACTTCCTGGCTGATGAATCAGGTGAAGAGCTCAAATGATTTTTATCCATTCAGCAAAACCGCTAATTTTATTTTCGGAGGATTTAACAACCATATTGCACATCACCTTTTTCCTCATATACATAGTATACATTACCCTGCACTAAATATTATCCTGTATGATGTATTGATTGCGCATCATATTCAACCCAATCAGACAACCTATATTGGAGGGATGATTTCTCACCTGAAATGGTTAAGAAAGATGGGACAGCAAGAAGACCGTTTGGGACTTGCTTAATTGGCATTATTTTTTGGGCAATAATATCGGATCAATGTATTGTAGACATGCCATCCACAGTTATTGCCAATATATCCTATGATGCTGCTACAGCAGCCTTACGGGTCATATTTCTTTCCGGGGCGGTATATCTATACCGTGAAGTGCCGGGAGAGGTATATGAGGCGATGAAAAGAGCTACTTCTAAAGGAAGATATTTGAACAGATACATAAAAGGAAAATACTCCTTTGTAAAAGTAAAATAGCGCTTCCAGACACTGGAAGAACGATAAACAAGTATTTTTGTAACCTGACTAGTTACACTGGCCCAGTGCTACGTAAATAATGATAAATACAACTACCGTACCGAGGCAGCCACCCCCTAGTTTTTTAGCGCCATAACCAGCTATTAATGCTCTGAAGAATTTGTTCATATACAGGTTTTTATAATGTTCTTCTAATTACGTGCCAGTATTGGGGGAGAAGATAATACTAAAGATAAGCGTTTTTTCAGGAGAAGATAAAGCACTGTAAAAGCGTTCTTAAAGCATAGTTAAAGCATAGATAGCATATAAAGAGAGCATGAAAGGCATAAAATGGGTACGGAAAAGGGTAATCTATTAAGTAGTGGATATTAAATAATTAAAAACAGTGTTAATCAATGTGTTAGGTTTGTTTTATGGTCAATTGAAGCATTGCAGGTATATTTAAACTGGTATATGGAAAAAGCGCTCATTTTTCAATCAATAGTTACTTGCCCTCATTGTGGGTTTCAGAAAGAGGAAACAATGCCCTTGAATGCCTGCCAGTACTTTTATAAATGTACCAATTGTGAGGTAGTACTAAAGGCAAAACAGGGAGATTGTTGCATATTTTGCAGTTATGGTACAGTAAAATGTCCGCCAATACAAATGGATAAACCTTGTTGCAGGTAGCCTTGTTAATCAATCCTGGTATAAATCATACATGTATGAAGATGAAAAAAACAATTCCGGCATTGCCCGTTCAGGATATCAGACAGTCAATGGAATTCTATACTACAAAGCTGGGCTTTGTAGTCCGGCATCATGAAGAAGGTTTTTGCATTGTAGTGCGTGATGAAGTGGAAATACATTTATGGAAATCGGCAGACGAAAGCTGGAAAAATAAAGGGATGGCGTTGGTGGCTGAACCAATTTGCAGTGGTGCGGAGAGCTTTTTGGCGGGTACGGCCAGTTGTAGAATAGAAGTGCAGGGGATCGATGAGCTGTATAAAGAGTATAAAACAACAGGTGTATTGTACAATGCGGATACAGTTGTGGTGGATCAGCCCTGGGGAGATAGGGAATTCCCGACTTTAGACCATCACCGGAATCTGCTTACTTTTTATGAAGTGATCAGGTAATTAGCTGTACAGTAAATGAAAAAGCCCAATCCTGATTTGTCGGATTGGGCTTTTTTGTGGCCTCGCCAGGAATCGAACCTGGATCTGGAGCTTCGGAAACTCTTATACTATCCATTGTACTACGAGGCCTTACGAAGGGGGTAAATCCCGCGAAAGGAATGCGAAGTTACATTTTCTGACAAGAAATTGAAAAAAAGTTGACATTTTCTCCAAAAATAAGTTTTCAAGGCTATTGGGCTACCTACAGGTTCACGTTACTTTTGAATATTTTCACTGCAATAGCCAGCAGAATCACGCCAAAGAACTTACGTACCACCATCAGCCCCGACTTACCCAGCAGGCGCTCTATATACCGCAGGGAACGCAGTACGATGAATACCACCACCAGATTTACCAAAATACCCGCAAATATGTTGGATTCTTCAAAGTTGGCCTTTAGCGACATAATAGTAGTAAGGGTCCCCGAACCTGCAATCAGCGGAAAGGCAATTGGGACGATACTCCCGGTTTTCAGGTCTTTCTCACTCTTGAAAAATTCAATGCCCAGGATCATTTCCATGCCTATTACAAAGATGACAATGGAACCGGCTACTGCAAAAGAGTGTACATCCACACTCATGAGCTTTAAAAAAGGTTCTCCCACCAGTAAAAATAATACCATCAGAAACCCCGCGGCCAGTGTAGCTTTGCCAGCATCAATATCCCCCAGTTTTTCTTTCAGAGATATCAATACAGGGATAGAACCGAGAATATCTATTACAGCAAATAGCGTAAAGGAAATGGTGATGATTTGGTCGATGCTGAACATAGTGAGGAATTTTTACAAATATAACAGCATGTTAAATATTTCGGCCAACCATGGAATTTGATTGTTAGTTGAAAGGCAATTCGTTTTCTTTGTAAAGGTTAACCCATTACATTATAATATATTGCAGTATGACAGAAGACATCATTATTCAGATCAGCAATAAGATTAAAGAAAAAAGAAAGGCCAAAGGAATTACTATACAAGAGTTAGCGGATAAAGCGGATGTCAGCAAAGGCCTTATTTCCCAAATAGAAAATAACCGCACAGTACCTTCTTTGCTGGTACTCATTAATATCATTAAATCCCTTAATCTGGATATGAATGAGTTTTTTAATGAAATAGACCAGCAATCCCAGCATGCTAAAGTCATCATTAAACAAAAGGCCTCCTACCAGGAATTTGAAAAAGAAACGGCCAAAGGATTTCAATACAAACGGGTACTTACGAGGAGTGTAAAAAACTATCCGGTAGATATCGTACTGCTACAACTGAAAAAGGGAGCACACCGTGCACAAACCGTAAAAACAGATGCCTATGAGTATAAATATATCATTAAAGGCACTGTGGAGTACCAGATTGACAATGAAAAATATATCCTGGAAGAAGGGGACTCCCTTTTCTTTGATGGCCGTTTAGGGCATAAACCCGTCAATATAGGCGAAAATGATGCAGAGATCCTCGTGGTTTATTTCTTCCTGGAAAGTGACCGGTAAAATCTTTCAGCTTCTCCCTTCCTGGTGAGATCGTGTTGATGCCCCTCCAGCAATAGCCCCAAGCCACCGCATAAACGAATATTTAGTAATACTTAACATTAAGTTCAGTATTTGTTAACAATGCCTTCATATAAGTGCCGGATATTTGTTCTCATCTTCTATACATTTTTATTATCTTAATGGGGGGGACATCGTATGTTGAATATTTCCTGGTTGCAAAAGCGGCTTCAACGCGCACATTATTTGTCTTTTTCCTTGTATGCGGCATTAGTGTCGTTTGGGACCTATTCGTGTATGTATGCCTTCCGGAAACCCTTTACATCCGGCACTTTTGATGGCATGTCCTTCCTGGGCATCGATTATAAAATATGGCTGGTTATCACCCAAACTATCGGATATGCCTGTAGCAAATTCTATGGTATCCGCTTTATCGCAGAAATGCAGGGCAACAAACGGGCCCGCAGCATTATCCTGCTTATTCTGATATCCTGGATAGCCTTACTGCTGTTTGCTGTTACACCAGCACCCTACAACATTGTTTTTCTTTTTATTAACGGATTCCCCCTGGGAATGATATGGGGATTGGTATTTAGCTACCTGGAAGGACGGCGTAGTACCGAGTTTATGGGGGCAGTATTATCTATTAGCTTTATCTTTTCTTCCGGATTTGTAAAATCAGTAGGCAAGACTGTTACGGTCCACTGGGGAGTGAGTGAATTCTGGATGCCTTTTACCACAGGATTAATCTTTATTGTGCCCATCCTGATTTTTATTCTGCTATTGGAACAGATCCCGGCACCCTCTGCTGAAGATGAACGTTTACGTACCAAACGTGCTCCCATGAGCAGACTGGACCGCAAAAAGTTTCTGCAACTATGTATGCCCGGCCTGGTACTGCTGATTGCCAGTTATGTATTGTTAACTGTACTACGGGATATGCGGGATAACTTCGCGGCGGATATCTGGACAGATTTAGGATTTGGCAAACAACCCGCCATCTTTACACAAACAGAGGTACCTATTTCCATTGCTATCCTGGTAATGATGAGCCTGCTGGTATTTGTGAAAAATAATGTAAAAGCGCTGTTGTTAAATCACCTTATTGTAATAGTAGGTTTTATAGTGGCAGGTGTGAGCACATTGCTTTTCAGAGAACATCTGATCAGCCCCGTTTGGTGGATGACCTTAACGGGCCTGGGCCTTTACATGGGATACATTCCATTTAACTGCATCTTCTTTGAACGCCTCATTGCTGCTTTTAAATATGTAAGCAACGTGGGCTTCATTATTTATGTAGCAGATTCTTTTGGCTACCTCGGAAGTGTAGGCGTACTGCTATTTAAAAACTTTAGCGGTATCAGCCTTTCCTGGAGCCAGTTTTTTATGGATGTAGTACTGGTAGTAAGTGGGGTAGGAATTATAATGATGTTTATTTCCTCTGTTTATTTCAAACGTAAGCTGCAGCCGGCCTCCCCGGGAGAGCTGGCTATTCCGTAAGGCTGCCTGTAGTGGTGTTGTTACTGGTTAAAAAAAGCAACTTCTATTTTATCAGCAGTAACCAGCAATTTACTTACACGCCCGTATTCTACCCTTATATCAAATGATTTTTCGAGCGGCGTATTGGTAACATAGGACAGGATCGCTCTTATTACACCTCCATGTGCTACTATAGCCGCATTTTTTCCGGTTGCCACAATTTCAAGGAAAGCGGCTATACTACGCTGGTATAAATCCTCATAGCTTTCACCTCCAGGTATCCGGGCATGTACATAATCATTCATCCATACCTGTAATGCATTTTCTCCCAGATCATCCCAGCGTTGCATTTCCCATTCACCAAAGTTCAATTCTTTCAGCCGGGCATCCGTTTTAAAGGGTTCACCAAATAAAAAAGTAGCCAGTTTGCTACAGCGGATCAGCGGACTGGAGTATACTTCCAGGGGCGCTACAGGTAAGAATTGTTTGGCGCGGGCTGCTTCTTCCGGAAAGCTGGCGGCGAGGTCCAGATCGGTAAAACCATAGCAGGTGCCGTATTCAATGTCGGGTGTTGTATGTCTGATCAGATATATTTCCATTCCACAATGCAAAAGCACAAATATATGATTGTTTCAGCTACCTGTTGCATAGCCCCCAGACAGTCGCCGGTATAGCCGCCAATCCATCGCTGCATCAGGCGCACCATATACCAGCGTGCCAGCAGTAATGCAGGGAATATGATCAGTAAGAGGTAGTGCTGCAGATAGAGGGTGACTACGATAAAAGGTGCCAATCCCCAGATAGCGGCTATCCCCAATGAGGAGGCCGTAATGCCTTTGGCCAATGGTTTAGCTTTACTATCTTCATTTTCTCTTACATAAGTATGCGTATAAATGATAGTGGCGGCAGTAAATCTGCTCAGGGGATGGGCTACCGCTATGGCAAGCATTATTTTTTCAAGCGGGAGCACTTCCAGCGAAAAGAACTTTGTAAGCATAAGCAACATTAATCCCAACATACCGTAAGTGCCTACACGGCTGTCTTTCATAATGTCCAGTATTTTTTCTTTCGTCCACCCGCCACCAAAACCATCGCACATATCAGCAAAACCATCTTCGTGAAAAGCACCGGTCATCCAGATACCCAAGACAAGACTTAGTAAAATGCAAATGGTGAGTGGTGCTATGAAGGAGAATGCCCATAGCAGCAGGGCCATGGCAGCCCCGGTGATCCAGCCGATGAAGGGAAGGTAACGGGTGGCCTGGTTCAGTTTTTCTGCAGCGTGATCAATATTGCTACCCACAGGTATCCGGGTATAGTACATGACTGCCGTCAGAAATATTTGCCATTCTTTTTTCATGTAAAAAGGAACAGGTTTTAATGCTGGCGATTGGAAATATGGGCCGAACTAAAGCTGGCCATATGTTGCATAAAGGCAATGGCATTCTGTATCACCGGCATGGCCATGGCTGCGCCGGTACCTTCACCCAGCCGCATATCCAGCATAAGTAGTGGTTGCACTTCCATATGTTGTAATAAAGCCTGATGCCCTTTTTCGCTGGAACAATGCGCAAATACACAATAGTCTGTTACTGCGGGCTGCATATGTGCTGCTGCCAGCAATGCAGTAGTCACAATAAAACCATCTATTACTACCAGCATCCGCAAGGCTGCTGCTTGCTGTATTGCACCGCATATCATCGCTATTTCGAAACCGCCATAGGTAGCTAAGATCTGTAGCGGATCCTGCATGGGAGGATGGTGGGCTAATGCCTGCTGCAGGATGCCCGTTTTTTGTATCAGCTGCTGGGTATTACAGCCGGTACCAGACCCTATACAATCTTCCAGGGGGCGGCCGGTAAAACAACTCATCAATAAGGTGGCAGAAGAAGTATTGCCAATACCCATTTCACCAAAACCAATGAGATTACAGCCCTCCTGGTGTAATGCAAGTACCGCTGTTGCCCCTGCTTTCATAGCCAGTTTGCACTGGTCTAACGACATAGCGGGGCCATGCAGGTAATTGTGCGTGCCCATCGCTATTTTGTGATCGGTCAATAAGGGATGAGGGCCAAAAATATGATTCACACCGGCATCTACGATCTTAAGTGCCAGCTGCTGTTGCTTACAAAATACATTGATAGCAGCGCCTCCATTTAAAAAATTGTAAACCATCTGAGCTGTCACTGCCTGGGGATAAGGATTTACCAATCCTTCCGCAGCAATGCCATGGTCGCCGGCAAATACGATGATCGCAGGGTGACGCACTTCAGGCTGCAGGGTTTGTTGTATCAACCCCGCTTGTAAGGCGATTTGTTCCAGCCGGCCCAAGGATCCGGGCGGCTTGGTTTTCTGATCTATTTTTTCCTGCAGGGCCCCGGCCAGTTTCCGGGATAGCGGTGCCACCGGCGGCATCAATGTAGTATTCATTTTTCACGATGTTTTATCACTACTGGAATACCTGAAACCATAAGTACTACCTGGTGGGCCAATCCGGCTATATACTGATTGGCCCACCCCTGGAGGTCGGTAAATTTCCGGCCCACTTCGGTTTCCGCATGTACTCCCATACCAATTTCATTGGTTACAATGATAAAGGTGCCTGTTTTTTTGAAAAGGGCAATGATTTCCTGTTTCAGTGCTTCCAGTGCTGCATGAATATCATATTGGTGCAGGACAAAAAAATTAGTGAGCCATAAGGTAACGCAGTCGATGACTACGGTACAGTTGTCTATAGGCAGGTGGCTAACGTGAAGCTGCTCTTCATAAGTAATCCACTCCGGGCCCCTGTCCAGTTGATGCCGGTGTACCCGGTGTGCAAAACCATCATCCCATATTTTGGCGGTAGCAACATATACCGGTTGTGAGGATAACGATAAGGCAAGGTGCTGTGCATAGCTGCTTTTCCCGGATCGTGCACCACCGGTAATGAGGTGTATCATATTTTAACCGCCAGCGCCGGAAATCTGCGCTGGGCTATTTCAAAACCACCAAAGAAAATAGCTCCATAGATGAGGTTGCCTATCAGCATATTCTTCATATATGGGATGGCCAGTGTATAACATTTGATAAGCCCTGCTATATCTCTCGTGTAGGGCTGCCCGGTAGTGATATCGGTACCACCACCTAACCATACGCCAAAGTCAGCTATCAGCCAGTGTGTTAACGCTGCCGCTACAGCTGCAAGTATCACGCTGCCTGCACTTACTTTTTTAATGATCAGCTGACCCACCAGCACCATCGCCGCAAACGATATATAGGTCCATATCCAGCCGCTGTAAAGCAAGCCCTGGGTATACTCCCTGTAAAACAGCTGCATCATGATCACATCACTTAAAAACAGGGTCAGCAGCGGAAAACCATAGGATTTACCTTTACTGGAAAAATAAGCACCACCAAAAAGCGCCATGGCGCCAATAGGAGAAATATTAGAAAATGGAGTGACCTGCCCGCCTGCCAATACCCGTATAAGCCCTGCGGCAAAGATGAAAAGCAACAGTACGCCTAAGCGTGGATTTAAACTTTTAAGTGACATAATATTTTAGTTTGCGGTCAAATAATAAATCATTAAAAATTGCAGGAGATACCAGCTGTAAAGTTAAACTTACGATTATTATACCCCCTGATAGTAAAGTATTCCTGATCGGTAATATTTCTGAAATCAGCGAAGACCTTTACGCCTTTACACACTTTGTATTCTCCATAAATATCAATGGTATAATACGGATCCAGCGAGCGGGTATTGCCTGGTTCCCATCTTTTGGTCAGGTATTTGAATTGTGTACTCAGGTATAATGCTGGCGTTGCCTGGTAACCAAGTGCTGCGTTTACCGCATGTTTGGGCATACGGTACAGGTTGTAGTAACTGGTATCCTGCAAGGATATTTTACCATCGGTATAAGTATAATTAGCTTGTAACTTTACCTGATCTGTAATATTCCAGGTGGCTTCCAGTTCTGCACCATAAGCTGTTTGCTTATCATTGTTGATATAATAGCTTTTGTAAGTTACCGGCTCTGTGAAGAAAACAATCAGATCACGGGTATCGCGCTTAAAGCCTACTACTCGGAAGTTCAGTCTGTCTTTTAATACCGAAGCCTGGTATCCTCCTTCATAGTTAACAGAAGATTCCGGTTTCAATAATCTGTTACCAAACTCGGAATATAACTGATACAGGGAAGGTACCTTATAGGCAGAAGACAGATTGATAAAGAATTTATGCTGATCATTGATCAGGTAAGAAGGATTAAAGGAGATGGTTTGATTGTTACCATAAATGTTATGGTAGTTAAACCGGCCACCCAGCTCAAGATTAAATCCTCCCAGGTTGTGTAAGAGGAGGGAGGCGTAATGACTGAACTGGTTGCTGTGTGCACTGTCTTTACCTAAGCGGGTGGTTTCCATCGCAGCTCCGGGATAGGTGCCTATGTAACTGTAGTGCTGATCCGTGCTGGAAGTTCTGTAATCTGCACCTGCCAGCAATTGTATTTCACGCGTAACATCCCAGTTCACAAAAGTTTCGATCTGGTGGGTATTTGATACGTATTCTCCATCCACATATTTGGTAGGAAACGGACCTACAGGAATATAACTGGAATCTTTGGAGAGGTTACGTTGATTACGCTGATAGCTGTATACAATATTCCAGGATCCTTTTCCAAAATCCAGCTTGCTGCTGATGGCATTTTGTATGTACTTGTTATGTGCGTTGTAAGCCTTGTCATCAGTAAAAGCTCCTGCGTCCAGGTCTGTTTTGTAATCACTCAAATTGAGCATGTACTGCACCTTCCACCGGTCGGTAGCCTGGAAAGCCAGCTTGGCGAACACATTATTTTGCTTAAACCCGTCTTTATCAAAATCATTTTTGCCTAAAGAATCGTTTGCAGTAGAAAACCCGTCAGATTTTTGGTACTTGTATCCCAATATATAAGAGAACTTATTGATGGTGCCGTTCAGTGCAGCGCTACCCTGGTAGGTGTTGAATGTGCCATATGAACCATTGGCATAGATGCCTGCTTTCTTTTCACCTGGTTTTCTTGTAATGATATTAATCACACCGGCTACTGCATCGGAGCCATACAAAGTGGACTGGCTGCCTCTGAGTATTTCTATTCTATCGATCAGTTCCGGATTGATGAAATTAAGATCAAAGGAGTTGGCTATCTGGGAGGCGTCATTTACGGGGATACCATCTATCAATATGAGGGTATTACCAGTAACCCCACCACGGAGATATACTTCCTGGTTGTTACCTAATGGGCTTTCTGCACCATTGATCATTAATCCTGCCTGGTTGTTCAGAATAGCAGTTAATGATTTGCCACTGTTTTTTTCCAGGTAATCACGGGTAAGGACAGTGATCACTTTCCCCGTTTCTCCCTGTTTCTGGGCAAATTTGGATGCCGTGACGATCACTTCGTTTAAATGATTTGTTTGAGCAGTGTCTTGTGCGTTAGTGACAGTGTTGATGGTAAATAAGGCTGTAATAATAGCAGCGTAAGTGTAAAGATTCCGGCGCATAATACGGATAAGCGTTTTTTGATGAGTAAATGCGCGCTCCTGGGAGAAATAAATAAAGGAAAGAAAATAATGCCTGCAACAGCGTTAAATTCCTGGCTTTTCACCCGAAAGCACTGAATAAAATGGCAGGTGGCAGGTCTTCTGACTTACCCGCTTTCCTGGACCGCCTTCCCACACAGCATCAGCTGTGAAGTGACATAATTGGTCCGGAAAACCAGCTGTTCGGTAAAAACAGCGCGGGATTACAGCTACGGGGATAGTTCCGGAATTACACCGGATTCCCTTTTTAATGCGCCCGGTTTTACCCGGTAGCAACCAAATGCGCAGCAAACCTACGGCAATTTTGTGTAATGCACAAAGGGACTATGGGGGAGGGGCACTTAAAACCACTCTCTGCCACATCAGGTACCCCAAATAAAAAAGGTGCCTCAAAAGTAGAGACACCTTCCTGTTGTATTAATATGATGATCCTGTAACCGGGAAAGAATCAACCCGGCATACGGGAAATGTATTTATCCATTTCTTTGATCTGGCTAACGATTTGATCAGTGGTAGGCTTTTGTGCCTTAGCCCTGCGAAAATAATCTTTGGCAGATTTAAAGTCCCGGCGGCTCATCGCAATAGACGCTACGGTAAGCAATGCGGCGGCAGTATTTTCCTTATCAGGTAATCCCATGCGGATTGCCTTTTTCAGGTTCTGATCTGCCGTTTTCAGGTCGTTCTTCTGGTAAGCAATAGTACCCAGCTGAAAGTATTGCATCCCTTCATACTCTTTCATAGGGCTGCCGGATTTGATACTCTGCCGGATAGTGGCCTCAGCCTTGTCCAGATCTTTGTTGTACATCGCCATATTGCTCTGCATGAAAAAATAAACAGAACGGATAGGCTTGTATAATAATTTAGGAAATTTTACCTGGTTCATCAGCGCGGTAGCCTTTTCGATATCTCCGGCTTCTACTGCTTCCTGTACCAGGCGCATAGGTCCGAACATCAGGTGTGTAACCAGGCAGATCACGCCCAATACAAGCAAAATGGTAGCTTCCCACCAACCAATAGTAATACCCAGGGTAATACCCACCAGCAATAATAGGATACCAATTGGAAAACGGTATAGAATAAAAATGTTAAATGCTTTCATCCAAAAAAATATTAATCTGAGTTGTCGTTATCTTGCGCCACTGCCGCATGTGATGGGTTTATTGCAGGTTGTCACGCCTTACAATAACCCGGAGGTATAATGAATACCATGCTGGCGGGGAGCAAAGATAAATAAAAACTACCATTTAATGATGGCTTCCCGGTAGGCTGCGCTATAAAGCAGGTACGCGCTTACGCAAATTAGCTGCCGCAATGGCCAGCAGTATAATAAAAATGCCTGCTACCTGTATCAGGGAAACTGCTTCTTTCAGCATAATGGTGGCTGATAATACAGCTACCGGCAATTCTACCGCGCTGAGTATAGCCCCCAGGGCCAGTCCCGTTTTAGGCATTCCTTTGGAAAATAACAGGGGAGGCAATACCGTCCCGAAAATAGCCAGCGGAAGCCCCCAAAGCAATAATGGGGTGGAGGTGAGTTTTCCATTGAAAATAAAGGCAGGCGGAAAAATACAGCAGATCAGTACAAAAGCACCTGTTACCATCCAGGCACTTTTAACTACTGGCGATAAGGTGCCGGAGGCCTTACTGCTGGCTACTATAAAGATCGTATAACACAGCGCTGCGAGCAGGCCAAAAACCAGGCCCTGCCAATGAAGCGTGGCATTGTTGTGGTTAAGTATACCACTTGCCATCAGCGTACCGGTAAGAATTAATGCTACTGCTACCCATTGGATGGGGGAAGGCCGTTTCTTATAAATGATCAGTTCGGCCAGCATACTCATCCAGGTAAACTGCATCAGCAGGATGATAGCTACGCTGGCAGGAATATATTGTACACTCAGGTAATAGGTGATGCTGACCATCCCGGTAGAACTCCCCAGGATAAAGAAGGTACGGACATCGCGGTGCTTCAGGGAAGGGGTAGGAGCACGGGAGAAAAAATGCAGTAACCATAATATCACCATCCCGATACCGGCCTGCAGGGCACAAAGTTCGCCAAGTGTAAATCCTTGCTGATAGCCCAGCTTAACAATAGTGGATAAAATACCAAAACTACAGGCACCGGTCAACACCAACAAAATGCCTTTCCACATAAACAGTCAATTTATAATAATACCTCAGCAAAATGGCTGGGTACAACGGGGGAGCTGCAAAGATAGGACAATGATATTAGTAGCAGGCCGTTGCTGATAAAGACGTGTACAACAGCCTGCTACAGGAATATTATTTGCGGGCTTTATTGCCTTCTACATTGGGTAGGAAGCAGGCAAACAAACCAATTAACGGCAGATAAGCACATACCTGGTATACATAATTAATACTGGTCATATCAGCCAGCTTGCCCAGCAAAGCGGAGCCTATACCAGCCATACCAAATGCCAGACCAAAGAACAGGCCGGCAATCATACCTACCTTTCCGGGCATCAGCTCCTGGGCATACACCAGGATGGCAGAGAATGCGGAAGAGAGAATTACCCCAATGAACACACTTAATACTGCCGTCCAGAAAAGATTCACGTGCGGCAATAAAAGTGTAAAAGGAGCCACGCCAAGTATAGAAATCCAGATCACATATTTACGTCCTATACGGTCGCCTACCGGACCGCCGATAAAGGTGCCGGCAGCTACTGCAAAGAGGAAAATGAACAAATACATCTGCGCACTCTGTACGGATACATGGAACTTGTCTATCAGGTAAAAAGTATAATAACTGGTAAGACTGGCCATGTAAAAGTATTTGGAGAAAATCAGTACCAGCAATATACTGATAGCGATCGCTACCTTGATCGTACTTAGCTGGGGATGATTTTCCAAATGCTGTACACTTTTCTTAGGCTTGATACGATGCGTATTCTGTTTGTACCATTTACTGATATTGAGCATTACAGCAATAGCCAGCAATGCAGCAAGGGAAAACCAGATAATGTGAAACTGTCCCAACGGTACTATAATCAGCGCTGCCAGTAAGGGGCCAAGTGAACTACCGGCATTACCGCCTACCTGGAAAAGTGATTGTGCCATACCATGTTTACCGCCGGATGCCATATAAGCCAGCCGGGAAGCTTCCGGATGGAAAATAGCGGAACCTACGCCTACTAATGCTACAGATGCCAGCACCAGGGCAAAAGTGTGTGATACAGCCAGGCAGATCAGTCCCAGCAGGGTAAAACCCATACCAATAGACAGGGAATAGGCCTGTGGCTTTTTATCAGTGTAGAGGCCCACCAGTGGCTGTAGTATGGAAGCCGACATCTGGTAGGTGAGTGTAATCAGCCCCACCTGTGTAAAATTAAGGTGGAGAGAATCTTTGACCAGCGGATAAATGGCTGGTATGAGCGATTGGATCGTGTCGTTGACCAGGTGAGAAAAACTAAGCGCTATCAGCACAGAGAAGACCGTTTTTTCGGCCACGCGCTGCGCAATAGCACTTTGTTCTTGCTCCATCGTTGTTTCCATGTCTGTTGTTTTGTTGGTATACAGAGGTTGTTTAAATACTTTCAGTTAGTCCCTGTGGGTAATAATCTGGGTAGCCCAGTGCAGCGCCTTTTCGGGCTCCTGATCAATGATGCTCTGCAGCAGGGCTTTATGCAGGTCCTGTGTTTGGGCAAATGTATCCGTGGTAGAAAAGCGGGCTATAAAAGACTTTTTCAAATGGCAGGCTACCGTTTTATAGAGATCTACCATGATTTCATTTTTTGATGCCGCTGCAATACTGGTATGAAAGTCAATATCTGCCTGAATACATTCGTCGGGCTGATTGGCGATAGCCATCTCTTCCCGTTTCTGCAATAATGCCTGCATCTTGCTGATGTCACTTTCCGTACGGTGCAATGCTGCTTTTTCTGCAATTTTTACCTCCAACAGCTGTCTGATCTCATTCAGATCATTGAACTGCGCTCTTTGAAAACGCTGTGATAAAGGCTCGCTGATGCCTTCCTGTGATTCCACAAAAGTGCCTACACCCTGTTGTACCCTCACCAAACCAGCATTGGCGAGTATCCTCACCGCTTCCCGAATGGTAGAGCGTCCCACACCAAATTGTTGCATTAACTCTGGTTCTGTAGGTAGTTTTTGCCCCGTTTCATATTGCCCCAGGGATATCTGTTGCTGTAAACGACTGGCTACCTCATCGGCCAGGTTCTGACGCCTTACCGGTAAATTATTTGCATTCATCATATCATCTGATGACTCAAAATTAGTTATTCTTTTTAGATTTTATAGTAGAATTATTCCATCAATTTTGGAAACAGAGTATAATTTATACTGCCAAAGGGTTATTTATGCCGTAAAGGGTGTGGATCATGGGACGCAGGGATGATGCGCAATTCTTTGAAAAACAGCAGCTTAAGTGGAAAACAGATGGGGTGTTGGTGGAAACAGCTCAGCGATACCTTTGCGCAACCGGTTGCTGCGAAACAAACGGGTAAAATCGTAATAAAGATCCAAAAGAAGGGCCGGTAAGAAAGCGTACGGGAAATAATACTTTTGCCAATACTATTTACCTGCAGCTTTTTAACCGGCCTTCCATGCCTGTCAGCACATATCAGGAAACTTATTTCCTAATTCTCTTTCTTATCATGGGTTTGTGACTTCTTCAGATAGACCTTCTTCCCTTTCTCATCTACAATATATTTCCGGTCTTTCTTATCTATATAAACGGTTTCTCCTTTAGGGCCTTCTTTCCCTTTATAAGTTTTATCTGTGATCTTGGAAGCTCCTTTTACTGCCACAGAAGCTGTTTTGTTACCTATTTTCTTCACGGTACTATCAATACCCTGGGCAGTAGCATCAAAACTGAATAATGCAACACATATACCTAATACGGTGGCAAAAGATATGGCCTGCATTTTTTTTGTTGAGATCATAACAATAGATTTTAAGTGAGTATTATCAGGGATAATATCCCGGGAGTAAAGAATTCAAGAATGGTGCCATGAAATATACCCGGAAAGGTATTTTAGTAGTGGTGCAGAAGTGCGTAAAGTGCGCTACACATTGGGGAAGGCATCAAAAAAGGAGCAGACAGGCTGCTCCTTTTTTATCACTTATTTAACAATACTCATACCGGTTAAATAATATCCGTATTGAGCATGGTCTTCAAAATATTTGCCTGTACATCAAAATTGCTGATATTCTGGAGGAAGTTCACATCATCTATTTTCTCATAGTATTCTGCCAGCAGGCTTTTGATTTCAGGGGGTATGGCCGTTTTCATAATTCCTGCAGTGCTTTCCAGCTGATTGTTTTTATCCTGCAGTTCCTGGATAATCCGGCCTTTTTTGGAAAGCGCATTGGTCCAGTCGATATCCGTTATTTTAGACAGATCACAAAACAGGAAGAGATTCCTGGAGGGAAGGAACAGGAAGTGTTTATTTTCATGCATGAATTTATATACTTCAATAATTACATTCCCCGCTTTAAGGCCACAGAAAAACTCCGTTTTAAAGTCTGCTTTACATAACTGTCCCAATAGCCTTCTTTGAATAGTAGCGTACGTATTCCTGTATACTTCATTAGGCTGGTATGCTACTAATTCATTGAATAGTTCCGGAGAGATGTCATAGTAGAAATCTGCCGAGAACCGGGCACTGAATGCATTGATATTTCTGGAGAACGGAGATTCATCCTTGCTGTCTGATAATAGTTCATATAACTTTCGCAAGGATAAATTGATCTTCAGGGCTTGTTTCTGTTTGTCTAAATTGAAATTTTTATCTGTAAAAACAGAGCTGTTTATTTTCTCTATCAGGTCCTTGTTCAATTGAATTTCATCGAACATAAGGCTGACATTTTTTTCATTGGTTGTTTTTATCTTCCGCAATAAGTCTACTACGGTAGCAGTGTACTGAAGATGAAACAGTTCCAGTTTATTAAAGTCCAGCTCCGGATTACTTTCAAATAATTTATGAATCACCTGGCTACGCAGATATATCATATAAATCACTTCCTCTCCAAAAAATACGGACAGTAGTTGTAATCTATTGATAATCTTTAGTGAGTCTTTTAATATTGTTGCCAGATCTTCATCCATTACCTATTCCCAATTAAACATTAGTTACATTTTTCTTCAATTCAGCTTCCAGGTTTTGCAATTCGCCGTTCAGCACTTTCCTGTTTTCAGCACCTTGTTCGTGAATTTTCTTTACTTCATTTAATGTTTCAATTAAGGAAGCTGTAGTTTTCTTCAATGTTTCAAGCGATACTACCGTATTTTCATTTTCTCTTGCCACGTCAATACTGTTTTGCCGCAGCAGTTCAGCATTACGTTGTAAGATGGTGTTGGTAGTTTCAGATACCTTACGCTGCATTTCCACATTTGCTTTCTGCCTTTGAAGGGCCACCGCAATGGTCAGCTGGTTTTTCCACACCGGAATAGTAGTAGAAACAATTGACTGTGCTTTTTCTGCAATAGAGGTATTATTATTTTGTACCAGTCTGATCTGTGCCAGTGATTGCATCATGATGAAGCGGACGATCTTCATATCTGCCAGCCGTTTATCCAACCGGTTTACAAAATCTCTCAGATCCGCAATCTCATAATCATTATAGTTGGCCGGATTAGCTTCCATCTGAGCAAGTGTTTCGCTCAGTTCCTTGTGCTTGAGGTGACCTGAAATGATCAGGTCTTCCATTTGTTTAATATAATTCACATTGCTGTCAAACATGGTTTGCAGTGAACTATTGTCTTTAATGGAATTGATCCTGCCAGCTTTTATTTTATTGGTAATCTTGTCAACGTTGTTAACTACCGTATCGTATTTCTGGAAAAGTTTTTTGGCATCAAATACGATCTTCTTCAGAAATGGTATTTTAGACAAAAACTGTTTAAAAGCACCTTGCTCAAGCTCATCTACATCGATGTAGTTCAATTCGGTGAGGAGGTCATTGATTAAACCACCTACTTCACCGGAGTTGAAGGTACGTACAGAGGTGAGGAACTCATTACTGTACTTTTCCATTGAATTCTGGACATCAGTACCGTAATTTAAGATAGAGTTAACATCACCTGGCACCAGCCCTTTGCTGATCTCTCCATATTTCTTTGCCTCGTCCTGTGTAACTACTGTTAAATCTACGTTGCCGTCCCTGTCTAATCTGGGGGAAGTAACAGTAAGCCCGGTGTTATTAGTATTCATTTCCATAGATACGTTATTTAAATAAGATGTGGAAAATGCTATAAGTAATTCTTGGTAACGGTATCAATTGTTTCCTCCAATTTCCTGTCTTTGGTAGGCTCCCCAATGGCATTGAATTTCCATTCGCCGTTTCTTTTATAAAACACGCCCATTACCATCGATACATGTCCGGCAAAATTCGCTTCATGTGCAATGTCATACTTCGCAAACACTTCAGCTACCCTGGAAGGGGTACCTTCATAAATACGGATAGATGCAAATGGGATCGTACCAAAATCATGCCCTCTGAAGCTGTTCAGCACAAAGGCTACATAGTTTATGGAAGGATTCAGTCTGGAAAAATCAAGGGTGATTACTTCATTATCCAGTCCGTCATCTCCGTTCATGTCGCCGGTCAGATCATCACCGCTATGTTTTACAGCGTTGTCTTTGGACACGAGATTACCAAAGTAAACTACATCCAATACCTGTTTTTGTTCGTTAAACAAGGCGCAGCTGCCATCCAGGTCCACTGCTTCTTTTGTTTTAGATCCGAACAGGTTTTTCTTCTCAATAGCGCCCCAGTTGATGCCTACACAAATGCTCTGCAGTTTGGCGCCATTATTTTTTTCGAGTGATATTCTTTGCCCTTTTTGAAGATTAATAGCCATGCTGATAATATTATTGAATTAGTTGTACTTGTTTAAATAGTCTTGTAAGCCGCCTTTCATACCTACGCCTATGGCTTCAAACTTCCAGGTATTTTCACGCTTGTAGATCCTCCCGAATTCAACGGCTGTTTCAATGGAAAAATCTTCTTCCAGTTCATATTTTACCAGCACTTCATTGGTGGCGCTATCAAATACTCTTACAAAAGAGTTTCTTACCTGGCCAAAATTTTGCCTTCTGCTTTCCGCTTCATGGATGGTTACCACAATACAGATTTCTGTTGCCTGGGCATCAATTTTGGAAAGGTCTACCTTGATCTGTTCATCATCGCCTGCACCATCACCTGTCAGGTTGTCGCCGGTATGCTCAACACTACCGCCCGGAGATTTGAGATTGTTATAGTAAACAAAATGCTGTTCAGAGAGTATCTTTTTATTTTCTCCCAGGATGAAAACGGAGGTATCCAGGTCGAAAGCAGTGCCTGTAGAAGAGCTATTTGTATCCCAGCCTAAGCCGATTGTAAACTTCGGAGCATTTATCACTTCCCTTTGACCTTTTTGCAAATTTATTGCCATATGGTATACTTTTATTGTTTTTTGTATATGTAAAATAAGCAGGCTGTTATAACTGTATTTTATGCTTGCATTAAAAATAATGAGTTTGGGTTACTTTTTATAGTAAGTCAGGCATTTCACAGCAAGATAATATTTTTTACAAAAATCACATGGGATTGGCCTAAAAGGGAGGGAAGAGAGGTGGAAAAGGAGGATATCCGGAAAGATGCTGGTGTGGGTGCCGGTTTATATATGCAGGAAACCGTCTCCATTGATGAAGACGGTTTCCTGAGGTATAGGGGTTAACAAAATAGGCCCGGTCTTTAAGAAAAGATGAATTATAATATCTCCGCGAAATCACTGAAGTATCTGTTGGCCGGTGGGGTGGCAATAGTGTATTCCAATGATTTCCTTCCGATCTTGGAAAAGATATTGGTAGCCGAGATTTTATCAATATTCAGGTCATAGAGGGTAACGGCATCCGCATTATATGCGCTGACCCCATTAATGGTAATGGTATTACACTCCCTCAGCAGTACTGCAAATGCAGCGCCTGTAGGAACGTAATCATGTGAGGCTGTGATATTATTGATATTCACCTTGGAGCATTGCAGGAGCTGTATGAGCCCTTGTGAAGGTTGCGCATCATTGGTGCCGATATGGTGAATGATAAGCTGAAGATCAGACAAGGCCAGCTCTTTGGCGGTAATCAGCATTATCTCATCATTCGTTTTCGTGGTCTGACTGTTTGCACTGAAATAACAATTGCTGACAATAATGCCGGTAAGCTGCGGATTAGTTCCTGTCGTTGCTCTTAATAAAAGATGCCTGCTCCCGGTAGCATACTGCTGCCTTTCAAATTTACTGGATGAGATAGTGATGTTATTGGCGGTGGATAAATTATTCTCCGTACAAACAATAGCTGATCTTCCATAAAACAGGCTGGAGTTGCTCAAACTAAAATTGGGCGTATCCAGGATGGTAATACAGTCTATCGTTGGCGTATCTATCGTGATAAGCTGACATCCTGCAATACTTACATCAGGGGCTTTACTTATCCTTACAAAAGGGCTTTGTGCTGTTTGTTGTACCGCATGGCAATCTGTTACCCGTAAGCCATTGCAGGCAAACGTTCCTGCTCCTTTTTCAATATTCAGGAATCTTCCGCAGGTAATATTACTGTCACTGATGTCAATGTTTTCGCAATCTTCCATAACCTGAAAAGCTGTTTCAATCATACTGGTTTCCAGGTTACTGATGTTATGGAAATGGATATGCTTACTACCCCGCGCATACATCAGGAAGGTGCAGGATCCATTATATAATACATTACTTACCAGTACATTTTTTACAGGTTGAATACGAAAAGCACCTACCATAGGCCTGGTCGTCATTTTTTCAGTTGAAATGACACTGTTAGTCAGCACAAGCCCATTAAAGTTCCCGGCCTTAACACATGATTTCTGAATGTCAATAAACCTGTTTTGATCTATTAATATATTGTGGTTAATGTCAAAACTGTCATTATAGGAGGTGATTGAAATCCTGATAGCATCTGCATCCGTATCAAGTGCTCCTCCATTTAGTGGATGTTTCAGTGTATAGATATTCTTAAATATACAGTTGGTGATACTGATTTTGGAAGGGTCACTGTAAACCTTTTGGTAGTAATCAGCTGCTGTCGGGTCAAGATACGATATTGTTTTTTCTCCAAACAGGTATATCCCGCCGCAGAAGCCGTTGTATGTTTCACTACCATCCGCATCTCCCATAGCAGAAATGTTTTCAAAGCAAACGTTATCAAGCATCACATGGCATCCGGCCATTTCTGATATGATGCCGTATTGGTTGGCCATATCCTCACTGAAACTTGATGGTGGGGTAGTGGTCTTTATGTTTTTGAAAGTACAGTTACTGGCTGTAATACTTCCAGAGCGACCATACAAGAGAGCTGTCCGCACAGGCTGCTCCAACGCGTCGAATGTGACTTGCTCAATGATCAGATTGGCATAAAGTGAAATCCTGGAACGCAGAAATAGTGAAATCACACCATTTGTAATACTGGTATCATTTGTAATACTGATGTTTGATACCTTAAAATTTCTTCCATCCAGATCAATCTGCGGAAAGTTATTTAGGCAGTAGGACAGTAATGCAGTATCATCAGTACTACCATCACCCTTTGCGCCAAACCAGGTAGGGTAAACAGCTCCGGAATACAACCGCTTCCACCTTCCCGGTGCAGAAGAGCCTGTTATAGCGAAAATGGTACCACCATCGTCGTCTGCTGTAGAAGTACTGTCCCAATAAAACTCACCTCCACCGGTATCTCCGGGAGCGGTATAGCCTAATACGTGACAATGATCATTGGGATTGGTACCAGCATTTTGTTTTAACAAATAAATAGTTTCAAATTTCATAGTTATAATTGGGGGTTAACAATTGTGAGTATCAAAAATGCGCCCCCTGCACGCAATAGAAATGCGTATTAAAAAAAATCATTGTTATTTTTAGAACGGCGAGTTGCTGCTACTTGATTTTTACAACACCGGATTTATACAGGTTGAGTGCCTCTTTGAGAATACTTTTAATGGTTTTAACCGGCAGATCTTTATTGGGGTCCAACAGCATGATTTTCATCCGGGCACGTTTTTCAGTAATGAGTTGCGGATGTTCCAGCCTTTTACCTTCTACAATACCAATGTAAGGCAGGTGGTGGGTTTTATGCACCCACAGATAACAAAACATTTTCCCTTTATAACAAAAGAAGGGCATACTATATTTCCAGGCAACTGTAATGTCTTTATCCTGTTGTAAGATAATTTCACGTAATGCTAGTAAACAACCTCTTACCGGCTCTTCTTTCTGGAGATAAAAATTTTCAAGTGGGGTAGTCATGGTTCATATATTGATTGCGAAAGTAGCGATTTATTAAAATACTTGTTTCTGATTATACTAAGGGAACATACTTTTGTAATAACATTTCAGGGCTTTATTCAAACAAACCAGTGGTTGGCAGCATTTTGAAGTTCGCTATAATCCGGTTCTTTGTCAGATGCCCAGGCGATGATGCCATCTGGACGTATCAGAACGGCGCTTATATTTAATTGGTCTTTTATCTGCCCTGAAATATATTTAAGCTGACTGTCATATTCACCTGCGAAAGTTTTTAGAGCAGCATTCCCGTCAAAATCAAGCAGTATGCCTTGTCCTTCGTGCATCAACTCACCAATATTTACACCGGCTGCGATCTCAAAATTGGGGACACTGTAGCCTGCCAGTGGATGGTTGCCATTGAGATGGTAATGCATACAAACGCCCCATACCCTTCCTGCGAAATAGGTGGCGCCATCCTGCGTATCCATCAGATCGCGGATAATGGCGTTCAGTGCGCGGGCTGCTGGCTCAGGTTTCATGATGGCTACCTGCGCGCGTGACCAATCCAATACCTGGGCACCAATGGGATGTCGTTCTATGTAATAAGTGTCTAGCAAGCCCTCCGGTGCTTTCTCCCGGATGGCGGCGGCGAGCTTCCAGCCCAGGTTCATAGCATCACCCAATCCAAGGTTAAGTCCCTGGCCTCCCAATGGTGAATGAATGTGTGCAGCATCACCTGCTAAAAGTATTCTACCATTACGGTAGGTGGTGGCTTGTCGTGCCCGGTCTGTCCAGGTAGTAGCGGTGTGCAGGGCACTGATAGTAACATTTGTATTTGAGATGCGGCGTAGCACTGCCTGTACGTGTTCAAGCGTGAGTATTTTTGCTGAATGATGAAAAGCGCCACCGTCAAAATCCTGCATCAGCAGATAACCTGGTTGCGATTGCAAATACATACCGGTAGATGTCATATTGCGGCCCGGACGTAGTTTTTCCGGATCAGCAATATCTACATGAGTGGAATAGCCGGTGAATTCCGGCTCCGTACCGGCAAATTCAAATCCACCTGCTTTGCGAATAATACTACGGCTTCCATCACAACCCACCAGCCATTTACTTTGAAAAGTTTGCTCACCTGCCAGCACAGTTACACCTTCTGCTGTTTGATGAAAGTCCGTAACAGGGAGCCCGCGCCTGATTATTACGCCCATAGCTTCGGCGCGGCGGGCCAGCACGGTTTCAAGCTCCTCCATTGTAGTAATTAAACTGGTGTCTGTAGAGCCAGGCAGGCGGTATTGCCATTGTGAGGTATCAATATTGCCATCATGGAATGGAATGCCTGCGAAGTGCCCAGCCTGACGGCGCGGCCCCTGTACAGCATTGGCGTGTGGGTTTTTAAGCCGTTTGGGGATCTCCAGTTCGTTGAGTAATCCCCTACGATAAAACGCTTCAATACTAGGGGCGGAGAGTCCTCGTATTCCAAAAGGAAGTTGTTTTAATGGAGAATGTGGATGCGCAGCTTTTTCCAGTATCAGCACGGAACATTTGGCCAGGGCCAGCTCGCAGGCAAGGAATAGCCCTACAGGTCCGGCACCGGAAATGATGACATCATAAATGATTTGATTTTGTACAGCGGCCTTATCTCCAGATGTTGCTTTCATAATTGAATCATTGAAACACAAAATTCCGGAATGTTCGTGCTTCAGGCTTGTACAAACGCGACAAAATCGTTGTTTACTACTTGCTGGCCTTTCTTCGCTTTTCGGGCGAATGCTGCCGGGGTAGCGCCACTGTAACGTTTAAATTCCCTGCTTAGATGGGATTGATCCGTATAGCCCAGCTCCTGCGCTAAGCCGGCAATATTTGAATCCGGATAATGCCATAGCCGGTTGCGTACCTGCTCAAAGCGCATCAGTCCCGACACGTCTTTTACGGTATGACCGGAAGATTGCTTGAAATTTCTTTCCAGCGTACGCACTGTGGCATGTGCTGCTGC
The DNA here is from genome assembly GCF_040567655.1 of Chitinophaga sp. H8. Taxonomy (NCBI): domain Bacteria; kingdom Pseudomonadati; phylum Bacteroidota; class Chitinophagia; order Chitinophagales; family Chitinophagaceae; genus Chitinophaga; species Chitinophaga defluvii. Next base: position 336,291 of record NZ_JBEXAC010000002.1, on the reverse strand, counting down.
TGCAACCTGGCTTACCGGTAACGTGCCGTTTGCTTTGCTCATAGCCACGCCTGCCTTGAAGAGCATACTGTCTATCGCAACCTGCGACTGCAGCTGCAGGAAATATTGTTTTACCTGTGTTACCGCTTCATCTATCTTACCCGCTTCCATACAGGTATTCAATGTAGCTTGAAGCCGGGCTATCGGATGCTCAAAGATGTGCACGCTATTTTTACCAGAGGGCAATCCGAGCAGATCAAACACGGTCCAGGGAAAACACCTGATACCAATAATTTCCAAACGGTTTTTCGTGTAAAAAAGAACAGGCTGATTGAGCAGCCCCATCATAAATGGAGAGGGTAATGGTTGCAAGTCGCCATTGTTAGCAATACGATAGAGGTTTCCGAAATAAAAGATAATTTCAGTATAACCATCAGGTAATACTTTAAAAGCCGTTACTTCTTCTCCAAAATCTCCCCGGTTGTACCAAAAGCACTTGATGGTATCCCGCAGAGTTTCAGGAGGTTCAAATTCCTGGTGCTGCATATGGAAAGATAACATATTTGGGTGTACTGCATTACACCGATGGATAATTAAAAAATATTACCCGTAATTTAGAACCTTCAATGTCACCATATGAAAATAGCGACTTATAATGTTAATAGCGTAAACGCCCGCCTACCTGTACTGCTTCGCTGGCTTCAGGAATCCGCACCAGATGTGGTATGCCTGCAGGAACTAAAAGCTATCCAGGAAAATTTTCCTGAAGAGGCGATCCGGAATGCAGGATATACTGCCATCTGGCACGGACAAAAAAGCTGGAACGGAGTAGCCATTCTCTCACGTGTTGGTAACATCACAGAACGTTGCCGTGTATTGCCGGGTGACCCGGAAGACTTGCACAGCCGTTATATTGAAGCCGTAGTGAATGGCGTGATAATCGGCTGCCTTTATCTGCCCAATGGTAATCCGGCACCCGGACCAAAATTTGATTATAAGCTCAGCTGGCTCAAACGATTTGCGATTCACGCAAAAGCATTGCTCACCGAGGAACTGCCTGTGGTACTGACGGGCGACTTCAATATCATTCCCACCGGAAAAGATGTTTATAAGCCGGAACGTTGGGTAGATGATGCGTTGTTCCGCCCTGAAAGCCGTGCGGCTTTTCAGGAACTGATAGCGCAAGGTTGGACGGATGCTATTCGTCAACTCCATCCCGAAGAAACGATTTATACTTACTGGGACTTCTTCCGTAACGCTTTTGGTCGCGATGCCGGGCTACGTATTGATCACTTCCTGCTTTCTCCCCAGCTGGTGCCACAGCTGCAAAAGGCTGCGGTAGATAAACAGGTACGTGGCTGGGAAAAAACCAGCGACCATGCGCCGGTGTGGATTGAACTGAAAGATTAAAAGAAGCGCGCGCTGCCAGTAATGAAAAACGCCCAACCTTAGTAAAGCTAAAATTGGGCGAAGTAAGTTTTTTGTATCGCAGACCGGGAAGTTGTTGAACATAATTACGGACGATTATGAAGATTTATATTTGTCCATAAGTGCCTAAAATGGTATATTTATGGACGATTATAAAAAAATAAACTTGTCCATAACTTATGGAAGAAATGATCATCGGACGGGATACCGAAAAGAAAATCCTGAAGGAGATGCTCAGTTCCAAAGAGGCAGAGCTGGTTGCTGTATTGGGACGCCGCCGTGTGGGAAAGACTTTCCTGATCCGCAATTATTACCAAAAACACCTTGTCTTTGAATGCACCGGCATTCATGAAGCCGGACTGCCGGAACAACTATTTAATTTCAGCAGGTCATTACAACAGGCAATGCAATCGGTGCTCCCGCTTGCTACTCCGGACAACTGGGTACAGGCATTCACCTTTCTCAGCGACTTTCTTGCCACCAAACTAAAAGGCCGCCAGCCTGTCGTTGTGCTGTTTGACGAATTCCCCTGGATACATACCGCCAAATCAGGGTTCTTAACTGCCTTCGGCCATTGGTGGAACACCTGGGCATCCCGCCAGCCTCTACTGAAAGTAGTGATCTGCGGTTCAGCAGCGTCATGGATGATCGAAAATATCCTCCATAATAAAGGTGGCTTGCATAACCGGATAAGCAGGACTATCCAGCTCTTACCCTTTAGCCTGAAAGAGTCTGAAGATTACCTGATCAGCCGGGGACTAAAATTGGACCATTACCAGATTTTGCAACTCTATATGGCTATGGGGGGGATCCCCCAATATTTAAAACAGGTAGATAAAGGTCAGAGTGCCCATCAGGTCATCGATAAACTTTTCTTTGAAAAGAACGGAATGCTAAAGGCGGAATTCAATGTGCTCTACCGCTCACTTTTCGACAATGCCAGTCACCATGAGGCCATCGTCCGGGAACTTGCTAAAAAAGCGAGTGGCCTAAGCCGCACCGAAGTTATTAAAGCTTGCGGGCTTACTACCGGTGGCACAACCACTCGCTTGTTTGAAGAACTGGAGCAGTCCGGTTTCATCACGCAATATATTCCCTTTGAAAAAACTTCCCGGGACGGGATCTATAAACTCACAGATGAATACTCTCTGTTCTACCTGAAGTTCATCGACCGTACCCGTGCTGCTGGGGCCGGCACCTGGCATAAAATTGCGGAAGGCCAGTCCTATAATAGCTGGAGCGGCTATGCTTTCGAAGCCATTTGTCAAAAACATATACAACAGATCAAGCAGGCGCTGGGTATTGCAGGGGTATACACCGAAGCCTCAGGCTGGCGATATACGCCTAAAAAAGGGGAAAAAGGTGCCCAGATCGATCTGCTGCTGGACCGGGCTGATCACAGTATCAATGTATGTGAAATGAAATTTGCAAATGGCGAATTTACCATTGATAAAAAATATGCAGGTGAACTGGACAACAAGGTGAAGGTTTTCCAAGCCCAAACCAAAACGAAGAAGACCATCTTTCCTACAATGATCACGACCTATGGAACGAAGCAGAATATGTATTATACCGGGCGTATAGTGTCAGAAGTAAAGATGGAAGACCTGTTCAAATGACTGCACTAAACCGGAATATATTTAAAGCGAAGTTTGACCAGCGTGAACAGCCGGCACTCGAATCACTGTTCTATATGCTGCTCTACTATGAGCATTTGCTTTTGGGCAGCAAATAAAAACGCCCAACCTTAGTAAAGCTAAGATTGGGCGAAGTAAGTTTTCAGTAGTCCCGACAGGGATATTTGCTATTGTCATAATTAATTGATAAATAATAGTTTGTAATGCTGGTTTTAGACTTGGGGTAAGGTTTTGGGGAATTACAATTTAGGGCTCTATCTTTTGTGGCTATTCTTTTTTAGCATCTATTCTGCTATTATCGCCCCCTTTTCTATAACGGCTAAAGTAATCCCAAAGTCCTTTTAATAGTTTGTCATTTAATTGTGCGATTTTTTCTTTATCAGCATTACTAATAGCGGGGATAATTTTATTCTTCCTGGTAGAACTCGGCTTATCAATAGCCCGCATCTTTCTATAAAATGTGGGAACGCTCCAGCTACATTCTTCACAAACAGTATCACGAAACACGATTGTCAATTCGAGAAATTGTTCATGAGAATCTTTAAGGATGTTTGCATCTGTAAGGGGATTAGTACTCATGCTGTAAAAGAATTTAGAAATTAGGAATTTTTATAAAAGCCGAGTACCTGAGCTTTAAGATAAAAAGGCGCAGGACTCAACTTGCTTTGGCCGGAGAGCTTGGCCGCGCCCGGTTACTAACAAGCGAGCCCATGCGCCTACACTAATCCAAAGGATCAGTAGCTACATGAGCATCGCTATTCGCACTCCACGCGCGGCCAAGCTCTATGGAGTGAAAAGGATGGATGCAATGCGATCTATAAGAATAGGGATCGCAAAGCTAATCAATATCATTAATTTTCACACTTAAGGTGTGTGTAAAGAGTTTTTTAAATAGCAATATACATAAAATTTAATAAACCTAACATGTTAGGTTGTTCTTTCGTCAGATAAACGGTTGCTTACACCCAAAATAATTATGGGGAAGCCACACGCAACAGACATAGATTTATATGTAATAAATAGAGTAAAGGAGAAAAGAAAAGAACTTAAGATATCACAGCTTACCTTATCGCAAGGTATAGGTGCAGCGGATAGCTTTGTGTCTAATGTAGAAAGTTCAAAATATAGGACAAAATATAATGTTCGGCATTTGAATGAACTTGCAAAGATATTTAAATGCTCACCAAAGGATTTTTGGCCCAATAATCCTTTATAAAAAATATTCTAAGAAGCCTTATTGAATAGGCAAAATAAGAAAGCCCTAACTTACTATGCATTAGAAAGTAACTACAGAATAATTTTCTATCCCCGATTAAAGCCATTTCTAATAAGTGTAGTATATTGTGCTTATGAAATGGTTTGTCTACCTTTTTTCATGTTATATATTGATTCTGTCTGCTGTTCCCTGTAATACAGATGATGACTGCTGTTTGGATGAAATTAGTATAGCTACCGCGCACAATAAACAAGGAGGAGATGCTGACCACAAACCGGTATGTCCTTGCTCACCATTCTTTGCTTGCAGTATTTGTCATGGGGTTGTAGTACCCAGTATTATTAGTGATGCTCCTGCAATTTGTACGCCTATTTCAAATTTGCAATATTTCTACTCAGAACAATCTTTAAACGACTTCCCTCCCTCTATTTGGCAACCGCCACAGGCAGCCTAAGAACTTTCTTTTATTGTACTGAATGAAATCTAATAAACACTAGGATAGTGTTATTTTTCTATTCTATCATATATATACATTGTTAATGAAAAAAGTGTTAAGTGTAATGCTATTGCTTTGCATAGGAAACTTGTGCATAGCTCAAAATATATTAACTGCTATTATAAAAGATGCAGATTCTAAAGAATCATTATCAGGCGCTACTGTTTTACTAACTGGAACAACAAAAGGTGCTACGGCTGATGAAAGGGGAGTAGTTGTTTTTTCCGGCATTCCTAATGGTAAACAGGTGTTTTCCTTTCGTTCCGTAGGCTATGAGGAACACACAGAAACCTTAACTTTTCCACGTACTAATGATACATTGGTGATCATGTTAGAAGCTGCTAACGAAGGTTTGGAAGAGGTAGTAATATCTTCCACGCGTAGTACCCGGACTATACAGAATATTCCAACTCGTGTAGAGTTTATAGGCGGTGAAGAACTGGAAGAAAAAGGTAATATGAAACCTGGGGATATTCGTATGATGTTAAATGAAAGTACAGGGATACAGACACAGCAGGTATCCGCTACTTCTGCTAATTCAAGTATTCGCATACAAGGGCTTGATGGACGTTATACTCAAATATTGAAAGATGGCTTTCCTATGTATGCTGGATTCTCTGGGGGGCTTGGCCTCCTTCAAACCCCCCCGCTTGATTTAAAACAAGTAGAAGTAATCAAAGGTGCATCTTCTACTTTGTATGGTGGTGGGGCTATTGCCGGATTAGTTAATTTAATCTCTAAAGTGCCCACAGAAGAAAGGGAATTGCGTTTTTTGATTAATGGTACTTCTGCTGGCGGGCTGGATGTTAACGGATTCTATGGCCAAAAATTTGAAAAAATAGGTTTGACAATATTTGCATCCCGTAATAGTAACAAGCCATATGATCCTTCCAGTACGGGATTTACGGCTATTCCTAAAACGGAACGCTACGTATTTAATCCTAAATTGTTCGTTTATTTCAGTCCCAAAACAACGATGAATATCGGAGTTAATACAATCTTTGAGGATCGGATTGGCGGGGATATACAATATATTAAAGGTAAAGGCGATAATATCCATAACTACTTTGAAAAAAATAAAAGTAGCCGGGTTTCCACGCAGTTTTCATTGGAGCATCGATTTAATGATAACAGCAGCTTGACCTTAAAAAATTCTGTTAATAACTTTAATAGAACTATTACCATACCTGATTATACATTTGACGGGAAACAATGGTCTACATATTCAGAAATTACCTACAACCAAAATCGTGAAAAAACAGATTGGGTAGCAGGTTTGAATGCCTATACAGATAATTTTAAGGAATACCCAAAAGACAATTTTTCTAAAAGAAACTACGATCAAAGCACCATTGGTGGGTTTATTCAAAACAATTTGAAAGCTACCAACTGGCTACAAATGGAAACTGGTGTACGGGGCGATTATGTGATAGATTACGGTTTTGTGTTTCTACCTCGTATTTCGGCTCTCTTTAAAATATCTCCAAAGGTTTCTTCCCGGTTAGGTGGTGGTTTTGGCTACAAAACACCTACTATTTTTACAGAAGAAACAGAGCGGATACAGTTTAGATCAGTGCTGCCAATGAGTGTAGATAATAATAAGCTGGAAAAGTCTTACGGTGCCAATTTTGATGTGAATTACCGCACATCTTTGTTTGATAAGATTAGTGTTAGTTTTAACCAGCTTTTCTTTTATACCCGTATAAATAACCCGCTATTAATGGAAAATGTACCCGGAAATCAGTATCAGCTTATAAATGCAGATGGCAACATAAATACAAAAGGATGGGAAACCAATTTAAAATTAGGCTATGGCGATTTCAAACTATTTATAGGCTATACATTCACTGATGCACAACTTAATGAAGGTGGGAGAAAAAGGGAGAACCCTCTAACAGCAAAGCACCGTTTGAATAATGTATTAATGTATGAAATTGAAGATAAATGGAAAATAGGATTAGAGGCATACTATTACAGTAGGCAATCCCTGAATGATGGCACAACGGGAAAACCTTATTGGACATGTGGCTTTATGGCAGAAAAGTTGTGGGAACGTTTTTCATTATTCGTGAATTTTGAGAATTTTACCGATATACGGCAGACAAGATTTGATAGCATTTACACAGGTACCATTACGCATCCTGTATTTAGAGATATATATGCCCCGTTAGATGGATTTGTAGTAAATGGGGGAGTAAAACTAAAATTATAGGGTCGTACTTAATTAACACTTCTTTGCTTATAATACTTTCTAATAGTTACAAGGGCTTGGTCTATAACCAGGCCCTTTATAGCTAAGTAGGATTAACATAATAAATAATGATGCAGATGAAATACTTTAATATATATACTTGATGAACTTAAAAGGATATACCGGTGCCATTATAGATTATTAATAAAATCCATTTCGCTTACTCCTTCCGCTGCTTTTAACTGTAACATAATCTTTAGATACCGCTTTGTTGGCTTACCCTTATAAAACATTCTAAAATGTCTGCTGTACAATTCCTGATACAATTTATCAACACGGAAAGCGGGCCCGTATAATCTTTCTAAATCCCGGTACTTTTTAGACTGTATTTGTTTTTCATAATATCCCTTAATTACTGATCGGTGGAGAAAGTAATTATCATATTGGTATAGCTTACGGCAAAGTTTATTGGTAAATGGGCAATGGAAATACCATACATAACCCTTGCCTAAATTGCTGGCCGCCTTTATAAGGGAAACGTTGTACTTAATAGCTTTGTCTTTGTTAACTGTGTATGATAGGGTTAAATAGGCTTCATTATCATTAATCACCGCAATTATGCCTATACTGCCATTGGGGGTACCGTTCCGGCTCCATGTTAAAGTACCAGTTTTCCAGGTGTTAGGCTCCAGGTACTTCCATTTGCGAAGATCAGTAATAGAAATACTCTTTCTTTCTTCAAATGTAGTTGGATAATTACCTATTCGTGCCATAGTATTTAAATTGTATCAAACCGAAATAATTAGGGAATGTGCCATTTTCATCGTCTTTCCTCACGTAGAATGCTAGCATTTGTTAGTGTAAGGAGCTTGCAACCCCCCGTTTAGTGTCTTATTATGTCATATAAAGCGTGAAATGTCTATTATTATCTAACGTTTAGTAGATGCACCAGACAGTCAATACCATTTAGTTTACCTGACTGAAACACTTTATTAAATGTGTCCTGGATAGCTGTTAGGTAACTATCTATTATAGTGAGTTCACCAGCACCGTTAAATAGAATATCCCCTAAATAACCTTTTTTTAAGGCTAAAGTTATCATGGTGTAGTTTCCGAAACGTTCGCCCAGGTGCGTATTACAAACCAGGTTGGTAACGGTATATACTTGGTCATTCAGGGTTAATAAGTAATCAGGTTGAGGATCTATTTTGAAGGTCTTTTTAATATCCTGAAATAACCTGAAATCAAACCGGGTTAAATAATCCCGGAGGTCAAGCCCTTTTAGTCTTTCTGCTTTGGTTGCGGCCTGTTCCAATAAGTCCGATACTATAAATGTAGTTATGTGCGTAAGCTCTTTTGCTTTCCTGCTCCATAAGTCATACGCTTTGCCATCCTTAGATATGTCCGGGAATAGGTATACTGGTCTACCTTTCAAAACCTTACACCTTTCTACAGTTAGGTAGGAAAGGCTACCGGCTGCCAACCAAATAAATTGTGGTAAATACACACTGGCCACTATAGCCGTGGCCGGAGCTTCTACAATGGCCACCGGTTTAGCCTGGTTACCTTTTAAAAGATGTTCACCAAATAGGCAGCTAACATAATTACCCTGTTTCTGGTAATCTATTAGCCAACCTGGTACCGGTAGCTTTTCCATTTCCTGCTTGTACTTAAATATAGTATGTACCCAGGATGTACAGCTTTTTTGTTCTCCATTAGTATTACTATGTTTGGCAGTATGCCCTGCGCTATCAAATAGCTTTACCTGGCCGGCCCGGATATTACCGTTAATATCAATAAACCAAAATACGGTAGCACCAGGCCAGCGGCTATTTGATGTGCCTAAATGATAGGTAGTAATCAGTTCCTTTGTTTTATCAGTGCCAAATAAGTGGAGCAGATATAGCACAAGTTTGTTTTGCTCATATGCTTTCCTACTTTGCTTTAAAAGGGTAAAAGGTATATAAGTTGGGGATGTTTTAACCTTCGGCTTTATCAACTGATTATTATAAGTAGGGAGTATCCATTTTTGGGCGCTCTTTAACTGTGCTATTGTGCCAACATCAGGCTTTAGGATATACCCGCAGTTTACTTCTCTATCACAACGCCCAAACCGATCTGGTAAGTACTGTTTAGTTTCATTGTGAATGAATCTAACAAAGCGTTTCTTACCACAACCAGGGCAAATATGTTTTTTACTGCCTACCTCTAAAGAATATCTATACTCTACCATAAAAAATAGTTTTTGTTTGAGCCTACATTTGCTACACCTCCTACACCCTGAAAATGATCATTGGTGTAGCAGGTGTAGCTAGTGCAGTTCATAAAACATCTTTTATTTTTTCAATGAAAAGGGCCATTCCATAATTTTTCCTTTCCAGGACAAAGTTTTGATTACGTAGCCGGTCGCTGAATGTTTTTAAAGAACATGCCCGGTAACCACTATCCATACAATAAATCCGGTATTCACTAAAAAGATCTTTTAATGACCTGGTTTCGCATGTGGAAGGCTGGTAATTTTCATCTGTTAAAAACATCTGCACGCTATCAGACTGTTTTTTATACTGTTCTACCTGCAAACGTGCTGCTTCACAGTCGGAAAACTTCTTTTGTTTAATTAGCCGGTGCAGTCCTTCCAATATCCAATTAAACACCCCTGATAGCTCCGTAGCAATGATCTTTTTTGATAGTTCCTTGTCTTGTTCTTGTTCCGGAATAATAATATCAAAGGGAACAATCATAAAGCGGCGGAAATAGGCGTTTGTATGTTCTACATCCCTTGGTAGCTCGTTACAGTTAAATATCAACTTTGCATAATGGGTGAGTGTAAAAGGATCGCCATAAGGTAACCGGGCCTCTACTGGTTCCCCGGACACCAGTTGCTTAAAGATGGCAGTTTCCAGGCTGCCATTTATTTCGCTGGCATAGTTAACCAGCATATTAGCCAGCTTGGCCCGGTAGTAGCCGTTTTCATTGGTTAGGCTCTGTAAAGAGTAGCTACTCACATTCTCCGGCCCTAACAAAGCGTTTACTACCTCAAAGAATACAGATTTACCATTTGCGCCACTACCATACAGTAGCAGCGTTTTTTCTAACTTTAAAGTACCTGGTGGGATAAATACGTAGCCTAAGTACTCGGCTAAAATGTATTGACGTTCCTTGTCGGGCAGTACTTTGTTTAGATAGGCTTCAAACATTGGAGCCCTGGCATTACTATTATATTCAAAAGGTAATTGGTAGGTAATAAAGTCCTCCCTGGAAAACCCTCTTAATTTGGTTCCTTTGGGGGTAATTTCAAAGGTGCCGTTTTGCAGATTCACTAAAACAATATCGGTTGGCCTGTGGGGGGTAGGTAGATTGGCTGCTGCTAAAAACTGCTTATGTAAATAGTCCTTAAATAGATAATACTGGCTTTTGTATTTATCCAGGCCCATTTTTTCACTGGCCATTCCTAAGAAGGTTTTTAATTCCTCTACATCAAGCAAACACCAGTAAGCCCCATTATACAGGTAAATAAAATTATGATTCCGACAAATACCCCACCTGTTTTCAATTGCCAGCCTTAATATTTCCTCAATGGTGATAATCAAATAATGGGGCTGCTTTAGTTTATGCTTGTCAAGCTGGGTCTGTATGTCCTTTATTTGTGTTCTTAGTGCGGCATCATCTTTAAATTGCCCATTTGGCCCAATTAATTGCTTTTCCAGTTCTTCCAATTTATTGCGTTTTCCTTCTATATCAGGAAAAGCCAGTAATTGAAAATCTACCTTTTGTACCTTTTCCAGTAGTTCCGCTAAGACTTCCCCATGTTTCAGGGGAGCACCTATTTTTAGTAAGTCGGTAGTATGGGCAAGGATGGATACAGGTGTTATTGCCGAATTATTGCCGAGTTCAGCAAATAAAAGCTGGTCTTGTTCGGTGAAATCGGGGGTAATATTTTGTTCTTTCATCCTTTACCCCCTTCTTGTTTTAATAGATTTTATTTCATTTAATGCCTGTTCAAGCTCTGCACGTTTATAGCGTACACGCGTACCAATGCGATAACCAACAATTTTACCAGTTTTGGTAAAGTCTGAAAGGGTGGGGAGTGAAATACCGAGGAAAACGGCTGCTTCTTTACGGGTTATTAATTCTGTTTGATTGGGTTGGTTAATACTATCTAACCTCTTAGATAGTTCCATCCTTACAGAATCACAAATAACTGCCTTTAACTGCTCCAAGGGGATGGGCGATAAAATTAAATTTTCCATTGTATCGATTTGATACAAAGTTGCTTCCGCTTTATTCCTTTTACTGTCGGGGAACTCTCGGTTACTCTCGGTTTTTATCTTTTCAACTCATTTCTATGGGGTATTTTTTGGAAACGATCTATAACGGTGGGGTCACTGATGGGGAAACGGTCTTTGTGCAAAAGCTTTCCCAGGCTTTCTTTGGTTGGGTTGTGCCCTGTAAAATTGAACATATTTAATAATTGTTCTGCCGTGCGTTCACCAAATGGTGTGGGCTGCTGTAAATACCCTTTTTCAATCAATAGGTCAACTACAAGGGCAAGATGGGCCGGAGTTCCGCACCAGGTTAGTTTGTTAATAGGCTGACTTTCGTTTAATGGAGGTTTATCAGGTATTACATTGCTGAGAGCTTCAATTTTGGAATTAACGAATCTTATCCTTTCCAAAAGTGCCAAGTTGCTTATTTCATCGTGAAATTTACTAATATCAAACTTGGTTAGATCATCAAAATTAATATGCTTCTTTTCTATCCAATGACATAGCCAACTTTCAAAATGAGTTTCCAAAAAGTTAAATATCGTACTTCTAGAAAACTCTCTTAACTCGCAGGAATAGCCATAACCGTCCCTACTAATCACATTAGCTTTTAAATATTGTAATTCTCTATATAGTACATTTAACTGTCTTTCTGATATAGCAGGTTCAAGCGATAATTTATTTGCCAAATCAATTTCGTAACAGTAAACACTATATTCTAGCTCACTTTTTATATAGAAATCAAGGGCTTTACAGATTTCATCATTAAAGGATTTTGTAGCATAATACATGCTACGCCCTATATTGATTTTTAAATAACCGTGAAAATCATTACCATAAGGTTCATAGGGTGATTTGTTAAATTCTGTAGAGGTAATTAGTTGCTGATCCTTAATTAATTGCTTTAGGGTCTTGTTATTCATCTTTAGGGGCTTAAACAGTGTAGTGACTAAGTAAATACTTGCATAACTTTCATAAATTACTTAACCACTACGCAGTCTATCGGCAATATTACACTACTTTTAATTCCTGCCTTTTATCCCAATGCATTTTTAGTAGCTTGGCATGTTCATCAGGTGTCAGTTTAATGTACCGTAAAAACGCTTTTTCCGTTTTATGGCCAGTTATTGCCATAATGGTAATAACCGGGGTACCTGCAAGGTATTCGTTAGTAGCAAAGCTTCTGCGTGCTGTGTGAGTGCTTATCATAGACCATTTTGGGTAAATTTTGGTGACCTCTTTACCCCCTTTGGTATAGGTTATGGTTACAGGTGACTTCAAAGCCGGTATTAATTCACCTATATCTTTAAGGTAATCATTCATCTTTTGATTACTAATCACCTTTGGTAATGCATAATTGTACTTTTCCCGAATCCCTTGTACTACAGGGTGGACAGGAATTACAACCTTGCTGTCTGTTTTTACTTGCTTTATCTCAATGAATCCATCTTTTATATGCTCAGGGTTTAGTATTGAGTAATCAGAAAAACGTAAACCTGTGTAGCAGCCAATAAGAAATAAGTCCCTTGTTCGGTCTAATTTGACATTTTTTGATAGATCCAGCTCTTCTATTAATTTTAGTTCCTGTTCATTGAGATAAATACTATCTGTTTCTTCACCAGGCTTGAAAAAGTAATTGCTTTTGTAATCATCTGAAACATCTATTTTCCGACTTTGGGCCTCAGCCATCACGGTTTTAATCCGCTTAATATGTGTACCAAGGGTGTTGGTACCAAGTTCTAACTTAATGCTTAGGTATGCCAGGAAGTCACTATGAAATTTAATATCAATGGTGGTAAAGTCTATTAGCCTGGCATACGTTTTTTGAAATTCTTTTAAATGATTAAGGGTTGTTACATATCCTTTGTTTGTGTTTGGAGATGTTTTCTTTTTGGTTTTGGGACTAATCCGCTCGCCTCTTTCTGAGCGGTTATTAAAATCTTCAAAGTAGGAGAAGAAAGTAACCTGCTTAAATTCTGTTTTGCCAGTGGCAATATCCAGCAACATTTTTAATTGTTGGGGAGCAGGGATGCTGTGGTTATTATCATTCCGGTATTTACGGTAAGTACTTTTTATGGTATGGTCTAAAAAATCCAGGCGAGCGTTAAACTCCGGGTATTCGGGGAAATCTTTCGGCATTTTTAGTGCCCGTTGGGTTGCCTTATTCCAGCATACGGTGGGTATTCGCTCTGATAGGTAATACCGTAGTGTTTTGCCTTCATAGCTGATATTGGCAAAAATGGTGCTTTCGGTGTCTTTCGGCCTTTTTAAATAAAATTTGATCTCCATGTTTATAAGGTTAACAGGTTAAAAAAGGAGCATTTGGGGAAAATAGTTAGTTACTGCCGCTGGGAATAGTAATAGAGGCAATGTTTTGTGGGGAATCTCATGGGGAATTTTAGGTAAGGTTTTGGGGACATTTTTGCTTAATTCCCCTTTACCCCTTTTTACCGCTCTTTTCCCTGAAACCCACTGCCAGTAATGAAAAACGCCCAACCTTAGTAAAGCTAAGATTGGGCGAATTAAGTTTTTTGTAGCCCCTAACGAACAAATGTTGAACTTTTTTCTGCAAGATTTGGCTCGTTTAGAGAAGTTGGTAGCCTAAATCGAGGGGAGAAGGAAGGGAGTAATTTTTTGCAAAAAGTATCAAATGGAGATACCTTTCGCCAAATATTACTCTTTCCCTAAACTTATAATCATTTTTATTCATACGGTTTTTACCACAAAATCTATATATAGGTTTGCTAAATTCATAGCCGTTATAGAATGATCAATTAAACCGTGTCTGTTGAAAGCCTACTCAATCCCTCTCCAAATTGAGGGCTTTTGTTGTTGTCCAACAAAATTTTCTTTAATTTATCCCAATAGTTTTTTGAAAGTGTTTCCGACAATTGTTTGCATATCAAATAAGCCAGGTTTTCTTCAAAACTTAACCATTTTTCATCATACAGTATTTCCGTGCGAGCTGAATTCAGATTTAAATCTTTCGTACCTGCTATATCAATAATCAACCGAAGGGGTATTGGCCACTTTATTTGAACCTGCTGATTTCTTGCACTCCAGTAGTCGGGAAAAATGTTAAATGGCACCTCTATTCCATGTAATGCCAGAATAGCTTTTGATGTAGCCAGTCTCGATGATGACGGGCTAAGGTTAGCATTTCCATCTTCATCAATTTCAATTGTCTTAGATTTCTTTTCGATTTCGTTTGTTCCGTACTTTATTGACCGTTCTAAGGTGTAGTCATCACCATCAACATTTACTTCCTTAGCATGTAATTCAATTTCTGAGACAGGTTCACCATGCTCTTCTAATATTGCGACCATTACTTTACCGAAAATGCCATATCCATCATCAGAAATGGTGAAAGTAATTTCTTTGATATTTGGTTCAGCACGCCATGTATAGTCCCTCAGGTCATCAAAGGATAAATTCTTAAACCTTTCACCGTTATGGATATAAGTCTCTGTTGGAGTAATAATCTCAATGGCAAATGGTGGTCTTGGTATTATCTTACAAATAGAATCAATCAAGTCCTTGTCCTTTAAATTTTTCCAGGGGTGTCCTTGTCTTAAGGCCAGTTGAGTTGAAGTCCCGGGTTCAACCATATTACCTTCTCTTACCCAAAAAATACTATCCTGTCCTTCAACAATAATTTCGTAAGCATCGCTGGATTCATATGGGCCTTTTAGCCTTTTTGTATTAACCATCAAATAATCAGAAACCATAAAGCAGGATAATACACCAATTCCAAATCTAGAAATAGGTGTATAATCTAACTCAACTGTTGCTTTTAAATCATAAAATTCTGAGGATTTGTAATAGGATGTTCCAATGCTGGAATAGAACTTATTGATAATGTCCAAATCCATTCCGGTTCCGTTATCGACAATTTGTAAAAAGTCATCACCATCCGTGTAGAATCTAATCTGTATCTTCGGTGCATAGGCATTTTTCCAACTTTTTGCCATTGCTTGCCGAAGCAAACATGCGTCAATAGAATTTTGCAACAGCTCTCTTAATGCGACTTCAGGATGGCCATAGAGTTTTGTGCCCATCAATAAATCTATCACCTGGGTTTTATTAAGTGTAAATTTTGTTTCCTGGTAATTGTAAGCAGGCTTTCCTGTCGGTAGTTTTTTGGCAGGGCCAATTTTACTCCTGTCTACTTTTAATGGCAAGCTGATTTTATAATGTTCAGGAAATGGATTTCTCACTGAGTCGTTCAGCCTGTTGAGAATAGTATTTGCGGCTGCGAGTTCCTTATCTATCTGATCACAGAATTGCCTAATAGATGATTCGATAGCTGGATGCTCGCAACGCGCCTGAAATCTAATATTTATGTTATTGATATCCCATGCGTCTATATTTCTATGTTTTTGCCACTCTCTTATAGATATAGGATTTCGAACAAATAGATGGGAAAACAAAACGGAGGGCGTTCTTTTTCCATCAAAATCAAGGATGTCCGCAAGCCTTAATATCACCCCTATAAAAGGAATGCAAGCATAAGTGCCTGGGCCACAGAGTAACGATGTGTCAAATTCCAACAATGTTGCGGCATCTTCATTATGGCTAAAGCATAATTGAGCAAATTCGTTGGTTAAGTCTATGTCTCTATATTTCACCTTGCCATTCCAATCTTCATCGATAATAGTACGAGCTCTTTCTGCATGTGTGGATCTAATATATTCCGAAATCATATGCTTTTTGAGCAGTTCGACTTTACTCGGCAGACCTTTGGATTTTAGACCTTCAATTTCATCAAGAATTGACGGGAAGCTCTGACAATACTTTTTAAACTCCAGATATTGTTTTGAAGATGTATCTTTTAATAAATCATCATCCCATAGAGAACTCCATATAATGGTATCTTGTTTTGATGCGGCCATTCCAATATCATGAAAGAAAGCGGTCAGAATTAAAAGCATCAACTCAGGAACAGAAAGTGCAGATATTGTAGCAGACGGAATAATCTTTTCCATTAATCTCAACACCCTGAACAAGTGATCCCCATCATGTAGAGTATACTCACCCATATGTAACATGATGGTTTTTGTTCTCTGGTAAGCATAATAAACAGCCTCATCCACTAAAGATATAACATGAGATCCAGCGGGATCTGATGCACATTTAGCTTTTAAAACTTTGTACAATTCACTCGATTCCAATCCTAGCTGCGTTTCCTGACGCCAATCATCGGTGCTTGTTTTATTTTCGATATCCATTAAAGTAAATTTTAAAACATCTTTCTCATTCTATCCATATAGCCATAATCTTTCCAATAGTTTTCAAGTTTGGAGTAGCCAAGCGAAATAGGGTTTTCCTGGAAACTCCAAAGTTCATCTGGATGTTCGCGCAGAATTGTTAGAGGTCTAACAAATACGTCACTCGACCTGATTTCAATATTTGATATTGTATTGTGATGGCTTCTCCATTTCATTGCGGTCTCGATTTTCCAATCATCTGAACTCCCCGCCACTAAAACATATCTAAACCGTCCTACAGCACCAAAAATTCTTTTTTTCTCGGCAGGATATTCATAAAAATATCTATCCCATTCACGTACTTGCTCCAATGCTGCATTGAGTTCCGCAGAGGGCTTCCCCGACGTATTGAATAATCTCATTCTGGGCTTTTCAACTTCAACCAACACCCACTCAGGACTATCGGAGTTGTCATTTAGCCAGGCAAAGTCACATCTCAATTTCGCACCAAACGACAATTCATGAAACAGCGGCTGTATGCCATATTTTCTTGAATACAGTTCATAGAAAAGAAAAGAGTTCCTTTTTAGAACTTCAAGTAATTTAAGCTCGGAGTTTATCTCAAATGCTTCATTAAGCTCCTTTTCTACTGAATCAGCATTCCAGGGCATACCCATACATTAAGGGCGTTTAATGATGACCCTGAATTGTTCAGCCTGTATATCGTTTACAAACTCTATTTCCGGGTATAGTGAAACAGCTCTAGATACTCCTGTTCCTAAACCTTTGTAAGGCAGCACAAATTGTGCAACAGACTGGAGAATGGGGTTTCGTGCAATGGATATACCATTTCTAATATTCTCAACGGTTAAAGAATTAGGTAATTTTCCCGGACTATGAATTTCAACCCTATTCCTGAAAATGAAAATCTTAATTGTTGACTGAATGAAGTAATCCCTATGTATCAGTGCGTTTACCAACAGCTCTTCAAATACCTCATAAGGTATTTCCCATACCGCCGGGCTGTTAAAGGAGGTTCCAGTTTGCTGCTTTCTCATATTTCTATCTACGAACCCGATTGCCTTTTGAAAAACAGTTAGCATATTACCCTCAATAGGTGTTTCACTATCAGCAAAAGTATTGCCGGTAATATCATCTGCATCCACGGATACGCATTGGATGGTAAATTGGGGACGGAAATGCTGCCGGCGGTCGCTAAACAATAGGAGCCCTGCCAGGGTCAATTGCCCTTCAGACAGAAGATTTAAATTTTCAAGAGATTTTGGTAAATCAACACCCATATCTTCAAGACTTCTCCCGTATTTAGTTTGAATAAACTTATTAAACAGGTCAACGTTAACATCAGCGATAGTGCTACCTACAACCGGCAACTCATCTGCGAACATGATTTTGCTGCTTTGTAAAAGCCTGGCGATTTCGTCATTAGACGTTACCCTTCTCTTGTCCGAGCCATTTTTCATGAAAATTGCACCATTTCGATCTTTATAAGGTTTACTGATACCTTCTTTAAGTTCTACGACCACAAGATTATGTTCATTGACCTTTACAGTTTCTGTCTTAATAACTATTGGTGGGAAGACACTCTGAGAAGCTACATTGACCAGTTGCTGGTTTACTGACTGTAACTCCTGGAATGAAAGCCCATTTAAGTCTCCTGTTTTGTCATTAACCCCAATAATTATTTTTCCACCTTCCGTATTTGAAAAGGCTACCATTTCCTGAGCAAGGGAATCGGTATGAGGCAAGCGTTCCTTAAACTGCACGCGAGAGCTTTCTCCTTGCTGGATTAGTTCCAATAATTCTAATGCTTCCATAATTCGTATATCATTTTACGCTGATTAAAGGCTTCTTCGCCGCCTTCCATAATATTTACAATCTTTTTCTGTATAGTGGTATCATCAATACTTCCCTCTATAGTAGAAATGACGCCATTGTTGTAAGAGCAACAAATAGTTTGCTCACAATCACCAAGAACAGGTATATTAGGATTGTGAGTCGCAAATATAAATTGAGTTTTATCCTTCAATTTTCGTAGTTCAGTGATTACGTCAGTATAGATCGTCTGGTTATCCAGGTCGTCCTCCGGCTGGTCAATAATAATTATATCATTTTCCTTTAGAGTCAGAATGAATAAAATAAGAGCTGATGCCCTTTGGCCCAGCGAGTGTTCGTTTAAAGGTCTTTCGTTATAGTAGATCACATATTTGTCCGGTACACGGTAGGTCAGGAATGCATTAATATTGTCCTTGAATTTACCTGTAAAATTTGAAAGGTTATTACCTCCGGATAAAATACCGCTTACTTTGCTACCGTCCACCCTAAGATCATTGTAGACCTCGATCAAATCAGTGTAGTGGTCTGCTATTTCCGATAACGCTGCATCACGTAAACCACTTCCCCGGACACTTGCTCTTATAAATTCTTTGAAACGATCCTTATTACCCTTAAAGTTAACTTCAATTCTTAATTTAGACTGATCGGTATTCAGCTTTTCCACTTCTTGCACTACCATTTGGTATTCGGCATGCCACAGTCCCTTGAGGTCTACAAGTGCTTGTTTTAGCTTTTGCAAAACTTGTTCCCTTCGCTGATCAAGCTTGCCGATTTCTATCAATTTTGCGTTTTGCAGATCGAGATCTTTGGACAGCTTGACATAAGCATCGGCTTCTATATTAGGTAAATTAATTTCCCTTTTTATTTTGGAAAATTCTTCTTTCAACTGATCGTATTGTTCTATAAATCCATCCTTAAGATTATCTATTGAAAGTTTCTCTCTTTTAAGTTCTTCAATGATACCTGAAATCTTCAAGAATGTCTCTTCAAACTTGCTGAACGCCTCATAAACAGAGACAAACAACGCAGGGTTTTCTTTTGACTGATAGTTTTTCTGTGCAGCAAATAATTCCCTGAAATCGTTTACTGTGTCCTGCAAGCCATTGATAACACTGTGCTCAAATTGCAATATCGTATCCAGCCGGTTGTTGTCTTTATCAAACTCGATCTGTTTATTCAGCTTTTTGTCAATTTCATTGTCTTTGAATATTTTCATATTCAATTCAATAGATGCTTTTCTTTCCTCTATCTCCTTTTTCTGAGACAGGGATTTGTTGATACGCTGTACATCTGTTAACAGTGTTGTTACTTCACTATTTTTCTCTTCAACCTTTTGTCTTATAGGTGCCAGTTTGTCCCCCATAAGTTTGGAGATAAGATCTTCGGTTGAAGTTTCACCTCCTATGTCCGACAAATCCTTTTGCCCATAATAAAGTGGTTTATTTAGAATAGCATTTATTTTTAAATTATGCTGTAATTGTCCGTCCTGATATATATTGGTGGATTCTCCCATGATTTTTTCGGCGATAAAAACCTGTCCATATCTATTGATAAGTTCAACTCTTAACTTTCCACCACTGCCCAGAAAATTTTGCACAAGCCGTTCCTTATAATTAGGCTCATGGGAATTAGCTCCCAATGGTATGTCAAGTGCATAACGTATAGTTTCCAGTAGGGATGATTTTCCGCTCCCTCTGATTCCAATAAGATTATTCATAGCCGAACTAAAAGCTAGTTTTCTATCCTGCCATTTGCTGGTGGTAAAACTGATTGATTTTAACCACGCCTTTTCTATATTATGGGGAGTATGGGATACCCTTTCTTCATGATCTAGCAACGCATATTTCAAGGCATCAAAATTAAATGCGCCTATTTTTATGTAAGTTTTCTTGTCTTCGCCATTCTGTTTGTGTGCTTTACCAACATCTTCAACACATTTGCAGTCTGAACCTTCTACAAAAGCCGGCAGTCTTCCAGAAAACCATTGGTTCAGTCCCTGTAGTTGATCATAACTACGGAATTTTTGAAATGCTAAGACAAACTCCCTAAAAAGCTCGCTACCCGCGAATTGCTGTTTTCTTCCCCCGTCCAACTCTTTTAGAAAACCGCTATCCTGATCGACATGAGCCATCACTATAAAAGAGTCCCTGCCTTGTAACTTATGGCTGCTTAGTTTTTGAAGTACGTTTTCAAGACTATAGTTGCAGCGTATGTTTTCATTTTCCCTATTGGCAATACCTTCAAAAGCAGACGTCAAAAACTGGTTTATATAATCTTCCTGACTGGTAATCCAGGATGAATGATCAAATACAATCAGGCAATGAATTCCATTTGCACCATCATTCACAGATAGCTCTACACCCGGTAATATCCAAATATCTTCCTTCCAAGCCTTTTTTCGAAAATTAACAAATTCATCCCGATCAAATTTGTTGTGGTTTGTAACTACCGCAATATGGACGTCTTCCTCTTTGAGCCTTTTAATACACTGATTAAAAAAATCATTGGGATTATCAAGAGGTTTAAACTCCTTGTCCTTGTGCGTATGTAAATGAAAGTCGGCACGAAGCCATGTCGCACCGTTTTCAAATATCATTGGTTTTGACTGTTGTTCCTGATTCATCACTTGTCGAGTTTCTTTTTCAGTATATCAATTTTCTTTTCTGCTGCTTTTAAAGCCTCCTTTGCGACCTCTTCTCCCGCAAGATCAGAAGCTACTTTATCACTCAAATAGGATATCAGGAGTGCCTTCTCATCCAATTTAAGTGCCTTTGCTAGCAATCCGATCTGCTCACGGGTAGGTTTACGTTCTCCTTTCTCAAACTTACTTATCATTGCTGTGTCAGCATTGACAGCAGCGGCTACCTGCCGTAAGAGTAGGTTTTCCGATTCTCTGGCCTCTTTTAGTATTTGCCCTAACGTTTTCAATTTGTCGTATTTGTTCTTGTCAAGATATGCCAAATTTAGTGAACTTTTCTGAAATTTGTCCCAATGATTATCGTTATGTTGGAAAGCTGTTTGTGCTGAGGTAAGAGTTATTCTCCCGGCTATTTGTGAATTGTGTCGATAGTGTATACACAATTCAATTAGAACATCAGTTCGCTTCTTGCATTAACTCAAATGTTAGCTAAGTTTCTGTCTGCAATAAGGGATACAATCAATCCCTTTTCGCAGACGAAAACTTCAAGTACCTATGCGATTGTACTATCCCTTCCTCACCACCAAATGGCTTAACCCCGGATCGTTCAGCAGCCGTTCCATTTCCGATTGGATGATGTCCTGAACGTCCTGTTTAATTTGTAGGTAATTTCGCTGCACCATGCCGCTGTCCAGCTTGCGGATAACTTCAATTTCCCGGTAACCATCCTGTTCTTTTTTCAACGCTTCGTGATCGTTGATGATCTCGCAATGAAAGGCCTTCAGGTCAATTTTATTGTCCGGGTCGTCAGCCACCATGCCCACGAACTCGCCGGAACTCAATGCTGAAATCTTGGATGGCGGTATGGCAGATTCCAATTGTTTGGAGCGGCTGATGGACGTATCACCGCTGTTAATGGAATAGCTTTCCCTGTCCTGCATAATCTTGCCAAAACGTTCCGACAATTGTTTGGCAGTATCTCCCGTTACCTGCCCGGCAACAATGTTACCAGTGATGTTCATAATCACATCTGCCTGCTCACGGCCGTAGTCCTTGCGAAGCTGGCTGAAGTCCTGGATACCCAAACAAGTAGATACTTTGTTGCTCCGCGCCGTTGCGATCAGGCTGTCCATATTGTTCAGGTAAATGGTCGGGAACTCATCAAATATTAAACTGCTTTTCAGCTTACCCTTTTTGTTCACCTGCTTGACCAGACGGGTCACGTACAATGACAATACAGCCCCATAGATCTGTATTTTTTGCGGATTATTTCCCATGCAAACGATCTTCGGATCATCGGGATTATTGATGTCCAGGTTAAAGTCGTTGCCTGATAGTACGTAATATAATTGTGGTGATGATAATCTCGCCATCGCCACTTTTGCAGCGGCTATCTGTCCCTCCAATTGCTCCATGACATCATTGAGATAGGCATTGACAAAAGGATTGATGAGTACCTCTATTTCTTTCTCGGTGCGGAGCAGCGTAAACAGGCTGTCATAATCCACCTGCATCAGTTCGATGACGTGGGGCAAGGTACAGAACTCACCATCCTTGTACTTGCATAGATACCAGATCACAGCGGATAAAAAGTTGATGGGACTTTCCACGAAAAAATCTCCCTGGCGTTTGATCCACTCGCGGTTCAGTCCCATCAGGATAGTCCTTGCACTTTCCGCCGCATCGGTGATGTCGGTCATGGCCGATGGTTCCAATGGATTGCAGCGGTGGCTACGTGTCAGGTCATCAAAATTGATCACATAAAATGCCGGTGGCTTTTTATAATGCTGTCTATTTTTCAGCCAGGTATTGTAAGCGATCTTGGAAAGGTCGTCAAACTTAAAATCGTATACGAACATAGTAAAGCCCTTACGGATATGCTGGGTGATCACATGCCTTATCACGAAGTAGGATTTGCCCGATCCCGGTGTACCCAACACCATCACAGCACGAAAGGGATTGATGATGTTGATCCAGCTTTTGCGCACCTTATTTTTCAACATATACCGCGCAGGCAGGTTAATGGAATACTCGTTTTCCAGCAGCCGTTCCTCCTGGGGAAAGGTTTCGTTCTCCTTGTTGAAAATATCCTTGTTGTTCAGTTTGTTCTTGATGATCCGAGAAAGTAATGTACCACCCGAAAGCATCAGCAAGAAGCCAATGCCGGTAATCCCCATGTACAGCACCGCCGTACCCGTTGTTTTTATTTTCACCAGCAAGGTGAGGTAGCTAAAGCAATAAATCAGCAAGCCCGTAATGATGTAGGCAAAAGCCGTTTTGTAATTCAGCTTTTCGTTTTTTCTTCCTTTGGCTCCCAATAAGGAGATCACCAGAAACCCTAATGCGATCAGCTTGGAACGATAAAAATCTGCAAACAATCCCGTGTTACGGATATTACCCAACAAGCGGTCTGAGAATTCGCTGACCAGTTGCCATTCCCTGAACGCCGTATAGCAGAAATAATAAAAATGCAATCCCAATATGATGATACTGATCAACCTGGTCATATCCAGTATCTTCCTCAATGCCTGTTCGTTTTCCCCTGTCTGCATAGCCATGATCTTTTCTTTTACTGGTTATTGGATAAATTCTTTTTCTTCTTCTTTTTACGTTTGCGTTTCAACTGCGCGGCTACATAATCGCCAGCCTGTTCGGGTTGCAGTAACACTTCCAATGCATTGCCGGGCGCATTAATCGTTGCAGCAGGCTGTAATGCCTTTTCGGAAGCATTGGTTTCTGCCGCAGTGTGCTGTGGCTGTAACCCAGTATCCCGTTCACGGTCTGGATGCAGCGGACGCAAATCCTGTCCGGGAAAGCTTTGTGGCAGGCATCTTTCCTGTATCGCTTTGGCACTATATTGTTTGCCGAGTGCGCTCCCGTTGAATACGCAATGGGTACGGTGGTCAACATAGGTAATGCCGTAAAGCAAGCCTTCTTCATTTCTGCGAAGCACCGTATCAATGCCCTGCTTTTTCAGGGCTTCAACCAACTTGTCAATAGGCAAGGCTTTCCTGCCGAGTAAGACCATATCAACGGCATTCTTTACCCTTGCTTTGTGCGGCAAACGCCCGGTTTCATTACCAGCATATTTTTTCTCTAGTGACTTCAATACCGGCTTGCTGTAAATATCGCTGGCCTTGATCGGCACACCGATGGGATTGCCCTGCTCATCCAATACCCTATACACCAATCCGCCGCTTTTAAATACCCTTGAATTTTCATTGCCACGGTCTGCCATTACGTTGTACTGGCGCAGCACGGCATTGAGTTCGGGCAGACTGGTGTAGCGGTATTTTTCCAGCACCGCATCCAGCACATTGGTGATCGCCCGTCGGGTATCGGTACGGCCATATTGCACTTTGCGAACGTCTACCGGCTTTAGCTGGAATACCTCTTTTTTTTGGCGGCTGTGCGCTTCCACCAGACCAAACATTTTTTCGATTTCTTTACGTGCCGGTTCGGACTTTCTTATGCCCAGGTGATGCAGGTTGATGGTACTTCCATCAGATTGAATATTGGTGGTTACGAGGTGGAGATGTGGATGCCCTGCGTCGTGGTGCTGGTACACTAAATAAGGTTGTTTACCAAAGCCCAGTTTTTCCATGTATACCTTTGCGATGTCCATCATCTTTTCTTTGGACATACCTGTTTCGGAAGTGTCGAAATTGAGCGAAATATGTACGCTGTTGCGCCGGACATTTTCGTTCAGTTCGATACGTTTCAATAAAAAATTGAGCTTCATTTTTACACTCATATCACCGGCATCGAGCGGATAGTTTTCGGCACCGATGCACTCCGCCACACCTTCCTTTACCTTGTTCTCGTTGTAGTTGAAAATGCGGTGCATGGAGTGGCCTGCCTTGATTACTGCAACCATAATTCCAACATTTTTTTGATGCTGTTTTTTACTTCGTCCATCTTGTTCTGGAGTACCTTTTTCTCCACTTCATGCGCCATCAGCCAGCTCTTAAATTCCACAAGCTGATGCAGTGTATGCAGCTTTTTTACCGACTGGTTGAAGTTGTTCCCGACCGCATTCAGTTCTCCCCGAAGCCTTACCAGTTCTGTCATTACGTCATCCTGTGAACTGTTCCGGTAGGTGGTTACAATAGGCTTTTCAAAAAGCATCCTGCGCACATATTCGCTTAGCTTGCGGCAGGTGGAAGCCTTCCATTTCTTTTCTATTTTAGCATACTCATCCGGCGTTAAGCGGCAGATGATCCGCCGGGTTCTGTTTGTGTTTTTTCCTTCCATCACTTCATCTTTTATCACGTTACAAACTGTATTTATACTTTCATCCAGCAAAGCCATCGAGTTCCGAGATAAAGGCTAAAAACCCGGTTGTCTGACAACCGTTCATCTTGCCGATTGCAGGAACAATGCAATCTTTCAGCCTTTCCCATGTGCTGGAAGACTTTAAAAAGGCTTTAGCGCATTCCTGCAGGCTAAACGCTTTGCAGATTTGAGGTTTTACGGCCTGCTGCCATCTCATAGTCTGGGCTTTAGTTGTTTCTTTTGTGCTTTACCAAAATTCATAACCCAATCATTGAGGTCTTTGTGGTTTTGGTAGAGGGTGCTTTCATCTTTGTACTTCTCGTTTAATGAGAGTGCATAGCGACTGTAATTTCGTCCGGTCGTATCCCGGTCGAGATACAGGCGGATGCTGTCGTGCTGCTCCATGAATGGGCGGGCTTTTTCAAAGAAGGAAACAGAGTTGAGTACCACAAAATCAAAGCGGTCTTCCGGTTCATTTTTATGGATGCTTTTGAAGGAAAGAAAATCGGTAAAGCCTTCAAATACCGCTGCCTCTTTTGCCCCGTTATTGATGGTGGTAATTGTCTTGGGTGAGCTGCTCGCCTTGAAGTAGGGATTGCGGATTTCAAAGCCGCCCAGGTCATTTTTAAAACCGATGCCGTAATAGTTTTTTCCAGCCAGTTCATAGCGGATCTCGCGGCAATATTTATCAGCAATATCAACAGGTATGCGGCGCTGTTCCAGATAACGCAATAAAGCGTAGGATGACAAACTAAATTCCTGCAATACCTTGATCTGGTTTTCCGGTTTATCTTCATCTACAGCTTGCCGTATCAGGGGCTTTTGAAGAGAAAGATCACCGCCAAGCTGCTGAAGAAATTCTCCAACGGTGCAACCATGATACAAGATGGCAAAGTCAATGAGGTTGCCACCTTTGCCCAATCCATGATCGTACCATTTGTTCAGTTTGCGATTGACCTTGAATGAAGCTGTTTTTTCCTCCCGTAACGGGGACGGGTACCAGAAATCGGGATACCTGATTTTTGAGGGTTCGTAACCTAACTTAAACAGGTAATCCACCATGTCCATTTCTTTTACCTCGGCAATGGAAAGCCGGTTGCTGCTGAATTTCATAATCACACATTTTCGTTCTACACTTTCAGTATTGTCATACGAAGTTAATCAGCTTGTATGGGTTCTACCTATCCAGACCATATTTTGCGTAGGATGCCAAAGAGCTTAATAGTTAGTTTTGTATAGTGAGTATGTTTAATCAGTCTGCCAACTGGCAGGCATAAAAGAGGAGTTATGATGACAACAAATGATGTAGCCAAAGTGTACGATACAATCCTTAGTATCCCTGGCATGAACGAGACCGTGAAGATTGACCTGAAGATTTCCAGAAGGAATGCCTTACTACTTAGCCATGTAATTGAGCGTGGATTGAGTGCGAAGGATGACGAGAAAAATCCGGGGCTGTTATCCAGCATTGCAACCGAAAGTCTGGAAGAGCTGAAAACCATTGCAGGCGATTGTTTACAAAAAGCAGGTCTGGTAGAGCTAAGTGAAAAGCTGAATGCACTTGGAGGAAAGTAAAACCTGAAAGTTGGCGGGGCATTTTCCGTACCCGCTAACTCAGTTTTTTCTTAAAGATGATCAAGCCTATCAGAAAGGCAAAAAGAAAAGTCAGTATCGCAAAATACTTTTCAAAGCTGGTTACAGCAAACAGATTTCCAACTGTATTAAGTGCGTAGATAACGAAAAAAATCCAGAGCAATACCTGAACGGTTTTGGACGAAAGCAGCGGTCTGATAAAGTTTCCTTTTATCAATAACGTGAAACTGAAAAGCAGATTGATCAGGATAGATATCGCTTCAAACACATACATTTCACTGTCTGTCTTTAGGCTTCCGCCCCAGGCGATATTATAAGGGGCAATTTTGGTAACAATGGCAATATGGAATAATAAAACGGCCGTGTTCAGCACCAGCAGTGATACGATGGCAAATCGGGATTGTTTTGTGTTCAAATGGATGGATGACATTAGTTGAAGCGAATGAGTTTAACGGGTTACCCAACCATCCAGTTTGCGGATGTCGGGGATGTTGTGAGCCGTAAGCCACTTACGGAAGTCATCCGGATCAGACGCCGTGAAATGGATGATATCGCCATCGTCCAGCAGGATGGTAAAATAATCGTATGCTGCAATGAACTGGTAGAGTTCCTTTGCCGCATAAGCAAAACCATGATAAAATTGCGGGGTATCCATATCTATCAAATAATAATTACGCTTATCAAAATCCCCGCTTAAAAAATAGGCGAGGCAACAGCTTACCGAACTGAGGTCTTAGGAAACCCGGCAACAATAAGTGCGCCCACGCCATAGCTGGGCGTCCTTCACTTATCATCCCATTGCCTTTGAAAGTTCCTAAGTTTCAGTCCGGGAATTAAAGCAAAAACGCTTTACAATATTTTTTCACAGACAAAAATAGAAATTGCCTGCCAAATATTATCATACTCCCCACAGACTTTGTGCAAAAGTCTTCCTTGTGATCGCATTACAAATCCACTTTATAGAAACTTAATGTTACGTTAATATTAAAATGGGCAATTTTGTAACGGCAAGTTTTTATTTCCATGAATTATAAGCAGTCATCCGATATAGAATTATGGCAACGTTGTCAGCAGGATGACATGCGGGCTTATAATGCACTGTTTGATCGATATTTTCCAAAGCTTTACAGCCTTTCCCTTCGATATGTCAAAGACAGTTCAACTGCCGAAGAGCTGGCAATGGATGTGCTTTGTAATCTTTGGTACAAACGAAACGAGTTAACAATCAGAACGGATATTTCGACCTATTTTTTCCGGTCGATGAAGAACCATATTATCAACCAACTGAAGAAAAATATTCCTGTAACCTCAACATTAGAACTGGTAGGAGAACACCAGCTTGTATCCGACAGCCAAGCAGATAACGAAGTACTTATTTCAGATCTTGAAACAATTTATCGTGAACAGCTAGATCAACTAAGCCCTCAGCGACGCAGGGTATTTCAACTTAGCCGGGAAGAGCATTTAACCTACGCCGAGATCGCCCGGGAAATGAATATTTCCGTCAGTGCCGTCGAAAAATATATGGGCGCGGCACTTAGCAGTCTGCGAAACGGTATGAAGGACTACAGTTTGCCTTCCCTTCTATTCCTCTTCGGATCACTATCCGTCCTTGTTTATTTTTACTAAAATCTTCCAAAATTTTCTTACTGAGAATCAGTTACTTATTCGGTAACTGAAAAATATTTGAAAAAAATATCGGATGCCATGTGTGGTGTCAAACCTTTTTTCTTGTCTTATATTATTGAAAGCGCAAAATTTATTATGAAAGCTGAAGAAAAGCTCTTATTACAAAAATTTCTGAAAGGTCGCTGTTCCGATAAAGAACTCGCCCAGGTCAAGGTATTACTGGAGCAGCCGGGTGTAGATGGGGTGTTGGATGAACTAATCACCATCCAGTCGGGTGAGCAGTGGTATGGTACCCTTGAACCGGACCAGGCCCTTTTAGATCTGACAGCACGAAAAAAGGCAGAGGCAGCTAAACGGTTTGCTGAAGGCAAATCAAGTCAACCAGAATTAAAGAAACGTTGGTTGTTTGGCAGATTGAATATTCTACAGCACGCCGCAATTTGGGCGGGGGTGATATTAGTGGGAACGTTGGCGGTATGGCAATATAAAAATGTAGTGCACCATACAGAACAGGTAGCCTATGTAGAACGGGTTAACTCTAAAGGATTACCACTGCGTTATGTGCTACCAGACAGTTCCGAAGTTTTTCTTGGAGCTGCTAGTAGCCTGCGGTACCCCGAAAATTTTAAAGGAGACACAAGGGAGATCGAATTACAGGGTGAAGCCTTTTTCCAGGTTAATCGTAATCCTGAAAAACCGTTCATTATCCACACGGGAAATGTACAGACAAAGGTATTGGGAACTTCCTTTAAAGTGGAAGCATTCGGGCAGAATCCTATAGTAGTATCCGTTGCGACAGGAAAAGTGGGAGTCAGTCAGCATACTGGAAATACCAGTAAAACACTCGCACTGTTAACACCGGGCAAACAAGTAATATGGGATCAGCAGAAGCAGGTTGCTTCAGAGCATAATGTAGATATATACAGCTTAGAAAGCTGGAAAACGGGAGATCTTTCCTTTGAAGAACAACCTTTATCTGCAATTGTCGGGGAGATTCAAAGACGTTTTGGGGTGAAAATACATTTTGCAGACGCTACATTGGCAGAAACCCGGGTCAGTGTTACGTTTCCTGCCGGTAAGCCCATTGAGAATGTCATGTACATCCTCTCTGAAACAGGACGATTTAGTTATCAAACAACAGATAACCTCGTATATAAAATTTATCCGAAAAAATGAGCTGCTTATGTAAAGACGAAAAGTAACTAATAAATATTTAAAGCGCTCCCGGTTGTAGCGGGAACGCTTTGTAAAAAGACAAAAAGCCGGATGACTTGCAATCTGTACGGCTCAATGCAAACTTCTCCCGCCTTAAAGCAGGAGGCTTACAGACTATTTTCTTATATGAACTTAACCCGTAATTATTACAAACATATGCAAAAAGTAGTAAAAGTACTTGATGCCAATGGATTTATCGCCCATAGAAAGCGATTCCATCTTTTCCTGATCATGTCTATTTTCCTGCTTTTTTCGCAGTATGTCAATGCACAGGATTTAAGCAAAAAAATAACCGTTACCATTCAAGACGCTTCCATTAAAGAGGCGTTTAACAAAGTAAAAGAACAAAGCGGAATTCTATTTGCCTTTAATGCGGACATCAACAAGTATGCTGGTAAAAAAGTCAGTATAGACCGGAAGGACATAACAGTCAGGCAGGCTATTGAATTGATTATTGCTGGCACAAACCTACACTTTAAAAAGGTTGACGACCAACTACTGATCGAAGAAAAACCTGCTGTTAAACAACAAGTCAGCCCAAACGCAGCAGCCGGTCAGGGTCAGGGAACGGGCGGCCTTAAAGGCCGTATTGTGGAGTTTGAAACTTCACAGCCCCTGCCCGGCGCATCTGTACAAATTTTGGAACTGAACAGGGGAATTACTACAGATAGTACGGGATATTACCGCTTTACCGGTATAAGAGCCGGACGTTATACCTTAAAAGTCTCTTTTGTAAGTTATGCCACCGAGAACCAAATTGTTGAAGTAAAAGCTAACAGGGATGAGGTTTACGATATCAAGTTGCAAGGCAATAACCAGTTGGGAGAAGTAATCGTGACCGCTACAGGAAAAACCCGTAAGCCTGTGGCGCATGCTTCGGAGAAACAAGTATTACAGGAAATCAAAGCCGCACAATCTGTTGTAAGTGGTATTTCCAGCCAGGAAATCAGCCGTTCGGCAGACCGTAATGTGGCCGATGTAGTAAAGCGTATTTCCGGAGTATCGGTAAAAGACGATAAGTTTATTATAGTCCGAGGTATGAACGAACGTTACAACCTTACCTACCTTAACGGGAACATAGCCCCGTCAACCGAGCAGTATTCGCGGGCCTTCGCCCTCGACCTTTTGCCCACGCGGATTATTGATAAGATCCTGATCTATAAGTCCCCCGCGCCGGACTTAATGGGCGACATGACAGGCGGTGCCGTGAAGATATTTACCAAGGATGCCAAAAATGTTAAGCATTTTGATATTGAACTGCAGAGCGGTTTTCTGCAAAACACCAGTTTCAACAAAAATTTCCTGACCTACACGGGTGGCAAGTACGACTTTCTGGGATTTGACGACGGGACACGCAAGCTACCGTCCTCCGTTCCGGGATACGGCGATTTTACCCGTGCGACCATATCGCAAAAGGAATATGTCAAAAGTTTTTCCAATATCCTGACTTACGGGAAAAAGACAGCGCTTCCGCCCATGCAGCTTACGGCCAACTACTACAACAGTTTCAAGGTCGGCGGCCGCCCGCTTTCCGTACTCAGCTCGCTCAGTTATAAGA
Source organism: Chitinophaga sp. H8 (assembly GCF_040567655.1). Classification (NCBI taxonomy): domain Bacteria; kingdom Pseudomonadati; phylum Bacteroidota; class Chitinophagia; order Chitinophagales; family Chitinophagaceae; genus Chitinophaga; species Chitinophaga defluvii. Next base: position 305,110 of record NZ_JBEXAC010000002.1, on the reverse strand, counting down.
ATGAATCAAAGAAAATAAGTGTGGAGCGGATGACAGGCAACCTCACTTTGCATGGGGGCACAAGTCTGAAAAACAAAGGCGTTGACGACCAGAACACCGAAAACGCGCAACTTAGCCTACTGCAAAACTTCACCTATCGCCTCGGTGACAGTACCACTATCTACTTTAAGAACTTTGTGCTGCAACAGGGCCAGACCAACACGATCCTGAAAAACAGGGAAGCGGAACTTTATTACGATATAAACCAGCAGAAATGGGTTATGGGGGGAGAGGGAATAAAGAAACGGGATATCATCCTCTCTTATAACCAGCGCTTTCTATACAGCGGGAACCTGGGTGGCAATACTTCGATCGGATCAAAAGGCAAACAAAAACTGGATTGGAATACCGGTTATACGTATAGCAACCTGACTACGCCTGATCAACGGGTGATCCATTTGCAGCAAAATGACCGGACTAATATACCTGTTGTTGGTGACCCCGGACAAAATTGGGTGCCGGTATGGCGCGAACAGCAACAAGAGGAGTTTATGGGTAATGCGCTGGAACAGGGTATGATTTCCCGCGTTTGGATCAAAAATATAGAATCCCAGTACAACGGGTCTGTAGATTATTCCTATAAATGGCGTCCCTGGGCAACCTTCAAAGCGGGAACTTATCAGCAATGGAAAGAACGCAAGGTCTTTCGGAGGGTATTTACCGTTAACGAAGGGGACTTGAACAGTCTGGGTCAACCAGTAGACTTCTCTTATGACGCCATAGGCCGTCGTAATCCCGACATGGACATGAACCTGGTCATCTGGCGTCAGCAGGATCTGGGGCAGCTTTGGAGTGATGATTACCTGCGGGACGACGGCACTGGTTTAAAAGTATATGATCGTACCAAAGGTGGCGATGCCTATACCGCTACAGAACAGAATAACAGTGCATACCTGGCGGCAAGCCTCCTGCCCATGGGAACAAAACTAGACATCTACGGGGGCGTTCGTGTGGAATATAACCGGCAGAAAGTGGCCGGGGCATTGGGCACTTTAGGCGATATTCCCGGGGCCGTCAACACGCCGGTACTGGCCGACCTGAAATCGACGGAAATTCTGCCTTCGCTTAATATCGGTTACCGGCCATCGCAGCCATACGTATTCCGATTGAGCTATGGAAAGACGGTTAACCGCCCCGAATTCCGGGAGCTTTCGCCTTACCAGGAACTGGATTACAACGAAAACCAGCGCATAAGGGGAAACTCCAAGCTTCAACTGGCCCGTATCGATAATTACGACCTGCGTGTGGAATGGTATCCTAAAGAGAGCGGAGCAGGCAACGAGAGCTTTAGCCTGGGCGGTTTCTATAAAAAGATTGAACATCCTATAGAACGGGTCATTTCAAAGTTAAACCTTGACAACGGCGCAGCCAATATACAGTACATGAACGCGGACAAGGCCGACGTGTACGGGATCGAACTGGATTTCCGTAAGTACTTCAACTTTATCCCCGGCACTTTCTTCCGCAATCTGTCCTTTATCGGTAATGCCTCTTACATCTACAGCCGGGCGGAACGTACGCCTGTAAACAATGATGGTACCAACAACCTGAATGACCCTGTGATCCGCAGACAGCTTCAGGGACAATCCCCCTACACCGTTAACGGCGGATTGTATTATGAAAATGCCGGTTCAGGAACTAAACTAGGAATTATCCTGAACCAAACCGGGCCACGCATCTATGCCGCCGCGATAGGTCGCAAAGCAGCCACAACAACAGGCAACTATCCTGATTTTGGAACACAGCCCAGTTTGATTGAACTCGCCCGCCGCCAGTTGGATATTTCCGCGACACAAAGGATCGGCAAGGGCTTGCAGCTCAAATTTTCTGTCCAGAACCTGCTGAACGATGCAGTACGGCTCGCCGAGGACGCCAATTTTACGTACAAGTACGAAAAGGCCCAGTACATCCGGTCCCCCACGAACGCCTACTTTTCCGGTGACCTGTTGGCTTCTGATTACCGTCCCGGCCGGTATTTCATCATCACATTTACTTATTCATTATAAAATCACATGAAGGATATACAAAATATTTTTAAGTGTAGCAGCCTGTTTCAGAAAGCAGGCATTGCTTGCTGCCTTTGCCTTGCCTTGCTATACGGATGTAAAAAGGCGGATAATTTTTATGAAACGCTGGATGGGCTGCTCCAGGTTGACGGTAGCGCTGACCGGGCCTATCGTACCAGCTACGTGGTCGGAGATACACTCCAGATCTACGGATTGCTGAAGGCGGATAAAGACCTGGAGGTTTGGATCAATGGCATTAAAGGAAACATCATCGATAAATCATTGGTAGACTATCGAACCTCTGAAGGAGATCAGCGCAATATGGATCGCATCCGTGTACTGATCAGCGAAGAGATGATAGGTTCCAACCTGCCGGTGGAGTTCCGCAATGGTGACCTGCGTGGAACAGGGCCAGCGATTGATGTCCTCAGCTATTATGGCAATAATAGTTTTACGCAGGAACTCACCCAGCAAACCACCTACACCTTTCCTGACCGGAGCAATATTTTTCTGTACTGCGCCAGCGGTAAAGGTGATGTGTACTATTATTCGCAAACAGACAAACGTATCCGCCATATCGGCAAAGACGGCACATCGGCGGTCATAAAGGATCTTTCGCTACCGCTCCCTGATGGTGCGAATGTGCAGGAGTTTCTGGCAGGCGGGGTAGATCCGGGAAAGCAAAACCTGTATTTCTCGGTACATACGGACAAGGGCTATGCGCTATACCGCATGATACTGGCCAATCAAAACCTCACGCTACTTAATTCTTCCGCATCCATTGGTGCACCCTTTAGCGGTCAATTATCGGCCGTGCAGATTGCGGTGACCAGCATTTACCCCGACAAAAATGGCAACCTGTTTTTGGGCATTGGAAACAGCACAATCCTGAAGAGCCTCCCGGTCGCATTGGCTTATTGCACAGCCGCCGACCAGTCCTTCTCCTATTTATACAAATGGGACGGTAGTGTTCCAGGATTACCCGCCGAATTATTACCTCTGGGTACGGACCACCGCGGGTGGCGGCTTAACCCGGATGAAAAGCGGCTGTACATTTTGGGCTTTTCAAATATCACAGGTTTTGCCATTGATGTATATGACACGGAATCCAGGGTTAAGCTACAAAGGGTCTCTTTTGCAGGAGGGAACGATCCTTTCACTTTTGTAGGCAATTTCCCCAGCCTTAAAATAAACTTGAGCAATGGTAATACCAACAGCCCCGACCTGTGTTTTGGGCTCATGCCCATGCCGGGAAACCGCCTACAGGCCTTGTTATACCAATATTATCAATACCCGGCAACCAATGAACTGGCTTCTGGCCGGGATTTCCCCAAATGGACAGTTTTTGATTTTGACAGCAACCGCACTTATGCCTACGCGAAAGGAAAGTTTGATCAGGGCGCAGTTGTATTTAACCCCAGCACTTATCTTTTTCCGAAGAACAGCGCTGTGGATGAACTGCTGAATTGGGACGAGGACGGCCACTTGTACATGAGCACCAACGGGAAGAAACTGCTCATCAAAACCAAAACGCAATGATACATCCAAAAACATTCGAGCGTATGAATATGAACAGTATAAAAAATAAAATAAAAAGATGGTTTTCCCTCGCGCTGTTTTGCTGTATGGCGACAGCCTGCAAAAAGAACGTAGAAGCGGTACTGCCTGACAACCAGCAGGACATCCGTGTCAACTATTACGGCGCTTCGGACGTGTTGCCGGAGACGGATCTCAACGTGGACATTTCCCTGCTATTGGACGGCAAACAGTACCAGCAGTATCAAGCCGCCTTCCGTTTCGAAAGCGACAACGATATACACGTTTATCCCAGGACTTTTCAGAATTCCGACGACCGGCAGATCGGCTATGCACGCTACGTGGCGCAACCCTACCGGTTCGCCTTTGCCGGGGAAAACATAAAACTGGTGGATACGCTGTTAAACCTGGAGCCTGCAACTTTCCACTGCCTCTATTTAACCGATGTGTTAACTGCGCAAAATTCAGCGCCCAAATATGGCTTGCTTGCGGTAAAGGAAACCCGGCAAGCTATACCCGATGGACAGATCGGCGTGCGTTTTATCAATCTTAGTCCGGAAACAAACTCTTTGGAAGTGGTACTTACGACGGTGGGCGGAAACGATAGGCCTTTAGCTGCCACTGCGTTTCTGAAAGCTTCGGAATACAGCTACCTGGATCCGAAGGACGCCACGGAGGGGCTACTCCGTTTCAAACTGACCGATACGGATGGGAGTGTCATCTATACGGCGGTACCAGCGACTGCAGGCAGAAGTTATGCTGTTATTGCCCAGGGATTTAAAACGGACCAGCGCAGGCAGATAGCCAACGGTAACGGGCAGGGCGTTTCCACTCTAACCATTTCCAACAATTTACGTGCACTCGTGCGCAGAACTTATTAAACAAATAACAATAGTCAATAATTAAATCATGAAATCGAAAAACAGTTTTACTATGAACATTAAACGTACAGCAAGGCAGTTCCTAGCCCTACTGGCTATTGCGGCGAGCTTTACCGCGTGTAAAAAAGACAAAAATGTTGAACCCACCCCGCCTCCCCCCGTAGAGGTCGTTGCCATCAGCTTGCAGGATTTGAAAGCATTGGCAAAAGATGAGGCCGTTACCGTACCTGACGGACGTAAAATATCCGGTATAGTGATCTCAGACGCCGGCGGTAAGAATATCGCGGCTACCAGCCTGATCTTACAGGAAGAAACAGGTAAACCGGGTATCATCGTTAACCTTGCGGAGGCCAATGCCTTTAAGACCGGTGATAAACTGGAGATCAACATCTCTAAGCAGAAGCTGGAAAAGATCAACGGAGAGGTGACCCTTACCGGTATTCCGGTAGCCAATGCCAGCAAGACGGGCACCGGGACGATAACGGCCAAAGCTACGAATGTCGAAGAGCTAACCACTAATGCGGCAGCATGGGACGGTACGCTGGTATCATTGGGAGAAGGACGCTTTTACGGCGGTAGCGGGAAATATGCTACCGAAGGCGTGGAATTTGCGGATGCCAAAGGCCGCGTAAAAATTGGGGTAGCCAGTACTGCGACATTTAAAGACCAGGCTTATGCCGCATCTGTTTCACAGCTCATGGCTATTGTGCGTGTGGAAGGCACAAAAGTAAGATTGGACATTCGCAACGCGACAGATGTAACCGGAGGTGAGATCACCAAAATATTAACAGAGGATTTTACTGATATATCGCTAATAGGTAATCCCCACGCCTATAATCCTGATATAATAAATGCTTTTACTACTGATTTTGGAGAGTGGGGGGTTATTGAAGGGCTTTACGTGCGAGGTGATCGTTATGACGGCAGTTTTTTATCCTCTACCAGAAAATATTTCTATTCCGTTAACTCAAAGAGCCTAGGGAGTATTAAGTATACCAATCCTAATTTGAAAGGCCTGAAAAAAGTGTCTATCACTTTTGCGGGCAGTAAAATAGAAGGCGATAAAGCGATTTTAAAAGATCCAGAATATGGTGGTGTATATGTTTCGGTTCCCCCCTTTAATATTGCTACTGATTATTTTCAGGTAAGATTGTCGGGACAAGTTTCACAATTCGGCAGTTTCGGGCTTGAATCTCCAAAGATCACGAAAACCGGCGAATTTACCACCGTTACCTTCACCATACCTTCCAAAGAGGAACTGCTGAAGATTAACGGTGTCACTCCAGAGGATGTGGACAAGTTTTTAGCAAACCCTCAAATTAGTTTTTATAATAGATCGCACCGGGAGGGCTTTGGTAATTGGGACACCGTTGCACCTATAGTATTCGATAAAATAGAGTTTTCATTTGCAAACTAATTTTTAATGCAGGGTATCAGCCAATCGAAGCATCAGCATCTGGTGGATGCCTGGGTTATTTGGACGCTGTAACTTCTCATAAGCAGTTAGTTTTGAAAAGCCCTGCTTGATTGTAAGCGGGGCTATTTTTTAAAATCCAATATCTTTTCCATAGTGGCAGCGATTAGTAAAGCAGTACATCAAAAATTTCTATTGGCACTGGAAGAACGCCTTCCGCAGGTTTCAGAGCCATTTGTATCCCTGCTGCAAAGCGAAGTGAGCCGACTGGAAACAATCTATGCAGATTACTTGCAACACATACAAACTGCGCAACAATTGATTGTAAAGTACGAACGACAGCAAAAGAACATTAGGACCGAGCTCAGACGACAGCAAAGTAGAACGAAAGAAAAACCCGGTTGAATTAGTCGATGAATAATATCCTTTGTAAAAAAGCCAGTTACCCTGAAAACATCATAACCGAAAATGGTGTATGACAATAGCACGTAAACAAAAGATACTTTTTATACAAGAACAGTTGAACCGGTTGCAGCTATACGGCTCTTATGGTTATGAGGTATTGGAGGAACTGAGAAGCCGGTTAACAAGAGATATCGAAGAACGTCTGAATGAAGGAATATTTGAGTTTTGTTATAAAGGAAAACTTCTGTGTGCTTTTGATTGGAAAGCTGAAGATATTATAGAAATATCGGTGTATGACAAAGGACAATTAATAGTGTATGAGTATAGCAAAGAGAAAATGATCGGATTTGAGATTATGATTAATATCATCAATAATCATATCCGTGAACTGGATGGCAAATTAATAATGATCGGGTAAAAGAAGTTTAGATAAGGTTCTGAACACAGGTAGCCGGTGTATTCATTTTGGGATACGCCGCCGCTACCGACTATTTAGAAAAGTAGGAATGAAAAAAGTAAGAATATGTTTGTTATTGTTGGTGTTATTAGCCGCGCAAATGGTTCACGCCCAGCAATCGCGTGTAACCGGTTACGTGAGTTTTACCCATCCGGTTGGCACCTGGAACAAAGAAGGTATGAAGTATAATTTTAGAGATAGTTATACCCTCATCTTTCCGGTAGGACTTAACCTGATGAAAACAGAGCGGTTTGGATTTAGCTTTGAGTTGTCGCCCGCTATTCGATCAGACAGTACCGGCACGAAGGTAACTTCTGTTCTTTTCCATCCCGGAGCCGTGTTTAAATTTAGACAGGGTTTTGGCATGGCAGCAAGACTGGCCTTTGAGACGAGTGGAAGATTTGGATTTACACCGGTGTTCAACAAAGTGCTTATCAGGAAGCAAACTCATAATTATTGGGTAGCAATTCCCTTCCCGGTAAGGTTTGGCAATAACCAACCTGCATCTATCGGAACGGGGCTACAATTTGGTGTCGGTTTTTAAATAGTACGGTTATGAAAAAACTCATGGCATGGTATCAAAAATTTATCCGCAAACATATCATTTGCTGGCCCGAAGAATATTTTAACCCCTGCTGCCGACCGTCCGATCCAGAACCGGTGGCTGATGCAAACGTCCTGCGTTCATCAGTGCACCGGTATTTTAAGTATAACCAGGCAGGTGATAGCTATGTCATTCCCTTTGAACCGCTGTATATGCAAACGATGGAAGATATGCGCAACGATGGTTGGCAGGTGGAGCTGCAATGCGGTGCCGGTGGAGAACTGTTCTATACCATCTCATCCAAAATAAAGAACAAAGCTGTGTGACCCCGTTTTTAAATCCATTGATATGAACAAAAAAATAATGATCAAAATATTGCCTATGCTATAAATAACGACCCGAATTTTTCCTGTGAACTAAAGCCGGTGGTATTGAAGAAAGAAAATACACATATCGAAGGGCAGTCTTATCCTATGGAGTGGCTCGACCTGATCATCACGGTCACGTTGAACCCTGACAGCACCAGTGTGGACACGATCACCGATGCACAGGCTACCTGTATATGCACCCAACTGGACAGCGAGGCATCCCGCCTGAAATCACTCCTGAAAAACAAGGTATTCTCCCTTACCAAACCCGGCAAAATACGATTGCTGATCCGCCATTATCATCATACCCTTATTGTGCTGCTGGATCATGCCATCGCTAACGGGCAGCATCCCGCTTTCAAAACAACACTGCTACAACCTGTACAGGAAAAGGCTATTGATACGCTGGACAACCTGTTATCCTTTATCGAAACCCGTTTTGCCGCTTACCTGGGACTAGAAGAACGGGTACCGGCCACCTATCTTTCGGTAGTACAGTCGGAACTCAGTGAGCAGTTGGATAAGGTCAGGCAAAAACTGCAGCCCTCACTGGGTGAAAAATACGTGCTGGATATGGTCTGGAAAGTACTGGAGACTTTTACCGATCCCGAGGTGGAAAGGCCTGCACCGATTACCTTTGCCGACGTGCTCTATCACCGGGAACTGCTGCGCAGCCTGGAGCAACTGGAAGAGGGCGACCGCATTTCCACCCGTTATACCCTGCTCGAAGAAACACTGATCGGCATGAACTTCAACCACCGTGGCTTCATCAGCAGCTTTACACAAAAAACAGCCGACCGGGTCAACATGCAGCAAGACCTGAAGGAACGTATCACCCTGCTGGCTTTATATCAAAAGGAACTCAAACAACTCATTGCCGAACCGGACAGGTGTTACCAGACCGGTCATCCCGGTTTACAAACCACGCTGGACAATTGGTTCAGCCAGGAACTCTTCTTCCTGGAAAAGAAACTCCACCTGAACATCGTACCTATCGGTGCTGACAACGAAACGGCCGATGAAAGAAAAAATACGTACAAGCTACTTTGTACATTGAGCGAAGACCAACTAGGTATTTTACTGAAAGCCGCCGATGACCTGAAAGTTATCATTTCCCGCTCACTCAGTAATGTCTTCAACCAGATTGTACCCTATCTGTCCACACCTTACAAAGAAGAACTTTCACCCAACAGTATGCGCAGCCATACCTACGCCATGGAAGAAAGGGACAAGCAGGTAGTGATAGAAACATTGGAGAAAATGATCGAAAAGATTAAAGAATATTGAGCAATGCACAGAAATATTTGAATAAAAACAATAGATAAAGTAAACGTAATACATCATGAAAACAATCCTGATTTTTATAACCGGCCTGCTACTCGTAGCGGGATGCAATGAACCGAAACTGGACAACGCAATGGCAGCGGATATTTTAAAAGCAGAGCAGCGGTATCCACGAGCGGTGGACTATGATCTGTACTGCGCTGATCCGACACATGCCAGACGGGTGCTGGAAGGCGGGCTGGAAGAAAAAGGCCTGTTGACCGTCGCCCGCTCGCAAGAGCTGGGTGATGCTGGCGCACCGCTGATCCAACTGACAGCAGCAGCCAAGCCCTATCTGCTGGAAACATCTGATAAAGACAAAGCCATCCATGTGCAAAAGGTAAAACTTGCTGATGAGGTACTTGACAATGTTCAATCTGTCAGCCTTGCAGATGATGGAAAATCGGCAACCGTGTCGTACAGTACCTGCTATACCAATTTTACGCCCTTTAATGTGCTGCGTACTGCACCGAAAGACAACAAAGCCTATACGGTAGCATTTATACTTACCAATAAAGGCTGGCAGGTAGAGCGAAAGAAGTGATCCTACAATTCATTTGTATCAACAGGAGCAGAAAATTTCTGCTCCTGTTTTGTTTATGTGCAGCCTGCAAACGCTGTTTTCATCAGGGGTGCAACAAAGTGCAAGTAGGTGCAACTTTATCTTGAACTTGTAAACGCTTTTGTATGACCGTTTCTTTGCTAAGAGAAAATTGTAAACAACCCGACTATCAAAGCCGAGTTGGACTAGTGTGAAACGATAAAATGAGAAGCGTATGTTTACAGGAATATCATGGACGACTTATCTTTCGGCAGTAGCCATACTGCTGGTGATCTATTATTTGTATGTAGGGGTACGGTATTTTTCCGGTGACCTCAAAGACCTGTTGGCAGGAAAGAAGAAATTCAAACTGCGACCGGCTCCACCGGGCGATGCTGACGACACGCCTGTTTCCCCCTTTCAACCATCAGAAAATACGTTGGCTTTTGAAGAAGCTACCGACAGCGATTTCCAGGAAGTGGAGGAACTGATCGGCCGGTTGAAAGATGTCATTGCTGACGCCTCACAGCGGGAGCTGATCCCACAGGAGTTCAGGCAATACCTGCGTATGACACTGAAGGAATATCCCGCTATAAAAAATTCCCCGCTCCGTTTATCGGTCAATGAACTGATCGTTTCGGAATGCGAGAAATACGGGACTGTTACGCTGAGTGCGGAAAAAGTGGACGAGATGTGGAATGGTAGCTTGTAACAGTCCCGGCGGAGCGTGCTTCCCCGTCCGTCCCGGTGCGTGAGGGCAATGTGAGATGGATGAGTGGGTACTGCGACGGCGAGGCCGCTCCGTTTTTCATCCCCGATTTTTTTTGAATTTTAATACGTGTGATATGGAAAAGTGCAGAATGAAAATTAAAATCAACATCGACCGGAAACGGTTACAATCATGGGGCATGACCCTTTTGCTCACCGCTGTCAGCGCAGGCGTTATGGCGCAGGACGGCATTCAGGGCATCAACGAAGCCAACTCCAAAGTCAGGAGCTATTTTGATGCAGGTACCAACCTGATGTACGCCGTGGGCGCTATACTTGGCCTGATCGGTGCGGTCAAGGTCTATCAAAAGTGGAATAGCGGCGATCAGGACACCAGCAAAGTAGCCGCGGCCTGGTTCGGCAGTTGTGTCTTTTTGGTCGTGGTTGCCACGGTCATCAAATCATTCTTCGGCGTTTAAATCCTTTTGTTTATGCAAACTGTGCTCCAAGAAAAGCTGTGGGCGTATATCGTCCACCACAATCCCGAGCTGATGTTCCATTTGCAGGAGGACTATTCGGTAACCCGCTACCTCGAAGAAAAGGTAGCGGGCATACTGCCCACTGTGGCGCAGCTCCTGTCGGAAAACAGACCCGCCTATGTCATTGAGGAACTATGCCTGAATGCGATGACCGAAGAGCTGAAACCTTCGCGTTATCGCTACCTGCGTTCAGTACTCGAAGAGGATTTCAATACCGAATACGAAGCGTGGAAAGAAAGCGGAACGCTGACCTATGAACTCTGCAACCTCATTGAGACTTGTAAAGAAATTTTTGATGGGCAGGGTTTCAGTAGTGCAAATGAACAAGACCGCTATCTGCGGTATGCCATTATCGGACAGGTACAGGCATACCTCGTTGAATAAGCTAAGAACGTAAGAGTGCAGGTATGGAACGGTTGGGAAAGAGCTGTTCCATCGCCATAAAAGAAAACGTGTAGTGTGAAAAATGTGTGGTTATGGCTTACAATGTCTCCCAGAAATTACAGGATAATATCCATGCAATCCGTATAGCGTTGGATCATGAGCGTGGTGTTCCGCTTACTGCGGAAGATGTCAGCCGCCTGAAAAAATATGCAGGCTTTGGCGGCATCAAGGCCATTCTGTATCCCTATGGTACTACCGAGGCCTGGCTGCAGGCTGGTGCGACCAAAGAAGACCTGAAGCATTACGGTAAAATGATGCAGTTGCATGACCTGCTCAAAGCAAACTATGACGATACCAACTATAAGGAAATTATTGCTTCGCTGCGTAACAGTGTCCTTACCGCATTCTATACCCCGGAGGTCGTACCACAGACATTATACAGTGTATTAAAACAGCAAGGCATAGAACCCAAACGGCTGTATGAACCGTCTGCCGGTTCGGGTGTATTTGTTAGTGAAGCAGTGACAGCCTTTGCCGGGTTGGAACAGGTTACCGCCGTGGAAAAAGACCGGTTGAGCGGACTGGTGCTGTCTGCAATCAACAGCAGCCTTTCCGTTGAGACCAAAACACATATCACCGGATTTGAGCAGGCTCCCGTAACCGATAACGGCAGTTACGATCTGATTGTGAGCAATATTCCTTTCGGCAATTTTTCGGTGTATGATGAAGCGTATCCCGATAAAGAGCTATCAGGTAAGATACACAACTATTTTTTTGCCAAAGGACTGGACAAGCTGGCTGAAGGCGGCCTGATGGCCTATATTACCACTGATGCTTTTTTAAACAGCCCGTCCAACCTTTCGACAAGACGATATCTTTTTGACCGTTCTGATTTTGTGTCGCTTACGGTCATGCCCGACAACCTGATGAAAGATACCGGTGGTACCGAAGCCCCAAACCATTTACTGATCGTACAGAAAAACACGGACAAGAAATCGCTTAGCAAAGATGAACAGATCCTGCTCGCTACCGATAAACAGCAAAACGAATATGGTAGCTATTACAGTAACCTGTACCTACAGGAACATCCCGATAGTATTGTCGGCAATAACATCAAGCCGGGTAAGAACCAGTACGGCAGGGCGACCGAAGTGATCTGGCAGGATGGCGATATAAGCCATATCAAAGACGCCTTGTATGCAAGCCTTGTTCATCAGTTTAACATCCGTTTTAATAACGAACGTTATAACCAGGCGCAGGCAGTGCAACTTGGCTCGCCGGAAACGGCAAAGCAACAACTGACCTACCTGCCTATGCCGGAAAGCAAGGCGGCCAACGTATCGGTACAGTTGGGTCTGTTCGATACCGCACCTGTGGAAACGATCAACCGGGCAATAGACTACATCAACCCACTGGATGAGACCGTAGTGCAAAAGAACAGTGCCCGCATTATCGGTACGATCCGTACCACCGATAATCCCGGTCATGAGAACGTGGTGCTGCTTACCGCCAGGCAACATAAGTCGAGCCGTTTTTTGTATAAACTTTATTCCAACGTTAAGGAAGTAAACCACCTGTCGGCCAATTGGATGAATGCCGGACTACTGGCGCATGAGCTTACAGGTATCCATAATTACCTTCAGCAGTTTAATCATGCGTTCCGCTTTGAGGGGGATCGTACACTGGAGAACTTTTTTCGTTTTGACCAGCGGGCACAGCCGTTTACCGAGCTGAAGGCTTTTTACAAGGAAGGAACGCTCATTGTCCATATGGGACAGGTTGGAAGGATCGGTAATCCTGATGCAGCATTTAAACAGGCCGATTTTCAGCCCATCGGACTACAGGCAAGCCGGGACTTTTATCAAAAATACATCGCCCTGCGTGATGGTTACCTGGAGCTTTCGGCAAAGGAAGTATCGGGGAGTAAAATAGAGCGAACAGAACGGGATGAACTGAATGCCCGGTACGGCGAATTCGTTTCGCAATATGGTGTGCTCAACAGTCCCGATAACCGCAGGCGCATATTGAAAGATACGGCCTTTGGTATGGCTACGCTGGCCTCACTGGAACGCAGGGAGGGCGAACGTTTTGTGAAGGCTGATATACTAACGGATGCCATTGTGCAGCACCGCGAGAAATTCCGGACGGAAGATCCGCTGGAAGCCCTTGCCCATAGCCTGAACGATACCGGCAAGGTAGATATGGCTTTTATCATGGCGGCAATGGGAACAGACGAACGGGAAGCAATCCAGCGGTTGGGCAACCATGTTTATCTTGATCCGGCAAACGATATCTGGGAAACCGCCGACAGGTACCTGAGCGGAAATGTTGTCGAAAAATTGCGGCAGGCAGAACAAGTGCTGGAACAAAACCCCGACAATCCGCAATACCAACGGAGCTTTGAAGCCATCGGCCATGTACAACCGGAGCGTATCCCCTTTGACTTGCTGGACTTCAATCTGGGTGAACGCTGGATACCGTTATCCTTTTACCAGCGTTTTGCTTCCGGTCTGTTTGAACAGCCAACCGACATCAACTATTTCCCATCACTGGATGCCTTCAAGGTGAGCACCGGAATGAATATGAAGATTGTCCGTGAGTTTGCCGTTACCCCTAAAAGCGGCAGAACCACCTATGGCTATACGTTACTGGAGCATGCACTGGAAAATACCACGCCCTTTTTTACCTACGAAGTGAAAATGGGTGACAAGACCCTCCGTATGCCGGACAACGAGGCGATACAACTGGCGCATCAGAAAATCGAACAGATGCGTACCGGTTTTATCGACTGGCTGAAGCAATTACCGGACGGTGAAAAGAAGCACCTGGAAAACCTGTACAACGATACCTTCAACTGTTATGTACTGCGGGAATATGAAGGTAGCCACCTGAACTTTCCGGGGCTGGACAAAAAGGCACTCGGCATCGAAGACCTGTACAGCAGCCAGAAGAATGCGGCATGGCGCATTATCCAGAACCGGGGTGCGCTGATCGACCACGAAGTGGGACTGGGTAAAACGCTGACGATGATCATAGCTGCACAGGAAATGAAGCGGCTGGGCATCGTTCATAAGCCGATGATCCTGGCCTTAAAAGCCAACGTGAACCAGATTGCCGAAACCTACAGGAAAGCCTATCCTAACGCCCGTATTCTGTTTCCCGGTGAAAACGATTTTACACCGACCAAGCGGTTGCGGCTGTTCCATGAAATCAAGAACAACAATTGGGACTGCATCATTCTGACACATGACCAGTTCGGTAAAATACCGCAGTCGCCTGAAATACAAAAACGCATCTTCCAGTCTGAACTGGATAATGTGGAACGTGACCTGGAAACGGTAAAAGACCTAGGCGGCGATATTTCCAAAAAGATGCTCAAAGGTTTGGAGATCCGCAAGAACAACCTGGAAGGACTACTGAAATCCGTGTTAAAGAATATAGCGGAAAAGAAAGACCAGGGTATCAACTTTAAGGAAATGGGTGTTGACCATTTGTTTGTGGATGAAAGCCATAAGTTCAAGAACCTGACTTTTACCACCCGTCACAACCGGGTGGCCGGGCTGGGCAACACGGAAGGCAGCCAAAAGGCACTCAACATGCTGTTTGCGGTGCGCACCTTACAAGAACGCTTTGATGCTGACCTCTGCACCACTTTTCTTTCGGGTACGCCCATCTCCAACAGCCTGACAGAAATGTACCTGCTGTTCAAATACCTGCGGCCAAAGGAAATGCAGCGGCAGCAGATCGAGAACTTCGATGGCTGGGCAGCGGTCTTTGCCCGCAAGACCACGGACTTTGAATTTTCGGTCACCAACGAAATCATTGCCAAAGAACGTTTCCGCCATTTTATCAAAGTGCCGGAACTGGCCTTGTTCTACAACGAGATCACCGATTACAAAACGGCCAAACATATCCGGCTGGACAAACCGGAGTTGCAGGAAACACTCGTCAACATCAAGCCGACACCTGATCAGAACGAGTTCATCAAAAACCTGATGGCTTTTGCCAAAACCGGAGATGGCGAACTGATCGGTCGTGGTAAGCTGACACCTGAAGAAGATAAAGGGCGGATGCTGATGGCCACCAACTACGCCAAAAAGATGGCTGCCGATATGCGGCTCATCAATGATGGGAAATACGGCGACCATCCCGATAACAAAGTGAATGTATCCGCCCGGAAGATCGCAGCAATTTACCGCGAAAGTATGGTGCATCAGGGAACACAGATCGTGTTTTCCGATATCGGTACACCAAAGCCCGATGCGTTCAACATCTATGATGCCCTGAAAGAAAAGCTGGTCAGGGATTTTAATATCCCCGAAAGGGAAATCACGTTTATCCACGACTGGACGGACAGGAAAAAGCCGGAGCTGTTTTTGAAAATGAACCGTGGAGAAATCCGCATCCTACTGGGCAGCACCGAAAAAGCCGGAACGGGATTGAACGTACAGCAACGTGTGGTGGCCATGCACCATTTGGACATCCCCTGGAAACCCTCCGAACTGGAGCAACGCAACGGTCGTGGGGCCAGACAGGGCAACCAGATTGCCAAAGTACATTTTGACAACAAGGTACAGAACTATGTCTATGCGGTGGAACAGTCGCTCGACAATTATAAGTTTAACCTGCTGAAGAACAAACAGACTTTCATCTCACAGATGAAAAACTGCGAACTCAATGTGCGCACCATTGATGAAGGGGCTATGGATGAAAAAAGCGGAATGAATTTTTCCGAATATATCGCCATCCTCTCGGGTGATACCTCACTACTCGAAAAGTCAAAGCTGGAAAAGAAAGTGGCCGTGATGGAAAGCCTGAAAGTATCGCACTTCCGGGAAGTGAGCCGTAACAAATACCAACTGGAAGGTCTTCAAAATGAAAAGGCTTCCACTACAAAAACATTGTATAAGCTGACCGCAGATGAAAAAGTGTACAAAGGGGCTTTGCAGTTGGAGAAAGATGGTGTAAAGGCAAATCCGGTGCAACTTACCGGCGTAAAAGCAACAGATAGCGAAGTCATCGGTAAACACCTCATCGACCTGTATAAAAAATGGACACCACCGGTGGCAGGTCAGCAGGAACAGCAGATCGGCAAGCTGTATGGTTTTAATCTTTATATCCGCAGGCAGCAGGATGCCTATGAGGAAAACGGGCTGTTTGAATACCGTTATTCCAACAGCTTCTATGCGCAGCGTGAAGCGGATGGCATCAAATACACCTACAATAACGGACTACCGAATACGGATAATCCCAAGCTGGCCGCCAGGCATTTTCTGAATGCCATTGACCGGGTGGAAAGCCTGAAAGAAAAATACGGCCGCAGTTTATCGGAGCTGGAGATAGAGATCCCCAAGCTGCATCAGCTTACGGTTAAACCATTTGTACAGGAGGCCGAACTACAGCAGATAAAAAGTGAGCTAGCGGGTCTGGAAAGAGAGATAGCCATCAAGATACAGGCAAACCAGTTAAAGCAGTTACAGGGAGATGAGCATAAAACGGAGCCATTAACGGAAACACCAATTGTCCCGATGCTGGAAAGAAAGATAAACGGACAGGACAAGGCAACCGAAGTGGCACTTGTGGCGGCGCAACATGCGGAACGTCCACGCAACCGCATACGGTTATAACATTTAAAAACAGAAGTCATGGCAAACAGTGTATATCCGATCAATAAGGGCATTAACCAAAGTATAGAATTTATGGGGCTGAAAGCACAGTACATCTGGTACCTGGGTGGCGGCGTAGTGGCACTGCTTATCGTGTTTGCAGTATTGTATTTTATCGGCCTGCCTTCACTGGTATGTGTAGGCATTATAGGTGCGCTCGGCACTGTGCTGGTGATGAAAATTTATAGTATGAGCAATAAATATGGGGAGCATGGGCTGATGAAGGCGCTTGCCCGAAAGCAGGTGCCCAAAGCCATCCGATCCAGGAGCAGGCGGCTGTTCCTGCGTAAGAAATAAGAAGGATTTTAAAGCAAGGTAAACAAGTGGGTTATGGAAAAAGTGTTGGATGAAATTTTACCGATCATGGATGTGGAACATGACTGCATCCTGAGCAAACAGGGAGATATTACGGTCGTGTTCAAAGCTGACCTGCCGGAGCTGTTTACGCTCTCGGATCAGGAATATGAAGCCTTTCATCAGTCATGGGTGAAGGCCATCAAGGTGTTGCCCAAACACAGCGTATTTCAGAAGCAGGATTGGTTCCTGGAAAGCGGTCACCGTCCTGATTTTACAAAGGACGACACCAGTTTTCTCAACCGTGCCAGTGAGCGTTTTTTCAATGAACGCCCCTTTCTGGAACATAGCTGTTATATCATGCTCACTAAAAAGCCGGAAGGAAGAAAAGCGGCCAGTTCGATGTTCTCCAGTCTGCTGCGCAAATCCATTGTGCCGGAAGAAACATTAAAACCCGCCATGTTGCAGGATTTTTTGGACAGTACTGGTCAGTTTGGGCGCATCCTGGAGGATAGCGGTTTTGTAAAGCTTACCCGCTTACGGGAAAGCGATCTGCGCAGCGATGCCCGCAAGGCAGGACTGATCGAACGGTATTGTTACCTCTCCGGCCGAAGTGACAGTTTTATGCTCAGTGACATTGATTTTGACGAGGGGATGCGTGTGGGCGATAAGTATTGCCAGTTGTATACACTCGGTGATGCAGCCGATCTTCCGGCGCTCTGTGGCAGCCGCATCAATTACGACCGGTACAGTACCGACCGCACCAAGTTCAGTGTAGGCTTTGCTTCCACGCTCGGACAACTGCTGCCCTGCAACCATATCTATAACCAATATATTTTCATAGAGGACGCGCAGAAGACCATCCAGAAACTGGAAAGCAAAAGGCTGCGCTTACAGTCGCTGTCCTCTTACAGCCGGGAGAACAGTATCGCTAGGGATGCGACCAACGATTTTTTGAATGAAGCTATTGGCCAGCAACGCCTGCCCGTAAAGGCACACTTCAATGTGCTGGTGTGGACGGATGACAAAGAACGGCTGAAAGACCTGAAGAACATGGTCTCTTCGGCACTCGCACAGATGGACGCCGTAGCCAAACAGGAAACCATCGGCGCACCACAGATTTTCTGGGCGGGCATTCCGGGTAACGCAGCAGACTTTCCGATGAATGACAGCTTCGATACGTTTGCCGAACAGGCCACCTGTTTTCTTAATTTGGAAACCGGCTACCGTTCCTCGCTCAGCCCGATGGGTATCCGTATGGGTGACCGGCTCACCGGCAAACCCGTGCATGTGGACATCTCGGATGAACCCATGAAAATGGGCATCTGTACCAACCGTAATAAATTTATTCTCGGCCCATCAGGTAGCGGCAAATCTTTTTTCACCAATCACATGGTGCGGAGCTATTATGAGCAGGGGACACATATTGTACTGGTGGATGTGGGACATAGCTACAAGGGCTTGTGCGATATGGTGAACGGCTATTATTTCACCTATACAGAGGATAACCCCATCCGTTTCAATCCTTTCTTTATCGGTGAAGGCGATAGCCTGGACACGGAGAAAAAGGAAAGCATCAAAACCTTACTGCTGGCACTCTGGAAGAAAGATGATGAAGCGTTCAAACGCAGCGAATATGTAGCCCTGTCCAATGCCATCAGCGGTTATTACGAATATCTCTCCAAGCACAAAAACTGCTTTCCCTGTTTTGATACTTTCTATGATTTCCTACGGGATGAATACACAAAGGTGCTGGAAGGCGACCGGGTGAAGGAAAAAGATTTTGACATTGATAATTTCCTGTACGTACTGCGACCTTATTATCGCGGTGGTGAATTTGACTACCTGCTGAATGCTACCGAAAACCTCAATCTCTTACAGGAACGCTTTATTGTTTTTGAGTTGGATAATATCAAGGATCACCCCATTCTTTTTCCAACGGTGACGATCATTATCATGGAAGTATTCATCAACAAGATGCGCAAGCTGAAAGGCATCCGTAAGATGATATTGATTGAAGAAGCCTGGAAAGCACTCATGAAAGAGGGTTTTGCAGAATACATAAAATATTTGTTCAAGACCGTCAGGAAATTTTTCGGCGAAGCCATAGTGGTGACCCAGGAAGTCGAGGACATTATTTCTTCGCCAATCGTTAAACAGGCGATCATCAACAACAGCGATTGCAAGATACTGCTTGACCAAAGCAAGTACCAGAACAAGTTTGACCAGATACAGGAACTGCTCGGTCTTACTGAAAAGGAAAAAGCACTGGTACTCTCTGTCAACAAAGCCAATGACCCGACCAAAAAATACAAAGAGGTGTTCATTTCGCTAGGTGGCATGCTCAGCAAGGTCTACCGTACCGAAGTGAGCCTGGAAGAATATTTAGCCTACACCACGGAGCAGACTGAAAAAGTGAAGCTGATGGAATACGCCGCCCGGTTTGACGGTGATATCCGAAAGGGCATCGCGGCAATGGCAGCAGATATGAGAAACAAGGGATAGCAACATAAACAGAGTATTAAAAAATAAGGACATGAAACCATCATGGTTTATTCAGAACATAGGGATGAATAAACCTGATAGCTTCATCACCACTAAAAAACAAATAATAAGCAGATGAAAAAGATATGGATCATCACATTACTGGCCACCACGCTGATGGTGGTGGCACCCACGCAGCAGAGCCATGCCATCGTATGGACGGTAGTCAAGGCAGCAGCCAAAAAAGTGATCAAGGCCATCGACCTACAGATACAGCGTTTGCAGAACAAAACGGTATGGTTACAGAATGCGCAGAAAACACTGGAGAACACGCTCAGCAAACTAAAGCTGGACGAAATATCCGACTGGACAGAAAAGCAGAAAGAGCAGTACCGCAAATATTATGAAGAACTCGCTAAGGTTAAGTCCATTATTTCCTATTACCAGCGCATCCGGGATATTACCCAAAAACAGGTTCGGCTGGTGGATGAATACAAAAGAGCATGGAACCTTATCCGACAGGACAAACATTTTACGGCGGATGAAATCGAGTACATGGCATTCGTGTATTCAGGTATCCTGGAAGAAAGCATCAAGAGCATCGACCAGATAGCCCTGATCGTAAAATCATTTACCACCACCATGAGCGATGCCAAACGGCTGGAACTGATCAACCAGGCAGCAGACCAGGTGGATATCCACTATACTGACCTCGTTCAGTTCAACCGGCAGAACATGCTGCTCAGTCTCAGCCGTGCTAAAACAGCGCATGAAGTGGAAGTTGTCAAAAGATTGTATGGGTTGGATTAAAGCAATTATTATGAAATGTCCATGATTGCCAAACACTACATCAATGAGTTTAATCTGGACATTCCATATGGCCATTAAAAAAAATAATTAAACACATATGAATAAGATACTATCGTTGTTGCTGGTGCTGATGGCTGTTTCAGGCAGCGGGAAAGCGCAAACCTTTGCCGAATGGTTCCAGCAAAAAAAGACGCAGAAAAAATACCTGATCCAGCAGATCGCTGCCTTACAGGTTTATATCGGCTACGCTAAAAAAGGTTACAACATTGCTAAAGATGGGTTGAATACCATCGGTGGGTTTACAAGAGGTGAGTTTGACCTGCATGGAGATTTTATCAATTCCCTGAAAAAAGTAAATCCCGAAATCAAACGCTATGCAAAGGTGGCCGATATCATTGCCTTACAGATGAAGATCGTACAACAATCCGGCGGTGCTTACCGGCAGTTACAACGCAGCGATATGTTCTCGGCAGGTGAGCTGTCCTATGTAAACAGGGTGCTTGGAAGACTGCTGGACGATTGTGAAAAAATACTGGATGAACTGATCACCGTTACGACTAGCGGCAAACTGGAAATGAAGGACGATGAGCGCATGGCTCGTATTGACCGGCTCTACCTGGATATGCAGGACAGCTATACGTTTAGCAAAAGTTTTACCGATGAAGCGCAGTCGCTCGCCCTCTCCCGAAAAAAAGATATAACCGATGTGTCGACCAGCCGTGCATTGCAGGGCATTAAAACCAATGAGCCATGAAAAGGATAATGATTATTGTGGTGGTAGCGATAGCTATGCTACTGCCATCAGCAAAAGCTTCGGCACAGGTCGATGAGATCGCCCAACTGGTACTGAACATCGAAAAGCTGTCCCAGTTCAAACAGATACTCAGCGACATGAAAAAAGGATATCAAATCCTCAATGGCGGTTACAATACCATCAAGGATATATCACAGGGCAATTTCAGTCTGCACAAAACATTTCTGGATGGATTGATGGAAGTAAGCCCCACCGTGCGGAACTACCGCCGGGTGGTGGAGATTGCCGATTACCAGATCACGCTGGTAAAGGAATACAAAAACGCCTACACCCGCTTCAGGAGGGATAACAACTTTAATCCGGATGAACTGGCCTACCTGGGACGTGTCTATGATAAGCTCTTCAAAGCAAGCCTGCGTAACCTGGATGAACTCCTGACCGTGGTCACTGCCGGTAAAGCCCGCATGAGCGATGATGAGCGATTACAAGCCATTGACAGGATCTATGCAGACATGCAGGACAAACTGCTGTTCCTGCGGCATTTCAATAACAATACAACGGTACTGGCCGTGCAAAGAGCAAAAGAACGAAACGATGCACAGGTCTTGCAGAAAATACATGGCGTGAACGATTAAAGCAAAAGACAATGGGAAAATATAATAAGGTGCTTGTGCTGCTGTTGATGGCTACTGCCTTACCCTTTATCGGTATGGCACAGGGAATAGCGGGTGAAATGAAAGGGATGCACGGCGTACTGGAAAAACTCTACGACCAGATGATGCCGCTGTGCAGTCAATTGATCGGCGTAGGCCGTGGACTGGCAGGGTTTGCCGCATTGTGGTATATCGCTTCACGGGTATGGGGACATCTGTCGAGGGCGGAGCCGATAGATTTTTATCCGCTCTTCCGGCCTTTTGTGATCGGCTTCTGCGTGATGGTCTTTCCTTCGGTCTTAGGGTTGATCAATGGTGTCATGAAACCCACCGTAACCGCTACGGCAGCGATGGTAGAGGGATCAGACAAAGCCATCAGTGTGCTGCTCAAAAAGAAAGAGGAAGCCATCAAAAAAACAGACGTATGGCAGATGTACGTAGGAGAAACAGGGAGTGGCGACCGCGATAAGTGGTATAAATATACCCATGATGGCGAAGATCCTTCCGATGAAGGTTTCTTTGACGGTATCGGCAACGACATCAAGTTCGCCATGTCCAAGGCTTCCTACAACTTTCGTAATTCGGTCAAGGAGTGGATGAGTGAAGTGCTGCGTGTGCTGTTTGAAGCTGCATCACTCTGCATTGACACGCTACGGACATTCCAATTGATTGTGCTGGCTATCCTCGGGCCGCTGGTATTTGGCATTGCCGTGTTTGATGGTTTTCAGCATACGCTGACGGTGTGGATCGCCCGTTACATCAATATCTTTTTATGGTTGCCGGTAGCCAACATCTTCGGCAGCATCATCGGTAAGATACAGGAGGAAATGATCAAGCTGGATATATCGCAGGTGCAGGAATACGGCGATACCTTCTTTAGCCGTACAGATGTGGCTTACCTGGTCTTTATGATCATCGGTATTATTGGCTACTTCACGGTTCCCTCTGTTGCCAATTACATTGTTCATGCCGGTGGTGGTGGCGCACTCGGAAGTAAGGTAACCAGCCTGTTCAGCAGTTCTTCACGTACGGCAGTAAACACCGCCTCTGCGGGAGCAGGAATGGTCATGGATGCGATGGGCAATGCTGCCGGAAAAATGTCGCAGAGCATGGCGGGTAGCAGCAGCTCCGGGCCCTATTTCGGGGAAGGCGGCAAAACTGGTTCAGGGTATATGAGTGATAAGTTAAAAGGAAATTCATAAGCAATAAACGGAGGTGATATGTTCAAAAAAATGAAAAATATAGATACGGCTTTTCGTCATGTCAGGGGCTTTACCTTACTGCTCATCGTGGGCTGCGTGGTGATCTGCTGTTTTGCACTGTACCGGAGCTTTAACCTGGTATCGCAGATGCAAAGCAAGGTTTATATCCTGGCTAACGGCAAGGCTTTGGAAGCCTACGGCTCGGATCGTAAGGACAATATTCCCGTAGAGGCCAGGGATCATGTAAAAACGTTCCATGTGCTGTTCTTCACGCTTGATCCCGATGAAAAAGCGATACAGTCCAATGTGACCAAAGCCCTGTACCTGGCTGACGGCACCGCCAAGCGTGCTTATGATGACCTGAAAGAAAACGGTTATTTCTCCGGGCTGATCTCGGGCAATGTCAACCAGACCATTGTGGTGGACAGCGTAGCGGTGGATATCAACGAATACCCTTACCGCTTCCGCTGTTACGGCACACAACAGATCGTGCGGCCTACCAGCATCACTACCCGAAACCTGTTGACGGAAGGCTCACTGCGCAATGTGTCACGCAGCGACAACAACCCGCATGGTTTTCTGATCGAACGTTGGAATACCATAGAGAACAGGGATATCAAAACCGTAGGCAGACGATAATTATAAAATACAGGATCATGAAACGCAAGGAAAATAAAGCGCATGGAGAACAGGAAGAAAAAAGAAATATCCTGAAAGAGAAAATGAGCAAAGGGGTTCACGTAGTGCAATCCTCCTGGGCGCAGTGGATGCTCCGGCGTACCCGTAGCATCCCGCCAAACAGGATGCGGATCATACTGATCCTCTTTGTGGTGAGTGTGGGCAGTTATTGTGCCTGGCTGACCTACGGCGGCATTACCGGCAAGTCGGTGTCCTTCTTTTCGATTACGCCCATTAAAAAACCTGCACATGCAACGGGTATGGATAGCTCACAAATAATGATACCACATTTATCGGATGCGGAGTACAAACGTATCGGCCGCTTTAGGCTGTACATGGACAGCCTTGCCCGTAGCCCGACCGGGAAGCGCATTTACGACAGTATCATTCACCATCGTCCCGGACTGATGGACAGCATCGGTTATATCGAAAAATATTACAGACAATTTAAAAACAAGTAAAATGGAAAAGCAAACAAAATCACCAAAGGAAATCAGGCAGCGTAAATTTTTGCTCGTGCTGCCTTTACTGGCCTTGCCTTTTATGACAATGGCGTTCTGGGCATTGGGCGGAGGTAAAGTAGCTGAAGCACAGGCTACCGATGAGCAGGCAGGTTTTAACCTGAAGCTGCCCGGTGCAGACTTTAAAGAAGACAAACCGATGGATAAGCTTAGCTACTATGATCAGGCGCAGCGGGATTCCATCCGCTTTCTGGAACTGATGAAAAACGATCCTACTTATGGAAGCATGGCCTTTAGGGATACGGACGATTACCTGACGGGCGAAGATGATAGGCTGTTTGAAACGGAAAGCAGCCAGCGGCTGAACACTTCGGTTTACGGTGGCGGTCGCAGCAACGATCCCAACGCCGACAGGATTTACGGGAAGCTGGCCGAGCTGGACAGGGAACTGAAAAGACCTGTAGCCGATCCCATGTCAGGTACGGAAACATATCAGACGCCGGCAAGGTACGGCAGTACTTCAATGGGTTCAGCGGATGTGGACAGGCTCGAAAAGATGATGGAGATGATGAACCAGCCGGAGGCTCCCGATCCCGAGTTACAACAACTCAGCGGGATGCTGGAAAAAATACTCGATGTGCAGCATCCGGAGCGGGTACAGGAAAAACTCAAACAGGTATCCGAAACCCGGAAAGGACAGGTATTTGCCGTTTCTTCAAAAGTCCGTGAAACGCCGGTATCCCTGCTGGATGCCATTCAAACGGAAACACCCGCAACTAATGGTTTCTATTCATTGGATGATCTGAACTTGCCTGCCGATTCGCAGAATGCGATACAGGCGGTCATCCATGAAACGCAGACCATTGTGGACGGCTCAACGGTGAAGCTTCGTCTGGTGAACGATGTATTTATTAACGGTATCCATATTCCGAAGGATAACTTTTTGTTCGGTACGGCATCACTCAATGGGGAACGTCTGAACATCAAGATCGGCAGCCTGCGCTATGGCAATTCCCTGTTCCCCGTAGAACTGGCTGTCTACGATATGGACGGACTGGACGGCATCTATATTCCCGGAGCGATTACCCGTGATGTAGCCAAACAATCGGCAGACCGCTCGATGCAGGCCATTGGGCTAACCTCACTCGATCCATCCTGGCAGGCGCAGGCAGCGGGTGCGGGCATCGAGGCGGCAAAAACATTATTCAGTAAGAAAGTGAAACTGGTCAAGGTGACCGTTAAGGCAGGCTACCAGGTTCTTCTTCGTGACGAAAAACAAAAACAATCCAATTAATCATTTATTCATTCACATAAAATTCCAAAAGATGAAAACGATCAGTGCAGTAGTAACAGGAATTTTTCTTTTCCTTATAAGTGTAAGCGCTCATGCGCAACAAAATAACACCTCAGCCATCGAACCTTACCGTCTGGCAATTGCCTATTCAAAAACCACCAACATTATTTTTCCGTACGCTATCCTTAGTGTGGACAGGGGCAGCAAGGATGTGCTGGCACAAAAAGCAAAGGGCGTAGAGAATATCCTCCAGGTCAAAGCCGCAAAAGAGGATTTTACGCAGACCAATCTGACCGTGGTAACAACCGATGGGAAACTCTCTTCTTTCATCGTTGACTTTGCGCAGCAACCTTCTGTGCTCAATCTTTCATTGCTGCCACAGGAAAGCCGCAACACTATTGCCATTGCCTCAGAAAGTGTCAATCGTCAGGAGATAGAAAATTGCGCAAAGCAGGTATCTCTATCGGAGAAAAAAGTACGTGGCGGCAGGGACAGGAAGTTTGGCATACGATTGAAACTGGATGGAATCTTCATCAACGATGGGGTCATGTACCTGCGCATGAACATTGCCAACAGTACGCATATCAATTATGATATTGACCAGCTACGTTTCTATATACGTGACCAAAAGAAAGCCAAGCGTACAGCAACACAGGAACTGGAAATAACACCCATCCTTATCCATAACCAAACGGATAACATAAAGGGATATACCGATCACAGTATCGTACTAGCCGTCCCCAAATTCACCATTCCCGATAGAAAATACCTTGCCATCCAGCTCATGGAAAAGAATGGCGGCAGGCATCTGGAACTCGCTGTTAAGAACAGGACTATTGTAAAAGCTATTCCGGTTGAGTAGATAAAGTATTGTGGGCATGAATAAGGGGAGAAAGAAATACGACATTGTCTATGCAGATCCGCCCTGGGAATATAAGGTGTGGAGCGAAAAGACCGCTGGCAGGACAGCATCCAGGTATTACAATACGCAGTCTCTTGGTTATTTAGCCTGTATGGATATTGCTTCGCTTTGCAATGCCGATTGCGCCCTGTTTATGTGGGCAACCTTTCCATGTCTGCAAGAAGCGATTGTACTGGGCAAAGCCTGGGGCTTTTCGTATAAGACCGTTGCCTTTGTATGGATCAAGCGTAACCTGAACAACCAGGAACTCTTTGTCGGTATGGGCTACTATACCCGTGCCAATGCTGAAATCGTATTGCTGTTTACGAAAGGGAAACCGTTGAAGCGTATCCACAAAGATGTAAAGCAGGTGCTGGTCAGTCCCAGGGGAAGGCATTCGCAGAAACCACCTGAAATCCGTAACAGGATCGTAAGGCTGTTCGGTGACCGCCCACGACTGGAGCTGTTTGCAAGAAGCCGTGACGGACTGTTTTCCGATAGCGAGTATGATGGTTGGGATGTATTCGGAAACGAAGCAAACCATTCCATCCCTATGAATTTCAACCAGTATCTTTTTCCACTTAAAATCTGAAGCGATGAAAATCAGTACCGGAGATTACGAAACTTTTTTTAAGCACCTGACGGCCGAGCGATGGCAGGGCAATGAGTTTGTTGCCTTTCCCGATAACGAAATCATTATCGGAAAAGAATACCTCGCTTTTTTTCCTTCCCTGTACGAAGCGCAGGAATACTGCTATGAAAACACGACCGATGTTGACAGGTATGATCTGCTTTCGGTACAGTCTGCCTGTTACGCAATGTCCGATGCTGCAAGGGATAAAAACCTGATGATCGAAAACGGCGGCGTGGTGGATATTGCTGCGATGGTGCGTGAGCGGTACAAGCGAATGGAGGATACACAATTTCAGAATGAACAAAAACAAAATGTCATGAACATAAAAAATTTTGAGTACCTGCGTGACCAGGTAAAGTACACCGGTTTCGGTGAAGCGTTGGAAGGTGAGCTGAAGAAAGCCATTGAACAGGGACAGCCAGAGTTCCGGCTAAAACATCAGGCCAATTATGGCAATGACCAGGTATTTGCAGAACTGCATTTCAGCAAGTCCAAACAAAGCGATATGTATTTCTTCAATTCCTACAATGTTGCGCTGCAAAAGGGAAATAATACAGATGCGATGGAACATACCTTTTACATCAATAAAGGAAATAACATCACATTAAAAGAAGCCTATAACCTGATGGAAGGCCGGTCGGTCAACAAGGATTTGATTAACAAGGACGGACAGGTCTACAATGCCTGGCTACAGATGGACTTTAAGGAAACGGAGAAAAATGGCAACTTCAAAGTAAAGCAGTTCCATCAAAATTATGGGTATGACCTGGAAGCCGCACTTGCCAAACATCCGATCAAAGAGTTGGGGCATGATGAATATAAAAACAACCTGCTTGATTCCCTTAAAAAAGGCAACCTGCAATCGGCCACTTTTCAAAAAGATGGTACCGAGCAGAAACATTACGTTGAAGCCAATCCACGCTTTAAGACCGTTAATGTGTACGACAGCAACATGCAACGGATGGACAACCGGCAAGCGAAAACCGAACGTCAGTCTGAAGGTGAAAAGCAGGCTGCCTCTACATCCCAGAAAGCGGCAAGGCAGGCAGGTCATGAAGATGATGGCCCTGATATACCGCAGGCAAAAAAGAAACGCCGGAAGCAGTCGCAATCGGCATAAGGCATTTTGTGATCAACTTTAAATACTGGAGTCATGAACAATATACATCCCGTCAACCGTGTGGAGAACGATCTGCACCAATGGCGTTCAAGGGAGGAACGCTTCAGCAAACTGTTCTCCTTTAATCTCTCCGGCAACAAGGCTTTGCTAAAGGAGAAGCTGCGTTACTACGATAGCGTTGCATCCAAGTACAGGAATACAGCCAGTCCTGATGAACGCTTCGCCCTGCGCATGTTGAGGCAGGAAAGAAATCAGATCGAAAGAAAATTGTATCCCAACCTGTTGTTGCGTTTGCTCCGCAGGCTGATCGTCCCTGTGCGCCAGCAGTATATCCTGAAACAGGAAATAAAGCAAACAACCGCCAATACGGACGCATTGCGGAATACCCTGCAACGTACCGGCTTTGGTAATGTCATCCATAAACTGGAGGAAAATATGGCGAAGGGACAAGCACAGTTTTCGATACCCGTTTCGCAGTACGTGAATGAAAAGGAAAGACTGGACTACAATCTTTCTTTTTCCAAAGACCATAACGGCACCTACAGTTTCGATGGCTATAAGGCCGAACTATATAATGGGCAAAAACAGGATATCCGAAGACAGCAATATTTCGGTATGGATACGGATAATGAAATTACTGCATCCCAGGCATATAACCTGCTTGCCGGTCGTGCTGTGTTGAAAGAACAATATCAGAGTCAGGGCAAGTGGATGCAGCTTGATTTCAACGATAAGGATATGCAGGGTAATTTCCGGCTCCGGGAATTTCAAACAGCTTACGGATATGATCTGATGAAAGCTTTGCAACAACTACCGTTAAAAGAATTGCAGGAGCACCGCAGCACACAAAAATTATTGGATGGTCTGAAAATGGGTGATCGGCAAGCAGTCAGTTTTCTTAAAGACGGTAAAGAACAACGTTTTTATATCGAAGCTAATCCGCAACACAAGTCCATCAATATCTATGATGAACATGCTAAAAAAATCAGCTTAACGGCTGCGCTGGGTAACAAGACGATGGAAGCGGTAAAGGTGTCGCATAAGATGGGTGAAGAACAGGTTCGTTCACAGGGCAAAAGAAATGGAATGCGTGTGATGTAGCAAGTCATGTTATGGAGATGTTGAAACCCTTATCGGATTTTTTTACTGCCATTGAAAAAGATGGCCGTGTTGGCATTGCGCATATTGGTATTTATGCGGCACTCCTGCAATGCTGGAAACAGAAGGATTGTCCAAGTCCGCTTGTTGTGTTCAGCTATGAGATCATGCAGCTTGCCAAGATAGCGTCACGGGATACGTATTTCCGATGTGTAAAGGAACTGAGTGATTATGGCTACATCAGGTATGTGCCATCGTTCAAGCGGAACCAGGGAAGCAGGATATATTTTAACGATATGAGTTAGGGCTTACAGTAAGAATATTTATGAACTTGATTGAAAGCCCGCTTTGGGCTTTTGTCATTATTTAAAGGAGGTGTGAGATGGAAAATGTGAAAGAAGGAAAAAAAATAACTCCAGAAAAAGCTTTAAAGATTCTAAAAAAAGGGGGCTTGAATGTTACGTTAGAACAGGCAAAGATGATATTGGAATTTTTATATAAAATGGCTGATATTGCGATTTCGCAATGCTTTAAAAGACCGGTATAATTTCGTAAATTTACCACTGATAATTAGATAGTTTAACTAATCTTATGAAGTTATGAAAATTGCAGATTTATATATCCGGGTTAGTACAGATGAGCAGGCCGATAAAGGTTATTCCCAACGTGATCAGGAAGAAAGGCTCAGGAGATATTGTGAGATAAATTCCATACAGATTCGCAAAGTTATTTTTGAAGATCATTCTGCAAAAACTTTCAATCGACCTGAGTGGGTTAAGTTGTTATCTGATTACAAGAAGTCTAAGGGAAAATCGGATTTTGTGATTTTCACCAAATGGGATCGGTTCAGCAGAAATGCCGGAGATGCGTATCAAATGATCAGCACACTTAGGCGTTTTGGAATTGAGCCACAAGCGGTAGAGCAACCATTGGATATGTCTATTCCAGAGAACAAGATGATGATGGCTTTTTACCTGGCCGCACCTGAAGTAGAAAATGACCGGAGGGCGTTGAATACATTTTATGGGATGAGACGAGCAAAGAAAGAAGGACGTTGGATGGCAACCGCACCTGTAGGATTCATAAATAAAATTTCTGAAGATGGGAAAAAATATATTGCTATACATGAGAAAAATGCGGAGATTTTAAAATGGGCTTTTAAAGAAATTGCTTATGGTACTCTTGCTGCTGACCAGGTAAGAAAGGAGGCTAACAAAAAAGGTTTGAAATGTAGCCGAAGTAATTTTTGGACAATAATCAGGAACCCAGTGTATTGCGGTAAGATTTTTATTCCAAAACATAAAGATGAAGAAGCTCATTTTGTAAAAGGTCAACATGAGCCAATGATATCAGAAAAATTGTTTTATGACGTACAGGATGCTCTTGATGGAAACAAAAGAAAAGAAAGACCAAATACTAAAATTGCATCTGATGATAATCTACCGTTGAGAGGATATTTAGCTTGTCCAAAGTGCGGACGTATGATAACCGGAAGCGCATCAAAAGGACAATATTCGCTCTATTACTATTACCATTGCATTTCTTCCTGTGGGTTTAGAAAACGTGCGGATAAAGCCAATGAGCTTTTTGTTGATGAACTTAAAAAGTTTAAACCACATCCCGCTGTTATTGATTTATCAAAAGCAATTATAACGCAGGCATATCAATTCCATTTTAAACAAAATCAAAGCAACAACAAACAGGTTGTAGAAGAAATCGACAAGCTTAACGCCAAGCTCTCCAAAGCAAGGGAGTTATTGCTAAGCGATGCAATTGATGCAGGGGATTATAAAGAAATAAAAACGGAATGCGAATCTAAGCTGGCACGTTTGGAAGGACAGCTTGCTGACAAATCAAAAACGACATCGGTTATTAGTATTGAGAAGTCACTCGATAAAGCGGTACAAACCTTGACCATGATCGATGTGATGTTCGAAAATGGGACTGTATCTGATAGACGTGCTATAATAAGTTCGATATTTCCGGAAAAAATCACTTTTGACGGATTGGAATATCGAACTCCTCGAATGAATAGTGTTGTCAATTATATTTACCTTATTAACAGCAACTTACACCAAATAAAAAACCGGAAAAGTGAAGATTTTTTTCACCTTTCCGGTATGGTAGTCCCGACAGGGATCGAACCTGTATCTAAAGTTTAGGAAACTTCTATTCTATCCATTGAACTACGGGACCATCCTTCCTTCATGCGAACTGCATTTCCGGATTGGGAGTGCAAAAGTAAGTTTTTTCAGTTAATTTTCTAAATACTTTCAAAATCATACCTCATTGCCGGAAGGGGGGTACAGACTGTCTATTTCCTGGCGGTATTTTTCCATGATCACTTTCCGCTTCACTTTCAGGGTGGGTGTCAGTTCTCCGCCATCTACGGTCCATTCATGTGGCAGCAGTACAAATTTCTTTACCTGTTCTATATGGTTGAAGAACTGGTTGTACTTTTCTACCGCCTGCTGGAACATGGCCAGTACTTCAGGATTTTTTACCGCGGCTTCATTAGAGGTATATTCGATGCCATTTTTCTGGCACCAGTTCCGGAGATTATTATAAGAAGGTACGATCAATGCCCCGGTAAACTTACGGTCTTCGCCCACTACCATGATCTGTTCAATAAAAGGCGATTCCTTGAACTTGTTTTCGATGGGTTGTGGTGCTACGAATTTACCACCAGATGTTTTAAAGAGTTCTTTTTTACGGTCTGTTATTTTCAGGAATTTGTTATTCACCATCACGCCTATATCGCCGGTATGAAACCAGCCATCCTTGATGGCATCAGCAGTAAGGTCGGGCCGTTTATAGTAGCCAATGGTCACATTAGGGCCTTTACAGAGGATTTCTCCGTCTTCTGCTATTTTCACCTGTACATTGTCGATGACAGGTCCTACGGTACCAAACATGCGGTCGGCCACTTCAATACGGTTTACCGCTATTACGGGAGATGTTTCGGTAAGGCCATATCCTTCCATAATAGGGATCCCTGCTGCCGTAAATATCTTCAGCAAGCGTACCTGGCAGGCAGCAGCACCATTGATGATGGCCTGGATATTACCTCCCAGGGCTTCCCGCCATTTATTAAATACCAGCTTATTGGCAATACCCAGCTGGAAATTATACCAGAAGCCCAGGTTTTTGTTGATCTCATATTTTTTGCCCAGCTCCAGCGACCAGAAGAACAAGGCACGTTTGATGCCTTTTAACTCCAGCCCTTTGGCCATGATCTTTTCATACACTTTTTCCAGCAAGCGGGGTACCGTACTGAATATCGTAGGTTTTATCTCCCGGAGATTATCAGAAATAGTATCCATGCTTTCCGCATAATAAATGGGAACGCCGGAGGTAAGATAGATATAGGTAACGGTACGTTCAAATATGTGGTTCAGGGGCAGGAAGCTCAGTGCTTTGGCGTCCTTGTTTACCGGCAGGCAGGGCACGCAGGCCTCTACATTGCTCATAATATTATGATGGCTGAGCATTACCCCTTTGGGCGTACCGGTAGTACCGGAAGTATAAATAATGGTAGCAAGCTCGTCTTTACCGATCTTGTTTTTTATGTCTTCAATGCGGGGGAAGTCTTCTTCCTGCGCCATGTCCAGTATTTCTGTCCAATGACGGGCACCCGGTACTTTGTTGAACGTGAATATCTCCCGGATAGTGGGAAACTTGCCACGCAATTCCTGTACTTTATCCAGCATCTCTTTATCCTGTACAAACAGGATACTGGCAGCAGCATCATTCAGTACAAATTCCAGTTCATGTACACTGATGGTAGGATAAATAGGAGTAAGTACCGCGCCTATCTGCTGACAGGCGAGGTCAGTGATGATCCATTCCGGGCGGTTAGGTGATATCAGCGCTATTTTGTCTTTTCCTTCATTGGTAGGATCACCGGCTTTGATGCCCAGCCTTATCAGGCCGGAACTGAATCTGCGGGTAATGTCTGCTACATCCTGTGTGCTGTATTTTTTCCATTCTCCATTCTCCTTTCCCACCAGCATGTCCTGCTTCGGGAATTTTTCGAGTTGATAAGCGATAACGTCAAATAATCTTTGCGGTTGATCCATCATGCTGCTATAATTTGGTGTAGGGGAAGCGTATTACAATCCCCGTCTTTCTTGTTCGGCCTGTAGTTTTTCATACTCTTTCAACGTATCTCCAAAAGGATCCCGGTGAAAGGCATTGAAGTATTGAAAAGCTAAACCAATGCCCCAGCCTAATCCAGGCCATACGGGCCAGGGAGTACCGGAGTTATGATTGTCTGTAAAGAACCAGATGGCCCAGAATCCTGCATTTATTACCAGATAGATAATGAGATGAGATTTAAAACCGGCCCTGGCTTTGGCAATACGCCATAACCGCTCATCTCTTTGCTGAATAGTTTCCATTGTAATCAGTTTTTAGTGATAGAGGCATGACTAAATTTAATCTATTTAATTGTTTTTACCCGGTATTTTTTACGCTGGTGCCACGTTTTGCCCACCTGTAATCTACCTGGCTGCCTTTATTGTAAACGTGATGTTGACCATGGAGTTGATCAGCTTATCCTGCAGGGATTTATCTGCCCGGTAGGTCATTCCCCATAGGGTACGGTCCATATTGAAGGTAGCACTTGCCAGGATTTCACTGGCATTGATGGAGATCTTTGCAGGGAAGGCAATGTTTTTGATCACATCTTTCATAGTAAGATTACCCTGGATGGTATGGGTAGCGTCTTTCATCAGTATTTCATCTCCAACAGCCGGGCGGAAGGTAGTAACGGAGGTAATTTCGAAGGTGGCTTCCGGATATTTATCTACATCGAAGAAGAGGTTGCCTTTCAGTTCATTTTCCAGTTTTACTTTCATCGCAGGATCTGCTGCCAGGTCAGTATCTTCCAGGGAGTGCATGTTGATGATGAACTTCCCCCCATTAATGGCGCTGTCTTTTACATAAATGGTGCCTTTCAGTAGCTTAAAATACCCCTGGTGTTTGCCGGTAGGTTTGGTGCCCACCCAGGCTACCCGGCTGGTAAGGGTATCTACCACATAGGGATGACCTGTACCGGTTTCCACGATCTGTGCATCGGTTACTTTGGCCTTGTCTGCTTTAGGCGCTTCCTGGCAGGCCGTGAGCCCGCAAATAGCGATGATCAGTACGATGAAATTCCGCATACCTCAGTGAGTTTATAGTTTAATTGCAGCCCTATGGTAACGGCAGTTTGCAGTGTATAACTTCCGTCTTCCCCTGCAAACTGCCGGCTGAATACTATTCTGCCAACTCGCGGTTGCCTACCCAAACAAAGCGTTTTACAATAAACTCCTGGTTCGTAAAACTGGCATTGCCGGCCGGATTGCCGCCGGTAACATGAAAATCAGAAAAGGCAGCATGCTGGTTCACCCATATAAACCCGGTCAGGTTAAAGGACACTGGTGTAAATACACTGTTCATGGCAGCTGCTATCTGTGTTTTGGTGGTTTCGCTGGTGGTGTAGGCAGCACAGGTAATAGCACCGTGTTGCTGCGCCATTTGCCTGGCCAGCTGTATCGCATGAGCGGTATCTTTTGTTTTAATCAGTAAGATCACCGGCCCGAATAATTCTTTCTCGTAAATATGGGTATCTGCGCTGCTTACTTCCAGTATAGCCGGAGCACATACCCGTGCATTGCCAAATTCTTCATTGGACACCGCTGTGCCTTCCAATATTACTTTACCTCCCAGGTTATGTATTTCCCTGGCCCGGTTAAGGGTAGTATCATTTTGTACGGCGCCCAAAGTACCGGCACCCATTTTTGGATTGGTGGTCAGGCTTACTACGGCATCTTTCAGTTTTTGTACCACTTCGTTAAAAGGTACTATACCCGAAGGGGTGGTAATGCCTTGTTCGGGAATGAAAAAGTTCTGTGGGGCGGTACACATCTGTCCGGAATACAGGGATACGGAAAAGGCAAGGTTTTGCGTCACGGCATCCAGGTCTTTCACGGAATCGAGGATAACGGAGTTCACACCTGCTTTTTCTGTAAATACGGTTTTGCCGGGCAATCCTTCTACATAATTGCCAAAAGCGCTTCCGCCGGTATAGTCAATGAGGCGTATCGCCGGATGCTCGCAAAGGTCTTTCGTAATGAGCTGTCCGGTGCTATCGGCAGCCAGCTGGCATAAATTGGGATCTACACCATTTTCCTGCAATACCTGCTGAATGGCACCTACCACAATTGCAATAGGTAATACCGCCTGCGGATGCGGTTTTACAATAACCGGGTTGCCGGTGATGAGGTCTGCATAGATACCTGGTAAGGAGTTCCACACCGGGAAGGTAGAGCAGCCTATTACCAGACCGGTGCCTTTAGGAATCGCGCGGAAGGTCTTTTTCAGCTTGATGCTGATCTTACCCATCGGCTTTTCCCACATCAGTTCGGAGGGAAAACGCTGTAGTTCCTGATATCCCATAGCAATTGCTTCCAGGGCACGATCATTGGCGTGAGGGCCGGAAGCCTGGAAGCTCATCATATAACTCTGGCCGGTGGTATGCATGGTAGCATGTGCAATGGCAAAGAAGTGATCTTTTACTTTTTCCAGTGTTTCAATCAGGATGGCAGCACGGGTGGCAACAGGCACTTCAGCCCAGTCTTTTCCGGCAATCGCTGCTTTTTTAGTCAGGTCTTCTACGGAAAAGATAGGGTAGGTAATACCCAGCTTTTCCCGGGTATAGGGAGAGGTTTCTTCTCCTGCCCAGCCGGTTTCGCCTGTTTGCAGCAATTGTTTGAACGGTTGATGCAGCATTTGCTGGTAACGTTCAGTGCCTTTGACGGGGGCCTCTTCCCCATAGGCTTTAGGATGCTCAGGATACTGTGCAAAGAATACTCTTTCCTGGTTCGCTTTTACCGCGTTGTCAATCGTGTTTTGGTGTTTCGTAACGAGCATATGCTGTATTTAGATTTGTTGGTTATTTGCACAATAACGGCCCGCCAGCTGCTTCATTATCTCAATAACGTGAATTTCCCATCGTTATAGTATTCATCAGGCCTCAGTTTAAACGCATGACTACGTTGGAATTGGGTAAATTTGTCATACTCCTGCTTATGAAGGGTGGTCCAGGCCCTGTAGGCTGCCTGATTGGCCACTGGTCCGAAGATCCATTGATTATAGGATTCAAACAGCCCGTCCCGCAACAGCTTCCGCTGAAAATCGAACAGCGCAAAAGGGAATTTTTCCGCATGTGTACTGTACCAGTCCAGCAGAAAACGGGTACGCAGCATAATCAGCGTTTCCGGATCAATACCCCCTGTTACCACACCTATTTGTTTGCCTATAGATTGTTTGAAAGCGGCAACAAAATCGCCGGACTTCTTCCTGCTCTTTTTGCTATCCTCTTCCGGCATAATGCTGCTGAATATATCCGGATCGTTAAACAGCTTTTTATAAGATTCTATCAGCATATCCCGTACTTCTGCCGTACGGGTGGTATAGCTTTCCAGGTTTACGAAGATTTCCCCGTATAGAATACACCATACCGGATCCTTGCTATAGTAATAGGTACGGGCGGCATTGTAATAGTTGCCCGGAAAATTCGGGTCTTTTTCAATCCCTTTGATCCAGTTGGTCAGCGAGGCATCAAACATCTTGAAATTGAGCAGCAATAAGCCATTATCATTGTACAACTCCCCACTTCCCGGAAACTTTTTAATCCCGCGATCGTATAATTTCTGGGCCGTTTTCCATTCCTGCCGGGCCTGGTAAATATTGCCGGCCATCTGGAAGATCTGTACATCTGCTTCTTTTTTATTGAGCAGCGGTTCAATAATGTTTTTGGCCCGGTTCATATCCCCCTTGAGGTAAAATGCAAACCCCAGCTGCTTTTTATATTCGTAATTATCGGGCTCCAGTTGTAATGCCTGGTTTAATACCAGGATAGCATTGGAATAATCCCCGCTCCGCATAAAGTTGCTGGCTGTACTATACAACTCTTTAGCGTCCTGCCCCACGGCTGTCTGTGAAAAAAACAATCCTAAAATCAGTAATGTTTTCAATAAAGATGACCTCATATGCATTCCTGTCTGCGTTTGTTGTAAAAGTAAGGAAAATTACAGGGATAGGAATGGCCTCCAACTGTTTAAAGCTGAGTTATTTAAAATAAAATGATGATATGTTTTATGGTATGATGAAGCCGGAGCAGGAATACTTCCTGGTATCCAGCATGCATTTCCATGGCTACGTCCTTGTTTACCATAGTATAAGTTATATCTCCGCCACATATATTCCATAGATATCCCGTAGATATCCCGACTAGCTACATTGTCGGGATATCTACGGGACATATACGGGATATATACGGGATATCTACGGGATATCCCTATTGAAACGTAGTGCCATAGCAGTGTTAGGCCTAGTCCTGGTCTAGTCCTGCTATAGGTTTACACCTATTGTTAATAAATCCTGTTATGAGTTTACATTCGTTGTTGGGTAATCCTGATTGAAGTTTACAAGCTGGTGGCGGAGAAAAGGGAAGGAAACATCATTGGAGAGCAGTGTCTGCTGTCCTAAAGTGAAGGAGTGGATGCAAGGGTAGGCATTGTTTAAAATGGCAACAAGGAATGGTCAGGTACCGAATAAAAAATGGGCTGACCATTAGTGGTTGGTCAGCCCATGGTTTTCTTTTATGTGGGAAGATTATGCAATCAGGTGGGTGAGGAGTCCGTCCCGGAGTTTAGGTTCAAACCAGGTGCTTTTGGGGGGCATTACCTGGCCACTGTCGGCGATATCAAACAGCTGCTGGATGGTAACCGGGTACAGGGCAAAGGCGACCTGCATTTCACCGCTGTCTACCCTTTTTACCAGCTCCTGTAAGCCACGGATACCACCTACGAAATCGATCCTTTTATCAGTACGCTGGTCTTTAATGCCCAGGAGCTTGTCTAATACATTTTGCTGCAGGATGGTTACGTCCAGGATACCAATAGGATCGGTGGTGTAGGTGCCTTCCCGGGCTACGAGGCGGTACCAGGTATGATCCAGGTACATACTGAATTCATGCAGCATAGCCGGCTGTTGTGGCAAATGGCCAATGGCCTCTACTGTAAAATCATAATCCAGCCTGGATAATAATTCAGCTTTGCTGAGACCATTGAGGTCTTTTACTACGCGATTATAGTCCAGTATGGCCAACTGGCTGGCAGGAAAGATGGTGGTCAGGAAAAAATTGGCCGGGTCTTCGGCCGACTTTATCATTCCCTTTTCCTGGAACTCTCTTTGTACCAGTGCCGCAGAAGCAGCCCGATGATGGCCGTCGGCAATGTAGGTGCAGGGTACCTTTTGTGCAAAGAGCACGGTGATGTCCTGCACGGTGGCCGGGTCATTTATGACCCATACGGTATGCCGGATACCATCATCTGCAGTAAAATCGTATGCCGGTGACTGGCTTTGCTGCCAGTGGTCAATGATCACATTCAGCTCAGGGACGTCATTATATGCCAGGAATACATTACCGGTTTGTGCCCGGGTGGTTTTAATATGATTGATCCGGTCCAGTTCTTTGTCGGGGCGGGTAAACTCATGTTTTTTGATAATGCCGGTATTATAGTCGGTAATAGCGGAAGCACATACCAGTCCTACCTGTGCGCGGCCATCCATTATTAATTTGTAAATATAATAATGGGGGGTAGTATCCTGCAATAAAGTGCCTTCCTGGATAAAACGTTGCAGATTGGCGGCGGCTTTATCATATACGGGTTGGCTGTGCACATCCGTATCATCAGGTAAATCTATTTCAGATTTTGACACATGATAATAAGCGTAGGGATTACCGGCAGCAGCTGTTTTGGCTTCAGCAGCGCTAAGCACATCATATGGTCGTGCTGCTACTTTGGCAGCTAATGCCTCTTGTGGTCTTAATCCTTTAAACGGTCTGATAATGGCCATAGCTATGAATTAAAGATGCGTGAGTAATGTGATACTATGTTATAAAAATAAAGAAAGGCTTTGGAATATATTCCAAAGCCTGTTTAATTTATGTGGTTAATCAACGTCTGAATGTGTCGGAGTTCAGGGGTAAACCTATGTTATGATGCTGCTATCATAAGTATAGCGGCAGATCATTATGCCTTTTTAAGGCTGAAGTACTTCATGGCTTCCACCATTACTTCTACACTTTCAAGCGGCAACGCATTGTAAAGGGAGGCACGGAACCCACCTACAGAGCGATGGCCTTTGATACCCACGATATCTTCTTTTGCGCAGAATTTCAGGAATTCCTCTTCCATTTCCGGTTTGTCCATAATGAAACAAACATTCATCTTACTGCGGTCTTCCTTGGCAACAGTACCACGGAACAGGGGATTATGATCTATTTCATCATACAGCATTGCAGCTTTCTTATCATTGATTTTTTCAATAGCTGTAATGCCACCTTGTTCTTTCAGCCAGCGAAGGGTAAGCATGGAGATATATACTGCAAATACCGGTGGGGTATTGAGCATGGAACCATTTTCGATATGCAGCTTGTAATCCATGATGGTAGGTATTTTGCGGGTAATTTTACCCAGCATGCTTTTACGCACAGCTACCATGGTGGCACCAGCGGCTCCCATATTTTTCTGTACCCCTGCATAGATCAGCGAAAACTTGTTGAAGTCCATGCTGCGGCTCAGGATATCGCTACTCATGTCTGCCACGAGGGGCACATCAGTAACAGGTGTCATTTGCCACTGCGTACCATAAATGGTATTATTAGTGGTAATATGAAGATATTTGGCCTGGGGCGGAATATTAAATTGT
Source organism: Chitinophaga sp. H8 (assembly GCF_040567655.1). NCBI lineage: Bacteria > Pseudomonadati > Bacteroidota > Chitinophagia > Chitinophagales > Chitinophagaceae > Chitinophaga > Chitinophaga defluvii. Next base: position 265,152 of record NZ_JBEXAC010000002.1, on the reverse strand, counting down.
TTGGGAATGTGATTGTAGTTGCTCTCTTTGGAAGAGGCGATTACATCTACAAATCCAAATGATTTGGCTTCCTTGATGGCTTTGTTGGACCAAACACCGGTATCCACATAAGCTGCCGTATCACCATTTTCGAGGAGATTCATAGGTACCTGCAGGAATTGCATAGTAGCGCCGCCTTGTAAATACAGGATCTCAAAGTCGTCTTCCAGTTGCATCAGTTCCTTTACCAGGCTGCGGGCCTCTTCCATCACCGCTATAAACGGCGAAGTACGGTGACCGATTTCCAGTATAGACATTCCTGAACCTTCAAAGTCGATCAGGGCTTTGCTGGCTTTGTACAACACCTCATTGGGTAATACAGAAGGACCTGCGTTAAAATTGTGCACCTTCATGTTGCGATCTAGATTAAATTCATTGTTAGCTCTTTCCACTATGTTTGGTTTTTCTAAGGAACGGAAAAAAAAGTTTGGCTTTTCAAGCACCAGATGTAAGATCTGAGGTATAGGACAAGGTTAAAAAGGATGGTATAAACAAAGATAAAATATCTTTCATTAATAATCCCTTTTAATAATAAATATTTTAACAGTTAATCTGTTATGACTGAAAAGGACTGTTAATAAGGAGTTTAGTCATGTTCCCTGCCAAGGATTTTACCGCGTTGCCATTGGAGATTCAACTGCCGGAAGGCAGCTTCGTCTTCCGGAGAGGTGGTAATACGGGTAAATGTTTTTAAGGATGGCTGGCCGGCATTTGTCCATGCAGTGTACCAAAAGGCCGCCACGGCTGCGATAGCGCCTTGCATCCGGCGTTCCACCATATTACCCATTGACCGGTGATAGGCTTTCGTATACGCTTCTGCGTAATTTCTGAGTAATACCCCGTTCCTGTTTTCAAAAGCATACCGTTGTCCGGATGGGAAAGTATTACGCAGCTGTTTTTCATATTGCAACACAGTATCTGCAGCTTGCGCACTGGCTATCAGAATTTGCCAGATATACTGGCGGGGATACTCAATATAGGTAGCTTTTCCTGCCCAGTAGCTGAAGGTACGGTCGGCCAGGAGTTCGGGGGTCCGGGTTTCCCACAATGCATGGATGCCGTGCTGGCCGGTCAGCTGGCCATTATGGTTACTGCAGACATGCAGGGGTACATGGGCGTCGGCCATGTAATGCCCCAGGTCGGCGGATAATTTAAGAATCCGTGCGGGATCCCGGGCTTCAAAGGCGCGGGTAAGCCTGGCCAGCATCGTTTCCAGGTGCCAGGGCAATACCCCGTAACGTTGCAGGGTATCTGCACTATACCGGGTTACGGCCTGGCTCCAGGACCGCGGCAGGAGGTTGAAGGGAGGCATACCGTAATAGTCCAGGTCGATAAAGTGCCGGGCACCTTCCCCCGCTAAGGCATACCTCCGCTTGTCGGGGTCTACGGCATGGATGGTAATATATTCCAGGTTAGCCTTGTAAAAGACCAGCATTTCGGGAGGCAGGCAAAAGACGGCCAGCCTGTTGATACGCTTGTGAGCAAAGAATCCCCAGGCAGATAACTTTAAAGGTAATACGGAAAAAATCAGTATCAGCAGCAGGCAACAACGGGGGTGGAGGGTTAACATACGGTTGATTTTACAGGTGAATAACAAAACATACCTGCTGCTAGGATAGCAGCAGTCTTGCAAACCTGGTTATTTTTTTTCAATCAGCCGTTAACTGTAAGTTAATGTGGAAGGTGTGCTATAGTGATATGCCCCGGTTATACTCCGGGGTCTTCGGTTTCCCTGCGTACTACGTTAGTGACCCCACCGCTTACGGCAAACTTCATCGCTTCACCTGCAGAAATGTTTTCCAGTGGTTTTACTTTTTCCTTAGGTACAATAAACACCTTACCGGTAATGGCATAGGCATGTGGTACATATACCGCCAGATAACCTTCCATACCCAGGTTGCTGACATCTGTCTGCGTGATGAAACCAATTTCCCATACATCTACCCCATAGATCTGGGCCAGCACAGGATGGTCAAATTTCTTTTTATCACCCACAAAAGCATCAAAGACATCCTTGATAGAAGTGTAGATGTATTTGATAAAAGGCGTACGTTCCAGCAGGTGGTCGAACAGGTCGAAAATACGGCCAATAATAAACGAAGAACTGAGATAGCCCACCACTATCACCAGGATCAGCACCAGCGCAAATCCTACACCTTTGTAGCGTAAAAATTCAAAGGGAGCACCTTCCGGGATGAATTCCTTGGGAATAATATTGTCAATGGTCACGAAGGCCCAATACAGGGTCAGTGCAGTAATACCAATAGGCGCAAGTATCAGTAATCCCTGGAAGAAATAACGTAATATGCGGGAGGCAAGTACCTTGAGTTTCAATTTAGGAGACATATTTTAAGATGTGCAGACACCGCAAAATTAGACATTATTTTCCATTAATGAGAGCGGGATCATGCGTGTAATAACAGCTTTAATACGGCATCTGTAGCTTCTATATGCGGATAGTGGGCAGTAGCTTCCAGTTCATAGGTATCCAGCTGTGGCCACCATTGCTGCAGCAGGCTGGTTTCAGATTCCCGGGAGATAATAATATCGTGCATGCCAAATATGGCTGCGGCTGGTATGGCAGAGGGACGCATCTGAACAGGATGCCAGGACTGACGTACGCCAAAGAAGGCAGTGGCATCAATATTATATTCAGCAGGCTGATACCAGGAAAGAAAGGAGGCCATTTGCTGCTTATCATGCCAGTAGTAATCAAACAGGCAGCCACTGTCGTACATCAGCAGGAATGCATTCTGTGTGGCAGCATCCATTTTACCATTATAATAACGCAGTGTTTCCGATAATATATCCGCCCGTTTATCCTTTTTGCCCCGGTAATAGCTGATCATATGATGAAACCGGTGAATATCGGCATGGGTAACAGAGATGTCGGGAGCGATAAAAAATACCTGCCTGATCAGTTCCGGATGCCGGTTGCATAAAAAACAGGCGGCCTGAGCGCCAAAGGCATGTGCCATTATAACCAGGGGAGTGCCCCGGTAATGCTGTAACAGAAACTGTTCTGCCTGCTCAAGATAATTATAGAAGGCATGTGCATGCTCATAAAGCGGCCCTTCCGGGCGAAGAATGGAAGGCTCATTCCATAAATGTAACTCAATGCCCGCCGCCGCAAATGGTGCTGAAAGCAGGTGCTTTTCAGGATTTGAATTAAACCCCGGCCCACCGTGGAAATAAAGAATTTGTATGCGGTTATGATTGGATGGCATCATCCTAATATACTAAATAACCCGGGTAAAACGTATTATGTTTTTGTGCAAATAATTGTTATCCACCCCTTTAGAATGATTTGGCCCAAGTATACAATAAAAACGTGCTGGAAACTTTGGTAGTTTAAAAAGTTTCCATAGTTTTGTGTGAGCATAGCATAAATCTGTTATAGAAGATACATATATGGAAGTACAGGAGCGCATATTAGACACGGCTTTCGGCCTGTTCAGGCAGTATGGCACGAGGTCTATTACCATGGACGACATTGCTAACAAGATGGGCATTTCAAAGAAAACTTTGTACGCCCATTTTGCGGATAAGGATGATCTGGTGGTAAATGCTATATCGCGCGAGCTGAAGATGATGGAGGAAAATTGTGCTACTAACCGGGACAGGTCCTCGGATGCTATCCAGGAATTGTTCCTGGTAATGAAAACACTGGAACAGCTATTCCGGAATATGAACCCGGTAGTAATGCTGGACCTGCAAAAGTTTCATGCCAAGGCATACCAGGTATTTCAGGAATACCGGAACAATTACCTGCATAATACCGTGCGTGAAAACCTGGAACGTGGGATTAAAGAGGGGATCTACCGGGCAGATATCAATGTAGATATCATGACCTTATTCCGGGTATCATCAGCCATGCTTTGTTTTCAACCAGAGGCGTTTCCCATTTCGGGATGGGACCTGAGCCAGGTGCAGAGAGAGTTGCTGGAACATTTTCTATATGGTGTGGCCTCGATGAAAGGGTATAAACTTATCGAAAAGTACAAACAACTATCGCAAACCAAATAAGCAATATGCAACTAAAAAGAAGGCACACCGGTATCGCATGCCTGGTGCTGCTGTTGATGATGATTAGCCGGGCACAGGCCCAACAACCTATTACCCCGGGAGTAGTACCATTGTCTGCCCAGCAGGCAGTGGAATTTGCACTGGCTAATCAGACAGCAGTCAAAACAGCCAAACTGGACGAGCTGATACAATTAGCCAAAAATAAAGAAGTAAGTGGAATGGCCTTACCGTCTTTGTCTGCAAATGGTATGTACCAGGATAATCCCATTATTCAGAAACAATTAATAGACGCTTCCAATTTTGATCCCAGTGTTCCTAAAGGTACACTGGTACCTTTTGAGTTTGGATTGAAATACAATGCGGTGGGCGAAGTAAAGCTCAATCAAACACTGTTTGATCCAAGTGTACTGGTAGCCTTACAGGCCAGGAAAACTCTGGAAGACCTGGTGCGGAAGAATGTACAGAAAACAGAAGTGGATGTGAAAGAAGCGGTATATAAGGCTTATTACAATGTACTTTCCGGCAGGAAGGCGCTGAGTATCCTGGAAGGGAATATTACTAACCTGGAAAAAATGCTGCACGAAGTAAAGGTGTCTTATGATAACGGACTGGTAGAAAAACTGGATGTAGACCGGCTGATGGTACAGCTGACAAATCTGCGTACTGAACAGACCAAATTAAAGAACTTACTGGAAGTAGGCACCGCAGCACTGAAATACCAGATGGGTATGCCGATCAAACAACAGATTGAGTTGACAGACTCTTTGTCTACCAGCCAGATAAAAGCAGGGGTTGCAGAGATAACCGATTTTGACTACACACAACGGATAGAATACCAGTTGCTGGATGCACAAAAGAAGGCCAATGAATATGATCTGAAAAGATATAAGATGAAAGGACTACCCACCTTATCTCTCTTTGGTACAGGAGGGGTTTCCAGGGCCAGTAATAAGTTCAATTATTTTAACAGTGAGATGTGGTACGGATATGTAGGATACGGATTAAATCTCTCCATTCCCATATTCAGTGGTTTTCAGCGGAAACGGCAGGTAGATCAGGCATTTCTGGCTGTGAAAAAATCGGAAGTGTCTATGGAAAACCTGCGGCAGAGCATAGATCTTCAGCAGGAGCAATCAGCTTCCACACTCCGGAATAATGTGTTAACACTGGAATCACAGGAAAAGAATATGGCGCTGGCACAAGATGTATATAATACTACCCAGATCAAATACCGGGAAGGGGTAGGTTCCAGTCTGGAAATGAGTACAGCGGAAACAGATCTGCTGAAGGCACAGAATAATTATTTCACCGCATTATATGATGCTGTGGTAGCTAAAATTGAATACCTGAAATCATACGGTAAACTTTAAAATACGGTTGTTAGCCTTTAGCTATCTGCTATTGGCAAAGGTTAACAGCTGATAGCTAAAGCCAATAGCTAATTTTTAAAATACAGTTTTTATGACCAAAAGATATTTCGTAGTTCCCTTCCTTACCTTATTACTGGCTGCCTGCGGTGGTGGTGATAGCAGTAAAAATGGTGCTGCCAAACTGGAACAGTTAAAGCAACAAAAAGCTAAACTGGAAACAGAAATAGCTGCTTTGGAAAAAGAAGTGAACAAGAATGATACCAGTGCCAAAGTGAAAACAGTGTCCATTGCCAGTGTAGAGGATACTTTGTTTGAGCACTTTATAGATGTACAGGGAAGTGTGGATGCCAGGGAAAATGTAAATGTGACTTCCAAAGTGCCTGGTATTATTACGGCCATTTATGTAAAAGAAGGACAACAGGTAAAGCAGGGACAAGTACTGGCCCAGGTGGATGACCAGGTACTAAAGGCAGGAATGGCTGAATTGAAAACCCAGCTGGAACTGGCCACTACCTTGTATGAAAAGCAGCAAAACCTGTGGTCACAAAAGATAGGTTCAGAAGTACAGTTCCTGAGCGCCAAAAACAATAAAGAAAGCCTGGAAAGGAAGATGGGGACCATGCAGGATCAATTGAATCAGACCCGTATCATTGCTCCTATCTCTGGTTCCGTAGATGCGGTAATTGCAAAGATTGGAGATGCTGCACAGCCTGGTGCACCGGCTTTCCGGGTGGTGAATTCCAACAACCTGAAAGTAGTGGCCAATGTGGCAGAATCTTATGCAGGCAAAATAAAAACCGGAGATGAAGTGGTAGTAGTATTCCCGGATATAGATAAGGAAATACGTACCCGCATCACGTTTGCTTCCCGCCTGATTGATCCGCTGAGCCGTACCATTAAAGTGGAAGTAGGATTGAAGCCGGATGCCGCCTTACGGCCTAATATGATTGCCCGGATCAGGATCATTGATTATGTAGCCAAAAATGCCGTAGTAATACCTGTAAATGTGATCCAGTATTCCATGGGTAAACCTTATGTAATTGTAGCAAAAGAAGCTAATGGCAAACAAATGGCACAAAGAAGGAACCTGGAAGTAGGACATACTTATAATGACATGGCAGAGATCAAGAGTGGTTTGCAGCCCGGCGATAAAATTGTAACCATGGGCTACCAGGGACTGAATGATAATGACCTGATCAAGTTATAGCTGACGCCAGTAACAGGAATATACACACGACATTACGTTTACCTGTTGTAAACACACTTTTATGCAAGACAACCTGAATAAAGAGTTTAAACCTACCAGTTGGGCCATTGATAATAAGGTAAGCATTTATGTAGCCACTATTATCATTGCCCTGGCCGGTATATTATCATATAATTCCCTGCCCAAGGAGCAATTCCCGGAGGTGGTATTTCCACAGTTTTATATCAGTACGGTATATTTTGGCACCTCACCGGAGGATATGGAAACACTGGTGACCAAGCCTATTGAAAAAGAATTGGGCGGGATTTCCGGGGTGAAAAAGATCAAGAGTACTTCTATGCAGGATTACTCGGCTATTTCCATTGAGTTTGAAGCCGGGGAAGACATGGACAGGGCCAGACAGGAAGTACGGGAAAAGGTAGACCAGGCCAAGAAAGACCTGCCAGTCACCAGCCAGGAATTCCAGGAGCCACAGATCATCAAGATAGATGTATCCCAGATCCCGATCATGAACGTGAACCTGTCGGGCGATTTTGAGTTGCAGCAGTTGAAGGAATATGCGGACGAAATGCAGGACCGCATTGAAGCACTGACAGAGATCACACGGGTGGACATTGTGGGTGCATTGGACCGGGAGATCCAGATCAATGTAGATAAGAACAAAATGGATGCGGCAGAAATAGGTTTTTCTGATATCATCCAGGCAATACAGGGAGAGAACATTACCATTTCCGGTGGACTGGTAACCATGGGAGGCCAAAAACGCACCTTGAGTGTAAAGGGGGAATATAAAGACCCTACCAAGATCGCCAATATCAAAGTGCGCGGACAATCCGGAGCTACAGTGTACATTAAAGATATTGCAGAGGTGGTGGATGGCTTTAAAGAACAGGAGAGTTATGCCCGTCTGGATGGGAAGAATGTAATCACCCTGAACGTGATCAAACAAAGTGGTAAAAACCTGATTGATGCTTCGGATAAAATCCAGGCAGTGATCAAAGATATGCAGGCCACTTATCTGCCTAAGGGATTAAATGTGACGATTACTGCAGACCAGTCTAAGTCTACCCGTGTTACCCTGCATGATCTGATCAATACCATTATCATCGGGTTTGTGCTGGTAACCGTGATCCTGATGTTCTTTATGGGAGCGGTGAACGCGATCTTTGTGGCACTCTCCGTACCGATATCCATGTTCATTGCATTTTTGCTGATGCCAATGTATGGGTTTACGCTGAACATGATGGTACTGTTCTCGTTCCTGCTGGCATTGGGTATTGTGGTGGATGATGCCATTGTGGTGATTGAGAACGTGCACCGTATATTTTATGAACGAAAGGACCTGGGGATCGTCAAGGCCGCAAAAGTAGCCGCGGGAGAAGTGTTTCTGCCCGTGTTTTCCGGCACACTGACGGTACTGGCACCATTTGTACCCTTGTTGTTCTGGCCGGGTATCATCGGTAAATTCATGTATTTCCTGCCGGTAACGTTGATCACTACACTGGGAGCATCTCTGATAGTAGCCTATATTATCAACCCGGTATTTGCGGTGGATTTTATGGATAGGCATGAAGGAGAAAACCATCCCAAGCCGAAGTTTGACAAGAAGTTTAAAATACTCACTGCTATATTCGGCGTTTTGGCACTGATTGGTTATGCCAGTGCCTTTGGTGTGGGCAACTTTGTAGTATTCGTGTATCTGCTGATTGTACTGGAGCGCTTCTGGCTGGGCGGTGTAGCCCGCCGTTTCCAACACAACATCTGGCCACGGGTACAGGAATGGTACAAACGTATTTTAAAATGGTGTATCGTAGGCTGGCGTCCGGTAGGGATCGTGATAGGTACTTTCGGGTTACTGTTTTTCAGTATCTTTCTGACTGCATTACGTAGCCCCCGGGTGGTGTTTTTCCCACAGGCTGATCCCAACTTTATTTATACGTATATCGATCTGCCTAATGGTACCGATCAGCGGTATACAGATTCTATTACACATATCATAGAAAACAGGATCACTAAAGTAGTAGGGGCAAACAATCCTATTGTAGAATCCATTATTTCCAACGTAGCAAAAAATGCAGGAGATCCATCACAGATGGACCTGAGTACACAGCCACAGAAAGGTAAGGTAACTGTAGCCTTTGTGGAATTTGGTGCGAGGAACGGACAATCCACTGTACAATATCTGGACAAAATAAGAGAAGCAGTGAAAGGTATACCAGGAGCAGATATTACGGTAGAACAGGAACAGGGTGGTCCGCCAACCGGGAAGCCTATTAATATAGAAATTACCGGAGATAATTTTGATGATCTGACGGCTACTTCATTCAGGCTGAAGCGTTATCTGGACTCCTTACAGATTGGAGGAGTGGAAGAATTGAAAAGTGATTTCCAGAGCGATAAACCTGAAATTGTAGTGAGCATTGACCGTGAGCGGGCTAACCAGGAAGGAATTTCCACCGGACAGATCGGTAGTACTTTACGTACTGCGTTGTATGGTACGGAAGCTTCCAAGTTCCGGGATGCTAAAGATGATTACGAAATCATGGTACGTTTAAGAGAGGATCAGCGGAATAATATTAATACGCTGATGAACCTGAACCTGGTTTACCGGGATATGAATATGGGAGGAGCGGTGCGTAAAGTGCCCTTATCAGCAGTAGCAGATATTAAGTTCTCCAATACCTATGCCGGTATTAAGCGGATAGATCAGAAGCGGGTGATTACCCTTTATTCAAATGTGCTTACCGGTTATAATGCCAATGAAATAGTACAGAAGATCCAGCAGGAACTTGATCATAATTTCACCCGTCCTAATGGGGTTACGGTAAGGATGACCGGTGAGCAGGAAGACCAAATGGAAACGATGAACTTCCTGATGCTGGCTATGCTGGGGGCATTTGGATTGATCCTGATGATCATGGTAACGCAGTTCAATTCTATTGGCCGTCCGCTGATCATCTTCATGGAAATCCTGTTCAGTATTATCGGGGTGTTCCTGGGCTTTGCCATATTTGGAATGGATATCTCGATTGTAATGACGGGGGTAGGTATTATGGCGCTGGCCGGTATTGTAGTACGTAATGGTATTGTACTGGTAGAGTTTACCGATTTGCTGATCCAGCAGGGAACACCGGTGCATGAAGCTGTAGTAGAAGCAGGTAAAACCCGTATGACTCCGGTAATCCTGACTGCGATTGCCGCCATTCTGGGCCTGATACCATTGGCAGTAGGATTGAATATTGACTTTGCCGGGCTGTTTTCCAGATTTGACCCACATATTTTCTTTGGGGGAGATAACGTAGCATTCTGGGGGCCGCTGGCCTGGACAATGGTATATGGGTTAGTGTTTGCTACCTTCCTGACGTTGATCCTGGTACCGGTGATGTATGCGATGAATAAGCGTTCTATTGATGTGCTGGATTATTATAATCTGCCCCGTGGGCTCAAGTATGTACCGTTCCTGGTGCTGATCCTGAAGTTGTTTATGAAGAAGGAAACGGTGCGTAAGCTGCATGATCTGAAATATGTATCTCCCAAGCCTTATGAATTTTTTAACGGGGTAGCAGATGCAGAAGAGAAAGAACATGCGCATCAGGTAAAGGGCATTTCCGTGAATTAAGCTATTAAACTTTTTTTAATACGGGTGACTGAGAGGTCACTCACACAGTGTAACAGTTGTAGGTAACAGATCGCCGTCCTGATTCTTCAGGACGGTTTTTTTTGCTTTTTTAGTAATAACATTACATTTGACAGTTATTTATTACCTTGCATATAATAACCTGTCAGAGAGAAACCAAAAACGTTAAAAAAAGCTAAAAGTTAGTATAAGGCAACCAGAAAGCGCCGCTTGTTCGGTAAGTTTGGCATTGAAAAGTAGCGAACCAGTATGTACGAAGCATCATTATCCTATGCTGAAGCGCAGGACCTGCAAGATCCACTGAATAAATACCGGGAGCAGTTTTATTTTCCACAACGTAACGGGAAAGATGCTGTTTATCTGTGTGGTAATTCACTTGGGCTACAGGCAAAAGGAGTAAAAGGTGCGATAGAACAGGAGTTGCAGGACTGGCAGGACTATGCGGTAGAAGGGTATTGGGCAGCAAAAAATCCCTGGTTGTATTACCAGCAGTACTGCAGCAAGCCTTTAACGGAGATGATGGGAGCCAGTGTAGCGGAACTGACGGTGATGAATACGCTGACGGTCAACCTGCACCTGATGATGTTGAGTTTTTACCGGCCTACGAAGCAGCGTTATAAGGTATTGATGGAGGCAGGGGCATTCCCTAGTGACCAGTATGCAGTAGAAACCCAGGTAAAGTTTCATGGATTTGATCCGGAAGTAGCGATAATAGAGGTTTCCCCCCGGCCTGGAGAACATTTGATAAGATTAGCAGATATTTTACAAATAATTGACGCGGAAAGTGATAGCTTAGCGTTAGTATTGCTGGGAGGAATTAATTATTACACAGGACAGCTTTTTGATATACAGGCCATTACCGCAGCAGCGCACCGTGTGGGTGCCTTTGCCGGATTTGACCTGGCCCACGTAGCAGGAAATGTACCCGTATCACTGCATGACTGGGGAGTAGATTTTGCCGTTTGGTGCTCTTATAAGTACCTGAATGGCGGTCCTGGCGCAGTAGGAGGAGCATTTGTTCATGAAAAGCATACCAGTACCCAGGGATTGATCCGGATGGGAGGCTGGTGGGGAAATGAAGAAAGTACCCGTTTTAAGATGGAGAAAGGGTTTGTGCCCAAAAAGACAGCAGAGGGATGGCAATTAAGTACGGCCCAGGTTTTTAACATGGTAAGCCTGAAAGCGTCCCTGGAATTGTTCGAGGCAGCCGGTATAACCGCATTACGCACTAAAAGTACAGATTTAACCAACTATCTGGAATACCTGTTGGAACAGGTGAAAGGAATAAATTTTGAAATAATTTCGCCAAATAATTGTAGGGAACGTGGCGCTCAATTATCTTTGCTGTTCCCTGATAGAGGTAAGGAGATACATCAACAAATGACAAAAGCCGGTATAATAGTGGATTGGAGGGAACCCGGAGTAATACGGGTATCACCGGCTCCCTTATATAACTCATATAGAGATGTTTTTCATTTTTATGAAATCATTGCTAGTATTGCTTCAAACGCTTAATTAAGTAAGATGAATTTTGAGAGAAATGAACGCCCCCGCAGGTACTCTTCTGATACCAACAAAGAGAATGATCCCAATAAGGAGCAACGCCCAGGAGGTTACAGACCCAACTTCAACAGTGAAAGGGAAGGCGGAAAACCCGGAGAAGACAGGCCCGCATATAACAGGGGCGACAGAGAAAACAGACCCGATTACAACAGGGGTGGAGGTGACAGCGGTGGATACCGTCCTCCAAGAGATTACAACCGTGGCGACCGTGATGGTGGCGGCTATGGTGGTGGGTACAATCGTGGCGACCGCGATGGCGGTGGCTATGGTGGTGGTTACAACCGTGGTGACCGCGATGGCGGCTACAACCGTGGCGACCGTGATGGCGGTTATAACCGCAGCGACCGTGATGGCGGTGGTGGTGGCTACAATCGCGGTGGCGGTGGTGGTGGCTATAACCGTGATGGCGGTGGTGGCGGCTACAATCGTGGCGGCGGTGGTGGAGGTGGCTACAACCGCGGTGGCGGTGGTGGTGGCTACAATCGCGGCGGTGGTGGCGGAGGTTACAACCGTGGCGGTGGTGGCGGTGGCTACAATCGCGGCGGCGGTGGCGGATATCGTCCTAATCAAGGTGGCAGACAACAACGCTTTGAACCGAAACCTGATAATAAAATATACTTTATAGCCCTGCTGCCTACAGCAGAGGTGGGTAAGGAAATCATCAAAGTAAAACAGGAATTTGCTGAAAAATATGGCCCAATGTATGCCCTCAAGGTATTACCCCATATCACGCTGCAGGTGCCGTTTACTGCTGATCCTGCCCTGGAAAAGGCTTTCTGTGATGAATTGACGGAGTTTGCCAAAACCCAGGCACCTTTTGAAGTGTCCCTGAATGGTTATGGTACCTTCCCGAACAAACAGAACCGTGTACTGTTCATCAACGTGGAAAAAAGCGAAACCATGTCTGCTATGCACCGGCAGCTGATCAACTTCCTGCGTAAGGAATTTGGTTTCAGTACCATGCTGGCACGTACCGGATTTACGCCTCACGTTACCGTGGCGTTTAAAGACCTGGAAGATGAGCAGTTTAATAAGGCATGGCCTGAATATGAAAACAAAGAAATCAAGGCTACCTTTAAGGTAAATAACCTGTATTTCCTGCGCCACAATGGCAAATCATGGGAAGTACTGCAAAAATGCAAATTAGGCGGCGCTTAATTTTAAGTACCGTGTAATGATACAACACTAAAGACCAATTACAGCATAGCTGTAATTGGTCTTTTTATTTATTGCTTTTTAGGGATATCCGGGTCCTGGCAGCCATCAGAATGCTACCTTATATCCTGCATAAGGAAATAAACCCATTTGATGATCTGTGGTAATGTCTCCGGTGTGGGGAGAAAACCAGTTGCCTAATACATTGCGTTTGCCTAATAGATTATCAGCAGCTACAAAAAATTGATGGGTAGCCTTCTGCCGGTTGATCCGGTAGCTTATTTTGAAGTCAATCCGGGAATAATCCTGATACCTGTTTGCATAAAACCCGTCCGCTGCCACTACGATTACCCGGGCCTTTCTTGACGCTGCCAGATCTATCGGTAGCTGCCTTTTATTACCTGCCTGAATGATCCTGCCGTCCAGCGACAGGGCATTTTTAGACTGCTTGCCTACCGGAATCTCCACACCTCCGCAAAAGTTAATAATGTAATTGCCATTATAAGTAGAATTGTACCACTTGGGGAGCAGGGTACGGTACTGGCTGTTGTACAAGCTGGTGGTGAGCAAAAAATAATAATGCCGGTGCAGGAATTTTTCGATGGTAAATTCTATGCCATAATTTCTTCCCAGTCCTTTGTTTACCAGGGTGTCCGGTACATAGTCATTATGTTCCAGCCCTTCATTGATAGCGGAATAGAAGGAAGGGGATACCGTTACCGGCACCTTAAAAAGATGCTGATAGTAAGCCGCCGTTTTAAACCGCAGGTACTTGTTGCAGGAGTAGTCATATTCCAGGATGGTATGGTGGCTGCCGGTAAATCCCAGTTGGGAATTAGCAGGTGTATACGTTTGTGAAATACGGTTATAGTTACGGTTGATATACATATACACGGGTTGCATCTGGTGATGCAGGCCATATCCTGCTTTCAGGCGATGTTGTTCATTGATACGCCATTCGGCGGAAAAGCGAGGCTCCAGGGCCTGGGAATGATTATAAAACAGGTGCTGGTAGTGTAATCCGGTGTTGAAGGTCAAAGCAGGAGTGAGCTGATATTGCCAGTGCACATAGCCCTGCAGTAGTTTCATCGTTACCTGGTCGTCAATATTCAGCATATAGGCATTGCTGGTATCACTCACCAGTTTGGTGAGGAAATACCGGTAATGCCTGGGCATGTAGCTGATACCTGCTTTTAATAAATGCCGGCTATTCCATTTATGTGTAAGTGTATAGCTGAGATACGTATCCTGCTCGCGGAACATGCCTTCAAAATCTTTCAGCCGGCTATGGTCGATATATTCCAAGTCCCTTTTTGACATGATATAACTGCCGGAAAGTGCAGCGGCCAGGCGGCCGGTAGTATGGGCAGAAAAGCTGTGCTCATAATGCATGCCCAGTACCCCCATATCTGAAGTAAACTGGCTGTAATTATTGACCACCTTACGGGAAAGGCCCCTGGTGTCTGTTACTTTTTCCTGGAAACTGATTCTGCTCTTACCTCCCAGGCCAAATAAGGTAAGTGCACCGTAACCTTGATCCCTGAAGTGAAGTTTGAAGGTGAGGTCCTGAAATTTTGGAGCACCATCAATATTCAGATCCACCCCTATATGCTGCAGCATTCCATAGTTCAGCAACCGGTAGCCGATCAGATAGCTGCTTTCCTGTTTTTGACTGACAGGTCCTTCTGCATTCAGCTCCAGCCCATTTAAGCCTGCCTGTGCATTGAATTCATGTTTTTCCGGGTTACCTTCCCGCAGGCGCACATCATATACTGCTGCTATTTTATTACCGTATTCGGCAGGGAAGGCGCCACTCATGAAATCAGAATTGGCCAGCAGATTATTGTTCAATACACCAAATGCACCACCTGAAGTATTAATGTACGTATAATGGTTGGGGTTAGGTATATCTATTCCTTCTACCCGCCAGAGTATCCCAAAAGGATTATTACCCCGTACAATAATATCATTATTACGGTCATCCAGATTGGCCACCCCGGCGTAGTTGGCAGCCATACGACTGGGATCGGCACGCGTACCGGCAAACCGGTTAGCCTCTTCTACCAGTACAATACGTGTACTTACATTGGCAAGTGGGTTAATGGTTTTGTCTTTATCAATCAGCCTGGGGGCCTTTACCTGTACTTCCCGGGTAAGTAAAGCACTCTCTTCCAGGGTAATGGGCAGGAGGGTTTGCTTCCCGGAAATGACCAGCACATTGGGTATTTGTGCAGTTTGGTATCCGATAGAGCGCACCTGTATTTCATGGCGGCCCACAGGGATATGCATGATCTGAAAGCGGCCATTTTCATCTGTAACGGTACCTTTTCCCGGAAGGGAGGTAATCATTACCGTAGCACCTGCTATTGGCAATAGTAAGGCTTTATCCATTACTGTCCCTTGTACAGTTTGGGTATAGGTACTGTCATTTTTAGCAGCGGTAAGCGGAGGACTTAAAATAATCTGCGTGCCTGCCTCATGAAAGGTAATTCCTGTACCCTGTAGTGCCTGTTGTAATACCGTGCTTAAAGGCTGGCCATTGGCACGAACAGTTACTTTGTGCTGTAAAGGGATTAACTGCCGTACGTAAGAGAAGGAGATGTTATAACGTTGTTGAATATTGGTCAGCAGTTCTTCCAATGAGCCATGTGTAACTACTACGCTCACACGTTGTTGCAAACGGGAGGTTGTTTGCGCTGTAGCAAAGAAGCACAGCAGCAGGAACAGCAGTGACAGCAGTTTAGCGGGCATTCCTATTATTACGGTATTTTCGTACTTATTTTATATTGGTCTTTTTCTTTTGTCCAGGTAAGGTTTGCCGATGTACAGATAGCGTTTAATGTTTCTTCCAGCCGGGGTGCATCAAAACTGCCTGTGTATTTGTACGTTAAAACTTCCGGGGTAATGACCGTGATATCCACGTTGAAATAGCTTTCCAGGGTACCTATTACGGTTGACAATGGGGTATCCTGGAAAAGTAGCCTGTTTTCTTTCCAGGCCATAAAGTTAGGGTCTGCTATTGGAATCTGCCGGATATTCTGGCCGGACTGTAAAATAGCTTTATGACCGGTAGCCAGCGTAACGGGAGACTCCTTCCCTTTTTTGTCAGAGAAAGCTACTTTCCCGCTTAATACCGCTATTTCTACCGCCTGTCCATCATATGCCTTTATATCAAAAGAGGTACCCAGCACCTTTGTTTTAGAGATGGAGGTAAGTACTACAAATGGTTTGGCCGCCTGCTGCGTTACTTCAAAGAAGGCTTCCCCCTGTAAACGTACTGTTCTTTCTGCACCGGAAAACCCCGGCGCATATTCTATACTGCTTCCCTGGTTCATAAATACTGCGGTACCATCTGGTAGGGTTATTTGTTTTTTCTCTCCCACTGCGGTGAGAACAGTAGTATCATATTGCGTAAAGAAAAGCAGGTACAGCAGCGTAGCCCCAGCCAGAACAATAAGCGCTGCCGCCACCCTGAAAATGTTGCGGTAAGTGATTACAAAGCGGGGCTGTGGGGTAGTACCTTGTTCGGCCACCCGTTGCTGAAAACGCTCCCAGTTGTGGATGGTATCAGGCGTATAATTCGGATTGGATTTGCCGGCAAACAACCAGGTGTTTTTCAGTGTTTCAAAATATTGCCGGTTGGCCACATCTTCCTGCAGCCAGTTATCCAGCTGCGCCTGTTCTGCAGGAGTGATGGTGTTTTCAATGGAGCGGGCAATGAGCGTATCTATCTGGTCAATCATATGATGCATTCCATTAAAAGTTTAAAAATAAAGGGTAAAGTGGTGTCGCTATCACCAGCAGATATGCCTGCAGATATTCCTGCAGCGAAACCCGTAATTTTTTCAGTGCGGTGATCACCTGGTTTTCTACTGTTTTGACAGAAATATTTAAGGTGTCTGCAATTTCGCGATAAGACATTTCTTCATACCGGCTGAGGATGAATATTTCCCTGCATTTTTCCGGCAGGCGGTTAATAGCCTCCTGAATATGTATTTTAGTTTGCTGGATGTTTTGTCCGGAATGTGCGGATTGCACCAATACCATTGTTTCATCCAGGGGCGTATGCTGCCCTTTTCGCCTGGTTTTATCCAGGTAATCCAGGGCCATATTAATAGCAGACTTATGGAGATAGGCTTTGAAATAAATATCCTGCAGGCTGTTACGTTTATTCCATATTTTAATAAACAGTTCCTGTGCCAGGTCTTCTGCAACAGGAGCATCCTGTACCAGCCTGTAAATGGTTTTGCATACCATAGGGAAATAGGCCTTGAACAAAGCTTCTATAAATGCCTGTTCATTTTCGGCTAACAGTTCATGTAACCTGGTATTTTCCGGCATAGTACAAAAATAGCTTTTCACACTATTGGGTGTATGTGTGCCATCGTCGATAACAGGAGATGTGTTTTTAATTGTTAGCATGTGTGACAGTCAGAAATGAATGATCAGCGTTTAATTACTTTACCGGAGCCTTGTACATTGGAATTGACCTTGCCGGGATTGCCTTTGTACTGTACATTACCGCTGCCATAAATATTCACATCCAGTTGGGTATCAACACTGATGCTTTGATCCCCGGAGCCATGCACAGTGAGAGAAGCATTATGGGTAAGCAGATCCAGTCCATTGATATCGCCGCTACCGTTAATTTCACTATTATAACTATTGGCTTTGCCTTTAAAACGCATATTACCGGATCCGTTAATAATGGTTGCTATCTGGTCGGCATTCAGGGTCAGATTAGCAGAAGCGCTGCCATTCAGCTCGTAGGTAAACTTGCTGGCCCGTATGGTATCCGTTGTATTGAGTGAGCCGCTTCCGGAGAAAATAACCCGGTTAAAAGCAGCGCTGTGAACATATACCTGTATTGTTTTATAACGGCGGAGATTAGTATGGTCTTTTATTTTTATCCGCAGGGTATTGCCGCTTACGTAGGTTTCTACTACCCGCATTACATTGTCTTCTGCCTCAATTTTAAGGGGCTGGTTACCGTCTTGCGTCAGTTGTATATCGAATGAACCATCAACAGTTACTTCGGAGAAAGGATCAATAGGACGTTCTTCTGTAATAACATGCCCGGAACCAACGATCGTATCCCGCCTGCAGCCGGACAAGATAAAGCTGAATATGGCAATCATCAGTAATAACCAGCTAATACTCAGGCTGGTGTATGTTACCACCACTTGTTTTTTTATGTCATTTTTGAGGAAGGGGTATCTCATTTTACATCGTGTTTAGTACTATGACGGTATTTTGAAGCCCTACCCCTATAAGTAGCATAAAAAAAGAAGCCGGCCATACAGAAGTATGGAACCGGCTTTTTGATTAACCCCTATGAAAACCAACTATTGCAAATGTTTATTCAGATAGCTTGATCTCACCAAGATCAGTTGCTTTCCCGTCTTCCACTTTTACATCGTTCAGTACTGCTGGTTTAAATGGTGTTTTTGCAGCTACCATTACGGTGTAGGAGCCTGCTTTGGCATCCTGAAAAGTGAAAGCGCCATCAGATACGGCTGTTTTTAGTGTATCTGTTCCCTGGATAGCCCAGGCTTCTGTAGCAGCATCAGCAGGTGTTACTTTACCTGTAATAGATCCACCGTCAATACCTTTAAATGAAAAGGTGCCAAATGCTACAGTGGCAAGTGCTATCATTGTTAATTTTAAGTTTTTCATGGCTAAAAGTTTTAAATGGTTCAACAATAAAAAATATGGTAATAATATAGGTCAGCAATTCCTGCGGTGTTTCCATTTTTATAGTAAAGGACTGCTAACAGGTTCAATGGTAATTTTGCAATTACCATGCCACCGGTGCCACTTTTTTTTCAGATCAATTGGTTTAACATTTCTTTAGAAAAGCTTTAACAATAAGGGCTTGAGTGTAATTGGCCGTGTGCGGCTGTATTTTATTGAATAAAAAAAGACTGCTGAAAACCAGCAGCCTTTTTTATCGTAAACAGATTCGTAGCAACTCATCTGCTACCTGAGATTGTTATCTTTTTTGCTGTTGTTTTTCCAATATCTCCAGCCTGTTTTCCAATGCAGTATTTTTCTTTTCGTTGGCTATGAGCTGGCGCTCCAATGCTTCATTTTTTTTGTTGCCTTCAATCAGGTATAACGTAAGTTCTTCTACTTTCTGTAACAGTTTCCTGTTCATTTCTCCCAGATCTAATCCTTCCTGTGCTACCGTAGCAGCAGTGGGCATATCAGGAAGATGTTTATTCGTGGTAATATATTGTTCTACTTCCTGTAGAGAAGGTAGCCGGTAGGTGGGTTCAAATACAAAATCCGGCCAGGCACCAAATTCTTTTACTTTTATTTTCGTAAAAATTCCCGCACCATTCACTGCCAGTTTATAACCTTTGGTATCATTAGTACCAATACCTACGTTACTATCAAAATAGGCATTACCCTGTACATCGTGGTAGGGTAGTTTGTAAAACTGGTTATTATCGAAGTCGCATTTAAGGCCATAATCTGTTGTGATAACGAGCGCACTGACGGGACGTACAAGACTAGGGGTGTATGGCGCTGTAACCATTGGGCTATCATGGAAATCGGCGATAGTACGATAAAATACATATCCCCATAAATAATTGGAAGATACCCATAAAGCGTCATTATAAACAAAGAAGGTTGCACCACGGGCATTGCCGGAAATACATTTTATTTCCATACCGTCAAAACGGGTAGTAGTACCAGGTACTTTATCCACCCGAATGCGATAGGTACTTTGATGATTAAAATAATTAGGATCGCCCTCAATGGATAGCTCTATGATACTTGAATACCGGTGCGCCGGATCATTTAGCTGCAAAAGCTTGTAGTAATAGGGGCGATAGGGAGCTACCCATTCCTGAGTATAACCCATATAAGTCCAATCTCCTGTGTTATAGGCCAGGGGGCTGATAAGCGCATTATTTTTCACCATCAGGTTGGGCATCTTTTCCTGCGGAGCTACCATATGAATGGCCGTATCCGGTGGAGCTGGTGCAGCAAATGTATTAAGGCTGACAAAGGACGTTAGTAGTGTTACTAATAGGGCAAAACATGCTTTCATAGTTGAGCGGGATAAAAGGGTTTTAAAATGATTAACAAAAATGATTAGCAACAAATATAATGGATAGGCAGACTTAATGCAAGATGCTGTATACTAAAAAGGGCCGTATCAGCATTGATACAGCCCCATTATATCGTTTTATGACGACGGTTATCTTCTGTTCAGTTTGGCCAGCAAACGGAGTATTTCCAGGTATAACCATACCAGGGTAACGAGGAGGCCAAAACCTGCAAACCATTCGAAGTATTTGGGAGCTCCCTGTGCCGCACCGTTTTCGATCATGTCAAAATCCAGGATCAGGTTCAGCGCTGCGATACCTACCACCACAAAGGAGAATATAATACCAAAGGTGCTGCCTTCATGAAGGAAAGGAATATTGATATTAAACATACGCAGGACCATCGCAATTAAATAAAATATAGCGATACCGGCAGTAGCAGTGATAATAATGGCCCTGAATTTTTCAGTAGCACGGATCACCTGGAACTTATACAATGCCAGCATAGCCAGGAAGGTACCAAAAGTAAGTCCTACCGCCTGCAATACAATACCTTCATACAGGCTGCCATAGTAAGCGGAGATAGCACCCAGGAATAAACCTTCTGCCAGAGCATAGGCCGGAGCCAGGTATGGTGCCCATTCTTTCTTAAATATAATGACCAGTGCGAGTATAAAACCACCAATAGCACCACCTATCATAAAAGGTGTTACATTTTCACCTTTGGAAAACAGTCCCCAGGAATAAACTGCAGCAGCCATTACCATCAGCAGTAAAAAAGCTACTTTATTTACGGTACCTCCGATGGTCATTACTCCGCCATCGTGTATACGGGAAGCTTCTTCAAAGGTTTTTTGTTTCAGTACAGGGTTATTCGATTCAAAAATTGCCATATAAAATATGTTTTTATTGCGGGATAAAAATACAACTAAATCGGTGAAAGTTTTGTTAAAGCGTGCTGGGCCGCGTTTTAATCAGTTGGGTCATAACTTTTGGTTATGTGGTATAACCAAATATCAATATGGACAAGTGCCAGCGGGCTATAAAGTCTACTAAGTTTGTGTACTTTTGTGGTGTAATTAGTATTATTCCGCTTACGAGTAACATTACTTCCTGGCGAATTGCTAAATTTACAGTCTTAAATGGATGAGCAATGGCTAATACTACGATACAACAGATAGAAGATGTTGTTATAAAATTTGCCGGGGATAGTGGAGATGGCATGCAGTTGACCGGTAGTCAGTTTTCAAATAATACCGCATTAATAGGAAATGACCTGAGTACTTTCCCGGACTTTCCGGCCGAAATACGTGCCCCGATAGGCACCTTGCCAGGCGTGAGCGGCTTCCAGCTGCATTTTTCTTCCAACCGTATTTTCACACCAGGCGATGCCTGTGATGTGCTGGTAGCCATGAATGCGGCAGCACTGAAAGTGAATATGAAAGGGCTGAAAAAAGGAGGGATCATTATTGCCAATACAGACGGCTTTGATGCCAAGAACCTGCGGCTGGCCAATTATCCCGAAGGCGTAAATCCTTTGGAAGATGGATCACTGGCTGATTATCAGCTACATACCATGGACGTTACAAAAATGACCCGGGAAGCGCTGAAGGATATTAACATGGGTATGAAGGAGAAAGACCGTGCCAAGAACATGTTTGTATTGGGCTTCCTGTACTGGCTGTACGACCGTAACATGGAGAACACGGAAACTTTCCTCGTGGAGAAGTTTGGTAAAAAACCGGAGATACTGGAAAGTAACCTCCGTACCCTGCGTGCCGGTTATAACTTCGGAGATACGGTAGAGGCGTTTACCACGCGTTTCCGTGTGGAGAAAGCCCGTATGGAACCGGGTACTTACCGCAGCATTACCGGAAATACAGCCCTTTCTTATGGGCTGGTGGCAGCTTCCCAAAAAGCGAACCTACCTATTTTTCTGGGTACTTATCCTATTACACCGGCATCAGACATCCTGCATGACCTGAGTAAATATAAAAACTTCGGTATCCGTACTTTCCAGGCAGAAGACGAAATTGCGGGCATTAGCTCGGCGATTGGCGCTTCTTATGGTGGGCATATGGGTGTAACCACCACTTCCGGCCCTGGTATGGCCCTGAAAGGGGAAGCCATGGGGCTGGCAGTAATGCTGGAAATACCGCTGCTGATCATTAATATTCAGCGTGGAGGCCCTTCTACGGGATTACCTACCAAAACGGAACAGTCGGATTTGTTGCAGGCTTATTACGGCCGTAACGGAGAATGCCCGATGCCGATCGTTGCGGCAGCCACCCCTGCTGATTGCTTCAACGGCATATTTGATGCCTTCAGGATTGCCGTACAGCACATGACACCGGTGATCTTCCTGAGCGATGGTTATATTGCCAATGGTTCTGAACCCTGGAGATTCCCTAAGAGCGCCGACTTACCAGCTATTGAAGTGAAATTCAAAAAGGGACTGGAAGAAGGAGAAGAAACCTTCTTACCTTATCACCGGGATGAAAACCTGGTACGCCCCTGGGCAATACCTGGTACACCTGGACTGGAACACCGTATTGGCGGGCTTGAAAAGCAAAACATCACCGGTAATGTGAGCTATGATGCAGAAAATCACCAGCTCATGGTTAAGATCCGCCAGGAAAAAGTAGATAAAATAGCGGACCATATCCCTCTGCAAAAGATTGAACTGGGCCCTGAAAAAGGTAAAGTACTGGTATTGGGATGGGGCTCTACTTTTGGATCTATTAAAAGTGCCGTGCTGGAATTGCTGGAAGAAGGCCATGAAGTGGCACATGCCCATCTCCGTCACCTTCGCCCTTTCCCTAAGAATCTGGGAGATATCCTGCACAGCTATGATAAGGTGTTGATCCCTGAAATCAATAACGGACAGCTGATCCGCATTATCCGTGATCAGTATCTGATTGATGCACAGGGATATCATAAGATCATGGGCGTACCTATTACCAAGAGTGAATTGGTAGTAAGGATCCGTGAGATGCTTGCATAATAAGGAACGATATATGTTAAAAAATTATAAAATCCTGCCTCCGGGCGGGATTTTTTGTATTTTCAGGTAATTGCAATTGCACTATTTACGTTGTAATAAGAAGTTTAAGCCCGATTATGATAAGATGCCTTTTTCGCGTATTGTTCAGCATAGTGATAGTCATTGCGGGTACCCCCATTGTTTGGGCGCAATCCTACAACTTTGAATTACGTTTTGCCAATCAAACTATCGGTACCATTGCCGCCCAACGCAAAACGAACGGTGCTGCGAAGAGCATCACTATTACCACCCGTGTACAATCATTGCTTTCCAAGGTAAATCTGGACATCCTGAATGAGTATAAGGGGGATGTACTGGTGCAGGCAAAATCAGGGCGCCAGAGCGGCAAGAATGGGGAATCCAGGGAAACTACGGTGCTCAGGGAGGGGAATGATTATAAGGTGGTGGTAGATGGTACCAGATCAGTGTTGAATAATACCGAAATCACGGATTGTGTGGCCGAACTATATTTTGCAGAGCCGAAGCAGGTAAGCCGGATCTTTTCAGAAACCCTGGGGCGTTTTCTGCCTATCCGGTCAATTGGTAAAGGACATTATGAGCTGGTGCTGCCTGAGGGGAAAAAGAATATTTATAAATATGAAAACGGCACCCTGGTGGAAGTGGAAGTTAGTCATCAGCTGGGCAAAGCACTTATTGTGCGGGTAAGTTAACAGATAAAAAAGACTGATGAGCAGAACCGCTTAACTATCTTTTTAACAGCAAGCGATATTTACTCATCAGCCCTTATTATATCAGTGGGATCAGGAAATGGTTCTTTCGATGATCTGTCCGCTTTTTTTATCTTTCAGGATCAATTTTTTAGCACCGAAGTGCGTCATTTCTTCTTTTACCAGGTAGAAGTCGGCATCAAAATCTGTTAAGGTTTTGCCATCACCTACCCCTTCCTGGCCCCGCCAGATTTCGAGATTGACAGGTTCCCATTTTTTACTTTTGGCACTCACATAAGCAGCATCCAGTATTGCATTCACGACATATCCATCATAAAATGTTTCCCTGGGAGCTTTACCACTTTCCATGGCATTAAACATGTCGGTAAACATGTGATTATAACCCAGTTCATTGAGTTCATCACCTACAGGAAACAGCCAGCCGGTGTTGCTCTCTGCCTTTTCTGCTACATAGTCGGCGCCTTTGCCGGTGGTAAACATATCAAAGCCGGTACGTAAAAAGCTGTTGAGCCAGATAGTACCTTCCGTACCCATTACTTCATCACGTAAATCCAGGCCACCCCGGAAAGTCCAGCTCACCTCAAACTGGCCGATAGCGCCATTTTCATATTTCACCAAACCAATAGCATGGTCTTCTGCATCAATGGGTTTTACCTGGGTATCAGCCCAGCACATTACTTCTATTGGTTTGATATCTTTTCCGATGAAGCTGCGTCCTATTTCCACGCAATGACAGCCAAGGTCCAGCATACAGCCACCGCCGGCCTGTTCTTTATCCCAGAACCATTCACTGTGCGGGCCAGGGTGTGTTTCGCGTGATTTAGCCCAGAGGATACGTCCTAATGCCCCATTTTTAACGCTTTCGAGCGCTTTGATGAGCTTAGGTGTATATACCAGGTCTTCCAGGTAACCATGGAAAATACCTGCCTTTTCTACCGCTTCCAGCATACGTTTGGCTTCTGCGGCATTACGGCCCAGGGGTTTGGTACAGATCACTGCCTTTTTGTGTTTACAACATAAGTTGACTGCTGCCTCATGCAGATTATTAGGCAGGGATACACATACTACTTCCACTTCCGGATGTGCGATGGCCTCCTCCATGTCCAGTGTCCAATGTGGCACCTGGTAGTCGGCTGCAAATTTCACGGCACTTTCTTCCCGGCGGGAATAAATACTTACAATTTTATCTCTGCTCCTTTGTCCTTGCAGAGAGTCTGCATAAAAGCGCCCGATGAATCCCGAGCCAAGCATTGCAATTTTTGCCATAGAATTTTTTTTAGCTGTTAGCTTTTAGCTACTAGCTGTTAGTAATTATGTTTTGTTAAGCTATTAGTGGTTAGCTTTTAGCTATTGTATGTTTTTAGTTGTTGGCTTTTGCTGGTGTTTAGCATTATGCTTATTGTACGTGTCTGTTAAGATAATAAAAAGGATGTTGCTTTTACCTGCCTCAATTGCCCAATGCAAAAAGTTAACAATTAGTTTCCATCCACATCAATGACTAACAGCTTTTTTTTCCTTAAACAACAACAGGAACAGGAGCAAAACAACCAATGCGATACCGGCAGGGATCAGCCAGATCGATTGCCAGTCATGTCCGCCATCTGCAGTTTTAAAAGCTTCTACGATAGGGCCGGAAATAATAGAGCCGATCAGCATACCCACGCCATAGGTAGCGAGGGTCACCATTCCTTGTGCAGCACTTTTGAATTTTTCACCTGCCAGGTTATCGGTATAGATTTGTCCGGTCACAAAAAAGAAATCGTAGCAAATACCGTGTAATACGATACCACCAATAAGCATCCAGTAGTTGGCATCTACATTGCCGTAGGCAAACAATGCATAACGTATCACCCATGCCAGCATACCCAGTCCCAGCATCTTTTTAACACCCAGGCGTACAAAGAATAGCGGCATCAGCAACATGAACAGCAATTCAGACATCTGCCCCATAGATTGTTTGCCCGCAGCAGCAGTCATACCTATTTCGTTCAGGTAGGGATTAGTGAAGTTATAGTAGAATGCTAAGGGAATACAAATTGCGATAGATGATACAAAGAACAGCAGGTAAGATCGGTTTTTCAATAAGCGGATCGCATCCAGTCCGAGGATTTCGCTTACTGATACTTTGGTATCTCTCTTTACAGGTGGCGTGGAGGGAAGGGTAAAACTGAATAAGCCTAACAGGGCAGAAGCGCCCGCAGCCATTTTAAAAGTCATTTCCAGGGAGCCGCTTTTTTCCCATCCCAGCCAGCCAATGGTGAGGCCGGCAATGATCCAGCCGGCCGTGCCAAACACCCGGATGGTAGGAAACTCTTTACTGGGATCTTTCATCTGCCGGAAAGATACGGAGTTGACCAGCGCCAGGGTAGGCATAAACAGGATCATGTATACCAGTAAAACAGGATAAAAAGTAGAGAAGTCTACCGTAGAAGAAGCTACCCACAGTAGTATTGCTCCTGCAATGTGGATTACACCCAGTATCAGCTGAGCCGCAAAAAAGCGGTCTGCTATCAGTCCTACGATAAATGGTGCAATGATAGCACCGATGGATTGTGTCAGGAAGGCCATGCCCACCTGTGTATCGTTGGTATTTTGTAAGCTTTTAAGCACAAAGGTGCCTAATGTTACAAACCATGCTCCCCAGATAAAAAACTCGAGGAACATCATGAAGGATAATTGTACTCTTACGCTAAATTTCATAACAGTCTGATGATTTGTTGATTGAATCTATTGGTTTCTTTGACAGATTAAGGTACGAAAATTATCGGGGGTGGTCAACAGAGGGCCGGATGAACGTTTAAGCTTCTTTTATTAACTGGTGATAGTATTTGCATGCCGGTCTCAGCCCGCATTCCCCGCATTTGGGGCTTCGTGCCACACAGATATAACGGCCATGCAGGATCAGCCAGTGATGAGCGATATGGACCTGCTCTTCCGGGATATATTTCAGGAGCTGTAATTCTGTTTGCAGGGGAGTGGTAGCATTGGTAGTGAGTCCTATCCGTGCAGACACCCGGAATACGTGTGTATCCACTGCCATGTTGGGTTGCTGATGTACCACAGAGGTGATCACATTAGCCGTTTTACGCCCCACCCCTGGCAGGGTGATCAGTTCCTTTACGGTAGCCGGAATTTCCCCGTTAAATTCTTCCATTACCTTTTGGGCCATGCCAATGAGGTGTTTGGTTTTATTGTTAGGGTAGCTGATACTGCGGATCAGTGGAAAGAGTTCATCAAACGTAGCATGGCTCAGGGTCTCTACGGTAGGGTATTTTTCAAAAATAGCCGGTGTGGTCAGGTTTACCCTTTTGTCTGTGCATTGCGCGGAGAGGATAACCGCCACCAGGAGCTGATAAGGATTATCATAAATCAGTTCGGTTTCCGCATTAGGTACATGTGTTTCGAAGTACTTGAGTACAAAGGCGAAACGCTCTTTTTTGGTCATGATGTAAAGATAATAAAAACGGAGCAGGGGGACACAGGCCAACAGATGTGTAAGGTATAGCGCTGTACCACAGCCGTGGTGCAGGGATGATTTTTTAGCCGGGTGCAAAGCGCAACTGGCAGCCAGTCAAAATAGGTGGTGATGATGTTACCAGTTACTGTTATCCGCAGATAAGGAGTTATAGGTATTTTCTCCTGCTGCATAATCAAATATTGCCTGTAAGGTAGCAGCTCTTGGTGAATAGGTGATGGTAGTTAAGGCTTTTTTAGCTTGTGCTATACCAGCCAGTTCTTCCAGTGAAAATGCAGGGTCTTCCTGTAAATATTTGGTGGAGAGTTTGCTATCAGGAACAGGATATAAGGTAATTGGTAAAAGTGGTGTAAAATTGCTCATGCAAATTATTTTTAATACAATTAATTAATTTACAACCATATAACGGCATACAGACAGAAAGTATTGTTAATTTAAGCTAATTTTTTATAACCGGCAAATAGGGGGAGCTTATTCCTTTGGAGGGGCTGTAGTGATGATGAAAAGGTCCTCATTATCTTTTTTCATGAGGTACTTTTCCCTGGCAAATTTCTCTAATTTTTCGGGGCTGGAGAGTAATTCCTGTTGTTCTTCCCGGGTTTGTGAGATTTCGGTTTGATAGAAATTTTTCTGGGTTTCCAGCTTATTGACTTCAGTCTGGAGCTGGTACTGGGAAAGGAGGTTATTTCTGTCCAGAAAAACGAGCCATACCACAAAAGCCAGGGCTGCTACGAAATATTTGTTTCGGAGTATGCCTGGAAGTGAAATGGACTTTAATGCTGACATTGGCTCGGTTTTCAGAAATTCCGGATACTGTCATAGACAGTACCCGGAATGGTTGCTCACTATTATAACGTGAAAAGCGCTTATTTCTTACCAAATTTAACAGAATTTTTCGGATAAATAGCGCAATCGCCCAGCTGTTCTTCGATGCGGAGCAATTGGTTGTATTTAGCCATTCTGTCTGTACGGGAAGCAGAACCGGTTTTGATCTGTCCGCAATTCAGTGCTACTGCCAGGTCGGCGATAGTGGTATCTTCTGTTTCGCCGGAGCGGTGGCTCATGATGGAAGTGTAACCGGCTTTGTGGGCCATGTTCACCGCGTCGATGGTTTCAGTAACGGTACCGATCTGGTTTACCTTGATCAGGATACTGTTACCGATTTCCTGGTCAATACCTTGTTTCAGGCGCAGTACGTTGGTAACAAACAGGTCATCTCCAACCAGCTGTACTTTAGCACCTACAGCGGTGGTCAGTTTTTTCCAGCCATCCCAATCATCTTCCGCCATACCATCTTCGATAGATACGATAGGGTATTTATTGCACCATTCAGCCCAGAAAGCCACCATTTCATCGCTGCTCAGCACTTTCTGAGAGCTCTTGTAGAATTTGTAAGTTTTGTCTGCATCGTTAAACATTTCGCTGCTGGCAGCATCCAGGGCAATACCTACCTGTTCGCCTGGTTTGTAACCTGCTGCTTCAATCGCTGCGAGTACAGTTTCGATGGCTTCTTCATTGCTCTGAATTTCAGGCGCAAAACCACCTTCATCACCTACGTTGGTGCTGTAACCTTTTTTCTTCAGTACAGATTTCAGGTGGTGGAATATTTCCACGCCCCAGCGTAAGCCTTCAGAAAAGGTGGAAGCACCTACCGGAACGATCATAAATTCCTGGAAATCAATTTTATTGTCTGCGTGTACGCCACCATTGATGATGTTCATTAAAGGAATAGGCAGGGTCAGTGCATTTACACCACCCAGGTAGCGGTAAAGCGGCATATTGCACTCGTCGGCAGCAGCTTTGGCAACCGCCATACTTACTGCAAGCGTAGCATTGGCACCCAGTTTTGCTTTATTGGGAGTACCATCCAGTTCGATCAGCATTTTATCAATACCAGCCTGGTCGGTTACATCCCAGCCTATCAGTTCTTCGGCAATGATTTCATTTACGTTGTTAACTGCCTGTAATACACCTTTCCCCATGTATACGCTCTTGTCATTATCCCGGAGTTCTACGGCTTCGTGCTTGCCGGTAGATGCACCGGATGGAACTGCTGCCCGTCCGAAATGACCATCTTCTGTAGTTACATCTACTTCAATAGTAGGATTGCCACGGCTGTCTAAAATCTGCCTTGCATGGATCTCTGAAATGATACTCATGGTGAATTATTGTTTTAAATCGTTAGTGTTAAATTGTTGGCAATTCTACCCGCAGCGCACTGCCAACTATTTCGTCAGTTCCCGGAAAATGTCTTCCAGACGCTGCGAATTGCTCTGCAAAGAAAGGATGTTCCGGTTATTTATCAAAGCAAATTGCAGGAGGTTTTTACGTACCTCTTCGATCCGGGAGGTAAATAGCTGCCAGGTATGGCCTTCCTGCTGCATCACACGTGATATTCCTTCAATTTGTTCCAGTTCGGCAGCGGTGACTGGTTCGCCAAAAGTAACCTGAATATAACCATTGCCGGCGCCACTTTGTTGTAAACGGGCCAGTTGATCGTCGGCAATGATCTTTCCTTTGTTGATAATGATTACCCGGCTGCAAAGGGCTTCCACTTCCTGCATGATATGGGTAGACAGGATCACCGTTTTGTTGTTGCCCAGGTCTTTGATTACCTGGCGTATATCGGCCAGCTGATTAGGATCCAGGCCGGAAGTGGGTTCATCCAGGATCAGTACTTCGGGATTGTGGAGCAGGGCCTGTGCCAGGCCTACGCGCTGTTTGTACCCCTTTGACAGGGCGCCTATCTTTTTGGCGCTTTCGGGCCGTAAACCGGTGAGATCGATCATTTCATCGATCCGCTGTTTGCCGGCGCGCCCCAGCTCATGTACGGCAGCGATAAATTCCAGGAATTCCCGTACGTACATATCGTGGTACAAAGGGTTGGCTTCCGGTAAATAGCCTACCCGTTTACGTACTTCCAGGGAATGTGTAACCACGTTGTAGCCACAAACGCTGGCCTGTCCGCTGCTGGGAGGTAAAAAGCCGGTAATCATTTTCATGGTAGTAGACTTGCCGGCGCCGTTAGGCCCCAGGAACCCTACTATTTCCCCTTTGTTCAGCTCAAAAGAAAGCGCATCTACGGCTTTTTGCTCACCATATATTTTACTCAGTTGTTGTACAGCTATAGACATGTCAGTAGCGGGCATTTAGGAGCACCAAAGTAAGGTCAAAAAAGTGAAACGGCCATACTGTTATCCTGGAATGACTGCCTGTTGCCTGCTTTCCGTGATCATGTGGGTAAGTTCGGGGAGGGAAGGAACGTGATTGCTTACATGGCGGAGGTCAT
The DNA here is from genome assembly GCF_040567655.1 of Chitinophaga sp. H8. NCBI lineage: Bacteria > Pseudomonadati > Bacteroidota > Chitinophagia > Chitinophagales > Chitinophagaceae > Chitinophaga > Chitinophaga defluvii. The sequence goes on along the minus strand of NZ_JBEXAC010000002.1, from coordinate 234,601 downwards.
TGATCAGCTGGATACGGCTGTACAGGTTGGCAGGGTCCTGGGTATTTAATTGTGATACGGTGTATACGCCGGCTGTTTCCAGTAGTTCTGCCAGCTGGTCGTCCATACCGCTGATATCAAGTAGCGCGGTGTGATGCATCCATTTCAGGATTAAACTTTCCGGTATGCCCGTAGCGGTGATCAGTAAAGCTCTGTCTGCTTCCGTGCCGGCTGCTGCTGCTAACTGCTGTAAAGTATCAATACCCTGTGCCTGTAGTTTGCTGGCATAGTAAGGGCTTATACTCATAATTTCATGAACAGGATGACTCATAATCATTGGTATTTTTTAGTGTTCTCGATCTGCATCAGCATTTGTCAGGATAAATAGTACAAGTGTTTATACGAAATCGTTATATGTACTAAGTTAATAGTTTGTTGATGGCCCTGCAACCCTTTTTTAAAAAAGTATATATATGAGGAGTGGTTTGGTGAGGGCTGAACAATGCTTACATTTGCACCATGAAGAGAATGCTTGGCCTTATCTGCCTGATACCCCAGTTGTTACAGGCGCAATACTTACCCAATAAAGATTATCCAAAAGGTTATTTCAGGAATCCCCTGAATGTACCAATAGAACTGGCTGGTAATTTTGGAGAATTACGGCCTAACCATTTTCATTCCGGTATTGACATTAAAACGCAGCAACGCGAAAACCTGGAAGTGCATGCGGTAGCAGATGGTTATGTGAGCAGGGTAGGCGTTTCGCATACCGGATTTGGAAACGCATTATACATTACTCACCCTAATGGGTATACGACTGTTTATGCGCACCTGAACCGCTTTTATCCGCAGCTGGAAAAGTACGTAAAGCAAAAACAGTATGAACAGGAAAGCTGGGCTACCAGTCTGGAAATACCTGAAGGAATGTTTCCTGTAAAGAAAGGAGAGTTTGTAGCCTGGAGTGGTAATACCGGTGGATCCGGTGGCCCGCACCTGCATCTGGAAATCAGGAATACAGCTACTGAAAAGCCATTAAACCCATTACTGTTTGGTTTTGACGTGCCGGATAAACGTGCACCGGAAGTATACCGGGTAGCCTTGTACGACCGCAGCAAAAGCCTGTATGAACAGCAACCTATTATGCTGCCGGTAAAGCTGGTCAATGGCCAGTACGTACCTGCACAGCCGGTAGTGAAGATAAGAGCAAGCGAAGTAGGGGTGGCCGTCCAGGCGATAGACCGCATGAGCAATTCTGCCAATGCCAATGGTATCTATGAAGTGGTATTGCTGGATAATGATGTGCCCAGCATTGGCTTTCAGCTGGATGATATCGGGTATGATGAAACACGTTATCTGAATGCACATATTGATTATAAAGTAAAGAAAAGCGGCGGCCCTTACCTGCAACTGGTATTTGCCCTGCCTGGTAATAAACTGGATGTATATCATGATCTGAAAGGAGATGGGATCCTGAACCTGTCTGACGGAGCGGTGCACCAGATAAAACTACTGGTAAAGGATGCTTATGGTAATACGTCTACCGTAAAATTCGGCTTACAGCAACAAGCAGGGGAAACCTCTGAAAAGGTCTGCGCCAATACCATGTATCCGGATTCAAGAAATATTTTCGAAAACAACCAGGTAGAGTTTTTCCTGGAAGAGCAGGCATTATACGACCGGATTTGTTTTAACTACCTCGAACTACCCAGTAAAAATCCCAAAGCCTTGTCTAATACCTTCCGGCTGCATACCGCATTGGTACCTGTACATAATACCTATAATCCGCGGATCAAAACCAACCGTTTAGTACCGCTGGGGCTGGAACATAAGGTGGTGATGGTGCGGGAAGGTGCCGGCGGATCAGGCGTATCTGCTACTGTGCTGGAAGATGGCTGGTACAAGGGCAGCTTCCGCGACTTTGGAGATTTCCACCTGGAACTGGATACCGTAGCGCCTAAAATTGGTGTGATATCCGGTGGTAAAGGCGGTAAAATTGCTTTTTCTATGAGCGATGCCAGCGGTATCAAAAGTTATCGCGCAGAGCTGGATGGTAAATGGCTCATGTTTGTTCGCAGAGGCAACGTACTTACTTACACTTTTGATGAACACTGTCCTCCAGGCAGTCATAACCTGAAATTAACTGTTACCGACGAGGTAGGAAATACTGCGGTACAGCATTTGAAATTTAGCCGTTAGCTATTAGCCTTTAGCTGTTAGCTTTCCTGGGTCATGTTCCTAGCGGTTAACTAATTGCAGTGACTCACTAACAAAACCTACTTGCTAACGGCTAATAACTAAAAGCTAACAGCTCAAAAGAATAACACAATAGCTAACAGCTCAAGAAATGTTACACTTAAAGGAAGGAGATAAAGCACCGGTATTTAAAGGAAAGGATCAGCATGGTAATACTGTATCGCTGAAAGATTTTAAAGGCAAAAAAGTAGTCCTGTATTTTTATCCCAGGGATATGACTCCCGGATGTACAGCACAAGCGTGTAACCTGCGTGATAATTATGCGGTATTGACCCAGAAAGGATTTGTAGTGATAGGGGTAAGTGCAGATACAGAAAAAAGCCATCAGAAGTTTACTCAAAAATATGATCTGCCTTTTATCCTGCTGGCAGATGAGGATAAGAAGATCGTGGAGCAGTATGGGGTATATGGGGAAAAGAAGTTTATGGGAAGGGTTTTTGATGGGATTCACCGTACCACTTTCCTTATTAATGAAAAAGGCATCATTGATAAGATCATCAACAAGCCCAATACAAAAAATCATACTGCTGAAATATTGAGCTGTTAGCCTTTGGCAGTTAGCTTTTAGCTGAATGCAGCGAGTGAAAAGAGCTATTAGCTTTTGGCTATTAGCTATTAGCCTAATGCAGCGAGTGAAGACAATATGCTATTTAACATAATGTGAGGAGTGCCCTTTTCAGCCATTATCCTGCCCTTTGCCAGGGATTTGGCTGGAAGCTATTAGCAGTTAGCCAATGGCTCAACTATGCTTCAAGACAGCGGAAGCAGTCTTTTGCCTCCATTTGTTTATAAACATAACACAATAGCTAAAAGCTAAAAGCTAAAAGCTATAAAAAAAGCCTCCCATGCGGGAGGCTTTTTTTGTATCCAGAAGTTGGCGATTATTATCTTTTTTGTCTTTGTTTGCGGAAGAGGTTACCTGTTTTGAACTTGTTACCTTCCGGACTACCTACACGGTCCATTGCACAACGGAAGCCCACGGTATTGGTAGCCATATCTTCCTGCATGTAGCGGCGGTTGCCTGGAGAAAGCCAGTAAGCGCGATCATTCCAGCTACCACCTTTGATTACGCGTGATTTGTCGTTGATCAGGGTAGTGATACCGTAGCCGTATTCCACCTGTGATAATGAGTCACCATCCAGGTAGTTGATCACATCCCCTTTCTGGTAGTTGAGGCGGTTGGCACTTTCTTCATCTGTCACGTCCCTCATTTTCAACTGGCCAAGACTGTCTTTTTCCAGTTCATTTTCAGCATTCTTATAAGCTGTCTGGAATTTGTTACCACGGAAGTAGTTGAAGTCATCACCATCAATGGGACTTAATGGTCTGTAAACATCCAGTACCCATTCTGCTACGTTACCAGACATATTATATACACCGAAAGTATTCGGGAAGAAAGCTTTTACCGGGCCGGGGATAGAGGCGCGGTCATTCAAACCACCCGCGATACCCATGTTATCACCGGAGCTGCGTTTAAAGTTGGCGAGGAATTGTCCCTGCCAGTTGCCCCGGCGGATATCTCTCAGCCCGCTGGTATTGGTACCCCAGGAATACACCTGACGGTTCATGATCATTTCCTCTCCGCGTTTTCCTTCTTTCTTGGAAGCGCCGGGGTTTTGACCAATCAGTCCCAATGCAGCATATTCCCATTCCGCTTCTGTTGGGAGGCGGTAGTTGGGAAGCATGATACCATCTTCAAATTGTGCAGTACGCGGACTACCATCCGGGTTCTTAAACTGATTTTTAGTTCCCTTCGACATTTTACCCGGCGTACCTTCATACAGGCCTGCCATGTAAGATTTGGTATCGAAAGAGTTGTCATCCGCCTGATTGGAAATGTCTGCTTTGGATAATAAGCCTTTATCCATCAGCAGTTTTTCATTTACACGGTTAGAGCGCCATTTGCAATAATCACTTGCCTGTTTCCAGGTTACCCCTACTACCGGGTAATCATTATAGGCAGGATGGCGGAAGTAGTATTCTACCAGGGGTTCGTTATAAGCCAGTTCGCTACGCCATACCAGGGTATCCGGCAATGCATTGCGATATACGTCCGGGAAGGATTCATTATACACCCGGCCCAGCCAATAGAGGTACTCCCGGTAGTGTACGTTGGCCACTTCAGTTTCGTCAATATAAAACGACGAAACAGTAATGCGCCTTGGAATGTTATTCCAGTCGCCCATTACATCCTGTTCGGTAGCACCCATTACAAAGGTACCACCCTGTACAAACGCCAGCCCGGGGCCTGTTTGCTGATCTTTATTTTTAGCTACGCTGAAGCCGCCCATTTTAGGGTCATTATAACTCCAGCCAGTAGCAGAGGATTGTTCCTTTTTCTTACCAAATAGTCCGCCACCACCCTTGTTACAGGCGGCCGTGGTAAGCATTACGCCAGTGCCTACGAGCAATGAAACAGCGGTTAATCTACGCATGCGATACAGCTTTTGATCGATTATAATAATGGTAAACGCAAATGTAATATTTTTTATTTTATGGCAAAAATAATTAATTTGTAAATTAATGCCTTTTAATTAAAGGACAAACAGCCATAGGACGTGGTTTCCCATAATTGCCATGAAGTTAAGGAGTCTGATTTTTTTTCTGTATTATTTTATAGTGATCCCTGTCTGGGGCAGGGATAGCCGCATGGCGGTATCTGACACAACCGGCAGATTTGCCCCCCAATCTGTACTTGCCAATGGCACCTGGTACAAAATAGCTACTGCCGCCCCTGGCATTTACAAAATAGACGTGCCCTTTTTAAAAAGCATGGGTATTCCGGCTGGCTCTCTGTCTTCCACCAGTTTACAACTGTATGGTAATGGCGGGCAAATGCTGCCGGAGGATAATGCAGCGTTCCGGTATGATGATTTGCAGGAAATCGCCATCATGGTAATAGATGGGGGAGATGGGGTACTGGATGGGAACGATTATGTGCTTTTTTATGCCCCGGGCGCGCATCGCTGGACCTATGTGCCCCCTACCGGTCAATACCGGCATGAATACAACCTGTACAGTGATACCGCCTATTACTTTTTAACAGTAGGCGATAATGGGCGGCGTATACCGGTGGAGTCTACCATACCATCCGCCACGACCACTGTGAGCACTTATGATTTTCATGCGTTTTATGAAAAGGACAGCATTAATTTTTTAAGCAGCGGCAAACAATGGTGGGGGGCATTATTCGGCAATATACCTGGTGGCAGCATACAGCGTAATTTTTCCTTCACACTTCCGGCTATTCCGGAGGGGCCGGTAAGGCTTACTGCCCGGGTTGCCGCCAGAGGGGGCAGCACCAGCCGGTTTGAGTGGCAGATGAATGGGACCAGAGCAGGCGATCTGGATCTGGGGCCTGTGAATGGGAATATTTTTGAAGCAGTGGCCACTGCAGCAGCAGGTACTTTTATGGCCACGGTTCATACCGCGAATATAGACGTGGGTGTAAACTTTGTGCCAGGTGGGAACGATGCAAGAGGGTGGCTGGATTACCTGGAAATTCAGGCCCGCAGCCCATTGGTAATGCCGGAAGAAGGCGCATTTTTTTTCCGGGATGCCCACAGTGTCACTTCCGGCGGCTATGCCCGGTTTGTGCTGCAAAATGCGGCAGCTTCAACACGGATCTGGGATGTTACAGATGTTTTATCGCCGGTACAGGTAAAGACTTCCACCGAGGAAACCAGCAGTGCTTTTGTACGCAATTGTGCCCAATTACGGGAATATATTGCTTTTGATGAAAAAAGGTGGCTGTCGCCGGTATTTAATGGTATGGTGGCCAATCAGAACCTTCACGGAGAAGCCCCGGCAGAGATGCTGATCATTACCATTCCTGCATTTTTGCCGGCAGCCAATAAGTTGGCCGCTTATCACCGGGTACATGATGGCCTGGAAATGAAGGTGGCCCTGGTACCTGATATATATAACGAGTTTGCGTCAGGCAGTCCTGATCCGGTGGCTATCCGCGATTATATGAAAATGCACTATACCCGCAGCGGTGGTAAGCTGCAATACCTGCTGTTGCTGGGGGCAGCATCTTTCGACTATAAAAACAGGGTAAAAGAAAATACCTCCTTTGTACCTTCCTGGCAAAGCCAGGCTTCGCTGGACCCTATTAATTCCTATGTTTCCGATGATTTTTTCGGTTTGCTGGAAGCTACCGGAGATATTGAACAGCCAGGCAATACTCACCTGATGAACATCGGAATCGGGCGTATTCCCGCGCGGGATGTAGCGGCAGCAGACAGAGCGGTGGCAAAAATAATCAACTATCATACCCCGGCAGGTTTTGGCACCTGGCGCAATGAAGTAACCCTGGTAGCAGATGATGAGGACAGGAACCTTCATCTGGCAGATGCGGAAGCTGTGGGGGAAGTGATTGCAGGTACAGGGAAGGCGCTGCATATTGATAAGATTTACCTGGACGCCTATGAAGCAGTAGCAGCCCCTGGCGGCAGCAGGTATCCGGCTGTAAATACAGCCATCAATCAGCAAATGCAAAAAGGGACACTGATCTGGAATTATAGTGGCCATGGCAGCAATTCCCGGCTGGCAGCAGAGGCAGTGGTAGATGATAACAGCCTGAAGGCCTGGAACAATGAGCATAAACTGCCTCTGCTGATCACGGCTACCTGCGATTTTGTGCCTTTTGATAATCCCGCTATTACTTCTCTGGGAGAAAAAATATTGTTACAGGAAAAAGGAGGAGCCATTGCATTAATGAGCACCACCCGTGCAGTATTTGCCGCCTCCAATAAAGTAATGAATGTCAATTACTTCCGGGCAGCACTCACGCCGCAGGCCAATGGCACCAAACCCAGCCTGGGGATGGCTATCCGGGCCGCTAAAAATGCTACTACCCTTCAAAACGGGGATATTATCAATAACCGTAAGTTCCAGTTAATGGGCGACCCTGCCCTTACCCTGGCTTTCCCGGAATACCGGGTGGTGACGGATTCCATTAACGGAAAAGCGATAGGTGATGACGCCGATACCCTCAAAGCGTTGGGAAAATATGTGATAAAAGGTCATATTATTACCGCTGCCGGGGAGCGGCTTAATAATTATAACGGTACATTATATACCACGGTATATGATAAGCCAGCAGTTAAACGTACCCTGGGGAATAAAGGAGATAGTTATCCGGCAGATTTTGCGGTGGAGGAACATATATTATTTAAAGGGGTACAAACTGTGGAGAATGGATTGTTTACCATTACCTTTGTGGTGCCAAAAGATATTGACTACCGGAATGGCCCGGGCCGGATTAGTTATTATACTGCCAATGCAGCTAAGGATGGCAGTGGTTTTTTTGACCAGGTAACCGTGGGCGGAGCAGTAACTGCTGCGCCGGATGACCAGCAGGGACCTGCTATTCAGGCCTATCTCGATGATCCTTTTTTCAGAGATGGCGGCATTACGGGGGAAAATCCGGTGCTGATAGCAGTGCTGGCAGACAGCAGTGGTATTAATGCTTCGGGATATGGTATAGGGCATGATATGGTAGCTACACTGGATAATGGTGCACAATATTTTATATTAAATGATTATTTTGAAGCATCTTTGAATAGCTATACCCGTGGTGTTATCCGGTTTCCCTTACCACAACTGGAGGCTGGACCGCATATTTTGGAGGTAAAAGCCTGGGATGCCAATAATAATTCCAACAGTGTGAAACTGCATTTTACTGTAGTAAAAGCAAATTCGCTGGCCATAGAAGAGGTAAGCACTTACCCCAATCCCTTTCATGATGTTACGCGTGTTGTATTTACACACAATCAACAGGGACAGGAATTGGATATTTATATGCAGATATACAACAGCAGCGGACAGGGAGTAAAAACAATGCGGCATACAATAAATGCAACCGGGAGCCGTTTTGATGGAGTACTTTGGAACGGTACGGGCGATAATGGAGCAAAGTTGTCACCCGGTGTGTATTTTTACCGGATTACCGTCAAAGGGAATGGAAATGAGAAGGTTTGGGGCGGTAAGCTGTTATTATTATAACCTATGTTCTGATCAGTAACAAGATAATAAATAAAGAGAGTATTCCCTTACCAGATCCCTTTCTTGAATAATATATAAAATTGTCATTATTTTTACAATCTGTCAAAATACAAATACTGCATGATCCGTAAGGTAACATTAGGCCTTGTGTGCATTTGTGGCACATTCATTAGTCTTGAAACCTCAGCACAAATAGGAACCGGCCAGCTGGACGGCCGTGTAAACACCATTAATACAGCTGTACCCTTTTTAAGAATTTCTCCGGATGCCCGGAGTGGTGCTATGGGAGATGTGGGGGTAGCTATTTCACCAGATGCCAATGCGATGTACTGGAATCTTTCCAAGTTGCCTTTTGCTCCTGTAAAATCTGCGGTATCCGTTACCTATACTCCCTGGCTGAAAGAACTCGTAAACGATGTTTTTCTGGCCAATGTGAGTGGCTATACACAGCTCGACGAACTGCAGGCGGTATCTGCTTCCCTTCGTTATTTTTCACTTGGTAATATAGAATTTACAGATATCACGGGTGGATCACTGGGTAACTACCGGCCCCGTGAATTTGCGTTTGATGCCGGATATGCCCGTAAACTTTCCGATCATTTTTCTGTGGGAGTGGCTTTAAGGTATATCTACTCTAATCTTGCCTCCGGCCAGAATGCAAATGGCCAGGCTATCCGTGCCGGGAAAACAATAGCAGGAGACGTTTCTGCCTTTTATACCAAAGATTTTGAAAAAGATGATGGTACGGTAAACACCCTGAACCTGGGGTTGGCACTGACCAATCTCGGTGGTAAGGTGTCTTACACCCAATCTGCGCAGAATAAGGATTTTATCCCCAGCAACCTGGGATTGGGAGCGGCGTATACTGTAGGATTGGATGAGTATAATAAACTGACCTTTGCCCTGGATATCAATAAGTTATTGGTACCCACTCCGGATAGCGCCCGAAAATACCAGGAAAAAGGAGTTGTGGAAGGTATTTTCTCTTCCTTCGGTGATGCTCCTGGAGGGTTTAAGGAAGAATTGCAGGAGCTGATGTATTCTGTAGGGATGGAATATTGGTATAATGACCAATTTGCTGTCAGGGCTGGTTATTTCAATGAAAATAAAAATAAGGGTAACCGTAAATACTTTACTGCAGGGATAGGAGTGAAGTATGATATTTTCGGGCTTAATTTTTCTTACCTGGTACCATCAGGTTCAGGCATTCAACGGAATCCGCTATCCAATACCTTGCGTTTTACCCTTACCTTTGACCTGGTAAGAAGGGATGAGCCGAGCAGAAGCGGATTTTAATGCGGCCTTGTCGCGATACAGATAACACTTATAAGCCGCAGGAAATGCGGTATAAGATATGGAAATCATTAACTTACAAATCCTCCGGGCAATTGCCGGGGGATTTGTAGTTTAACACTTAAACAAGCTAAACAGATATGAGCAAGTTACGTATTGGATTAGGAGTAGACTTTCATCAATTGGTAGAAGGCCGTGAATTTTGGTTGGGAGGTATCCTGGTACCCCATCACAAAGGCGCACTGGGGCATAGTGATGCGGATGTATTGCTGCATGCTATTTGTGATGCGATGTTGGGCGCTGCTAATCTGGGGGATATTGGTGTTCATTTTCCGGATACAGATAATGCTTATAAAGATATAGATAGTAAGATTCTGCTGTCGCAATGTGCGCAGCTCATCGGGGAAAAGGGGTATCAGGTGGTGAATATTGACAGCACCCTTTGTTTACAGGAGCCTAAAATAAAACCATATGTGCCGCAGATGCAGCAGGTAATAGCAGAAAGGCTAAGGATCAGTACAGAAGATATTTCTATCAAAGCCACTACCACGGAGCGGATGGGATTTGTGGGCCGGGAAGAAGGTATTATGGCATATGCTTCCGTATTACTGGAAAAGGCATAACGGAAGCGGGGGCTTTCTGTTTTCCCTATTCAGCTTTTAGCTTAAATAAAATATCTTTGTCCGATGGCTGAAATAATTGTAAAAATCATTAATAAGTCGGCAAATGAATTGCCGGCATATGCTACGGCAGACGCTGCAGGGATGGACTTGCGTGCACACCTGGAAACAGCGGTTACTTTACAATCACTGGAAAGAATGCTGATTCCTACCGGTTTGTTTATGGAATTACCAGCCGGATATGAGGCACAGATACGCCCCCGCAGCGGTCTGGCTATCAAGCAGGGACTGACTTTACTGAATACGCCTGGCACGATAGATGCGGATTACAGGGGAGAAATTAAGATCATTATGATCAATTTATCCGGCGAACCACAAACGATTCAGCCAGGCGACCGTATTGCACAAATGATAGTAGCTCCTTTTGTACAGGTGACAATGGCTCCTGTAGAAGTGCTGACTACCACCGACCGGGGGGCAGGCGGGTTTGGACACACCGGAAAATCCTGATAAATGCGTGTATTAGTCACCGTAATAGGGTTGGGGGGTATGCTGCTGTTAGGGGCATGCAACAGCGCCAAAAAAGCGACTGGCCCTGGCGGTATGACCATCAAAGACCCTGGTTTATTGGAACAGCGGGCCGACAGCCTGTTTTTTGCCGCACAGCGTTCTAAAATGCTGGGCGACTATAAGACAGCTATTACCCAATATTCTGATTATCTGCGGCTGAATAAACGCAACCCCACGGTGTATTACGAGCTATCCAGGTTATTTCTGGAAGTAAGAAACCCGGCTTATGCGCTGATATTTGCCCGGAAGGCCGTAACCCTGGATACCAGTAATCACTGGTTTCAGCTGGCCCTGGCAGAGGCGTTGAGTGTGAATGAGCAGTTTGATAGCGCAGCTACTGTATTTGCAGGGCTTAGCCGGAAATACCCGGAAAGTGAGGATTACCAGTTTAACAGAGGGGTATTATTAGCAAAAGCCAACAAAACCGATGAAGCCCTGGAAGTATTTGACACCCTGGAAGGAAAGGTGGGGGTGATGGAAGAGCTGGTATACCAGAAACAGAAGTTACTGCTAAAGCAAAGCCGGGTAGAAGACGCTGCCAATGAAATCAGAAAGCTCATTGCCCAGGATCCTCAGGAAGTACGTTATTACCAGTTACTGGCAGAAGTGTATGATGCCAATGACCGGGTAGCTGAAGCTACTGATATTTACAAGTTTATACTTTCCAAAGATGCACATAATCCCCGTGCATTAATAGCCCTGGCCAATTACGCCAAAAAAGACAATAACCAGCCCCTTTACTGGGAATACCTTACCCGTGCTTTTGCCAATCCGGATTACAGCATTGATGAAAAGATTGCCTACGTGTACCCTTATCTGCAAATGCTGGAAATGGATACTACCAAGCTGGAAGAAGGTTTGCTTTTAACAGATCTGGTTATAAAAGCGCATCCCACAGAAGCCAAAGCATACGCTTTACGGGCGGATATGTACTCACAGGCAGATATGCTGGACAGTGCCCTGGCCTGTTATAATAAGGCGATCAGCCTGGATGATACGCGATTTTCCGTATGGTATCAGCTGATGTGGATCTATTCCCGTAAGGAAGACCCGCATGCCTTGCTGGTGATCAGCAATAAAGTAACAGATAAATTCCCGCAGGAATTCATGGGATATTATTTTAAGGGTGTGGCCAGTTTTTTGCTGCAACAATATCCATCAGCGGTAACTACTTTAAATAAAGCGTTGACGATAGGCAGCGGGGATAAAAAGTTTATGGCCGATGTATATTCTCTGCTGGGAGATGCCTATCATGCCACCGCCCAGCATGAGTTGTCGGACAGCAGCTATGAGCGGGCGTTGATGCTACGCCCTAAAGATGCGGTAGTGCTGAATAATTACAGTTACTACCTGTCACTGCGGGGAGAGCACCTGGAAAAAGCAGCCTCCATGTCGCGCCGCTCACTGGAACTGCAGCCGGAAAGTGCCACTTACATGGATACCTATGCGTGGATTTTATTCCGCATGGATAAATTTGAGGAGGCAAGACAATGGATTGAAAAAGCGTTACAGTACCCGGTAGCGCAGGAAGATCCTAATGTGTTGGAACACTATGGGGACATTCTGTTTAACCTAAAAGAAGTAGCCAAAGCAATGGAATACTGGCAAAAGGCCAGGGATAAGGGAGCATCTTCTGTAGGATTGACCCGTAAAATTGCGGAGAAAAGATATATTCACGCATCGCAGCAATAGCTGATTCCAGCTTTTAGCAATTCGCGGCTAGTGATTAGCAAAATAATATCCTGCTAACGCAGCTAAAGCCCATTGCTAAAAAGCTAAAAAACTAACTGTCATTAAATGAAGCAAAAAGTTGTAGTACAAATATTTCTGGGGATATTATGTTTGGCCGCTATCTCATGCAGACATACCCGTCAAATTCCACGTAGCACATTTCCAGCGGTAGACAGCACCCATCTGCCTGCAGGAAAAGACAGTGCACTATCAAATGAAGATATCGCATTTAATGAAAAGCTTTTAACCGGTATTAAGGCCAACCGTATTGAGTTTAATACCTTTTCTGCCAAGCTGAAAATAGATTTTGAGAATGACAAGCAAAAGCAGCAGAATATCAGCACGAATATCCGGATGCAAAAAGACAGTATGATATGGATTTCCGTATCAGCACCTATTATCGGAGAAGTAGCCCGTGCGGTTATCACGAAAGACAGTCTGAAAGCATATGACCGCCTGAATAAGAAAGTGTTCCTGCGGGATATGACCAGTGCACAGGATTTGCTGAAAATACCTTTTGACTTTAAGACCCTGCAGGATATGATTATCGGTAACCCGGTATTTTTATCAGATTCTGTATACCGTGTGGTGAAAACACCGGCTGTTATTTCTTTCAGCTGTGACAGTACCTTATTCACCAGCCTGTTTAATGTGTTTGCGGATGATTACGTATTACAGCAAAGTAAGGTAATGGACAAGGATAGTACCGGAGAGCATAAACGTTCCTGTGAACTTACCTATGGTGATTATAAAGATACCGGTGGGCGTAAATTTGCTACGAAACGCCGGGTATTTATTGAAGAAAAGAATGTCACTAAAATAGCGATGGACTTTAACCGGGTAGAGTTTGATCAGCCTGTAACCTTTCCGTTTGTGGTGCCTTCGTCCGGATACACCATACAATAAAGGATGGCTGGTATCGGAGCCAACTGCCGGCAGGTAATAGCTAATACCTGAGAGCTGTTTACAATTATCGTTGTATATTTATCGTTTATATAGAAACGCTTTTAGCAGTTATTTAAACTATTTATGTTGTATTTGAAGAAGCTTATCCCGTTAATATTGGTGATGTGGTTAGTACCAGCTGTTTTGAGTGCTCAAAACAACAATCAGCAATCCCGGGAAGAGCTGGAGCACAGGAAACGTGAACTGCAAAAAGAGATAGATGAAGCCAATGATGCCCTTCGTGAAACTAAAAAGTCTACCAAGGAAAGTTTAGGACAGTTACGTGCGCTGCGCGATAAGATTACCCTGCGTAGCCGTCTGATCAATAACATTAATGAAGAGATCAATTTCATCAACGGTGATATTAATACGGCTGTCAGGGATGTAAAAACATTGCAGAAAGACCTCGATACCCTGAAAGCACAATATGCCCAGCTGGTGATATATGCGTATAAGAACCGCAGTTCTTATGACATGCTGAACTTTGTTTTTTCTGCAGAGAATTTTAATGACGCCATCAAGCGGTTTCAATACCTGAAACAATACCGGGAGTATCGTCGCCGGCAGGCAGAAAATATCCTGGAAACACAGTCGCTGCTCAATAAAAAGATTGAAAGCTTGCAGGGGCAGCGTAACAAGCGTTCTGATGCCCTGAAGACGGAGCAGGAGCAGCGTGCCACCCTGGAAGCAGATAAGAAGGAAAAAGATGAGGTGCTGAATAAGCTGAAAGGCCGGGAGAAGGAGCTGATAGCGGATATTAACAAACAGAAGAAGGATGCGCAGAAAGTGCAGCTGGCTATTAAGGCGGTGATACGCCGTGAAATTGAGGAAGCCCGCCGCAAGGCTGCAGAAGAGGAAGCTGCCCGCAGAAGAATAGCAGAAGAAAAACGCAAACGGGAAGAAGAAGCCAGGAAGGCCGCCATCGCTGCTGCCAATGCTGCAAAAGCTGCCAATACCAACAATGCGAATAGCAGTGCTAATAATCCACCACCGCCTCCGGTAGCTGCAGAAAAGCCGAAGGAAGAAGAGCCGGCAGCAACACCACCACCACGTAGAGAGCATGTGCTGGAAGCTACACCGGAAGCCCTGGCCTTATCTGAAAACTTTGAGGCCAACAGAGGGAAACTTCCGTGGCCGGTAGATGCCGGAACTATTATCGGAGAGTTTGGATTGCACAAACATGCCGTAGTAGATAAGATCAGCGTGGAAAATGATGGTATTATCCTGGGTACTGCCAAAGGAGCCAGGGTGAAGGCGATCTTTGATGGTGAGGTAAGAGCCGTGGTGGTAGTACCCGGATCGGGATATGTGGTATTAGTAATGCATGGCCAGTATTTTTCCAATTACATCCGGCTGCAATCTGTTGCTGTGAAGAAAGGAGATAAAGTAAAAACAGGTCAGACAATAGGAACCGCCAGCACGAATGAAATTGAGAACCTGGGAGAAGTGGAGCTGCAGATATTCAAAGGCGCAGCCAAGCAGAATCCGGCATTATGGTTAAGACGTAAATAATAAAGACATCATAAAGACAAGGGGCTGGCCATATTTGACCAGCCCCTTTTTTATTCAGTTCCTCCTTCAGGAGGTTTCGTTTCATTGTCCTTAGAGATTCATTTTTACTTTTAGCCTACGGCTTATATACTGGCAGCTTGTTGTTGCCTGATCCGGCTGCCTTTGCCTGCCAGCACCTGATCATACAATGCTTCGTACTGCGGGATAATATTGTCGATGTGGAAGCGTTGCGCCTGTTCCCAGGCTCCCTGCCGTATCCTGGCCAGCAGTTTTTCATCCTTCAGTAAATGGATGGCCTGTGCAGCCATGCCATCTACATCGCCTACAGGGCTCATATAGCCGGTTTCGCCCGGGATGTTAATTTCCGGCAATCCACCCGCATTGGAAGAGATAACAGGCACATGTGCCGCCATGGCTTCCAGTGCTGCTAATCCAAAGCTTTCATAATCTGATGGCAGCAGGAAGAGGTCGCTGATAGACATGACATCTTCCAGTTGCTCCTGCTTGCCCACAAAACGTACATCTTCACAGATACCCATGTCCCGGCACATGCATTCAATAGTAGGCCTGTCCGGACCATCACCTACCAGTAATAATTTGGCTGGCAGCTGGTCGCGCACCTGTTTAAAGATCTTCACCACATCCGGCACCCGTTTTACTTTACGGAAGTTGGATACGTGCAGCAATATTTTCTCATCATTAGGAGCAATAGCTTTGCGGAAATGGGGTAATTGCTGGCGTTTGAAACGTTGGGTATCCACAAAATTGTAGATAACATCTATTTCCTTCTCGATCTGAAAAGATTTGTAGGTTTCTTCCCGCAGGTTGTCTGATACGGCAGTAATAGCATCAGATTCATTGATGGAAAAAGTAACTACAGGGGCATAGGTTTTATCTTTGCCTACCAGGGTAATATCAGTACCGTGGAGGGTGGTAATAAACGGAATATGCTTGCCCTGTTTAGCCACGATCTGCTTGGCCAGGTAAGCAGTAGATGCATGCGGAATGGCATAATGTACATGCAGGAGATCTAACTTCTGATTAATGATTACGTCTACCATGGTGCTGCTCAGTGCAGATTCATAGGGCGGAAAATCAAAGAGGGGGTAGGTAGGCACCTGTACTTCATGATAATAAATGTTGGCATGAAACGCGTTTAGCCGTACCGGTTGCTGATAGGTGATAAAATGAACCATATGCCCTTTATCCGCCAGCGCTTTACCTAATTCTGTTGCTAATACACCACTACCGCCATAAGTAGGATAACATACTATTCCTATACGCATTTGTTATTTTTTGAGTTGAGTCATGTACTGAATACAAAGCGTGCGCTCATCGTGTATAACTAAGTGATTAAACAGTTGTGTGCCGCTATGAACGTGCCTTGTTCAGCGTTATGCATATCGAAGGTAACGTACAAAATTTAATTACGCCCGGTCGTAACGCCATTTATTTGTAAGAACACAGCTAATTAATTAGTTTTAATTTAAAATTAACCTGCAAATGAAAAAATACCTGTTGCCAATCTTTTTCGTTTGTTCCCTTTCAATAGCCCATGGACAACAGCAGGATTCTTTGCTGCTGCGTCGTCTGGCCACAGAGATGCTGACAAACAGTACTGCTTATGAAAATCTTCGTACCCTTACCAAACAGATAGGAGGCCGGCTGGCCGGTTCCCCGCAGATGCTGAAAGCCGAGAAATGGGGAGAACAGGCCTTAAAGGAGGCTGGTGCTGATAAGGTATACCTGCAGGCATGCCAGGTGCCGCATTGGGTGAGAGGGGCAAAGGAGGAAGCCCGTATCATTTCTAACCGCCGTGATTTTATTCCCCCCTTACAGGTACTGGCCCTGGGCAACTCCGTAGGCAGTGACCCTAAAGGGATTACCGCTCCTGTGCTGGAGGTGGCATCATTTGACGACCTGGAGGCTAAAAAAGACCAGGTGAAGGGGAAGATTGTTTTTTACAATTATGCCTTCAATCCCACTTTTATTAAAACTTTCTATTCTTACGGAGATGCGGTAAAATACCGGGGGCAGGGCGCCAGCAGGGCCGCTAAGTATGGTGCGCTGGCTGTTATTGTACGGTCTATGACACATAGCACCGGTAATCTGCCACATACAGGGGCCATGTCTTATAATGACTCTTTTCCGAGGATACCTGCGCTGGCCATTGGCTTACAGGATGCAGACCGCCTGAGTACACGTATTAAAACAGATCCTTCTGCCAAAGTATTCCTGCGTAGTAACAGTAAAATGCTGCCGGATGTTACAGGGCATAATGTCATCGGAGAGATCACTGGTAGTGAATTTCCGGATAAGATCATTACTGTAGGCGGCCATCTGGACTCCTGGGATGTATGTGAAGGCGCACATGATGACGGTGCGGGCTGTGTGCAGTCAATTGAGATATTGCGTGCCTTCAAGGCCCTGGGTATTAAGCCCCGGCATACCATCCGGGTAGTATTATTTGCCAATGAAGAAAATGGTACCCGGGGAGGTAAGCAATATGCCGCATTAGCCAAAGCCAATAAGGAGCAGCATGTATTTGCACTGGAAAGTGATGCAGGAGGGTTTACGCCCCGTGGTTTCTCGCTCACCATGTCGCCGGAACAAAGAGCTAAAGTCCTTAGCTGGCAATCGCTGTTCCTGCCTTATGGCGTATACGATTTTTCTGAAGAAGGCGGCGGGGTGGATGTAGGGCAGCTACATGCTGCTATAGGTACACCCATGGGTGAACTTTTGCCGGATTCGCAGCGTTATTTTGATATTCATCATGCCGCTTCCGATGTATTTGAAGCGGTGAATAAAAGAGAGCTGGAACTGGGCGCGGTAAATATGGGGGCATTGATTTACCTGATAGATAGATATGGTTTGTAAACCGTAACTTGCAAATTAGTACTGTTGCTGAATTTAACATTATTCATTCTTAATTACCCTGATACATGCGCAAATTTGTTGTTATCATCGTAGCCATCGTCTTATTGGTACTGGGCGGCTTTTTCTTTTACAAGTTTTATTTTGTGTTTGGGAGAGGGGTGAAAGCCGGAGAACTGAATTATTTCATGGAAAAAGGATATGTATTTAAAACATTTGAAGGCAAGCTGATCCAGACAGGATACAAAGGTCGCCAGGCCGGTACGATACAATCCAATGAGTTTGAATTTTCGGTAACAAATGAACGCATTGCCCGGCAGCTGATGACTGCCAGCGGGAAAACCCTGGAGCTGCATTATAAGGAATACCTGGGAGCATTGCCATGGAGAGGATTCAGTAATTATGTGGTAGATAGCATTATCTCCATTACAGACCCTACTACTAATCAGCGGGTGATTCCATAAGTACTTTGTTATTAAAATATAAAGCCGTGCAGCCATTTGGCAGGCACGGCTTTTTTATTGTAGAAAAGCTACTTGTCAGGGAGCGTACAAGAGAAATATAGCCGGCCTTTTATGCAGCTCCGGTATATTTTTCTTCCATTCTTTTACAGTTTTGGTTTTAATAAATTCTTCAGGAGCGGTGATGTCTGCCGCAATACATAATTGCGTTTGATCCTTGCAATTAGCCAGTATATCCTGCAGTACCTGGTTATTGCGATAGGGGGTTTCAATGAAAAGCTGTGTTTGTTTTTTCTTTTGAGACTGGAGTTCCAGCTCTTTGATCATTTTCACCCTTTCAGGAGGCCTTACCGGAAGATACCCCACAAACTGAAAATTTTGGCCATTCATGCCCGCTGCCATCAGGGCCAATAACATGGAATTAGGACCAATCATGGGGATCACCTGTGCATCGATGCTATGGGCCACCTGTACTATCAGGTGCCCCGGATCAGCGATGGCAGGACATCCGGCTTCGCTCAGGATGCCAATATCCGTACCGGCCAGCAGCAGCTTTTTAGCGAGGGCAGTATCCGGTGGATGATTTTCATGCATGAGCAGCAGCTGTAAAGCATCAATATTAATATTTCTGTCCAGTGCTTTTAAATAACGTCTGGCCGTACGTTCATTTTCCACGAAAAACACCGTAAGCTTTTGCACGGTGGTGGTAATATAGGCAGGTATGGTAAACAAGGCGTCGGCACTCAGTACGGTAGGCACCAGGTATACTTTTCCGGGAGCAGTCATTACAGCAGGCGTTTGTGTTGTAAATCAATAGTAGCAGCTATTACTGCATAGGAGGGAGCCAGCATCCAGCCAATTACAGGAATGAACATGAATAAATAAAATACCATTCCATTACCCAGGGCCATGCCCCGGTGCTGGCGGATAAAGGCAATACTTTGTTTCATAGTGAGCTGATGCCTTTCACAGCTATAGTCCATCATGGAAAACCCGTAAAAATAACATTCAATGAAAAAGCAGATCAGCGGTGTGGTCCAACCGATCACCGGTATAAACGACAGCACAAACATGCATAGAATGGTAATGGTTTGGAAAAACATATTGCGAAAGGACATTTTAATGCCCCGCAGAATATCTTTAAATAATTGTGCCCAGCTGAAAGGAAAGTCCCGGTGCTGCAGGATGGATTCTGTTTTTTCCGACAGGTAAGCAAAGATAGGAGAGCCTACTATCAGGAACAGATATTTGAAATATGCGAAATAGAGGAGTAACAGCACCATACGTATAGAAAAGGCCAGCAGGAAAAAGAAGAAGCTGAGCCAGCTGTTTTCCATTTCGGTAAGCCAGTTTTTTACGAGGGGCAGGTTATACATGTATTGTACAAAATCGTCTGAGTATCCCCAAACGAAGTAAACACCGGTGATAAATAGTACACAATAAATGATTCCCGGAATAAGTATCCATTTCCACAGCTTATGCTGCATAATAAAATGGTGTGCTTTTCCGTACGATTGTATTGCCGACAGCCCTTCTCTAAATGAAAACAACGCGTGATTTTTTATGTAACAGTATAATTATACCCCAGTTATATGATGGATGAACGAAACTAAGGTAAAATTATTTTCCGGGAAGGGGAAGAAACAGGAAAAAGTTATAAAGTGAAAGTCAGGCAGATGCGTTGCTTTTCTTTCACTTTTCAGGTAAAAATGTAGTCCGGCTTAGAAGCTGGGACATAAAGTTTTATACTTGTTGTTCTCGTTCTTTTGCCGGATATAGATCACAGAAAGTTCCATACCACCCCGGTAGTTGGAAGCGGGCTTAAGTGTAGACACGTTGATATCATAGGAGAGCCCTACTTTGAAGCCCGATATCTCCAGTCCCAGGTACGGATTGATCGCATCTTTCAGGCGGTACCAGCTACCTACGTAGAATACCGTAGGCGCATCGTTATTGCTGTCCATAGTGAAGCCATAGGCACCGCCGAAACTGATTTCTGAGGCGGTACTTTGTTTCATATACATGGCACTGGTATGGATTCGGTTATTACCATTTACAGGGAAGGATCCTCCTCCGTGTACCGTCCAGCGATAGCTGAGGCGGTTATTATTCTGGTTCATAAATGTTTCAATAGGCTGTGTAATATGGTAGTAGGAGGCTCCCAGATAAATATTGGAAGCTTCACCTATCAGCCCGTTGTATAGAATACCTATGTTAGGATCAAAATAGGAGATTTTGTTGTTGGTGATCAGTTCCTGGGTAGGGATGGCCGGATTATAGCCATTGTTATCGATCTGGTCTTCAAAGATCAGTTTATGAGGATCAATTGTTTTACGGACCCAGGTAGCCTGCAGGCCAATGGCCAGGGTATGGTTCCCTTCCGGGTCCAGGCCTTTGTGGTAGGCAGTACTTAACCCTACATAATTGGCTACCAGGCCGCCGGCGCCCGATTTATCGTACATAGCCATCAGCCCCACCCCCCAGATATCAGTATATGAAATTACATTTTTCAGGATGCCAAAGTCGGCAGATACAGTACCCGTAACAAAGGGAGTAGCAATACTTCTCCATTGAGAGCGGTAATTGCCGGCAATCCGGTAGTCACCGGAAAAAAGGCCTGTAAATGCAGGATTGAGTGTTAGCGGAGACGCAAAGAACTGCGAGAAGTGCGGATCTTGTGCCTTTGCCGGGTTTAGGTAAAGGATAAAGGTTAAAAATAGTAAAGCTTTTTTCATATTAGGTTAAGCTTATAGCATAGGTAGCACATATGGTTTACAAGTGAAGGTAGGGAATAGTCTTCATATTTCAAATTAAATTTATATAAAGACGATTGCTGCCAATCACTTAAATGTGCCCGCTGCCCTATTATTATTGCAGCCTGGTGATATTTACTTACTACATAGCTACTTATTGGCTAATATATAACTAATCAACAAATTAGTGGAGGTTATTGTTGCAGTTTGTTTCCGAAAGCAAGGTCGCCGGCATCTCCTAATCCCGGCACGATATATCCTTTGGCAGTAAGTTCGTCATCGATATCTCCGGCCCAGATGCTGATGGGGGTATTGGAATGGCGTAATACATATTCTATACCTACGGTGCAGGCAATAGCCACTACCAGGTGGATATGTTTGGGTTTGCCCAGATCTTCCAGGTGTTCAATGGTTTTTACCAGGGAAGAGCCAGTAGCAAGCATCGGATCTGAAATGATCAGCACCTGATCCTCCACAGAAGGGCTGGAAACATATTCCAGGCTGATTTCAAAAGAGCCATCCCGGTTATGCTTACGGTAAGCAGAGATGAAAGCATGATCCGCCTTATCAAAATAATGTAATAGTCCCTGGTGTAATGCCAGCCCTGCACGTAAGATGGTAGCCAGTACCGGCTGATGTTTCAGCACCCTGCAGGTAGCGATGCCCAATGGTGTTTGCACCTCTTTATCTTCATACTCCAGTGTTTTGCTGATTTCGTATGCTGCTATTTCACCCACCCTTTCCATATTCCGCCGGAAGCGCATACGGTCGGTTTGTACTTCCATACTTCTGATTTCACTCAGCCATTCTCCTACCAGCGAATTGGTTTCACTTAAGTTAATAATCATGTGCAAGCCATTTGGGACAGCAAAATACCATTTTTTGCCGACAATGGAAGAAAGGGCAAGAGGCTTTTACTGCTGTGTGCAACGTTACAGTTATGGTGCGCGGCATTTCAGCAGACATGTATTCCATGTATCAAATTGCTACCTTTGGCAAAATTTAGGACGATGGTATATAAGGTGATTGGCACAATGTCTGGCAGCTCATTGGATGGGCTGGATATTGCTTTTGTAGAATTAACAGAGGTGAGGGGTAAATGGGAATATGTGATCCGCGCTGCAGATTGCATGCCGTATGAACCGGAATGGGTAACGCGACTGGCCTCGGCTACTGCTTTGCCGGCGCAGGAGTATCTGTTGTTACATAGTGAATATGGGCATTATACCGGGAAAAGGATCCTGGAGTTTATTAACCAGCATCAGTTGGATCATCAGGTACATTTTATTACTTCACACGGTCATACTACCTTCCATATCCCGTCAGCAAAAATGACAGCCCAATTAGGTGATGGTGCTGCAATAAGTGCCGTTACCGGTTTGCCTGTGATCAGTGATCTGCGGGCAATGGATGTAGCATTGGGCGGACAGGGAGCACCTATCGTGCCTATAGGGGAACGATTATTATTTCCGGGTTATCAGTATTGGTTGAACCTGGGAGGAATTGCCAATATTTCTGCCACATCACCAGCAGGTTTTGTTGCTTTTGATATATGTCCGTGTAACCGGGTACTGAATGGGCTGGCCGCAGCATTGAACCGCCCGTATGATGAAGGCGGCGCATTGGCGGCAGGCGGTGTGCAGGATGTTACTTTGCTGAACGCACTGAATGCTTTACCTTATTATGCAGCAGCATGGCCCAAATCACTGGCCAATGATTTTGGTACGGATACCGTACTGCCACTGATTGATCAATATCGTATATCCATACAAGGTAAGTTGCGGACCTATACGGAACATATTGCTATACAAGTGGCCCGGGCAGTAGCTGCCTTACCGGCAACAGGCGATGCTGCACCTAAGCTCCTGGTTACAGGAGGTGGTGCATTAAATACTTTCCTGGTCAATAGTATACAGGAACAATTACAGCCGCATGGTATTACAGTAGTTGTGCCTGATGCACAGACCATTAATTTTAAGGAAGCATTGGTGATGGCGTTGATTGGCGCTTTGCGCTGGAGGCAGGAAAGTAATGTACTCAGTTCTGTTACAGGTGCTTCCCGTGATAGTATCGGTGGCGCCCTGTGGACTGTCTGAGAAAATAACGATTGTATTAAGTGGGATATATCAGTAATAAACGAATACCCACCTGTTTTAATCGGATTGCTGAATAAGAAGAGGGAGTAACAGATAGCTGCTACTCCCTCTTTTGTATGGGCAACCTGTTTATTTTTTTGCAGTAAGTTTTTCCACTTTGTTACTGGATGCCTGTAAACTATTGAGGTAGGCATATACTGCCCTCAGATCCGTAGTATCCATACCACTGTACATGGCCCAGGGCATGATGGTATTGAATGCCCCTTTTTCTACCGCTGGTGTACCATTGGCATACGTCTTAAAACGCTCCACAAAATAATCCGCCGTCCAGTTGCCGATACCTGTTGTGGTGTCCGGTGTAATGTTGGCAGAACGAAGAATGCTACCATCCGGCATTTTAAATTCGAAGCCTCCGGCCATATATTCACCGGTAATACTACCTTTTTCCTGTTTGGTATGGCACTCGCCACAACCGGCAATTGTAGTAAGGTATTTACCATAAGCCACCGTGTCGGCAGGAGTTACTGCTGCCATCGGTTCCGCTTTTTTGGGAATGGTGTTAATAATAAAGTTCATGGGGAAATCCGGTACGGAAGCAGGAATCTCTTTATCAATCGCCGGCAGGGTACGCAAATAAGCTATAATCGCTTTTACGTCTTCAGTATGCATCTGGCTGTAACTGCCATAGGGCATAACCGGAAATAAAGCGTTCCCGTTTTTGCTGACGCCGGTAGTGATGGCCCTGTAAATTTCTCCATCCGTCCAGGAGCCGAGATGATGAGGTGTAATGTTTTTTGCATAAAATTTTCCGGGAAAGCCGAATTGCTGGTCAAATATTTCACCACCGTTGCCATTGGTACCTGGTACAATGGGACCTGCAAATTTGCTGAAATCGCGGGTAGAGTGGCAATCAATACAAACCGCTACGTGATTGGCCAGATAGGCGCCTCTTTTTACGGCTTCAGGAGTCGCCTCAATCTTGATATCCGGAGCCGGGCCTATATCTGGCAGCATGTATTTTACATAAGCCAGTAATACGCCTATGCCCGAAAGGAGGA
Source organism: Chitinophaga sp. H8 (assembly GCF_040567655.1). Taxonomy (NCBI): domain Bacteria; kingdom Pseudomonadati; phylum Bacteroidota; class Chitinophagia; order Chitinophagales; family Chitinophagaceae; genus Chitinophaga; species Chitinophaga defluvii. The sequence continues at coordinate 210,447 of NZ_JBEXAC010000002.1, read as the reverse complement.
CTAAAAACAGGATGCCTGTGATGCGTAGGAACTTTTTCATAAGTAAAGTGGAATAAGGGGTATTAAAGTATAAGGAAAGGCCAAAGATATATTTTTTTTTAATCAGGGTTGGCTAAAAAATAAAGGGCCAACCCTGATTATTTGCGGGGTTTGATATAAGGCTGCATACATTGGGCTGGCACTTGCCTTTATGCTGTGATTGCAGTAAAAGAAAAAGCATCCCCGTCAAATAACCCCAGGTCACTGAGTTTCAGGTGAGGGATCACTAATAGTGCCATGAATGACAACGTCATAAATGGCGCGGAAAGAGTGGAACCGAGTGCTTTTGCCGCCTGATCCAGCGCACTGTATCTTGCTGCAATGGTATAGCCATCCAGATGGCTCATGAGGCCGGCTACCGGTAAGGGTAATACTTCTGTTTGCTGCTGGTTAGCTACACTTATACCGCCTTGTTGTGCTATGACTGCATTAACCGCTTTACATAAGCTATCGTCATCTACTCCAACTGCAATGATATTGTGGCTGTCGTGTGCAACGGAAGACGCAATTGCGCCATGTTGCAGGCCGAAGTTACGGATAAAGCCCAGTGCTACCGGTGCTGGCCGGTATCTGTTTACTACGGCTATTTTTAAAATGTCTTTTTCAGGATGGGAACTGATGATGCCATCGGTAACCGGTAGGGGAGCTGTGATACAGTTGGTAATAAGCTGACCATCCAGTGCTTCAATAACTTTTACATTTACAGTACTGGCTGTACTATCCTGTACGGGCACACGAAAATCATCCGGTGTATGTAAGTTACAGTGGAAATTATTTTCCGGAACAGCAGGTACTGAAGAAATCAGTGTTTGCCCGTTTGCGGCTACTTTATTTCCATTGATATAAGTAGCCAGGATATCAAAGTCCTGCAGGTTATTAATTACAATAAAGTCTGCTGCATCATTGATACGGAGCAAACCTGTTTCCAGATTATAATGTAATACAGGGTTTATACAGGCTGCCCTTAATACTTTAAACAGATCGATTCCTTTGGCCAGTGCACGTTTTACCAGTTCGTTGATATGTCCTGCCACGAGACTGTCAGGATGTTTGTCGTCACTGCAAAACATGATCCGTTCGGGATGATCATGAAGCAGTGGAATCAGCGCTTCAAAGTTTTTGGCGGCACTGCCTTCCCTGATCAGGATATGCATACCGTATTGCAGTTTTTCGAGTGCTTCTTCTATTGTAAAACATTCATGGTCTGTACTGATGCCGGCATTGATGTAAGTACGTGCCGCTTCACCACGTAATCCCGGCGCGTGGCCATCCACGGGTTTATTGGCCTGTTTGGCTGCTGCCAGTTTGGCCATCACTTCAGGATCCTGCTGCAATACTCCCGGGAAGTTCATCATCTCTGTGAGGTATTTGATTTCTTCCCGCTGCAGCAGATTGGTTACATCCTGTACACTGATAACAGCACCTGCGGTTTCAAAAGTAGTAGCCGGCACACAGGAAGGTGCTCCAAAATAGAATCTGAATGGTACCTGTTTACCATTTTCCAGCATGTATTCCACCCCTTTTACCCCCATTACATTGGCTATTTCATGCGGGTCGGAGATCGTCGCTACAGTACCATGTACTACCGCCAGCCGGGCAAATTCGGAAGGGATCAGCATCGCACTTTCCACATGCACGTGTGCATCAATAAAGCCGGGAAGTATATACTGGTCGTACACACCATTATCCGGTATTATTTGCTGAATGCGTCCTGCTGCTATCCAAACGGTGGCAGGGTAGATACTTTGCTGCAGGATATCTATCAGATTACCTGAAATCTGGAATGTATTCATGGCGCAAAGCTAATAATAAGTTTTCTTTAACATTTAGAGGGGCAAATAGGTGCAATTATTGACCATACATTTGCCAAACAAAAAAACATGTATGAAAAACCTGAAGATATTAGCCCTTACATTGGGTATAGCAGCTACCGGTTTTGCTGCCAAAGCACAAACAACCGATGAAGTAGTCAATAAATATGTAAAAGCGATGGGTGGAGCTGATAAGCTAAAGGCAGCCAAAACCCAATATACAGAAGGGGTGATGTCTATGGGAAATATGGAGATACCCATCAAGCGATGGGTGGTACAGGATAAGGCCATGCGACTGGAATTTTCTGTGAATGGTACGAACAATGTACAGGTGATCACTAAAGATAGTGGTTGGGCACAGATGCCCGTGCAACAGCAGCCTGAGGCAAAGCCACTGGATAAGAAAATGGTAGGTATGATGCAGTCCCAGCTGGATATTTCCGGCGAACTGTTTAATTATAAAGCCAAGGGTAAGAAAATAGAATTTCTGGGAAAAGAGGCCGTAGATGGTGTGGATATGTACAAGTTAAAGGTAATTAACAGCAATGGTACGGATGGGATTGCCTATATCAATGCCAGCAATAATTATATCGTGAAGACGGTCAATAAGATCAATATGCAGGGCGCAGATGTGGAACTGGTGACTTTATTATCTGATTATAAAACCACCCCAGATGGGTATGCCTACCCGGCAGCTACCGCTCAAACACCATCCGGAATCCGGATCAGCATTAATAAAGTAGAAATGAATAAGCCTATGGCAGACAGTATTTTTGCCATGCCGCATTAAGAAAATGTACCAGGCCTTAGGGAGAGCCCTGGCCTGGTGCATTTTTATGTTACAATAGACGGCTGTGTAGCCTTTAATTCTTAGTAGCCGTTACCTGGCCGCGAATCTCTCCACCCCCATAAGCAGCGGTATGAATATTAGCATACCATTTTCCTGCCAGCAGGTCGGCACTCTGTTCAGCAGTAAGCGTACCTTGTCCGGTTATACTACTGGTAGCATTGGATGGGAAACTGGCTATGCCTAAAGCCACAGATGCATTGGCGCCCGCTGCTGCTGGCCCGTGGAAGTGCATAGCGGTGGGTACACCCGACAGGTTGCTCCAGCTAAGCGTGTAATTGATCTGGTAAGTAGTCGCATTGTAGGTACCTGTGAGTGTACCGGTTGCAGTACTGGCATTGGGAGGTACCTCTGCGGTACCGCTAAGGGTAGCACTGAGGGTGTACATATTACTGCTGGGCGGGGGCGTTTCATCCTTATTCTTACAGGCACTGAATACACAGCATGTCAGGAATATTACGCCTAACAATAGCCCTATTCGGCGATAACGGGCAGTGAATTGGAGTAGCATAACAGATATTTTCTGTTAATACGTGGCCTGAGAACAGAAGGTTGCCTGTCGGAAGAATTACTTCCTGGCAGTTGCTTTTCCATATAATTGCTGCATGTGTTGTACTTCTCCTGCTATTTTATCTACCAGCTGCCGGGGAGCAAGCACTCTTACATTGGCGCCATAGCTTAGTACCTGCATAATCAGTTCATGATTGATCACTACGTTGAGGGATATACGGCACTCTGTATCATTATCCTGTACTATTTGCTGGGAAGCATGCATGGGCTGGGTTTTTAGGTATTTAGCCTGCCTGGGAGTAAAGGCAAGTAATACTTCTTCGGGGGCTCCTTCAGGTACTGTAATACCTATGGCATGCTGGAAATGACTGGCATCATCAAAATTCTTTTCATCAAAATGATCATTGGTAGGCCACAGCTTTACGATACGGTCCAGTGCAAACGTGAGGAGGGTACCCCCTTTAGCTTTCTGGCTTTTGCCTACCAGGTAAAACCGCTGCTGGTACTCCCGTACGTGATAAGGTTCTACCCAATGTTCTTTGGGTTCGTCCCGGTCAAAACTCTGGTAGGCAATGCGGATTACTTCCAGGTTTTTAATAGCATCTACAATTTCAGGGATGTGTTCTGCTCCTTTGTAATGTGTAGCCCGCGTAAATTTGATCATCCCTTTGTGTTGCAGGGATTCCCGGTTCATTTTAAGGCTGGCTGCTATTTTTAAAATAGCGTCTTCAAACTGCTGTACTACCGGCAGGCTACGGAATTGTTCCAGTATCCCAATGGCTATTTCAAGGCCTTCCAGGTCTGCTTCATCAATAGGCATATTACTGATAGAGAAGCTGTCGTCTTCATACCGGTAAGTGCGGGAGCTGCGGTCATAAACAATCGGCGCCATATAATTCAGCTCCGGATCATGACGCATATCCTGTATATCTTTTTGTATAGTACGTGTAGAAACGGTATTATCCATTTTGTCAGACACATACTCAATCAGGTCTTCCAACGTGGGTTTGGGCAAACGCTTATTTCTTAAACGGTCATCTATCCAACGGTAACGTGATACCGCATCCTTATTCTTGGGCATTCCATTCAATTTGCAACTAAAGTACACAATTTTTTACCACGCATATTCCCTGCGTATTGTACGTATAATTTTGATACTGTTATTAAAACCAGTCAACATGAAAACGGTAAATACAGTAACAGCAACACAATATACAGCGATCTCTATTGGACAAATCATCCTGGATGATTCCAACTATTTAACTTTCTGGGGCTATCTGCAGCATCCGGATGGATGGCACCGTTGTGATTTCGTTACCAGCTATGACGTATTAAATGCCATGCTGCGTAATAATCACCATGATAAAAGTGATGCCGTGCAAATGACGATTGTGCAGAAGCTGGAAGATATGCGGCAGATCCCTGAAATGATTGACCTGGAAGCTACCTGGGGAGAGCCGGTAGTATTTGATAATATGGCATTTGAACTCACCAAACCCTGCTTTAGTGAGCATGGCAACTGGGAGGAATATGCCAACGAGGAATGCTATTTTATACAGAAAGTAGTTGCATTGCCAACGACTACTACCTTGCCACCTGCAGCCCGCACTAATTATGGACCAGCAGTAGACCAATGCCTGGAGCTGCTGTGCAAAAATTATGAGCTGTATCTGGGATATATAGAACTGGAGTTTGAAGTAGAAATGGCCCGGGAAAAAGCAGATTTAATAGATGATATGAAATACACCCTGGCATATTATGCCTGGCAGCAAAAAGAATTAAATGCATAATCCATTGTTAACCATTTTATTATCCTTGTTTTAGCCCCTGTTTGTTAACCCCTTTTATTTTTCCTTGTTAAAAACCGGTAAATTTTTTCCCTAAAGTCTATAATATTTGTAGGAAATCACTACTTTTGATAAGTAAATCGTGAAACTATGAGTTTAAGACTAGGAGATACAGCACCCAATTTTAAAGCGACCACTTCGGCAGGCGAAATTGATTTCTACGATTACCTCGGTGATAGCTGGGGCATATTATTCTCACATCCAGCGGATTATACGCCGGTATGTACTACGGAATTAGGAAAAACGGCCCTGTTGAACGGTGAGTTTGCTAAACGTAATGTAAAGGTACTTGCCTTAAGTGTGGATCCGGTGGATAAGCACCTGGGATGGATCAATGATATCAACGAAACGCAGCAGTGCGATGTTAACTTTCCCATTATTGCAGATGAAGATAAAACAGTAGCTAACCTGTATGGTATGATCCATCCGAATGCTTCTGAAACATTTACCGTAAGGTCTTTGTTTGTAATAGGCCCGGACAAAAAGGTAAAGCTCACTTTAACGTATCCGGCTTCTACCGGAAGGAATTTCCACGAAGTATTGCGTGTAATAGATTCCTTACAGCTTACGGCTAATTACAGCGTAGCTACTCCTGCCGATTGGAAGGATGGTGAAGATGTAATTGTGGTACCAGCTGTAAAAACAGAAGATATTCCGGCTCGTTTTCCGAAAGGACACAAGATTATTAAGCCTTATCTGAGGACAACACCACAGCCGAATAAATAAACAAAATGGCGTGTTATGAAGAGGTTGTTAATAATAATTGTGCGGTGGTTTACAACACCCCCTAAAAGGGACAAGAACAAGAACGAAACAAAGCCACAAAACCACAAATGGGTGGAGGGCTTTTATTCATAAGATTTTTTAATGGTTGGTTTTTGATTTTTACGAAGCGGGGATTTCTCCCCGTTTTTTTTTGCCCCTATCTCCCGGCCTCCTTTTAATGCTACCGAAGCCTGTGGTAACCCAGGCGGGTATACTGAATTACCAGCGTGTGCTTGTACATAAAGAAAATACAAAGGGCTGACTAAAAAGGATTTCCTTATTAATCAGCCCTGAAAAGCGTAACGCCGGGAATCAGCTGATGGAAGTATCAGGATTGGTTTTCTGCGCAGGTGCCTGCTTCCGCAATTGTGTTAATACGGCCTGCATGTCCTTTGGTAATGGCGCTTCCACCAGGTGCTCTTTTCCCTGCTGATCAGTAAAGGAAAGCTGTGCGGCGTGTAAGGCCAGCCTGCTTAATAAAGGCCTTTCTTCTTCCGTATGTTTTCCCAGTTTAAATTTCTTTTTGATGGCCGACAGCATTACCGGCTTATCTGAACCATATAGTTCATCCACGGCTACAGGGTGGCCCAGATGTTTCATATGCACGCGTATCTGGTGGGTACGACCCGTATGGATCTGTAGTTTTACGAGACTGAACAGGCCAAATTCTTCCTGTACCTGGTAATCTGTAAGGGCACTTTTCCCTTTTCTGTTAGTCACCATTTTACCCTTTACCACCGGATGATCCATAATCGGTTCATTCACGCTGCCTTGTTTAGGTACCAGCTGCCCGCTTACAAATGCCAGGTAAAATTTCTTTACGTTCCTGCTTTCAAATAACTGGGAATAGTATTTATGTGCCGCTTCATTACGGGCAAACAGGATGATTCCACTGGTGTCCCTGTCCAGCCGGTGCACGGTAAATATTTCACCATATGCATTTTTCATGCTGGTTTGCAGGCAAGGGAGTTCATTGTTATGCCGGTCGGGAATGGTGAGCAGGCCGGAGGGCTTGTTTACCACCACAAAATCCGGAGTTTCCAGTATAATATGTTCTTTTGATAATCGCATGTCTGAACCTTTGCAACTGTCGGTTGCCTGCTATTTCTTAAAGTGTTTTAATAGTATTACTTCCTTTTCAGAAAGGATACGCCATTTACCACGGTTGATGTTTTTCTTGGTAAGGCCGGCATACATTACACGATCCAGCTTTTCCACGTTATAATCCAGGTGCTCAAAAATGCGGCGTACGATACGGTTTTTCCCGCTGTGTATTTCGATACCGATTTGTTTTTTATCAGCATTGTCTACATAAGCCAGCATATCTACACTTGCCAGGCCATCTTCCAGGGTTACACCTGCCAGGATTTGTTCGAAATGTGCTTTGGTAAGTGGTTTATCCAGCTCTACCTGGTAAATCTTTTTGACATTGTTGCTGGGGTGAGCCAGTTTCTGGGCCAGTTCTCCATCATTGGTGAGCAAGAGCAAACCGGAAGTATTACGGTCCAGGCGGCCTACCGGATATACTCTTTCCTGTGTAGCTTCTGTAATCAGGTCCATTACGGTCTGACGGCCTTCGGGATCATCAGTGGTGGTGATAAATCCTTTGGGTTTATTCAGTAAAATGTATACCAGATTTTTTTGAATGGTGATTTTTCTATCGCCTATTTTTACCACATCATTGGCGGTTACTTTAAATGCAGGCTCCATCATAGGCGCGCCGTTTACTGTCACTTTACCCTCTTTGATATAATCCACTGCCTTTCTGCGGGAGCAGAGGCCACAGTGGGCAATATATTTATTCAATGGCATTTCACCAGTGGAAGCAGCAGTTTCTTCCCGCTCTTCTTTATGACGGCGGGAAGCTTTCTCGCCATCGTCTGTATTTCTTTGTCTTTTTTCCTTTGCTCTTTCCTGTTTATCTGCAAAGCGGTCATTGGCTTTATCGAAGAACTTTTTACGGTTAAATCCACTGGGCGTTTCCCGGTTAGGGTTGCCGCCAGCTTTTTTAGCAGCAGGTTTGAAATCACCGTGAAAGTCGCTGTCGTCGTTGAATTTTCGTGGTTCCGCAGGTTTGCTGTCGGCGGCAAAGCGGTTGCGGAAGCGTGGTGCACCTTCACTGCTGCGGGCAATGCTGTTCCTGTCGGTACCAAAAGGTTTTTTAGGGAAGCGGTCGCCTCCGCTGGTACGTGGTTTAAATTCCCTTTTGGGTCTGTCAGCACCAAAGGGTTTTTTGGTGAAACGTTCACCGGTATCTTCTTCACGGGCATCTTTTCCGAATGTTCTTTTAGGACCATCGGTACCAAAAGGCTTTTTGGCAAAACGTCCACCGGGCGCATCGCTGCGGGCATCTTTTCTGAATTCCTTTTTAGGGCTGTCGATACCAAATTCTCTTTTGGTACCATCGAAGCTAAAAGGTTTTTTATAACGATCAGGTGCACCGCTACGTTCGCGGCCATCTTTTTTATCTCCCCTGGGTTTGTCAGCATCAAAAGAAGTACGGCTGCCTTTACCGGCGGCTTTTTTACCGGCATGACTGCTTTTGTTTCCTCTAAAGGCACCAGTGCCCTTTCTGGCAGGGTTGTTTTTTTTCATATGCTGTTAGTGTATGTTCCATGGCACTTCCCCATGGCTGATAATATTTTATTTAAAAGCCTATCCTGCCGCATTGGACAGATAGGCCTCTTGGTGGCGTTTGTTATGCCTGTTGCCAGGCAGTTTTGCCAGCAGTAAATCTATTTATTGGCCAACTGGCCACAGGCTGCATCAATATCTTTCCCACGGCTGCGGCGTAGACGTGCATTCACCCTGTTCTTACCCAGGTATTGCATAAAGGTGTCTACCACTTCTTCATCTGGTTTCTGGAACCGGGCGTTCGTTATCGGATTGTATTCGATAATATTCACCAGGTCTACAGGTACCTGCCGGTAGATGCGGATCAGCTCATCTGCATCCTGTAAAGTATCGTTGAAGTTTTTGAACAGAATATATTCAAAAGAGATTTCGTTTTGGGTAGCCTTATAGAAGTAGTTGAGTGCTTCTATCAATACCTTCAGGTTGTTGGTATCATTAATAGGCATGATTTCACTGCGCTTGGCATCATTGGCGGCGTGCAGGGACAGGGCCAGATTAAATTTTACCTTGTCATCACCCAGTTGGCGGATCATCTTGGCCACCCCGGCGGTAGAAACGGTAATACGTTTGGGCGACATGCCAAGGCCATCAGGAGAAGTGATACGTTCTATGGACTGCAATACATTCTTGTAGTTCAGTAAAGGCTCACCCATTCCCATGTATACGATGTTGGTGAGTTTTTTACCGGCATTTTCCAGCGCCTGTTTATTAATGAGGGCTACTTCGTCATAGATTTCATCAAAATCCAGGTTACGTTTACGGTCCATATAACCGGTAGCGCAGAATTTGCAGCTCAGGCTGCACCCTACCTGGGAAGAAACACAGGCAGTCTGCCGGTTTTCGGTAGGGATCAGGACCCCTTCTACCAGATGGCCATCATGAAGACGGAAGCGGCTTTTTACGGTACCATCTGTACTTTGTTGTACAGTATCCACGGTAATAGCAGGCAGGGAAAAATGTTCTTCCAGATTTGCTCTTAACTGTTTGGAAAGGTTGGTCATGTCTTCAAAGCTGGAAGCATGTTTAAGCCAGAGCCATTCATAAACCTGTTTTGCACGGAATGGCTTTTCACCAATAGACTTAAAGTATTCTTGTAATTCCGATAGATTGATGTGTCGGATATTCTTCTTTGCAGACTTCATTATTGACCTTTATATGAGCAAATGGCTGCCTTACGGCAGTCGGAAAGTAACTGCAAAGGTAGGGGAAATAAATGAGACGCAGGGCTGCCGGAAAAGTAAAGCAGTTGGCACTGCATAAAGAGGGGCTGGCCAGTACTTTGGCCAGCCCCAGGGGTATCCTTAATGGTGTCAGGGGCAAGGAGCAGGTGTTATGGATGGCCACCAGCAAGGTATGATCCGGGCAAAGCGGCAAACAGCTACTATCCCTGGCGCATGTGGCTACTTCATCCAAATGGCGGAAAACAGCCCGGAATTAGCATAGCCCTGTATCCGGAATAACTGAAAGCCTTGCTGGCCCAGGCTGTTGAATTTACTTTGGTATTCGGCAGGCGACATATTGTAATAAGCATAATATGCCTTGTTTCTGGGCCACCATACGCCGCCAAACGCGGTTTGATTGCCTGATTCCTCGGCATTTACATTGATGGTCATAAAGCCTGCCTTGTGCAGATCGTCAAATTTCTTGTTAAAATCTGCCGGATTCATGCCATAGTACTCATAAAATCCGCCGGGATTGATATTCACAAACACCCCGGCATGAAGGCGTTTGCCATTTACACTATAGGCCACATGCTCGGCCACCCGCATCTTTTGCTGTTCTACCAGTGTTTTCCATTTGGTATTCCAGGCAGCATCGTCTATGTTATGCACGGCAGCAAAGGCTTCATTGGCAGCTTTCTTTTTCCAGATGACGGTAAACAAGGGGTTGCCGCTATTATCTTTTGTTACGGAAATCTGCCGGGGCATATATCCCTGGCTGCCGTATTGGTTAAAATATTGCTGATACTGGTCAGACGACATATTGATGCGGCAGTACCAGGCTGAGGGGAGTCCGTACTGGAAGGAGCCGGAGGCCAGGTAGGTATTCCCTTTTTTATGAACGCTCAGGGTTTGTAAAGCCATGCCCATACCAGTATAATATCCCCAATAGCGGGTGATGTACTGCACCGGTACATTATGAAAGGAGGGATAAAAAGGGGCAAAAAAACGATTAAAAGCGCCGTTGGCCCCTACTTCATAACATTCATTGGTGTTGCTGTTGGCTTTAGCATATACACCATAGGGATCTACCTCCATCCAGTCAACGCCGGTAGCCGGATTCGGACTTTTTACCCACAGCATAAAGTGAAGGTGGTTGTTGCCGGTATTGGGATCACTGGGCGTACCATCCTGGTTGAGGCCCCATCCTGCACCGCCAAAGCCGGTATTGCCGGCATAGGCTATTTGCTGTCCCGCATTCACATAATCACCTGCCTTCACCTTCAGTTTTTGCGCATTGGTACCCCATAGCAGGGTAGAGGGATTGGCCAGGTTGGCAAATTTTTTATACTTGGTATCCCTGGCATCTTTGTCATTGGGATTGCTGACCGCAATATTTTTTGCCATTTGGATATCGTGGTCGAAGCCATTGCGCAGGTGGAAATAGCCGGTGCGGTATTTAGTACCATTAGCTGCGGTATGTTCAATGATCACCACATTGCCGAAAAGATCATTCCACATAGCAGTCAGTACCCGGCCGGGAGCAGCCGCGTATACGCCAAAGGTAGGGTCAATGCCGGAGCCATAGGCATCTGCTGTTTTCAGGAAGTCTACTGATCCATGTCCGTTGCCATTATCATATTGCCAGGCACCTGCGGGATATACTTTACTGTTGGTATAAGGCAGATAAAAAGGCATGGCCGGCTGCAGGCTTTGTGCGAAAGCACGGGCATCATTTTCATTATTATTGAAAACGGAAGCAGGAGAGGCATAGTTTACATTTTTATTATTGTACTCATCTTTAATACCATACCAGCAGCAGCCAATAGCCACCGTGGGGGTGGTACAGAATGCAGGAGCGGTGCCATTCATCACTTTTACCGGGGCTGCCGCTACCGGCAGAAGTTGTACATTATCTACCTCCAGTTGCTTATTGGCAGCTGTAGTTAGCTGCCGGCTCCACAAAGGTGCTTTGGTAAAGCGGGCAGTATTGATACGGGCAGCATTACCAGCGGGTACAGGAGTGGGTTTCATGAGTGAAGGCTCATTCCCTTCCAGTACTTTGGCGGTGGGCTTGATAGCACGGTAATGCAGTTCCGACAGATTTGCCTCTTCTTCTTCGGCAGGCTGTTGGGCGATGAGGGTACTGGTTAACAGTAATAATGTACTCAACAACGGGGCAGTAAACTTTAGTGCTTTTTGCAGTTCGCAAACAAGGGTCAGGGGCCTGGCATACCAGGAACGCCCTGTAGTGTGGGGAGTTTTCATTTTCTGGGGTTTGATGAAATAAAGTAATTCGGTTAATAGTGGAGCAAAAATAGCCTTTGCGTTTTGCGGGCATAGCACCACTTTATAAAAGGCAGGGCTGAGCACATAACTGGTTACTTATAGCGGATGGTTGTGCTTCCTTCATTTTCCCTACCTTAGCCGGGCAATAAATTTTTCAATATCCATATGCAAGCTGCTTATATAGTAGATGCTGTTCGTACACCAATAGGACGTTATGGTGGTGCGCTCAGCACAGTAAGGCCAGATGATATGCTGGCGCTGGTGATAAAAGCGTTGTTACAACGCAATGCCAGTCTTGATCCCCATGCAATAGAAGATGTGATAGCAGGCGCTGCCAATCAGGCGGGAGAAGATAACCGGGATGTAGCCCGTATGGCTGCGTTATTAGCAGGATTGCCCGTAACGGTGGGTGGCAATACGGTCAACCGCCTTTGTGCATCCGGTTTGCAGGCCATTATGGATGCTGCCCGTGCAGTTATGTGCGGTGAGGGAGATGCTTATATAGCTGGTGGCGTAGAGAGTATGACACGCGCCCCGTTTGTGATGGCAAAAGCAGAAGGCGCATTCAGCCGTAAAACGGAAATGTATGACTCTACTATCGGATGGCGTTTTACCAACAAAAAGATGGCAGAGTTGTATCATCCGTTTTCTATGGGAGAAACTGCGGAGAATGTAGCCCGTCAGTGGCATATCAGCCGGGAAGATCAGGACCTGTTTGCCCTGCGTAGCCAGCAACTGTACAAAAAGGCACTGGATGCCGGTAAGTGGGAAAGAGAGATTATTCCCGTTCCTATTACCCCTAATAAAGAAGAGCAGGTAATCTTTTCCAGGGATGAACATCCGAGAGAAACCACGCTGGAAAAGCTGGCCGGCTTACGTCCTGCTTTTGCAAAGGATGGTACTGTTACGGCTGGTAATGCATCGGGAATTAATGACGGAGCTGCAGCGGTATTGATTGTTTCAGAAAAAGCATTGCAGGAATTTAACCTTACGCCGGTGGCACGGATAAAATCGATGGCGGTAGCAGGTGTAGATCCGGCAATTATGGGGATAGGGCCAGTGCCTGCATCTCAAAAAGCCTTGCGTCGTGCAGGTATTACGGCTGCTGATCTTGGACTGATAGAACTGAATGAGGCCTTTGCTTCCCAGGCGTTGGCGTGTATGCGTGATCTGGAACTGGATCCGGAAAAGATCAATGTAAATGGCGGGTCTATTGCTATTGGTCATCCGTTGGGATGCAGCGGCGCACGTATTACCGCTACATTGATGCAGGAGTTAAAGTTACGGGAGCAGGCAAAATACAGCCTGGCTACCATGTGCGTAGGTGTGGGGCAAGGCGCTGCTATTGTATTTGAGCGGATGTAATGATGGTGCAGCTAGCCGTTGACTTTTTATAAGATATCAAAATAGGGGCTGACTAAAAGGAAAATGAAGATACGAAGCGTTGTGTAAGCATGGTTTTTGTCTTCATTACTTCCCGGGATGGGAGGATCCTTTTAGTCAGCCCCTGCATTTAAAACAGGGTTTTTCTTCGGATAGGCATCAGCGAAAGCCTCTTATCAGTGCTGTGCAACGGCTTCATTAATGAAGCCGTTTCGTTAAAAATTGAATTGCACAGCGCTGTATATATTTCTTCCCTGCCGGGGAATACGACCCCAGTCGAGGTGATCGTAATAGTTCCGGTCCAGGATATTTTCTACCCCTGCATTTATTTCCAGTGCATGTTTTCCTAGTTTGGTCTGCCATCCTCCGCGTAAATGCAGCAGGTGATAAGCAGGAGTAGCCTGCTCTCCGGCGTATGTGGCAAAACGTTGCTGGTGTGCAGCATATTCGTGTTCGGCTTGTACATGCACGGTTTTATATTGATACCGCACAGAAGTGATGCTGCGGTAAGGTTGTATCAACGGCAAAGGTTGTTTTTCAAAAGTGCTGCCGTGTGTATAGCGGGAAATGTGTATCAACAGCCAGTTATTTGCAGGCCGTATTTTTATATTGGCTTCTATTCCTTTCAGTACCGCATAGGCGATGTTTTCATATACTCTTACCCCGCGCGCACCTGGCGTCATGGTGCTGAGTTTTTCATCGGTTTGTCCCAATATATAATGATCAATATGATTATAAAAAGCGGTGATACCGGTTTCCCATTTGGGATGCTGATAGGTGAGGTGCGCTTCAATATTACGGGCAGCTTCCATTTTTAAACCGGGGTTGCCTATATAGTCAAAACCATCCTGCCGGTTGAACAGGTAAAACCCAAATAATTCACTTACAGAAGGCAGGCGCTGTGCATACCCTGCGCTGATGCTGGCCTGTAGCTGCCAGGGCAGTTTATAGGCAATACTGCCATTAATATTCAGGGGTACTTGCGTAAATACGTTGCTGACATCGTAGTTAAAAACATGCAGTTGTTGTTTGCCCATCTCTGATGTAAGTTGGGTACGGGCATAATCTATTCTTCCGTTCATGCCCAGCGTAAGCCGTTGGTGAGCCTGCCAGGAGTAGTTAGCATAAAGGCCAGCTACTTCACGGCGTGTATGTGGCCAGGTGAGCATGTACATAGGAGATTCTTTTTCCGGGTACATGGTCATAGAGGCGTGGGAATTGTGCTGATAGGCATCTGCCCGGATCAGCAACTGATGGGCGTCCTTTCTGAATTCCATTTCGGTATAGGCTCCTGAAGTCTGGCTGTAGCCAGGCATATCCATATGCATGGCAACGGCCGGCCGGCGGGTATCATCCATAAAGTGCCCGATATTGTTGGTATAGATTTTAGCCACTATTTTTTCCAGTGTACGATTATTAAACACTTCCTGGTAGGAGAGTCCGTAGATCCTGGTGCGGGCATATCCGGCATCCATAGGCAGGCCGGGGAATCCTATGTTCCAGCCATCATCCAGCAATACATCTGCTTTCAGCCATCTGCTGGAGGATAGCCGGTATTGTGCACTCAGTTGCAGGTTACCTTTTTCATATTGAGAAAAGGGGATTTTAGTGCCCCATCCGGCGCGATAATTAGCTGCTTTACGATAGGTGCCATTCACTCTCACCGCCCATTTTTCCTGACTGTAATTGAGGGATAATGATTGTTGAAAAGCCTGTGCTGCGCTTTGATAACCGGTACGTACATACCCGCTCCAGGGAATGGCTGCATTCACGGTAGCATCCTGCAATTGCAGGTTGAGGCTACCGCCAATGGTGCTGCCCATGTGTGCGCCGCTGGTACCTGGTGTATTCTGGATGTTTTTCAGGTTGTCTGGTTCTGCATAGATCGTAACCGGATCCATTTTATCTGTACAGGCGCCAAACAGGCGCATGCCATCTATGGTCACATTGATCTGCCCGCCTCCCAGGCCACGCAGGAGTGGTTCCATACCATAGTTTCCCCGCCTTACAAGAGAGATGCCCTGCATACGTTGCAGGATATCTTCTGTAGTAACCAGGCCGGAGGTCCTGTAAAAATTAAGGGTAGCATCTTTTTTGCATCCACAACAGTTACCACTACACGTAATTTGTACTTCCTGCAGCTGGTATTGTTTCATCGTGGTATCTACCTCCTGGGCCGCCAGTGGTAATGTGCCAGAGAGCGGGAGGGCCAGGATTAAATATATACGCTTCATTGCTTCAATAGATTAAGGGTAGAAAGAAATACCGGCAGGGCATTTTTTTTGCTTGCCTTTGATTTGCCCTGCCGGACTGCTGTTTATGGCAGGGTGGTTTCAAAAAACAGTCCGGTGGTAACCGGTGCGCCTTCTTTAAAAAGGCTCATATTAATACGCCATAAACCGGTCATCGTAAAATTTACCTGACCCTTATAATGTCCTTTGCCGGTATGTACCGGGTCGATATTGTTAGGAGAGCCATGTCCCATGGAAGGCATCTCCGGGGTGATCGTTAATTTGTAGGAAGAGTCGGCAGGGAAATGCATCCCATCCTGTTTACGATGCACCGTACAAATAAAATCATTGGCTCCCACCACTAATTTGGGTGGCATGATCCAGGTAATGATCAGTGTTGTTTTATCAGTAGTGGTGGTGATCACTTTTACATTATTTTCCGGATTTTGTTTAACTGTAACGGGTAGTAATGCGGTGCCGCTGTGTTGATTTTGTTTGTTATCAACAGCTATTGCCAGTTGCCAGGTACCGGTTTCGCTGGTAGGCATCGTAAATACGACAGCACCTTCCAATAGTCCGCTGGCGGCTATTTGCGGATCCTCTTTAGGTGCAGCATGCTGGTGTGTCATCCCGTTCATCTTCATGTCCATCAGGGGATTGAGCTGCACAACGGCGTTAGTTGTTTTTTGCTGGCTTACAGAATCATACAGCACTACCGTAAGTGGATTGTAGCCGGTAGTGGGTAATTGTGCTGCCCATACTTCTACCTTAGTAGCGGCGCCGATAGCGTAGCCGCTCGCGATCAGCTGTTGGTCTTTTAAGGGATCGGGCAATACAGGAGTGGTGTTATTGTCTTTTGAGCAGGCCATCCATAAAAGGCTGGCAGCAAAAATGGAAAGGATGGAGCGGAGGTATGATGATAACATAAATTAATAATTTGTAAATAATGATCAGTTGTAAGAACCTTGCTGCATAGGCATAACAATGCCTGTTACATGCTATGACAAAGCATATAGTGCAGTTATGTGAAGCGATGTGATCAGGCTACTTCGGGCGGATGAAAAGGAGCGCCGGGATTAAAGAGGGATCTTACCGGTTGCAGTGGCAGGACGTATACCTGTAACAGCTGATGGCTGGGTGTTAAGACCGGTGTAGTTGTTACGAGGAAAGCAGGTATTTCTATAACAGCAAGGGTATCATGGGGAGGGTGGTTGGCACCGGTTTTCTGCAATTGTTTTTGCAGATAACATTGTCCGTCGCAATGTAGCTGGGGTTTATCCTTGTTTACGCAAAAAGTATTGGTAATATATGCCTTGTTGAAATTATAATAAGCCAGCACCCCTAATTGCAGGAAGCACTGGAAAACCAGCGCCAGCAGTAAGATAAAGGATGTGATTTTTTTCAGCAAGGGTAAGTATGCATTAGTGATAGTGCAAAACTAAGCTGCTGAAAATTGCAGGCCAATGATATTTGTCATGGCGCACAAAAAAACGAGCGGTCAGACATTACATCTGGCCGCCCGTCTATGGCAAGCAAAAAAAGGGTTCTATAGACAAATCTGCTTCTCCGTCATCATTTTGCGGAGATTGATCAGGCCATATCTCATACGGCCTAATGCGGTGTTGATACTCACCTGGGTGAGATCAGCAATTTCTTTAAAGCTCAATTCCGCATAATGTCTTAGAATAATTACTTCCCGTTGTTCTTCGGGGAGCATATCCAGCATTTTACGAACGCGGTCATGGCTTTGACGGGTAATCATTTTTTCTTCTGCACAACTGTCGCTGAAGCCCAGCACATTAAAAATGTCCTGGTCATCACTCGTCTTGATCATTGGCGTACGTTTTACTTTACGGAAATGATCTACGCACAGGTTGTGGGCGATGCGTATGGCCCAGGGAAGGAATTTACCCTTTTCGGTATAGCGCTCTGCCCGTATGGTATCTATTATTTTAATAAAAGTGTCCTGAAAAATATCTTCTGCCAGGAAAGGGTCTTTCACCAACAATATAATGGACGTGAATAATTTGTCCTTATGCCGGTGAACTAATTCTTCCAGTGCTGAAGTGTGTCCTTTCTTAAAAAGGTTGATCAACTGCTCATCGCTCAATTTGTACATTATTTGCATAAACTTCCACAATAGACGGGTTTGTAAATTGTATATACGGACTTTAACGTCAGTAGGTTGTTTGTAGGTAAAGTTTATGCTATAATGAGCCGTTTTTTAGTTAAAGATGATATGAATGTTCCAAGGTATAGATCTGGTCCATTGCAAATATAATTGAATAGTTCAGAAAAACAAGACCTCCCAATGAAAATTGATGGAAGGTTCATAGTGCCAGGCAGGCGGTAAATGGTAGTTGGCAGCTTAGGGCTGATAACCGGTAGAGATAAGGATATAATTAGATTTAATTTTTTTTGTGCTGTCCAAGCACCTGGTCATGAAAGTATTATTGACTGATATTCCGTTCAAAAAAGGAGGGAATAAAGGTTATAAACAGTGATGGATGTACTCCCAACTTTTAGCTAAATTTGTTCCTGTAATGGGAACAAAAGTAAAAAAGCAGGAAACCGTCATTGATCAGCAGGCAGTTAGCCCCCAGGATCAGATATATATAAAAGGCGCCAGGGTACACAATCTCAAGAATGTAAGTGTAGGCATCCCGCGCAGTAAACTGGTAGTTGTTACTGGTGTGTCAGGGTCAGGGAAATCATCCCTTACCATGGATACCTTGTATGCAGAAGGGCAGCGCCGCTATGCGGAAAGTCTCAGCTCCTATGCCCGTCAGTTTCTGATGCGGATGAACAAGCCGGATGTGGATTACATCAAAGGTATTTGCCCCGCCATTGCTATTGAGCAAAAGGTAATCACCCGTACACCCCGCTCTACCGTAGGGTCTATGACAGAGATCTATGATTATCTCCGGCTGTTGTATGGCCGGATTGGCAAAACTTATTCCCCTATATCAGGTGGGCTGGTCAAAAAACAGGAGGTAAGTGATGTGGTGGATTATATCTGTGCATTGACCACCGGCGCCAAGGTACAGTTGCTCGTACCTTTCCGTAAGCATGCCAAGCGGGATGCAAAAGAAGAGCTGAACATATTATTGCAGAAAGGGTTCTCCCGGTTGTATGCCACCGGTAAAAGCGGGGGGAGCTTATTACGTATAGAGGAGCTGCTGGAAGAAAAAAAGCCGGCGCTGCCTGAAACCACTTATGTGCTGATAGACCGGTTGGTGGTGAAAGATTTTGATGAAGAAGACAAACACCGGATAGCGGATAGTGTGCAAACCGCCTTTTATGAAAGTGAGGGCGATTGTTACCTCGAAATAGACGGGAAAGAGCTGGTGCATTTTGCCAACCGGTTTGAGCTGGACGGACTTACTTTTGAAGAGCCGGTACCTAACCTGTTCTCTTTTAATAATCCTTTTGGGGCCTGTCCTACATGCGAAGGTTTTGGTCAGGTACTGGGCATTGATGCCGACCTGGTGATACCGGATAAGCGCCTCAGCGTTTTTGAAGGCGCGATTGCTGCCTGGCGGGGGGAAAAGATGGGCGAGTATAAAGAAGCATTGATAAAAGCTGCCCGTAAGTTTGGTTTCCCTGTCCATAAGCCGGTGTCTGAACTTACAGAGGAGCAGTACAAAGTGCTGTGGACGGGCAACGAGCATTTCTACGGACTGAACGAGTTCTTTAAAATGGTAGAGCAAAACCTGTATAAGGTGCAATACCGGGTATTACAGGCCCGCTATCGTGGACGTACCGTGTGTCCGGATTGCGGAGGCGGCCGCCTGCGTAAGGAAGCGCTTTACATAAAAGTAGCAGATCGTAATATTGCCCAGCTGGTAGACTTGCCGGTACAGGACCTGCAAACCTGGTTTGCCAACCTGCAGCTGAATGAATACGACCAGCAGGTAGCCAAACGTATTTTAATAGAGATCAATCATCGCCTGAAAACATTGCTGGATGTAGGGCTAGGGTACCTTACCCTCAACAGGGTGGCCAATACCCTGAGTGGTGGGGAAAGCCAGCGTATCCAGCTGACCCGTACCCTGGGCAGTAACCTGACCAACTCACTGTATATCCTGGATGAACCCAGTATAGGACTGCACGCCCGCGATACCCACCGGTTGATCCAGGTGTTAAAAGACCTGCGTAACCTGGGCAATACGGTGGTGGTGGTAGAGCATGATGAACAGATGATGCAGGAGGCCGATTTCATTATCGATATGGGACCACTGGCCAGTCACCTGGGAGGAGAGGTAACCTTTGCGGGTACTTACGACCAGATTCTGATAGACAGTAAAAGCCTGACAGGCAAATACCTGAGCGGGGCCATGTTTATTGAGCCGCCTGCCAAAACCCGCAAAAAGAAAAAGTCTATTACCCTGGAAGGTTGCCGTCAGCATAATCTGAAGAATGTAGACGTGGATTTTCCGCTTAATCTGCTCTGCGTAGTGAGCGGGGTGAGTGGTTCCGGAAAAACTACCCTGGTAAAACAAATACTTTACCCGGCGCTGATGAAGCTGAAAGGCGAGTTTGCCGACAGGGTAGGGCAGCACCGGTCTATGAAAGGAGACATGGACAGCGTTACCCAGATAGAAATGGTAGATCAGAACCCGATCGGTAAATCTTCCCGCTCCAATCCGGTCACCTACATCAAGGCATATGATGAAATCCGTGACCTGTATTCCAAACAGCCACTGAGCAAAATGCGGGGATTCCAGCCCAAGCATTTTTCCTTTAACGTGGATGGCGGCCGTTGTGACGCCTGCAAAGGAGAAGGGGAAGTGATTGTGGAAATGCAGTTCCTGGCCGATGTACACCTGGTTTGTGAAAGCTGTGGAGGCAAACGCTTTAAGGAAGAAGTGCTGGAAGTGCATTACAAGGGGAAAAGCATTTTTGATGTGCTGGAAATGAGTGTGGATGAATCCCTTGAGTTTTTTAAGGAGGAAAAAGATGTATGCAATAAAATACGCCCCCTGAGCGACGTGGGCCTGGGATATGTGAAGCTTGGACAAAGCAGTGATACCCTGAGTGGCGGGGAAGCACAACGTGTAAAACTGGCTTCCTTCCTTGGCAAAGGGAAGGCGCAGGGGCATATCCTGTTTATTTTTGATGAGCCTACCACCGGGCTGCATTTTCATGATATCAAGAAACTACTGGCTTCTTTTAATGCATTGATAGACCAGGGGCACTCTGTGATCGTCATTGAGCATAACCTGGACGTAATCCGTAGCGCCGACTGGGTCATTGACCTGGGACCAGAAGGTGGTGCCGGCGGTGGTACCCTGCTGTATGCCGGCGTTCCCGAAGGACTGAAAAATGTGAAGGAGAGCTATACGGGCAAATTTTTATAGCTTTTAGCGGAAGAAAGCTTTTAGCTGTTAGCCTTTAGCTATTAGCTTAAATGCAGCGAATCCATGCATTTTGCCCTCTTTTAAAAGCCATCTGTTACCTTACATGTAAAGTTTTCTCAAGTGAAGGCATGGGTGTAAACCTATTTTAGGACGAGTCACCTATGCTTGAAGCATAGTTAAAGCATAGTTAAAGCATGGTTAAAGCATAGTTAAAGCATAGATAGAGTATGAATAGAGCATAAAAGGCTATGAAATGGGTTTAACAAAACTATCCTGTGGGGCAAAATTACCACACAGGCAACAGATCATTAGGATATAACTATCATTGAACCATCCGCTGCATTGAGCTAAAAGCTAACTACTAAAAGCTAACAGCTTTCATCCGCTGCATTGAGCTAATAGCTAAAGGCTAATAGCTCAATGCTATAAAAAGCTAACAGCTCTTTATCTCAGCCTATCGAGGGACTTAATCAGCCTTTCATCTTTATAAATGCCTCTGGCAGCCAGGAACAGGAAAATGAGGATTAATATGGGTAGGAACGCCGCCGGAAGATAAGTAGCGGAGCTGATGGTAAATCCTTTCGTAACCAGGTCATTGGCATTGTCCTGAACTTTCAGGTATTGCAGGGCAGTAGCTGCAATGGCAAACAGGAGGTTCACTACAGTAAGGCGGAATTGCAACTTACGGTTTTTGTATAAAAAGATACAGGTAACAGCCAGTGCTACAATGATCATATATACTACAAATACGAGGTAGCTGGACTGCGCATTGAAGTAGGTAATAGTACCATTATTGAGGGTCGCTTTCCATAAATTGAAAAACCAGGTAGCAGTACCGGCAGCTGCTGCCAATAGTAAATAAAGACTTTGGATACGTTGTATCATGTTAATTCCAAATGTTTAACGCCATAAAAGTAAGCAATATTTGTGAACCCACGCTTTCGTGCTATAAGCGTTCCTTTGATAGTTCGTATATTGCATGCCCAATAACAATCTTTATATGGCAAGAAAACTGAATAAGCAGGATGCTTTGGACTATCATGAGATGGGCAGGCCGGGTAAGATAGAAGTTATACCTACCAAAAACACCAAAACACAATGGGATCTCTCACTAGCCTACTCTCCCGGAGTAGCAGAGCCCTGTAAAGAAATTTTTAATGATGTAGAAAATGTATACAGGTACACTGCCAAAGGTAATCTGGTAGGTGTAATCAGCAACGGTACTGCCGTACTGGGTTTGGGCGATATTGGCCCCGAAGCCGGTAAGCCGGTAATGGAAGGCAAGGCCGTATTATTCAAAATATTTGCAGACATCGATGTGTTTGATATAGAGCTGAACACAAAAGATGTAGACGGATTTGTGAGTGCGGTGAAAGCGCTGGAACCTACTTTCGGAGGGATCAACCTGGAAGATATTAAAAGTCCGGAGTGCTTTGAAATTGAAGAACGGCTTAAAAAGGAGCTGAAGATCCCGGTGATGCATGACGACCAGCACGGTACCGCCATTATTTCCGGAGCGGCCCTGCTGAATGCCCTGGAGCTGGTAAAAAAGAAGATAGAAAAGGTAAAGCTGGTGGTAAATGGCGCTGGTGCTGCCGCCATGGCTTGTGTAAAGCTGTATGTAGCATTGGGCGCCAAACCGGAAAACTTTATCCTGTTTGATAAAAACGGTGTGCTGAATAAGTCGCGCACAGACCTGACGGATATGCATATGCAGTTTGCTACCACATCGAAAGTAACCGATCTGGCAGCGGCTATGAAAGGTGCGGATGTGTTCCTGGGCCTGTCTGTGGGCAATGTAGTAACACCGGAAATGATCAAGAGCATGGCTAAGCAGCCGATTGTTTTTGCGATGGCCAATCCTGATCCTGAAATTGCCTACGAAACTGCCATTGCTGCCCGGCCGGATGTAATCATGGCTACAGGCCGCTCTGATTATCCTAACCAGGTAAATAACGTATTGGGATTCCCCTATATCTTCCGTGGTGCGCTGGATGTAAGAGCTACGCAGATCAATGAAGCGATGAAACTGGCTGCAGTAAGAGCCCTGGCCGACCTGGCCAAGTCGTCTGTTCCGGATATTGTGAACATGGCCTATAACGAAAGAAGCATTTATTTCAGCCCTACCTATATTATTCCCAAGCCGCTGGACCCGCGTTTGCTGAGCACGGTAGCGCCTGCGGTTGCAAAAGCAGCTATGGAAAGTGGTGTGGCACAAAAGCCTATCACCGACTGGGATGCTTATATTGAACAGTTGAATGGCCGCCTGGGACTGGATAATCACCTGTTCCGCGTGATTGGTTCCAAAGCCCGTAAAGATCCGCGTAAGGTGGTATTTGCGGAAGCTGATAACCTGAAAGTGCTGAAAGCAGCTATCGTGGTAAGGGATGAAGGGATTGCCATTCCGATATTATTGGGCAGTGAATCACGTATACGCCGCCTGGCCGCAGAAAATGCGATTGAGCTGGATGATACCGTAATCATTGATCCAAAAGCCGACAGCATGCATGAAAAGCGCCATGAGTACGGAGAGCTTTTCTTTGCGAAACGGCAGCGTAAGGGCTTTAATCTCTATGAAGCCAAAAAGGTAATGCGGGAACGTAACTACTTCGGTTGTATGATGGTAGAAACCGGAGAGGCGGATGCACTGATTTCCGGCCTTACCCGTAAATACCCGGATACAATCCGCCCGGCACTGCAGGTAATAGGCATGGAGGCAGGGGCCAAACGTGTGGCAGGGATGTATATCATCAATACCAAACGCGGACCGTTATTCCTGGCAGATACTACGGTCAACTTTAATCCTACCGCAGAAGAACTGGCCGATATTACCCTGATGGTAGCCAAAGAAGTAAAGACCTTCAATATCACCCCGCGCATAGCCATGGTATCTTACTCCAACTATGGCTCCAGCCCTACACCGGAGGCACAGCTGGTAAGCAAGGCCCGCGAAATCGTGAAACAAAAAGATCCTACCCTGGTGGTAGATGGGGAAATACAGGCAGCGATGGCCTTTAATAAAGAAATCCTGAAAGATAATTACCCTTTCAGTGAGCTGATAGAAGGAGAGGTAAATACCCTGATCTTCCCTAACTTGGCAGCGGGTAATGTGGCATATAACCTGCTGCAGGAAGTGGCAGGATTTGATTCCATCGGACCTATCCTGCTGGGGATGAAAAAACCGGTACATATCCTGCAGTTAGGCAGTACCGTTAGGCAGATTGTAAACATGGTAAACATTGCAGTAGTAGATGCACAGGTAAAATGCTGTAAGGAAATAACAACACCTAAGAAGAAAAGATAACCAGACGCTATACATTTTTAGCAGATGATGAAATAGCTGATTGAAAAAGGGGAGGCTCTGAAAGGAGGCCTCCTTTTTTGTAAGACTTTTTCGCAAATCATCCACAATACAATAAAGTGCTATAATTTTACTTTCATTATTTAACCAGCAACTTGCGTCAGTAGTCATCAGCACATGCAAAGCATTTCACGGAAAAAAATCTTCTTCCCCCTTAATCCTGCTTTCAGGAATTACCTGAAGCTGTATGAAAGGGAGGTGAGCCTGCCGGTATCTTATGAGGAACTGCGGTATTACGATCACAGTATTTCGGTGTATGATAAGGAAGGAAAAGATACGCTGTGGGAAACGGTATTTTACCCGCAAAGCATGATGAGACCTATTCACGCAGGGTTGAAACGGATTTATTCCAACCTGAAAGCCGGAGGAGACCAGGCCGCAGAAGAACACCTGCATATAGAGCGGATCGATTACTGCACCTTTGGCAATTCCCATCCTTTCCGTATCAAGATCGTCAATAACTATAATGAGGTATACGACTATTTTTATATCAAGATAGCCGATGCTTCCCGTATATACGGGCTGGAGCTGGAACATATCCTGTCGCCCTACTGGATCAATTTCCTGGTAGATGGGAATACCCTGGTAGAAGAGCATATTGCCGGTGTACCGGGCGATCAGTTTATCCTGCATTACCTGGACCGCCTTGATTTTAACCCCAAACGTATAGCCAAAGAGTTTGTAAAGTTCAATGAGCGGTGTTTTGTACGGCTACTGGGAGATATGCGCTCCTATAACTTTGTGATTGACATCACCCCGGATTTTGATGATGTGCAATTCCGCATCCGGGCCATTGATTTTGACCAGCAGTTTTATGAAGGGAAGCGCACGCTTTATATGCCCCAGTATTTTAAAGAAAACAGGGTGTTTGTGGAACTGGCTATCAAGCACCTGAATGCGGAGGTGGTAAAGCAGTACCAGCAGGAGGAGCGGGCAGTAATAGCCCGGCGTATCAAAGCCCAGCGTCACCGGATCAAGGACCTGAGAGATGTGATTATGGTAGACCGGGTATCCCTGCCCGAAAAAATCAAGCAGCTGGGCGAAGAACTGGCACAGTACTACGACGATCCGGCCTATGCCCGTTGCAAAACCATGGGCGAAATTATCGAGCGCTGCCTGAAGCAGTTATTGGTAAAAAGCAGGCGGTAGGGGTTGGCATCACAAAAAACCTTGAACTATAAACGACGTACTATCGACTATTTCCTATCTTTGGTCAGCTATGGAGTTCAAATTCTTCTATCATTTTGGAAATTTTATATTGATGCTGAAAGGCATGTTTTCCCGCCCGGAAAATATGCGGATGTACTGGAAGCAGTTTATGCAGCAATGCGTAGATATTGGCGTAGGTTCATTTGGTATAGTATTTATCATTTCCCTGTTTATGGGAGGGGTTACTACCCTGCAAACCGCTTACCAGCTGGTAAGTCCCATCATTCCTAAAAGCACGATTGCCCAGATCGTAAGGGATACCATTATCCTGGAGTTTGCTCCTACACTTACCTGTATTGTACTGGCCGGGGTAATTGGCTCCAAAATAGCTTCTGAGCTGGGAAATATGCGTATTTCCGAGCAGATAGATGCCCTGGAGATTATGGGGATCAACACCAAGGGCTACCTGGTAATGCCTAAAATACTGGCCGCGTTGCTGATGATACCAGTACTGGTAGCCATTGCCGGGTTTTTAGGGATCTGGGGAGGTAAGGAAGCAGGGGTACTGGCAGGCATTATTTCGGAAGATCAGTTCCTGCAAGGGTTGCGACAGGATTTCCGGGCCTTTAATGTGGTATTTGCCATGTGTAAATCCTATACGTTTGCGTTTATTATCTCCAGCATATCTGCCTATTACGGTTATAATGTGGAGGGGGGCGCCCTGGAAATAGGTAAAGCCAGTACCAAAGCGGTAGTGGTGAGCTGTATATTAATATTATTTGCCGATTACGCATTATCTGCAATATTGTTGTAGGATAAATTCAAAATATGATTGAACTGCAAGACATAAGAAAAAGCTTTGGGGATAAGGAGATATTGAAGGGCGTATCGGCAGTGATGGAATCCGGTAAGGTAAACCTGATCATTGGCTCCAGTGGTAGTGGAAAAACAGTGATGATGAAATGTATTGTGGGGCTGATGGATGTAAATAGTGGTAAGATCCTGTATGATCAGGAAGATTTTACCGGTATGGATATTCGGGAAAAAATGATCATCCGCCAGAAAATAGGGATGCTGTTCCAGGGATCGGCCCTGTTTGACAGTATGACGGTAGAGCAGAATGTGATGTTTCCGCTGGATATGTTCGGTACCGGCAATCTGCGCGATAAGAAAAAAAGGGTACAGGAATGTCTGGACAGGGTAAACCTGACAGATGCCGCCAGGAAATTTCCTGCTGAAATAAGTGGTGGGATGAAAAAACGGGTAGGTATTGCCCGTGCTATCGTACTCAATCCCAAATACCTGTTTTGTGATGAACCCAACTCAGGGCTGGACCCCCAGACTTCCCTGCTGATAGATAAGCTGATCAAGGAACTGACGGTGGAATACAATATTACTACTGTGATCAACACCCATGATATGAATACCGTGATGGAAAGCGGTGATCATATCATCTATATGTATCAGGGAGTAAAGCAATGGGAAGGCAGCAATAAGGAAATCGTATTTAGCAAGGATCAGAAGCTGAATGACTTTATCTTTGCATCAGAATTTCTCCGGGATGCCAAAGAAATGCGGCAGATGGAAATGTTCCAGGACAATAGCTGGAAAGATAAGCTGAAGAAGGGCGAATAACGGGCCATCAGCAGGTTGTCATATAAGAATTAACAATTAACTATCTACAAGTAACGGATTTATGCTTTATTTTTGCCCCTCCAAAAGGCAAAAGAAGTAGGAAATACATAATAAATAAACCAATAAACCAAGCGCGATGAGTGTTTTAGTTAATAAGCATAGCAAAGTGATTGTTCAGGGATTTACCGGTACAGAAGGTACATTCCATGCTACACAGATGATTGAGTATGGCACACAGGTGGTAGGCGGTGTTACCCCTGGCAAAGGCGGCAGCACGCATTTGGAGCGTCCTGTATTCAATACAGTAGACGATGCGGTAAAAGCTACCGGAGCAGATGTATCTATCATTTTTGTACCACCGGCATTTGCTGCAGATGCTATTATGGAAGCTGCTGAAGCTGGTGTTGCTTTGGTAGTTTGTATTACAGAAGGTATTCCTGTACAGGATATGGTAAAGGCGAAGAATTTCCTGATGGGAAAAACTACCCGCCTGATCGGGCCTAACTGCCCTGGTGTGATCACCGCAGAAGAAGCTAAAGTAGGTATCATGCCTGGCTTTATCTTCAAGAAAGGCCGTATCGGTATCGTATCCAAATCCGGTACTTTAACATATGAAGCTGCAGACCAGGTAGTTAAAGCTGGTTTAGGTGTTTCTACCGCTATTGGTATTGGTGGAGATCCTATCATCGGTACACCTACCAAAGAAGCCGTAGAACTGCTGATGAACGATCCGGAAACGGATGGTATCATCATGATCGGTGAAATTGGTGGTAGCATGGAAGCAGAAGCAGCAGAATGGATCAGGGAAAATGCTACCAAACCGGTAGTAGGCTTTATTGCTGGTCAGACTGCCCCTCCGGGTCGTCGTATGGGCCACGCAGGTGCCATCATTGGTGGTGCAGACGATACTGCTGCTGCTAAGATGAAAATACTGGCAGCATGTGGTGTACATGTGGTAGAAAGCCCTGCCAACATCGGAAAAACAATGGCAGAAGTATTAAGTAAAGCCGGTGCGCTTGCTTAATTACGGTCAATATTTTTATATTAAAAATCCTTCTGGCGCACAGGCTGGAAGGATTTTTGTTTTAAACAAACCAGCAGGATGGCAGGACCCCTGTATTTCCTGTTTTATGCTTAAATTTAATAACACCTCCAAAAATTAACCTAGATGTCTATAGCCTCTAACGACGACTTAACAGGAATGATGCAGGCCAGCGAAGCCGTAGGAAAAACCCTCAAAGCCATGCGGGAATATGCAAAACCCGGCATGAGTACCCTGGAACTGGACGAATTTGGTGCAGCCATACTGGATGCTTTTGGCGCCCGTCCTGCCCCAAAGATCAGTTACGGTTTTCCGGGATGTGCCTGTATCAGCGTAAATCATGCCGTAGCGCATGGTATCCCCGCTGCCCATATCATTTTGCAGGAAGGTGACCTGGTCAATATTGATGTTTCTGCTGAACTGAATGGCTTTTTTGCCGACAATGGCGGATCATTTGTACTGGGACAGGATTTTCAACACCTGAACCCTTTGGTAGAAAGCTCCAAAAATGCCTTGCGTAAAGCGCTGCAACAAATACGGCATGGGGTAAAGATTGCAGAAGTAGGCCGTACCATTGCCAAATCCGCCCAGAAAGATGGCTTTACCGTAATAAAAAACCTGCTGGGGCATGGCATAGGCAGAAGCCTGCACGAACCGCCGCATGGGATTCCCTGTTTTTATGACCGGTTTAACCGGGGCAAGTTCCAGAAAAATGCCGTAGTGGCCGTGGAAACATTTATCTCCACCAGGGCTAACTATGCGATTGATACCGGTGATGGCTGGACACTCTCTACTGCAGATGGCAGCTTTGTAGCACAACATGAACATACCATTGTAGTAACTGATAAGGAACCGATCATATTAACCGCATCCAATGGGATATGGGACTAGTATAATTATTATTACCGCTACCCCGCCTGCAGTATTTTTTTCCCCGCTTTATGGAAACCGGCGGGTTGCCCGCATCATGTTGCTAATGCAACTAACTTTTATATAAAATCAGTTTACCCATGCGCTATTTTATAAGCATACTCACCCTTATTTTAATCATCAGCACAACATCTGTTATGGCTCAAAGCAAGTATGACGCACAATGGAAGAAAGTGGCTGCCCTGGAGGAGGAAGGCTTGCCCAAGTCGGCCCTGGAGATCGTAAATAGTATTTACACCAGCGCAGTAAAAGATAAACAGGCTGCCCAACAGCTCAAAGCACTGATTTATCAGCTAAAATACCGGGATGTTACTGAAGATAGCGCCACCCTGCAAAACCTGCAGGAGATGGATAAACAGATAAACATGGCAAGTGGCCCCTCTAAAGCCATTCTGCAAAGTATGAAGGCAGAGCTGATGCAACGTTATCTGAATGGCAACCGGTATAAATTGTATAACCGTACAGCAGTAGCAGATGATGCTGGTACAGATATTACCACCTGGAGCCTGCCTCGTTTGCAACAAGAGATCAGCACGGCATATGAAGCGTCGTTATCCAATGTAAGTGAATTGCAAAATACGGCCATCAGTAAGTATGATGCCATCATACAGGAAGGTGCCAACTCCCGGCAGTTAAGACCCACCTTGTATGATCTGCTGGCTCACCGGGCATTAGACTGGTACAAATCCGGTGAAAGCAATATTAATAACCCGGCCAATCAGTTTGAACTGGCGGATGCCACCGCGTTTGCACCGGCAACAGTTTTTGCGAAACATACTTTTACTACCACAGACTCCACCTCCCTGCAATACAAAGCGCTCCTCCTGCTCCAGGAATTACTGCGCTTTCATGAAAAGAATAAAGCCGCACTGCTCGATGTGGACATGGAGAGAGTGGGCTACATGAACCAGGTAGGCATCATGCCCGATAAAGAAGAGCTGTATATAAAGGCATTGGAACAGCAGCAGCAAACCTATGAGGGAGAAGCGGGAGTAGCCGGTGTGATGTACCTCCTGGCACAAAGCTACTGGCAGCAAGGTGTACAACAACAAGAAAACGGTACCGCCAATACTAAAAGTGAAAACTGGGTAGCCAGGGCAAAAGCACTGTGCGAACAGGCCATCAGGAAGGCGCCTACATCGCGGGGTGCAGTACAATGCGAAGAATTGCTGACCAATATCCAGTATAAACAGCTGGCACTGAAAACAGAACAGGTAAACCTGCCAGGGACGCCTTTCCGTACACTCGTTACCTACAAGAACATTAATAAACTGTATCTACGCGTAATACAGATCGATGAAGCATTCCGCAGTGCATTGCGTACGGCTAAAAATGATTATCGGGACAACCGGAGCAGTTACTGGAAACTATTGCGTGACCGTACACCACAAAAGTCCTGGGAGCAAACGCTTACTGATCCCAAAGACTATATGAGCCACCGGGCAGAGATTAAAATAGATGCGTTGCCGTTAGGGCAGTATGTTATCCTGGCCAGTGTATCACCCAATTTTGCTTTAGAAAACAATCCGCTGGCAGCACAGTTTGTACATGTGTCTGCCATCAGCTACATTAATAAAGGGAACGATTATTATGCGCTGGACCGGCAAACGGGTAAGCCATTAGCAGGTGTTACCTTAAAGGTATGGACCAGTGATGATGATTATGGCAAGCGTACGCTGCTGCAAACGGTGGTGACCAACAAACAAGGCGGCGTAAGTTTATTGCCGGTGAAACGTAGTGTGAATGCCCGGCTGGAATGGATCAACAAGGAAGACGTGCTGTACCTGGATAACTACAATTACCTGTATGTAAACCAGGAGCAGCCCGAACCAAAGGCTAAACCACGTACCTTCCTGTTTACAGACCGCGCTATTTACCGCCCTGGACAAACCCTCTACTTTAAAGGTATTGTAATTGAAAAATCAGGTAATAATCATGCGCAACAGGTAAGGGCTGATTATAAAACTACCTTGTTCTTATACGACAATAACGGTACCGTAGTGGACTCTATGAAAGTACAAACCAATGAATATGGTGCTTATTCAGGCAAGTTTGTATTACCACAGGGCCGTATGAACGGCATGTTCCGACTGGAAGATGCCGCAGAAAGCGGGCAAGGATATTTCTCTGTAGAAGAATACAAACGTCCGAAATTCTATGTGGAGTTTGAACCCGTAAAAGGCACTTACCGGGTAGGCGACAGCATCACTGTAACTGGTAAAGCACTGGCCTATGCCGGTAGTAATATAGATGGCGCTAAAGTAAAATACCGCGTACAGCGCCAGGCCCGTTTCCCTTATTTCTGGTTGTTCCGTGGTAAAGGAATGCCTTATTTTTCTGCACGTGAAATAACACAGGGAGAAATCAAAACAGATGCGAATGGTGCTTTCACTGTTACCTTTCCTGCATTGCCGGATAATAAGATAAGTGCTGATATGAAGCCGGTATTTACCTATACCGTATATGCAGATGTAACAGATCTGAACGGCGAAAATCAGAGTGGCACACAAAATGTATCTGCCGGCTATCAGGCCCTGCAGCTTACCATTAATCTCCCGGAAAGAGTGCAGGCCAAAGAACTGGATTCCCTGCACATTATTACACAAAATCTGAATGGTGTATTTGAACCTGCTACTGTAAGTATGCAGGTGAAACCATTGCAGGCTCCGTATCGTTTGATCCGCGCCCGTTATTGGGAAGAACCGGATCAGTTTGTTATGTCGCAGGAGGAATACGTAAAAGCATTCCCACTGGATGTTTATAAAAATGAAAGCGATCCGGAACACTGGCAGCGTAAAGCAGCTGTATGGCAGCAAAGTGCCACTACTACTGAAAGTGGTAATGTGGCTGCTGGTAAACAAAAACTGACACCGGGAATGTATGAACTGGAAGTAACTACCAAAGATAAATTTGGGGAAACGGTACAGCAGAAGAAGGTGTTTGAGCTGGTAGATGCCAATGCCGGTAAATTATCTTACCCTGCTTATCTATGGCAGTATGATGAACCCAAAGCATATGCGCCAGGCGATAAGATCAACATGATGCTGGGTACTACTGCCAGGGAGCTGCATGTGATACAAACCATCCAGCAGCAGGATAAAAAAGAAACCGTGTCTTTCCTGGATTTATCTGCTGCGGTA
Source organism: Chitinophaga sp. H8 (assembly GCF_040567655.1). Lineage (NCBI taxonomy): Bacteria > Pseudomonadati > Bacteroidota > Chitinophagia > Chitinophagales > Chitinophagaceae > Chitinophaga > Chitinophaga defluvii. Next base: position 178,314 of record NZ_JBEXAC010000002.1, on the reverse strand, counting down.
AAGGATATACCTTATAAGGTCAGCGAAACAGACCGCGGCGGATTGTCTGTAAACTTTGTTTTTGTGAAAGACAACCGCGTGTATGCCACACAACAGCAAATAAATGTGCCTTGGGATAACAAAACCCTGGATATTAAAATTGCTGCGCACCGGGATAAACTATTGCCCGGAGAAAAAGAGAAATGGTCTTTGCAGATCAAAGGATATAAAGGCACTAAAGTAGCTGCCGAAATGCTGGGAGGAATGTATGATGCTTCCCTGGATGCTTTCCGTTCTCATTCCTGGAATTTGCAGGGATTATATCCTTCTTTTTATGGCAATGGTAACTGGGAGGGGCATAACAATTTTTACGCAGCAGATGCAGAGATAAGATATAATGGAAAGGCCAGCAGCAGAACTGCTACCCCTTTTTCTTATGATGCGCTGAACTGGTTTGGCTGGACAGGCAACGGTCCGGTAAGGATTATGCTGAGAGGGAACAGAGCGCCTGCCGGTACAGACAAAAACAGGATGAAAGAAGTAGAGGTAGTGGGTTATGCGGTGCAGAAAAAGTCAAATATTACCGGATCTGTAACTACTATAGCTGATGAAGCATTGGTAGCCGCCCCTGCCCCACAGGCAGCTACAGCCGAAGCTAAAGATGCTGGTTCGGCAGGCGGAGCAGCACCAGCTATGGAAAACATTGCACCACGTAAAAACTTCCAGGAAACGGCATTCTTTTTCCCGGACCTGCGTACCGATAAAGACGGGAATATCTCTTTTGAGTTTACCGTACCGGAAGCACTTACCCGTTGGAAATTCCTGAGCCTGGCGCATACTAAAGATATGTCTGTAGGAAGTACGGAAACAAGTATTGTAACGCAAAAGCCATTGATGGTGCTGCCTAATGCTCCCCGCTTTTTGCGGGAAGGTGATAACATGGAGTTCAGTGCCAAGATCACCAACCTGGCAGACAGTACATTGATCGGACAGGCGCGCCTGGAGTTATTGGATGCAGCTACTATGCAGCCGGTAGATGGCTGGTTCCGCAATATGTTCCCGGTACAGCATTTTACCGCACAGAAAGGACAGAGCACTTCCGTGAGTTTCCCTTTGCAGATACCTAATGATTTCCAGAGTGCATTGTTGTACCGTATTGTGGCACAGGCGGGTAACTTCAGCGATGGAGAAGAAAATGCATTGCCGGTGCTCACCAATTCCATGATGGTGACAGAAACAATGCCACTGGCTGTACGGGGTGACGGTACACATACTTTTAAAATGGAGAAACTGTTGCACAGTGATACCTCCCAAACATTAAGGCAGCATGGGGTAACCGTAGAGTTTACCAGCAAACCCGTATGGTATGCCGTACAGGCATTACCTTACCTGATGGAGTATCCTTACCAGTGTGCCGAACAGGTATTTAACCGCTTTTATGCCAATACACTGGCTGCACATATCGTAGCCGTTACACCAGGCATTAAAGCGGTATTTGAGAAATGGAAAACAACAGATACTGCTGCACTGATCAGCAACCTGGCAAAGAATGAAGAATTGAAGTCCGTGTTACTGCAGGAAACCCCCTGGGTGATGGCCGCCAAAAAAGAGTCGGAGCAAAAGCAAAGGTTATCGTTATTATTTAACCTGCAACGTATGCAAAGTGAAGGCAAAGCAGCTATGCAGCAGTTGAAGGATAAACAATTACCTTCCGGCGCTTTCCCCTGGTTTACAGGCATGTGGGAAGACCGCTATATTACGCAGTATATCGTGGCAGGTGTAGGCCGTCTGCTGCAGCTGAACGCTACAGATGAGGTGGATATGGAGATGGTGGATAAAGCAATGGCTTACCTGGATACACAACTGGATAAAGATTATTATAATCTGCTGCACAGGGATAAAGTAGATATGAAAGCACAACAGATCAGCCAGATACAGATTCATTACCTGTATATGCGCAGTTTGTTTAAAAACAGGAGTATCCCGCAAAAGATAAAACCCGCCTACGACTATTTCATGTCGCAGGCTGCGAGATACTGGGTAACGCAGGATAAATATGCGCAGGGGATGATTGCACTTGCATTGTACCGTGCAGGCGACAAGATCACATCGGCTGGCATATTAAAGTCGCTCAAAGAAAATGCGATCCAATCACCGGAAATGGGGATGTATTGGAAAAGTAATACTGCCGGTTACTTCTGGTATCAGGCGCCTATAGAAATACAATCGCTGATGGTTGAAGTGTTTAACACACTCTCTGATGATAAGGATGCTGTGAGTGATCTGAAAACCTGGCTGCTGAAAAATAAACAAACCAATAGCTGGCATACTACCAAGGCCACTGCAGATGCCTGTTATGCGATGCTGTTAGGTAGCCAGCAATGGCTAGCCGCGGAGCCGGAAGTGAGTATTACATTAGGCAGTGAAACCATTAGCAGCACTACTGAAAAAGCCGAAGCCGGAACAGGGTATTTCAAGAAAAGTTTTGATGCAAAGGCTGTGAAGCCAGCAATGGGAGATATAAAAGTGAGCATGAAAAAGAGTGAGGGACAGCCGGCATGGGGCGCAGTATACTGGCAATATTTTGAGCAGCTGGATAAAATCACCGCTGCCAAAACACCATTGGTGCTGGAGAAACAATTATTCATAGAAAGGAATACAGAGAAGGGGCCGGTACTGACAAAAATTACAGATGGTAATCAGCTGAGAGTAGGAGATAAGGTGAAAGTACAGATCGTATTAAGATCAGACAGGCCGATGGAATATGTACATCTGAAGGATATGCGGGCGGCCTGCTTTGAGCCTACCAATGTAATCAGCGCCAGCAAGTGGCAGAATGGATTAAGTTATTATGAAAGCACAAAAGATGCTTCTACTAATTTCTTCTTCAGTTATCTGCCTAAAGGTACTTACGTATTTGAATATACGTTGTTCGTAACCCATCTGGGTAATTTCTCTAATGGCATCAGCACGGTACAATGTATGTATGCACCGGAATTCAGTGCCCATAGCGAAGGCATCCGGGTGAAGGTGACAGAATAAGTTATTTGCTGTCAGTAACATCAGCCACCGGCCTCAATGCATCACTTGCTTTGGGGCCGGTTTTTTATAAGGTAGTTTGCATACCGTAAGAATTCCTGTTTATTTGTAAAGCAAAACGTAAGGAGGTACATGGAACAGCGAAAAGTAGATTATCTTTTGGTAGGGCAGGGGATCGCAGGAACGATGCTAAGTTTTTTTCTACAGCAGGCAGGTAAAACAGTGCTGGTGATGGATGAAGGGAAAGCGAACAGTGCTTCCAGGGTGGCAGCGGGAATTATTAATCCTGTATCCGGGCGCCGGTTTGAGCCAGCGTGGATGTATGATACGATCTATCCGTTTGCCAAAGCTACGTATCACCAGATGGGGGCTTTACTGGGGGAGGATGTTTTTACGGAAAGGGATATCTGGATGGTATTTCCTTCGGAGCAGATGCAGCAAGCCTTTAAAACTAAAACGGCCGGAGTGCATCCCAGTCCTTATACAACAGATCCGCAGGAAGACCGGTTTGCCGGTTGGCTGCAACAGCCACATGGTGCTGCCATTGTAAAAGGTGCTACGTTGCAGTTGCGTACACTGCTACCTGCTTACCGCCAGTATCTGCTGGCCACCAGATCATTACTGGAGCAAAGGCTGGATTACCGGCTTTTAGAGGTGACAGATAATGGGGTAACTTACCAAGGCGTGAAAGCTGATAAAATTATCTTTTGTGACGGCGTGGCTACCACCAATAATCCCTGGTTTGAAAAGCTGACTTTCCTGCCCAATAAAGGAGAAGTATTGTTGGTAAAGATACCTGGGTTAATTACAGCTGATATCATCAAAAAAGGAATTACCCTGGTGCCCCAGGAGCCGGAAATATTCTGGGCCGGATCGTCTTTTGTATGGGATTATGCAGATGATCATCCCACGGCAGCGCAGGGAGCCAAACTGGAGGAGAGCCTCCGGCAGTTACTGATGGTTCCGTATGAGATATTAGATCAGCTGGCAGCAGTACGGCCTTCCGGAAATGACCGCCGCCCCATGATAGGGATGCATCCTCAGCAGACAGCTATTGGTATATTCAATGGGTTGGGCACCAAAGGGTGCTCACTGGCGCCCTTTATGGCACATCATTTTGTGCAGCACCTGGTAGGGCATAGCCCGTTGATGCCGGAAGTAGATATTAAGCGGTATTTTAAATAAAGGGAACCGGGGGATAAAAATCAGGCCTTCATCATGTATCTTTGCACCCCGGCGGAACGGTATCAGCACATGCCCCAGGACAACTGTTGCCAGTTAATCAATTGATTATCAATTGATATCTAAGCCGAAGGCCTTGCAGGCCCAGCAATCAGCAAACTATTGACCAATTTATAAATCTACAATATGTATAGGACGCACACTTGTGGTGAACTAAGAATGGAACAGGTGGGCCAGCACGTATCATTGGCTGGTTGGATACAAACAGTGAGGAAATTTGGCAGCATCACTTTTGTGGATCTGCGTGACCGGTATGGCATTACACAGCTGCTTTTTGGCGAGGCACTTAATCCGCAACTGGATGAACAGCCCCTGGGCCGTGAATTTGTATTGCAGGTAAGCGGTACGGTAGCCGAAAGGTCCAGCAAAAACAACAACATTCCTACAGGAAGCATAGAGATCGCTGTATCGGCGTTTAAGATCCTGAACGGCGCTAAAACGCCTCCTTTTACCATCCAGGATGATACGGATGGCGGAGATGAGTTGCGGATGAAGTACCGTTTCCTGGATTTGCGCCGCAATGTGGTAAAGCAAAACTTGGAATTGCGCTACCGGGTGAACCGGTCGGCCCGTAACTTTCTGGATACCAGGGGATTTATGGATATTGAAACCCCCTTTCTGATCAAATCCACACCGGAAGGCGCCCGTGATTTTGTGGTACCCAGCCGTATGAACCCGAACCAGTTCTACGCATTGCCACAATCTCCGCAAACATTTAAACAATTGTTGATGGTAAGTGGTTATGACCGGTATTACCAGGTGGTGAAATGTTTCCGGGATGAAGACCTCCGGGCAGATCGCCAGCCGGAATTTACCCAGATTGACTGTGAGATGAGTTTTGTAGACCAGGAGGATATTCTGGCAACATTTGAAGATATGTTAAAGCATGTTTTCCAGGAAATTAAAGGGATCACCTTCCAGGAGGCTTTTCCCCGGATGACCTGGGATGATGCGATGGAATATTATGGGAATGACAAACCGGATATCAGGTTTGAGATGAAGTTGTCTAATCTGACCGAACTGGTTAAAGGCCAGGGCTTTAAGGTGTTTGATGAGGCGGAATTAGTAGTAGGCATCTGTGCAAAAGGTTGCAGTGAATATACCCGTAAGCAATTGGATGAGCTGACAGAATGGGTAAAACGTCCGCAGATAGGCATGAACGGGCTGATATATGTAAAATATAATGCAGACGGTACGCTGAAGAGTTCTGTGGATAAGTTTTTTGACGAAACCAAGCTGGCAGGTTGGGCGCAGCAATGTCAGGCACAACCCGGAGATCTTATCCTGGTGCTGGCTGGCAGGGAAGAGCGGACCCGGAAAGCGATGAGTGAGCTGAGACTGGAGATGGGGGAAAGGCTGGGATTGCGCAATAAAGATGAATTTAAGCCGTTGTGGGTAATAGATTTCCCCTTGTTTGAATTTGTAGAGGATGAAAACCGTTGGGTGGCACGCCATCATCCGTTCACCTCTCCCAAGCCGGAGCATATCAGCTGGATGGATGATTTATCAAAATACGGCAGTATTAAGGCAAATGCCTACGATATAGTATTAAACGGTACGGAAATAGGCGGAGGGTCTATCCGTATTTTCCAGAGGGATTTGCAGGAAAAGATGTTTGCGGCATTAGGAATGACCAAAGAAGAGGCCTGGCATAAGTTTGGCTTTCTTTTAGGAGCTTTTGAATATGGGGCTCCTCCGCATGGTGGTATTGCGCTGGGATTTGACCGTTTATGCGCCCTGTTGGGTGGCAGTGAAAGTATCCGGGACTTTATCGCGTTCCCGAAAAACAACTCAGGACGTGATGTGATGCTGGATGCGCCTGCAGAAATAGACCAGATACAGCTGAATGAACTGAAAATTGCGCTTGTGAAATAATACCGGCACATTATTTGCAATATGCAGGTACTTTTTTATGGATCATGTCCCCTTTGATGCTATTAAAATGGTGTCAAAGGGGATTGGTGCAATTATAAGGGGGTTGAAATATTAACAAGATATTAACGGATATAGGAAATTAATAATAAACAAATATATTATATAACTTTTTAAACTATTATTGCTGTATCAACGCAGCTCGCGTTTGGCGAAAATGAGGAGAGACAAAACATGCTGAAATTACCAATACAAACAACACCACGAACAAATACTATTACTATGAGATATTTTAAACAGCTCAAAGGAAGGGTATGGTTATGTGCCATCTTTATATTGCTCAGCAATGTTGTGTCTGCACAGCATTCTACCAAGAGTTATATTAAAAAATATACGCCGGTATCCCAGGAGATCATGGAAGAAACCGGTATCCCTGCCAGTGTGATATTAGGAGTTGCGATGCTGGAATCTGGTGCAGGAAATAGTAAAAACACTAAATTGCTGCGCAATCACTTTGGTATTGTGGGCAAAAACAATCTGGCCAAGCGTAAAGCAGGTTACCGGTCAAGTTACAAGGAGTATGCTACAGACCTGGATTCCTACAAACATTTTGCCCGGTTGCTGGCCAGTAAAAAATGGTTCAGTAAAGTGCAGGGGAAACCTGATTTTGCCACATGGCTCAAACACATGAACCATGGAGGATATTCTTCGGCAGGGCAGGTGTGGATTAAAAGAGTGACTGCTATTATTAATCGTCATAAATTGTACCAGCTGGATACAAAAATGGATGTAGATGTAGCCAAGCAACCGTAGGGCTCACCTATCTCTGATTTATAAATAGCGGTACGGAAAAGAAGCATTGCCAACCACCGGCTGCCGGTTCCAGATAACAGATATACTGGTATAACCCATCCGGAAGCCGTCAGCGGTTGTGCAGCAAACAGAGTTGTTGTGTTTAACTGATATTCTACTATGTCCGGCAAAAATAAGTCCGCTTATCCCCTTTATATTATTACGGGAACCTTGCTTTGTTTGATTGCATTGTCACTGGTTAACAATAGTTTTTCCATTAACAATTTCACTACCCGCCCATTGGATATGCTGGCCGATTTCCGGAAAGCAGCCCCTGAAGAAATTATCCCTGCAGACAGTACGGAGCAAAAAACGGAAGTACGGGGAAAAGACTCCGTAAAAGTCAAAGTACTGCATTCACCTGAGGTACATGATTTTATGACTTACCAGGGAATCCTCGAGTATATGTTGCCGGTAGATACCCTGGCTACCCGCGATGATGGTATGCAGCGGTTTCTCTTAGCACTTCAGGAATTAAAATCCGGTAAGCGGAAAAAGGTGCGCATTGCCTATTTCGGTGATTCCATGATTGAAGGCGATCTGATTACTGCTGATCTCCGCGACAGCCTGCAAACATTCTTTGGCGGCTCCGGTGTGGGATTTGTGCCCATTGCCTCCGTTGTATCTTCTTTCAGAACTACCATCGCACATACCTTCTCCAGAAACTGGAAAGATTATCATTATAAAAATTCCCCTCCGGCCAACTTATTGCTGGGGTTTTCCGGTCATACCTTTTTACCGGATGGCAACAGCTGGATAAAATATGCACCTGTGCGTAAACCCCGGCTGGACCGCTTTGATGAGGTGAGTGTATTATATGGCCCTTCCAACGGCAGTAATGCCATCACCATTAATGATAAGCCTTATCCGTTACAAGGTGCTGGTCCGGTAAATAAACTCGCATTACAACAGGATACTGCTCATAAAGGCATTACCATTCAGTATGATGGCACTGCTACCTCACCATTATATGGGGTTTGCTTTGAAAGCCAGGACGGCGTATTTGTAGACAACTATTCTTTCCGTGGTATCAGCGGGGTAGAACTCAGCAAGCTGTCCGGCAACCTGATCCACCAGATGCAACAGGAACATCCGTACGATCTGGTAGTATTGCATTACGGTGCCAATGTGTTGTTCCGTCCTGAGTTAACGGATTATAGCTGGTATGAGCGGCCAATGAGAAAAGTAATGGATTCCCTGCGGAATGTGTTACCAGCTACTTCTTTTCTGATCATTGGCACTGCAGATAAAGCGTATAAAAAAAGTGATAAATATGTCACTGCACCAGGAGTAGCGGCATTACTGAAAGTACAGCATGAATTAGCAGAGCAACACGGTACCGCCTATTGGAATTTGTATGCCGCCATGGGTGGCGACGGATCCATGAGACATTGGGTGGAAGGAGATACTGTGCTGGCCAATAAAGACTACACACATTTTAACAGGCAGGGTGCAGCTAAAGTAGGGGCGCTGCTGTATAAAGCAATTATGGATGAATATAGGCAGGTGGGACAACCATAAGGCAAAGTACATATGGAGCATAGTTATTTTGTTGATGAGCAGCACAGGGAGCTTTGCACAAAAGGCGCTACCCGGACGTAATCACATTCAACAGGATACCGCACTTTATCATTTCTTTGGCCAATTGGACAAGGCAGATAGCACGGTAGTTTCCATCCTTCATCTGGGAGATTCGCATGTTCAGGCAGGCGTTTTCCCGGGTACTACCGGCACTTACCTGCAACAGGATTTTGGAAATGCCGGGCGGGGATGGGTGTTCCCCTACAACCTGGGTAATACCAACGGACCGGCTGATTACCGCTGGAACAGTGCTACCAGGTGGCAGGCTGCACGTATTGTAGACCGGTATAAAAGTGATTTACTGGGCCCGGGTGCTATTGTAATCACTTCTTCCTATGCTTCACCAGCGCTCGCTTATATGGATAAGTCGGAAGATTCATCTGATAATGATGTGCTGCAGGCACAGCTGTTGTATGATGCCGGAACAGATAACTGTACAGTTACTGCACCGGATGCTACTGTAACTATAACGGGTAACCCCTTTCCCGAAGCTACTTCTACTTTAAAGATGGCCACACTGGATTTTGCGCAGCCTTCCCGTTCATTCCAGGTAAGGTGGGAAGGTAAAGGGCCTGCGCCTTTCCGCTTCTATGGAGCGGTACTTAAAAACGGGCATCCGGGAGTCTTGTATCATGCGGTGGGGATCAATGGTGCACAGTATATGCATTATAATGAACAGAGCAGTACCTTATCGGCACAGATGGCAGTATTACAACCACAACTCGTCATTATATCATTAGGTACGAATGAAGCTTATGGTGCATTTGATGCCACCCGCTTTAAAGAAGAAATCGACAGAACGGTGGAACTGTTGCGTAGCCGTAATCCGGAAGTTGCTATTTTGTTGACCACTCCTCCCAATTGTATGCGGGTAACCCGTCATGCGCAGCGGAAGAAGGTGGGCAAAAAATATAAAACCTATTATCGTACGGCATATTACCCCAATGCCACCATTGTAGCCGTAACGCAGCAGATTAAAAGCTATGCGCAGGAAAACGGACTGGCATGCTGGGATTTTAATGCTGTAAACAAGGCCTTGTCAGGAGAGTTTGCAAGTGGGTGGGCCAATGATCGTATACATTTTAACACCAGGGGATACCAGTTGCAGGGCAAGCTGTTGTATGAGGCTTTGCAACAGTCCTATCAACAATATCAAAAGGAAACAAAGAAAAACCTAACTGTAGAAGATGTTCGACTTTAACAAGCTGTTATCGGAACTTGTATACGACAAGAATGACCCGATCTTATTTAACAGTGCTTTCTTCTTTTATTACTTTGCGGCATTCTTATTATGCTATTTATTATTTAGTCATACTAAGAAGGGCAGGGTATGGGTGTTTACACTTTTTTCCCTTTACTTTTTTTACAAAGCCTGTAATGAATATGTACTGCTGATTGTGCTGGCGGCCATTGTAGATTTTAACCTGTCGCGATGGATACACCGGGCAGAGAAGCAATCGGTCAGGAAATCCTTGCTGATATTCAGTATTGTCATTAATGTAGGCTTGCTGTTTTATTTCAAGTATACTGATTTCTTTATCGGTATCACCAATGATCTCACCAATGGGAATATACGGCCACTGCATTTATTGCTGCCCATAGGTATTTCCTTTTATACTTTTGAAAATCTGAGCTACACCATTGACGTTTACCGGGGGGAGATTGAACCGGTAGATGAATTCATGGACTATTTGTTTTTCCTTTCTTTCTTTCCCAAATTAATGATGGGGCCTATTGTGAGGGCATCTGATTTTATTCCTCAGATTTCCAAACCTTATGTACTTAATTCGGAAGATATAGGGAAGGGGATGTACCTGATTGTTAGCGGGCTGTTTAAGAAGATCGTCATATCGGATTTTATATACCAGAACTTTGTACAGTACATTTTTGATGACCCCTCCCGGCATACCGGGCTGGAATGTTTATTGGGCGTGTATGGATATGCATTAGTGATCTATTGCGACTTCTCGGGATATTCAGATATGGCGTTGGGGATAGCGCGGTGGACAGGTTTTAAAATACCGGCCAATTTTAACTCTCCTTATCAGAGCAGTTCGATTACAGAGTTCTGGCGTCGCTGGCATATTTCCTTGTCGTCCTGGCTGCGGGATTATATTTATATTCCGTTGGGCGGCAATCGTAAAGGGAAGGTGCGGCAATATGTGAATTTGTCCTTAACCATGCTGATCGGAGGGTTCTGGCATGGTGCCAGCTGGAATTTTATTTTCTGGGGAGGACTGCATGGGCTGGCCCTGGCAGTAGATAAAGTAAGACTTACCTGGCTGCATAAGAAAGGCATCCTGTTTACCGGATGGAAATCGACCGTACTGAAAGTATTGGGTATACTGATCACTTTCCACTTTGTATGTTTTTGCTGGATCTTTTTCAAGGCAGCTACCTTCCACGATGCCTGGGCATTGATACACCAGATTGTTTACGATTTTCAGCCAGGCATCTGGCAGGAATTGTATCAGGGGTATACAGCTGTTTTTGGCCTCATGTTGCTGGGGTTTGTACTGCATTTCCTGCCACCTACCAGCGAATTGCTGGCAGAAAGAACGCTTGCCAGAATGCCTGTGTGGGGTAATGTGGCTTTCCTGGTAGCATTTGTATGGGTGCTGGTACAGGTAAAAACCACGCAGCCTATGATTCCTATCTATTTTCAGTTTTAATCCCGGGAATGCGGCGTATAGCGCGTTTTCCCTAAATATTTGTACGGCAGGGAATATAAAACCATAATTACCACTACTTTTGCGCAAAATTAATACGGTAATGAACAGGGCGGGTAAGCTGGTTGCCATTATTGGGCTGCTATTGATCGCTAATGTGTCGAAAGCACAATTTCTGATGGACATGATAGATACTTCCACCAATGTGGGGAAGGGGATGTTTTCCATGTATCAGAAGTATGATGCCCTGCGGTTTAGCGGCTATATTCAGCCTCAGTTTCAGTTGGCCGAGTCGAAGGGGGCAGCATCTTATGCCGGCGGTGATTTTGGCGCACGGGTCAACAACCGTTTTATGCTGCGCCGGGGACGTTTCCGCATTGATTACGGGCGTTATAACAAAGAGCAGATGCCTACTGTGCTGTTTGCTTTTCAATTTGACGGAACCGAAAGAGGCGTTTTTATCCGCGACTTTTACGGGCGGATATTTGAAAATAAATGGAATGTACTATCCTTTACAGGAGGGATGTTTGCCCGGCCATTTGGCTATGAGGTAAACCTTTCATCTTCCGACAGGGAAACGCCGGAACGCGGGCGGATGTCACAGATCCTGATGAAAACAGAGCGTGATCTGGGAGTAATGGCCAGTTTTTCACCACAGCGTAAAGACCATCCGCTTTATTTCCTGAGAGTAGATGCAGGTTTGTTCAATGGACAAGGGCTGGCAGGTCCGTCTGATTTTGACAGCCATAAGGATTTTATAGGCCGGGTAAGTGTAAGGCCTATAAAACTAAATGCCAGGGACTGGACAGTTTCCGGAGGGGTTTCCTGTTTATATGGTGGTATGGAGCAGTTTACACCCGTGGTGTATAAGATACATGCAGCCGCTAATGGAAAAGAAGTGTTTGTCAGAGATTCTGCTGCGGACAATGTAGGACAGATAGCTCCCCGTCATTATTACGGTGCAGATGTGCAGTTCAGGATACCCAATGGCAAAGGCAAAGGAGCCACCGCCTTCCGCGGAGAATATATCCGTGGTGTGCAAACGGCTACCGCCATGGAGAGCGAAACACCAGGTACTATTCCGATGGAAAATAACAGGACAGCTCCCTTATATATCCGCAGGTTTGATGGTGCTTATTTTTATTTTCTGCAACATCTGGGAAGCGATAAACATCAGGTGGTATTACGATACGATTGGTACGATCCTAACCGGGAAGTAAGCGGAAAGGAGATAGGCGAAGCCGGCAGAAACCTAACCAGAGCAGACATCCGCTATGATACCTATGGTGCAGGTTATGTTTACTACATGAATGACCATGTAAAGATGATCTTATGGTATGATATGGTGGTCAATGAATCTACGGATCTGGAGGGCTATACCAGTGATCTGAAAGATAATATCTTTACCTGCAGGCTACAATTCCGCTTCTAAATTACTCACTGTTTCTGGCTGATTCAAGTGTAAAGCCAAAGGTGGAACCTATTTCAGGTTTGCTGCGTACATTAATGGTTTGGCCATGCGCTTCTATGATATGCTTTACAATGGCCAGTCCAAGACCTGTACCGCCGATATCCCGGCTACGTGCACGGTCCGTGCGGTAAAACCGTTCAAATACACGGGGAAGATGCTCTTCTGAAATACCAATACCATCATCTGATATTTCTATGAGTGCCCTTTTTCCATCCATATTGTAAATACTCGCGATGGTATGTCCTTCAGGCTTACCGTATTTAATGGAGTTGTCGACCAGATTGATTAATACCTGTCTGAGTTTTTCCTTATCGGCCATAACAGGTACAGGCGCTTCGCAGCCCTTTTTAATACTGAATTTAATGCCCTTGGTATTCGCTTTCAGGGATAATGTATCAAACACATCTTTAATCAGGTCCTGTACAACAAACTGTTCTTTTGCCACCGTCATTTCACCAATCTCCAGTTTGGAAATTTCATCCAGGTCATCAATCAGCCGGCAAAGGCGGTCGATATTCTTGGTCGCATTTTTCAGGAACATTTTATTTACGGCAGGGTCGTCCAGCGCACCATCCAGCAGGGTATGAATATAGCCCTGTACCGCAAAAATGGGTGTTTTTAATTCATGGGAAAGGTTGAGTAAAAACTCTTTACGGAACTCTTCATTTCTGCGCAGCATATCCAGTTCTTCCTTTTTTTGGATCGCCCATTTCTCTACATCTTCACTTACTTCTTCAATGGTTTTAAGGGGCAGGATATTTTTGTTGAAAAACTCTTCCCGCTTGGAGGCCTTTGTTTGATAAATAAATTTGTAGATCAGCTTTATTTTGCGGTAGATAAAGTTTTGCAGGGTATACAGGTACAGGTAATAAGATACAAGGAAAGTAAGCACAAAGGCAATCAGCGTAATTTTGAGGTTGCTGTCTACCAGGAGGCTACCCAATGCTATAATAACGGAAAGTATGAGGGCGGTAAAGCCTGCTAACTTTTGCGGGGAAAGATTCTTTGCTTTAAACATACTCCACAATGAGTAATTATTATAATATTGGGAAATTAAAGGAAATTTTTTACTTGCCATAATAAAGCTTAACGATAAATGCCAGGGCCAGGAATAAAAGCATAAAGCAGCAAACAAATGCTGCCGGCTTTATGGTTAATGAGCTGAGCTGTTAAACGGGTAAGGTGGGCGGATACACACTACAGCGGTGTATCATTTTACGGGGTAGAAGCCCCCCTGATATAAATTTGCTGCTACCGGTCCGGCACTACATTTCGAATTTGTAACCTACACCTTTTACAGTGGTAATAAGATCAATACCTATTTTTTGACGGATTTTACGGATATGTACATCAATGGTGCGGTCGCCTACAATTACTTCTGTGCCCCACACCTGGTTCAATATTTCATTGCGTAAAAATACCCTGCCTGGTTTAGATGCCAGCAGCTGCAACAATTCAAATTCTTTTTTGGCGAGAATAATTTCCTGGCCTTTGTAAGTGACAGTGAATTTTTCGCGGTCAATGATCAGGTCGCCCAGTTGTACCTGCATTTCTTCCGGTTTGTGTAAACGGCGGAAGAGTGCATTGATACGGCTTACCAGCAATTTGGGTTTAATGGGTTTGGCGATGTAATCATCCGCGCCCATATTAAGCCCGTCTATCTCTGACTTTTCATCGTTCAGTGCTGTCAGGAACAACACCATGGTGTCTTTAAACTCAGGAATTTTTCTTAATTCACGACAGGTGTCAATACCATTCTTGTTCGGCATCATAATATCCAGCATGATCAGGTCCGGGCGAAATATCCTGGCCTTTTGAATAGCCTCATTACCATCTTTTGCTGTTACCGTGTCGTAGCCAGCAGTTTTGAGATTGTAACTGATAATTTCCAATATATCGATCTCATCATCCACTACTAGAATTTTTCCTACTACCGCTTGGTCTATCATAATTTTCTGACTTTTAAAAAGACGGCACAAAAGTACTCCGCTGCTCCGGTGATTAATGGAAAATTAATATTATGAAATTGTTAATTCAACTGGAGCGCATTGTTACACAGTAAGTTACGTTAATTTTTGACTTGTTTCGCATAAATGAGCATCACTATAGTATGTGGCAGAATTGATATGCATATAAGGCTGATTATTAGTGTTTATTACATGTGTAATATTTTATTTTCCTTAATCAGCATGCTACTTATTGGTGGAATATATCGATAGAAAATGTGCCTTTTTATCAGTGCTGGCGGGTATATCCTTTTCCGTGTTAAGCCTTGTAACGAAGCACCACAGGCGGGTTCCAGGAATTAAGTGGTATTCCTTCAAAATTGGTCGTAAATTTGCTATAAGCTTGAGTGAAAAGTACAATTATTATAATGAGGAAATTTTTTATACTCTTTTTCCTGGTAGCTTCTCAAGGCAACTGGGTATCCGCACAGAATAGTCAAAAGATCCAGATACCCATTGGTAGGCAGGGATTTCACGACAATATTGATAAGGAACAGAACATTGCTGATAAGTTTGACGGCAAGGTGGATGACTTGGTGAAGGTATCTGACGACCAGACCCTCAACCTACAGGTAACCAATGCCCTGACGAAGCAGGTGGATGATATGCAGGTGGAAATAGAAGAAGATACCCTGCTGGACCATCGTTTGAAAACGAAGTACCTCTCCGGCATTTATGCCATTTTAAAGGATTATAATTTAAAGCGGGCCTATCATAAAATAGATGCCTCTGAAGCGCCTGTTATTATCCAGGCTTTCCGGAATATGATGCATGCCGACGAGAAAGGAAGCAGTATTATGCCTTATATCGGAGATCTTTCCTTTGAAGGTGGGGAGCGGTTGGTGGAAGTATTCCAGGGCAACCCCGGATATGCGGAAGCGAAAGGGCTGTTGTTTGCCAAGTATGCATTCAATAACCTGGAAACGGTAATGCCCAAATTGAATAACTACCTGAGCTATCCTGCTACGGATTCTATCATCGCTGCGGTAGCACGTAAATATCCCAATCAGGTACTTACGTATGCTACCTCGTATACGCCTATGGCCACCGCTATTAAAAAGAATCCCGATCCGATAGTACAGCAGATTGTAAGCATTGGTCAGTCTAACCAATCCACTAAAATATTGCCATTCATTGATGAGCTGATGGCGGGTACTACTACGGTAGAGAAGCTGGATAAGCTGGTAGCTAATGATGACCTGTATTACAAACAAATGGTAAAGGCTACCATTGCCCTGCAAAACAGGAAGAATAATGGTGAAAACCCTATCGGGTTAAAAGCCATGATGGAGAATATGCATGCCAAGTCGCTGCGGTATATCCGCGAGGTAAATGACCTGCATGAAGAAACAGCGCCTGTTCGTTTCCGTATTGTAAAGGATTTTACACCGGAAGAACTGTATTACCTCATTGTAAACGGGCAGGAAGAGTTGTATACCTCCAGTTATACCAATAAAGCCAATGCAGGTTTGTACGATCAGATGATGTTACGGATGAAACCTCCGCGTGGTGACAGTTTGCTGATGCTGATAGGTTTTGACCGGTTTAAGAAGTTTATTGCAATGGCAGCAGGTTTTAACACCCTGGATAATTTCCTGAAATCCATGGCACCGGAGAACGCCAATTACCTGATGCAGAAATACGTTCAGAACCTGGAAAAAACAGAAGATCTGGAAGATGCGGTAGATGTGGCCAACTCTTTTGGTAGTATCCGCGACGAAAAGCTGCTGGAATTCTTACGTACTGAAGTGAAAAAGAACCTGGCTTTTGTATCCAAAAAGCATGACAGACGTGGTACGGTGATCTACCAATTGCTGACCAGTTTGTTTGAAACAGAATCTGCCAGCGGCAATGATTCTTCCAAAGCCAGTGATATGGCCAGCAAATTCCAGCTGCCCCCTATTAATTATGTTACTTTCAGTACACTGGAAAGTGATAGCGGACGTATTTATCAGCAGGTATTCTTTTATGGGGATAAAGACGGACAGGAATCATTCGCAAGTTTTATGGGCAACTTCCCGTCATCAGATTGGAAGGTGAGTAAAAACCAGTACTGGACTACGATCACTTCCATCAAAGGAAAGCCTACTACTATCTATGCGAATTTGCCTATTGATGAGCCGGAGGACAAAACAGCGATCGCTAAATTGTCTGATTACCTGGATCAGCATGATATCCACCCTACTGTTTTCATTCACCGTGGGCATAGTTATCATATCAATACCACGTTGGATAACCTGCAAAGCTCTGCCAAAATAGTGGTATTGGGCTCTTGTGGTGGTTATCATAATCTGGCCACAGTATTGGAAAAATCACCGGAAGCGCATATCATTTCTTCCAAGCAGGTAGGAACCCGCTGGGTAAATGAACCTATCATCCGCAATCTGGAAGATGTGATCCGCAGCGGAAAGAATGTAGACTGGGTAAATATGTGGTCAGCGCTGGGTAAAAAGTTTGCCGGAGATGCGAGGAACAGGGAGCTGTTTAGTGATTATGTACCCCCGCATAAAAACCTTGGTGCCATATTCATTAAGGCATACAAGCAAATCATGAAAGACGAAAAGAAATAGCATATTATTATCTGCAAGAAAATCCGCTGTTATGGCGGATTTTTTTATTGGTAAATGTTATAACATCATTTGCCCAAAAAGCAGTAGGTTTGTTGTAGCAGTCCTACCCACCCAGGTGCACGCCGCCCCGGCGGACAGTGAGCCTGGAGCAGCGGCACCATTCATGCGGAACCTGTAAAGCGATATTTGTAAAGTGGATAATCTAGCGGTAAAAAAAGTTTTTAACTTCAGTTTATTAAGGCGCATCTTTTCCTTTGCAGCACCCTACAAACGGTCTTTTTATTTATCAATGTTCCTGACCGTGGTATTGGCGGCGTTGTCACCTGCACGTCCGTACCTTATCCAGCTCACGGTTGATAAATATATTGCCAATCAATGGGTGCGGATGCTGATCATTGTTACGCTGGTACAGGTAGTACTGTTGTTGCTGGAAACACTGGTACGTTTCTTTTTCTCCTATCTGACCAACTGGCTGGGGCAGTCCGTGATCAAGGATTTGCGGGTAGCGGTATATAAAAAGGTAGTACGCCTCAATCTGGCTTTTTTTGATAAAACCCCTATTGGTACCTTAACTACCCGTACCATTAATGATATTGAAGCCATCAATGATGTTTTTTCTGAGGGTATTATTTCCATTGTCGCAGACCTGTTGATGATAGTGGCTATCCTGGCGGTGATGCTGGGAGAAGACTGGCGGTTGACGCTGATCAGCCTTTCCCCTTTTCCCATCCTTATTTTTGCCACCTATATTTTCAAGGAATCCGTTAATAAGTCCTTCCACCGGGTACGGAATGCTGTAGCAGCACTGAATGCGTTTGTGCAGGAGCACATTACGGGAATGGTGGTGGTACAGGCCTTTTCGGCAGAGAAGCGGGAATTGTCGCGGTTTAAGCACATTAACAAGGATCACCGGAAGGCCAATATAGACGCTATTTTTGCTTACTCGGTATTTTTCCCGGTGGTGGAAATCATACTGGCTATATCGCTGGGGCTGATGGTGTGGTGGGGAGCCAATAAGGTGCTGAACTATGAAGTAACCCAGGGGGTGATGATCGCCTTTATCATGTACCTGAATATGCTGTTTCGCCCGTTGCGGATGCTGGCCGACAAGTTCAATACCCTGCAAATGGGGATGGTAGCCAGTGAAAGAGTATTTAAGGTGCTGGACAGCGAAGATACCATTGCAGATAAAGGGCAGCAGCTGGCTACAGATATGAAAGGAGCTATTGCCTTTGATCAGGTGTATTTTGCCTATAAGGAAGACCAGTATGTGCTGAAAAACATCTCTTTTCAGGCAAAGCCGGGAGAAACCATTGCTATTGTTGGGCATACCGGTTCCGGTAAAACCACCATTATCAGTATCCTGAACCGCTTGTACGAAATCCAGAAAGGGAGTATCAAACTGGATGGAATAGACCTTGCCGACTATGCCCTGGCCAGCCTGCGTAGTAAGATTGGGGTAGTATTGCAGGACGTATTCCTGTTTTCAGGTTCTATTTACGATAATATCACCCTCCATAATAGTGCTATCAGCCGGGAACAGGTAGAACAGGCAGCCCGGTTGATCGGGATGCATGAATTTATCATGCAGCTGCCGGGTGGGTATGATTACCAGGTGATGGAAAGGGGAAGTACCCTTTCGCTGGGGCAGCGGCAGCTGATCTCTTTTGTGCGGGCATTGCTGTATAACCCCGCTATCCTTATCCTCGATGAGGCCACCTCTTCCATCGATACGGAATCAGAAGCCCTTATACAACACGCCATTGACAAGCTCATTGCCGACCGAACCGCCATTGTGATTGCCCACCGCCTTTCCACTATCAGTAAGGCTGATAAGATCATCGTCCTGGATAAGGGAGAAATTAAGGAAATGGGTAGCCATGAGGAATTGCTGAAACAGGAGGGATTTTATTACAAACTGCATAGTATGCAATTTCAGAAAGCTAACGATATCGTATAGCGGAAAAAACGGCCTGCCAAATGCCCCTTCAAAACGATCCCGTAAAAGATTCCCTAATATTAATTTAATCAACTGATTATCACCTACTTAAAAGTGGTAGAATAGTTTTTTTACCGGGGCTTTCAATTTTGATGTAAAAATGAAGTAAAAACGTTTATCTTTGCGCAAAATTTCAGAAAAGCGGTGATTTCTATTAGTCGGTTCAAATATAGTATGGTAGCCCTTGTGACGGCCTTGTGCCTTCACGGCTTTAGTAACTTTTCTTTTGCGCAGACAGCCCCTCAGGCAGAGCATGCAACAACAGCCACCACTGGTGAAGCTGCCCATGATGCAGCAGCCCATGGCAGCGAAGCTGAGGCGCCTAAAAAATTCAATGCTAAAGAAGTGATCCTGGGTCACGTAAAAGATGCGTATGACTGGCATTTGCTCAGTATAGGCGACCTGCACGTAACCATGCCTTTGCCGGTTATTATCTACAACCCTGAAAAAGGAACTACTGTATTTTCTTCTTCCAAATTTCACCATGGGCATGATTCCTATGAAGGATATCGCCTGGTAACTGAACATTACCTGCATGAAAAAGGGCTGAAATCATCCCAATACCCTGAAGGAAAGGTGATTGCGGTGGATGCCAATGACATGCCTACCAATGCCAAGATCTACGATTTTTCCATGACCAAGAATATCACTGCTATGATTCTGGCAGCTGTGATCCTGGTAATATTGATGCTGAATGTAGCAGGAGCTTACAAATCCCGTGGTTCCAAAAAAGCACCTAAGGGTTTCCAGGGACTGGTAGAACCTGTGATTATCTTCATGCGGGATGAGGTAGTAAAACCTAATATTCCTGGTAAACACTACGAAAGATTTACCCCTTTTATACTGACGATCTTCTTTTTTATCCTCATTAATAACCTGATGGGTTTAATACCCGGTTCTGCAAACGTAACCGGTAACCTGGCAGTAACAGCTGCGTTGGCATTGATCAGCTTTATAGCTACCATGTTCAGCACCAACCGTCATTTCTGGGGGCATATCTTTAATCCTCCGGTACCATTTGGGGTGAAATTCATCCTGGCACCGGTAGAGCTGATTGGTGTTTTCACCAAGCCTGTATCCCTGATGATCCGGTTGTTTGCCAACATTCTGGCCGGGCACATCATTATCCTGAGTATCATTTCCCTGGTATTTATATTCGGATCTCTGAATAAAGTAGCTGGTTACGGATTTCTGCCTATCACCATTATATTCAACATAGTGATGATGTTTCTGGAAATACTGGTGGCCTTTATCCAGGCATTCATCTTCGCCAATCTGACCGCAGTATTTATTGGTCAGGCGATGGAAGGTGCACATGATGACCACCACTAATGGTAGTAAGGGATAAGACAACAATTGAGAACAAACTTTTTTTTAATACAATAAATACATATTCATTATGGCACTTTTGACTGTTTTATTACAGGCTGGTGAGGCAGTTGCTTCTTCAGGCATCGCACAAGCTGGTGGCGCTATCGGCGCTGGTATCGCTGCTATCGCAGCAGGTATTGGTGTTGGTAACATCGGTAAAAGCGCGCTGGAATCCATCGCTCGTCAACCGGAAGCAGCTAACGACATCCGTGCAAACATGATCCTGGCAGCGGCGCTGGTAGAGGGTGTTGCCCTGTTCGGCGTTATCGCAGGTCTGTTGGCGGTAGTACTTTAAGCCAAAAATTTTTACTGCATCCGGCGCACAGGGCAAAGGATGCAGTAATTTTATTCGCACAAAAATCCAAACTATATAAATTCTGAATTATGGATCTGTTGCAGCCCGCGTTAGGCTTGTTCCTCATTTCTTTATTGATTTTCCTGATAGTTTTCTTTATCCTGAAGAAATTTGCCTGGGGACCAATCCTGGCTATCTTAAAGGAAAGAGAATGCTCCATTGCTGATTCTATCGCTTCTGCTGAAAGGGTGAAAGAAGAAATGGCGCAAATGAAAGCAGAGCATGAACATGTACTGGCAGAAGCCAAAGCGGAAAGAAGCAAGATATTAAAAGAAGCCAAAGATGCTAAGGATCTGATCATCAGCGAAGCTAAAGCACAAGCGCAGGCAGAAGCGAAAAAGATCATTGGTGAAGCATATACTGCTATAGAAAATCAGAAGATGGCTGCTTTAACAGACGTGAAAAACCAGGTAGGTAACCTGGTGATCGAAGTAGCGGAGAAAGTATTGAGAAGAGAGCTGGCAGATAAAGGTGCACAGGAGAATTTTGTGAAACAACTGGCAGGAGAAATTAAATTGAATTAAAGCTAAGAGCCATGAGCTGCGAGCTGTGAGCATTGCTCCGGTACTCACAGCTCGTAGCTGGTAGCTCAAAGCTATATAAGATATATGCAAAATCCCCTACTGCTATAGAAAATCAGAAGATGGCTGCTTTAACAGACGTGAAAAACCAGGTAGGTAACCTGGTGATCGAAGTAGCGGAGAAAGTATTGAGAAGAGAGCTGGCAGATAAAGGTGCACAGGAGAATTTTGTGAAACAACTGGCAGGAGAAATTAAATTGAATTAAAGCTAAGAGCCATGAGCTGCGAGCTGTGAGCATTGCTCCGGTACTCACAGCTCGTAGCTGGTAGCTCAAAGCTATATAAGATATATGCAAAATCCCCGTTTAGCATCCCGGTATGCAAAATCTTTAGTGGATCTGGTGGTGGAAAAAGACCAGCTGGAAGTAGTGCAACAGGATATGTTGTTCTTACAGCGTTTGCTGAAAAGCAATCCTGATGTAGCTGCTTTGCTGAGAAGCCCTATCATTAAAGCAGATAAAAAGCAAAAAATATTGCTGGCTATCCTGGAGGGTAAAATAAGCACGGTTACAGTAGGTTTTATTAACCTGCTGGTAGCAAAGGGCCGTGAGAGCAATTTGCAGGAAATAGCGGTTGCCTTTACCAAACAGTACGACCTGCTGAAACATATCAGTAAAGTAAAGATCACAACGGCTGCTCCGCTGGATCCTGCTACGCTGAACTCCATTAAGGAAAAAGTGGCATCGGAAATTACAGATACGGTAGAACTGGAAGCTGCAGTGAATGAAGCATTGATAGGTGGATTTGTGCTGGAAGCCGGAGATAAACTGTTTGATGCCTCTATCCTGAGGGATTTGCAGGATATCAAAAAGCAGTTCAACGAGAATATTTACGTTTCTGATATCAGATAAAAGCATTTTACAGCAGCCGCTGCGTACCCGCAAAGCTGTTGTCGTTATACTTATTTTACTTTAACGACTTTTTTTAAAAGCATAAATTATGGTTGAAATTAAACCTGATGAAATTTCGGCGATATTACGCCAGCAGTTGAGCAACTTCAATGCTTCTGCCGACCTGGAAGAGGTGGGTACCGTATTGCAGGTGGGTGATGGTATTGCCCGTGTATATGGATTGAACAATGTTCGCGCCGGTGAACTGGTTGAGTTTGGAAATGGCGTAAAAGCTATTACCCTTAACCTGGAAGAAGACAATGTGGGTGTGGTATTGATGGGAGAATCAAAAGGTATTAAAGAAGGTGATAAAGTACGTCGTACCGGCAAAATCGCTTCCATTAAAGTGGGCGAAGGTGTGGTAGGTCGTGTAATTGATACATTGGGTGCTCCTATCGATGGTAAAGGCCCTATTACCGGTGAATTGTATGAAATGCCCCTGGAACGTAAAGCACCAGGTGTACTTTTCCGTGAGCCGGTAAAAGAACCACTGCAAACAGGTATCAAAGCGATCGATGCGATGATCCCCGTAGGCCGTGGCCAGCGTGAGTTGGTAATCGGTGACCGTCAGACTGGTAAAACTGCGATCTGTATCGATACCATCATCAATCAGAAAGAATTCTATGATGCAGGCAAGCCTGTATATTGTATATATGTTGCGATTGGCCAGAAAGCTTCTACCGTTGCCGGTGTAATGAAAACATTACAGGAAAGCGGCGCGATGGCTTACACTACCATCGTAGCAGCTTCTGCTGCTGATCCGGCTCCATTGCAGTTCTACGCTCCATTTGCTGGTGCTGCCATCGGAGAGTTCTTCCGTGACAGTGGCCGTCCTGCCCTGATCATTTATGATGATCTGTCTAAACAGGCGGTAGCTTACCGTGAGGTATCCCTGCTGTTACGCCGCCCGCCAGGACGTGAGGCGTACCCTGGAGACGTATTCTACCTGCACAGCCGTTTGCTGGAACGTGCGGCCAAGATCATCAGCAATGATGCGATCGCACAGCAAATGAACGACTTGCCCGAGTCTATCAAACACCTGGTGAAAGGTGGTGGTTCCTTAACCGCATTACCAATTATCGAAACACAGGCGAGTGACGTATCTGCTTATATCCCTACCAACGTAATCTCCATCACTGATGGTCAGATATTCCTGGAAGGTAACCTGTTTAACGCAGGTATCCGTCCGGCTATTAACGTAGGTATCTCTGTAAGCCGCGTGGGTGGTAACGCGCAGATCAAATCCATGAAGAAGGTATCTGGTACCTTAAAACTGGATCAGGCGCAATACCGTGAAATGGAAGCGTTCTCTAAGTTTGGCGGTGACTTGGATGCGGCTACCAAATCCGTACTGGATAAAGGTGCCCGTAACGTGGAAATCCTGAAACAAGCACAGTTCAGCCCATATGCAGTAGAAAAACAGGTAGCCATGATCTACCTGGGTACTAATGCACTGCTGCGCGAAGTGCCTGTGAAGAATGTACGTGCTTTTGAAGATGCTTTCCTGCATGAAATGCAGGTGCGTCTGCCAGATGTACTGGGTGAATTCAAGAAAGGTAACTTACCTGAAGAAGGATTGAAACGCATGGTGGCCCTGGCTAATGAACTGAAGCCAAGGTTTGCATAAGTAAAAGCTTACTTTATATATTTGAAGGCCTTTGTTACCTGCGTAACAAAGGCCTTTTTAATTCACCCCGGCCTGCCCCTGCCTTTACCGAATAATCCCCCGCTTTTACCGATTAGGCTATCCGGCCGTTTGGTTGGTATTTTAAACCCCATTAGTTTTGATAGAAATTAACCTCCTGATATGTGGAAGTTCAACCTCAATCTATTCCTGTTTGTAGCTTTACCTGTTTGCCTGCTGGGGCAACACAACATCAGCGGCAAAGTCACTGATACTAAAAAACGCCCTTTATCCGGGGTAAATATCTATATAAAAGGCAGTTATGATGGTGCCTCTTCCGGACCGGATGGCACCTTTTCTTTTACCACCAGTGCAGCCAATGATCAGCTGTTGGTAGCCAGCCTGATGGGGTATGTTACCCTGGAGCAAAAGATCAATACCGGGAGTGCGGGGCAGTTGAATATTGTGCTCAAATCATCGGCCAATGAGCTGAAGCTGGTAACGATATCAGCCGGCAGTTTTGAAGCCAGTGACGAAAAGAAAACCACCGTATTAAAGCCATTGGATATTGTTACTACTGCTGGAGCCGGTGCCGATATTGTGAATGCCATTAAGACACTGCCAGGTGCGCAGCAAACGAATGACCGGGAAGGGTTGTTTGTACGTGGCGGCACCGGATATGAAACGCAGACTTTTATTGATGGCATGCTGGTCAGAAACCCTTTCTTTTCGAGCCTGCCGGATATTCCGGGGCGGGGTCGTTTTTCGCCTTTCCTGTTTAAGGGCACCACTTTCAGCAGTGGCGGATACTCTGCACAATATGGACAGGGGCTTTCCTCTGCCCTGATATTGGAATCGCAGGACCTGCCGGACCGCTCTTCCTCCACACTCGGACTGAGTACTATTGGTGGCAGTGTAGGCATGGATAAACTGGCAAAGGATAAAAAAGGATCTTATGGCATAGAAGCAGATTACACCAACCTGGCACCTTACTTTAAACTCTTAAAACCTAAACAGGCACCTAGTACTGATCCCGAATTTTTTGGTTCTTCCGTTAATTTCAGACGTAAAACTTCTGCTACCGGTATGCTGAAATTTTATGGCTATGGCAACTGGAGTAAACTGGGATTTATCAAGTCCAGTCTTGAATACCCCGGATATGATGAGCAGTTTGAAGTGCATAACAATAACATCTATACGAATCTGACCTATAAGGAAAGCCTGGGCAAAGATTGGCGTATTAATCTTGGTGCTTCTTATAGTACCAATACAGATAAGATACTGACAGATACGCTGAAAATAAGCCCTTCCACCAACATTAAGGTGAAGTCTGAGCTGGCACAGGTAAGGATGGTATTGACTAAAAACCTGGGCCGCTTTTCTGCTTTAAGAATGGGAGGTGAATATCAGTATGGGGTAGAGCAATCTGCATTTAATCAACTGGCAGCCAATTACGTGGATAATTACACAGCTGCATTTGCGGAAAGCGATATTTACTTTACCCCGAGCTTTGTAGGCAGAATAGGTGGCCGAGTAGAATATTCTTCTGTTTTGGCAAAACCCAATGTAGCGCCGCGTTTATCATTGGCCTATAAGCTGA
The DNA here is from genome assembly GCF_040567655.1 of Chitinophaga sp. H8. Classification (NCBI taxonomy): domain Bacteria; kingdom Pseudomonadati; phylum Bacteroidota; class Chitinophagia; order Chitinophagales; family Chitinophagaceae; genus Chitinophaga; species Chitinophaga defluvii. The sequence continues at coordinate 152,613 of NZ_JBEXAC010000002.1, read as the reverse complement.
GTAATAACAGCCAGGTATCGCTGGCATATGGAGATTATTACCAGAAACCGGAACCACAGTATATCCGTTTTGATAACAGACTGGGGTATATGAAAGCAACACATTACATCGCCAGTTATCAGCGCATTACTACTTTCTATACTTTCCGTACAGAGATATTCTATAAAAAGTACAAAGACCTGGTGAAGACAGTTCCTGACTACAATAATAACGGTACCGGATATGCGAAAGGAATTGAGTTGTTCTGGCGAGACCGCAAAACGTTCAAAAATGTGGACTACTGGATTTCTTATTCTTTTCTGGACACTAAGCGCGATTACCTGAATTACCCGTTTGAGGTGCAGCCCGACTTTGCAGCGAAACATACTGCCAGCCTGGTGTATAAGCACTATATCCCCAAAATAACCACCAACTTTGGTCTTACTTATTCCTTTGCTACCGGACGGCCTTATTATGACCCTAATAAACCAACCGGAGCATTTATGACCGACAAAACCATTAACTATCACGCGCTTGGTTTGAGTGCCAGTTATTTAACTACCATAAGAAAAGCATTTACGGTATTTGTGCTTTCTGTGAGTAATGTAGTGGGCAACAAACAGGTATTCGGCTACCGCTATTCAACGGATAAGCTGCGCCGGGAGGAGATTACACCAAATGCCCCCCGTTTTATTTTCATTGGAATGTTTATGAGTTTTGGTATCGACAGAAGACAGGATGTTATCAATAACAATTAACCCTTTATCAATAATAATTACCTAAAAACAAGTAACGCATATGAAACGTATTATCTTATCAGTTTTTTTAATGGCGGGCATGTTTACGGCCACCTATGCACAAAGTGCACAATACAATGACGCTATGACCAAAGAAGTGGCCACACTGGATAGCAGCAGTACTTTTAATCCGGCTGCATTATTACAGAAGGCAAATACTTTTGAGCGTATTGCAGCGGCAGAGCAAAGCCAATGGCTACCTTATTATTATGCGGGATATTGCCAGGTGATGCAAGCCTTTATGCAGCAGGATAAAAGCAAGGTGGATGAGATCGTAGACAAGGCAGAACTGAATGCTGATAAAGCGGAGTCATTGAGCACTGATAATGCAGAAATACTGTGTCTGAAGTCATTGATTGCTTCAGCCCGCATAGGTGTAGATCCGATGAACCGTGGGATGAAATACGGAATGGAATCAGGCGCGTTGCTTACAAAGGCTAAAAAGATTAACCCGGAAAACCCAAGAATCTATATGCTGGAGGGGCAAGCTTTGTTATATACTCCTGAACAGTTTGGGGGTAGTAAAGCCAGGGCAAAAGAAACTTTTGAAGTAGCCTTACAGAAGTTTGCCGCATTTAAACCGGAAAGCAACATTGCACCACATTGGGGAGAGCCTTATACCAGGCAGTTGCTGGATTTATCCAAAAAGTAAGCAGCGACATTTCCGGCTGGCAGTATTAAGATACCGGTTGTTATGCTGTTGTAAAAAATATTGCCAGCCGGATTTCCAGCTGGCAATTAAACGAGATGGTGATATCAGCAGGCCGCTTAAACAGCGCCCTTTTCTGATATCAGTTCTATCTTTTTAAGAGGATTAGCGGTGTTGCTGGCGTAGGTAGCACGTTTTTCCAGTATTTCCAGGCATGAAAATATAGATTGGCGGAAGCTATCCGGACTAGCCAGGTTTTTGCCGGCAATATCAAAGGCGGTACCATGGTCGGGAGAAGTCCGAACAATGCTCAGGCCAGCTGTATAGTTGATTCCCTCGCCGGTAGCCAGTGATTTAAAAGGGATGAGGCCCTGATCGTGGTACATGGCCAGTACCCCATCAAATTGGGTATACATTTGACGGGCAAAGAAAGCATCTGCGCTATAAGGGCCAAAGCATAATATACCATTGCCCTTGGCATGTTTGATAGCCGGTGCAATATGCTGTATTTCTTCCTTACCTATCAGGCCTTCATCACCTGCATGCGGATTGAGTCCTAACACAGCGATACGTGGTTTGTCAATACCAAAATCCTTTATCAGGCTGTCTTTCATGAGTTGCAGCTTGCTCAGTATGTTTTCTTTGGTAACATATTGCGCCACTTCTGCCACAGGCACGTGTTCCGTAAGCAGACCCACCCGCATGTTTTCGGCAGTCATGAACATGAGGACATCCTTTGCACCGAAAGCATCTTTCAGGTAAGGAGTATGACCGGTATAGTTGAAATTGGCGCTTTGGATATTGTTTTTATGAATGGGAGCGGTAACCAGGCCCTGGATATAACCATCTTTCAGGCATTGAATAGCCACTGACAGTGCGCGGGCAGCATATTTTCCTCCCGTTTCATTCAGTACCCCCGGTGTAATCTGTACTTCTTCTTCCCAGCAGTTAAACACACTGATCTGCTTATGATTGATACGGGAGAAGTCTTTTATACTCTGGTAGTTGAAATTATTTTCATTCATCAGCTTCCGGTAGAAGTTGATGGTTTTGTTAGATGCAAAAATGACTGGGGTACAAAACTCCAGCATCCTGGTATCTACAAAGGTTTTAATAATTATTTCTGTTCCAATACTGTTCAGATCACCTACAGTGATGCCTATCACAGGCTTGTTGGTATTTGTAATGTTAGTCATGCGATGCCTTGATAAGGAACAAATATACGAAATAGCTGTTAGCCTTTAGCTATTAGCTTTTAGCAGCTTATACAAGACTGCCAGGCGTATAGAAGCATTAACGGACCTAAAACGGCTGGAAACCATAGTTTATCAACCTCTTATTTTGTCAGTTAATTGCCCAAAGCTAATAGCTAAAGGCTAACAGCTTTTCTGTAACTTTGCCCTCCGAATCATGAAGTATACACTTAAGAAATCACTGGGGCAGCATTTTCTGAAAGACGAGCATATCTGCCGGGAAATAGTAGGGGCTTTGCCTGTAAGTGCCGGACAGCAAGTGCTGGAAGTAGGGCCGGGAGCAGGTGCTATCACCAAATACCTGTTGCAGATACCTGATATACAGTTCAAAGCGATAGAGCTGGATGCAGAAAAGATAGCTTACCTGGAAGGCACCTTTCCGGCTATCAAAGGCAAGCTGATCCATGAAAGTTTCCTGGATGCCGCTAAACCATTTGCCGGGCAGTTCGATATCATCGGCAATTTCCCTTATAATATCTCTACCCAGATTATGTTCCGGGTATTGGACTGGAAAGAGCAGGTGCCGGTAGTGGTTGGGATGTTTCAGAAAGAGGTAGCCCAGCGTATTGCTTCCGGGCATGGCAACAAGGACTATGGTATCCTGAGTGTATTCATGCAAACCTATTATAAGGTGGAGTACCTGTTTGAAGTACATGAAAACAGCTTCAATCCCCCTCCTAAGGTGAAATCAGCTGTTATCCGGCTTACCCGCCTGGAGCATCCTCCGGAAGTAGCCAGTGAGCGGAAGTTCTATGTGCTGGTAAAAGCAGCCTTTAGCCAACGGCGCAAGCAATTGCGTAATCCACTGAAACATTTATTTGATAAAGCTTATTTGCAGGACCCCATTTTTACAAAACGGGCAGAGCAATTAAGCGTAGCCGATTTTGTAGCATTATCCCATAAGATGATATGAGCAGGAAAGTTTTAATCACCGCCAAAGTACATCCTTATTTAACAGACAAACTGAAGGATCATGGATATGAGGTTATTTATCAGCCCAGTATTACCTATGAGGAAGTGTATGCTTCCATCAAGGAGTGTGTGGGATTGATTGTAACCACCCGTATCCGTATAGATAAAAGCATTATAGACCATGCGGGGGAATTGCAGTGGATAGGCCGGTTAGGGTCGGGGATGGAGCTGATAGATGTGCCATATGCAGAGAGTAAGGGGATACATTGCGCCAGTAGCCCGGAAGGCAATTGTGATGCGGTGGGAGAGCAGGCTTTGGGAATGCTGCTGTGTCTGATGAATAATCTGCTGAAAAGCAACCTGGAGCTGCGGCAGGGAATCTGGGAGCGTGATGGCAACCGGGGATTTGAGCTGAATGGTAAAACGGTAGGTATTATCGGGTATGGTCATACCGGTAGTGCATTTGCCCATAAGCTGAAGGGGTTTGATGTGAATATACTGGCTTATGACAAGTATAAATCCGGATTCAGTACCGCTGAGGTAGAGCAGGCCAGCCTGGAGCAGATCTATGCGGAGGCAGATGTGGTAAGCACGCATTTGCCGCTGACTGCAGAAACACATCACCTGGCTAATGCCGCCTTTTTTAACGCCTTTGCCAAGCCGGTGTGGTTTATCAACACTTCCAGGGGGAAGGTGGTTCACACTGCCGACCTGATAGCGGCTTTGGAAGCAGGCACTGTAAGGGGAGCCTGCCTGGATGTACTGGAGAATGAAAAGCTGGATACCTATACTGCAATAGAAAAGCAACAGTTTGATTATCTGTTGCATGCAACTAATGTGATGCTGACGCCACACATTGCAGGGTATTCTCATGAAGCCAGTGTAAAGATGGCTAAGTTTGTATTAAAAAAACTAAACATACTTTAAAACCTGTTGTTGCCTGAACCGCAGCTAACAGGACGTTTTTCCGGCGGATGGCCGCTATATTTGATTGCTTACTACATATATACAAAGTGTATTTAATTTTAATTTACAAATGTATATATGTGTGAGCTGGCGGCTTATTATTGCTGCTCTGTAAATAAAAATTTATTATATTTGCGTTAACACGATTTACAACGCTTCTGTGCAAATGGAGGCGTTGATTTTTTTTTATTATACTATTAAAACAGAGGTTATGTCTGGCATAAACTACGTTAAGAAAGAAACCCTTGAGCAAATGAGAAACGAGCTAACGCAGCTCAAAACAAAAGGGAGGTCAGAAATTGCAAAAGCAATTGCCGAAGCAAGAGAAAAAGGGGACTTAAAGGAAAATGCAGAATATGATGCCGCTAAGGAGGCGCAAGGCATGCACGAAGCAAGGATTGCCGTGCTGGAAAATGCTATTGCCACTGCACGTATAGTAGAAGCGGATTCTATAGATACTTCCAAGGTATCCATATTGTGTAAGGTAACGATTACCAATATGGCTAATAAAAAGACGTTTACTTATCAGATCGTGTCAGAGCAGGAAGCTGATCTGAAAGCGGGTAAGATTTCCAGCACCTCACCGATAGGGAAGGGATTGCTTGGCAAGCAGATAGGGGAAGTTGCAGATGTACAGGCGCCTAATGGCACCCTGAAGTTTAAAATAGAAGATATTACTATATAGTGCTTTTCACGATATTTGCAGGGTCTGCGTTTGTGCGCAGGCCCTTTTTTTAGCTGTTAGCTATTGGCTGTTAGCCTTTAGCCACATACCGTAAAGCAGACGGTTGCGTGAAATGCTAACAGCTAATAGCTAACAGCTAAAAGCTTTAACTATGACCATCTTCACTAAAATTATCAAGGGCGAGATACCAAGTTACAAGATTGCAGAGAATGAGCATTTTTATGCTTTCCTGGATATTTTTCCTTTGGTGTTAGGGCATACCCTGATCGTGCCTAAAGTAGAGGTAGATAAGTTTTTCGATACACCCGATAATTACCTGGCGGAATGGCTGCTCTTTGCGAAACCTATAGCCAGGGCGCTGGAAGCTGCATTTCCCTGTAATCGTGTAGGCATCAGTGTCGTAGGATTGGAAGTCCCCCATGCGCATATGCACCTGATTCCTATCAATTCTATGGATGACATGAATTTCAGCCGTTCGAAGCTTAAATTATCGCCGGAAGAATTTACAGGGGTACAGGAAAAAATAATGACTATTTTGAAGGGATATTAAATCGGAAGCCAACGCCGTGCAACGTTTCCAGTTTTACGTCTGGTTCTGATTTGAAGTGTTTCCTGAGTTTGGTAATAAATACGTCCATGCTACGTCCCAGGAAGTAGTCATCCTTCCCCCATACATGGAACAGTATTTCATCCCGTTTGAGGGTTTTGTTGGGGTTATCACATAAGAATCGCAAGAGGTCGGCTTCTTTTTGTGTCAGGGCAATGGAAATGCTGTCGTTTTCATTTTTCAGGCGCAGGTCATTATAGTCAAAGGTAAGTCCTCCTATAGTATACACTTTCCCTTTTTCAGGAACAGGGGCCATGGTCCTTTTCAGGAATACTTCAATCCTCATCAGCAGTTCCTGCATGCTGTAAGGTTTGGTGATATAGTCATCTGCCCCGGTTTTAAAGCCGGTGATTTTGTCCTCATCCATAGATTTAGAGGTGAGGAACAGGATGGGAATCAGATCGTTTTTGTGGCGGATTTGCTGGGCCAGTGTAAAGCCGTCCTTTTTAGGCATTACTACGTCGAGTAAACAAATGTCAAAAGTGCGCAGCTGGAATTGCTCCCAGGCCACTTGTCCATCTATGCTATGTACTACTTCATAGCCTACCTCTTCCAGTTTTTTCTTTGTTACCGCGCCAATATGTTGATCATCTTCAACCAATAGGATTCGTGCTTTCATATCTTTTTGTGAGGATGATAAATCATAAAACTCTCTGTATGCCCGCGGTTAAGCGTTCTTGATGAACATTTTTCATAGTATAGCTTATTTCCCGGATCATAATACCAATAAGCTTAGTGGTATGGAGAATTTTAACCAAAGTAAATACAATTTCGCAATTAATGAAATAACCTTTTTATGATCAGAGCTGTTATCCATTGATCCTGCCAGGGTATTGCTGAAGGAACTGTTCCCAGCCTTTTGCCTTGGATTTACCCACCTTTCCATTTGCGGTGGAAGGTATGGTGGATAGACCAGACCCTTGAAAGAAGTGGCAAACTGCTACAGCCAGCGCATCGGATGCATCGAGGTAGTCAGGGCGTTCTGCTAATTGGAGAATGCGTTGCAGCATTAGCCAAACCTGTTCCTTATCTGCATTACCATTACCTGTAATAGACTGCTTTACTTTTTTCGGGGAATATTCTGCTACCGTCAAACCGGCCTGCATGGCAGTGGCAATGGCTACACCCTGGGCCCGGCCCAGCTTGAGCATACTTTGCACATTTTTGCCAAAAAAGGGAGCTTCAATAGCGCAACAGTCTGGTTTATACAGTTGTATCACATCATGAACACGGGCATGGATCAATTGTAACCGCTCATAATGATCCTTATGTTTCGACAATTTCACCACATTCATATCAATAATGCTCGCTCTCTTGCCCTCTACCTTTATAAGGCCATAGCCCATTACCAAGGTTCCTGGATCTATGCCGAGAATTATTTTTGAATTGTTTGCCAACCACGGTTTATTTTTGCCAAAATCTTGATGTCTGAACAAAAGTACCAAAATAATTCTCAATTACTTATTAGGGTCCGTGCTTTTTGCCTGGTTAGCCTGGTCGATATACTCACAACTGAAGCACCAACCTAACCTGCAATCGTCACTGGTACATATCATGGATACCCTGGAACAGAAAGGGTGGATAGCCATGGTATTGGTATTGCTCCTGATGTTTTGTAACTGGGGATTGGAAGCCCGTAAGTGGCAGAAACTGGTAAAACCCCTGGAAGACATCTCTTTCCTGCGATCATTCAGTGCCATCCTTTCCGGCGTATCCCTGTCTATCAATACCCCAAACCGTATAGGGGAGTACGGTGGCCGTATTCTGTACCTGAGCAACCGCAATAAATTAAAAGCTATTGCCGCTACCATTGTAGGTAGCTTCAGCCAGCTCATTGTCACTATTATCTTTGGGTTAATTGGTATGATTTACTATATCAATAACTTCCCACTGATAAAGGATGACGGCTATTTTGCCCCTAATTTCTGGGAAAAAATACTGGTAGGGGTCCTGATCTTTATTTGTCTGCTGACCATATTGTTATATTTTCGGTTGCAGATCATTGTAGCCATATTTGAGAAAATACCTTTCCTCCGTAAAGCGAAGGTATTTGTACAGATCATCCTCCGTTATTCTACCGGTGATCTGGAGAGTTTGTTACTGCTTTCGGCCATCAGATACCTGGTCTTCTCGGCACAGTATTTGATTTTGCTTGATGCATTCGGGCTGGAGTTTATCTGGTGGCAGGGATTACTGCTAAATAGCGTAATTTACCTCGTAATGGCACTGGTTCCTACGATTGCTATTGCCGAATTAGGATTGAGAGGAAAAGTGAGTATTTACTTTATGGGTCTGTTAAGTGCCAATACCGCCGCCATCGTTGCCGCTACAGTAGGCATATGGCTGATTAACCTGGTACTGCCGGCAGTTTTAGGAAGTGTGCTGTTGTTAGGGGTAAAAATTTTCAAGGAAAAATAGCTTCCATCAATGAGGTATGTTCTACTCTTACTTTTTGGGTTAACTGTTATCCCTCCAGTTAAAGCACAACAGCGTACTGACTTTTGCAGTATCAGAAATACCAGCTTTAATGCGGGAGAAAGTATCACGTTCAAGGTGTATTACAACCTCGGCAAGCTGTTTGTTGGTGCCGGAGAAGCTACGTTTAACTGCCAGCTGGAAAAGTTTGCCGGCAGGGATGTGTACCATGTCATCGGTGATGGAAAAACCTTCCGTACCTACGACTGGATCTTTAAAGTACGGGACAGGTATGAAAGCTTTATTGATACCGCTACGATGCAACCCCTTAAATTCCTGCGCAATGTAAATGAAGGGGGGTATAAAATCTATAATAATGTAGTGTTTAACCAGGCACAGCACCAGGCTACCAGTACCAATGGTACATTTTCGGTGCCCCCTTGTGTGCAGGATGTGATCAGTGCCATCTATTATGCCCGCAATATTGATTTCAGCAAATATAATCCGGGAGATAAAATCCCTTTTGCCATGTTCCTGGATGACCAGGTATATGATATCTATATCCGTTATATGGGGAAAGAGGAGGTCAGTACCCGTTTTGGAAAGTTCCGCGCTATTAAATTCAAACCCCTGCTGATTAAAGGAACCATTTTTGAAGGTGGGGAAAAAATGACCGTATGGGTAAGTGATGATGCTAACAAAGTGCCATTACGGGTGGATAGTCCCATTTCTGTAGGAAGCATAAAAGTAGATATGGTAGATTATAAAAACCTGCGGTACGACTTTACTTCGTTGCTGGATAAACGTTAACAGTCCTTCTCCAGGGCTACTGTGTGGATGATACCGGTTTAACAGACTTCCCCCTGAAAGCCACTGCTGTACACGATAATTTTTAACAAAACGTTGAAAAGACGACAGGGACTGCAACCGGCGGACTATTAAGCTGGAATCAGCAGCAAAACAAAGGCCTGACGCAACGTATACAGCGTACCTTGGCCTAAAATCCATTATATTTGTTATTAATCAAGCCATTATAACTATGGAAGAACGTAAACCAAACATATTGCTAGCCGAGGATGACACCAACCTGGGCATGGTACTGAAAAATTACCTGGAGCTGAATGACTATGAGGTAGAATTATGCAGGGATGGTATCCTGGCACTGGCAGCTTTCCGCCGGGCAAAATTTGATATCTGCCTGCTGGATATTATGATGCCCAACATGGACGGCTTTAAACTGGCGGAAGAGATCCGTGATGTAGACCCCGATATTCCCCTGTTTTTCCTGTCGGCCAAAACCATGAAGGAAGACATTATCCAGGGATACAAGCTGGGAGCAGACGATTATATTGCCAAACCATTTGACAGTGAACTGCTGTTACTTAAAATAAAAGCTATCCTGAAACGTAACCAGGAGCTGAACAATAAGGAAGAAGAACTGCATGAATTCCAGATAGGTAAATATGCTTTCAATTCCCGCCTGCGTACACTGGCCAGCGATGGAGAAACGACGCATACCCTCTCGCCCAAGGAGAATGAATTGCTCCATATGCTGTGCGAACACAAAAACGACCTGCTGCCAAGAGAACTGGCCCTTAAAAAGATATGGGGCAGTGATACTTACTTCAATGGCCGTAGTATGGACGTTTATATCGCCAAACTGCGTAAGTACCTGAAAGACGATCCTAATATCGAAATAGTAAATATCCACGGAAATGGATTCCGTTTGGTAGTAAAGGATTAGCTGTTAGCTTTTGGCTATTAGCTTTTAGCTTAATGCAGCGGATGTTATGTGTGGTAATATTGCTACACAACATGCCTTGTGCCATATTCTGTTTCATAGCTTCTTATGCTCTATCTATGCTCTAACTATGCTTTAACCATGCTTTAACTATGCTTCAAGCATAGGATAAGGTATGACCCGCAGCATTTTGCTCGCAGCTCTTCTTCGCTGCATTAAGCTAAAAGCTAACTGCTAACAGCTAATAGCTTTTTAAAAAAGCATATTCGGCCCGCCCCGATGAGGGGTTTTGCCCAGATGAGTATATGCTTTTTCAGTTACTTCACGGCCCCTGGGGGTTCTTTTGATAAATCCTTCCTGGATCAGGAATGGTTCATACACTTCTTCCAAGGTTCCCGGTTCTTCTCCTACGGCTGTAGCGATGGTGGTAATACCTACAGGACCTCCTTTAAAGTTTTCGATGATGACGTGGAGGATGCGGTTATCCATTTCGTCCAGGCCATATTCATCCACACTTAATGCTTTAAGGCTATGTTTGGCAATGTCCAGGTCAATGACGCCATTGCCTATTACCATGGCAAAATCACGTACCCGCCTTAACAAACCGTTGGCAATACGGGGAGTACCACGGGAGCGGCCGGCTATTTCCGTAGCTGCATCGGACGTGATCTTTGTTTGTAACAGCCCCGCTGCCCGCCAGATGATCTTTTGCAGGGTAGCGGTACTGTAATATTCCAGCCTGGACTTAATACCAAAACGGGAGAGGAGTGGCGCCGTCAGTAAACCTGAGCGGGTGGTAGCGCCTATCAGCGTAAACGGGTGCAGATTGATTTGTACAGAACGTGCATTAGGACCTGTATCTATCATGATATCTATCCGGTAATCTTCCATAGCAGAATACAGGTACTCTTCCACTACATTGCTGAGCCGGTGTATTTCATCAATAAATAATACATCCTTTTCCTCCAGGTTGGTAAGCAACCCCGCCAGATCTCCCGGCTTTTCAATTACCGGACCGGAGGTTTCCTTAATGTTTACGCCCAGTTCATTGGCCACAATACGGGACAACGTGGTTTTTCCCAACCCCGGAGGGCCATGAAAAAGCACATGATCCAGTGCCTCTCCCCGCATCTTAGCCGCCTTAATGAATATTTTCAGGTTGTCAATAATCTGGTCCTGCCCGGAGAAATCAAGGATCTCCCGGGGACGTATGCTGTTCTCAAATTCTTTTTCAGCGGCGCTGAGTCTGTTCTCGTCTGGTCGTAAATTTGGATTGGACATAGTAAATGCAAGTGCTCAAAAGTACATAATTATTCCCTGCCTGACAGTGTTCCCCATTTTATAAACTATCTGGAAAAATGTATATATTACCAGGTAATCTAACATCCCTTAATCTTATTGCGTATGCGCATGCTATGCCTGCTTGTTTTAACCACCCTGTTTGCTATACCCTGTTTTGCCCAATCCTATCAGTTCAACAATGGCGATACCTGGTATTGTAAAGTGTCCGGCAAGGTACAACATACTGCATTTTCACGCCAGGAGGACAGAACCTATAAGATAACGGTTACCAGCCGGCAAAAGACGGGTAATTATTTCCTGGACATTACATTACTGAACCTGCAAGTAACAGATGTACAGGGCGGACGCAAAACAATATTTGATACAGACAACCTGCATACATGGGAGTACAATGATTCCAGACTGTATGATAACCTGGCGCTGCTGCAGCAGGTAGTGCGGATCACTTTAAACAAGAACGGATCGCTACTTGAAATATGGAACCTGGATGCTCTGAAAATCAAAGGTGCGCGTAAATGGCACCTTTCAAAGAGCATGGAGGAGATCCTCGCATATAATATAGGCACGGGCTTGCAGGCCAGCCTGCAATCGCTTTTCCCACCATTACCCGTGCAACAGGAAACCGGCTTTTCCTGGCAGCAGGATAATATCACCTATACTGTTACAAAAGAAAACCCTGATAATATAAGCATACGGGGAAATGCGGTGCATAAAGGGATGACTACTTTTGCCAGTACACCACAGGCTGAACTGCGACCTTATGTTTCTTCAACAGAGATAAATTATGTTGCAGGGAAGCATATGAGCATGTTACAGCATTATCAAAGCAGCTTGGTTATGCGTAATGATACTGCCAGGGAAGAGAAAGGGAGGGCAGATAGTATGCGCTGGAATACCGTTATTACCGGGCAAACAGCGCCCTTGACAGCACCGGTACTGAACTGGGATTATATCAATACACTGATATATCTCAGCTATCAGAGCGATAGCCTGAAAGGTGCTGATGGAAGGGAAATGGACAGCGCCAAAATTGTCCGCTTTTTCCAGGTAAACGATCCGAAATATGCAGGAGACAGCACTTACCGGATGAGAAAGCTGGACAAGCTGAATAATATGCGGAGTCCTTACTTCAGAAAGTGGTACGACCAATTACTGGCAACTACACCTATAAACAGCCTTGCAGGAAGTTCCATGCATTTACATAATAAATTACAGGATGCACAGCACGAAAATAAGGATACTGCACTGGCCATTATGAAAGCATTGCATAACCAGGGAAGGCTGGTAGACTGGGTACATGATTCCTATGCCCAGGAGTTTGAAAAGAAAGATCATCCGATGGCAGATGCTATATTGCAATTGGCCATGAAAGAGAAAGACAGTCTGCTGCTGGCTACCCTGCGACCATTACACCTGTGGTCATTGGCACAGCAGGCCAATGGCGATAAAAAGCAGTTGCAGGCAGTAGCTGATGCATTTGCTGCATCCGGCAAAGCAGCGCTATGGTATGGGCGTTCCGGAAGGTACGCCATGTTAACCTGTCAACTGATGGAAAAGGCCGGCATGTCTGCTGCTGCCGCACGACTACTGGATCAGGAAATAACCAGGCTGAAAGCCGATCAGGCAGATACTACTGCTCAACGGTTACGAGATACCAGAATAATCAACAAACAACTACTGGCACATGCCTATAAACTGAAGTATGATCACGCATGGCCACAGGATAAGAAAGCCGCATTGGGCTACCTGGTACAGGCGGCTGCATATGCCCCACAGCACGAAGATGAAAAGGCATATGCCAGCTTTTATGACCGTGCGGTGCTGGGGGCTAAGGAAGATTACCGGGAAGACCTGGCCTCCGCATTGACAGATTATGGGAATCCGGAAGAAGCCTTGCAGGTAATGACTGCCCAGTTACAAACAGCTCCCTTGCGGATTAAAGATGTGGCGGCTTTTTTCCGGCAGCATTTTCCCAATAAATCATTTAATGACTACCTGCACAAAGTGATATTAAAAGGCTGGGCCACTGCACCGGATTTTGCATTAAAGAATCTGGAAGATAAGCAGGTACGGTTGGCTGATTATAAAGGCAAATGGTTACTGATAGATTTCTGGGGTACCTGGTGTAGCCCCTGCAGGGCAGAAATGCCGGAAGTCAATGCATTAGCCAAAGATATTGCTGACGGGAAATATTCTAATACTGCTTTCCTGAGTATTGCCTGTCATGATGAGCAAAACACTGTCCGGCAATTTATGGAAGCTCATCATTACACAATGCCGGTACTGTTATCAGATAATAAAGTACAGGGCAATTATAAGATCAACGGATACCCCACAAAAGTTTTAATTTCGCCGGAAGGTAAAATGGTACCTGTTGCCTTTGGCCAGGATTATAAAGCCATATTGGAAAGCTTCGCAACGATTGCGGAAGATCCGGTGGCTGGCAAAGCCATGAAGACACAGGTGAAAACAACAAATAACTAATAAGTCTATAACACCAACCAACTATGAGGCGCACACGATGTTTACTCGGACTGGCCATATGCCTGGCATATAGCTCCGCAGATGCACAAAACATTAAGAAAGAAACCGTAACCAGGATCATCAGCACACTGGCGGCAGATGATATGGAAGGCCGTAAAACATTTGAACCAGGTATTGAAAAAGCTGCCCGGTTTGTGGAAGCCGAATTTAAGAAGGCCGGCTTACAACCTTTGCCCGAAGCGAAAGATTTCCGGCAATCCTTTACGATGTTTGGATTAACACCGGCGAGTATACAACTTACTATAAATGGTGCAGTGGTAACCCGCCCATTGATTATTAAAGGTACTGCCAAAAGCATTGACTGGAACCAGGACAGCCGGGTGGAAATTACTGCTGCTGCCAGCCAGGCCGACCTTTTTAGTGTATTAAGAAGAGCACGTAAAATAGAACGCAGTGAAGTAGTGTGGGTAGATGCCTCACAAAAAGAATTGTTTAATCAAATATCCGAACACCGCCAGTATGCCAACAGTGAGGCGGAAGCAACGCAGGGGGATAGTACTAAAAGCATCGTGTTTGTATTAAAAGAAGAAGGAGATACAGCTATTCATAACTGGCAGCTGTCAGTAACACAGGAACTGAAATCATATGCCCTTAGTAATATTGTTGGAGTTATTCCTGGCAAAAGCAAAGCATCAGAATATGTGATATTCTCCGGGCATTATGATCACCTGGGTATTATGGAACCAATGGAGCAGGACAGTATCGCTAATGGTGCAGATGATGATGCATCGGGTGTTACAGCGGTAATTATGCTGGCAGATTATTTCAAAAAGCGGAAGCCTGCACCGGCACGTACGCTTGTATTTGTAGCCTTTACCGCAGAAGAAATTGGCGGTTATGGTTCACAGTATTTTTCACGCCAATTGGACCCCGCCAGTATTGTAGCCATGTTTAATATAGAAATGATAGGGAAGGAATCTAAATTTGGGAAAAACAGTGCGTTCATTACCGGGTTTGAGCGGTCTGACTTTGGTAAAATACTGCAACGTAATTTAGTAGGATCTGATTTCAACTTCCATCCGGACCCTTATCCGGAGCAGCAATTGTTTTACCGCTCTGACAATGCCACGCTGGCCAAGCTGGGGGTACCTGCACATACCATTTCTACTACACAAATAGATAAAGATGAGCTATATCATAGTGTAAAAGATGAGATAGCCAGCCTGGATATGGAGAATATCACCCGTATTATTAAGGCCATTGCAGTAAGTGCAAGATCTATTGTAGATGGAAAGGATACGCCCGAAAGATTAGGCCCCGTAAGTGAACGGGGAGAATAAAAAAAGGAACGGCTCTCTATCAGGGAGCCGCTCCTTTTTTAAGGGTCGTATGATTACAATACTTCTATTTCACTATACAAAGAGAAGTGGTCAGAAGCATATCTGCCTTTCCATGTTTCAGAGATAGTTGCATGTTTTTTTACCTTGAATTTTCCTTTCAGGAAGATATAGTCAATAGGCCGGTCGTCCCGTTCTGCAAAATGCCAGGCGTTGAAAGTACCTGTAGGGCCATAATGCGGCATCTGGCTGATAGCTTTGCTATCTGTAAAATGCAAGGGATCATTTGCATTCATGACTACCTGGATCGGTTCGTCATCCGGAGTAGCGTTAAAGTCGCCGGTAATGATAGCAGGTATTTTACCAGCGATGGTATGTACTTGCTGTAATAAGAATTTTGCACTTTCCCGGCGGGCAATTTTGCCGATGTGGTCAAAGTGGGTATTAAAATGGAAGAATATTTTTTTGGTTTTCCGGTCTTTAAATTTACCATAGGTTACCACACGGGTAATCGCAGCATCCCATCCCTTACTGCCGGGTACATCCGGTGTTTCAGAAAGCCAGAACGTTTTGCTGTCAAGCAGCTGTAAACGGGTGGTATCATAGAAGATAGCGGAAAACTCGCCTGCATTTTTACCATCATCACGTCCGCCTCCAATGTATTTATATTGTGGTAATCTTTCTTTCAGGTCGGTCATTTGTTCGTATAGTGCTTCCTGAACGCCCAGCAGATGAGCTTCATGAAATAATACCTGGCTGGCCACCTTATCTTTCCGGTGAGGCCATGCATTCAGACTGTCATGTGGTGTATTCATCCGGATATTAAAGGTCATCACATGCAAGGGTGTTTGCGCCATTAGCACGCCATTCATAAAAAACAATATACACAGCAACAATAACTTTCTCATACAAATACGGGTTTAATATAATTACGTAGATCAATTACAGATTGCAAAGTACAAATGATCACACAGGAATTAAAGTTACCATGTCATTATTTGATGACTGGTAGCTGGCATTGTTATGGTGTTGGCGTAGTATGTAGCCTTACAGTCCTCCTATGTATTGGTTCATTTGCAGGATAACATCGGGATCGGGAGAGTTTTGCAGGTATTTTTCTCTTTCGCTGTAGCGGCATACCCCTGGAAAATCACCCCGGTTGCCATAAAGGTCTTTGATAATCTGGAAGTGGAGATGTGGCGGCCAGTGCCCATTTTCGGCAGGTTGTCCAAAATGGGCCAGGAGCTGCCCGGCTGCTACCGGCATGTTTTCATACAATCCCTGAAGATTGGCCAGTCCCAGGTGTCCATATAAAGTATAGAAGGTATATCCATCGAGCACATGCTGGAGAATGATGGTAGCCCCATAGTCACCCAGGCGGTCGTTGAACCGGTAGCTGTGTATATGTCCGTTCATCGGCGCATACACCGGCGTGCCTGCGGCTCCCCATACGTCAATGCCTAAATGTAAGCGGCGGGGTTCTTCTCCGGCATCAAAATGCGGGCTGATCGCATAAATAGTACGGTGTTCGCCATATCCGCCAATGCCGAGCCGGCAGCCGGATTGCTGCAACTGTGTAGTAACGTATCTGCAAAATTTGTCCGTATCAGCAAGAATGGTTTTAGTGAGGGTAGTGTTGCCACTGGTGAAGTCCATCAGCAATAAACGCTCCAGGCCGGGCGTGATTTCTACTACCTGTTTAAACCCTGGTTGATATTTTTGTAAGATCTCCTGTAGCATATTGCCATATTGTTAGCACGCTATGAAATAACTTAACAATATACGTTTTCTCTCTTAGAATTTTATATCCGGATGAGATACTTTACAGCCGGAAGAAAATATTCTTTCCGGTAGTCAATTGATCCCGTAAATTGTGAATGAAACCAAATTACCGGCGCCGGTGCATTTTCCAGTTACGTTGCCCATATTTTCATTACAGGTACCCCTGCATGCCATCCTGGAATCTTTAGGGATGTTTGTCGGGTTCCGGTATTTCCTGTACCTGCGTAAAAGGCAGGGAGATCTTATCCCACAGGAAAACCGCATTTGGGTGATCATAGGGGCCATCTTTGGGGCCTTGTTGGGCAGCCGGTTGTTAGGTGCTCTGGAAAATCCGCTGGACATTATGCAGGTCCCGAATATCCTGTTGTACGTTTACCAGAGTAAAACAATAGTAGGTGGTTTGCTGGGAGGACTGGCAGGTGTGGAGCTGATGAAGTGGGGGATAGGAGAACGGCATTCTTCCGGGGATTTGTTTACCAGGCCATTGATACTGGCCATGATTATCGGGCGCATCGGTTGTTTCAGTATGGGGGTACATGAAGAAACCTATGGAGTGGCTACCAGCTTGCCCTGGGGAATGCATCTGGGGGATGAGGTATTACGGCATCCCGTAGCATTGTATGAAATTGTTTTCCTGGTATTGCTATGGATAGGGCTCAACTGGTTGCGCAAAAGGTATACGCTGGTATCCGGTGCGCAGTTTAAAATATTGATGATTGCTTATCTGCTGTTCCGGTTTTTGCTGGATTATATCAAACCCGGCTACCGGTACCTGCTGGGCATGGGATCTATACAATTGGCCTGTCTGGCAGGATTGCTTTATTATTCACCTTCCATTTTTTACCCAACCCGTTTAATTAAAAAGGAATATGCCTGAAAAAAAATACACTTACTACGACTTTACGGTAAGCATCTGTAGTACCTGCCTGCGCAGGGTAGATGCAAAAGTTATTTTTGAAGATGAAAAGGTGTATATGATCAAACACTGTGCACATCATGGCACAGAAAAAGTATTGATTGCTACGGACATTGCCTATTACAAAAACACGCGTAATTATAACAAACCCTCAGAGGCACCATTAAAAACCAATACACGCACGCATTATGGTTGCCCTTATGATTGCGGGCTTTGCCAGGATCATGAGCAGCATTCCTGCCTGAGTGTGATCGAAGTAACGGATCGTTGTAATCTTACCTGCCCTACCTGTTATGCGATGTCCTCCCCACATTACGGAGAGCACCGTACGCTGGAAGAGATAGAACGGATGCTGGATATTATTGTGGAGAACGAAGGGATTCCGGATGTGGTACAGATCAGCGGAGGAGAGCCTACGATACATCCGCAGTTTTTTGAAATCCTGGATATTGCCAAAACAAAGCCTATCCGGCATATTATGGTAAACACCAACGGCATCCGTATTGCAAAGGATAAAGCATTTGTGGAGCGGCTGGCCTCCTATATGCCCGACTTTGAGATCTACCTGCAGTTTGATTCCTTTAAACCGGAGGCACTGGAAAGAATGCGGGGAAAGGATATGACAGCTATCCGTAAGCAGGCACTGGCTCACCTGAATGAGTTTAACCTGAGTACTACGCTGGTAGTGACACTTCAGAAAGGCGTGAATGATGATGAGCTGGGAGCTGTCATTGATTATGCCTTGCAGCAGCGGTGTGTGCGGGGTGTTACTTTCCAACCCACACAAATTGCCGGCCGGGTGGATGACTTTAATCCGGCTACCGACAGGATCACCCTTACAGAAGTGCGGCAAAGGATCCTGGCACAATCACCGGTTTTTAATGAAAATGATCTGATACCGGTACCTTGTAATCCGGATGCATTGGCGATGGCGTATGCTTTAAAGATAGACGGACAGGTATTTCCACTTACCCGTTATGTAGATCCTGCTGTGCTGTTAAACAATTCAAAAAACACGATTGTATACGAGCAGGATGAAAACCTGCACCGGCATATTCTCAAAATATTCAGTACCGGTATCTCTACTGACGCAGCAGTAAATGATATGCAGTCATTGTTGTGTTGTTTGCCACAGGTACAGGCGCCGGGACTCGATTACAACAATCTGTTCCGGATAGTGATCATGCGGTTTATAGATGCGTATGATTTTGATGTGCGGGCTATCAAAAAATCCTGCGTACATATTGTACATAAAGATGGCCGTATCATTCCTTTTGAAACGATGAACCTGTTTTACCGGGATGATAAGGAAAACTATCTGAAGGAACTGCAAAAAGAGCGGGAACATCCTGTAATCACCACTAATACACTGTAGTTATGAGCGAGTTCTTTAAACTGGTATTGTATACTACTCTATTTCCGGGTATCCCATTGTTATTGCTGACCATTTCAAGTGATGAGGGAATTCTGATGGCCGGCATCTTTGCAATGGTAGTAGTAGCTGTGTATGTATTGGCAGCTATTGTGCTTATGATCATGGGAAAAACGCAATGGGGAAAGGTATTGTTCTTATCAGCAGGTATTATTTTGCTGGTAGGGTTATCTACCTGTGGTATTATTCTGGCCAACCTTAACCTGGGAGGAATGCATTAATATAGCAGTATAAAAAAAGCAGGGAATACAATGGTGAAATATTCACAGTTGTATTCCCTGCCAGCGTATTATTGTTTGGCTTAGATAACTACGTTAATCATCCTGCCTTTTACGATGATCACCTTTTTAGGGGCTTTGCCTTCCAGCCATTTCTGCACTACTTCATTGGCAATTACTTCTTTTTCTACCGCTGCATTATCTGCATCCAGTGCAAATCCTATTTCAGTGCGGGTTTTGCCATTGATCGCAATGGGATAATTGAAGGTGCTTTCTTTGGTGTATTGTTCATTGTACACCGGATAAGCAGCGTCCAGTATACTGGTGGTATTGCCCATTAACTGCCAGAGCTCTTCACTGATATGCGGTGCAAAAGGAGTGAGGAGTACCAGCAATGGTTCCAGGATACACCTTTTATGGCACTTCAGTGATGCCAGCTCATTTACACAGATCATAAACTGGCTTACCGCAGTATTGTAAGAGAAGTTATCACTGTCGGCATCGATTTTCTGAATGGTTTTATGCAGTATTTTCAGTTCTTCCGGTGTAGGATCATCTGATTTTACGATCAATCCTTTTTGTTCATCTGCAAAGAGCCGCCACAATTTTTTCAGGAAGCGGTGCACCCCTTCTATGCCTTTGGTATCCCAGGGTTTGGACTGCTCCACGGGGCCAAGAAACATTTCGTACATGCGGAAAGTATCAGCACCGTATTTTTCTACCAGGTCGTTTGGATTGACGGTATTGAACAAGCGTTTACTCATTTTTTCATTGAGAGAACCGCAGATATATTTACCATCTTCCAGTATAAACTCAGCATCCTGATAATCAGGCTTCCACTTTTTAAAGGCAGTCATATTTAATTCCAGGCCGTCTACGATGTTTACATCTACGTGCAGTTCATCTGTTTCGTACTGGTCTTTCAGGCCGTGTGACGCAAACTTATTCGTACCTCTGATACGATAAGCAAGTCTGGAGCTGCCCCCGATCATACCCTGGTTAATGAGTCTTTTGAAAGGCTCATCGAAACCTATATGACCCAGGTCATACAGCACTTTTGTCCACATGCGGGAGTAAAGGAGGTGTCCTACCGCGTGTTCTGTACCACCTACGTATACGTCTACCTGGTTCCAGTAGTCGGTTGCTTTCCGGTCGGCAAACGTTTTATTATTATGTGGGTCGGTATAGCGGAGGAAGTACCAGCTGCT
This sequence comes from Chitinophaga sp. H8, assembly GCF_040567655.1. Taxonomy (NCBI): domain Bacteria; kingdom Pseudomonadati; phylum Bacteroidota; class Chitinophagia; order Chitinophagales; family Chitinophagaceae; genus Chitinophaga; species Chitinophaga defluvii. The sequence goes on along the minus strand of NZ_JBEXAC010000002.1, from coordinate 131,930 downwards.
GCCGGCATAGCCGGGCATGGTGTTGGTTTCCCTGATTACGCCGGGAGCTACATTAACCCAATCTGTTACATTGGCCAGGGGACCTTCGCCTTCTTCTCCGGGTTTATAGTTTTCCACATGGGGTAATTCCAGTGGCAGGTCTTTCTCGTCTATTGCGTAGGGGATACCGTTTTTATAGACGATTGGGAAAGGTTCACCCCAGTAGCGCTGCCGGCTGAATCCGGCATCTCTCATTTTATAATTGATCTGCCGTTTGCCGATACCCATTTCTTCCAGCTTGCTGATCACCAGTTCCATAGCAGGTTTCATTTCCATACCATTCAGGAAACCGCTGTTTTGCAATATGCCTTCTTTGGTAGGATTAGCTTCTTCGCCGGTATAATCATCGCCCACAATGTTGGTAATGGGGATATTAAAGTGCCTGGCAAAGAGGAAGTCGCGCTGGTCGCCACAAGGCACCGCCATGATCGCACCGGTACCATAGCCTGCCAGTACGTATTCGGAGATCCATATGGGAATTTCCCTGCCATCAAAAGGATTGATGGCATAGGCGCCGGTAAAGCAGCCGGTAATCTGTTTTACTTCCGCCATACGCTCTCTTTCGGAGCGGCTTTGTACGTAAGCCAGGTATTTTTCAATATCCGCCTGCTGTGCAGGAGTCGTAATCTGTTGTACCAGGTCATGCTCCGGCGCTATCACCATAAAATCGACTCCGAAAATGGTATCAGGGCGGGTAGTATATACTACCAGGTTTTGATGTACAGGCGCTCCTTTGATCGCAAACGTTATTTCTGCGCCCTGGCTTTTACCGATCCAGTTGCGTTGCATTTCCTTCATCGCATCGCTGAAAGCCACTGTTTCCAGGCCTTCCAGCAAGCGGTTGGCATATTCCGTGATCCGGAGGAACCATTGCCGCATTTTCTTTTTGATTACCGGATGGCCGCCGCGTTCGCTCACACCATTGATCACTTCATCGTTGGCCAGTACGGTACCTAATGCCGGGCACCAGTTTACTTCTGCATAAGCCAGGAAAGCCAGGCGGTAATGCATCAGTATTTCCCGTTGTTCTACCTCATTAAATGCTTTCCATTCTGTGGCGGTAAACTGTATGGTACGGTCGCCGGGGCATTCGTACCCTGCATTGCCTTCCTGCTCAAAAATAGCGATCAGCTGCGAAATGGGGGCCGCTTGCTGGGTTTGACGATTGTACCAGCTTTCAAATATCTGGAGGAAGATCCATTGTGTCCATTTGTAATAGCCTGGTTCGCTGGTGTTTACTTTGCGGTCCCAGTCGTAACAAAAGCCAATGTTATCCAGTTGCTTACGGAACGTTTTAATATTTTCCTCAGTGGTTACAGCCGGGTGCTGGCCTGTTTCCAGGGCATATTGTTCTGCCGGCAGGCCAAAAGCATCATATCCCATCGGGTGCAGTACATTAAACCCTTTGAGCCTTTTATAACGGGCATATATATCTGAAGCAATGTAACCCAGGGGGTGGCCCACATGCAATCCTGCTCCCGAAGGATACGGGAACATATCCAACACATAACATTTAGGCCGGGTACTGTTGTTGCTCACCCTGTAAGCATGGGCTTTTTCCCACTGTTCCTGCCACTTTTGCTCTATAGCCCTGAAATTATACTCCATAATCTTGATTATATAAGTTGCAATATATAGGATGTATGAGGATCCTGAATATTAAAAAATAAAAATGTTAAATTAACGTTTGGGGATGCAAAATTAAACATAACTGGTAAAATTTATTATTTTCGCCCATAAACTGTAGATTAATGGCGCAATCCGGCAAATCATCAGCAAAGAAATCTAAACCTTCATACGTCTTTTCCATCATCGGGGTAGCATTAGTGCTGTTCTTACTCGGAACCCTGGGCTTACTGGTCATCCATGCCAACAAGTTAAGTGATTACTTTAAAGAAAGTATTGAAATACAGGTGATCTTGCGTGATAATGTGAAAGAAAACCAGGCACTGGCTTTACGTGACTCCATTGCAACGAAGCCATATATCAAGTCAATTGAATATGTTTCCAAGGAAGCTGCGGCCGCTCATTTTCAAAAAGAGTTCGGGGAAGATTTCATTAAACTATTGCAATACAATCCGTTATATGCCAGTATTAACATAAAAGCGAACGCTAAATATGTGAATATGGACAGTTTAAAGATCGTAGAAGCTAATCTTACCGAAAAGAGCATCGTGCGGGAAATTTCCTATCAGCGTTCACTGGTGGCCAAGCTGAATGAGAATGTGCGCAAAATCGGATTGGTTATTCTGGCAATATCCGCATTGCTGGCGCTGGTTGTAATTGTACTAATTGATAATACCATCCGGCTGGCCATGTTCAGCAACCGGTTCCTGATTAAAACCATGCAAATGGTAGGGGCCACCCGTTGGTTTATTGCCAAGCCATTTGATATACGAAGTATTATTAACGGTGCACTCAGTGCATTGCTAGCCATAGGTGGTTTGATAGGCATCATGTATTTTGCCGACAGGGTACTGCCGGAATTAAGCGGTATGCGGGATTATTTTATGACTGGGGTACTATTCCTGGGAATGATCGTGATAGGTATTTGCATATCTTTGGTAAGTACGCACCGGTCAGTAATGAAATACCTGAGACTGAAACTGGACGATCTTTATTAATACAGCAAAGTAATTTTAACAATAATATTTATGTCTAAAACAGCTAAACCTATTGAGAATGTAACCACAGAAGGCGCTCCGGAAAAGAAAGGAGTGGCTAATGGTGATATTTTCCCGAAAGAGAACTATAAGATCATGCTGGTGGGATTAGTAGTGGTGGTAATCGGATTTTTCCTGATGACCGGTGGCAACAGCAACGATCCAAATAGTTTTAAACCTGAAGAAGTATACAGTTTCCGCAGAATTACACTGGCACCTATTGTTATTGTATTAGGCCTGCTGGTAGAGGTATATGCTATTATGCGCAGACCTAAACTGTAAAATGAGGGTAGCAACCATGAAGCCTGGCGATGAAACTTCATCGCTTTTTTTTTAATGTCATGTCTGATATCCCCACATACCCAAATGATTTAACCATTCTTCATTTTTAGTAAAAATTACGATGACTGTATTTGAAGCTATTATTATAGCAATAGTAGAAGGACTAACAGAGTTTTTGCCGGTATCATCCACCGGGCACATGATCATTACCAGCTGGTTACTGGGGATCAGCAATGATGAATTTACCAAGCTGTTTGAAGTATGTATACAACTGGGCGCCATCCTGGCGGTAGTGGTATTGTACTGGAAGAAGTTTTTTGTATTTGATAAGAACCGTCTGAATTTTTATATCAAACTGATTATTGCCGTAGTCCCTGCACTGATCATGGGATATTTGTTCAGTGATAAGATAGATGCCTTGATGGAAAGTCCGATGGTGGTAGGTGTTACCTTATTGTTGGGAGGGATTGTGCTGCTTTTTGTAGACAAGTGGTTTAACCATCCTACCATAGATACGGATGAAAAAATTGACAACTTCCGTGCACTGCGCATTGGGTTCTTTCAGTGTCTGGCACTGATACCGGGGATGAGCCGTAGTGCAGCCACTATTATTGGGGGGATGCAGCAGAAACTGACCCGTAATGTGGCCGCCGAATTTTCTTTCTTCCTGGCCGTGCCTACCATGGCTGCTGCCACAGGGTATAAACTTTTAAAAGGATATAAGCTGCTGACAGAACATCCGGAAAATCTCAAGTTACTGTTCATCGGTAACGTGGTAGCTTTTATCGTGGCGATGCTGGCCATTAAATTCTTTATCGGCACACTGAAGAAATACGGCTTCAGAATGTGGGGCTATTACCGTATTGTCGTGGGAATAGCCATTATTATAGCTATTTACATGGGGTATAAGCTGGAAGTATAATCCGTGTTCCGGAAGGCTTGCAGGTATTAGTATGATTAAATCTGCAAGCCTTTTTATCCGGTCTTTAACGCTGTAATATCAAACACCTGTACCGTAATTCACATTGTTGATCCATTATTTATGAAATATTTTTACTTATCCCTTTTGATGCTATGTAGCCTTGCTACTGCCTATGCACAGCGAAATTATATCCCCGGGGGGATTATTACCCTGCAGCAGGATTCAGTGAAAGGACTGATTGATTACCGCAACTGGGGGGTAGCACCTTCCGTTATCAGTTTCAAATCTGCAGATGGTAAGGAACAGGTATTTAAACCGGCGGATATACAGGGGTTCTGGGTAGTATCTCCTGATGAAAATTATGTGAGCAGGCAGGTAAAGCTGGATATTACGCCTCAGTCGGTGGATTACCTGAGCAGAAATGAAACCCGGATTTATCAGGAGGATACTGTATTCCTGACCCGTATTAGCAATGGCATCTATCCCTTGTATGAATACACGGATAAAAATGATCGCATACATTATATTTTTGAAGGGGCAGATCATCCTGCGGAAGAATTGCAGATGATACGTAAAAGCTATGAGGACAAGGATGGTACCAAAGGTATCCAGGACCTGCCTTATTACAAACAGCAATTATTTATCCTGTTTCAGGATTGCGAAAAGATAGCAGAAAGCACTAGCCGGTTGTCGTACCGGAAGGCCGACCTGCAGGGTATTTTTGTCCGTTATAATAACTGTAAAAATCCACACAAGGCCATTGTGGCGCAAAAGAAAGAAAAGGTACCTGTCAGCTTTGGTTTGCTGGCGGGTATATCGGCTAATAGCTATAGTTTTAAGGGGCAGCAGCGATATACAGAGGGCAAATATGATAATACTGTAGGTCCTTTACTGGGTGTGGCATTGGAGATTCCTGTTGCCAGAAACAGGCAGCAGTTTTCATTGAATGGAGAACTATTTTATAAAGAGATAAAAGCAGGGAGTGTAATTGAGGGTATTGAAAATTATAGTGTACATCATGTAGATTTTAAATTGTCCTATTTGCAATTGAACGTGTTGGCGAGGTATACTTATCCCGGTAAAGTAGTAAAACCCTATGCAACTGCAGGTATGGGGAATGCTTTTGCAGTGTCTGCAAAGGATGAAATGACCACCAACTATACAGATGGACGGGTTAAAGTAGAATCTGCTATGGATGGCGTTCGTAAATATGAGCAATCATTAATTGGGGGAATAGGTATTCATTGCAAGGGGTGGGAGATAGAGGGGAGGTACAATGCCAGCAATGGGTTCTCTTCACTCACTTATCTCAAAACTACTGTTTCCTCCTGGCAGCTGCTGGTAAGGTACATGTTATTTTAAGAAAGCAATGTATTAAACAAAGCGGCCGTTCCAGCATAAGGGAACGGCCGCTTTGTTTTTAGCCTTTTACCGCCAGGAGTAGTTCCAGGTCGGTATATTTCAGTTTGAATTTTTCGCTGAGATGGTAATTGGTAAGTGCACCTTTGTAGAGATAAATGCCATTGCGGACTCCCCGTTTGATCCATACCAGGTTTTCAAAGCCGCCATCGTCTGCTGCTTCTACCAGCAGGGGCATCAGTACATTGCTGATTGCTTCGGAAGCGGTACGCGCAAATCCGGAGGGGATATTAGGTACACAATAATGCACCACATCATACTTTTTGAAGACCGGATTTTCATGGCTGGTAATTTCAGAGGTCTCAAAACAGCCTCCCCGGTCTATACTTACATCCACAATAACTGATCCCGCTTTCATATTACTTACCATGGATTCGGATACCACGATGGGCGTACGGCCGCTCTGGGAGGATAATGCGCCCACTGCTACATCGGCATTCCGGAGTTGTTCTGCCAATACCTTGGGCTGTATAACAGAAGTAAATACACGTACGCCAATATTGTTTTGAAGCCGTTTAAGCTTATAAATATTATTATCGAATACTTTTACGGACGACCCCAGTGCCAGTGCTGTGCGGGCTGCAAATTCGCCCACAATGCCAGCGCCGATGATCACCACTTTGGTAGGGGGGATGCCGGTAATACCACCCAGGAGGATTCCTTTCCCTTTATTGCCATTGCTGAGGTACTGGCCAGCCAGCAGCATTACTGCCGCACCGGCAATTTCGCTCATTGCCCGCACAATAGGATAAGTACCTGCATCATCCTTCAGGTTCTCGAAAGATAAGAGGGTAATACGTTTGTCCATCATCTTTTGTACATCCTGTGCCTTGAGGGCAGCCAGATGAATAGGAGAGATGACAATCTGGTGGGGGCGCAGCAGCTCTATTTCGTCATTGTTGAGCGGTGCGGATTTCACAATAATTTCCGCCTTGAACACTTCTTTTTTGTCGTATACGATTTCAGCGCCTGCTTCGGAGTAATCCGTGTCATAATAATGCGATCCGTCACCGGCCTTATGTTCTACCACAATATGATGTCCATGGGCTGCTAAGATACTTACCGCATCGGGGGTAAGCGCTATGCGGTTTTCCTGGAAGGAATTTTCTTTGGGTATGCCGATGAACAAACGGGAGTTTTTTTGTGCAATATCCAGCGTTTCTTCCAGTGGTGAATAAGTAAAGCCAGCACTCACAACAGGTTTTTGCCTTTGCTCCATATGTTAGGTGTCAAGATTGTCAGTATGAAATGATCGTATTCTCCAAAGATACGTTATTTGTTAGAAGCGCCGCCGGCACGTAACATCCTTTTTTGATCGGATAAAACCTGTAATTGCAGGTGTACTGTACCGGGTGGGAGCAGGTTAGCAATAATATCCGGCCATTCTACAAAACAAATAGCCCCCTGGTACAGGCAATCCTCCACCCCGGCATTGATAGCCTCAGCTTCGTCGCGCAGGCGGTACAGGTCCAGGTGGTAAATGCTTTGTGCCTGGTCTTGTTCGTTGTTATAGGTATATTCGTTAATGATGCCAAACGAAGGACTGGCAGTAGTGCCTTTTACCCCTTTGGCAGCACAAAGGGCTTTTACCAGGGTGGTTTTGCCCGCCCCCATAGGGCCTTCCAGTGTAAATGTCTGTTTACCTGCCATCGCCGTCCAGAAAGCAGCTGCCACAGCAGGTAATTGTTCCAGCGTAAATGTCCATTCCATACCCAAAAATAGGAGTAAATACGCAGAAGTACTATAGTTACATGTTGCGGCAAACGAACCAGCTACGTGTTGTCAACCCCGGATACGCGTATTGGCTCGTTAGCAGCCGCCGGAGGCCCTGTTGCTTCTCCCAATTGACATCCCGTTGCATTAATATTTCATCGCTGTAAATAACCAATAGGTAACTTTGTATTTCCTGATCAGCGCATCTGTTGTGATGCCCCGAAAGCCTTATACCAAAATATATCAGGCGTATATGCCAATCAAGTTATACCTGTTATAACTACAAAGCTTGTTGAGAAATTATGGAAACGATCAGTTGTAAAGTACAGGGGATGCACTGCACCAGTTGCGCCCTTACTGTATCAAAATACCTGGAAAATAAAGGAATGGAGGCGGTGCATGTAAGCTTTGCCACGGAAGAGGTGAGTTTTAATGCGCCTAAAGGCACCAATGCCAAAGATGTGCTGGAAGGTGTTGCGGGAATGGGATATCGCGTGATTATGCCGGATGAACAGGTTTCCGAGGTAAGCTTTTTTACTACCCTTACATTTAAATTCCTCTTTTGTGCCGTGTTTACCTTACCCTTATTATTACATATGTGGGTAAGCTGGCACTGGTTGCATAACCCCTGGATACAACTGGCACTTACTATACCGGTATACCTGATGGGGATGTGGCATTTTGGACGCAGTGCGGTCCGCTCCCTGGCCAACCGCATGGCCAATATGGATGTATTGATTACGCTGGGGGCTACGGCAGCCTTTGTATACAGCCTTACCGGCACGCTGCAGCACCTGGGCAGTGATTATATGTTTTATGAAACCACCGCTGCTATCCTGACACTGGTGTTCCTGGGAAATGTGCTGGAAGAGAAATCGGTAAAACAAACCACTACTGCTATTGCAGCACTGGCCAGGCTGCAGGTAACCACTGCCCGTTTACTCACCGTAGATGAGCAGGGCAGGGAGCACCTGGAAGAAGTAGATAACCAGACCTTGCGTCCCGGCGACCGGGTGCTGGTAAACACCGGCGATAAAATCCCAATGGACGGTACCGTGTATTGGGGAAGCGGACATGCCAATGAAGCCATGATCACAGGAGAAAGTGCACCGGTAGCAAAGGGAGAAAAAGATAAGGTAATAGGGGGCACTATCCTGGAAGATGGCAGCATCAAACTGTTTATCACCGCTACCGGCAAGGATACCGTGTTATCTTATATCATTGACCTGGTAAAGCAGGCGCAAAACGAAAAGCCGCCTATGCAGCGGCTGGCAGACCGTATTAGTGCCATCTTTGTGCCGCTGGTGCTGTCTATCGCCTTACTTACGTTTGCAGGCTGGTTCTTTATTGGGCAGGTACCTTTTGCTACCGCTATGATGCGTAGTGTGGCCGTACTGGTGATTGCCTGCCCCTGTGCCATGGGATTGGCTACTCCGGCAGCGGTAATGGTAGGCCTGGGCAGAGCTGCCCGTCATGGTATCCTGATCAAAGGGGCGCATACACTGGAAGCGTTCAGAAATATCCGGCAGGTAGTGTTTGATAAAACAGGTACCCTCACCACCGGCAAGCTGGAACTCGGACAATACCAGTACTTTGATATGCCGGAAAGCACTTTCCGGTCAATGGTGTATAGCCTGGAAAAATACTCTGCTCATCCCATTGCCCGCTCTATTGCAGCTACCTGGAAAAGTGCCGGCGAAATACCCCTACAGCAGGTAAGGGAGCATAAAGGTCTTGGTATGCGGGCACAGGATAAAACGGGCAACGACTGGCAGCTGGGGTCTTACCAGATGGCAGCACAGGCTACAACGGATGACAGCCATAACATTTACCTGCTTAAAAACGGGCAGCTGGCCGGCTGGATTGATTTTACAGATGAAATAAGACCGGAAGCCACGGAGGTGATTACCCAATTGAAAGCCATGGGGATACAACCTGTCCTGCTCAGTGGTGATACCGCCCGTAAATGCCGGGAATTTGCGGCAAAAACCGGGATCGATACCGTGTATGCGGAACAATCTCCTGTGCAGAAATTACAGCAGATCGCTGCATTGATGAAGATAGCCCCTACAGCTATGGTGGGAGATGGCGTGAATGATGCCCCCGCGCTGGCCAAAGCCAGTATTGGTATTTCTCTGAGCGATGCCACACAGGTAGCCATGCAGAGTGCGAATGTAGTGCTGCTGCATAACAGTCTGCATACTTTACCTATGGCAATAGGCCTGGGAAAACATACCTATCTTACTATCAGACAAAATCTCTTCTGGGCATTTATCTATAACATAGTGGCGATACCGGTAGCAGCAATGGGATTGCTGAATCCTATTGTAGGTGCAGGTATTATGGGATTGTCGGATGTAGTGTTGGCGATTAATTCCGTACGGCTGCGTTATAAGAAAGTAGTGTAATGAGCGGCACGCTTTATATTTCCTTATTTTTACGGTTTCATCAAATTACCACGCTTACTTGATCACACCTTCCGCTATATTACAGCAATACTGGGGTTATCACCAGTTCAGACCATTACAGGAAGATATAGTGAATGCTGTATTAGCCGGAAAAGATACACTGGCTTTACTGCCTACGGGTGGAGGTAAGTCCATTTGTTTTCAGGTACCCGCTATGATGAAACCAGGCCTGTGTCTGGTAGTTACTCCCCTGATTGCATTGATGAAAGACCAGGTACAGGGTCTGAAAAAACGGGATATCACGGCGTATAGTATCTATTCCGGTATGCAGTTTCGAGAGGTGGAAAAAGTGCTGGAAGCTGCCAGGAGGGGAGGATGTAAGTTTTTGTATGTATCGCCGGAGCGCCTGCAAAGCAAGCTATTCCAGTCCTATTGTGATGGGTTGCCGGTGAATATGATCGCGGTAGATGAAGCCCATTGTATTTCCCAATGGGGATATGATTTCCGGCCGGCTTATCTCAAAATAGCTGATATCCGCAGCTTCTTTCCGGATGTGTCGGTATTGGCATTAACCGCATCGGCAGTACCTAAAGTGCAGCAGGATATCTGTGAAAAGCTGTTGATGAAACAGCCGGAGCTTTTCAAGAAAAGTTTTGCCCGCCCTAATCTGTCGTATAGTGTTATAGAAGAAAATGCCAAACCTGTAAAGGTGGCGCATATCTTGCAAAGGGTACCGGGTTGTGCGGTGGTGTATTGTAAAAGCCGTAAACGCACCAAAGAGATTGTGGAGCTGTTGCAACAACAGGGCATAACAGCAGGCTATTATCATGCAGGGTTACCCCAGAAAGAACGTACTGCCCGGCAGGAAGCCTGGATCAATAATGAAATCAGGGTAATGGTTTGTACCAATGCTTTTGGAATGGGGATTGACAAACCGGACGTAAGGGTAGTGATACACTTTGATATCCCTGATAGCCTGGAAGCATATTATCAGGAAGCTGGACGTGCCGGCAGGGATGAACAGAAGGCATATGCAGTCATGTTGTATAATGAAGGGGAGCTGTCTGATATGAAAGATCGGATTGATCTGCAATTCCCTTCCATGGAAGCGATCAAAGAGGTATACCAATGTATTGTCAATTACCTGCAGGTGCCGGTAGGCAGCCCGGAAGGACTGTACTACGATTTTGATATCAACGACTTTGCCAGAACATTCCAGCTGAATATCACTGTTGCCTACAGTGCTATCCGCCTGCTGGAGCAGGAAGGTATCCTGCAGCTGAGTGAAAGTGTTTTCCTGCCTTCCTATGCCGAGTTTGTAATCAATAAAGACACCCTCTATAAATTTGAAGAATTACATCCTTTACTGGAACCTTTAATAAAAACACTGCTTCGTACCTACGAAGGTATTTTTGACCATCCGGTGCCTGTTTATGAACGCCAGATAGGACGTATCCTGCTCACGGAAGATGATGAAATAATGGAGCACCTGCAATTGCTACATCAATATGGTATTATCCGTTATCAGCCACGTACAGATAAACCACAACTGTACTTTTTGCAGGAAAGAAGACAAACACAATTGCTCCGCATTGATACGGCACGGATCAGGGAAAGGAAACAGGCATATGAAGAAAGGCTGGAAGCTGTTTTTGCCTATGCCAGAAACCGTCATGTGTGCCGTACACAGGAACTGGTATCTTATTTCGGAGAGGTATTTAAAGCGGATTGTGGGGTTTGTGATGTGTGTTTAAAGAAGAAAGCCGCACCTGTTGACCGGCAGGCATTTACCAATATATCTGCCAGTGTGGTGGCGGCGCTTAAAATACAGGCACAACCTTTTACTGCATTAATTCAAACGATGCCCGAGGTAAGCGAGGACGACCTGATAGAAGTGGTACAATTCCTAATTGCGGAGGAGAAAATAAAACGTGATGCCGATGGCATATTGCATCTGTAATAATCAACTACGGATAATGCAATACCCGTAGTTGATTACGGATATTTACATATCTACTACTTTTCTTGCTTTACTGCTCTCAAAGGCCGTTTCAATCACACGGATCACTTTTATCGCATCTTCCGGTTGTACCGGAACAGGTGCACCATTTACCAGGGCTTCGTAGATACCTTGAAAATAATCCATATAATTACCATTGGAGCCCGGCAGGAATTTTTTTACTATTTCTCCATCTATTTCGGTATGAAGCAAACCCCATTCAGCAGGAGCTTCTGCACCCCAGTCGGACGCATCGGGCAACAAGCCCTTTAGCAACAATGCTTCCTGTATATCTGATTTGGTTTTGATGAAAGAACCTTTACGGCCATGTAATACATAGGCAGGCAAAGCTTCCCGTACCAGGTAATTGCATTTGAGCCGTACACGCAGATTGTTATAGTAAAGTACCAGTTCAAAATAATCATCTACCACAGAGGTGGAGCGGATGTTCCGGATATCGGCCCATAGTGCTTCCGGCATACCAAATAGCGAGAGCGCCTGATCAATCAGGTGGGAGCCCAGATCATATAATGCACCCGTACCAGGCTGCGCTACTTCTTTATGTTTTTTATAACTGAGTTCATCTTTAAAGCGGTCGTAGTGGATTTCTACTTCCAGGATATCTCCCAGTAATCCGGATTGTACTACATGGCGCACCATTTTATAGTCACTGTCGTACCGGCGGTTGTGATACACACTCAGCAACAAGCCTTTTTGTTTGGCAAGGGCTACCAGCTCTTTCCCCTGTTCGCTATGCACCGTAAAAGGTTTTTCTACGATCACATTTTTACCGGCTTCCAATGCAGCCTTTGCATAGTCGAAGTGGGTAGCATTAGGTGTATTTACAATGATCAGGTCCAGTGATTTGTCTGCCAGCATATCTGCTACACTGGTGTATACTTTTACATCCGGATAGCGCTGTTGTGCCAGGTGCTTGCTTCTTTCCACTACAGCAGCAAATTCAAATCCCGGATTTACATGCAGGAAGGGAGCATGGAATACTTGTCCGGACATGCCATAAGAACAAACGCCTGCTTTAATTATTTTACCCATTTTAATATTGTTAGTGATCGATTAATAAGTTGGATGCCCCGGGAACATCATGTTAAAAATGAGGCGCAACTGGTGTTTTAAAACCAGCTGCTTTTTTTACTGCTTTTACCCCCTAATCCCAAAGCCCCCAGAAGGCTGCGGGTAATGATACTGGCTGCAGTACGGCCGGCTTGCCGGGCTACAGAACTTTCCATAACACTTTCCAGTAAACCTTTTTCTTCTTTTTGTCTGCCCGGTTTGGCAGCAGGTTGCTGCGCTGTTTTTTCTGCTGCTTCATTCAGCTTGGCAGTAAGTATCTCATAGGCACTCTCGTTATCGATGACTTCACTGTATTTTTTTACCAGTTTGGAATTATTTACAATGTTATCAATCTCTGCATCTGTTAATACATCCATGCGGGAGCGGGGAGTAGTGAGCATGGTAGCTGCCAGTGGGGTAGGAATCCCCTTTTCATTCAGGCAGGTAATCAAGGCTTCTCCAATGCCTATTTGTGTAAGCAGCTCATCTGTTTTATAAAAATCAGATAAAGGATAGTTTTCTGCTGTTTGCTTAATGGTTTTGCGATCGTTGGCTGTAAATGCGCGGAGTGCATGCTGTACTTTTAAACCGAGTTGTCCTAATACAGAAGTGGGGACATCCATTGGGTTTTGGGTACAGAAAAAGATACCTACTCCTTTGGAACGGATCAGTTTGATAATGGTTTCAATCTGTTTAAGCAAAGCATCGCTGGCTTCCTGGAAGATGAGGTGGGCTTCATCAATAAACATTACCAGTTTTGGCTTGTCCAGATCACCTTCTTCTGGAAGCGTGGCATAGAGTTCTGCCAGCAGGCTCAGCATAAAGGTAGAAAACAGCTTGGGCCGGTCCTGGATATCTGTTACCCGGACAATGGAAATCATCCCTCTGCCATCATTACTGATACGCATCAGGTCATCTACTTCAAATGATTTTTCCCCAAAGAACAGTTCTGCTCCCTGCTGTTCCAGCTCAATTACTTTACGCAGAATAGTACCGGTAGAGCTGGTGGAAATTTTTCCATAATCCTTTTCCATCTCTGCTTTCCCTTCATCACTGGCAAATTGCAGTACTTTCTTGAAGTCTTTCAGGTCCAGCAACGGCATTTTATTGTCGTCGCAGTATTTGAATATCATCGATACAATACCACCCTGGGTATCGTTCAGTTCCAGTATTTTGGATAACAGTACCGGGCCAAATTCGCTGGTAGTAGCCCGTAAGCGGGCACCCTTTTCATGGCTGAGGCTTAACAGTTCTGTGGGATAGGCTGCAGGTACGTAGGTGCCGCCTATCTTCTGGTAGCGTTCTTCTATTTTGGCATTGGATGCGCCCGCAGCAGCTATGCCGCTGAGGTCGCCCTTGATATCCATGAGCAATACAGGCACGCTGGCATCACTCAGTCCTTCTGCAATGATTTGTAAGGTTTTGGTTTTACCCGTACCGGTGGCACCGGCTATCAGTCCGTGCCGGTTCATGGTTTTGAGTGGTAAAAATATGTCAGCGCCGGTTTGTACTTCTCCATCCAGTATTGCACAGCCCAATTTGAAATGTTCCCCTTTAAACGTGTAGCCGTTTTTGATAGATTCGAGGAATGCCTCTTTATTTGCCATGGTGAAAATTTTATTGAAGATAAAAAAAATGGCGCATAGTCATACGGATGTCCCGTAAGGTGCCTGTATTTACTAAAATGGCCTGTCTATCGTCTGCCTGCCCTGAAGACAGGCAGTATCATTGCCAGCAGCGTATTATTGAACCAGGTAAATAAGTGAGGGAAATATGCCAGGTGGTATAAGTTACAGGTCTTCTTCTCTTTCCAGCATAAGAATAGCGCCCTGGGGAACAATGTAATATCGGTCTCCCTTGTAAGTGATTTCAGTGGAACCGCTCACGAGAAAAAGCGCCAGATCTCCTTCTTTGGCCTGTAATGGAATATATTTTACTTTATCATCTTCCTGTTTCCAGGCCTCATCTTCATCAGCAGGCACAGGAATGGCATATCCGGGACCTGTTTTAATTACATATCCCTGCTGTACTTTTTCTTTTTCCTGCACGCCCGGTGGTAAATAAAGGCCACTATCGGTACGCTCGCTGGGGGTGGTGGGTTTTACCAGTACCCGGTCGCCTACTATAATCAGTTTCTTTAATTTATTATCAGGTGTTATGTGGATGGCCATATACTTATTTTCACTGCTGAAGTTATAACAAATAGCGTGCACCAGCCTGCTTTTGTGACATTATGACATAGCATCCGTAATCATATTTCGCTGAGGGGAAAAGTTTCCTTTACCCGGATCCCTTTTTCGGTTTGCTGAAGGGTACAGCATTCATTTTTAGGATCGTGTTCAAAATAAAGGATGTATTCCTTGTCTGTTGCTTCCTGCAGGAAACTTTTCTTTTCCTGGAGCGTAGTCAGTGGAAACATATCATAAGCCATTACATAGGGGAGGGGGATGTGTGCCGCAGAGGGTAGCAGGTCGGCCATATATATGATTGTTTTACCCTTATAGCTGATCTGGGGCAGCATCATGGCATCGGTATGCCCATTGGCAAAACGGATGGCTATCTGCTCCGTAAAAGCGACTCCTTCTGCATGGTGAATGAATTGCAGTTGTCCGCTTTCCTGAATGGGGAGGATATTCTCTTTCAGGAAAGAGGCTTTTTCGCGGTCATTGGGTTGGGTGGCCCATTTCCAATGGTCGGCATTACTCCAGAAGGTGGCATTTTTAAAGGCAGGTAACAGCTTATCACCTTCCCGCACAATGCTGCCTCCGCAATGGTCAAAATGAAGGTGGGTTAAAAACATGTCTGTGATATCATCCCGATGAAACCCAAGTGCGGCGAGAGATTTATCCAGGGAATCATTACCATGCAGGTAGTAATGGCTGAAGAATTTCTCATCCTGTTTGTTACCAATACCATTATCAATAAGGATAAGACGGTTGCCGTCTTCTATCAGCATACAGCGCATAGCCCATGTACATAGATTATTTTCATCTGCCGGGTTGAGTTTGTTCCATATGCTTTTAGGTACCACGCCAAACATGGCACCTCCATCCAGTTTAAAAAAACCTGTTTCAATGGTATGTAGTTTCATCACGTTCAATTTAGGTGACTAAAGCTACGCAATTTCAGACGAATGGAGGGAAGGTTGCTGCAGCTGACGCTGTTTAAGTAATGCAGCGATCAGCCATATTAACCCTATGGCAAAAAAGGAAATGAGGGCCAGTACAGAATTACGCATACTACCCGTTAGTTCATCTATAACACCAAAAGAAAACATCCCTAATACAATAGATAGTTTTTCGGTAACGTCATAGTAGCTGAAGAAGGAGGCTGTGTCAGTTGTTTCAGGCATTAGTTTGGCATAGGTAGACCGGCTGAGGGATTGTACGCCGCCCATCACCAGGCCTACTACTACAGCCAGGATATAAAAGTCGAGTGGGGTAGTAATGCGATAGGCAGCAACACATACTGCTATCCATAGGAGGATAACGCCAATCAGCACACGCAGATTTCCGAAGTGGCCGGACAACCGTGCCATACCCCATGCTCCGGGGATTGCCACCAGCTGTATTACCACGATGGTAATAATCAGGTTGGTGTCTGGCAGCTGCAGGAGTTTACTGCCAAATATAGTGGCCGCCATCATCACCGTTTGTACGCCCATGCTGTAAAAGAAAAAGCTGCGCAGGAACCGTTTTAGTACCGGCATTACTTTTACCTGGCCATACACTTTTCTTAGTTCAGCAAACCCTTCCGTAACAGCACTGGCATAATGCGTTTCTACCGTGGCTTTGGAGGGAGGCAGGCTTTTAAAGGTGATTTGCGCAAAGCCAATCCACCAGATACCTACCAGTAAAAAAGTAATCAAAACCGGTTGTGCTCCGGTAAGCCCAAATGGTTCGAGTACTACCAGGGCAAATCCTATCAACTGTAAAATAACACTGCCTACATAACCTAATGCAAACCCACGCGCACTTACCCTGTCGCGGTCTTCCGGGCTGGCTATTTCCGGTAAATAGGAATTATAGAATACCAACCCTCCGCAAAAGCCTATGGTGGCCAGCATAAAACACAGCACACCGAAACCCAGGTTATCGCCGTTAAAAAAATATAGTGCGCTGCAGCAAATACCACCCAGCAGGGTAAAGAAGCGCAGGAAATTCTTTTTATTACCCCTGGTATCTGCGATAGAGGAAAGGATAGGCGAAAGAATGGCTACCAGCAAAAATGCGGCAGACAGGGTATAGTTATATAAGGCCGAATTTACGAACACTCCTCCCAGAAAAGACACATGTTCCGGGGTTACTTTCAGAAAATAAACGGGAAAAAACGTGGATACGATTACCAGGTTAAATACAGAATTGGCCCAGTCGTACATGGCCCAACCATTGATTACTTTATTACTGGCAGTTTTCATAAATAAGCTATTAGCTGTTGGCTGTTAGCCATTAGCTGTGAATAGTCAAACAACAAAAGATAGGCACTAACTGCTAAAGGCTAACAGCTAATAGCTATTTCTTATAATCCAGAATACTGATCCGGTGAGGACACATGGCGTATTCCTGTTCATCATTGGAGCTGATGATTAACATGCGGTGGCCGCAATATTCATCGATCAGTTGACGGTAAAGCGCTATGCCTGCCATATCCAGGTTGGTACATGGCTCATCCAGCAGTAGTACCGGTACATCGGAAAATATGGCCAATGCCAGTTTAATACGTTGTTTCATCCCGGAGGAAAAATAACGGATCTGTTTATTGGCGGCTTTTTCAAGCCCCACCAGTTGCATAGCTTTACTGGCAGTGATACCCGGTAAAAAGTTTTTAAACTGCAGGTGGAACTGCAGGCATTCTGTAAGGGTAAATTCTTCTACCAGTTCCAGGTAAGGTGTTGCGATAGCACTATACCGGAAAAACGCATCGTTTTCGATGGGCTTTTCCGGTGTGCTGTAAGTAACGGTACCTTCGTTGTGATGAAGGTAACCGCTGATAACTTGTAGTAGTGTGGATTTGCCCGAACCATTGGGCCCCAGTATTGCATAACGTTCTCCATCCCTGAAAGTAAAGGTAACACCACGAAATATCCAGTCGTAGTTAAAACGCTTGCCTGTCTGGTTAAGGGAGATCGTCATTGGAACGGGAGGTATAACCTTTCATGATACCACGTCCGGATTCCCGGATGAAGGATAGTATTTCATCCCTTTCATCAGTAGCCGGAAATTCTGCTTCAATGATGCTGATCGCTTTGGATAATTTATATCCTTTTACAAAGATTACGCGGTAAATGTCCAGTATCTGGTTAATTTTTTCCAATGAGAAGCCTCTTCTTTTTAATCCGATGGAGTTGACCCCCACATAGGATAAAGGCTCTCTGGCAGCTTTTACATAAGGGGGCACATCTTTACGCACCAGTGATCCACCGGTTACAAAAGCATGTGCACCTATTTTACAAAACTGTTGAACAGCTACCATTCCTGCCAGTACTACGTGGTCTCCCACGGAGATATGCCCTGCCAGGGTGGTATTATTGGAAAATACGCAGTAATTGCCCACTTCACAGTCATGTGCAATATGGCTATAGGCCATGATCAGGCAATTATTACCGATAACGGTGCTCCACTTATCTTTGGTACCCCGGTTAATGGTTACGTATTCGCGTATGGTTGTATTATCACCAATTTGAACGGTCGTATCTTCACCCGCAAATTTGAGGTCCTGGGGAATAGCAGAAATTACTGCGCCAGGAAATATCCGGCAGTTTTTGCCAATACGTGCGCCTTCCATTACAGTCACATTGGAACCTATCCAGGTACCATCTCCGATCTCCACGTTTTTATGGATCACTGTAAACGGATCAATTTTAACATTAGGCGCCACTTTGGCGTCCGGGTGAATGTATGTAAGCGGGTGAATCATTGCTATTATTTGCTGTCTCTTGTTTTAATAATTTGAGCTACCAGATCTGCTTCCGTGGCTACTTTGTTGCCGATGAAAACAGTTCCCCGCATTTCTACAATACCCCTCCTGATAGGGCTTAAAAGCTCCATTTTCAGGATCATGGTATCACCAGGCAGTACTTTCTGCTTGAATTTACAATTATCTATTTTCAGGAAATAAGTGTCGTAATTTTCAGGATCGGGCACGGTATTCAATGCCAGCATACCACCTACCTGTGTCAGTGCTTCTACCTGCAATACTCCCGGCATTACCGGATTATTGGGGAAATGTCCCTGGAAGAAGGGTTCATTGATAGTGACATTTTTAATACCTACTACCTGGCTGTCTGTCAGTTCAATGATCTTGTCTACCAACAGGAAAGGATAGCGGTGTGGCAATGTTTTTAAAACCCGGCGTATATCAAAAACAGGCGGCTGATTGGGATTATAAATAGGAATATCCCGTGCGTGCTTGTTCTTTTTGATATATTGTTTGATTTTCCTGGCAAATTCTACGTTAGATGCATGCCCCGGACGGTTGGCAATGATATGCGCTTTGATAGGGTAGCCTATCAGGGCGAGATCGCCAATCACATCCAGCAGTTTATGACGAGCAGGTTCGTTCGGGAACCGCAGTTCAATATTGTTCAGGATGCCTTCCCGCTGTACAGAGATCTGTTCGCGCTGAAAAGAAGTAGCCAGGCGGCTCAGCTCTTCTTCGCTGATAGGCCGGTCTACTACTACAATGGCATTATTGATATCACCGCCTTTAATCAGGTTATTGGAGATCAGGTATTCCAGTTCATGTAAGAAGCAGAAAGTGCGGCAGGGAGCAATTTCCTTTTTGAACTCCTGCATACCTTTCAGATTAGCATGCTGGGTGCCTAATACAGGAGAGTTAAAGTCGATGAGGCAGGTAACGCGGTAATCCACGGCTGGCAGTGCCACCATTTCTACCTTTTTTGCTTCATCGTAGTAGCTGATATTGGTATCTATAGAATAATAGATCTTTTTAGCGTCCTGATCCTGGATGCCTACCTTTTCAATTGCTTCCAGGAAAGGCTGGGAGCTGCCATCCATAATAGGAATTTCAGGCCCGTCCAGTTCTATCAGCACATTGTCTACACCGCCGCCTACCAGTGCAGCCAGCAGATGTTCTACTGTGCTTACGCGGGCACCATTGTGCTCCAGCGTGGTGCCACGGGCGGTATCCACTACATAGTCTACATCGGCCTTTACAATAGGTTGATCAGGAAGGTCAATACGTTGAAATTTAATGCCAAAGCCAGGGGTAGCTGGTTTAAGCGTCATATTTACGTGGGCTCCAGTGTGCAACCCTACACCTGCAATGGTAATGGGACTTTTAAGCGTGTGTTGATTATCGTGCTGTTGATTATCCATCATGATTAAACGCTAATGTATAAAAGTTTGATTCAGATTACAATTTTCAAACGCCTTCCCGTTCAGAAAGCAGTTGTTTTACCATATCCTCTAATTCTTTTACCCGTTTTTCAAGGTCGGGCAAATTTCTAAAAATTGCCTGACTTTTCAGCGAACTTTTATAATCATAAGCAGGAGAGCCGGTCAGAGAGGTATTCGGGGAAGTAATAGATTTGGATAAGCCGCTCTGTGCATTTATTTTGGTGCCATCGGCAATATGGATATGTCCTACCATACCTACCTGGCCACCTATAATACAGTTCTGGCCGATTTTAGTACTGCCGGAAACACCCGTTTGGGCGGCTATCACTGTATTTACGCCTATGTCTACATTGTGTGCTACCTGGATCAGGTTATCCATTTTCACACCCTGGCGAATTACCGTAGAGCCCATCGTAGCCCGGTCAATCGTGGTATTGGCACCGATCTCTACGTCATCATGGATCACAACATTACCAATCTGAGGTACCTTTTTATAGGAACCGTCCGGTTGAGGGGCAAATCCAAAACCATCTCCGCCTATTACACAACCGGCATGCAGTATTACCCGATTGCCCACTATACAGTTCGCATACACTTTTACACCAGGGTACAGGGTGGCATCATTATTTACAATCACATTATCTCCCAGATATACACCTGGATAGATTTTTACGTTATTGCCCAGTACCACATTTTCTCCCAGGTAGGCAAAAGCGCCAATAAATACGTTTTCGCCCAGTTTTACTGACTTGGGAACGAAAGAAGGTTGCTGGATACCGGATTTATTACCGGCCATTTGCTCATATTTTTCCAGCAGCAGGGCAAAGCTGCTATAAGCATCCTTTACCCGGATCAGCGTGGGATGAACAGGCCGGTCAATGACCAGGTTTTCATTCACAATCAGAATAGATGCCTGGGTAGTATATATAAATTCTTCGTATTTAGGATTAGCGATAAAGCTGAGCATACCTTCTCCCGCCTCTTCTATCTTGGCGATATTGCTCACTTTAACTTCCGGATTTCCCTCTAGCTTACCATCGAGCATGGTGGCTAATTGTAATGCGCTAAATTGCATAAATTTTAATTGAAATGTTATTTACTAAGCTCCCGCAGATTTTATACACCTGCTCCGCCACCCGCCGATTCCCTTCTAAACGTTGTTAGCCTAGATTTTTGGATGACAAATGTAGAATTTTTTTATCGGTATAGCCAGCGTATGACTAACCAATGCATTGTCAATAGATGAAATGTCTTTTACCGTACCATCTTTAAAAAGAATATTAATCTTCTCGTCATTTACATTATATGCCCTGAGGCTGGCAGTGCCGGTAAATACAAAATAATCCAAAGCTGCTCCTTTTATCCCCCATTTTTGTGCCACTTGCTGTTTCAGTACCCCGATGGCATCTTCCCCAAAGGGCTCATTATTCAGTACTACCTTAAATAAATCCCTGTTTATCAGCCATTTGCAAAGCATAGATAACACCTGGTCTTCATGACCTGCCCAAACTTTTATGGCACTCATAATATCGTAGTCGTCCAATAAGCAGAATTGTTGCAGGCAGGATGGTTCCCTTTCAAAGTTATCTTTGGTAATAGGGTGATATAAAAAGTACTGTAATGCAGGAGAGGCAAACAGGCGGGCGCCGCCCAAAGCCAGTTCCTTGGCCCTGCAAAGTATTTTTACCAGCATGTTTTCGGCGCTGAGCACCGTTTTGTGCAGGTACACCTGCCAATACATCAGCCGGCGGGATACAATGAACTTTTCTATGGAATAAATGCCTTTCTCTTCCACCATCAACTCCCCGTTGTGCACAGTCAGCATTTTAATGATCCTGTCGTAGCCAATCACCCCTTCAGATACCCCGGTATAAAAGCTGTCCCTGTTCAGATAGTCCATTCTGTCAACGTCTAACTGGCTGGAAACCAACTGGTGCAGGAATTTTTTGTGGTAGCGTCCATTAAAGATATCCAGGGTAAGTGTCAAAGCGCCATCCATCTCCCGGTTAAGGGCTTCCATCAGCCACTGGGATATTTCTTCGTGCGATACCCCTTCAATGATACCATTTTCCAGGGCGTGTGAATAAGGACCATGACCAATATCGTGCAGCAGGATCGCCATTTTGGCCGCTACTTCCTCCTGGGGGGTAATAAGGATGCCCTTGCTTTTTAACTCCTGTAAGGCACAACTCATGAGATGGTATGCGCCCATGCTATGATGAAAGCGGGTGTGCATCGCCCCGGGATACACCAGCTGTGCGAGCGCCATCTGGTGTATTCTGCGCAAACGCTGATAGTAAGGATGTGAAATGAGATTGAAAATCAACGGATGATCTATGGTAATAAAGCCATATACCGGATCATTAACAATTTTACGCTTGCGTTCGGTCATACATTCAGTTAGTGATGAAGGCCATATGGTTGAAGCCGTTTTCTTCCTTAAAATTACAGGTATTTTATCCGTTAATTTCAACTTTAACTAATAGTGCCTGTGTGCAAAACTACGCTAGGAATTAATTATATGTAACTTTTTTAATTGTATAGACGCTTTTATTAACAAATACCCTCATCGCCGGTGCATTTTTTTACTGCTTTGGGCACCTCCCTGCTGGCTGTATTTTCATTTTTTAACATTTTATTTCGCAGTATCCGTGTTCGGGGAATGGTTTTTGACCAAAATAGATGGTAATTTCAAGCTGTTAGCAATTAGCTGTTAGCCGTTAGCTGATGTGTTTGCGTAATTAAGGCTAAAAGCTAAAGGCTAATAGCTAATTGCTCTTTTAACCATACAATTCCTTGCATGAATCAAATAAATATACTTTGGGTAGATGATGAAATAGAGTCCCTTAAATCTCAGATCATATTCCTTGAAAGTAAAGGATATAAAGTGAGTGCCCTGACCAATGGCTATGATGCACTGGAGTTTTTAAAGGAACAGGTGGTGGACGTGGTACTGCTGGACGAGTCAATGCCAGGGATTACCGGTTTGGAAACCCTCAGTAAAATAAAGGAGATAGATCAGCAGATCCCGGTGGTGATGATCACCAAAAATGAAGCAGAGAATGTGATGGATGATGCTATCGGCTCCCAGATCACGGATTACCTGATCAAACCGGTCAACCCTAACCAGGTATTATTGTCCCTTAAAAAGATCATAGATAATAAAAGGCTGGTAGCTGAGAAAACAACCATTGCTTACCAGCAGGAGTTTCGCTCTCTGTTTATGGCCCTGAATTCCAACCCGGACCATACGGAGTGGATGGATATCTATAAGAAGCTGGTGTATTGGGAAATGGAGATGGGAAAAACCAACAGCCCGGAAATGCTGGAAGTGTTCAATACCCAGAAGGCGGAAGCCAACACCGAGTTTGCCAAATTCATCAGCCGGAATTATGCCAGCTGGGTAGGCACCCGGGCCAAAGATGCACCGGTGATGTCGCATACCCTTTTTGAGGATAAGGTCGTGCCGTTCCTGGAAAAGGATGTTCCCAACTTTTTTATATTAATAGATAACCTCCGGCTGGATCAGTGGAAGGCAATCCTGCCTATTTTCCTGGAATCGTTCCGGCTGGTAGAGGAGGATACATTTTACAGCATTTTGCCTACCTCCACGCAATACAGCCGAAACGCCATTTTTGCAGGGATGCTGCCTATTGATATAGAGCATTATTTTCCGGTGCAATGGCGGAATGATGATGAGGAAGGCGGAAAGAACCTGTATGAAGAGGAGTTCTTTGCCGCACAGCTGGCCCGGTTAAAAATGGATACCCGCTTTTCCTACACTAAGGTTACCAACCATGCGGATGCACAGCATATGTTGAATGGTATACATAATCTGATGGATTATCCCCTGAATATTATTGTATACAATTTTGTGGATATGCTCAGCCATGCCCGCACAGAAATGGAAGTACTGAAAGAGCTGGCTGCTGATGAAACTTCTTATCGGTCTATTACCGCCAGCTGGTTCGAGCATTCTCCCCTGCATCAGGCGTTAAAACGGCTGGGGGATAAAAAGATCAACCTGATCATTGCTACCGATCACGGAAGTGTAAGGGTAAATACCCCGGTAAAAGTGATAGGGGATAAGCAAACTACTACCAATCTGCGGTATAAGCATGGCCGTAACCTGAATTATGATCCCAAGGAGGTATTAGCCTTCCGGGACCCCCGGGAAGCTGGTTTGCCCAGGCCTAATGTAAACTCCTCGTATATTTTTGCCCGCGGGGATGGTTATTTATGTTATCCCAACAACTATAATTACTTTGTAAATTATTATCGCAATACGTTCCAGCACGGCGGTATTTCCCTGGAGGAAATGATTGTGCCGGTGGCCAGGCTCGTCAGTAAATAACAAGCTAATGGTTTAAAGCTGATAGCTACGCGCTTTTAGCTAAATTTGCATCATGAATATCAAAATCACACCAAATAACCTCGCCCGGTTAGAAAAAGTATTTGAAGAAGCGAAGTACGTACTGCGTTTTGAAAAAGGTACTTTCACTTCAGGGTATTGTATATTGGAGCATAAAAGGGTAGTGGTGATTAATAAGTTCCTCAACATGGAGGGACGCATTAATACCTTGCTGGATATTTTATCTACCATTCAATTGGAACAGGGAATGCTGACACCGGAATCCCTGAAACTTTACAAGCAGGTATTGGATAGCAAAGCAGCTTTAAGCAGCATACCCGATGAGCCTGCAGCACCTCCGGCAGATGAGGCTGCACCCACCGAATAAAAACAAATAAGGTGGGGATGACAAGTGGCATGGCATTCATAAAATCAAATCATTTAGCAGCGTGAAAGTTACATTTCTTGGTACAGGTACATCGCAGGGGGTGCCGGTAATAGCATGCGGTTGCAGAGTGTGTACTTCCGGTAATAAAAAGGATACCCGCCTGAGAAGTAGTATCCTCATTGCATCTCCGGCAGGCAATATAGTAGTAGATACTACCCCGGATTTCCGGTACCAGATGTTGAGGGCGCAGGTAAAACACCTGGAAGCAGTGCTGATTACCCATTCCCATAAAGATCATATTGCTGGTATGGACGATATACGGGCATTTAATTATTTTCAGCAAAGCCATATTGATATTTACGCTACGGACTATTCCCAGAATGTTATCATGCGGGAGTTTGCCTATGCTTTTGCTGATTTTAAATATCCGGGCATCCCCGAAATCAACTTGCTTACTATTACGGATGAGCCTTTTGAGGTAAAAGGCATGCCGGTAACTCCTATTAATGTGATGCATTATAAAATGCCGGTAATGGGGTTCCGGATTCACGACTTTACCTATATCACAGATGCTAATTTCATTGCAGAAGAAGAAAAAGAGAAGATCATAGGATCAAAGGTGCTGGTGTTAAATGCGTTGCGCCGCGAAAAACATATATCCCATTTTACGCTGGATGAAGCGATCGCCCTGGCCACGGAGCTAAAGGTGCCCCAGGTGTATTTTACGCATATCAGCCATCAGCTGGGCCTGCATGATGAAGTGTCTGTGGAGTTGCCGGATGGTATGGCGCTGGCATATGACGGGCTGGAGATTGCGTTGTAATATATAATAAAGGTACCTGTGCTTAACCTGCGGTTAACAGATTTCTCCTTCCTGTCCCATACTTTTGTCGCAGCAATGTTGTTACCCCATGCGACCATCTTTTTTTCGATCCTACTTTCAGTTTTCCAAAGCAGAAAGAACAGGTCTGCTTGTTTTACTGGCCTTCATCGCTTTCAGTTGGTGCCTGCCCGTTGTGGGTTCTTTTTTCAGCCCCCCTGTTGCTACAGATACAACAGGATTTGCAGCCGCTGTTACCACATTTGAGCAACAACTGGCAACCGCCCTACACAAATCCCCGGCACGAACTAATAATCACTCAGGTGATTTATCTGCTTTACCGGTCAGTAATACCCCCGCTTTATTTTATTTCAATCCTAATACACTGCCTGCAAATGACTGGGAGCGACTTGGCGTGCCACCCCGTACCATTCGTACTATTCAAAATTATATCCGGAAAGGAGGGCGTTTTCATAAGCAGGAAGACCTGCAGAAAATTTATGGACTTTCACCGGTAGTATATCAGCGCCTGGTAAGTTATGTACGTATTCCTGATGAGGCGAAAGTACCTGCGGGACTAAAAAAGAGCCGGGTAGACAGCTTCCGGACCGGGAACAGGCCTGCATTTTTCAGTAGCCGGGAACGTCCCCCATTACCCCTGATTGCTATCAATACGGCAGATACCCTTTCCTGGCAGGCATTGCCAGGTATAGGCCCGGTACTTGCCAGGCGGATTGTGACATTCCGTGAGAGGTTGGGAGGGTTTTATGCCATTGCACAAGTTGCCGAAACCTACGGTTTACCAGATACGACGTTTAAAAAAATTCAAGCTTTGCTACGCCTGGATAACGGTTTACTAAGAAAAATCGATATTAACCACACAGATGAAAAATCTTTGGCAGATCATCCATATATAAGTCAAAAACTGGCTGGTCTGATAGTGCGCTATCGCAATGCACACGGGCCTTTTAGCCAATTAGACGACCTGCGCAGCATCCCGTTGGTGGATGAGATTATTTATCGTAAAATTGAACATTACATTCAGATCAAATTTTAAATACTGCTTTTATGAACTTTCAGCCTACGGAAATGCAACAACAGATTGCGCAAATGATCCGCGATTTTGGTAAGGTCCATATACTCCCGCATATGATGGAGTGGGATGAAAAGCAGGAGTTTCCTGTAGCCCTGTTTAAGCAACTGGGAGCGCTGGGGTTGATGGGAGTACTGGTACCGGAAGAATATGGCGGCAGCGGTTTCAGCTACCTGGAATATGTAACGGTAATCAGCGAGGTAGCCAGGTGCTGCGGGGGGATAGGATTAAGTGTAGCCGCTCATAATTCCTTGGGTACAGGACATATCCTGCAATTTGGAAATGAAGCACAGAAAAAGAAATACCTGCCTAAGCTGGCTACTGCGGAATGGATTGCGGCCTGGGGATTAACAGAACCCAATACCGGATCCGATGCAATGAATATGAAATGTGTGGCAAAACAGGAGGGCAATGACTGGGTGATCAATGGTACCAAATGCTGGATCACCCATGGCAAAAGCTGTGATGTAGCGGTAGTGATTGCCCGTACCGGGGAAGTACGGGATAGCCACGGTATGAGTGCCTTTATTGTAGAAAAAGGAACACCTGGCTTTAGCGGAGGTAAAAAAGAAAATAAACTGGGCATGCGGGCTTCAGAAACCGCAGAAATGATCTTTGACAACTGCCGCATTCCTGCAGAAAACTTACTGGGTGAGGTAGGGGAAGGCTTTATCCAGTCGATGAAGATATTAGACGGTGGCCGGATCTCTATTGCGGCGTTGTCGCTGGGTATTGCCAAAGGGGCTTGTGATGCTGCCATAAAGTACGCCAAGGAACGCCACCAGTTTGATCAGCCTATTGCCAATTTTCAGGGCATCTCTTTTAAACTGGCCGACATGGCTACGCAGATTGAAGCGGCGGAATTGCTGACCATGCAGGCCGCAGATCTCAAGAACAGGAAACTCCCTGTGACTCAACAGGCGGCAATGGCCAAGTATTACGCCTCAGAAGTAGCTGTGAAGGTAGCCAATGAAGCCGTACAGGTATTTGGAGGATACGGTTATACGAAAGACTTCCCCGTGGAGAAATTTTACCGTGATGCCAAATTATGTACCATCGGTGAAGGTACCTCCGAGATACAAAAAATCGTCATTGCCAGGGAAGCACTCAAAAAATAGCTAAATTTTTAGCAGGCGAAAATAATGCCTGAAAATGGAATTAATTGGAGATCAATTAGATAGCTGTAGGGCTATTATTTATTTTTTATCAGGAGTATATACATGCTAAACATGTATAATGTAAATAAGTGTAGTATGTATGTTTCCTCTTTTTTTTGACAATTAAATGAAACATTACATCTTTTGTGTTAGGGAATATTGAAAAAGGAACGTTAAATTTGGGTTAATTCATCACTCCTTTACCAATTTATCAACCTAAAACACAAAACGAAGATTGAAACATTTTTACCCTAAAAAACAAGCATCCTCTCAACCGGGATGCTTGTTTATTTAGTGCTTGTTGATAATCCCTCCTCCCGGTAGTTTTCGCTATAAAAATATCCCCGTAGTACTACTGAGTTTCCACGCATGGCCACCTGCTAATTTTGCATGGAAAATAACAAGATAATGATTCGAAAAATATTGAGATGGTCAGGCATAGTGTTGGGAATAATAGCTGTTCTCCTCCTGATTGCATATGGTGTTATCTATGGCATTACAGCACAGCGTATTAATAAAACATATGAGGTAGCGGTAAGGAGTATTGATATTCCTGCCGATTCTGCCACTATTAGTCATGGTGCACATTTATTTGCGATAAAGGGATGCGGGGATTGTCATGGCGCTAATCTGGCAGGGAAGGTGTTTTTGGATGACCCGATGATTGGCCGGCTGGTAGGTGCCAATTTAACCAGCGGGGAAGGTGGGGTACCGGACTGGTTTAGTGATAAAGACTGGTTAAGGGCTATGCGGCATGGCATAGACCATGAGGGGAAGTCACTTTTGCTCATGCCTTCTTATGAGTATGCCAGACTTGATGATAAAGATATGGCGGCGCTGATCGCTTTTTGCAAGGCACAGCCTCCGGTAAACAGTGCATTGCCACCTGCGCACATAGGTCCTATGGGAAGGATACTGACTGCCTTTGACCAGATGCCTTTACTTCCGGCAGAAAAGGTGGACCATGGCTACCAGCAACCTGCTCAGGTAGTGAAGGAAGTAACAGCCGAATATGGAAAATACCTGGCGATGTCCTGTACAGGATGCCACTATCCGGATTTAAAAGGCGGCAAAAGCCCTATCCCTGGTCAGCCACCTGTAGCCAATATTACTGCCAGTGGTCATATTGGTAAATGGTCAGTAGAGGAGTTTGTAAATACGTTACGTACCGGCACAACGCCGGAGGGTAAACAACTGAAGAATGAAGAGATGCCATGGAAAATGACTGCAGCCTATACCACTGATGAACTCAAGGCCTTATATCTGTACCTGAAAAGTATTTAGGTTCCCCAAATACAGTTGAATAAAAAAGTCCCGCACCTTTAACAAGTGTGGGACTTTTACATGTATGATCCACCTGGCAGCGCCGGTATGTATTATTTGTTACCTTCTTTTTTATCCTGGAAGATGTCGGACAGCTTATCCTTGGCATCTTTTGCAAGGTGAGTCGCTTTATCTTTGGCATCTTCTGCCCAATCTTCCACTTTATCTTTCATATCGTCCAGGAAATCACCGGCCTGATCCATGAAGCCTTCTTTTTTGGCGTCCGACTGGCTGGCCATATTGGCAAACCAGCTATCTACAGTACCGGCAATAAATGGAGGTAATTTGCCTTTCACAAATTCTTTGATTACGTCTACGGATTTCACCGCCTGCTCAGCGGTAAGGCCTGCTTTTTCCTGTAATTGCTGAATGAGTTCCTGCATAGATCAGATTTTATGGAAAGTGAATAGTGAAATGTGTTAAGCAACTTTCAACTTAGATAAGGTGGACTGCTCCAGTCTTTCCATTGCATATGCTTTGGTAAGGGTAAAGGAGGTTTCATTGGCAGATGGCAGCTGGAACATGGCCTCGCTCAGGATCACTTCACAGATAGAACGTAATCCACGTGCGCCCAGTTTAAATTCCATGGCTTTATCTACAATGTATTCAATGGCCTCGTCTTCTATGACGAAATCAATGTTTTCTACCTTAAAGAGCTTTTTATACTGTTTTACCAGCGCATTCTTAGGCGTTACCAGGATAGCTTTGAGCGTATCCCTGTCCAGCGAGTTCAGGTAGGTAACTACCGGCAAACGGCCCAGTAATTCCGGAATGAGACCGAACGTTTTCAGATCCTGGGAATTTACATAGCGCAGGATATGCTTTTTGTTTTCTTCTTCCCGGTCCTTATTTACGGTAAAGCCAATAGAATGTGTTTGTACTCTTCTGCTGATGATCTTATCTACCCCATCAAAAGCACCACCGCAAATAAACAGGATGTTTTGGGTATTTACCTTGATCAGTTTTTGTTCAGGGTGTTTACGTCCGCCTTGTGGTGGTACCAGTACTTCGGTACCTTCCAGCAGCTTCAGCAGGCCCTGTTGTACCCCTTCACCACTTACATCACGGGTAATGGAGGGATTATCGCTTTTACGGGCAATTTTATCAATCTCATCGATGTATACAATGCCACGTTCTGCTGCTTCCACATCATAATTGCACACCTGCAGCAGGCGGCTTAAAATGCTTTCCACATCTTCCCCTACGTAGCCGGCTTCCGTAAATACCGTAGCATCTACGATGGTAAAAGGAACATTGAGTAATTTGGCAATAGACTTTGCCAGCAGGGTTTTACCGGTACCGGTTTCGCCCACCATAATGATGTTGGATTTTTCAATTTCCACCTCATCTTCTTCTACCTGCTGGTTAAGGCGTTTGTAGTGGTTATACACCGCTACTGCCAATATTTTTTTAGCATCATCCTGGCCAATTACATATTCATCCAGGAATTTTTTGATTTCCATTGGCTTAGACACTTTGGGAACAAAGTGGGAAGCGGTAGTGGTACCTTTCTTGGTACCCTGGAATAATTCCTGGTCAATAATTTCCTGTGCGTTGGCCACACAGTTTTCGCATATGTGTCCTTCCGCACCTGCAATCAATATTTGCACTTCATCTTTGGAGCGGTTGCAAAAGGAACAGCGTATTTTAGATTCTTTCATCTGAAAATATTTCGTTTTTCAATGGTGCATTCACATGCAGGTAATAACAGGAATATAAAATTACGCCAAAAATCCGGGTACGGTATAAATTAAAACCGTCCCGGTTGTCCGGGACGGTTTCCGATATTATTGCGGAGTTGAATCCTGCTTTTTTCTCGGGTTTTTGTCGAGCACGTCATCAATAATGCCATATTCTTTTGCTTCATCAGCAGTCATCCAGTAGTCACGATCGGAATCTTTTTCTACTTTTTTAACGGGCTGTCCGCAATGGGTGGCAATGATTTCGTTCAGTTCTTTTTTGAGTTTGATAAACTCCCGGGCAGTGATTTCAATGTCGGAAGTTTGTCCTTCGGCACCGCCATGTGGCTGGTGAATCATTACGCGGGCATGTTTCAGCGCGGTACGTTTTCCTTTGGTACCTGCTACCAGCAGTACAGCGCCAAAAGAGGCAGCCATACCGGTACAGATAGTAGCCACATCCGGTGCAATGATCTGCATGGTATCATAGATACCTAAGCCTGCATATACACTACCTCCGGGGCTGTTTACGTACATCTGTATGTCCCTGGTACGGTCTGTAGACTCCAGGAACAGCAGCTGGGCGGTGATTACGTTAGCCACGTAGTCATTTACCGGGTCGCCCAGGAATATGATACGGTCCATCATCAAACGGGAAAAAACATCCATGGTAGCCACATTCATAGGCCGCTCCTCAATGATATAAGGCGTCAGCGAATTGATATTATGGCGGGTATAGCTATCTACAACCAGGCTACTGATTCCGCGATGTTGAATGGCGTATTTTCTGAATTCGTTATTAATGTTCATGATGGTGATGTTTATGAGGCAAATTAACAAATTGTTCTGCTGTGATGTCCTCTTCCTTCACGTTCACCTGTGTTTCGGCCCAGTCAAATAATTTCTGTGTCACCATTTCACGATAGGTCTGATCCACAAATTTTTCATCCTGTAACAGGCGATCCATGTAGCTATCCAGCCATTCTGCTCCGTCTGTTGCGGAAGCCCCCATGCCATAATAACCCATTATCTTCTGTTTGGCATTTTCTTTCAGTTCATCGAAAGAAACTTCCAGTTTGTTATCGCGGATCAGTTTATCGCTGACAAGTGTCCAGCGCAACTGATGGTCAAAATTCGGATATTCTTTTTCGGCTTCTTCGGCAGTTTTTGGTTTTTCACCACCGGTTTGCAGCCAACGTTTTAGGAAGTCTTTAGGCAACTCTATAGGCGTTTCGTGTACCAGCACTTCAAACAGGTCGTTGTGCATGTGGTTACGGCTTTCGGAGGCCCAGTATTTTTCTACTTCTTCTTTCAGTTTGGCGCGAAAAGCTTCTTCAGTAGTAATATCGGCGCCAGGGTAGATTTCATTAAAGAATGCTTCATCTAATTCCCTTTTCTCAATCAACCCTACTTTCGCAACGGTCAATTTAAAGTATTTCTGTGCAGCTTCCTTGTCGTCCTTGTCAAAGCCAAGGTCTTTCAGGATCCAGCCCAGTCTTTCCTCATCAAAGGAAGTAGCCAGCTGGAATACGATGGAAGCATCTTTTTGTTTTCCCATTAATTGCGCCTGGATAGCAGGGGTAAAGTATTTCAGCAAAATGGAGTTTTCCTTCTTAATACCACCTTCTACTACATTACCGGCAGCATCGCTTTCTTCAAAAACGACAGACAGCACGTTGTCTTCTGTATCGATGGTTTCAGGTTCGTTCATTTTGCCACCCTTGATCTGCAGGCGGGTTACTTCGTCTTCCACCATTTCATCCGTTACCTTGATATTGTACTTGGTGAGGGTGGTTTTATTACCTTCCAGTGGGGTTACCTTGATCTCTGGTTTCAGCCCGATTTCAAAATCAAAGCTGTATTCAGCAGGTACGCTAAAATCAAGATTTTTAGCTTCCTTGTCCAGAGAAATGGGCTGACCAAATATGTCCAGCTTTTCTGTTTGCAGATAGCCCATCAGCTCTTTTTCAACAGATTTCAGCACCTCATCGCCAAAAATGGCCTGACCATGCATCTTCTTTACCATGCCGGCGGGTACCATTCCCTTGCGGAAGCCCGGTATATTGGCATTTTTGCTGAATTGCTTTACTGCTTTATCAAAATTAGGAAGGTAATCTTCCTGGCTCACTTTCACAGTGATCTTATCATTCAATAACCCAATGTTTTCTCTGGTTACGGTAGCCATAATACTAGTAAATGTTCTTTATTGTAAGTGTTCAAAATGAAGCAATAATGATTCCTGATTGTTTTTCCTGCCATGACGTCACAAAGACAAGAAGGAATGGCAGCTAACGCAGAACGCTTTGCTACTTAATGCCTTAATGGCAAGTATGTATTGCAAATTATGCTAATAATACCCTGCTCCGGTTGGCAGCATTCCCTGATAATCTGGTGTATACATGACCCTCATAAATATAAAATATTGTAAATCAATATTTTCATTAAAATCAGGGTAGTTAAAATACATTTTAACGGCTGCAAAGGTAAGATATTTTGTCTGTACCGTTATGCTCCTGGAAGGATGATACGCCCCACAGGGCATAAAAAAAGGGAGAAATTATAAATTTCTCCCTGGGAAGTGCGGGTGATAGGACTCGAACCTACATGCCGCGAAGCACCAGATCCTAAGTCTGGCGTGTCTGCCAATTTCACCACACCCGCGGGCATTTCCTTAAAAGCACTCGGTTTACTTTTAAAGGATTGCAAAGGTATTATTTTTTGCGAATTAAAAAAATGAATCATGGATTCTGGGGAAAAATACCGGGAAGTGCCTCCGGTAGCACTCCTGTGCCTGCCAGGAAGGTCAGATCAGGGGGCATAGATAGGGTATCCACCTTACAAACAGGTGGCATTCCCTGTCATTTTACCTGATTAAAGTACCTATAAA
Source organism: Chitinophaga sp. H8 (assembly GCF_040567655.1). Lineage (NCBI taxonomy): Bacteria > Pseudomonadati > Bacteroidota > Chitinophagia > Chitinophagales > Chitinophagaceae > Chitinophaga > Chitinophaga defluvii. The sequence continues at coordinate 98,358 of NZ_JBEXAC010000002.1, read as the reverse complement.
GTATAGATGTGCCATAGATGTCCCGTAGATATCCCGACTGGCTATATTGTCGGGATATCTACGGGACATATACGGGATATCTACGGGATATCCCTATTGAAACATAGGCCCATAGCAGTAATTGGTCTAATCCTGTTATAGGTTTACACCTTTTGTTAATAAATCCTGATTGTAGTTTACATCCGGGTGATTTAATCCTGAATTTGGTTTACGGATGTCTTTTCTCCTTTTATAATTCCGGGTGCCGGTAAAACACTTTTTTCATAAAACCATAAATGGGTAGCATATAACTAAAACGTAAGTATGTATACCTGCTTTATATTTCGTATGCCCGATCACGTAATAATCTATTTGTTGTAACATGTTTTTAAACTGACGGAATTGCGGGAACATGAAAAAATAGTTTGCAAACACCCTGTTGAAAAAGTATTAACTGCATGGAATTGGTAGCAATACAGCAATGTTTTGTTGACACTAAAAAAATAGTTTCAAAAAAAAACGTTAAAAACTATGAAAAATCGGTTTAGCTCCTTATTTTTGGTAGGTAGCATAGAAATTGGGAAACCAAAAGAGAACCAAGTCGAACAGAACCAAATCAAACCAAACAGAACCAAAATTTAAATAGCAACCGTTTGTACTGATATGAGTAAGTAGCCCCGTGAGCAATGGATAACATGATGTACATGTCAGCGCAAAACAAGACTCTGTAATTGAAGTGTAGATGAGGACCAGTTAACACAATTTCACGTACCCACAATTTGCTTAACACATGATTGAACATTACATTCCACGTAACAGCGGCTAACAGGCCTGCTATTTAGTTTTCAATTTTGTCTCCCTGCTTACTCAGGTTTTACATTGGTCAGTATACAGGCCAGGGAGATAAATTATTGCATGTGCATTCAGTTAAAATTCCTTTTCCATAAAGGAAATGGGACCTGTTTGCCTTTTATTGCCAGAAATAAACTCAGATCAGGAGCAATGCACTTTGCCCCTCAGGCTCACTATGTCTTAAACATACTACGTATGAAATGCTTTTATTCTTTTCTGCACCGAGGTGTCTTTTTGTTAATACTACTCTTGTCTGCGTCTGCGGCGATTTATGCACAAGGAGTGTTGTATACCAGTAAAGATACCTCCAGAGCTCGTGCTGATTCAATTGCGTTTGCAAAAAGAAAAGTACTCACCTCCCGCGACTCTTCCGGTTTGTTTTACAACAATGAGTTGTTCCTCCATAATGAAGTAAATGGGGCTATCTCTTCGTTAGATATTAATGAAGTAAAGAAACTGCCTTATACCAGCATTGACCAGATGCTGATAGGAAGAGTAACAGGAGTAGATGTACGCACACCTACTGCAGAACCTGGTAAAAGAAACAGCATGTTTATCCGGGGGAGTGCTTCCCTTTTGTTGAAGAACAGCGACATCTTTTATGCACAGCCTACCTATGTAGTGGATGGCATTCCATTGATCATGGACCATGCTTTTGCCTACGAAATACAACGCTTCGACTTTAACAGGCTGGGTACAGAAACCAGCTTGCTTAACTTCCTTGACATTAATGATATTGAGAGTATAGATGTACTGAAAGACTTTGGTGCCAGCGCTAAATATGGCCCGCTGGCGGCAAATGGTGTAATAAACATTACTACCAAAGCACCGCGGGTAGGAAAGATGAAGGTATCATTAAATGCTTACGCCGGTATTGCAGTGAAACCACGAGTAGATGTGGTAAACGGTAAGTATGAAAGTGATTTCAGGCTGCCTTTTTATGATAAGTACGCTAATGAAACCCAATGGAGAAACTATCCACGTTATCTGGCAGATTCTTCCCAGGCCAGGTATTACGGACCTGCCAACTGGGACGATCTGTTTTATCACACCGGATTCAATAATGGTGTGCAGGCATCTGTAAGCGGTGGTACGCCATTGGCTAACTTCCGTTTCAGTATAGGGCAGGCATCCCAAAAAGGTGTGTATGACAAAACCGGGTTGCAGCGCTATAATGTGAACTTTGGAATCAATATCATGCCGGTGCGCAATCTGATGATCACTACCTATATCAGTGCAGCTACTGTAAACCGCAAAAGAAGTGAATTTATCAGAGACCGGGCTAATGATGAAGATTACCTGTTTAACTATGAAACACCTCCATCTCCCAATAAAGAATTTCTGCAACAATATTATTTTAATCTTGACAACGGAATTAACCGCAACAGGAATAATGCTGCCAGGATACTGGCAAATGCCAACTATGTCATATCTGATCACTTCACCTTCAATAGCCGTTTTGGAATTGACTACGGACAAAATTTCAGAGACTATTTTGTACCGGTGTCGCTGGGAGAAGGAAATAGTTTTGTATCAAATTTTGATGGGTTGAACAGAAGGCTGGTGCTGGATAATTCACTCCGGTTCAATAAAAGGTTCAACGATAAGCATCAGCTGGATATAACACTGGGCCAGTATAACCAATGGGATAAATGGCGTTATGATTATGGACGTGCTTATAAGGGTACCAGTGACTTTATCAAAATTTATCAGCCAGGAAATGATGACAATAAGCAGGGCCGGTTTACCAATATCCGCCTGATGTTTAATGCCAAGGATTTTACACAATCCAACCTGGCCTCTTTTTATGGTAATGTAGGCTATAACTACCTGCAAAAATATTTTGTAAGCCTGTATGTAAGGCGTGATGGGACCTCCTATCTGCCTGGCGAAAACCGCTGGCTTACTTCTCCTACTATTTCCGCATCCTGGAAAATCTCCAATGAAGATTTCATGAAGCAGGCAGGCTGGATCAATAACCTGAATCTTCGTGCCAGCTGGGGACGCGTAGGCCGCCTGCTAATGGACGAGCTTTATAAAGGTGGTCCTGTTTATAATGTGGATGCAGGATGGAATGGTGCTGTTAATATGTCTACCTACAATGGTTTTCCTGCTATTAATGGTGCATTTGGAACAGGATACGTAGTGCCTGGTACCAAATGGCCTTACGTGGAACAGCTCAATGGCGGTTTGGATGTAGCGATGTTCAGCAATCGCCTGCGGGTATCACTGGATGTATATTCCAAAACAGACCGCAATATGGTGTTGAAAATTCCTACACTGGAAGAAGAAGGGTATACCGGAATTATTAAAAATGGGATGGCTATCCGCAACTATGGTTATGAGTTAAGTATCAATGCAGATGTGGTGCAGGGAAAACAATTTGAGTGGTCTACCGGATTAAGCATTTATACCAACCAGAATAAGTTGATAGCAATGCCGGACGGATTAACGGACCTGGTGATCAGCAACAAACGTTTCCTGGTAGGGAAACCGGTAGATCGCTACTGGCTGCTCATTAATGAAGGCATTTATAACACGGATGCGGAAGTACCGGTAAATCCAGCTAATGGTAAAAAAATGTCTTACCAGGGAGTAACCATGAAAGCGGGTGATCCCAAGTGGAAAGACCTGGATGGTAACTATGATATCAATGATAAGGACCGTATCATGACCGGCCGTTTATCGCCAGCTGCCATGGGTGGTTTTAGCAACACTTTCCGGTATAAATCATTTGAGCTGAATGTATTGCTGAACTATGCTTTTGGACGTAAAGTGATTAACGAAGCCCTGGCCAACCGCTTTGATTTTATTAACCGGGAAGGTATAGATGATCCTAAAGGGATTAAGGAAATTACTTACTGGACAAAAGTGGAAGGGGATTACAGTAAAATACCCATGTATAATCCCTGGAGTCCGGTTTATGCCTACCAGCCCAACCAGACACTATTTATGGAAGACGCTTCCTACGTGAAACTGCGTGCGGTAACTCTCACGCATTACCTGCAATCTGCCTGGATGAAAAAATCAGGCATAGAGAGTTTGCGTATATACGCTACCGGTAATAACCTGCTTACCTGGACAAAGTATAAGGGAGGAGATCCTGAAGCGATTGGATATTTTGGTTATGACGAAGGGTATTACAACTGGGCCGCCCCCACCAGCTTTACAGTAGGTTTCAATTTTCAATTCTGATGTTAAAAAACAAGATCATGCGAAATACGGCCATTATTGGGATATTGTTATTACTGGGAGGGAGTTTCCTTTCCTGCAATAAAATGCTGGATATTCCTTCCCACCGTGCTTTAACGGAAGAAAACATGTGGCAGAATAAGAATGATGCCCGTGCAGGCTTAACAGCTTGTTATGCGCTGATGCGTGCAGCGATAGTGAATGAAAATGCGCATTGGGCTTACGGGGATTTGCGGGGAGGAGATTTTCAGGTAACCAAGCGGGGGGATCTGCAGGCAGTAAAAGAAAGCAACCTGAACGCCAACTTTACTACTATGGACCAGTGGCGCGACTGGCGCCGGTTTTATGCCGCTATTGCACAATGTAACCTCACCATTGACCGGTTACCTGGCATCGTAAAAAAAGATTACCGGTATTCACAGAATGAAATGGTGCTGGACCTGGCGCAGGCCAGGTATGTGAGAGCTTTCCTGTATTATTATATGGTGAGGATCTGGGGAGATGTACCATTGGTAACACTGCCGGCAGATGGTACTACCAAAGTGATAGCCCGGGAAAACTGGAGAAAAGTATTGGATTTTTCTATTAGTGAAGCGCTGGCTTCTATAGAAGGACTGCCCTGGAGATATAATGGCCAGTCGCCCGAGCAGCAGGGAGAATACCGTGGACAGGGGATAGGACACCACGCCTCCATATTTGCTACTAAAGGAATGGCCTATACGCTGGCAGCACATGCATATGTTTGGCAGGATGACTATCCTAATGCACTAAAGTATATTGACATCGTGATCAATAACCAGTCTCTGACAGACTATTATTTTGTGAGTGCAGATGAGCTGACCCGGTTGAATGGCTCTTTTTATGGAAGGGGAAGAAGCAATATTTTCCAGATAGACCTGAACTTTGACCATGCTGAAATTGCTTCTACCGGCCAGCTGGAGGACTGGACACTCCGGGAACCGGATATCCCGAAAAGAGAATCCGAAATTTATGTATCTAAAGACAGTATCCTCAGTATTTACAACGAAAGAAGAGATGAGCGCTTTGAACGGTATTTTACCAAGATGAATGAAACCTACCCCGTGTTTTATAAGAACAAACAACTGGATGGTGCTGTAAAGAACCCCACATTAAAACTATACTCTTCCTGTATCATCATATTCCGTTATGAAGAACTGTTCCTGCTCCGTGCTGAATGCAGGTTAAGGTTAGGTATGGACAATGCGGTAGATGATTTGAATACTATCCGCGGGCAAAGAGCATTGAAGAATATCAATGGCAACCTGGTGAAGGGAGATGCTTTGATGGATGCTATATTCCTGGAGCGGCGCCGGGAGCTGATGGGAGAAGGCTGGTATTGGTATGATCTGATCCATTTTAAGAAGATCCCTGTATATACCAATCTGACGCAGGCAGATGTAAACAATGGTGCAGCTTATTGGCCGCTTTCTCAGAGTGCACTGTCAAACAATAAATCACTGGTTCAAAATAGTTTCTGGAAATAATACGCTTGTGCCATGAAAAGAAATTTCTTCCAAATAACAATGGTAATCCTGGTGGCAGGTTGTTGTTACAGTTTTGTGGGCTGTAAAAAAACAATGGAACAATACCGGAATGCCCAGCCTAAATCGGAAGTGCCGGAGAGTACTTACGAATTTCTGAAGAAGCAGGGAGAGCTGTATGATACGCTTTTACAGCTGGTGGATAAACTGAATTTAAAGGATACGCTGAACGATGAAAAGGTCACCTTTTTTGTACCTCAGGATATTAGCATCAAAACGGCCCTCGAAAACTTAAACTTTACCAGGAGAAGATTGGGCCGTGATCCGAACTGGACGATAGACAGTGTACCATTAAATGTATGGGATTCACTGATGCGCCGGTATATCGTGCGGGGAATCATTACCGCTGATTCCATGCGATATGCCGATGGAGCAGATCTGGCTACACTTTATGATTATGATATGCATGCCAGTTTAACAGCTACCAATGCATCCGGTGCTGTAGGAGGAGGTACGCTGGTAGTGGTATATAGCGATAAAAACAGGAATAGGATCAATAAGTTCTGGACACCTGCCCGCACACAGAATGTAGATGTGAAAACAAAAAATGGGATGATGCATATCCTGGAAGGATCGCATGTGTTTGGGTTTATTTCTTTTGTGGGGATGGCGTTTCCGGAATCACTCCTGCCAATACAGGGCCCCTTCCTGGGGTATCCGGCTCCTATACCCGGAATTGTAGAGTCGGCAGATTATGATGAAGGTGGAGAAGGGTTAGCCTTTCATGATAATGATAATGGAAATAATGGTGGTAAGTACAGAGCGGGGGTAGGAGATAATGTGGACATAGAAAACTGTAGTGAAGGAAAGGGCAACGGCGATAGCCCCGGAGGTTCTTACAACGTAGGATGGACAGGCGGTGGAGAATGGATGAATTACACGGTAGACATCAAAGAAGCCGGAACGTATGATGTGGAAACAAGGTTTGCCGGAGGAGATAGTAATGGTAGAATACGGTTATTGATTGATGGTAAAGATGTGAGCGGTTTGATCAACATGTGGTATACCGGTGGCTGGCAGAACTGGGATGGAGTGCATACCACGGTGGAGCTACCAGCAGGGATACATGTTTTACAGTGTTATACAGATAATGGTGGGTTTAATATTCACCGGTTAATCTTTACAAAGAAGTAAAGAAAGTATTGCATGGAGCAAGTGGCGGGGAGCTGACAGCAACCCATTTTAAAACATTAAATGTTATCAAATGAATCGGACAAAATATCATGTGCTGCTCTGTACCGCTATCGGTATAACGTTGGCAACCACCATTACCGGATGCTACGAAAGCCTGTTGCCGAAAGAAAAAAGTTATTTCAGCGAAAATGCCAATTTAGGAAAAGACAGGTATGAGGTAAATCTGGGACGTACGAATGTATTCATCGCGGACTTTAATCCTGATTACTCTACACAACCTTTAACATTTACCATTGAGAATGTGAAGCATGAAGATAGTACCGCCGCTCCGGAATTAAGGGAGGAGATAGATACCTGGCAATGGAAAAAATATTATAAAGGGGATGAGAAAACAATTGCAGAGATAGATGCCAAACGTGAAAAAGCAAAACGTCCGGTATTGGATGTAAGACCCAATTCGGGAGATGTGATTTTCTGGAATACAGATTCCTCAAAAATAAAACCGGGTATCTACACCTTTGATATGCGGGTAAAAAATGATGCAGGACAAAAGGTATTCAGAAAAATAATCCTGCAGGTAAAACGCCCCCGTCCTTATGATCCCTATGAATTTGATGACGTAACGGGATTACAGAAAAAGGAACAGGATGGCAGACTTATTTTTCTGCACCCCGAAGTAGCAGGAATGAAAGATGAGCTGAACAATGATATCAAGCGGGAGGATGTGATTATTTATTTCCACAAAAGAAATGCAGACGGGAATTCGGTAACGTATAAATTCTTTGATAAGGATTCCATGCCCATACCCATTTCCCGTTTTAATGATATGAAATGGGATACGCTGATGTACCGGAGTCCGACTGCGGATGCCTGGGTACATTTTGGATTTAACCGGAAAATGGCAGAAGACAGTACCTCTGTGAAATATGATATCACTAATCCTTTCCCGGTATTGGCGGATGTAGGTACGGGAGGAGAAATGGCCGGCATCAATTTTACCTATACCAGGATAGCCTTTGGTCAACTCCGGAAGGCAGGACTGTCATTTGGATTTGCGATCTATGAGCCTGGCAACTGGGAGATCATTTACAAGTTTAGCAAAAACCCCAAGTTTATCAACGATTGATGGGGAATCATCATTGTCTTAGTTATGCTGTATTCGGATTCTGAAATCTTCTTAAAAAAATATGTGCCATGATTAAACGGTACTCAGGAATGTTGGTTATGCTGCTGATGCAGTTAGTACTATGCTGCACCACCGCATTTGCTCAGCAAAAAATTACAGTTAAAGGCCGCGTTACAGATGCTGCTACCAGGGAAGGAATACCAGGAGTAACGATTATTGATGTGCGTGCTAATAAGGGATTGGGGGTAACGAACCCTGATGGTAATTTTACATTTACCATAGAAAGTGATAAAAGCGTACAGTTCCGTTATGTAGGGTATAAATATGAAACGGCCAAAGTAAAGGCAGTGATGAATATCAGCCTTACCATGGAAAATAAGTCATTGAAAGAAGCAGTGGTAGTAGGATATCAGAAAAGAACCAAGGAAACGGTATCCGGTTCTGTGGCAGTGATTTCTGGTAAGGATCTGCAGGACGTGCCGGTAGGTAATGTGCAGGAATTGTTGCAGGGTAAAGTGGCTGGGTTGAATATTCAGAATAATACCGGTGCACCTGGTTTTCGTGGAACGGTTTCTATCCGTGGGGTTTCCCAGCTGAATATCTCCGGGAATGGTGATCAGGCCTACCTGGCTACCAATAACCCACTGTTGGTAATAGATAACGTTCCTATTGACTTTGATGGTGGGATCTCCCAATCTATGCTGCAACCTGGCGCTGCCACCGGGCCATTGGCGCTGATTCCTCCGGAAGATATCCAGTCTATCGAAATTATGAAGGATGCACAGGCTACCTCCCTGTATGGATCCCGTGGGGCAAACGGGGTAATTGTAATTACCACCAGACGTGGTAATTCACCTACGCCTATCATCGATATCAATAGCAGTGTATTTGTGAATAAAGCGCCTCAGCTGAGACCAACGGTAGGGGGAAATGCAGAGCGCCGGTATCGTATTAATTCAATCCTGCAGAATGCCAGAGATGAGGCGCATGCACGTAATATACTCGGGAATGGAGAACCTAACATCAATGTACAATTCCTGACAGATAGCCTCAATAGTTTTTATAACAATTCTACTGACTGGCAGGGCTTGTTTTATCAAACCACAGTAAATACAAATAATAACGTGCAGGTGAGTGGCGGGGATATCAAAATGAATTACAAGGCCAACCTGGCTTATCAAAGGAATGAAGGGGTTATCAAAAACACCGGCTTCAATAAGTACAGCCTGAACATGCAATTAAATATGCAGCCAAACAAGCGGTTGCGCATAGGAGCGCAGTTGTTTGGGGCATTAGGTCAGAAACAAAGAGGTAATGGCGGAGGGTTAACGGATAATGGTGCCGGAAGTGCATTTACCTCTTCGCTGATGCCAGGTCCTTCTTCATTCATAGGTAACTCCAAGCTGGAAGGTTACAAGAATAATATTGATGATAATAATACCGTGAATATCCGTGGATTTGTGGATGTGGATTATGAGTTTATTGATAATTTCAGAATTAACTCCACCACTTCCTATGATTACTACACAGATACCAGGGATCGTTTCAATCAGGCCTTTTCTAACAATAATCAGACAGGACTGTACGGATTTGTAGGCCGCCATGATGAACTAAATACACGTAATGGTATTAACTATAACTTCAGCAGCAACCGTACCAGTGTGGAAAAAGGGCATAATATTTATGCCAGTATATTCAGTGAAATAAATATTAAAACAGATAATCAGCATATCCGCGATGTGCGTAATGGTCCTAATGATTATTACTGGGGACCTCGCGGATATTCCCCGCGGTTTTATCCTGGTAATCCCTGGAATGATGCGGCAGGAATAAATGTGAATGGGACGCCTGTATCGTATGTATACCATGCAGCGTCCTGGGCAGGGTTTGTATCGTATAATTTCAGAACAAAGTATAGCATAGATCTGGCCTACCGTCTGGATGGTAACTCTGCTGCCGGGGTAAATAATCCTTACACTAAAAATCCATCGGTGGGTGTGCGCTGGAATTTTTCCAAGGAAAATGCCATGCGTGAAATGCACTGGCTGGACTATGGCTCTGTCCGTGTAACCTATGGTGTAAACAGCCGTCCTACCGCTACACTGCTGAACTCATTGGGGGTATATGAGCTGGGAAAACCCTATAATAATATTTCAGGTGTTACACCCCGGTTTGATGTAATGCCTAACCCTTCTCTGGAACCGGAAAAGTCTTCCCAGTTTAACTTTGGGGTAGACCTGGGTTTCCTGAAGAGCCGGATAGAAATCATTTACGATACTTATTATAAACGGAATTACAACTTGGTGCGCGACTACTATTTACCAGATGCTACCGGTTATGGTAAGGTACAGGTAAATGGTGGTGCGATGGTGAACTATGGGCATGAGATATCCATTACTGCACGGCCTATTGCATCTACCAATGTAACAGGCTTTCAATGGACCATTTCCATTAATGGTGCCTACAATAAAGGGATTCTGACAGAGCTGCCTGGTGGTGGTCAGTTTTATCGCTGGGATCAGGGCGCGCCCACCTACCAGTCTATGGCATTGAAGGTAGGCCGCAATCCGATCAGCAATTATATGTATGAAACAACAGGGGTATATCCTACTACCGATGATGTACCGGTAGATCCTGTACGTGGCGTACGCTATAAGGCATTCCTGGGTGGTGGTACACAATACTTTCAGGGAGGAGACCCTATCTGGAAGGACCTGAATGGTGATTACAACCTGGGTGCGGCAGACTACATTATTACGGGGAATCCTGATCCGGCAATCACTGGTGGATTGAACAATACTTTCAGCTACAAGAATTTTTCCCTCAGTATATTTTGTTCTTATCTGAAAGACAGGAGCATCCTGAATAATGCTATTGCAGCCAGGATATGGCGTTTACAGTATCCATGGGCGCTTACTTCAGGCGGTACTGCTGAAGGCCCGGTGAATCTGTATGATCTGAGCCTGCTGGATTCCTGGCAAAGACCTGGCGATATTGCCAAATACCCGGCGGTAGTAGGTTCCTTCCAGCATGATGGCGCAGTAGCACCCAACCGGCTGGACCAGAGTTTATATCAGGAAGATGGCTCTTACTTCAAGATCAACCAGATCACATTTGCTTATAGTTTCCGGAATTTCGGTTTTATGAAGAAGCTGAATCTGCGCATGCTGCGGGCTTATTTAACAGCGTATAATGTGGGCATCTTCTCGCCTTATTCCGGTCCCAATCCGGAAACAGTTACATCACTGGGAAGGGATGATATTAATGGTTATCCTGCTGCCAGCAGTTTCACATTTGGGATAGGTGCTCAATTTTAATGACATTATAAATGAATTCGGTTATGAAAACATGGTACAGAATTGGGCTGCTGTTGTGCTTGCTGATAAGCATGGATGGCTGTAAGAAATTTCTGGAAGTAAAACCGCTGGACACACTTTCGGGAAATGATTTCTGGAAGAATAAAGTAGATGCGGATAAGGCGGTTATAGGTGCTTATAATAAGTTACTGTCAAAGTTTACGAATAGTACATTGTATAACAATGCGGATTTTCGGGCAGGCAACTGGAACTGGTTTGGAAAGGATAATCTGCGTGCATTGGGCTTAAATTTGATGACATCCGGCTGGCTGGGAAGCAGTGATAATACCGCTGATGGTAAATCATGGGCAACCTTTTATCAGGCAATTGCAGCTGCTAATCTGTGTATTGACAGGATTCCCAAGATAGAGCAAAGCGATTTTACGACCGCAGAAAAAAATACCCTGGTAGCAGAAGCGAAGTTTATCCGTTCTTTCATTTACTTCTTTATGGTACGTATGTACGGAGATGTCCCCCTGCAATTTGATGCTTATGATATCAGTATCCGGCCAAGGGTAAAAATGGAAGAGGTATTGAAAACCTGCCTGGAGGATATGGCTTCCTGTAAAGATGATTTGCCGGTAAGTTATTCGGATCCTGCTAACCGGGCTGTAAGAGCCACACAGGGGGCAGCGCTTACCTTGATGGCACATATGAACATGTGGCTGGCAGGATTTGATAAAGCCAATGTGAATAAATACTGGCAGAATGCAGCTGATCTTTCAAAAGAAGTGATGGACCTGCACGCTTACGAACTGGTTCCCTATACCAAGGAATCATTTCAGAACATCTTTAAAGGCCGTTCCGAAGAAGGAATCTTTGAATTGTCGCTTGATATTAACTACGGAGTAGAGTTCCATTCGCTGATTTGCCAATGGACCCTGCATAAACCTATTATTAATTCAGCATTGGATAATGGTGCCAGCAGTGAAATCACCCCGATGATCAAACACCTGAACCGGATGTATCCTCCCGGAGAACCTGACAACCGTTTTACACTCTGGTTTGATGATCCTTACAGCCAGAATAACGGCAAGTCGGCCATGTTCCTGAAATTTTCTTCTGTATCTAACCCGGATACGAGAGATTATGATGCCAACTTTATCCTGTTCCGTTATGCTGACCTGATTTTATTACGGGCAGAAGCACTGGCCAATCTTAAACAGGATGGCGAAGCCATTACTTTATTAAACATGATCCGGAAACGCGCAGGGGCCAGATTGTATACTGGCAACACCGGAAAACCTTTGCAGGATGCTATTTTCCTGGAAAGAGAAAAAGAGCTGATGGGCGAAGGGCATATATGGTATGACTTAGTACGTACCGGACGGGTGATGGATAAGGAAGCGTGCGAAAACTATCTCACAACAGAACAGATGGCCAAACGTGCCTGGACATGGCCCATCTATGATGATGCCGTAAAGAACAATCCGCTGATTACACAAAATGATTACTGGGTGAAATAATGATAAAAGCGATGCTACTCACTGCCAAAAAATATGTTATGAAAAAATTATTGCCAATTGTTGGTATACTGCTATTGGGAGCAATATTGCTGAATGCATGTAAGAAGGATTATTATATAGATACCGGACTTGCTGATCCGCATTATAAGGGGACCATTTATGATTATCTCGCCAACAATCCGCTTTTGCTGGATACGATTGCTTATATCATAGAACGGGCAGGCCTTAAAGAAACTTTACAGAAAGATTCTGTGACTTTTTTCTCTCCAACGGATGATGCGATCAGGAGAGCGATGGATGACCTTAATGAATACCGGTATTTTAGTCTGGAAGATAGTGTATTCCTGAAAGATATTGATCCGGCGGTGTGGAAGCGGTTTTTATCTATGTATATTATGGATGGCCGTCATCTGGCTAAAGATTTTGCCCGGGTAGATCCCAATAATGTCTTTGCTTATCCGGGGATTAACTATGTGATGCAAAGTGGTTACATTTTTAATATAGGGTTGATATATGAGAATTATAATGGCGTAGAAGCGGTGGGCGCGCGTTTGCTGAGGATCACCGACATTTCTTTTGATCCTATGACGTTTAAAAATAATCCTTCTGAAATTGTGGCTACTTCTGATATCCAGCCAACAAACGGTGTCCTGCATGTGCTCAGTACCAGGCATACCTTTGGATTCCGGGGGAATGCATTTTTGCAGATGGCAGAAGAATACTTATTAAACCGGTGATAGGGAACCAGCGAAATATCAAATAACAAAACAAAAATGATTATGAAAGTATATACATATTTCATCCCTGTGTTGCTGGCAGCCTGCATATTAGGTTCCTGTGCAAAAGAAAGCGTTAAAAGTTCCGGTAAGGACCCATACGAAGAAATAGTACTGCCGGCGATCACCATTAAAAAAGATGGAATAAGCCCTACAGAAGGGAAAGTGAATGACGAAGTAACGATCTCCGGGAAGGGATTTGAAAAGAACAAAGATATTATGTCCGTGCTTTTTAACGGACAAAAGGCTACCGTAGTAGCTATAACGGATACTACCGTACGGGTGAAAATTCCTGAACTGGCCAGCACAGGAGGAGTAGCGATACAAGTAGGACAGCAATATTTCTATGGCCCGTTCTTTAAAGTACGGGGTGTGTTTGAAGTGGATCCGCAATTTCCCAGTTTCAGAGGCGCCAATAATATTATCTATGATATCATTCCTGATGGTGACAAATTTGTGATAGTAGGTGAATTTACAGATTATGACAATAAGAGCAAACCTGGCGGGATCAACCGTGTAGCTCGTTTTAATAAGGATGGTATTTTCGATGAAAGTTTCAATTTTGGCGAGAACTCCGGCTCTAATTCTGCCGTGATATGCATAGCGGCAGCTTCCGGAAACAGGTTTATTGTAGGAGGAGCTTTTAATAGTTTTGACAATACACCTTATGCACTGAATATAGGCCGTTTAAATCATGATGGCAGACTGGAAACCGATAAAATTACCCGGCAGATATCAGGCAAGGATGAAGTAATATCTGCTATGAAAGGTGGTGTGTCTGGTTTTATCAACGCAGTGTATGTGCAGCAGGATGGTAAAATTATTGTGGTAGGAGGTTTTCAATATTATGTAAAACCCAACTTTAACCTGATCACCGTAGATGGGTTAAGAGATTCTGTTCACCTGGATTCTACCCGTGTAAATAATATTATCCGCTTGCATCCCGACGGTATCCTGGATACAACCTACAACTATGATCTGGTGAATCACCGGGGAAGAGAAGCGGCAAATGGTTCTATCAATAAAACAATCTTCCTGCCGGATGGTAAGCTACTGGTGGCAGGTAATTTTACCAAATTTAACGGGCAGGAAGTACGCCGTATTACCCGTTTGAATACGGATGGTAGCGTAGACCCAACCTTTAATCCCGGAACAGGAGCGGACCTTGCTATCTACAATATAGAAAGGCAGCCGGCAGATGGAAAGATTCTGATCATGGGAGCGTTTAATAACTATAATGGACAAAAGGTACCGAGAGTAGCCAGGATTACTGCGGATGGTGCATATGACCCCGCCTTTAAGGTAGCCAAGGGAACAGATGGCGCTATTTATGCCGCAAGTGTAATGCCTGGGGGAGAAGTGATATTGGGTGGAACTTTTGATAAGTTTGATGGTATTCCGCGCAATAACGTTGTGGTATTGAACGCAGATGGAACTTTGCATCCTGCATACAATACCAATGGAGGGATCACCCTCGGAGAATACGGTTCAAGAGGTGCATTGGCAAAAATTTTACAGATATCCGGAGAAAAAGCAATGTTTATGGTAGGTAATTTTACCAAGTATGATTACAGTAACCATAACAGGATCGTGAAAATAAAATATCAATAACCTTTGGGGGCTGACCAAAATACTGGTCGGCCCCTTTTTAATGTGCCAGCTGACAGCAACTTTAAATCCCCGTGACCTTATTTTTACTTTTCCAGTTGGCCCGATTTATGAAATTGTGACCCTTTGTATTTGTGATTCATCCTTACGCAAACTTTTACCCGGCATATTTCTTTTACCCTAAATGTAATCCATATGAAAAAAGCCTTATTATTTGCTTTTATCCTGCTCGCAAGTGTAGCGGTTAAAGCACAGGAGAATATTACTGTCAGTTTTCATAACAACGGAAACGGTACCTTGACCTGTCAGGCCCAGCTTGCAGACAGATGGCCTTCCGGTTACCTGGTCACTAATTTTTGCTGGTGCAGTGTTACCGTTTATGAAGTATTAAGTAACGGAACGGAGGTGCAGTTATCGAATGTTGCAGGGAATAATCTTTTCAAAACCATTGATGTAGTAAATGGGATCAGTAGCACCGTTGTCTTATCATCAGGCGCGGCTTCGTCAAAGTATTATGTCCAGCTATGGCATTATCATCCCTGGGATATTCCCAGTGCCTATATGATACAGGAAACGAATACTGTACCTAAGGCGGCCATCTGACCTGAACAGTGTTTTTTTTCTTCACCTCAAATTTAATCAACATGAAAAAATTAGTATTGTTTGTTTTATTGCTGGTAGCCACCAGTACTGTAAATGCACAGGAGTATTTGTATGCCACCTACCAAAATAATAATAATGGTACCATTAGCTGCTCATTCAGGCTTTATGACAGATGGCCTGCAGGCTACCTGGTGGCCAATGATTATTGGTGCAGTTTAACGCTGGTAGAGGTATTGGCAGATAACTCAGAACATACATTATCTTATTTGTCGGTACCTTACCCAAGTGGGTTGTTCCATACCATTGATGTGGTAAATACGCTGAATGTGGATGCTACCGTATATTCAGGCGCGGCTACTTCAAAATATTATGTCCGTATCATGCAATATTATCCTTTAAGTGGTAGTTCATTATACATGGTGAAGGATACAAAAACTTATCCATCGTACGCTAACTGAGGAACCGGGATTTGTTTCAATCACCGGGTAAAAGTTTATATCTTACAAAAGGTAACGGTTGTTCCATATGCGGAGCAACCGTTACCTTTTAAGCAATTTATAATAAGTATTTAATAATTGGCAGTAATGATCAGCAGGATTACAAGCATTATTATTTTTTTATGGCTGGGCACCACTGTAGCAACCGCACAAAAGTTTTCAGGCAAGGTTTTTATCGACAAAAATGAAAATGGTCAGCCGGATGCCACAGAACAGGGAATGGGGAATATACGTGTTTCAGATGGGTTGCATGTAACAGTAACCGATGCCGGAGGGAATTATACACTGCCGGGGCATAACAGGTCCAGGTTTATATTTCTGACTACTCCTGCAGGTTATAAAACTGTTGGTACATTTTTCCGCAGTGTGGGCGAAAAGCCGGATACCTGCAATTTTGGTATCGTACCTATGCCGCAAAAAGCATCAGGAAATGCCACCTTTCTCCGGATGACAGATACAGAAACACCTATGTATGGAGCGTGGGTGACTGAGATCAAAAAATATGCGGCAACGGAAGGCGTGGATTTTCTCATTCATACCGGTGATATTTGTTATGAAGAAGGCATGAAATTTCATGCCCGTCAGTTAAACACCGGAACAATGGGGTTGCCGGTTTATTACTGCATTGGCAACCATGACCTGGTAAAGGGGGCTTATGGTGAGGAGTTATATGAAAAATTATTTGGCCCGGTGTTTTACTCCTTTGATGTAGGGAATGTACATTTTATCGTAACTCCTATGGCCTCCGGCGATTATACCCCTTCTTATACTGCGGATGATGTATACCAATGGCTGAAAAATGATCTGGCACAGGCAGACCCTGACAAGGCCATTGTCATTTTTAATCATGACCTGCTCACGTATGATAGTGCATTTGTTTTTCATTCCGGCAAAGGAGCAAGCATTGATTTAAATAAGTATCCATTAAAGGCCTGGATATACGGGCACTGGCATTTTAATTTTTCCAGGGAGCATGGCAACAGTGGTATCCGTTCTATCTGCAGTGCCCCGGCAGTTGGCGGGGGTATTGATAATAGTGCCAGCAATTTTGAGCTGATATCTGTAAATAAACAGGGGCTGGTAAAAATACAACGGCGGTATACTTACGTAGACCGGAAAATGGCATTGGTATCTCCTGCCGCGAATATGTATGTACCTGCTGGTGGTAAAGTACCGGTAAGTGTTAATGTATATCATACTGCAGCTATCGTCGATAAGGTGGTTTTCCGGTTGTATGATCAGAAAGGTCATTTGCAGCAAAGTATTCCGTTACATGCAAAAACAGACTGGAACTGGGGAGCCGTTATGCAGGTGCCCGCCGGGAATCAGTCCTGGTATACTACGGTGGAGGCTACCCTGAAAAGTGGGGAGGTATTATTCCGCAGAGACACCTTTGCACTTAACAGAAAGCCGGTTACCCTGGCAGCAGGTGCAGATTGGCCAGCGTTATTAAACAATGCACAACGCAATGGAGTGGTAGCAGCCTCTAAAAGCGGAAAGCCGGTATTGGCCTGGACTACCAATGTGGGTGGGAATATCTGGAAAGCCTCCCCGGTATATGCTGCAGGAAAGGTGTTTACAGCAACTATTGATGATGAAGAGAATAAGCATTGCGGTATTACAGCATTGAATGCTGCTGATGGTAAAATGATCTGGCAGTATAAAACACGTAATTCCATAAAACATGCCATTACCTATACCGCCAATATGATCCTGGCCACAGATGCAGAGGGGATCACTTATGCTTTAAAAGCGGACAACGGGCAGCTATTGTGGAAACATACCGGAGCGATAAAAGGATTACCGGGTTTTTATGGAGGAGGGGTAGCAGACAAAGGTGTTTATTATACCGGACAGGGAAGCAGTCTGCATGCCTTGCAGATAAAGGATGGGAGCGTGATCTGGACTAACCAATCCTGGAAGGGAGGGGATGGTACCCCCGCAGCTATGGCGCTGGAAAATAACCTGTTGGTCACATCTGCTAACTGGCAGGCGTTGTTTGCACATGACGCTATAAATGGTAAATTACTTTGGAAACGTGACGATGAAGGTATCCGTTTCAGAAGTGGTACCCCGGCTTTTTACGATGGAAAGTTGTATGTGTATGGGATCAACAAGCTGCATGTGATTGACCCGCTTACGGGAAAAACAGTAGAAGAGATAGCGATGCGGTATGACCTTAAAACAATGACAGCACCGGTAGTTACAGAAAAGCATCTGATCGTGTGTACGGCCGCTGATGGTGTGGTAGCATATGATAAGGCTACACGGGCACAGGCCTGGCAGTTTGTACCCGGAGAAGCCATGTTTTATTCTGCCCCGTATTCAAGGCCGGCTTCCGCCACAATTGAATCTACCCCGGTAAAAATCGGAGATCATTTGTATTTCGGCGCCAGCGATGGTTATTTTTATGTGTTATCAGCTGCTGATGGCAGTGTGGTAGCCAGGTATAACCTGGGCAGCCCGGTATTTGCAGAAGTAGCTGTTAGCGGTAATATGTTGTTCACTGCTGATTTTTCGGGCAACGTGTGTGCGTTCAGGCTTTAATTAAAAAATACTTATTTTCGATAGATAGCTCATTACTACCCTAATTACAAAAGTATGTTTACAATAGATGCACATCTGGACCTTAGTATGAATGCGATGGAATGGAACAGGGATTTACGGCAACCTGTATCTGCCATCCGGGAGCGCGAAGCAGGCATGAAGGATAAGCCGGACCGGGGTAATGGCACCGTTGCTTTCCCTGAGTTAAGAAAAGGAAATATCGGATTGGTAGTAGCAACTCAGATAGCGCGTTATGTAGCGCCTGACAATGCTTTGCCGGGATGGCATTCGCCGGAGCAGGCCTGGGCCCAAACGCAGGCACAGGCTGCCTGGTATAAAGCGATGGAAGATGCCGGAGAAATGGTGATGATAAAAGAAAAAGCAGACCTGGAACAGCACCTGGCCTTATGGAACGACGGCACACCAGCAGACCATAAACCTATTGGGTATATTCTCAGTCTGGAAGGGGCTGATTCGCTTATTACGCTGGATCATCTGTATATAGCATCGGCACGTGGTTTGCGGGCGGTGGGACCGGCCCATTATGGCCCTGGGCGCTATGCCAATGGTACGGATGCCACCGGGCATTTAAATGAGGATGGACGGATGCTGCTTAAAGCGATGGAAGAGCTGAATATGATTTTGGATGCTACCCATTTATGTGATGATGCTTTCTGGGATGCCATGGAGCTTTTTAACGGCCCTGTATGGGCCAGCCATAATAATTGCCGGGCATTGGTAGATCATAACCGGCAGTTCAGCGATGAAATGATCCGTGCATTGATTGCAAAAGGTGCAGTAATAGGCGGCGCACTGGATGCCTGGATGATGGTACCTGGCTGGGTACGTGGAAAATCAACACCACGGGAGATGGGCTGTGACCTGGAAAAAATGCTGGACCATATGGATCATATTTGCCAGCTGGCAGGTAATACCCTACATATAGGCATTGGAACAGATCTGGACGGCGCCTATGGTAAAGAGCAGTCGCCTTATGATCTGGATACGATTGCTGATTTGCAGCGGTTGCCCGACATGCTCGCCAAAAGAGGGTATGGACCGGAGGATATTGAGAATATTATGCATGGCAACTGGACCCGTTTTTTAAAACATGCGTGGAAATAATCCGCTGTTTACAGACATAAAAAAAGAGATCACCACAATGGTGATCTCTTTTTTGTGGAGGATATCGGACTCGAACCGATCACCTCAAACATGCCATGCTTGCGCTCTACCAGATGAGCTAATCCCCCTTTTATAACTGGTAATTCCCCTTGCGGGAGTGCAAAAATATATCTTTTCCCGGAATATCAAGCGATTTATAAAAAATCTTTAAAAATTCCTTCTATGGTTTCTTTAATATCTTTCATCAATAGTGGTTTCCGCAGGAGTTTGTATACCAAAGGATTGGCATTGGTGCGTGTAATATCACCATAATCAAGGGAGGACGACACCATGATGATGTGGCATTGTGATTTGATTTTATACGGATAGGTATCGAAAGCCCGTAGGAATTCAAATCCATCCATTTCCGGCATTTGAATATCCAGTAAAATGACGGTAGGAGGAATTTTAGGCAGAGAAATATTAGACGACAGGAATTCCAGTGCCTTGTTCGCATTGGAAAATGTGATCACGGTTCTACTGAGATGTTGAAGTGTAATCAACCGCTCATGCAGCAATAAATCGATGTCATTGTCATCTATTAATATGACACGCAGATCAGGTATCGAATTCATTTCTGTTTGGGATGGTAATTTCAAATTGTGTGCCTTCTCCGTACTTGGATTCTACATTAATTGTACCACCAATTTTGTTTAATGCTTCTTTTACAATGTACAGACCAATACCACTACCAGGTTTATTATTGTTTTTGGAGCGGAAAAACATTTTGAAAATGTTGTTCAGGTGCTCACTCAAAATGCCGATGCCATTGTCTTTAATCCATATTGTAGCCTTGTGGGGTTCTACTTTTACCGATAGGTCTACCAGCGGATTGGATTCATCCGGTTTCTGGTATTTGACAGCATTGGAGATCAGGTTATTCAGGATCACGCTGATCCTGAAGGTATCTCCTTTAAAGTCAAATGCCTGGTCTACGTTCATCTGGAACTGAATAGAAGTATCCTGAGGCTGGAATGCAATAATACAGTCGTTCAGCAGGTTATTAAAGTCGATTTTCTCATATTCTACATCCAGCCTGGAATTCCGGTAGTATTCAATGATCTTTTGAATAAAACCATCCAGTTTCAGGATGCAGGATTCTATCATACCCACATAATTGTTAGGATCCACAACGGAATTATCCAGCCTGGTCAGGTTGATGATGCCCAGAACAGACATTAATGGAGAGCGCAGATCATGAGAGGTAGAGTAGATAAACCGGTTTAGTTCATCATTGGTTTTTTCGAGTTCTTCTATTTTTTCCTTTAGCTGCTTACGGGTACGGTATATTTCGTAGGCATTATTGATTGTTCTGTGCAGTTCATTTTCATCCCAGGGTTTTTTGATATAGGAAAATATATGCCCTTTGTTGATGGCATCAATAATATCTTCCACATCGGTATACCCCGTAAGGAGAATCCTGATAGGGTCCGGGAGGGTTTCCTTTATTTCATTAAAGAAGTCGACCCCTGTGGCCACAGGCATTTTCTGGTCCGCAATGATGATGTGCACCATTATTTCTTTCAATAACAGTTTCCCTTCCTGCGCGGAGTTAGCAGTATAAATTTCATAACTTCTTCTGAAACTTGCTTTAAAGGCATTGAGGTTATGAACTTCATCATCAATATAGAGTATTCTGATACGGCTATCTTTCATTAGGGCATTTAAGATAAGGTTGAACGGTTTGCTATATCTAAAGGTAAATATATAATAAATTCTGCACCCTCGCCAGGAGCGGAATTTACAATTATTTTGCCATGATGCTTTTCAATGATACTGAAAACGATAGAAAGGCCCAGGCCAGTCCCTTCTCCTACATCTTTAGTGGTAAAGAAAGGATCGAAGATTTTTTCCCTTACCGCCGCGCTCATACCTATACCGGAATCTTTGATTTTGATGGAAATAAGGTTCTCACTTTCCCGGTTGGTAGTGATGCTGATATACTCATCACCGCCTTCCGGTTTGCTTTTAATGGCATTGAGGGCATTGGTAAAGATGTTCATGAACACCTGGTTGATTTTCCCGGCATAGCATTCTATTTTGGGAAGATCTGCATAATTTTTAATGATTTTCAGGTTGGAAGGGGTACTGTTTCTCAATAAAACCAGGGTAGAATCGAGTCCTTCATGAATATCGATGGATTTTACATCGCTTTCATCCAGGCGGCTGAAGGTACGGAGTCCTTTAACAATTTCAGCCGTACGGGTAGCTCCATCTTCGATGCCTTTAATGAGGGAGTTGATTTCCTCATGAATATAATCGATATCTATTTCCCGCTTGTAAGCTGCAATTTCTTTCAGTCCTTTTGAAATATCCGGACTGCCTTCCAGGCCCTCGTATTTGTCTAACACGCTTCTGAGGTCGGCAATATCTAGTTTCAGTGGTTTAATGTTGGAAGTAACGAAGTTAATAGGATTGTTGATTTCGTGGGCAATACCCGCCGTGAGCTGACCGAGGGAAGCCATTTTCTCTTTTTCTACCAGTTGGGTCTGGGCTTCTTTCAAGTTAGTCAGTGCAACATGCAATTCCTGGTTGCTGGATTGTAAGGCTTCCGTTCTTTCCTGTACTTTGGTTTCCAATATGATATTTTGTTCTTTCACCAGCCGTTCGTTCTCCAGGGATGCGCTCAGGGCCAGGGCCTGTGAAGTTTCTTTTTCGGCTTTCAGCACATTTATTTTATGGGCCAGGGCAAAGGAAAGTAAGAGTGCTTCCAGTGCAGAGCCAAATTGCAAAGCATAATAGGTATAGTTATTATAGGGCAGGACATTAAAGTTCCTGAGCACAAATACGCATACACTGACGAGGAAAATAGACCAGGCCGCCAGGAAAAAACGCGCGGGGGCAAAACCTGCCAGGTTAATCCGATAGGCCACTATAAAAATGAGTACTGAACCGGTAAAGGCACCTACCTGTACCCATAATTGGGCAATAGTATAATAATCCAGGAAGGTGGGGATAAAACAACCCAGATAAAAATAGATCACATAGTTCAGCAGCTTATGCCCCAGGGGGAAGTTCTCTTTTGTTAATAAGAACTGCTGCACAAACATCAGAGCGGTGAGCCCGTTCAGGATAGGTACCAATACGGTAGCATGCATGGCCAGCCAGGGAATCTCCGGATAGAGAAACCTGAAGGTATAGCCTTGCAGGGTAGCCTGGGTTAGTCCTACACAGATGTTATAGCATACGTATATCAGGTAGCTGTTGTCTCTAACGGAAATATATATGAAGAGGTTATAGAAGGTCATAGCCAGGATAACCCCGATGTATATACCAAAGATCAGTTCCCGTTCGTCATTCTTTTCAAATACAAGCTCTGCAGGGCCGATAAATACGGGCAGTTGCAGCTGTTCCCCTGCTTTTACTTTAATATAGTAAGTACGGGAGGAGTCTGTAGGGATATTGAGTGAAAAGGTATAGTTCTGGTGATTGAACGGCCGGTTATGGAAGCTGGTAAATTCCCCCAGTCGGGTAGCTTTCATCTCCCCGTTTGGCAAAGGCTCATACAGGGTGATATCATCAATGATCGGCGATTCAACTTCCAGTAATAATTTGGTAAGGGTAGATCTGTTTTCCAGTGTAAATTTTACCCAGTGGGTATAGGGAGTAATCTGTAAATTGGGCACCTCCTGATTGGCGGAGGTAAAAGTTTGCAATTTAGCCTCTTCAAATGACAGCTTGTTGCTTTTATCGGTATACAGCTCCAGGTGTTTCCCTATTTGTATTAACCGGGATTGGTTGGTATACACCACCGGATCGGCAGCTATCAAACGAAAGCTGAACAGGATGGTAAAAAGCGATAAAATAAGAATGCGTATAGGCATGTTGCTATTTCCTTTCTCGACTATTAAATTGATTAGCAGTATGCAAATTAGGGATTAGCAAGCTGTAATTTACTTCATAGGATCCTTTAGGGCCCACTTCTACTTTGGTTTGTATGGGGTTTTCCCGCAGGTCGTAAATCAGTTCCCGTTCTTTAGGATCAGCAAAGGGCAGCGCATATGCATCCTTGATGACCATTGCCGTAGCGATAAAGTCATCTTTCGGGTAGTAGAAAGTACCGTTGTTGCCCAGGGAAGTATCAATGGCGAATCCCACCCTTTTAGCCATTCTGGCGGTAATGGGAGCCCCCAGGGCATGGACGAGGTCTACCGGTAGCTGGGAGATCAGTACTACAGCCACCCTGGATAGGATCTGGCTGCCGATACCCATGCCTGCCACTTCTTTGGAGTTCCACATCCCACACACTTCTGCACTACCTTTCCTTACGTAAGTATGAATTTTAGGATCATATTTGCCGATGGCTGTTTCGATAGGCAGGGGAAGCTGGCCATCCGCCAACTGTACCCGTGCACCTCCGTATGTTTTTGTACCATCTTCATTTTCTACGATCACTACAATGGTATCCTCATGGTGCATCCAGTCAGCACTGCCGGACGTTATTTTGGCGATGCCAAAATAAATCTCCAGTAACTTCAGATGTCCTTCATAAAACCTCATACAGGCTTCTGGGTCATCCGGCGCCTTAAATACCCTTACATTAATCATGATGTTACAGAATCGCCTTTTATGCTTAGCGCATTTTGGTACGTTAAACAATCAGTTGCTCAAAATCTACATAGTACCTGCCTGAGTTGCTGAACTGATTCAGCAGGATCCTCCGGCAGGTATCAGTTACTACTGCTCCTCCCAAAACCACAGAAGATGCCAGTTGCGGCCAGGTGGTAATGGTTTTGCCAATTTCACCTAATGAAAATTTTAGTCTGTCAGACATCTTATCCATGTCCAGCATAGGCCGGAAAATGGGTATTTTCTCTGCATCTGTTAAATGGCGGAGACTCTTTATATCAATCTCCGGTATTAATCCATGCAGTAAAGGGCGATCCGGCTCGAGGTCAAAACGTTCTACATCTACCATGCCACGGTCGTTGGTGTCCATTACTACCGGTATTTTCAGTGCTTTCGCTTTAACGCGGCTTAATATTTTGATATCTACCCCATCACATTCTTCTACCAGCATATCGAGATTGCCACCATTGGTGAAAAAATCATCAAGATTTTCTTCGGTAGCGCCATCGAGATAGCATTTTACCCGCAAAAAGGGGTCCAGTTCTGCTATTTCCCTAGCCACCACCACTACTTTATGTACCTGGATATTATGCAGTCCGGTCCGGATACGGTTCATATTGGTGAGTTCCACCTTATCAAAATCGGCTAGCCGGAGTTCTCCGCAAACCCGTTCCATAGCCAGGGTAAGTGCCACAGACTGTCCTACGGAGAGGCCGATAATGCCTATTTTTTTGCTTTTCAGCAGTTTTTGTTCTTCCAGGGTGATTTTATGCATATTACGGCTGGTCCGTAAAGCGATGAATTCTGCTTCATCAACAATGTGTACCACTCTGCCGGACCATGGATAATATACCCATACCCCGTATGTTTCTATTGGTTGATTACCAAGGTGTTGCTGTACCGCGCCTGCGGTTTCTTCCGGTGAAAGTTTTCTGGTGGGATTACTTATTTTGATGAGTTCTTTTAGCTGGGACAATATCTCGTCCGTGACCTGTAAATGTGCGTTTTGACTTAATAACTCTAAAAAAGCCTGGTGATCCTGTTCCTGGTTTAAGCGGTATAATATTGGTGTGTATACTGCTTGATGGTCCGGCACCTTACTCAGGTATTGCTTCAAATTCATCATCGTACTTCATTATTAATTAACGGCATTAGCCGGGCAAATATCGATTGTATAGGCGAAAATCAGTATTAAAAAGAATTAAAGTCATTCACGGTCAACTTCCTATGGAAAGGAGGGTATAAAATTTAGCCTCCTGCTCTCTTACTTACATATGTTGGCTGGAATACTACAAGCACGTTATACACTGGGCAAAACTGCATGTTCAGTGCCAGGATAAATAGTTCCATTTTCAGCTAAAACAAATTAAATGTGTTTCCTCACATGAAGGTAATGGTAAAATAATATTATTTTGGAATAAACTGTTAATTATTCTCCGGTTTTTTAGATAAAACGAAATAATAACCTGCATCTTGGCCCATTATTGACACTTGGTGTAAAATTTGATGCTTTTTAGTTGTGATCTGTTAGCTTTGTTACTTCATCATTTTACAAACTTCAACTTAATGGTATATGGATAAAAGAGAATTTATTAAGCTGGCCAGTTTAGCAGGCGTAGCGGCGCTGGCTAATCCTGGTGCAATATTGGCCTCACCTGCTAAAGGCGCTTCGAAAACTGCTTTTCCTGCTGGTCCAAAAGCTCCTTTTGAATTACCGGCATTACCTTTTGCGGCAGATGCGCTGGAGCCCAATATTGATAAGATGACTATGGAGATTCACCATGATAAACATCATGGCGCCTATGTTAAAAACCTGAACGAAGCATTAAAAAGCTCTCCGTTGGCAAGCTTTACGCTGGAGGAAATACTGGCTAAAGTCACGGAAAAAGATAAAGCTATCCGGAATAATGGCGGTGGACATTATAACCACTCCCTTTTCTGGACCCTTTTATCGCCTCAAAAAACTACCCCTTCTGATAAAATTACCGGTGCTGTCAACAAGGCTTTTGGTTCCTGGGATACCTTCCAGCAAAAGTTCAATGATGCTGCCAAAGGTGTATTCGGTTCAGGTTGGGCCTGGCTGATTGTTACGCCAGATAAGAAATTAGCCGTTATCTCTACACCCAATCAGGACAACCCACTGATGCATAAAATAGTGAAAGAGCGGGGTACCCCGATATTAGCGCTGGATGTATGGGAACATGCTTATTACCTGAAATATCAGAATAAGCGCCCGGACTATATCGCAGCTTTCTGGAATGTGGTTAACTGGAATGAGGTAGAGAAAAGATACGTGGCGGCGATAAGTTAAGCGCCTTTAGCTATTAGCTTTTAGCTAACTGCTAAAAGCTAATAGCTCTTTTACTTTCGCTTAAAAAACACAAACCCGTTCTTTTCCCCGATTAATTCCAGGTTAGGGTGATTCCGGTAAGATTCGCTGTCTGTGATACGGCAAATAAAATAAGCCGGTTTGTCTACCGGACCATTCAGCAACCAGTCTTCATTGCGATAGTTAGGGTTGGTGGACGGCTGTTTTCTGGTGTAAAATAAGTGTGCATAGCTATGGTAGCCCAAAGCCTTTACATACACATCCTTGCCTATAAAAGACTCAAAATATTCAATCGCGGCCGCCTGGGAATATTTTTCCACTTTGGGTACAAAATGTACTACTGTTATTTGAATGGCGATAATTGTACTGGTAAAAAGGCAGAGCATCCCTGCCTGTACTTTATGACGGAACAGCAATACCCCGCTGATGATTACCAGCAGTACATAGGCTATCCCGAAGCCGGTTTCCCATACGGACCAGTTTACATCAGCCTGGAGATTAGCTTTAGCAAACTGATCGCCAATCATCGGGATCAGTTGTGCCTTATACACCCCTACCAGTGGCAGGAGTGCGATAGCAATACCCAAAACAATACCTATGAACAGCATGAGCGAGATATTCCAGCCACGCAACCTGAGCTTGCCTTCCAGTATACGGTATACCTGGGTAGCAGCGAGGTAGCTGAGCGGGAAATAACAAAGGGAGGAATAGTGTACTATTTTGGTTTTCACAATAGAGAACAGCAGTAACACTACCCAGAACAGTACCCACATCCATATACGGAAATCTTTCAGCTCAAGAGATTGTGTTAAATAGATTGATTTTTTACGGCCCTGTAAATAGGTAAACAGGAAGATGCTGGCGGGAAAACATCCTACCAGCAGTACGATCCAGTGGTAGAAGAAGGGACCGCCATGCCCGGCATCCGGTGTGGTAAACAACCTTACCTGGTAAATAACAAATTGGTTGACGAATTCCCATCCATGTGTCAGGATCTCATATCCAAACCAAAGGAGGGTGGTAAGGCTGGCAAATAATGTTATCCATAGTATATGCAGGAAGCTGATGTTTGTTTTCCCCTTTTTGTAGATCCAGTATACCATTAATGTAAGCACGGCAATAATGATAGCTGCCGGCCCTTTAGTTAGTACGGCCAGGCCGAGGAAGATACCGCTTAGTATAGCCATACGGGATGGCTTGTCATTATATGAAATGCGGTAAGCATAGTATACCGCCAGGAAAATAAAGAAGTTGAAAGTAGGATCTATGATGCCCGACTTAAAATAAAAATGGGGTAGCCAGGAGCCTGCATAAATCAGTGCCCACCAGAAGCCGAATCTATCATCTATCAGTTTTTTACCGATACCAAACAGGACCAGCAGGGTAGCAATACCGATGATGGCATTGGGAAAACGTGCCGCAAATTCATTTACGCCAAACAGGTGCATACTGATTACCTGCATCCAGATAAACAGTGGTGGTTTTTCCCAGAAGGGCTGAAAGTCTATTTGTACCTGGGTATAGTTACCACTTACAATCATTTCTCTTGCAGCTTCTGCAAAATTGATCTCATCCCAGTCAAACAAATGAACTGCTCCCAGGAAGGGGACAAATAAAAATGCCGCCACTATGGCTATCAATAGGTATTTCATGCGCAATCGTCTATTAGTGCTAACGAGCTAAATCCAAATCAGTAAAATGTTCAGGTGGCTTCTATCACATTGCCCGCTGCTGGTTGCGGGCAAACCTTTGATGCGGTTGTTTTTTCCCGAAGCTGAAACAGGTAGCATACCAGTACCGCAGAAAGGGTGCCTATAATACTGCCTACATAAACATCTGCATAAAAATGCTGTGCCAGGTACAAACGGGAGTGGGCAGCACCCAGTGCCAGCGCCATAAATAATAATCCCAGCCGTTTGTTGGCTACAATGATAGCCAGGAAACAGAACATGCCGAAAGCCCCTGCGGTATGCCCTGAAGGAAAGCTGTTACTGCCATGTACGGTTACCCATTTCACCGTATGAATGATACTGGTATCCTCAAAGTAGCTGATAGGTCTGGGGGCATTTAAAGCATGCTTCGCCACCTGTACCACTACGGTGACCAGCAAAAAGGTGGCCAATCCCATAAAAAACAGCCGGAATTTTTTCATAATCAGCAATACCACCAGCAGGATGGCAAAAGAAATACCATCTCCCAGGTAAGTGATACCGGTTACCAATACGTCGGCCCAGGGCGCGTGTGCCTGGTTAACGGATAGGAACAGTTCCTCCTTTGTGAACTTCGAGAACAGTATGCCTCCCGCAATTACCCAAAGCAGAAAGGGAAGAAAGAAGTAAGCATTCTTTCTTAACAGTGATAACATCGTTTTCAAATTACGGTGTTTTAAGTTGTAGGTAGCTTCTCTTTTTGTTTTTTCAGTTGCTGATAAAACTTTTTAATAAGCTGTAATATGCGAAAATAAAATTCTTTATTGAATAACTGTGAATCATTCATGGCCTTATAAATAAGGAAGGCCGCAATAGGAAGGAGCACAATATTGGATAGCCACATGCCACTCCAGGTAGTCATGACATCACTGCGGGCCATTTTTTCACCCACCATGAAGAAGATATTGAAGATCACAAAGAAGACTACGGCAAATACAAGCGGTGTGCCTAATCCTCCCTTACGTATGATAGAGCCCAGCGGCGCCCCTATCAGGAACATCACGATACAGGCTACGGCCAGGGTAAACTTGCGCTGCCATTCCACTTTGTGCAGGAGCATCAGGTTAAATTTATCCTGAAATTCTTTGGCGGTAGGTTCCAGTGTACTTTGGGTTTCGCGGATAGTTTGCTCTGCTCTTTCCAGAATATAACGCCTTGATTTCTCAGGTATTACTTCTTCAAAAGTAGTAGCTTTTAATGGAGGTACAGTGGCTGCCCATCCGGTGTCTTTCCATTTATAAAAAGGGTAGCGGGTGGTAACATAGGCGTTCACTGTACGGCTATAGGCGCTGATTTCTTTTTGTATGGAATCAATGGACTTATCCAGCTGGCGGATATTCTGCATTTGCTGGTTGGATGCAAACAATCCCATATCCAGGCGGCTGAAAGCCAGGGTGCTCATATCAAAGGCCTTTTTATACTGCTTAAAACCCATCCGGATCATATCTCCCGGTGCATTGTAGCCCCTGTTGTTTCGTTCTTCATAGCGCCAGCCGTCGTTCAGCACAAAATATAAAAAGCGTTTATCCTTAGACAGGACCATGGTGCCCTTTTCTGCCAGGATCAGTTTATCGCCGCCGCTGCCGGACGACTTGTCAAAGATCATTACCTGGTGGATGGTCTGGTTATCCTTTTCCTTCTGGGCAACTTTGATGGTATAATTGGGAATATCGCTGTAAAAAACGCCTGGTTTAATGTTAAATGCCGGTTTGGCGTTGGTAATATCATACAGCAGTGATTTGGACTGCAGATTGGCTAATGGGATGACATAATTGGCAAAGAGAAATGCCAGTATCGCAATGATTGTACATACGAACAGGAGGGGGCGTATAAAGCGCAAGAGGGATATGCCGGATGATTTCAGGGCAACGAGCTCAAAACTCTCCCCCAGATTGCCGAAGGTCATGATAGAGGACAGGAGCACCGCCAGCGGCAGGGCGAGTGGTACCAGGCTGGCACTGGTGTAAGTAAGCAGCTGTACGATCGTGCCGGTATCCAGGCCTTTCCCTACCAGGTCTTCGATGTACTTCCACAAAAATTGCATGACAAGTACAAACAAAGTCACAAAAAAGGTAGCGATAAACGGACCCAGAAAAGTTTTTATAATGAGTTTGTCCAGTTTTTTCACAGATGTATTACTTTAACATTACCCTCCGGCCCTAACAGCAAATACTGTTATTTTTACAGGGTATAAGGTGTAAAGTTAGCACGATTTCCCAAAGGACTGAAAAGGAATACCGTTAATTATATGGAAAATTTTTTACTGACGCCGGCAGAGCAGGAGGTAGCATACGATGCCAACTGGATTTATCTGAAAAACAGCATTATAGAAAAGGTGATGCTGCTGATGGGGCGTTTACAAACAGAACTGGCCACCCATGCAGCTGCAGCAGGTTTTCCATTTCCGGAAAACTGTCTGGAGCAGGGGGCAAAAATATCTAAGGGAGAGCGTTACCAGGAATTGCCCTATGTGATACTGGATTTTCCGCGGTATTTCAGTAAGGAGCGCATTTTCGCCTTTCGTACGATGTTCTGGTGGGGGCATTATTTCAGCTGTACCCTGCATCTGGCGGGAGAGATAAAAACAGCCTATCATGCGGCGCTGGTAGCGGGATATCCGTTACTGGCAGCAAATGACTTCCAGGTATACACACAGGAGGATCCGTGGTACCATGATTTTGAAAACGGGAATTACAGGCCTGTCGGCACTTTTACGGTTGATAAATGGGAAGCAATGGTATACCGGCAAGATTTTATTAAGCTGGCAAAACCTTTTGCATTAAACAGATGGGAAAAAATCATTCCAGATGTAGCGGCGGCTTATGCGGCACTACTTGCCTTGTTACAGTACAAAACCGGTTAATTACCGATGCGGTGAAAAAGGTCTTTTACCTGGTAGTGCCATAACTGGCTCTGGTCGGCAATTTCTTTCTTTTCGGCAAAGTCTTTAACGATCAGAATTGTTTCGCTGGTAACTTCTGAGATCTGGATACGGAATTCAAAAAATTCTCCTTTGGGTGAGTGTAACCAATGTAAGCGTATAAACTCATCCTCTTCCTGTTCCAGCACTTCAGCTTCTTCGGCATTGCCATTCCAGGAAAAAGAAAAGACGTTGTCTCTATAATCCACTTTATCGGCAAACCATTCCTGTAACCCGGCCGGGGTTGATAAAAACTCATACAGTATACCTGGTGAGCATCTTACCGGGAATTCTAACTCATATTGCACTTTCTTAGACATCTCGCGTTTATTAGTAAATCAATATCATCAAGCTGCAATTATAGAAAATATTTTATTCTGTCAAAATAATTTACGGTTTTTTTTTAAGTATTCTTATAATTCCCCCAATACGTTAATTAATTATATACTATTATTAATTTATTTAATGTTAAATAAACACACTTTGTAAATGCACCTTTATTAAGCCATCCATGCTGCTTTTAGCAGTGGAATCGTAAGAAAACTATAGTCAATCGATTTTGATTGAAAAGGATTCAAGAACGAAACATTTTTTTTGGCCACTATCTAAAAAAAGTTATTTTTGTCAGGCATTCATCTAATGTTAACTTTTTTTTAACCTGTAACTGTTCGGATCATATGTCAATGCGCCAACTCAAAATCACTAAATCAATTACTAACAGGGAATCACAGTCCCTGGAAAAGTATTTACAGGAAATTGGGAAAGTGGATTTAATTACGCCGGAAGAGGAGGTAAACCTCGCTATCCGTATTAAACAGGGTGATCAGCGTGCGCTTGAAAAGCTCACCAAAGCCAATCTTCGCTTTGTGGTGTCCGTTGCGAAACAGTACCAGAACCAGGGATTGTCACTGAGTGACCTGATTAACGAAGGGAACCTGGGGTTAATTAAAGCAGCTCAACGTTTTGATGAAACGCGTGGTTTCAAATTTATCTCTTATGCAGTGTGGTGGATACGCCAGTCTATTTTACAGGCTTTGGCAGAACAATCCCGTATTGTACGCCTGCCACTGAATAAAGTAGGTCTGAGTAATAAGATCAGCAAAGCTTATTCCCAGCTTGAGCAGGAGTTTGAAAGAGAACCTTCTCCGGATGAATTAGCCACCATCCTGGAAATCAACACAGAAGAAGTGGAAGCTACCTTAGGGGTGGCCGCACGGCACGTATCGATGGATGCACCCTTTATCGATGGAGAAGATAATTCCCTGCTGGACGTATTGGCCAATCCCAATGCCGTGAATGCAGACGACGAATTGGATCATCATGATTCCCTGCGTACTGAAATAGAACGTTCCCTGTCTACCTTAACGGATCGTCAGAAAGACGTAATTATCCTGTATTTCGGTATTGCAGTAGAGCATCCGATGTCGCTGGAAGATATTGGGGAAAAATTTGGCCTTACCCGTGAAAGGGTACGTCAGATAAAAGACAAAGCAATTACCAAGCTGCGTACTACTTCCAGAAGTAAATTGTTAAGAAACTACTTAGGTAGCTGATTATAAGCACAAAAGCATTGATGTTACGTAAAAGCTGGTAGTGTTTTGCCGGAAAGGCAATACACCATCAGCTTTTTACTTTACAGCGTTTGCTTTCCGCTCAAAAAATTATATTTTTGTAGCCCGAATGGTGAATATTCATGGATATTCACCATTCTTATTTGGGGTTTCAGGGCACAGCTGCCTTTCAGGGGCTGCCCCTCCCGGCTAGCGGGAATACCGGTAGCTATTCATTTCAACCAGTAAAATTGACTAAAAATAATGTTTGAATCATTATCAGAGCGGCTGGAGTCGGCGTTTAAACAACTCAAAGGCGAGGGCCGGATATCGGATATTAACGTAGCCAGTACCGTGAAGGAAATCCGCCGGGCATTGGTGGATGCGGACGTGAACTATAAAATAGCCAAGGAGTTTACAGACCGGGTGAAGGATAAAGCTTTGGGAGAAAAGGTAATTACCGCGATCTCTCCGGGGCAGCTGATGGTGAAAATTGTGAAAGATGAGCTGGCCGAACTGATGGGCGGTACAGAAGCAGAGCTGGATATTAAAACAAATCCTACTGTTATCCTCATAGCTGGTTTGCAGGGGTCGGGTAAAACCACCTTTTCGGGCAAACTGGCCAATTTCCTGAAAACGAAGAAAGGCAAGAAACCTTTGCTGGTGGCAGCGGATATTTACCGTCCTGCGGCAATAGACCAGTTAAAAGTACTGGGAGAGCAGATTGGAGTGGAGGTGTATAATGAGCCTGAGAATAAGAATGCCGTACAGATTGCAGAGAATGCTATCCGGGAGGCGAAACAAAAGGGAAATAACATTATCATCATAGATACCGCCGGCCGTTTGGCAGTGGATGAGGTGATGATGACCGAGGTGGCAAACATTAAAAATGCCGTTAATCCTAACGAAATCCTGTTTGTGGTAGATTCCATGACAGGGCAGGATGCCGTGAATACCGCCAAAACATTTAATGAAAGGCTGGACTTTACCGGGGTGGTACTGACAAAACTGGATGGTGATACCCGTGGTGGAGCTGCACTGACGATCAAGTATACGGTAGCAAAGCCCATCAAGTTTGTGAGCATGGGCGAAAAGCTGGATACCCTGGATGTGTTTTATCCGGAAAGGATGGCACAGCGTATCCTGGGGATGGGAGATATCACCACCCTGGTAGAACGTGCGCAGGAGCAGTTTAATGAGGAGCAGGCCAAGAAGCTGGAAAAGAAAATCCGGCAGAACCAGTTTGATTTTGATGACTTTAAAGAACAACTCCAGCAGATCAAGAAAATGGGTAACCTGAAAGATCTGATGGGCATGATACCCGGTGTGGGCAAAGCGATCAAGGATATTGACATCAGTGATGATGCCTTTAAGGGGATAGAAGCCATGATTAATTCCATGACGCCGCAGGAACGGGGAAATCCGGACATTATTGATGGTGGCCGTCGCAAGCGTATCGCTAAGGGTTGTGGTAAGGAAATCCAGGATGTGAATCAGTTCATGAAGCAGTTTGAACAAATGCGCCAGATGATGAAAATGATGAACAAATTTGGTGCAGGCGGGAAAGGATTGAAAGGAATGGGAGCTATGAGATAAATTCCATTAGGAATGTTCGGTTTTGAATTTGTAGATTTGCAGTGCAGTGGAATTCAGGATGGGTTCTCAAAGATTCGGTAAATAATTTTGAGAATATCAATTTAATGAATACATTTGCAGCCCTTATTAAACAATATTTATTCACTCGCAAAAAATAATCTCGACTTATTTATGCCAGTTAAAATCAGATTACAGAGACATGGCGCAAAGAAAAGACCTTTCTATTTTATCGTAGTAGCCGATGCGCGGGCTCCAAGAGATGGTAAATTCATCCAGAAAATAGGTACTTACAATCCTTTAACTGTTCCGGCATCTATCAATATAGATACGGAGAAAGCATTACGCTGGTTACAGAAAGGTGCACAACCTACTGATACCGTTAGAAGGATCCTGTCTTTCAAAGGTGTATTATACCTGAAACACCTGTTAAGAGGTGTGAACTTAGGTCTGTTTGATGAACCTACTGCTTACCAGAAATTTGGTCAGTGGCAGGCTGAGCACGAGCAGAAAGTTTCTGCACGT
Source organism: Chitinophaga sp. H8 (assembly GCF_040567655.1). Classification (NCBI taxonomy): domain Bacteria; kingdom Pseudomonadati; phylum Bacteroidota; class Chitinophagia; order Chitinophagales; family Chitinophagaceae; genus Chitinophaga; species Chitinophaga defluvii. The sequence goes on along the minus strand of NZ_JBEXAC010000002.1, from coordinate 63,301 downwards.
CGCGAAGGTCAGAGAAAAGCAAGAGCAATTGTTCCAGTGGTGAAAAAAGTAGAAGAAGCTCCGGCCGCTCCTGCTGCACCCGCTGAAGGTGAAGGTACTGAAGCCTAAGCCAAACGCTTAACCATACTAAAAGGAAATATTTGTACGCAAATATTTCCTTTTTCTTTTTAACTATGAGCTATGAGCCTTGAGCTTCTAGCTGCGAGTAGTGATTGAAGGCCCTGCCTTACAAAACACTAAGCTTACATTAATTTCAGACAAAAGTCATTTAAAGCTAAAAGCTAACGGCTAAAAGCTAATAGCTTCTTTAATACATGAACAATTACTTTAGCATAGGGAAACTGATCGCTACTTTTGGACTGGAGGGAGAGCTGGTCATGCGGCATAGCCTCGGAAAAAAGACCGCACTGAAAGGTGTGGCGGCTCTTTTTCTGGAAGAACACAAAAACAGCTTTATTCCCTATTTTCCCCAGAAGATTACAGCCAAGGACCATGAACATGTGTACGTGAAGCTGGAAGGGGTAGATACCAAGGAAATGGCTCAAAAGCTGGTTAAAACACAGGTATATCTTACCGAGGCTGACTTTAAGCAGCATACTGCCGCCGCAGCCCCCCTGGCATTACTGGGATTTGCGGTGGAAGACCAGCAGCGGGGACCACTGGGAGTAATTGAAGAAGTGATTGAAATGCCGATGCAGGTATTGGTAAAAGTAATGATTCAGGGAAAGGAAGCCTTGCTGCCGGTAAATGAACAATCATTATTGAAAATAGATAAGCAAGCCCAGGTGGTATTACTTGATTTGCCAGATGGACTGATTGACCTGTATATTGACTAGCAGCGTTGCTAATAATAATTGATTATCATGCGTATAGACATTATTTCCGTATTGCCGGAGTTGCTGGAAAGCCCTTTTGCCCATTCCATTATGAAAAGGGCGCAGGATAAAGGGCTGCTGGAGGTACATGTGCACCAGTTGCGGGAATATACTACCTATAAGCACAATCAGGTGGACGACTATCAGTTTGGCGGTGGCGCCGGCATGGTGATGATGATAGAGCCTGTTGTAAATGCCATAGAAGCCCTACAGGCTAAAGTGCAGTACGATGAAGTGATTTTCTTAACACCTGATGGAGAAACCTTTAATCAGAAAATAGCCAATCAACTGTCCTTAAAAGGCAATCTTTTGTTCTTATGCGGGCATTATAAGGGAATTGACCAGCGTATCCGTGACCATTTTATTACCCGGGAGATTTCTATCGGCGATTTTGTGTTATCCGGCGGAGAGCTGGCAGCAGCGGTGGTAGTAGATGCGATAGGCCGGCTGATACCCGGAGTACTGAATGATGAAACTTCTGCCTTGCTGGACTCTTTTCAGGACAATCTGCTGGCGCCTCCCGTGTATACCCGACCGGTGGAATACAGGGGCTGGAAAGTGCCCGATATCCTTTTAAGCGGCGACCATAAAAAGATAGATGAGTGGCGGCATAACCAGTCGGTAGACCGGACCCGGGAGCGTAGACCAGACCTTTTGTAGAAATTATACAGGCTAATCACTATTTATAATAAATTGATTACCTGATGTATATAGGAAAGTAATTGAATAGCACCCAATTAATTTGGTTTTTTTACCCAAGTTATTTGGAATTTGTAACCAGGTAGTGTACTTTTGCACTCCCATAAATATATTTGAAAGATGAACGCAATTTCCTTTGTTCACGAGCAACTGACAGCAAAGAAACAATATCCGAAGTTTAAAGCAGGCGACAACGTCACTGTAAACTATAAAATTGTAGAAGGTAACAAGGAGAGGATCCAGTCCTTCAAGGGTGATGTACTGAAAATCCAGGGTACCGGAGCAACTGCTTCTTTTACCGTTAGGAAAATTTCTGATGGTGTAGGTGTTGAAAGATTATTCCCTCTGCAGTCTCCCAATATCGATTCTATCGTATTGAACAAAGTGGGTAAAGTAAGAAGAGCGAAACTGTACTACCTGCGTGAACGCGCTGGTAAAGCAGCCCGTATTAAAGAAAAAAGGGTTTAGTATAAATACAGGGAAATTAGTATTAAGCGGGGGCCTATCCGGCCCCCGTTTTTTGTGTTCCTTAAAATGACATTAAAAGTGCATACGGTGCTGCCGGAGGGGGTGAAAAACTTAAATTTATCAGCTATCTTTGTTAGCTGAACTTTATAAATGATTGAGAAAATGACTGCAGTATTTGTGAAAGCACCTTTTTTACTCCTCCAAGATTTAGGTATGTCAGAACTACTTTTAATAGGAATAGTTTTCTTGTTATTATTCGGGGGTAAAAAAATTCCTGAGTTAATGCGCGGGCTTGGCAAAGGTATACGTGAGTTTAACGATGCCAAAAATAATGTACAGCGGGAAATAGAAGAGGGTATCAAGGAAAAACCCGTAACTGCTGCTACTACCGATACTACTGCCACCAGCACCACTACCTCCACTACAGAGGAAACGCATAAGCAGGCTTAATTGCATTACGATCTTCACTCCCGGTGAAGATTTTTTTTTGATTTAAATAACTAACTGGTTTGGCCTTGTCTGAATTCAGCAGTATAAGCACATTTCAAACAGCTTTATACGCCGGCAGTACTACCTGTACGGAAACAGTTACCCGTTTTCTTACCCGTATAGCAAAATCGAGGCATCTAAATGCCTATCTGGAAGTATTTGAGGAGGAAGCCCTGGAAAAAGCGCGTTTACTCGATGCCCGCATTAAAAACGGGGAACCGGTAGGGGCATTAGCCGGGGTGGTGATAGGGATCAAGGACGTGATTTGCTATAAAGGGCATAAAGTAAGTGCAGCTTCCCGTATACTGGAGAATTTCACTTCACTTTACTCCGCCACAGCCGTAGAAAGGCTGCTGGAAGCAGATGCCATCATCATTGGCAACCTCAATTGTGATGAATTTGCCATGGGGTCTACCAACGAAAACTCTGCATACGGGCCGGTGCTGAATGCACTGGATAATACCCGGGTACCCGGCGGTTCGTCCGGCGGGTCGGCAGTAGCGGTGCAGGCTGATTTATGCCATGTAAGCCTGGGAAGTGATACCGGCGGGTCTGTACGTCAACCGGCTGATTTTTGTGGCATTGTAGGGCTGAAACCTACTTATGGCCGTATTTCCCGTCATGGTCTGATCGCTTATGCGTCCTCTTTTGATCAAATCGGGATTTTTGGCAGGAATATTGCGGATGTGGCAGCTGTGCTACAGGTGATAGCCGGACCGGATGAATACGACAGCACTGCATCTCAAAAGGAGGTGCCATTATACCACGTTGGGCCTGAGCACAATAAATCCTATAAATTAGCGTATTTAAAGGATGCTTTATACCATGAAGGGCTGGATCCGGAGATGAAAGCCGGTTATGAAAGCTGCTTTGAGGAGCTGAAAGCGGCAGGAAACACTATAACACCAGCAGATTTTGCTTACCTGGATTATGTAGTTCCCGCCTATTATGTGCTTACCACAGCCGAAGCGTCGTCTAATTTATCACGTTTTGATGGGGTAAAATATGGGCATAGTACCCCGCTTACCAACCTGGACCTGGTGGGTTTTTACAAAAAAAGTAGGTCTGAAGGTTTTGGGAAAGAAGTAAAACGTCGTATATTACTGGGCACTTTCGTCCTGAGTGCGGGCTATTATGATGCATATTATACTAAAGCTCAGCAAGTTAGACGATTAGTGGTGGATAAGCTGACAACCTTGTTGTCGCAGTATGATGCCATTTTGATGCCAACTGTACCCTCTACGGCCTTTAAAATAGGGGAGAAAATGGAAGATCCCATAGCTATGTATCTGGCCGATATTTATACAGTACTAGCAAATCTGGCAGGGGTTCCGGCGATTTCCGTACCTTTGCACCGGCATTCGAACGGGATGCCATATGGGATACAGATTATCACGAAGAAGTTTGACGAAGCGAACTTGTTGAACATTGCCCAGCAGCTAATGCGGCAGGAACAGGTCACTATAGTTTAATATAAATAATGTGTATGAGAAAAATCTTTTTACTACTACTGCTGCCCTTATTGGGTTTTGTGCGCGTGGAGGCGGCAGAAAGCAACGGAGCAACTGGTGAAACAGTACTCCTGAAAGAAATGCTCGACACTACTATCCTGAATCGTAAGGTACATTTGCCGAAGGACACTACGGTACATGTTTCACCTACTACCATTGCAGTAAAAAAGGCGGCACAGAGCATGCCCGCCGTTGTACGCAATCCAAAGGTATACGAACAGATTAATAACAATCTTGTTGCCGGATATGTGAACAGCTATGCAACGCGTTATAGCCAGCATCTGCAAATTATGGTGGATAAGGGACAGCCTTATTTTGTCATGATAGAAAAAGTGTTTAAAGAGCATGGTATTCCTGAAGAAATGAAATACCTCGCTGTTATTGAATCCAGTTTTAATACCAATGCCCGCTCCAGAGTAGGTGCAGTAGGTGCCTGGCAATTTATGGCCGGAACTGCCCGCATATTCGGATTAAGTGTAGGTAAAAAAGTGGATGAGAGAAAAGACTTTTATAAATCTACCCTGGCGGCAGCACAATTCTTAAATCAGCTGTATGATCAGTTTGATGACTGGTTGCTGGTGGTAGCTGCTTATAACTGCGGGGCCGGTGGGGTACAACGTGCCATGAAAGCAAGCGGCCGCAACGATTTCTGGGGCATGCAATATTTCCTGCCTGCAGAATCCCGTAATCACGTATACAAATTCATTGCTACCGGATACATCCTGGATAGATTTAATAACTTCTTCGGTGTAGGTGATGAGAATGATTTTGTTGCCAGACAGCAGGCGGACGCTGGTGTAGTGATAGCAGATAAAAACGCAGCTTTAACAGAAGATGAGATTTATAGCACAGTAGAGTGCAATATCACCGGGAAATACCGCCTGGAGGCTATTGCCAAGAAACTGGAAATGGAAGTGAGTGAGCTGGACCGTTTAAATCCTGGTTTTGCCAAACTGATGGCAACCCCTGAAAACAGCTACGATCTGCGTATACCACAGGAAAAGATGAAACAGTTCATGGCGCAGAAAGAAGATATTCTGAAAGAGTCGGTACAAATGACCCTGGATGATAGAGCTGTTTCGGTAGACAAGTCAAGGTTCCCGCCACCGGCAAAAATTGCAGACAGGAGCGCCGATGCTAAGTCGCCACCTGCAGTTAAGAAAGCCAAAACAGGTACCAAAAAACACACCGCTTCTAAAAAGTATACTACTAAAAAACGTACTACCACCAAGAAGCATACTACCGCAAAGAAAGCTTAACAAAGCAATTATCATTATACAAAAAGAGGATCGTGTGAACGATCCTCTTTTTTATTTGATCAAATTATCGCAGTAAAATCAGCCCAGGCCAGCCGACCAGTTTTTCCTTTTCACGCTCCAATTTACAAGATCGAGTAGCGGGCCTGTCATGAAAGTAGTAGCCAGGGCCATCAGCACCATCATCGCAAATATTTCGGGCGACAAAATACCCAGGTCATAACCTATATTTAATACTACCAGCTCCATCAGGCCGCGGGTATTCATCAAAGCGCCTATAGATACTGCCTGATGCCAGGGTTGGCCCATCAGGCGGGCAGTGATAGTGCTGGCCCCGAATTTACCCGATACCGCCACCAGCATAATCATCACAAAAACGACCCATAAGTGCCCTTGTGTAAGTAAGCCAATGTGGGTTCTTAATCCGGTATAGGCAAAAAAGATAGGGAGTAGCAGTAATACACTTACATCTTCCAGTTTATCCGTCAGCAGTTTCCGGATACTGATTTCCTGGGGCATAATTACACCTGCTAAAAAAGCGCCAAACAGGGCGTGAATACCAATAATTTCCGCCAGCCAGGCCGATATCAGCAGGATGAAGAAAACAAGGGATACGGTAGCCTTATGGTGCCCTTTTATAGCCTGGCGCTGTATGGTGCGTTGCAGCCAGGGCCTGATTACATATAACATAGCAGCTACAAATAAAGCCGCCAGTGCGATAGTTACCAGTGCACTTAGTACACTGCCTGCTTTTACAATAGCTACTACCGCCGCCAGCATACACCAGGCGGTAATATCATCGGCTGCTGCACAGGTAATTGCCATAATACCCAATGGCGTACCAGTGAGATGCCTTTCCTGTACAATCCTGGCCAGCACCGGAAAAGCAGTAATGCTCATAGCGATGCCCATGAATAGCGCAAAGGACAGGAAACTGATATTGGCGGGGGCAAATTGTTCGTAGATGAAATAAGCCAGGGATACTCCCAGGAAAAAGGGTACTATAATACTGGCATGGCTGATCATTACTGCATCGTGCGCTTTATGCCTTATTTTGGCGAGGTCCAGTTCCATCCCTACGATAAACATAAAAAAGGCAAGGCCGATCTGGCTAAGGAACTGCAGGCTTTTGGTATCAGCAGGGAAGAGAAAGGCAGAAAAATCAGGGGCTACCCAACCCAAGAGGGAGGGGCCAAGAATAACACCTGCAATGATTTCGCCTACGACTGCCGGTTGTTTTATTTTGCCTGCCAGCATTCCAAAGATGCGTGCCACCAGTACAATTACAATGATTTGTAGGAGCAGCAAACTTAAAGGATGCTGCAGATTGTGTACCAGCTGTGCCCAGGAGCTTTGTTCAGCTCCGGCAATGGCAGCAGGAGAGGAGGCTGTTATGGAGGTACCGGCATCGGTAAGCGGCTTTACAGGTAAATCACTTCCCAGTTTAATGATAAGCCATATTAAACTACCAAATACCCCGATAATAAGTGGATAGAGTAGCAAACGTTTATTCATGACAGCCTGTTTTGTGTCCGAAATATAGGAAGATATTATCGTAAGTGCAGTAAAGGAAAGTGATACAGTGCAGGGGCTTATGTTATATATACCCCACACTGTATCGGGTATCATTAATTTTCTTCTTCAGGCGGGTGTAGTTGTGCACGGAAGTTTTGTGTCAGGTCATACAGTTCCTGGATAGGTACAGGCTTTCTGCTGCTATTGGCGATGTCTTGTCCTTCAGTGGTCCAGAGGAAGGGAACGAAGCTATAAGCAGTGTCGCCATCCAGTGCGGCCACTTCCTTTTCCCATCCCTGCCAGCGCTGATGCTGATAAAATTCGTTCATATCACCGGTGAAGCACCAGTCCAGAAAATCGGAATAGGACACATGCAGGTTTTCCCAATTTAAGGTGTCCGGAGCGAGATAATAAACATGTCCGAGGTCTGTACCCAGATCCCCGCCATTAATAGCAAAGAAGCCACCTAATACATCATCTGCAATCAGTAAAAAACCTGGTGTTTCTCCATCTGCCAAAAAACTTTTTCCTTCATTCCAGTCAGGTATGGATCTTTTCAGCCGGTCATGGCCGGAGCCCAATATTCTGAGCCAGCCATGGTCTACAAGTAAGCCACCTGTTTCAAAGATAATGGCGCCCATAGGAGAGTGGGTGGTCACCTGGGTCTGTAATAATGCGATAGTTGCCTGAGAGGTGGTAACCGGTAGTATTTCTATCTGGTTCATGGAAGCCTGGATCCATTCCTGTACATAAGGCCAGGCAGGGTCGGTTTTGTTGATTAATTCTTCTAATGTGCGCATATGCTGTAAATGTTGAACGGATAATAATTAAAACCGTTGATCAGTTACCGGCAATGCCGCAGTTGCAGGAAGTAGGTAAAGGATCCTGTTTAATGCAAGGGAGTTACCGCTGCATTAAACAGGATATACAAAGTTAAGCGTTTTTAATGGCAGCAATACCTGGTAATATTTTGCCTTCAAAATACTCCAGCATAGCACCACCACCGGTGGATACATAACTTACTTTATCCGCCAGGCCAAATTGGTTGACAGCAGCTACAGAGTCGCCACCGCCTACCAGCGAAAACGCGCCCTGTTCAGTCGCCTTCACGATAGCATCTGCCACCGCTTTGGTACCTCCCTGGAAAGCTTCCATTTCAAAAACTCCCATCGGGCCATTCCACAGGATGGTTTTAGAAGCCATGATCACTTTGCTGAAAAGCACTACGGATTCAGCGCCGATATCCAGTCCCATCCATCCTGCAGGGATATTATCGTTAGATACGAGTTGTGTATTGGCATCCGCTGCAAATTTGTCGGCAGCAATAGAATCTACCGGCAGCAGCAACTGTACGCCTTTGGCCTTGGCTTTACTGAGTAACTCGTTTGCCAGGTCCAGCCGGTCGTTTTCACATAAAGAGCTGCCTATTTCTTTACCCATCGCTTTCAGGAAAGTATAAGCCATACCACCGCCAATGATGATATTATTGGCTTTATCCATCAATGTTTCAATGATGAGGATCTTATCACTCACTTTAGCACCTCCCAGGATGGCAGTAAACGGAGATTGGGAGTTGTGTAATACTTTTTCCGCATTGCTTACTTCTGCTTCCATCAGCAGGCCGAACATACGGTTGGTATCAGAGAAATCCTGCGCAATCACCGCTGTAGAAGCATGGGCACGGTGTGCAGTACCAAAAGCATCATTCACGTATACATCTCCCAGTTTAGCCAGTTGTTTGGCAAAGTCAGCATCCCCTTTTTCTTCTGCTTTATGAAAGCGGAGGTTCTCCAGCAGCAATACTTCTCCCATCTGGAGGTTGGCCGCTGCCTGTTCTGCTGCTGCGCCTACACAATCTTCGGCAAACTTAACAGTAGTGCCGTTCAGGAGGGAAACCAGGTGGGATACAAGGTGTTTTAAGGAATATTTTTCAGTAGGTCCGTCTTTTGGGCGGCCCAGGTGGGACATCAGAATAACAGCGCCACCATCTTTCAGGATCTTTTGGATAGTGGGTACTGCAGCACGCATGCGGGTATCATCCATGATTTCATACTTATCATTCAGGGGAACATTAAAATCTACCCTCACCAATGCTTTAAGACCTTTGAAGTTAAAATCTGAGAACTTGCTCATAATGTGTTGTTTTGTGATAAGAGGAAAGGTTTTTCAACAAAAAAACCGCTGCATCGCCAGCATAAGCATGGCACCGCCAGGATTAACCGGGCATATGGCTGCTTTTGGTGAGCGTTGCTGCGGTAGTACTACCACTGTAATGGTAAAGAAAGGGCTGACTAAAAGGCCTGCATTTGGAAGCAGGAGTCCACGTTACGCCCTGGGGCATAGGTGGTACTTTCCTTTTGGTCAGCCCGGATTATTATTTGCTGATTAAACCGGCAAAATATTTTACCGTGCGAACCAGTTGAGATACATAGCTCATTTCATTATCGTACCAGGCTACTGTTTTAACCAGTTGCTGGTCGCCTACTGTCAATACACGTGTTTGTGTACCATCATACAGGGAGCCATAAGTGATACCGATCACATCTGAGCTTACAATTTCATCTTCGGTATAACCAAAAGATTCGCTGGAAGCAGCTTTCATAGCGGCATTAATTTCTTCTACCGTTACTTTTTTGTTCAGGATGCTGGTCAGTTCAGTTAAGGAACCAGTGATAGTAGGAACGCGTTGTGCGCTACCATCCAGCTTGCCTTTCAGTTCCGGTAATACCAGACCGATTGCTTTAGCAGCACCGGTGCTGTTAGGAACGATGTTGGCAGCAGCTGCACGGGCACGACGCAGGTCACCTTTTGGATGTGGGGCATCCAGGGTATTCTGGTCGTTGGTGTAGGCATGAATAGTAGTCATTAAACCACTGGCAATACCGTAAGTATCCTGTAATACCTTAGCCATTGGAGCCAGACAGTTGGTGGTGCAGGAAGCACAGGAAATAACTGTTTCGCTGCCATCCAGTATTTCATGGTTTACATTGAATACAATTGTTTTCAGGTCGCCGGTGGCAGGAGCAGAAATTACGACTCTTTTTGCACCAGCAGTGAGGTGAGCGGCAGCTTTATCTTTATCGGTAAAGAAACCGGTACATTCAATAACCACATCAATATCATGCTCTTTCCACGGAATTTGTGCCGGATCCCTCTGGGCATATATCTTCACATCTTCACCATTCACATTGATCGCACTGTCCGAATGTTTCACCGCTGCATCAAATCTACCCTGTGCTGAATCATACTTCAGCAAATGCGCCAGCACGGTAGGACTGGTAAGGTCATTAATCGCTACCACGTCAATACCCGGCATGTTGTAAATCTGGCGGTAAACCAAACGGCCGATACGACCAAAACCATTAATACCAATTTTAAGAGTAGTTCCCATTTTACACTGTGATTTGATTATGAAAAAATCGAGTAGCGAATTTACGAGCAATACGGGTATTATGCAATAGAAATTTCTGTTAACGAAATTTTTTTTGCAAATATAAAAAGTCCTATTACCTTTGCAATCCCAAATATGATATCCATTAAGGTTTCATATATGATTTGCCGCGTTGGTCAAGGGGTTAAGACGCCTCCCTTTCACGGAGGATTCACGGGTTCGAATCCCGTACGTGGTACAAGAAATAAATTTGTAAATTTGAGTATTAACTGCAAGATTTACAAAACAAGTTAAGGCAAAGAAGTTTGCCGCGTTGGTCAAGGGGTTAAGACGCCTCCCTTTCACGGAGGAATCACGGGTTCGAATCCCGTACGTGGTACAAAAACGGACCAAGGTTCGAAGAATTAAAGGGTTGCTCATAAAGCGACCCTTTTTTTATTGATTCTCCGCAGGTTATATCTGCTGGTCAACAAAAGCGGTGCTAAGTAACCCCACCCATACCAGCAATATCATATGTCCTCCCTGATTACAGCATGTTTCTGAAAGATGTTACATGTTTCACTTACAAGACAAAATCCATTTCAAAGCTGTAAAAATACTTAGGAGCATGTTTCACCGTTAAGACAACCCCTTGTCTGAACTTGAGCGGAAGCAGGTACTGGGCTGGTAATCGTAGCCATCCGGGCATATTGTAATAGTTAATGTTCAGGAGAGATCCAAGCTGCAGCCCTATGGAAGGAACAAATATCAATGATGTGTTTTCGTTACCATACTGGATACCTCCTTCAGTATATCCATAAACTCCGATGAATTTTTTATCGCTTATCCAGTAATCAAAATTACTCCTGATTCCTACCCTGAACTGCTGGGTTGGCTTTTTGTGAAACTCATCTATGTAAGGCCCCATCTCTCCCCAGCTGTAAACTATTGTGTATCCATTCCAGTTATCCCATACTCCCTTTTTTCCTCCCCTGGAATTAAAAGTATACCGGTTTGAAATTGATCCGGCATTAACCCTTAATTCAAAAGAACGATAATAATTTTCAGTAGAAAAGGAAGGTCCGTTTATCCCTACAACCACTGAATTCCCGACCCTGCTTTTTATAAAATTACGGTAAGGTAAAATCTGAGCTGCTTTTCTCATGGAATCAGTGACCATTGAAGCATTTTCAAATAATGAAGACAGATCAGAATTATAGGGAATGGGAACCAGCTGAAGACATGGAATATGATCTATCAGGTAATTGGCCTGGAGCTTTTTTTCCTCAGGAATGCGTGATAGAAAGCCAGTTGCTGGCTGTGGGGAAGCGCTATTTTCAAAAGCCGTCCACAAATCGGTTAATGACAATCTAACTGCCGCTATTACCCTCACTGATTCCTGAGCGAATCCGGGGTCGCTAAATGTTCCATCTCCGTGAGCTTTCCAGATTTCACCTTTTTTGTTCACGACCACGGTACCATTTGCCGAATAAAAGTCATGTAAGGATTTGTTATTCACTACTGACGACACAACGGTTCTTTTTACTACCAGGTGGCCTGCAGAAAAAGCATCTTCTAAAAAGTGGTCGGCAAAACTGTTAAATAGCAGCGCCAGTTTCAATAAAGCCTTTGCCTGTTCCGGATCGTCTTTAAGTCTTCCGCCTTTAGCAGCCAAATCCATTGCCACCAAATGAAGAGTTACATACATATTGATAGCATTGGTTTTATTCAGTTGGTTAAATGCTGCATTCGCCAATTCTGTGGACTGGCATTGACGGATGAAGTCTTTATCAAAAAAGCGCAACTGATCTTGAAAAGATTTACCATACTGATAAAAATGAGAAAGGTTTTTTACCGCCAGCAGGGCATAACCTAAATCAAGTTTAACCAGCTTACCATCCGGAGCAGCGGTATAGCCCATAGCAATATATTCATTGTGTAGGGCGATGATCTTTTGAAGGAAGGAACTGCTGTCAGAAAGTAATCCGATAAGCGCATAAGGATCACTTACATGATCTCCGCTCAGGCCGTTTAATGCTCCATAAGAAATACGCCGTTGCCGGTCGTTAAGAGACATTGGAAAATCATAAACACCGTTTTCGCTGTTTGCTCTAAAATCCAGTAAAGATTGAAATAGGATGGCATTACCACTTTGTGGAAGTGAAGAGATGAATTTAATAAATGCCTGATCACCTATTGCCTTATGTTCACCATAATTGTACGCTGAAACACTCAGGGGCAAAAAAAAAGCACTGCGTTTAAAAGGTTCATTTTTTTCATTATACACCAGTTAATTTCAACTGCTATTATTATAATCCTAATTACATTTCATCTCCATTAAATGAGGGACTGGCGGTAAAGAGAATATTTCATGTTTTGTGCGCAGCATGGGATACAAGCGATTCTAATTTAATCATCTTTGAATTGTACTTTGCAAAAAAAAACATCATGATTATTTGGGAGGTTGTGTATATTTATAAGTGTTCGTCATTGTACAAGAATACTATGCACAGACAGAATATTCGCAAATAACTTCAATGAACCATGACAAGATTAGATCCCATAATTGCAGTAAAAGATGTTGAAGCCAGTGCAAATTGGTATCAAAGAATATTTGGGTTTACAAACAGTCATGGTGGTGATAATTTTTCAGTTTTAGTTTCTGCCGATAATGAAATTATGCTTTGCCTGCACAAATGGGGAGAGCATAACCATCCAACAATGACAAATCCAACTATAACACCGGGAAATGGGCTATTGCTTTATTTCAGAACAGACAATATGATTAATATCTATCAAAATGCCATTGAAGCAGGCTGTGTAATAGAAGAGGACATTCACTTAAATGAAAACTCTTTGAGAAAAGAATTTTCATTTCGTGACCCTGACGGATATTTTTTGACGGTTACAGAATTTCATAGATATGAAGGGTAACTTTCATGGGCATAAAGGTACTAACGGTACCGCATACTGTATATCGTTCCTGAATCAGGCAATATTAGGAAAGATCCATTTCCGGAATCACGCCTTCTACCACCAGCCGTCCGGCAGTAGCAGCGATGATTGCCTCCACTGAAACACCTGGTGCTCTTTCTATCAGGCGAAACCCGCCTTCGGGCAGCACATCAATCACCGCCATTTCAGTCACAATCTTCCTGACGCAGCGAACTCCGGTAAGCGGCAGTGTGCAGACCGGCAGCAACTTGCTTTCACCATGTTTGTTAGTGTGCTGCATGGCTACAATAATATTCCTGGCGGATGCTACGAGGTCCATTGCGCCTCCCATACCCTTCACCATTTTCCCGGGTATTTTCCAGTTAGCAATATCTCCGTTTTCAGACACTTCCATTGCCCCCAGGATGGTAAGGTCTACCTTTTGTGCCCGTATCATTCCGAAACTCATCGCAGAATCAAATATGGCAGACCCCGGCAATACAGTAACCGTTTGTTTGCCAGCGTTAATAAGGTCAGCATCTTCTGTCCCTTCAAGTGGGAAGGGACCCATACCCAGCAGGCCATTCTCCGATTGGAGCACCACCCGTAAGCCTTCCGGAATATAATTTGCAACGAGCGTTGGTATTCCAATTCCCAGGTTGACATAAGAATTGTCCTTTATTTCTTTTGCTATCCGCCGTGCAATACCATTTTTATCGATCATAAGGCATTATTTATTTCTTGTTGTTCGCTGTTCAATCCTTTTTTCGTACTTCGCTCCCTTAAAAACCCGATGAACATAAATACCTGGAGTATGCACTTCATCCGGATCCAGCTCGCCAGCCTCCACCAGGTGTTCTACTTCCGCGATAGTGATCTTGCCAGCCATCGCCATCAGGGGATTGAAATTTCTGGCTGTTGCACGGAATACAAGATTACCAGCCGTATCACCTTTCCATGCTTTTACGATAGCAAAATCCGCATCAAATGCTTCTTCCAGTAAATACGCTTTTCCTTTGAAAACCCTTACTTCCTTTCCAGCTTCTACCTCTGTACCTACACCAGCGGGTGTGAATACTGCCGGCATCCCATATCCGGCTGCCAGGCAGCGGGTGGCGAGTGTTCCCTGTGGGATCAGTTCTACCTCAAGTTCTCCCGTCAACAGTTGCCTTTCAAACTCCGCGTTCTCACCTACATAGGAAGCGATCATCTTCTTTACCTGCCGGTTGGCCAGTAACATGCCAATGCCAAAACCATCTACCCCAGCGTTATTGGAAATGCAGGTCAACCCCTGCACCTTCTTTTTAATCAGTGCCGCTATGCAATTTTCGGGAATGCCGCAAAGTCCGAAGCCTCCCAGCAGCACCGTGGCACCATCGCAGATGTCTTCAACAGCTGCATCTGCATTCATCACTACTTTATTAATCATCCTGTTTTGATTTAATTCATTACTGGGCAGACCAGCCGCCGTCAAGCGGGAGAGCGGTACCTGTGATTGTTCCTGGTTCGTCTTCCGCCAGCAACATCACCATCGCACATACTGTTTCCATGGGTATAAAGGACTTTACTGCCTGTTTAGCCAGAAAAACTTCGGTCATAACTCGTTCTTCAGACATATTGTGTGCCCTGGCCTGGTCTTGCACCTGTTTTTCCACCAATGGGGTATGCACATATCCAGGACAGATGGCGTTGCAAGTAATGTTGAATGGGGCTCCTTCCAGTGCAAGTGTTTTGGTAAGCCCAACAATTCCGTGTTTGGCGGCCACATAGGCGGACTTAAATGCAGATGCGAATAAACCGTGAATAGATGCAATGTTGATGATACGCCCGAACTGCTGGCTTTTCATCACCGGCCAGACAGCCTTGGCCAGATGAAATGCAGCGGAAAGATTAATAGCGATGATATCATCCCATTTGTCATCAGGAAAGTCTTCCACAGGACTAACATGCTGGATACCTGCGTTATTCACCAGTACATCCACCGAGCCGAAAGTAGCCACACATTGCTGTACCATTTCCCGCAGTGCCTGAGGGGAACGTGCATCGGCACCGGAAAAGAGGTGCCGGATCTGATAGCGTTCTGCAACACCGGCAGCTATTTCCCCGCCGTTTTTCTCTACCCCGTTGAAAAGAATATTATATCCCTTTGCGGCAAAAGCATGGGCAATGCCCAACCCTATTCCGCTGGTGCTGCCTGTGATTAATACTGTTCTTGTACGCATACGCAATAACTGTTAAATGATACCTGTCAGATAGTATAGTAAGATAATGAGGAAAACGGTAGCCGTTTTAATTAATGTCATGACGAAGATATCGATATAAGATTGCTTGTGTGTGAGCCCGGTAATGGCCAGTAAGGTGATCACAGCCCCGTTATGTGGCAGTGTATCCATACCGCCGCTGGCCATAGCAGCCACACGATGCATCACCTCCGGGCTGATACCTGCTTCGGCCGCCTGTTTAATATAGGTATCTCCCATGGTGGCCAGCGCAATGCTCAGGCCTCCAGAAGCAGATCCGGTAATACCCGCCAGGGTTGTAGTGGTAACAGCCTCATTGATCAACGGATCTTTGATTGCCCCTCCCAGGTTGCTATGGACCCTGGCAAATCCTGGCAATGCGGCAATAACGCTGCCAAATCCATATTCGGAGGCCGTGTTCAGGGTAGCCAGCAATGCCCCGCCAACAGACAACTGCACCCCGGATTTAAACTGATGCCGGACCCGATTGAAGCTGGTTGCTAATACAGTAATAATACCTATACCGAGCCCAGCCTCCACTGCCCATACTGCGCTATATTTGGAGATCTCTAATGGTGATACATTAGGAATACCAATGGTGGTAAAGTCGAATGATTCTCCATAGTGTTGTACAATCAGACCAGAGAACACCTTATTGCAGATACCTACGAGTATTAAAGGAAGAATTGCTATGAGCGGATGCGGCATTCCTTCGTCCTGGTGTACAGCAGCATCACTATTGTGTTTTCCATATCCCTCGCCGGCTGCCAGTGCACGTTTTCTCCGGAACTCAAGGTAACACATGCCGGAAACGAATATGAGGATACTTCCGCAAAGGCCGAGCATAGGTGCAGCCCAGGTGTCGGTATGAAAAAAAGTAGTTGGGATGATGTTCTGAATCTGGGGCGTGCCAGGTAGGGCATCCATCGTGAAGGTAAATGCTCCCAGCGCAATAGTGCCGGGAATAAGCCTTTTAGGAATATCAGCCGCCTTGAACAGCTCCACCGCAAAAGGATATAACGCAAAGGCAACTACGAATAGGGAAACGCCTCCATATGTTAGTACTGCACCCACCAGCACAATGGCAAACATTGCCCGCTGTTTGCCGATAATGTTAATAATGGCTATGGCAATAGCCCTGGCCGAACCAGATATTTCGATCAGCTTTCCGAAAATTGCGCCCAGCAGAAATACGGGGAAATACAGTTTGATAAACCCTGCTGTTTTTTCCATAAATATGCCGGAGAAAAAAACGGGTACAAGATCAGGTTCCGTTAACAATACCGCCAGCAATGCCGCTACCGGTGCAAATAATATAACGCTGAACCCCCGATAGGCTACAAACATTAAAAAGAAGAGCGCCAGCAAAATAATCAGAATGTCCATAACGTAGCATTGTAAAGGCTCAACGGTCTTTATCCTGTTTCAGAAAATGTATCAACACGGTTTCCCGTTGTGTATTGATGGCTGTTTGCACGGCATCCGGCCATTCATAATAACCTGCTCCTGATTTGCTGCCCAGCTTTCCTTCCTGCACTAATTGCTCCAGCATGGACGACGTACAACTGGCATTACTCAGTGATGGAAACAGGTAATTACTGATAGCGGCAAAAACATCCAGCCCGCCCATATCGGCCGAAAGCAGCGGCCCGGTTACGGGAAGGCGTCTGCCCAGGCCAAAAGTTACTGCAGCGTCAATATCTTCCTTGCTTGCCACACCTGCTTCCAGTAAGTGCTGTGCTTCCCGGAGTAGGGCGTATTGCAGCCGGTTACCCACAAATCCTGGTATTTCTTTTTTTATGTGGATGGTTTTTTTACCCATTTGTGCCAACAAGGTATTGGTCCTTTTCAGCACTTCCGGGGTGGTTGCCGGCAGGCAGCATAGCTCCACTAAAGGCACCAGATGCGCAGGATTCCAGAAATGGGTAATAATAAAGCGGTCCTGGTGTTGTAAGTGTTCAGCGATCTGTGAAGCACTGAGCCCGGAGGTATTGCTGGCCAGTATGGTATCAGCTGCGCAAAGGTTTTCCAGCTGGCAGAACAACGATTGCTTCAGGGCAAGTGATTCAGGGACTGCTTCAATAACAAATGTGCTGTCTTTCACTACTTCAGTCAATTGCGTACTGAAAAAAATCCTTTCCTGTATTTCCGGCAATGCTGTTGCCGTCAGTACCCCATGTTGTACCAATACATCCAGTTTGGCCGCTATTCCTGCTTTTGCACGGCCAATCTCTGCCTCATCCATCCCCGCCACCTTTACGGAAATACCGGCACAGGCAGCATTGAGCGCAATAGAATGGCCCATAGTGCCGCATCCTATGATCGTCAGTTTTTCCATAATGGGTAGTTTATTCATTTTCCGGTGTTAGTTGCAGCTCCCGTAGGTCAAGGAGCGCACCTTTGGAGAAATCAGCATCCGGCCTGAATACGATTTCCTGCCGGCCTGCTTTCAGTTCAATACGGCCAATAGGTTTTAAGACATATGTTTCCCAGGAACCGGACTTTCCTACCACACCTTTCAAAGACGCCCCACCAGCTGTCAGTACATATGATTTACCAGCTTCCGCATCATCAACAGACCATTCCATCTGTACTGTATAGTTCCCGGCTTTCAATACGTTTACATCCCATACTATCGTGTCTTTGGCAGTAAACCACCCAAACGCCTTCCATTCAGGCATATATTTGATGGCTGGTCCTTTGGCTTTACCCTTTTCTGCCAACAGGCGAATAACATTTTTTTCATCAGGTGATACCGTCTGGTCTGTAATTGCAGTGTCTTCCTGAACCGTTGTGCCGGTATCTTTACTTTTTTCATCTGCCCCCGGAGCTGGCTGCTGACACGAAAAGATCAGGGCGGCAGCAACTGTGGCTAAAAGCGGGCGTAAAAATGTTTTCTTCATCAGCATAAAATTATTGTAAGGGTGTGATATAAATCAGGCGCCATGTTTCATAATAACCGTTACCTAACCATGCACTGCGCTGTTATGAATTTCAAATGGGAATTTTGTTATGGTAAAGAAAAGCAATCCTTTTGGGTTAAAGTATCCTGCTGTTAACCAAGTATGCCTTGCGGTTAACCTTTTTAAGGGATGCCGGAGGCATCCATGACCAGTAAAATCCATTATGCAAAATGGGCAAAAACCTATATCTTCACTGGAAACGTGTATACATCCTGCGAAAGGCATGCTAAAACGGGGGGTAACCTATCAACCAAAGTTTAAGATCTGGTCAACCGCTGTATTTTATGTGAAGTTATAACGGGTAACAAAATACATATCACCATGAGGTTATTGCAAACTGAAATTACGCCGCTAATCAATGACCTGTTTTATATCGATGTGAGAAAGCAGCCTTTTCTTTCTTCCCCCTTTCATGCACAACCTTCCTTTCATGCACATCCGGAACTGGAGCTGGTATTCATTGTAGAAGGATGTGGCAAACGTATTATCAACAATAAAGTAGAGCCATTTGAAGCCGGTGATATGGTATTTGTCGGCTCCTATGTACCACATATATGGCTAAGTGCCCCGGCTTTTTATGAAGCGCATTCGCCGCTGGAATCAAAGGCGATTGTTACTTACCTGAATCCGAAATTATTCGGGGATGCATTCAAATATATCCGGGAGTATGACAGTATCCGGGAAATGATCAATCAGGCATCAAGAGGCATCCGTATTTTGGGAGAAACCAGGAAGGTAATTGCGGAGCAACTCATCAGGCTCTCGACCCAGACCGGGTTTGAAAAAGTAGAGGGATTACTGCGGATACTGCACCTGATCTCTGTTTCCAGTGAAACGTCGTACATCGTGGACAACCATGTGGATCAATTGGAAACCGCAGATTCGGACCGGTTAATTACCGTCATCAAGTATATCAAGGAGCATCTGCACCAGCACATTTCCCTGAAAGAAATTGCGGCGGTGGCTTGCATGAAAAAACAATCTTTTTGCCGGTATTTTAAAAGCCGCACTAAAAAGAGTTTCTCCCATTATCTGGAAGAGCTGCGGATGGAATATGCAAAGAAACTGCTTCTGGAAGATCGCGGAGGGATCACAGACGTTGCGCATGCCTGCGGCTATATCTCTACTTCGCATTTTTGCAAAGTGTTTAAAGATTATAACGGCAAAACCCCTTATCAATACAAGATCAGTATCAATAAAGGGCTTGTCTTAAAACCAGGTACGCTGTATCCGTCCTGGTAGTTTTAATATAGCAGGAAATTACCTGCTTATATCATTGAATAGTTTTACTGCTGCTTTTATCTCCGGCACATTGTTATGCCAGTTGCCTTCTCTTTCGATAATATAGTAACCACTGAATTGCTGTTGTTTCATTTCGTGGCAGATGGCGCGGAAGTCTATCACGCCGGTGCCTAAAGGAACATCCGCAGCATCGGTTTTATCGAAGGTGTCAATGTCTTTGATGTGCAGCGCAATGATGTGCCCTTTTAATTGCCGGAGTGCCGTTACGATGTTAATGCCACTTCGGGCCCAATGTCCCACATCTGCACATACACCCAGTTGTGGCCTGCCTTTCAGTGCTGCCAGTACCGAATCAGGATGCCAGAAACGGCTGCTGCCTCTGGGGTGATTATGCAGCGCAATTTTTATCTGATACTGTGTACCAAGCTTGTTTAATAAGTCAAAATGTTCCGGCTGCGGTTCGGTGGTAATATAGGAGAGACCCAATGCGTGGGCAAACCGGAACGCCTGTTCCCATGCTTCTTTGGTAGTGGGAGCGGGAAGGTATGCCGAACGCATCTGCAACTTTCGCTGCAACAGTTGGTTTTTGAGCCATTGAATACTGTCGTCCGGCATAGCAGGAGAGAAGGTACTTCCCCCCTTTTCCAATAGCTGGCCTCCAAACGCTTCTATATATTTTACACCGGTGCTGTCTGCTTTCAATAACGCTACTTCCAGCGGGAAGAGCCGGAAAGACCAGGCCGCTACACCTGTATGTGCGGATCTTTGCGCATATAATGCGGGACTAAAGCATGCCTGCATCACGAACAGGATAGCGGCAAAAAAAAGACCTCTTTTCATATGAGTAATTAAAAAGGAGATGGACTAACAGTGGCCCACCTGTTGTTCATGATAATAGCCTGACCAGTGATGTGTTTCATCGACCAGCCTCCGGCAGCACTTCTTTGCCTGATACCAGTTGAATAACTGGTCTGGCGGAATAAAGTTAGCGTGGAGGCAGGAGAAAAAATACCTGGCCGTTAACATAATATACAACAACGTTACCCGGGGCTTTTCAAATGCATTAGTTCACCTTTTCTCCCGCCTTTTTTACAATAGGCTTGTCATAGTAAATATATCCACCGAAATGACTTTTGCGGATATATTTATTAAATATTCTTGCCCGGACTATGAAATCTGTTAGAAATATTATATATATTGTCAGAATGAGTTTTTTCAACTGATCTTATTTACAGCACTATTTGTAATCATTTCTAAATTTCACGTTTATGACTACTGATGTTAACAAGAGCGCACTATTTAACGGTAGTTGTTTTGCCCTTATTACTACAGCTTTTACATTTGCCATCAGGGCCGGGATATTGACCCAGCTGGGATCGCAGTTTAATCTGACAGCAGAACAACTCGGATTTATCAATTCCATGTGGTTTTTAGGATTCCCCATCTCTATGATCATAGGTGGATTGGTTTACCACAGTTTTGGTCCTAAGAACATTATGCGGGTGGCTTTTATTGCCCATACATTGGGAATAATACTCACCATCTACGCTGGTGGCTATACGCTGCTGCTTATTTCTACGTTGTTTATAGGTTTCGGAAACGGATGTACGGAAGCAGCCTGTAATCCTATGATTGCAGATACTTATTCCGGTGTGAAAATGAACAAAATGCTCAACCGTTTCCACATGTGGTTCCCCGGTGGAATTGTTATCGGCAGCCTACTCTCCAAATTTATGACGGATGCAGGATTAAGCTGGCAAGTTCAGATGTGGGTGATTATGATTCCCACCATTATTTATGCCGTATTGTTTTACGGTAAAACCTTCCCCACACCTCAGGTAGCGGGAGCTACTTCTATTGTTGAAAATCTGAAGGCGATGGTATCACTGCCGTACATATTCCTGTTCTTCTGTATGGCACTTACTGCGATCAGTGAATTTGGCCCTCAGCAATGGGTAGGACTTGTGATGAGTAACAGTGGCGCCAGCCCGATGCTGATCCTGGCACTGGTTACAGGATTAATGGCGGTAGGTCGGTATTTTGCAGGTCCTGTAGTACAGCAGTTCGGACAAACAGGTGTATTGCTGATCTCTGCTGTTTTTGCCACGATAGGTATTTATCTGTTCAGTGTAGTTACCGGACCACTTGCTTATGTAGCGGCAGTATGTTTTGCTATCGGTGTTTGTTATTTCTGGCCTACCATGGTAGGTGCGGTAGCGCAAAGAGTACCGCTTAGCGGAGCTTTGGGGATGTCGATCATTGGTGGGGTAGGTATGTTTTCCAGTTCCATTTTCCAACCAATTATTGGCAGATGGATTGATCTGGCCAGGGTGGAAAGTGCGCAGAGCGGGCTTACCGGTGCAGAGCTGGAGCTTGTAGCAGGACAGGAAACATTGGCTAAAATGGCTTCCTTCCCGGCAATACTGATTATACTGTTTATCATATTTTTCTTCTGGCAAAAAAAATCAAAAACTGAAACAGCGCTGGCGGCACATTAAGCCGGTAATGAATTGATATAAAAGTAAAGCTCCTGTTTTATTAAAACAGGAGCTTTACTTTTATATAGCGGGTAAGCAATTTTTCAATTATACCAATCCATGCTTTTTACACATTTCCCGGATCAGTTTTAGCCCGTTCTCTGCCATATCCCAGGGTTGCGAAAACTCCCGCCATACACCAATTGCATTGGCGAAATCCGGATCATTACGCGTAAAGCCTTCAATAGTGAGCCAGCCCTGGTAATTAATGCTGGCCAGGGTGGAAAACGTTTCATCCCATGGTACATGCCCGCTTCCGGGAGTACCCCGGTCGTTTTCGCTGATATGTACATGTCCCAGTACCGGTGCTATCCTGGTGATAGCTGCCCCCAGTTTTTTTTCTTCTATGTTGGCATGATGGGTATCAAACATAGCCTTTACATTGGGATGCGCTGTTTTATCTATCAGGTAGGCCAGTTGGTCCATAGTATTACATAAATAACACTCAAATCTGTTGACTGCTTCCGGTGTAAGCAGGATACCAGCCTGAGCAGCATGATCACCCGCCTGCCGCAGTACCTCTGCACTCCACATATATTCCTGCTCAGTAGGCGCACATTTGGAGAATGTGGTAAATGCAGAATGGAACGGACCGCAGATTACTTTGGCCTGCAAATCATAAGCGCGGTCTATCGTCCATTTTATCTTTTCCAGCGCCTGGGCCCGTACGGTGGCAGACGGATCAATCGGATTATAGTCGGCCCCCAGTACAAAAACAGCCGTCGTCTCCAGCCCCAATGTGGCAGTATAATCTCCTATTTGTTTATAGGCTTTTTCATCCGGTGCACCTATCAGAAATTCTACGCCGTCATAGCCGGTTGCACCCAGACGTTCGATGATCGGCTTCAGTTCATCAGAAACAACTGCGGACCAGGCCAGTACATTAAATCCTATTTTATTCATCTTGTTAAAGCGCTTATTGGTTTAAGTATCCGGTTTAATTTATTGTTTTTGTGGCTTCACTATTTCTCCCGGCATAATCAGTGAATTCCAGCCGGCAAGATCTGAGGGTTTTACATTGGCTTTGTAACCATCAAAATTAAAAGTGGTAGGCTTATAGGGACCTACAAAGTCAACATTACTGGTAGGTTGTATCTGCTTTTCCATCCCCATTGTCCAAAAGCAGGCATTCACCAGCATACGGCGAAAGCCTTCATTCAGCAAGTCTTCAGAAGCACCGTGCGTAGTGGCAAATGCCCGGCCGCTTGCACCTGAATCGAGTTTGTAATTCCGGATCCAGGCTACCGGTAATTCTTCTTTTGACGGGTCGGCAGGAGCATCAGGCGTCATGCCGTTCAATACTTGTCCACGCGCCAATACGGTAGAGCCGGTTTGTTCAGGATAGGCATTGTATCCGCCACTTTGTACAAAGATATTTTTCACCCCTGCCATCACCGGATGGTTTTCCTGGCCTTTTTCTATAACGAGCCTGGAGGCTTGTTCATGATTTTTGCCATAATGACCTACCCAGGTTTCGCCCAAAACCATTTCTCCAAAACCATGTTTCCATGATTTCATAGGACCGTCATACTCATAACTGTAATGCCCCCACTTAGGGTTGTCAGGATTATTAAAAGCATGTGTAGCTGTTCTGAGTCCTACTACGGGTTTGCCTTTTTCAAGGTAGTCGTTAATATGCTGCATTTCCTCATCAGCGAAATTGGAAAACCGCGTAAAGATCACCATCAGATCGGCTTTATCCAGCGCTTTCAGGCCCCGGAGGTCTGAGCCTCCCGGCAGGATATTCCTGTTTGAATCAAGTGCAAAAATGACTGTACAGGTAAAGCCGAAGCGATTGGCAAGAATACGGGCTAATGCCGGTAAGGTTTCTTCGGACCGGTATTCATGATCAGACGCGATAAAAACAATATTTTTTCCATGACCTGCACCGTTTTTACCCTTGTAGACAACGCGGTATTCATCGTATTGCTGGCCGCATGCTGCTTGTGTGATAACGAGCATGCATAAAAAAAGAAGTCTTGTTATCAATTTATTCATAGTTACTATTTTTTAACAACTTTAATTACACCACGCATCATTTGTCCATGTCCGGGGAAGGTACATAAAAAGGGAAAATCGCCAGGTTGCGCAGGGGCTTTGAATACAAGCGTTTGTTCCTCATTGTTATTAATCAGTTTGGTAGCATGCAATATGTTTTTATTATCTGGTATGAATGCTTTATCAAACCCTTTGCTTCCCAAATCGATAGCTGCCTGCGCCACCTCATCTGCTGATCCGGGTGATACGATAACGAGGTTGTGCGGCATAAAGTCAACGTTTTTTAACGTCAGTTTAAAAGATTGCCCGGTAGCAATGATGATTTCTTTGGTATCAAAGCGCATTTTTTCCGGGATAGTGGCCACGATAACAGTAGCACCACTTTTTCCGGTAATGTCTACCTGTTTGCCAGCAGGTCCTTCTCCGGCAGCATGAACCGTCTTTGCCGTAACGCCGGTATCACTGGAATGTGCATGCGCAGCATGCGCGACCATGTTTTTTTCCTGGTATTTCCAGAACCATGCTACCCGATCGGCTGCTATCACCGCGTTCTTCACAGGTGATTGCTGTAATTGTGTCAGCAGGGGCTGATTGTACACATTAAGCTGCTGATGCAACCAAAGAATTTCCAGCAATGCATGCGCACCATCTTCTGTATTGGCGCTGAATTGTTTGGTCCATTCCTGGGCTTTGCTGATCACCTCTTTGGAGTCTCTTCCGCTTAGCTCAATCTGTACCAGGTGACGTATTTCATTCACAGGATGCCTGAGCAGATCCAGGAGCTTTTCAACCGGTTCTCCGGCAATGGGAACATGTTCCTGCAAGGGACGGCCCTTTGCTGTAATACGATAGATTCTGCCATGGATGTGATCTCTTTTGGGGTCCCGTATATTATGTTGCATATGACCAATGAGCGGGTTTTGCCAGTCACTGATATACAGGGCGCCATCATCTCCGATAACGCCTGATGTGGGTCTGAAATTTGGATCATCAGAATACAGCATGTTGCCGATCTCTTCTCCCCACACTTTCCCATTGTTATAAGCCAGTTTGTAGCGCTTGATGCCCTGGAAACCGATTACATTATAGATCAGGAAATTGTTTTCATATTCCGGAGGAAAATGTGTGCTGGAAAGTATCTGGTGCCCAGGCACAGGACGAACGGTTTGATTAAGCAGCTTACTTGTCTTAAAATCTTCCGGATTCGGTGTGCCGGAACCGTTATTGTCCAGATATACCTGGTATGCCCTGCCGGTGGTGCCATCGGTAATAAACTGGTATCCCCATTTATCGAAGCTGATACCATGTGCGTTGGGGCTGTTCTCTACTACGAAATCAAACTGATAAGTGCGGGGATTGAACCGGAATAGCCCGGGCTTGTCATTTTCCTGGTTTTTGCCCCAGGGTGTTTCTACGTTGCTCACCATAAACACACCTCGCTGATAATAAATAAATCCATCAGGGCCGAAGAAAAGATTATTGGCACTATGATGGGTATCAGCTGCATCTATGCCTCCCAGGAGTACTGTCCGTACATCCGCTTTACCGTCACCATCGGTATCTTTGAGGAATAAAATATTGGGAGCAGAAACTACGATGACACCATTATTCCAGAACTCGAAACCGGTAGGGTTATGTACTCTTGCAAAGGTGACAGCAGAGTCGGCAACGCCGTCATTGTTGGTATCAGTCAGTACCACCAGGCGGTCCTTCATTTCTTTCAGCGGCTCCCGTTTAGGATAAGTTTCCCAGGCGGCCACCCAGATCCTGCCTTTCGTGTCCCTTTTAACAGTAACGGGATTGGCTATTTCAGGGAATCTTTCTTCAGAAGCAAATAAATTTACTTCCAGGCCTTTCGCGATATGCATTTTACTGATGGCATCCTGGCCACTCAGGTAAATGACGGAGTCCTTGAAGTTGGTTTCCACTTTTAAAGGAGGAGGTACGTTGCTGTCATCGATAGCGGTATCCACTGCCCATGATTCCCAGGCACCCCAGAAAGGTTCTTCTTCATCCGTTAAAGGAAACACGCCTTTTTTTTCCTGCGCGATAGCCCAGATACGCTTATCCCTGTTGGCAGTCATCGTATCCAGCATCTGCAGCTCGCGTTGCAGTGTTGCGTAATTGCCATGTAATTCACTTCTGCCTCCCCAAACATCGTTACCATCCGTTGCCCGGTAGCGATTAAACCAGCAGCCATTTTTGTTCAATACTGCCTGCCGTAACTTAGTAAAGGAAGCCTCTCCGATTTCCGGCACTTTGCCGGTAAGATCCTTTGTGATCAGGCGGGATACTTGCAGATTGCCTTCCTCATTCAGGTGTATCCCGTTGATGGTGAGTGGTTGCTTTGCTTCTTTATACAATTGTTTGGAGCCTTCAAACAGGTCTACAAACACAACCCCTTTTGCTTTAGCCACTTCAGATATCACGCGTGTATATTCCTGCAGCCGCTTGTTATTCTCTTCTCCTGAAGGTAGGTCAGGGTTTTTCAGGTCTTCATGTGCAATCGGAGAGAAAAGGACAATGCGTGGGATATCTTTTCCATTATACTTCTTCTGTTTTGTAGTGTCAATCCATGCCGCCAGTTCTTCACCAAATTTCGCGGGGGTATTATCAAATGATTCATTATACCCAAAAAAAGCAAAGATGACATTTGCCTGAACCCGGGTAAGATGTGTATCCGGATCTCCGTAGTCTTTGTGTGCCCGTGGGCGGTGCTGCACCTGGTCGCCCGTGAATCCCAGATTGCGGAATACCAGTTCGTCTTCCGGATATGACGCCTGGAGATAGGTTTCCAGAAAGCCATTGTACTGCATTCGTTCTGCGAGTGCGTTTCCAACAAAAGCGATCCTGTCGCCTTTATGGAATTCAAATTTCTTTGGTTGGGAACACCCGGTGACAGCCACCAGGAATGAAATACAAATGCCCCAAAGCAGGCTTTGCCCAAAGTTTAGCTGATTAACTTTCATCTGTTTAATGCATTAATAACGTGGTAGATAGCATTTAAGCCGGACAGGAAGCAATTCACTCCCCATCAGCTCAGGTAAAAAGTTAATATATGGTTTAATATTCACAATACTATCCTGTTGCATCCTGTAAAGCAGGAAATTAATACAGGTATTTGGGGAGGGGGTAGTGTTTTAACAAGGAAGGGGAGGTAAATGAATGGGGTATTAATTGGGAGGGTCTTACATCCGGGGTATAAAAAAACTGACTATCAGGCTGCTTTTTGCTGTTTGCCTGATAGCCAGCTATGTTATGCGGAAAATACTTAAAACCGGTAACCGGCAGTCACCGTGAAGGTCCTGTTTTTAACGGTACTTCCCCCTGCATCCTGGATGCTGGTCAGCCCTAGCTGATAACGTGCGGAAATGCCTATGCCGATAGGGAAAAAATACTCCGCTCCGGCAACCCCTGAAAAATCACTGCTCTTGTAATCCTTTTTGGAATCAACCTCATGTTTCTCCCGTTTGCTTTTAAAGGAATCCTGTGCACCTATCAGGTAACTGTATTGGGGCCCTATATAGATGCCTAAGCCTGTATTAGGTATTTTATACTTAACCAGCACTGGCAGCGACAGATAATTGAGGGTGGATTTCAGATCCCAGTTACTGGAATCCAGCGCTCCGGGAAATTGAGAAGAGATAACACCATATGGAACGTTGTATTTGGTACCCTGCTGAGAAAAGGATAGCTCAGGCTGTAAGTACAGTCCCGCAGTTAGTGGGATTTCTGCAGAAACCCCAGCGATCAGCCCCGTTTTAGTATTTCCTTTAATGTTCAGATTTGACATAGATATAGACAAATTGGAGAAATTAGCTCCCGCATGTACCCCCACTTTTACCTTTTGGGCAAAACTAAACACCGCTGGTGTCAGTAAGAGGGCCAGCAACAAAATCTTCTTCATGATAAGTTGTTTGTAATAAAATATTAATGGTTTATAAATTTGACAAATAAAAATATAACATTTTTCATACCGGTATAAGTAGTCTGATAAGTATTTGATATCAGCTTATCAAGTGGCCTTTTTCCCTATCTCGTAAATACTTTTCCCTTTTGGAGTTTGAGGAGGGATACCTCCATCATACTTTTACAAAACAAGAACAAGCTATCGAAAAATTTTATCCTCCCGGGAAGCAGACAGCTTCTTTGGAGGATTATTGAAGTTAAGCATATGGAGCCAGCAAAGAATTGCATTACTACCGCATCCACCTGGAAAAAGAAAAAGGGAAAATCCTGGTTCCGGCGTATCAATGACTGGTTACATTTGTGGTTAGGGCTGGTTTCAGGAATTATTATTGTTATTGTCAGTGTTACAGGCTGCATTTATGTGTTTGAGAAAGAGATTACTGCTGCCACGCAGCCATACCAGTTTGTACCGCCCCAAAAACAACCTTATCTGTTGCCCTCCCAGCTAAAGACGATTGCACTTAAAACCGCTTTTGGAGATAAAGCCAATGATCCGGATAATAAACTGTATGGTATTGAGTATGGCGATAGCGGTAAGGCAGCTATTGTAGCATATATAGATAAAGAGAACGGATATACCATGATCTATCTCAATCCGTATACGGGGGAGGTATTGAAGCAGAAAGTCTTAAATCAGGATTTTTTCCGGATCATATTGATGGGACATTATTATTTGTGGTTGCCTCCTGCTATTGGTCAGCCGGTAGTGGCGTGGTCTATCCTCATTTTTGTGATTATCCTGATTTCAGGACTGGTGATGTGGTGGCCTAAAAGATGGAACAAAGCAACCAAAGATGCCAGCTTCAAAATAAAATGGAAAGCAAATTTTAAACGGGTGAATTACGATCTGCATAATGTGTTAGGGTTTTATGTGCTACTGCTTGCACTGATTATTGCTCTGACGGGATTGGTATGGGGATTTGAATGGTTTGCCAACGGAACTTACCGGATCACTTCCGGAGGAAAAGCATTGGCCGCATTTGAAGTGCCTGTTTCTGATACTACTATTGCAGCTACTGCACCTCCAACGGATAATGTGGACCGGTTATGGCTGCAGGTACAACAGGAGTATAAAAACGAACCTCAGGCGAGTATACAGCTTGGTTTTCCTGATAAGCCGGCAGATCCTATAGAAGTGTATTATAATCCCGAAGTGGGCACCTATTATAAAAGAGAACTGCGTTATTTTGACCGTCATACTTTAAAAGAGTTAAAAGGAGGGGGCGTGTATGGGCAAAAGTATGCAACTGCCTCTACAGCAGATAAGATTTATCGCATGAACTATGATATTCATGTAGGTGCCATTCTGGGACTACCAGGGAAGATTCTTGCCTTTTTTGCCAGCTTTATTTGCGGTAGTTTACCTATTACCGGGTTTTATATCTGGTGGGGTAAAAAGAGAAAAAAGAAAAAGAAAGCAGTAGTGCCGGTTCGTGCAGTACCTGTAAATACAGAAGTAACCCCGGTGCAATGGCACTAAATACCTGTTTTACAGGCAGATGCGTAACAAGGGCCGGGAGTACACTTTTGCCGCAGTGGGAAGTATTTGCCTGGGATAGCGTTTATTAACCCCTATACATGGCTGTGAGGTGTCTTATTATCTCAAAATAATAGCCATCTGCATGCTACATCATACCTTTTGCCATTTTCTTTGGCGCTTTTTTCCTTTTCCCGGATAACATTTATTAAATTTAGTACTGATCTAATTAAATCCTTATGAAATTTGTTATCGCCCTTGCCAGCGCCTTTAGCAGTTGTTTTTTGTATTCCCAGTATAGCCATGGACAGCCCAGCATGGCAATGGAGAAAAAATGGGAAACAGACACCGTTTTTCAAATACCTGAATCCGTATTGTATGATACTAAGCGGGAGGTACTTTATGTATCTAATATTCAGGGCGACCTAAGCGCCAAAGATGGGGGCGGGTTTATTTCAAAACTGTCGCCCGAAGGAAAAGTGCTTCAGTTACAATGGGTAAAAGGGTTGAACTCGCCCAAAGGCCTGGGACTGTTTAAAAAGCAGTTATATGTAGCAGATCTTGATGAAGTAGTAATTATTGATGTTGATAAGGGACGTGTTATACAGCGGGTACCTGTAACAGGAGCAGAGATGTTGAATGATGTGACAGTAGATCAGCAGGGGGTAGTATACATTTCAGATTCCCGTACCAGGAAATTACATCAGCTGAAAGATGGGGTAATTACGACACTGGTAGAAAATCTGAAGGGGCCTAATGGCGTGCTTGCCACTGCTGAAGCATTTTATATTCTTGATGATGGTGCATTGAATCAACTGGAAAAAGATGGCACTGTAAAGAAATTGCTGAATATTAGTAAAGCTCCGGATGGTATTGAGAGAATCAGTGAAGGGGAGTTTGTGATCTCTTGCTGGCCCGGAGAAGTATTTTATGTGAATTTAGCTACGGGCATGGTGCACAAGATGCTGGACACCCAGGCACAAAAGCTCAATGGGGCAGATATCGGCTATAACGCCCGCAAAAGAATAGTATATGTGCCTACCTTTTTTGGCAATAGTGTAGTGGCTTACCAGTTAAAATCATTGCTGAAATAGTAAGCAGAGAGCATGACGTTAATGATGCCGTTGATATGCAATGAGGGGTATGATTTTCCCTAATTCAACCAATTAAATGTGCGGTACTAACCACCTTCAGTTATGGTTATATAGAAACAGGTGCAGGTTATGTGCCCTGCTGCTATTACTATGGCATGCCCCTTTAGTGGCACAGGAGCCTGCTGCTATTTCCTATAGTTTCAGACATCTCAGTATTAAGGATGGGCTGGCTAGTAATCATGTTTCTGCGATTCTGCAGGATCGTAAAGGATTTATTTGGATTGCCAGTACTGCATTGCAGCGGTATGATGGTACCAACCTCGTAACGGTTGCCACTTTTGATAAAGTACCAGGCTCTATTTATTATGATGATATCTGCCTGTGTGAAGACCGCAAAGGACGTATATGGATAGGAGCACCGGATAATATACGGATGTACGATCCTATTACTTCGAAGGTAAAGGTGATAAAAGTAGATATGATGTCGGCCGGCAGCCATGGCGCTTTACAATGCAGCCATATTATTGAAGATCATAATGGCGTTATCTGGGCCACCTCACAGGAAGGGCTGCTATATTTTGATGAAAAAACATTCCAGTTCAAACGGGCAGAAATGATTCCTGAGGCAAACAGGGTACAAATGCATGATGCCATAGTAGAAGATCCCGAAGGTAATCTGTGGATCAGTGGCAGACCGGGGATCTTTATACTGGACAAACAACGGAAAAACTTCTATACCGCTGTTAATAATCCTGAAAAACTATCGGTATTAACTTCCAATACGGGCACCAGCTTCAAAAAATTCTATATAGACAGGAACGGCTTGCTCTGGATGCTGGGACATGGGGGAGGTGTATACCGGTATAACTTTAACAGCAAAAAGTTGGATCTCTACCTGTTTCAGGCACCGGTGGCAAAACGGGAAAAAGCAGGTGCGCCCTATCTGAATGCCGCCTTGTTTGATATTACCAGTGATATGGATGGTAATATCTGGGTAGCTACTGAACTGGATGGTATCTACCGCTTTGATAGCCAGAAAAACCGCTTTACAGTTAATATCCGGGCAGGTAACAATGATGCCCAGGGATTACATTATGACTATGAAGCCAATTGCTTTTTAAACGACCGGGATGGTCATCTCTGGATAGGAACGGACCGGGGAACAAACATCCTGAGTTTGCATAACCACTCTTTCCGCATTTTTGACAACAGGACGAGCTTTGCAAATACCAATGAACGATTGCCGGAAGCTGAAGTGACCGGCATGTTCCAGTCAAAAAAAGGAGATGTTTATGTGGGTTACTGGGGAAAGGGATTAAGCCGCCTTAATGCATCGCTGGAGCTGAAACAACAATATACCTATGGTACCAGTATTCCGGCCTTATCATTACCCGAAGAACGCGGACAGGTATGGTGTTTTGCAGAACTGAAAAACGGTAAAGTGCTGGTGGGGCAGGAGAATGGCTTTCTGTCTGTACTGGATCCCAACACCGGTCAGTTTACAGAACACCTGCACCCTGCGGTGTTCCAGAATCAAACCATTATGCATATGATGGTGGAAAGTGATACCGCTGTCTGGGTAGGGCTTTATAAAAACGGATTAGCCAGATGGAACCCCCAAAAAAATACCTTCTATGCGATACCGCAATTAATTAACCGGATTAATCGTACTACTGCTGTAATGGATATGGTGCCCCAGAATGACTCACTGATATGGCTGGCCACCACCACTGCCGGACTGGTACTCTTAAATCGTAATACCTGTGAGGTAATGCCGCAGGACTATTTTAAGTACGGACATCTTACCGTCAGCAATATTACCTGCCTCTATAAGTATAATGATACTACTTTGCTGGCTGGAACAGATCACGGCCTTTGGGTTTATAATACTTTGAGGAAAACAAGCCAGCCTTTAAAAGTAAATGGAGATGTTTTTGAAGAATGGGTACTCAGTATTGAGAAAGATACCAATGATAAAGTCTGGTTTACTACACAAAATGGCTTTTACCGCTTTAGCCGGAAACTCTTTAGCCTCGAAACTTTTGTGCAGGCAGATGATATTATTGACAACAACCGGAAGGTAAGACGGCATATCCTGAAATTACAGGATGGCAAACTGATGGTAGGTGCTTCCGATCATTTTCTGGCTTTTGATCCTGCCGAATTACGGGTAGCGCCTCCTCCTCCGGATGTAACTATTATTGCACTCAAAGCAATGGATAGCACCGTACTGATTGAAGCAGAGGAAAGAGCCCATCAGCCGGTGGTACTTTCCGCCAAACAAAATTTTATCAGTATTGAGTTTAAAAGCCTGCAGTATCATCATGAGAAAATCCGTTATTATTATCAGCTCACGGGTGTAGATGAGAACTGGGTAAGCGCTGAAAAGCTGTTGGTAGCTAAATACACTAATCTGGCTCCGGGTAATTACATTTTTAAAGTGCGTGCCGTAAATACATCCGGTACTTTTTCCAGCCGGATCACCCAAATGCCTATATCTATTACTCCCGCTTTCTGGCAAACACGGTGGTTCAAAATACTGGGCCTGCTGCTGATCGCCGCCCTCGTATATGTATACTTTAAAGTACGCATCTATAACAT
Source organism: Chitinophaga sp. H8 (assembly GCF_040567655.1). NCBI lineage: Bacteria > Pseudomonadati > Bacteroidota > Chitinophagia > Chitinophagales > Chitinophagaceae > Chitinophaga > Chitinophaga defluvii. Next base: position 30,063 of record NZ_JBEXAC010000002.1, on the reverse strand, counting down.
TAAGAAAGAGGCCAGAAAAAGAAATGCTATCCAGCAGCAGATTGCACAACTGGAAATGAAAGCACTGCGTGCACAGATGAATCCGCATTTTATCTTTAATGCACTTAATTCTATCCAGACATTTGTGATGAAAAGTGAAACAGAGCAGGCATTGGCTTATTTAAGCCGGTTTGCCAGATTGATCAGAGATGTACTGGACAATTCACAGCTGAATAATATCACCATTGCACGGGAGGTGAAGATGCTGGAAAACTATATGGAACTGGAAAAGCTGCGTTTCTCCGAACAGTTTGAATACAGCATTACTATCGATCCTGTGTTGGATATTGATTTCCTGGATATCCCTACCATGATTATACAGCCCTTCGTGGAAAATGCGATCTGGCATGGCTTGCTCCATAAAAAGGAAAAAGGAAAACTCGTCATTGCTTTTGCCAGGGTCAATGACCGGATTCTCTGTACTGTTACGGATAATGGCATAGGAAGGGAAAGGTCGGCAGCCGTAAAACAACTTAATCCACAGCAAATGCATCATTCCCGTGGATTACAAATTACCCGCGACAGACTCTCTTTATATAACAGCCGTTTTAATGTGGAAGCCTCTTTTGAAATAGAGGATATCAAAGATGAAGCCGGCAACCCGCTGGGTACAAGGGTAAATTTATGGTTCCCGCTGGTAGAAGAATAAAAAAATCCGTTGCACATATGCTATATATGTACAACGGACCAGGATGGTTACCTGTTTTATGCCAGGCCTGTTTCGTAATGTCTTTCCGGAATTTCAATATCAAGAAAACCTTTTTTGATCAGCCAGTTACGGAAGATGGACTGCACTTCATATTCCCCATGCACCAGGAATAATTTTTTCACCTCCTTGGGATCCTGACATGCCAGCCATTGGCTCAGATCTTCGTAGTCGCCGTGAGCGCTCATGGAACGTATGATACCTACCTCCGCATTTACTTCAAAGCGGGTACCAAAAATGGAAACCTCTTTGGCTCCCCGCATCAGCCTGCCACCTAATGATTCCGGTTCACAATAGCCTACAATTAAAATGGTGTTGCGTGCATTCTCAATATTATTGGCAATATGGTGTTTTACTCTTCCGGCTTCAGCCATACCCGATGCAGAAATGATTACACAGGGTTCTTTCCGGTAGTTGAGTAATTTAGATTCATCCACAGATTTTACATAACGTAGTCCTGGAAAATCAAATGGGTCATCATCTGTTTGCAGGACTTTAGCTACCGCTTTATTAAAGCATTCCGGGTGTGCTTTTGTCACTGCGGTAGCTTCCATGGAAAGCGGGCTGTCCACAAACATATCTACCTTAGGAAGTGTACCATTTTCATAGGCAGTGTTCAGTGCATATAATAATTCCTGTGTTCTACCTACACTAAAGGCAGGTATAATGAGTTTACCTTTTTTCTGTAAGCAGGTTTCCCGAATATGACGCAACAGCTCCGCATCTGCCGGAGCGGCATCCGTATGGAGGGTGCTGCCATAGGTAGATTCCAGTAAAATATAATCTGCCTGGGGAAAGGTATCCGGAGATTTTAAGATGGCATCACTAAAACGGCCAATATCTCCGCTGAAACTGATCTGTTCTGTTTTACCATTCTCCGTAATCCGGAGATGTACGGCTGCGGCGCCAATAATATGTCCCGCATCGGTAAACATTAATTCTATGTCCGGATCAATCCGGTGCCACTGCTGATATCCCATTGGTTTTAATGAACCAATCGCTTTTTTTGCATCTTCTATTCTGTACAATGGCTCTATATATGGGCGGCCATCCTGCGCACGTTTTTTATTGGTAAACTTCACATCATCTTCCTGTATTTCTGCGGAGTCTAACAACAGTATTTCTGCCATATCGCGGGTAGCAGGTGTGCAATAGATAGTACCGGCATAACCTTGTTTTACCAGCCGGGGGATTAATCCGCTGTGATCGATATGTGCGTGCGACAACACCATATAGGTGATGGCGGTTGGTTCAAAACCAAAGTCCCGGTTCAGCGCATCCGTTTCTTTTCCCATTCCCTGGAACATCCCACAGTCCAGTAATATTTTTTTCCCATTCTTTAAAGTAATCAGATGTTTAGAGCCGGTTACAGTTTGTGCCGCGCCATGAAATGCTATCTTCATAAGAGTGAATTTTCTTTTAACTGATATTACAGGAGCTTGTTTTAGCTTTTACTTTTAAAGGACCATGTGATCCGGAAACTTGCAATTAATGTGCCGTCTTTATTTTTTCCTTCACTATTGACCGTAACGGTAACCGGCTCTTCCTGGCTCAGGGCCTGTTCTATCGCGGCATGTATTGCTTCTCCTTCCTTGCAGGTAAACCAGGTGATGCCCACCGCTTTTTTTACAAACCCGGCTTCCATTCCGGTAACTAACATGGATATACGTTTGGGAGCATTGTTGATATACATCATTGCCAGCAGCCCGGTACTCATTTCTGCTGCCATTGATAAACAGGCAAAGTAAGTAGACCGGAATGGGTTTTGTGATAACCATTTATAAGGTACAGTAATAGTACACCCTTCGGGATACAAACTGATCACCTTTATGCCCGAAAGCCATGCGCTGGGCAACTTCCACAAAAGATACAGGGGGAACTTTAACGGGTGCTGTACAAATCTGATAAACCTGTTTAGCGATTGCCGGGATATTACCGGTACTGTTGTGGAAGTATTGCCGTTCATAGCCGTGTTATTCTTTAATGTAATTGACCGGATCCAGTGCTGCGGGTGACCATTGTTTATAGAGCTCAAGCAGCTTTTGTTTGTCGTAGGAATCCGCCGATTCGAGGAGGCCTGTATTTTGTGTGTGCAGGCGATTACCTTTGGCATCCAGTATCACCAGCACCGGAAATCCAAAACGCTGTGGAAAGCCCAGCGATTTAAGTATGGGCAGGTTTTTATTTTCCTTGCTGTAATTGAGGTGATAGACAATATAACTCTTATCCTGGGCTTCCTTTAGTGCAGGATCATCATTCACAAATTTATAGAGTCTTTTACACCATATACACCAGTTACCACCTATTTGCAACAGTACGTGTTTTTTCTCAAGAGCCGCCTGTTTTACCGCAGCAGCAATATCTGCCTGCGCATTGGCATCAGGATTATAGATGTGTTCAAGATCATGGGTTTGCGCCTGCACAACCGGTATAGCGAAGGAGCAACTCAACAGCAGCAAAAAAACATACTTCATCATTGTTATTACGTTTATTGATAAAGGTTAGCATTTATCTCCAATGGTATCAATGCAGGTAAAGCGTAACCGTGATATTAAATTTAGGTAAATGTGGGCATATATTATGCAATGATTATGTTAAAGCCAGTTGCTGTACATATGTCTGGATAGCGGTCTGGGCATTTACATGCGGCGTATCTTTGCTGGTATCCGGTAAATGCTCCATATTGGCATCCAGTGTTGCCGCATTGGTATTGTCTGCCAGCTGCAGCGCAATAATGTCCTTCAATTGCTGGCGCAATGCGGCATCATAAACCGGAAAGCATACTTCAACACGCCGGTGCAGATTGCGGTCCATCCAGTCGGCCGATCCGGAATACACTTCTTCTGCGCCATTATTATGAAAGATGAACACCCTTGCATGCTCCAGGTACCGGTCTACTATCCGGATAATACGGATATTGCTGCTGAAAGGCTGTCCGGGGATCAGACAGCAGATACCGCGTATGATCAGTTGTATTTGTACGCCTGCTTCGCTGGCAGCATATAATTTTGCAATCATATGCTTTTCCTGGAGGTTGTTTAGTTTGATGGTAATATGTGCCGGCCGGCCAGCGCGGGCATGTGCTATTTCCCTGTCAATGCAGGCTATAAAGCGGTCTACCAGGTTGAATTGTGCTACCAGCAGATGATGGAATTTCAGAAAACGGTAGGCTGCCGGCTGTTCCCTGCTTTGCAGGTACAGGAAGAGCAGTTCCATTTCCTGGGTAATGCCCGTATGCGCCGTGAGCAATACATGGTCTGTATAAAACCGGGCAGTACTTTCATTAAAATTACCGGTGGCCATAAGACCGGTATAATCCCATTGAAGCCCCCGTTGCCGTTTTACCAATGCTATCTTGGCATGTACCTTTAGTCCGGGAATGCTGTAAATGATCTTTACACCTGCAGCCTTCATTTGCTTGGCCCATTTCATGTTGTTCTCTTCATCAAACCGGGCTTTCAGTTCTACAAATACCGTTACCTGTTTGCCGTTTTGTGCGGCACTCATCAGGGCCTGTACTATTTGTGAGCCGGCAGCTACCCGGTAAAGGGTAATGTATATTTCCTTTACCTGAGGGTCAATGGCTGCTTCGTTAAAGTAGCGCAGAATATAATCATAGCACTGGTAAGGCAGATGTATTAAAAGATCCTGCTGCTGTATCAGGTCAAGGATGTGTGCTGCCTGCTCAATCTGCGGGATGATACCAGGGGTACTCTTTTTATACGTCAGATCGGGGGAGGGCACCGGCATAGGCAGTTGCGCCAGGTCTTTCAGGTTATGGTACCTGCCGCCTGCGACCATTTCATCCGGTAAGATATTGAAATATCCTGCCAGTAGCTTTTGCATCAGCACAGGCATAACACCATCATATAAAAAGCGGGTAGGTATCCCAAGTTCTCTTTTTTTAATAAAGATCTCTATCTGCTCCAGGATATCCCCCTTAAATTCATCCATGTCTGTTTCAGCATTACGGGTAATTTTAATACTGTGACAGGCATTTACCTGGTACCCAGGGAAAATATAGGCCAGGTTTTCCCGGATCACATCATCCAATACGATCAGATGGTGAACGCCATCGATAGCAGGTAGTGTGGAGAACCTTGGCAGTTGTGCACTGGGGATATTCACTAACGCATATTCCTGTGTATCCGGAGCGGTAGCTGCACTCAGGGATACTGCCAGATAGAGTGCATTGTTTTCCAGGAATACGCTGTCAGGTTTTCGTTCTTTTAGCCAGATCGGCCGTAAATAACCAAGTACCCGTGTCAGGAAATAAGCCCTGATGTCTGCCTGATGAACAGGAGAGATGGCTTCTTTATAATACAGATGCACCTGTTGTGCTTCCAGTGCGGGCAGCAGCTGACCGGTAAATACCTGTCCAAAAACCTCCTGCTGCCGGCTGATTTCCTGCTGTACCAGCGGAAGGGTTTGTAAGGTAACCGTTTCATCTCCTGTAAGTACAGGTTTGCTTTCCATTAACCGGTGAATGGCTAATATCGCGGGCATGCGCACCCGGAAAAACTCATCCAGGTTAGAAGAAAAAATAGACAAAAAACGGATCCGTTCATATAATGGAACAGTGCTTTGCTGTGCCATACATAACACCCGGTAATTAAATGACAACCAGCTCAGATCACGATTATATAATGGTAATGCCACGAAGAATAATATTAATCAATAACCCTTTACAGGAAAAAAGATGGCGGCAGTCATAAATGCAAGAACAGATATGATCAGCCCAAACATAAAAATGTTGTAGGAAATGCGCAGCAGTTTGTATTTCCGGCCCAGCACTACACCCAGGTGATACACGTCCTTGGTCATACTACCATACAGGTAGTCGGGATTGTTCATCATTTGTTTCATCCCCCAGTCATAATCCTGCAACGACATTTTATAGAAGTTGCCGAAGAAAAGAAGGTTGGCTTTTTCTTTATGGATATCATCCTTGGTAAACACACCACTGGTAATATTAGGCCGGGTGGCGAGAATAGCAAAGATGATAGTGGTAACACTGGTAAATAAAAAAATGAACGAAGGGATCACCATGTTGGGATAGTCTTCCAATCGCCGTACCAGTACACTCAGGATCACTGAAATGATAATGGAATTTACAGAGATCATAATATTGGCCTTGCTATCAGCCATGGAGCTCAGGCGGATATGATTGGTGGATGTAATGCGGAACATGGTTTCCACCCCACGCCCCAGTTTCTTTTCTTTAAGAGGTTTGTCTTTCCCTGCCTCTTTCCCCGAAACCTTAGGGACATTACTCCCGCCGTTTTCCGGTGCAGGGATACCACGCATAATTGGTACAACGGTATTGTCTGTCGGTTGGCCGGAGGAGCTTACGCCAGCCAGCGCTGCATCTGCTGCCTGTTCCTTTTCTGTTGCCGCTTCCTGTTTTTTCTCCAGTTTGCTTTTCAGCTTGCGGAGATTTTCTTCTTTTTGTTGTTTATAGCGGGTCTGGCAGTATTCCGTAAAGTAATGATGCTGTTCTAAAAAAACGATGGTAGTTGTTGTCCAGGCTATACCACTGATCTTTTTATTACCTACCATTTCTACTTCCTGTTTTAGCAGTTTATTCCTCACTTTAAAATCTTCCCTTCCCAGGTGGGAGAGGTCTGCATCGCAAACAATCTGTTCTGGCAGGCTTTGTGGGGATTGCGGCATTTTAGTAGCCAGGATGCAACGCTTCACCATCTCCTGTATAGGAACCGTTACCTCCTGTTGCTGTAAAAAGCTAACGGCTTCGGCCGCACCGTTTTCTTCATGCCGGTCGGCGGTACCCAGCAGATAACCCAGATCATGAAACCAGGCCGCTACAAACACCGCTACCAGTTCATCTTCCGGCAAACGGTAATGTGCACATATCTGCTCGGCAGACTGGACCACCTGTTTCGTATGTACCAGGTTATGATAAACCAGCTGCGGGTGCGGATGTTCCTGATATTGTTGTGTAACGTACTGCCGGGCAGCTTCTATGATGAGTGCTTTTTGCATGGAGAATGGTTATAAACATAGTTGCAATACAGCAAGTTACTGCTTTTTTGAGTTACTTTTACGTACAAAAGCTACCTGTATGCACCTGCGATTCCCAATTATCTTACTGGCTGTTTTTCTATCCTGCAATGCATATACTGACCGCGATCAGAAAAATTACGCATCTCCCAAAGGATATAGTCTGGATACTCCTGTAAAATTCCGGGTACGTGAATCTTTACGGGAAATTTCCGGTATTGTATTGAACCCGGACGAGCAGCATATTGTTGCTATTAATGATGAAGATGGAAAAGTGTTTCTGGTGGATGTACATGCAGATCAGCCATATCCTACCTGGAAGTTTGCCAAAGGAGGGGATTATGAAGATATTGCCTATACGGGGAAAGAATGGATGGTACTAAAAAGCAACGGGATGCTGTACCAGGTTCATGGGCTCTTTACAGACAGTACTTCTTCTACGCACTTCCGTTTTCCGGAACCGGGTAAGCGGGAGTTTGAATCGGCTTACTTTGATCCGCAACGCAATAGTGTGGTGATCATTTGTAAAAACTGCGAAGAGGATAAAAAACAGGGTACCACCACCGCTTACCAGTTTGATATGGGAACGATGGTATATCATTCCGAGCCGGTATTTAAACTGGATGTAAAAGCAATAGCAAAGCTCGCAGGAGTACCACTCAAGAACTTCAAGCCTTCGGCAGCTGCTATTCATCCTGTAGAAAAGCGCCTGTATATTGTGGCTTCTGTGAATAGCCTGCTGGTCATTACAGATTTGCAAGGGAAAGTACAGGAGGCTTATAATCTGAAGCGTACGCTGTTCCCGCAACCGGAAGGAATTTCATTTGCACCTAACGGCGACATGTATATTTCCAATGAAGGAGGTGAAACACTGGCCAATATTCTTAAATTTAGCTACCACGCAAAATGAGTAAAGTAATGAAAGGGTTCATCGCTGCATGTACACTTATCTGGATATGCTGCAGTGGTAATATGGCACAGGCACAAACTCCGAAGGTAGTGCAACGTATCATCCTCATCGGAGATGCGGGTGAACTGCATGCTGATGGAAAGAACCCTGTCATTGATGCCGTACGCAAGGCTTATAATTTACAGGAGGGGAAAAACACCATCCTCTTCCTGGGTGATAATGTATACCCCAAAGGCTTGCCGGATCCCACTGTTCCTGAGTATGAAAAGGCACGTGAAATACTGGATTATCAGGCCAACCTCCTGCGTGGTACCAATGCCAACGGTATCTTTATTCCCGGTAACCACGATTGGGAGAAAAGTAAGCCCAACGGATGGAAAACAATCCGCAATCAACAGGAGTATATCGATTCGCTTCAGTTGCCTAATGTACAGTTTCTGCCAAAGGAAGGCTGTCCGGGCCCTATCGCTGTGCCACTGGATGATAATATCACCCTGATCATTATGGACAGCGAATGGTGGGTATTCCCTTATGCCAAACCAGGTGCGGAATCTGATTGCGACTGTAAGAATAAAGAAGAGGTGGTGGCGGCAATAGCTGACCTGGTAAGCAGGAACCGGAACAAACTGATCATTTTTGCTACCCACCACCCATTCCGCAGTTATGGTATTCACGGTGGCTATTATACGATCAAACAACATATTTTTCCCCTCACAGACCTTAAACGGAATTTATATGTGCCACTACCTGTGATAGGGTCTATTTATCCTATTGCGAGAGGTGTGTTTGGCACACCGGAAGATTTGCCTCATCCACTCTATCAGCAGATGGTAAAGGAGGTGGAAGATGTTTTAAAAGAAAACGGGCCCGCTATCTTCGTTTCGGGACATGATCATTCCCTGCAGTTTATCCAGGATGACAATAATCACTATATCGTAAGTGGTAGTGGCTCCAAAGATACCCGTGTAAAGAAAGGCGCTAAATCTTTATTTGCCAGCCAGCTCAACGGATTTACCGTACTGGAGGAAATGGAAGACAGTACTGTGCGGGTGCAGTTTTTTGCTGGAGATAATTTACAGCAACCATTATTCAGTAAAAACTTGTTGAGGATACCGGATCTGGTACGCCAGCAGAACACAGGATTTGCCAGTGCGGGCTCCCTGCCGGCCTATGTGAAGACGAGGCCGGATTCGCAGTATAACCGTGTAGGTCATTTTCACCGGTTTTTACTGGGGGATAATTACCGGAGCGTATGGGATGCCCCGGTTAACTTTCCGGTACTGGACCTGCAAAAGGAAAAGGGAGGTTTTAAAATCCTGCAACGGGGTGGAGGACAACAAACCCGTTCGCTCCGGCTGGCAGATAGTACCGGTAAAGAGTATGCCTTGCGCTCTCTCAAAAAATATCCGGAAGCAGCCGTACCGGAGGCCCTGAGAGAAACGATTGCGAAAGACGTGGTACAGGACCAGATCTCTGCTTCCATCCCTTATGGTGCATTGGTGGTGGCGTCACTGGCAGATGCTGCGGGGGTGCCGCATGCTGATGTGTCTTTTGTATACCTGCCTAAAGATACTTCCCTCGGGATCTATGCGCGCGACTTTGGCAATGATGTATATCTGCTGGAAGACAGAGAGCCGGTGGTGGGCAAAAATAATAAGACCTACAACACGCTTAAAATGCTGAAACGCATCCAGGCAGATAATGACGAACAGGTACACCAACCCTCTGTATTAAATGCCCGCTTGCTGGACCTCTTTGTGATGGACTGGGACCGGCATGATGATCAATGGCGCTGGTACATGGTGGAAAAGAAAAAGAAAAGAACTTATTATCCCATTCCAAGGGACAGAGATCAGGCATTTTTTATCAATGGCGGTCTTATTCCCCATCTTGCTTCCAGGCGTTGGTTGATGCCGAAAATTCAGGGCTTCAGCGAAAAAATCCGGGATGTTAACGGCTTTAATTTCAATGGCCGTTATTTTGACCGTTCCTTTTTAAATGGCCTTGATGCAGCCGAGTGGAAAAAACAATCAGAGGCGTTTCTGCAACGTATGACCGACAGTGTACTGGAAGCAGCAGTGGGCAAACTTCCTGATACCGTATATGCGCTCACGGGCCGGCATATGCTGGAAACCCTGAAAACCAGAAGGGGGATCCTCGAAAAAAATGCCCTGAAATATTATCGTTTTATCTCCCGGGGAGTAGATGTACCGGGTACCCAGAAAAAGGAACTGTTTGCTATTGAAAGAATGCCGGATGGACAACTGGGCGTAAACATTTTTAAGATCAGCAAAAAGGGAGAAATAGAACAAAACCTGTATTCCCGCGTATTTGACCCGGCAGTAACTAAAGAAGTCAACCTATACAGCCTGGGTGGAGGCGACCGTTTTGAGATCAAAGGAGATCATCCCAACAGGATACGGGTAAGATTGATTGGAGGCAATGAGCCAGATACTTACATAGACAGCGTTACACAGCGTGCTGGCAAAAGAATCGGGATTTATGACCTGAAAAATGGGAAAGATACTTTCCTGCTGGGAGCAAATGAAAAATTCAGGTTATCCGGTGATCCTGCCAATATTGCCTATAACCGCGAAGCATTTAAGTATAATAAGCTGATGCCAATGCTGGCGGGTGGTTATAACCGTGACGACGGCGTATTATTGGGACTTGCTTTACAATATACCCACCAGGGGTTTCGTAAAGAACCTTTTGGTGCAAAACATACTTTCAGCGCCAGCCATGCACTGGCTACGCGCGCTTATAATTTCAAATATGAAGGCGAACTTACTGATGTGATCGGCAAAGCAGATCTCCTCCTGTTTGCACGGGCGCGGGCACCTCACAATACCACCAATTTTTTTGGATACGGCAACGAAACGGTATTTGATAAATCCGGGGGGCAAACCATCAGTTATTACCGCGCACGTTATAATTTGTATACCGCAGAGGCATTGCTGAAAACAAAATTGAGCAATCATGTGAACATCGGATACGGGCCTCACCTGCACTATTATGCATTGGATAAGGATGAGAACAATAACCGGTTTATTACCAACTTCCCGCTGAATAAGCTGGATTCTGCAGGTGTATTTAAGGATAAGTATTATGCCGGTGCAAAAGTGGCACTGCAGATAGATACCCGTAATAATACCCTGGTACCTTCCAGGGGAATACTATGGACTACTTCACTGATGGGTAGCCGGGGACTGGTAACTGATGGTAAACAATACCTGCAGTTGCAAACGGATCTTAGCATGTATATGAGTTTCCGTATCCCTGCCAACCTGGTGATCGTTAGCCGTTTTGGAGGAGGGGTTAACTGGGGCGACTATGAATTTTTCCAGGCGGTTACATTAGGAGGCACACAGAATTTACGTGGTTATCGTAATTACCGTTTCTCAGGTAGCAGTGCAGTATATAACAACACAGAGATCCGCCTGAAGTTGTTTGATTTTACTACGTATGTACTGCCTGGCTCGGTGGGATTAATTGCCTTTAATGATATCGGAAGAGTATGGCAGCAGGGAGAAACCTCCCATGTGTGGCATGATGGATTTGGGGGCGGACTTTATTTCTCTCCGGTTAATATGTTGGTGATCACCGCAGCCATTGGCCATTCCAAAGAGGAAACAATGCCGTACTTTACCTTTGGCTTTAAGTTTTAATGATAGGGAAGTTAGCAGAAAACAGCTCCTGCTGTTTTCTGCTAACGATATGCTTACTTTGCAATACGCACGCCTTCTACAGCAGGCACCACTGCTTCTTCCAGGTTGACATGCACCCTTAATGCTTTTAATCCGCTAACGCCCTGTAATTCTTCCAGGTCAAGTATTTCAAGCCCTGGTTTCAGGATCTTTTTATCCTGCAGGAAAGCGATATACTTTCTGTACTCTTCCATTTCGCGGCCGTAAGAAAATACAATGGCAATAGTGCCCGGTTGTGTAAGCCTTTCACTGCTGCCTTTTATGTGTACCTTATCAATACGTTTCTTAATGATTTCGTACCGGATATTATAAGCCCCTTCCACATCAAACCGGCGTTCGTCATTCCGGAAACTGATGGTAATAGGGGAGCTGTGCATGAGCAGTAACTGGGTGGTTTTAAGTGGTACTTTCAACTCTGGTGCCAGCTGATGTGTGATCCTCGCAATCTGCGCCATAGAAGTTAATTGCCACAACCGTAAGTTGCGCAGGTACAGCAGGTCAAATTTCTTTTCGTATGCAATAGACTGCCCGATATAGATCGTATATTCTATACCGTCAGTACGGTATTTTTCGAAGTAGCAGGGAAAAGATTGTTGTATACTGTGCCGCTCTTTTTCCAGGTACTGGCTGATAACATTATTCACTTTTGCGAGGCTTTCTTCATATTCCCGCCGGTGATTGTATACATGCCCTTCCGTTTTATCTACCCTGGAGAAGTACTGGTTCAGCACAGGCTTCAGAGAAGCATTGCTTTCATACAGGTGTTGTAATACCGGTGCAATTTCATAATCTACGAATTCATTCACCTTCAGATCTTCTCCTGCCTGCAGGTTGGTGCTGATCGCATTTAACAGGCTGTCGTTTTTATATTGTAATTCTTCCAGCAGGGGTAAATGAATCGCTTTACTTACCTGGTCCAGTGTTTTCTTTACCAGTTGCAATTGCTCCAGCAGATCTTCGCGGATAGCATTGCCCTGTTGTATGGACGAGTTACGGATATCAATTGCACCATACAGGGGATACACTTCATCAAAAGTAATATTGCCGATGTCTTTGCGCTCGTGTTCCGGGGTAGACAGATATTGCCAGGCAGCATCTGTAAATTTCCATTCTACAGAAGGCTGCAATGCCGTGAACTGTTCTTTTATAACCCGGTTGATACGCCCGTTCAGTAAAGCAATACTGCGGTTCAGGAGCAATACCAGCAATGGGTAAGCAGCCTGCAACCGGCTTATTGTTTCCTGTGTGAAATCATTCTCTTTGGGCGATGCCAGTTCCAGTACGCCTAATAGCTCATGCTGATGCAGGATAGGGCAAAGAATAAAGCTCCTGATACCTTTGTGAGGCAGGTGTTTCAGGAAGGGGTAAGACTGTATAGTGGTTTCGTTTACATCGGGTACCACTAAAGGATGAGGATGTTGGGTAGCATAATCCAGCAGTTGCTGAAAAAGCAGGCGTTGCTGCTTTCTGTTGCCCATAATACCTAATATGGTATCGGTATAGCAGAACTGTTCCTCCAGCACACTGGTGCCGTTTATTTTTGGGAAAGGCACGAGGTGTGCAGTAGTGCCTCTCTTATCCAGTAATGTAGGGAAGATCGTATCCAGCAATTCGTAGCTGCCGCCCTCATTATCCTGGTCCATATTCAGTACCAGGTCTTTCATGTGGTTTAGCACTTCTTCCTGGGTGACGTCTTCTACAGTCCATATCACAAAGCCTTCCAGGCGGAAAAGGGACAAAGGCAGGACATCCATCAATACTTCTACCGGGAGCTGCCGGGCACAAAATTCTGCATAATCGAAAGGAGGTAATTCCCCGTTTAGTTTAATATCTACAAACCGGGTATCAATATTCAGTTTGATATACTTTTTCAGTCCGCTTTCAGGAATATCCACCGGATGAATAATGTCATTGAGATAGGTTACCGGGAAATTGTACACCTTTTCTATGATCAGTTTATATAGCCTGGTCAGTTTATCGTGTTTTACTTTTTCCAGGGAAGTTTCTTCCGGGGTGGCTACCAGCAGCTGGTCGGTCCCTTTGGCAAAAAGTTGTTTCAGGCGGTCGGAGTAATAGAACAGCTCCAGCCGGGCAGGTACGCCCAGGCCATAGATATCCTTCTCCGGATCGCTGGTTACGGGGAAAATAGCCGCAATCACCAGATCGAGGTATTCCTGGTATTTAGACAGGTCTTCCGTACAGGCAATAGGCTGCATCGTGGCCGGATTGGCCTCGAACTTTTCAATGATGTATTTATAAAATGTGGCACGTATATCCGTTGTGCTTTCCGCCCTTTCCTTTAACGACTCGATAAAGGGGCCAAAAGAAAGGTGGCTTTCCAGCAGCGGTTCTATACTGTTAACGCCTTGTTTTGCACATAAAGCTTTCATAAAAAATACCTGTAAAAATCTACCATTCAGCTTATTAAGCTAGTTAAAAAAAATAATACTATTTATTTATTAATAACAGGTGGAACAGTGCAGGAGTGACAGATAAACAATTTGGGCTTAGGAGTGACTGCAAAGATACCTGTTTTCTATGGATAATTAATATTTACAAAAAAAGTAGGTAATCTGTTCATTGGCATCATCAAAGGAAATGATCTCCTTCTCTTTGCGGGCAAACATATAGGCGCACAGGCCAAAATCGCCTGCACAGCAAAAAGTATGAAAAAGGAGCAATCCCAGGGCAATGAATTTGCCGGTAAGGGGTAAGAGTAGTATGGCGATGATACAGCCGGAGGAGATAATGATGAAAGGGGCCAGTGCAATACGTCTGAACTGGATATAAGTCACCGTAAAAAGATGGGCTACCGCATAAAACATGAGGTATTTAGGAATAAAGCCATAACGGACATCACGGGCGCCATAATACTTAAACATACAGCCATGAATAAATTCATGCAGGGGGATGATCAGGAAGGTAGACAGTACGCCGGTGAAAAAGTAGGCCAGGTAATCACTGAGGGAAGTTTGACCGGTGGAGATGAGGTAACTGCCGGCAGCTATTACAAACAGGGTAATACCTGCCAGCAGTGTGATATAACATTTTATAAAAATATTCCTGAAAGCGAACCCCTCCCGTACTACTGCTGCCAGGCCCAGAAAAGAAAACTTCTCCGTGAGCAGGTATCCCTTTTGTTCGAGGGATTCCTGTATAGCATTGGCAGCGTTCATGGGGTATCAGTTTTGTTAAAAGGTCAGTTCTATCTGGTTCTTCAGCAAGTCGTCCAGCGTATCCCTTTTCCGGATCAGCATCGGCTTACCATCTTTTACCAGTACTTCCGCAGGTTTTAAGCGGGAGTTAAAGTTGGACGACATCTCAAAGCCATAGGCACCGGCATTATAAAACACCAGGTAATCCCCTTCTCTTACTTCATTGATTTTACGGTCCCAGCCAAAGGTATCCGTTTCGCAGATATTGCCTACTACGGTATAGATTCTTTCCGTTCCCTTAGGATTGGAGATATTGCGTATCAGGTGGAAAGCTTCGTAAAACATAGGCCGGATCAGGTGGTTGAAGCCTGAATTCACTCCTACAAATACGTTGGCGGTAGTTTGTTTGATCACATTCGCCTTTACTACAAAGTAACCGCATTGGCTTACCAGGAATTTTCCGGGTTCAAACCACAGCTGTAACGGGCGGGGATAAGTTTTGCTGAAATGATTGAAGGCGTCAGACAGTTTTTTACCCAGCAGATCGATATCGGTTTCCGGATCACCTTGCTGGTAAGCTACTTTAAAGCCGCTTCCCAGGTCAATAGATTCCAGATCGGGGAAGTGCTGTGTCATTTCAAACATAATCTCCACACCGCGCAGGAATACGTCTACATCCTTGATTTCAGAGCCGGTATGCATATGCAGGCCCGTTACTTTCAGCTTGGTAGATTGTACAATCCGCTCAATATGACGTAGCTGGTGAATGGAGATACCAAATTTGCTGTCAATATGCCCGGTAGATATTTTAAAATTACCCCCCGCCATGATATGCGGATTTAACCGGATGCAAATAGGGTAGCTGTCGCCAAATTTATTACCAAACTGCTCCAGGATAGACAGGTTGTCGATATTGATGATCACCCCCAGTTCCTTGGCTGCAATGATTTCCTGCAGATCCACACAGTTAGGGGTAAATATGATGTTCTTAGGGTCAAAGCCAGCCTTCAGCCCCAGCTGTACTTCCTGTATGGATACTGTATCCAGCCCGCAACCAATGGAATTTACATACTTGAGGATGTTGATATTGGTGAGCGACTTACAGGCATAGAAAAAACGGGTATTCGCCTTTTGAAAAGCCTTTTGCAGCTTTTCATATTGGATTTTTATTTTCTCTGCGTGGTATATGTATACCGGCGTACCGAATTCATCTGCTACTTTAACCAGAAAATCGGCAGGAAGTACATCGTTTAGTTTGGGCATCTAGTTATAATTTCAAAGCTTTGAGAGGTGCGAATTTACTAAGCAAATGTGAGAAAGCATAATAAATGAGGAGCTATTAGCTGTTAGCCATTAGCTTTTAGCTAAGTCAGGTCACCTGACACGATCGCCGACAACCGCTAGTATTTCTGGCTTGTACTTCAAAGCGCTTCATTCCTACCAATAAATGGCCACCTCCGGTGCCTGCGGCTAGTAGCTCATAGCTCTTCACCTCCAGCGCTAAATAGCTATCCACGTGGCTAAAAGCTAACAGCTAATAGCTTTTGGCTTATTCCTCCCCCTCCATAAACCCATCCAGGTCGCGGCGTTCTTTTTTGGTGGGGCGGCCGATTTTGCTGGGGCGTTTGCCGGTATAAAAGCTGACAGCCACCCGTTGGCTAAAGTCTTTATCTTCCTCCGGGGTCAGGTCTGCATAGTATTTAATAGCCTCGCTGTAGGCCTGGCGATTGGCCAGCAAGCCGGTTACTTCGATCTGCCACCTGCGGGCCTCGGTTTTAATATCGTATTTATCGCCCAGGGACACTGGCTTGGCCGGTTTCACGGCGGTGCCATTCAGTTTTACTTTACCACTCTCGCAGGCTGCAGAAGCCAGCGACCTCGTTTTAAAGATACGTATGGCCCAAAGGTATTTGTCTACACGGAGTTTTTCTGATGTTGCCATTTTCAAACAGATCTTTTCAAAATTACACCTACAATTTTACGGAATTACCCGGAATAGCGCTCAAATTAAAAGCAAAGCCCTGTTTACCGTACCGATTTGGTAGCCGTAAAACCCGTTTCCCCATGAAACCAGCGGGCCGCCTGCCCGGTGAGCCATAAATAATAATCTGAGGGAAGGCCCGCCTCAATACCTACAAATTTTTTATCACCATGCAGGGGTAGCTTTCCTGCTACTGCACATTTATAGATGGCGGTGCCTTCATCTATTTCGTCAAACATGGCTACATACAAAGCCTGGGCACCGGCTTGTCTGGCGCCCGCTACCTGCTGCCATAAAAATTCCCCTTTCAGTCGTGGGATGGCATCATAAACAGCGGGATTATGCTTTAGGTTGCCCCAGCTGAAACCGGGAAAAACCAGGGGTACATAGTCTACGTTATTGGCTTTGCTCCAGGCAATATCTCCCGCTAATACTGCTGATACAGCAGCATAGTTATCCGGGTGATAGCGGCCTACTGCCCAGGGCATGATGATATCCGATTTTTTAAGGAGCGTATGCAGGGCAGGGGCATTTTCGGTATCGTTTTTAAGCGATCTCCAGTAATAAGGTACGCCCAGCATAACAGCTACCTTGTTGGTAGGGCCTTTTAGTTTATCTACCAGCTGGTCCACATCCGCAATGGTATATTTCCGGTGATCATTAAAGCCTACTCCCCAGATACTCACCAGGGGTTTCTTATGATGCCGCAGGTAAGTAGGATTTTCCTTGTTGTCAAACAGCCGGAATAATGTCTGCAATTCCTCCCAGTCCTGTTCCAGGTAAGCCACATCTGCGCTGGAGCAACCGCTGAGATCGTACATGATACAAATGGCCCTTTTATATTTCTTCGCAGCCTTTAATGCATTTTCCAATACTTTATTAAAATGCCGTTTGCCCTTGGGGTTGGTGGCTTTGATCTCTCCTACAAACCGTTGCATAAACACGCCGTCGATCCCGTAATCCTGCATCCATTTAAAATGGAGGTCTACACTTTCTTCGTCATAAGGACTGTATAAATAAGCAGGGGTACCATCTGCAAATTGAAAGGGAGACCTGTACTTTTTAGTGTAATCAGTAATGTCCGGCCAGAAGTCAACAGCAGCACAACCAGGTAAAAAGCCTCCGCAATGCCCGTTCTGATAATGGTACCAGCCTCTTTCTGACGCATCTCCCTGGGCGGCAAACCATCCCTGATAGCCAGCCATTACCAGGTTTTTGTAAGCGGTATACAAACAACCTGTTTCATCATAGACAGCTTCGCGAGGTGCCTGAGGTGAGGATTGTGCTATGGCGGGTTTATTTAAAGAACTCCATACCACCAGCAGGGCCAGCATGGCAGTTAATCGTGACATCTTTTTCATCTGGTTCATTTATGAAGACGGGATAGTGTGCCAGGGTAAAATACAAATTACAGGAAAAAGTAGCCGCAAAAAAAGGCCGGCTAAAGGTGTCATCACCTTTAGCCGGCCTTACTTATAATAAAAACAGTTGTATTTACTTTTTGCTCATCTCTGCAAAATACTGGTGGAAATAAGGGATGGTTTCGATACCCTTGTAATAGTTTTCCAGGCCATATTTTTCATTAGGAGAATGCAGGTTATCACTATCCAGTCCAAAGCCCATGAGAATGGTTTTTAAGCCCAGCTCTTTTTCAAAGAGTGCTACGATAGGAATACTGCCACCGCCACGTACGGGAATAGGCGCTTTCCCAAAGGTAGCCTGGATAGCCTGGCTGGCAGCCTTAAATGCTACATGATCAATAGGCGTTACATAAGGGCTGCCACCATGGTGTGCCGTTACTTTTACCTGTACGCAGGCAGGTGCTATCTTTTCAAAATGCGCTTTAAACAGTTCGGAGATCTGGATCCAGTCCTGATTTGGTACCAGGCGCATAGAGATCTTGGCCGCAGCTTTGGAAGGCAATACGGTTTTAGAGCCTTCGCCGGTGTAACCACCCCAGATACCGTTTACTTCCAGGGTAGGACGGATACCGGTTCTTTCGATAGTAGTATAACCTTTTTCGCCCCACAGTTCATTTACGCCCAGGTCTTTCTTATAGGCCGCCTCATCAAAAGGAGCCTGGTTTAAAGCGGCTCTTTCTGTGGCATCCAGTGCTGCTACCTGATCATAAAATCCGGGGATGGTAATATGGTTGTTGGCATCATGCAGGGACGCGATCATCTGGCACAGGATGGTAGCGGGGTTAGCTACGGCGCCACCATATACACCACTGTGTAAGTCGCGGTTAGGACCGGTTACTTCCACTTCCATATATGCCAGGCCACGTAAGCCGGTATCTATAGATGGGTTTTCCATGCTCAGCATGGAAGTATCTGAAATCAGTACTACATCTGCTTTCAGGCGTTCCTTGTTTTCTTTCAGGAAAATGCCAAGATTGGCAGAACCTACTTCCTCTTCCCCTTCGATCATAAATTTGATGTTGCAGGGCAGCGTGTTGGTTTGCATCATGATTTCAAAAGCTTTCACGTGCATGTAAAACTGGCCTTTATCGTCTGCACTGCCTCTGGCGTAGATGTTACCTTCTTTGATCACCGGTTCAAAAGGACCGCTGTGCCACAGGTCCAGCGGATCAGGCGGTTGTACATCATAGTGACCATATACCAGTACGGTAGGTAAGGCGGCGTCAATGATCTTTTCGCCATATACAATAGGATGACCGGCAGTGGGGCATACTTCCACTTTATCTGCTCCGGCTTCGATCAAACGCTGCTTTACTGCTGCTGCACATGTTTTGGTGTCTTCGTTATGACGGGTATCTGCACTTACGGAAGGTATACGTAATAATGCTAATAATTCGTCCAGGAATCTGTTTTGGTGTTGCGCCTGGTAATCTTTCCAAACTTGCATATTTCTAGAATATTGAGTTCACAATGAGGTGCAATTTACGGGAATTAGAGGAGTAGCCTTCCAAGAGGAGGATAAAATTTGCCAGGGAGAAGCACAGGGATTGCTGTAAATAAGCGATGGTGGCTGATAAGGGAAGCTACCAGCATATCAGGAGGGGAGGATGCACGGTAGCTGTTACATAGCGTTATCAGCAGAAAATCAGGAAATCAGCTTTTGCCGCAGTAAAAATTCAAGCTTTTCATTGACATCGAGCAGTTTTGCGGTCAGTTCTTTATTTTCCTTACGGAGAGAATATACTTCAAAGGCTTTGTCAATATTATGTTTCAGTTCTTCCTCATTCCAGGGTTTGGAAAAATATTTATATACCTGTCCTTTGTTGATCGCATCTATTACCGCGTTGATATCTGCATAGCCGGTCAGCAGCATACGGATAGGTTCCGGGTACCTGTCCAGGATGGACTCAAAAAATTCAATGCCTGTCATCTTAGGCATGCGCTGATCAGAGATGATGATATGAAATTCGTGTTCCAGTAACAGCTTTTCAGCCTCTTCTGCAGAGTTGGCGGTGAATACCGTGTAAAGTCTTCTGAAAGAAGCTTTAAATGCATTCAGGTTATGTACTTCATCATCAATATACAGGATGTGAATATGTGGTGCACTCATTTAAAGCAGACTTAAAAAACAAGTTAATAAAAATAAGTGAGTTAGAAACAATGGAATGCATGACTATACAGAAAGCTTTTCATCCACATGTATAAGGTATATTGGCTTGCGCTGATATTCCCTGGCTTTGCTACCTGAAATATTGGTACAAAGTTACATATAAACCTGGCTTATTTGCGTCAAAAATTTCAACAGGGCTGATTTTTTTTCCCCAGGGGCCTCCGGGCGTAGCTGGCAGGAATGTTTTGCGTTTTGCGTAAATTCGTGTAGGTTTGGATAGTTACACGCTCATAACAACAAGTTATCTCCGGCGAAACTACAGGTACCGCCACTAAAAAGTGCAGCGGTATGCCTCGTACGGTAACCCCGGCCTAAAAAATTTAAAAAAAAATCAGATGAAAAAAGGAATTATTGTAATCGTCGTGTTAGTGCTGTTAGGGATGTTCGGTTGTGGGAAGTATAATGGGTTAGTGAAGCAGGATGAAAATGTGAAGAATAAATGGGGAGCCGTACAAAGCCAGTATCAGCGCCGTTCAGATCTGATCCCTAACCTGGTAAGCACCGTAAAGGGGGCAGCAGATTTTGAAAAGACCACCCTTACGGAAGTAATGGAAGCCCGTGCAAAAGCTACACAGGTAACCATTGATGCCGACAATCTGACACCTGAAAAGATTCAGCAATTTCAGCAGGCACAGGGGCAATTAGGTGCCGCTTTAGGCCGTTTGTTGGCTGTTTCTGAAAATTATCCAACCCTGCAGGCCAATCAGAACTTCCGCGATCTGCAGGCACAGCTGGAAGGAACGGAAAACAGGATCACCGTAGCCCGCAACGACTTTAACAATGCCGTAAATGAATACAACAGTACGGTAAGGGTGTTCCCCGGCAATCTGGTGGCAGGTATTGCCGGATTTAAGCAAAAAGGCTACTTCCAGGCACAACCAGGTTCAGAGAATGCACCTAAAGTACAGTTCTAAAAAATATACCTGTACCGGGCAGCTCATCAGCGCTGCCCGGTATTAATCCAACTTTATGTCCATCTTTCCGTTCAAGAGAAAAGAGATCTTTACTGAAACCGAAAAAAGCCGGCTGGTAGATGCTATCCGCGTAGCTGAACGGCTCACTTCCGGTGAAATCAGACTGTTTGTAGAAAGCAGGTGCACCTACGTAGATCCAATGGATAGAGCCAGGGAAGCTTTTCTGTCATTGGGGATGGAAAAAACCAAACAACGGAACGGCGTACTGGTATACATCGCTGTAAAAGATCATCAGTTTGCTATCCTGGGCGACCAGGGTATTCATGATAAGGTAGGGGATGACTTCTGGCAGGCAGAAGCTACCACACTTCGTCATCACCTGTCCGGCAACAAAATGATTGAAGGTATTGAAACCTGCATCCGGGAAATAGGAGAATCTTTACAACTTCATTTCCCTTATGAAGCTGGTGATGATACCAATGAGCTTCCGGATGATATTGTCTTTGGGCGATAAGGTAAAGTGCCGGAACAATGAGGGGCAGATACGGGGAGCAACGCTGTGCCGGAACAGTTTTTTAAATGACTTTTAGCTATAGATAAATGAAGGTATTTCGCTGGTTATTGATGGGGATGTTTTTGGTAACAGGATTGTTGACGCAAGCGCAGCAAATTCCGGCCAGACCCTCCCCCCCGCACTTGGTGAATGATTTTGCAGGCGTATTGGTACGGTCAGAGATCGATGCACTGGAAAATAAGCTGGTAGCTTACAGCGACAGTACCTCCAATCAAATAGCCATCGTTACCCTGAAAACAGTAGGGGATTATGATATCAGTGAAGTAGCTATTAAAATACTCCGTGACTGGGGCATCGGTGTTAAAGGCCGGAACAATGGCCTGCTGATACTGGTAGCAGTAGAAGACCGGAAGATACGGATTGAAACAGGCTATGGGCTGGAAGGGGCCATTCCTGATGCCATCGCCAACCGTATTATTGATGAGGTGATTACCCCGCAGTTCCGGCAGGAACATTATTATCAGGGTCTTGATCAGGCAGTAGATGTTATTCAGAAAGCCGCGGCAGGCGAGTACCAGGGAATTCCCCGTAAACAGGGAGATGGTATGAGCAGCTTTACCGTTTTTATTATCATCATGGCGATCGTGATCCTTATTTCTATCATGGGCCGGGGAGGTAATGGCGGAGACCGTGGCGGACGGGGCACCACTTTCAGCCGCAGGGGCGCCGGCTGGCTATTTCCGATTGGAGGCCTGGGTGGCTTCGGCGGAGGATCCGGTGGCGGTTTTGGCGGCGGTGGTGGTGGTTTCGGAGGCTTTGGCGGCGGATCAGGCGGCGGCGGTGGCGCCAGCGGCAGCTGGTAAGATACCGATCAGATTGTCTTTATTGATGAATGTTCAAGCCCAGCAACTATGGCATATCTGCACATTTTAAATGGCGATGCTACCCTTACCTCTTTCCGGCAGAGTGGCGTGCCCGGAGATGTAGTGATATGCCGGGAGATGATGTGCGAAGGAAAAGTAAAAGCTACAAAAGACCCCGCTGTTTTTTTTGAATCCCGTGCCAAACACCTGGAATACCAATACGGTATCGACAAACAAACCTATTATACCAATGTAGTTGAGGAGCTGGAAAAGCTCAAAACAGCCGGCGAATATGAAGCAATCATCCTCTGGTTTGAATTCGACCTGTTCTGTCAGGTCAATATGCTGTTTGTGCTTTATTACCTGCAATCTTTAACCAGCCGGCTACCCCCTGTCAGCATTGTGGCGATAGATGACCATGCGGAAATCCCTGACTTTAAAGGAATGGGGATGTTGGCGCCCCGGCACTTTCCACCCTTATTTGAGCAACGTGTGTTACTGCAGCCGGAAGACCTGGAGCTGGCAGCTACTACCTGGAACGCTTACTGCCAACCGGCTCCTTTGGACCTCGAAGTACTGAGTAACAATACCTCCGCCAGTCTGCCCTTTCTGGGGAAAGCGATGAAGGCACACCTCAAAAGATTACCTTCCGTAGATAACGGCCTGAATAGCATAGAACATTTTTTTCTGCAAAGGCTACTGCTAGGCAAATACCGGTGGTATGATTTGTACGCGCAGTTCTGGAAAGAGATGAAAATATATGGTCTGGGCGATTTCCAACTGGACATTTATGTGCAGCGTATGCGCCGCGCCGGAGTGATTGAACAAAATGATCAGCAGCTGTCTATCACCAGCCTGGGCCGGGAAGTCCTGGGCAATGAAGAAAATTACATCGATTATGTATCCCTCCAGCACCGCTGGCTGGGAGGTATCCGGCTGATCAATAGCCCCTGGCGTTGGGATACCGCCATCAAAAGAGTAGTAGCCATCACCCTCGCCAAATAATAGTATCCTCTCTTAAAAGCCTGGTTTAACACGATGTAAAGTCTGCTTTCCCCAACCCTTTAGGAATTGATATCCTATAGATGTTTCACTTCTTTTTAGAGTGGAACAATAGTGGGATATCAGTGGGACAATAGTGGAACAACAGTGGAACATCCCTAAGGAAACATAGGGTCATGGCGGGTTTATCTCTAAATATGGATAGAAGTAGCTGTAAATGAGTTAGTTAACAGTTATAGGGGTTTGCAGGACTGTATGGTATAAAAAAAACCGTTTCCAATGCAGGAAACGGTTTTGTGAAGTATTTATTAAGCGGTAAGGCTGGCCTTACTCTGTATCTTTAATAGTGCTCATAATGCTTTGGGCCACTTTCAATAAATGATCCGCCTGTTTGTTAAATTCATCTCTGGCGGTACCATTGGCGCTACCTGCGTCGGCTTGTTTCTTTTTGGCAATGGCCTGCATGATATTGGCGATGTACCTGTTTACCTGGCTGTTATTCAGCTGTTCGGTCATCTCTTTAATACGGTCTACCCCCTGAATAACGGTAGCGGTCGTATTTACACCGGCCAGCATGTCCATATACTGGATAGCCGGTTCAATTTTATCCTGTCCACCAGCTGCATCAAATTTTTTAACGAAGAAAGGTACATCTGCTTCATCGCCTTTTTCTGCAAAGATGTTGGCAATAGCAGCGGTAAGTCCTCCTTTCGCCTCATCCGCCATTTGTTTGGCAATTGCATATGCTTTATCAGGCTGTAATGCTGCCAGTCCCTGTAATGCAGCGCCGGCAGCGGCATAAGATTTTTCCTTGCTGGCAGCGCTTTCCAGTAAAGGAGCATAGGCATCATCTTTCAGATCGCCCAATTGTTTCAGGGCAGCTGCACGCACGGGGCCATCTTCATCCTTTTGGGCAATGTTGATCAGGGTAGGGAGTACTGCTGCCTTGACAGTGGAATTATCCAGCTTTAAGCCCGTAATGACAAGTTCCCGCAAGCCATGATATTTATCTTTTAAAGCCGCCTTTAATACATCCAGTGCAGCAGTATTGGTGGTTTGTTGTTTCAGGCAGGCCTCTATAGCTTCCCGGCGGTCCATATACTGGGGAGCATGTGAGTACTGGTAAATGTAAGTGCTGATATCCCGGCGATCGGTTTTTTTAGCCAGCAGCACTTTGTCGCCATCCACATTCACAAAATCAGGTTTGGTAGCATAGGAAAAAGTGAAGGTATCTACCTGGTTGGCAGCCATTACCTGATGTCTTTCCTTTTTTCCGCCGGCATAGATATCTATTGCCATCGGGAGTTGCCATATCTTGTTGTCGGTGGGTTGCTGTTTCAGGATCACGCTTACTGTTTTGGCGGCATCGTCATATACATAACTGATGTCCAGTATCGGGAATCCCTGTCCAAAATACCATTGGTTGAAAAACCAGTTCAGGTCCTGGCCGGTTACCTCTTCTGCGGCAAGGCGGAAATGATGGGCCTCTGTAGCTTTGTAGGCATTATTTTTCAGGTACCGGTTCATGGATTTAAAGAAGGCATCGTCCCCGATGTAGTTGCGCAGCATATTTAAAATCCGTCCTCCTTTCTGGTAGGTGACCTGGTCAAACATTTCTTCCTTATCCCGGTAGTGAAAACGTACCAGTGGCTTATCCCCGGCATATTCTACCATGCTCAGGTAAGATTTTACAGCAGAGAGGCTATGTTCGTCCGCAGCGTCTTTGCCGTATTTATGTTCCAGCCAGAGGTATTCACTGTAGTCGGCAAAAGATTCGTTTACCGTCAGATTGCTCCAGGACTCGGCAGTGGCCAGGTCGCCAAACCAGTGGTGAAACAGTTCATGCGCAATGACTGCTTCATTATAGTTGTTGTTATCCAGCAGTTCCCGGTCGGTTTTTTGCATAAACTCTCCATGCAGGGTAGCGGTGGTATTTTCCATCGCACCGGATACATAATCGCGTCCTACTACCTGTGAATATTTCACCCAGGGGTAATCATAATCCAGGATTTTGGAATAGAAGGTGAGCATCTCCGGGGTATTACCGAAGATGTTCCGCGCATATTTTTCAAAAGGTTTTTCCACATAGTAGTTTACCTCTTTGCCACGCCACTGGTCTTTCACGATGGCGTAGTCGCCCACTGCCATCATAAACAGGTAAGGAGAATGAGGCTGGTCCATTTTCCAGGTATCGGTACGGGTCCCGTCTGCATTGGCTTTCTGGCTTACCAGCTTACCATTGGAAAGTGTCACATATTTCTTTTCTACCGTCATGCTGATTTCCTGGGTACATTTCTGATTGGTTTTATCGATAGTAGGAAACCATACGGAGGAAGCTTCTGTTTCACCCTGTGTCCATATCTGTATGGGTTTGTTCGGGTTTTTGCCATCCGGATTAATAAAATACAGTCCTTTGGCATCGGTGATAGCCTTGCTACCCTGTGTTTTTAATTCGTTGGGTTTGGCAGTATAGGCAATGTAGATCGTATATGCACTTGTTCTTTCATACGTTTTGTCCAGTTGTATCCGCAGTTGCATACCATCATACTGGTATTTGAGCGGGGTATTTTTGCCGGCTTTTACCAGGGCCACTTCCCCGATGTCCATGCCTTTTGCATCCAGTGTGAGCGAGTCTGTAGGGTAGAAGTAAGGCTTCAGGGTAATCCATGCTTTACCGTAAAGATATTGTTTGGCATAGTCAAAACGTACGTCCAGCTTGGTATGTACCAGATCATTTATTTTGGTAGCAGACGCACGGTAAATTTTCATGGCGGGATCTTCGGGGGTACCACCTGCAGATTGTGCCATGGCAGGAGCATAAAGCCCCAGCCCGGTCATTCCCCCTAATAGCAGTCTCAGCAGCGGTTTTTTCAAGAGTTGATTCATGTATGTCTTATTTTAAACAAATGTAATGGCTAAGCCGGTTGTACCAAATTCAAATTTAAACAAATGAGCCAAATACGGGGTAAGTGGTTAAAATTGCTATTTTTGTTACGCTTACAGTAGCAAAGAATCATATGATTAAAGCAATAGTGAATGGTAAATCATCGTTTACCGTAAATCAGGGCGAACAGTTAATATGCAATGATAAAGTAGTAGATTGGTCTGGTGTGCAGCTGCCCAACGGAGATTTCAGCATTATTATGGATGGCCGTAGTTATACCGCCCAGGTGCTGAAACTGGATAAAGAAACGAAAACTGTCCAGCTGCAGATTGCGCAGCAGGTATATGAAGTAGCTATTGAAGAGCCGATTGACCAGCTGCTGGCTTCTATGGGGATTAAGGACGCATTGGTCAAAAAGATCAATGATATTAAAGCGCCTATGCCAGGACTGGTACTAAAGGTATTGGTTACGCCTGGTCAGGCCATCAAAAAGGGAGACCCCGTATTGATCCTCGAAGCCATGAAAATGGAAAATGTGTTTAAGTCGGCTACCGATGCTGTGGTGAAGGAGATAAAGGTGAAAGAACGTACAGCGGTGGAAAAAGGTGAGGTGCTGATCGTGCTGGAATAATATTTGCAATAGGATAGATATACCAATTAATAGTATGCGTCTAAGTTATAGAAATTTATTATATGTGCTGGTCGGTTTACTGCTGAGCGGGAGGCTGATGGCACAGGATCCCCATTACTTCGTTTATATACAAAGTGAAAAGAGTCAGCCATTCTATATTAAGTATAAAGGCCAGGTGCTTAGTTCATCCGACAAAGGCTATCTTATTTTATCAGAGATACCGCCAGGCACTACGCAGGTAACAGTGGGCTTCCCAAAAAATGAAGCACCGGAACAGCTGTTTTATTTGAAAATGTCCAGGAATGACCAGGGATATTTGCTGAAGAAGGGCAGCGATGATGCGTATGCTTTATATGATCTGCAGACATTTGGAGTGGTTAAGTCGGGCGACCGGCGGGCGATGGAGCCATCAGCAGCTCCGGATGAGGGCAGTAAGCTATCCAGTGAGGAGCAGGCGGATCTTGCCCGCCGGGAAATGTTGACGGCTATGCATAAGGATTTGCAGGACTCCCTGGGAGGGAAAGCAGAGATCACTACAGATGTAAAACCTCCTGTTAAGAAAACGAACTCGTTTGCCTCTGCCCTGGATAAAGTTGTAAAAAATGACCGGCCGGAGGAAATTCCATTGGAGGAGCCTGTTAAAGCAGCACCAGCAGGAGAAAAGGTTACCCAGAAAACGGATAAGGAGCCATTGACAGAAGAAGAACAGGCTTTATTGAAGGAAGTAATGGCAGAAGAACAGAAAACCGCCGCGGCCAGTGAGGCTGTTGAAACAGCAGGAACACAGCCGGAAGCGGTACCTGTTACACCAGAGCCGGAAAAGAAAAGCCCTAAGAAGAAAAAGAAAGCATCGGAGCCGGACTTTATAGAATTTACAGATGACAAAGGAGCGCCCGTAGCTACAGATGCTGCAGGAGCGGTAGTTTCTTCAGCGGCAGGTGCAGCAGTAGGGGCGCCGGTAGAAATTGATGAGCCGGGTGCTAAACGTAAAAAGAAACAACGCAGGATAACAGACCGGCTGGATGATACAGAAAGACCCAATAATATCATTACAGATACCAGCGGATATGGAGTGGCCATGCATGAGGAAGAACCCCGCAGCAACCGTAAAAAACGTAAGCAGGATGCAGAAGAGGTAGCGGTTACAGGTACGCCGGACAGCAATACAGGTACACCAGCTATTGAGGAGGAGCCTGCCGGAAAGAAAAAATCATCATTGAAAATGATCAATTCCGATTGTGGCAATATCATGGATGATGGTACTTTCCGCAAAATGCTGAAGAAAGTAGTATCTGCTAAAGATGATGAGGGGATGATTGATGCGTTCCGGCGCCAGACACGTAACTATTGTGTGGAAACATCGCAGGTAAGAACCATTGTACAGCTGTTGTCGGCAGAAGAGTATAAGTATAAGTTACTGGATATGGCTTATGCTAAAACATATGATTCTGAAAAGTATGGCTCACTGGAAAATCTGCTGAGCGACAATTACTATAAAGGACGGTTTAAAGCAATGTTGAAAAAATAAGCCCTTTTACCATCGCATCATAATATGGAAGCGGTTGTCCCTTATCGGGGGCAACCGCTTTTTTTTGGAGATGACTGCCTGCTGCTTTGTTACAGGAGAGGGGTAATCGGAAGAGGTGGGGTGGAAGAAATCCGGAATACGGCAAGGTTTTGCGGGGGCAGCGTCCCGCTGTGTCTGTAGGCATACTATGGGCTGTTTTTATTACTTTCGCGCAGTTATGAGCAGGTATTTTATAGAAGTAGGGTATAAGGGCACGCAATACAGTGGCTTTCAGGTGCAGGAAAATTCGCATACGGTACAGGCAGAAATAGACCGGGCATTGCGAATATTGTTCCGGGAGCCGGTGGTATCTACGGGATCCAGCCGTACAGATGCGGGGGTGCATGCCGCGCAGAACTTTCTGCATTTTGATACGCAGCTGCCTTTGCATCCGCAGTTTGTATATAAGATCAATGCGATCCTGCCGGATGATATTGTATTGAAAGGAGTATATGAAGTACCTGAAGATGCACATAGCCGGTTTTCTGCATTGGGCCGTGCCTATGAATATACCTTATATACGCATAAGGATCCTTTTATGCAGGACCGGGGTTACTTCTTTCCTTACCGTATAGATCTGTCGCTGCTGGAGCAGGCAGCAGCCATTGTAAAAGAGTACCATGACTTTACCTCTTTCTCTAAACGGAATACGCAGGTACGTACTTTTTTATGCGCGATAGCCACCTCTTACTGGAGCAGTGATAGCGGACGTTTAGTCTACAACGTTAGCGCTAACCGTTTTCTGCGGGGTATGGTGCGCGGGCTGGTAGGAACCATGCTGAGAGTGGGGAGGGGCCGGCTTTCGCTGGAGCAGTTCAGGGAGGTGATTGAGAGCCGGAACTGTGCAAAAGCAGATTTTGCTGTACCGCCGCAGGGATTATTCCTGATGAAGGTGAGCTATCCGGAGGGGTTATTACACAAGATAGCGCAGCCCCGTTAAAAAAGATATCCGCTGTAAGCCTTTGCTACAAAGGGTTTTTAAAATTGCCACCTTTGTTTCCTGAAAAAAGATTTGGAAGTAAGGAAAAAGGTCCTACCTTTGCGCTCCGCTTCGATAGAAAGCACACAATAAAAAAGCTCTTTACACAACTGGATTCTGCCATTTTTTGATACGCTGAAAAGCACGATTGTAAAGGGTTTGAGAATTTGTTCATCTCCTGCAGTCTTCAAAAAAACAAAAAGAAAAATTTGGTAGAATTAAAAAGTTTCCTACCTTTGCAACCCCAACGATAACGGGGCAACGAAAAAGAGGAAAGCGAACAGTGAAATACTTCAGGCAAAAAGGTTGAAGATAAGATGAAACGGAAGCAACAAGATGTTGCTAAAAGCTAATAGCTAAAGGCTAACAGCTCAACAACAAAAAAGGTGTGACTTCGGGTCTGTGATTCATAATCAACACATCATCAAAGCTAACAGCTAAAAGCCAAAAGCTAACAGCTAGTTAGAAATGTTCTTTGAAAGTTTGGAAGCAACAGCAACTGTTTCGATGCAAATCGGAACAAAACACAGGTAATGTATAGCGAAAAACATTAATTGAAACGTCTAATATACTTGAGAAAGTTATTAGTCAGTATCAGA